>NZ_CP080415.1:0-45000 GCF_019457455.1 Shewanella sp. FJAT-52076
GTGGCGGTTTCACTTTGGCAACAGTGTATCGGCAGGCTGCAGGATGAGCTCTCTGCACAGCAATTCAGCATGTGGATCAGACCGTTACAGGCCGAAATGGAAGGTGACACCCTGGTGCTTTATGCGCCAAACCGCTTCGTGTTGGATTGGGTACGCGACAAGTACATCAATTCCATCAACCAATTTTTTACCGAGCAAATGGGGGATAATGCCCCAAAACTGCGCTTTGATATCGGCAGTCGTCCCTCTGCCAAACCTCAAGCTCAGGCTCCTGCCCCTGTTAAGGCCGCTGCGCCTCAGCCCAAGCCAGGCAACAGCTTCGTCAGCCAGCCTGAGCCTGCTGTCAGCAATCATCGCAGTAACATCAATCCCACCTATCAGTTTGATAACTTTGTAGAAGGTAAATCGAACCAGTTGGGTAAGGCCGCGGCATTGCAAGTGGCTGAAAATCCAGGCGGCGCTTATAACCCGCTGTTTTTGTATGGTGGTACCGGTCTGGGTAAAACCCACCTGCTGCACGCAGTGGGCAATGGCATTATTAAAAACAATCCCAATGCCAAAGTGGTGTACATGCATTCCGAGCGCTTTGTGCAGGACATGGTCAAGGCGCTGCAAAACAATGCCATCGAAGAGTTCAAGCGTTATTACCGCAGTGTCGATGCGCTCTTTATCGATGACATCCAATTTTTTGCCAACAAAGACAGATCCCAGGAAGAATTTTTCCACACCTTCAACGCGCTGCTGGAAGGCAATCATCAGATCATCCTGACGTCGGATCGCTATCCCAAAGAAATCGATGGGGTAGAAGACAGGCTCAAGTCCCGCTTCGGCTGGGGCTTAACGGTTGCCATCGAGCCGCCTGAATTGGAAACCCGGGTAGCAATTTTGATGCGCAAGGCCCAGGAGAGCGGCATCAACCTGCCCGATGAAGTGGCTTTCTTTATTGCCAAGCGTTTGCGTTCCAACGTACGTGAGCTGGAAGGCGCCCTGAACCGGGTTATTGCCAACGCGAATTTCACCGGTCGGCCCATCACTATCGATTTTGTGCGCGAAGCACTGCGTGACCTCTTGGCTCTGCAGGAAAAATTGGTCACTATAGACAACATTCAGAAGACGGTGGCCGAATACTACAAAATCAAAATGGCTGACATGTTGTCAAAGCGTCGTTCCCGCAGTGTGGCACGCCCAAGACAAATGGCCATGGCCCTCTCCAAAGAGCTGACCAACCAAAGCTTGCCCGAGATTGGCGATGCCTTTGGTGGCCGCGACCACACGACTGTGCTGCACGCCTGTCGCAAGATCGCCCAGCTGCGCGAAGAGAGCCACGATATTAAAGAAGATTATGCCAACCTGATTCGTACCTTATCTTCCTAAAAGACAGGGATTGGACACGATGAAATTTTCTATTGATAGGGATGCGCTGTTAAAACCGTTGCAGCTGGTAAGCGGAGCGGTGGAAAGACGGCATAATCTGCCTATTCTGGCGAATCTTTTAGTGGAAGTAAGTGGTCACTCACTTAAGATGACCGGCACCGACCTGGAAGTGGAGCTCGTGGGTGAAGCCACGGTTCACGGTGATGTTCAGGAAGGCCGCACGACAGTGCCCGCCAAGAAGTTACTGGATATCGTCAAGTCCCTGCCAGAGCAGACCGAAATCAAGGTCGAGCAGCAGGAAAACAAATGGTTGCTGCGCTGCGGTCGCAGCCGTTTCTCTCTGGCAACCCTGCCAGCCGAAGAATACCCCAATGTCGAGGCATTCCGCCCGGACATCGAATTTACCCTAAAGCAGGGCACCCTCAAGTCGCTTATCGACTCCACTCAGTTTTCCATGGCAAACCAGGATGTGCGTTACTACCTTAACGGCCTGTTGATTGAGACTGAGGGTAATGTACTGCGTGCCGTGGCAACCGACGGTCATCGTCTGGCGCTGAGCCATCGCATGATTGAAGCCTCATTGCCTGAGAAGCAGGTGATTGTGCCCCGTAAGGGTGTGGTGGAACTGTCGCGCCTGCTCGATGCAGAAGATCAGGACATCACCCTGGCTATAGGTGAGAGCGCTATTCGTGCTACCACTGCCACAGCCGTATTCACCAGTAAGCTGGTGGACGGTCGCTTCCCCGACTATCGTCGGGTGCTGCCCAAGGGCGGTGACAAGATAGTGATAGCCAGTCGTAACCAGCTCAAACAGGCACTGCTACGGGCGTCGATTCTGTCGAACGAAAAATTCCGTGGCGTGCGTATCCTGCTGGAAGATGGCTTGCTTAAAATCACCGCCAACAACCCCGAGCAGGAAGAAGCCGAAGAAATCATCGACGTGGATTACAACTCCACCACCCTCGAAATAGGCTTTAACGTCTCCTATTTGCTGGATGTGCTCAACAGCCTGCGCTCCGATGAAGTGCGTGTCACCCTCATCGACAGTAACTCCAGTGCCCTGATTGAAAACCACGTGGAAGAAGACTCCATGTACGTGGTCATGCCAATGAGGCTCTAAGACCGTCGTTGACGAGTCTTTGTTGGTATGAGCCTCAGTCGTCTCTCCATCGACGCATTTCGCAATATTGATTCAGCCCAGCTTGCCCCAGGCGCCGGGCTGAATCTTATTTATGGCCATAACGGCAGCGGAAAAACCAGTATCCTCGAAGCTATTTACTTTTTGGGCATGGGCCGCTCGTTCCGAAGTCATTTGTCCCAGCGGGTTATCCAGAACGATGCCGACAGTCTGACGCTGTTTGCGGTAGCCCAAGGGCAGGCCGGGGACAGTCGTATCGGTCTGCGGCGGCATCGCAGTGGCGATACCGAAGTCAAAATCGACGGCGAAAAGGTTAAGCGACTGTCGCAATTGGCCGAAGCCTTACCCATTCAGGTGATCACTCCCGAGAGCTTTTCACTGCTGTTTGAGGGACCTTCGGCGCGGCGTCAATTTATCGATTGGGGCGCCTTCCATGCCTCCAAACAGTTTCATCTGGCATGGATGAATACACGCAGAATTTTAAAGCAAAGAAATCAGCTGCTTAGAGATGGAGCCAGTTACGAACACATCGCTTTCTGGGATAAGGAATTAATTCGCTATGCCCTTGAAGTCACAGCGATAAGAAACGATTATGTAGGCTCGTTAAATGGCGTGCTTAAGGGTATAATCGGGGAGTTTTTACCCGATGTGGATATCCGGGTTTCTTTCACCCGTGGCTGGGACAGCAAGACCGACTTTGCCGAGTTGCTCCAGACCCAGTATGCGCGGGATTTGGCCATAGGTCATACGGTCAGCGGACCCCATAAGGCAGACCTCAGATTGCGGGTTGGTACTTTGCCCGCACAGGATGCGCTATCCCGCGGCCAACTGAAACTATTGGTGTGTGCCTTGCGCATTGCCCAGGGCAAGTTGCTCAAGCAACAAATCGATAAACACAGCATCTATTTGGTGGACGATCTGCCCTCCGAGTTGGATGCCAAGCACAGGCAGCTGTTGCTGAAGGAACTAATAGAGACGGGGGCGCAATTGTTTGTCACCGCCATCGAACCTTCAGCCATTGTGGATTCTTTGCCTGTGCCCCCCGACAGGATGTTTCATGTACAGGCCGGCCGGGTAACACAGACTAAATAAGGAAGGGGCAGGCCCCGGGGAGAGGTTATCCCCAGAGTCCTCCCAGTATGTTGACGGGAAGATGCACCCTTCCATAACCGACGAGAGAGAAATATGTCAGAGAATACTTACGATTCGTCGAGTATTAAGGTACTTAAAGGCCTTGATGCAGTACGCAAAAGACCCGGGATGTATATCGGTGACACCGACGATGGCACAGGTCTGCATCACATGGTGTTTGAGGTCGTCGACAACTCTATCGACGAAGCCCTGGCCGGGCATTGCAGCGAAATCACCATCACCATCCATGTGGATGGTTCAGTCTCGGTAAAAGACGATGGCCGTGGTATTCCGGTAGCCATTCACCCTGAAGAAGGGGTGTCTGCCGCAGAAGTGATCATGACGGTACTGCACGCCGGTGGTAAGTTCGACGACAACTCCTATAAGGTGTCTGGTGGTCTGCACGGTGTGGGTGTGTCAGTGGTAAACGCCCTGTCCAAAAAGCTGCAGCTGACCATTCGCCGTGAAGGCAAGGTACACGAGCAGTTTTATACCCATGGTGTGCCTGACGCGCCAATCAAGGTTGTTGGTGATGCAACCAAAACCGGTACCGAAGTCCGTTTTTGGCCCAGCGAACAAACCTTCTCCGACACCCTGTTTCATTTCGATATTCTCGCCAAGCGCGTTCGCGAGCTGTCGTTCCTGAACTCTGGCGTAGGTATTCGTTTGGTTGACGAGCGCGACAACAAAGACGAATTCTTCAAGTATGAAGGTGGTATCAGTGCTTTCGTTGAGTACCTGAACCGCAACAAGACCCCGGTAAACAAGGACATCTTCCACTTCGCCCAAGAGCGCGAAGACGGTATTACCGTGGAAGTGGCCATGCAGTGGAACGATGGTTTCCAGGAAAACATCTACTGCTTTACCAACAACATTCCCCAGCGTGACGGTGGTACCCACCTGGCCGGTTTCCGTGGCGCGCTGACCCGTAACCTCAACAACTACATGGAAGCTGAGGGTTACAACAAGAAGAACAAAACCAATGCCACCGGTGATGATGCCCGTGAAGGTTTGACCGCTGTCATTTCGGTGAAGGTGCCGGATCCCAAGTTCAGCTCCCAGACCAAAGACAAGCTGGTTTCCAGTGAAGTGAAGTCGGCTGTTGAGCAGACCATGGGTGAAAAGCTGGGTGATTACCTGCTGGAAAACCCCACAGACGCCAAACTGATTGTGGGCAAGATCATCGATGCGGCCCGTGCCCGTGAAGCGGCCCGTAAGGCCCGCGAGATGACCCGCCGTAAAGGTGCGTTGGACCTGGGTGGTCTGCCAGGTAAGCTGGCTGACTGTCAGGAAAAAGATCCCGGACTCTCCGAAATCTACATAGTGGAGGGTGATTCGGCCGGTGGCTCTGCCAAACAAGGCCGAAACCGTAAAAATCAGGCGATTCTGCCACTGAAGGGTAAAATCCTTAACGTAGAAAAAGCCCGTTTCGACAAGATGCTGTCTTCTCAGGAAGTGGCAACCCTTATCACCGCCCTGGGCTGTGGTATTGGCCGCGATGAGTACGACCCGGATAAGACCCGTTATCACTACATCATCATCATGACGGATGCTGACGTGGACGGTTCTCACATTCGTACCCTGCTGCTGACCTTCTTCTTCCGTCAGATGCCTGAGCTGATTGAGCGTGGTTACGTGTATATCGCCCAGCCACCTCTGTACAAGGTGAAAAAGGGTAAGCACGAGCAGTACCTGAAAGACGATCCGGCCCTGACCGAGTTTTTGACCACAGGTGCACTCGACGGCGCTTCTATTCACCCATCACAGGGTGCGCCCGGCATGAGCGGTGAGCCGCTGGAAAAACTGGTGAATCAGTACCGTGAAGTGGAAGGCATCATCGCCCGTCTGGATCTGCGTTATCCAGAGGTGCTGACCGACCGTATGCTCTATCACCCTGTGCTGAGCAACGACATGCTGGCGGATCAGGCCAAGGTCCAGGCCTGGTGTGATGCCTTTGTCGCCGATCTGGTTGAGCGTGAAAGCAGCGGCGTACTTTACAACGCCGTGGCCGAGCACGATCCGGAGCGTCAGGTGTACGTACCCAAGGTGACCCTGCGTCGCCACGGTATCGACCACGAGTACCTGTTCAGCTATGACTTCTTCCAATCCAGCGACTATCGCAAGATGGGCGCCCTGGCCAACGCACTCGATGGCCTGATTGAAGAAGGTGGTTACGTACAGCGCGGCGAGAAAGTGAAGCCAGTGACCAGCTTTATTGAAGCCCTCGACTGGCTGGTGGGTGAGTCCAAGCGCGGCCTCTACATCCAGCGCTATAAGGGTCTGGGTGAGATGAACCCAGAGCAGCTGTGGGAAACCACCATGGATCCTGAGAGCCGCCGTATGCTGCAGGTGACCATTGAAGACGCCATTGCCGCCGATCAGCTGTTTACTTGTTTGATGGGTGACCAGGTTGAGCCGCGCCGCGACTTTATTGAAGCCAACGCCCTGAACGTGGCCAACCTCGACGTGTAACCGTCCGGTTCGGAACAAAAAAGGGAAAGCAGCTGCTTTCCCTTTTTTATACGCCCGATGCCACCAGGTAGAAGTATTCGCCGAATTCTGCAGATTTGTCATAGGAAGCAGCGGTGCTTCTGAATGTCCACCAGCTTTCATCCACCATCTCTTTAAAGATTTTGTCCCAACCCTTGGGTATCAACTCAAAGCCTCTTATTTCGCAGGTCTTCTTTTTACAGTTGATGGCCTGAATTTCCACGTCACCCGACTGGGCATGGGTCAGGATAAAGTCACTGATCTGTTGTTCCATTACCACGGCCCAATCATCATCTTTGGGTTCGGTTTGAAGAGTGATGAACAGCTCTGCAAGCATTCCTTGCTGTTTTGCCATCAGAGCGGCGAAAGGCGCTGGCAGGTAGCGCTCGGCATCCTCAACCGCCACCGAGTCGGCCCTTTTGTCGGGCGAATTATTCTGCATAGAGTCTTGGGCGGCATCGGTACTTGCCGTAAGAGCTTTGGTCTCGGCCGCCTCCTTATGGAGCGCTTCTTTTAAATAATCATTTTCGCTCTGCAGTGCTGCGATGGTGCGCTGCAATGCGGCAATCGTTTCTGTGCTTTTATCACCCGCGGCGCTGCTGCCTGTGTTATCGGTTTGCGTTTGGACTGAGAAGGGCGGCTGAGTGGGATTTGGCTTCTCTGCAACTGCGGGCGGCATGAGCGGTTGTAAAGCCGTTATGGCGGCGGTCGGCTGTTTGCTGACAACATAGCCCAGAGCGACCCCTGCCATCAAACACACGCCACTCTGGAGCCAGGATTGTTTCACTATCACGGTATGCCTCCATGCATTTTAAAATCATTCAATAAGTTAACTAGAAAATTACTTTGATAGGCTGCCGTTTTCTACAGTGCCGATGTTCATGGCTGTCGCTAAAATG
Organism: Shewanella sp. FJAT-52076; assembly: GCF_019457455.1. Lineage (NCBI taxonomy): Bacteria > Pseudomonadati > Pseudomonadota > Gammaproteobacteria > Alteromonadales > Shewanellaceae > Shewanella > Shewanella sp. FJAT-52076. The sequence continues at coordinate 7,033 of NZ_CP080415.1, forward strand.
CGGCGCTTTGCACTTGCCCGTTAAAGTCGAAACACTCTTGTATTCGGCGCTGCTGGACCGCTGACAGGCTGTCTGGGGCGAAGAAACCATATTCACTGTGCTCTGGGCTCAGGATTATATGCGGGCTTGTCAGGCGGGCGCGAAAGATAAAGGCCTGCGAGTTATAGACCGAGTGAAAATACACGCCACTGAGATAGTCGATACTGACTTGCTGCCCGAGTTCCTCCAGACATTCGCGCATCAGTGCCTGATGTATGGTTTCGCCCGGCTCCAGGGCGCCGCCGGGCAGGCCCCAATGACGGTTGCCGTAATTTGCCTTGAGCAGTAGCACCTTACCCTCATCATTGGTGATCACTGCGTGGCAGCTCAAACGAAAGGTATCGTCGAAGGCCATCAGTGGGTCAGTCCTGCGCTCTCGTGGATGTCGGTGGCCGTGGTGACGGCTGTGGCCAGCATCAGTCGCAGGCCGTGGATAACGGTTTCCAGTGCCATTGATGGCGTGCCCGGCAGCCGTGAGGCTTGTTCAGGTGCCAGCGGAATATGCAAAAAGCCGCCGCGGCATTCAGGGGTTTGGCTTAGCTGATGCAGCATGCCATAGAGCACATGGTTGCAGACAAAGGTGCCGGCGGTATTGGACACGGCCGCAGGGATCCCGGCTTCGCGCAGGTCGCGCACCATGGCCTTGATGGGCAGGGTGGCAAAGTAGGCCGCCGGACCCTCTGCTATCACGGGTTCATCGATGGGCTGCTGGCCACGATTATCGGCAATACGGGCATCGTCGATATTGATGCCAATACGCTCAAGGGTCAGCTCACTGCGTCCGCTTGCCTGACCAACACACAGCACCAGAGCTGGCTGGTGGTAATCGATGGCCTCGGTTAGCTGGCTGAGCGCATCGTGGAATACGCAGGGCAGCTTGATGGCCTTGATCCTGTGGCGGCAGATAAGCTCGCCATCGAGGTTTTTTACCGCCTCCCAGGATGGGTTAATTACCTCGCCGCCAAAGGGTTCAAATCCGGTCAGCAAAATCAGTGGCACGGGTTTCATAATGGGCTCGCTCAGTCAAAAACGATGAAATACATCAGGAATATGTTGGTTGTCAGCAGCGCCAGCGCCGTAGGGAGCTGCACCTTGATGACCTGATATTTGTCGTCGAGGTCGAGCAGCGCTGCCGGCACTATATTGAAGTTGGCAGCCATGGGCGTCATCAGGGTGCCACAATAACCCGAGTACATGCCAATGGCCATCAGGGGCGCCGGACTGGCGCCTTGCCCTTCAATCAAAAACGGCAGGGCGATACCGGCGGTCATCACCGGGAAGGCGGCAAAGGCATTGCCCATGATCATGGTAAACAGCGCCATGCCCACACAGTAAATAACCACCAGTCCAAAGCGATTATTGGGGTCAACAAACAGACTGACCAGCGCCTTGATGCTGTCGCCGGTTTGCGCCACCACAAACACGCCTCCCAGCATAGCCAACATTTGTGGCAGAATTGCGGCCCAGCCGATGCTGTCTACCAGTCGGCGCGATTCGGCCACCGCCTTGAGCGGGTTATCGCCGGTCAGACGCCAGCCCACCAGCAGGGCGATGCCGCATGCCAGCGCCAGTGCCGCCAAGGTTTGATGTTTGGGATCGAGCAGGAGCACATCACCGACGCTGACTCCGGCAAGCAGCAGGGTAGCCGCTACCGTCAGCAGGGGGATAAGCAGTGCCGGCAAAAAGATGCGATTACCCAGCCGCTCGGCGCTGGCCACTTTCTGCGCCGGGCTGGTTTCCTGATAGCTGCCAAGACTGACCCAGCCCATTCCCGCCAGCACGGCGATACCAATCACCATGGCGCCGGCAATCTGGTGCGCCAATTTGGCGCCCAGGGTATCTACCGCCAGATCGCCAAACAGGAACAGGCTGCCAAACAAGCCCCAAAACAGGGCCGTGGTCAGCCGTTTGGGATGTTGTTTGTCTTTCAGGGTCAGTATCACCAAAATGGCCACCACCAGCCCAATCAGCAGATAGATATCGTCGATACTGATAAGGCTCATGCTTCGGCCTCCTGTTGATTGGCGTCTTCCTTCGCCTGCCATTGGGCTATATCGCGGCGAATGCCGGCTTCCAGCCTTGAGAGCCGGAACAGATGAATAATCAGTGCCGCAATGGCGGTGGGGATTGCCCACAGGCCTATGTGCAAAGGCTCGATGCCGTGGATGCCATTTTCTTTGAGGAAGGCATCCATCAACAGCACGGCGCCGAAGGCGATAAAGATGTCTTCACCAAAGAACATGGCCACATTGTCACAGGCTGCGGCGTGGGCAGCGATTTTGTCGCGAATGGGTTTGGGCAGTGCCCCGTAGGCATTGATGGCGGCGGCTTCGGCCATGGGGGCCAGCAGCGGTCTCACCGTTTGGGCGTGGCCGCCAAGGCTTAACAGCCCCAGCGCGGCACTGGCTTCGCGCACCACAAAGTAGAGCGACAAAATGCGCGCCGTGGTGGCGCTTTTGATGGTGGCAATCCAGCCCTTGGCACGCTCCCTGAGACCGTGCCGCTCCAGCAGGGCTATCACCGGCAGGATCAGCAGAAAAGACGCCAGCTGGCGGCTGGAGAGAAACTTCTCGCCAAAGGTCTCCAGCAAAGTCGCGGCATCCATGCCAACGGCCCAGCCGGTAATAAGCCCCGCAAGGGTAACAACCAGCAAGGGGTTGAATCTCAAGGCGAAGCCCAGCACCACCACGGGTATGCCGATCAGCGGCCAGTAGTTGAGGGCGAGCAGCTCATTCAGCATGGCTTGCCTCCAGCAATGCCCGTATGCGGCGGGCAAACTGCAACGCCTCGGGATTGTCACCGTGCAGGCACAGGGTGTCGGCCCTTAATCTGAGCGGCGCGCCATCGATACTGGCGGCCTTGCCCGACATTAACGCCTGCACCTGTGCCAGCGCTTCGGCTTGGTTGTGGATTACGGCCCCCGGTTTTTGCCGCGATACCAGGGACGCGTCGGCCTCGTAGCGGCGGTCAGCAAAGGCCTCCGCCTGCACCTTAAGGCCTGCCTCACGGGCCCATTGCAGCAGGGGGCTCGCCGCCAACCCCATTAGCACCAGCTTGGAGTCGACGGCCTGTATCGCCTCGATTAGGCATGTGGCCAACTCTTTATCGAAAGCGGCCTGATTGTAGAGGGCGCCATGGGGTTTCACGTGAAACATTACCGCGCCTTCTTCATCGCAAATCTGCTTCAGGGCCTGGATTTGGGCGATAAGGCTGGTGGTCAGCTCGGTGGCATCCATGTTCATCGGCAAGCGGCCAAAGTTGGCTTTATCGGGGAATGACGGATGGGCGCCAATCAGGCAGCCGTTTGCCATGGCAAGCTTTACCGTGGCGCGCATGCTGTCTGAGTCGCCGGCGTGGCCACCACAGGCTATGTTGGCGGCATCCACAAGCGCGAGAATCTCGGCATCAAAAGGATAGCCTTCGCCCACATCGGCGTTTAACTGAAGATTAGACATGGGCTTCTCCGCTGCCCAGGGCGCGGCCGAGGCGATAAAAATACTGTTTCCAGCGTTCACAGGCCGCCAGCGCTTCGGCGCGATCGACCAACACAAATTGCAGTGATTGCCCTGGCCGAGCCTGGGCGAGTTTCCACAGATCGGCCTCAATCACTGTGGCCACAATCGGATAACCGCCGGTGGTTTGCGCATCGTTTAACAGCACTATGGGTTGTCCCGATGGCGGCAGTTGAATGACCCCGGGGAACACGCCCTGGGAGGCCATCTCCAGCGGCGCCTTCAGGCGCAGCGCTGGCCCCGTCAATCTGCCGCCCATACGATTGCTGCTTGGCTGTAGTTGCCACGTTGACTCTGTGAGTATTGAGGTTTCGGCGAGCAGGGGATATTGCGGCCCTGGCAACACCCTTATCTGATTGTCCCAAGGGCTTTGCATAGCGCCTACCTGATGCTTCAGCGACCGTTCTGGCCCAAGCTCAAGTCGGTCGCCGGACCTCAGTGCTCGTCCTTCAAGACCGCCCAGGCCACTGGATAAATCTGTGCTGGCCGAGCCCATAAACAGGGGCACCTGAATACCGCCGTCCACCGCCAAATAGGCTCGCATTCCTGCCTTTGGGCCGCGCAGGCTAAGTGTCTGTCCGGCTTTAATCAGGCTGCGCCAGCCGCTCCAGACCGGCTTGGCATCGATTCGGGCATCGAAGTCGGCACCTGTGAGCGCAATCCAGGCATCGCGATTAAATCTAAGACTCGACTGACCGAGAGCAAACTCGAGGCCAGCAGTGTTATCCGGATTCCCCAGCAACCGGTTGGCGAGCAGCAGAGCCTGACGGTCCAGCGCGCCACTGCGGGGCAGGCCCAGATGGGCAACGCCGCTGCGGCCGAGATCCTGCACCGTGGTTTGAATGCCTGCCAGCATCACTTCAAGCATAGTGCCCTCCCTCGACAAAAATCACTCTGTCGCCTGGTGACAGCAGGCAAGGGGAGTTGGCGGTGGCATCAAATAGCTGCGTATGAGTTCTACCTATGAGATGCCAGCCGCCGGGGGCCGTGCAGGGATAAATACCTGTTTGAGCACCACCTATTCCGACGCTGCCGGCGGGAACCGCTTGCCTGGGTGTGGCCAGTCTGGGAGTGTGCAGTGTATTTGACAGGCCACTGAGGTAGGGAAATCCGGGTAAGAATCCGATAAAGAGGACCCGATAATTGCCTTGGGTGTGGAGACGAATGATGTCCCGGCTATTCAGTCCGTGCCGGGTGGCCAATGATTCCAGGTCGGGGCCAGCTTCGCCACCGTAACTGACAGGAATAATATGCTCGCGTCCTTTATGAATATCAGGGCTGGCGGTGCGATGAAACTCCGCCTCTAACCAGCGACACCACAGCTCGGGGTCCTGATTGTCACTCAGTCTTAACGTCAGGTTGTTCATCCCGGGCACGGTATCCAACACGCCGTCTCGGTCCCGGCACCTATTGGCCAGCTGCCAGATACGGCTCTGGATATGCAGACAAACCTCGGGGTTTGACGAAAGCGGCAAGCCAAGGAATACCTGATACTCACCCAAAACCGAGATTTGGGGAGAAAGAGACTGCATGGGGGATATTCCTTAAGCCAAACATCTTCTGAACCTAAAAAAAGCCCCCACCAGTGTCAATAAATTGATCCATAAATGTTGTTTTATTTGGGGTTTGTTAAGTTGAGGTTCAGCTGCACTATCCAGGGTTGCCGTCACGTATCTGTGACGAACAGGGCTGGCAATTTCTGACCGAAAGCCTAGTATTTAATCTTGAACTTCTGCCATAACCTGCTTGATAAATCGGGTTTTTCATTGGAAGGAAACCGTCCTTAATGCGGCTTTTCAGCAAGCTTTTCAATATTCGTGACAATACAGTGGTGGAGCGTCCCCGCAGCCTTTCCGGCGAAGGTATAGCCGCTAAGGCCCAAAACCGGGTTGCCGAGAAGATATCTTCAACCCCCAACGATACCGATACGGTTGCTGCACCTACCGTGGATGTGGAGGCACTCTTTTACAGCCTGCTGTTTGCAACCAGTCATAAAGATACCGGCGGCATTGCCAATAACCTTGAAAAGCGGCTGATCGGCAACGTGGAGTCTGCACTGGCCGACCCCAAGGTGATTGCCGAAAAGGTTTTCAAACTGCCCCACGATTTGATTGAATTGGATAAACAGCTTGCCAATCCGGAGGTCGACACCGATGAGGTGATAGCGCTAATCAAGCGCGACCCTGTGCTCAGTGCAGAGGTGATCCAGCTGTGTAATGCGCCCGCATTTCATCGGGGAGCCAAGGATATCACCAGCTTACAGCAGGCGGTGGTAATTCTGGGACGCGAACAGCTCAGGCGTTTCGTGAGTGCAGTGAAAGTTAGAGAAGTTGTTGAAATAAAGCCAATTTATTACCGTCGATTCGGCGCTGAGGTATGGCGGCATTCGCTTCAGGTTGCCTATCTGGCCGCCGAGTTGGCCAAAGAGGATCAGGATACCGCCTTTATGCTGGGGCTTATTCACGATGTGGGTAAGATAGCGATTTTTCAGATGTTGCTGGAAGCCTTCGCCAAGGCTGAACCCGGGGAACAGCCAAGATCATGGTTGTTTCGTCAGGTTATGACATCCAAGTCATTGATTTTAAGTGCTGTATTGGCACGATCCTGGCAACTGCCACCGTTATTTTCCCGTTCTCTTGCAGCATTGGCAAATCCAGACAATATGCCCACAGAACCCCTGCCAAAAGCTATCTGGACAGCTAACTATATCAGTGAGTGTTCCATGTTGTGGCAGGCAGCCAGGCTTAAAGAGGCGCAGCTGAACGATTTGCTGGTACGCATAGGCATGGACAGGAAAACCTTTGATCCCCTGCACGATAAGCTCATCCTCTTTACCCGTTGAGAAAGAATTTTAGGCATAAAAAAACGCGCCCTGAGGCGCGTTTTTCTTAACGAGCATTTGCTACTGCTGCATTACTGAAGCAGAGAAATGTCGGCGACGTGCAGGAACTGGTCACGCAGGTTACCAAGCAGTGCCAGACGGTTGTTACGAAGCGCCTGGTCATCGGCCATTACCATTACGTCTTCGAAGAACTGATCCACGCTCTCACGCAGGGCAGCCAGTTCGGTCAGCGCCTGTTGGTAGTTACCGGCAGCAAACAGTGGGGCAATCACAGGTGTGACTTCGGCAAGCTTGTCGGCCAGCGCCTTTTCAGCGGCTTCGCTCAGCAATGCAGCATTGATGCCGCTTGGCAGTTCACCTTCTACCTTGGCCAGAATGTTGGACACACGCTTGTTGGCGGCGGCCAGCGCAGCGGCCTGCTCCAGGGTGCGGAAGTGGCTTACCGCCAGGATGCGGTCATCAAAATCCGCAGGGCGGGTTGGACGACGGGCCAGTACAGCGAGGATAACGTCGGTGCTGATGCCTTTGTCCTGATACCAGGCGCGGAAGCGGGCCATCAGGAACTCGAGCACTTCATCAGCAGCCTGGGCATTGCTGAGGTTGGCACCGTGCAATTCGACTGCTTTGGCAATCAAATCAACCAGATCCAGCGGCAACTTGTTCTCTACGATAATACGCAGTACACCAATGGCGGCACGGCGCAGCGCGAACGGGTCGGCAGCGCCTTTAGGCGCCTGACCGATACCGAAGATGCCAGACAGGGTGTCGAGCTTTTCAGCCAGTGCCACGGCGCAGGAAACACCGGCGCTAGGCACGCTGTCGCCACTGAACTTGGGCTTGTATTGCTCTTCCAGTGCCACAGCAACGGCTTCGGCTTCACCGTCGAGACGCGCATAGTGCATGCCCATGGTGCCCTGGGTGTCGGTGAATTCCATCACCATGTTGGTCATCAGGTCGCACTTTGACAGCAAACCGGCACGGGCGGCGTCTTCGCTGCTGGCGCCAATTTGACCGGCGATAAAGCCGGCGAGGGCAGAGATGCGCTCGGCACGGTCTTTCAGGGTGCCCAGTTGCTTCTGGAATACTACGGTATCCAGGCTTGCCAAGCGGCTAGCAAGAGTGTGCTTCTTGTCGGTGTTGAAGAAGAACTCGGCGTCGGCCAGACGTGGGCGAACCACCTTCTCGTTACCGGAGATGATTTGCGCCGGATCTTTGGACTCGATATTGGCCACAAAAATGAAGTTTGGCAGCAGCTTGCCATCGTTTGAGAACACCGGGAAGTACTTCTGGTCGCCCTTCATGGTGTACACCAGCGCTTCTGCAGGCACGGCCAGGAACTTGTCTTCGAAGTGGGCGGTAAGTACCACTGGCCACTCAACCAGCGAGGCCACTTCTTCCAGCAGGCCTTCTTCGATGTCGGCGTTGCCACCTATCACGGCTGCGGCTTTTTCGGCGTCAATCTTGATAAGGGCTTTACGGGCCTGATAGTCGGCGATGACTTTGCCGCGCTCTTTCAGAGCAGCCAGGTAGTTGTCGGCATGATCAAGACTGAAGCTGGACTCGCCCATAAAGCGGTGGCCGCGGATGATGCGGTCAGACTGGATGCCCAGCACCTCACCGGCAATCAGTTCGCTGCCAAGCAGCAGGGTAACTGTGTGCACGGGGCGGATAAACTGAGTGCTGTTGCTACCCCAACGCATTGGTTTGGGGATAGGCAGCTTGTCCAGCGCGCGCTGGGTTATGGCAGGCACCAGTGCTGCTGTTGGCTCACCGGCGACATTGGCACGATAAACCAGCCATTCACCTTTTTCAGTGGCCAGACGCTCGGCTTCGGCTACGGTAATACCGTTACCACGGGCCCAGCCTTCCGCGGCCTTGGTGGGGTTACCTTCGGCATCGAAAGCGGACTGCACGGCAGGGCCGCGCTTTTCAACGACTTTATCTTCCTGAGCGGTGGCCAGACCCTTAACGTACAGGGCCAGACGACGTGGAGCGGCATACCATTCTATAGATTCAAATGGCAGTTCGGCCTTGGTCAGTTCTTCGCTGAAATTGGCCTGAAAGGATTCGGCCAGGGTGCGGAGCGCTTTCGGTGGCAGCTCTTCGGTACCGATTTCGATGAGCAGGTTTTCGAATTTCATTTAATCTTCCTCTTATTTGCACATCGGGAAGCCGAGGGCTTCGCGGGCCTTGTAGTAGGCTTCGGCAACTGCTTTGGCCATGGTGCGCACACGCAGAATGTAGCGCTGACGCTCGGTCACAGAGATAGCGTGACGGGCATCCAGCAGGTTGAACGCGTGTGAGGCCTTCATGACTTGCTCGTAAGCGGGCAGAGGCAGAGGAGTTTCCAATGACAACAAATGCTGACAGGCTTTTTCGCATTGGTCGAACATGCCGAACAGGAAGTCCACGTCGGCGTGCTCAAAGTTATAGGTAGATTGTTCTACTTCGTTCTGGTGGAACACATCGCCGTAGGTGATGCGACCCATAGGGCCATCGGTCCATACCAGATCGTAAACGCTGTCTACGCCCTGGATGTACATGGCCAGACGCTCGAGACCATAGGTGATTTCACCGGTCACTGGGCTGCATTCGATACCGCCCACTTGCTGGAAGTAGGTGAACTGAGTCACTTCCATGCCGTTGAGCCACACTTCCCAGCCCAGACCCCAGGCGCCCAGTGTTGGCGATTCCCAGTTGTCTTCCACGAAGCGAATGTCGTGGATTTGGGTGTCGATACCCAGGGCTTGCAGCGAGCCTAAGTAGAGTTCCTGAATGTTGTCAGGGGATGGCTTCAATACGACCTGGAACTGGTAGTAGTGTTGCAAGCGGTTCGGGTTTTCACCGTAGCGACCATCGGTTGGGCGGCGTGAAGGCTGCACATAGGCGCTGCTCATTGGCTCGGGGCCGAGGGCACGCAGGAAGGTCTGAGGGTGGAAGGTGCCGGCACCGACTTCCATATCCAGTGGTTGGACAATGGCACAGCCTTGCTGAGCCCAGTAATCCTGCAGGGTCAAAATAAAGCCCTGGAATGTCTTTACGTCGTATTTCGTCGTCATGTCTACTGCTGTCAGCTGAAAATAGAAAATGGGTTCGATTATACCTTGTAGATCTGTGCTTATGTAGGCTATTTTTTAGCGAATTTTGGGCTAAAACACAGGGAAAGACGATGGCAGACAGTAGGAATCGGTGCGCTTGGGTAGGGAACGATAGCCTGTATCAGCAGTATCACGACGAGGTTTGGGGCAGGCCGGTATATGATTCCAGGGAACTCTTTGCCAAGTTATGTCTCGATGGGCAGCAGGCAGGTCTTTCCTGGATCACCATCTTAAAGAAGCAGGCAAATTACGAAGCCGCCTTTGCCTACTTTGAGCCTGCCATCATTGCCAATTTCGATGAGGCCAAGGTGGAGGAGTTAATGCAAAACCCGGGCATAGTCCGTAACCGTGCCAAGGTGAACTCCATTATCCGCAACGCCCGAGCCTACCTGAGTTACGTTGATGCCGGGAATGACTTCTCTGCGTTTTTGTGGAGTTTTGTTGGTGGCGCACCCAAGGTCAATCGGTTTGCGTCCATTTCAGAGGTACCGGCCCAGACGGCGGAATCGGAAGCTATGTCCAAGGCGCTTAAGAAACTCGGCTTTAACTTCGTCGGCCCCACTATTTGCTATGCCTTTATGCAGGCGGTCGGCATGGTGAATGACCACACGGTTGATTGCCATTGCTACCAAAAGTATTGATGCTGGGAGCGACTGGCCAGCCAATAAAAAGGTGTTCCACGTGGAACACCTTTTTCGTTTTCAGAAATCATCTCCTGAGAGGAGATGATTTTGCGAACACCGGTTAGATTTCTTCGAAGAAGAAAGGCTGACGCTGGCGCTTGTCACCGTTAAGCTGATTCATGGATTCGGCATCATAGAGTTTGCCGTTAACCATGGTGTGGGTCACTTTATCGGTTACACGGATATCGGCCAGTGGGTCTCCATCGATAACGATGAGGTCAGCCAGCTTACCTTCACTGATTGAACCTAATTGATGATCCATGGCAAAGGTCTTGGCTGGGTAGATGGTCGCCGTCTTCAGCACTTCCATGTTGCTCATACCGCCTTGGGCAAACATCCACATTTCCCAGTGCGCTGCCAAGCCTTCACGCTGACCGTGAGCACCTATGTTGGGATGTACGCCAACATTGTTCAGCTCGTTGGCGACACGGGCGACATTGAAGTGGTTGTAATGGCCTTCTGGTGCCGTGGGGCGACGCATTGAGCGAGCCTTGAGCAGATCCCCCGGTACGAACTTGGACAAACGTGGGTGAGCCCATACATCTGTCTTATCGTACCAATAGTTTTCACCTGAAATACCACCATAGGCAACGACGAGTGTTGGGGTATAGCTAACCTTGGTCTGGCCCCAAAACTGCTTAATGTCGTTGTAGATGGCACCCGCTGGCAGAGAGTGTTCTACAGTAGTGTGGCCATCGGCAATCATGGTGAGGTTATGTTGCAGCAAACTGCCGCCCTCAGGCACAACCATCATTTCCAATTCGCGTGCGGCGGCAATCACCTGCTGACGCTGGTTGCGGCGCGGTTGGTTGTAGCTCTTAACGCTGAACGCGCCAACTTTCTTCAGGCGTTCCAAGTGGAACTTTGCATCATCAACAGAATCGATATGGCTGGTGTAACCGGGCAGGTTAGCGCCGTAAAGAATAGTGCCGGTTGAGAAGATACGCGGGCCAACAATCTTACCGGCCTTCTGCTGCTCGGACGCGGCAAAAATTTCAGTAGTATCGTTTGATGGGTCATGGATGCTGGTTACACCAAGTGACAGGCCCGCATAAAGATTCCAGTTCTGCTGAGGAATGATTTCATCTTCACCTTGAGCACCGTGTGCGTGGGCATCAAACAGACCCGGCATAATCGTCTTGCCACTGATATCGATAACTTCAGCCGATGCAGGGATGGTTACTGCATCTTTACTGCCTACAGCTGAAATTTTGTTATCTGTTACTATCACCACACCATTGTCGATCACCTGGTCCTTATCCATGGTAATCACTTTGCCGCCGACAAAGGCAATGGTTCCACGTGGAACATCGGCCTTCTGTTCGAAGCTAATATTGGTGATCGTTGGCTGAGGTTTTGATGTTGCATCTGCCTTGGCGCTATAGCTGCTATCGATTGGCATTTGATACAGTTCGGGGCCAAGGGTCCAGTACAGCTGATTGCTCTTGCTGTTCCAGCTTAAGCTTTCACCGGCGCGAACACTCAGCTGCGTAACAGGCAGATTGCTGGCCTTGGGGCCAATCTCAATGGTCTCACCGTGTTTGGCAAAAGGGGTTACCCAAACTTTAAAACGCTCGGCAAAAGCCAGCTGCTCACCATCGGGGGAAATACGGAATTCGGTCGCATGCTTGCTGGTGTAGTGAGTGCGTTTTTCAAAACCATCCAGATTGATAGAGGAGAACTGTGGGGTTTCGCCACTTTCCATAAAGTACACCCGGCCACTATCGGCACCAAACTGTGGCTGGAAGCCCAGCGCGCTGATGCGGGTGTTTTCTTTAGTTTTCAAACTGGCTTTGTAAATACCAGGATCCTTTGACCAGGTCGTCGGGGTGATGTAACCACCGCTGGCTTTGCGGTAAACCAGCAGCTCACCATTGGGCGAGAATACAGGTTCAACATACTTGCCTGGCACCTGAGTTATCTTGGTGGTCTTACGATTACCGAGGCTAATTACCTGTACCGTGCCCTGATCTTTATCGGTCCAGGTGGTAAAGGCCAATTGCTTGCCATCCCGAGACCAGGTCGGGTACAGCTCAGAAATGCCGTCATCCAGTTTGGTTAAACGGCTGACCTTACCTTCAGGTAAGGATTTAATCCAAAGCTTACCCAGTGCCTCATACACCACATGCTTACCGTCAGGTGAAACCTGGGCCATGCGCAGCATTTTTACATCGAAGGTATTGTGATCAAGGTTTTGGGTGTATCGAACTGAGGGTTGCACATCCAGCTGTGTCTTCACGTGGAAGGGCACTTCGGTGATTTTTTTGCTGGATACGTTCAGACGTTGGATCTTGCCCTTGGCCCAAAACAGAATATCGTTACTGTTTTTATCCCAGGCCATGGTGGGGTAAACACCGTGAATAGCCCAGGTTTCCTGCATGTCACGGTCGAGTTCGCCGTACAGCTTTTCTTTCGCGCCCGAAGCCAGGTCCAATGAATAGAGAGTGGATTGGAATCCATCGCGCTTGATAAAGGCGAGCTTTTTGCCATCTGGGCTGGGTGTAGGCCGGATTGCACCACCGGTACCTTCAATCAGCACTTCAATCTCACCGGTTTGGGTGTCATAGCGCTTAATTTTGTAGATACCGGCCACGGAATCTTTGGAATAGTGGAAGGTCTTTCCGGGCGTAGCGTCCTGACTGAAATAGATATAACGGCCATCGGGTGAGTAAGCAGGTTCACCCAGGTCTTTCTGATCATTGGGGCGCTCGGTTAGCTGAACACCTTCACCGCCACTGATGTGATACAGCCAGACTTCACCGGCACCCAGACTGCGACTGGCGGTAAAGTGCTTTCGACCCACCAGATACTGGGAATCAGGGCTCCAGGCTGGGCTGTTAATCAAGCGGAAAGTTTCTTTGGTGACTGCGCGTGGGTTTTTACCATCGGCATCCATTACCCAGAGGTTGTCACCACCGTCCTGATCCGAGGTAAACGCAATGTACTTGCCATCAGGGCTGTAAACTGGCTGCATCTGCCAGGCAATACCACTGGCGAGTACTTCAGCTTCACCACCCTTGGCTGGGATGCGGTAGATGTCACCCAGCAGGTCAAAAACTATGTACTTACCATCCGGGCTCAGGCTCAGGTTCATCCAGGTGCCTTCGTTTACATCGACACTGACTTTTTCCAGCGGAGCATTGGTCGGGGCGTTTACTTGCCAGGTTTCGGCGTCGCCGGCGGCATAGGCTGCAGGAGCAAAAGCCAATGCCACCGCAATCATGGTTGGGTGGAGACGGGTCTTGAACATCTGGGTTTCCTAATCGTTATAGTTATTGAGATAAAGACTGAATAATGCAGGCTAGTCCTTAGCGCACGTCAAGTTGTTATCTCATAAATCCAGGATCAGGAAAACCTCATTTCTGTTTCAAATAATAATCTTCAAGGACTCTACTAGAGGCCCTTTTTAATCAGGTATCGATAGGGTGTTACTGACGTATCACTGGCGACCAGGGTATGGTCCATAAACTCGCAAAAGCTCGGAATGTCGCGAGTGGTGGCAGGATCGTCTGCAATAATCAGCAGGGTTTCACCGTCTGCCATGTGGCGCACTGTTTTGCGTACCATCATCACAGGTTCTGGACAACGCAGTCCCAAAGCATCGAGTTGCTTATCGGCTTCGGCAAAAATATTGGTCATAAGAAATCTTGAAAAGAGAGCAATGGTCATTGGGGCAAATTTTACTCCACTCACTGTGGCAACGCCAAGCCAACACTGGATTATGCGGTATCGCGCAAAGTCGATGTTCCACGTGGAACGACTGACGTTAGTGGGAAAAGATTTTTCAACTTTTCGGACAGTGTTCATAATCTCAGCGATTTGGCACCTAAAACGTTCAATCTCACCCCGTACGCAATTCCATGAATAAGCAAATAACCATTTGATAGTTGCAGACTTAAGTTCGATTGCTAGTGTTGCTCGCCATACAAGCAATACAGATTTCTGCAGACTATGGGGTAGTGATAAGGCAATGTCGTTTAAAAAGGGGATTTGGTATGGGCTGCTGTGCATTGGCTTATTGCCGTTGGTCATTGCAGGGGTAGTATCGGAGCAGCTTGCCGAGCGGGCATTGAAAGCTCAGGTATATAACAAGCTGGAAGCTGTGAGGCAGCTGAAGGAAAACCAGCTGACAGAATACTTTGCCGATAATAGAGCCGATCTTAAGATGCTGGCTGCTGCCATGGTCGACATGGTGAGTTTCAGTGATGGCTCCTCTCTTAGACATATTACCCATGCGCATGAGGACTACTTCACCCAAATGGTGAAGGAATATGGCTACTATGACCTGTTTGTCATTGCACCGGATGGCGACTTGGCTTACAGCCATGCAAAAGAATCCGACTATGGAACGAATCTGGTTTCCGGGCCTTACAAAGACACCAACCTCGCGGATCTCTTCAGGAACATATTAGCAAGCCAAAATATTGAAATGGTTGACTTTATGCCATATACCCCCAGTGGGGGACAACCGGCAGCCTTCATTGGGATGCCGGTTGTTTATCATGGGCGCCTAATCGCCGTGGTAGCGCTTCAGCTCTCGATTGACCGCATCAATCAATTAATGAGTCAAAGAGCCGGTATGGGGGATACGGGAGAAAGCTATCTGGTTGGCAGCGACTTTCGTATGCGCTCGGACTCGCTTCTGGACCCAGTGCGCCGCTCGGTTATTGCCAGTTTTGCCGGTTCAGTGGAAGCGAATGGCATCAACACAGTGGCATCCAGAAAAGGCCTAAACGGTGAAAGCGGCATGGAAGTCATAGCCGACTATCAGGGGAATTTGGTGCTGTCGGCATACCGGCCAATCAGCCCCGATTTGGCAGGCAAAATTCGCTGGGCCTTGATTGTGGAAATCGATGAGGCAGAAGCGCTGGAATCTGTTGTGGCTATTAAAAATAGCCTGTGGATAGTTTTGGGGATTTCTGTGCTGGTGGTGGTTGGTTTTGCTCGGCTGATCCTGCGTTCCGTATTACGTCCTTTAGGGGGCGAACCAGCCGTTATGCAACAAATTTCAGAACGTGTGGCCGGGGGGGACTTGGCCATCGACTTTTGCCATGCCGAGAAGACAGGTGTGTATCTCGCCATGGAAACCATGTCTCACAATCTTCGAGAGCTGGTCTCACGGATTGTGGGTATTACCGAGCAGCTTTCTGCAGCATCAGAACAAACCCGTGTCGCGAGCGAAGAAACCAATCAGAGTCTGTTTCATCAGCAAGCAAATATTGAACGTGTATCGACATCGATAAATGAAATGACGGCCACCATCGCTGACGTGGCACACAATGCTCGACAGGTAGCTGACTCGACTCAGGCGGCGTACGGGTTGTCGCAAATCGCCGACACTCAGGTAAGAAGTAATATAGCTACCATCAATAGCCTGGCTTCTGCGATTACTGAAGCAACCGATGTTATTCGCAACGTGGAGCGGCAAAGCCAGGGAATTAGCAAGGTGCTGGAGGTCATCCGTGGCATCGCAGACCAGACCAATTTGCTCGCCCTGAACGCCGCGATTGAGGCGGCCCGAGCGGGAGAACAGGGGCGTGGTTTTGCCGTTGTGGCTGACGAAGTACGGCAACTGGCACAAAAGACAGCGCAATCGACCCGCGATATCGAAGAGATGATTGCTTTGCTGCAGCAGGGCACACAAAATGCCGTTGGGGTAATGGGGGAAAGTACAGGGCATCTTCAGCAAACGGTCGACAGCGCCGAATGTACCGCCGAAGCCATTCGTAACACTCACATAGAGATAGAGTCTATCGCCGCCAATGCAGAGCAAATTGCTACAGCGGCATCTCAGCAAACGTTGGCGGCCGAGGATATCAGTCAAAGTCTTGCTGTGATAAGCGATGCTGCGGCTGTGAATGCGGCCAGTTCGGAGCAGACGGCTGTTGCCTCCACACAACTCAGTGAGCTTGCCCTGGATTTAAAGAGCATCACTGGCCGCTTTAAAATCTGACGCTGTTTCACGTGAAACAAAAAGCCGACCCAATGGTCGGCTTTTTACTTACTGCGTTTGGGCCGTGTTACACACGTTCAAACACAGTGGCAATGCCTTGGCCCAAACCGATACACATGGTTGCCAGACCCAGAGTAGCGTCCTTATGTTCCATCAGGTTGATAAGGGTTGTGGAGATACGGGCACCGGAGCAGCCCAGTGGGTGACCCAGGGCGATAGCACCACCGTTGAGGTTCACCTTATCGTCCACCACATCCATCAGCCCCAAGTCTTTCACACAAGGCAGAGACTGAGCAGCAAAGGCTTCGTTCAGCTCAATCACATCCATATCCTGAATGCTGAGACCTGCACGGGCCAGTGCCTTTTGAGTGGCAGGCACAGGACCATAACCCATGATGGCGGCGTCACAGCCGGCCACGGCCATGGAACGCACCCGGGCACGAATAGTCAGGCCCAGGGCGCGGGCTTTTTCTTCTTCCATCACCAGCATGGCAGCGGCGCCGTCAGACAGTGCAGAAGAGGTACCTGCGGTTACTGTACCATTGGCTGGGTCGAACACGGGGCGCAGACCGGCCAGGGACTCGAGTGTGGTTTCCGGACGGATAACTTCGTCGTAATCCACCTTGATAAGGGCACCGTTGGCATCGTGGCCTTCGATGGCATAAATCTCGTTGGCAAAGCGGCCTTCAACCGAGGCTGCATGGGCTCGCTGGTGTGAGCGAACGGCAAACTGGTCCTGCATTTCACGGCTGATACCGTGCAGTTTACCCAGCATTTCGGCAGTCAGGCCCATCATGCCAGAGGCCTTGGCCACATTGGCGGCGAGGCCAGGGTGGAAGTCGACACCGTGGTTCATGGGCACATGACCCATGTGCTCAACACCACCAATAATGAAGGTATCACCCATGCCGGTCATGATGGCACGGGATGCCTGATGCAGGGCTTCCATGGAAGAACCGCACAGGCGGTTAACGGTCACGGCACCGGCCGTTTTAGGCACGCCAGCCAACAGTGAGGCGTTGCGGGCTATGTTAAAGCCCTGCTCAAGTGTTTGCTGCACACAGCCCCAGATCACGTCTTCAATGGTGTTTGGGTCAACGCCGGGGTTACGCAGTAACAGGGCTTTCATCAGCTCGGCAGACAGGGTCTCGGCGCGAACATTACGGAATACACCACCCTTGGAACGGCCCATGGGAGTACGGATGCAATCTACGATAACGGCTTGTTTCATTTTGATAATCCTTCCCTAATCAGGCCTTTGGATAGTAGCTGCCATTGTTACTGGCAAGTTCGCGCATGGCGTCGGTAACCTGATACAGGCCGCCCAGGTGGGCATATTTATCGGCCAGTGCCACAAAGTTGGCCACGCCCATGGTATCCAGATAGCGGAATACACCGCCGCGGAATGGAGGGAAGCCAAGGCCATACACCAGACCCATATCGGCTTCGGCCGGGCTGGCAACAATACCTTCTTCGAGGCAGCGTACCGTTTCGATGATCATGGGGATCATGGTGCGGGCAATAATTTCATCGGCGTCGAAGGCTTTCTGAGCACCAAAGGCTTCGGCAAGCATGGTGTAAGAGGCAGGATCCACGTCTTTCTTTGGCTTGCCACGTTTATCGATACTGTACTGGTAGAAACCCTTACCGTTCTTCTGACCGAGGCGACCGGCTTCGTACATCACATCGATGGCATCTTTACCTGACTTGCCCATGCGGTCCGGGAAGCCTTCTGCCATCACGGCCTGAGCATGATGGCCTGTGTCCAGACCAACAACGTCCAGCAGGTAGGCAGGACCCATTGGCCAGCCAAATTGTTTTTCCATCACCTTGTCGATGGCTGCGAAGTCGCCACCATCGGCCAACAGGCCATTGAAGCCGGCAAAGTAAGGGAAGAGTACACGGTTTACGAAGAAGCCCGGGCAGTCGTTTACCACGATGGGGGTTTTGCCCATCTTGCTGGCATAAGCCACCACGGAAGCGACAGTTTCTTCGCTGGTGTCTTTACCGCGAATGACCTCAACCAGCGGCATCTTGTGTACCGGGTTAAAGAAGTGCATGCCGCAGAAGCGGGCAGGGTTTTTGAGGCTCTTGGCCAGTAAATCGATGGAGATGGTAGAGGTGTTGGAAGCAATAATCGCATCCTCGGCCACTACATTTTCCACATCGGCCAGCACCATGGCCTTAACCTTGGGATTTTCCACCACGGCTTCAACAACGACGTTGACGTCTTTGATAGGGGCGTAGTCCAGAGCCGGGGTGATGTTATTGAGCACCTTGGCCATCTTGTCTGGGGTTGAGCGGCCGCGGGCAACCTGAGCACTCAGCAGTTTGGCAGCTTCGTTCAGACCCAAATCCAATGCGGCCTGATTGATGTCTTTCATGACGATAGGGGTGCCTTTGCTGGCGCTTTGGTAGGCAATACCACCACCCATGATTCCGGCGCCCAATACGGCGGCGTGCTTGATGTCCTTCGCCAGTTTGGAGGCCTTTTTCGCCTTGCCTTTTACCAACTGGTCGTTGAGGAAAATACCGATAAGCGCAGTGGCAACATCGGTTTTTGCCAGCTTGATAAAGGCGTTGTGCTCGACGACCAGGGCCTCGGCGCGGCTCATACCGGCTGCTTGTTCAACCACGGACACGGCTGCCATGGGCGCAGGGTAGTGCTTGCCGGCAACGGCATACACCATGCCTTTGGCGGTGGTGAAAGACATCATGGCTTCGAGTTTGGGCAGCGTCAGCGGCGCCTGTTTACGGGCGCGGCGGGCTTGCCAGTCGAGCTTGCCGGCGAGGGCGTCGTTGAGCATCTGAATGGCAGCCGCTTCCAGATTTTCCGGGGCAACTACGGCATCGATTGCACCCACTTTAAGGGCATCTTCGGGGCGCTGATCTTTACCTGTGGTGATCCACTCCAGTGCGTTATCGGCACCAATCAGCCGTGGCAGGCGTACGGTACCGCCAAAACCAGGGATAAGGCCGAGTTTGGTTTCTGGCAGACCTATCTTGGCGCTGGTATCGGCAACACGGAAATCGGTGGCCAGAATCGCTTCACAGCCTCCGCCCAGGGCGAAGCCCTTGATGGCCGACACGGTTGGGAAAGGCAAGTCTTCCAGCTTGTTGAATACTACGTTGGCCTGGGCTATCCACTCCATCAGTTTGGCGTCTTCTTCGGCGAAGAGGGCCAAAAACTCGGTGATGTCGGCGCCAACAATAAAGGTGTCTTTCCCAGAGGTCAGGACAGCGGCCTTGGCATCAGAGTCTTTGAGAACATCGAGTGCGGCATTGAGGGAGGCGAGGGTTTCACGATCGAACTTGTTGACCGAGCCGGGAGCGTTGAAACACAGCCGGGCAATCTTGCCATCGGTCAGTTCGACCTGGATTGTAGGACTTTGGTAGATCATGTGCTTGCTTTCCTTTTGGTCAGGAATCCATCTGGCGACGGACTCTCCTTATCACAGCAAATGCGGCCATCATTTGACCATTTGTTTGCCAGTGTGCGTCCAAAAAACAAAAATTACAACACCCAATTAAAACGATCGTTTAATTGTTTGGCGGCTAGGGCGCTTTTTGGCCTTTGTGATACACTGCACAGCACACAGAATAGTTCGCCAAGACGGTGTTTGGGATGTGGTTTTTCAAAAATTCCGTCAGGTGTCGTACATCGCAGACAGGATAATTCACATGGAAAATTTGGCCCCGCTGTACGTCAATCACATCAATGAACAAAACCGCCGGGTGGCCGATGTGCTGGCCCGTGAGCAACTCGAAGGTCTGGCCATTCATTCGGGCCAATACCACCGTCAGTTTTTGGATGATATTAACTATCCCTTTAAGGCCAATCCGCATTTCAAGGCCTGGCTGCCGGTGTTGGACAATCCCAACTGCTGGATATTAACCAATGGTCGCGATAAGCCTGTGCTGGTGTTTTATCGCCCGGTGGATTTCTGGCATAAGGTCAGTGATGTGCCCGAAAGTTTCTGGACCGAGCATTTCGAGATCAAGCTTCTGACCAAGGCGGAGAAGGTGGCGGATCTGCTGCCAAAAAATCTCGATGCCTGGGCTTACATTGGTGAGCATCTGGACGTGGCCGACGTGCTGGGCTTCAAGAATCGAAATCCCGATGGGGTGATGAACTACTTCCATTGGCACAGAAGCTTCAAGACCGACTATGAGCTGGCCTGTATGCGTGAAGCCAACCGCATCGCTGTGATAGGCCACAACGCCGCGCGGGAGGCCTTCTATAAGGGCGCCAGCGAGTTTGAAATACAGCAGCAATATTTGTCAGCCATCGGCCAGGGTGAGAACGACGTGCCTTACGGCAACATCATTGCCCTGAATCAGAATGCGGCCATCCTGCATTACACTGCGCTGGAACACGGGGCTCCGGCGAACCGGCATTCGTTTTTAATTGACGCCGGCGCCTCTTTTAATGGCTATGCCGCAGACATTACCCGCACCTATGCCTTTGAAAAAAATGTGTTTGATGAACTTATTAAGGCAATGGACAAGATGCAGCGTGAGCTGGTGGACATGATGCGCCCCGGCGTGCGTTTTACTGAGCTGCATCTGGCTACCCATCACAAGTTGGCGCAACTGCTGCTGGAGTTTGGTATCGCCAAGGGGGATGCCAGCGACTTGGTGGAGCAGGGGGTGACCAGCGCATTCTTCCCCCATGGGCTTGGCCATATGCTGGGCTTGCAGGTGCATGATGTGGCCGGGTTTGCACACGATGAGCGCGGCACCCATTTGGCGGCACCGGAGCGCCATCCCTTCCTGCGCTGTACCCGTATTCTCGCGCCACGCCATGTGCTGACCATAGAGCCCGGCTTTTACATCATCGACAGTTTGTTGGCCGAACTGAAGGCCGATGGCCGGGCAGAAGCCGTGAACTGGGACATGGTTGATACCCTGCGCCCCTTCGGCGGGATACGTATCGAGGATAACGTGATTGTGCATCAGGAACGCAACGAGAACATGACCCGGGATCTGGGGCTTAACTGACAGTGGCCGAGAAGTACCTCATTCCAGCAGGTGAGCTGGTATTTGAAGAAGAAATCAAAGCCAGCCGATTTATTACCCTGCTGGACCACTGCGACTCAGAAGCAAAACTGAAGTCAGTACTCACTGACGTGAAAATGCGCTACCCGGGTGCCAGTCATTATTGTTGGGCCTATGTCGCCGCAGCACCTGACAACAGTGTTGCCATGGGATCAAGTGACGATGGTGAACCCGCCGGCAGTGCCGGCAGGCCCATGTTGGCTACTTTGCAAGGCTCAGGGCTGGGTGAAGTGATGGCCATTGTTGTGCGCTATTACGGCGGTACCAAGTTGGGTGTGGGCGGCTTGGTGCGGGCCTATACCTCGGGTATCAAAAAGGCGTTAACCACCCTGGAAACCCGCTTAAAGGAACTTAAGTATCCCTCGTCTCTCCGCTGTGATTATGCCCAGCTTGCGGATATCGAATACCTGCTTGGCAAGTACGGCGCCGATATAAGCCGTCGGGACTTTTCCGGTGCTGTAAACCTTGAGTTTGTTTTGGCAAAAGACAAGCTCACGCCCCTCAATCAGGATTTGGCGACCCTTAGCGCCGGGCAAATTCAGGTGGCATTTACTGAAACCGAATAAAATGCCCGCATCAAATGCGATTATATTTTGATGACCGTGAATGAGTGCCTGTAACGGGGAATTGTGCGACAATCCCCCAATTACTCAAAAAGCGCCCGGCATCAAGGGAATACCAGAACCGCCCCATGCAATACAGAACAATAATAAGGATCACCGGCCTGTTGATGGGGTTGTTTTCCATCACCATGTTGCCACCGGCGCTGGTCGCTATCTATTACAAAGATGGCGGTGGTACTGCATTTATTCAGGCCTTTGTGGTGAGCCTGATCCTGGGCTTTATTTTTTGGTATCCCAATCGCAAGCATAAGTCGGAGCTGCGCACCCGAGAAGGTTTCTTGATAGTGGTGCTGTTCTGGACAGTACTGGGGTCTATCGGTGCACTGCCATTTATCTTCTCATCCACGCCGGATTTAAGCTGGACTGACTCCTTCTTTGAGTCGTTTTCAGCGCTCACCACCACAGGGGCGACCGTGATTGTGGGGCTGGACAGCCTGCCCAAGGCGATTCTGTTTTATCGGCACTTGCTGCAGTGGCTGGGTGGAATGGGGATCATCGTGCTCGCCGTAGCCATCTTGCCGGTGCTTGGTATTGGTGGCATGCAGCTGTACCGCGCCGAAATTCCCGGCCCGGTGAAAGACAGCAAGATGACCCCACGCATCGCTGAGACAGCCAAGGCGCTTTGGTACATTTACCTGCTGCTGACCATAGCCTGTGCCACTGCCTACTGGGCTGCCGGTATGTCGGTATTCGATGCGATTTGCCACTCGTTTTCCACTATCGCCATCGGTGGCTTCTCTACCCATGATGCCAGTATGGGGTATTTCGATAGCCCGGCCATCAATATGATTTGCGTCGTGTTTTTGATCATTGCCGCAGTGAATTTCAGTGTGCACTTTGCCGCCATTAGCCGCAGAGGCATTAACCTCAGGGTGTATTTCCGAGACACCGAATTCAAGATTTTGGTCGCTATTCAGCTACTCTTGACTGCCATCTGTTTTGCGACGCTTTACCATTCAGGGATTTACGACTCACCGGAAGAAACCTTCGATTATGCACTGTTTCAGGCGGTGTCTATTTCCACTACCGCGGGCTTCGGCACCGAGAGCTTCCACCTGTGGCCGCTGTTTTTACCCATGCTGCTGATTTTCTCCAGTTTTATTGGCGGCTGTGGTGGCTCTACTGCAGGCGGTATCAAGGTTATCCGGGTCGTACTTCTGCTACTGCAGGGTAGCCGTGAGTTGAAACGCCTTATCCACCCCAGAGCCATGTTTTCTATCCGTATCGGTAAAACCGCGCTGCCGGACCGGGTCGTGGATGCTGTGTGGGGTTTCTTCTCGGCGTACGCCCTGGTGTTCGTTATCTGTATGCTGATTTTGATGGCCATGGGACTGGATGACATTACCGCTTTCAGTGCCACGGCGGCCTGCCTGAATAACCTGGGCCCGGGGCTTGGCGAAGTGGCCAGTAACTATGCCAGCATAGGCGATGGTGCCAAGTGGGTACTGGTGGTGGCCATGCTGTTTGGCCGGTTGGAAATTTTTACTCTGTTGGTGCTCTTTACCCCCACTTTCTGGAGAACCTGATGACCCATACTCTGATCCTCTATTCCACAGTCGATGGCCAGACCCGCAAGATTTGTGAGCGTATCAAGGCGCGCTGTGAGGCGGCCGGAGAGCAGGTCACAATGGCGGATATCGCAGAGGCAGATGTCCTGCTTGCGGCGGCGGATAAGGTATTGGTGGGGGCCAGCATACGCTATGGCAAACACAGGCCGACACTGTTTGAGTTTGCCGCCAGGCATGGGGCTGCACTTGGCAGTAAGATAAACGGATTTTTCACCGTGAACGTGGTTGCCCGCAAGAGTGAAAAAAATACCCCAGAGACCAACCCCTATATGCAAAAGTTTTTGCAGCTGTCCCAATGGCAGCCACAGCAGTTGGGGGTATTTGCCGGTAAGATTGATTATCCCCGCTACGGCCTGTTTGACCGTACCATGATCCGCTTCATCATGTGGATCACCAAGGGCCCCACAGATATCAAGGGCACCTTCGAGTTTACCGACTGGGACAAGGTGGATGACTTTGCCGACACTTTTGCCGCCCGCAAAGCACCATAAAACCAAAGCACCTTAAAACCAAAGCACCTTAAAACCAAAGTACTTTAAACGCTGCAGTAGCGCTGGTGCAGAATTGAGATAATTTCAGTGACCTGTTCGTTCTTGAGCTTGTAGTAGACCAGCTGCGAGCTCTTGCGGGTATCCACCAGATCTTCAGCCCTGAGCACGGCCAGATGCTGAGACAGCGCAGATTGGCTCAAGGGGACGATTTCATTGAGCTCGGTAACACTCATTTCATTGTCCAGCAGCAGACACAGGATCATCAGCCGATAAGGATTGGCAATGGCTTTGAGCCACTTGGCTGCGGATTCTGCGTTACCTACCATGGCATTTACATCAATATTCGGTTGCATTTACGGCTCTCAGCGACACTTTTGATTAGATGATTCTAATTGAGTGTCGCTGCCAAGGCAATTTCCTGCGCCATAAGTGTGACCCCTTTGGCAATTGCGTATTTATGATGCCCGTTTGTGAGCCAGGAAGGCGACAGCCTGGGGTTGGCTTGCCACAATGGTGCCATTGCCCAACCTGGAGCCAGAGAAATGTCACAGACTCAGCAGCGTCAACATTTGCTTATTTATTTCTCCCGCGGTGGTCACACCCGAAAGATTTCTGAGGCGATTGCGGCCCGGCTTGAAGCCTGTGGGCATGGTTGTACTTTGATGTCGGTAAGCGATGCGCTGCAAAATCCGCCGGAATGGGACGCTTTTGAGGTGGTCGCACTGGGGGCCTGTGTCCTCTATGGCTCGTATGACAAGTCAGTGTTTGAGTTGGTCGACCGATTTGGTGGGGTGCTCAGCAGCAAGGTATCCAGCTTTTATTGCGTCAACGTGGTGGCTCGTAATCCGGAAAAACGCATCCCGGAAAACAACAAGTATTTGCAGAAGTTTCTCGCCTTATCGCCCTGGCAGCCTGGGGATTTGAAAATCATTGCGGGGAAGGTGGATTATCCCGCCTGGCCCTGGTACGACGCTTTGATGATCCGTCTTATCATGAAGATGACCAACGGCCCGACCGACCCCAAGGCGGTGATAGACTACACCGACTGGAAGGATGTCGACGCCTATGCCGACCATTTGGCAACGCTGAGTTGAGCTTGTCAGTAGTGCCAGAATTTGGGGTGGAAGAGCACGGCAACCGTGAGGATCTCCAGCCGCCCCAATAACATACCCAATGACAGAGCCCATTTGGCACTCTCTGGCAGGCTGGCAAAGTTGCCCGCCGGGCCTATCACCGGGCCAAGCCCCGGCCCCACATTGGTAACCGCTGTGATGGCGCCGGTGAGGCTCGACATGGGGTCGACACCCACGGCCACCAAAAACACCGCCAGCGCTACCGTCACCCCCATAAACAGCAGGATAAAGGTCACCAGTGAGCGAATGATGTCTTCGCTGATGGGGCGATTGTTGTAACGCTCGCGGAAAATCCCTGCAGGATGAATTTGCTGCTTTAACTGCTCGCGCATGATGGCGCCGGCAATTTGAAACCGGAAGATTTTTATCCCGCCAGAGGTGGAGCCGGAGCAGGCACCCACAAACATCAAAAATAAAAACGCCACATTGGCCAGCGGTCCCCAACTGCCATAATCGGTCAGGCCATAGCCGGTGGTCGTCACTACAGAGACCACGTTAAAGCTGGTCAGGCGCAGGGCATCGATAAAGGCGAGGTCTTTCACATCGGCAAGCCAGACGCCAAGGGTGACACTGACCAAAGCCACAAACAGCAAAAAACCTTTCACCTGCGCATCATTCCATACCTTCAGACTGCGGCCCCGCAGCATCTGCACGAAGATAAGCAAAGGCAATCCGCCCGCCAGCATAAAGCTGGTGCCTACCCAGTGGGCTGCCGGGCTGAAATGCGCCATGGACTCGTCTGATGTTGAGTAGCCACCGGTGGAGAGGGTGGTCATGGCGTGGTTGATAGCCTCAAACCAGTCCATGCCAGCGAGATGGTATCCCAGGCCGCACAGTATGGTCAGCAGTATGTATACAAGGAATAAATTCTTGGCCATGTCCTGGGTACGCGGCGTGGACTTGTCGCTCCAGTCCGACGACTCGGTGCGAAACAGCCGCATGCCACCTACGTTGAGGAACGGCAGGACGGCCACCGCCATCACGATAAAGCCAATTCCCCCCAGCCATTGCAGTAATGAGCGCCAAATCAGGATACTGCGGTCCATGTTATCCAGGCCCGACAACACGGTGGAACCCGTGGTGGTGATACCAGACATGGTTTCGAAGAAGGCATCTGTGTAGTTGATGCCGTGGTAGAGGGTAAAGGGCATGGCCGCAAACAGGCTGACCACCAACCAGGTGATACTGGTCAGCAAAAACATGTCGCGAATGTTGAGTTTGATATTTTTCTGCTGGCCGCTGCTGATACAGAAACTGGCGGCTGCCCCGGTCACCAGAGAGGAAATCATAAAGGCGCCGGAGGTCTCATCCCCATGCAATAAGGCAAACAGCAGGGGGATGAGCATAAAGCCCGCCAACATCGACAAAAACGTGCCGAGGATAAAGAGCAGCGGCCTTAGGTTCAGCATGGTTAGAAGAAGAAAGCGCTGGGTTGGAACAGCCGTTCGACCTCGCCGATAAATTTCTTGTTTACCAGGAAGAGGATCACATGGTCGCCCTGTTCGATAACGGTTTTATCGTGGGCCATCAGAACTTCGTCATTACGGACAATGGCGCCAATGGTGGTGCCCGGCGGCAAGCGGATTTCGCCGATTTGTTTACCCACTACCTTGGATGTGCTGGGGTCGCCGTGGGCAATCGCCTCGATAGCCTCGGCGGCGCCGCGGCGCAGTGAGTATACGTTACAGATATCGCCCTGGCGAATATGGGTCAGTAATGCAGAAATGGTGGCTTGCTGCGGCGAAATGGCGATATCGATATTGGCTTCCTGGACAATATCCACATAGGCTTCACGCTGGATCAGTACCATGACTTTTTTGGCGCCCATGCGTTTTGCCAGCAGCGCCGACATGATGTTGGCCTCATCGTCGTTGGTGACTGCAATAAAGACATCGGTCTGATCGATGTGCTCTTCGAGCAGCAGCTCCTGATCCGAGGCATCGCCGCAAAAAACCGTGGTATTTTGCAGCTTTTCTGACAGGGCCTCGGCACGCTCTGCCTTGTGCTCAATCAGTTTTACCGAGTGATTGCGCTCCAGCTTTTTTGCCAGACCCAGGCCGATATTCCCGCCACCGGCAATCATGATGTTGCGATAGCTGTTATCGAGCTTTTGCATTTCACTCATCACGGCGCGGATATGACGACTGTCGGCCACAAAGAAGACTTCGTCGTCGGCTTCGATAATGGTGGTACCCCGGGGCATGATGGGCCGACCCTGGCGGAAAATGGCCGCGACCCGGGTATCAATATTGGGCATGTGTTCCCGCAGTGCAGCAAGGGCATTCCCCACCAGTGGACCACCGTAGTAAGCCCTCACTGCCACCAGGCTCAGCTTGCCTTCGGCAAACTCCAGTACCTGCAGGGCTCCCGGATATTCAACCAATCGCTGAATATAAGAGGTAACCAATTGCTCCGGAGCTATCAGCTCGTCAATGACAAAGCCGCCGCGAGTGCGGTTGTCGGAGTTTTTGGTTTCACTGTCGATAAACAGCCGCTCCTGCATGTGCAGGTACTGTTCAGACCGGATACGGGCAATTTTGGTGGGGGTGCCAAACAGGGTGTAGGCAATTTGGCAGGCTGACATATTGCATTCGTCGCTGTTGGTTACGGCAATCAGCATGTCGGCATCTTCGGCGCCGGCCTCGCGCAGCACGTCCGGGTGAGCACCATGGCCGACGACTACCCGTAAGTCGTACTTGTCCTGCAGGCTGCGCAGCTTGTTTTTATCGCTGTCGACTATGGTGATGTCGTTGTTTTCACCCACCAGGTTTTCTGCCAGGGTTCCCCCGACTTGACCTGCGCCCAAGATGATAATTTTCATGGCGTTTGCCTAAATCCCTAAACCAGCGCTTTTTTCAGGCGGGCGTAATAAAACCCGTCCATGTCGTCCTGTCCCGGCAGGATTTGCCAGCCAATATCGTTACTGTTTGCCTGATTGGGCAGGGTTTCCAGGGTCGCATCTGGGGTGCGCTCAAGGAAGGCCTTGATCTGCTCACGGTTTTCTTCAGGCAAAATGGAACAGGTTGCGTACAGCAGTGTGCCACCAGGCTTGAGCCACTGCCAGCAGTTGTCGAGAATTTGCTGCTGAAGTTTGGCAAGCTCGGCAATGTCGTTGTTCTGTCTGAGCCATTTGATGTCCGGATGGCGGCGGATCACCCCGGTAGCAGAGCAGGGCGCATCCAGCAGGATGCGGTCAAACTTGCCGCCCTGCCACCAACTGCCGATATCACCGGCATCGCCGTGGATGACTTTGGCATTGAGTTTGAGACGTTCCAGGTTTTGTGAAACACGTTCGAGACGTTTCTCGTCGAAATCCACAGCGACCAGCTCGATATCGGCCAGCTCCAGCAGGTGGCAGCTCTTACCGCCGGGGGCGGCGCAGGCATCGAGTACCAGCTCACCGTTCTGGGGCGCCAGCAGGCTTGCGGCCCACTGGGCTGCGCCGTCCTGCACCGAACTTGCGCCGTCGGCAAAATTGGGCAGGCGAGCGACGTCAGTGGCAAATTCGAGGCAAATGGCATCTTCCCCCTGACCCGCAGCAGCGCTTATTTCTGCATCGCTAAGCGCCTGCAGATAGGCATCGCGGCTCTGGTGGCGGCGGTTGTTTCTAAGCCACATAGGGGGCCGCTGGTGTGACGCCTCGATAATGCCTTCCCAGTTATCTGGGTAGGCGTCTTTCAGGCGGCGGATTATCCAGGCCGGAAAGTTGTACTTTAAGGTGTCGTTGGACTCGTCCAGCGACGGCTCCTGACGCTGAATGTTACGCAGCACCCCGTTGACCACCTTGACCAGGCTCTCAAAACCGAGGGCGCGGCAGCCTTCGGCGGTTTCGGAAATGGCGGCGTGGGCCGGCACCCGGGTGAAATAAAGCTGATAGGCACCCACCAGCAGCAGCTGGTGGATAACACGCTGTTTGCCCTTGAGGGGTTTTTGCATATAGCCGCTGATCAGCTTGTCGAGCTGGGGCAGGTGGCGCATGACGCCATAGCAAATCTCGGCCATCAGTGCCTTGTCTTTGCCATCACGCAGGAGTTGTTGCTGGGCTGGCAGGGCAACCGAGAGCGACACGCCGCGCTCCAGTACGTCGAAAATCGCCTTGGCGGCGAGGGCTCGGATATTCATTACTCGCTTGCCTCTGGGCTTGCCAGCTGGGTGCCGGGAGCGAACCAGTCGCCGCGGCTATTGAGGATATCGGCCACGTCCATGGGCTTTTTACCGGGCAGCTGCATTTTGTGAATACGCAGCACGCCATCGGTAGTTGCGATATCTATGCCTTGTTTGCCTGCGGCAACTATGGTGCCGGGCGTTCTGGGGCTGGATTCAGCCAGCACACTTGTCTGCCATACCTTGATGGTCTGCCCCTGATGCTCGAAGTAGCTCACCGGCCAGGGGTTAAAGGCGCGTACTTCCTGCCACAGATTTTTAGCGGGCTTGGCAAAATCGAGACGGGCCTCTTCTTTGCTGAGCTTCTCGGCGTAGTTGGCCTGTGCTTCGTCCTGCTTTTCGGCGCTCAAGGTGCCTTCGCTGAGCGCTGCTAGGGCTTCCAACAGTGCCGCAGGACCTTGCTCGGCCAGTTTCTCATACAGGCTGGCAGAGGTGTCGTCATCTTCTATGGGCAGATGGGTTTTGAGCAGCATATCACCGGTATCCAGACCCACATCCATTTGCATGATGGTCACGCCGGTCTCGGTATCACCGGCCCACAGGGCACGTTGGATGGGCGCTGCACCGCGCCAGCGCGGCAGAATGGAGCCGTGCACGTTGATGCAGCCGAGGCGCGGAGTATCCAGCACCACCTTGGGCAAGATCAGGCCGTAAGCCACCACCACCATGATGTCGGCACCGAGGGCCGCCAGTTCCTGCTGCGCGTCTTCTTTACGCAGGGATTTAGGCTGAAACACCGGGATCCCATGTTCCAGTGCCAATGACTTGACCGGGCTTGGGGTTAATTTATGGCCCCTTCCTGCTGGTCGGTCTGGTTGGGTGTAGACGGCGATGACTTCATGCTCAGACGTCAGCAGTGCCTGCAGGTGGCGGGCAGCAAAATCCGGCGTACCGGCAAAGATGATTTTCAGTGGCTTCAAAACGATTCCTGAATCTTATTTGTCGTTACGGGCGGCTTTTTCCAGCTTTTGGCGAATACGCTGACGCTTCAGGGGAGAAAGATAGTCAACAAAGAGCTTGCCGACGAGATGATCCATCTCATGTTGCAGGCAAATGGCGAACAGGCCATCAGCCTCTACAGTAAATTCATTGCCGTTGCGGTCAAGCGCCTTCACTGTGATGAACTCGGCGCGGTCAACCTTGGCATAGACGCCAGGCACCGACAGGCAGCCTTCCTCGTTGCAGAAGTCACCGCTCTTGGCCACGATTTCAGGGTTAATGAATACCTTGGGGCGCTCAACCTCGTCTTGCAGATCCATCACAATCAGGCGTTGATGGAAATCGACCTGAGTCGCGGCCAGGCCAATTCCATTTTCTTCGTACATGGTTTCAAACATGTCGTCGATTTGCGATTGGAGAGCGGGTGTAAATTCCGTCACCGGCTTGGCAACTGTCCTTAATCTTTCGTCGGGAAAACGTAAAACTTTTAATAGAGGCATACTTAAACTCTTAACAAGTCTGTCAAATCCGTGCCAGTTGGTTATACTGACTTTGCTATTGGGTCAATTTTAATCCGTAGCGACAATCAATAACAGTAAAAGCTCGCCTAACGAGCCAAACAACATGGATGCTCCCATGAAAAGGTTAATTCTAGTCGCGTTAATCTCTCTAACCAGTTCGTTTGCCATGGCTGATACCCTGACGCTTAAGCCAGGCCATCCGGACACCTACGTTGTCGTAAAAGGAGATACCCTCTGGGATATTTCTGCGAAGTTTTTAAACGACCCCTGGCGTTGGCCAAAGCTTTGGAATGCCAACCCACAAATTGCCAATCCCCATTTGATTTACCCCGGGGATCGTCTGACATTGGTCTTTATTGATGGTCAGCCGCGTTTGGTGGTCAAGCCGCAGGTTCGTAAGAGCCCAGAAGGGCGTGTCATGCCAAAAGGTGGAGCCATTCCAGCGGTCAATCTGGAACTTATCCAGCCTTATCTGAGCCAAAACCGAGTAGTTGACGATGAATGGTATGCACAGCAGCCCATGATTCTTGGTGGCGAGAGTCCGTCACGTTTCCATATCGAGCGGGACGTGATTTATGTGCAAGCTGAACTGCCCGTTGGTATGAAGGTTGCTGCTTATGATGCTGGTCGAATCTTTACCGACAAAACCACCGAAGAGACTCTGGGCCGTGAAGTCATTCTGACGGCGAGTGGCCGTGTGGTTGAGTCTGGCCCCATTTCCAAAATCCAAATCAGCACTAACCTGCGTGAAACCCGTCCTGGCAATCGTGTGCTGCCTATTGAAGATGAAGCCTTGATGTCAGCGTACTTTATGCCCAAGCCTGCTGATGTCACCGATGCCTATGTGCTTGGTACCGAAAAAGACATTCGCGAAGTGGGTAAGTTGGATGTGGTGTATATCAGCAAGGGTGAGACCGATGGTGTAGAGCCCGGTGATGTGTTTGCCATTCATCGCGACGGTGAAACCGTGGTGATTGATAAAAATGGCACACCTGTCCCAAGCATAGACCGCAGTGCCTACGGTGATCTGATGGCCACATTTGGCAGCGACAGCGCCATCAAGTTGCCCGATGTGTATCATGGCAATCTCATGGTGTTCAAAGTGTTCGATAAAGTGAGTATGGGTCTTATCATGATCAACAACCGTCCGGTGCGCACTGATGACAAATTGTCGGTGCCTGCGGAAACCGGGTTAGCGGGGGAATAAATCGCAGCCAGTCTGGTCGACTGGTTAATTGTCGGTGCTGTTTCCGGGTTGGGACCGACCCGGATCCGCCAATTGCTCCAACACATGGATGTGGACGAGTTAAGACAAAGGCTGGAAACGGAAAAATACTCCCTGCCTTTGTCCCCCTCTCTGCGGTCCGGCCTGATTGTGGATTACCGCTTGGTGGATGCGGCTCTGGCATGGCAAGACGCATCCACTGACCACCACCTTATCTGTTTTGATGACCCACGTTATCCTCCATTACTTAAAACCATCACAGATCCACCCATATTTCTTTTTGTAAGAGGCCAGGCTGAGGCATTATTGCGACCTTCTGTTGCCATGGTGGGCAGCCGGGCTGCGAGTTACAGCGGGCTTCAAACGGCCAGAATGCTGGCGTCCGGACTGGCAGGTTATGGGTTTGCCGTTGTCAGCGGCTTGGCGGCCGGCATCGATGGCGCCAGTCATCAGGGGGCATTGACCGCTAGCGGTGTGACCCATGCGGTGCTTGGCACGGGGATAGATGAAATCTACCCGAAAAAGCATGCCCATCTGGCCAATGAAATTTTGGAGAGAGGTTGCATAGTCAGTGAATTCTGGCCAGGCACACCGGTGTTTGCCGGTAACTTCCCTAAACGAAACCGTATTGTCACGGGAATGGCCCTGGGTACTCTGGTGGTTGAGGCGGCCAGAAAGAGCGGCTCGTTAATTTCCGCCAGACTGGCGATGGAGCAAGGCCGGGAGGTTTTCGCCGTGCCCGGCAGCGTATTGGATGAACGACATCAAGGATGTCATGATTTGTTGCGACAGGGGGTAAAACTTGTTTGCGACGCTGCCGATATAGTGGAGGAACTTGGCAGTATGTTGAGTTGCCAGCTTGATATGTTGCCCCAAAGCCCCCATATCGAAGCTGAAAGTGGTCAGGAGTTGCCTTACCCAGAGCTCTTGGCTAGTGTAGAGTATGAGACCACACCCGTAGACAGGTTGGTGGAACATAGTGGTAAACCGATAGATCTTGTGCTGGAACAAATACTTGAGTTGGAGTTACAAGGTTGGGTTGCTGCAGTACCCGGTGGTTACGTCAGAGTGAAGAGGAATTAGCCATGTTTGACATCCTCATGTACCTATTCGAGAACTATGTTCAGAATGACCTGGAAGTTGACATGCTGGTGGACGAAGACCAGCTGAAAAAAGAACTGGCTTTGGCCGGATTTCGCCAAACAGAAATTATCAAAGCATTGAATTGGCTGGAGCATCTGGCCGATCTTCGCGATAGTGAACAACCTTATTTGTGCCACCACGAGCAGCACTCATTTCGGGTGTATACCCCGGAAGAGATGGAGCGCCTGGACGTGGAATGTCGCGGCTTTCTCATGTTTCTCGAACAGATAAAGGTTCTCAATGTCGAAGCCCGTGAGATGGTGATAGACAGGGTGATGGATTTGGATGAATCCAGCCTCACATTGGACGACCTGAAATGGGTGATCATGATGGTGCTCTTTAATGCACCAGGCCAGGAAATGGCATACAACCAGATGGAAAATATGATGTTTGACGAGCAGCCTGGCCGTTTACATTCCTGAGCCGCCAGCCCTCGCAAATAGAAGAAAGGAGACCAAGAGGTCTCCTTTTTTATTGGGCATTTGGCCTGCACCGCAGTAAGTGATTCAGGTGACCAGGCAGGATTAGAAATGGAAATGTACGCCCGCTTTGCCCTCAGGTTGCGCCAGGTGGAGTGGCATCAAGTAGTCACGATAAGCATAGCGGTTAAGTTTGTGAGGCAGCGTTGGGGTGTCCTTTTCCTTCGCATCGGTATGGGATATTTGCTCATCCAGCCAAGTCTCAAAACGGCTTTGCTCTTCGTTGGCAATTTGGCTTAGCAGGGCATCATAACCTTCAAAATAATCGGTCTTTAATAAGCGCGACAAGTTCACCAACACCCCCGGGCGCTGCTCTGCCAGATAGCGAATGGCGAGATAGCTCCAGCGGTAGGTTCTGTCCAGCCCATCCTTATATTCGGTGGCAAAGATATCGGCCAGGGCGGGGGCTTCTGCGCGTTTTTCCCGCGCGAGCGTGAGGGCTTCTGGATTGTCATTATTCCTGGAGACATATTCCGCCAGCCCCTCGGCCCACCACACCATCTTGCCCGGGAAGTGGCCAAAACCGCCGTACTTTACGAATCGGCCGTCGA
Source organism: Shewanella sp. FJAT-52076 (assembly GCF_019457455.1). NCBI lineage: Bacteria > Pseudomonadati > Pseudomonadota > Gammaproteobacteria > Alteromonadales > Shewanellaceae > Shewanella > Shewanella sp. FJAT-52076. The sequence goes on from NZ_CP080415.1 coordinate 41,055, forward strand.
GATAATGCACGTACTCGTGATTGAGGTTCCAGATGGCAAACTCTGGGGCAATCCACCATTGACGGAAGGCAAAAAAGCTCGCCTGGTTACCGGGTTTGGATGGTGTGCCCTCGATATACATACCGCCATTGTCTGTGCCTATATCAAACAGCAGTTGGCCGTAGGCATTGTATTGGCTCCAGTTTTTAAAGGCTACGACCTGTAGGGCCTGATTGAAATCATTGGCAGTGGGTTCCCGGTCTGTTTTTAGCAGAGAGTGGAAACTGTCTTCCTGAGAAATCAGCTTGGAGCAGCTTTCGGCAAACTCGGCCTCGGTCAAATCCTGAGACAGGATATAAAGGCTGTCTGAACACCCATGCCGTTGGGGCAGTACCTGAGTAAGCTCAGGGATCACGCAGAGGTCATCCTGCTCGCAGGCTTCTTTGCCAGCAAAGCGGTTGACGTGGTAACCCAGGGTGTAGGCGGTTTTGGCCGCTTCGCCACGGTTTCTGGTATCAGCAATGGCAATACGTTTTACCGCCTCATCCAGCAGGGTTTCCTCCGGCGTGACCTCGCCATTTTCGCCAGCGGGCAGTGCCAGACGATAGAGTGCCAACGCCCAATAGGCATTCATTCGCGGCCAGTCATCTTCGCCGCTGATGGCGGCATCGCTGCTGGCAAAGTTCAGCAGTACTGTGCTCGCATCTGATACAAGCAGGGCTTTGGTGAGGCTACTATCCGGGTGTTTACGGCTTTCAAACAGTAAAAAACCGTAGGCTCTGAGGGTTTCCCACAGGGCATAGTCCCGTTCAATCGATGCAGGTTGTGCTGCCAATTGCTTCAGCTGCGATGCCAGCCGGTCAAGAAAAGGCGCAATTTCGTCGCCGCGATCCTTATCGGCGAGGAAACGGTAACCCACCACGGCAACCTGTTCGCGAGTGCTGGCAGAAGCGGCCTGCGCTACTTGCGCCAAAATTGCAGCAAGGCGTGAGGCTTGTTTTGCACCCATGACATCCGTATCACCGAAATAGCTGTAGGCGCGAAGATAGACCAGCAGCTTTTCATGGTCGGTTTCGGGCCTTTCGAGCAGCGCCAGTGCCAGATTGAAGTTGGCCTTGCTGTAGAGTTCGGGGTCTGCTGCCAGTTTATGTTCAATGTTGGCAAGTCTGGGGGTGAGTGTGTCGATCACAGAGGTTGATTTAGGGGATTGGACGCAGCCGGTCATGGCCAACATCAGGCAGATGGCAAGGGATTTTAGGTTCACATTCAGTCTCTATTGTTGTTTTGGATACAATATAACATTGTGAATGTGAGTTTTCATCCCTACCATGATTTAGCCTTCACCCTGAAGTTAGCTATGGCTTGGTGATAACAGGGGCTTGTCGCCAAGACGCTGGCTTATTCGGGCTAGTTGGCTTTCAGCAAGGCCTGCCAATTGCTAAAATGGTGGCAGTTTGCAGTAGAGGTCGCCATGTCCAAGATAGATCACAGCCTGTTCAGTGCCCACGAGCACGCCCTGGAGCGAGAGTTTGAGCTCTGCCCCGAGTGTGGCAGCGAGCTGTCGGTGCGTCACAGCAAACATGGCAGCTTTGTTGGCTGCAACAATTACCCCACTTGCCAATACACCCGACCTTTGGTGCAGCACGAATCCATCGAAACCCAGGTGATTGAAGGTTCCGTTTGTCCCGAGTGCGGCCACGAACTCGCGGTTAAGTCCGGTCGCTTTGGTATTTTCATCGGCTGTACCCAATACCCGCAGTGCCACCATATCGAGAAGCCCGATCAGGCCCCGCCGGAAGAGGCTGTGGCCTGCCCAGTATGCAAAAGCGGCGTGATGGAGCACAGAACCAATCGCTATGGTAAAGGTTTTTACGCATGTTCCTGTTATCCCAAGTGCAAGTTTTTGGTGAACTATCCGCCGGTGGCTGAGAGCTGCCCTGATTGTGGCTTTGGTCTCTTGGTGCAGCGTAAAGGTGCCAGCGGTACGCGGCTCGAATGCCCCAATAAACCGTGCAAATACAAACGGCCTCTTTGACCCGATCGCATTTCTTTAAGCTTGTCCGCCGTGTCGTTATACTGAGCATCCAGCCTGATAGTCAGGGCCAATGGCGCGAATTTTTTATCTTCGAGATGACGTTAATGGTGCAGGTAAACCCTTCTCATATCAGTGGCATCATTGAAAGTGGCGGCGTTGTGGCCTATCCCACCGAGGCCGTATATGGTTTGGGATGCGATCCGGATAACGATACCGCTATACAAAAGCTTTTGGCAGTAAAGCAGCGCCCTTGGGAAAAAGGCCTTATTCTGATAGCCAGCAGCTTTGACCAGCTCAAACCCTATATTGACTTAAGTCGGGTGACCGAAGTTCAGTTACAGGCCGCATTTGATAAATGGCCGGGCCCTTTTACCTTTGTTATTCCCGCGAAAGCCGATGTATCGCCCATGCTCAGGGGCTGCTTTGATACCATTGCCGTGCGGGTGACGGCCCATGAGGGCGTACGTGCCATGTGTGACGCCTGCCAAAAACCGCTGGTATCCACCAGTGCCAACCTGGCAGGAGAACAGCCAGCCCTGACATTGGCTGAAGTTCAAACTCAGCTGGGTGATAAAATCGACGCCGTGGTGTTGGGACAGCTTGGGCAATCTGGTCAGCCATCCACCATTATCGATATTCAAACCGGACATATTTTCAGACAAGGATAAGAAGGAAAACAGCATGGGACTTCCCAACGCCGATGAGGTAAAAGCGTTTTTAATGCAGCTGCAGGCTAACATCTGCGCTGGCCTGGAAAGGCTGGATGGTCAGGCGTGCTTTGCCACCGACAGCTGGCAGCGCGCCGAAGGCGGCGGAGGCGTTAGCCGGGTGCTGACCGATGGGGCTGTATTTGAGCAGGCCGGGGTAAACTTCTCCCATGTGATGGGTGCCTCCATGCCTGCGTCTGCCACGGCACACAGACCCGAGTTGGCGGGCCGCAGCTTTGAGGCGATGGGTGTTTCTTTGGTTATCCACCCGAAAAACCCTTATATCCCAACCACTCATGCCAATGTGCGCTTCTTTATTGCCCGTAAAGAGGGTGCCGACCCCGTATGGTGGTTTGGTGGTGGTTTCGATTTAACGCCTTATTATCCGTTCGAGTCAGACGTCAAAGAATGGCACCAAAGCGCCAAAGACCTGTGTAAGCCTTTCGGCGATGAGGTGTATCCCAAGTACAAAGAATGGTGCGATAAGTACTTCTTCCTGCCGCATCGCGGTGAAACCCGAGGTGTGGGTGGTCTGTTCTTCGATGATCTCAACCACTGGGAATTTGATAAGTGCTTTGACTATATGCAAGCGGTGGGTAATGGCTTCCTTAAGGCTTATGCACCTATTGTTGAGCGTCGTAAAGACACGGCTTATGGCGAGCGTGAGCGTGATTTTCAGCTTTATCGCCGTGGCCGCTATGTGGAATTTAACCTGGTGTATGACCGCGGCACCCTGTTTGGGCTGCAAACCGGTGGTCGCACCGAATCGATTCTGATGTCGATGCCACCGCTGGTGCGTTGGCAGTATGCCTACAGTCCTGAAGCAGGGACTCCTGAGGCAGAGCTGTACGAGCGTTTCCTCAAGCCCCAGGACTGGCTGGCTGATTAATGGTCAACGGTCTTTAAAAATGGCTTATTGATTGCGCATGTGGTCTGCCAGGGTCGCAATAGCCTGGTAGATCACCTCGCGGTGCTGTTCATTAGCCACTTCCTGTTCCAGCGCATGCTGCATGCACAGCAGCCACTGATCCCGCATTTGCTCATCTATGGCGAAGGGCATGTGTCTGGCACGCAGTGCAGGATGGCCATACTTTTGCTGAAACAGCTGAGGTCCGCCTAGCCAGCCGCTCAAAAATTCATACAGCTTTTGTTCTGATTGCTCGATTGGCCCCGGGTGCATTGCCAGCAGCTTTTGGGTGTCTTCACCCTGCTGCATTCGGGCGTA
>NZ_CP080415.1:50000-257500 GCF_019457455.1 Shewanella sp. FJAT-52076
CGAACACCTTTGGGGGTAGAGCACTGTTAAGGCTAGGGGGTCATCCCGACTTACCAACCCTTTGCAAACTCCGAATACCAAAGAGTGCTATCCGGGAGACAGACGGCGGGTGCTAACGTCCGTCGTCAAAAGGGAAACAACCCAGACCGTCAGCTAAGGTCCCAAAGTAATTGCTAAGTGGGAAACGATGTGGGAAGGCTTAGACAGCTAGGATGTTGGCTTAGAAGCAGCCATCATTTAAAGAAAGCGTAATAGCTCACTAGTCGAGTCGGCCTGCGCGGAAGATGTAACGGGGCTAAGCAATTCACCGAAGCTACGGGTGTACACGATAACGTGTACGCGGTAGAGGAGCGTTCTGTAAGCCGTTGAAGGTGAAGGGGTAACCCACACTGGAGGTATCAGAAGTGCGAATGCTGACATGAGTAACGATAAAGGGGGTGAAAAACCCCCTCGCCGAAAGACCAAGGGTTCCTGTCCAACGTTAATCGGGGCAGGGTGAGTCGACCCCTAAGGCGAGGCCGAAAGGCGTAGTCGATGGGAAACGGGTTAATATTCCCGTACTTCTGCTAACTGCGATGGAGAGACGGAGAAGGCTAGGCCAGCACGGCGTTGGTTGTCCGTGTTTAAGGTGGTAGGTAGTGTGCTTAGGCAAATCCGGGCACATATATACCGAGAGCTGATGACGAGTCACTACGGTGACGAAGTGGTTGATGCCATGCTTCCAGGAAAATCTTCTAAGCTTCAGGTTAGCAGGAATCGTACCCCAAACCGACACAGGTGGTCGGGTAGAGAATACCAAGGCGCTTGAGAGAACTCGGCTGAAGGAACTAGGCAAAATGGTACCGTAACTTCGGGAGAAGGTACGCTGCTGTTGGTGACGGGACTTGCTCCCCGAGCTGACGGCAGTCGCAGATACCAGGTGGCTGCAACTGTTTATCAAAAACACAGCACTGTGCAAACTCGCAAGAGGAAGTATACGGTGTGACGCCTGCCCGGTGCCGGAAGGTTAATTGATTGGGTTATCGCAAGAGAAGCTCATGATCGAAGCCCCGGTAAACGGCGGCCGTAACTATAACGGTCCTAAGGTAGCGAAATTCCTTGTCGGGTAAGTTCCGACCTGCACGAATGGCGTAATGATGGCCACGCTGTCTCCAGCCGAGACTCAGTGAAGTTGAAATTGCGGTGAAGATGCCGTATACCCGCGGCTAGACGGAAAGACCCCGTGAACCTTTACTATAGCTTGGCACTGAACATTGACCCTACATGTGTAGGATAGGTGGGAGACTTTGAAGCGGGAACGCCAGTTCTCGTGGAGTCAACCTTGAAATACCACCCTTGTAGTGTTGGTGTTCTAACCTCGGTCCATGAATCTGGACTAGGGACAGTGCCTGGTGGGTAGTTTGACTGGGGCGGTCTCCTCCCAAAGAGTAACGGAGGAGCACGAAGGTTGGCTAAACACGGTCGGACATCGTGTGGTTAGTGTAATGGCACAAGCCAGCTTAACTGCGAGACAGACACGTCGAGCAGGTACGAAAGTAGGTCATAGTGATCCGGTGGTTCTGCATGGAAGGGCCATCGCTCAACGGATAAAAGGTACTCCGGGGATAACAGGCTGATACCGCCCAAGAGTTCATATCGACGGCGGTGTTTGGCACCTCGATGTCGGCTCATCACATCCTGGGGCTGAAGTCGGTCCCAAGGGTATGGCTGTTCGCCATTTAAAGTGGTACGCGAGCTGGGTTCAGAACGTCGTGAGACAGTTCGGTCCCTATCTGCCGTGGGCGTTGGAAGATTGAGGGGGGTTGCTCCTAGTACGAGAGGACCGGAGTGAACGAACCGCTGGTGTTCGGGTTGTCATGCCAATGGCATTGCCCGGTAGCTACGTTCGGAATCGATAACCGCTGAAAGCATCTAAGCGGGAAGCGAGCCCCAAGATGAGTCTTCCCTTGGACCTTGAGTCCACTGAAGAGCCGTCCGAGACCAGGACGTTGATAGGCAGGGTGTGTAAGCGTTGTGAGGCGTTGAGCTAACCTGTACTAATGACTCGTGCGGCTTAACCATACAACCCAGATGGGTTTCAGATGGTGTAGATAGTCTTGAAGAAACCAGACTTGATTGAAGTGATAACTCAAACAGCTTTCTAAATTGCATGTTCTTGCTGAGAAGCGGGGACATAACGAATTTGCTTGGTGACAATAGCGCTCTGGTCCCACCTGATCCCATTCCGAACTCAGTAGTGAAACGGAGCAGCGCCGATGGTAGTGTGGGGTCTCCCCATGTGAGAGTAGGTCATTGCCAAGCGCCTAATAAGTCGAAGAGGCCACCCGATAGGGTGGCCTTTTTGCTTTTGTTTTACCGCTCGATTATTTCAATTGCGTGCGGCAGTTGGCACTATTGCGGTTCAGAACTGAGTGAATTGACTTTCAGCGGTATAATCGGAGAAACGGAAGTGGAATGTCGTTTGGGTTGTGGTGCTTGCTGTATCGCCCCCTCTATCAGTAGCCCCATTCCGGGAATGCCGGATGGCAAGCCCGCAGGTGTGCGTTGTGTGCAGCTAAGCGATGACAACCTGTGCCTTATCTTCGGCCACGCCGACAGGCCTGACGTCTGTAGTGACTTTAAAGCCACGACAGATGTCTGTGGCAGCAACAATGCCGAAGCACTTTGGATTATTACTTCCCTTGAGACACAAACCAGCTGATTGTAGGTGAGCTAAATGCAACTGACCCGCTATACGGATTTTGGGATTCGCACCCTGATGTATATGGCTGTTCAACCTGAGAGGACTGCCCTGTTCCGGATTGCCGAGATCACTGAAGTATTTGATTTGTCGCCCAACCATGTATCCAAAATTATTCATCATCTGGGTAAAGCCGGTTATTTGCAGACTGTCAGGGGCAAGGCTGGCGGTTTTCGGCTTGCCAAGCCCGCCGCTGAAATAAACCTTGGTGCATTGGTGCGGGAGTTGGAGAATTCATTAGCCCCGATCAATTGCAGCAAACCCGTTTGCAGATTGTTGCCAGCGTGCCAGTTGAAGGGAGTATTGGCCAATGCGGTGCAGGCGTATCTGGCTGTTCTTGATCAGTACCAGTTGGCGGATATAGTGACCAACAGGGAAGAACTGTTGGCGTTGTTGCCGGACTCGACTATTTCAGTCTTACAGCTGGGCTAGTCCCTTGTTGTTGCGCCAGGCGATATGGCAGCAGCTCAGACGTCGGAACCAGGTTGATCCCTTCATCCCTGAGTCTGTGAAGGTTGGCTTTGAGGAACTTTACCGTTGCAGGATGAGGGTGCGCGATAGCCACCACAAATCCCTGCTCATGAGCCTGCTCCATCATAAGTTTGAATTGCTTTTCCAGGCCGCGTTTACTGGTGTCGTTATCAAGAAACACGTGGCGTTTGAGCAATGGCACACCCATCTGTTCGGCTTTGGCCCCGGCTTTGCTGTACCTGGTCGTTAAACTGTCGACAAAGTACAAATTGTTGTGCTTCAGCCGCTCCATCACCCACAGCATATGGCTGTCGAGCTGTGTCAGCATGCTGCCCATGTGATTGTTTGCCCCCTTGGCAAAGGGAATTCTCACTATGGCATCATCCACTTTGCGTTTAATATCCTGTTCATCCATATCACTGGTAAGCCCGCCCTGACCCAAAGGTCTGGCGTTCAATGATTGCATTGGGAGGTGGAGCATAATCTCGTGGCCCCTTTGATGTCCTTTGCTGGCAAGTTTGACGCCGAGAGGGCTCGATGGAATTACGGAAAGGGTGATATCTTTTGGAAGTGACAGGACATCCTCATCGGTATGACGATAACCGATATCGTCGATGATGATAGCCAGCTGTGCCCCTTGGGCTGTAAACATCCCTGCTGCAAGCAGCAAACCAATCAAATAGCGCACTAAGTTATCGTTATTATGTAGTTATTTTTGGTTTTCAATCCAGGCGATGGCCGATGCCAAAGTCTGATCTTCAAGTTGTGTTTTACGTTGTTCTGAGCCGATTATAGGCATATCAGCGGCATCTTTAACAGTATTCTGAGCGGCAATTTTAATATCAGGCTCTATCCCTTTGGCATGAATATCATGGCCTTTTGGGGTGTTGTAATGGGCAATAGTCAGCTTTATCGCACTGTCCATGTTGAGGGTGGGGATAAGACTTTGTACTGTGCCTTTGCCAAAGCTTGTCTCACCGATAAGCAGAGCCCTGCCATTTTCCTGCAGCGCAGCAGCCAATACTTCCGAAGCCGAGGCAGAACCCTTATTAATAAGCACCATCATGGGCACATTGGTCATCAGGGTTTGTGGCGAGGCGAAGTAGTCAGAATTAGCATCGAAGTAACGCCCTGAGGTTGAGACTATGCGCCCCTTTGCCAGAAACAAGTCCGCAATTCTGATGGCTTGATCCAACAAACCACCCGGATTATTACGTAAATCAAGGATAAGTCCCTTGGGGGATTTCCATTGGCTGAGCTGTTTTACCAAGTCCTCTGTGGTGTTGTCCTGGAAGCTGGTGAGTCGTACGTAGGCTATATCACCTTCTAACCAACGTCCCTGCACAGAAGCAACTGAAATGGTCGCAGGCCTGATCGTGACCTGATAGCTGAGTCTGTCACTGTGCTCCAATGTCAGTGTGATCGGCAGGTCATTCAGGCTGTGGTAGCGGATTTCGGCCAGCACGGCATTGAGGTCCATCTCAGTCACCAGGTGCGAATTGACAGCGATAATGGTATCGCCAGCGATAATGCCGGCTTTGTCAGCGGGGGAGTCGGAGAAAGGCGACACAATACGGATGAGGTTATCGTCAGAAGCAATTTCGAAGCCGTAGCCGAAATATTCCCCCCGATTAGTATCGCGGATATTGATAAGATCCTGGTGAGACAGATAGCCCGAATAGGGGTCGAGCTTTTTGAACATGCCCTCAATGGCGCCTTCGATGAGCTCATCCCTGCTTATCTGATTTACATAGTAGGTCTCAATGGTATCCATAATGTCTACCAGCAAGGGGTAGTCATACTGGCTGAGCACCGAGCGGGCGTTTTCCTGCCCGGAGAGACTGACAGAAATGCCCAGCGCCAAACCGAAGACCGTAGCGCCGAGATAACGGATGAACTGCTTCATAAAGGCCCCCTGTTCAGTGGGAGCCTGATATCAACGCCTGCAGTAGTTTGCCGGGTCGACAGCCTGCCCCTTGTGCCTTATTTCAAAGTATAGGCCAGGCTGAGTTTGACCACCGGAACGTCCTACCAGTGCAATGGTTTCGCCGCTGTTGACGGTGTCGCCAGGGCTTTTAAGCAGTGCTTGTGCATGGCCATACAGGCTCATATAGCCCTGACCGTGATCAAGTACCAGCACCATACCAAAACCTTTGAGCCAGTCGGCGTAGATGACTTTGCCATCTGAAATCGCGGTAATGCTCTGGCCTTCCGGCGCAGACAGCAGCACGCCTTTCCACTTAATTTGTCCTGAACGGGGATTGCCAAAGGCTTCGCTTAATCGCCCCTTGGTTGGCCAGTTTAACTTGCCTCGCTGGTCACCCAAGCCTATGAGTTTTGGACTTGCCTTAACTGCTTTCACGGCCTGTTCCAATACCCGTTTAAGGCTGGCTTCTTCTATCTGCAGCTGTTCCAGTTCGGCGCCGCGAGAGCTTAAGGTTTTTTGCAGCTCTTTCAGTGTTGCCTGGCGCTGTGCCTGCTCTGATTCCAGCTTTTTCACCTGAGCTTGCTGCTCAATTGCTAGCTGACTGAGCTTTTCTTGCTCATCAAGCTGCTGCGCATGGTTTTGTCTCAGCTCATCCATGGTCTGCTTCAGTTCATTGATGGCCTTGATGCGGGCGTTATTGAGGTACTGGTAATAGGCCAACATCCGCTCTATGGTGGCAGGGTTTTGCTGGCTCAGCAGCATCTTGGTGTAATCGTGGTTTCCGGCAAGGTAGGCACTTGCCAGTTGTTTGGAGAGGGTTTCCTGTTGAGTCGCCTTCTGGGCGTTCAGCGCTTTGCTGCGGCTCTTGAGGCCTTCTAGTTTACCATCAACTTCGTTGAGGCTCGCCTGGGTGAGAGCCATGGCCTTGGCGACTTTAGCAATGGCCTGCTCATCCTCTTTAAGCAGACCCTGCAATTTTTCCCGCTGTTTACTGGTGTCCTTGAGTGCACTTTGCTGTTTTTCTATCTGACTTTGCAGTGATTTAAGCTCGGCCTGACGCCGCGCCAGATCATCGGCCTGGAGCTGCGGGGATAGCAAAAGAAAGCCAGCGATAACGCCGGCTTTCCACAGTAAGTGCTGTGACAAATGGCTTACTCTTTGATGGTAATGAGCACACGTCCGGTCATTTCTGCCGGAATGTCCTGTCCCATGAGGTTCAGCATGGTGGGTGCAATGTCGCTCAGACGACCACCTTCGGCGATGCTGGCATTCCTTCCCACATAAATAAAGGGTACCAGTTCGCTGGTGTGGGCGGTATGTGCCTGACCCGTCGATGGGTCACTCATCTGCTCGGCGTTACCGTGGTCGGCAGTGATAAGACACTCACCCCCCACTTTGGTCAGCGCGTCTACCACGCGGCCAATACAGGTATCTACGGCTTCACAGGCTTTAACGGCGGCGTCAAAGTTACCTGTGTGTCCGACCATATCACCATTGGGATAGTTACAGATGATGACATCATACTTAGCAGATTCAATCGCTTCCACCAATTTATCCGTCAGCTCTGTTGAACTCATCTCGGGTTGCAAGTCATAGGTTGCGACCTTGGGCGAGTTAATAAGGATACGGTCTTCGCCTTCGAATGGCTGTTCTTTGCCGCCATTGAAGAAGAAGGTGACGTGGGCGTATTTCTCGGTTTCGGAGATGCGCAGCTGCGTCTTGCCGCTGTTTTGCAGTACTTCACCCAGAGTGTTCACCAGGTCCTCCGACGGGAAGGCGATATCGCCCTGAATGTCGCCGGCGTATTCCGTCAGCATCACAAAGTGCGTTTTTGGCGTTACGGCACGCTCGAATCCGGCAAAGGCGGGATCGGTAAAGCTGCGGCTGATTTGACGGGCTCGGTCAGCACGGAAGTTCATGAAAATCAGCGCATCATTGTCGTTCAGGCTCACTCTGTCGCCGGCGTCATCCACAATCGCAGTGGGCGCGACAAACTCATCGTTCTCGTCACGGCTGTAAGCCGCTTCCAGCGCATCGACGGCATTGGTGGCCGAGTGCTTGCCCTTGCCTTGAGTGATGAGGTCGTAGGCCTGCACAACGCGATCCCAGCGGTTGTCTCTGTCCATGGCAAAGTAGCGGCCAACGATAGAGGCAATGCGCCCCACGTTCAGTGAGGTAAACAGCTCAGAGAAGTGCTCCAGGCTGCCTTTTGCGCTGCGTGGTGGTGTATCCCGGCCATCGAGGAAGGCATGCAGATACACCTTGGTGGCACCGCGCTTGGCTGCCATGCGGATCATGGCTTCAATGTGTTCTTCGTGGCTGTGAACGCCACCGGGTGACAGCAGCCCCATGATATGGACGGCACCATTGGCGGCGATGGCGGCATCCACGGCTTTGCACAGGGCAGAGTTATGGTCAAACTCGCCGTCTTCAATGGCCTTGCTGATGCGGGTCAGTTCCTGATACACAATTCGGCCTGAACCCAGGTTGATGTGACCTACTTCAGAGTTACCCATCTGGCCATCGGGCAGGCCCACGTCGTGGCCGGAACCAGAGATCAAGCCGTTGGGGTAGTTGGCTTTCAGGTTATCCAGCACCGGAGTGTTGGCGTGGAAAATGGCATTGCTTTCCTGATCTTCACGATAGCCCCAGCCATCGAGGATCAGTAATGCCAGAGGACGTTTGGCTGTCATCTTGGAGTTAACCTCAAAATTGATAATTGGAAGAAGTGTTGGAATCGGAAAATTGTTCAAATATTACTACGACAGTCCCCGGGGGACAAAGGCATTTGCCCCGATTGCGACCATCGGCGGATTTTGTGAAAGAGGCGGGCTTATTGACTGACTGCCGGGGCGATTTGCTGCATTCTGGTGTCTTGATGGTATACTCTCTGCCCACATTGTTTCAGGTATCCTTACAGACGGAATATCATGCAAGAATACATCGAGTTTTTCAGGGCAAACCCCATGCTCAGCCTGGCTTGGCTGGGTCTGTTTTTAGCTGTGATCATTACAACAGTTAAGTCTATGACTTCCAAGGTGAAGCACATCAGCACCCAGGAGCTGGTTCAGCTGGTCAATAAACAAAACGCCAAGGTGGTAGACGTTCGCGGCAAAGAAGAATTCCGCAAAGGTCATATCGTCGATGCGATGAACATCAGCATGTCAGAAATCAAAAATAATCAGATTTCTGCCCTTGAAAGCGCCAAGAAGAGCCCCATTATATTGGTATGCAACGCTGGCATGACGTCTGCTCAGGCGGCACAGTTACTGGTTGCCCAAGGTTTTGAGCAGGTATACAGCCTCAAAGGCGGTATGGGTGACTGGCAAGCGGCCAACCTGCCGGTGAAAAAGCGCTAAGCACAGAGCACCACAGGTTGATTTGGGAGCGACACTGACGTCGCTCTCGCGGGTACATCAGTTACCCTTTTAGTCGGCAAAGGCTTTTGAAGTTTTTTTAGCTGGCAAGATCTGAACCGGGACGGTACTGAGATCCTTTGCGGCCTCAAAAGCCCAGCCCATAACTATATGGCTTCAATGAAAAGCCGACTTAACAAATTGATTGATAGGTAGGAAATTATGGCTGAAGTAGCAAATAACGAACAACAAGCCCCACAGTTCAACATTCAACGTATTTACACCAAGGACGTGTCTTTTGAGACACCAAACAGCCCAGCCGTATTCCAGAAAGAGTGGAATCCAGAAGTGAAGCTGGATCTGGATACCCGCAGCACCAAGCTGGCTGATGACATCTTTGAAGTGGTTCTGTCTCTGACAGTGACTGCCAAAAACGGCGATGAAACTGCCTTCCTGTGTGAAGTTCAGCAAGCAGGTATTTTCCACATCGGTGGTTTGACTGAGCCGCAGCTGGCCCATTCTCTGGGCGCATACTGCCCCAACATCCTGTTCCCATATGCCCGTGAGTCTGTGGCCAGCATGGTTTCTCGCGGTACCTTCCCTCAGCTCAACCTGGCGCCGGTAAACTTTGATGCTCTGTTTGCCCAGTACGTGCAACAGCGTGCTGCTGCCGCTCAGCAGACTGAAGAAGTCAACGCGTAACAAGCGATGAAAGACACTGCCGATATTACGGTACTGGGGGCGGGCTCTTATGGCACCGCCCTTGCCATTTCTTTGGCCAGTAACGGACACAAGACCTTGCTGTGGGGCCATGACCCAGAGCATATCGACACCCTGAGCCGTGAGCGCTGTAACGCCGCCTTCCTGCCCGGAATAAGCTTCCCCGATTGTTTGGTGATGGAAGCCGATTTAGGCAATGCGCTGGCCGCATCGCGCAACGTGTTGGTGGTGGTTCCGAGCCATGTGTTTGGGGATGTGCTGCGTCAGGCCAAGTCATTGCTCCGTACCGATGCCCGTATCGTATGGGCCACCAAAGGCCTTGAGCCCGAAACCGGTCGTTTGCTGCAGGATGTCGCCCGTGATGCATTGGGCGATGCCTTCCCGCTGGCGGTGCTGTCCGGCCCCACTTTTGCCAAAGAGCTGGCCGCCGGATTGCCAACGGCAATATCGGTTGCCGGCACAGATGCTGGCTTTACCGCTGATTTGGTGGAGCTTCTCCACAGTCCCAAACGTCTTCGTGTGTATGCCAACGATGATTTTATCGGCCTGCAACTGGGCGGTGCGGTAAAAAACGTGATTGCCATCGGCGCCGGTATGAGTGATGGCATTGGCTTTGGTGCCAACGCCCGTACCGCACTCATCACCCGTGGCTTGGTTGAGCTAAGTCGCCTCGGCGAGGCTCTGGGGGCCCAGCAGGCTACCTTTATGGGGATGGCCGGCCTTGGGGATCTGGTGCTGACCTGTACCGATAACCAGTCTCGCAACCGTCGCTTTGGTTTAGCTCTGGGTAAGGGCTGTGACGTGAATACTGCCCAGACCGAGATCGGCCAGGTGGTTGAGGGTTATCGCAACACCAAGGAAGTCTTCACCCTGGCGAAGCGTCTGGGTGTAGAGATGCCCATCACCGAGCAAATCTACGCGGTACTTTATCAGGGTAAATCCCCGCTGGATGCCGCCAAAGAATTGTTGGCCCGAGAGAAAAAATCCGAGACCGCTGCGGCCGATTAAAAGCCGTACTGAGCCCGAAAAAGGATGCTAGAATTGGCGTCCTTTTTTTATGTCCGGGAGTAACAGGCGGATGTCAGACTGCAAGCATCATCAGGTCATCATTATCGGCGCGGGTGCCGCGGGGCTTATGTGTGCCCTGACGGCGGGTTACCGTGGACGGGATGTGCTGCTGCTGGACAACGCCAAACAGCTGGGACGTAAAATTCTTATCAGTGGTGGTGGGCGCTGTAACTTCACCAATCTGCAAACCCAAGCAGCGGCATACCTCTGCACCAACCCACACTTTGTAAAATCGGCGCTGGCGCGTTTCACCCAGTGGGACTTTATTGCCATGGTGGAGCGCCATGGTATCGCCTACCACGAAAAGACCCTTGGCCAGCTGTTTTGCGATGAGTCGGCCAAAGAGATAGTGGAGATGTTGACCACCGAATGTGACTGGGCAGGTGTGAAGATTCAGCTGCGTACCGAGGTGCTTAATGTAAGCAAAAAGGAAACCGGCTTCGAACTGCACACCAGTGAAGGTAACTACAGCTGCGAGTCTTTGGTAATTGCCACCGGTGGCTTGTCCATGCCAAAGCTTGGTGCTACCCCCTTTGGTTTCAAGCTGGCGCAGCAATTTGGTTTGCGGGTGCTGCCTACCACTGCCGGCTTGGTGCCCTTTACTCTTCAGCCGGAAGACAAGAGCCACTTTGAGTGTCTGGCCGGGGTGAGTTTGCCGGTGACTGTTACCTCGGCTTCTGGTCAGTCGTTCTCAGAGGCGCTGCTTTTCACCCACAGAGGGATTTCCGGGCCTGCCATATTGCAGATCTCTTCATACTGGAAGCCGGGTGAAGCTGTCTACATAGATTTGTTGCCCGGACTGAATTTTGTCGATTGGTACAAAACAATTAGTGTTGAATCGCCTAAATTGTCAATTAAGAATGCGCTATCCCGCTTGCTGCCGAAACGGCTTGTTGAACGGCTACAGGAGATTGGAGCCATCCCGGATAAGGCACTGAACCAGCTTTCCAAGGCAGAAGTCGAGGCCATGGCCGACTATTTTGCCAACTGGTCCATCGCTCCCGGTGGCACAGAGGGTTATCGTACCGCCGAGGTGACTCTGGGGGGCGTCTGTACCGACGAGCTCTCTTCCAAAACGCTGGAAGCCAAGGCATGTAAGGGACTCTATTTCATTGGTGAAGTGGTAGATGTTACCGGCTGGCTCGGCGGCTACAATTTCCAATGGGCATGGAGCTCAGGTCATGCCGCAGGGGAGGCCGTTTAACGGTTTTCCCTTCTTTCTGTGTCGGCCATTAGCAAGTAGCGAAGCCTCTGATTCTTTTGTTAAGTCTTACCGTTGTCTATGTGTATTCATTTCAGCGTGAAGGAGCTCTTGCTTAATGGACCCCGAGCCCTTAATTGCTTCAGCCGCGAGTCATTGAGCAAACCAGTTAAAACAGCTAAGCGGTTTTGCGATTCCTTCCTTTCCTTAAATTTATCCATCTGATTTAAAAGATTAAATTTGCTCCGCACACAACGTCGGCAGGTGCGGTGACGGATACCTTAAGTGTGACTCATTGTTTCCAGAAATGTACGGCCTATGGGTTCTGCCCCAGCCTGGCCTGCTTTCATTTAACTCATCTTCTGGGCACTGGCGTTATGCGAACACGTATATAGCCATGCTTTCGCTGTGGTTTTGCGTCCTGAATTGGCATTTTCCCAATAAAATAAAGGCGTTTACCCATTGGGATCTTTTTCTGCTGCTACACTTTTTCAGACAGGGAGTAACAGGGATGCAGCTCAGGAGCAGACAGTTGAGATGATGGAACCTTACACCGTACTCGTCGTTGACGATGTTAAAACCAACCTGATGATAATGGGCCAGAGCCTCAAAGGACTTTACCAAATTCGTGAGGCAAGCAGCGGCGCCCAATGTCTGAAACTTGCCCGCAGCGAGCCTCAGCCTGACCTGATACTGCTGGACGTGATAATGCCTGACCTTGATGGTTATGAGGTTTGCAAGGCATTAAAGAGTGACCCAGCGACCACTGATATCCCCATTATTTTCGTGACAGGCAAAGATTCGGATGCTGATGAACAGCTTGGTCTTAAGCTCGGAGCCGTGGATTACATCACCAAGCCAATCAGGCCAGCCATTGTCCGCGCCCGGGTTTATACCCACATACAGCTTAAGCAGCAGCGAGACAGGCTGCAATCGATGGCAATGCACGACCAGCTCACCGGGTTATATAACCGTCATTTTTTGATTGAATGTGCATCCCAGCGTTTAGCCAAGGTGGCGCGCCATCGCAATCCCATGACGGTGGTCTTGCTGGATGTGGACCATGTCAAGCGGGTAAATGATAGCTATGGACACTATATGGGCGATAAGGTCCTCATTGCTGTTGCCCGATTGCTGGCGGCCAATACCCGCAAAGAAGATGTGGTTGCCCGTCTGGGCGGCGAAGAGTTTGTGATACTGATGGATTGCAGCCTCGACAGCGCGGCCGCCAAGATAGAGCATCTGCGAAGCCTGTTGGAGGCGCTGGAACCGGAAGGTATTCGGGTAACGGGTAGTTTTGGCCTGGTAGAGGCGAGCCCCTATAACGCCGATTTCTCTCATCTGCTGGTGTTGGCCGATGACGGTGTGTACCGCGCCAAAACCCAAGGCCGAAATTGTGTTGTGTGTTGCCGGGCTGAGGCGTCGCTCCTGCGGAGCAAGGTGTCGACTGATTAACGGGGTGCCGAGGCATGGGAAGAATTTGTCTGTTGCTGATGATCTCTTTGCTGTCACTCGGGTGCAGTGAGCCCAAGGAGAAAATCATCATCGCTATTAATCCCTGGCCGGGATACGAGGTGCTTTACCTGGCTCAGCAACAAGGCTTTTATGAAGCAGCGGGGCTGAATGTGGGATTTGTCCAGGTGGCGACTTTGTCTGATGCCCAGCGAGCCTATTTGTCCGGCAGGGTCGCTGGCTTTACCAGCACTATGATTGAGGCGGTTCAGGTGGAGGCGTTTGGTGGAAAGCCGGTCAAGGTGGTGTTGGCGGCAGACTACTCTGACGGTGGCGATGTGATACTCGCCAAAACAGAGTATGGCGACATTCCTTCGCTGAAAGGTAAAACCATAGGCTGTGAGGTGAGCTCGCTGGGTATTTTTATCCTCGCACGGGCCCTGGCTGCCAACGGCCTGACGTTGGATGATGTCAAGGTAATGAATGTGGAGCAAGGCGACGGTCCCCGCCACTTACAGCTTGGCCTTATCGACGCTATGGTTACCTATCCGCCTTATTCGCTGGCTGCCATGAAGCAAGAGGGGGTGCATCAGGTGTTTTCCACCAAGGAAATTCCCGGCGAGATCCTCGATACACTGTCGATTTCCGCTGAAGCACTTGCCCGTCACCCAGACTTTGTTCCCAAGCTCAGAGCGGTATGGCAGCAGGCGCTGGATTATGTTCGTGAGCATCCTACCGAAGCGGTTGCCATCATGGCACGGCGAGAGGGCATCCCCCCCGACGAATTCAGGCAGGTACTCGGTGATATTCACTTGTTGGATTTCACAGAAAATCAGGCGCTTTTCAATGACATTGCCGGATTGGAAAACATGGCAAGATCCGTGTGCACTACGTTAAGGAGGATTGATGTGCTGGAGAGTGACTGTAGCCACGTTATTGGAATGTTTGACGTTTCCGGGAGCCATTGATGAAGTGGTTTGGTGGGGGAAAGAGTCTGGGCTACAAGCTCAATATGGCTACGGCGTTGCTTGCTATAGGCGTGTGCGTGCTGGTGGGACTCTATTATCAAAACGATGTACGTGAACGAATTCGGGAAGTTGCCCGTCACGAGATGGCCGATTTGGTCAATAGTTTGAACCTGGCGCTTGAAACCAAAGCCAATCGCGGCGATGTGCAGCGTGTAATGGGCGCATTATCAACCAAGGAGTCCATTCGCCGCCTCAGTCTCATCGAAGGCGAAAAAATTACCGCCGATAATCAGGCTGAGTACATTGGCCGTACAGTGGCCGAGGCCTTTGGCAGTCAGGTTCAACAACTCATCAGTAACACACGCACTAAAAACAGCGACGATCCCTTTTTGGAAAAAGACGGTGTGATCCACCAAACCGCACTCCTGTACCTTATTTCTCCGGAACGCCAGCGACTGAGACCTTTTGTGCTTTATGTCGCTTATGATCCTGCCGCCCTTGAACAGGCGGCGCAAAAAGGGTTGATGGAGTTCATTCTGATCCAGTCGTTAGGCTTTATGTTGTTGCTGTTCATCAACACCTTGGTGCAACAGAAGGTGGTCCTTGGGCCCATTAACGCCATTCGACGTCAGATAGAAGCCGATCCCCAAGCGGAACTCGTGCTCAAATCCGACGATGAATTGGGACTCTTGGTTGAAAGCTATAACGCCTCTGCTCGTCAGCGCATCGCGCAGGCCAAAGAGCTTGAAGATTCGCGACGGTATATCGATACCGTTATCAATGTAATTCCGGTGCAACTGGCCTATGTGGATGCCATGCGCTGCTACCGTTTTATCAATCGTCGCTATTTGGTTTGGCTTGGCAAGAGTGAGTCGGAGGTTTTAGGTCGCTCAGTGGCAGAGGTGCTACCCCCTAAGGTTGAAGATTTGATAGTGCCTTATCAAATGAAGGCACTGCAGGGGAAACAACAAGTTTTCGACGCTGAAGTTGACGACAAATATTTCCAGGCCACCTATGTCCCTGATGTGACCTCGGACGGTGACGTCGTAGGTTTTTTTGCCTGTGTGGAAGACCTGACCCTCATCAAAGCCAATGAGCGAAAAATTGAGTCTTATGCGTTGGAGTTGGAACATAAAAACGCTGACCTGGTGGAGGCCAGAGAAAAGGCTGAAGCAGCGTCCCGAATAAAAGCCGATTTTCTTGCCTGCATGAGCCATGAAATTCGCACACCCATGAACGGCGTGCTTGGGATCCTCTCTTTGCTGGAGAAAACCGAGCTGTCTATCCAGCAAAAACATTATCTGGATGTGGCTTCCACCAGTGCGGAATCGTTATTGACCCTGCTCAACGATATTCTCGACTTTTCAAAAATTGAGTCAGGCAAGTTTGAAATCGAAGAGGTGCCATTCGATCTCATTCAATTACTGGATGATTTTGTTCAGCCTTTTGCCATTCGCGCCGAAGCCAAAGGGTTGAAGCTGCTGCTGGACATTTCTGGTGTCCATCTGCGCTGGGTGCGGGGCGACCCAGGCAGAATAAGGCAGGTTTTGGTCAATTTGGTGAGTAATGCCATTAAATTTACTGAGGTCGGCTGGATAGCGGTGCGGGTTCAGGCGTCTGAAGATACCGCAAATGGTGTGTCTCTGATGGTGAGTATTGAAGACACCGGAATCGGCATCTCCAAAGACAAGCAGGAGGCCCTGTTTTCGCCCTTCACGCAGGCTGATTCTACGACTACTCGCCATTTCGGCGGCACAGGGCTTGGGCTTTCAATTGCCAAACGGCTGTGTGAGCTTATGGATGGCGGTATTCGGGTCATCAGTGCCGAAGATGCCGGCAGTACTTTCAAGTTTCATTTACGGCTTAAGTCAGAGGCAGCGTCAGGCGCTGAGTGGCCGCCTGCGCTGAATTGCCGCGCCCCTTTGCTTGCGGGCGAGCTTGGTGCCTCTGAGCGAATGCTGTTCGAATTACTCGATTCATGGCAGTTAAGGCCGGTACTTCTGGAATCCAATACGCATCTGGAACAGGCGCCGGCACTGGGGGCTGCGGATTGGCTCATTTATTCGGTACCAGGGCATCTGGTGTCCATCACGGAAGAGCTGCAAAAGACGGCGGCATTCGCCACCGAAAAAGGGCTTAAGTTTTTAGCCATCATCTCCCACAGGCAACAGATTGGATTGGCCCCGGCAATTTTAAGCAGCTGTCACTATCTGTGCCGGCCTATGCAGGCACTTAAACTGGTGGACATATTAAGCGATCGTGATGGTAACGAGGTCGCACGGCCTGATGCTACAGTAGGCCTGTTTTCAGACTCGGCCCAGATACTGCTGGTGGAAGATAACAAAGTTAATCAAATGGTTGCGCTTGGCATGCTCAGAAACCTGGGACTTAAGCATGTGGAGGTGGCCACCAACGGGTTACAGGCACTGGCGGCACTGCAACATCGGCAATACGACCTCATTTTGATGGATTGTCTGATGCCGGAAATGGATGGCTATCAGGCGACCCAGGCAATTCGAAAAGGTGAGGCAGGACAGAAGTTTAAAGATATCAAAATTGTGGCTATGACAGCCAATGCCATGAAAGGCGATCGGGAAACCTGCCTTGAGGCAGGTATGAATGACTATATCGCCAAACCATTGCACCAGGCAGAGGTAGCCAGAGTGCTCGAGCGTTATATTCCCCTCGACAGCGCATCCTGTGCACCGTCCAGCCCTCTGTCGGCAGACACCATACTGTTTGACCGCCACTGCGCCCTTGAGCTGATGTCCGGCGACGGTGAGCTGCTGGGTGACATACTCAAGGTATTTGCCGAAGAAATGGCGGTGTACCTCGAGGCCTTTGAGAACGCCATGGGCCGCAGGGACTTCGCAGCGGTACGCACTGCGGTGCACGCCATCAAGGGCGCTGCGGGCAATTTGTGTATGTCGCCACTGGCCGATGTTGCCAAAGACATGGAAATGGCCGCCCGCAGCCTGGATTGGGCGTACCTTGAAGCGCATCAGGCGGAATTTGTCGATGTATTGCAGCGTACTCTGGAACAAAGCCAATCGCAGACAGCATAATTTGACCCTGGTCGTCTTATTTGGCCAAGAAACTTGGGTGTGCTGCCGAATATGCTATTTTAGGCAACTGTTAAGTTGCCGTACCGGCAGCCATTTCTCGCCAGAAGGAAGCTCACATGGCCAAAGCCAAAATCGGGATTGTTACCGTCAGTGACCGCGCCAGCGCAGGCATTTACGAAGACCTGTCGGGTCAAGCCATTATCGAAACCCTCAATGCCTACCTGACCAGCGAATGGGAAAGCCTGTATCGCGTGATACCGGATGAGCAGGCAGACATAGAGGCGACCCTGATTGATTTGGCAGACAATGAAGGTTGCTGCCTGATTGTCACCACAGGTGGAACTGGCCCCGCCAAACGCGATGTGACACCGGAGGCCACCGAGGCCGTTTGTCATCGTATGATGCCGGGTTTTGGTGAGCTGATGCGGGCAGAGTCGCTGAAATTTGTACCCACCGCCATTCTGTCACGGCAAACGGCAGGTCTGCGGGATGATACCCTGATAGTGAATCTGCCCGGCAAGCCCAAGTCCATTCGTGAATGCCTGGATGCGGTGTTTCCGGCTATTCCTTACTGTATCGATTTGATGGACGGCCCTTTCCTGGAATGCGATGAGTCCGTTATTAAGCCATTCCGCCCTAAAAAGTAGGCGATTGGGGCAAATGAACGCCGCCATGGTCAGGAGAGTTGCATGCATGCTGCTGGCCATTGTGGTTATTGGCTGCAGCTCTCGCCCCGAGCAAGAGTCGCCCGTGGCGGCCCAGGTAAGCCAGCCGTTGTCTCAGGCGCGGCTCCTGGCGTTCTACAGTGAATGGCAGGGCGTGCCTTACCGTCTTGGCGGCATGAATAAGCGTGGTGTCGATTGCTCCGCTTTCAGCTTTTTGGTTTATCGTGACCTTGCCGGACTGAGTTTGCCCCGCACGGTAGAAGATCAACTGGCCCTGGGGCGCAGGGTATCAGAGGATGAGATCCAAAGTGGCGACCTGGTGTTTTTCAAAACCGGCTGGACACTGTGGCACGTTGGGGTTTCTTTGGGGGACAGGCGCTTTGTGCATGCATCGACCAGTCAGGGCGTGATAATTTCCACCCTCGATAACGGCTACTGGCAGCAAAAATTCCGTCAGATACGGCGTTATGATTGAGGGGAACCCACACCAGACCAATCCCTTGGTCCCGGGAGCGATATCAGGGCTGCGGAAAGCGGCAACCAATGGCGAACGCCACCAGATCGCTCGGCGTTTCGGCGAGTAGATTCAGCGGCGTAGAGGAAATTATCAGCGGATGTTCGCTGTTCAGTTGGATGTCTCCGATGTTGACCTGGCCACGGCGCAGGAACACACCGTAAACACTCGCGCCCTCTTCGGCAGCCTGATGCCAGCGCTGATGTTCAGCCAGTTGTTGCCGGCTTGCCAATTTCAACCTTCCCTTGGGCACAAACAGGTTAAAGTCTTCCACTACTGCCGTTGTCAGTTCGGCATGCACACTCAAACCACCATCGAAGTCCCAGGGACTGCTATCGGCGTGCTGAACCCGGGCTTCGGACAGGGCGCTGCCGCTTAACTTCATGGCACCGTCCAGTACAAGCAGCAGGCGATCGTAACCACTGAAATCACTGAATTGACCGGATTGTTCAACCCGGGCGCAGCTCAGGCGGAATTCAAAGTCCCGGGCAGCCAAACTGCTGCCTTTGGGATGGATAAGCAGCTGAGTCGTGCTGCCACCGGCCCAGTCATTGGTTACGAAATCTTTGGCTGCCACCAGATGTATTGGCATTGGGCTTCCTTCAACTGCATGTCTTAGAGGAATTTTTGAACGTACCAACAGCTGGCGTGAATGTCGAGCCCCTGCTTCCTGGCCCATTCCAGCCCGTAACGGACCAGTTTTTCGGCCAGACCTTGCCCCCTGAGCTCAGGAGGAACGAAGGTGCGATTGAAGTCGATACTGTCACCCTGGCGGTGATACTCCAGCCTGGCTTCCACGCCGTTGGCCGCTAATAAAAATACCTGATTGGTTTTATCGTGGATCACAGCATCCATGTTATGCCTTGTTATTACGCTCACGCTTGCGTTGTTCTTTGTAAGTTTTGGCGGAGTCAGGCAGTGGGCTGACCTTGCCGGTTTCGAGCCATTTTTTCAGGCGTCCGGCATCGCCGAGGTGGGTTTGTTTACCGAAAGAGTCGAGCACCACAAAGGCCACATCCCGTTTGGCCATTCTGGTCAGCATCACCAGGCAGTGTCCGGCGGCATCGGTAAAACCGGTTTTGGTTAAGCGAATGTCCCAGTTGTCTTTATTGACCAGTCGGTTGGTGTTGTAAAACGCCAAACTGTATCTGGGCTTGCCAAAGGTTACCGACTTACTCGGTGTCGAAGATAGCTGGCCCAGCAGAGGGTAATCCTGCGCGGCCTTGAGCAGCCTCACCAGGTCGGCGGCAGTAGACACGTTGTGTACCGACAATCCAGTGGGCTCTACAAAACGGGTATTGGTCATGCCCAGCGCCTTGGCCTTGGTATTCATCGCCTTCACGAAGGCCTGATATCCGCCGGGATAATGGTGGGCAAGGGTAGTGGCGGCACGGTTTTCCGACGACATCAGGGTCAGCAACATGGCTTCTTTGCGGCTCAGGGTGCTGCCAAGACGGATGCGGGAAACGACGTTTTTCATCTCGGGATTGTCTTTGACTTCAACCGCGATTTTTTCCCCGAGCGGCAGCTTGGCATCCAGGGTCACCATGGCAGTCATCAGCTTGGAGATCGAGGCAATGGGAACAACCTGATGGGGGTTACTGGCATAGAGCACTTCGTTGGTTTTGGTATCGACCAGGAGTGCACTGTATGAAGCCAGTTCCTGAGTGGGTTTGGCGTCTGATTTTACCGCACCCTGTGCACTGGCGGCCGAGAGCAGGCCGAGCATCAGCAGAGGGCTGATGTACTTGAACAATTTGGATTTCATGCGCAATGCCAATAATAAAGTGATTGTTTGCTTGCCGTCTGCGCGGCAATACCTCAAGTGTAATCAAGGGTGAGACAATCACAAGCCATCAAGGTTCGCTTTTTGAAAGATTTTTTAGCGTTGCCAGCATTTCTGACGGCATATCGGCTTTGCGTCCCAACTTGAAATCAAACATCACCGCAATGGAGCTGCCGGTGGTGGTGATAGCCTGCTGTGCCTCGCTGAATACCTCGTAGTGCAAGGTAAAGCGATCCGGGTGTATATCGGTCACGCGCACACCCACATGCAACACGTCCGGATAGGTCACGGGCCGTTTGTATCTGGCCTGGTTTTCGCTGATCACGGGGCCAAGACCGTGGCGATACATGCTTTCCAGCGGGAAGTGTTGTTCAAAAAAACCGATGCGGGCAGTTTCGAAGTAGCGGAAATAGGCCACGTTGTTCACGTGTTGCAGGGCATCCATTTCGCCCCAGGCAACGGTGATTTTGCTGATGTGGCTGCAGAGGTCTGAGACTGATTTCATAATTCAAACGATTGTTTAACAAAATTCGAGCTTAACAGGGGTCTGCCCGGTGCTCAAGAACAACAAAAACGCCCCGCAGTGCGGGGCGCTTTCAGGAGCATAAACTCACTCGAAATTGAGTTCGCTGAAGCTCTGAATAATCCGGTACTTACCGGTGCGCTGAGAGGGTTCGCGCACCATTTGGCAGGTGATCATGCCAGCGGCTTCGGCGGCTTTCAGCTCTTCCACCACATCGGAAACAAAGAGGATCTGTCTTGGTGTCAGGCTGATAGTGTTAACAATGTTGGCATAGGCCTGCTTGTCGAGCTTGTTGCCGGTGCGGGTATCGAAGTGACCGTTGAACAGCTCGGTCAGATCGCCGCTGTCACTGTGGCTGAATAGCAGCTTTTGAGCATCCACAGAGCCTGAAGAAAAGCTGTAGACCCGCAAACCCTGGGCGCGATAGATTTTTATGGCATCGATAAAGTCAGGGTAAATGTGTCCCTTGAACTCATCGTTGGCATAACCTTGCTTCCAAATCAGGCCCTGGAGGGTTTTCAGCGGCGTGACCTTACGGTCTTCGGCAATCCACTGCACCAAAATCTCGGCCACCCGCTCGATGTCGGCATCGGCTTCGAGGGCGATATCACGCACATCGCCGATGCAATAGTCCACCAGTGGATTGTGCTGTTGTTCGCGCAGAAAATCGGCCATGACTTTGGCGGAGTACGGGAACAGGGTTTGCTGAATAAAGTTGAGATCCGTGGTGGTGCCGGCGGTGTCTACGACTATGGCTCTGATACCCATGATATTGATACTCCACTAACTGCTGCCAAAAGACAGTGCCCAAGATGCAGGCAGATCCTAAAGTGAATTGCGCCCCTTTGCCAGAGAATTCGGTCAGTTGAACGGCTGAAATCAGCGTGGTACCGGCCCGGATACAGACTTTTCACTTGCGACTATCCGGGTGCGACTTTGGCTTGAGGCGAAATAACAATAAAAAATGCCAATATAGGAAAATCGATGATAAGAATCATCACCTTATTGCTGAGAGCTTTGCTGAGTATCGGTGTTTTCTCGCCTGAGTGCCCCGGTGTGGAATGGCGTGTGTAATTGGTCATGCGAGGGTTTGGATGCAAACTCAGCAATATCGGTCAGGCATGGGTAGTAGGGATTTGGCACACTGGGGCCGTTGAAATGCGACCCTTTTTGGAAAGGGTCATATCAAGGGAGCCTGGAGAAGTGAGAAGCGAGCGCAGAAAGTGAAGCCACCACAGATGTCATCAAGTGCAACCGAAAAGCTTGAAAGTGCCCTGGCAGAGACTCTGCCAACTGGGCTGGACCCCAGGCTTGCGCGGGTGTGTGACTACATCAGCCGTCATCTTGATGAAGAACTCAGCCTTGACCACTTGAGCCGCGTGGGTCACTTGTCGCGGTTTCACTTTCATCGGCTGTTTGCGGCCGGGCTTGGTATTCCACTGGGGCGCTTTGTGCAGCTGCAACGGCTGAAACGGGCGTCGTTCCGGCTCGGATTCGAACATTCCATGCGGGTGCTCGACATCGCGCTGGAAGCCGGGTTCGACAGCGCCGAGGCTTTCAGCCGTGCCTTTAAGCGTGAGCTTGGCCTGAGCCCTTCGGCATTTCGACAAACACCTGACTGGGCGCAGTTGCACTCGGTTATGGACAGCATCAAAGTGCCCCGTCAAGGGTTAACAGGAACCGATATGGACATAAAATTGATTGAAATGCCAAGCCTGGCAGTGGCCTGGCTGGAACATAAGGGCAACCCTCACCGAGTGCTGGACACCAGCGCGCGCTTTATCGAGTGGCGTAAACAAACCGGGCTGTCACCTATTGCCAGCTCGCGCACCTTTGGCATCCCCAATGGCGATCCGGCCACCATGGCGGCAGAGGATTTTCGCTTTAAAGTGGCGGGTAGCGTTAATGTGCCCGTACCGGCCAATCCGCAGGGCGTGGAAAATGGTGAAATCGCTGGTGGACGCTACGCCGTTATCCGCCACCTCGGCAGCCACGCCACCATGGATGCCAGCATTTACGGTTTTTTCCGCGACTGGCTGCCTCACAGCGGCGAGACCGTTCGGGAAGCGCCGCTGTTTTTCGAGTACCTGAATTTTGTGCACCAGGTGGACGAGTGCGACCTTATCACCGACATCTTTGTACCGCTGAGGTAACACCAACAAGGCATCCAGGCTGGGCGACTTCACGCTGCTGCGTAGACTATTGCCCTGTCCTGGTAAACCAATTCCCCGCTTCTGATGTATTTCCGCAGCGGGGAAATTTGCTCATAAGCGGGATTGGGGATAAAAATGTTAACCGCGCTTTTGCAGCACGAAGAACTGATAGCCAAACTGGCCGAGGAAGCGACTGAAAATACCAAGCTCCCGCTGCACATTGGCTAACGCCTGCGAGCCTGCCAGCTGCTTGGAAACCTCATCTACCCTCGCAGCCAGTGGGCCGGTAAAGCTCTGCCAGGCCTCATTACTCAGGCTGAAGCTCTCGATAAGGTCAAAGCCTGCCGCCCGCATCTGCGTCTTTCTCGCCTCGACCGTGGTCATGGCGGGGTAGTCCTGCTGCCAGTGGGTAATCGCCTCAGGGGCTCTGTCGTCTGTCAGCCACACCAGATCACTGAGGACCAGTACGCCGTTATCGACCAGAAGATTACGCCATGACTTGAGCGCCTGCTCAACGCCCATGATGTAGGCGCTGCCTTCTGCCCAAATCAGATCGGCGCTCGCCGCTGGCAGTGGGATGTCCGTCATGCTGGCGCACAGGGTGCTGACCCGGCTGGCCAGGTCGCTGTGCTGAAGGTGCTGTTGCAGCTCAGTCAATGCGCCTTCTTCGTTATCGATGGCAATGATGTTGGCCCGGGTGTGCTTGGCGAGTACCCGGGTCGCCAGACCTTTACCACTGCCTATGTCGAAAATGCGCGCCGGTGTCAGCGGTACTGCTGCCAATGCTTTTAAGGTATCGGCCTTGCTGCCTGGCGCCCAACGTGTCAGTGGGGCGAAAATGTGCATAAAGTCGGCCATAAATTTGTCGTGTTCGTTCATATCTTTAGATAACCATGTCAGGTGCAGGGCGTTTTTTCGCTGAAGCCCTGGGTTTGTAACCAGTCCAGATGCGCCTCGGGCGCTTCTTTTGTGAGGGACTCGTGCCACGCTTTCAAATCGCCTTCGCCCAGAAGGGCTGCCAGCAGAGCGCGCGAGGCCTGTTTTTGGGCAATGTCGGCGTCCAGCTCGGCAAGACGGGCTTGCAGTAGCGCCTTGTCGATACGTTCATCGAGGCAGGCGAGGCACTCTTTTAAGGTGAGACCACCCGCCTGCAGCTTCTGGATCAGTGTCAGGCGTTGCACATCCTTTTCGCTGTAAACCCGGTAGCCGTTATCCAGCCGCTTGCCGCGAATAAGCCCCTGCTTTTCGTAATACAGCAGGGTTGAGCGCGATAATCCCAGCCGGTTTGCCAGTTCTGAAATGCGTAATGCCATCTGCTTTGCCTCTAGTCCTGATTAGAGAACTTAAACTATGAAGTTATAGACAGGTCAACGATATTGCCGCAGTTTTTTTAGCAGTGATTGGCTGTGGCTGACGTGGTGTGAAAACGCAACAGGGATGTCGAAAAACTATCCGCCTGAGTTGCCGAGTGGTTTTGTTAGCATGGTTTATCTCGCTATAGGCAATTCGGCGATGCTGCTGATTTCCAACTACAAGCACCATTAAGGAGGATGTGATGAACCCAATATTGATAAAGAGCCTGAGCCTCGGGCGTTTTATAACACCACTGGCCGCACCCTGCCTGCTGGCTTTAACGCTGCTGTGCACCAGCGGCATGGCGCTGGCATTACCGGCCCTGACAGACTGCTGTGAGGCTGAAATCTTTCAGGTGACCGGTGGCGAAGTGGCCGGGGGTAAACCGTCGCTGTCCGCCGGTGTGAATGACACGGCGGCGTCTTCAGAGCAGAAGGCAGAGATTGCCACGCTGTTTGAACACTACATGGACAAATACAACCACTATCTGACCACAGGCAAGCTCGATGCTGCCCCGGTACTTTACCGGCCGCAGCTGATGCTGATGTCAAACACCCGGGCGCCGGCGGTGGCCACTGAGACTGAATTTTCAACGCAAATTCAGGGCTTTTTGGATAGCCTCAGGGCCAAAGGTGTTGCCCGGGTGCGTTGGCAGAAGGTGAATATCAGGCTGCTCGACAGCCAACTGGCACTGGCCAGCAACGTGGCCGAGCGCTTTCGTGCCGATGGTTCGCGCTACAACCTGGTGGGTGCCACTTATCTGCTCAGCAAGCAGGATGGCCAATGGCAAATTGCCGCCTTTGCCGTACACGATGATAAGGGTGCATTCCCGCTGAACTGAAAGCTTTGCTCACATTCCTGCGGTTTTCATCGCCGCTATAAGGGGTTACCTTGATGGCTGGCAAGGGGCCGACAGGTGAGCGAATGGATAATTGGGATGATTACCGGGTAATACTGGCGCTGGCGAGAGGGCAAAGCCTGCGTGCAGCGGCCAAACAGCTATCGCTGAACCATGCCACAGTATCGAGACGGCTGGCGGCGTTGAATCACCGTTATGCCGCACCTGTGTTTGAAAACTCGCCCCAGGGGCTGCGGCTTACTGCCTTGGGGCTGCGCCTGCTGGCGGCGGCCGAGCAGATGGAGCTGCTCATTCAGGGAAATCGCCGCGACGAATTGGCCGCCACAGATGCACTGCAGGGCGACATTCGTCTATCCCTTCCCCCCGCCATTGCCCAGTGGCTGCTGCTTGAAGAGCTAATGGCATTTCAGCAGCAGTATCCCCGGATAAGGCTGCACATTCACTGCTCTTACACGCTGGCGAGCCTTGATAGCTGTGAGGCCGACATAGTCGTGCGGGTGTCAAACAACCCCGACGAACATTTGGTGGGGCGGCGGCTGTTTCCTGTGTGGCTGGCCTATTATTGTCGCCCCGACTACCTGACAAAACCTGCCAACAGGCTTGGCTGGAT
Source organism: Shewanella sp. FJAT-52076 (assembly GCF_019457455.1). Taxonomy (NCBI): domain Bacteria; kingdom Pseudomonadati; phylum Pseudomonadota; class Gammaproteobacteria; order Alteromonadales; family Shewanellaceae; genus Shewanella; species Shewanella sp. FJAT-52076. The sequence goes on from NZ_CP080415.1 coordinate 75,432, forward strand.
CACCGCCTCCGGCACACCCGATTGGATTGCAACCTCACCCTATCCCAACGCAGGCGTGGCCTTGGTGCTGGATGATTTGGTGCTGCGCCATCAGGTGGCTGCGCAGCGTGGCGGCCTGGTGCGCGGTGCCTGTTACATCGCCGACCAAATGCCGCAGTTGCAGCGCATCGGTGATGGAACGCCTCATCCGTTTCAGGACATCTGGTTGCTCACCCACGAAAATCTGCGTGCCGTGCCACGCATCAAACTCTTGATGGACTATCTGGCAGATTGCCTGCACCGCAAGCGCGACTTGGTAGAAGGTCGCCTGACTTAGCAAAGTGGTTGTTGCCGCCTGATTTGCCCCTTTTCAAGCAGTACTCTGTCTTTGGTTGGTGTTTTGTTTAATTTGTGTAAAATCATGGTCTCACTCAGCGGTAGCAGTGACTCATATTTTTGGTTTTGCTTAAGGACAAGCCGTTGACGTTGTTCGAAGTTGAACCCTGACAAACGCTGGTTAAGGATGATGCGGAATGAAAGTGTTAATGACGTTAGTGCTATCGCTTATATGGATGTTGATGAGCCCCACAGTCAACGCCTATACGCAGTTAACAAAAGACGACTTTATAAGTGATCCTCTCATCTACGATGCTGAATTTTCACCGGATGGCCGTTATCTGGCTTTTATCCGTCAGGCCGGCAAGAGTCGTGATGTAGTCATCCGGGACTTTTCTCTGGAAGGGGCGCCCATCACCGGCATATTGCAGGACGAGTTTATTCGCGCCGACTCCATCAGCTGGGCCAATAATTCCCGCTTGATTGTCAATCTCATGGTGCCCTATGAGCGCATCTCCAAGCTGAAAAAGAAGGCCGAGAAAGACCCTGAATTCGATCTCGATGAGTACGATTATTTCAGGCGGTCTATTTCCATGGATGTGCATTGTCAGGACAGGGTGGTACTGCTTAACCATAAAAAGTACAGCCGCAAAAACTTAAACCTGTCGAGAATTACCAATCTGCTGGTGGACGACGACCAGCACATCCTGATGCCTGCCTGGGGAAACAACGGCCTCGAGATAATGAAGGTGAACGTTTACACGGGGAAGGGTGAGGTGGTGCTCAAAGGGGGGCGTCGCACCTACAACATTTTAACCGACAAACAGGGCCAGCCCACTTTCCGGCTCGACTATTACTACTACAGCCGCAGTGTGCAGGTGCACGAATACACCCAGGAGGGTGAATGGGCGCCCATCGACCGTATCTACTTCGAACAAAATGAAGATGGTGAGTTCGACTTTGAAGGCCTGGTTGGGATTGGCAAGGAAGGCGAGCTGATTTACCGCAAACGCAATGAAACAAGCGGTTACTATGAAATCGTTAAATACAAAAAGGGCAGCAAGGAGAAGCAGGTAGTGGCCTCGCTGCCTGAGGAAGATATTTACTCCCCCATGTTTGATGCCTTTACCGGAGAATATCTGGGTTATCAGGTGCAGCGGGACCTTATCCGCAATGTGTATCTGGATAAGAACTATCAGGCCCACTATGACAAGGTTGCCGAAGACATAGGGCACAGCAACTTCTCTTTCTGGGCATCGAGCACCAGCAAAAACCGCGTAGTGATAAAAAGCAGCGGCGCCGATCACCTGGGCAAATTCTACGTCTACGACTACAAGACCCAGGCCCTGACGTGGCTGGGGGATGTGCATCATCAGTTGGTGCCCGAGAATCTGGGGATGCCCGCCAAGGTGAACTACACCACCAGAGACGGTCAAAAGCTGCGTATGTACCTGCTGTTCCCACCCAATTATGACGACACCAAAGCCTACCCCATGGTGGTATTACCCCACGGCGGCCCACAATCCCGCGACAGCGCCAGCTTTGATTTCTTCGCCCAGTACATTGCCACCCGGGGATATATCGTCATACAACCCAACTTCCGTGGCTCTACCGGTTATGGGCTGGAGTTTGAAAAAGCCGGCTACAAACAGTGGGGACAGTTGATGCAGGACGACGTGTCAGACGCCGTTACCTACATGACCAATAACGGTTATGCAGACAAGTCCCGGGTGTGCATTGTGGGGGCATCCTATGGTGGGTATGCCGCGCTGATGGGTGCCATTAAAACCCCGGAACTGTACCGTTGCAGCATCAGCATCAACGGGGTTACGCACCTGAAAGATCAAATCGCCTTCGATGTGGACTCCGCCGAGATAAACGAAGACAGAATCGAAGAGATACTCTACGAGCGCATAGGTCATCCCATCCGGGACGCTAAAATGTTGGATGACAACTCCCCCGCGCTGCTGGCGTCAAAGGTGGGCTTGCCGCTGTTGATTATTGCCGGCGACAGCGATCAAATCGTGCCCTTCACCCAGGCTGAAATTATGGTTGAGGCACTGGAGAAGTCGAAGAAGGACTTTAAGTTTGTCGAGCTGACGGACACCGGCCATAACCCCTTTATCATGAAAGACAGCGCCGCCAAGGTGTATCAGGAAGTAGAGCAGTTCCTGAAAACTCACCTTGGGAAATAGGCGTTAGTGGCAAGCCTTTGATTGGGTGGTGTGGGTAGCTGTTTGAATGAGGATTACCCACACCAACTGGCTCATGACTTGTTACCGGCAGGCAGCAGGTACTTGAGCCCGTGGGTAAAACCGCGGGGTGCTACGCTTAGATGATCTTCGTCATTCAGCACGTCCAGCTTCAGCCGCAATGACGGATAGCCACGCGAATTGAGGCTTTTTTCGAAATAGCGCGCATCCGTGACCATGTTGTAGCGGGCTGCAAAACGTGCATCGCCGGGTTTCATATCTTCATACTCGCCCACATACAGATACACACTGGCGGGCAGGTCCTTGTTGGATTTGGCATACCGCTCTTCGAATGACCACATGACCTTGTTGTCATACCAAAATGACGGGCTGCCAAGCACATACCCGGCAAACAGTGTCGGATCGGTTAATAGCGCCTGTGCCCCTAACAGGCCGCCGTAAGAATGGCCGAGGAACAGCCGCCGCGCTTCATCGGTGCGGTATTTATCTGCAACAAAGGGAATTGCAACTTGTTTGAGGTATGCCAGATACTGCTGCGCCTCGCCATGTACGCTCTTGGCGGCATCCGAGCCCGGGCCGTTAGGTGTGGGGGTGTAGTCGCGTCGGCGACTTGGCACGCCGTGATCGCCAACCGAATATGACAGGCCAATCAGAATAAAGTCTTCAATGGCGGGACCGTGCCCATTCAGGCGCCTGGCGATTTGTTTCACCATGGCAAAGGCATAGTCCGCATCGGTGACATAGAGCACCGGATAGCGCCGCGAAGGCTCCTTTTCATAGGAGGCTGGCAGCGCCAAAAACACTTGATAATCGCGGCCGCTCTCGGGGTCCGGCACGTCCCAAACCTGGGTATCTACCACTTCATAGAGTTGCCCATTACCACGTTGCCCGCCGAGCAGGGATGCGGCCTGCACCCCGGTTGTTGCTTGTGCCGCATGTGATTCAGCAGCCTCAGGGCCCGTTGTTGCATGGGCAAACTGAGCGCAGCAGGCGAGTAAGAGTGCACATATCCTTGTCATTTAAATCATCCTTTAGGGCGTAAGGCCGGGGTGGCTCTGTGTGAGTTGTCAGAGGATAACCCGAGTGTGAAATCATGGTGTGTAATGCAGGTCTTTTTCAAGTTTAAATCACCTGCCAATCAAGAGAGGTGTTGTGACAACTTACTGAAATAGCAGGGATGAGAATACGCATCAGGCGGGGAATACGATGGGAGCGCAAAGTTAAACTTGCCTCGGCTCCCGAATCATTCACAGACCTTTATTGATGAATCAGTCTGCCACCCTTCACCACATCCACCAGAGGGTTCACGCCGTAGGAATAGGCCAGCTCAGCCGGGGTAGAGATACGCCACAGGCAGAAATCGGCATCCATGCCCTCACGCAATACGCCTACGTGCTGGTCACGGCCCAGAGCGCGGGCGGCGTTGCGGGTAACACCGGCCAGTGCTTCTTCCGGGGTGAGACGGAACAGGGTGCAGCCCATATTGAGCATCAGCAGGGTCGAGCAGATGGGCGATGAGCCGGGGTTAAAGTCGCTGGCGAGCACCATGGGCACCCCATGCTGACGCAAAAGGTCGATGGGAGGCAGCTTGGTTTCCCGCAGGAAGTAGAAGGCGCCCGGCAGCAGTACGGCGCAGGTGCCGCTCTGGGCGATGGCCTTAACGCCGGTTTCGTCCAGGTATTCGATATGGTCCACCGACTTGGCACCCAAACGCGCGGCCAGTTCACTGCCACCGAGGTTGCTGAGTTGCTCGGCATGCAGCTTGATATCGAGCCCCAGGGCCTTGGCGGCGCTCAGCACCCGCTCTGTCTGCTCCAGGTTAAAGGCGATGTTTTCGCAGAACACGTCGGCGGCATCGGCGAGGTTCTCGGCCACCACGGCGGGCAGCATCTCGTTAACCACCAGATCCACATAGGCATCTGTGCCTGCCTCGCCCTGACCCTTGAACTCGGGCGGTACGGCGTGGGCGCCGAGGAAGGTGGTGACCACATCCACGTGGTGATGTTTGCCAAGCTCGCGGGCAACCCGCAACAGCTTAAGCTCGGTGTCCAAATCCAGGCCGTAACCGGATTTGATTTCCACCGTGGTTACCCCTTCTTTGGCCAGCGCATTCAGGCGGCGGCGGGCGAGATCAAACAGCTCGGCTTCGTCTGCTTCGCGGCAGGCCTTCACGGTGCTGACAATGCCGCCGCCGGCGCGGGCGATTTCTTCGTAGCTGGCACCCTGCAGACGCAGTTCGAATTCGTTGGCACGGTTACCGGCAAATACCAAGTGGGTGTGGGCATCGATCAGGCCGGGGGTCAGCCAGCCGCCATGGCCGCGGTGAACCGGGGTGGCGAGCACATCAAACTCGGGCAGTTCGGCACGTTTGCCAAGCCAGGCAATTTTGCCGTGTTTCACCGCCAGCGCAGCATCCGTGATGGCACCGTAGGCCTCACTCCTGGACGGGTCCATGGTGGCTAAGTTGATATCAATCCAAACCTGATCCCAAGACATGCTGACTCCTGCTGTGGCTGTTGTGTAGGGTTTTTGTGTATTGCCGCTATAAAAATAGGTTGCGGCAACTGACTAATCTATTGTCACGGCTTGATCTTTTGCCAATCAGCCAGTATCTACTTGTATATACAAGCTTGGATTATAGCCGACTCTCAGGCGGGAAAGACAGCCGCAAACCGTAACCGGCAGACATTAAGGGATGCACATGACCACAGCAAAGTTTGCCGAAATCAAAGAATACATACGGCGCCATATCGAGGCGGGCGACTGGGAAGAAAATACCCGGGTGCCTTCCGAGAATCAGCTCGCCGAGCAATTTGGCTGTAGCCGCATGACCGCCCGGCGGGCACTGACAGAATTAGTGGAGGCCGGGGTGCTGGAGCGCTCTCAGGGGTTGGGGACCTTTGTGGCATCGCTCAAGTCCCAGTCAAGCATGCTGTCTATTCGCAATATCGCCGATGAAATCAAGGGGCGCGGTCATGGTCACAGCGTGCAGGTACTTGAGCTGGCCGCTATCAATGCCATCGCCCCCATCGCCATTGCCCTTGGGTTGGAGGAGGGCTCTGACGTGTTTTACTCATTGCTGGTGCATTGTGAACAGGGAATGCCCCTGCAATTGGAGGAGCGCTTTGTTAACCCCGAGCTTATTCCGCACTATCTGAAACAGGACTTCAGCAGCCAGACGCCACACGAATATCTGTCGCAGGTGGCGCCGCTGACCGAGGCGCGTCACACCATTGAGGCGATTATCCCGAAAGAGCAGGTACGACTTCGCCTGAATATGCCCGAAGGCGAACCCTGCCTGCAGATCATCCGTCGTACCTGGTCCCGTCAGGGGGTGGTGAGTTTTGCCCGCCTGGTACATCCCGGCAGTCGTTTTCGTCTTGGTGGGCACCTTACGTTTAAATAGACGTCTCTTTTTGGCAACGCTGCGGCAGCGCAAAAGAACATCAGTGTGCTGTTTTGCGAAAAACACCGTTTCAGTCGAAGGTTGAACAAGTTTAAATCTTTTTGGATTTCATATTGTTAATTTGGCTATTTTTCATCTGTCGATGAATGGTTTTTTGCCAAGATCCCGGATTGTGGATAGCATAGAGCTTCATTGGTTTTTGTTTGCTGGATAACGCTTTGCCAAGAATGCCGCGCCTGTCACTGGCCTTAATGGCACCTCTGTGTCTGATACTGCTCTACCTGAGTCTGGTAGGGGCAGAGTTTTACTATGAAAAATCCCTCAAGCAGGAGCAGGTGGCAGAAGCGCAGTTGGCCCAGGTCAGGCAGCAAATGTTCCGCTTGCAGCATATAGTGTCAGAGGCCATGGCAGTACAGGATACCGACCGTATTGCTCAGGAGGTGTCGCTGGCCGCGACTGATCTTGAGTTGATGGTGTTGGTGCTGGTGGACCCGGGCAGCAACATTCGTTATGCCAATCACCTGGTGTGGCAGGGTAGTCGTGCCAGTCAGGTCATCGACGGTTATGAACCGGCGCGTCATCAGCAGACGGTGGCCGCCCAAAAGCCCTGGGTACAGGTCAATCCCGACCGCCTATCGATTCAGGCTTACTACCCTGTTAATCACAGTGGCGTTCCCCGCTACAGTGAAATCAACCTAATCTATCTGGAATACGACCTCTCCGGTGCCTACAGCCGTGCCATCAGTGAACTGCAGCAACGCTTTTTGCAGATATGGGGCGGCGGCGCCTTGCTGATCCTGATGTTTTTAACCGTGTTTCATTATGTGGGTGTCAGACCGCTTCGCAGTTTGCTGCGTTTGGCCCGCCTGAAGCAGGCTGAGCCTTTGGCGCAAACTGTGCCCATGGCCTCCAGCGAAGTCGCCAAATTGCAGCAGTACATGTACCAGACCGAACTCAAGCTCAAGCGTACCCTCAAGCAGCTGCGTGACTCAGAGCAGCGTTGGTTGTTTGCAGTGGAAGGTTCTCAAACCGGCATTTGGGACTGGCAGATCAGCAGTGGCGAACTGTTTTTGTCTGACCGCTGGAAAGAAATGCTGGGATATGGCCCCACAGAGCTGAAAAACGAGTACAGCTCCTGGGAAAGTCGTTTACACCCGGACGATAAAGCGCGGGTGCTGGAGCGACTGCAAAGCTATCTCAAGGGCGAAGCCGATGTTTACGAGAGCCGTCATCGCCTGAAACACCGTCAGGGGCATTATATTTGGGTGCTCGATCGCGGCATGGTGGTGGAATGGGAAGAAGACGGCCGCCCGGCACGGGTGATAGGCAGCCAACGGGATGTCTCGGAAGATGTGCGTAATCAGCAGGCCATCGCCCATCAGGCCAACCACGACTCCCTGACCAACCTGGCCAACCGCCGGGCCGTGATGGATGCCCTGTTCGAGTTTCAGCAGGCTGGCCCCGGCAGCATGTTACGCCTGGGCGCCCTGCTGCTGATAGATTTGGACAACTTTAAACTCGTCAACGATGCCCTGGGCCATCACCATGGCGATCGTCTGCTGATTCAGGCTGCGGCCAGATTGTCGGGCTTTTTCAGTGGTAATGCCCTGGTGGCTAGATTGGGCGGCGATGAATTTGCCATTATGGTGCTCGACCTCGCGACCGACATTGAACAGGCGGCCCATCAGGCGATGCAGCTGGGGGCGGAGCTGAAGCAGCAGATTGCCCGCAGTTTTCAGCTCTCGGATCAGCAAATCAATGTCACCGCCTCCGTGGGTGTGTGCCTGTTCGATAACCATCATCCGGTTGAGCCGGCGCAGCTGCTCAAACGTGCAGATATGGCCATGTACGCGGCCAAGGATGGTGGCCGCAATGGCTGCGCCCTGTACAGTGACGAACTGGAAGACAAGGCCACCGAAAACCTGTGGCTGCAAAACGAGTTGCGTCATGCCATTGAGCGTGAACAACTGTCTTTGGTGTTTCAGCCCATCTTTAACCACGACGGTGAGCTGGTGTGCTGCGAGGCCCTGTGCCGCTGGCACCATCCTGAGCGCGGCCCCATTTCACCGGCACAGTTTATTCCGGTGGCCGAAGATTCGGGGCTTATCATTGGCATAGGCCAATGGGTATTGCTGGAAGTGTGCCGCACCCTCAAGGCGATGGCAGAAAAAGGCACCCCCATGCCGGCGGTGGCCGTCAACATCAGTGCAAGGCATTTTAACCAGAGTGATTTTGTGGAACGCCTGCTGGCCTTGCTCAAAGCGCATCAGGTATCGCCTGAGCAGATTGAGCTGGAGCTGACCGAATACGCACTGTTGTCCAACCTCAATGCCATCAGCGAGCGGATGCAGCGACTGCGCAGCGCCGGTTTTTCCATCGCCATTGATGACTTTGGTACCGGTTATTCGTCACTGAGTTACTTGCAGAGTCTGCCGCTCTCCAGGCTTAAACTGGATGCCGCCTTTGTCGGCCGTATCGGTACGGAAGCGGGCAATGCCATAGTGCGCGCCATTGTTGAAATGGCCCACAGCCTCATGTTGAAGGTGGTGGCAGAAGGGGTTGAAACCGAGGCCCAGCAGGCATATCTCTCAAGCCTCGATTGTGATTTCTTCCAGGGTTATTTGCTTGGTAAACCCATGCCGGCGTCAGAATTGGTGACACGGCGTATTGCCCCCAGCGTCCACAGCGCAAATCGCCGGGGCTGACTCGCCAAACTTCGGCAGGGCAGGACGTACTCTCCAGATATCAGGCCTGCGTATCAGCGGTGTTTGGCGTGGCTGGCAAAAAAGCCCAGCATCGCCTCTATCGCCTTGGTGCGTGGGCCGTCGCATTCCATCAGAATCTCATGGCGGGCATCGCTAATCTGCAAGCACTCGCACAGTCCACCCAGGGCCCGATTCTGGGCCTTATTATCGACTATGGTGTCTTCACTCGCCTGCAACACCAGCAAAGGGATTTTGCTCTCCCGCGCTGCCAATACCGCCTCGTCACAGGCATCCAAAGCTTCCAGCAGCCAACGGTTGGTGGGCGAGCCCAGTTGCAATTGCGGGTTTTGCTGATAGAGCTCGCGGTAGGCCTGATAACGGGCCTCGCTCTTGGTGAGGTCGTTTTTGGCAAAGGGCGCCGGGTTATAGTCCTTGCCCCCCAGAATGTAGTTGGGCAGCCCCTTGGCGCTGGCATCGAGCTTTTGCGCCAGCCAGCGCACAAACACCTTGTTCATGGGCAGGCAGATGCCGTACATGGGTGCCGAGAAACAGGCGGCACTGAACACGCCCGGGTGTGCCTGTAAATACAGGGTGCCTATGGCGCCGCCCATGGAGTGGCCGGCCAGAAACAGCGGTGCTTTGGCCCGCGGGCGCACCACCTGCTCCATAAAACCGTGAAAGTCAGCAATATAGTCGCTGAAGTGCGCCACATGGCCCATATGACGATTGGGCGTAAGGCGGCTCGATAAGCCCTGGCCCCTGTGGTCGAGGGCATAGACACTGTAGCCGGCATCATAGAAGGCCTGGTACAGCTCCAGATACTTGAGAAAGGCCTCAACCCGGCCATTGGAAAAAACAATGCTGCCCTTGGGGCTGGGGTGCTCCAGAGCCAGCCAGGCGATGTCCACGCCGGGGCTGGTGGACAGACTGCCAAGCTCACAGCGCTGATACAGCGCCATGAGGGCGGGTGTAATAGTCAAAGATGTATTCAAAGCTGGTGTATGCATGTGAGGCTGTTACAGATACCGGGGCCAGCGGCCCCGGATTTGGTTTAGGCCGCTTTGGCGGCGGCGATAAAGTCGTTGATTTGTTGCTCCAGCACCGACAGGGGCACGCTGCCATGGGCCAGCACGGCATCATGGAATGCGCGGATATCGAATTTTTCACCCAGCTCGGCTTCGGCCCTGGCCCGCAGACGCTTGATGGTGAGCTCGCCAATCTTGTACGACACCGCCTGACCTGGCCAGGAGATGTAGCGGTCGATTTCGGTATTCACATTATGCAGCGACAGTGCGGTGTTGCCCGCCATAAAGTCGATGGCCTGCTGACGGCTCCAGCCCTTGGCGTGCATGCCGGTATCCACCACCAAACGGGCGGCGCGCCACATTTCATAGGTCAGGCGGCCAAAGTTGCTGTAAGGGTCGGTGTAGAAACCGCCTTCCAGCCCCAGATATTCGCTGTACAGGCCCCAACCTTCGCCAAAGGCAGAAATATAGCTGTAGCGGCGGAAGTTGGGCAGCTTGTCCAGTTCCTGATTGAGGGCAATTTGCAGGTGATGGCCGGGTACGGCTTCGTGCAGGGTCAGGGCTTCCATTTCATACAGTGGACGTTTGTCCAGCGCATAGGTGTTGACCCAGTAATAACCGGCTTTGTCCGGTGCGGAGGAACCCGAATAGCGGCCTGTGGTGTATTTGGGGGCGATTTCGGCCGGTACCGGCTCTATGCCATAGGGCTGACGTGGCAGCTTGCCAAAGAACTTCGGCAACATGGCGTCGGCCTTCTTGGCAATGTAGGCGGCTTCTTTCAGGAGCTGCTCCGGCGTGGTGGCGTAGAAGCGCGGATCGGTGCGCAGGAAGTGCAGGAATTCATCGAAGCTGCCCTTAAAGCCGGTGCTCTTGATGACGGCTTCCATTTCGGCGCGGATACGGGCGACCTCTTTGAGACCCAGTTGATGTACTTCGTCCGAGGTCATGTCGAGGGTGGTGTAGTAGTGCACCCGGTTCTCGTAGAAGTCCTGGCCATTCGGCATGTCGTAGGCGGCGATGGTTTCACGGGCGTTTGGCATGTACTCGCCGGTCATGAAGCCATAGAAGGCCTGATACTGGGGCAGTACTTTCTCCGCGACGGCCTTGCGACCGGCTTGAGTCAGCTCTGCCTTGTCGGCGGCGCTGAAATGGGCCGGAAATTCCTTAAAGGGGGCGAAGTAGGTGCTGTCTTCCACCGGCACCATAAAGGCGCTGATGCTGTCTTCAAAGCCCTTGAGGGTAACCTTGGGCGGGGTGATTCCACTCGCCAACCCCTGACGCAGCCAGAAAGTTTGCTGGGCAAAGTACTGTGGCAGGGCATTCAACTTGGCAAGGTAATTGTCGTAGTCTTCGCGGGTCTTGAAGCTGCCTTTGGCCATGGAGGCAATGTAGGCGTGGAAGCCACCTTCGGAGGAGATGGGCATGTAATGGTCTTTAAACTGATACATGTCGACATCGTTCTGAATTTGCCCCTGAAGGATATCGGCATTGATGCGGTCTTCTTTGGACAGCGTGCTGCGGTCCAGAGCCTTCAGCGAGGCCAGCAGGCCCTGACGCTTCAGCTGAGTCTCGGCCAGACGCTCGGGTGACAGGTCGGCCAGTTTGCCGGCTGCGGACTTATCGCCCTGGTCGTAGGCCAATGAGGGGCTGATTTCCAAATCCAGCTGCCAAGCCTTGTCGATAATGCTTTGCAGATTTTTATCAAGAATGACCGGGGCGGCTTTGACCTCGGCAGCTTTGGGCTCTTCGGCAGCGGGGCGCTGCTGTGCACGATTGGCATCGTAAGAATACCTGTAGGCATCGCTGGCGGTGGTGTTGACGTTGCAACCGGCGAGGGTGCCGGCAAGAGCCAGAGCGAGCAGTGACGGTTTGAAGAGCTTGTGCATGCCGTTGTCCTTGTGATTTTGTGTTATCCAACGAGGGATTATGCCTGACTGTCGCCGCCTTGCCAGCCCGAAGCCTTAACTTTAGCCACTAAGTTTGTGAGAAATTGTTGATTTTGAGAGCAGATTGAACATTACTCAGATTTAAGCCTGCAATTGCGTGTTAAACTTCATCGCTGCCCAAGACCAGGAATAAAAACACAATTGGCGGGGCTTTCAAACAGGGGTTAACTATGATTGATAACAAGATTCCACTGGTGGATCTCCACCGGCATCTTGACGGCAATGTCAGGGTGCAAACCATTTGGGAGCTGGGTCATCAGCACGGTATCGCCTTACCGGCGGACTCGCTGGAGACGCTGGCGCCTTTCGTTCAAATTCAGGGTAAGGAAACCAGCCTGGTCGCTTTTTTGAAAAAGCTCGACTGGATGGTGGCCGTGCTCGCAGACCTGGATGCGGTGCAGCGGGTTGCCCGTGAAAACGTGGCCGATGCGGCGCTTTCAGGCCTCGATTATGCCGAGCTGCGTTTCAGCCCTTATTACATGGCGATGAACCACAAACTGCCTATCGAAGGCGTGGTGGAGGCCGTGATTGACGGCGTGAATCAGGGATTGAAAGAGCATCCACAGGTGAAGATTAACCTGATTGGCATCATGTCCCGCTCCTTCGGTGTGGATGCCTGCACTGCAGAGCTTAATGGCCTGTTGGCTCACCGTGACAAGCTGGTGGCTATCGACCTGGCCGGCGATGAGCTGGGTTTCCCCGGCAGCCTCTTTAACGATCACTTCAAGCGGGTGCGTGACTCAGGGCTTAACATCACGGTACACGCCGGTGAAGCTGCGGGTGCCGAGAGTATGTGGCAGGCAATTCAGGAGCTGGGTGCCACCCGTATCGGTCATGGCGTGAAGGCGGTACAGGATCCCAAGCTGATGGAGTATCTCGCCAAGCACCGCATTGGTATCGAGTCTTGCCCCACCTCCAACCTGCAAACCTCCACCGTGAAGTCGTTGGATGAGCATCCGCTGCGTACCTTCGTGGATGCCGGTGTGCTGGTGTGTCTGAATACCGATGACCCCGGTGTGAGTAATATCGACATCAAACACGAGTACAGACTTGCCCATATCGAGATGGGTTTCAGCGCTGCCGAGCTTGCCAAACTGCAGGCCAATGGTGTGGAGATGGCGTTTATCTCTGACTCAGACCGCAAAGCGCTGTACGCCGCCAAAGCCTGATTTCGCGAGCAGTGCAGATAAAAAAACCGGCCCAGTGGCCGGTTTTTTGTTGGCTGAATTGGACTTATTTGCCCGATCCTGAGCCTTAAATCACCCGTGAGAACTGCTGCTGACGGGCCTTCTCGCGGAAGTACACATCAAAGCACATGCAAATATTACGGATAAGCAGGCGGCCAGTATCAGACACATGAATACGACGGTTCTCAATGGTCACCAGCTTGTCGTCGATGAAAGTCTGCAGCAGCTTCAAATCTTGGGCGAAGTAGTCTTCAAAGGTGAAGCCAAACTTTTCATCGATAACCGCCATATCCAGGTCGAAGTGACAGATTAGCTGCTTGATCACCACACGGCGGATTTCATCATCGTGGTTCAGCTTGCAACCCTTCCACAGTGCATTGCCATGGTCGTCGATGGCTTCGTAGTAGGGGCGGATATCTTTCTGGTTTTGGGCGTAGCAATCGCCAATCTGGCTGATGGACGACACACCCAGACCCAGCAGGTCGCATTCTTCCTGGGTGGTATAGCCCTGGAAGTTACGGTGCAACTTGCCTTCGCGTTGCAGACGCGCCAGCTCGTCATCGGGCTTGGCGAAGTGGTCCATGCCGATGTATTGATAACCTGCGTCCACCAGAGTCTCGATGGTCTGATGCAGGATTTCCAGCTTCTGCTGCGGTGATGGCAGGTCTTCGTCCTTAATTTTGCGCTGAGCGGCAAAGCGCGAAGGCAGGTGGGCGTAGTTAAACACCGACAGACGGTCTGGCGACAGGTCCAGAATGCGCTGGATGGTTTCGGCAAAGGTTTCCGGCGTCTGATGGGGCAAGCCGTAAATCAAATCCACGTTGGTGGACTCAAAGCCCATGGCTTTAGCCTTGCCAATCAGGTCGAAAATAAACTGCTCGTCCTGTGGACGGTTTACCGCTTCCTGAACCTGCTTGTTGAAGTCCTGCACCCCAATGGAGATACGGTTGAAACCGGCTTCTTTAAGGGTGTCGAGCATGGTCAGCTCGATTTCGCGCGGGTCGACTTCAATGGAGAACTCGCCTTCATCGGCAAAATTAAAGTTGTCCTTCAAAAGCTTGGTCAGACGCAAAATTTGCTCTGGGCTCAGGAAGGTAGGGGTACCACCGCCCCAGTGCATCTGGGTGACAGTGTAGCCCTTGAACAACGGTGCACGGTTTAAGATTTCGCTCGCCAGATACTCAATATATTGGTCTGCCTTATGGGCATGGCGGGTGATGACCTTATTGCAGCCGCAGTAATAACAAAGCTTGGCACAGAAGGGAATGTGAATATAAAGTGACAACTTATCGCTCTTGCTGTGCTCAATCGCACTCAGCAAATCTTGCTCTGTAAAGCCGTCGTTGAACTCCAGCGCCGTCGGATAAGAGGTATAACGGGGACCGCTGTAGTTGTATTTCTCGATCATCGACTGATCCCAGCTGATTTGAGTTGGCTGCTTCAAGTCGTGTCCTCCGGTAATTTAGCAATGGGCGAAGTATGAAGACTTTAAGATCAAATAACCTTGATCCAGGTTGTAAATTTCGTCACAGGAGAAGGAATATCCATGAAAAAGACGCTCTTGTCTGTCACTTTATGGGCTTTATGTGTGAATGCTCACGCGCTGACCCTCATACATGCGGGAAGTATCATCGATGGTGAGGCTGCCAAACCGGTGAGGGAAGCGACACTGGTGCTGGACGGAAATCGCATTCAGGGCATAGAGAAAGGGTACAGAGCCGCGGCTGAAGGCGACACTGTAATAGATTGGCGCGATGGCACCCTGATGCCGGGCTTTATCGACATGCATACCCACCTGACGTTTCAGGGCAGCAAAGACTCTTACCTTGAACCCTATACCCTTAATCCGGCTGATCTGGCCCTGCGTGGGGTGATGTATGGCAAACGTACCCTGAATGCCGGTTTTACCACGGTGCGCGACCTGGGTGATGCCGGGCTCGGCTCTATTGCTCTTCGAAATGCGATAAACAAGGGTTGGGTGGAAGGCCCAAGGATATTTACCGCCGGTACCAGCATTGGCACCACGGGCGGTCATGCCGATAAGACCAACGGTCGCAACCAGGAGCTGGTGGGCGACCCCGGGCCAAAGGAAGGGGTGATTAATGGTCCTGCCGATGCTTACAAGGCTGTGCGCCAGCGCTATAAAGACGGTTCCGACCTGATTAAGATTACCGCGACCGGTGGCGTGCTCTCCGTGGCCAAGAGCGGGGAAAACCCCCAATTTACCGATGAAGAGCTCAAGGCCATTGTGGCCGCTGCCAAGGATTACGGCTTTAAAGTAGCCGTGCATGCCCACGGTAAAGATGGGATGAAGCGGGCGATTCTGGCCGGTGTGAACACCATAGAGCACGGCACCTACATGGATGAGGAGCTATTCCCCTTGATGAAAAAACACAATGTGGCGCTGGTGCCCACGTTGCTGGCGGGAGAGTTTGTGGCCGACAAAGCAAAAATCGACGGCTATTTCCCGGAAGTTGTGAGGCCCAAGGCGGCGGCAATCGGCCCCAAGATCCAGGGAACCTTTGCCAAGGCATACAAGGCCGGAGTGACCATCGCCTTCGGTACAGATGCCGGTGTGTATGAGCACGGACGTAACGGCCGTGAGTTTACCCTGATGGTCGATGCCGGTATGCCACCCATGGCGGCGATTCAGTCGGCCACCTCTGTTGCCGCCAGAGTGCTTGGTCAGTCAGACATAGGTACATTAAAAGCGGGCATGTTGGCTGATGTGACCGGAGTAAAAGGAAATCCACTGGAAAATATCGCCTTGCTGGAGGCCGTTGACCTGGTGATGAAAGACGGTACCCGGGTGAAGTAATCGGCAAACAAAAAGGGCGCAGATGCGCCCTTTTTTATGTAACAAGTCGAACTTCAGTGACTGTTCGCCAGTTTGAAGTCTTTTAAACGCTTGGCATCTTCGAGAATATCCTCGGTCAGTTCGGCCTCAGACTTCATACGTTCAAAGTCCAGCTTCATGCGTTCTGGCTTGGGCAGGGCTTTACGCTGCTCCATAATCGGATGGTGGCGGATGCGCTCGAAATGGCGAAAGAGCGCCGGGTAGTCGCCACTGACGCGTTCAGACAGCGACAGCACTTCAAACAGTTTGGCAATGCGCACAACGCCTTCAGAAATTTCGCATCTGTCTTCCAACATCGCCAGAGCGATATAGCGGATATCGATGAATATCTCTTCACGGCGTTTGTCTGCCGCCGCCTTGCGTTCTGCGATGGCCGCTTCACGGGCCTGGGTTTGCTTTTTAAGCTTCCACAGCAGGCTTGCCGCGTAGGCGGCGAGGACCAGTACAATCAGCGTACCCAAAACGATAAGCAAGGTTGGCATGGTCGCTCCTTAAATGTCAGTCTTTGTCCTGGTATTGCTTGAGCACATCTGCACCGGACTCGAATCGGGCAAACAGGGCATCATCATCGTCTCTGTCTTCGCCCTGAGCTTCGTCGATATCGCTGATACCCAGTTTTTCCATCAGGGCTTCAATCTTGGATAATTGCTCGTCGAGCCAGCGCTGATCCTCAGCGCCGAGGACTCGGCCTTCTTCCAGGCGATCCAGCAGCTCGTTCAGACGTGGGTCTTCTTCGAGTTTAAGCAGCAGCTGCTCATCGCTTAGTTTTGGCTGCTTGGGCTTGGGTGCCTTCACCTGTGGCTGCGTTTGGGGTGTCAGTTCCAATGCCACGGGCTTTTTACTGCCAAGACGTGGGTCCTGTTTGCCCTTGCCACTGCGGTTACCTTGCTTTTCGGTGCCTGGGTTCTGGCGGCTACCGGACTTATTACCGGTGTCGCGCTTTTTCGAGGATGGCACTCGCTCGGACTTGGAGGTGCGAGGTGCCTGCTTGGGGGCTGTTCCGCCAGCTTTGCGTGTCTTCTTGATACGGGTCATGGGTCTCTAACTCCGAAATGCCTTGAACAGCCCGGCTCACAGGGCAGGGCATGAATTTGGGTCGCGTTTTATAGCAGATCCCGATGGTTTTTGCATCAGGATGAAGTCATTTTCGGCAAATATTAGCCGAAAGCCACTGTCAGCAGCCAAATATTCGAAAGTTTCTCGACAGGGAAAGCTGACATGGGCAGGGTTATTTTTATGGTGCCATTTATCAAAGCGTGATGGGTTGGTCAGCATCCTGGTGCTGATTGCCAAAAAACCATCGGCTTTGAGTAAGCGGTTAAAGAGCTGCCATTCTCGGTGGGGGGCGGCAAAATGTTCGAACACCCTGAAACAGCATATAAAGTCGTATTGGCTTTGCAGGGCTTCAGGATCCGGCGCGGTAAAGGGGTCGTACTGGCTGAGTTCATGGCCTGCGGATTTTAGCTGCCTGTGGCTCTCGGCATCCAATACCCGTCCGTAGTTTAATCCCCGTACCTCTGTACCGTGCAGGCTGGTGATTTGCTCAAGCAGCGATAACAAGAACGGAGACAGCTGGCGCTGATTATCCTGGGTGCCACCGCGCCCATAACGCTGACGAATCGCCTGAGGTGGCAAATGGGTTGCACCGTCGGCAAACACCATTCCACAGGTGGCACAGTGATGGAAACTGCGTTTTTTGTCCTGATGAAATAACTGGGTATCCAGCTTGAGGCACAGGGGGCAACGTCGCATTGAAAGGGTTCGCTTGAGGTTTGCCAAGGCAGTGGCAGTATAACATGCACCAAAGAAAAAAGGCGGCAGTTAGACTGCCGCCTCAACACGGTGCCTTGGCACCTTATCCTGATTCCAAGTATCCATACTTGCTATGTGACTTTCCCGGTCAGATCCGTCTTTTTTTTACTGCTTTCCTTGCGGAAATTTCTCGTTTTCGGTCGTCCAGACACTTTCTAAACCTGTCGCCATCCTGACCACAGCTTCCGTAGATGGTCTTCATGACACATCTGCTATCCAACCCGTCTTCATTGACGCTAAGTAAACCATCCGTGTAGCAATTACCTTCCAGTGATTACAGCATCCAGCCGGCGCATCCAAAGCATGTTGCTTCCATTGCATCTCTATGCAGAGCACAGAGTTCCATTTGGTTGAGTATCCCTGAACTTTTAAGGGGAGTGCTAAACAGCAAGATGCCAAACGCGGCGTTCCCTTATTTGATGTCACCCGGATTTCATCACGAAATCACTACTCATTATTATTATTTGCGAGTGGGCTCAGTAATATTATTGTTATTGCTAGACTTTATTCTTATATCTTGAATGTAAACAGTACCGAAACCTGTATGTTGTTAGTATGATTTTTGCGCATACAGCTGGGTTCGCTTTGGTACGACGGACATTAAAGCGAAAACCGTGATCAGTGTCAAGTGAAAATGTAATCAGTTTACGTCAACGTAAACTTGAGAGGTAAAGAAAAGGGCGAACTCAGTCGCCCTTTATCTGAACCAAGACTTACTTCAGGTTAGCAAGGTACTTGGACAGTGCGTCGATGTCGGCATCGCTCAGCTTTTTCGCTACATCCTGCATCATACCGTTCAGGTCGTTGGTGCGAGCCTTGTCACGGAACTTGGTGAGCTGGATCTTGATGTAGTTGGCGTGCTGGCCAGAAACCATTGGGAAACCGGCTTGCTCGGTACCTTTACCTTCTGGACCGTGGCAGGCGATACAGGCAGTGATGCCGCGGGACATGTCGCCACCCTTGTACAGCTGCTCACCCAGAGCGGGTACATCGGCAACAGGTGAGTGGGTTTGGGTCTGGCTGGCAAAGAAGGCAGCCAAATCAGCCATGTCCTGCTCGTTCAGGGTCATTACCATGCCGCCCATGATAGGATCCATACGGCCTTCTTTGCCGCCGGTCTTCATGGCACTTTGGAATTCGTGCAATTGCTTTTCCAGGTACTTGGCGTGTTGACCGGCCAGCTTGGGGTACATGTCGATCATGCTGTTGCCATCGGCGCCGTGACAGGCAACGCACAGAGCCGCTTTGGATTGACCCGCCGCCGCATCACCTTCAGCCATAGCATTGGTAGACATAGCAGCGAAAACAGACAGCGCAAGAGCTAACTTTTTCATAGCGTTCCAACTTCTTGTTAAGATTATTGTCCCGAGCTTACCGGCCTGGCCCGCAAGCGTGGTAATATAGCGTATATGTGATCGGGGCAATATTTTACACGAAAACGTGCAAAAGTAAGCAATTCTTCGACAAATTCTGCCCCAGCCTGACAATTATCCGGAGTCCACAGTGAATCAAACCCGTATCGATTTTCGCCAAGCCAAATTTTTGATCAGTGCACCGGATATTGCCCATCTGGACAAGCATCTACCGGGTGATGTTGGCGTAGAAATCGCCTTTGCTGGCCGTTCCAACGCCGGAAAGTCCAGTGCACTCAATGCCCTGACAGAACAAAAAAGTCTGGCCCGTACCAGTAAAACCCCCGGTCGTACCCAGCTTATTAACGTATTTGAGCTCGATGCCCAGCGTCGCCTGGTGGACTTACCCGGTTATGGTTTTGCCAAGGTGCCGCTGGAAATGAAGCATAAGTGGCAAAATGCCCTGGGTGAGTATCTGCAAAAACGTGCCTGCCTGAGTGGTGTGGTTGTTCTGATGGACATTCGTCACCCACTGAAAGATCTCGACCGGCAGATGATTGAGTGGTCCGTCGCCAGCGAAATTCCGGTACTGGCACTGCTCACCAAGGCCGACAAGCTGGGCCAGAGTGATAAGATGAAAACCGTGAATGCCGTGCGTAAAGAGCTGGCAGAATTTGGCGATTGGGTATCGGTGGAGCCCTTCTCTGCATTGAAGGGGACAGGCAAGCCCAAGGTGCTTGCGATCCTGGATGCCTGGTGTCATCCGGATTGGCTGGTGGAAGAATTGGAGCGAGCCGAAGACTGATGCCGTCTTCCATGGAAAAACGTCGCACTCGCGGCGTTTTTTATTGCCTGTTATCTGAAGGCGACTTTTTTGGGCATAAAAAAACGCCGACGGACCAGCCATCGGCGCAAAGTCTTAGCTCTTTTGGGGAGAAGCTAAAAAATTCAACAAGACTCAAGTACCACCAAACTGCTTCGATGGCTCTCAATGAACACATCTTATCCGCTCTCACTGTAAAATTAAAGTAAAAGCTCTAATATTTTTTCAGGGCATAAAAAAAGCCCCAGCATACGAGATGCTGGGGCGCCATTATTTGGCATCACTATCAAGTGAAATAAAGGTCTGAAAGATAGAACATCTTAACCTCTGTACCCTACGCCGAGAATAATACTGCAATTGACGGAAATATGAAAACAGTTTTTGTGAAAAAGCGACAATAATGTGAGGTCGATCTCACGAGTGTGCTCATTTAAGCAGCTATATTTGA
The DNA here is from genome assembly GCF_019457455.1 of Shewanella sp. FJAT-52076. Classification (NCBI taxonomy): domain Bacteria; kingdom Pseudomonadati; phylum Pseudomonadota; class Gammaproteobacteria; order Alteromonadales; family Shewanellaceae; genus Shewanella; species Shewanella sp. FJAT-52076. The sequence goes on from NZ_CP080415.1 coordinate 95,521, forward strand.
TCTGATAATTACAAATTAAGGCTTATAAACAGTGCCTTAGATCGTTATTGGGTTTCTTTAAAAAATTCCTGATCAAAAAGCTACATTCAGAGTTTTTACTCAATAGTTGATTGTTTTGCCGAATGCGGTGCGGATTGTTCGGTGCTTAAGACGGCTAAGGCGGCCAAAACCGATGGAAAGGCAGGGAAATGCCTATAGAGGGTACACTCACTACCTCATACGCGAACCCACATAATCCGGGTAAGCAAGGTGGATTGGGCGCAGTATCGGCTCCGTTGGGCACTGTTTTTTAACTATAAATATCAGGTGTTTATCACCAGAGAATAGCTTCCGTTATTTTGCGCAACCAAGTTTGGTATAGAAGCGGGTATAGCGGTGGTGTGTCGAGCGGGAGTGGGGGATAACCCGAAGAAGCCGCTGACTGCAACCGTTTGCAGCCAGCGGATGGAGCTAGTTATCAGTGAGCCTGGTCCCAGTTATCGCCCAGGCCTGCTTCGGCCAGTAATGGCACATCGAGGCTTGCCGCCTGCGCCATCAGTTCACACACCTTGTCTTTCAGTGCATCGGCCTTATCGGCATCTACTTCAAACACCAGTTCATCGTGTACCTGCATAATCATCTGAATTTCGCCCTGAGTCTCGGTCTTAATCCAATGCTGGATAGCTATCATCGCCTTCTTGATGATGTCTGCAGCCGTGCCCTGCATGGGGGCGTTAATGGCAGCGCGCTCGGCAGCCTGCCTGCGCATGGCATTACGGTCGCGTATTTCCGGCAAATACAGGCGGCGGCCAAACAGGGTACTGACATAACCCTGTTCAGAAGCCATGGCGCGAGTTTCTTCCATGTATTTGAGTACGCCTGGATAGCGCTTAAAGTAGGTATCAATGTAGCTTTGGGCCTCGTTGCGGGGAATATCCAACTGACGGGCCAGGCCGAAGGCAGACATGCCGTAGATGAGGCCGAAGTTCACCGCCTTGGCGCGTCGGCGCTGCTCTGATGTCACTGTTTCAAATGCCACATCAAACACTTCGGCTGCAGTGGCACGGTGAATGTCTTTGCCTTGGGCAAAGGCGCGCAGTAAGCCTTCGTCCTGCGACAGATGCGCCATGATCCTCAGTTCAATCTGCGAATAGTCCGCCGCCAGAATGCGTTTGCCTTCGGGCGCAACAAAGGCCTGACGGATACGACGGCCTTCTTCGGTGCGAATAGGAATATTCTGCAGGTTCGGGTCGCTGGACGACAGGCGGCCTGTCGCGGCGTTGGCCTGATGGTAGCTGGTGTGCACGCGACCGGTACGGCCATTGATCATCAGTGGCAGCTTATCGGTATAAGTACTCTTGAGCTTGGTCAGGCTGCGGTGCTCGAGGATGATTTTCGGCAGTGGGTAGTCCAGCGCCAATTCAACCAGCACTTCTTCTGCGGTGGAAGGGGCACCCTTGGGAGTCTTTTTGATGACTGGATAACCCAGCTTGGTGAAAAACAGCTCCTGCAACTGCTTGGTGGACGACAGGTTAAAGGGTTCACCGGCAATCTCGTGGGCGCTTTGCTCAAGCTCATCAATCTTGCGCGCCAGCTCTTCGCTCTGCTGGCCCAGTAACATGCTATCAATGAGCACGCCGCGACGTTCGATGTCTGACAACACATCAATCAGCGGCAGTTCGAGTTCGGTAAACACCGATTCCAGGCCTTCTTCTTTAACCAGCCGTGGCCACAAATGCTGATGCAGCCTTAAGGTGATATCGGCATCTTCGGCCGCGTAGGGAGCTGCCTGTTCCAACGCGATTTGGTTAAAGGTCAGTTGCTTGGCACCCTTACCGGCGATGTCTTCGAAGCCGATGTTCTTATGCCCCAGATACTTGAGCGCCAGCCCGTCCATGTCGTGGCGGCTTGCCACCGAGTTGAACACATAAGACTCAAGCATGGTATCGAAGGCCACACCCTTGAGCTGGATACCGGCATTGGCCAGCACACTCATATCATACTTAAGGTTTTGGCCAACCTTCTTAATGTCCGGATTTTCAAGCAGTGGCTTGAGCTTGGCGAGAGTCGCTTGGCGCGGCAATTGCTCCGGTGCGCCCGGATAGTCGTGTCCCAGCGGCAGATAAGCGGCTTTGCCGGGCTCGATGGCAAACGACAGACCAACCAACTCGGCCTGCATATAGTCGAGACTGGTAGTCTCGGTATCCACAGCTATCAATTCGGCTTTACTCAGCTTCTCGAGCCAGGCATTAAGCTCGGCTTCGGTCAGCAGGGTGTCGTATTGGGTTTCGATGGCGGTAGCTACCGGGGTCTCTGTGGTCTCCTGGCTTGCCAGCGGTGCTGAAGCCTTGGAACCCAGGGGCGATTTGTTGTCCAGCACTTCGGCAAGCCAGCGTTTAAACTCCATCTCGCCATAGCAGGCGATAAGCTCGTTCCGGTTTGGCTCACTCAATGATAACTGATGCCAATCCTGCTCGAGCTCCACATCCGTTTTGATGGTGGCGAGCTTGTAGGACAGCTCCAGCATTGCCGCATTATCACGAATTTTTGCTGCCATGGTTTTAGCGCCGCGAAAGCCGAGCTCGGTGACACAGTCGGGGTCGGAGAGTAGCTTGGCTACGCCACCGGCGCCGGTGAGCATTGCCAGCGCGGTCTTCTCGCCAACGCCGGGCAGGCCTGGGATGTTATCTGCCTTATCGCCCATCATCGCCAGCAGGTCGATAATCAGCTCTGGTCCCACGCCGAACTTGGTGGCCACTTCGTCCGGCCCAAGGATGGTGTCAGTCATGGTGTTGATCAGGGTGATATGTTCGTTCACCAACTGCGCCATGTCTTTATCGCCGGTGCTGATAAGCACGCTGCGACCTTCGTTCCCGGCCTGAATGGCGATAGTGCCAATCACGTCGTCGGCCTCAACGCCGGAAATGCTGATAAGCGGAATACCCAGCGCCTTGATGATGCGATGCAGCGGGGCTATCTGGCTGCGCAGATCGTCCGGCATGGGAGGGCGATGGGCCTTGTATTCCTGATACATCTCATTGCGGAATGTTGGGCCCTTGGCATCAAATACTACCGCCATTTGCGTTGGGCGGTAGCGGGACAGCAGACTGCGCAGCATGTTAACCACACCATACACTGCGCCGGTGGCTTCGCCTTTGGAATTGGTTAAATGTGGTGGTGCATAATAGGCGCGATAAAGATAGGAAGAACCATCCACAAGGATGAGCGGGTTGCTGGCAATATCAGGCATAGATTCGGCTTCAACAGTCCATGGATTCTTGGGGGCTTAGCATGCCACAGATACAGGAATTCGGCCACAGCAAGCGGCTCACGGCTTGTGGATAAGTCTGTGAGCTAAAAGAACAACAAGTTGGAGTGTTTTTCGATAAGGCTGAAGAACATGTTTTTATGTTGTTGATTATTATTAATTAATTCTATTTCTGTGAAGTGTCTGGCAATTCCGTTAAATCATCCTGATCTGTGGATTTCTTTGTTGGTTGTTTTTATCACCCCGGCGAGCGATGCTACATCCTGTGCCATGCCAAAGCTGATGAAATAACTTAGCACGATTTTTAATCAGATCAACCAATATGTGACCATCTTGTTAAAACCAAATTACATAAGAGGGAATTTTTTATGAAAAATATCGCAGTACTCTTGGCGGGCTGTGGTGTCTTTGATGGCAGCGAAATTCATGAAGCGGTACTGACATTGTTGTCCCTGGCCAAGGCCGGTGCCCGTTATCAGTGTTTTGCCCCTGATATTCCTCAGCTGCATGTGGTCAATCATCTGTCCGGCGAAGTTGCCCAAGACGAACATCGCAACGTGTTGGTTGAGGCTGCGCGTATTGCCCGTGGGGACATTAAGGCCACCACAGAGTTAAATGTGGCCGACTTCGATGCGCTGATTATTCCCGGTGGTTTTGGTGCGGCAAAAAACCTGTGCAATTTCGCCCTGGTCGGCGCCGATTGCGACGTGGCACCCGAGGTGCGTGATTTTATTGCTGAGTTCGCCCTGGCGAAAAAGCCGGTAGGCTTTATCTGTATTGCACCTGTAATGATCCCCAAGCTCTACGGTAAGGGTGCCATCGGAACCATTGGTCACGACAAGGGCACCAGTGAAGCTTTTTGTTCCATGGGCGGCGATCATCGGGATGCGTCAGTACACGAGATTGTGGTGGATGAGGCCAACAAGATAGTGAGCACTCCGGCATATATGTTGGCAGGCAACATTGCCGAGGCGCATTCGGGCATTGAAAAGCTGGTTAACAAAGTGCTGTCGATGGCCTGATATACATGTGGCTGTTGCGTTTACCAGCAGGTTTCGGGGGCGTATAGTTCGCCCTCGACTGCTAACGGCGGCGACTGTCCCATAAACCCTGCAGCAGACCCACCGCGAGTCCACCCAAGTGGGCGCCATTGGCCATGGAAAGCCCGAGAAAATCAAAGAATCCCAATATCAGCCAAACCAGCATAAAGCCCATATAGCTTGGTGGCAGATAGATACCGGCAGAGGGCTTTCTGATACCCATCACAAAGGTGTAGCCTGCGACCGCATACACAACCCCGGACAAACCACCAAAGTTAGGGCCCGAAACATAATACTGAATGAGGTTGGGCAGGGTGCCGGCCACAAGCAGTAATATCATCAGTGGCCAGGAGCCGATACGGGTTTCAATTTTTCCGCCCAGATACCACCACCACAAGAGATTAAAGCTGATATGCATCAGTGAAAAATGCATCAGGGTCGGGGTGAAGACGCGCCAGATCTCGGCACTTTGGTCGGTGCCGCTGGCGCCGAAAAAGCTCAGCAGTGCGTAGGTGGGTTCGGCAAAGCCCAGATTAAAGGCGCCGTACACCAGTATGCATAACGCAAATATCGTGAGGGTGATGGGGCCGGCTGCGGTCACAAAGCGGCTCAGCAGCGCAAGACCGGGAGACCCGTAGTTAAGTTGAGTGTCTGTACTGCCGGTTTCCCAGGATGCCGCAAGGTATTTTTCATCACCTGGATGACGCAGGAAATTCTCGAATTCGGCCTGTGCTGCAGCCAGATCCTGTGGCTTAACAACCGACAGGCTCACGCCCTCGGCAACCGGGCTGATATGGCAGTCGATACCCCGGCTCTTGAGGTAATCCACCAGGGCCTGAGCCGCTCTGGCGTTGGGCAGTCGGCCGAATTCCATCAGAGATTGGCCATATGCCAGGCGCTGTAACCGCCATCGAGGCTGTATACCTGGTCGAAACCCTGCTCCACCAAATAGGCGGCGGCATTCTGGCTGCTGATACCGTGATAGCACACCACCACCAGGGGCTTATCCATATCGGATTCGGCGATAAAGCGGGCCAGGTTATCGTTGCTCAGGTTTACAGCACCCTCTATGTGGCCATTGGCAAAGCTTTGGGGATCGCGGATATCGGCAATTTGTACATCAGTACCTTGCTCGGTGCGCATGTGAATGAGTTCGTTGACGCTCAGATGCTTGAAAGCAGACATGAGATCCTCGGTAAATGAAAAGCGACAGGGGTAGTGTGCAACAGGGCACTGCAGTCTGTACAGTGCCCTGTTGGGATAGCTAAGCCGTGCACACCCGTTGTGGTTTGCACGCGCTTACGGGAGATTAATCCCAGCTGAGAATGACTTTACCGGATTGGCCGGAACGCATGGCGTCGAAGCCTTGCTGGAAGTCGTCCACCTTGAAGTGGTGGGTAACAATGGGGGACAAGTCCAGGCCCGATTGCAGCAGGCTGGCCATCTTGTACCAGGTCTCAAACATTTCACGGCCGTAGATGCCCTTGATAATGAGTCCCTTGAAGATCACCTTGCTCCAGTCGATGGCCATTTCGCCGCCGGGAATACCCAGCATGGCGATTTTGCCGCCGTGGTTCATGGTATCCAGCATGGAATGGAAGGCGGCAGGTACGCCGGACATTTCCAGGCCAACGTCAAAGCCTTCGGTCATGCCGAGGTCTTTCATCACATCTTTCAGGTTTTCCTTGGCCACGTTCACCGCACGGGTCGCTCCCATTTTGCGGGCCAGCTCCAGGCGATATTCGTTCACGTCGGTGATCACCACATGACGGGCGCCCACGTGGCGGCACACGGCAGCGGCCATGATGCCGATGGGACCGGCGCCTGTGATCAGCACGTCTTCACCCACCAGATCGAACGACAGGGCTGTGTGCACTGCGTTGCCGAATGGGTCGAAGATGGCGGCCAGGTCGTCGCTGATGTCATCGGGGATCTTGAACGCGTTAAAGGCCGGGATCACCAGATATTCGGCGAACGAGCCTTCTCGGTTTACACCCACGCCTGTGGTGTTGCGGCACAGGTGCGTGCGGCCGGCGCGGCAGTTACGGCAATGACCACAGGTGATGTGGCCTTCACCGGAGACGCGGTCACCAATCTTGAAGCCACGGACTTCCTGGCCGATACCTACCACTTCGCCCACGTATTCGTGACCTACTACCATGGGCACGGGGATGGTTTTTTGTGACCACTCGTCCCAGTTGTAGATATGCACGTCAGTGCCGCAGATGGCGGTTTTACGGATTTTGATCAGCAGATCGTTGTGGCCCATTTCCGGCTTGGGGGCATCAACCATCCAAATGCCTTCTTCAGGCTTGAGTTTAGCAAGAGCTTTCATGTGCTTACTCCAAAATGGACATCAGATGATGCCCATTTCCTTACCAATACGGGTGAAGGCTTCAATGGCCTTGTCCAGCTGCGCACGGGTGTGGGCGGCAGACATCTGGGTACGGATACGGGCCTGGCCCTTTGGCACCACAGGGAAAGAGAAACCAATCACGTAGATATCTTCTTTGAGCAGGCGGGCCGAAAATTCGGCTGCCAGCTTGGCATCGCCCAGCATGACCGGAACGATGGCATGGTCGGCACCGGCCAGGGTGAAACCGGCGGCGGACATTTTTTCACGGAAATAACGGCTGTTTTCCCACACCGCTTCACGCAGTTCCTGACCTTCTTTGAGCATATCCAATACGCGGATAGAGGCGGCCACGATGGATGGTGCCAGTGAGTTGGAGAACAGATAAGGGCGTGAACGCTGACGCAGCCAGTCGATCACCTCTTTTTTACCCGAGGTGTAACCACCCGAAGCGCCACCAAGGGCCTTACCCAGGGTGCCGGTAATGATGTCTACACGGTCCATCACGCCACAATACTCGTGGGTGCCACGGCCATTTTGGCCGATAAAGCCCACGGCGTGGGAGTCGTCTACCATCACCAGTGCGCCGTATTGGTCGGCAAGGTCGCACACACCCCTGAGGTTGGCAATCACGCCATCCATGGAGAACACACCATCGGTGGCAATCAGGATGTGGCGGGCACCGGCATCGCGGGCTGCCTTAAGCTGAGTTTCCAGATCGGTCATGTCGTTGTTGGCATAGCGGAAACGCATGGCTTTACACAGACGTACGCCGTCGATGATAGAGGCGTGGTTCAGTGCATCGGAGACGATGGCATCTTCGGGGCCGAGCAGGGTTTCGAACAGGCCGGCGTTGGCATCGAAGCAAGAGGAATACAGGATGGTGTCTTCGGTGCCGAGGAATTCAGACAGTTTGGCTTCCAGCTGTTTGTGGATGTCCTGGGTGCCGCAGATAAAGCGCACTGAGGCCATACCGAAGCCGTGGTCGGCCAGACCAGCTTGAGCGGCTTTAACCAGCTCAGGGTGGTTGGCCAGGCCCAGATAGTTATTGGCGCAGAAGTTGATTACTTCATCGCTGCCAACCTTAATTGCAGTCTGTTGCGGTGAGACGATCACGCGCTCGCTTTTGTAGAGCCCTTCGGCCTTAACGTCAGCGAGTTGTTGTTTGATCTGCTCGTAGAATGAGGTTGATGCCACTGGTCTCTCCTTAGTTAACTTTATTCTGCTTTTGTTGGAGTGACGGCATTCTACCCCTAAACCCAATCGGCCCGCAGCTTATTTTTGATGCACTAATGGCCGCATAAATTGCGCTAGGGCTGGTGAGGTTTTCACATAAAAAAAACTAATTTGTAACCTTGGGGTGTGCCGCGCGGATATTGTTTGATTGTAGTCCGGTGACGCTGAAAATGTCACCGGATCATCAAGTTGGCCAGAGGTGGACGGTAGAGGCCTGTATCAGTTGGTTTGAGAGCGAAAATGCTGCTCGAGACGATCGAAATTGGCCAGTGAATCCGGGGTGGAATAGGCCTTGAAAATCATCAGTACCCGTAACAGACCTTCATAAAGCGATGCCTTGCTGATGGTGGCAATGCTGGACTGGGTCAGCTTGTAGCTGATCCAAAAGCCGATAATCATCTTGATGGTATCGGCCAAATCAGCAATACGCTCGTCTTCTATTTGTAAAATACCGTCTTTTTTCAATTGATTGAGAACGGCAATCGACTGTTCCAGTACGGCTTGTTGGACCTTGAGATAACGGGCCTTCAGGGTTTCATCCCTCGCGAGAATATCGGCCAGGTTGGCGTACATAAAGCGGAACTGCCACATGGTGTAGAACATGGCATCGAAATAGCTCATCAGCAGTTCGAGGTCGACCTTTTGATCCGCATAGGGCTTAAAGCCCAGCAACAGGTGCTGTTCGTACTGGTCGAAGATGCAGCGGATGATGTCTTCCTTGTTGCGGAAGTGGTAATAGAGGTTGCCGGGACTGATATCCAGATGGGCAGCAATATGATTGGTCGTGATGGTGCGCTCGCCATGCTCGTTAAAGAGCTCCAGGCTGGCCTGAATGATTTTGTCGCGGGTTTTCATTGGTATCCTGTCTTTATTATGGCGCGCCGCTTCCTGGCTAATCGCTCTGTGCTTATTCCTGCTTCCCGGCTTATGTTAACATTGCCGTAATTCATCAGGCAAAACTCATACTTCTCTTGGTACTTATGGCTCGATTGCTCTATTCAGTTCTCTTATATCTGCTGTCGCCACTCTTGGTACTTTACCTGGTGCAGCGTGCCATTAAGAGCCCGGATTATCGTGGCCGCTGGGGCGAGCGATTTGGCTTTAAGGCACTGATGCCAACAGATATTTTGATCCATTCAGTGTCCATGGGCGAGACCCTAGCTGCCATACCCCTTATTCGTGCCATCATGGTGGCCAGGCCAGATCTCCGCATCACAGTGACCACGTCCAGCCCCACGGGCTCGGCAGAAGTCATCAAGGCCTTTGACGATCGGGTACAACATTGTTACTTACCCTTTGACCTTGGGTTTGCCGTTAACCGCTTTTTGAACCAACTGGGCTGCGCCGAGCTTATCATCATGGAAACCGAGCTGTGGCCAAACCTCATCGCCGGCGCCAGGGCCCGGGGCGCCAGGGTCTCTTTGCTCAATGCCCGTTTGTCAGAAAAATCCGCCGCCAGTTATCAAAAGTTCGCGGCCCTCACTGTGCCCATGCTCAAGTCGCTGGACCAGATTGCGGTGCAAACCGCCAAAGAAGCAGAACGCTTTGTGACGCTCGGAGTGGACGCCTCACGGATACATGTGTGTGGCAGTTTGAAGTTTGATATTCAGATCCCGGCATCCCGACGTGAAGCGGCCCGGCAGCTGCGCCAAAGTTGGGGACGGCAAGACCATCTGGTGTGGGTGGCGGGCAGTGTACATCCCGGTGAGTTCGACACCATGCTCAGCGCCCATCGCCAACTACTCGAGAGGTTCCCCGAGGCGCTGCTGATTATGGTGCCAAGGCATCCTGAGCAGTTTACCAACGCGGCGCGTGCCATAGGTGACAGTGGCTTTAAGCTGGCCCTGCGCAGTGAGGGAGAAGCGCCGACGGCAGGTACTCAGGTGCTGCTTGGCGACACCATGGGTGAGCTGCTGACCTGGTACGGCGCGGCCGATATGGCCTTTGTGGGCGGCACTCTGGTGGTAAATGGCGGCCACAATCCCCTGGAACCCGCAGCCATGGGCTTACCGGTTGCCATGGGTCCCAACCATTGGGACTTTAAAGAAATTACCCAGCTGCTGCAGCAGGCGGGTAATCTCACCCTGTGTGCTACCCCGGACGCCTTTAACCACTGGTTGCTGATAACTGCGCAGGATAACAGTGGCCGCCTAACCGCCGGAGAGGCTGGGTTAAGAGTCGTGGAGAGCAATCGTGGGGCGCTCAGTCGTCAACTGGCAGTGCTGGGTTACGCCGCGGCGTAACCCTCCAGCAGCCATTGCCAGCAGGATTCATCGAAGGCAAGCGAGGGAAGCTTGCCTTTTTCTTTATCAAAAGAACGTCTCAATCTGGACAGGTTGGCCTGCTGCCAGCTAGTTGATGGTGTGCGGATTTCACCCCGGTCAAAATCAATCAGCGCAAAGCCCTGCGGCCCCTTGAGGATATTTTTGGCGTTGAGATCGGCATGGTAGACGCCGCGGCGATGAAATCGGGCGATGCAAGCCCCCAGGGCTTTCCACTCAGCCTCTTCCAATGGACCTTGTTCCAGCCAGGCCAGCAGGTCGCGACAGCCCGGCATCCGCTCAATCAGGATATCGGCGCTGTACCAGAGACCATATCGACGTACCCTGGCACCCACTGGGCGGGGTACGGGAAAGTCTTCTGCATGGAGCTTTTCAAGCAAAGCCAACTCGGCGATGGCGCGGGTATTCGCCATACCCGTATACAGGTAGCTATCTTTACTGAACTTTTCCATCAGCCCACCGCGCCAGTAATGCCGCAGCACCCAGTCCTGATTGGCCTCGGGGTGGCGCACAAACCAGGTGGTATAACGCCCTTTTGAGGTACCTGTTACGGCGGCGAGCGCCTGCCAATGTTCAGGGGTGAAATGGGCCGGGTCCAGAGAGATGGACTCGCCCTGGGCAATGGCCAGGGTATAGGGCGGATGGTTTTGTTGCTGCATCGCGGGAATTCTTGTCCAAAGCGTGGAACCTGCGGCCATTCTACATTAAGATCCGGGCTTTGCACCAAGGCCAGCCCAACCATGACATTTGATCCCAGCCTGATGAAATCCCTGTGTTTGCTCCGCCTCTCTGCTATCGGCGATGTGTGCCATGCCGTGGCCATGGTGCAGGCTATTCAGCGCCGTTATCCTGACCTCGCCATCACCTGGGTGATAGGCAAAGTGGAATATCAACTGCTCAAGCATTTACCGGGCATCGAGTTTGTGATTTTCGATAAGTCGCAGGGTTTTAAGGCCTATGGTCAGTTGCGCCGTGCGCTCAAGGGGCGCCATTTCGATGTACTTTTGCATATGCAGGTGGCGCTAAGGGCCACCATCGCCTCCCTGATGATCCCGGCCAAAGTGCGTATTGGTTTTGACCGTGCCCGCGCCAAAGAGGGCCAGTGGTTGGTCACCAACGAGCGGGTCGACGCCCTCGCGACGCCCCATGTATTGGAAGGCTTTATGGGCTTTGCCAGGAAACTTGACGTGACCGAGCTGTCTCCCTCATGGGACATGCATATTCCTGCTGCAGACGAAGCGTTCGCGAAGGAACTGGTTGCCGATGGCGAAATGGTGCTGGCCATTTGCGCCGCTGCCAGCAAGGCCGAGCGCAACTGGCTGCCCGAACGTTACGCCGCCGTGGCCGACTATGCCGTGTCCAAAGGATACAGGGTGCTGCTCTGCGGCGGCCCGGCACAACTTGAAAAAGATTTGGCAGCGGCTATTGAGGCCAATTGTTCGTCAAAGCTAACCAATCTTGTTGGAAAAACCTCTTTGGTTCAGCTTTTGGCGCTATTAAAACGGGTTTCAGTGGTAATTGCACCGGATACCGGTCCTGCCCACATGGCGGTCACTCAGGGCACGCCCGTGATTGGTCTCTATGCCCATTCCAACCCTGGCCGTACCGGACCTTATTTCAGCCGCGAGCTGACCGTCAGCGTCTATGACCAGGTGATTGCCGAGCAGTATCCCAATCAGCAAATCCCCTGGGGAACCCGGGCGAAGGGAGCAACTCTGATGGAAAAAATTGAAGTTGCCGACGTTTGCCGCATGTTCGACAAGGCTACGGATGTCGCCACCCAGGAGGTGTAAGGTTATGACTATATCAATGGCCCCAAACTCTGCGGTCACTCAATCTATGGCCCCGAAATTTTTGTTTATCCCGGTGTCTTCTGCAGAAGGCATGGGAGAGTACATGCGCTCGCTGATCGTTGCAGACGAAGTGAAGCGCTGTTGGCCTGCTGCCGAGGTGTGTTTCATTCTAAGTAAGGAAGCCCCCTACGCAGCCAGCTGCCCATATCCAACCAAACTGCTGGATCGCACGCCCACCAAAGAAGTGAAAGCCGTGAACGACATCATGGAGACATTTCGCCCCGATGTGGTGCTCTTTGATGCATCCGGCCGCAAGTCTCAGCTGGCTCGGGCCCATGCCCAGGGCGCCAAGGTCGTGTTTTTCAGCCAGCACAGGCGCAAGCGCAGCCGCGGTATGAAAATCGGCCGCGCCCGGGTGACAGATGCCCATCTGGTCGTACAGCCGGAATTTGTGATTGGCCCCGTTTCCGCTTTCGAAGCCTTTAAGCTGAAGTTGATTGGTAAACCACTGCCTGAGTGTATTGGGCCCGTGTTCAGCGCGCCGGATAAGGCAAGACAGCAGGAGTTGCTCGCCCAATATGGGCTGGCCGAAGGGGAGTTTGTGCTCTTTAACGCCGGCTCAGGCGGGCATAAGTTGGCCGGTGGCCTCGCGGCAGACCGCTTTTTTGAGGCGGCCCAAGCCAGCCATGCTGCCAGCGGGCTCAAATCCGTGATGGTGTTTGGTCCCAATTACCCCAAGACGCTGCCCGAGGCATCGGGGGTGATTTGCTTAAGTGCTCTCGCCAACAGCGACTTTATTAACTTGCTGGTGGCCGCCAAAGCGGCGGTGCTGAGCGGTGGTGATACCTTGCTACAGGCTATCGCCTTGAAAAAACTGGTACTTACGGCTCCGGTTTCCAAAGACCAGCCGCCACGCATCGCTGTTTGTGCCGACAGAGGGCTGGTGCTTGCCTGTGAGCCCGAGCAGCTTGCTGCCAACATTTCCGCTTTGTTTTCCGATGAAACCACAGCGTCACTGCAGCAGGCTCTGGCAGCCGAAGCCGATATGGATGGCCTGCAACTGACCATGAATAAGATTAAGCATTTGCTGGAGGTTCAGCCATGACAGGACGCAGAATTGCCATTGCCATCGACAGTTTGGCCGGTGGCGGTGCAGAAAAGGTGATGTTGACTCTGGCGTCCACCCTGGTGGAGCTGGGCCATGAGCCACATTTGCTGGTGTTGCAGCAGGACTGCCACCATGAAATTCCACCTGGCCTGCAGGTGCACTTCTGCTTTGGCGGTGATGAGCGCAATATTGACGGCTTTTGGCGTACCCGTGGTTCGGTACAGAAGTTACAACAGTGGATAACAGGGCTTGAGGCGCGTTTCGGCAAGTTTGAGTTGTTTCTGTCCAACCTGGATAAAACCAATCTGCTGATGACCCGCACCGGCGTGGCACCGCTATATTGCGTGGTGCACAACTCTATTGAAGAAGAGTTGCAACGCCAGCGTAAGTTGGGTCCCTTTGCCTATCTGAGTATGCTGCGGGCGAAAAAATCACTCAACGGCCAGCATCTGATCACCGTCTCCAAAGGGATAGCCAATGAGATTGCCGAGGTGGGCAGGGTGACACCCGCCTCGGTGCAAACCATATACAATCCATTCGAACTGGAAAAAATTCAGCACCAGGCCAATCAAACACCCGAGGCACTGCCCAAAGGAGATTACATCATCCACGTTGGCCGCTTTGCGCGCCAAAAACGCCATGATGTGCTTTTTGCGGCGCTTAAACAGATGCGCAACCCCTTACCATTGGTGCTGCTTTGCAACAACAAGAAGAAAGCTATCAAGTCGGCCCGCAAGTTTGGGGTTGAGGACAGGGTGATCATTCCCGGATTCCAAACCAACCCTTATCCCTGGATAAAGGGTGCCAGGTTGTTGGCATTGAGTTCAGACTATGAAGGCTTACCCACGGTGTTGATTGAGTCGCTGGCTGTGGGTACCCCGGTCGTCAGTACCGACTGTCGCCATGGCCCCAAAGAAATTCTCACCGGAGAACTGCGGCGCTTTTTGGTTCCCAGACGTGATCCAGCAGCGCTGGCGGTCGCCATGGATGAAGCCTTGAGCCACTATCCGAACTGCGATGATGCACAAATTCTGACCCAGGTAGGAGCTGCCACAGTCGCAGGCCAGTACCTGAAGCTGCTGACAGTCTGAGACGTTTTATTCGGCCAGCACATAATAAAAAATCCCGGCCTGGCCGGGATTTTTTCAGGCTTTTTTTCCCAGAGTCAGACGGAATTTGAGATAACTCAGCGGCATTTTTAGCAGGCGTCGCCAGCCCAAAGAGGTGAAAAGCTTTAATGCTGATGCGGGAAACGCGGGGTCGCAATAGCGGCGGTAAAGCAACAGCCAATCGAGATGGCTCATTTCATTGGGGCGCTTGGTTTTTGGAATAAAGCGCGCAATCAAGCCGAGTCCCAACTGCGCCGGTTCCAACACCCGCAGGTTGGATGCCATAAACCTGTCCCAGCGCTCTGCCTGCCCGGCAGAAAACTGGTGGCGGTGCGCCAGGGGCAAAAAGCCATCGTCAAGACGTCTGAGCCACAGGTCGCAATAGATTTGCTCGGCATGGGGGCTGGTCAGCGGTGCCCCGTGGTACTGGGCTTTACCGGCCTGAGCCGGGTCGAATGGTCTGTCTTTGAACAGAGGCAAGTCCCAGATTTTCAGCAGATCTTCCGTACGCCCAAAATGGAAAAAATCGCTGGGGTGCATGATGACACGCTGCCCTTCGGCATAACGCCGGAAGTAACTGGTATTCACCACCACGGGCTCAGTAAAGCGGATATCGGAAGCACAGCGAGCGGGAAACTGCGCCAGTGCTGCGACAAACCCGTTTCCGGTCAGGAAATTATCCGACCTTAACTTGACTGCATAGGGTGTCTGGACCCGTTTGAGTCCCTCGCGGGTAGAGACTATCTGTCGGTTAAAGTTGAGCTTTTGTGCTTCACCCTGAGCATTGTAGGCAACGACATTGGCACCGGGATCCGGGTGTTGCAGCAAGAGATCCGGGGTAAGCCCTGTGCAGTCCTGTCCTTCCCAGGTGGAGAGGATGATACGGGCACCCGGCAGATGGGTGCGGATGCTGTCAAGGCAGATTTGGGTGATGCCGGTTTGCTGATCCCGCCCCTGATAGGCCTGAACCGGTCCCTGTACCACCACAGTAATATCACTGAATTTGATTGTCATAGGCTTAATACCAGCGAGCTTGAGCCGTACCATGGCACGGCTTGGCGATATCAATATTGGGCCAGCAGGGCCTGATATTCCTCTGGCACACCGCAGAAGATTACCTCACTGGCATCGATAAGGTGGTAGTGAATGTCCTTACCCAGAGTTATCAGGTGGTTGTATAGCGGTGCTATATAGAGCTCTTGCTTTTGCCACTCGCTTGCTGGCCGTGCGGCTTCGGTTTCATAGGCCTGGCGAAAATCGGCGGCATAACGGAAATAATAAAGCCCTGTGCTGCACAGATCGGATATGGGCTGCTTTTCAGCGGTCTGCACTACGCGGGTGCTCTGGGCATCGGCGGGTTTGGCATATGACCAGTTGCTGCCCTCGCCGCGAAACACCTCCAGATAGCCATCGGCCGTATCGGCGATGGGAGGCAACGTAAATCCGGGTCTGAAGGTATCTATATTGAAAATCGTCAGCGGCTCGGCGTCTTGCACCTCCTTCAGCCCCAGGTACACGGTTTCGGCCTGTCCTCGGGTTGGCTGCTCCAGGGCAATAATCCTGAACTCTTTAATGCCCAGTGCCTGGCAGCGTGTTTTGACGAAGGCCACAGTGTCATACAGGTCGCGCACAATAAACAAAAAAGGCGTATTGCCAAAATAGGCCGCAAAGCTGAGCAGGGCGTGGTCAAACAGTGGCATGCCGCCGGCTTCGAGCATGTATTTGGGCTGTGTGTAGCCAGCGTTGAAAAAACGGGAGCTTAACCCCGCCATGGGGATCACTATCATGATGGATTTCCTGTGCAGGCAAGCAGCCTGTCATAGAGTCGATAGGCGTTACCGATAAAGCCAAGCTGCCGATCGGGTCTGTCGCTGTGAAGTGGCAACATGGAGAGGAACAACTGAATTTGCATGGCGTAGAGCTCGGCTTCGCTGACGGCGAACTCGCTGGCCATCAGCTGGACGAAGTCGGCCATGATTTGCTCGCGTCTGGGCGTGATGGCAATACTGAAGTCAATATCCGGCCCCAGCTGCTCGGCTCTGAAATAACCGGCAATAATGGCGTCGTAGAGCCCCAATACCGAGTGGGCCAACTTGGCTATGTCATATAAGCCATTGCCGTGGATGGTTTGTTTGTCATTCCCATCCAGCCCACGCGGGTCTATGACCTTGATATTGCAGGTTCGAAAGTCATATAGAATATTGCTGAAACAAAAGTCACCGTGAAGCAGGTGCTGCCTGCCATTGTCTTTGGGCAAATATTTGCAGCTTGTCCGGGCCAGCTCCAGCAAAGAAGGGCGCAGGGCGCCATTGATCCGGTTTTCCTTGGCGACAGAGACGCCGCTCTGGCTGGCGAAATCCTCAAGTCGGCTCAGGGTCTTATCCATAAAAAGCCCATTGAGGGTTTGGGCATCGGCCACCGTATGATTGTTGGCATCCTTGAGAAACTGGCAGCAGGCTTTGAGCACCTTACGCCAGGCAAAGGCAGGTAGCTGGCTGAATACGTAAAGCTCATTCAAGGCTGTCAGGTGCAGATACTCTATGCTGTAGCCAAATACATCAGAAGTTTCATCACAGCCCAGCAGCTGTGGGATGTAGCCGCGCATGGGCCCTGGCAAACTTTGATACCAGTTGGCCTCGGCAGCCAGCTTATGTTTTTTGTGGCTGAATTTTCTGACGACCTGCCCCTGAATTGCCATCCCGTTAAAAGCGCGCTGAGTCGTCATCCGGCTTTTGGATTGGTAATAGGTATGGCTGTGACCAAAATCATACCAATGGGGCAAGGTTACCGGGGTCAGGCCCTTGTCATCCATATAGCCATTCAGACCCGTAATAAAGTCACCCTTGGCCTGGGTGATGTACCTTATCAGGGCTCTTGGGGCTGAGAAGCTGAAAAAGCCATTTGAAATCAGTTCGCTGGAAGGTCTTAGCTCAGCATGATACGGACGCAGAGTGGCAGTCTTGGTATCAAATTCGGCCCAGTTGTAGTTGTCTTCGACCTGACTCAGACCCAGACAATCGGTTTGGCGGGGCAGGCTATCGAACAGGGTATCGCCGTGGAGAATATATAAAGGTTCATCGTCGGCAAACTCCAGCTGGATAAGGGCATAGACGATGGATTCTCCCAGATTCAGCCTGGGAGGCAGGTACAACAGCTCAACACCATAGTCTTTGAGGCTTTGGCTGTCATAAGGGCCGGGGGTAAAGCCCTCCGGCAGGGTAATGATGGTGCGTTCGCCAGCGGGTATTAACGCCAGCTGGTGATGGAACAGGCGCTTGTTGCCCACCGGCAAAAAGCAGGGGGGCAGAGGTCCGAACTCAGACTGTAACTCTGAGGCCACCATTGCGGCAGAAGTAATGAGGTACATGCACGTCCTATGCTTTGTCGTCTTCGAACAGTTGCTCAATTTCGGCCCGGCTCAGACGGGCGAATTCAGACGGTCTGATGGCCCTGTCATCGATATAAAAGCCTTCATGACCGCACCAGGGTTTACCGACAAGAATTTCGTCGTAGGGCACCTGATGTTTGTCCAGCCAGGCTGTGATCACCGGCAGAGTATGGATGTTTATCTTGCCCACGTTACCTTCAAAGGTACGCATATTGCGTGCTGTGGAGATGACAATTTCAAATCCTTCTGCCTGATATTGTCTCAATCGGGCAATCACATCTTCCCGGGGCGACACCGCACTGTAATCTGTGTTGTCGGCCTTGGTGAGGGTGCCATCCAAATCTACTATAAGTCGTTTCATCTCTGTTCCACACAGATAAAAGGCTATTGTACTGCGCTGCTGGTGGTGCGGCCAGTTGCTTTCACTGGCTCCTTACGGTTTGCACAAACGGCCAACAGTTCATGCTTGATGTCCCGGGTGAAGCGAGGCAGTGAGTGCACTTCTTTAATATAGGCAATGGCATCTTTTGCGAGTTGGTGTCTGAGGCCATCATTTGCCAGCAGCTGATTTATTGCTGCGACAAAGAGCTCCACCTTGTCGAAGCCATCCCCGAGCACCTTGCCGGTATACACGCCAAACTTGCTCGCCAGCTCATCGGGATTTTGGCAACTCACCAGCAGGGTGCCGTAGGACAAGGCCTCGAGGAAAGAAATCGGCAGGGCTTCATGAATGGAGGTATTGACCAGCACCTTGGCCTCTTTCAGGAAACGATTCTTTTGCTCGCCTTCCACATGACCGACGAAATGCAGATTGGGAATGGCTTGGTAGCCTGACATTACGGCATTGTTTTCGTCAGCCTGCCTGTGCGCCTGACCCAGCATATAAAACTGGTACTGAGGCATGGCCTTGGCGATTTCGGCGAATAGCCAACCCCGCTTTACGGATTCGATACGGCCAAGGAATACTATGCTGTTCTGCTTCGGGAAACTGTCCAGGTCAAACGTCTCATCAATTTCGATGGGGTTCGGCAGGTAGTTGATGGGCGTATTGGCGGGTAAGCGATACAGGTCTCTGGCCTTTTGATCGAGACACTTGGCTTGACTGATAAAGCGTATATGACCACTCCGGGCGTATTGATTCACAAAATCGTAAATCTCTGCATCCCAGTAGCTGGGCTCGGGAAAGAGTTTCACCGTCTGGATTTCATCCCACTCGTAGGTGGGTCTCGGATCCTGGATCCAAAACAGCAGTTTTTTGTCTTTTCCCGGTGCCTTACTGAAAATGCGGTAGGAGTGGGTGGTCATCTCGATGGAAAGAAAAACATCATAGTTTTTCTGTCTCAAAAACAGGTTATTTACCCAATCAAAGGCCCGTGCTGCCAACTTGTATACCTTGATGCCATCGACCATAAAACACTTGGGCCACAGACGCACTTTGCCGCAGTCTTTTTTCAGCAAAACGTCCACTTCGACCTGATCGTCAGGAAGGTGTTTGGCCACCAGATGTCTGGCCAAAAAGCCATATCCGCCATATTTGGTTTTGGCGCCGCCAAAATATTCATCTACCAGCAGTGCTACCTTAATTTTACTCATGAATGCTTTCTGGATTGCCCGTTTGCGGGCATTGTATTAACTCGGCTGTTAATCGCAAAATAATTAATAAAATCATGACTTTAAATGTGTATTTATTGAAACTTTGGTTTTGTTTTTGTGTGACTGGTGAATGGTGTGTTACGTATTTGGCCCGGAGTTTTGAGGTTGCCGGATGCAGGCTTGTAATTTGCCTGTTGTGAGGCCATGCACCCGAGGCGCACTTGTGGCAGAATGGGCAAACTTTCTTTGGGCAATCAACCCTTAACTCGATACGACACAGGTCTGTATATGCATACAAGAGCCATCTATCCCGGTACTTTCGATCCTGTCACCAATGGGCATGCGGATCTGATAGAGCGGGCCGCCAACCTGTTTAAGCATGTGGTAATAGGTGTGGCAGCAAGCCCGTCCAAGCAGCCAAAGTTCTCGTTGGAAAAACGGGTGGAGCTGCTGAAAAAAGTCACAGCTCATCTGGATAACGTGGAAGTTGTGGGGTTTACCGGCTTGCTGGTGGACTTTGCCAAAGACCAGCAGGCCAGTGTGTTGGTGCGGGGGCTCAGAGCCGTGTCGGACTTTGAGTACGAATTCCAGTTGGCCAACATGAACCGTCGCCTGAGCCCGGATCTGGAAAGCGTGTTCCTGACGCCCGCTGAAGAAAACTCTTTCATCTCCTCAACCCTGGTGAAAGAGGTGGCGCTCCACGGGGGCGACGTGAGCCAATTTGTACATCCGGACGTTGCCGCTGAATTGTTGGCGCTGCCGCGCAAGTAAAAGGGACTTTATGAAGTACATGTCGTTATCTGCGCTGAGCTTGGCGCTACTGTCTGCGTCGGCTCTGGCCACACCCTGGGTGGACTCTTCGGATGTCTACCTGCGTGCCGATATTCAGGCTCTGGCCGATGCCGGTGTTATCACAATGCCAGTAAATACGTTTCCGCTGATGTGGTCCGGCATTGGGGTGGATTTGAATAAAGCCGAGCCCTCATTACTGACGCCGGATCTGGCCGCTGCCTATGTGAGGGTGAACTACTACTATCGTCAGGCGGTGGAAAACCGGGGTAACACACGACTCAAAGCGGTTGGCGCAACCGATGAAGCCAGATTCCAACATTTCGGCAGTGACTACCGTGAGCAGGGTGAACTCAAGGCCTCCCACGAGTACATGGATAATCGCTTTGCGTTCAAGGTGTCTGCGACGGCAGCCTATGATGCAAAGGACGACAAAGACTTCCGTCTGGATGATTCCTGGGCGGCGTTGGTATTGGGGAACTGGGTTTTTACCGCCGGTACGGTTGAACAGTGGTGGGGGCCCGGATTTGATACGGCACTGCACAAGTCCAGTAACGCCCGCCCCATGCCATCGTTACTGTTGAGTCGCAACAATGCGGCGGCCTTTGAAACGCCTTGGCTGTCGTGGATTGGTCCCTGGACCCTGACTACGGGGATCAGCTGGATGAACGATAATCGCGCGGTGGAAGACACCCTGCTGTGGAATTTTCGCGGTACCTTAAAGCCCTTTCAACAGCTGGAAATTGGCGCTTCCTGGACTGTGCAGATGTGCGGTGAAGGCCAGGACTGTGGTCTGGGCACTTTCTGGGACACGATTTCGGGCGGCGGTGAATGTGCCGATGGCAGTGTAGATTGTGATTCGGCTCAGAACTCGCGTTTGGGCAACCAGATGGCCGGATGGGATATTCGCTACGCCGATACATGGTTCAATGTGCCCGTTGGCCTCTACCTCGAGCGTACCTGCGAAGACTCCAGCGGTCCCATGCCATGGGATTTGGCCGATTGTGCCAAACTGGCGGGTGTTGACACCCGTTTTGGATTTAAAGATCAGCAGTACAAGCTGTTCCTCGAATACACAGATACCCTGGTGGCCTGTGGCAGTGACGATAACGCATTCAACTGCTTCTACGAGCACACCACCTATCTTTCCGGCTCGCGCTATTATCGCCGTTCTTTGGGTTCAACCTATGACAGTGATGCCGAAACCTGGGTGCTGGGCCTGATAGGTCAGTTTGGCGACAGCAAGGGCATAAATGCCTATCTGCGCTATGCCCAGCTTAACAAAGATGGCAAAAACCGCGGTGGTGAGTGGGTACCACAGCTTGCCAAGGAAGATTTGCTGATGCTGGAAGTGTCTTACCGTCAACCAATGTTCAAAGGTATGGTAACTCTTGGAGGCACTGTCTCCCGCTCAGAGTTCGACACAAATACCCATAATGATGCCACCCTGTATGGCAGTTATGAATATCGATTCTGAGTGTCCTGATTTCTGAACACAAAACGCGCCATCTGGCGCGTTTTGTCATTTTTATGACAACCTAGATGGGTATCCTTTCCGGCAGCCGTGCGATATGCTGGCGAGTGGGCTTTTGCCAAAAAGGAAAGTAGACTCAATGATTTCAGTGGTTATTCCTGCGAAAGACGAGACCGGAAACATAGGCAATCTGGTCAAAGAAATCGCGGCGGCGCTCGAAGGCCAATCAGACTTCGAAGTAGTGGTAGTTGACGACGGCAGTACGGATGCAACCGGCCGGGAAGTGTTGCAGGCGGCGGCCGATTGTGGCTGTAATGCCAGTGTTGTGCGTCACCGCAAGAGTACCGGCCAAAGCACAGCGGTGCACTCCGGGGTGTTGCATGCCAAGGGTGACTGGATTGTGACCCTGGATGCCGATGGTCAAAACGATCCTGCCGATATCCCCGCCATGATTGCCATTGCCCGCACTATCACTAATCCGCATTTTTGTATTGCCGGGTATCGCAAGAATCGGAAAGACACCGCCTGGAAACGTTTTCAGTCGCGAGTCGCCAATCGTATCCGCGATGCCCTGCTGCACGATGGGGTACCTGACACCGGCTGCGGCCTGAAGCTGTTCCCGCGTGAAACCTTTCTGCGCTTGCCCCATTTCAACCATATGCACAGGTACTTGCCGGCACTGATCCGCCGTCTTGGCGGCGAAATCCGTATCAGCGAAGTCAACCACAGAGACAGGGGCGCCGGCGTGTCCAAATACAATGCCTGGAACCGTGCCTGGGTGGGCATTGTCGACCTGCTGGGCGTCATGTGGCTTATCCGCAGAGGCAAGATAGCGGAGGTGGAGCGGGTGGACGGTTACAATCATCCATGAAGACCCACCTGAAACGGCTCGGTAAATTATCTCTCACCCTGACAATGCTCATCTTGCTGATGCTGGCCGCCAGGGAGGGATGGTTCGACCATCTCACCGACAGCAACTGGGTGGCCCGTTTCGTCAAAGAGGGCGGTGTGCAGGCGTTGGCGGTATTGCTGCTTGCCGGCAGCCTCTTTACTGCGGTGGGTGGGCCAAGGCAGGCCATTGCTTTTGTGTGCGGCTTTGCCATGGGTGGCCTCTATGGCGCACTCTTCTCAACCCTGGCGACCTTGCTGGGCTGCCTGATGAGCTTTTATTTTGCCAGACTCACGGTAAGAAGCAGTTTAAGCCGCCGCTTTGGCCACAGATTGCAACGCTTTGAGGCACTGCTGGCTCAAAAAACCTGGCTTAAGGTATTGATGATACGCCTGTTGCCGGTGGGCAGTAATTTGCTCACCAATCTCCTTGCCGGCACCACCCGGGTCGGGGTGGGCGGCTTCCTGCTTGGCAGTGCCCTGGGTTACCTGCCACAAATGTTGATTTTCAGTTTTGCCGGCGCCGGCATTGGCCTTGCGGATCATATCCAGCTTGGGGTCAGCGTCGTGCTCTTTATTCTCTCCAGCGCCATTGGCGCTTACCTGTACCGCAGCCATCTTAAGCGGCAGGTAGATGAATTTGCCGAAGAATCGTAAGGATACCCATGACAGCATTGTTCAGACTCTTTGCCGATGATGATAAGAAAAGGGTGTTTTGGGCGCTCTTCAGCCTCACGCTGCTGGTGATGCTGATTGGCATTGGCATGCGCTCGCCCTGGCCCGCCGATGAGCCGCGCTTTGTGGAAGTGGCCCGGGAAATGGTGATGGGCGGGGAATGGCTGTTTCCCACCCGCGGCGGAGAATTTTATCCCGATAAGCCCCCGGTATTTATGTGGGCCATTGCCGCTGTGTATTGGTTGATTGGCGATCTGAAACTGGCCTTTCTTATTCCCAACGCCCTCTGCGGCCTGTTGACAGTGATGCTGGTTTATGACTTGGGCTGTCGTCTCTGGAGCGTCAGGGTCGGCCGCAACGCCGCCTTGTTGCTCTTGTTGGTGCCGCAATTTTTGATGCAGGCAAAGAATGCCCAGATAGATGCCATGGTGGCCTGCTGGATTACCCTGGGTTGCTACGGGCTGGTGAGGCATTTTGTACTCGGGCCCCATTGGCGTTGGTTTTTTGCGTCCTGGGCCTTTATGGGGTTGGGGGTTATCACCAAGGGTGTGGGCTTCTTACCACTGCTGATGTTATTGCCTTTGGCCTGGTATCGCTGGCAAATGGTCACCGGCAGGGCACTGTTGCCCCACCAGGCCTGGCGCTGGAGGGTTGCCCTCGGGCCTCTGGCGATGTTGGGTGTGATTGCCCTGTGGCTGGTGCCCATGTTGCTGGCGGTGTGGCTGGATGCCACGCCTGAGCACCAGGCCTATATGAACAACATCCTGTTCAAGCAAACCGGTGAGCGTTACGTTAACGCATGGCACCATATCAAACCCTGGTATTTCTTTATTTTCAGCGTTATTCCCTGGCTCTGGTTCCCGCTGCCGCTGCTGGCAATTGCCCATGGTAAACGCGTTATTGAGCGCATCAAGCAAGACCCCGTTATTGCTATTTTGCTGCTTTGGGTTTTGCTGGTGGTGGTGTTTTTCAGCCTGAGCCCGGGCAAGCGCAACGTGTATATTTTGCCTGCTCTGCCCATGGCCTGTTTGGCTATGGCCGCTATCATCGATGGTGAGCAGCCCAGGCGCTGGTTTGAGGGTTTGGTGAAGGGCGTATTGTGGGTATTGGGCGCCGTACTGCTGCTGGCGGGTGTGCTGGCACTTATGCATCATCCCAAGCTGGCTGCCAGGCTCGCCGATTACACCGACGACTTAACGGGCATAGGTATGATGCTGCTGGCGCTAGGGGGTGTTTGGCTTGCCTGTTTGTGGTGGCTTAGAAAACAAGTCTCGCTGCTCAATGCCGGTGCCGTGACATTAGTGGGCTGGCTGCTGGTGGGCACCTGGGGCTATATGCTGCTCGATAGCATGCGTACACCGCAGCAACTGATGCAACATACGGCCGAAACCATAGGAGAAGATGCCGAGCTTGGGCTGATTAAGTTCAAGGAGCAGTTCATTCTGTTTTCTCCTGTGTCTGTGACCCACTTCAGTTACCTGGCGAGCGTCGAAGAGCAGGAGCGCAATGCCTGGGCTTGGATGAACGAGGGGATGACAGAGGGCGCCTCTGCACCAAAGCGTTACTTGCTGGTTCCCGAAGGCACAACCCTGAGCTGTTTTGATATGTCCAGGGGCCGTAGCATGGGCATAGCCCACAGGGACAACTGGCTGTTGCTGGATGACCAAGCCATGGCGGCCAGCTGTGATGCACCCAAACGGGTCTACCGCTACCACACTGACCATCCTGGCCATTGGCTGACGGACTAATGAATAAGCCCCGCATGCGGGGCTTTTTTGTGCCAGTGCCAGTCATAAAACCTTTATCTCAATGACATCTCCCTGACGTCTTAATGACATTCGGCTGTGTTCCAGTATGGGCCGCTACCCGAGTAACTGAGTAGCACCCAAATAACTCATAATCACAAACTGGAGATGCCTTGATGAGAAAACATCATGCACTGCTATTTACCCTGATATTTGCCCTGCAACCTCAGGCCTATGCCGAATCACTCAAGGTGATGGCTTACAACATAATGCAGCTCAATGTGCAGGATTGGGATCAGGTCAATCGTGCAGCACGTTTGCCTGCCGTGCTGACACAGCTGTCGGATCAGCCCGACGTCATACTTGTAAGCGAAGCCTTTAACGATGAAGCGGAAACGGCACTGAGTTCCCTTGCCGGTCTATACCCTTATCAAACCGCTAATGTGGGTGAAAACTGCAGCGGCACCGGCTGGGATGCGCTCACCGGAAACTGCTCCAACTCCCCCATGGTGGTGCGTGGCGGCGTGGTTATCCTGTCCAAATACCCCATATTAACCCGCAAGGCCCATGTGTTTAATCACAGCCTGCAGGGCAGTTGGGATTATTATGCCAACAAGGGATTTGCCTATGTCGCCATCGAGAAAAATGGCGAGCGATTCCACCTGATTGGCACTCACCTGCAGGCAACCCACGACGATGACACAGCGCAAGAACATCAGGTACGTCTGGGGCAGCTGGGGGAAATTCAGGCTTTTATCGAGGCCGAGCAGATCCCGGCAACCGAGGCTGTCATTATCGGTGGTGACATGAATGTGGAATGGAGCAAACAGCAGGAAGTGGCCGACATGCTGGCCACTATCAATGCCGGGCTGAATTTTACTACTCCGGGAACAGGTTCTTTCAGCGCCAGGGATAACTGGTTTACCAAGGCCAATGCCTACTACTTTGACTACAGCCTCGACTACAACGATACCCTCGACTACGTATTCTGGCATCAGGACCACAAGCAGCCAGTCAATAACCCGGCGATGTCAGTGCGCTACCCAAAGGCTGAAATCAGCTGGTATTGGTGGTATTTGAAAGGTTATTGGAACTTAAGCTCGGGCCGCTATTATCACAATGGCTACTACAACGAGCTGTCGGATCACTACCCGGTACAGGTGAACTTCGAGTTCAACTGATTACGTCGGATGAAAAAGCCCCGTTCAGGGGCTTTGATAATGTAGCTTCCGGCGAAAGACCCAGCACCTAATGCGCCAGTATCAGTACAGTGCCGGCCACCGTCATGATGGCGCCGAGCCAGGCCCCCACTGCGGGACTCTTGCGATACACCAACCACAGCAGTGGCAACACCAGAATAGGGCTGACGGACGACAATATCGCTACCAGGCCGGCGTTGCCGTGTTTCAGTGCCTGCAATATCAGTGTCATACCCAGTACCATCGACAGCGCAGCGTTGCCGATGGTGAGTGCCAGTACCTTGGGAGTGGCAGGGGTTCTGGCCCTGGCAACGGAAAAGCCCAGCAGCAACAGGGCGAAATGCAGCACAAAGGCGGTACTCATGCGCACTGCCGACGCCGCCACCGCATCTATATCCGTTTCCATCAGGGGTTTGACCATCAGGGTCGACACCGATTGGCACAGGGCTGACAAGAGTGCCAGTGCCATACCGCGTTTGACCTGCTGATTACCGTTTTCCCAGGCATGTTCTTCGTTTTTTCGTTTACCGAAAAATATGGCCACCATCACGCCGCTGATGAGCAGGCTACTGCCAAACAGGGTCCATCCCCACAGGGTTTCACCGAGAAACAAATAGGCCAGTACAGCCGAAAACAGGGAATGGGTGGCAAAGAGTACCCCGGCTCTTCTGGGGCCCAACCGATTCATGGCGGCAAACAGCGCCGTATCACCAATGAAAATGCCGATAAGTCCCGAAAGTGCCAGCAAATAAAGGCTGTCCAGCGTCAGGCTGTGCCAGGTGCCAAGGAGCAGCGCCAGCAGCCAGAGCATAACGCTGGCACTGAGCATTCTGATGCGGGTGAAGGCAAAGGCGCCAAGATGTGTGGCGGCGGTGGCCGACATCAGGCTGCCAACGGCCCAGCAGGCAGCGGCGAGTAACGCCAGGTATTCAAAGCTCAAGGATTTGCCTGTGAGTCAGTGGGATTCGGGGGCGCCATTATAGAGACTCGGCTATTAATGCTCCAGCGTTCGGTAACTGGCATTCTGCCAAAGTGCATTTATAGATGAATAAAAAGAACTCAAAAACGCAAGTTGGCCATGTTTTATCTGATTACGGATGAAATTATTTTGTCTGACATAGGCTGCAAAATACCGTGGTGCGCTGACCGAGGCGGATTTCACTCAGCAGGTGGCCACACTCGGTGCAGGTCTCGCCGCCGCGGCCATACACATGTAATTTCTGGGCAAAGTAACCGGGCTTGCCGTCGGCGTTGGTAAAGTCTTTGAGGGTGGTGCCCCCCTGTTTGATGGCCTGTGCCAGTATGGCCTTTACCTCGGCGGTAAGCAGCGTAAGGCGTTCGGCATCCACTTTACCCGCTTCGGCCTCGGGGTGAATACCGGCGGCAAACAGGGCTTCGTTCGCGTAGATATTACCCACTCCAACCACTATGGCGTTGTCCATCAGGCACAGCTTGATGGCCTTCTTTTTGCCTTTGAGTGCCCCTTGCAGGTAATCGGCATGGAACGCGGCCGACAGTGGCTCGGGCCCCAGCTTTTCCAGCAGCGGGTGGGCCGCCTCAGGCAACTCGCTCCAAAGCCAGGCGCCGAAGCGGCGGGGATCGTTAAAGCGCAGCACCCGACCGTTTTGCATGACCAGGTCAATGTGATCATGCTTCTCGACCGGGGTATCCTTCGGCAGCACCCTCAGGCTGCCGGACATACCCAGATGGACAATGGTGGTACCCGCCTGAGTATCTATCAGTAGATATTTGGCCCGGCGTCTGACGCTCAAAATGGTTTGGCCAACGATGTTTTGTGCAAGCTCAGGCACTGGCCAGCGCAGGCTGGCATTACGCACAATGAGGGCTTCAACGCGGTTGCCTTCCAGGTGGGGGGCAATGCCCTGGCGGGTCACTTCAACTTCCGGTAATTCTGGCATCTTGCTCTCGCACTGCGGGTTATTGGGGTTGGACTGACAAATGGGGTTCGAGTGCCTGACGCAGGCTGGGAGGAATAAGGTACCAGTGACCCTGGGGGGACTGCAAAAGTCCGTCATCAAACAGCAGCCAGGTTTGTGCGGGCAATTGGCCGATGAGGATAGTCAGCTCCCTCGGCCCAGTGGGCTGGCCCGGCGGTTGAGACAGGGCTGAGACCTTAAGGCTTAACCAGGCATTACCCCAATCATCACAGTTGCTGACCTGGCTGTCGCAGGCAAAGATGCCATTGGTACGCTCCAGCGCGACACCGTCCAGTTGCAGTCCCGTGAGGGGCGTGGAGTCGTCAAAGAGTGGCGCGGCATCTTCCGGCAGGCTGTTCATGCGCTGGTCAAGCAAAGTCAGCACCGAGACCATTAGGATGCTGGCGATGATAATGATGTTGTTCCAGGTGCGGCGTTTAAGTCCCATGGGAAAAAATCAAGCGAAACCCTGGCGTTGAGTGTAACACGAGATGCCCCAGGTTGAAGATTCAGCCTCCGGTCGCATTCATAAAGCGCAGTATTTGCACGGCACCCGTATCGAATTCATGGGATTTGGGCTTCAGAGGCATGGCTGCAAGAATAGCGGCTTTCAAGGCTTCTGTGTCGCCGGGATGGCTTCTGAGAATGGCCTTGAGGTCGACCGAGTGTTCGTTCCCGAGGCATAACAACAAACGGCCCTCAACCGTCACCCTCACCCTGTTACATTCGTGGCAAAAATTATGGCTGTGGGGCGAGATAAAGCCGATATGCACTGGGCTGTCCGACATCTGATAATAACGCGCAGGCCCACCGGTTCGCTTGTCTGAAAGCGTCAGCGGATAACGGTGTTCAATGATGGTGCGCACCTGGTCGCTGGACAGGTGACGGGCCGTTTCGCGCTCGTCCATCAAACCTATGGGCATTTCTTCGATAAAGGCGATATCGAGCTGGCGGCTGCGACAAAAGTCCACCAAGTCCAGCACTTCATCGTCGTTGCGCCCCTTGAGGATAACGGCATTGAGTTTGATGCGCTCGAAACCGGCCTGTTTGGCGGCATCGATACCGGCTATTACCCGCTCAAGCTTGCCATTACGGGTGATCTGTTCAAACCGCTCGGAGTTAAGGGTATCCAGGCTGATATTGAGGCGCTTGAGCCCGGCAGCCCTGAGGGCCGGTGCCAGTTTGGCCAGCCGCGAGCCATTGGTGGTCATCGACAGCTCCTGCAGGCCGGGCAGTTGCCCCAGTTGCGCCACCAGATCAGTGCAATCGGTCCTGACCAGGGGCTCGCCGCCGGTGAGGCGAATTTTCTTCACCCCCAGCTCGGTAAAGGCTTTACCAATGAGCGCCAGTTCCTCAAAGCTGAGCACCTGCTCCCGTGTCAGGAAGCAGGGGTCTTCTTCCATGCAGTAAACACAGCGGAAATCACAGCGGTCTGTGACCGATAGCCTCAGGTACTCGACCTTGCGGCCAAAACTGTCGCACAGGGCTGACATTAACTGGCCTCAGAGCAAATCGGCAAAGGGCTGGATATAGACCCTGCTGCCGATGGCAAGCTGTTCATCGGGCTCAGCGAGCACTATCAGGCAATTGCCTTTTACCATTGAACTCAGCATGCCTGAGCCTTGGGCCCCGGTGGTTTTGACATGGAGCTGACCATCGTCTCCCAGCTGGTAAATACCCCGGAAAAACTCGGTTCGGCCAGCACGGCTTCTGAGCACCTCGTCTGTGATAGCGGGAATAAATTTGGGCTGGTACTGATTTTCACCGGCGAGTTTGCGCAGGGCCGGTTGCACAAACTGCAGGAAAGACACCATCACGGCCACCGGGTTACCGGGCAAACCAAAAAACAGTGCCTGATTGATTTCGCCAAAGGCCAGCGGCCGCCCCGGACGCATGTTGATGCGCCAGAAGCCGATTTGACCAAGCTTTGCCAGTGCGGTCTTGATGTAGTCGGCATCGCCCACAGATACGCCGCCCGAGCTTATCACCACATCGGCGCAGCTCGCACCCTGCTCAAGCGCCGCCATCAGGCTGGCTTCCGAGTCTTCAATAATGCCAAGGTCAATCACTTCACAGCCAAGGCGTTTGGCCATGTTTTTGATAGTGAAACGGTTGGAGTCGTAGATGCAGCTGGGCGCGAGGGGCTCTCCCGGGGCGCTCACCTCATCGCCGGTGGAAAACACTGCCACCCTTGGGCGGCGCTTTACCTGTACCTTGTCAAAGCCAAGCGACGCCAACAGGCCGGTGGCGGCGGCATCGATGCGCTCACCTGCGCCAAGTGCCACTGCGCCTTTGGCTATGTCTTCTCCGGCCAGCCGCACATGCTGGCCCACTTCCAGCTTCCCCTGAAGCGACACAGTGTCGCCTCTGTCATCGGCAAGTTCCCTTGGCTGCACCGTATCGGCACCGGCGGGCAGCGGCGCGCCCGTCATGATACGCACGGCCTCACCGGGCTTGAGGGTGTCGGCAAAACCGTGTCCGGCAAAAGAGGAACCAACAATGGAAAGCGAGTCTGGCATGGGGTCGGTAAAGCGGAAGGCAAATCCATCCATGGCCGAGTTGGTTTGCTGGGGCACGTCCACCGGCGAAATGGCTTCGCTGGCCAGCACCCTGCCATCGAGTTCGTCCAGCGGGGCAATTTCGGTTTCACTGACAGGGACGACTTTGGCAAGAATGGCATCCATCCCCTGACGGACCGACAGAGTCTTGCTCATATCGGCCTCGCAGCCACAAGCGGGCGCCAGAGGCAATGACGGGGTGGCCGGGCACCAGTCGGCAATATACTGCTGCACAAAGTCGGCAATTTCGGCCACGTTGTTGATATCGAGTCTTGGCAGGTCTGACGGCAACTGGGTGTCGTCGCAGCAGGCCACGGCGAGAATGTCCGGGTCCTGGGTATGAATAAATGGCTTGCCATGGGCGGCTCTGTGCAGCTCTATCTTGGGCAGCGACAGCTTTTTAAAGCCCTCTACCAGCACTATATCCACCTTGTCGGCTTCGATTTGGTTCAGCAGATGGGGCAGTTCGGGGTCAGAGTCGCGGGCGTCTTCGGTCATCAGTGCCCAGCGCACGTGGGAGGCAACCAGCATCTGGCGGGCACCGGCTTTGCGCAGCTCATAGCTGTCCTTACCGGGAATATCCACATCAAAGTCGTGGTGGGCATGTTTAACGACAGCCAGCTTTAATCCACGGCGGTTCAGCTCGGGGATGAGTTTCAACAGAAGGGTGGTTTTACCGGTGCCACTGTAGGCACAAAATCCCAATACGGGCACGGGAAGGGGATTGCGAAAGGCTGTCGTCATGCTCACCTCAAAAAATCACTGTGTCAGCGCCTTGGATAGTTGTTCTATTTGCTCTGGCGTGTTGACGTTTACGAAGGCATTGGGCTGGTCGGCAAAGGAAACCACCGCCACCTTGTGTTTGGCGTACCAAAAATCAATTTTGCGCTCGCCGGCCGCTAAAAAAGCCTTCATGGAATCGCGCAGTGATGGCTTGAGCAGCATCACCACGGGTTGTTCATACTCGCCATCGCTGGCAACGGCGAGGTCAGCCGCTTCGGCTTCCAATCCTGCCGCCATCCTGGCAACCAAATCTGTGGGCAGGCAAGGGCAGTCACAGGGGACCACCAACAGCAGATCGGCCTGGGTTTTGCCCATGGCAGTTACCATGCCGGCGAGCGGTCCCAAAAAGCCTCTGTCTTCATCACCGAATACGCAGTCAGCAAACTGAGCATACAGGTTTTGATTGCGGTTGGCGTTGATCAGGATCTCCTTAACCTGAGGTTGAATGCGCGTAATGGCATGTTCAATCATGGGTTTGCCAAGGAGCGCTACCAGCCCCTTATCCTGGCCACCCATGCGGCGGGCCTGGCCGCCGGCAAGGATGACGGCATCAATGCGCAAGGACATATTCGTTTTCCTGTGGTTGTGGCGTTTTGATCTCAAGGCGTCCCGTGAGTATGCGGCCGTCCTGGATAAGCCAATGATGTTGGCACAGTGCCGTTAAGCGGCCATGCTGGTGGCTGGCTATCAGCAAGCCGGTGCCGTCTGCCTTGAGCTGTTCTGTCATGTCGAGCACTAACTCTCGGGAGTCCTTATCCATATTGGATACAGGCTCATCGAGCATCAGCAATCTGGGCCTGAGCAACCAGGCCCGTGCAATGGCGAGACGCTGGCGCTCACCACCTGACAAATGGCTTGCCTGGCTGTGTTGTAGGTGCCCAAGCTGCGCCATGTCCAATGCCTTTTCGATACGGGAGTCTTCCAGACATCCCAGTTTAAGGGCAAGGTTCAGGTTTTCCAGCACGCTGCCTTCAAAGAGGTACGGATGCTGATGCAGGTATACGGCGCAGCCGTGGAGTTTGTTCTTTTGCCACAGGCCACGGGATGGAAAACCTTGGGCGGTTACCGTGCCATGGGAAGGGGCCTGCAATCCGGCAAGAATTTTCATCAGGGTGGTTTTGCCGCTGCCGTTGTCACCCATCAGGTAGATGCAATCGCCCTCGGCAAAGGTCAGATTAGCCGACTCAAACAACTGCCGCTGGCCGAAGCGAATACCCAAATCATGGGCAAGGATCCTCGCCATCAGTGACTCCTTACCTGATTCTTACCCCTGAGGTTCCCCAGGGCAAAGTTCATAATAATGGCCAGAAACAGCAGCACCAACCCGAGTGCTATGGCCTGAGCAAAGTCGCCCTTGCTGGTTTCCAGCGCAATGGCGGTGGGAATATTACGGGTAACATACTCGATGTTGCCGCCAACCATCATGGAGCAGCCCACCTCGGTCACTATGCGGGAAAATGCCGCGATAACGGCCAACAGCAGCGGGCCGCGCAGCTCACCACTGACCATGAGAATGGCTCGGGGCAGCGATGCGCCAAGGGTCAGGGCAGTTTCCCATGCGCGTTTGTCGGCGCTGGTAAAGGCCGCCTGGCTCATGGCAATCAGCACGGGGGCGCAGATCAGCATTTGCCCGAGGATCATCCCCTGCTGGGTAAAGAGCCAGCGCAGGTCGCCCAAAGGCCCCATGCGGGTCAGCAGTAAATACACCAGCAAACCAATCACCACTGTGGGTATGGATTGCAGGGTTTGCACCAGATTCAGGACAAAGTGACGGCCGGGGAACTGCTTAAAGGCGAGCACAAAGCCCAGCAGCATTGAGGGGATAAGGGTGATCAGCAGGGCCGCGAGGGAAACGCTGAAAGAGACCCAGATAATCGACCAGAGATCTTTATCGAGGGAAAACAGCAGGCCCAAGGCCTGCTGTATCAGTTCAAACCAACTCTGACTCATTGACGATAAGTGGCCTTGAAGAGCTGCTCTCCCTGAACCTTAAAGTCATTGATCATCTTCTGTCCTTCGGCGCTGATCAGCCAGTCACTCAGGGCCTTGGCACCCTTGTGATTCAGATTGGGATATTTGGCGGAGTTAATCAAGATAACCTGATAAGGGTTGGCCAGGGTGGCGCCGCCTTCAAAGTCGACATCCAGATCCAGCTTGCCCTTGTAGGCGATGTAAGTACCACGGTCAGTCAGGGTGTAGCCCTGCAGTTCGTTGGTCATCAGCAGGGTCTTGCCCATGCCCTGGCCCACAGAGGTATAGCCCTTGAAGTCAGGTTTTACATTGGCGGCTTGCCAAATTTTTAGTTCTTTCTTGTGGGTACCTGAGTCATCGCCACGGGAAATGAAAGGCACGCCGGCAGCGGCGATTTTACCAAAGGCCTCTTCGGCGCTGGCGCTGCCCTTGATTTTGGCAGGGTCATTTTTGGGGCCGAGCACCACAAAATCGTTTTCCATAATGCCGCGAGGCTCGCTGCCGTAGCCTTCTTCAACAAACTTGGCTTCGGCGGCAGGGGCGTGGGTCATCACCAGGTCAACGTCACCCTGACGGCCCAGTGCCAGCGCCTTACCGGTACCAGTCGCGATAACCTGTACCTTGTAGCCGCTTTGGGCTTCAAAGGTGGGCAGCAGTTCTTTGAGCAGGCCTGAGTTTTCTGTGCTGGTGGTGGTGGCCAGCTTAATCACTTCCTCGGCCTGTACCGGCGTCATGCTCAGCAGGGTGGCCGTCAGGGCTGCGCCCAGAATATGTTTGGTGTTGAACATGCTTTCTCCTTGGCTTTAGTTCGTCGCCTTAAAATCGGGCCCGACAGGTATTGCGGGCAATTAGCGCCACACCTAATAAGCAATTTGAGTGCCAAAGAATATATAGCGATTTGCTTCACAATCCTTTCAACAAAGTGTGAAGCAGCTCCCAAGTGCAACAAAAACCTTCAGACAAATTGTCCCAACGCACACTTTAGCTGGTCCATAGTGACCTATCGACCATTTTCCGGTGATAGAATGACCGCATTATGCGTCAAAATGTCCAGAAGAAGACAAGATGAACCAGAACGAAGCCATTGCTAAACCTCTGCCTACTGCCGTGTCTGTGCTGATTGTTGATGATGAGCCGGGCATGCGTTCCTTTTTAAATAAGGCGCTGTCGAAAAAGTTTGCCCTGGTGGAAACCGCCGGCAGCGTGGAAGAAGCAGAGCAGCTCAGAAGTCGCTGTCACTTCGATTTGATCATTGTCGATATTCGATTGCCGGGACGTTCCGGTATTGAATGGCATGAAGCCCTGTCGGATGAAGACAGGCGCTCGGACATTATTTTCATGACGGGTTACGCCGACATGGAAGTGGCCATTCAGGCACTGCGGGCAGGCGCGTCTGACTTTATCATGAAGCCATTCCACCTGGAGCAGATGCTAAAAGCGGTGGACAGGGCCATAGAGCGCAGGCTGCTCAAGCGCGAAAACCTGATGCTGCGCCGCGAAGTGTCTATTGGCTATTCCTCCAGCATCATTGGCAACAGCGCCGCCATGCAGGAAGTGAAAAACATCATTGCCCGGGTGGCCCCCACCAACGCCGTGGTGCTGATTGAAGGCGAGTCGGGCACAGGTAAAGAGCTGGTGGCCAGACAACTGCATCAACTCTCTGGCCGGCAGGGTCCCTTCGTGCCCGTCAACTGCGGTGCCATCGCGCCTGAGCTGCTGGAGAGTGAACTCTTTGGCCATGCGGCGGGCTCCTTTACCGGCGCCAAGGGTGCCCGTGAAGGGCTGTTCAGCTTTGCGTCGGGGGGCACCATCTTCCTCGATGAAATCGGCGAAATGCCGCTGAAGATGCAAACCGCGTTGCTGAGGGTGCTGGAGCAAAAGGCCATCCGTCCCGTGGGCAGTGAAAAAGAGGTCAGTATTGATGTACGTGTGGTGGCGGCCACCAACCGCAAGCTGGCCGATGAAGTCGAGGCCGGACATTTCCGCCGCGATCTCTTCTATCGTTTGAACGTGCTCGAAATTCAAATCCCCCCACTGAGAGACAGGCCCGAAGATGTGGTCGAGTTGACCCATCACTTCACCCGGGTGCTTGGGGCGGAGCTGGGGGTCCGCGAACTGGTGTGGAGCCACGAAGACTTAAGCCGCCTTCAGCAGCACGACTGGCCGGGTAATATCCGTGAGCTGCGTAATATGATTGAGCGCAGCATCCTTTTAGGAAAGCCACCGGCAGAATATTGGAAAACCACCATCAAGGAAGCCGAACCGGGCCAGTTTGGGTTCCCGCTGGAGTGGCCTCTCAAGGATGTGGAAAAACATCATGTACTGGCGGTGGTTGAGTCCCATGGCGGCAATAAGTCGGCTGCGGCCCGTGATTTGGGTGTGTCCCGCAAGACCCTGGACCGAAAATTCAAAGAGTGGTTTGGCACTGACAGTGACGAGGAGGAATAACCATGTCCTTCTTCACCCAATTGTTTGGTGTTAACTGGCGCCAGATGCAGGCCAAGGTGCGCTATCGCATTCTTATTCTTACTCTGCTGCCAATCTTACTGACCCTGGTGAGTTTGGTATTTATCACCATCTACTGGAATATCAGCTACACCGGCCAGCAGCTGTTTATGAAGGTAAAAGCCGACCTCACGGTGGCCAACAACACCCTGGAACAGGTGCAGCGGCGGCAGGAAAAGGAGCTGGAGAACCTGCTGCAGTCCTGGGAATTTCAAAACTTTTTCCGCGCCACCCACCTCGATAAACAGCAGCTTGCGGCGGAATTTAATGCATTTCTGGCCGAGCGCCGCCTTGCCATGGATTTGGATTTTTTACGGCTGATCAATGTAGAACGTGCCGCCGCCGATCCTGACCTGCGCCATCTGCTGACCAAAGTGAAGGGCGGCGAGCCATTTACCGGCCTGATGGTGCTCTCATCAAAACGCCTTGCCCGGCTGGATCCGGCATTGGCCGAGCGAGCCCGGCTGACACTGTTGCCCACTCCCCGTGCCGATGTGCCGGACAGGGAAGCCGAAGACCGGGGGATGCTGAGCCGCAGCCTGATGCCCATAGTGGACAACGAGGGTGAAGTGGCCTGGTATCTGGACGGCGGCACCCTGCTGAATCGGGATACCCGAATTGTCGACCACATCCGCGACCTAGTGTACGACAAGGGCACACTGCCTGAGCGCTCCATCGGCACTGTCACCATCTTTTTGGACAATGTGCGTATCAGCACCAACGTGCCGCTGCACTTCTTCCCCCGGGATGGCGAAGACAAGGGGCGGGCGCTGGGCAGTCTGGTATCCGAAGAGGTCAAACACAAGGTGCTGACACAGGGCCAGACCTGGGTCGACAGGGCGTTTGTGTACAACGACTGGTTTATCTCGGCCTATGCACCGCTCACAGACGTACGCGGCGAGCGTATCGGCATGATATACACAGGCTTTTCGGAAGCGCCCTTTATCCATAACTACCTGCTTAACATCATAGAGCTGGGCACCATACTCATGTTGGTGCTGTTGGTATCCGGCATGCTGGTGTATCGGGGCGCGTATAGCCTGCTGCAGCCAATTGAGCGGATCCATCATGTGGTAAAGGCGGTGCAGTCTGGCCGTAATGTGCGCATCGGTGAATTGGGACTGGAGAAAGACAACGAGCTTGCCAACCTGGCTGAGCAGTTTGACCGTATGCTCGACCTGCTGCAAAGGCGCAATGCCCAAATTCAGTCGGCCGCCGAGCAGCTGGAATTAAAAGTGGAAGAGCGTACCCGCAGCCTGCAGGAAAAAACCGAAGAGCTGCAGCGTAACGTGTCTTTGCTCAACGAAACCCGTGCTCAGCTGGTGACCAACGAAAAGCTCACGGCACTGGGGGAGCTTACTGCGGGTATTGCCCACGAAATCAATAATCCCACGGCAGTGATCCTCGGCAATATGGAACTGCTGCGCTCTGAGCTTGGCGACAAGGCAGGGCAGGTGGAGGAAGAAATCGACCTGGTTATCCAACAGGTGGGCCGCATCAGCACCATTATTCGCAGCCTGCTGCAGTACAGCCGCCCCGGCGAATTTAACGCACCGCTGGAGATGCACCAGATAACCCCCATTATCGAAGAAATGCTGGTATTGGTGCGCCATTCCATCAAGAAGCAAGAGGTGGTACTGCATCAGGAGCTCAATGCCAGTTGTCCGGTACAAATCAACCGGCCACAGCTGTTGCAGGTCTTGATTAACCTGGTGGTTAACGCGGCCCATGCCATGGATGGGAAGGGGCGGATTTGGATCCGCACTTACGACTGGGTGGTGCAGGATGAGCCGGTTGGGGTCAAGATTGAAATCGAAGATGAGGGCTGTGGTATTGCTCCCGAACAACTTGGCCGTATCTTCGACCCCTTTTACACCACGCGTCCGGATGGCACGGGTTTGGGCTTGTCTCTGAGCTACGGCATCATCAAACGGATTGGCGGCACCATAGAAGTGACTTCTACCCTGGGTAAAGGCACCCTGTTTACCATTGGTCTTTACCATGAGGCACGGGAAGAGAGTGGCTTGAATCCCTACGAAGGTTTGATGCTGGGCGCCGGTGGTTTGGCTTAAAACCAATTGGGTAAAAAAAAGCCGGACGCTGGGTCCGGCCACAAAAGTGTGTGAGCAATGTCGTGCATGTTAACTCGGAGGCACCGGCCCACTTGCAGAGCGGTGATGAGTTTGGAACGCATTTAAATAATAATCATTCTCATCTTTAATGCAAGCACTTTTGTGACTTTTTATCTGCTTTGCCTTCTGCGTGGCTCTTTTGTTTGCACACGCTCTTTGGCCAGACTGTCATCTTTACCAGCCATCTTCACGAGCCAACGTTTGGATTCATACGTCCAGGTGTTGGCACTTTTACCGACTCAAAGTGCGTTACTCATTTCCCCTGTCTTCGGTATTTGCATTGGCGAGCGAATCCGCTTGAGCCGACTCAATCGCTCTCAGATCTAAGGTGAATTTGCTCTTGATGTCACCCGAGATGCCGCTATGGCAGGCGCTGCCTGCCACACCAACGGTCAGTTTCATCCGCCTGAGATAGGGGGACGCCACGTGTCAGCAAGAGCACATCGGAGCAGAGTCCGGAATCTGGTTGTTTTCTGCTGCCGCCGAAACTGACCCTGGCAACAGCAACTTCAACTAAAGAGAGGGGAGCGCCGGCAATCTGAAGGGAAAGGCGGGAACTGCATGAAGGCGTTTTTGGCATCGCCCTGGCGCAGATTGCAGCTGTTACAAGCAACTGGACAGATGGGTAAATGCGGCAGATAAAAAAAGAGCCGGGTCCAGGACCCGGCCACTAAATGAGTGTGTGAGCAATGTCGTGCTTTGCAAACTCAGGAACACCATAACCCGAAGCATTCGCTTTAGTTAAGGATGAGTTTTGGAACGCAAGTTAATGATAATCATTATCAATCGCGTTTGCAAGCTCTTTTTTCAGTCTTTACTCACACCAGCGATTTTTGCAGGCTGATTTTATGCTCGGTCAGCGGTAATCCCGCGCCATTGAGTTCAGTGATCTGATAGCGATTTTGCACCAACATCGCCAGCATGGCGCCAAAGCGGTTGAGGGTCTTCACGCTCATTTCACTGTATCCCTGCTCAGTGGCCCAACGCTCCTGCACGTCCAGCATTTGCTGTGCCAGACCCAGCTTGCGGTAGTCAGGCAAGACGCCGCCAAGCCAGCTGTAGAAGGCGCCCGGTGCCTTTTGATAACCCAGTTTGAAACCTGCCAGCTCGCCTTCAACATAGCAAAGCAGCAACAGGGCTGGTGAATCGCCAAGGCGTTCCAATATGGCTTTGGCACTGACTGGGGCATCAAATTCAGGGATCTGTTGCATCAGGTCGGCAGCGGTTTGGGCGTCCGCCAGCGATAGTTCAGTTACGGCCTGTATCTTAATGGAGTACATCTTTTTCTCCCGGGAAAGAT
The DNA here is from genome assembly GCF_019457455.1 of Shewanella sp. FJAT-52076. Classification (NCBI taxonomy): domain Bacteria; kingdom Pseudomonadati; phylum Pseudomonadota; class Gammaproteobacteria; order Alteromonadales; family Shewanellaceae; genus Shewanella; species Shewanella sp. FJAT-52076. The sequence goes on from NZ_CP080415.1 coordinate 134,626, forward strand.
GCCGTCGCCCAGCGACGGCTGAACAAAAAAACGCCGTATTATAACAGGTCTGGCCAGTTGGGTCAGCAGGTTTGCTGCCTGGATTCTGTTGCCAGGATCCTGTCCTGCAGAACGCGCAGCAATACACCATAGGCGGGTAAGAAAAGTGCCAGACTTACCAGTAACTTAAAGCCGTAATCGACCATGGCTATCTCAACCCAGTGTTCGGCCATAAAGGTATCAGTGGAGGCATAAAAGGCGACACTGAAGAACACCAGGGTATCCAGCAAATTGCCTATCAGGGTCGATGCGGCTGGGGCCACCCACCAGCGGCGATTTTGGCGCAGGCGGTCAAATACCCTGATATCCATCAGTTGCCCTACGAAATAGGCCGCAAAGGAGGCGAAGGCAATACGGAAGACAAAACTGTTGAATTCCAGCGCGGCCGCGCTGCCTTGCCACTGACCCTGATGAAAGAGTACGCCCATAAAATAGGAGATGAGCAGGGCCGGCATCATGGCGCGAAAAATAATGCCACGGGCGGCTTGCTGGCCAAAAATCCGGACCGTCAGATCGGTTGCCAGATACACAAAGGGAAAACTGAAGGCACCCCAGGTGGTGTGAAAGCCAAACAGCTGAAAAGGAAGTTGAACCAGATAGTTACTGGCGCTGATAACCAGAATGTGAAATCCAGCCAACAGCAAGAGGGCGCGCCTGTACTGCGCGTGAGATAACTGCAACATATTGTGGCCTTTTTATTGGGTTAGGCGGGGTGAGGGAACCCGCAGTGGTACAAGTTGGCGCAACGCTTTCGCATAGTGCCTGTAAAAGGTGCCTGCAGGTGGCCGAGTCTTTACTCAGTCGCCTGCCGGGCTGCGCATTATAAGAATGGTAGTCCGGAACGCAAGGAAAAAGCGCAGAAAATCGCCGCCTGAGTCTGCTTCCACTACACTTAATGCTCTGACAACACTACTGGCGATGCAGGCATGCAGCACGGCAGTGGCGGGGAGACTTGGGCATGGGACTGAAATCTGTCTGGCTTGGCGCAGTAATCTGGGTGCTTAGCATCGCAGCACCGGCGGCGCCGGTGGAAGTACGGGTGGTTACCGCAGCCTGGATGGGTTATGCCAATGCCCAGGGAGAAGGTTACTACTTTGAAATTCTGCGCCGGGCATTTCCCTCCCCTGCGTGGCAACTCAAGATCACTGTCGTGCCCTTCGCCCGCAGTATTCAACTGCTGCAGCACGACAAGGCCGACATAGTGCTCGGCGTGTACCAGGGCGATTTACGCAAGGGGCTCTACAGCGCGGCGGCCGTCGAAATGGATACAGTGGATGTGGCGCTGACGCCCGCCATGGCCCGCGATTGGCAAGGGCTGGAGAGCTTAAACCTGCGTAAGGTACAGGCCTACATAGCCTATGGCTTTGACCGTCTCATTCCTTATCCCATGTACTACGAAGAAAGCAGCAGCCTGCGGGATATGCTGCAGCGGCTCAACGACGGGCGTATCGATGCGGTGCTCGATTACAGGCCGGGTATGGAAAATGCCGCCAGGTTATTGGATAACGAGCCGAATTTTGTGATTGTGGATGATGTCGTCAGTGCGGCTGTGTATTTCGGTTTTGCAGATACCCGCTTTGGTGAATCACTTAAACTCAGATTCGATGAGGCCCATAAAGAGGTGATAGCCTCGGGGTTGCAGCAGCGGCTCTTTGAGGCTACCCAACGCAAACTCGGCCTGATCCCATAGCGGGACAGGCTCCAGGGCACACAGTCACAGCATGCAAGCCTAAAGGTGGGTCGTTAAGGTCAGAGCTCCACCAGAATCGACAGGATGGTGGCGAGCTTGTTGTCCAACTCCTGCCATTCGGCTTCGGGGTCTGACCCTGCCACTATACCGGCACCGGCAAACAGGTTAATTCGTCCCGGCTCAATCAGCGCACTGCGAATGGCCACGGAGAACTCACTCTCATGGCGATTCAGGTAACCACAGGCGCCTGCATACCAACCCCGGTTATATCCTTCCTGTTGGCGAATGAAGCTCAAGGCGCTGGGTCTTGGCAGACCGCCAACGGCTGGGGTGGGGTGCAATGCAAGCAATAGCTGAAAATCATTGATGCCGGGTTTCAGCTCGGCGCGAATGGCACGGTGCAAATGCTGGATATGTGGCAGCTTAAAGATACGTGGCGACTCTTCGGCACCCACATAGTGGCTCAGTGGAGAGAGGTGCTCCACTATGTGTTGGCGCACTAGCTGATTCTCGTGACTGTTTTTACTGTCTTCCTGCAATTGTTTTGCAAGCAGAGCATCTTCTTCCTCGGTATGGCCGCGCAGCGTGGTGCCAGCCAGTGCCTCGGTGAAAAGCTCTTGCCCCCGCCTCAGATACAGCCGCTCGGGTGAGCAGGAAATAAAGGTTCTGTCTTTGGAAAATTGAAACCCAAACTGGAAGCTGCTTGGGCAGCGGCCTTGCCAGCAGGCCAGCACCATCCAGGGATCAACCGGGTCATTGATTTCCAGCTGCGACAGCCGGGAGAGCACCACCTTGGGGGTGTGGCGATTAAATTTATCCGCCGTCACCTGCTCTACCAACTGTTGCCAGCGGGGATATTCGGGATATTCACTGCGCCCCAGCAGATTTACCTTACCGGGTGGTGTCAGGGGCTTGGGACGCTTCAGCGACCTCAGGGCCTGCAGCGCGGCCTGACACTCGGCAAGTCTGTCGTTGCCATCAAAATTCAGGTTAAGCAGCAGTTTGAATTCCTTGCCACTGCGGCGCAGCTCAATACGGGGCAGTACAAAACGGGCCCGGCCAAACTCCGGCCAGCCTTCCACTTCACGGTCAAAGGCTACACCACCGTAATAACGGAAATTCTGGTTATAACTCAACGCGCGCTGACGTTGATAAACCTCTGCCAGCTGCTGATCGGCCACCCTGTCATCAAAGAAGAAATCACAGGTGCAACCTATGGCTGCCACCTCTTCTTCTTTATCACGGCCATGCCAATAGATCCTGGGATACAGCTCCTGAGAAGCCAGCCAGGATATCAAGGGCAAGGCAGGGACTGCCTCTGTCAGCTGCACCAAGGGCTCACTGCCCTGGGTAGTGCTGAGATGTTGAATCTTTGCCTCGAGTGACAGCAAGGCATCGGGCAGGGACATGACTGACAAAAAAGGGTCTCCGGTTGTAATACAACACACTGCTTTTATTGTTGTTACCCAACGTTAAATAGCATGGGTGCCGGTGTCAATCGTCCAGAACCCAAGCTGTGAATGGTGCCAAAAAGCTATATGAGTCTTTGCTGATTTTGTGCGACACATTGCAAATTTGCCGCGCTTTGTGATCTGCCTCCTTTTGACCCAGATTGCAAAAAACAGTCAGACAAAATGTCCAATTGACCCAAGACGTCTTCGGAAATATTGCCAATAGGTCGATCGGGGGCAGATTTTGTCATTCTTTTGCTTGAGCCTGATTCGGCAGCTCTTTGAAATGACGCTATTCCTACGCCAACGAAGAATCAGAATGACAATCAAACCTCCCGTTTTCGCACTTTCGCTTCTGTCAGTTTCCCTGCTCCCCTTGTTGGGACACGCCAGCGAGACCCGCGACCCTCTGCTCAATATTGCCGATGTGATTGTGGTTCGCGGTGAACAGCCCACCGCCGAAGCGCTGGCAACCACCCATTGGCGCATCGATGCCGAGGACATTCGCGACAGTGGCGCGCAAACGCTGGATCAGGTGCTGGCGACTGTGCCCGGCATCCATGTGCGTACCGGTGGTGAAGGTACACCCCGAATCGATATCCGTGGTCTTAAAACCCGCCACGTCACCCTGCTGATTAACGGGGTGCCGGCTGCCAGTGCCGTCGATGGCCAATTCGACCCGAGTGTGATCCCAACCAGCCAGATTGCCGCCGTCGATATTGCCGTGGGCCCGGCCTCCGTGCTCTATGGCCCGGGTGGTGCAGGGGGCGTAATCAACGTGATTACCCGCAGTGGCGACGATGCTCAGGTATCCGGCAAGCTGGAGTTTGCCGGTTCGGATACCCTCAACGCTGACGTGGCATTGGGTGGCGGTGGTGACAACTGGCAGGGCTTTGTCAGTGCGGGTAAGCAAAAGCGCGACAGCTGGCCGCTGTCGGATGATTACCAGGAAGCGCCCAATCAACCCGCAGGTGATCGCCTCAACGCCGACAAGGAAGTGGATAATTTTTACGCCCAGGGCAGCTACTGGCTGTCAGATGCCACGCAGCTCACTGCCAACATTAATCTGCGCGAGGGCGAGTGGGGTAAGCCGGGTCGTGACGGCAGCGGCTCTGGACGCGCCAAGTATGAACGTGTGGATGACTACCAGAATACCAGCAGTCAATTGGGCCTGGCCCATCGCTTTGGCAACGGCATGACGCTCAGGGGCTATGGCTACTACAACCGTACCGAAACCCTGGAGTCAGCCTACACCGACATCAGTTTCAGTGACCTCGACAGCCAGCAGCGCGGCGAGTCCACGGTGCAGGGGCTGAATCTGCAACTGATCACAGAGCTTGGTCGCCACAGCCTCCTTACTCTGGGTGCCGGCGCCGAAGAACAGCGCTGGGACGAATTGGCGACCCAATATTCAACGTCTGATTCAGGCTCCGGCAGCGGCTCCGGCAGTGGTTCAGGCAGTGGCTCAGGCGGTGGTTCGGGCGGTGGCTCCGGTAGTGGCTCCGGTAGTGGCTCCGGCAGCGGCTCCGGCAGCGGCTCCGGCAGCGGCTCCGGTGCGGGTTCAAGCAGCGGCGTACCCACTGAAACGGGCTTTGACGACAGTGCCTGGGTGTACAGTCTCGCAGCCGAGTACCAATATCAGCGGGATACCTGGGGTGCAACCTTTGGCGGTGCCTGGTACCAGCGTGATGGCGATACCTCTGTGGATGAGCCTTCGGCGATGGCCGCGCTGTACTGGCAGGCGCTGTCTCAAACACGCCTGAGCGCCTCGGCGGCACGCAAGGTGCGCTTCCCCTCCATGGAAAATCTGTATTCACTTTCTGCGGGTAACGGCGAGCTGACCGCTGAGACGTCAGAGCATTGGGAGTTGGGGCTGGAACAGGGCTTCTCCCTCGGCAGTTTTGAGGTTTATGGTTACGAAACCCGCGCCGATGAGTACATCGCCAAAGACACTGATGGTATCTACGCCAACCTGGGTGACTATCGTTTCCGTGGTGTGGATGCGCGGCTGTTGATATCGCCATTGCAGGCACTGGATGTATCACTGAGCTACAGCTTCCTCGACAGTGAAGACAAAACGCCGGACAGCACCGAAGCGCTGCAATATCGCCCGCGCCATCAGTACGGCCTGACCCTGGACTATCGCTTCGAAACCGATACCCGGGTGCACCTGTCCTGGCAGAAGGTGATGGATCAGATCTATTTCGAGCGCAGCGGCAAGATCATGGTCGAGCGTGACCTGCCCGACTATGACCTGCTTGACCTCAAGCTGTCGCAGTCGTTTTACGATGATAAGCTGGCGCTCTACATAAGGGCCACCAATCTGCTGGACGAAAATTACGCCGAGAGTGAGTCTCTGCCCCAGGCGGGCCGCCAGTGGTTTATCGGTATGGATTGGCGCTTGTGACACAGCCTCCGCTCGTCAGCCTCGAGGACCTTGGCTTTGGCCATGGTCCAGGGCAGCGCCTGTTTGATGGCCTGTCGCTGCGTATTCACGACGGCGAGTGCCATTGCATCAGCGGGCCAACGGGCAGCGGTAAATCAAGCCTTTTGGCGCTGATTGCCGGTTTGAATGAACGCCCCTTTGTGGGCGTGATGGTGCGTCAGCCGGAAGCCCTGGTCGCGCTGGTGATGCAAGACCCTCAGGTGCAGCTGCTGCGCCGAACCCTGGGCGCCGAAGTGGCCTTTGGGCTTGAAAACCATGGTGTGGCTGCCGACGATATGCCTGCAGCAGTGAAAGCCGCCCTTATCAGAGTGGGGTTGGAGCTGTCGCTGGATACCCCCATAGAAACCCTGTCGCTCGGGCAGAAATACCGGGTCATGTTGGCCTCCCAATTGGTGTTGAACCCCAGAGTCTTGCTGCTGGATGAACCCTGGGCACAGCTGGATGACGAGGGTGTTGGCCAATTGATGGTGACACTGGCCCGCCTCAAAGCCGACGGCCTGGCACTGATCATTGCCGAGCATCACCCGGCGGCCTTTGCCGGATTGCTGGATTTTCATTGGATGCTGGAGCAAGGCCGTTTACAACCGGCTGGCGCCCGTAAGGCGTCCGAAGCGCGGCGGGCAGACCTATTTTGCCGTTGCAACCCAAGCCAGAGTGGGGGGCGCAAATGCCTGACCCTGGCACCCTGTGAGTTGGTACTCCCAACCCAGAATCAGCGCGGCAGAGGCAGTTCTGGCCGTAAAGGGTTTCTGTCTGCCAGGTTTGCACCCGCGCCGCCCGAGGGTCGTCTTTTATTCAGGCTGGATACACCTTTGGTACTCAGAAGCGGTGACATCAGGTTGCTGCTCGGCGACAACGGCAGTGGCAAGAGCACTCTGCTCAAGGCGATTGCCGGTTTGCAGGATGGGGTGAAATTGCCGGTGAAACTCGACGGCCGCATTCCCAACACGGCCTCGGGTGAGGTGGCGCTGATGCTGCAGCGCCCCTGTCGGCAATTGTTTGAACTGACGGTGTTGGAAGAGCTGAGCTTCAGCATCAGGCGTCGTGGGCTGGATGAGGCGCAGGTCGCCTGGGTGCAGGAGTTTCTCGCCATTGAGCACTTGGCGGCGGTCTCACCCCACAAGCTTTCCTGGGGGCAACAGCATCTGGTACTGCTGGCGGCACTGGTGATTACCGAGCCCAGGTTGCTGCTGCTGGACGACCCCTTTGCCGGATTGGATGAACAGAGTCTCATGGCCTGCATCAAGCTGCTTAACTGGTACCTGTCACGTGGCGGCTGCTGCGTGCTGGCGTGCCACAGGGACCTTGCCGGGTTCGACAATGTGGCGCGCTGGCAGCTTGGAAATGGCCGTTTAATTGAAGTTGAGGCCAACGAACAAGCGCCTGTGGCACGGGGGGGAGCGCCAACGAAGCAGTGGGAGCTGGCTGCCGGGGGAATGGCTCGGTGAGGCTGCTATCTCCAACCAGGCGAAGAGCTGGCAGGCCGCTGCTGGTAGATGGGCGCTGTGGACTGGCCATCCTTGGCACTCTTGGTATGTCTATGCTGGCCCTGATGTCGCCCCCGGTTTGGCTGTGGTTACCCGGACTTGCCGGGCTCGCCATGGCCATCGATGGCAGCCGCTTTGCCAGCCCCAGACCCCTGGTACTGCTGTTTGTCTGGCAATGGCTGCTCACCAGTGCCATTTACGGCCTGTTTTGGGGCAGTGAACGTTTGGGCGAGGCGGCATTGGTGGCGCTGAGGCTGCTGCTGGCATTTCTGCCGCCCTGGTATCTGGCAATACGCTTTGCGCCCGAACGCCTTGGCGCCTTCTTTGCGAACTGGCTGTCACCGCGCTGGGCTTTTGTACTGTCGGCCTCGCTCAACGCCTTGCCCTTTGTGCTGAGCGAGGCGCGGGACATCTACCGGCTACAGCGGCTCAGGGGCGCACGAATTGGGGCGAAAGACCTGGTTAATCCACTGAATTGGCAAGAGCTGGTTCACACGGTAATAAGCCCACTGCTGATTGAGTTATTGAAATTATCCCGGCGCCAGGCACTGGCAGCGAAGAGTCGTGGGTTTGGCCAGAGTGCCAACCCCAGTCACTGGCCCCACAGAGGAAAGCACGATGAAGACTGAATTGGGTTTACAACAAGCGCTGTTTATCGGCTTTTGTGCTGCCCTGATGATTGCCCTCAAAAGCATGTTGAGGCTCAAGCTGGGGTTATCCGGCCATTCCATGCTGCTGATGAGTTTTTTCTACCTGCTTTGCCATCTGGTGGTAGCGCGTCCCGGCGCCATGCTGGCTTGTGGCCTGTTGTCGGGTCTCCTTGCCATGATGTTAGGCGTGGGTAAATCGGGCGTATTGTTGCTGGTGAAATTTGGCGCGCCGGCGGCGGCGATGGAGCTGATGGCGCTGATATTGCCTGCCATCAAGCCCGGCAATCGCATGGCAGGGCTTTACCTGCGTCTTGGCATGCTGGCGTTTGCCGGTGCCCTGGCCTGGGGCCTCAGAGATGTGGTGGGCACCTTGCTTGCGGGCATGGCACTGCCTGCCGCCTTGCTGGCCGGTGCCATGGAGTTTGCCGGTGGATTTGTGTTTGCCCTGGTGGGCGCTGCCCTTATTCCGCCGGTCATCCGGCGACTTAAGGCCCATGACCTTATTGCTTCGTCGGAGGAATCCTGATGTCGACTTTGCCTGAATACCTGATTGCCATCGATGACACCGACGATATCGGCACCCGTGGCACAGGGGATATAGCCCAGCAGTTGGGACAGATACTGGCGACTGATTGCGGCGGTGTGGCGTCCCCGGTGACGCGCCACCAATTGCTGGTGCATCCGGATATTCCCTACACCTCACACAACAGCGCCATGTGTTTTGCGCTGAAAGGTGACATATCGCCCCAGCGGCTCAAGCAGCTGGCGAGTGAGTTGCTTGAAGCCGAGTCGGCCGCGGCGGCCGATCCGGGCCTGGCCTTCATGTGCCTCTCTTCCTTTACGTCAAACGCGGCCTTGGTTGAGTTCGGTCTCGCCGCCAAACGCCGGGTACTGACCAAGGATGAGGCATATGGCTTGGCCGCAGACATTGGGGTCCACCTCAGTGAGCACGGTGGCACGGGGCAGGGCGTGATAGGTGCGCTGGCCGGGCTGGGGCTGCGGCTCGAGGGCAACGATGGTCGCCTCAAGGGCCATTTCGATGTGGGGCAGGGGGACGATGAGCTCAGCCTGCCGGTATCGGTCTTATTGGCGCAAACCGGTGTGGATGCCGTGATTGCCCTTGACGATACCGAGCTTGCCGACGAGGTGCCGGTGCGGGTTAGGGGTAAACTCAAGGCCGTGTGGCGTCAGGGACGCAGTGCCATTCTGGTGAGTTTCCGCGACGGTGCCTGGCGCAACGCCGGCAAACAGGAACTCAAGGAGTACTGATGACCGACTTTTTTGAATGCCGTGGGGGCCGCTGGTGGTATCGCCACGGCGTGTCGCTGACCGAGGCACGCCTTGCGGCCGGGGCGTGTCAGGGATTTGTCCCGGATGATGAGGACGAGCAAGTCGACGATGTGCCCCTATCCTGTGTGAACTGCGCCTGGCGGCGATGGGAGCAGGGCAGCTTTCAGTGTCTGTATCTCAAACGTCTTCATCCCGACAACAGCCTTTAATTCTTGGACCCTGAAGCCAGTGTCATTTTGCACATAAATGCTACAAAAAGGATTCGCGTAAATGCTGGAAAGGTACTGGCTGCCGTCATACAATGCGACTCCCGGGGGCTTGGCCACAAAACGTTAATGTGGCAGCCAGGGCGTCGGGCAGGCTGCGTTTCTGTGGCTTGGCATTATACTCAGGCTTTCATTGTTGACGTTGGGGGTGAGTGACATGGCCGATAGGGCGCCAGAAGCGGCATTGTTAAAGTTGCCTGTCAGCAAGCTCACCCGAGGCATGTTTGTGGCGGCCATTGAAAATAACGGCAAGGTCGCCGTTGCCAATGCCGGGCAAATCAAGAGCCGGGAAACCATCGCCAAGCTGGTCAAAAGCGGCATTCACCATGTGTGGGTGGATGTGGAGCGCTCTTCCGACGAATCCGGTCTCAAACCCAAGTCACCTCCGGGAACTTCAGTACCTGCCGGGGCAACACGTCCCTCCCGCGCCAACCGTGACCTGCGCCAAACCCAGGCTAAAAAGCTCCTCGATGAAGCCAAGGAGCTTATCCGCAAGGTATTGTCAGAAACCTTCGAAGGCAAAGCTATTGAAGTGGAGCCTTTTGAAGCGTTGGCCGACAACATGATTGAGTCCATCATGCTTGATGATGATGCCCTCAAATGTGTGTCGGCGCTGCGCGATAAAGACGCCTATCTGCTTGAGCATTCGGTAAATGTGGCCTTCCTGTTGGTGACCTTTGGCAAGTATTTAAACCTCGACCGTGACACCTTAAAGCAGATGGCCGTGGGCGGTGTGCTGCACGACATTGGTAAAATCAAGGTTGATAACAAGATTTTGCATAAGCCGGGCAAGCTGACTCCGGAAGAATTTGAGCACATGAAACTGCACCAGTTTTATGCGCTGGATATCATGGCCGAAGCTTCGGACTTGTCGCAAATCTCAAAAGATGTGTGCCTGATGCACCATGAAAAGCTCGATGGTCGCGGTTATCCCCGTGGCTTGAAGGGCGATGAAATCCCGCTCCATGGCCGCATGTCCTGTATCGTGGATATCTTCGATGCCCTGACGGCCACCCGCTGTTACAAAGAGGCCATGAGCCCTGCGGCCGCCTTTAAGATTTTGCTGAGCCTGACCCCTTTCCATCTGGACACAGACCTGGTGTACGAATTTATCCGCTGTATCGGTGTGTATCCTGTAGGGTCGCTGGTGGAGCTGTCGGATGGGCGTGTGGGCATTGTCTGGGAATCCAAAGACAGGGATGCCCTGAGCCCGATAGTGAAATGTTTTTACTCACTCAAGCACAGACGCTACACCGAAGTGAATTTTGTCGACCTGCTCAAGTCAGACCTGAACATAGAGCGGGGCGTCTCCCCATCCAGCCTGGATGTCGATCCCAAGCCATTTTACTGAAAAGCGAAGCCGCCCTGCCCGGAGTTTAAATTGTGGCATCACCGCAAACGGGGCAATTGGGCTGCGTGGGCAGCATCATCTGGCGCATCTCCATGGTCATGGCATCCACCATCAACAGCCGCCCCAGCAGCGGCTTGCCCATGCCGGTTATCAGCTTGATGGCCTCAACCGCCTGTAAGCACCCCATCAATCCCACCACGGGAGCCAGAATACCCGACTCGACACAGGTCAATTGCTGCTCACCAAACAGACTGGCGAAGCACTGATAACAGGGGCTGCCTCCGGCATAGTCAAACACGGTGATCATGCCTTCCATGCGAATCGCTGCAGCCGATACCAGCGGTACCTTATGGGCAAAGCATGCCCGGTTCAGCTGCTGACGCACCGCCACATTGTCTGTGCAGTCCAGCACCAGAGAATGATCGGCGACCAGGGCATCCATTTCAGGGTCGTCCAGCACCCGGCCGATGGGATTTATCTGCACATGGGGATTGAGCTCGTTGAGTGCCAGCCTGGCCGATTCCACCTTGAGCATGCCGATGCGGTTGTCCCGGTGCAGCACCTGGCGTTGCAGGTTCGACAGCTCCACCGTATCAAAGTCCACCAGGGTCAGCTCACCAACACCGGCTACGCCAAGATATTGGGCCGCGGCGCAGCCCAGGCCGCCAGCGCCTATCACCAGCACCCGAGCCTGTTTCAGCTTTTCTTGCCCATCTATGTCCATGGATTTAATGGAGATTTGGCGACTGTAGCGCAGTAGCTCTGTGTCTGAGAGTATGTCGTCGGTCATCGGATTCAGTCCAAAATGCTGTCGAAGGGTTCAACCAGAATAGTCTCACCCGCCTCCAGACTGCCCTGAAATTGGGGCAAATGGATAAAGCAGTTGGCGAGGCTCATGGAGGTCAACATACCCGAACCCTGGCCACCCGTGGTACGCACCATGAGGCCCTTGTCTTCACGGGTCAGTATGCCGCGCTGATATTCCACCCGTCCGGGCTGGCGTCGAATGGCGCTCGCCAGTGTGGCCTCCACCAACAGCGGTGGGCGCTGGGGCATACCCTGCATTTTGCGCAGCATGGGCCAGACCAGTTTCTGGAAGGTCACCATGGAGGACACAGGGTTGCCGGGCAAACCACAGAACAATGCCTTGCCGATGCGGCCACAGGCAAAAGGTTTGCCGGGTTTGATGGCAAGTTTCCAAAAGGTGATTTGCCCTTCTTCGCTCAGGATCTGTTTGGTGAAATCGGCTTCTCCCACTGACACACCACCTGAGGTCAGCACCACATCGGCGCGGCTCGCCGCCTCGCGAAACGCCTGACGAATGGCTTCGGGGTTATCGGGGATCACCCCGAGATCCAGCCATTCAAAACCGGACTTTTCCAGCAACCCGCGAATGGAGTAGCGGTTGGAGTCATAGATTTGCCCCGGTGCCAGTTCACTGCCAACGGGCATGAGCTCGTCGCCGGTGGAGAAAAAAGCAACCTTGAGGGTGCGATATACCCGGATCTGGCTGATGCCCACCGTGGCCAACACCCCAAGCTCGGCGGCGCGAATGCGTACCCCGGAGCAAAGGACTGTATCACCCGCCTTAAGTTCTTCGCCGCGGCGGCGCACATGCTCACCGGTGGCCCTGGGCGCCTTGATATGGATCTGATCGCCCTCGGCGCGGGTTTCTTCCTGCATCTGCACAGTGTCGAGGCCTGCCGGAATCGGCGCGCCTGTCATGATGCGGACACAGTCCCCGGCGGCCAGTTGGCCCTTAAAGGGATGGCCTGCGAAGGACTGGCCCTTGAGGGTCAATACCCCATTGAATGTCTCGAGGTCCCCAAAGCGGAAGGCGTATCCGTCCATGGCGGAATTATCGAATGGGGGCAAGTCCAGCTGGCTCTTCAAGTCTTCGGCCAATACCCGTCCCAAGGCGTGGTTCAGGGTAACCACCTCGGTATCCGAAATGGTATTCACCTGCTCGAGCAGTTTCTTGATGGCCTCATCCGGATGCATGAGTTCGGGTTTGCTGCATGGGTCTTGGCTGGGCATTCAGGCTCCCTGGGATTGGTTTGCTTGGATGTAAGGCAGCCATTATGCCATGGCATGGCGGGGTAACTGTATGATCCAGACAGGCAAAAAGTGTGAATTGGCTCACCTTTGCCTGTCTGGGTAGGTGCAAATTGGGCTATTTGGCGCTGGCCGTGGCCTGGGTTGCTGCCTGCTGCACGGAGAGTTTCATGCCGTCGGTCAGGGTCTCGGCGCCGCGAATTACCACGGTATCACCGGCGCTGAGTTCGCCCCGCACCGCTATCCAGGGGCCTTCACCGTCTCCCAGGGTCACGGAAATACGCTCGGCGGTCTGCTCGGGGGTAACCCGAAACACACTGGCGCCGCTGGATCGCAGTACCAGCGCGTCTCTGGGCACCAGGGTGGTTAAGGTCGCCGGTGCTATCGGCAGGGCCATGGACACCAGTTCACCTATGTTGATTTCCCGGGCCATGTCCTCAGGCAGGTCGAGGCGGGCCTCAAAGGTTTGGCTGCGCACATCCGATACGGGTATCAGGGTACGGATGCGGGCACTGAATTCGCCGTTGCTGTGATACACCTTGAGCTCATCTCCGGCATTCACCCTGCGGCTGTGTTTCAGGGGGGCATGGAGTCTTATTTCCAGATGGTCGGGGTCTGTGATGGTCAGTACCGGCTCGGCCGGGCCTACATCTTCACCCGCCTGATGACTGCGGGCGATAACAATGCCGCCGAAGGGCGCCTTAAGCTGGGTGCGGGCGAGATTATCACGGATGATATCCAGCCTGACTTTGGCCAGCTCCAGGCTGCTTTTGGCCAGATCCCGCTCGGAACGGGTATCGTCGATTTCGGTGCGTGAAATACTTTGGCTGGCCGCCAGACGTTCCAGTCGGGTCAGATTCCGCTCAAGGCGCGCCAGTGCGATTTCTTCCCGATTGACCAGTGCCTGTTGTTCGGCCAGTTGCAGCGTCAGCGGCGTGGCATCCAAACGGGCAACTACCTCACCGGCTGCGACCCGGGTTCCGGCTTCCTGCACCCACTCGAGCTTACCGGTAACGCCCGTGGTCAGCTGGGCCAGACTGCGGCTGTGCACTGTACCCACCACCATGAGTTTGGGTGACAGGGGGCGCTGTTCCACCGTGGCCACCCCGACGGAACGCGCATCTGCTGCCAGCACCTGATTACTGAGTATCAGCGCCAATGCCAGCAGGGAAGTTTTAAAAAAAGTCATTGAGTTACCTCTTGTGTCAGGGCTTTGGTGCTGATGGCCTGGGTGGCAGTAAGACGAAGCAGGCTGGGCATGAGAACGAGGGTGAAGAGGGCGCTGAAGGTCATGCCGCCCACAATCACGGCGGCGAGACCACGATAGATTTCACTGCCCACGCCTGGGACCAGCATCAGGGGCAGCATGCCGAAAATGCTGGTGAGGGTACTCATGTACACGGGGCGTGCTCGGGTGGCGACGGCCTGATAGATGGCATCGTCCAGCGACAGGCCTTCACGGCTGCCCTGCCGGGTTTGGTCCACCAACAGGATGGCGTTATTGACCACCAGTCCCAGCAATATGATAAAGCCAATCATGGTGAGCAAATCCAGGCTCTGGAAGCTGAAAAGATTCAGCAGTCGCAGGCTCAATACACCGCCGCAGATTGCCATGGGCATGGAGAGGATCACCAACAGGCTGTCCTTCACGGATTTGAACAGGGCTGCCATCAACAAAAACAGGATAACCACCGCCATGAGGAAGTTGGTGCCCATTTGCATGATGGTGTGACTTAAGCGGTCGGCGGTGCCTCGAAACGCCAGCGAGCCGTCGGCGGGCAGCAGGGCGCGGATCTCATCCAGGGTGCCGCCATTGAGCTGCTCCATGGCTTCATCCATTGACAGATTCTGGGGCGGGATCACCAGCAGCGAGATGGCCCGGCGTCCATTGACCCGCTGCAACTGGGTGGGGCCAACGGTGCGCTGAATGGTGGCAAGTTCGCCTATGGTCTGCACGCCTGCTCCCTGGGTATAAACCGGTGTGGCGGCAAGTTGCTCCGGGTATTGCCACTCGGGGCCCTTGAGCAGCACATCCATGCGCTCGTTGCCGTCGAAATACTCGCCCACCCACAGGCCCGAGGTATAGGCGCGGATGGCGTTGGCAATTTGGGTGCGATCCGCCCCGGCCTGGGCAAGTCGGTGCTCGTCCGGGATGAGCTGCAGTTCGGGCTGTGCCAGACTCAGCCCCGGAATGGGGCGTACCACGGCGCCAGGCATGGCGTTGTTGATCAGGGGCATGGCCGCCGACGCCACCGACATCAGCTGCTCCATATCCGGCCCAATCAGGTCGATATTGATGGCGCGGCCGCCGTTAAAGCCAAAGTTGAGCAGGGTGCTGCGATTGGGGAACGCCTGGGTGTCCGGCAGATCCTTGAGAATTTCGTTATTCAGCAGCCCCAGCATCTCATCGATACGGGTCGGGTCTTCCGGGTAGATAAATAGCACGTTGAATGCGCCGAAAACCGAGAAGTTATAACCCTTGATATATGGCTGTTTTTCTTTGTCGTAATAGGGTTTCAGCCTGCTGATAAGGCGGGTACCCAGTTCGGCTTCCATGGCATCAATGTTGGCACCGGGAGGGAGAGAGAAAAAGGTAAAGATGCCGTCACCACTGGCCTGGGGTAAAAAATCGACCCTGGGCATCAGCAGCAGGCTCAGGGCACTCGTGCCCACAATCAGCAGCGCACACCAGAAGGCCGCGAGCTTGCGGGTGAGGGTAAGGCGTTTGACCCAGGCGCTCAGCGGCTGCCAATAGTCTTTGCCGCTTTGCTGAGTATCGGTTTTCAGCCACAGCATGTTCAGCATCGGGATAACACTGATGGCGCTGATAAAAGACGACACCACGGCCACCGAGAGGGTCAGTGCCAAATCCGAAAAGAGCTGCCCCTCAACGCCGGGCATAAAGAGTACCGGCAAAAAGATGGCCACTGTGGTGGCGGTGGAGGCCAGCAGCGCACCTTTCACCTGTGCCGTGCCCGTGAGTACCGCCTGAGCCAGCGCCATACCCTGATGCCGCAGCCTGACGATGTTTTCCTGCACTATGATGGCCGCATCCAGTACCAGGCCCACCGCAAAGGCGAGCCCCGCCAGAGAGATGATATTCAGGGTTCTGCCCATGGCTTCGAGGGTGATAAAGGCTATCAGCAGTGCCAGGGGTATGGTGATCCCAATCATCAGGGTGGCGCGGATATCCCGTAGAAAGCCATACAAAATCAGCAGTGCCAGCAGCACCCCAATACCCAGGTTGCCTTTAACCAGCAGGATGGCACGTTTGATGTGGACCGACGCATCGAATGACAGCTCCAGCGTCAGCCCGCGGGGATTGAGTACGTCCCGATTCAGATCTTTGATGGCCTGATTGACCCCATCCAGGGCCTCAACCGTGTTGGCATCGAAGGTGCCTTCCAAGGTGATGTAGTAGGCGGGGTAGCCATTACGTTTGGTGAAACCGCGCTGCTCGGCTGTGGTGACCCGAATGTCAGCCAGTTCATGCAGATACACCGGGCGACCGGCATTGTAGGCCACGATGAGTTGCCCCAGTGTCTCGGGGCGATATTGGCCGGCAAAACGTACCGTGTACTCCCGCCGCCCGACCTTGGCGGTGCCGCCGGAGATGTCTGCCGCGCGGGAAATGGTGCTTCTGAGCTGGTCTAACGTGATACCCAGTGCAGCCGCCCGGAAGGGGTCAAATTCAATGTGCAGCTCCTTGGGTAATTCACTTTGTAGCTGCACGGCGCCGATCCCAGTTATCTGTCTGAGTCTGGGTTCAACCAAATCATCAATGAGCTTTTGGTATTGGGATAAATCGGTTTGCGGATTATCCGGCAGGGTGTAAATCAGCAGGGATGCCAGGTTGGGGGTGCCACCATTGCCGCCGCCCACGTTGATAAAGGGCTCGCCCGCATCCAGCGGCCTGGGGGGCGTTTGATTGAGGGCGTTGATGACGTTAATCATCGCCTCCTGCATATTGGTGCCCACCTCGAAGGTGAGCGTAATGCCACCAAACCCCTGGGAAATGTTGGATGTCATTTCCTGAACTCCGGCCACTTGCCTGAGCACGTTTTCCTGGGGTTCTATGATGTTGGATTCCATTTCCTGGGGCGCCGCGGCGCGCCAGTTATTGAAAACGGAAATCTGGGGCTGCTCTATGTTGGGCAGCAGCTGTATCGGCAACTTGGCAATGGCAAGCAGGCCAAACATCAGGATCAGCATTAGCGCCACTGTGGTGGCGGCCGGGTTTTGTGTGCTGGAATGGGTCAGGTTCATGTTGTGGCGCACTTGGCATAGTTATGCAAAGGAGCTTAGTGGTTATATGTAAACAGAACATGTTTGCTTGGTAAGCAAATGTAACTCGACTATCAGCAATAATGATAAGTGTTACTATTTGAAAATCATTGATTTAGGTAAATTTTATTGATCTTTGCTATTGCCTTGGTGACAATGCCGATTCATGAAAAAGACGTATAAAGGACGCAACAATGCTGGCTGCCACCATGATTGAAAAGCTCAACGAGCAGATTAACCTCGAATTTTTCTCTTCCAATCTGTATTTGCAGATGAGTGCCTGGTGTGAGGATAAAGGGTTTGAAGGGGCCGCCCACTTTATGCGTGCCCATGCCGACGAGGAAATGGGCCATATGCGCCGCCTGTTTACCTATGTCAGCGAAACCGGGGGTGTGCCGCTGATTGGCGCCATTGCCGCACCCAAAGCCGAGTTTACGTCTTTGCTGTCTCTGTTCGAGTACACCTACGAGCATGAGCAAACCATCACCCGTAAAATCAATGAATTGGCCCATGCGGCTTTTTCAACACAGGATTATTCCACCTTCCACTTCCTGCAGTGGTATGTGGCCGAGCAGCATGAAGAAGAAAAGCTGTTCAAAAGCATTGTCGATAAAATCCGCCTGGTTGGCGAAGATGGCAAGGCGCTGTTCTTTATCGATAAAGATTTGGCCATGTTGGCGACCCAAGAGGCCGAAAGCATCATGAAACCCTCGGCGCAGTAATGCTGCTCTGAAATGAAAAAGCGGCCAATGGCCGCTTTTTTTTAACTGTTTTGATAGGCAAATCCGTCCGGCTGACTGTGCTGGCGGCGTTCCAGCCACGGCAGCAATTCCTCAAAGGGCAGAGGGCGCGAATACAGGTAACCCTGACCAAACTGACTGCCCAGCGCCTGCAAAAAGGCCTGTTGATCTTTGGATTCGATGCCTTCTGCCACCAGTTTCATGCCCAATGATTTGCTCATGTTGACAATGGCGCGCACCAGGCTGGCATCCGACTCGCAACCCGGCAGCTGCTCCACAAAGCTTTTATCGATTTTGATGGCTGAAATCGGGAATTTTTTCAGATAACTGAGGGACGAATAGCCGGTACCGAAATCGTCCAGATAGATGGCACAGCCCAGGTCGCGAATATTGTTCAGGGTGTCCAGGCAGTGATGGCTGTTGTCCAGCAGCAGGCTCTCGGTAATTTCCACATGGAGATGGCGGGGCGCAATACCATGGCGGGACAGTGCACTTCTGAGCTGCTCGTCCAGACTCTGGCGCTTACAGTGGCATTGGCACGCCGACACGTTGATGGCCATGCTCAAACCAAACCCCATGGCATGGAGGCGGGCCAAATCGGCCAGTGCCTTGTCCATCACCCACTGCCCCAGTTCACCCATCAATCCCATGTCTTCCGCCACCGGAATAAAGCGCACCGGTGAGACCAGTCCCTGCTCGGGGTCCTGCCAGCGCAGCAGGGCTTCCAGTGACGTGACCTCGCCACTTTCCATGTCCACCACGGGTTGGTAGAACAAGCAAAACTCGTCGTTGGCCACGGCCCGGCGCAAGTCATGTTCCATGCCCAGGCGCTCAATCAGCGCCAGGTTCATTTCCTGGGTGAAGTATTTGAAGTGATTACGTCCCTCGTCCTTGGCACCATACATGGCAGTTTCGGCATTACTGAGCAGGGTTTCCACATCCAGCCCGTCCTGGGGATACAGGCCGATTCCCAGGCTGGCCGACACAGACATTGTGCCCTGCTCGACTTTGAAGGGGTCCGCCATGGATTGAAGCAAACGTTTGGCATATTGCTCGACGGCATGTTCCTGCGCCAGACGGGGCAGCACTATCACAAACTCATCGCCACCGAGGCGGGCAATAAAGTCGGTGGACCCCATAACGGTTTGCAATCGCTTGGCCACGGCTTTGAGCAGCAGGTCGCCGCAATCGTGGCCCTGGGTGTCATTGATGTACTTGAATCTATCGAGATCCAGCACCATCACCGCCAGTTTACGCCCGTCGTGTTCGGCCATTTTCAGTTCGTGGCCGAGTCTTTCTGATAGCAGTTTGCGGTTTGGCAGGTCAGTGAGGGTATCGAAGTTGGCCTTGTACCAGATGTCCTGCTCGTATTGCTTGCGGCGGCTGATGTCCATAAAGAGGCCGATATGATGGACTATCTGTCCTTCATCATCCCGCACCAGTGTAATGGCCAGATATTCGGGGTAGACCTCACCATCTTTACGGCGATTCCAGATTTCGCCTTCCCATTTGCCGGTGCTGCGCAGCGACTCCCACATGGCGTCATAGAGATGCGGCGGATTGCGGTGCGAGCTGAGAATGGAGGGGTTTCGGCCTTTCACTTCTTCAATGCCGTAGCCGGTGATCTGGCTGAAGGCGGGGTTGATAAGCTCGATGTGGTTATCGGCATCGGTCACCATGATGCCTTCGGCGGAATATTCAAATACGGCAGCGGCCCTGACCAGGGCCTGGCGGTACTTTTTACGCTCCTTGAGCATCTTGTTCATGGCCTCGGCCATGGCGGCAATCTCGTCACTGCCCTTGGTTTTAATCGTCAGCTCCAGCTTGGGATCGTCGGCCATTTTTTGCATGTCCGAGGCAATGCTTTCGATTTTCCCCATAAAGCTGGCAGTGATCTTACGCCCCAGCAGCAAAGACAGTATCAGGGTAAGCAACGCCGATGCCGCATAAATGCCGATATAGGTTAGTGATATTGTCATCTGGTACTGACTGAGGCTTTGGATATGGGCAGCAATGCTGCGCGCCATGTCCTGCAACATGGCGGTGCGTTCGTTGGCCAGCTCCCACCACAGGCGGGCGTTCACCGGCGGAGCCGGGTATCTCAGGGTGTCCAGGGCGTTTCGCAGCCGTGAGTCATCCACCCTTAATTGGGCATCAATGGCTTGCACAGGCATACCGGCGGCTCTGAGCTGGCGGATTTTGGGTATGCCCGTGTGGTACTGCAGCAAGGTATGTTTGATCTCATCGATGGCCCCTCGCTGCTCAGGACTGAGATTGGGCAGTGCCTTGAGTTTGGCCAGCAGCAGGCTCATGTCATCCCATTTTTGGTTAAATTGGCCGGCGTAAACTTCATCGCCCCGCAGCAGGAAATTTTTATAGCTGTGGATTAGCCCACCGTAACCCAGGCTGTCGGACATCTCCCAGGCCAACTGGCTGATGTTACGTTGCTGTGCCACCTGGGCGCGGATGTTTTCCACCTGTTGGCTGGGCAGGGATGATTGCAGCTTTTGCAGCAGCACCCTGTGGTGTTCTTCAAAGGTATCCAACGCCAGGTCTTCACCATGACGCTGTTCTTTTATCAGGGTTTCCAGCAGGTTGAATGAGGATAATTCCAGAGTGTTGGCACTCAGCAGCCGTGTCATCAGGCCCCGTTCCCGCGCCGCCAGTTCCTGAATTCTCAGGACCAGCAAGAGATCGGAGTAAGCCCGCGACTGGGCGGCATCATTGGTCTGGTGCTGCAACTGATTGACCAGCAGCAGGAGTTCATCATTGAAACGATTGAAGAAACCCGGCTCATCCCACTGATGTTGCCGTACGGCCTGACGCACCAGAGGCAGACGATTGGCACTGGTCTTGATATTGCCCATGACCTCGTTGAAGGTCATGGCCTCGTCACCGGCAAGGCCTTGGCTGAATCTTTCGAGTACGTGACTTTGCAGCAAATGGCGATAACTTAAATCGGTTTTGGCTTGCTGCGCCTTGAGATCCATTTCCGTGATGGTGGGTTTATCACTGAGATAATTCATACTCAGGCTGCGCTCATGCTGCAGCGCATACACGAGTTCGGCGGTTTCACCGCTGATTTGAATGGCGAGGGCATTGCGACTGGCTGTTTGAAATTCCTGATGCAGGCCCATGGCGCGAATGATGCCAAAGATAGCCAGGGTAAGAATAGGCAGCACTGCAAACAGGATAAGCTTCTGTCTGAGGCTGTAGTCGTGCAGCGAGGCCATTTGCAAAAGAGCTCCATGGTGAATCGAGATAGTCCCCTACTTCTTCCTTGCCGGGGCTTATAGAGTCGCAAAGAATTAACACAGCCTTTGGCCGAGGGGCACCACTAGTTCATGGATTTCTAATCCACATCACAAAAGCCACGAAAAAACTGTGTGAATCAGAGTAATCATTCGGTTATTTACCCGTTTGGGGGTGACGTGTTCCCTGGAGTGTGCTCGGTGATGGCACAGATATGCGACCCTGGTCTTTTAAAACAAAAGGCGACCACTGGTCGCCTTTTGTTTTAAGTGCCTGACAGAACAGGCACTTAATGGCCCAATGAGCGTCAGGCGCTTTGGCTCATCAGTGCCTCACGGTATTGCACCAGATCTTCGATGCTGAGCACCGGCATCTGGTGAGTCCGGCCGAATGCGATGATTTCAGGCAGGCGCGCCATGGTGCCATCGGGGTTGGTCAGCTCGCACAAAACGCCAAATGGCTTAAGCCCCGCCAGGCGCATCAGGTCTACTGTGCCTTCGGTATGACCACGGCGTCCGAGTACGCCGGCAGGGTGTGCCCGCAGCGGGTACACATGACCAGGACGGGCAAGATCGCTGGGTTTGGCACCATCGGCAATGGCGGCCTTGATGGTGGTGACCCTGTCAGCGGCAGACACGCCTGTGGTGACCCCTTGCCTGGCTTCGATACTCACGGTAAATGCAGTACCGTATTGGCTGCTGTTTTGCTCCACCATGGGGGGCAATTCAAGCTGGCGCACCCGCTCATCGGTCAGACACAGGCACACAATGCCTGAACACTCGCGGATAAGCATGGCCATCTGCGCATTGGTAAGCGACTCGGCGGCAAAAATCAGGTCGCCTTCGTTTTCACGGTCTTCATCGTCGACCACAAGCACACCCTGGCCGCGACGCAGTGCATCGAGGGCGGCATCGACCCGGGCAAGCGGATTACCGAACTGCGCCAGCAGTGAAGGGGATGTTTGAATCTGATCCATAATAGTTCCTTAAAGCACATAGGGTTATTGGATCAGGGCATAGCAGGATACACCTGTGCCACACGGCAAGGTGTTAAGGTGCGAAAACCGGTATTGACCGCGGTCATCAGACCGCAGGCAGGCGCGTTTCAGCCGGGGCTGAGACGGTGTCCTAACCGGATAATCTCGACCATTCTCTCCCATCCGGACTGAGCCTGGCTGACAGGGATAACTCCCGGCACCAAGACAACACCGTCGGCTCCGGAATACCCGTTAACGGGATCACCGGATCTGCTGACCCTGCGCAAAACCATGCTCGCAGGCGCTCGCGGGCTTTGTGACATCCAAAGATGCCCCTTTACCGCCGGTGGGGAATTTCACCCCGCCCTGAGAATGTAACTTCACCCGGTGTTTGCACCGGGCGGGCACATTGTCTGCTACCGGTGCGCCGAATGCAAACCTTGCCCTTGCCTTGATGTGATGGGCCGAGGCACTATGTTCGGCATAATTTTGATGTTCCCCATAATGTGAATAACCGATGGATTTGGGTATGAAACGACAGGCGTTGGTCGCAGGAGTATGTTTAATGGTGTCCGCATGCAGTCACAATATCGATAAACATTCAGGAGCCCTTGCCCGGGAAGATGCGGCGCCTGTGGCCCCTGTTGCGGCCAAGGTGCCCTATGAAATGACGCACCATGGGGTCACCCGGGTGGATGATTACTATTGGCTGCGGGACGATGACCGCGCCGACGCGGATGTGATAGCCCATCTCAATGCCGAAAATGCCTACGCCGAAGCCCGAACGGCACCCTGGAAAGGGTTAAAAGAAAAACTGTTTGCCGAAATGACGGCCCGCATGGTGAAGGACGACAGCTCTGTGCCTTATCTGTGGCATGGCAAATACTATTACCGCAGGGTGGAAGGTGACAAAGAGTACCCCATCATCGCCCGCAAGGCGTCCCTGAACGGCGTGGAAGAAGTGCTGCTGGATGCCAACGAACGCGCCGAAGGGCAGGAGTTTTACTCCCTTGGCAATGTCAGCGTCAGTGAAGATGGCAAGCTTATGGCCTTCGGGGAAGACCTGCTGAGCCGCCGCATTTACAAGCTCTATTTCAAAGATTTGGTCAGCGGCAAGCTGTTGGCCGATGTGCTGGAAAACACCGAAGGCGAGGCCGTGTGGGCCAACGATGGCAAACATGTGTTTTACATCGCCAAAGACCCCCAGACCCTGCTTGGCTATCAGGTGTATCGCCACCGCCTGGGAACACCGCAAAGCGAAGATGTGCTGGTATATGAAGAGACCGATGACAGCTTTTATATCGGACTTGGCAAGACCCTCGATGGCAGCCGGATTTTACTTTTCCATGAAAGCACCACGACCACCGAAGTGCAGCTTTTGGATGCCAACCAGCCGCTGGGCAAGTTCGCTCCTTTCCTGCCGAGGGAAGAAGGCCATGAATATGCCATCACCAAGCAGGGGGATGAGTATTATGTGCTGACCAACTGGCAGGCCACCAATTTCCGTCTGATGAAAGTCAGCGGCAAGGATACCGCCGATAAATCCCGCTGGCAGGACGTTGTGCCCTATAACGAGCAGGTGCGTATCGAAGATATGCTGCTGCTCAAAGACGCCCTGGTGCTGCAAACCCGGGAAGCGGGCGCTACCCATATACGGGTCTACGATCCGGATGGCAGCCAGGGCCGGGAAATCCATTTCGATGAGGCCGCGTATGTGACCTGGCTTGGCACCAATCGGGACCAGAGTGCGAATACAATACGTTTTGGCTATTCCAGCCTGACTACCCCGGATGCAACTTACGAATACAACATTCATACCGGTGAGCGTAAGTTGCTTAAGCAGCTTCAGGTGCCGGGGTTTGAAGCAGGCGCCTATCAGAGCGAACGTTTGATGCTGCCCGCCCGGGATGGCGTGCTGGTGCCCGTGTCTGTGGTGTATCGCAAAGACAAATTCAAAAAAGATGGCACCAATCCTCTCTACCAGTATGGCTATGGTGCCTATGGCAGCGTGGTCGACCCGGACTTTTCCCTGTCGGCGCTGAGCCTGCTCGACAGAGGCGTGGTTTATGCCATCGCCCACGTACGGGGCGGCGAGATGCTGGGCAGGCCCTGGTATGATGCCGGTCGCATGTTCGACAAGAAAAACTCCTTCACCGACTTTATTGATGTGACCGACGCACTGGTGAGCGCAGGTTACGGCGCCAAAGGCAAGGTTGTGGCCAGTGGTGCCAGTGCCGGAGGCCTGCTTGTGGGCGCCGTGGCCAATATGGCGCCCGACAGGTATCTGGCCATCCACGCCGGTGTACCCTTTGTGGATGTGGTCACCACCATGCTGGATGAGTCGATTCCGCTGACCACCAACGAGTACGACGAGTGGGGCAATCCCAACGAGAAGCCGAGCTTTGACTATATGCTCAGCTACTCACCCTATGACAACGTGACCCGTCAGCCATACCCTCATCTGTTGGTTACCACAGGCCTGCATGACTCCCAGGTTCAGTACTTTGAGCCGGCCAAATGGGTCGCCAAATTGCGCGAGCTGAAAACCGACAACAATGAACTGCTGCTGGTGACGGATATGGAAGCCGGGCATGGTGGCAAGTCGGGCCGTTATCGCCAGTTTGAGGATATGGCGCTGGAATACGCATTTTTCCTGCACCTGTGGGGCATAGAGTGAGCCCTGTCTGGCAACTCTATATTATCCGCTGCGCCACCGGCGAGCTGTACACCGGCGTGACCACCAACGTGGCACGCCGTTTTGATGAGCATCAGCGTGGCGGTCCCAGGGCCGCCAAATATTTGCGTGGCCGTGGCCCACTGACCCTGGTGTACCAGGAGAATGTGGGCAGTCGTGGCGATGCGCTGCGCCGTGAGCTGGCGGTCAAGAAACTTTCAAAGGCCGCCAAGGAAGCCCTCATAAGCCCAACGGCATCGGGGAACCCGGCGCCGGGAACCTCATCTAATCCGAAAAAGGCGCTTGAGGTTTTTGGGTGAAAATTCTGCTGGTTGAAGACAATGCGGACATTGCCGCATCCCTGGCTGAAGAGTTATCAGATAACGATTGGGACTTTGCTATCAATGGCTTGCAGGGATTCCGATTGGCGCAGATGCATCATTACGATTTGATTTTGCTGGATCTTAATCTGCCCGGCATGGATGGCCTGGTGCTGTGCAGCCGCCTGCGCGAGGCCGGGGTCAATACTCCCATCATCATACTGACGGCCCGGGATACCCGTGAAGACTTGCTTGCCGGGCTTGGCGCCGGCGCCGATGATTATCTGGTTAAGCCATTCGATTTGGATGAATTGCGTTTACGTATCGGTGCCGTGGTGCGTCGCTGCTCGGGTCAGGGCTTTGCCCAGGCCTTAACCTATAAAGACATCAAGTTGGATTTACGCAGCCACAAGGCCTTCAGATCCGGTGTGGAGCTGCTGCTGCCCCCGGTGTGTTTTGCGCTGCTCACCTGCCTGATGCGGCATCCGGGCAAGTTGCTTGGCCGGGAAGAACTGGAGCGCGCGCTCTGGCCAGAGGGACCGCCAGACGACGATATTTTGCGTAAACACATTTACCTGCTCCGGCAAAAGCTCGACAAACCCTTTCCCGAGAAACGCATCCATACCCAGGCCCGCAAAGGATATCGCTTGCTGTGAACGCCAATATTGCGCAGAAGATAAACCGCAGCTTTATGATTGGGGCGGCGGTGCTGCTTGGCTGCTACGCCCTCCTGATTGAATACGGCATCCATGCGTTGGAAAACCATCTCAGTGGCGCCTTTTTGCAGACGGTGGCACCGCAACTGATTGATGCGCATGAACACGGGGCTTTGTCGCCTTCCGATGAGGCGCAAATTCAGTTGTTGCCTTCGCTCCCGGCTGAGCTTGCCGCCCAGTTGCCGTCCGCCGCCCCCGGTCTTTATAACCTGCGACATCCCAACATTGATGTGGAATTCAACGTGCTGGTGGTTGCCCGGGACTCAGGACCTCTCTATCTGGTGCAGCGCCCCGACTTGTTTGAACTTGAGGGCTGGCAGGATTTTTTACTTGATACTTTGCTCATTGGCGGTGGTGCCAGCCTGCTGCTCTTTTCAAGTCTCTATATCCGCAACACGGCAAGGCGTATCGGTAAGCCCTTCGATTCCCTTGCCCGGCATTTGGAAACCGATTCCCGGGTGCTGGAACCCATCACGCTGAAGGATGACACCCGGGAATATGTGGCCCTGGTGAATGCCCTTAATCAGAGCCATGCCCGGGTAAAAGAGGCGCTGGCCCGGGAGAAGAAGTTTACCCATTACGTGAGCCATGAGTTTCGCACACCGCTGACGGTACTTAAGCTGGCCCTGAGCAAAATGGGAGACAGGGAGGCACCTGCCATGCAGCGGGCTATGCGTGCTGTGTGGGAAATGGAAAATCTTACCGGCGTACTCCTGCTGCTTGCGCGCCGAACGGAGCAGGATGATGGTCAATGCCTGCTCGATGAGACCTTCCTGGCGCCTTTGCTGGAGCGATTGGCCATCTGCAGGCAGAGCAGCGCCGCGGAGTTCTCCATGCATGTCAGCCCGTGCCAACTGTCGGCACATCCGCTTTTGCTTGCTTGCCTGATTGAAAACCTGCTGGCCAATGCCTTTATCCACAGTGTGGGCGCGCGGGTATATTTGCGTACCGATGCCAGCGGCATTCAGATCGCCAACCTCGGCGGTGAGACCATAGCGCATGGTGAGAGCCACGGTATTGGTCTCATTCTGGTGGAAGATATTTGCAAGCGTTATGGCTGGCACTTTTCCATGGGTATGACACCCGATGGGGTGGTGGCCCAAGTCGTGTTCAACCAAAGTATGACGCATGTGGACACTTCATTGACATAAGTGGCTATATGCTGCTCCCCAAAAGATTACAATTAAACAACATTGGGGCAGCTGATGAAGCTGGGTAACACGCATATTTCCGGGGCTCAGGTCGTCTTTTTGGTTTTGGGGTCGCTGGCCATTTTTTTCAGTCTGGTGCCTTCGGCCAGCCAGCAGTTGTTTCTTTTTATTAATCAGACGGGAAGGCTGGTGCCTGACACCCCGCTGGCCCTTGTCACCGATTGGGGCAATGGCGTTACCGCAGCCTGTATCTGGTTGACTATCCTCTGTTTTCGTCCATCCATCTTCTGGAAGTCTCTTAGCGCTATTGCGGTTGCGGCCTTGTTGATCAACGCCATGAAACAAGGTTTTGATGTGATGCGCCCGGCTGCTGTGCTGGAACATATCCGTATCGTTGGCGCGATGCGTCTCAACCACAGTTTCCCATCGGCCCACACGGGCACAGTATTTGTGATTGCGGGCATGGCCTGGACCCTGTGTCGTCGCACCGATATTAAGGCCTTGATTCTGCTCGCGGCCGTGATGGTTGGCCTGAGCCGTATCACCAATGGTGCGCACTGGCCGCTGGATGTGATGATGGGCGCCTGGCTGGGATGGGGCTCGGCCCGACTCGCGGCGCATTGGGTGCCTGAGTGCCAACTGAGTTCAAAGCATATGTTGCTGATAATGTCTGTGTTTTACGGCATTGTACTGGTCTCGGCCCTGCAAGCCCGCGCGCCATTTCCGGACCTGCCGCTTGTGAGCGTCCAGCTGAATCTGCTGTTGCTGTTGCCACTTGCTGGGCTTGCACGACTCTATCGGCACATGCGTGCCCGGCAGACCGCCGGTGAGAGCAAGGTTTCTCTCGCCGGTTGAGCCTGGCACCTTGATCCCGGAGCAAATCAAAGCTGGTGTAAAGCGGCCAAGGGGCTTATGGTTGACGGCATCTACCGCTAACCAGCTTTGATGACTTCTCATGGACGACTTTCTCACTATCAATCAGCTCGCTTGGGATAACCGTACCGAGCTGCATCTCGAATCCGACTTTT
Organism: Shewanella sp. FJAT-52076; assembly: GCF_019457455.1. Classification (NCBI taxonomy): domain Bacteria; kingdom Pseudomonadati; phylum Pseudomonadota; class Gammaproteobacteria; order Alteromonadales; family Shewanellaceae; genus Shewanella; species Shewanella sp. FJAT-52076. The sequence goes on from NZ_CP080415.1 coordinate 162,492, forward strand.
ACGATATGCCCGGTTTTATGGCCGGTAACACAAGCCTTCGCGAAATAGAACTTGCCGAGCTGGATGTGCGGGGTAAAAGTGTGCTCCACCTGCAGTGTCACTTTGGTCAGGACACCCTGTCCTGGGCCCGTGAGGGCGCCGCCTCCGTGACTGGGCTTGACCTGTCTCCCAAGGCCATTGCCGCCGCGAATCAGATTACAGATACCCTTAATATCGAGGCAAACCTCGGAGTGCCTGTGCAGTTTGTGTGTGGCAATGTCCTGGATGCCCGCCACCTGATTGAGGGCGACTTTGACCTGGTCTATGCCTCTTACGGGGTGCTTTGCTGGCTGCCGGATTTAACCGCCTGGGCCAACACCATTGCTTCCTGTCTTAAGCCCGGTGGGCTATTTTTTCTCGCCGAGTTTCACCCCATCAAGGCGCTGCTCGATGGTTATGATTACTTCCACACCGGCAAGGCCGATGTGGAGCAAGAGGGCAGTTATACCGAAAACAGCCACGACGCCGAAAACACCATGGTCAGTTGGTCACACGATCTGGGGCAGGTGGTCTCGGCGCTGATTAACGCCGGGTTGGTGATAGAGTCGCTGCGTGAATATGACTTCAGCCCCTACAATTGCTTCGAAAACCTCGCAGAAGAAGAGCCCGGCCGTTTTCGCCAGCGCATCAATGGCAAGCCCATTCCAATGGTATTTTCCATCAAGGCCCGTAAGCCGATAGCATGAGAGTGACGCTTTTCTCAAGGTGTAGAATGTCGGGTTAAGCCAAATTGGTAATCAAAATCGAAAGCTTTCAAAAGTGTTGAAAACTTTCGTTTAAGCTGTTCTTATAGTCATCTGATTGAAAAGATGACCACAGTCACTGCTGCCTTTGGGTGTGTTTGCCAGGGTGTCATCAGTAGCTGCAAGTCACAGGGCCGTTTGACGATAAGGATAATTATGGCAAGCCTCTCACCCTCACTTTCTGCATGGCGCTCCCGTGCCAGACCCCGCCCACTGGCGCTGGCCGTGGCCTTGATGATGGCGCCTCTCGGATTTATTGCCAATGCCGCCCCCGTGGGCAAGCTGGATACCCTCAAACAGGACGGTGCCACCGTCAATATTCGCACCGACAGCGGTGCCCTGGTGCAATTGAGTGTGCTCAAGCCTGCGCTTATCCGCATTCAGGCGGGGGCCAATGGCAAGCTGGTGAGCGAGGGCAGCAAGGCCGCCGCCATTGTGATTAAAAACGATTACCCGGCGGTGGCCTTTACTTTAAGCGATGAGGGCGACTATCGGCTGCTGAAAACCGAGGCGCTGGCACTGCGAATTTATGAAGCGCCGCTGCGCTTTGCTCTGTATCAGCCTGATAACAAAACCCTTATCACCGAGGAGCTGCAAAGTTTGGAGCTGGGTGACACCAGCACGGTACAGACCCTCAGTACAGATGCCGACGAGCGCTTCTTCGGTGGCGGCCAGCAAAACGGCGCGTTTGAGTTCAAGGGCAAGAGCCTGGAAATCTCATACTCAGGTGGCTGGGAAGAGGGCGACAGACCAAGTCCGGCGCCCTTTTACCTGTCGAGCAAGGGTTATGGCGTGCTGCGCAACACCTGGGCCAACGGCAGCTATGACTTCAGAAGCAGCGACGCCCTGCGCCTCGGCCACGATGAAACCCGCTTCGATGCCTTCTTTTTCGCCCCCGGCAGCATTCAACAGGTGCTGGCCGACTACACCGAGCTCACCGGCCGCGCCAGACTCATCCCGCGCTGGGCATTTGAATACGGCGACGCCGACTGTTACAACGATGGCGACAACGTCAAAAAGCCCGGCACTGTGCCCGATGGCTGGAGCGATGGCCCTACGGGCACTACGCCGGATGTGATTGATTCAGTTGCCAAAAAATATCGCGAGCATGATATGCCCGGCGGCTGGATATTACCCAACGACGGTTATGGCTGCGGCTATACCGACCTGCCCAAGGTGGTTGAAGGGCTTGCCAAATACGGCTTCAGAACCGGCCTTTGGACCGAAGATGGGGTAGATAAAATCGCCTGGGAAGTAGGCAAGGCAGGCACCCGGGCGCAAAAACTCGATGTGGCCTGGACCGGTGAGGGTTATCAGCATGCGCTGGATGCCAACAAAGCCGCCGCCGATGGCATTCTGGATAATTCAGACTCGCGCCCCTTCCTCTGGACCGTGATGGGCTGGGCCGGGATGCAGCGCTACGCGGTGACCTGGACCGGCGATCAGTCCGGCAGTTGGGACTATATCCGCTGGCATATTCCCACCCTCATTGGCTCGGGTCTGTCCGGTCAGGCTTATGCCACCGGCGATGTGGACGCCATTTTTGGTGGCAGCCCGGAAACCTTTACCCGTGATTTGCAGTGGAAGGCCTTTACCCCTGTGCTGATGGGTATGTCCGGTTGGTCAAAAGCGGCGCGCAAGCACCCCTGGTGGTTCGATGAGCCCTATCGCAGCATCAACCGCGACTATTTGAAGCTGAAAATGCGCCTCACCCCCTACATGTACACCACGGCATTTGAAACCGAGCAAACCGGCGCGCCCATAGTACGCGGCCTGATGTGGGACTACAGCGACGACCCCACTGCCAACACAGAAGCGCACAAGTATCAGTTTTTGCTGGGTAAAGACATGCTGGTGGCCCCCGTGTATCGCTCACAGACAGCCAGCAAAGGTTGGCGTGAAGACGTGTACCTGCCCAAAGGCCAGTGGATTGATTACTGGGACGGCCGGGTGGTGGATGCCCCTGAAGGCGGCGCCAGCATCGATTATCAGGTGGATTTGAACACCATCCCGGTGTTTGTCCGTGCCGGTGCCATTATCCCCATGTACCCAGAGGCGCTGTACGACGGCCACAAGCCCAAGGATGTGCTGACTCTGGATATTTACCCTCATGGCGAGTCGGAATACCTGATGTATGAAGACGATGGCAACACCCGCCGTTATCAGAAGGGCGAGTTTGCCCGCCAGCGCTTTGCGGTGAAGGCGCCCGAAGGCACGGCTGGTGACATTGAGGTCAGCATTGGCGCGGCAGAGGGCAAGTTTGATGGCCAGGATGAAGCGCGAGTTTACGAGCTGTGGCTGCATACCCGCATCAAGCCCCAGGCTGTGCTGCTTGATGGTAAAAAGCTTAAAGCCCTCAAGGATGAAGCGGCGCTCGCCAAGGCCAAGAGTGGCTGGACTTATTCCGATACCAGGTACGGCACTGTGTTGGTGAAAACCGAGAAAGTCTCGGTGCGTGAGGCGCTGGAGTTCAAGCTGGAAATTGATGAATCACAGCAGCTTGCCGCCACCGCAGGTTATGCACAGGCGCCCGAGCTTGGCAATGAAATCCCTGCCGACAGCCTGCTGGTGCTTGCCCGTCCCGCCGAAGAAGCAGGGCATCCGCTGGAAAATGCCTTCGATGGCAATCCGGATACCTGGTTCAGAACCAAGCGGGATCAGGCACAAAAGACCGGAGCACACGAGTTTACCCTGGCATTGGGCGAGCGCCGCTTTATTGCCGGGTTTGAAATCGCGCCCCGTAACGACAAGCACTGGGAGTATGGTCAGGTGGCCGACTACGAGGTCTACCTGGGTGAAAACAATGGCGAGTGGGGCGAGCCGGTGGCCAAGGGCAGGCTGGATAAATCCCAAACCATGCAGAAGGTGACGTTTGCGCCCAAGCCCGGCAGCCTGCTGCGCTTCAGGGTACTGAGCACCCAGAATGAACTTGGCAATGACCCCATGGTGACGGCAGCCAAGAGTCAGGGCGGCGCCTTCAATGCGCTGCTGCCAAAGAGCGTCACGCCAATCACCATCAGCGAGTTCAAGGTACTGACCGCGCCCGAGCCCAAAGCGCCCAAAACCCAGCAGTTCCTCGCCGAACTCTCGCCGCAAAAGCTGGATAAGTCCGCTGGCAGCCGTGTGGCGTTAAACACTGCTATCGGTGGCAAACCCATGAGCATGAACGGCCTTAAGTTCAGCAAGGGGCTGGGGATGGCTGCCAACAGTAGGGTCGACTATCGTCTCGAAGGTAACTGGCAGCTGCTGCGGGCTGATCTTGGTATCGACGACAGCTGCAAAACCAAGGGTGGCATGCACTTTAAGATATTTGGTGACGGCAAGCTGATGTACGACTCGGGCCTGATTGAGGCGCCCGCCGTGGTCAAGCCAGAATTGGATATCCGCGGCGTTGAAACCCTGAGCCTGCAAACCGAAGGCACAGCCAAGGGCGTCTGCGGCAACTGGGCCAATGCCTCAGTGGTGGGCTGGCCAAAGGGCTGAAGTCTGGCACTCGCGTAAAACAGACCCGGGATTTCCGGGTCTGTTTTTTTGAAGCACGCTTTGGCGGCCTCTACAACGCGGGGTCACAGCTGCTGATGGCCCAGATACACCTTCAGTTGACTGTGTCTGTCACTCAGGGCCTTCAGCGCCAACAGGCTTATGCGGTTTTGTGACTTATCCCGGGTGAAATAGCCGGGTTCCACACCCTGTTGCCATCCCCATGTCGTATGGCAGGTGTCGCCTGCAATCAACACCGGCCCATCAAGGGTATTGAGCACATAGGCGGTGCTGCCTTCGGTATGCCCCGGGGTGTGCAATGCATATACGCTGGCGTCACCAAAAACGTCTATGGCTTCGCCTTTATCGAAACCCCATTCATTCAGCGGCGGCCTGCCCGACAACAGAGCATCTGTTGTCGCCTGGGTCATGTGATTTTGGGGACTCAGGCTCAGATGCTCGTTGCGGCCAACGTAGAGGGGGATATCCGCAGCCAGATCCGGCAGGCCGATGATATGGTCCAGATGCAGGTGGGTCAGAAAGATGCCGCACAGAGGCTTGCCGCCTGATGCAATTTCCCCGGTGCTTTGCAGCAGCTGGATTTTTCCGAGGCCAAATGCCTGGAAGAGTTCCGCTTGTACACCATGCCGGGTGGGCGCCTCCAGTAACCCCTGTGCCACGCCGGTATCGATAAAAAAGCGGCCATGCTGTGGGTGCGTGAACTCATACAGGTAAACCTGAATGGGTTCATCCCCATCTTTTTTACCGGCCGCTTTGGCGGCGGGAGCCTCAAGATTGAGCAAGCCCCTCAGCGGTACCTGCCAGTTGGCGCTGGTATGAACGCTGAAGCCCAGGCGCCCTGGTGTGGCGAGGCTCGCTTCCATCTCGGCCAGGCTCACGGGCTTGCCCAGTACGGCAGCCTGGCTGGCATGCTGGGTTTGCTGGGCATCGGATTGGGCCGTTACAAGCGGGCTTGCCATCATCAGCCCAAGCAGTATTGCGGCACTAAGGTTGCGGGTGTTCATATTTCATCCTTGCGGTGTTCTGACTGTTTTGTCTTGTGGTTATGCTTTCATGGATGGACATTGGTCTCAATTGGCGAATATCGTATGTGGGTATTCGTATTTGGATGGCAATAGAATGAAGCAGGGGCTGAACTGGGAAGACATTCGTTTGTTTGTGGCGGTTGCAGAGCTTGGCAGCTTCAGCGCCGCGGCGCGGCAACTGGGCCTGGGGCAACCCACCCTGAGCCGACGCATCGCAGAACTTGAGGGGCAGTTGGGTGAGCCCTTGTTCATTCGCCGATCCCAGGGCTGTGAACTGGCGCCTGCGGGGTTGCGGCTGTTACCCGCTGCGGCCCAAATGGCTCAATGGGCCCATGATGCCGAGGTGAGCCTGGCCAGGCCCGCTGAACGTGTGGCCGGTAAGGTGCGTATTACTGCGCCGCCGGGACTTGCCCTGACATTGCTGACTCAGTTGGCTCAGAGACTGAGGGCACGATTCCCGGCATTGACTCTGGAAGTGCTGTCTTCAACTCATCTGCTTGATTTGTCCCGGGGCGAAGCAGACATAGCCCTGCGCACCCGGCAGGTGGCGGAGCCCGGACTGATGACGGTTGGCAAGATACTGAGTCAACCCCGATTGTATGGCAGCCGGGACTATGCGGCGTCACTGCCACCGGGGGCTACCCTCGCTGACCTTGCACTCATCTGTTGGAGTGAAGACCAGGGGCATTTCATGATAAACCGTGAATTGCATCGACTGTTACCCGGGTTTAAACCCGTCTTTGCCAGCGACGACTTCAACGTGCAGTTGGGGGCCTGCGTGCAGGGACTCGGCGCCATGGTACTTTACGATGCCCTGATGTCCCATCCCATACTGAGCTCGCTGGTACGGCTGCCGGTGTCCTTTAACAGCGATTATCGCGGCGAAATTTTTATTCAGGTGCACAAGCGGTTGCATGGATTGCCGAGGATTATGGCGGTGCTGGACGAGCTCGGCTGCTTTGGACGCGGCATCGCGGAGTATCAGGGGCCGGAGGAGGTGTGAGTTTGCGCTTATGGGCCCGGATAGGCTTCGTTCAGACGAGCGACTTGCGCTTTTTGCGCCTCTGGTTATGATGTCGTCTGGGTCTGCAGTTCACCCAGACATCGCCGCGGCGCAAGCCGAGCTAAACCTGCCTTACACCTGAATCCGGTACCGTACATTCGCGTGCCCCGTTGGAAGTCGGCGATCACTGACACCCCAGGGCGGGCGCGCCTGTGTGAGGTATAGTCATGAAACAGGTTATTCCATTTGTGGCCGCCGATATCTCGGCATTGGCCAAGTCCCTTCGCAAGCAGTTGATGGCTTGCGAGCAATTCCCTACCCATGTAGAAATGCTGAACCTGCTCGCCAAGGCCAGTGGGCATCAAAACTTTCAGCAGCTTAAGGCGCAGCAGTTACCGCTGGAGGCGGACGAGTCAGGGTTGGAACCCCTGGCCGTGGATATTCCGGCCAAGCTGAAACCCTTTATGGACCAAGACTATGTGCTCAGGCAATGGCCTGGCCGTTACGCCTTGCAGCAGCAAAGTCTGTGGTTTTTCTGGTGCCGTTTCCGGTATGGGGTGGAGTACAGTGAGGCCGAGGTGAATGCGCTGCTAAAACCCTTTATCGGGTTTGGTGATCATCCCCTTATCCGGCGGGAGTTGGTCAACAAGTCCCTGTTGGGACGCACCGACGACGGTGGTCGTTATTGGCGCCAAAGCGCCATTCCGCCAGCCGGATTTGAGCGGTTGGCCGAAGTGTGGTGAGGCCAGGCTAGCCCCGAATTGTATTCGGGGCTTTTTTGTTGGCGCGCCAGCAAGTAGCATGATTTTAAAATCAATGATGCCGTTTCGGTGAAACAGGACGTTTCGGCAGTGCGACGGCATGCTCAAGGAATAGAACTATGACACTCATGCAAAAGCTGTATTGGCTGATGGCTACCTTGGGCAACGCCCTGGCAATCTGGCTGTGTAGCTGGCATCCCGGTTTGGGTGCTTGGCTCTTGCTGGCCTTTACCCTGGGCTACACCCTGATTGGTGCCTACGACCTCTTCCTTTCCCGCCATAGCCTGAACAGGCTTTACCCCGTGGTGGCCTATATCCGTTATGGGCTTGAATCTTTTCGGGTGGAGATCCAGCAGTATTTCATCGCCAGCGACACCGAAGAAAAGCCCTTTAACCGCGAAGAGCGCTCTTTGGTATATCAGCGTGCCAAAAATGAGCGCGACACCATCGCCTTCGGCACTCAGCGCGACCTTTTGGCCGATAACTACCTGAGTTTGTGGCACTCATTAAACCCCTGTGAGGTGAAAGAAGAGAGCAAGCGGGTGCGCTTTGGTGGCGATGAATGTTTAAAGCCTTACAGTGCTTCGCGGCTGAATATTTCGGCCATGAGCTTTGGCTCCCTCTCATCCAACGCCATTCAGGCGCTGAATCTGGGGGCGAAGAAAGGCGGTTTTTACCATAACACCGGCGAGGGTGGCATAAGCGATCACCACCTCGAACATGGCGGCGATCTGGTGTGGCAAATTGGCTCGGGCCTTTTTGGTTGCCGCACCCATGAAGGGGAGTTCGACCCTGCGGCATTCAGCCGTCAGGCCTGCCAGCCCCAGGTGCGGATGATTGAAATCAAGCTGTCACAAGGTGCCAAGCCCGGCCATGGTGGTGTCCTGCCCAAGGCCAAGATTACGGCGGAGATTGCCCGTATCCGCCTTATCCCCACCGACAGGGATTGTGTGTCGCCTGCGGTGCACCCCATGTGCGCCACACCCAAGGCGCTGCTTGGATTTATCCGTGAGCTGAGGCTGTTATCCGGCGGCAAACCCGTTGGTTTTAAGCTGTGTATTGGCAATCCGGCGGAGTTTTTGGCCATCGGCAAGGCCATGTTGGAAACCGGCATTTATCCTGACTTCATCACTGTGGATGGCGCCGAAGGGGGCACGGGCGCCGCGCCGGTGGAGTTTACCAATCGCATGGGCATGGTGTGTCTCGAGGGTGTGTACTTTGTGCACAATGCCTTGATTGGGCTGGGGCTCAGAGACAAGGTGCGTATCATTGCCTCGGGCAAGACCGCCTCGGCCTTTGACTTGCTCTCCAAGCTTGCCCTGGGCGCCGATACCGTGAATGCGGCCCGCACCATGATGCTGGCCCTTGGCTGTATCCAGTCCCGCCACTGCAACACCAATAATTGCCCCACGGGCATTGCCACTCAGGACCCTGTACGGGGCAAGGCGGTGGACGTAGAAGTAAAGAGTGACAGGGTGAAGAATTTCCACCACAACACCCTGCATGCCTTTTATGAACTGCTGGGCGGCATGGGGCTGGACAGCCCTGCCAAGTTGTTGCCGCAAATGATAAAGCGCCGCACACCTTATGGTTTGCCAATGTCGGCCAGCAGCATGGTAAAACAGCTTTCCCATGGCGAGCTTGCCGAAGGCAGGGCGACCGGCGTGTGGCAGTCCTGGTGGCAAAGCGCCAGCAGCGACAGCTTCTTTGTTTATGACGATCTTATCCTTACGCCCATTGAGCTCAGGCAAGGGCATCAGGGATAACAAGTGGATGTCATGGGACAAAAAAGCCGGGCTAGCCCGGCTTTTTTACATCAGAAGCTGCGATAAACGGGGTACTTGAGGTATTCCCGGTCGTAGTAGGGGCTCTTTTCATAGAACCAGCGCAGGCGGGCGCTTGCATCGGCGGCGAATGCGGGGTCTTTGAGGGCCGCATCAAAGGCCTTTTTCAGCTCAGGATCTTCGGCCAACATACGCGCCGCCATGGGTTCTACTGCGTACTGCTCCATGTATTCGGTACGGGTGAAGATGGGATTGAACAGGCCCCATTGCAGCAGTGAGTCCGGTGACTGGGGCTCCAGCAGCAAAATGGCGAGGTCGCCCAGTGCCTGCTCTGTGCTGATTTTGATGGTGCCCGCCGGCAGTGTGGTGTCAACCTTATTCAGGGTGACGTCGGCACTGACCCGCTGGCGGCCTTCGTAGTCTTTGGCGCCAAACTGGGGATTGCTGAAACTGTATTGCCCCAGCGTCAGTTGCTGTGGTTGCTGCAGTCGCTCATAGCGAATACCGTGGGTTTCCAGCTTGGCTATGACTTCCTGCCATTGGGGCAGTACATAATAGGCCTCCGGGCGGCTGACACTGATGTCGGGCACTGTATTACCGATGACAGGCAGCTGCTGATACAGCACGGGCTCACCGGTCCAGCGCACCACATCTGCACCGGAAATGGGGCTTTTTTCAACCCGGTATCCTATTCCTTTAAAATCCCATCCCTTTGGCTGGAGTGTCTCTTTCCAGGTCAGGGTAACCTGCTCAGGGAAGGCAAAGCTGTCGGCCATGATGGCGGCCTTAAGCGCCGTCGCCTGCTCGCCCACGGTCTTTAAGGTTTGCTCCAGCATCACGTAAGTGCCCAGCACCCTTTGCTTGAAGGGCTTGAGACTGTGGTTTTCTATCAGGATGGTTGGCAAGTGGCGGGCATCACCGTAGCCATTGGAGTAGCGGGGCGATGCGCTCCACAGCGACATGCCCTTGGTGATATCGCTGTTATCCAGGGCAAACACCAGTGGGCCGGGAATATGGCCAGCCTGGGTGAGGGCAGCTTCAACGTCGGGGCGATATTCGCCGTCAAGCCAGGCAAAGGCGGCCGGGCTCAGTCCCTGACTCAGGTTGTAACCAAAGGTCACATCGTATTGATAGTCGATGCCGTCGGTGACGTGGACATCGATATAGAGGCTGGGGTTCCAGTCGTTGATGGCGGTCAGCATCAACTGCATCTCTTTGGTATCGGCCTTGGCGTAGTCACGGTTGAGGTTAAGGTTGCGGGCGTTGGTACGCCACCCCATGGTGACGGGGCCGCGCTGGTTTACCCGGTTATATTCGCTGGCGCGTTCGTGGGCATCCACACTGAAGATGGGCACAAACAACAGGTTGGCCTTGTCGAGCAGGGCACTCTTGCCGCCCATTTCGATATCCCGCAGCAGCATCATGCCCGCGTCTTTACCATCTATCTCACCGGAGTGGATCCCGGCCTGCACCAGCACACTGGGTTTGCCGTGCTTTTCCAGCTTGCCCGGGGTGTCTGCGCCTTCTTTACTGGCGACAATCATCCAGATGTCCCGTCCCTGTGGACTCTTCCCAAGACTCACTTTAGACAGGTATTTGCTGCGTTTTACCAACTTGTCGAGCCAGGCCATGGTGGCATCGTAGTCGGGGCTCTCAAGGCCACCGCTCTGCTCAAAGGGCGTGGCCCATTTACTGTCGCGGGTCAGCATCAGGGCCTCACTGGCACCTTGCCATGCCTCTATGGGTGGCAGTACCGCATCATTAACGAATTGGTTGGCAACAACGGGTGTGGCCCAAGCCGGAGCTGTGCTCAGCAGGGTGACGGAAAGCAAGGTGAGGGACGATTTCAGTGGCAAGAATGGCATGGAGCTGGCCTATAGTGGCAATAAAAATCAAAGGCCTATCTTTTCGTAATTGGCAGGTCTTCGCAAGAGGCATTCTGGCCGTTTTTGCGCGAATAAATAGCAGATACTGTTAATGGATACTCTGAGGGGATTAAGTGTAATCAATTGTAATTGGGCTCTTTTTGTTGGTTGGCGCCTCCTCTAGAATCCTGATGACTACATAGGGAGGTGGTATGATCCATATTCAGGCAAAGGGGCTTGAGAAGCGCTACAGCACGGTCAAGGCGGTGGACGGCGCCAGCCTTGATATTCAGGGCGGTAAGATCCTCGCTCTGTTGGGGCCCAATGGCGCGGGTAAGTCATCACTTATCCGCATGTTGGTGGGGCTGACGGAGCCGGATGGTGGCGAGCTGCATATCAGCCGTGATGGCAGGCCCTTATCGCAATTGCCACGGGAACACTATGGTTATTTGCCGGAAGACAGAGGCCTGTATCAGGACAGGACTGTTGTTCAAAACCTGACTTACATCGGTGAGCTGCGCGGTTTGCCTCGGGCGCGCATCGACAGCCAGATAACGCTTTGGACCGAGCGTTTTGGTCTGGCCGAAAAACGCAGTGATAAACTCAGCCAGCTCTCAAAGGGCAACCAGCAAAAGGTGCAGTTGATTGCCTGCCTTCTCCATGAACCCGAACTGCTTATCCTCGATGAACCCTTCTCCGGACTGGATCCTGTGAATCAGGAGCTGGTGGTTTCTGTGCTGGCCGAACTCAGGGCGGCGGGCAAGGGCATAGTGCTCAGCGCCCACCAGATGGCGCTGGTCGAACGTTTAGCCGACCAAATGCTGCTGATTAATCATGGCAAGCCCATTGCCGGAGGCAGTTTGGTCGAAGTGATGGCACAGTTGTCGCCGGGGGAAGGTTATCAGGTGGCGTTGCATCCGGTGCCGACTCTTAATGCCGTGGACGCCCTGGAAACGGTGGAATCGGTCCGGGTCGAAGGCGATAAACTGTCGGTGACCAAGGCCAAGGGAGCCAGCCTGCAGGCGTTGTTGAATGAGTTGGGTGCCCTTGGCGAACTGATGACGTTCGCTCCCTTGCAACCTAACTTGCATGAACTCTATTTACGGGCCGTGGGCGGTGACAACAGGGATGTGGGGGAAGGCGTATGATCCGCTGGAAGATAGCCGTATTTGAATTCAAACGATTTCTGAAGTGGAAACAGGAACTGGCCACCCTGGCCATCATGTTGGTTATCATTGCCAGTATGTCGGCCTGGCCGCAGATTAAAGGCTGGATAGACAAAGACTACCGGGTTGCCGTGGTGGGAGACACCTTGCCGGCCATTGCCGGTTACCAGTTTACCCGGGTCGGGGATGACAGGATTGACGAGGTACAAGCCAACCTCGGCAAGGACTGGGACTTGCTGCTGATAATCCGGCCGGGGGAGCTCAAACTGGTGGGGGAAAAATCTACCAGCTGGCTTGAAAAGCTCACACCTCAGTTGCAGCGCTGGCATCAACAGCAGTTGATTGCGGCCCTGCCGCTGTCGGCGGAGCAGCAAAAAATCATCGATGACTTGCCGACTGTCGACATCAGTTATACCCGCGAGAGTCTGGCGGATGAAAAGGCCCGCAAGCTGAAGCGCATTGTCGGTATTGTGTATTTGAGTGTGCTGGTGACGGGATTTTTTGCCAGTTTTGGCTTGATGTTTACTGCCATCACAGGTGAAAAGCAGCAGCGAGTGACTGAGCAACTGCTCACGCTGGTTGCACCCCGGGAATGGATTGATGGCAAAATTATCGGCGTTTCACTGTTCTCCCTGAAAACCATAGCCACCTATGGCCTTATTACGGTTCTGATCATTCAGGGCGCGAGCCTCATCAGTGGCGGAACATCCCTGAGTATTCCGTTGGGGGCTGTGGAGCTGGTGTGTATGCTGGGCTTTCTCATCGTGGGCATACTGCTGCTCAATACCTTTCTGGCCGGTTTTGCCGCCACCATCGACGACCCCAATCATTCGGGACGCACCGTGGTGATGTTGCTGCCGGGCCTGTTGCTTGGTGCTGTCTTTATGGTGATGGACAATGCCGAGGGACAGGCCATGCAGCTACTGAGCTGGCTGCCGTTAACGTCCTTCTCTGCCATGCCGCTGCGGGTCATGAGTTCCGACGTGCCCTGGTGGGAGTGGCTGGGCTCGCTGACGCTGCTGATTGGGTTTGTGGTGTGGCTGTCGCGGGCATCTGCCCGGGTATTCGAGCTGGGGATCCGCATGTACGGGAAGGAGCCGCGCTGGAGCGATATTGCCGCAGCACTGTTTAACCGACGCTGATCTCAGATATAAAAAATGGCTCCCACGGGAGCCATTTTTATTGCTGTTTCATGGATGCGCTTATTCATCGGATTGGGTCACTGAGATTTTATGGACACCAGCCTCTTTGACCTTATCCATCACCTCTACCACAGTGCCGTGCAGGGTCTCGCCGTCGGCCTGAATCAGTACCGCCGCCCCCGGCGTTTCAGCAAGCTTGCGCTCAATGTTGGCTGTGATCCTCTCTACGTCCACCTGACGCCCCTCCATTGTCACCAATCCGGTTTTACTGACGGTGATAAATACGTTGTCCCCCTTGGCACGGGACTTTTGCGCGGATTCAGGTTTGTTGTAGTCAATCCCCATGGGCTTGACGAATGAGGTGGTCACGATAAAGAAAATCAACATGATGAAAATGATATCCAGCATGGGAGTCATATCGACCTTGGCTTCCTCATGCTCGGCAGCGTATTTTTTAAATGCCATATCAATTCCCCCCTATTGCGCGGTCACTTTTCCTGCGCAGCTGTTGATGTTATTGCTAACGGTTTGCGCGAAAAAGAACCTGGTAATTTATTCATCGCATTGTCCTAATCTAATGTCCATCGCTTTTCGCCATGTATCAGTGAGTGAATGCTAAATCAGTGACGTGGTTCACTTTTTGCGCGAATTGTTGTGCGAATGAACGGAGCGTAGATGTGTCGATTCAATCCGCGCCGGTCAGGGCTGCAATGAGAAAAGGCCAGGGTATTCCCCCGGCCTTTGAGTCCTTGTCAGCTTGCTCAGGATGCGCAAGCCGTTACTTGCGGGATGGCTCAAATGCCTCGTAGCGGGGAAGGCTGGCATCCAGCTCGTCCCAGTTGGCCTTGGAGGTGACGAAATTGTGGGACAGGGGGCGCTCGCTGATATCGGAGTCGACGGAGCCAATTCGCAGACGATAACGGCCGGGGTATTTGGCGTTGGCGCTGTAAAGGGGAGAGGCGCAGACCTGACAAAAATACTTTCGCTTGCCCGGTTCACTCTCGTAAAAGGTCAGTTTGTTTTCGGGATCGCTCAGCTCTAAGTCTTGTGACACTATAAAACCGTTGGTGGCATAGGCACTGCCGGTGGATTTTCGGCACAGGGAACAGTGACAGTGAATAATGTCGCTGATAGCCCCGTTAAGGCTGTACTGGATAGCACCGCACAAACAACTCCCTTTGTACATAAGGTCCTCTGAAATCTGATATGTATGAGCCAGGGGGCTCGTTATCTTAACCCTTCATCAGGATTGCCTAAAGCAAGTGCACCTTCGGATGGCTTGCGCTCGCGTGCTCATGGAAGATGTCATCCAAATAGGTGGCCAATTCCTCGGGTTCCAATGCGGCGGGGATAATCACGTCATAAACAGGGCGTCTCATTCCCGTGCCGGACACCAAAAATAAACGCCACACGCCATTTTCACGGTGTACTGACATACGTTTGCCAAATACATCAAAGAGGTAGCTTTCTGTCATGGTTGGTCCCGGTAATAGTTTGTGTGCTGGCATGTGTGCAGGAATTGATAGTGAATGAGCTTTGATGTGCTTTCAACAGCAATTGTGTGCCGATTGAATACCCTTGGCGGTACGCCAGAGCTGTGCGACGACTTGTTCTCACCTTCCTTAGGTGTAGACAATAAAAAACGGCCCCCGCAGGAGCCGTTTTAGTCTTTCTTACTTCAAGACGCTATCAGGCTTTTGGGCCGGCGTTCTTGATGGAGTCAGGTACCTGATACTTGGCAAAGTTGGCCTGGAACTCTTCAGCCAGCTTCTGCGCGTATTCCTGATATTTGGCCTTGTCGGCCCAGGTGTTAACCGGATTCAGCAGGGCTGTTTCAACACCTGGAACTGCCACAGGCACTTCCAGATTCAGCTTCTCCAGGTGTACGGTTTCAACACTGGCCAGTTCGCCGCTCACGATGGCATCAACGATGGCGCGGGTGGTTGGGATGTCGAAACGCTTGCCCACACCGTAAGGACCACCGGTCCAGCCGGTGTTAACCAGGTATACCTGGCTGCCGAATTCTTCGATACGCTTCATCAGCAGTTCTGCGTAAACACCGGCTGGGCGTGGGAAGAATGGGGCACCGAAACAGGTAGAGAAGGTTGACTGGATGGCAGCTGTTGAGCCCATCTCAGTGGAACCTACTTTGGCGGTGTAGCCAGACAGGAAGTGGTAAGCGGCCTGTTCCTTGGTTAGCTTGGACACAGGAGGCAGTACACCGGATACGTCACAGGTCAGGAACACTACGGCGCGTGGCTCGCCGCCACGGTTTTCTTCCTGGCGCTGGGCAATGTGCTCCAGAGGGTAGGCGGCGCGGGTGTTTTCGGTCAGGCTGGCGTTTTTGTAGTCAGGTACGCGCTTGTCGTCCAGTACTACGTTTTCCAGCACAGTGCCGAAACGGATGGCATCCCAAATTACCGGCTCATTCTTCTGGCTCAGATCGATACACTTGGCGTAGCAGCCGCCTTCAATGTTGAACACGCTGCCTGGTGCCCAGCCGTGCTCGTCGTCACCGATGAGGAAACGCTTGGGATCGGCAGACAGGGTAGTCTTACCTGTACCGGACAGGCCGAAGAACAGGGTGGTGTCGCCGTCTTTGCCAACGTTGGCAGAGCAGTGCATTGGCAGCACGCCCTTGGCAGGCAGCAGGAAGTTCTGCACGGAGAACATGGATTTTTTCATCTCACCGGCGTACTTGAGACCGGCGAGCAGCACTTTGCGCTCGGCAAAGTTGATGATAACTGTGGCTTCTGAGGCAGTGCCATCGCGCTCTGGCTCACACACGAAGCCTGGGGCATTCATGATTTGCCAGGTGGGCTTGCCGGCCTGGTTGAAGTGCTCAGGGATAATAAACAGGTTGCGGGCGAACAGCTGATGCCACGCATATTCGGTGGTCACTGTCACTGGCAGATAGTGTTCTGGGTCGGCACCAACTTCCAGATCGGATACGAACACTTCTTTGTCAGCCAGGTAAGCGGCTACGCGATCCCACAGGGCATTGAAGGCCTCTGGAGCGAAGGGCTTGTTGACGTTGCCCCATTCGATATCGGCTTCAGAACCGGCTTCTTTGACGATGAAGCGGTCATTGGGAGAACGGCCTGTACGGGCTCCGGTTTTGGCAACCAGGGCGCCATTGGCGGTCAATTCTCCTTCACCTCTTCTCAGCGCCAGTTCTACCAGCTCGGCCGTTGAGGGATTACGGTGTACGCGGTTAATTCCTTCCGCCATAGGTAAGGTCTCCAAATATCAAGAGGTTTTATTTTATGGGTACCGATCTGTGTTGCCGGTTTGTGGTGCGCCTTGATTTATCGGGTCGAGCGCCCGCGGCGGATTGTAACTTAAGCGGCCTTGAATGTGTGAGCCGGATCTGAAAAAACGTCAAAAAAAACGGACGCCCCCGGGCGTCCGTTATCAGTCAGTGATCTGGCTCACTGTTTGGTAGCCGGCTCATCTGACAGGGGCACATTGGCATAGAGGGCTTCTATGTCGATGGCATCAAATCGGTAGAAGGTATTACAGTATTCACAGCCCAATTCCACCTGACCCTGCTCCGCCAGTAAAGACAGGATTTCTTCCTTGTCTATGCTGCGAATGGCACTGGCGCTGCGTTCCCGTGAGCAGGTGCACTTGAAGCTGACGTCGATGGGGTCAAACAGACGTACCTGCTCTTCGTGGTAGAGGCGATGCAACACTTCTTCGGCTGGCAGCTCCAGCAACTCTTCCTGCTTGATGGTGGCAGTGAGGGTTGTCAGGTGTTCGTACTCGGCGTTGTGATCGCCTTCGCTTGGCAATACCTGCAGGAAGATACCGGCAGCGCGCTCGCCATCGGCGAACAGCCAAATGCCTGTGGGCAGTTGTTCAGACTGCTGAAAGTAGTCCTGGATACACTCGGCCAGCGTTGGCTTATCCAGTGCCACTACGCCCTGGTAACGCTCGCCGTCATCCGGTGTCAGTGTGATAACGATATAGCCATCACCGAACAGGTCGTTCAGGCTGGCGTCATCGGCCAGATTACCTTCCCAACGCGCCACACCACGCAGTTGCTGGTGGTTATTGCCATTAATCACGGCCAGTGACACAGGACCGTTGCCCTGTACCTGTACGGCGATATCGCCGCTGAACTTGAGGGTGGCGGTCAGCAGTGAGGTCGCGGCCATCAGCTCACCGAGGAAGCGGCGCAGCACGGTGGGATACTCATGGGCGTTTACCACGGATTGGTAAGTATCGGCCAGTTGTACCAGTTCGCCGCGCACGTCGGCGTTTTCAAACAAATAGCGGTATAAAGTGTCTTTGTTCATCACGTTAATCTTCATGCGCCAGGCGCTGGGTTAATAATCGCCGGACTTGGCCCTCAGCAACTCACGGCGCTGTTTCTTATCGGGCTTGGTGTCCGGTGACGGATTGTTCAGGATATTCAGGCGTCGAGCCTCGGCATTGGCGGTACGTTTTTGTACGCTCTGCGCCGTTTCTTCATACAGGGTTTGCGCCAGAGTGGCATTTTGTCGCTGTTCCGACAATTTTATAATGACCACCTCTTTTTCGTCATATCCCTGACGTATCTTAAGCACAGCGCCAACTTCCGCATTCTTGCTGGATTTGGTGCGGGCCCCGTTGTAATGTACTTTACCGCCGTTAATCATTTCCTTGGCCAGTGCTCGGGTCTTGTAAAAACGAGCGGCCCAGAGCCATTTATCGAGGCGGACGGATTGCAGTATTGGATTCCCGGATTCCATAAATGCTCCACTTTTGCAAACAATTGCTACATATAGATAGTGGCCGGATCACGTTGTGCAGTTTCATGCGCTTGATCCCTACGCAGAATTGCCATTTTAGCGGCCTGCCTCACACCCTTTTTGGGCGCGCAAAGTTAGCATAAATGGCGAAAAATCGCCACAGCCTGCGCTGTTATGGGGTTGTTGCCATCAAGTGGCTGAGTTAGCATGTTGCAGGTTTTCCTAAATTATTCTAATCAGAACAGAGACCTGTAAGAGGGTCCATAAATTATGGATTTATTGGATAAAGTTATCGCCCGGGCAGGAAGCATCCCGCACAAGCCTCTGAGTCGGCTGGTCTTTTGGCTGGCTTTCGCGGTTTGTTGCTATTTGGCAGCTCAGATCAGCTGGCGCTTGGTTCCTGCCCAGACTGAATCAGCGGCCTGGCGTCCCAATCCCCCATCCTCCGGTACCAACGGCAACAGCGGTGTTGATGTCGATGGTCTTAAGTCTCTGTCTCTCTTTGGTAAAGCTGATACCAGTAAACCCAAAGAGCAGCCGGTGCAGGAGGTCATTACCGATGCACCCAAAACCTCCTTGTCGATTGTGCTAACCGGTATCGTGGCTTCCACCGCCGAACAAAAAGGCCTGGCTATCATCGAGTCGGGTGGCAGTCAGGAAACTTACGAGCTGGGTGAAAAAATCAAGGGCACTTCGGCTTCTCTCAAGGAAGTGTATGCAGACCGGGTGATTATCACCAACGCGGGACGCTACGAAACCCTGATGCTGGACGGTGTGCCATACACCAGCGGCGCCAGCACTCCCGCGGTAAACAACAATCGCCAGCGCGGCTTTGAAGATGAGGTACGCCGCATCGACAAGCGCCGTGATGAAGATGTCGCGGCAGAGCTGTCATCCTCGCGGGACGAACTGCTCGCTGACCCAAGCAAGATAACCGATTACATTTCGATTTCGCCGGTTACCCAGGGTGAAGAGTTGGTGGGTTACCGCTTACAGCCCGGCAAAGATCCCGGACTTTTTTCCCAGGCAGGTCTCAAACCAGGAGATCTGGCCAAATCCATTAACGGCTATGATTTGACTGTCAGCACCCAGGCTCTGGAGCTGATGGGCCAGCTGACTGAACTGACCGAAATCTCTGTCATGGTAGAGCGGGAAGGTCAGCTGATTGAAATCATGTTCAGTTTGCCGCAATAAGCGAAGTTTTAGGGGACAATAATTAGATGAACAATCAAGGATTCCGACGCAAACTGATCGCCAGTCTGGTGGCTGGTACAGTACTCCTTTCGCCTGCGATTGCATGGTCTGCTTCCAATGAGCAGCTGGCACCCAGTTTTAAAAATGCCGAAATTCAGGAATTTATTAATACCGTTGGCAAACGACTGAACAAGACCATCATTGTCGATCCGACCATCCGCGGCAAAATCAACGTCAGAAGTTACGATAACCTCACCGAGGACCAGTACTTCCAGTTCTTCCTGAACGTTCTGCAGGTGTATGGCTATGCCGTGGTGGAAATGGAAAATGGCGTACTCAAGGTCATCAAAGACAAGGATGCCAAGACCTCCAATATCCGTGTGGCCGACGACAGTGCCCCGGGTCTGGGCGATGAACTGGTAACCCGCATCGTGCCCCTGTACAACTCAGAGGCCAAGCAGCTTGCACCGCTTCTGCGTCAGCTTAACGACAATGCCGGTGGCGGTAACGTGGTTAACTATGACCCGTCCAACGTGCTGATGCTCACCGGTCGTGCAGCCGTGGTGAACAAGCTGGTGGAAATCGTCAAACGCGTCGATAAACAGGGCGATACCGAAGTGCTGGTCGTGCCTTTGCAGCACGCCTCCGCCTCTGAAATGGTACGGATTATCGATACCCTCTATCGCGCCTCTGCCAACCAGGCACAGTTGCCCGGTCAGGCGCCCAAGGTGGTAGCCGACGAGCGAATTAACGCCGTGGTGATCAGTGGCGATGAAAAGAGTCGCCAGCGTGTGGTGGAATTGGTGAAGCGTCTGGACGCAGAGCAGGCCAGTACGGGCAACACCAAGGTGCGCTACCTGCGTTATGCCAAGGCCGAAGACCTGGTTGAAGTGCTTACCGGCTTTGCTCAGAAACTGGAAGAGAGCAAGGAAGGGGCTGCTCAGCAAGCTTCGGGCAAGCGTCGCAGCCAAATCAATATCATGGCGCACACTGATACCAATGCCCTGGTGATCAGCGCCGAACCCGACCAGATGCGCACCCTCGAGAGCGTCATCAATCAGCTCGACATCCGCCGTGCCCAGGTGCTGGTGGAAGCCATCATCGTCGAAGTGGCCGAAGGTGATGATGTGGGCTTTGGCGTGCAGTGGGCCACTGAATCCGGTGGCGGTACCCAGTTCAATAACCTGGGTCCCACCATTGGTGAGATTGGTGCCGGTATCTGGCAGGCACGTGGTGAAGAAGCCTCTGAAGTCACCACCATCGACGGCAACGGTAACCCTATTGTTTCCAAGAACCCAGAAAAACGCGGAGATATCACTTTGCTGGCCCAGGCACTGGGCAAGGTGAACGGCATGGCGTGGGGTGTGGCCATGGGCGACTTCGGTGCCCTCATTCAGGCCGTGTCCTCCGATACCAACTCCAACGTGCTGGCTACGCCTTCCATCACCACCCTGGATAACCAGGAAGCCGCCTTTATTGTGGGTGATGAAGTGCCGGTTCTGACGGGTGCACAAAACTCCAGCAACGGTAACTCCAACCCCTTCCAGACCGTTGAACGTAAAGAAGTGGGTGTGAAGCTGAAAGTGACGCCACAAATCAACGAAGGCAATGCGGTGAAGCTTGCCATCGAGCAGGAAGTCTCAGGTATCAACGGCAAAACGGGTGTGGACGTGACCTTTGCTACCCGCCGTTTGACCACCACAGTCATGGCCGACTCAGGTCAAATCGTGGTGCTGGGTGGTTTGATCAACGAAGAGGTGCAGGAGAGTGTGCAGAAAGTGCCTATCCTGGGCGACATTCCGCTGCTTGGCCACCTGTTCAAGTCGTCTTCCAGCGGCAAGAAAAAGAAAAACCTGATGGTGTTTATCAAGCCCACCATTATTCGTGATGGCATTACCATGGAAGGCATCGCCGGCCGTAAGTACAACTATTTCCGTGCCCTGCAGCTCGAGCAACAGGAACGTGGCGTTAATCTGATGCCCAATACCAATGTGCCCGTGCTTGAAGAGTGGGACCAGTCGCAGCATCTGCCACCGGAAGTGAACGATATCCTTGACCGTTACAAAGAAGGCAAGGGGTTGGACACCGACATGCGTGAAAAGGACGCCGCACTGAATTACATCAACGAAAACAAATAACGGGCGAGCCTATGAGTGACATCAATCAGGGCGAAGTGCTGGAACGCCTGTCCGATGAACTTGGCGTAGAGGCCGAGACCCAGGTAGACGAGGCGTTTCGCTCCAATAGCCGCGAGCGGCTGCCCTTTGCCTTTGCCCACCGTTTTGGCTTGGTGCTCGCCAAAGACGAGCAGGGTGTGCTGGGGCTGTATTACACAGACAAAACTCCGCTGGCGGCCCTGTTGGAAGTACGCCGCTACGCCGGTGAAGCCGTTCCGTTGCAGCGTCTGGAATCCGGAGCCTTCGAGGCCAAACTGACTCAGGCCTATCAGGCCAATTCTTCCGAAGCGCAGCAGCTGATGGAAGACATTGGCAATGAGATGGACCTCTTCACTTTGGCCGAAGAGCTGCCACAGACAGAAGACTTGCTGGAAGGCGACGATGATGCGCCCATTATCCGGCTTATCAACGCACTCCTGTCAGAAGCCATTAAAGAAGAGGCTTCGGATATCCATATCGAGACGTACGAGAAGCAGCTCGTGGTGCGTTTCCGGGTGGATGGGGTACTCAAAGAAGTGCTCAAACCCAACCGTAAGCTTTCGTCACTGCTGGTGAGCCGTATCAAGGTGATGGCCCGTCTGGACATCGCCGAAAAGCGGGTACCTCAGGATGGCCGTATCTCGCTGCGTATCGGTGGCCGTGCTGTGGATGTGCGGGTGTCGACCATGCCATCGAGCCACGGTGAGCGAGTGGTACTGCGTCTGCTGGACAAGAACGCCGGTAATCTGGATTTGGCTCAGCTTGGGATGACAGAAACCATTCGCGAGCAATTCGACGAGCTTATCCGCAAGCCCCACGGGATCCTGCTGGTGACCGGTCCCACGGGTTCGGGTAAGAGTACAACCCTGTACGCAGGCCTTACCGAAATCAATTCCCGTGATACCAATATCCTCACGGTGGAAGACCCCATCGAATATGAGCTCGAAGGTATAGGTCAGACCCAGGTAAACACAAAGGTCGACATGACGTTTGCCCGCGGCCTGCGCGCCATTTTGCGTCAGGACCCTGACGTGGTGATGATTGGGGAAATCCGTGACCTGGAAACTGCCCAGATTGCGGTGCAGGCGTCCCTTACGGGTCACCTGGTGATTTCGACTCTGCACACCAACACTGCCTCCGGTGCCATCACGCGTCTGCAGGACATGGGGGTTGAGCCCTTCCTGGTCTCCTCCAGTTTGCTCGGGGTATTGGCCCAGCGATTGGTGCGGACCCTGTGCCCAAGCTGTAAGGCACCCCATGTGCCCGATGAGCGAGAGCGTGAACTGCTGGGTATTGGCGGCGGTGATGCCATTATTTACCGCGCCACCGGCTGTAAGGCCTGTGGCCACAATGGTTATCGTGGTCGTACCGGTATTCACGAGCTGCTGCTGGTGGATGACACAGTACGCGAGCTTATCCACGGTGGCAGAGGCGAGCTGGCGATTGAGAAGTATATTCGTCAATCGGTTCCCAGCATTCGCCACGATGGTATGCAAAAGGTCCTTGCGGGCATTACCACCCTCGAAGAAGTACTGCGGGTGACCCGCGAGGAGTAAGGCATGCCGGCTTTTGAATACAAGGCGCTCGATGGCAAGGGCAAACAGCAAAAAGGGGTGATTGAGGCAGACAGTGCCCGTCATGCCCGCAGTCAGCTGCGCGATATGCGTCTGATGCCGCTGGAAATCGAGCCTGTTGTTGAAAAGGAAACCAAGGCCAAGTCCGTCGGCTTCAGTCCCTTCAAGCGTGGCATCAGTGTGGCCGAGCTGGCACTGATCACCCGTCAGATTGCCACCCTGGTGGCGTCAGGCTTGCCGGTGGAAGAAGCCCTCAAGGCTGTTGGCCAGCAGTGTGAAAAAGACCGTCTCGCTTCCATGGTGATGGCGGTGCGCTCACGGGTGGTGGAAGGTTACTCTCTTGCCGACTCCATGGCGGAATTCCCTCATATTTTTGATGATTTGTATCGCTCTATGGTGGCATCGGGTGAAAAATCCGGTCACCTGGAAGTGGTACTCAATCGTCTGGCCGATTACACCGAGCGGCGTCAACAGCTCAAGTCCAAACTGACTCAGGCGATGATTTACCCCGTGATGCTGACACTGGTCGCCATTGGCGTGGTTGCCGTGTTGCTTGCGGCCGTGGTGCCCAAGGTGGTGTCTCAGTTTGAACATCTGGGGCAGGAGTTGCCTGCGACCACCCAGGCCCTGATGGCGTCGTCTGCCTTTGTGCAGGACTATGGCTTGTTGATTATGGTCTTGGTTGTGGTGGCCTTTGTGGTGTTTCAGCGTTTGCTCGCCAATGACAACTTCAAGATGAAGTACCATCAGTTTCTGCTGCGTCTGCCGGTGGTTGGCCGGGTCAGTCGCAGTATCAATACAGCCCGCTTTGCCCGCACCCTGAGTATTCTCAGCGCCAGTGCCGTGCCGCTGCTGGACGGGATGCGTATCGCCGGTGAGGTGATGCAGAACTTAAGGGTGCGCGAAGCGGTCGAAGAAGCGACGGCCCGAGTGCGCGAGGGGACCAGCCTGGGGGCGGCCCTGACCAACACCAAGCTGTTTCCGCCCATGATGCTCTATATGATTGCTTCGGGCGAAAAGAGCGGTCAGCTCGAAAACATGCTCGAGCGGGCTGCGGATAACCAGGACAGGGAATTTGAGGCCAATGTAAATCTGGCGCTGGGGGTGTTTCAACCCGCGCTGGTGATCAGCATGGCTGCGGTGGTGCTTTTTATCGTACTCGCCATCCTGCAACCTATTCTGGAAATGAACAATTTGATTGGTGGCTAAGTACCACCTCAGCGGTTTTTACAAGGAGAAAGCGTCAATGCAAAAGCGCAAGCAACAAGGTTTTACCCTGCTGGAAATCATGGTGGTTATCGTGATCCTGGGCCTTCTGGCCGCCATGGTGTTGCCAAACGTGTTGGGTAATAAAGAATCTGCCGACATCAAAAAAGCGGTGGCCGATATAGTCGCTCTGGAAAATGCTCTGGACATGTACAAGCTGGATAACAGCGTCTACCCCACCACTGAGCAGGGTTTGGATGCTCTGGTGCAAAAACCAACCATGTCCCCTGAACCACGTAACTACCGCGACGGTGGCTATGTGAAGCGTTTGCCTCAGGATCCATGGCGCAGCGATTACATGCTGCTCAGCCCAGGTGAAAACGGCAAAATTGATATCTTCAGCGCCGGCCCTGATATGCAGCCAGGTACCGAGGATGATATCGGTAACTGGAACCTGCAAAAATACCAGTAATGCGGGTGTGATGTGAGACAACGCGGTTTTACCCTGATAGAAGTCTTGCTGGTGGTGCTCTTGATGGGTATCGCTGCGGCTGCGGTTACCCTGAGTTTGCCGGGTTCCGGGGTTAAACCTGTGCTGGATAAGGCCGCGAGCCAGTTTCTCGTGGCCACCGATTTGATTCGGGATGAGGCCGTACTCAGCGGCCAGTTTCTCGGGGTGGTTGTCGATGAGGATAACTACCAGTATGTGGTGTATCACGAAGGCAAGTGGCACAAGCTCGAGAATGACAGGTTACTGGCCGCCAAAGCCATGGAACCCGGTGTTCGTATGAGCCTGGTGGTAGAAGGCCTGCCACTGGATCAGGAAGAGGAAGACGAGTCCTGGTTTGATGAACCCTTTATCGATGAGCCCACCGCCGAGCAAAAAGCCAAAAACCCGGAGCCGCAGATCCTGGTGTTCCCCAGCGGCGAAATGACCGCCTTTGAATTGACCTTCCTTGGCAGAGACGATTTGGGCCAGGAAGTAGACGTGTTGATAAGCGGTGATGCACTGGGTCGACTTAAGCTGGGGAGGGGGGATGATGAAACCCTGTAACTCGCCGGCTCGCAATAGGTACCTCAACTCGCGGGGCATGACGCTGCTGGAAGTCATGATGGCGCTGGTCATCTTCTCCATTGCCGCCATCTCGCTGACCAAGAGTATGAGTGAGATGATGGGCAATCTGCCCATTCTCGAAGAGCGCACCCTGGCTCAGTGGGTCGCTGACAATCAGATGGTGGATGCCAAACTGGAAAAAGGCTTCCCCTCCATAGGAAAAAAAGACGGTGAAGTGGAACTGGCCGGACGCACCTGGTACTGGCGCAAAGAAGTGGTAAAGACCACCGACGATAATTTTCGCATGATCCGTATCAAGGTCAGCGACGATGACAGATATTCACGGACTCTGGCCGAGATAAGCACTTATGTCTTTAAGAGAGAATAAGCCTCAGCGGGGTTTTACCCTGATTGAGATGCTGCTGGCCATCGCCATCTTTGCCTTGCTCGGGCTGGCGGCAAATGCGGTGCTGGGGACTGTGCTCAAAAACGATGAAGTAACCCAGGACTTCAGCAACAGACTGCGTTATTTGCAGCAGGGTTTTGGTGCCATTGAGCGTGATTTGGGGCAAATGGTGGCCCGCACGCCAAGACTGCTGGAAGGCGGCCGCGGCACGACGGTACTGCAATCGGGCAGCGATATGCTGGACAGCGAGAGTGAGGCCTTGTCCTTTTTTCGCATCGGTTGGCTCAATCCCGATGGCAAGTTGCCCAGGGGCAGTGTGCAGTCGGTGGCGTACGTGGTTATTGGGGGCAAGTTGGAGCGTTGGTACTACCCTTATCCTGAACCTGAGTTTGGGGCGCAGCCGCTGAAAACCGTGCTCTTTGATAAGGTGTTGTCGGTGGAGTACGCCTTCTTTGTGGGTGATAAGTGGGAAAAGCGTATCGAGGCGACCACTCTGCCTGAGGCCATTGCCATGGAAGTCGAACTTGAGGGCATAGGCAAAATTCAGCGTAAGTTTCTGCTGCCCAAAGGCAGTATGCCCAAGTCAGATGATGACGAGGGCAAAGACAAGGGTGATAACGGTTCAGGTAACGGCGACCAAAACGGCAGCGGCAACAGTCCAGGTAACGGCTCCGGCGAAGGCAAGGGCAATCCCGATGAGTCAGAGGACGACAACGGCCAGGAGGACATCTGATGCGCAAGCAGCGAGGTGTAGCTCTCATAGTGGTCTTACTGATTATTGCCATAGTGGCTGTGATAGCCACCAACGTAACGGCACGTAACCAAATCAGTATGCGCCGCACCATGAATCTGGCCCAATACGATCAGGGTTACTGGTACGCGCTGTCTGCCGAGGAGTTGGCCCGTAAGGTGCTTAAACAGGATTTGGACGACAGCGAAGGCAAGGTGCATCTGCAGCAGTACTGGGCACTCGCCAATGTGGTGTTTCCGGTACAGGGCGGGGAAATTGCCGGCAAGATTTCTGATATGCGGGCCTGTTTCAATCTCAACGCCCTGTCAGTGGCATCAAAAGAGGTCGAAAATGGGCAACCCCAGTTGCCGCTGGCGGCCAAGCAGTTCAAAGCCTTGCTGGTGGCGTTGGGTGTGGATGATTTTGGCGCCGAGCGTCTGACCCATACCCTGAAAGATTATTTGGATGAAGACACGGTCACCAGCCCCTTTGGTGCAGAGGATGCCGAGTACGAGTCCAGGCCTGCGCCTTACCGCGCGGCCAATACCCTGATGAATCACAAGAGTGAACTACGGGCCGTGATTGGATTTACCGAAGAGGTGTACCGCAATCTGTCACCTTATGTGTGTGCCATTCCGGGCAATGACAGACAGTTGCTGAACATCAACACACTCAAGGTGGAGCAGGCCGCACTCCTGGTGGGAATGCTGGACGGCCAGCTCAGTGTGGGTGAGGCCGAAAGCATTATCAATCAGCGGCCATCGGAAGGATTCGACAATCAGGATGAGTTTTGGCAACTGACCAGCGTAAAACCGGACGATAAGCTCAAGTCCAGCATAGTGCTCGACAGCAAGTTCTTTCTGCTGGAGGCGGGCTCAAAATTGGATGACCGGATTTTCAGGCTCGACAGTGTGCTGGCCCGCACGAGTGGTAACCACATGGACACCCTGACACGCCAATACGGCGGCCAGCAATAGTGCATGGTGATACAGAATAACAACACAGCCTCCCCAAAGCGGGGGCCGGAGAATGACAGTGAGTGAAAGGCTATTTATCCGCCTGGGCACCAAGGCTCAGGACAGCTGTTCCTGGCTGATTTGGTCTGAGCAGGAACAGGAGATTATCGCCTCGGGAGAACTGCCGGGTGCCGAGTCCCTCGCCAGCCTGACGGAAAGGGCGGGCAACCGTCCGGTAGATATTCTGGTGCCTGCGTCCAGCATGACCCTGACCGAAATACATTTGCCGGAAAAAGGCCAGCGTCAGGCGCTCAAGGCGTTGCCATTCATGCTGGAAGAAAACATCGCCCAGGATGTGGATGATATGCATTTTGTGGTGGGGAGCCGCGATGGTGAGCGCCTGTCTGTGGCCGCTGTTGCCCACGAGCAGATGCAAACCTGGCTTGGCTGGCTGGCCGATGCGGGCTTGAAGGCGCGCAGACTGGTGCCTGACTGTTTGGCACTGCCGCTGGAAAGCTGTGAGTGGGCGGCCATGTTGATGGGGCAGGAGCTGCTGGTGCGTACCGGTAAAGGCTCCGGTCTTAATCTGCCACAGGATTGGTTGCCTGTGGCCTTGCCCATGATGCTTGCCGATAAAGAGACGGCGCCTTCAGTGGCCACTTACAACGACATGAATATCCCCGGCGCCGATGTTAAACCGCAAACCCTCGATCTGCCCATGCTGGTTCTGGCCCGTGGCGTATTGCAGGCGCCGATGAATCTGTTGACCGGCAGCTATAAGCCAAAGCGTGAGCTCAGCAAGCATCTGTTGCAGTGGAAGAGTGCCCTTATAGTCGTGGCGGTTGCCCTATTGTTGGCGCTGGTGAACAAGGGGCTGACCATTTACCAGGTTGGCAATCAGGCCGATGTGCTCAAGGCCGAGAGTGAGGCCATCTACCGTCAGGTAGTGCCCGGTTCAAGCCGCATCGTCAACCTGCGCTCTCAGCTGGATAACGAAGTTCGCAAGTTATCGGGCAGCGGCAGTGGCGCCGAGTTTTTCAGCATGCTGCAGCGTTTGAAAACGTCTTTTGCGGCCGTGCCTGAATTGAAACCCAACAGCCTCAGATTTGACAGTGCCCGCAGTGAAATCCGTATGCAGGTAACCGCAAAGGACTATGCCCAGATAGAAAAATTCAAAGAACTGGTTGGCAAAGACTTTGAACTGGAAGCCGGTGCCATGAACAGCAGTGACGAGGCCGTCACCAGCACCCTGACCTTGAGGAGCCGCTAATATGGACAAGCTGAAAGCCTGGTGGGATGGCCTGGCAACCCGCGAGCAGCAACTGGTTGGAGCCGGTGGGTTCATGCTCGTTATCGCCGTGTTTTATTTTGGCATCTGGAGCCCAATCTCGAATGCAGAAGAGGCGGCGCTGGGGCGGCTCAAAGCGCAGCAGCAAACCCTGAGCTATGTGAAAGACACTGCCAATCGCCTTGCCGGTTTGCGCCAAAGTGGCAGTCGTCCGGCATTAACCGGCAGCATCACCAACGTGGTGAACCAAACCGCCAGCCGTTATGGGCTGACCATTACCCGCATGCAGCCTCAGGGAAATAAAATCCAGTTGTGGATGGATGATGTGCCCTTCGATGCGCTGCTGAGTTATCTGGGCGATCTGGTGCAGCAAAAAGGTCTGTCGCTGGAGTTGCTGGATGTGGGTGAAACCGACACCCCCGGCATGGTGAAAGTCCGTCGTATTCAATTGGCCCAATAAGGGCAAAAGGGTTTAGCGAGTGTTTAAAAAGATAGTCATTGGCATACTCCTGTATCTGGTATTTCTTATTGTGCTGCTGCCGGCATCTCTGGTGGTTGCACTTGCACCTCTGCCACAGGGCATCAACATTGGTGGCGTAACAGGTACCTTGTGGCAGGGTGAAGCGGCCACGGTTCAAATCAAAGACAGGCAACTTGAGCAGGTTAAATGGGATATACATGCCCTTAAGTTGCTCACAGGTGCCCTGGTGGCCGATGTGCAGATAGGCGGCAGGGCTTCGGCTCTGCAGATGAAAGGCGAGCTTGGCTGGTCATTCTCTGGCGTTCGTGTTGCCAATCTTAAGCTCGACACCGGGCACGGCTTTTTGCTGGGTAATACCAGGCTGCCGTTTGGCGCCAAGGTGCAGGGGGATGTCAGCCTGATGCTCGGCGAGTATCGTCAGGGTAAGCCCCTGTGCGACAGCCTCACTGGCAAGTTATTTATTCAAAACGCCAATATCAACAACCAATTTGGCGAATATCCCCTGGGCAGCGTTGAACTGAATCTGGCTTGCGATGCCGGACAGGTGCAACTGCTCGCCATGGAAGATAAAAACCAGTTGGGTCTGACTGGCACTGTGCTGCTGGCTGACCAGGGTAAAGTGGTCGTGAAGGCTAAAATCCGTGAAACCGATTTTCAGACAGAAGATATGAAAAAGGCGCTGGCGTTCCTGGGTCGCAAAGATGCCGAGGGTTATTACCCGCTCGTGTGGCAGGGCAAGGTGCCTGGACTCTGATGGAGTCAGCAATAAAAATGGCGCCTGTGGCGCCTTTTTTGTTAATCAGAACTATTACTGTCTGATACAAAAGTGTCGGCATGGATAAACAGTAAGTACTTGGCCTTACCGGGCTCCTTTTCACTTCCAGTCATGGAGTTGAAATCTACGTCCTTGAGTAAGTGGGTTCTGGCTTGGCGTAGGCTCTCAACCTCGTTGTAGGCGATTGTGACTGCGCATAGCCTCGAATCGCAGACGATGGGCTCGACATTGATATCAGGAAACTGTTGATAGACAGTTTCCTGATTGAGTTCGAGTTGACTCTGTACGCTGATCCCTTGTTCATTTTTATCATGTCTACCCAGCCAGTTAAGGAACACATCATAATTGTTGGCGCTCAGCAGGGCGCTGACTTCGTGAATATACACATGGCCGTTGTGATTCAGCAGAAGCGGGCCAAAGTCTGTTACCCCACTGAGTTCACAGTGGCTTTCCGAATACGCTGCTTCACATACCCGAGCCTTGGCGGCGAGTTGCAATTGATTATCGACTTTCGCAGTTTGAAGCTCTGTCTCGGTAGTTTCCGTTGGGTTTGAGATGCCGTGGGGCGCTTCGATTTTGGCTTCAACCTTGTCCGTTCGCCCGATTACCGAATGTTGTGGGGCGGTCGCGGGTGAATACGCTGGCGATATAATGTCATTAGCTGACTGGCCGTTGTCGCTCAGCAGCAGGCCGATTGCGATGCCTGCAATCAACACAAAGAGTAGTGGAAGGACTCTTCTCAATATTCACTCCATCTATTAATCGCGTGATATGGGTCGTCGCGTCTTGGCTCGAGTCTATTTTATCGGCCACTTGAACTGGTCTGGTTTGAATTGACGATAATGCCTTTGCTGCTTTTGAAGGCGATGTATCTGCGTTGTCCGTCTACTGTTGCAGATACGAAGATGTTTTTCAGGCCAGCGTCGCGAAAGAGCAGGTCCTTGGCCTTATCCCACCCGGCTTCTGACGGATAGCGCACAGTGAGGGTACAGATACTGTCGGAGCAGACTGGCTTGTCCACGTCGAGTTCGGGCAGTATTTCAGCCATCTCGGTAAGATTGCTGTTGAGGGCCTCCTCAAATTGCGACGCTTGTTCAGTGCGATTTGCATAACTCAGCCATTCGCTGAATACCTCGAAGTTGTTGGCATCCAGCAACACGCTGACTACCCCAACGTTGACAGTATCATTTTTATTCAGCAGCAGCGCCTCAAAGTCTGTGGCGCTGCTGAGTTCACAGTAATCCTCTGATGCCTGTATTTCACAAATCTGTTCGCGTAACCCCATTGACAGGGTCTGAGGCTGAGACGACGCTTCAGGCTGGTTTTGTTGCTCAACCGCAGCCTCGACGCTTTGATTGAGCGCTGCTTCTGATCTTGGTGAGGTCTGCATGGTTGAATCTAAGGCGGGCGTGTCTGTCGTTGGTGCAGAGTGATCAAAAGCCACAGCTGCTGCCGTAATCGCATGGGCCGACTGAGAGAGTTCTGGTATTGGGGGCTGTGAAGTAGAGTCTCTGGAAAACAAGGTGGCGCCGACTATCAAGCCGATTGCCAACGCTGAAATGGTTGTTATCAGGGTTTTCATTCGATGTCCTTATCGTTCTTGTATGAAAACCCGACGTTACACCAATCCTTTGTTCTTCACAAACTAACTGCGCGGGTTAACTCTTTGAGCAGCAAACGGTAATCATGGATGGCAGGAAAGTCCTGGAACACCTTATTGGGCTGTCGGCTGTCCGGATTGCTGATCCCAAGCTGAAATCCCACTCCGGCATGCTTTGCAGCCAGCAGAATGGCCTCGCTGTCGTCGATAAAGAGACAGCGCCTGGGGTCGAGTTCGAAGCGGGCAAATACCGCCTGCCAGAATAGCGGCGATTCCTTCGGATAGCCGGTTTGATGGCTGGAGAGCATCTCATCCAAGCCTGAAGCCAGTTCGGTATGTTCAAGCTTCAAGGCCAGGCTGTTCGGGTGGGCATTGGTGAGCAGGATTCGGCGTTTTCCGGCATCGGCGAGGGCCGTCAAAAAGGGCATGCTGTCCTGTCGCAGTTGTATTCTGTCTACCAGGGTTCGATGCAGGGCCATGATATCCAAACCCAGCTCCCGCTCCCAATAGTCGAGACAGTACCATTCCAACGTGCCTGCGACGTTGTCGTATGCCGCTCTCACATTGGCGATTGCGGCCTCGGTGCTGATACCATGCAGGCGGCTGAGGGTACCCGGAACCAGTGACAACCAAAAGTGGTTATCAAAATGCAGGTCCAGCAGGGTGCCATCCATGTCGAGCAGTACTGTGTCAATTTGGTCCCAGGGAAACATTGGAAAATTCCATTGGTAGATTAAAAATGGGGTAGTAAGATTGTACCCCATCATGATTTATGAAACTCAAGAGTCAGGGGCGAGCATGGGAGAGCGGCGCCAAAAGCCGGAAATACTGCACACTGAAGTAGTGGCCAAGAGCCGTTTATTTCAGATAGAGCAAGTACATCTGCGCTTTGCCAATCAGGTTGAACGCTACTATGAGCGCATGAAGGGCTCGAATCGTGGCGCCGTGATGGTTGTGCCTGTGCTGGGTGAGCAGCTCCTGCTTGCGCGGGAGTATGCGGCTGGCACCGACAACTACGAACTGGGTTTTCCCAAGGGCTTGGTGGATCCGGGGGAACTACCCGCCCAGGCCGCCAATCGTGAGTTGCAGGAGGAAATTGGCTTTGGGGCCCGTAAGCTTACCCTGCTGAAGGAGCTGAGCCTGGCGCCTGGGTATTTTTCCAGCAAAATGCAGATTTTTCTGGCGGAAGATCTCTACGAGAGCCGCCTTGAGGGTGATGAGCCTGAACCAATTGAAGTTGTAGAGTGGCCCCTCGTGGATTGGCAACAGCTTCTTGAACTTGATGATTTTTCAGAATCCCGCAGCGTCAGTGCTTTGTTTTTGGCACAAAAGCATCTACACCTTAAATAGAAAGTTCCGGGCCGCGTGAGGCAGTGCCCCCTTCTGGAGTGGTTATGAAGCCAGAACAATTGGTCGATGAGGCAATTGCCATTGCGACCCAGGCAGGAAACAAGATCCGGGAAATTTACCTTGCCGGTGATTTCGAACGGATCGTGAAATCCGATAATACCCCAGTCACTTCTGCCGACCTTGCCGCGAATCAAATCATCATGGATGGACTCAGGCAACTGACGCCCCATATTCCTATTTTATCGGAAGAAGCTGCCGACATTCCCCTCAGTGAGCGGGCAGACTGGCCGTGCTATTGGCTGGTGGATCCTCTCGATGGAACCGGTGAATTCATTGCCGGCAGTGGTGATTTCTCAGTCATTATCGCGCTGGTTGAACATAACCGTCCCGTGATGGGAGTTGTGTACGTGCCCATGACAGGGGTGTGTTATTACGCCGTAGCGGGCCTCGGTGCATACAAGCGCAGCGGCGGCATGGAAGTCAGGATCACCAGTCGTCAGCTGCCCTCCGGTGTTGAACCCTCGCTGAGACTGGCCGTGAGCCGTCGTCAGGACCCTCAGTCTGTACTGAAGCTCTTTCATCAGCCCCGCCATTGTGAGTTGGTGGTAATGGGCGGCGCCGCGCTGAAAAGCTGTTTGGTGGCCGAAGGCCGCGCCGATTGTTATGTTCGGGTAGGCCCAACGGGCGAGTGGGACACAGGGGCTGCGCAGATCATCATCGAAGAGGCCGGTGGTCAACTGATGGACATAGAACTGCAACCCCTCAGCTATAACGAACGTGATACCTTTGAAAATCCCAATTTTGTGGTAGTAGGTTCGCCCAATCTTGACTGGGATAAAATTCTCGTTGGTGAATAATATTTTGCAAATTCAACCTCTCTCTGCGTCCAACTGGCAGGATGCCTATCATGTTGAACGTACCTGTTTCGGCACTCATGCCTACCCAGACTTTTTCTTTCGCCAGGCCGTGGATGCCTGGCCCGATGGTTTGATTGGTGCCTTTATCGAAAATGAATTGGTGGGTTACGCCCTGTGCGTACCCGGGAATGAGCCCCATATCGGCTGGATTCTTTCCGTTGCAGTGCTCGATACCCATCGAGGTTGCGGCGTGGGTAAGGCGCTGATGAACCAATGCTTGTCTCTGGGGTTTGCCAGCCTCAAGCTTACGGTGGCACCGGATAACCCTGCCCGGCACCTTTACCTTAAACTCGGATTTCAGCAACAGGCTGTAGAGCGGGATTATTTTGGCCCCGGCGAGGATAGATTACTGCTCGTTTGCTAATTGATACTCACTGAACCTTTGCTTAATAAACAGTGTTTTTTATTATTGTGAACATTGTTTTTAATTTGTTCTCCTGTTAGCTTGTCACTAACAATCAACAAGTCGGCAGATAGGGTGAGGGATGGCAAGGCGAAAGGAACACAGCCATGAGCAAATCCGCGAGATGGCTATCACTGAGGTAGAGCGCTGGTTGGAGACAGAGCCACTGCAGGATCTCAGTCTTCGCAAAGTGGCTCAGCAAATCGGTTATGCTCCCAGTACTCTGGTGAAGGTCTTTGGCAGTTATCCCTATTTACTGCTGGCCGTCGCAAGGCGCGCGCTCAAAGCCCTGGATACCACTTTTGCAGGGCATTTGTGCGCCATTTATGACAATCCCTCAATCAAGAATCCTCCTCTGGATGCCTTGCAGGCAAAAGCTGCGCTTAATGCCATGGCGCAGAGTTATGGGCAATTTGCGCTTAGCTCGCCGGGGCGTTTTTCTCTGGTATTCGAGCTTAAGCTGCCCGAAGAAGCACCACTGCCGTCAGATCACAGCGCCCTGATTGAGTCCCTGCTGCACCGACCTGAAGCTTGCTTAAGCGCCATGTTTCCATCCCTGGGGCCCGCCCAACTTAAATATCAAACCCGCCTCCTGTGGGCTGCGCTTCATGGCCTGGTGGCGCTGTCGCTTCAGGATAAGCTGTTTTTACTCGAACATTCGTTGGCCGAACTCCTGACGGTTCAGCTTGGAAACCAATTGCATGCGATTTCTGTGCTTGATGCGCAGCACACGGAGGTGAAACCATGATATTCAGTCGCCGCTTTTTACCCTATTTTTTGACTCAGTGCCTGGGGGCGCTGAACGACAACATATACAAGAATGTGCTCTTGCTGCTGGTGGCTTACAGTCAGGTGGACAAGCTGCCCATGGACCCCAACTTGTTTGTAAACCTCGCAGCCGGGGTGTTTATCCTGCCGTTTTTCCTGTTTTCAGCCCATGCCGGTGGCATCGCCGATAACATGGATAAGGCAACGCTTATCCGTCGGCTCAAACTGCTGGAACTGGGCATTATGTCCTGCGCCGCCGTCGCCTTGGTGACAGAGCACTATCTTGCCATGCTCCTGCTGCTGTTTATGACCGGAAGCCAATCGGCCTATTTTGGTCCTGTGAAATATTCACTGTTGCCTCAGGCACTGAAAGAAGACGAGTTGGTCAGCGGCAATGCCTGGGTCGAGATGGGCACTTTTCTATCGATTCTGGTGGGCACCCTGAGTGCTGGTCTGTTGGTGGCAAACGAAGGCGCTACCTGGCTTGCGGCAATCACAGTGGCAACCCTGTCGCTGGCGGGCTATCTCAGTAGCCGTGCCATTCCGGCATTGCCTCCCCAGAATAAGGTGCATAAAGTAAAGTTTGCTCCCCTGTCCGGTACCTGGCGCAGCGTACAGCGGGTACGGCGTACCCCCACCATCTGGATGGCGATACTGGCCATCAGTTGGTTTTGGTTTTTGGGGGCCACTTACCTGACCCAATTCCCTAATTTTGCCCGTGAACATCTCCATGGCGACGCCACTGTCGTGTCTGTTTTGCTGGCGCTCTTTTCCATCGGTATTGCCGTGGGATCGTTTCTATGTGAGCGCATTTCCTTTGGCCGGGTGGAGCTTGGCGTATTGCCCTTTGGTGTTGCAGGTTTAACCCTGTTTGGGGTCGATATGTTATTTGCCCTGCCGGGACTTGCTGCACCTCAGTCGCTTTATGGCGCGGCCGAGTTTGTGCAGCTGAGTGCCCACTGGCGTCTGATGTTTGATCTCTTTATGGTGGGCATCAGCGGTGGTCTTTTTATCGTCCCCCTGTATGCCTTTATCCAGACCCGAGCCGCCAGAGGTGAATGTGCCCGCGCCATTGCGGCAAACAACATAGTCAATGCCTTCTTTATGGTGGTATCGGCACTGCTTTCCATGCTGCTGCTTGGCCCGGTTGGGCTGGGCATACCCGAACTCTTTTTACTGCTGGCACTGATGAATGCCGTGGTGGCCTTCTATGTTTATCGTCAGGTACCTGAGTTTGCTCAGCGTTTTATCTCGTATTTGCTCAGCCACCTTATGTATCGGGTATCCATCAACGGCAGGCAGCATATTCCCAAAGAAGGCACGGCGCTGATGGTGTGCAATCACGTGAGTTATGTCGATGCCTTATTGCTGCTGGGGGCTTCAACCCGGCCGGTCCGTTTTGTAATGGACAAGAGTATCAGCGAAATGCCGCTGCTCAAGTACCTGTTCCGTCATGCCGGTGTCATTCCCATCTGCTCGCCCAAACAATGTGAGGCAACCTATAATGCGGCCTTTGAGCGTATCGACGAGGCGCTGATGGATGGCGAGCTGGTATGCATTTTCCCCGAGGGTCGACTGTCGCCGGATGGGGTGTTGGGCGAGTTCAGGCCGGGAGTGGAGAAGATTCTCTCCCGCCGACCCGTGCCCGTGATCCCCATGGCGTTAAAAGGCTTGTGGGGCTCTTTCTTCAGTCATAAGGATGGGCATGCACTGACCACCCGCCCGAAGCGCTTCTGGTCCAGGGTCGAGATTGAAATCGCACCGCCTGTGGATGGCGTAGCCACCACTCGCCATGCATTGCAAAAGGAAGTGGCTGAACTATTGGCTCCTGAGTTCATGAAAGATGCATGAGAGGGCCTTGGGCCATCCTCTATCAGCTGATTGAGTTGTGAGGCTTATTCTCGCTCGTTTCGGCCAATTCCATGCCAATAATTGGGCCAGCTAGTTTCTTCGGCGATGTTATTGAGCAGTGCTGCAATGGCCACCAGAGCTACGCTGCCAAGCAATACGGGATAGAGCAGAAAGTCAAACCCGACCACGGCTTGTCCGGCGAAGATAATGACCAGGGGATTGGCTCCTGCCGGTGGATGCACGGCCCGAAACACCTGCATCACCAGAATCGAGAGCCCTACAGCCAGGGCCATCACCCATAGGGAATCGCCCAGACCGTACAAGGCCGCAAGGCCAATGGTTGCGGCGATAAGATGCCCACCTATCACGTTGCGGGGCTGGGCCAGCGGTGATCCTGGTGCGGCGAATAAAATCACGCAAGTAGCACCAAAGGGAGCCATCAACCAGGTGGCACCAGTCGTTTGCCCCAGCAATCCCAAAAGCAATACGCCAAAGAATCCTCCAGCCAAGCCTTTTATCAGTTGTTTTGGTGTTGCCCTGGCAGGCAGTGCTCCGCCACCCTTGAGTTTTCTCATCGAGCTTTCCTTAAGTGAGTTGTATGTTTGTGAATCGCTGAAGTGTACAGATCTGTACTTCACAAAACAATACAGATCTGTACACTTAAGGCAATCTATAGAGGCGAGTAGCCGGAAGGCGAGAAAAATGAGCAAGAGAGAACACATATTGAATGTGGCAGAAGCGTTGTTTAATGAACATGGTTACACGGCGGTTGGCGTCGACCTTATTCGTGATACGGCACTGGTCTCAAAAACCTCGATGTATCGTCATTTTGGCTCAAAAAATCTGTTGATTGAGGCGGTGCTTGAACGGCGGCATCAGCGGTGGGAAGATTCATTGACTTCAGCTATGGCGGCCGTGGAAGCTTCAGCGACAGCTGCGGATGAACGACTGGACATACTGCTTAACTGGCACTTTGATTGGTTTAAGCAAGCTGATTTCAATGGATGTATGTTCATGCATGCACAGGCCGAGTTTAAAGGAACGGACCAAGCCATATCCGGCAAGGCCATTCGTCACAAAGCCTGGCTCAAATCTATGTTGGCGAATGTTGTAGATCCAACGTTGCCCGATCTCCAGTGGCGCACAGAGAGCCTGATGACCCTGATTGAAGGGATGATCGTCAGAGCTGAATTCGGTGAACTGGTCGGTGCTGAAGGGGCATATCGACGTGCGGCGAGAGCGTTGCTAACAGCCTGAACTGGAATAGGTGTAACAATCTGCGGTAGAAGCAAAAAAGCCCTCTTTCGAGGGCTTTTTGTTATTTGTCGAGGCTGCTGAGGTAGTCGTGCATCTCTGCGTGAGTACCGGTAAAGCGCACCCGGGCGGCTTTTTTACCCAATTGATAGTGGTACATGGGGTCGTAATAACTTTCCAGCAGCAGTGATATCCACTCCAGATGGGCACTGGTATCCCTTTGGCTCTGCTCAGTGGCCAGCGCTTTGTTCATCAGCTCTGTCATTTCAGCGTGCAGTTTACCGCCAAGGCGCTTATAGATACCCTGAAGGCTGCCGAGCAGATAGTCACGATAAGCGATAAAGCCCTGTTCTTCACCCAGACGTTCCACATAACCTGCGTGCATCTTGTGGACGTAATCATCCAGCAGACGGGGCAGACGTTCTTCGAGCGTAGAAGTCAGCACCAATACCGGCGCCTGTTGCATCTTCTCGAAAAAGACCTTGGGGATGGCATTGCGGCCAATGAGAAAGCTTTCATCCTCCAGCAGGAGTCTTGCTTGCTCGCGCTCCTGATGGCGCATCAGCTCGATGGCGAGGCGGTTTTCAAAATCAATCTGGCTTGGCTGCCCCTCGTGCTGGCGACCAAAGCTGGAGCCCCTATGGTTGGCGATGCCTTCCAGATCGACCGACTCACTGCGAAGGCGTACAAAGTCAGTTTTACCGCTGCCGGTAATGCCGCTGAGGATCAGCATTTCGCGTTTGCCGGGCGCTGTTTCAATCTCATCAATCAGAAACTGGCGCATGGCCTTGTAGCCGCCCTCGATAAAGGGAATATCGAGTCCGGCTTCTTTGAGCCAACTTTGGGTGATGCGCGATCTTAAACCGCCACGAAAACAGTAGAGAAAGCCCTCAGGATGCTCGCTGAAAAAGGCCTTCCAGGCGTCGATGCGGCTGGCTTTGACCTTACCAGAGACCAGCTGGTGGCCAAGTTCAATCGCCGCTTCCTGGCCATGCTCTTTGTAGCAGGTGCCCACCTTTTGCCGTTCGCTGTCGGTCATCAGGGGCAGATTCACCGCGTTGGGAAACGCCCCCTTGGTGAACTCGATGGGAGCGCGCACATCCATAATGGGATGACCTTTTAAGAAGATCTCCCGATATTGGTTGGCGGGGACGGTATTCGTGCTCATGCCAAACCACCGGATTTGAGCAGCAATTTGCCGGGGCCGGCCTTCAGCTCGCCAATGCACACAGGCGCTATACCATGGCTGCTGAGGAGCTCGCATAAGGCCGCTTCGGCGTCAGTGCCAACGGCCACCAGGAGGCCGCCGCTGGTTTGAGGGTCGCACAGCAGTGCTTTTTCACGCTCGCTGACGCTTGGCAGGTGCTCGCCGTAGCTGTCGAAATTTCTGTGGGTGCCACCGGGGATGCAACCAAGATTCAGATAATGCTCGGCGCGCTCCAGCAGCGGCACTGCATCCAGATTCAGTTCGGCATCCACAGTGGCGCCCTGACACATCTCCAACAGATGCCCGGCCAAACCAAAACCTGTTACGTCTGTCATGGCACTTACGCCGGGCAGAGTTGCTATATCGGCGCCAATTTTATTGAGGGTGCACATGGCTTCGGGGGCAATGTGGGCATCGGCGTCTTCAAGCTTTTTCTGCTTTTGCGCTGTAGTGAGAATACCAATACCAATGGGCTTGGTGAGGTAGAGCTTGTCACCCGCCTTGGCCGTATTGTTTTGTTTCAGACGCTCCAGCGGCAGCTGACCAGTCACGGCCAAACCGAAAATAGGCTCGGGCGCGTCAATACTGTGGCCACCGGCAAGCATAATACCGGCATCCATACAGGCCTGACGGCCACCATCCACCACCTGCTGAGCCACTTCGGCGGGCAGCTTGTTCACAGGCCACCCCAGAATGGCAATCGCCATGATCGGCGTGCCGCCCATGGCGTAGATATCGCTGATGGCATTGGTGGCAGCGATACGGCCGAAGGTGAAGGGGTCGTCCACAATGGGCATGAAAAAGTCGGTGGTACTGATAATGCCAGTGGTTTCATTCAGCTTGTAAACGGCGGCATCATCACGGCTGGCATTGCCAACCAGCAGATTGGGGTCGACAAAGCTCGGCAGCTGCGATTCGAGAATGGTGCCCAGTACCTTGGGCGAGATTTTGCAGCCACAACCGGCTCCGTGGCTGTATTCGGTCAGTTTTATGAGCTGTGAAAGTTGCGATGACATACGGATTTGCCTGCCTGAATGGAATGGCAACCATGATAGTCAGATACGGCCTCCATGCAAGGAGGCCGTGTTGATTCTTGTAACGGGATCAGCGGCAGGCGGCTGTGAGTGACGCCCAGTTTTGCTGCGCCAGACGCAGGCGGTCCTTAAGCTCCGCTACCTTGGGTAAGAGGTCTTTTACACAAAGCTCGGCACGACGGGCTTCCAACAGTTCCTTTTTGGCCTCGTAGTAGGCCATTAACTGTTGCTTCAGACGCTCGTATTCCAGCTGCAGAGATTCCAGCAGTTCATCGGCATCTTTACGGCCGGCAATGCGGTGTTGGCTGCGTTTGAGCTGCATCTGCAGTTTGGCGCTTTCGATGCGCTCCTGCGGTACTTTACGTAAGTCACCCGCCATACCACACCAGGACAAGCCCTTGATAAGCCACTTGGTCGGGTCGTAGTCCCACCAATGGATGCCATTGCGGTAGTCGTTTTCGAAAATATGGTGGAAGTTGTGGTAGCCCTCACCGTAGGTCAAAAACGCCAGCAGCGGATTATCACGGGCGGTGTTTTTGTCTGTGTAAGGCTGCGAGCCCCAGATGTGTGCCAGGGAGTTGATAAAGAAGGTGCAGTGATGAACCAGCACCAAACGCGCCAATCCTGCCAGCAGTAACATCGACAGCACATCACCATGGATCCAGCCAAGCAGCGCCGGCAGACCCACATTCATCAAAATGGTCAGCAACAAATAGTGCTTGTGTTGCCACATCACGATAGGGTCGTTTTGCAGATCGCGTACGTTGTTGTAATCGTGATATCTGTGGGCCTGATATTCCCTCAGCATCCAGCCGATATGGCTGTACCAGAAACCCATGTTCGCTGAATAGGGGTCTTTGTCGTTATTGTCGACATGCTTGTGATGCACCCTGTGATCCGATGACCAGTGTAAGGCGCTGTTTTGCAACGCCAGAGCGCCACCGAGTGCATAAAAGAAGCGCACCACGGCATTGGCCTTGTATGCCTTATGTGACCAAAGCCTGTGATAGCCCGCAGTAATAGAGAGGCCGCTATAAAACACCAGCACGACAAAGGCAACCCATTCAACGGCATCAAACCCATGGGTGATGGCTCGCCAGGGAACCAGAGTGATAGCACCGCCTAGGGTTAAAACGAACAGAGAGAGGTTAAGCCAAATGATGGGGGGTTTATTCATTATTGTTTCCATATATCGCTTTAAGCGTACAGCTGTAAGCTAATTTAGACGAGCTGATGACCAAGGTCAAGGAAGGCGGGGCTGTGTTTTAGGGGCAAAAGGGTTATTATCCCGTGAATCAGTAAGATGAACGGAATATCACATGGGAGTTAGAGCACAGCAGAAAGAGAAGACCCGTCGCGCCTTGGTGGACGCGGCCTTCAATCAGCTCAGTGCCGAGCGCAGTTTTTCCAGCTTGAGCCTGCGGGAAGTTGCCCGGGAGGCCAGCATTGCGCCCACTTCTTTCTACCGCCATTTCAAGGATATGAATGAGTTGGGGCTTACCATGGTGGATGAAGGCGGCTTAGCGCTGCGGCAGATGATGCGTAAAGGGCGTCAGCGTGCCGAAGCGGGTGGCAGCGTAATTCGCATTTCCGTCGATACCTTTATGGAAGTGCTCGACTCCAACCCCAACGTGTTCCGTATTCTGCTGCACGAGCGTTCCGGCACTTCTGCTCCGTTCCGTGCCGCTGTGGCCAGAGAGATAGAGCACTTCATTTCTGAGCTTGCCCATTACACCGAGGAAAAGGCCAAACGCAGTCCGGAATTGGCCCGAGCCCAGGCCGAATCCATGGTCACTCTGGTGTTTAACGCAGGTGCTGCGGCGCTGGATATGAAAAAGTCTGAGCGCAAGATTCTGGCGGATCAGCTGGTGTTGCAGCTGCGGATGGTGGCCAAGGGTGCTGAGTTTTTGCAGCAAAAGGTCGATGCAAAATAAAAAAACGGAGCCTAAGGCTCCGTTTTTTATGGGGTGACAACAGCCTGTATCAGCGGCGTTTAAGCATCACGCCGGCTTCGGTGTGATGGGTGTAAGGGAACTGATCGAACAGCGCAAAGCGTACTACATCATGAGTTTCGCTGAGTACCTTGAGGTTGTCGTTCAGGGTATCGGGATTGCAGGAGATATAGAGGATGTTCTCGTAACCCTGAACCAGCTTAACGGTCTCATCATCCAGGCCCGCTCTGGGCGGATCCACAAAGATGGTGTTGCACTGGTAGCTTTGTAAATCGATGTCGCCGAGGCGGTTGAAACGCTTTTCACCCTTCATGGCTTCGGTGAATTCTTCCGCCGACATACGGATGATGTCGAGATTAGCCACCTTATTGATTTGAATGTTGTACTGAGCGGCCTCTACCGAGGGTTTGGCCAGTTCAGTCGCCAGTACCTTGCCAAAGTTTGGCGCCAAGGCGATGGAAAAGTTGCCGTTACCACAGTACAGCTCCAGCAAGTCACCGCTGCTTTGCCTGGTGGCATCCAGTGCCCATTCCAACATCTTAACCGCCACACCTGCATTGGGCTGAGTAAAGCTGTTTTCTACCTGCTTATAGTGCAGGGTCTTGTCGCCCACATTGAGTGACTCAACGACAAAGTCGCGGTCGAGCACAAATTTTTGTTTGCGGGCACGGCCAATAATGTCGACCTTAAAGTGCTCACCCAAACGAGCCTTGAGCGCACGGGCTTCAGTGAGCCATTGATCGTCCAGTTGGCGGTGATACAGGAGGCTGACCAGTATTTCACCGCTCAGGGTAGATAAGAAGTCTACCTGGAACAGCTTATGGCGCAGGGCGCGATTGGGGCGAAGTTCGTCCAGAAGGGCAGGCATCATGCGGTTGATGAGTTCGCTGGCTGGCAAAAACTGATCGGTACGCACTTTTTCTTTGGCCACATTGTCGAACATACAGTAGTAGAGATCGTCGCCGTCGTGCCACACGCGGAATTCACAGCGCATCCGATAATGGGCTGGGGCAGATGGGAATACTTCCAGAGCCGGGGGATTATAGTGGGCAAATGCCTCAGTCAGTGCCTGGCACTTTTGTTCAAGCTGCAGCTCGTACTGTTGAGGGTCCATGGCTTGTGCGTTCATTTGCAATCTCGTCCGGCTTAAAAAATGGTCGCAAATTTTACCCCAGCGAAACCGTATGTCCAGCTTTCTGGCTTTGCCCTTTATTTTAGGCTGTGGGAAAATTCACGGGTTTTCATTTTCAGGTGGAGTTTGGCTTGGCACGTCCCATTCTGGTTTTCGATTCAGGTATAGGTGGTTTGTCGGTGTTGTCTGAGATACGGCAGCTATTGCCATCCCATGACTTCTATTACCTGTTTGATAATGCACGCCTGCCATACGGAGAACTTACCGAACAGGTGCTGGTGGAGGGCTGTGTTGAGCTTGTTGTGTCAGCCGCTACCAAAATCAACGCCGCGCTGGTGGTTATCGCCTGTAATACGGCCAGTACGCTGGTGCTGCCGGTATTACGGAGTAAGTTGACGATACCCGTCGTGGGGGTCGTTCCTGCGATCAAACCCGCCGCAAGCGACACCCTCTCCGGCCATATCGGTCTCTTGGCTACCCCAGCCACGGTGAAGCGCTCTTATACCCATGAGCTGGTCGCTAAATTTGCCAGCCATTGTCAGGTGCATATGTTCGGCAGTTCTGAACTGGTGATGATGGCGGAGCAAAAGGTGGCGGGAGTGCCTGTGGACATGGAGAAGTTAACCGGAATTCTTGCGCCCATTCAGGCAACGCCAGTGGATGTGCTGGTATTGGGATGTACTCATTTCCCCATGTTGGCGGACGAATTATCCCAGGTATTGGGGCAGGGGATTAAACTGCTCGATTCGGGCTTTGCCATTGCCAGCCGGGTGCAGCATTTACTGGAGGGCTTGGGTGAGCACGAGCATCCTGCGCCAAATAGCATGAAGGCGTGGTATACCACGCCTTCACTGACACAGGGTCTAATCCAGAGTCTGACAGACTATGGATTCAGCGAAATATCGCCCTTTACCCCTAGAACCCGGGTTTAGTCGTCAGACTTCTCTGACTCATTGTCCTGATTCTTGGCTTCTCTTACTTTTAATGTTCTTTCCTGGAAGGTGTAGTCATTCAGTTTGACCATCGCCTTCTGGGCACCACTCTCAGACATCTCAACGAAACCGAAGCCTTTGCGTCTGCCGGTCTTACGATCGCGAACCAGGCGCACTGAATTGACCGGTCCATACTCGGCAAACAGCGACTTTACGTCACCTTCATGCACCCGGTATGGCAGGTTACCCACATAAAGCGTCATGGTTGGGCCGGTATATTCTGTTTCTACGGTGGCAGCGTCATTACCGGACGGCGTAATGGCGAAAATACCGATGGCCAGCACAGCACCGAGAATAAAGGCAAGATAAGCAGGGAAGGTGGGCAGA
Source organism: Shewanella sp. FJAT-52076 (assembly GCF_019457455.1). Classification (NCBI taxonomy): domain Bacteria; kingdom Pseudomonadati; phylum Pseudomonadota; class Gammaproteobacteria; order Alteromonadales; family Shewanellaceae; genus Shewanella; species Shewanella sp. FJAT-52076. Next base: position 206,864 of record NZ_CP080415.1, read on the forward strand.
AACTGAAAAATGACCAAGGCACCCACTGCGGCGGCTATCAGCGCAATAAGAAATGATTTCTGCATAAGCAAATGTACTCTGATGAAAATAAGGAAATGATAAATAACTGTTAACAGCAGGTATATAGTAATGAATTATCTGAGATTAAACCAGATCGCTGTAGAAAAAATGACCGTAAAAGCCACTTTGAAACACAGGTAATAAGGTGTTTTCGCCGCCAAGGTGCGCCCAAAGTACCAAAAGCGATGGGTATTTGCCCTTATTGATTGAATTACAGACGAACGATCGCAAGAGTGTCGAAAAGATCTTGTGAATGTCTGGCTGCTCCCTATAATGCGCCCCATTCCCGCCGGACATGATGATTCAGCCGGTTGAGAATAGTGTCTAAACAAAAAATAGGCACTCGATGAAAAGCCTTGAAAAAGCGCTTGACGTCAAAGAGGGATGGCGTAGAATACGCAGCCCTGACCAGATGAAAGTCGGTCCCGCTCTTTAAAAATTTATCAAGTAATCTGTGTGGATACTCACAGGTTGATGAAGTCGACAAAACGATTTTATCAATGAAAGAGTTTTCATGCAGAAGCATGACAGCAGAAATTCATTGAGACCAAAACTTTAATTGAAGAGTTTGATCATGGCTCAGATTGAACGCTGGCGGCAGGCCTAACACATGCAAGTCGAGCGGCAGCGGGAAGATAGCTTGCTATCTTTGCCGGCGAGCGGCGGACGGGTGAGTAATACCTGGGGATCTGCCCAATCGAGGGGGATAACAGTTGGAAACGACTGCTAATACCGCATACGCCCTACGGGGGAAAGGAGGGGCTCTTCGGACCTTCCGCGATTGGATGAACCCAGGCGGGATTAGCTAGTAGGTGAGGTAATGGCTCACCTAGGCGACGATCCCTAGCTGTTCTGAGAGGATGGACAGCCACACTGGGACTGAGACACGGCCCAGACTCCTACGGGAGGCAGCAGTGGGGAATATTGGACAATGGGGGAAACCCTGATCCAGCCATGCCGCGTGTGTGAAGAAGGCCTTCGGGTTGTAAAGCACTTTCAGTGGGGAGGAAAGGTTGATGGTTAATACCCATCAGCTGTGACGTTACCCACAGAAGAAGCACCGGCTAACTCCGTGCCAGCAGCCGCGGTAATACGGAGGGTGCAAGCGTTAATCGGAATTACTGGGCGTAAAGCGTGCGCAGGCGGTCTGTTAAGCGAGATGTGAAAGCCCCGGGCTCAACCTGGGAACTGCATTTCGAACTGGCAGACTAGAGTCTTGTAGAGGGGGGTAGAATTCCAGGTGTAGCGGTGAAATGCGTAGAGATCTGGAGGAATACCGGTGGCGAAGGCGGCCCCCTGGACAAAGACTGACGCTCAGGCACGAAAGCGTGGGGAGCAAACAGGATTAGATACCCTGGTAGTCCACGCCGTAAACGATGTCTACTCGGAGTTTGGTGTCTTGAACACTGGGCTCTCAAGCTAACGCATTAAGTAGACCGCCTGGGGAGTACGGCCGCAAGGTTAAAACTCAAATGAATTGACGGGGGCCCGCACAAGCGGTGGAGCATGTGGTTTAATTCGATGCAACGCGAAGAACCTTACCTACTCTTGACATCCAGAGAACTTTCCAGAGATGGATTGGTGCCTTCGGGAACTCTGAGACAGGTGCTGCATGGCTGTCGTCAGCTCGTGTTGTGAAATGTTGGGTTAAGTCCCGCAACGAGCGCAACCCTTATCCTTACTTGCCAGCGGGTAATGCCGGGAACTTTAGGGAGACTGCCGGTGATAAACCGGAGGAAGGTGGGGACGACGTCAAGTCATCATGGCCCTTACGAGTAGGGCTACACACGTGCTACAATGGTCGGTACAGAGGGTTGCGAAGCCGCGAGGTGAAGCTAATCCCAAAAAGCCGGTCGTAGTCCGGATTGGAGTCTGCAACTCGACTCCATGAAGTCGGAATCGCTAGTAATCGTGGATCAGAATGCCACGGTGAATACGTTCCCGGGCCTTGTACACACCGCCCGTCACACCATGGGAGTGGGCTGCACCAGAAGTAGATAGCTTAACCTTCGGGAGGGCGTTTACCACGGTGTGGTTCATGACTGGGGTGAAGTCGTAACAAGGTAGCCCTAGGGGAACCTGGGGCTGGATCACCTCCTTACCTAAGCGACACATTATCCTGCTGAGTGTTCACACAGATTACTTGATAGACGATAGAGACAAATGCGATGGGTCTGTAGCTCAGGTGGTTAGAGCGTACGCCTGATAAGCGTAAGGTCGGTAGTTCGAGTCTACTCAGACCCACCAAATCTCATTGATGCGTCGTTGTAAAGGTCGTCGTTTACACCAGTAAACGTCCTCCGCTTCCGCCTCGCCTGAATGAGATTTTTAATCAATGCATTTGTGTCAGACTGCATATTGCAGAAACGGGGCTATAGCTCAGCTGGGAGAGCGCCTGCTTTGCACGCAGGAGGTCTGCGGTTCGATCCCGCATAGCTCCACCACTGTAAATATGTGAGTCTCAGGACGTAAGTCCCAAGGATAGAGACGCCAAAGATAAGTGATGAATTTATCTTTGGCTTTTTTAAGCCCGCTCTTTAACAATTTGGAAAGCTGATAGTAGAAACTGAACCCTCTCTTTGAGATGGGATTCAGTTAATACAAAAATTGAGTTCTCAAACACTTCAATCAAGTGTTTTGGAAATTCTTCAAGGCGAGTTCAGTAAAATGAACTATCGAAAACCAGCTGGTTGCAATACAGCACGGTGAGGAAACTCATCCGGGTTGTATGGTTAAGCGACTAAGCGTATACGGTGGATGCCTTGGCAGTCAGAGGCGATGAAGGACGTAGTAACTTGCGAAAAGCGTTGGTGAGGTAGTAACAACCGTTATAGCCAGCGATGTCCGAATGGGGAAACCCGGCACCATAAGGTGTCATCACTAAGTGAATACATAGCTTAGTGAGGCGAACGAGGGGAACTGAAACATCTAAGTACCCTCAGGAAAAGAAATCAACCGAGATTCCCTCAGTAGCGGCGAGCGAACGGGGATTAGCCCTTAAGTCTTCGGGGTGTTAGTGGAATGGTCTGGAAAGTCCAACGGTACAGGGTGATAGTCCCGTACACGACAACTAACCAAAGATGAAATCGAGTAAGGCGGCACACGTGATATGTTGTCTGAATATGGGGGGACCATCCTCCAAGGCTAAATACTCCTGACTGACCGATAGTGAACCAGTACCGTGAGGGAAAGGCGAAAAGAACCCCTGTGAGGGGAGTGAAATAGAACCTGAAACCGTATACGTACAAGCAGTGGGAGCGGTTCTTGAGACCGTGACTGCGTACCTTTTGTATAATGGGTCAGCGACTTACGTTTTGTAGCGAGGTTAAGCGAATAGCGGAGCCGTAGGGAAACCGAGTGTTAACTGCGCGTTTAGTTGCAAGGCGTAGACCCGAAACCCGGTGATCTAGCCATGGGCAGGTTGAAGGTTGAGTAACATCAACTGGAGGACCGAACCGACTAATGTTGAAAAATTAGCGGATGACTTGTGGCTGGGGGTGAAAGGCCAATCAAACCGGGAGATATCTGGTTCTCCTCGAAAGCTATTTAGGTAGCGCCTCGGACGAACACCTTTGGGGGTAGAGCACTGTTAAGGCTAGGGGGTCATCCCGACTTACCAACCCTTTGCAAACTCCGAATACCAAAGAGTGCTATCCGGGAGACAGACGGCGGGTGCTAACGTCCGTCGTCAAAAGGGAAACAACCCAGACCGTCAGCTAAGGTCCCAAAGTAATTGCTAAGTGGGAAACGATGTGGGAAGGCTTAGACAGCTAGGATGTTGGCTTAGAAGCAGCCATCATTTAAAGAAAGCGTAATAGCTCACTAGTCGAGTCGGCCTGCGCGGAAGATGTAACGGGGCTAAGCAATTCACCGAAGCTACGGGTGTACACGATAACGTGTACGCGGTAGAGGAGCGTTCTGTAAGCCGTTGAAGGTGAAGGGGTAACCCACACTGGAGGTATCAGAAGTGCGAATGCTGACATGAGTAACGATAAAGGGGGTGAAAAACCCCCTCGCCGAAAGACCAAGGGTTCCTGTCCAACGTTAATCGGGGCAGGGTGAGTCGACCCCTAAGGCGAGGCCGAAAGGCGTAGTCGATGGGAAACGGGTTAATATTCCCGTACTTCTGCTAACTGCGATGGAGAGACGGAGAAGGCTAGGCCAGCACGGCGTTGGTTGTCCGTGTTTAAGGTGGTAGGTAGTGTGCTTAGGCAAATCCGGGCACATATATACCGAGAGCTGATGACGAGTCACTACGGTGACGAAGTGGTTGATGCCATGCTTCCAGGAAAATCTTCTAAGCTTCAGGTTAGCAGGAATCGTACCCCAAACCGACACAGGTGGTCGGGTAGAGAATACCAAGGCGCTTGAGAGAACTCGGCTGAAGGAACTAGGCAAAATGGTACCGTAACTTCGGGAGAAGGTACGCTGCTGTTGGTGACGGGACTTGCTCCCCGAGCTGACGGCAGTCGCAGATACCAGGTGGCTGCAACTGTTTATCAAAAACACAGCACTGTGCAAACTCGCAAGAGGAAGTATACGGTGTGACGCCTGCCCGGTGCCGGAAGGTTAATTGATTGGGTTATCGCAAGAGAAGCTCATGATCGAAGCCCCGGTAAACGGCGGCCGTAACTATAACGGTCCTAAGGTAGCGAAATTCCTTGTCGGGTAAGTTCCGACCTGCACGAATGGCGTAATGATGGCCACGCTGTCTCCAGCCGAGACTCAGTGAAGTTGAAATTGCGGTGAAGATGCCGTATACCCGCGGCTAGACGGAAAGACCCCGTGAACCTTTACTATAGCTTGGCACTGAACATTGACCCTACATGTGTAGGATAGGTGGGAGACTTTGAAGCGGGAACGCCAGTTCTCGTGGAGTCAACCTTGAAATACCACCCTTGTAGTGTTGGTGTTCTAACCTCGGTCCATGAATCTGGACTAGGGACAGTGCCTGGTGGGTAGTTTGACTGGGGCGGTCTCCTCCCAAAGAGTAACGGAGGAGCACGAAGGTTGGCTAAACACGGTCGGACATCGTGTGGTTAGTGTAATGGCACAAGCCAGCTTAACTGCGAGACAGACACGTCGAGCAGGTACGAAAGTAGGTCATAGTGATCCGGTGGTTCTGCATGGAAGGGCCATCGCTCAACGGATAAAAGGTACTCCGGGGATAACAGGCTGATACCGCCCAAGAGTTCATATCGACGGCGGTGTTTGGCACCTCGATGTCGGCTCATCACATCCTGGGGCTGAAGTCGGTCCCAAGGGTATGGCTGTTCGCCATTTAAAGTGGTACGCGAGCTGGGTTCAGAACGTCGTGAGACAGTTCGGTCCCTATCTGCCGTGGGCGTTGGAAGATTGAGGGGGGTTGCTCCTAGTACGAGAGGACCGGAGTGAACGAACCGCTGGTGTTCGGGTTGTCATGCCAATGGCATTGCCCGGTAGCTACGTTCGGAATCGATAACCGCTGAAAGCATCTAAGCGGGAAGCGAGCCCCAAGATGAGTCTTCCCTTGGACCTTGAGTCCACTGAAGAGCCGTCCGAGACCAGGACGTTGATAGGCAGGGTGTGTAAGCGTTGTGAGGCGTTGAGCTAACCTGTACTAATGACTCGTGCGGCTTAACCATACAACCCAGATGGGTTTCAGATGGTGTAGATAGTCTTGAAGAAACCAGACTTGATTGAAGTGATAACTCAATAGCACAGAATACCGGTCGCTTAGCTCAGCCGGGAGAGCACCTCCCTTACAAGGAGGGGGTCACTGGTTCGATCCCAGTAGCGACCACCATCATTTTCTGCGTAATGCAGCTTTCCGAATTAACAAATTTGTCTGGTGACAATAGCGCTCTGGTCCCACCTGATCCCATTCCGAACTCAGTAGTGAAACGGAGCAGCGCCGATGGTAGTGTGGGGTCTCCCCATGTGAGAGTAGGTCATTGCCAGACGACTAATAAGTCGAAAAGGCCACCCTATGGGGTGGCCTTTTTGCTTTTCAGCTTTTCATCATTGCGGTTTGCTGGTTCAACCGAAGTTACCTCGGGTTTGGCAGTTTCTGTTTCTCGCTGATGCGTTGAATACCACCCTTGGTTACAATGGCTTTTTATTCGTGGCGGAAAGCGGTATGCCTGTTTCTCTCAAGTCCTACAACACCTTTGGTATCGATCATCAGTGCGCTGAGCTAATCGAAATAACTGATGCAGCCGAGTTGCCAGCTCTTATCCGTAGTCTGGATGAGCGCGACCAGTCTTACTTTATTCTCGGTGGTGGCAGCAACGTGGTTCTGACATCGGATATAGATATCACAGTGCTTAAGATGGCAAATAAGGGAATTGAGGTATTTGAGGACGATGTTGCCTGGTATTTGAGTGTGGCCGCAGGAGAAAACTGGCATCAGCTGGTGAGCTGGACCTTTGAAAAGCAGATGCCGGGACTTGAGAATCTGGCGCTTATTCCGGGCACTGTTGGTGCGGCGCCCATCCAGAACATAGGCGCCTATGGTGTTGAGCTGATGGATGTCTGCGATTGGGTTGAGTATTTGTCGCTGCCAGATTGCGTGACTGTCAGGCTGATGGCCTCCGAGTGCCGCTTCGACTACCGTGATTCCATTTTTAAACACGATCTTAAGGGTAAGGCGATTATTACCCGGGTGGGTTTAAAATTACCCAAGATGTGGCAGCCTAAGCTCAATTACGGCCCCTTGGCAGAATTTAATACAGACACGGTGACGCCGGAGATGATCTTCGAGCGCGTGATTGCTGTGCGTTCAGAGAAGCTGCCCGACCCGGCTAAATTAGGTAACGCCGGCAGCTTTTTCAAAAATCCTATTGTGGATGCCGTAACCTTTGCGAACATAGTAAAACAGTATCCGGACGCTGTGGCTTATGCCCTGGAAGATGGCCGGATGAAACTGGCGGCCGGCTGGCTGATTGATAAGGCTGGCTTAAAAGGCTTTCGCCTTGGAGACGCTGGGGTACATGATAAACAGGCGCTTGTGCTGGTTAATTTCGGCAGCGCCAGCGGTGAAGATATCCTTAACCTCGCGAAACATGTCATCGATGAGGTGCATCACCGCTTTGGTGTGCAGCTTGAAGCTGAGCCCAATGTGGTGGGCCGATTTTCACTCTTAAACGAATAACGCTAAACAGGGAGCTGCAAATGGAACAGTGGCAACGTAAACGCGACATCATTGCGATGCTGTCTACGCAGGAGTTTGTCTCCGGCGAGGCCCTTGCCGAACGACTTGGTATCTCCCGCGCGGCTATCAGCAAGCATATCGATGTGCTTGAGACCTTGGGGCTGAGTATCTACAGCGTGAAGGGCCGTGGCTATAAGTTGGCTACACCTGTGTCCCTGATTGATGAAAGCAGACTCAAGCAAGGTATCGAGCGTAGGTGTTTTTACTTTGATGACATCCCCAGCACCAATGCCTTTATGTTGTCCCACTCAGAAGAGCTGGAGAGCGGGGATGTATGCATTGCCGAATACCAATCTGCTGGACGTGGGCGCCGTGGACGCCGTTGGGTGTCTCCCTATGGGAGCCATTTGTACTTTTCCCTGTTTTGGCGTTTAAGCGATGGCATGAGTAAAGCCATGGGGTTGAGCCTGGTTGTTGGTTGCTCTCTTGCCAAAGTACTTGGCGACCTCGGTGTAGAGGGTATTGGACTTAAATGGCCCAATGACGTCTATCTGGATGGCCGCAAACTTGCGGGTATTCTGGTGGAGATGAAAGGGCAGGCCGATAGCAATTGTGAGCTGATTATTGGCATGGGCGTGAACATGGCCATGCCGGATGCACAGGGTGAAACCATCGATCAGCCCTGGGCCGACTTGCAGGGTCTTGCCATGCCGGATAAAACCGAGTTTGCGGTACGCTTACAACGGCAACTTCAGGCCGACCTTTCCCTGTTCGAGCGGGAAGGACTCAACGCCTTCGTCGAACGTTGGCAAGCATCAGATAGCTTTATCGGTAAGCCGGTTAATTTGATGATGGCCGATAAGGTGGAAGCCGGTATTTGCCGGGGTATTGATGAGCAGGGGGCCTTGCTGCTGGAGGTCGCCGGTGAGATGAAAAGCTATATCGGTGGGGAAATCAGTTTACGGCCTGCATAACCCGCAATCAGACCCATAATGCCGACCATGTCTGTACACAGATTGGTCGGCATTTTTTTAAGGCTCATTTACGCAGCAGTACCTGATTCATCAAATGATCGGCACCCTTACGCAGGATTAAGTGTGCACGTTCTCGGGTAGGCTGGATATTCATGCGCAAGTTAGGACCGTTGATACCGTCCCAAATTTGCGATGCCGTTTCGGTGGCTTGCATGTCATTCAAACTGGCGTAATGGCGGAAGTAAGAATTTTCATCGGCGAAGGCACTGCTTCTGAATTGCAGGAAGCGTTCGATATACCAGGACTTCAGTAAAGACTCATCGGCATCCACATAAATAGAGAAGTCGACAAAGTCGGACACAAAGGGCCTGCGGATATCCACTGGCGAATCGAGCCCGGTTTGCAGTACGTTCAAGCCCTCGAGGATCAGGATATCTGGCTTTTGGATGACTTGGCGCTCATAGGGCAGGCGGTCATAGATGATGTGAGAATAAAGTGGTACTTCAACACGCTCCGCGCCGGATTTTACCGCGGACACGAAGTCAATCAGCATCTTGGTGTCATAGCTTTCGGGAAAACCTTTACGCTGCAGCAATCCCTTTCGCTTAAGCTCGGTCAATGGATACAGAAAACCGTCGGTGGTGACCAGGTCCACTTTGGGATGTTCGGGCCATTGCTTCAACAAGGCCTGCAAAATACGGGCGGTGGTGCTTTTACCCACGGCCACACTGCCGGCGATACTGATGACGTAAGGGCTATCGGGTTGCTTGTTACCCAGGAACTGATTCAATACCAGGCCGCGCTGCTGACGCGCACCGACGATGAGATTAAGCAGTCTGCTAAGGGGCAGATAGATGTCGGTTACTTCAGACAGAGAAATGCGTTCGTTAATACCGCGTAACCGTGTCAGATCGGCTTCGCTCAGTGTCAGGGGAACGGAGTTTCTCAACTCTGCCCAGCGCGCTCGGTCGAAGTCGAGATAAAGCGCTTCTTGCGTCTGGTTATTAATCATTCAAATTCCTCGCCTTAGGCTGCGCACAGTACAACAGCTATGGTGCTTTAACAATAGTTCAACGGCTTTTGTGCCCTGACAGAAGCAATTTGTCATAGGCAGTGTAAATTGGCGTGCAAAAAAGCGCCGCTTGGCATTTTTTTTGGTTGAAATTCGATTTTTCTATTGCAACCCAAGCCACATTTACCTAATATCCGCTACCGAAATGACATGCCGGCATAGCTCAGTTGGTAGAGCAACTGACTTGTAATCAGTAGGTCCCGAGTTCGACTCTTGGTGCCGGCACCATTTTCTTGGAGGGGTTCCCGAGTGGCCAAAGGGATCAGACTGTAAATCTGACGGCTCCGCCTTCGAAGGTTCGAATCCTTCTCCCTCCACCATTTTCTAGGTACTAGGTAGCCTACAGTTAGGTTGCGCGGGCATCGTATAATGGTATTACTCCAGCCTTCCAAGCTGATAACGCGGGTTCGATTCCCGCTGCCCGCTCCAAAATGTAAGAGATGCTGATATAGCTCAGTCGGTAGAGCGCATCCTTGGTAAGGATGAGGTCGGCAGTTCGATTCTGCCTATCAGCACCAGCCTCTCTTAACATGCTGCCTTTTATCTAAACAAACGGTTCGATGTCATTTGATGGCATCGGATTTTTTCTATATGCAGGTTTTCATCACCAAGACTCTTGGATTGAGGCAATACCATGGCTAAAGCTAAATTCGAACGTACTAAACCCCACGTAAACGTGGGCACCATCGGTCACGTTGACCATGGTAAAACCACTCTGACCGCTGCTATCTCTCACGTACTGGCTAAGACCTACGGTGGTGAGGCGAAGGACTTCTCTCAGATCGACAACGCCCCAGAAGAGCGTGAGCGTGGTATTACCATCAACACCTCTCACATCGAGTACGACACTCCTACTCGTCACTACGCCCACGTAGACTGCCCAGGCCACGCTGACTATGTTAAAAACATGATCACCGGTGCTGCCCAGATGGACGGCGCTATCCTGGTAGTAGCTGCGACTGACGGCCCAATGCCACAGACTCGTGAGCACATCCTGCTGTCTCGTCAGGTAGGTGTACCTTTCATCATCGTGTTCATGAACAAGTGTGACATGGTAGATGACGAAGAGCTGCTGGAACTGGTAGAGATGGAAGTTCGTGAACTGCTGTCTGAATACGACTTCCCAGGTGATGACCTGCCAGTAATTCAGGGTTCTGCTCTGAAAGCGCTGGAAGGCGACGCTGCATGGGAAGGCAAGATCATCGAGCTGGCCGAGGCCCTGGATTCTTACATCCCTGAGCCAGAGCGTGCTATCGACAAAGCATTCCTGATGCCAATCGAAGACGTATTCTCTATCTCTGGCCGTGGTACTGTAGTAACAGGTCGTGTAGAGCGCGGTATCATCAAAGTTGGTGAAGAAGTAGAAATCGTAGGTATCAAAGATACCACCAAGACTACCTGTACCGGCGTTGAGATGTTCCGTAAGCTGCTGGACGAAGGTCGTGCCGGTGAGAACTGCGGTATCCTGCTGCGTGGTACCAAGCGTGATGAAGTTGAGCGTGGTCAGGTTCTGTCCAAGCCAGGCACCATCAAGCCACACACCAAGTTCGAATCAGAAGTATACGTACTGTCTAAAGAAGAAGGTGGTCGTCACACTCCATTCTTCAAAGGCTACCGTCCACAGTTCTACTTCCGTACAACTGACGTGACCGGTACCATCGAACTGCCAGAAGGCGTAGAGATGGTAATGCCAGGCGACAACATCAAGATGGTTGTCACCCTGATTTGCCCAATCGCGATGGACGAAGGCCTGCGCTTCGCTATCCGTGAAGGCGGCCGCACAGTAGGTGCTGGTGTAGTAGCCAAGATCCACGAGTAATCTCGTAGACTTGGAAGAAGGCGACCTCAGGGTCGCCTTTTGTTTTTTCAAAGTACAATAAACTTGATTCACAGCGGCTTAACCGGGAGTTGTGGCCTTGCTAAGCAAGCTGAATAAGAATACAATCTATGGCCGATTTTTGAGCCCCGAGCCGATGAAAAGGTATTTTTAAGGGGAAATTCGGACAGGCGGATCCCGAAAGGGGATACCTAGCTCAGGCCGTAGTGAGTAACGGAATTAACCGATGACGACAAATACTGAAAACCAGGGCAGTTCTCTGGATATCGTAAAGTGGGGCATAGCCATACTGCTGCTGGCAGCTGCCGTAGTGGGTAACCAGATGTACAGCGAGGCCAGCGTGGTCGTACGTGCTCTGGGTGTGATCGTGGCCTTTGCTATTGCCGGATTTATTGCTCTGCAAACCGTGAAAGGAAAGCAGGCACTGGCATTTGCCCGTGAGTCTCACATCGAAGTGAAAAAAGTGGTTTGGCCTACCCGTCAGGAAGCCTTGAACACCACCTTCATCGTGCTGGCCGCAACCGCCGTACTGGCACTGATCCTTTGGGGTCTGGATGCGTTGCTGCTGAAAATCGTTAATTTGATCACCGGTGTATAACTCGATGACTGAAGCTAAAGAAGCAAAGAAAAGATGGTATGTGGTACAGGCTTTCTCTGGTTATGAGGGGCGTGTAGCCAAGTCTCTGGTCGAGCACATCAAGATGCACGGCATGGAGCAATATTTCGGTGAAGTGCTGGTGCCGACCGAAGAAGTAGTTGAAATGCGTGCCGGTCAGCGTCGCAAGAGCGAGCGTAAGTTTTTCCCCGGCTACGTACTGGTGCAAATGGAAATGAACGATGATTCCTGGCATCTGGTGAAGAGCATCCCACGTGTGATGGGCTTTATCGGCGGTACTTCAGACCGTCCTGCGCCTATCACTGACCGTGAAGCCGATGCCATCCTGCGTCGTCTGCAGGAAACCACCGAGTCTCCGACTCATCGCGTTATGTACGAACCCGGTGAAGTGGTGCGTGTGGTCGATGGCCCATTCGCTGACTTCAACGGTACCGTAGAAGAAGTGGATTATGACAAGAGCCGCGTAAAAGTGTCGGTTATGATCTTCGGTCGTTCTACACCGGTTGAATTGGACTTTAATCAGGTTGAAAAAAGCTGATTAAATAAAATACAAAATCCGTTTGGCAACGGGTGCGGATTTCTATATAATCCGCACCCGTTGTTTTCGGGGAGCCCCTCGCATGTTGCTTGGAGCGTTTGAACCCAAACTGAGGAAAATCAGATGGCAAAGAAAATTGAAGCTTATATTAAGCTGCAAGTAAAATCCGGATCTGCAAACCCTTCACCACCAGTTGGTCCAGCTCTGGGTCAAAAAGGTGTGAACATCATGGAATTCTGTAAAGCGTTTAACGCCCGTACAGAAAAAATGGAAAAGGGCATGCCTATCCCTGTAGTGATCACTGTGTACAGCGATCGCTCATTCACTTTCGAAACCAAGACGCCTCCAGCTTCATTCCTGCTCAAGCAGGCTGCTGGCCTGAAATCAGGTTCTAGCCGTCCTAACACCCAGAAAGTGGGTACTATCAAGCGTGCAAAAGTTCAGGAAATCGCTGAACTGAAAGCAGCTGACATGACTGGTGCTGACGTTGAAGCGATGACTCGCTCAATCGAAGGTACTGCACGTTCAATGGGCTTGGTAGTAGAGGACTAATAGAATGGCTAAGCTGACTAAACGCATGCGCGTAATCCGCGAGAAAGTGGACGCTACCAAAGCTTACGACATCAACGAAGCTATCACTCTGCTGAAAGAACTGGCTACTGCCAAGTTCGTTGAGAGCGTAGACGTTGCTGTAAACCTGGGCGTAGACCCACGTAAATCTGACCAAAACGTTCGTGGCGCCATCGTTCTGCCACACGGTACTGGTCGTGACGTACGTGTAGCCGTGTTCACCCAGGGTGCCAACGCTGAAGCCGCTAAAGAAGCTGGTGCTGAGCTGGTTGGTATGGAAGATCTGGCTGAGCAGGTGAAAGCCGGCGAAATGAACTTCGACGTAGTTATTGCTTCTCCAGATGCAATGCGCGTTGTTGGTATGCTGGGTCAAATCCTCGGCCCACGTGGTCTGATGCCTAACCCTAAGACTGGCACTGTAACTCCTAACGTTGCTGAAGCCGTTAAGAATGCCAAAGCTGGTCAGGTTCGCTATCGCAACGACAAGAACGGTATTATCCACACCACTATCGGTAAGGTTGATTTCGATTCTGTTAAGCTGAAAGAAAACCTGGAAGCTCTGCTGGTTGCTCTGAAGAAGCAAAAGCCAGCTGCTGCCAAGGGCCAGTACGTTAAGAAAGTGAGCATTTCCACCACTATGGGTGCCGGTGTTTCTGTTGACCAGAACACCCTGGAAGCCACTGCTTAATTTTACAAGGGGCGCGCATTAATCTATAATGCGCGCACTTTTGTGGGTTGAAGCCCGTTTTTCGTCCCTGACAAACGCGGGTTTCCGTCCAAGACCGCAGGTGTAAATCATTAGATTCACTTAATTTCCTGCGTAGACGGTGACAGTCCCCAGTTTAGATTTTTTCTGCTGGATACTCTGCACCGTAAGTCACTCACCTTCGGGTGGGTAGGTAAATTCCGGGTTTTCCCGGGTAGAATCCAGGAGTATAGCCAATGGCATTAAGACTCGAAGACAAAAAAGCGATTGTTGCTGAAGTCAACGAAGCTGCCAAAGGTGCACTGTCTGCAGTAGTTGCCGATTCTCGCGGTGTTACTGTAGGCGCCATGACCACTCTGCGTAAAACTGCTCGCGCCAACGGCGTGTACGTACGTGTAGTACGTAACACTCTGGCTCGTCGCGCAGTTGAAGGTACTGCTTTTGAGTGCCTGAGCGAAGTGTTCACTGGCCCAACTTTGATTGCTTTCTCTAACGAGCACCCAGGTGCCGCCGCACGTCTGCTGAAAGACTTCGCGAAAGAGCAAGCCAAATTCGAAGTTAAAGGTGCAGCTTTCGAAGGGAACTTCATCCCTGCAGCTGACATTGATCGTTTGGCAAAACTGCCAACTTACGAAGAAGCACTGGCACAGCTGATGATGACTATGAAGGAAGCATCTGCTGGCAAGTTCGTTCGTACACTGGCTGCACTGCGCGATCAAAAACAAGAAGCCGCTTAATTTTAAGCTGGTTGCTTGAATTAATTGAATTCAGAACATTAGGAAATTTTTGTTATGTCTATCACTAAAGACCAAATCCTCGAAGCCTTTGCAGCTATGTCTGTAATGGAAGTTGTTGAACTGATCGAAGCTATGGAAGAGAAGTTCGGTGTTTCTGCCGCTGCTGCCGTAGTTGCCGGTGGTGCTGCTGATGCTGGCGCTGCTGCTGAAGAGAAGACCGAGTTCGACGTAGTTCTGACCTCTCACGGCGACAACAAAGTTGGCGTGATCAAGGCCATCCGTGGCGCTACCGGTCTGGGTCTGAAAGAAGCCAAAGCTATGGCTGAAGCTGCTCCAGTAGCCGTTAAAGAAGCTGTTTCTAAAGAAGAAGCCGAAGCTCTGAAGAAAGAGCTGGAAGAAGCTGGCGCTCAAGTAGAGATCAAGTAAGCTATTCTTTAGCTTACAACATTCGGGTTAGTCCCCGGATGGAGGCTGACGGTTTTTTAGCCGTCGGCCTTTTTTGCGCTGTAAGCGCCGGCGATTTTTTTTCACCGTTTATCGCCAAAGTCTGCAGTCCCTAGCAGTGATTATTGGTTAGGTTCTTGCCTTCAACGGTGATGGGCAAACGTGCTGGATTAACAAAGAGTTAATTCAGTCTTGGTCACATCTCGCAAGCAAGAGGAAACCCATGGTTTACTCCTATTCTGAAAAGAAGCGTATTCGCAAAGACTTTGGTAAGCGTCCGCAAGTACTGGACATTCCTTACCTGTTGTCTATTCAGTTAGATTCTTTCAAGAAGTTCACCGATCAAGATCCTACCGGTGAGCGCGGTTTGGAAGCCGCCTTCCGCAGCGTTTTCCCCATCAAGAGCTTTTCCGGTAACTCCGAGCTGCAATATGTCAGCTATAAGCTGGGTGAGCCTGTATTTGATGTGAAAGAATGCCAGATCCGTGGCGTTACTTATTCTGCCCCCCTGCGCGTAAAACTGCGCATGGTATTGTTTGACCGTGAAGCCGCTCCCGGCACGGTTAAAGACATTAAAGAACAAGAAGTCTACATGGGGGATATCCCTCTGATGACTGAAAACGGTACTTTCGTTATCAACGGTACCGAGCGTGTTATCGTTTCTCAGCTGCACCGCTCTCCTGGTGTGTTCTTCGACCACGACCGTGGTAAGACTCACTCTTCAGGCAAGGTGCTGTATAACGCGCGTATTATCCCTTACCGTGGTTCTTGGCTGGACTTCGAATTCGATCCGAAGGATGCTTTGTTCGTTCGTATCGACCGTCGTCGTAAACTGCCGGCAACCATTATCCTGCGTGCCCTGGAGTTTTCTACCCAGGACATCCTGGATCTCTTCTTTGAGCGCGTAGACTTCACCATCAAGAAAGATTCTTTGGTGATGAAGCTGCTGCCTGAGCGTCTGCGCGGTGAAACCGCCAGCTACGACATCAAAGATGCCGAAGGCAACATCGTGGTTGAAAAGGGCCGTCGTATCACTGCCCGTCATATCCGCCAGCTGGAAAAAACCAACACCACTGAACTGGAAGTACCGGTTGAGTACATCGTTGGTAAGATTGCTGCCCAGGACTATATCGATCCGGATACCGGTGAAGTGTTGGTGACTGCCAACAACGAAATCCGTCTGGAAGATCTGGCTCAGCTGTCGCTGGCCGGTATCAAGGATATCTCCACGCTCTATATCAACGAGCTGGACCACGGTGCCTACATCTCCGACACCCTGCGTATCGATTCCACCACCAACCGCCTCGAGGCATTGGTTGAAATCTATCGCATGATGCGTCCTGGCGAGCCACCAACCAAGGATGCTGCCGAAGCCCTGTTCCAGAACCTGTTCTTCAGCGAAGAACGTTATGACCTGTCCAAAGTAGGTCGTATGAAGTTCAACCGTCGTCTGGAAATTGCCGATGACGTGGGCACCGGCGTACTGTCTAACGACGATATCGTTGCGGTGATGAAGAAGATCATCGAAATCCGTAACGGTAACGACGAAGTGGATGATATCGACCACCTGGGTAACCGTCGTATCCGCTCTGTGGGCGAAATGGCTGAGAACCAGTTCCGTGTAGGTCTGGTACGTGTTGAGCGCGCTGTACGTGAGCGTCTGTCGCTGGGCGACCTGAACGAGCTGATGCCTCAGGACCTCATCAACGCCAAGCCAATTTCTGCTGCAGTGAAAGAGTTCTTCGGTTCTTCTCAGCTGTCTCAGTTTATGGACCAGAACAACCCGCTGTCTGAAGTAACCCACAAGCGCCGTATTTCGGCCCTGGGTCCAGGCGGTCTGACCCGTGAGCGCGCCGGCTTCGAAGTCCGTGACGTACACCCAACTCACTACGGTCGTCTGTGTCCAATTGAGACCCCTGAAGGTCCAAACATTGGTCTGATTAACTCGCTGGCTACCTTCGCCCGCACCAACTCTTACGGCTTCCTGGAAACTCCATACCGTAAAGTGGTTGATGGCGTTGTAACCGACGACGTTGAATACCTGTCAGCCATCGAAGAAGGCCGCTATGTGATTGCACAGGCCAACATCGAGCTGGACGGCGAAGGTCGCATCCTGGAAGAACAGGTTGCCTGTCGTCATAAGGGCGAATCTACCTTTATGCGCGCCTCTGACATCCAGTACATGGACGTATCGCCACAACAGATCATCTCTGTTGCAGCGTCTCTGATCCCGTTCCTTGAACACGACGACGCCAACCGCGCACTCATGGGCGCGAACATGCAACGTCAGGCCGTTCCAACCCTGCGCGCTGAAAAGCCGCTGGTAGGTACAGGTATTGAACGTGCTCTGGCTGTGGACTCAGGCGTAGTAGTCGCTGCCAAGCGTGGCGGTGTGATTGACTACGTTGATGCCAGCCGCATCGTGGTGAAGGTTAACGAAGACGAGCTGCGCCCAGGCGAAGCCGGTATCGACATCTACAACCTGACCAAATACACCCGTTCTAACCAGAACACCTGTATCAACCAGCGTCCATGCTGTCAGGTAGGCGACCCAATCGTACGTGGTGACGTACTGGCTGACGGTCCTTCTACTGACCTTGGCGACCTGGCTCTGGGTCAGAACATGCGCGTGGCGTTCATGCCATGGAACGGTTACAACTTCGAAGACTCCATCCTCATCTCTGAGCGTGTAGTTCAAGACGACCGTTTCACCACCATTCACATTCAGGAACTGTCCTGTATCGCCCGTGATACCAAGCTCGGTAGCGAAGAGATCACCGCTGACATTCCAAACGTGGGTGAGTCTGCGCTGTCTAAGCTCGATGAGTCCGGTATCGTTTACATCGGTGCTGAAGTTAAAGGTGGCGACATTCTGGTTGGTAAGGTAACGCCAAAAGGCGAAACCCAGCTGACGCCGGAAGAGAAACTGCTGCGCGCCATCTTCGGTGAAAAGGCCTCTGATGTTAAGGACAGCTCTCTGCGCGTGCCTAACTCAGTGACCGGTACCGTAATCGACGTTCAGGTATTTACCCGTGACGGCGTTGAGAAAGACAAGCGTGCCATCGAAATCGAAGAGATGCACATCGCCCAGGCCCGTAAGGACCTGTCCGAAGAGTTCAAGATCCTCGAAGAAGGCGTTCTGAGCCGTGCCCGTAACCTGCTGCTTGCCGGTGGTTACACTCAGGCCCAGCTGGATGCCATTCCACGCAAGGAACTGCTGACTCAGGTTATCGATGACGAGACCAAGCAGACTGAACTTGAGCAACTGGCCGAACAGCATGAAGAGCTGAAAGCCGACTTCGACAAGAAGTTTGAGCACAAGCGTCGCAAGATCACCCAGGGCGATGACCTGGCTCCAGGCGTACTGAAGATCGTTAAGGTTTACCTGGCGGTTAAGCGTACCATCCAGCCTGGTGACAAGATGGCCGGTCGTCACGGTAACAAGGGTGTGATCTCCAAGATCTGTCCTATCGAAGATATGCCATACGACGAGCAGGGTAACCCTGTGGACATCGTACTGAACCCACTCGGTGTACCATCTCGTATGAACATCGGTCAGGTTCTGGAAGTTCACATGGGCGCTGCTGCCAAGGGTATCGGTAACCGCATTCAAGCCATGCTCGAAGAGCAGCGTGAAGTGGCTGAGCTGCGTGGCTATATCAAGCAGGCTTACGATCTGGGTGAAACCCAGCAGAAAGTGGATATCGAGTCCTTTACCGACGAAGAAGTTATCCGCCTGGCCAAGCACCTGAAAGATGGTCTGCCAACTGCGACTCCAGCGTTCGACGGCGCCAAAGAGAAAGAGATCAAGCAGATGCTCGAACTCGCAGGCCTGCCGACTTCTGGTCAGCTGCGTCTGTTTGATGGTCGTACCGGTAATGCCTTCGAGCGTGAAGTAACCGTAGGTTACATGTACATGCTCAAGCTGAACCACTTGGTCGACGACAAGATGCACGCCCGTTCTACCGGTTCTTACAGTCTGGTTACCCAGCAGCCACTCGGCGGTAAGGCCCAGTTTGGTGGTCAGCGTTTCGGTGAGATGGAAGTGTGGGCCCTGGAAGCATACGGTGCTGCGTACACCCTCCAGGAAATGCTCACTGTTAAGTCCGATGACGTGAACGGCCGTACACAGATGTATAAGAACATCGTGGACGGAAACCACCAGATGCAACCTGGTATGCCTGAGTCCTTCAACGTACTGCTGAAGGAGATCCGTTCGCTCGGTATCAACATCGAGCTGGATCAAGAGTAACAGGGCGCCAAGCGCGTTTGGCAATTAACACGGTGTCCCGTCTGCAGGGACGGGGCACCTGGTTTAACTCCTTCAGGAGAGAAACGTGAAAGACTTATTAAAGTTTCTGAAACAGCAGGGTAAGACCGAAGAGTTTGAAGGTATCAAGATTGGTCTGGCTTCGCCTGACCTGATCCGTTCATGGTCTTTTGGTGAAGTGAAAAAGCCAGAAACCATCAACTACCGTACCTTCAAGCCTGAGCGTGAAGGTCTGTTCTGTGCCCGTATCTTTGGTCCTGTGAAGGACTACGAGTGTCTGTGCGGTAAGTACAAGCGTCTGAAGCACCGCGGTGTTATCTGTGAGAAGTGCGGCGTTGAAGTTACCCAGACCAAGGTGCGTCGTGAGCGCATGGGTCACATCGAACTGGCCAGCCCAGTTGCCCACATCTGGTTCTTGAAGTCACTTCCGTCCCGTATCGGTCTGATGCTGGATATGACGCTGCGTGACATCGAGCGCGTGCTGTATTTTGAATCTTACGTAGTAATCGAGCCAGGCATGACCAGCCTGGAGCGCGGTCAGATGCTGACCGAAGAAAACTACCTGGATGCGCTGGAAGAATACGGTGACGAATTCGAAGCCAAGATGGGCGCCGAAGCCGTACTGGATCTGCTGCGTGCCATCGACCTCGAGAAAGAAATCGAGCAGATGCGCGAAGAGCTGCCTTCTATCAACTCAGAGACCCGTCGCAAGAAAGTGACCAAGCGTCTGAAGCTGATTGAAGCTTTCTACACCTCTGGCAACAAGCCAGAGTGGATGATCCTGAAAGTGCTGCCAGTTCTGCCACCGGATCTGCGTCCGTTGGTTCCGCTGGACGGCGGTCGTTTTGCGACTTCGGATCTGAACGATCTGTATCGCCGCGTGATCAACCGTAACAACCGTCTGAAGCGTCTGCTGGATCTCGCTGCGCCAGACATCATCGTACGCAACGAAAAGCGTATGCTGCAGGAATCTGTGGATGCGCTGCTGGACAACGGCCGTCGTGGCCGTGCTATCACCGGCTCTAACAAGCGTCCTCTGAAGTCCCTGGCCGACATGATCAAGGGTAAGCAAGGTCGTTTCCGTCAGAACCTGCTGGGTAAACGCGTTGACTACTCAGGCCGTTCGGTAATTACCGTAGGTCCTACTCTGCGTCTGCATCAGTGCGGTCTGCCAAAGAAAATGGCTCTCGAGCTGTTCAAGCCCTTCATCTACGGCAAGCTGGAAGGTCGTGGCCTGGCCACCACCATCAAAGCCGCCAAGAAGATGGTAGAGCGCGAAGTTGCCGAGGTTTGGGACGTACTGGATGAAGTGATCCGCGAACACCCAGTGATGCTCAACCGTGCACCAACACTGCACCGTCTGGGTATTCAGGCGTTCGAACCTGTACTGATTGAAGGTAAGGCAATCCAACTGCACCCACTGGTGTGTGCGGCATACAACGCCGACTTCGACGGTGACCAGATGGCGGTACACGTACCTCTGACTCTGGAAGCTCAGCTGGAAGCCCGTGCGCTGATGATGTCTACCAACAACATCCTGTCGCCAGCCAACGGTGAGCCAATCATCGTTCCTTCTCAGGACGTGGTACTGGGTCTCTACTACATCAGCCGTGAGCGTGTAAACGGTCGCGGTGAAGCCATGGCGTTCGAGTCTGTTGCTGAAGCTGAAAAAGCTTACCGCGTAGGTGCTGCCGAGCTGCACGCCCGCGTGAAAGTACGTATTACCGAAACCATCATTGGTGAAAACGGTGAGCGTACCAAGCAGCGTCGTATCGTGGACACCACTGTCGGTCGTGCCATCCTGTCTCAAATCCTGCCAGCCGGTCTGTCTTTCGACCTGGTTAACCAGGACATGGGCAAGAAGCAGATCTCCAAGCTGCTGAACACCTGTTACCGTCAGCTGGGTCTGAAAGATACCGTTATCTTCGCTGACCAACTGATGTACACCGGTTTCCAGTACGCCACCATCTCCGGTGCCTCTGTGGGTATCAACGACATGGTGATCCCAGAAGAGAAATACTCTCTGGTGGCCGATGCCGAAGCCGAAGTTATCGAGATCCAGGAGCAGTTCCAGTCTGGTCTGGTAACCGCCGGTGAGCGTTACAACAAGGTCATCGACATCTGGGCAAGTGCCAACGAGAAGGTGTCCAAGGCGATGATGGAAAACCTGTCTTCCGAGACAGTGATCAACCGTCATGGCGAAGAAGAAAAGCAGAAGTCGTTCAACAGCATCTATATGATGGCCGACTCAGGCGCACGGGGTAGTGCCGCTCAGATCCGTCAGTTGGCGGGTATGCGTGGTCTGATGGCCAAGCCAGACGGCTCCATCATCGAAACGCCCATCGTGGCGAACTTCCGTGAAGGTCTGAACGTACTCCAGTACTTTATCTCTACCCACGGTGCCCGTAAGGGTCTGGCGGATACCGCACTGAAGACAGCGAACTCTGGTTACCTGACTCGTCGTCTGGTAGACGTGGCTCAGGATCTGGTGATCATCGAAGACGACTGTGGCGCGACCGAAGGTCTGTCCATGAAGCCGCTGATTGAAGGTGGTGACGTGGTTGAGCCGCTGCGTGAGCGCGTGCTGGGCCGTGTGGTTGCCGAAGACGTGATGTACCCAGGTACTGACGAAGTGCTGGCACCTCGCAACACCCTGCTGGACGAAGCCTGGTGTGACAAGCTCGAACAGCACAGTGTTGACGAAGTACAGGTTCGCTCTGTAATTACCTGTGAAACCGACTTTGGTGTGTGTGCCAAGTGTTACGGCCGTGACCTGGCCCGTGGCCACATCATCAACATGGGTGAGGCCATCGGTGTGGTTGCCGCCCAGTCAATTGGTGAACCAGGTACACAGCTGACGATGCGTACGTTCCACATCGGTGGTGCGGCGTCTCGAGCGTCTGCCGAAAACAGCGTACAGGTGAAGAACGCCGGTACCCTGAAGCTGCACAACGCCAAGTACGTTACCAACAGCGACGGCAAACTGGTTATCGTGTCTCGCTCTTCTGAGCTGGCCATCATTGATGAGCTGGGTCGTGAGAAAGAGCGCTACAAGGTACCATACGGTACCGTGCTCGACACCAAAGAAGGTGCTGAGGTGAATGCCGGCCAGATCATTGCGAACTGGGATCCGCACACTCACCCAATCATCACTGAAGTGGCGGGTAGCATTAAGTTCGTAGACATGATTGACGGTGTAACCATTACCCGTCAGACCGACGAACTGACCGGTCTGTCTTCAATCGTGGTACTGGACGTGGGTCAGCGTACCTCTGCCGGTAAAGAAATGCGTCCAGCAGTTCGTCTGGTAGATGACAACGGCAACGACCTGACTATCCCAGGCACAGACGTTCCTGCGCAGTACTTCCTGCCTGGCAACGCGATCGTGAACCTGGACGACAACGCCAAGATCAGCGTGGGTGACGCCCTGGCACGTATTCCTCAGGAATCGTCCAAGACCCGCGACATCACCGGTGGTCTGCCACGGGTTGCTGACCTGTTCGAAGCCCGTCGTCCGAAAGAGCCTGCGATCCTGGCCGAAATCAGCGGTACTATCTCCTTCGGTAAAGAAACCAAGGGTAAGCGCCGTCTGGTTATCACCCCGAATGACGGTGGCGATGCTTACGAGGAAATGATTCCTAAGTGGCGTAACCTGAACGTGTTCGAAGGTGAAAAGGTTGAGCGTGGTGAAGTTATCGCCGACGGCCCAGAGTCAGCCCATGATATTCTGCGTCTGCGTGGCATCCACAACGTGGCCAACTACATCGTGAACGAAGTACAGGACGTTTA
Organism: Shewanella sp. FJAT-52076; assembly: GCF_019457455.1. Classification (NCBI taxonomy): domain Bacteria; kingdom Pseudomonadati; phylum Pseudomonadota; class Gammaproteobacteria; order Alteromonadales; family Shewanellaceae; genus Shewanella; species Shewanella sp. FJAT-52076. The sequence goes on from NZ_CP080415.1 coordinate 229,609, forward strand.
CCGTCTGCAGGGTGTAAAGATCAACGACAAGCACATCGAGGTGATCATTCGCCAGATGCTGCGTAAGTGCATCATCACCCAGGCCGGTGATTCCGAGTTCCTGGAAGGTGAACAGGTAGAAGTGGCCCGCGTGAAGATTGCCAACCGCGATCTGGAAGCTGCCGGTAAGCTGCCAGCCAAGTTCGAACGCGAACTGCTGGGTATTACCAAAGCGTCTCTGGCGACTGAGTCCTTCATCTCTGCGGCCTCGTTCCAGGAAACCACCCGCGTTCTGACCGAAGCAGCTGTTGGCGGCAAGTCTGACAACCTGCGTGGTCTGAAAGAGAACGTGATTGTAGGCCGTCTGATCCCAGCCGGTACCGGTTTCGCTTACCACAAGAATCGCGCCAAGGCGCGTGCTGCCGGTGAAGAAACTGCGGCTCCGACCATTACTGCCAGCGAAGCTGAGCAGAACCTGGCGGACCTGCTGAATCTGGCCGGAAGCCAGGAGTAAGTTACCACTCTGTAAAAAAGGCGCCCTCGGGCGCCTTTTTTGTGTCCATAAGGCCTCAATAGTTGGCTATTTCTTGACAGTTTGCCTCGACCTTTCTAAAATTCCGCGTCCCACTACTGTGGGATTAGATTTTTACACCCTTACGTTGAGCTTTTTCAACTAAACGGAGCAATAAATGGCAACTGTAAATCAGTTGGTACGTAAGCCACGTGCACCTAAAGTCGACAAGACTAACGTGCCAGCGCTGGAAGCGTGCCCACAGAAGCGTGGTGTTTGTACTCGTGTGTACACCACCACCCCTAAGAAACCAAACTCTGCACTGCGTAAAGTAGCTCGTGTGCGTTTGACCAACGGTTTTGAAGTTACTTCATACATCGGCGGTGAAGGCCACAACCTGCAGGAGCACAGTGTGATCCTGATCCGTGGCGGTCGTGTTAAAGACCTGCCAGGTGTTCGCTATCACACCATTCGTGGCGCTCTGGACTGTGCTGGTGTGAACGCTCGCCGCCAGGCTCGTTCTAAGTACGGTGCCAAGCGTCCTAAGTCTTAATGGTTATCCGTTAAGTAAGGCCAAGCTTTTTTTTAATACTTCCAGTTTTGGAAATACCTGAAGCATACGGAGAATTGTTATGCCAAGACGTCGCGTAGTAGGTCAGCGCAAGATCCTGCCTGATCCAAAGTTCAATAGTGAGTTGCTGGCTAAGTTCATCAACGTCATTATGCAAGACGGTAAGAAGTCCGTCGCTGAAAAAATCATTTACAAGGCTCTGGATGTAGTTGCCGAGAAGAAAGGCGCCGATCACCTGGTGATCCTGGAAGCTGCTCTGGACAACGTTCGTCCTTCTGTTGAAGTTAAGTCCCGCCGTGTTGGTGGTTCTACTTACCAGGTTCCTTGTGAAGTCCGTCCAGTACGTCGCAACGCTCTGGCGATGCGCTGGTTGGTTGAAGCTGCTCGTAAGCGTGGTGAAAAATCTATGGCTCTGCGTCTGGCCGGCGAAATGCTGGATGCATCCGACAACAAAGGCACTGCAGTGAAGAAACGTGAAGACGTTCACCGCATGGCCGAAGCGAACAAAGCGTTCGCTCATTACCGCTGGTAATAAAAATGGCGAGGACAGCCTCGGCTGTCCTCGCCACTACGGATTTTGCCGGAAGTCTTTCCGGTATAGAGGATTATTATCGTGGCTCGTACAACTCCCATTGAGCGTTACCGTAACATCGGTATTTGTGCTCATGTTGATGCAGGCAAAACTACCACCACCGAGCGTGTGCTGTTTTACACTGGCCTGTCTCATAAAATCGGTGAAGTACACGATGGTGCCGCGACCACTGACTGGATGGTTCAGGAGCAGGAACGTGGTATTACCATTACCTCGGCTGCCGTAACCACCTTCTGGCGCGGTATGGACGCTCAGTTCACCGAACACCGCATCAACATCATCGACACCCCCGGACACGTTGACTTCACCATTGAAGTAGAGCGCTCTTTGCGCGTACTCGACGGTGCCGTCGTGGTTTTCTGTGGCGCCTCAGGCGTTGAGCCTCAGTCAGAGACTGTATGGCGTCAGGCCAACAAGTACGGCGTGCCACGCATGGTGTTCGTTAACAAGATGGACCGTGCCGGTGCTGATTTCGATCGCGTATGCAACCAGATCCGTAAGCGTCTGGGGGCGACCTGTGTCCCTATCCAATTGAACATTGGTGCGGAAGAACACTTTAAAGGCGTGATTGACCTTATCAAGATGAAAGCCATCAACTGGAACGAAGCGGACCAGGGGATGACCTTCACCTATGAAGATATTCCTGCGGATCTCCTGGATAAAGCCACTGAGATGCGCGAGTACCTGGTAGAGAGTGCCGCCGAAGCGACTGAAGAGCTGATGGAAAAGTACCTGGAAACAGGCGAGCTGACCGAAGCTGAAATCAAGGCCGCACTGCGCCAGCGTACTATCAACAACGAAATCGTTCTGGCCACCTGTGGCAGTGCCTTCAAGAATAAAGGCGTGCAAGCAGTGCTGGATGCCGTTGTTGAGTACTTGCCAGCTCCTGTCGATGTGCCCGCCATTAAGGGTATCGATGATTACGAGAAAGAAGTTGAGCGTCACGCTGACGACAACGCGCCTTTCTCCGCGCTGGCATTCAAGATTGCTACTGACCCATTCGTGGGTACCTTGACCTTTATCCGTGTGTACTCCGGTGTGCTGGAATCCGGCGCTTCCGTGTACAACTCGGTCAAGCAAAAGCGTGAGCGTATTGGTCGTATCGTGCAGATGCACGCCAACGATCGTACTGAACTCAAAGAAGTACGTGCCGGTGATATTGCCGCCGCTATTGGTCTGAAAGAAGTTACTACGGGTGATACCCTGTGTGATTCAGACAATAAGGTGGTCCTGGAACGTATGGAGTTTCCAGAGCCTGTGATCACGATTGCCGTGGAGCCGCGCTCCAAGGCCGACCAGGACAAGATGGGTATCGCGCTGCAAAAGCTGGCTGCTGAAGATCCGTCTTTCCGGGTTGAGACTGACGCTGAGTCTGGTCAAACTCTGATTTCTGGTATGGGTGAGCTACACTTGGACATTATCGTTGACCGTATGCGTCGCGAATTTAACGTCGAGTGTAACGTGGGTAAGCCTCAGGTGGCCTACCGCGAAACTATCCGTGCCAAAGTCGAAGCCGAAGGTAAGTTCGTACGTCAATCCGGTGGTCGTGGCCAGTTTGGTCATGTCTGGTTGCGTATCGAGCCCAACGAAGATGGCGCCGGCTATGAATTTGTCAACGAAATCGTGGGTGGTGTGGTTCCCAAGGAATACATCCCTGCCGTTGACAAGGGTATCCAGGAGCAGATGAAGAACGGTGTACTCGCCGGCTTCCCTGTGCTGGACGTGAAGGTCACCCTGTTCGATGGCTCCTACCACGATGTGGACTCGAACGAAATGGCCTTCAAAGTTGCAGGTTCAATGGGCTTCAAAAAGGGCGCGCTCGAGGCGAACCCTGTGTTGCTCGAGCCTTGCATGAAGGTAGAGGTAACTACCCCTGAAGACTACATGGGTGACGTAGTAGGTGATCTGAACCGTCGTCGTGGTCTGATTGAAGGTATGGACGATGGCGTCGGTGGCGTTAAGATAGTCCATGCCGTTGTGCCTCTGTCTGAAATGTTTGGTTATGCGACTGATTTGCGCTCTGCAACTCAGGGTCGTGCGTCATACTCCATGGAGTTCTTTAAGTACGCCGACGCGCCGCAGAACATAGCAAAGGCAGTTATTGAAGCCCGCAGCTGATGTCCAGCAAGGGTGTAACTGTTATATTAACTGATATTGCCCGCTCGTATTGACGGGTATTTCTGAAAAGAAAGGAATATATCGTGGCTAAAGCTAAATTCGAACGTACTAAACCCCACGTAAACGTGGGCACCATCGGTCACGTTGACCATGGTAAAACCACTCTGACCGCTGCTATCTCTCACGTACTGGCTAAGACCTACGGTGGTGAGGCGAAGGACTTCTCTCAGATCGACAACGCCCCAGAAGAGCGTGAGCGTGGTATTACCATCAACACCTCTCACATCGAGTACGACACTCCTACTCGTCACTACGCCCACGTAGACTGCCCAGGCCACGCTGACTATGTTAAAAACATGATCACCGGTGCTGCCCAGATGGACGGCGCTATCCTGGTAGTAGCTGCGACTGACGGCCCAATGCCACAGACTCGTGAGCACATCCTGCTGTCTCGTCAGGTAGGTGTACCTTTCATCATCGTGTTCATGAACAAGTGTGACATGGTAGATGACGAAGAGCTGCTGGAACTGGTAGAGATGGAAGTTCGTGAACTGCTGTCTGAATACGACTTCCCAGGTGATGACCTGCCAGTAATTCAGGGTTCTGCTCTGAAAGCGCTGGAAGGCGACGCTGCATGGGAAGGCAAGATCATCGAGCTGGCCGAGGCCCTGGATTCTTACATCCCTGAGCCAGAGCGTGCTATCGACAAAGCATTCCTGATGCCAATCGAAGACGTATTCTCTATCTCTGGCCGTGGTACTGTAGTAACAGGTCGTGTAGAGCGCGGTATCATCAAAGTTGGTGAAGAAGTAGAAATCGTAGGTATCAAAGATACCACCAAGACTACCTGTACCGGCGTTGAGATGTTCCGTAAGCTGCTGGACGAAGGTCGTGCCGGTGAGAACTGCGGTATCCTGCTGCGTGGTACCAAGCGTGATGAAGTTGAGCGTGGTCAGGTTCTGTCCAAGCCAGGCACCATCAAGCCACACACCAAGTTCGAATCAGAAGTATACGTACTGTCTAAAGAAGAAGGTGGTCGTCACACTCCATTCTTCAAAGGCTACCGTCCACAGTTCTACTTCCGTACAACTGACGTGACCGGTACCATCGAACTGCCAGAAGGCGTAGAGATGGTAATGCCAGGCGACAACATCAAGATGGTTGTCACCCTGATTTGCCCAATCGCGATGGACGAAGGCCTGCGCTTCGCTATCCGTGAAGGCGGCCGCACAGTAGGTGCTGGTGTAGTAGCCAAGATCCACGAGTAATCTCGTAGACTTGGAAGAAGGCGACCTCAGGGTCGCCTTTTTTATTGGGATTCAGCAGAGTTTGGCGCTGTGCATAAAAGGCTGGTAATTTGTGCAAAAGTCCGTATAATGCCCCGCTACTTACGTTACGACAGAAAACTGTCGACGAATTGCGCAACTGACTTGATCCTGCCTGCCGGCCGTGTATAATAAGCCGCTCGCAAACTCAGGTTAGCGACATAGTTGACCGGGCTTTAAGCCATGGTAACTACTACAGCGACCCCGATTGGGGGTCGAACGGTTAAATCATCTCGCTCTGTCTTTCCCGGATGGGAAATGGCTAGAGGGTGATTTTTTATGTGTTCATTTTAGGAGCTCTGGTCAATGCAGAACCAAAGAATCCGTATCCGCTTGAAAGGATTTGATCATCGTTTGATCGATCAGTCCACTGCGGAAATCGTTGAAACTGCTAAGCGCACTGGCGCTCAGGTTCGTGGTCCTATCCCACTGCCTACTCGCAAAGAGCGTTTCACCGTTTTGATCTCTCCGCACGTTAATAAAGATGCTCGTGACCAGTACGAACTGCGTACTCACAAGCGTCTGGTTGACATCGTTGAGCCAACTGAGAAAACCGTTGACGCACTGATGCGTCTGGATCTCGCTGCTGGCGTTGATGTCCAGATTAGCTTGGGTTAACAGAGATCCTTATAAGAGGTTTGTAGAGATGGCTATCGGTCTTATTGGTCGTAAAGTGGGCATGACCCGCATCTTCACCGAAGATGGCGTGTCTATCCCTGTTACTGTAATCGAAGTAGAAGCCAACCGCGTAACCCAGGTGAAGACTCTGGAAAACGACGGTTATCGCGCACTTCAAGTTACAACTGGTGCCAAAAAAGCCCATCGCGTTACTAAGCCAGAAGCTGGCCACTTTGCCAAGGCAGGCGTTGAAGCCGGCCGTGGTCTGTGGGAAATGCGTCTGGGCGAAGGTGAAGGCGAAGGCATTGAAGTTGGTGCTGAGCTGAATGTAGAGATCTTCGCTGACGTTCAGAAAGTTGACGTGACTGGTCAATCCAAAGGTAAAGGCTTCCAGGGCGGTGTTAAGCGCTGGAACTTCCGTACTCAGGACATGACTCACGGTAACTCTTTGTCACACCGCGCTAACGGTTCTATCGGTCAGAACCAGACGCCAGGTCGTGTATTCAAAGGCAAAAAGATGTCAGGTCATATGGGCGCTGAGCGCGTTACCACTCAAAATCTGGACGTAGTACGTGTAGATGTTGAGCGTAACCTGCTGCTGGTTAAGGGTGCCGTTCCAGGCGCTACTAACGGCGACCTGATCATCAAGCCAGCTGTTAAAGCATAAGGTCTGAGGAGATAGTAATGGAATTGGTATTGAAAGACGCCTCTCGCGCTCTTGAAGTTTCCGAGACTACCTTCGGCCGTGACTTTAACGAAGCACTGGTTCATCAGGTAGTTGTAGCTTACGCTGCGAACGCGCGTCAGGGCACTCGTGCTCAGAAGACTCGCGCTGAAATCACTGGCACTGGCAAAAAGCCATGGCGCCAGAAAGGTACCGGTCGCGCTCGTGCCGGCGGTATCAAAGGTCCACTGTGGCGTGGTGGTGGCGTAACATTCGCTGCTAAAACCCAAGATCACAGCCAAAAAGTAAACAAGAAGATGTACCGCGGCGCTCTGATGAGCATTCTGTCCGAGCTGGTACGTCAAGAGCGTCTGGTTGTAGTTGAACAGTTCGCCGTTGAAGCTCCTAAAACTAAAGAGCTGAAGGCCAAGCTGAAAGCTATGGACCTGGAAGACGTGCTGATTGTGACTGCAGAAGTTGATGAGAACCTGTTCCTGGCTGCCCGCAACCTGTACAAGGTTGACGTGCGTGACGTAGCAGGTCTGGATCCAGTAAGCCTGATCGCGTTCAACAAGGTTCTGGTAACTGCTGACGCTGTGAAGCAAATCGAGGAGATGCTGGCATGATCCGCGAAGAGCGTTTACTGAAAGTTATCCTGGCACCACACATCTCTGAAAAGAGCACCGTGGTTGCTGAGAAGACCAACACTGTAGTTTTCCGTGTAGCTATCGATGCCACCAAGAGTGAAATCAAAGCTGCCGTTGAGAAACTGTTCGAAGTTGAAGTTGCTGGTGTGCGCACCCTGATCAACAAAGGCAAAACCAAGCGTCACGGTGCCCGTGTAGGCCGTCGTAGCGATTGGAAAAAAGCCTATGTGACTCTGGCTGCCGGTGCTGACATCGACTTCGTTGGCGCTGAAGCGTAAGGAGAACACCCATGGCAATTGTTAAGTGTAAGCCTACTTCTCCAGGTCGTCGTGGCGTTGTTAAGATCGTTAACAGCGATCTGCACAAGGGCAAGCCTTTCGCTGGCCTGCTGGCCAAGAAGTCCAAGAGCGGTGGTCGTAACAACACTGGTCGTATCACTACCCGTCACGTTGGTGGTGGTCACAAGCAACACTACCGTCTGATCGATTTCAAGCGTAACAAAGACGGTATCCCAGGTAAGATTGAGCGTCTGGAGTACGATCCAAACCGTACCGCCAACATCGCTCTGGTGCTGTATGCCGACGGTGAGCGCCGTTACATCCTGGCTGCCAAAGGCATGCAGGCTGGCGACAAAGTCGTTTCTGGCGTTGATGCAGACATCAAGACCGGTAACGCTCTGCCACTGCGCAACATCCCTGTGGGTTCTGTTGTTCACGCTGTGGAAATGAAGCCTGGCAAAGGCGCCCAGATCGCTCGTTCTGCTGGTGCTTACGTTCAGGTAGTAGCTCGTGACGGCGAATACGCCACTCTGCGTCTGCGCTCCGGCGAAATGCGTAAAGTGCCTGTAGACTGCCGCGCTACTCTGGGCGAAGTGGGTAATGCCGAACACATGCTGCGTCAGCTGGGTAAAGCTGGTGCCAAGCGTTGGAGAGGTGTACGCCCAACAGTTCGTGGTGTTGCCATGAACCCAGTAGATCACCCACACGGTGGTGGTGAAGGCCGTACTTCTGGTGGCCGTCACCCAGTAACTCCTTGGGGTGTTCCAACCAAGGGTTACAAGACTCGCAGCAACAAACGCACCGACAAGTACATTGTACGTCGTCGTACTAAGTAATTAAGAGGATTCGCCATGCCACGTTCTCTCAAGAAAGGTCCATTTATCGACCTGCACTTGCTGAAGAAGGTAGAGAAAGCGGTGGAAGCCGGTGACAAAAAGCCTATCAAGACTTGGTCTCGCCGCTCTATGATCATCCCACAAATGATTGGGTTGACCATCGCTGTCCATAATGGGCGTCAGCACGTACCTGTGTTCGTTACTGACGAAATGATTGGTCACAAGCTTGGTGAGTTTTCACCAACTCGCACTTATCGCGGCCACGCTGCTGATAAGAAAGCGAAGAAGCGCTAATACGGGAGACTTAAGATGGAAGTTTTAGCTAAACATCGTTTTGCCCGTACGTCGCCTCAGAAGGCTCGCCTGGTCGCTGATCAGATCCGCGGTCTGCCTGTTGCCAAGGCCCTGGAGATTCTGACTTTCAGCCCTAAAAAGGCCGCCGTACTGGTTAAGAAAGTCGTTGATTCTGCTATCGCCAACGCCGAGCACAACGAAGGCGCTGACATTGACGATCTGAAAATCGCCAAGGTTTTCGTTGACGAAGGCCCAACTATGAAGCGCATCATGCCACGTGCCAAAGGCCGTGCTGATCGTATCATCAAGCGTACCAGCCACATCACTGTGGTTGTATCAGATCGCTAGGAGATAGAGAGCAATGGGACAGAAAGTACATCCTAATGGTATCCGTCTGGGTATCACCAAGCCTTGGATCTCTACCTGGTACGCCGATAAGTCAGATTATGCAAATAACCTGCACAGCGACTGGGAAGTGCGTAAGTTTCTGGAAAAGAAACTGGAAGCCGCATCAGTTTCCAAGATCGTGATTGAACGCCCAGCGAAAAGCATCCGCGTTACCATCCACACTGCCCGTCCAGGCGTTGTGATCGGTAAGAAGGGTGAAGATGTTGAAGTACTGCGCGCTGAAGTTGCCAAGATTTCTGGCACTCCTGCCCAAATTAACATCGCTGAGATCCGTAAGCCTGAGCTGGACGCTAAGCTGGTTGCCGATTCTATCGCCCAACAGCTGGAGCGTCGCGTAATGTTCCGTCGTGCTATGAAGCGCGCTGTACAGAACGCCATGCGCATCGGTGCACAAGGTATCAAAGTTGAAGTTAGTGGCCGTCTCGGCGGCGCTGAGATTGCGCGTACCGAATGGTACCGTGAAGGTCGTGTGCCTCTGCACACACTGCGTGCTGATATCGACTACGCTACTTCTGAGAGTCACACCACCTACGGTGTGATCGGCATTAAAGTTTGGGTCTTCAAAGGTGAAGTTCTGGACGGCATGCTGCCTCAGGTAGAAGAGCCGAAACAGCAGCAACCTAAGCGCAAGCCTCGTGGTAAATAGGAGAGCCGGCAATGCTGCAACCAAAACGTATGAAGTTCCGCAAGATGCACAAAGGCCGCAACCGTGGTCTGGCTGCAGGTACTGAAGTAAGTTTCGGTACTTTTGGTCTGAAAGCTGTTGGCCGTGGTCGCCTGACAGCCCGTCAGATCGAGTCTGCGCGTCGTGCAATGACACGTCATGTTAAGCGTCAAGGTAAGATCTGGATCCGTGTCTTCCCTGACAAGCCAATTACCGCTAAGCCTCTCGAAGTGCGTATGGGTAAAGGTAAAGGTAACGTTGAATACTGGGTATGCCAGATTCAGCCTGGTAAGGTGCTCTATGAGATGGATGGCGTGTCCGAAGAGTTGGCCCGTGAGGCCTTCGGTCTGGCCGCTGCCAAACTGCCTATCAAGACTACCTTTGTAATTAAGACGGTGATGTAATGAAAGCGAGCGAACTGAGAGAAAAAAGCGTTGAAGAACTGAACGCTGAATTACTTGGTCTGCTGCGTGAGCAGTTTAACCTGCGTATGCAACACGCCACTGGCCAGCTGGCTCAAACTCACCAGCTGAAGCAAGTGCGCCGTAACATTGCGCGTGTTAAGACCATTATTACTTCTAAGGCGGGTGCATAATGTCTGACAAAATCCGTACTTTGCAGGGTCGTGTGACCAGCAACAAGATGGACAAGTCCATTACTGTGGCTGTTGAGCGTCTGGTGAAACACCCAATCTATGGTAAGTTCATCAAGCGTACAACCAAGATCCACGCCCACGACGAGCTGAACCAGTGCAACGAAGGCGATATCGTGACCATTCGCGAATGTCGTCCTCTGTCCAAGACCAAGTCCTGGACCCTGGTAGACGTAGTTTCTAAGGCTTAATTTTAGCCTGGAGAAAAACGGCCCCTTTTCGGGGCCGTTTGTTTTTAGCACTGTTCTTTCAAATTTAACGGTGTTATACTTGCGCGCCATTTTTGTCTGTTTTCGGATCGAAATGGTTAGTTAATGCCCCGAACAGGGGTTTGTGAAGTAACGATAGCGGAGCACTTAAAATGATCCAAATGCAATCGACTCTGGACGTCGCATGTAACAGTGGCGCTCGCAGAGTTCAGTGTATTAAGGTCTTGGGTGGCTCTCATCGTCGTTATGCCGGTATCGGCGACATCATCAAGGTTTCTGTTAAAGAAGCCATTCCTCGCGCTAAAGCGAAGAAAGGTGATGTGTATAACGCGGTGGTAGTCCGTACTAAGAAAGGCGTACGTCGTCCAGACGGTTCTGTCATTCGCTTCGATCGGAATGCAGCTGTTCTTCTGAACAACAACCTGCAGCCGATTGGTACTCGTATCTTTGGACCTGTGACACGTGAACTGCGTACTGAGCAATTCATGAAGATTGTGTCGCTGGCACCAGAAGTACTGTAAGGAGCTTCAAAATGGCAGCAAAAATCCGTCGTGAAGACGAAGTGATTGTACTGACCGGTAAAGACAAAGGTAAGCGTGGCAAAGTGACTCGCGTACTGGTTACCGGCAAGGTAGTTGTTGAAGGCATCAATCTCGTTAAGAAGCACACCAAGCCGAACCCACAACTGGGTATCACTGGTGGCATCGTAGAGAAAGAAGCTGCGATTCAAGTATCAAATGTGGCGATCTTTAACCCTGCTACTGGCAAGGCGGATCGTGTAGGTTTCCGATTTGAAGACGGTAAGAAAGTACGTTTCTTCAAATCGAATGGTGAACTCGTTAAGTAACTGGAGTAAACGATGGCGAAACTGCATGATAAATACAAAGAGACTGTTATCGCTGAACTGTCTAAAAAGTTCGGTTATACCAGTGTCATGCAAGTCCCTCGGATTGAGAAAATCACCCTGAACATGGGTGTTGGCGAAGCTGTTGCAGACAAAAAAATCATGGAAAATGCTGTCCGTGATATGACTGCAATTGCTGGTCAGAAGCCAGTGGTAACTGTTGCTCGCAAATCAGTTGCTGGTTTCAAAATCCGTGAAGGCTACCCTATTGGCTGCAAAGTAACCCTGCGCGGTGAGCGTATGTGGGAATTCTTTGAGCGTCTGCTGGATATCGCAATCCCTCGTATCCGTGACTTCCGTGGTCTGAGCGCTAAGTCGTTCGACGGCCGTGGTAACTACGCGATGGGTGTGCGTGAGCAAATCATCTTCCCTGAGATCGACTATGACAAGATCGATCGCGTTCGTGGTATGGACATTGTGATCACCACAACCGCCAAGAACGATGAGGAAGGTCGTGCTCTTCTGGACGCTTTTAACTTCCCATTCAAGAAATAAGGGGTAGCGTAATGGCAAAAACTTCAATGAAGGCACGCGAAGCCAAGCGTGCAGCTCTCGTGGCTAAGTATGCTGAAAAGCGTGCTGCTCTGAAAGCTATCATCAACAGCCCAGAGTCTTCCGACGATGCTCGTTGGGACGCTGTTCTGAAGCTGCAAGCTTTACCACGTGATTCCAGCGCCGCGCGTCAGCGTAACCGTTGTAATCAAACTGGTCGCCCACATGGTTTCCTGCGCAAGTTCGGCCTGAGCCGTATCAAGCTGCGTGAAGCTACCATGCGTGGTGAAGTTCCTGGTCTGCGTAAGGCCAGCTGGTAAGCACTTGTCACGGAGAAAGCTAATATGAGCATGCAAGATCCTATTGCGGATATGCTGACCCGTATCCGTAACGGCCAGGCTGCTAACAAAGTATCTGTGAAGATGCCTTCCGCTAAACTGAAAGTAGCTATCGCTAAGCTGCTGAAAGACGAAGGTTACATCACCGACTACGCTGTTGCGTCTGAAGGCAATAAAGCCGAGCTGGAAGTTACTCTGAAGTACTTCCAGGGCCGTCCAGTTGTTGAGACTATCCAGCGCGTAAGCCGTCCTGGTCTTCGTATTTACAAAGGTAAAGACGAACTGCCAAAAGTGATGGGTGGCCTGGGTATCGCAATCGTTTCCACTTCTAAAGGCCTGATGACTGATCGTGCCGCCCGCCTCGCTGGCATGGGTGGTGAGGTTATCTGCTACGTAGCATAAGGAGCTAGGAATGTCTCGTGTAGCAAAAGCACCTGTATCTATTCCTGCCGGCGTAGAGGTGACCTTAAATGGTCAGGAAATCACCGTTAAAGGCGGCAAAGGTACTCTGACTCGCGTAATCAACAGCGCTGTTGCAGTGACTGTTGAAGATGGCGCTATCAAGTTTGCCCCCGTAGAAGGCGTTGTTAACGCCTGGGCTCAAGCTGGTACTGCCCGCGCTCTTATCAACAACATGGTTGTTGGTGTATCTCAGGGTTTTGAGAAGAAGCTGCAGCTGGTTGGTGTAGGTTATCGTGCCAAAGTGGCCGGTAGCGACGTCGACCTGTCTCTGGGTTTCTCTCACCCACTGGTACACAAACTTCCTGCTGGCGTTACTGCTGAATGCCCAAGCCAAACCGAAATCGTTCTGCGTTCTATCGACAAAGAACTGGTTGGTCAAGTGGCTGCTGAGATTCGTGGCTATCGTCCACCAGAGCCTTACAAGGGCAAAGGTGTTCGCTACGCTAACGAAGAAGTACGCCGTAAAGAGGCTAAGAAGAAGTAAGGTAACGCTATGGACAAGAAATCATCTCGCTTGCGCCGCGCTACTCGCGCTCGCAAGAAGATCCAAGAGCTGGGCGTGCACCGTTTGGTGGTACATCGTACCCCCCGTCACATCTACGCTCAGGTGATCAATCCTGAAGCTCAGGTTGTTGCAGCGGCTTCTACTGTTGAGAAATCAATCAAGGAAGCTCTGAAGGCTACCGGTAACGTGGATGCCGCCAAGGCCGTGGGTAAAGCCATCGCCGAGCGCGCCGTCGAGAAGGGCGTAACTGTAGTTGCGTTCGATCGTTCTGGCTTCAAGTATCACGGTCGTGTTGCTGCCTTGGCAGACGCCGCTCGTGAAGCTGGCCTCCAGTTCTAAGGGGTTTATTACAATGGCTAAAGTAGAAGCTCAGCAGCAGAAAGACGATCTGCAAGAGAAACTGATTGCAGTAAACCGTGTTTCTAAAGTAGTTAAGGGCGGTCGTATCTTCAGCTTCACTGCATTGACTGTAGTGGGTGATGGTAACGGTCGTGTTGGCTACGGCTACGGCAAAGCCCGTGAAGTTCCAGCTGCCATTCAAAAGGCAATGGAAAAGGCTCGCCGTAACATGGTGACTGTAGAACTGAACGCAGGCACTCTGCACCACCCAGTTAAGGGACGTCACACCGGTTCGCGTGTTTACATGCAGCCAGCGTCTCAGGGTACCGGTATTATTGCCGGTGGTGCGATGCGCGCCGTATTGGAAGTAGCAGGCGTTCATAACGTACTGTCTAAAGCCTACGGTTCCACTAACCCGATCAACATCGTTCGCGCGACTGTTGATGCTCTGACGCACATGAAGTCACCAGCGCAGGTTGCTGCCAAGCGTGGTCTGAGCGTCGAAGAAATTCGGGGGTAATGCATCATGGCTAAAACTATCAAAGTAACTCAGACCAAAAGTGCCATTGGCCGTCTGCCAAAGCACAAGGCCACTCTGACTGGCCTGGGTCTGCGTCGCATTGGTCACACCGTTGAACTGGAAGATACTCCAGCTGTTCGCGGTATGATCAATAAGGTCTACTACATGGTTAAGGTGGAGGACTGATAATGCGTCTGAACACACTTTCTCCTGCCGTAGGCGCGAAGTCTGCTCCTAAGCGTGTAGGCCGTGGTATTGGTTCTGGCTTGGGCAAGACCGCTGGTCGCGGTCACAAGGGTCAAAAATCTCGTAGCGGTGGCGGTGTACGCCCTGGCTTCGAGGGTGGTCAAATGCCACTTAAGATCCGTCTGCCTAAGTTCGGCTTTACCTCTCGTGTTTCTATGGTAACTGCTGAAGTTCGCCTCGGCGAACTGGCAAAAGTTAACGGTGATGTTATCGACCTGAACGCACTGAAAGATGCGAACGTAGTAACTCGCAACATCCAGTTTGCGAAAGTCGTTCTTTCAGGTACCATTGAGCGCCCAGTGACCGTTAAAGGTCTGAAGGTAACCAAAGGTGCACGCGCAGCTATTGAAGCTGCTGGCGGAAAGATCGAGGAATAATACGTCGATGGCAAAACCAGGACTTGATTTAAAAAGCGCGAAGGGCGGTCTGTCAGAACTGAAAGCCCGTCTCCTGTTCGTGATTGGTGCAATTATCGTGTTTCGTGCCGGTTCATTTGTACCAATTCCTGGTATTGACGCAGCTGTATTAGCAGAGCTGTTTGCTCAACAGAAGGGAACCATCCTGGGCATGTTTAACATGTTCTCGGGTGGTGCCCTTGAGCGTGCCTCAATATTCGCATTGGGTATCATGCCGTACATTTCGGCATCGATCATCATGCAGTTATTGACTGTAGTGCACCCCGCACTTGCCGAACTGAAAAAGGAAGGTGAGTCTGGACGTCGCAAAATCAGTCAGTACACACGTTGGGGTACCCTGGTGTTGGGTACATTCCAGTCGGTCGGTATCGCAACCGGTCTGCCAAACCTGGTTCCAGGTCTGGTGGTGAATCCAGGTTTTGGGTTCTATTTCGTTGCGATCGTAAGCTTGGTTACCGGGACTATGTTCCTGATGTGGCTGGGTGAACAGATTACCGAGCGTGGCATTGGTAACGGTATTTCGATCCTGATTTTCGCAGGTATCGTTGCCGGCCTGCCATCAGCTATCGGCCAAACGGCCGAACAGGCGCGTCAAGGTGATTTGAACGTATTGGTATTGTTGTTGATTGGCGTGATAGTATTCGCCGTCACCTATTTCGTGGTGTTTGTGGAGCGTGGCCAGCGTCGTATCGTTGTGAACTACGCCAAGCGTCAGCAAGGGAATAAAATCTTTGCTGCCCAATCCACTCACTTGCCGCTGAAGGTGAACATGGCGGGTGTAATTCCCCCAATCTTTGCGTCCAGCATTATTCTGTTCCCTGGAACCCTGGCTCAGTGGTTCGGTCAGAATGAAGCCCTGTCTTGGCTCAGCGACATTTCGCTGGCCGTTAGCCCTGGGCAGCCGCTGTACTCACTGCTTTATGCAGCAGCGATCATCTTCTTCTGCTTCTTCTATACCGCGCTGGTGTTTAACCCACGCGAGACAGCAGACAACCTGAAGAAGAGTGGTGCGTTCATTCCCGGGATCCGTCCTGGCGAACAGACCTCGCGTTACATTGATAAAGTGATGACCCGACTGACTCTGGCAGGCGCGTTATACATTACCTTTATCTGTTTGATTCCGGAGTTCATGCTCATCGCCTGGAAAGTACAGTTCTATTTTGGCGGTACTTCCCTGCTGATTATGGTGGTAGTGATCATGGACTTCATGGCTCAGGTTCAGACCCATATGATGTCTCATCAATATGAGTCTGTAATGAAGAAAGCTAACCTTATCAACAAAGCGAATCTCGATCGCTTTGGCCGATAAGTTAGTTTACGGAGTTGTGAAATGAAAGTTCGAGCTTCCGTGAAGAAGATCTGCCGTAACTGCAAGATCATCAAGCGTAGCGGCGTTGTACGCGTTATCTGTGTTGAACCAAAACACAAACAGCGTCAAGGCTAAAAAATCTGGCCAGTCCCTGGTAACAGGGCTGGCCAAAAAATGTTTGCAAAACTGTCACCTGTCGAGTATCCTTTCGGGCTTTTCACAGGTGGCCTTTAACTTAAGGAGTGCATAGTGGCCCGTATAGCTGGCATTAACATTCCTGATCATAAGCACGCAGTCATCGCTTTGACTGCAATCTACGGTGTTGGTCGTACTCGCGCAAAAGCCATTTGCGCCGCTACTGCCATTGCTGAAGATGCCAAGATCAAGGAATTGAGCGAAGCTCAAATCGATACCCTGCGCGAAGAAGTTGCCAAATACACAGTAGAAGGTGACTTGCGTCGTGAGGTTTCCATGAACATCAAGCGTCTGATGGACCTTGGTTGTTATCGTGGCCTCCGTCATCGTCGCAGCCTGCCCCTGCGTGGGCAACGTACCAAGACCAATGCGCGTACTCGCAAAGGTCCACGTAAACCTATCAAGAAGTAACGGGAAGGTGAGAAATGGCTAAAGTTCCATCACGTTCTCCGCGCAAGCGCGTACGTAAACAGGTTGCCGATGGCATGGCTCACATCCATGCATCTTTCAATAACACAATCGTGACTATCACCGATCGTCAGGGTAATGCTCTTTCTTGGGCAACTGCAGGTGGTTCAGGCTTCCGTGGTTCACGTAAGTCTACTCCATTCGCAGCTCAGGTAGCAGCAGAGCGTGCAGGTGTTGCCGCTCAGGACTACGGTCTGAAAAACCTTGAAGTGTTTGTGAAGGGTCCAGGTCCAGGTCGTGAATCAGCCATTCGTGCGCTGAACGCTGTTGGTTACAAAATCACCAACATCACTGACGTGACACCGATCCCACACAACGGTTGTCGCCCTCCTAAGAAGCGCCGCGTGTAACGCCGTTAGTTAGGATAGTTGGAGAAAGAACATGGCAAGATACTTGGGTCCCAAGCTCAAGCTCAGCCGCCGGGAAGGTACTGACCTTTTCCTGAAAAGCGGTGTGAGAGCAATTGATTCGAAGTGTAAGCTGGAAACCGCTCCAGGTCAGCACGGTGCGCGCAAGCCACGTCTGTCTGAATACGGTACTCAGCTGCGTGAGAAGCAAAAAGTTCGTCGTATTTACGGTGTGCTGGAAAAGCAGTTCCGTAACTACTATAAGGAAGCTGCACGTCTGAAAGGCAACACCGGTGAAAACCTGTTGCAACTTTTGGAAACCCGTCTGGATAACGTAGTTTATCGTATGGGCTTTGGCTCAACTCGTGCCGAAGCACGTCAGCTGGTTAGCCATAAGTCTGTTATGGTAAACGGTCGTGTTGTTAACATCCCTTCATTCAAAGTGTCTGCGAATGATGTAGTAAGCATCCGTGAGAAGTCACGCACTCAAGCCCGTATCAAAGCGGCTTTGGAAGTGGCTGCCCAGCGTGAGAAGCCTACTTGGGTTGAAGTAGACGCCGCTAAGATGGAAGGTGCTTTCAAGCGTCTGCCAGAGCGTAGCGATTTGTCTGCGGATATTAACGAACAGCTGATCGTCGAGCTTTACTCTAAGTAAGGCTAACAAACAAGAGAGGACACAATGCAGGGTTCTGTTACAGAATTTCTTAAACCGCGTCTCGTGGACATCGAGCAGGTTAGCCCAACTCGTGCCAAAGTTACCCTGGAACCGCTTGAGCGTGGTTTCGGTCATACTTTAGGTAACGCGTTGCGTCGCATCCTTCTGTCGTCCATGCCTGGCTGCGCGGTCACCGAAGTTGAAATCGACGGTGTACTGCACGAATACAGCAGCAAGGAAGGCGTTCAGGAAGACATCCTCGAGATCTTGTTGAACCTGAAAGGTTTGGCAGTGATTCTTGAGGGCAAAGACGAGGCTATGCTCACTCTGAGCAAGTCCGGCGCAGGCCCTGTTACTGCAGCAGACATCACCCATGATGGTGATGTTACTATCGCCAACCCTGATCATGTTATCTGTCATCTGACCGGTAATCATGACATCAGCATGCGTATCCGCGTTGAGCGTGGTCGTGGTTATGTGCCGGCTTCTGCCCGTGCACAGAACGAAGACGACGATCGCCCAATCGGCCGCCTGCTGGTTGACGCTTCTTTCTCACCGGTTGCCCGTATTGCCTACAATGTAGAAGCGGCCCGTGTTGAGCAGCGTACTGACCTGGATAAGCTGGTAATCGATATGACCACTAACGGTACTATCGATCCTGAAGAGGCTATCCGTCGCTCTGCAACTATTCTGGCTGAACAGCTGGATGCGTTTGTGGAACTGCGTGATGTGTCTGTTCCAGAGCAGAAGGAAGAGAAGCCAGAGTTCGATCCAATCCTGCTGCGTCCTGTCGACGATTTAGAGCTTACTGTACGTTCGGCCAACTGCTTGAAGGCCGAAGCGATTCATTACATCGGTGATCTGGTTCAACGCACAGAAGTTGAGCTGCTCAAGACTCCTAACCTGGGTAAGAAATCTCTTACCGAGATCAAGGACGTGTTGGCTTCTCGCGGTCTGTCGTTGGGTATGCGTCTGGAAAACTGGCCTCCAGCCAGCTTGGCAGACGACCTGTAATACCGGATTGGTACAGAGATAGTTTATAAGGATTAGGTCATGCGCCATCGTAAGAGTGGTCGTCAACTTAACCGCAACAGCAGCCACCGTCAGGCTATGTTCCGCAACATGGCTTCTTCACTGGTACGTCACGAGATCATCAAGACTACCGCTGTGAAGGCGAAAGAACTGCGTCGCGTAGTTGAGCCCCTGATTACACTCGCTAAGAGTGATAGCGTTGCAAATCGCCGTTTGGCATTTGCTCGCACCCGCGATCAAGAAGTCGTTGGTAAACTGTTCAATGAATTGGGTCCACGTTACCAGGAGCGTCCTGGTGGTTACACCCGTATTCTGAAGTGCGGTCTGCGTGCCGGTGATAAAGCCCCTATGGCTTACATCGAGCTGGTTGGTCGCCCAGAAACTGCTCAAGCTGTTGAAGTTGAAGCTGCTGAGTAATTGAGCGTTACCGAAAAAGCCGGACCCTAGGGTCCGGTTTTTTTATGTCTGCAAACTAGTCTAACCAATCAATTTTCCCATCCAGCCCTTCAGGCACTTTGAGTTGCCACTTTTTCATCCCACTGCGGCTGAACAGCCAACGGCCACTGTCATCTATCACAGGATAGATACTCGATGCAGGTTCGCCATTTAGAATCCGCTCAGCCATTCTGGCCGCGGTTTTACCGTGGGCATATCCATCCAGCACAAAGCCGCCTACATTACCCCTCGGGCCGATAGAGAAATCCCAGAAGCCAAACGATGGTACAGAGGTATTGTCGTGGATCCAGCCAAGCATTTCATCCGGCTCGGTATAACTGCCATCATGTTCTGAGAGCGTATGGTAGAGGCCAACGGTAACGGCATCGTAGCCTTGCACCTTCGCTTGGCTTACCCGTTCCCGCCACACTTCGCTGCGGTTATCGAGACGTATATCGATATGAATATTGCCGACCTTAACATAAGGCTCCAGCTGACTGAGGTGTTCGTGTGACACCGTCGAGGTAGTGGACGCGTCAAATAGCACTAATATCCGTGGTGCTTCTTTGTTGAGCACGGCGCTCAAAAACAGCACTGACCGCTTCAGTAACGGTCTCTCAAACACCCCGGTGATGGCACTGAACTGTTCGAGTCCATAGTCTCTTGGTGCACCGTTAAGTCCCAGGAATACCAGCGGGACTTTCTGGTTGCTTAGCCGCGCTGATAGCAGTCTGAAAGCGTTATCGTCACCAATCAGTATGAGTTCAGGGTCATAGGCCTTTAGCTCGTACCAGACCCTGTCTGCTGCCCTCTCATAGTCTTCCCGTTGCATGCGTTTGGTATCGAGCTGGAAACGTTCCAGCTGATGGCCGGCCAGCACATCTTGAATTCCGTGAACGTATGCTGGTCCCAGGCGTAGTCGGCGTGGTAGCTTTCGATGATAGCGACGCGAGCGGCAAAGGCCGGGGAGAGCAAAATGCTGCAGAGCAATATGAAGAAGCGGCACATGATGTCATCTCCGTGAATGACTCTTCCTAGTATAGTCGTGCCACTAAAAGGAAAGCCTCCGGGTGGAGGCTTTCGAAGAGATTAGCGTGAACCGCCTTTCTGTGTCTCTGTATATTCCAGCTTCTCATGGTTTTTACCCATGGCTTCAGCGACTTCAGGCGGCATGTAATTCTCATCGTGTTTGGCGAGCACTTCACTGGCCTGCAGTTTACCGTCTTCGGTCAGTACGCCCTGGGCTACAATACCCTGGCCTTCACGGAAGAGATCCGGCAGCAGATCATCATAAGTCACAATCACTTCACCGCCGCCGGCATCGTGCACGGCAAACTCAACGTGCAGGCTGTCGGGGTCACGTATCATGGAGCCAACAGTCACCATACCACCCACGCGAATACGCTGGCCCACTTCAGGTCTGATACCAGTGTCTGCTTTACCGTGGACGATTTCGGTTGGGGTGTAGAACAGGTTAAGGTTGGTGTTCAGTGCATACAGCAGCAAAGAAGCCACGGCCGCAACGCCACCAATCAGACCCACGACAAGGGCCAGTCTTTTCTTACGTCTTGGATTCATGCTTTGTTGCTCCGGCTTTCTTTCAGGCGCTCTTCCCGAGCGATTTTCTTAGCGATTTCCGTGAGCACCTTGCTTTTTTGGCGCGTGCTAAGAATGATGAGGGTCGCGAGGCTGGTGAAGGTAACCCCATAAGCCAGCCACACATAGAAGGCGTAGCCTCCCATGTTGATAAAGTCAGTAAAGGATTCAAACTGCATTATTTAACTCCTTGAGCCAGGGCCATCTCGCGCACCCAGGGACGCATTGCATTGCGTGCCAGGATCTCGGCCTTGAATCGAATCAGGGTCAACGCACCGATCATCAAGCCAAAGCCCACAATGTTAATGAGCAGAGGGTACAACATGTCGCTGGACATGGTGGACTTTTCGGTGATTCGAATCGTGGACGGCTGATGCAGTGAGCTCCACCATTCCACTGAATACTTAATGATGGGGATGTTAATCACACCTACAATCGCCAGGATGCCAGCGGCCCGGGCGGCCAGTACCTTATCTTCGAAAGACGCGTAAAGCGCAATCACACCCAAATACAGGAACAGCAGCACCAACTCAGAGGTCAGGCGAGCGTCCCACACCCACCAGGTGCCCCACATGGGTTTACCCCAGGTAGCGCCGGTGAAGAGGGCAATAAAGGTCACTACGGCACCGATTGGCGCAATAGCCGCAGCGGTCCAATCAGCCGCTTTGATTTGCCATACCAGACCAATAAAGGCGGCGGTGGCCATCCCCATGTATGCTGCCATCGACATGGATGCCGCCGGCACGTGAATAAAGATGATGCGATAGCTGTCGCCCTGTTGATAGTCCGTCGGCGCAAACAGCAGTCCCCAGGTGGTGCCGGTGGCGATAAAGGCTAACGCCAGGAAGGCAAACCAGGGTAAGAGTTTGTCTGATAACTTGTAAGCACGCTCGGGATCGGCGTAAGGATGTAACCACTTCCACATATTAGTTAGTACTCACTCTCAAAGAGGCGCCAACGGCAAAAGGCGCCAGTGTTAAAGACCCAACCAGCATGGCTCCTATTATAGCGAGCTGGCCATCGTAGGGTAAATTCATTCCCGCTGCATCAATGGCACTGGTCGCAAAAATCAGTACCGGAATATAGAGCGGCAGTATTAACAGACTCAGTAGCACGCCGCCTTTACGTAATCCTACTGTCAGTGCCACACCTATGGCACCAAGCAGACTGAGCACAGGCGTACCCAGCGCCAGGGTCGACATCAGAGCTCCATAGCTGTTGTCTTCCAGGTGCAGCAATACCGCCAGCAACGGCGACACCAAAATCAGCGGCACGCCGGTTAACAGCCAGTGGGCCAGCACCTTGGCCAGTACTGTGATGTACAGTGGCTGAGGACTCAGCAGCATCTGCTCCAGCGAGCCGTCTACAAAGTCGGCTTTGAATAAACGCTCCAGCGATAACATGGACGCCAGCAGCGCGGCTACCCAAATAATGCCGGGGGCAATGCGGGTCAATACCTGGGGTTCAGGGCCAATTCCCAATGGGAACAGGGTCACTACCATCACAAAAAACAACAAGGGGTTGAAGATATCACCGCGGTGACGGATGGCAATTTTTAAATCCCGCTTAAGTACAGTGCCAAATGCCTGGGTAAAACTAATGCCTCTTTTCATGCCTGCCAACCTTATACGAACCTGTACTCAAGCTTGAGTTTGCGAAGCCGCTCATCTTTGATGAGTCCCATATCCTGGTGAGTGGTCAGGATCACACAGCCGCCGTTATCGGCATGCTTGAGAAACAGTTGTTCAAGCTCTGCAACACCGCGTTTGTCGATGGCAGTAAAAGGCTCATCCAGGATCCACACTTTACAGTTACTGTGCCAAAGCCTTGCAAGTGCGGTGCGTCTGTGCTGCCCCGCAGATAAATGCCCGGCCAGCGCTTCTTCAAATCCCTTCAGATTGACTTTGGCGAGGATATCGCCAGTGTCGAAATCATCATAGCCACTGAGCCTTAAATTGAAGTTAAGGTTCTCTTCGGCTGTCAGCTCGCTTTTGACACCAGCCAAATGGCCCAAATAGAGCAGGTCTTCGTTAAATTCATCGCGGCAACGGCCAATTTCTTCGTTGCGGTAAAACACATTGCCTGCGTAAGGGCGGGAGAGGCCTGCAAGGATGCGCAGCAAGCTGGTTTTGCCTGCGCCATTGGGGCCTTCAATTTGGATGATATCGCCTTCGTTAACGCTGAAACTCAGTTCGTCAAAGAGGATCCTTTCTTCACGAATACAAGTTAGCTTTTCGGCGGATACCAGTGAGTGGGCTGTTTTTGTTGGT
The DNA here is from genome assembly GCF_019457455.1 of Shewanella sp. FJAT-52076. NCBI lineage: Bacteria > Pseudomonadati > Pseudomonadota > Gammaproteobacteria > Alteromonadales > Shewanellaceae > Shewanella > Shewanella sp. FJAT-52076. The sequence continues at coordinate 252,504 of NZ_CP080415.1, forward strand.
AGTGTCACTGAGACCTCTAATACCGCGTAATCCTGTGCAGATACTAACATACTTGAAATCCGGGGTTTACCGATGAAGTGGACTAAGTATCAGCAATTTGATGCAGTTCCAATAAGTGCAATGATGCCGGAACTTTTTCAATATTTGCTAATATATTGCCGAATTTGTGGTGTAAATCTCATCCTCTAAAACAAGCTGGGAGAGAACTCACAAAAAGGTGAGATCTTTTGAAGTTTGTAGTACCCTAAGCTCGCTAAAACCAGTCTGCCTTCGAGGGCAGCGTTGAGCATGTAAGTATTTGCATTAGGAACATTGAACATGAAAAAACTGTTAGCAATGACTGCAGTAGCTGCTCTGACTATGGCTGCCAGCGTATCTGCCCAAGAAGGTGAAGCTGTATATAACAAGGCTTGCCAGGTATGTCACAGCATGGGCGTAGCCGGTGCCCCTAAGGCTCACGATGCTGCCCAGTGGGAACCTCGTCTGGCCAAAGGTATCGATGCGCTGCTGACCAGCGTTAAAGGCGGTCTGAACGCAATGCCTCCAGGCGGTATGTGCACCGACTGTACCGATGAAGACTACAAGAACGCCATCGAGTTCATGTCCAAGTAATTGGAATGTAGTTCGAAGAACCGGCCCTCTGGCCGGTTTTTTTATTGCTCGTTTTTTGTAATTTGACCGCGATGCAGATTGCAAGGCTGACCTCAGGCAAATAAAAAGCCGGCGTTAAGCCGGCTTAATTGAAGATGTGTATCTGTCGTCCAGGGCTTATTGCACCAGAGTATCCAGCACCAGGTTCACAGATTCGCCACCCACAGCAACCTCATTGAGACTGCCCTTAAGATCACCTGACTGAGGCTTCACGCTGCCGTGCTTCGATAATACAGCGATGATCTCAACCTGTCTGGCGCTGCTGAGCTTTACATCGCCGCCCATATTGGTGCTGTCGTCCAGAGTTATAGTGGCAGGCAGTGCTTTGGCGCTGATCTTGGTGGCGGCCAGTGGCACTTTCGGGCCTTCGGTCGCACGGGCAAAGATAAACAGCATGTCGGAATCGCTGACATTGGCAGCCAACTCCGGTGATACCGAAATTTGAACCGTTACCGTTTGCACGGCCTTGGCGACAGGCTGGTGCACGCTGTCTTGCGGCATCTCGCCTGTCTCGGCCGCCATCTTCATACGGGCGGTTTCGATGGCGTTCATCAGTGCAGTTCTATCGATATCGGTACGCTGGGTGGCCAGTATACTCTGCCAGGCGTCGATAGCCTTTTGGTAGTTGGCGGTAAAGAAAGAATCCATACCCACCAACAGCAGAGTAGATGGATCCTGAGGATCGAGCGCCAGAGACTGATCGATTAACGCCTGGATCTCGGCCGACATCTGCTGATTGTTCTTGTAGTACATTGCGGTGGCTTTAGGGCCCAGCAACTCGGCATGGGTACCTACCAGTTCCATTACCTTATCGAAAGCGCTGACGGCTTCATCAAAACGGTTCGCGGAAATATAGGCATGACCCAGGTTAAACCAGGCCTGGCTGTTGTCGGGTTCGGCCTGTACTGCCATTTCCATCATTTGTACCCGCTGCGACATTATTTGTTCGGCGGTCATACCTTCATGGGGATTGGCGGCGCGGGGAGGGTTAGCCACATTCTCGTATTGGCCAAGGTGCTGATACATGTAGCCGGAAATCCCAAGCAGCGTAACGGACATAATCACAGGCCACAGCAACCCTTTGGGTTTCACTGTGTTGACCAGTGACTCATCACTGCCCTGCTTGATGTCTTGCAGCAGGCTAATTTCGAGTTCTTTCTTCAGCGCCTCGAATTCCTGATTATCCAACAGATCTTCAGCCAGTTCTTTTTCGAGAATTGCCAAACGTTCATTAAAGAGTTCAAGGTTGGTTTGCTTACGCACGCCAGCTTCTTCAGCCTCTAACAGACGCTGCTGCCGGAAGTGGGGCACCCAGATCAGCATAAGGCCGATCAGCACAACAAATGCAATCAAAATCCAGAATGTGGTCATTATCTTATATTACCTTGGTTGCCTTGAATGGCGATACCGCCGGGTTTGCGGGTCAGATTATACGATAAGCATATTCATTGAACAGTAATATAAGCTTAAGCCCGAAGCCGAAACGCCAGAGTTGGGCACTGGTTCACAGAAAGCTGATTTAACCGCAACCAATTGGCAAAAATGGGGTCAGAATGTACGCCCAAGGGTGGTTGGGTGCGAAATTCGTCAATGTTGTAAGAATGAGACTGGCCACCCAGATTTGCGCGAAAATGGCAGACAGGAACTATAGCAACTACTAAAATGGCGCAAATTCGCAAAAACTAATGTGTGATTCATGTTGTGCGTCGATAGTAGTTGTCAGGCTGTCGACCCGGACTAATAAGACTGAGGAGTACCCATGATCCCGGAACTTGGACACTTTGCGCTGATAACAGGACTGGCGTTTGCCTTACTGCTCAGCTGCGTGCCGCTCATCGGGGTAGCGCGCAAAGATCAGTATCTGGTGCGTTATGCCTGGCCATTGGCTTACGGTATGTTTCTGTTCATTGCACTGTCTGTTGTGACTCTGGCGTACAGCTTCGCGGTCGATGATTTTTCTGTTGCTTACGTGGCACACCATTCCAATTCTCAGCTGCCGAGCTTCTTCAAAATAGCCGCCGTTTGGGGTGGTCACGAAGGCTCCCTGCTGTTTTGGGTATTTTCTTTGTCTGTATGGGCTGCAGCCGTAGCCAAGTTCAGCAAAGGACTGGAAGAAGTTTTTACCGCCCGGGTACTGGCGGTGCTCGGTATGATTACCGTAGGCTTCACCCTGTTTATGCTGCTGACTTCAAGCCCGTTCGAGCGCCTGTTCCCTGCGCCGATGGAAGGTCGTGACCTTAACCCCATGCTGCAGGACGTAGGCCTTATCTTCCACCCACCCATGCTGTATCTGGGGTATGTGGGCTTCTCTGTCAGCTTTGCCTTCGCGATTGCTGCATTGCTCAGTGGTCGTCTCGACTCTGCCTGGGCTCGCTGGAGCCGTCCGTGGACACTGGCGGCTTGGATTTTCCTGACCGGCGGTATCGCGCTGGGTTCCTGGTGGGCTTACTACGAGCTCGGCTGGGGTGGCTGGTGGTTCTGGGATCCGGTCGAAAACGCCTCCTTTATGCCATGGCTGATTGGTACCGCACTGGTGCACTCACTGATTGTGACCGAGAAGCGCGGCACCTTCCGTAACTGGACGGTACTGCTGTCTATCTTCGCTTTCTCGCTCAGTTTGCTCGGTACCTTTATTGTGCGTTCCGGCGTTCTGACATCGGTGCACTCATTCGCTGCCGATCCAAGCCGCGGTATGTTCATTCTCTTGCTGCTTGGCCTTGCCATTGGTGGCTCACTCACACTGTTCGCGTTCCGTGCCAGTGAAATGAGCAGCCCGGCCAAGTTTGAACTCTGGTCAAAAGAAACCATGCTGCTGGTATGTAACCTGCTGCTGACCGTTGCCTGTGGCACAGTGCTGCTGGGTACCCTGTACCCACTGCTGATTGATGCGCTGGGCATGGGTAAGATTTCTGTTGGCCCACCATACTTCAACGCCGTGTTTGTGCCCATCATCCTGGTGATGTTTGTGTTCATGGGTATTGGCCCCATTATCCGTTGGAAGAAGGCGAAAGACGGTGAAGTGAAACGTCAGCTGCTGATCCCGGCAATCGTATCTGCCGTGGTGGGTATTGCAGTGCCTTTCATCGCTGGTGGCGCATTCAACGCCTGGGTGGCTTTGGGTATCGGCGCAGCCGTGTGGATCACTCTGGCCACACTTCGTGCAGGCTATAACATCATCAAGACCAACGAAGGCCTGAGTCTTGCGCGTATGGGACGCAGTCAGTTGGGCATGATCATCGCTCACCTGGGTATTGCGGTCTCGGTCGTGGGTGGCACCATGGTGTCCAATTACTCCATCGAGAAGAGTGTGCGTATGGGCCCGGGTATCAGCCATGAGCTGGCCGGTTATACCTTCAAGTTTACTGAAACCAAAAACGTGGTAGGTCCCAACTACACCGCACAACAAGGTCAGATTGAGGTGTATAAGGGAGACAAGTTCCTGACTCTGCTCAAGCCCGATCGTCGTCAGTACAACGTGCGTACCATGGATATGACCGAAGCCGGTATCGACTGGGGCCTGTTCCGCGACCTGTATGTCACCATGGGTGACCCTATCAGTGCCACCGAGTACGCGGTGCGTTTGAACTACAAGCCATTCGTTCGTTGGTTATGGTTCGGCGGTATCTTTATGATGGTAGGTGGTTTCTTTGCAGCCTCGGATAAACGTTACCGCGTAAAGGCAACGGCTTCCGACAAAGCCAAAGAAGCGACCAAAGGTAACCTGGCTACAGCCTGAAAATTGGAGAAACGATGAAGAAGCTGGTCTTATTCATTCCATTGGCACTGTTTCTGGGGATGGGAATATTCCTCTACAAGGGCTTGTTCCTGAATCCTCAGAAACTGGAGTCGGCACTCGAAGGTAAGCCTATTCCGGCATTCCAGTTAGAGAAACTGGAAACACCCGGTGAGATGATCACTCAGGAAGACCTGAAAGGTCAGGTGTCCCTGTTGAACGTCTGGGCCACCTGGTGTCCATCCTGTAAGTATGAGCATCCGTTTTTGATGACGCTGACCCGTCAGAAACTGGTGCCTATTTACGGTATCAATTATCGCGATGAGCGTGCAGAAGCCATTCGTGAACTTCGCCATCAGGGTGACCCCTATGCACTGAACATCTTCGATAAAGATGGTCGTCTTGGGTTGGACCTGGGGGTATATGGTGCGCCGGAAACTTTCCTGGTTGATCATAAGGGTATTATTCGCTTCCGTTTTGCCGGTCCGGTTGATCAGCGTGTGTGGAGTGAGACCCTCTATCCCATGGTTAAGCAGTTGCAGCAGGAGGCCGCCGCGGAAGCGGCCGCTTCCGGTAAAACCAATGCGACAGGAGCTGCCTCATGAAGCCATTG
>NZ_CP080415.1:262500-265000 GCF_019457455.1 Shewanella sp. FJAT-52076
GAAGGTACGCTGCTGTTGGTGACGGGACTTGCTCCCCGAGCTGACGGCAGTCGCAGATACCAGGTGGCTGCAACTGTTTATCAAAAACACAGCACTGTGCAAACTCGCAAGAGGAAGTATACGGTGTGACGCCTGCCCGGTGCCGGAAGGTTAATTGATTGGGTTATCGCAAGAGAAGCTCATGATCGAAGCCCCGGTAAACGGCGGCCGTAACTATAACGGTCCTAAGGTAGCGAAATTCCTTGTCGGGTAAGTTCCGACCTGCACGAATGGCGTAATGATGGCCACGCTGTCTCCAGCCGAGACTCAGTGAAGTTGAAATTGCGGTGAAGATGCCGTATACCCGCGGCTAGACGGAAAGACCCCGTGAACCTTTACTATAGCTTGGCACTGAACATTGACCCTACATGTGTAGGATAGGTGGGAGACTTTGAAGCGGGAACGCCAGTTCTCGTGGAGTCAACCTTGAAATACCACCCTTGTAGTGTTGGTGTTCTAACCTCGGTCCATGAATCTGGACTAGGGACAGTGCCTGGTGGGTAGTTTGACTGGGGCGGTCTCCTCCCAAAGAGTAACGGAGGAGCACGAAGGTTGGCTAAACACGGTCGGACATCGTGTGGTTAGTGTAATGGCACAAGCCAGCTTAACTGCGAGACAGACACGTCGAGCAGGTACGAAAGTAGGTCATAGTGATCCGGTGGTTCTGCATGGAAGGGCCATCGCTCAACGGATAAAAGGTACTCCGGGGATAACAGGCTGATACCGCCCAAGAGTTCATATCGACGGCGGTGTTTGGCACCTCGATGTCGGCTCATCACATCCTGGGGCTGAAGTCGGTCCCAAGGGTATGGCTGTTCGCCATTTAAAGTGGTACGCGAGCTGGGTTCAGAACGTCGTGAGACAGTTCGGTCCCTATCTGCCGTGGGCGTTGGAAGATTGAGGGGGGTTGCTCCTAGTACGAGAGGACCGGAGTGAACGAACCGCTGGTGTTCGGGTTGTCATGCCAATGGCATTGCCCGGTAGCTACGTTCGGAATCGATAACCGCTGAAAGCATCTAAGCGGGAAGCGAGCCCCAAGATGAGTCTTCCCTTGGACCTTGAGTCCACTGAAGAGCCGTCCGAGACCAGGACGTTGATAGGCAGGGTGTGTAAGCGTTGTGAGGCGTTGAGCTAACCTGTACTAATGACTCGTGCGGCTTAACCATACAACCCAGATGGGTTTCAGATGGTGTAGATAGTCTTGAAGAAACCAGACTTGATTGAAGTGATAACTCAATAGCACAGAATACCGGTCGCTTAGCTCAGCCGGGAGAGCACCTCCCTTACAAGGAGGGGGTCACTGGTTCGATCCCAGTAGCGACCACCATCATTTTCTGCGTAATGCAGCTTTCCGAATTAACAAATTTGTCTGGTGACAATAGCGCTCTGGTCCCACCTGATCCCATTCCGAACTCAGTAGTGAAACGGAGCAGCGCCGATGGTAGTGTGGGGTCTCCCCATGTGAGAGTAGGTCATTGCCAGACGCCTAATTTGGGCCTAGCCCAAAGGAGCGGTAGTTCAGTTGGTTAGAATACCGGCCTGTCACGCCGGGGGTCGCGGGTTCGAGTCCCGTCCGCTCCGCCAACATAAAGACGAAAGCCTCTGCAGTAATGCAGAGGCTTTTATCTATCTGAAAACAAATTGCAGTAGAGCGGTAGTTCAGTTGGTTAGCTTCTTTATTAGAGAAAGCCGGCCTGTCACGCGTGACGAAGGCACAGGGGTTTAAGCCCCGTCCGCTCCGCAAACTTAAGTGAAAAGCCTCATCTTCGGATGGGGCTTTTTGCTATTTGCTTCCCGCGACGGGGCCCTGCGGACTCCTGGTCGCGACACTGGCCGTGCGCAACTAGGCGTCCCCGATGACTCCCGTCTGCTCCGCCAACTTACATGAAGCCTCGCTGGAAACGGCGGGGCTTTTTTGTATTTAACGCTCGTGAAAGTGCTGCGTACTTTGTCGCGGGCAGCCCCGTCCAACAGCGTCCCTGCTTAAAAGCCCAGCTCGGCATCCATGCCTCTCGCTCGTAAGCACATCGCTTCGCGATACTCGGCCGCCAACTAAAGACGAAAGCCTCTGCACTCTTGTAAACAAGAGCGCAGAGGCTTTTTTCGTTTTACAACTTTTGCACTTGGTGTTGTGGCGCCTCGGATAAATCCGCCCCAGAACCGCGCTAACCTGTACAGATTCTGAGTCTGCTGACGCGATTCAGCCCTGACTATCGAGGGATAGCCACAATCGCTAGCTAACTCACATAGTGCCTCCGCTGGGGGGAGATAGCACGGTTTCAATATCTTGCTCCTGAAAGTGCCGTACACTTGAGGCCAAGTCTGATACCCGCCCAGCCTAATGCTGACCATTAAGTCTGTCCAACAGTATCCTTGCTTAACGGCCCTGCTCGGCATCCAAGCCTCTCGCTCATAACCACATCGCTTCATGAGATTCGTCCGCCAACTAAAGACAAAATCC
>NZ_CP080415.1:270000-407500 GCF_019457455.1 Shewanella sp. FJAT-52076
CTTGAAATACCACCCTTGTAGTGTTGGTGTTCTAACCTCGGTCCATGAATCTGGACTAGGGACAGTGCCTGGTGGGTAGTTTGACTGGGGCGGTCTCCTCCCAAAGAGTAACGGAGGAGCACGAAGGTTGGCTAAACACGGTCGGACATCGTGTGGTTAGTGTAATGGCACAAGCCAGCTTAACTGCGAGACAGACACGTCGAGCAGGTACGAAAGTAGGTCATAGTGATCCGGTGGTTCTGCATGGAAGGGCCATCGCTCAACGGATAAAAGGTACTCCGGGGATAACAGGCTGATACCGCCCAAGAGTTCATATCGACGGCGGTGTTTGGCACCTCGATGTCGGCTCATCACATCCTGGGGCTGAAGTCGGTCCCAAGGGTATGGCTGTTCGCCATTTAAAGTGGTACGCGAGCTGGGTTCAGAACGTCGTGAGACAGTTCGGTCCCTATCTGCCGTGGGCGTTGGAAGATTGAGGGGGGTTGCTCCTAGTACGAGAGGACCGGAGTGAACGAACCGCTGGTGTTCGGGTTGTCATGCCAATGGCATTGCCCGGTAGCTACGTTCGGAATCGATAACCGCTGAAAGCATCTAAGCGGGAAGCGAGCCCCAAGATGAGTCTTCCCTTGGACCTTGAGTCCACTGAAGAGCCGTCCGAGACCAGGACGTTGATAGGCAGGGTGTGTAAGCGTTGTGAGGCGTTGAGCTAACCTGTACTAATGACTCGTGCGGCTTAACCATACAACCCAGATGGGTTTCAGATGGTGTAGATAGTCTTGAAGAAACCAGACTTGATTGAAGTGATAACTCAAACAGCTTTCTAAATTGCATGTTCTTGCTGAGAAGCGGGGACATAACGAATTTGCTTGGTGACAATAGCGCTCTGGTCCCACCTGATCCCATTCCGAACTCAGTAGTGAAACGGAGCAGCGCCGATGGTAGTGTGGGGTCTCCCCATGTGAGAGTAGGTCATTGCCAAGCGCCTAATAAGTCGAAGAGGCCACCCAATAGGGTGGCCTTTTTGCTTTCTGCGTCGCACAATTCTGCAACGATGATTACGGTTTCCACAAAGCTTTACAGCCTCCGCTAATTTAATACTTCAGATACCTCACCGGGCTATTGCTATGACTTCCCCGCTTCCCTACCTTATAGCCAACTTATATCGAAGGAGCGGGCATGAAGCTTGAGATGATTTGCACCGGTGAAGAGGTGCTGGCAGGACAGATAGTGGATACCAATGCCGCCTGGTTTGCCAATCTGATGATGGAAAACGGTATTGAGGTACAGCGCCGGGTCACTGTGGGTGACAGGCTTGAGGATCTGGTGGCGGTGTTTCAGGAGCGTAGTCTCCATGCTGATGTGATCCTGGTGAATGGTGGCTTGGGACCAACCTCTGATGACATGTCCGCAGAAGCCATGGCCAAAGCCAAGGGAGAATCCTTGGTAGAGAACGCAGAGTGGGCCGAACGTTTACACGATTGGTTCACCCGTCACGGCCGTGAAATGCCAAAGAGCAATATCAAGCAGGCTTGGCTGCCCGAATCAGCTGTAATGGTGGATAACCCGGTCGGGACTGCCTGTGGCTTCAGGGTAAAACTCAATCGCGCCTGGCTGTTCTTCACCCCAGGTGTGCCGTTTGAATTCAAGCAAATGGTAGAAGAGCAGTTCCTTCCCTTTGTGAAACAGACCTTCGATGCCGGCAGCCAGGTTGCGCTGCGCAAGTTGCTGACTCTGGGCCGTGGTGAATCCTCATTGGCGGATGAGCTCGAGGCCATGACCTTGCCTGCGGGTATTACCCTGGGCTACCGCTCCTTTATGCCTTATATCGAAATTAAGGTGTTTGCCCGAGGCATCGAGGCAATTAAGGCGCTGGAGACCGTGACCGACGAAATAGCTGCGCGGCTGGGTAATGTGGTGGTCGCGGAAAACCGTACCTCACTGGAGGAGGAGATCCACGCCAGACTGCACAACTCAGGCATGAGCCTCAGTGTGGCCGAGTCCTGTACCGGTGGCCTTATCACCAGTCAGTTGGTTGGCTTTCCCGGCAGCTCTTCTTATTTGCATCAGGGGTTGGTGACTTACAGTAATGAGTCCAAGGTCAGGGTGCTTGGGGTATCGCCCCAGACATTGGATGACTACGGCGCCGTATCTATCCAAACTGTTGAGGAGATGGCCAGGGGCGCCCGCGCTATTTTGGACAGTGACTACGCGCTGGCGACCAGTGGCATTGCTGGCCCGGATGGCGGTACTGAGGAAAAGCCAGTGGGTACTGTAGCGATTGCACTTGCCACCAAGGGCGGGGTATACAGCCAGATGGTGAAGTTGCCGCGCCGATCCCGGGACATGGTGCGTAAGGTGAGTGCTGCGGTGGCCTATGACATGCTGCGCCGTGAACTTAATGGTGAAGCCGTGATTGTGGATTACAGCTCCATCAGTCGTTATCCCAAGTAATGATCTAACCAAATAAAACGCGGCTTAAGGGCCGCGTTTTTATTTGTGGTTGAGGCTGCTATCAGGGCGTGAATTCCAGCACCAGCTTGCCGGGTTTCACCGTGATCCGCTCGGTCATCTCGGCCAGTTTCGCCTGGGTCGCATCTTCGGTATCCAGCACGTAAACAGGCTGGCTCTCGAGGAAGCCTCTGACCACCCGCATCAGCTCCGGCGCCAGGTCCTGCAACAGGCGTTTCAGCTCTGCGGGATTGGCACTCACATCCACCAATTGTAAGTCCCTCAGGTACACACCATGGGCCTGTTTGTCGTACCAGGGCTTGGCTTCAAAGGTGGTCGTGAGAGTTGCCCGCAGCGGAATGAGCGGCGTTTTCACCTCGGCCAGACTGGTTGCCGTCACCGCCATGGTGTCCGCCTTGTGCCCAAGCTTGACCTCTATTTGGTTTACCGACACCCGGGCGCCCAGTGGGCCCGAGTTGTCTTTCACCTCAAGGCCAATCTCTTTATTGAGGTAGGATGCCATTTCCCGCTCACTGATGCTGTACTGGCTCACACAGCCAGACAGCAACAACAGCGCAGACACCGCCAGCAGGCGGATCATCCGGTGTTCCTCATGCCCGCTGCCACACCGGCGATGGTGAGCATCAGTGCCAGCTGCACCGATTCCGATGGCGTTTCTTCACGACGGGTACGGCCGAGAAGTTCCGCCTGCAGGAAGTTTAGCGGGTCGATATAGGGGTTTCTGAGCCGAACGGATTCACGATTCCAGGGCGTGTGGGCCATCAGACTATCTTCTCCTGTCAGCGCCAACACGGCGTCTACACCGAGCGCCAGACGTTCACGCAGGGTAACCCCCAGGTGATGCAGCTGCTCGGGCACCAGACACTGCTCGTAGTAGCGGGCCAGATTCGGCTCTGCCTTGCTGTACACCATCTCCAGCATGGAGATGCGGGTGTTGAAGAAGGGCCAGTCCCGCTCCATTTCCCGCAGCAGGCCAAGCTCGCCGCGATCGGCTGCGGCTTTCAGTGCTTCACCGGCACCAAGCCAGGCAGGCAACATCAAGCGGTTTTGCGACCAGGCAAAAATCCAGGGAATGGCACGCAGGCTCTCGATACCACCATCGACACGACGCTTGGCAGGACGACTGCCCAGTGGCAGCTTACCCAGTTCTACCTCAGGCGTTGCTGCGCGGAAGTAAGGCACAAAGTCAGGCTCCTGACGCACTATGCCGCGATATGCCTCGACCGATTCATCGGCAATGCGCTGCATGGCATTGCGCCATTCCTGCCTCGGCTCGGGCGGTGGCAGCAGGGTCGCTTCCAGTACCGCAGAGGTATAGAGTGCCAGTGACTGTACAGCGAGCTTGGGCAGACCGAACTTAAAGCGGATCATCTCGCCCTGCTCTGTGACCCGAATCCGACCGTCGACGCTGCCGGGTGGTTGCGACAGAATGGCCTTGTGGGCAGGGCCGCCGCCGCGACCAATGGTGCCACCGCGGCCGTGGAACAGGGTCAGCTTCACGCCGGCCTTGTTGCAAACCTTCACCAATTGCTCCTGAGCTCGGTACTGTGCCCAGGCGGCTGCCATCACCCCGGCATCTTTGGCAGAGTCGGAGTAACCTATCATCACTTCCTGCATGCCCTTGGTGTAACCGCGATACCAGTCGATATCCAGCAGTGCGGTAATGCAATCGGCGGCGTTGTTCAGGTCATCGAGGGTTTCAAACAGGGGGACCACACGGATGGGGTAGTTGCAGCCCGACTCTTTGAGCAGCAGCAATACCGCCAGTACATCCGATGGCAGGCTCGCCATGGAGATGACATAAGACCCCAGTGCTTGCTGGGGCTGCGTGCCCACCAGACGGCAGGTCGCCAGTACTTCAGCAACCTCGTCAGAAGGCTTCCAGTTGCCTGGGATCAGCGGTCTGCGGCCACTGAGCTCCTTCAGCAGGAAGGCTTGCTTTTCGGCCTCGCTCCAGTGTGAGTAGTCCCCAAGGCCAAGGTAACGGGTCAGCTCGGCAATGGCGGCTTCGTGGCGGCCGGCGTCCTGACGAATATCCAGCCTCAGCATGTGGATGCCGAAACAGGCCAGACGGCGCAGCATATCCAGCAAACGGCCATTGGCAATCAGGCGCATGCCCGAGTCACACAGGCTTTGGTACAGCAATTTGAGCGGTTTCTCCAAATCCTGCTGTTCCCAGATAATCTCATCACGGGCCACTTCAGGGTTGTGGCCTTCGAGGCGGGCGTTGAGGAAGTCGATGGTGTTGCGCAGTTTGCTGCGCAGGCTTCGCAGTACGTCCCTGTATGGTTCGCAGGAGTTATTGCTGTAGGCCATGAGTTCGGCGTTGGCTTCTTCCATCGACAGCTCGCCGACCAGCTCCACCACATCTTTCAGATACAGGCGTGCGGCAGTGTGGCGATTGCGGTCCAATACCTCGGCGGTGACCTTGGCTGTAACGAACGGGTTGCCATCACGGTCGCCACCCATCCAGCTGGAAAAACGCACCGGCGCCATGTCGGTGGGGATCTGGGTGCCGGTGGCTTCTTCCACCTGATCGTTCAGCTGACGCAGAAAGTCGGGAACTGCATGCCACAGGGACGTCTCTATCGTAGACAGCCCCCAGCGGGCTTCGTCAACCGGGGTAGGACGTTCACGGCGAATTTCATTGGTGTGCCAGATTTGCGCAATCAATTGGCGCAACCTGAGGGTTTGGCTCTTATGCTCGCGCTCGGTGAGCTGCTGGTTTTCCAAATCCTGCAGGCAGTCAACGATAGCCGAGTATTTTTGAATGAGGGTGCGGCGGCTGATTTCAGTCGGGTGGGCCGTCAGCACCAGATCTATGTCCAGCGCCTTGAGGGTGGCGAGCATTTCCTTTTTATCGACCTGACTGCCAAGCATTCTGCCAAGGAGCTGCTCCACGGGATCCGGTACACACACCAGCTCGTCACAGTTACGGCTGATGGTGTGGAATTGCTCGGCTATGTTGGCCAGGTTCAGAAACTGGTTAAAGGCTTTAGCGAAGGGGACCAGCTCTTCGTCTGGCAGTTGTCCGAGCAGGGCCAGCATTTTTGCCCTTGCCTCGTCATCGCCGCAGCGGCTGCCCTTGGCAAGCAGGCGGATTTGCTCAACCTTATCCAGAAAGGCTTCACCCATATGCTCTTTCATGGTGTCGCCCAGGATTTGTCCCATCATGCCCACGTTCGCCCTGAGCTGAGCGTACATGTCTGTTACTTTCTCGGTACCCTTTACGTCTGTCATGGTATCTCCACTTGCGGGATTACTATTCACGGGTTGTCAGCCAAAGCCGTTCAAGCACAATAAACAGCCCTGCGTTCGGGGTCAACCGAGCAAGGTCAATTGGTCAGTCCAATTGTGGCATTTTCGAAATCGGTTTAAGGTTTATTGAATACAGGCCTTATGGATCAACTGTTTCAATAATTCTACCGTGGGTTTTAGCTGATCCATTGCCATATATTCATCGGGCTGATGGGCCTGATTGATGCTTCCCGGCCCCAGCACCAGCGTCTGGCAGCCCAGTTTATTTATGTAGGGGGCTTCGGTGGCGTAGTTCACCACTTCGGCCTGCTGACCCGAGAGGCTCTCCACCAGTTGGGTCCAGGCGCTGTCTTTTACCCCGGCAAAGGCTTCGCTGCCCGGATAGAGGGTTCGGATCTCCACCGCACCGGGATAGTCGCGATTAATTTCCTTCAGGTAGTTGATCAGCATCAGCTCTAAATCGTCCAGTGCCAAGCCCGGCAGTGGCCTAATATCCAGATGCAAATCACAGCAGCCACAGATCCGGTTGGCAGCATCGCCGCCGTGGATATGGCCAAAGTTCATGGTGGGATAGGGCACGCTGAAGGCGTCTTCGCGGTAATTGTCGGCCAGGTGTTGTTTGAGCTTCAGCAGCTGCCCTATTACTTTGTGCATGATTTCGATGGCATTGAGGCCTCGGGCGGGATCGGATGAATGGCCGCTGCGCCCGGTGATGCGTATCCCCTGCGCCAGATGGCCCTTGTGCATATACACGGGCTTAAGGCCTGTGGGTTCGCCAATGATGGCGTATTCCGGGCGAATGCCGGTATTGGCCGCAAATGCTTTGGCGCCTTCCATGGTGGTTTCTTCATCGGCGCTGGCAAAGATGTACAGCGGCTTTTGCAGTGTATTCAGGGGCAAATCCTTCACCGCCTCGAGGATAAGCGCAAAAAAACCTTTCATATCGCAGCTGCCCAGGCCGTACCAACGATTGTCCTTTTCGGTCAGCACAAAAGGATCCTGGCTCCAGCGACCTTCATCAAAGGGTACTGTGTCAGTATGTCCTGCCAACAGCAGGCCGCCTTCACCGCTGCCGATTTTGGCCAGCAAATTCCGTTTGTCGCGGGTGCCTGCTACCTTTGTTACTTGACAGTCAAATCCCAGATCCGAAAACCAGTCGTTCAGCAGGGCGATAACTGAATGGTTACTCATATCCAGTTGTGGTTCGGTTGCACTGATAGATGGTGCATAAATGAGCGAGGAGAAACGACTCTTGAGATCTGGAATGACTTTCACCACAAAATTCCTTGAAATAGATATTCATGCATATTGCATAATTAAAGAGTTGTGTTAGTCTAGCAAACAGCCGGGACCAGCACCATAGCCAAGGCCTCGAGATGAATGAGTATATGGTTGAATTAAACATTAACTTCAAGACAGTGTTTGCACATCCTCACTTCCTGCGACGATAGCTGATTGCACAGGGCGTCATGCCGGGCTGCTAACCCTATTTCAGGTAATTCAATCCAACTATCTGTTTGAACAAATTTTAATGAGTCAGGAAATCATGAAAAAGATCGCCATTATTGGTGCCAGCGGCTACACAGGTGCGCAGCTCACAGCCCTTATTGATGCTGAGCCGCACCTGCAAGTCCAGGGCCTTTATGTGTCTGAAGGCAGTGCCGACAAAGGCAAGCCTCTGTCCTCTCTGTATCCGGTGTACAGCCATCTGAAATATTGTCTGTCACCCCTGACCGCTGAAGCCAAAGGCGCCATAGTTGCCGAGGCAGACGCGGTTGCCCTTGCCACCGAACACTCAGTGTCACTGGAACTTGCCGCCTATTTCTATGAAAAAGGCCTGGCCGTGTTTGATTTAAGCGGTGCCTACCGCTTTGCCGATACGGCTCAGTATCCCAAGTGGTACGGATTTGAGCACAGCCATCCCGAAGTGCTGGCCAAGGCTGTGTATGGCCTCGCCGAGTGGAATGCCGATGCCGTGGCGGCGACCCGTATGATTGCCGTGCCGGGCTGCTACCCAACAGCCTCGCTCACTGCTCTGAAACCCCTCAAAGCCATGCTGACCGAAGCGCGTCCGGTGATTAACGCCGTCAGCGGTGTGACCGGTGCCGGTCGCAAGGCGCAGTTGCACACCAGCTTTTGCGAAGTAAGCCTGACGCCCTATGGCGTGCTGGGCCACAGACATCAACCGGAAATTGCCACCCAGCTGGGTCAGGAAGTGATTTTCACACCGCATCTGGGCAATTTTAAGCGCGGCATTCTGGCCACCATCACGGTGCAGTTAAAGCCGGGTACCCGCCGTGACGATGTGGCCAAGGCCTACAGCGTGTATGACCAGAGCCCCATAGTGACGGTGAAAGAAGGCCAGTTCCCCAAGGTGGACGATGTGGTATTCACCCCCAATTGTCACCTGGGTTGGAAGTTTGACGAAGACAGCGGCTACCTGGTGGTTGCCAGTGCCATCGACAATTTGATGAAGGGCGCTGCCAGTCAGGCACTTCAATGCATAAAAATTCATTTTGGCGTTTAAGGCGGGAGCATCGGAATGTCAGTAACTAACAAAGTATTGGTTCTCAAAGTGGGCGGTGCCCTGCTGCAGTGCGAAATGGGCATGGCCAGACTGATGGACACGGCCAGACAGCTGCTGGAAAAAGGCGAGCAGGTTGTGCTGGTGCACGGTGGCGGTTGCCTGGTTGACGAGCAGCTCAAAGCCAATGGCATGGAAACCGTCAAGCTGGAAGGTCTGCGGGTTACCCCTGCCGAGCAGATGCCCATTATCGCCGGCGCGCTGGCGGGTACCTCCAACAAGTTGCTGCAGGGCGCGGCGGCCAAAGCCGGAGTGGTGAGCATGGGTATGAGCCTGTGTGATGCCAACATGGTGACTGCGGTCATTAAAGATGAGCGCCTGGGTATGGTCGGTGAAGTGAGCCCCAAAGATGCCAAGGCACTGGAATTTATTCTTGCCCAGGGCTGGCTGCCGATTATCAGCTCCATCGCCATGAGCGATGAAGGTGAGCTGCTCAACGTCAATGCCGACCAGGCGGCCTCAGTGTTGGCCAAGCTCCTTGGCGGCAAACTGGTGCTCCTGTCCGACGTATCAGGCGTGCTCGACGGTAAAGGTAAGTTAATCCCCAGTTTGAACAGCCAGGAGATAGATGAGCTGGTCAAGCTGGGCGTGATCGAAAAAGGCATGAAAGTCAAAGTAGAAGCAGCACTGGAAGTTGCCCAGTGGCTGGGACAACCGGTACAGGTTGCCTCGTGGCGTGACAGCGGCCAAATGGCGGCATTAATCAAGGGTGAGGCCGTGGGCACACAGATACAACCTCAGGAGTAATATATGAAGCATTTGATATCGATAAAAGAACTGACGCAAAAGCAGATGTTGGATCTGCTGACTCTGGCAAAGGAGATCAAGGCCGATCCGGCCAAATACTCCCGCGCGCTGGCGGGCAAGAGTGTGGTAATGCTGTTTGAAAAGCCTTCTCTGCGTACCCGCGTCAGCTTCGATATCGGTATCAACAAGCTCGGTGGTCACTGCCTGTATCTGGATCAGCAAAATGGTGCTCTGGGCAAGCGCGAGTCGGTAAAAGACTTTGCCTCCAACCTGTCTTGCTGGGCCGATGCCATAGTGGCGCGTACCTTTGCCCACGAAACCGTTGAAGGTCTTGCCAAATATGGTCGGGTGCCGGTGATCAATGCGCTGTCGGACCTCTACCATCCCTGTCAGGGGTTGGCGGATTTTCTGAGTCTGGCCGAAAAGTTTGATGACCTGTCCAAGGTACGTTTGGCCTACGTCGGTGATGGCAACAACGTCAGTCACTCACTGATGTACGGCGCCGCCTTGCTCGGGGCCACCATGACGGTGATCTGCCCACCAGGACACTTCCCCGATGGCTTTGAGGTGCAGCAGGCGCAGCAAATTGCCGCGGCCCACGGTGGCAAACTGGTGTTAACCTCTGATATCAATGCGATAGAAGGCCACGATGCCGTCTACACTGATACCTGGATCTCCATGGGCGACAACACGGCGCTGACCGACATCAAGGCCAAGTTTGCGCCTTATCAGGTGAACAAGGCGCTGATGGACAAGGCCGGAGCCAGCTATTTTATGCACTGTCTGCCTGCACACCGCGGCCTGGAAGTGACCGATGAGGTAATGGACGGTGAAGGTTCCCTCATCCTGGATCAGGCCGAGAACCGCATGCATGCACAAAACGCAGTGTTGGTCACACTGCTCGGATAAATTCAATCTATTGAGTCAACGGCGCCCCACGCGCCTCTTGGGAAACAGTTATGGCAATCGAAAACAGCAAAACCGGCGTCAAGAAAGTAGTACTGGCCTATTCAGGCGGTCTGGACACCTCGGCCATCATTCCGTGGCTGAAAGAAAACTATGATAACTGCGAAATCGTCGCCTTCTGTGCCGACGTGGGCCAGGGTGAAGAAGAACTGGTGGGCCTGACCGAAAAGGCCCTTGCCTCAGGCGCGAGTGAGTGTCATATCGTTGACCTGAAAGAAGAATTTGTTAAAGACTACATCTACCCCACCATAGCGACTGGTGCCATTTACGAAGGCACTTACCTGCTGGGTACCTCCATGGCCCGTCCTATTATCGCCAAGGCGCAGGTAGAAGTGGCCCGCAAAGTGGGCGCCGATGCCCTGTGCCACGGCTGTACCGGCAAGGGTAACGACCAGGTGCGTTTCGAAGGCTGTTTTGCTGCGCTGGCCCCCGACCTGAAAGTGATTGCCCCATGGCGTGAGTGGGACATGGAAAGCCGTGAAGATCTGCTGGCGTATCTCGCCGAGCGCAACATCAAGACCTCGGCCTCTGCCACCAAGATATACAGCCGTGACGCCAACGCCTGGCACATCTCCCACGAAGGTGGCGAGCTGGAAGACCCGTGGAACGAGCCTTCCAAGCAGGTATGGACCATGACCGTGGATCCGCTGGATGCGCCCGACGAGCCCGAGTATGTGACCCTCAAGGTTGAAAATGCCCGTGTGACCGAGGTGAATGGCGAGGCCCTGAGCCCATATCAGGCGCTGATGAAGCTTAACGCCATTGCCGCGCCCCATGGCGTTGGCCGTATCGACATTACCGAAAACCGCCTGGTGGGCATGAAGTCCCGCGGCTGCTACGAAACCCCCGGCGGTACCGTAATGTTCGCTGCCCTGCGCGCGGTGGAAGAGCTGGTGCTGGACAAGAGCAGCCGTGAATGGCGTGAGCAGGTTGCCGCCCGTATGGCGCACCTGGTTTACGACGGCCGTTGGTTCACCCCTCTGTGTGACTCTCTGCTGGCTGCCTCCGAGTCGCTGGCGACCATGGTAAACGGTGAGGTAGTGGTTAAGCTCTACAAGGGGCAGGCAGTGCCGGTGAAGAAGCGTTCGCCCAACAGCCTCTACTCAGAAGCCTTTGCCACCTTCGGTCAGGACAGCGTGTACGATCAGAAACACGCCGAAGGTTTTATCCGTCTCTACTCGCTGGCAAGCCGTATCCGCGCTTACAACACCAAGTAAGCCGCCGTGTCAGTCAGGGGGCCAGTTTTGGCCCCCATTCATTTTTAGTTCCGGGCGCGCCCGGGCAGAAGGAGAATTGCTATGGCCTTGTGGGGCGGCAGATTTCAGGGACAAGCCAGTGCCCTGTTCCAACTCTTTAACGATTCACTGCCGGTAGATTACCGACTGTTCGTCCAGGACGTGGAAGGCTCCATCGCCTGGGCCGATGCCATTGCCAGCGTGGGCATTTTGAATGCCGACGAATGCAGCCGCCTAAAGGCTGCCCTTTCCGAGCTGCTTGAAGAAGTGGGCGAAGATGAGTCGGCCATCATCGGCAGCGGCGCCGAAGACATTCACAGCTTTGTGGAAACCAAACTGATTGAAAAGGTCGGCGACCTCGGTAAAAAGCTGCATACCGGCCGTTCCCGTAACGACCAGGTGGCCACCGACCTCAAGCTCTGGTGCAAGGCCTCTGGCGGCCTGCTGGAAACCAAGCTTACCGCCGTGGTTCAGGCCCTGCTGGCGCTGGCAAGCCGTGAGCTGGACGCTGTGATGCCCGGTTACACCCACCTGCAGCGGGCACAGCCTGTGACCTTTGGTCACTGGTGCCTGGCCTATGTGGAAATGCTGGAGCGTGACTTGTCCCGTCTTGCCGATGCTTTGAAGCGCCTTAACACCTGCCCACTGGGCTCGGGCGCGCTGGCGGGCACTGCCTATGCTATCGACCGCCATGCACTGGCCGCCGCGCTGGGCTTTGGCGGACCAACCCTTAACAGTCTGGATTCGGTGTCCGACCGTGACCATGTGGTAGAGCTCTGCGCAGCCGCATCACTGTCTATGATGCACCTGTCGCGGCTGGCGGAAGATCTGATTTTCTTTAACACGGGTGAAGCCGCTTTTGTTGAGCTGGCCGATAACGTCACTTCGGGCTCGTCCCTGATGCCCCAGAAGAAAAACCCCGATGCGCTGGAGCTTATCCGTGGTAAAACCGGCCGCGTTTACGGCAACCTGATGGGCATTCTCACCACCATGAAGGCGCTGCCACTGGCCTACAACAAGGACATGCAGGAAGACAAAGAAGGCCTGTTCGATACCCTGGACAGTTGGGGTATTTGTCTCGATATGGCGGCACTGGTGCTGGAAGGTGTGAAGGTAAACCGTGACAACGCCAAGCAGGCGGCCCAGGCGGGTTACGCCAACGCCACCGAGCTTGCCGACTATCTGGTAGCCAAGGGCATGCCTTTCCGTGAGGCGCACCATGTGGTGGGCGAAGTGGTGCTGCATGCCATCAGCAAGGGACAGGCGCTGGAAGCCTTGCCACTGGCCGAGCTGCAATCCTTTGCCGCCGTGATTGGCGATGATGTGTATCCGCACCTCAGCCTTGATGAATGCCTGGCAAAGCGCGATGTGCTGGGTGGCACCGCCATCAAGCAGGTGACAGCAGCGCTGGCTACCAAACAGCAGCAATACTGAGTCCTACTCAGCAGGTAATAAAAAGCTCGCCATCCGGCGAGCTTTTTTGTGGGCGAATACCAGCCGTTTACTGCTGGGTTTTCTTCATGGCATCTTCGATGGTTTTCGCCATGTCGAAGGTGGTCCCCCCCTGAGTGGGCGGGTATTTCACCAGGCTCTCAACGTGCTGCTGCACTATCTCGCTCACTGGCGCCAACATCCAGGAGATTTTTTGCACCAGATGGCCATTTGAGTCGACAGAATCGTAGCTCTCGAACGGATCGGCCCTCAGGTTATACACCTTGGGCTTGGCCAGTGGCAGCAGGTTGTCGTAGTAGTGCTCGGCAATAGCGAAGTGGAATTTCCATGGCCCTACCCGAACGGCAGACAGCTGGCCTTCAAAGTAGTAGAGGATATGGTCACGGGCCGACTTGCTGCTTTTACCGGTCCAGTAGTCGAGGTTATTCACTCCATCGATATACTGCTTTTTCTCTTTCAGCATACGCTGGTTCACATCGGGTATGCCCGCTGCGGCGGCCAGAGTCGTGAAGAGATCCTGATGGCCCTGAATACCGTTAAGCACTTGCCCCGATGGGATCTTACCGGGCCAGCTGACCATGGTGGGTACCCGAACACCACCCTCATAGGTGGTCATCTTCTCGCCCCGGAAGGGAGTTGTGCCACCGTGGGGCCAGGAGGAATGCTCAGGGCCATTGTCTGTGCTGTAAACGATGATGGTGTTGTCCTTCAGGCCACGAGATTCAAGCTCCTTGAGCAGGAAGCCGATGTCATCGTCGTGCTGCATCATACCGCTGCCGTACATGTCGTAGTCAGACGAGATGTTTTCTGCGGCGTAACGCCATTTATCGTTCAGGCGGGTGTAGAGGTGCATGCGACTGGTGTTAACCCAGGCGAAGAAGGGCTTTTTATTCTCCACAGCACGGTCGATAAATTTAAGGGCTGTGGGCAGCATCTCGTTGCGGTCAAACTCCTTTTGACGCTCTTGCCCCAGAGGCCCTGTGTCTTCACAGCGCTGCTTACCGACTACGCCAAAGCGCGGGTCCTTGGTGTTGTCGACTTTGTCTGTGGCGAAGCAATGGAGCACACCGCGGGTACCGAATTTTTTGTGATAGGCTTCCATAGAACCGGAATAAGCCTTGGCAAAGTTCTTATAGTCCCGCTGCTCGTGTTCTTCCTGGGTGTTGAGGTGGTAAAGGTTACCGAAGAACTCATCAAAACCATGCACCGTGGGCAGTGAGAAGTTATGGTCGCCCAAATGGTTTTTACCAAACTGTCCGGTGGCGTAGCCAGCTTTTTTCAACACCTCGGCCAGCGAGGGTGACTCAGGCTTGAGACCGAGATCTCCACCCGGCATGGCGACCGTGGTCATGCCGCTGCGAATGGGGTATTGGCCGGTAATAAAGGCGGCGCGCCCGGCGGTGGAACTGGGCTGGGCATAGTGATCGGTAAAACGGATCCCTGAATTACCAATGCTGTCGAGGTTGGGGGTGAGGTAGCCCATGGTACCCATACCGTATGCGCTGACGTTCTGCCAACCCACATCGTCACCAAAGATAACCACGATATTGGGCTGCTCTGCGGCATAACTGTGGGAGGCTATCCCTAATCCTATGGCCGCTGCCAAATGTTTTAATTTCATTACCTGCTCCTTGCGTGTTGATAAACTCAATCCGGCTGTTCAGCCGGACAAACGATCACATTCCTGAATAACATGACGATAAAACAGTGTCAGACCCTGGCAGAGGTAATGCAGCCCCGGCTCGTTGTCTGTGGTTTTTAAAAATCTGTCTTTGGGGCAATGGCCCCAGCACAATTTAAGATAGGCGCATTGCTTACACTTGGCCGGTAAATTGGCGGATTTGGCGTAACCAAAGGCTTGCTGGCGTTCGCTGAAGGCGAGATCGCCCTGATGCTCGGTACGGATATTGCCAAGGCGGTATTCGGGATACACAAAGTGGTCGCAGCTGTAGAGGTCGCCATTGTGCTCCAACGCCATGGCTTTGCCGCACACCTGACTGGTCACACATTGCTGCGAGCCTTGGCCGGTTATCATCGACAGCACATTTTCAAACTGGTCCACAAATACCTTGCCATAATCCCTGGCGAGCCATTCGTCCCACACCCGGGTGAGGAAACGTCCCCACTGCAGTGGCGCTACCGACCAGTCGGCCACAGCAGAGCCCGGGTTCCCCGGCAGTGCCTCGGGTGCATCCTCCCTTGGCAGACGTGTTTTATCCCAACTGCCCGGGGCAGCGCTGACAAAGTCGGCTTTTTCCATGCCGGGAATAAATTGAATCAGTCGGGGACTTATTTCATCGCGCAGGAAGCGATAAACCTCCAGCGGGTATTCGGCGTTGTCGCGGTTTATCACGCACAGAGCGCTGAAGGGAATTTCATGGGCATGCAGCAAGCGGGCGGCGCGCACCACGGCAGCAAAGGTCTTGCCGCCGGTTTTGCTGTACCTGTGCAGGTCGTGGAACTGTTCGGGGCCATCGATAGACAGGCCAACCAGGAATTTGTGCTGCTTGAGAAACGCACACCATTCTTCGTCCAGCAGGGTGCCGTTGGTTTGCAGATCGTTTTCAATTTTGAGCCCGGGACGGGCATATTTTTGTTGCAGGGCAACGACTCGGCGAAAGAAGTGCAGCCCCATCAGGGTGGGTTCGCCTCCCTGCCAGCTGAATATCACCTGATCGCCGGTTTGGGCCTGAATATACTGCCGGATGTGCTGCTCGAGTACTTCATCATCCATGCGCGGTCGCTTGGGTTGACCCAGGAGCTGCTCTTTGTGCAGATAAAAACAGTAGCGACAATCCAGGTTGCACTGGGCACCGCTGGGCTTAATCATGGTGTGGAAGCGGTAATGGCTTCCGGTGGCATTTTTGGTCCGCTTGAGTGCGGGAAACTCAGTTACGGTAACAACATCAATTGCAGTCACGTATCAGCTCCATCCCTGTGTTGAGTTAAGCTAAAGCTCGCTTTTTTTTCTATCCGTGCCAAGCAAAATCGACTGGTTGAACCTCAATATCTTGCTGGTGGACAGACAAAATACCACCGAATGAACGGCACTTTTGCGAAAGTCATGCTGTCGACTGACGCCGAAAAAGAACATAAAAAAGCCCGCTGATGCGGGCTTGTCTCTTTGTGGCTGGTGGCGGCGACTCAGATCTCGTCTTCCCACACCACCTTTGCGCCACGCACACCATCGACCTTGGCGCTATATCTGGTTTCCAGCACATGGCGCTTGATTTTCAGCGTTGGGGTGAGCACATCGTTTTCAATGGTCCAGGGCGCGTTAACCACCACCACGGCATCCACGGTTTCGTGTGATTCCAGATGAGGATTCACGGCATCCAGGGTGGCCTTGATGGAAGTGCGAACCTCTTCCCGGGCCTGCAGGGTGGCACCGTCTGACAGCTGCACCAGTGCTATGGGGTGAGGCAGGCCAGAGCCAATCACACAAATCAGCTCCACATGAGGGTCCTGAGCCAGCTTGCGCTCGATGGGCACAGGCGCCACGTATTTGCCCTTGGCGGTTTTGAAGTTGTCTTTCACCCGGCCCGTGATGCTGACACAGCCATCTTCATCGATGGCACAGAGATCGCCGGTATGGAAGAAACCATCTTCATCGAAGGCGGCAGCCGAGGCTTCGGGCTGCTGGTAGTAACCGCTCATCAGTCCGGGACTCTTGACCATGAGTTCACCACTTTCGCTGCGACGCACCAGACAGCCTTCCACGGGCTTACCCACGGTGCCGATTTTGCGCTCATCAAAGGGATAATTGATGATGGAGTAGGCACAGTTTTCTGTCATACCCCAGGCCTCACAGATGTTCAGCCCTATGCTGTGGTACCACTGAATGAGTGATGGCGGGATTGGCGCAGAGCCCGAACCCAGCAGGCGACACTTATCCAGGCCGAGCCCCTTGTGAATTTTGCGTTTTACCAGATAGCTGATGAGGGGCAGCTTGAGCAGGAAATTGAGCTTATCGAAGCCCACCTTGTCGATAATGTTTTTCTGAAACAGGGTCCACAGACGTGGCACCGAGAAGAATACGGTTGGGCGCATGCGCTGCACGTCGGCGACGAAGGTATCCAGGCTCTCCACAAAGGCCACGGCGCTGCCGGAATAGAAAGATGAACCTTCGATGGCGACCCGCTCGGTGATATGGGCCAGTGGCAAGTATGACAGCAATCTATCGTCACCGTCGGTCTTGAGATCGCGCACCACCGCGGTACAGGTCCAGCAATAGCTGCCAAAGGTTTGAATGGCACCCTTGGGGCTGCCGGTGGAGCCCGAGGTGTAAATCAGCGTCATGGTATCTTCCATGGCAGGCAGCGGCGCGTCTGTCAGCGGTTGCCCCATGGTCATCAACTGGTCCCAGCCATATTGGGTCGGCATGGTGTCGTAGGGGAAAGACATGCGCAAAATACTGCCGCCAACACCGGCTTCCTGCTCGGCCCAGTGATCCAGTTTACCGATGAAAATGGCCTTGGCGCCGCTGTGCTCCAGCACGTAGCGGATGGTATCGGCATTGGCAGTGGGGTAGATGGGTACGCTGATATAACCGCCGTGCATTAACGCCAGATCGGTAATAAACCACTCGGCGCAGTTCTTGGACAGCACGGCGACCTTGTCTCCGGGCACCAGGCCAAGATGCCTGAGCGAACCGGCAATTTGCTCCATCTGGCGTTTCACATCCCGCCAACTGAAGTCACGGTATTGGCCGTTTACCGGCTGGCGCAAGTAAACCTTGTCACCCTGGGTCTGCACCCAATGGTCGAGCATCTCTACAGGAGTCTTGATAGTGGCTTGCATCGCTACTTCCATCTTGTTTGTTATCTTTATCGGCGTTAAATCGGTGTTAAACGCGCGTTTAACTTCCAGTATGTCTATTTTTCTCCGGCCTCGCAAATGGTTTCACGCTGCCGGGATGTGGGGCTGGACGGTGCTCTCCCCGTCCCGAATCATCAAATCAACAGGCCTTTAAAATCATTTGGTTAGCATGATGACAGTGTCGAGTTAGCTCAAGAGACTGCGGTTGCCTGTTTCGCCTTACATCCACCTTTGCCTGGCGTGATTAGCGTTGATTAAGGGCGACCGGTCGGTGAATCCAAAAGCCAGAGGCCACAAGCAACATGCCAGAGGCTGTTGCTGTTATCACTACACAGAAACCGGGACAACAACGTGGTCATCCCGGATTATAGACCCTTCAGCCTGATGCAAAGCTGAATTACATGCGGCGCTGGCGGCCGCGTTCGGGGCGAGGGGACTCGGGGTCGGCTTCGCGCATCTTTTGCCACCATTCGGGCGGTGCGACGATTTGGCCGGTTTCATCAATGGCGGGGTAGGCAAGTCCCTTGCGACGGCAGGCCTTGGCATAGATGGGGTGGCCCTGTTCGAACAGCAGCTTCTGGCAGTAGGCATCATCCAGTTTGCGGTTGCCGTACATGCCGGCTGCCCGGCGCTGGCGCTCTGCTTCAAACAGTACCAGGGCGCCGGCCACTGACACATTCAGCGACTGCACCATGCCCACCATGGGAATAATCACTTCGGCATCGGCAAGGCGCACGGCCTCATCACTGACACCGTTTTTCTCGTGCCCGAGGACTATGGCGGTGGGCCTGGTGTAGTCAATCTCGCGAAAGTCTTTGGCATTGGCGGAGAAATTGGTCACCACCACCTGCATGCCATCTGCTTTGAGGGCGGTGATAGCATCGGTAACAGTGGCATGGCGCAGGGTTTTAACCCACTGCTGGCTGCCCGAGGCGGTATTGCCGGACACCCGCATGGAACTCTCGGGCCACACCGCATGCAGCTGGTGGACACCCACGGCGTCGGCACTGCGCAGCACCGCAGCTATGTTGTTGGTCTTGTGGACCTGGTCGAGTAAGACGGTCAGATCCGGTTGACGGTTGTCCAGCATCTCATTGATGCGGGCAAAGCGTTCCGGGCTCATGGATTCATTCCTGTGTAAATCGTGAAAAAACAAAAGGGCGCCGAGGCGCCCTGCAGATGGGGAAGCGATTAAAGCTCCATCACGCCATCCATTTCTACCTGCGAGCCCCGTGGCAGCTCTTTCACACCGATGGCGGCGCGGGCAGGGTAGGGCTGGCTGAAGTAACGGCCCATGATCTCATTCACCTTGGCGAAGTTCGACAGGTCAGTGAGGAAGATATTCAGCTTGGCTATGTCGGCAAAACTGCCACCGGCGGCTTCACACACGGCCTTGAGGTTTTCGAACACCTGCACTGTCTGGGCTTCAAAGTCGTCGCCAACCAGGGTCATGGTGGCGGGATCCAGTGGGATCTGACCAGACAGATACACGGTAGAGCCGACCTTCACGGCCTGGGAATAAGTACCGATAGCCGCTGGAGCCTTGTCGGTGGCGATAATGGTTTTTTCAGCCATAGGGTTCTCTCTTATAGGGAAATGACTAACGATTTCGGGAGGTTCTCAGCACCTCGGGCAGAACCCGGATGCGGCGCATCACGTTGGCAAGGTGAATACGATCCCGCACTGAAATCCGCAGGTTAATCAAATACACCCGACCATCACGCTCTTCGGTGCTGAGGTTATGAATGTTGGAGCCTTCGCTGGCGATAATAGAGGTGATCTTGGCCAGCGCACCCTGATGGTTAACGATTTCTACCCTCAGGTTGGC
The DNA here is from genome assembly GCF_019457455.1 of Shewanella sp. FJAT-52076. Taxonomy (NCBI): domain Bacteria; kingdom Pseudomonadati; phylum Pseudomonadota; class Gammaproteobacteria; order Alteromonadales; family Shewanellaceae; genus Shewanella; species Shewanella sp. FJAT-52076. The sequence goes on from NZ_CP080415.1 coordinate 289,358, forward strand.
CTGGTATTCCACGCCGTCAACCTTGTCCCAATGCACAGGGATGTACTTGTCAGGCTCGCCCTGATAGCCGCGAATATTGGCGCAGTTTTCCATGTGTACCACCAGACCTTTGCCGGGGCTCACGTGGGCAATCACCGCATCGCCGGGGATGGGGTGGCAGCACTTGGCGAAGGACACCAGCATGCCTTCGGCGCCGCGGATTGGCATCAGATGGGTTTCGCTTTGCTTTTCAGGCACGGTGCCACCGGTCAGACGCTGGGCGATAACTATGCTCATGGCATTGCCCAAACCTATGTCGGCCAGCAGGCTGTTCAAATCCTTGTGCTTGGTTTCCTGAATAACTTTGTCCAGCAGCTCCGGCGCCACGCCGTCGAGCTTGTTTTCACCCAACGCGTGGTTAAGCAAGCGGCGACCCAGTGCTATGGCTTCATCCTGCTTGAGGTTTTTCAGTACCTGGCGAATTTTGGCGCGCGCCTTACCGGTAACCACAAAGTTGAGCCAGGCGGCATTGGGCTTTGCGCCTTTTGCCGTAATAATTTCCACGGTTTGACCAGAAATCAGTGGCTGGCTTAGCGGATAGGCCTGGCGGTTTACCCGCGCGCCCACACAGGTGTTACCCACGTCAGTGTGAACCTCGTAGGCAAAGTCCACCGCGGTGGCGCCCACCGGCAACTCGAGAATGCGGCCTTCGGGGGTAAACACGTAAATTTCGTCGGGGAAGAGTTCGGTTTTAACGTTTTCCACAAATTCGAACGAGGAGCTGGCGCTCTGCTGCAGCTCCAGCAGGCTTTGCATCCACTTACGGGCCCTGACCTGAGTCGTAGTGCTGCCGTTTTCGTTGCCATTTTTGTATACCCAGTGGGCCGCTACCCCTTTATCGGCCATTTGGTCCATGTCGTCGGTACGGATTTGAATTTCCACCGGTACACCGTGGGGACCAAACAGAGAAGTGTGCAGCGACTGATAGCCGTTGGCCTTGGGAATGGCAATGTAGTCTTTGAAGCGACCGGGGCGTGGCTTGTACAGGCCATGCATAGCCCCCAGCACCCGATAGCAGGTATCGATGGAATCCACTATGACCCGGAAGGCATAGATATCCATGACTTCCTGAAACTGTAACTCTTTACCGCGCATCTTGTTGTAGATGGAGTAAAGGTTTTTCTCCCGGCCTTTGACCTTGGCATGAATGCCAGTGTCCTCCAGTCGTGCCTGGATGCCGGTTTTAATGTTTTGGATTAGCTCTTTGCGATTGCCGCGGGCGGCCTTGACCACTTCTTTGAGCACCCGGTAGCGCATGGGGTAATACGCCTGGAAGCCCAAATCCTCCAACTCAGTCTTGATATTGTGAATACCGAGACGGTTGGCGATGGGGGCGTAAATTTCCAGGGTTTCACGGGCGATGCGGCGACGTTTGTCCGGACGCAGTGCACCCAGGGTGCGCATGTTATGGGTGCGGTCGGCCAGCTTGATGAGGATAACCCGGATATCCTGGGTCATGGCCATCATCATCTTGCGGAAGTTTTCCGCCTGGGCTTCTTTTTTATCGCGGAATTTGAGCTTATCGAGTTTGGAGACACCCTCCACCAGATCGGCCACCGCATTACCAAACAGCTCAGCGAGATCTTCCTTGGTGACGTGGGTATCTTCGATGGTGTCGTGCAGCAGGGCTGCCATCAGCGTCTCGTGGTCGAGACGCATGTCGGACAGAATCTTGGCTACAGCCACCGGATGGGTGATGTAAGGTTCGCCGCTGGTGCGCATTTGCCCTTCATGGGCATCGCGGGCGACCTGATAAGCCTGTTTGAGTAATGCCACTTGGCCGCTGTCGAGGTAAGCGGAAGCCGATTCCTTTAAACCTTCAAACAGATACAAGTGGCATACCTCCGGGGGCTTGGATTAGAGAGAACGACCTTCTGCAATCGCGGCAACGGCAGCGATTTCTGCTGCTTCGCGCTCACGTACGCTCTGACGCTCATCGGCGTCCAGAGTGCCGGCGTTAACCAGGCCTTTTTCGATTTCGCGCAGGGCGATAACCGTTGGCTTGTCGTTCTGCTCTTCCACCATGGGGTCTTTGCCCTGAACGGCGATTTGACGGGCACGACGCGCCGCAACCAGGATCATGTCAAAACGGTTGCCGATTTGCTTAACGGCGTCTTCTACAGTTACGCGAGCCATGTAGTGGAACTCCCAAATTTAGCCGGTAAATGCACCGGTCCAGTAAAAAAATGACGCAAAAGTGTACACTAAGGCAGTCAGTCTGCCAACAGACCCTTAAGCATATCACCGTGGGTGCGGGCTTGACCAGCGCAGGTTAAGCGCCCGGCGCGGATGATAGCCTGCAAATCGGCCAGGGCCTCATCAAAGTTATCGTTAACGATAACATACTCATATTCAGTGTAATGGGACATTTCAGACACGGCCTGTGCCATGCGCGACGCGATTACGTCATCGCTGTCCTGACCTCGGCCAACAAGGCGGCGCTCCAGCTCTTCACGGCTGGGGGGCAGAATAAAAATCCCCATGGCTTCGGGCATGAGTTTTTTCACCTGCTGGGCGCCTTGCCAGTCAATGTCCAAAAACACATCGATGCCGCGCTCCAGGGTTTCCTGTACGGTAAGGCGTGAGGTGCCATAAAAGTTGCCAAAGACTTCGGCCCACTCGAAAAAAGCATCCTGTGCGATCAGCGCTTTAAATTCATCCACGCTGACAAAATGATAATGCACGCCGTTTTCTTCGCCCGGACGCGGTTTGCGGGTGGTGTGAGACACAGACACCTGCTTGTCGGCGGGTTTATCTTTCAGCAGGGCTGAAATCAGCGAAGACTTACCGGCACCGCTGGGGGCCGATACGATAAAAAGATTTCCACGAGTGCTCATCAGTTGGCTTTTCCGCTCTGGCTGGTCGCCGGGCCCGGATGTTGGCCCGTCAAAATACAAGAATAAGCCGACTATTATATTCCCGCTGCTGCCTTCTGCGCCAGCCACACAGGACAGACGCTGACATTTCACTGAAAATTGGCTAGTCTGCCCAAGATTATATGGCCATGTTTTCTGAGGTGATGCTTTGCAGCCAGGCAGTTTGTTTACCACAGTGGGTTGTGACAATGGTCGCCGTACCGGCGCCATTGGCCTGGTGACCTACACCCTTCCCGGGATTTTGGTGTTGCTGTTTGGTAGCGGCCATTGGCTGTGGTTGCCCGGAATGCTGCTTGCAGCGCTGTTTGGCCTGTCGCTGATGCGCCGTTGCCGCGACGCCCACAGGCCCCGCGGCTATCTGGTGGCGGCTTTGGTGCCTTTGCCATTCTGGCTGTTGGTGCTGAGCATGGCGGGTAATGCGGCTCTGGGGCTGATTTGCTTCGCCCTGGGTCTTGCTACCACCCTCCTGGTCAGCGTATTGCCATCGCGCCCCGTAAAAGATTATGTCGGTGGGTATTGGTCGGCAGACATGCCAGCGCCCGAACCTCTGGCCCCGAGGCGTGAACCCACCCTCGGCGGAGAGGCGCTTGATGACGCCTTTGATTCAGCTTGGGACGACCCCGACCAAGAACACACCGAGGTGGGCGGCCCATGGCACACTGTCAGCCCTGCTGACCATGACACTGGCAGCGGACACGGCAAACCAATCAGTCCGCAGCCGCACGAGCGCTTCCGGCAAGACGCTGTTCATGACTATTCCGCAACTGAGCAGGACAAGAGCGATGCACTGGCCGTGTTTGGCATGTCGGCAACCCGCGAGCAACACCTTGCAATCGAAGCCAATCATGGCATCGATGTCGCCGGCAGGCACTCCCCTGACGAGCCGGGGCAGACAATCGACGCACGGCACTCCCGAGACGCAGACCCCCACCAGGACACCCCTATCTGGCAGCAATTTACCCAGCGCAGGGCCACCACTGGCGTACGGGAAGATGACATCACCGATGATACGCCTCTTTCGGGCAACGAAGCCTATAGCTTAGAGCCAGAGCCCCGGCCACTGAGGAGTTGGGGTGATGCCTTCAATGGTGATGGTTCGCTCGAAGTGCTGATGGAGGCCATCTACCTGCACCTTAAAAACTGGTGGCGATTCTATTTATCCGGCGCGGCAGCCGTGCTGCTTGGGGTCGCGGTTGTTGCCATCGGCATGCGCTTAAGCAGTAGCCCGGAAGATGCAGGCGACAGTGCAGCAGCCAGTAAGGCCGACGTTTTGCAGGCAAGTACCCGGCTCGAGTCCGGCCTGGAGCTGGCATTGGATAAAGAGGCGCTTATTCTCAGCTGGCATGCCAACAGCACCAGTAACGGCATTATTTGGTCACTCGCCACGGCAGAAGGCGAGCGCCATTGTGCCAGCCTGCTGTTTAACAACGGCAACCGATATCGCCCAATGCAGGTGACTGATGAGCAGGGGATGCGCCGTGCACGCTTTTCGCCGCTGGACACCCAGTCCATAGTGCGGGACCTGGCCCTTCGGGGGAATGTGCAGCTCTGTGGTCAGGGCTTCAGCCTCAAAGGCAGTCAGGCGGCCATCGAAGGGCATCAGGCATTCGCCGGGTTCCTGGCTCCCTGATATTCTGCTGGCGCCTGTAAAAGGCCATGCAGTACACTCACGGGCCTATTTTGGTGATTGCAGTTTCCGGGGATTCATGGGGTTATGGCTGAACTGACATTGGTGATTCTTGCCGCCGGGCTTGGCAGCCGTTTTGGCGGCGACAAGCAGCTGGCACAGCTTGGCCCCAGGGGCGAAACCATGTTGGAGCTGTCCATCCAAAGTGCCGTGCGTGCCGGCTTCAGCCGTGCCGTGCTGGTGATACGCCCGGAGCTGGAATCGCAGCTCGCGGCGCAGCTGGCTTCTCAGGGTCCCGCCGACTTCGGCATTCATTTTTGTATTCAGGCCCGTGATGACCTGCCGCTGCCTGCCGACAAGGTTGCTGCCCTGCTCGAAGGGCGTACCAAGCCCTGGGGCACGGCCCACGCCCTTTACTGCGCCCGGCACCAACTCAAGGGTCCTTTTGCGGTGATCACCGCCGACGACTTTTATGGCGATAACGCCTTTGCCTGTATGGCCGAAGGGCTCAAGCGTGGCGGCTGGCTGATGGTTGCTTATCCGCTCGCTGCCACCCTGTCGGAACACGGCGGGGTAAACCGCGGCATCTGTCAGGTAAAGGATGGCTATCTTGCCCGGGTTGAAGAATACAAAGAGATTATTGAAGCGGATGCTGCTCTGGCAGGGCGCTTTCAGGGCGAACTGAGGCCACTTGAGCCCGATGTGCCGGTTTCCATGACCCTGTGGGGATTTGATGACAGCGTTGTCAGCTGGTTGCAGGACGCGTTAATATCCTTTCTTTTGGCATCGCCATTACCCGGGGAGGAATGTTATCTTCCCGATGTTGTACAAGCCGGTATCGACCAGGGGCAAAAAGTCCGGGTTGAAACCGCTCAGGGGGAATGGCTCGGGGTGACCTACGCAGACGATGTGCCCCGGGTAAGATCAAGATTGATGGAGTTATTGAGTGATTGAAGTTATCCGGCAGCGGGTTCTGCCTCACTATGGATTGGAAGGCAATGCTGCAAAGGTTTCAGCTCTGGGCAATGGACACATCAATGACACCTTCCTGGTGACCTGGGACGAGGGCAGCATGGTACTGCAGCGTCTCAATACCAGTGTATTTCCCACGCCCTGGACCCTGGTGGAAAATGCCGAACTCATCAGTCGCCATTTGGGCGAAAAAGAAGGCAAAGACTACGGGCTGAAAGTGGTCACCCCTAAAACCACTGCCGAGGGCGAGCTGGGCATTGATTTGGGCGAGGTCGGTTTCTGGCGCGCCATTCGTTATCTCAAGCATTCAAGCAGCATCGATGTGGTCGGCAGCGAGGCGCAGGCCGAGCAGGCCGCCCGTGCTTTTGGCCATTTTGCCCGCGCCCTGTGCGACTTCGACGCCACCCAGATTGGCGACGTCATTCCCAAGTTTCATTTCCTGCCGGGCCGTTTGGCGGCGCTGGAGCAGGCTGTTGCCGACGACAAGGCCGGTCGCCTCGCCACTTGTCGCGAATGGGTCGATTTTGCCCTCGGCCAGCGCAGTCTGCTGGATGAGCTGGCGGCCCTCGAGCCCAAGCTGCCGCTGCGGGTTTGCCATAACGACACCAAAATCAATAACATGCTTTTTGATAAGCGTGACGATTCGGCCATGGCCATCATCGATTTGGATACCTGCATGAAAGGCCATCTGATGTATGACTTTGGCGACATGGTGCGTACCTTTACCTCACCCGAGGCCGAAGACAGCAAAGCACTGGACAAGGTGCGGGTACGGCCGGAGATTTTTGCGGCCATCTGCCGCGGTTATCTGGCTGAGCTGGGGGATGTGCTGGAATCGGCAGAGCGCGAAAGCCTGTGGCTGGGTGCCCGTATCATGTGCCTGATGATTGGCGTGCGCTTTATAACGGATTATTTGAATGGCGACCTCTACTTCCATGTGCACCGTGAAGGTCACAATCTGGACCGGGCCGCCAATCAGTTCACCCTGTATCAGAGTTTGCTGACTCAGGCCGACCGCCTCAAAGCCTGCATTTTTTGAATGACAGCACCGCCCGTTTGATAACACAAAGGGCGGTGTTTTCCTGTCTGGATACAGAAACCATTTTGAGAGAGCCAAGCCTATGACCTGGAATATCGACCCCATACTGTTTAACTTTGGCGGCATCAGCCTGCACTGGTACGGGCTTTTGTTTGCCTGTGGTATTTGGGGCGGGGCAGCCCTGCTCAAGCGGATGCTCAAAGAGTCCGGGCAAAATGTGGCGCTGGTGGACGAGCTCTTTTTCCCTGTGTTTATCGGCATTATCGTGGGCGCACGCTTGATGCATTGTCTCGCCTATGAGCCCGACTTTTATCTCGCCCATCCCATGGAAATCCTCTACATCTGGAAGGGCGGCCTCGCCAGCCACGGCGGTGGCCTCGGCGCCATCCTGGGTGTGCTCTGGGTTGCCAGGCGCAACAAGCTTAGTTTGATGTATTTGTTGGATTATCTGGCACTTCCCACCCTGGTGTTTGCCGTGTGCGTGCGCCTGGCCAACCTGATGAATTCAGAAATTTACGGCAAGGTGACCGACGGCCCCTGGGGCGTGATTTTTGCCCGGGTAGACATGCTGCCAAGGCATCCGGCACAGCTGTACGAGGCCATTGGTTACCTGCTGCTGGCCGTGCTGCTGTGGCAAATGCGTCGCGCCTTGTTGGCGCTGGAAGGGCGTCTCTTTGGCGCCTTCCTCATAGGCGTGTTTGTTATCCGCATGCTGGTGGAGCTGGTTAAGCCCGAGCAGGCAAGCTACATCCCCTCGCTGCCGCTCACTGTGGGTCAGCTGCTCAGCGTGCCCTTTATTCTGGTGGGCATCTGGCTGTGGCTGCGTGCCCGCACCGGAAAGCGGAGCTGAGCCAGGGCAAATGAACCGGGGTGGCGGATAAGGCGCCGCCAACCCCGGGCGGCAGGCGTTAACGCCGCTTTTTCCTGATGGGCCAATTGCTCTTGCAGGCGCAGTTGGCCATAATTCCCGCAACCTTATCGCCCAATCGAGCCTGCGACGAGCCCATGTCTTTACCTATCCCTGCTGAAGAAGCCTCACCGGCCAGTGGACGCCGCACCGAGCGTTGTCGCTGGCTCAGAGACACCTTAAAGCGCTCACAGCAGGAGGCGGTTGCCTCGTCGGCCATGACGGCCACCTCAGATAACTTCTTTATTGCCTTTGCCATCTTTATGGGGGCGACCCTTGGGCAAATGGCCTGGGTCAGTGGCTTGCCGCAGCTCTTCGGCGCCTTGTCTCAGCTGTTGTCTGTGTGGCTGGCCAGCCACTTTGCCCGTAAGGGATTCATCGCTTTTTGTGCGGCCCTGCAGGCGTTGGTGGTGCTGTCCATGGGGGCTCTGGCGGCGTTTCGGCCCGAGCATGGGGTGTGGATTTTTATCGCCCTGGCGGCGCTCTATCATGGGTTTATCAATCTTATTCAGCCCCATTGGCGGGCCTGGATGGGGGCCGTGGTGCCACCAAGGCGCAGGGGCGCATTCTTTGCCGCCCGTACCCGGCTGACCATGGGAGCATCGCTCACGGTGTTTTTCCTGGGGGGAGGCATCCTGAGCCTCTGTGACAGTGCCGGTATGGCCTGGCTTGGCTTCAGCCTGCTGTTTTCCATTGCGGCCATAGGTCGCTGGGTGTCGGCCTGGCTGCTGTGGCAGATGCACGACCCCGAACCCAGAACGGTACGTACCTCGGGGGTGTTTGTTCGCACCCTGAAGAATTTTCGCGAAGCCTGGAAAGACGCGACCTTTCGCCAGTACAGCCTGTTCGTGGCCGGTATGCAGGCCATGGTGGCCATCTCGGCGCCCTTCTTTGCGGTGTACATGTTGGAAGGATTGCACTTCAGCTACCTGGAGTTTGTGCTCGCCAGCGTGGCCTCCGTTATAACCCAGTTTGTTACCTTAAGATTTTGGGGGCGTTTCAGCGATCTCTATGGCAATCGCCTGGTGATGTTGATTACCTCAAGCCTTATCCCCAGCCTGCCGCTGTTGTGGCTGTTCTCCGATAACTACGGGTACATCCTGGCGATTCAGGCTTTTTCCGGTTTTGCCTGGAGCGGCTTTACCCTGAGCACGGCCAACTATCTCTATGATATCCGCCCGTTTCGCTCCGACTTTGCCACCTATGCCGCGGTACAGTCGGCGCTGAGCGCGGCGCTGGTGTTTGTGGGCGCCATGGTGGGCGGCTTTATTGCCAGCCATGCGGCGGATTTCCTGAGTTTCACCGGCTGGGAGCTCGCCAGCCCCATCTTCGTGGTGTTTTTGGTGTCTACTTTCTTGCGCACCCTGGTCACGCTCTGGTTTATTCCGCGTGCGGTAGAACCCAAGGTCAGGCCAAGACCGGATCTGCTCCGGTTGGTGTTCCGCATCCGCGGCTTTAACGCCATCAGCGGCGTGGCGCTGGATTTCCTGACCGTGGTGCGAAAACGCCGCGACGGTGATGGCGCTGACAGTTAGACACAGCCGACCGATGACAGCCTGCTGGCGGCGGAACAGAGGGTTGGAAAAAGAAACAAGTAACAGGAAAGAGAGTATTTATCCCTGTTTCCCGTAGTCGAAAAAGGCGCGCCGCTCAGGGCCCGACAATTCTGCGGGTATCTTGTTTGGGTGTTTGAACTCATCAAAGCCTGCCACCCGGCCAGCCTGATTCAGGTGTGGAAAGGGGGCGTCTTCGGCGACGTCCACAAGACCTAAAAACCGGTGCAGCGCCGCGAGTGCACCTGCATCGCCGGGGTTTAACCACAGCAAATCGTCACGTCCGGCAAAATAGGCTTCTACCTGTTGCCTGTGCCTTGTAAAACACTGCTCGAGGTGCGGGGCAGAGAGTATATCCACTTGGCCTGCCTGCGCTTTAGCGAGCTCAAATACCTCATTAAAACTGCGCCTGAGCTGCGGATGAAAGCCGCCTTTGGCCCTTGGGTCGAGCTTTGGCAACATCCGCTCCAGCAGCCGTTGCATCGAGGGAACCCAGCTGTCGATAGTGCGCTCCAGGTAAACAAACTTACTGTTGGGGTAGAGTTTGTCCAGCTTTTGGTAGTCACTGAACACGGGGGCATCGGCGATGGCGTCGGCAGCCTCAAAGCTGGCCTTGGTAAAGGCCATGTGCGCCACCTTGAGCTGTGCCTGCCCGGCCTTTGGCATGGCTTCCAGCAAAGCCACACACACACTGGTGGTGCCGGTGCGGGGCAAGCCGATAATAAAAATCTTGTTGATGGACTGGTTCATGGGGTTTTTTATGAGTGGCTGTCGGTGTGCTGCTGCGGCACGGAGTGGTCGGCGCTCCCGGTCAGCACAGATCCAATAAGGGCCCTGATGGTATCAAATCGGGCGGGCAGTTGCCGCTGGCGCTTGTGAATAAGATACAGGGGCTCGAACACCCGCTCATTGCCAACACAGACCCTGAGTTTGGCCCTGTCACTGAATTGTTCTGCCACCGACAGTGGCAGCACAGTAAAGCCAAGCCCCAAGGACACAGGCAGCAGGATTTGCCCCAACTGATTGATGTAGCTGCTCACCGGAAAGTCTTCGGCAAAGGCATCTTGGTAGCCTTCATGTTTGCTGTGGGCAAAAAACAGCGACAGGTAATGGGCTGCATCCGGGTGGCTTATCAGCCCAAGGGCTTTGAGCTCGTCTATTGAGGGCAGGGCGGTTTCATCTGTACTGGTATCCGCACTCGCTTTGGTGCCGGCGCTTGCCGGTAATACCAAACACAGCGCCTGAGTGCCTATCTCTTCTTCATTAAACAACCCCCTCGGCGGCGGCGCCGTGATAATGCCAAGGTCTTTGTCCCCCTGCTGCACCTCGTTGATGATGCGGGCATTGGGCGCGGCCTCCATATGTACCTTAAGCCCCGGATGTTTCGCCTGCAGTGCCAGCAGCCGGGGGTAGAGCAGCTGCGCCAGCGCGCCGGAGCAGGCCAGGCGGCAGATGCCGTTGTAGGGATTGTCTTCATCCAAACTGCCAAGCAGCGCCGCCTCAGCCCTGGCCTGGGACAGCGCATACTGATATAGCCTTGAACCTGCCTCGGTCAGCTCTATGCCACTGCGACTGCGAAGCAGCAGCTGGTGGCCACAGGCCTGCTCCAGCTTATTCAGGTGCTGGCTTACTCCGGGCTGGGTCATAAAGAGTTTGTTGGCCGTTTGGGTAAAGTGGCCTGTGTCCACCAGGGTGACAAAGGTCCTGAGCCACAGTGGGTTAAGCATGGCGGGTTCTCTCAATGTGTCTGCTTTGGGCAAATCGCCAAGCTTGAGCGGCCCATGTCACAGCTCAATTGGCTGGCGATTTAATAACAAAAAATTATTGAAATAAGAATATATGATAATTTTTCATTGATCTATTCCGGGCGTAACCTTTGTCGCATCGGGCAATACCGCAGCGCTTACCAGTGATATACAACCGGCGCTGCAACCCATGTCCTGCTTGTTCGAATACATGATTTCAACGACGAGGTTAGCCATGAACACATATCCACGCAGCTTTTCCCACATAGGTATTTCTGTGCCCGACCTTGAGGCCGCGGTGAAGTTTTACACCGAGGTACTCGGCTGGTACCTCATCATGCCTCCCACCGAGATTGTGGAAGACGACTCGGCCATCGGCGAAATGTGTACCGATGTTTTCGGTGCCGGTTGGGAGCGTTTTCGCATCGCCCACCTGTCCACCGGCGATCGCATCGGCGTTGAGCTGTTCGAGTTCAAAAACCAAGAGAACCCGGAAGACAACTTCGAATACTGGAAAACCGGTATCTTCCACTTCTGTGTACAAGACCCGGATGTTGAAGGCCTGGCCGAGAAAATCGTCGCCGCCGGTGGGAAAAAGCGCATGAAAGCCCCACGCTACTATTACCCGGGTGAAAAGCCTTACCGCATGATTTATATGGAAGATCCCTTCGGGAATATCCTTGAGATCTACAGCCACAGTTATGAGCTGCACTATTCGAGTGGTGCCTATACAGGCTGAGTGTTTTCGTCCCAGCTAAGCGACAGAATAGTTTCTGTCGCTTAGCTGGCGCCGAAGCGCTCTGTGCGCCACGCGGAGGCAGTATCGACTTGCGAATGCATCCGTGCATAAAGGCCAGCTCGCCTTCCTTGGCTTGCGCTCATGTGCGCTCTGTCGAGCATGAGCCCTTGTCCAATCTCCCTGCGACCCCAGACGAAGCCGAAATCCCCTCAGTCTTGTGGACGAAACTGGCTAGCGCTTCAGACGCTCATCCCTGATTCGACTGAAGCTGGCTCGGCTTCCTGCCTCGCCCACGCCATTTCGCCTAACGCACTTCGGCGGCTTCGATGGGGAATAAGCGCGTCGTTTCCCTTAGCTTTGCAGCATTTACATGATGGTTTTGATGAGTTTCGCTACAGATCGAAATACAGGGACGACAACTGAGTTGCCAAACTGCTTGTATGCACTGGCATCAGCGCAAACTATGCGAAAGTCGGTGTCATGCTCGTTTCTGTCAAACTCTGGCTTTTCAAAGCCCATCAGTCTGGCGCATTCCTGCGGAGTTAAGCGGCGCGGCGTTTTATACAGTGCGTCGAACTCTTTGGCATACCGGCCAACAGTATTGTCATATTTTTCTTCGCCAGTTTTGATCATTTCTTTGTATTCGGCCTCAGAGGCATCTGGGTGTTGAGTCTTGAACTGATCGGCAAAATGTTTGGCGTAAGCTTCTCTCTCCTGATTTTTTTGGATGGCAAACTGCTTTTTATCGTTGAGATAATCTTGCTCAAGCTCTGATTGGTTGATCAGAATCTCGGAACCATCTTTGTAGTATCTGGCCGATAGAGTGCGTGTGGTTGCTGAGTCGTCTTTGGGATTTACCAAACCAAAGCCAAAACCATTGCCCTTGGTTTGGTGTTTCAGGGCGTAGTGATACAGGTAGTTCCAAAGGTTTGGAGTCAGTGTGTATTTTTGCTTCTCGCCATCACTCAAGTCGCAGAGAATGTCGGCCACAGTATAGCGGGATTTTGGCTTTTCAATCTGGCTGAGTGACAGCTCTTTTAATGATGGATTGGCTTCCACCAGATCATTTCGAATACCAACCAGAACAATACGTTCTCTGTGCTGAGGAATGAAGTGAATGCCATCAATGATAGCGGGCTCATTTTTGCGCTTACGCACATTTGCTATGGCATCTTCAATGTCAGTGCCGGCATTGGTGATATCCAGTACCCAGTAGCCCAAGCGATCCAGGGTACGGATGATGGTTGCAAATGTATTGCCTTTATCGTGGCTTTTCAGATTCTTAACGTTTTCAAGCACAAAGTACTTTGGCTGCCTTGCTTCAATGATTTTTTCAACATCAAAGAATAGGGTGCCCTGAGTATCGCATTCAAATCCGTGGGCCCTACCCAATGAGTTCTTCTTTGACACACCGGCAATGGAAAAGGGCTGACAGGGGAAACCGGCCAGCAACACATCATGTTCAGGGATGTGCTTGCGAATGTGCTCGGCTTTTTCTTCATCGCTGAGCAGTTGGTTACCGCTGAGCGTTACCTTGGTGATGTCCATGAACGAGCTGTTTCGCTCGGGGTTTTCCTCTTCGGAGTCAAGGAAATAAGGCAGTTCATGTTCATCCACGTAGTGGTTTGCCAAATAGGTTCGACGTGCCTTGGGCTCCCATTCACTGGTGAATACGCATTTCCCGCCAACTTCTTCGAAACCTTTACGAAGACCGCCAATACCGGCAAAGAGGTCAATAAATTTGAAGTCAGGATTGTTCCAGTGCAGTGGTTTTGCTGGTAACAGGCTGCGTCGGATCAGTTCCATCGCTCGAGCATCAAGCCCAATGCTGGCGGAGTCCGGATCCTTGCAAAGCTTGTTCAGGCTCTCCCTACTGGTATTGAAACCCAAATCATTCAACTTGATGGCAAGATTTTTCTGATCGTATATCTCAATCAGCAACTTGAGCAGGCGCCTTGCTTGCTGTTCATCTTCTTTGTTCAGTTCTTCATGAAGCTTATCGCCAAGGGCAACTATCTCTCTGGTCATGGCTAAATACTATCTGGGAAAGTTGTGTCGCACTTTATCACACGTTTTTCCCTTTTCGATATTTTTATAAGCCAAGTGCCCACGGGGCTTGATGCATGCATGTGTCAAAAGCTATCCTTTTCAACAAAATAGCATTGGATTGCGGGAGAAATGAGAGTGGAGCTTCGTGACTGGTTGGATGGTTTGTCGACGTCAGAGAGTGTCATCTACATAAAGCGACTTTCAGCTAATGATACAGGGGCTACTGAATCACACCAAGTCGGTATATATGCACCAAAGCAGATCATGGATGAGGTCTTCCCAATCATAAACAGGACGAATGAAAAGAATCCGGAAACTGTTATAACGGCGCAGTGTCTTTCACACGATGTTCCTGACCAAAAAGTCAGAGTGGTATTTCAAAATACTAAATTTTTTGGAATTAAAAATGGACGTAATGAGGTTAGATTAACAAGGTGGGGCGGGAAAAAATCACCCATCCAAAATGTTGAATATACCGGTTCAATCGCAATATTTGGTTTTCACAAATCAAAAGGTGGAGACTTTGATTTGTTAGAGTTTTGGGTTTGCAAAAATATTTTGGAGGAGGCCGTGCTTGAGATGCTCGTGGGAGAGGTTCAGCCCGGGGTATCAATATTTGGTAATGCCGCACATGTGTTCTTAGGGTTAGCAAGTGGTGTAGGTGAGCGGATCGCTAAGTACAAGTTGCCGGAGAAATGGAGTACTTCATTCCCGTCTGGTTCAGAATTGATAAGTTATCTGCCTAATCTATATAAGTCGAAATCAACGGATCCTGATTCACAGTTGATGGAAAGACGGCATGTTGAATATGCGGTTTTTCGCCAAATTGAAGAAATTCACGAGTTACCAACGATTAAGGCAGGGTTTGAGACAATTGAAGACTTTATTCTGAAAGCCAATTCGGTATGTAATCGAAGGAAGTCTAGATCAGGCAGATCTTTGGAGCTGCATCTTGAGAATATATTTGAAGCCAATGGAATAGGTGGATTTTCTACTCAGGCTGTTACTGAAGGAAATAAAAAACCCGATTTTATTTTTCCTTCTATCAACGCGTACCAAGAACGTGCCTTTCCCGCAGATAAGCTACGAATGCTTGCTGTGAAAACTACCTGTAAAGATAGGTGGCGACAAATTCTCAATGAAGCAGACAGAATAACTACAAAACACTTGTTTACTCTTCAGCAGGGAGTGTCGGAGAATCAATTCCAAGAGATGAAAAATGCTGGGGTTAAGTTAGTTGTTCCAAGAAAACTACTTAAAAGCTTCCCTGAAAGTATCCGTTGTGAACTGACAACATTGTCCGAGTTTATAGAGGAACTCAAATCTCTCAAAGATGAAGGATAAGCGCAGCTACAACATGTCCCGCATTCGGGGTGAGGATACCCGCCCCGAGATGTGGTTGAGGAAGCGGCTCCATGCACTGGGGTTTCGCTATCGGCTGCACGACAAACGTTTACCGGGAAAACCAGATCTGGTTTTCTCTAAATACCAAGCCGTGATCTTTGTAAACGGCTGCTTCTGGCATATGCACCAATGTCGCTACTTTCAATTCCCAGCATCGTCCTCCACTAAAGGCCGTGGGCCGCAGTGGTGGCGGGAAAAGCTTGTCGGTAATCGGCAGCGGGATCTTGAGAACATCGAAAAGTGCCGCGAGCTTGGGTGGCGGGTATTGGTGTTGTGGGAGTGTGCGCTCAAGGGGACAGAAAAGTTGCCCGAGTCTCAGGTCCTGAAGCAAATCACCCAGTGGCTTGAGTCCGGTAGCCACTATCTGGAAATCCCTTTTCCTGCCAATTAGCACACTTAAAACTCATGAGCCGAGGAATACGCCTATTCCCCATCGAAGCCGCTTTGGCTGTTGGGCTGAGTGAAACGGGCAAGCCGAGGCATGGACGCTGAGGCAGAGACCGTCGAGCAGGACGCGAGTCGGTCTCGGTGCTCGTTTTCAGCCCATAAGGCCAAAGTGCTCGGCTTCGTTTGGGGTCGCAAGGGGATTGGATAAGGGGGCCAGTCGAAACGGCCCCCTTTCCTCGGGTGTGGGTTGAAGACCCACGATCTTTGCCAAACGAAGTTTGGCTATCAATACCTTAGCTGTCGAGAGACGTTCTAAAAGCTTAGCTCCTTGGTGAACAGCACTATCAGGAAATCCCGTCGCCGGATGCCATCAGGATCCAAGGTTCCGACAACCAGGGCAGGGGTTGACCCTGCCGCATTTCTTTACGCCGCTTTTAACCTTCGACTCATCATCACATTCGAGGCGATGGCGAACAGGCAGTAGCCGGTGAAATACCAGAAGCCGGGCTCGAACTGGGCGTGCATGATGATGAGCTCGCCCATCTGCCCTTTGGCGTTACCGGCGAGATAGCTGACGATAATGGCCACCACAAACACGTCGGCCATGCTCCACTTGCCGATGGCATCGATAAAGCCTTTGAGCCCCTGGGCGAGGGTGCCTGAGACAAACAGCAGCACGGCCTGGGATACGAGTTTCAGGGTAGGGATCACCACCGAAAAGGTGCCTATGAGTATGCCAACCAGCAGGTTGCCGCTGTCAAACAGGTCGCTGATGGTGCCTAAGATGCTGCGGCTTTTCTGGTAAATCTCTACTTGACCTTCCAGCTGATTAAAGCCCAAAAAAGCCGATACCGAGCCCAGGATGCCGCGCACTTCGCCATCGTCGGTCATGAGTTCTATGGTGGTTTGGG
The DNA here is from genome assembly GCF_019457455.1 of Shewanella sp. FJAT-52076. Lineage (NCBI taxonomy): Bacteria > Pseudomonadati > Pseudomonadota > Gammaproteobacteria > Alteromonadales > Shewanellaceae > Shewanella > Shewanella sp. FJAT-52076. The sequence goes on from NZ_CP080415.1 coordinate 305,606, forward strand.
CAAACTGGGATTTGTCGGCCTGGCCGTCGAGGCTCAACATGGGCAGGCTCAGGCCGGGGATAAGCAGCGCCAGGGCGATGAGGATAAGCAGCAATTGCGGCCATTTACGTTGGGTTGTCATTCGATCTCCGGAACACAAAAATCGGCTGCCAGGGCAGCATTGGGTATGCATGTATCAGTGATTTGGGCAGTGTTTTAGCCTGTCCCGGCTGAAGGAACGCTGAACGCCTGCTATTCAGTTGCCGCTGCCGGTAAGCGTTTGGCACATCCCTGTCAAAAACCGTATGGAACAAAAGCAAAGCCGTGCGTTGGGCGACTGTTTGGCGCAGTGCTGGTTGCTTTTGTTGGCTGCCCTGTTTGCGCCTTAGTGGCTTAAGTATTTGTCCAGTAAACCGTAAATGGCGTTTGGCATGATGGGTTTGGGCAGATAGTCGGTGGCTCCCAGCTTGAAAGCGAACTCCTGATCCGAGGCTTCTGTCAGTGAACTTATCACAATGACAGGAATGTCAGCGGTTGCCGTATCAGACTTGAGTTGGCGGATTACCTGATAGCCGTTGATGTTGGGCATGGTGATATCCAGCAGAACAATATTGGGGCGCATTACCGACAAGAGTTCGAGTGCGGTGCTGCCTGAATTGGCAGCGGTCACCTCATAGCGTTCCGCCAGCAGCGACAGGAGCACGCCAATACACACAGGGTCGTCGTCAATGACCAGAATTTTTGCCTTTTCCATTTGCTCCTCTCCCTTTGACGTTATTGCCTGATTTGCCGACGTTAAAAGGCCGGACTTTCAACCTTGAATCGTGCCTGATAAGTTAGCACCATCATGCGTAACATAATAGCAACACTATGAACGAACAAACGCCGTTTGATTTTGCTTCCTTAGCCGCCCAGTTTGCTGCCTTTGCCTGGGGGCCGCATATGCTGTTCCTGTTGGTGGGCGGCGGGTTGTTTTTCCTGATTTATTCAGGTCTTGCGCCTTTTCGCTACCTTAAACACGCCATCGATATAGTGCGCGGTAAGTATCCCGAGGCCGATGCCGCAGGCAATATCAGCCATGCCGGGGCCCTGTCGAGCGCCATGGCCGGCACCGTGGGCATGGGCAACATCGGCGGGGTGGCGCTGGCGATAGTGGCCGGCGGCCCCGGTGCCATTTTCTGGATGTGGATAAGCGCGCTGGTGGGTATGGCCACCAAGTTTTTTACCTGTACTCTGGCAATTATGTATCGCGGCACAGATGAAACCGGCCGGGTGCGCGGCGGCCCCATGTATATCATCACCCATGGGCTTGGCGCCAAATGGAAGCCGCTGGCGGTGTTCTTTTGTCTGGTGGGGCTGGTGGGTAACTTCCCGCTGTTCAACACCAATCAGCTGGTACAAATCCTCAAGGAATATCTGTTTCTCTCCCCCGGCGACACGGGCGTTGCCGTGGGCAGTGGCGAGCATTTTGCCCTGGAGCTGGGGATGGGCCTTGCCATCATGACCCTGGTGGCACTGGTGATTTTGGGGGGGATCAAGCGTATTGCCGCCGTGGCGATTCGGGTGGTGCCGGCGATGATCCTGCTGTACGTGGGCTGCGCCCTCTATGTGATTTTCAGCCATCTCGGCGAAGTGCCCATGCACCTGTGGCGCATAGTGGAAGATGCCTTTTCGGTGCAGTCGGTGGCGGGCGGGATTTTGGGCACCATGCTTACCGGCGTGAAGCGGGCGGCCTTTTCCAACGAGGCAGGCATTGGCACCGAGGTGATGGTGCATGGTAATGCCAAAACCTCAGAGCCGGTGAAAGAAGGGCTGGTGGCCATGCTCGGCCCCGCCATCGATACCCTGTTGGTGTGCACGGCAACCGCGCTGATTATTCTGATTTCCGGCGTGTGGGAGCAGGGCGGTGCCAACGGCATCAGCCTTTCCAGCGCCGCCTTTGCCGAAACCATTCCCGGTGTTGGCCCTTATCTGCTGCTGATTTGCGTGTGCTTTTTTGCCATTACCACCATCTTCACCCAGGCGTTTTACGGCAGTCAGTGCTTCGCCTTCCTCTTTGGTGCAAGGCGTGAGCGCTGGTATTTGTATTTGTATTTGCTGGCGATTTTGTTCGCAGCCACCAATAGCCTCACCGACATAGTCAATATCATCGATGGTGCCTACGGCCTGATGGCCATTCCCACCATGACGGCGGCGCTGCTGCTTGCCCCACGGGTGCGGGCCGCTGCCAAAGATTACTTCCGCCGCCTGCGATCGCAGGGGGATGAAATAGTCGGCAGTGACGACCCGGTGGAAAGGCGTTAAAGGCCGCCGAAGCAGAGCACGGGCGAAAAAGTCCCGGGTGGGGTTTGGGCAAGGGGGTGTTTGGGCGTACAATCGGCGTCCCTGATGCCGTTATTAACAGGAAGTGAGATGTCCAACTGCCAGCCGCTCGGTTTTGACTGGGTACTATTTGATGCCGATGAAACCCTGTTTCATTTCGATGCCTTTGCCGGACTCAAGCGCCTGTTCCAGCGCTTCGGCATTGACTTTGATGCGGCCCATTATCAGGAGTATCAACAGGTCAACAAGCCTTTGTGGGTTGAATACCAGGAGGGGCGCATCAGTGCCAAAACCCTGCAGGAGCAGCGATTTGCCCAGTGGGGCGAGCGCCTGGGTGTGGCCCCGGCGGAATTGAACTCGGGCTTTTTATCGGCCATGGCCGACATTTGTGCCCCCTTGCCCGAGGTGCCTGAGCTGCTCGAAAGCCTCAAGGGGCGTTACCGCCTTGGCATCATCACCAACGGCTTTACCGAGCTGCAGCGGATTCGTCTCGAGCGCACCGGCTTTGCCGACCATTTTGAACTCTTGGTGATTTCCGAAGAGGTGGGCATTGCCAAACCCGACCGGGCCATTTTCGACCATGCCCTGGATGCCATGGGCAATCCGGCCCGCGAGCGGGTGCTGATGGTGGGCGATACCCTGTCGAGCGACATTCTGGGGGGCCTTAACGCCGGGCTGCACACCTGCTGGTACAACCCAGATGCAAAAGTCATTGAGCAGGGTATCCAGCCCCATCTGGAGATCCGCTGCCACAGCGAGCTGGCCCGTTTGCTGGCCTGACGCCGCTCTCTCACGAGCCCCTTTACCCTTCCCAGCTCCTTCTCCCTTCCAGGCCGCGCGCGCTCTTTCATCGCTCGCGGCTTTGTTTTTCCTGTGTTTTTTCGCTCTCCCCTGACGTTGCCGATTGTTGCAAATGTTGCGCACTTGTTGTGAATACGTATGCATAAGATTGAGCTGATAATTTGACCAAGCTTAGTATGGAGCCACAGGATCCAATACTCCTTGGTGTCTGAGGTACAGGCGGGTGTTGGCCACAACAAGTGTCGTAAGACCAGGGAGAAAAACGCATGTTCAAGCTCAAACCCAGTGTCCTGACTCTGGCGTTGGCGGCTGCCGGTTTGCCTTTGGCCATGCTGCATTCAGCGGCATTTGCCGCCGAGCCGCAGCAGAGCGAGCCAACGCAAGCCGCTGAAGCCTCAGAGAAAGAGACAGATAATCAGGCCAAACTCAATCCGGATGATGTGGAACGCATCGAAGTCACGGGTTACCGCCGCAGTCTTATCGACTCACTCAATGCCAAACGCTTTGGCGATACCGTTTCCGAGCAGCTGTCTGCCGATGATCTGGGCGCCTTGCCCGATGTGTCCATGGCCGACGCCCTCACGCGCCTGCCCGGGATCTCGGCGGTGCGCACCGGTGGCCAGGCAGCAGAAATCAATATCCGCGGTATGTCCGGCGGTTTTGTGTTTTCTACCCTCAATGGCCGTGAGCAGGTCTCCACCAGTGGCTCACGCAGCATCGAATTCGACCAATATCCTTCTGAGCTCATCAACTCGGCAGCCGTGTACAAGTCGCCAAAAGCATCGCTGATTGAAGGCGGTCTGGCCGGTACAGTGGAACTGGCCACCGCCAGCCCTCTGGCTGCGGACAAGGATCAGAATGTCACCCTCAATGCCCGTGGCATGTACAACGACAGGGCCAGCGAAGTCTACGGCGCCGAGGAATTCGGCCACAGACTGAGTTTTTCCTATCAGGGCAAGTTCCTCGATGAAACCCTGGGCGTGGCACTGGGTTATGCCCGGCTCGAGCAGCCCAGCGTAGCCACCCAGTTTATTGGTCTGGCCTACAGCGACAACAAGGATGTGGACGGCCTGGCCGACGACACCAATGGCCCAGAGGCCAATCCCGCCAACGAATACATCAGCGAAGGCTTCGAGATGCAGCATTTGGGCGGGCTCGAGGTGCGTAACGGCTATATGGGCGCCATTGAGTGGGCGCCGGTGAGTAACTTCAAGCTCAAGGCCGATGCCTTCCTGTCGCGCTTTGACAGCGAAGCCTTTGCCCGTGGTTTCCGGGTAAAACTCGGCGGCCCCACTACTGCGGTGGCCAATCCCGTGCTGGATGGTAACTCAGTGATAGGCGGCACCTTTAACCGCACGTCCCAAAGCTACACCCGGGTGGAGCTGGTGAACGATGACAACCAGGACTTTGACCAGGTCAACAGCTTTGGGGTGAACGCCGACTGGCAGATTACCGACCGCCTGAATGTGGCGGCGGACGTGTCTTATTCCTCCGCCAAGAGCGATTTCCGTAACGGCCTTTTGTGGTCGAACGTGGCCGTGGATGCCAATGCCGACAAGCCGCTGTTCGATGAAAACGTCTCCATCAGCTACCTGCTCAATGGGCTGGACCTGCCGGATCTGGGTTTCAATCAGGCCGATGCCTTCTCGGACATCAACCGGGTGATGGTGAGTAAATACGGTATCTATCCCTATGAAAACGAAGATGAAGTAAAAGCCTATCGCCTGGACTTCAAGTACGATTTGGACAGCGACTGGCTGTCGTCGGTGGAGTTTGGCGTGCGTTGGTCCGACCGAACCTACAGCAACGACCGTTCGGTGTTTGAGTATGGCAACGACGGCGGCTTCTCCAGCACCGAGCCACCACTGCGACTGACCCAGGATATGGTAACCGTGGTGGATTGGAGCGGCGACTTCAGCTACTTCCCCTCCTATCTGGCCATCGACCTCGACAAGGCGCTCAACGCCTGGTTCCCCGATGGTATTCCTCAGCCGGTGCAAACCTGGGGTAATGCCGATGGGGTGCTTGACCCCATGGGTTACACCACCAACTATTCCTGGTCCGTGCTGCAAAGCGGCGAAGTGTATGAAAAGGTGCTGGCCAGCTACCTGATGTTCAACATAGACACCGAAATCGGTGGTTTGCCGCTGACCGGTAACATAGGTCTGCGCGTGGTGGATACGGATCAGTCGGCCACCATGCTGCAAAACGTGGGCGGCGATCCGGCCCAGGGTGCCCAGTACATTGTCGATGAAAACGGCATAGTCAACGACCTCTATGCCCCAACGGTCGTGGGAGTGACCTATACCGACTATCTGCCATCCATGAACCTGAGCCTCAAGCTCACCGACGACAGCCAGCTGCGTTTTGCGGCGGCCAAGGTCATGTCGCGGCCACCCATCAACCGCCTGGCGGGGGATGTCAGTGCCTCGGTTAACGATGACGGCGAGATTAACGGCTCCAGTACCAATAACCCCTTCCTGATGCCCTTCTACGCCACCCAGTATGACCTGTCTTACGAGTACTACTTCGAAGAAGGCGCGCTGGTGGCAGCGCTGTTCTACAAGGACATCGACTCCTTTATCGACACTGTGGCCATCGCCGACTTTGACTTCCGCGGCCACGGCTTCAACGTACCCGATTACATAGTGGATCCCGACAGCGGTGAGCAGAAAGCCACCACCAACGGCACCTACACCACGGCGGTCAACAACACCGAAGGCGGCTATATCCGTGGTCTGGAACTGGCCTACACCCAGGTGTTTGCATCATTGCCCAGTCCCTTCGATGGCCTGGGGGTGAACACCAGCTACTCCTACACCGACAGTGAGGTGCAGAAACTCACCAGTCTGGGGGGCGACAGTGTGCCGCAAACCTTGGAAGGTCTGTCGAAGCACGTTGCCAACCTGACCCTGTTCTATGGCTACGAGGGTTTTGAAACCCGTATCAGTGCCCGTTATCGCTCGTCCTTCGTGTCTGAGCAGGTGGCCATCAACAGTCAGGTGGTGAATTACGATGCCGAAACCGTGATTGACTATCAGGCCTCCTATCAGATTAACGACAATCTCGGGGTGCTGTTCCAAGTCAACAACCTTACCGACGAGCCCACCAAGAGCTACTTCGGCACCGAGGCCAAGACAGGCACCCTGCAGTATTTCGGCCGCCAATTCTTCCTGGGGGTAACCTATGCCATGTAACCCCAAGGCGGTGCGACAAGGACATCAACTCACTTTTACCGAGGGACGACTCATGCTGAGTATCTCTAAACTTGCCCGACTGTTTGCACTGGCCCTGGCTGCCAGTGTGCTGTGGGGCTGTGGCAGCGATTCATCCGAGCCCGGCGAGGTGCTGCTGACATGTAATGTGCCCATGGTGCCCGACGCCACCGGCACCCAGTGTGTGGCGCCGCCACCTATCCAGTGTCCGCCACCCACAGTGCCCGATGCTAAAAACGAGCAGTGTGTGGTGGGCGCCGATCCCACCTTGCCTGACCCTGTGTATTTCCCCAAGGCCAACGAGGCGGTGATCTACTACAACCGTCCCAAGGATGCCGATAACAGCCCCAACGATCCTGTTTACGACGGCTATCGGTTGCACACCTGGAACAACGACACCTGTGACGCCTATGCGCCGCCATTCGACAGCAGCGACTGGGCCAATGGCCATGAGTTTGATGGCATAGACCCCAACTACGGCGCCTACTGGATCCTTAACCTCAAGGAAGGCTACGGCGAGTGCGGTAACTTCATCATCCACGTGGGCACCGAGGGCAGCGGCAAGGCCCTGGGTGACGGCGACTTCAAGATGCCCCTCAAGCAGGATGACGAAAAGTTCGTGCGGATGAACTTTACCCTCCATGGCACCCCTTCAGTATTTGAGTATCCCATCCTCAATCTGGGCCCACAGCCTGCGGTGTTCAGCAATATGAGTGCCCACTGGCTCGACCGTCAGACGCTCTTGTGGGATCAAACCGAAGAAGGCGTGGCCGAGGTGCGGCTGCACTATTCCGCCAAGGCCGACCTGACCATAGATGACAGCGGCATCAGTGGCGGCAGCCATGTACTGACTGCCACTGAACTGACCGAGGCCCAGCAGGCGAGAGCGCCTGAGCTGGCGTCCTGGCAGGCCTATCATTTGGATGTCAGCGCCGAAGAGGCCAAATCTTTGGCCAAGGCGCAGCTGGCAATGGCCGCCTTCGATGCCGACGGCAAGCCCCTTTACGCCACCTTTGTACAACAAGCGCGGGCCCTGGATGACCTCTACACCTCCGGCGATGCCGATGCCAATGAGGCAAACCTTGGGATCAGCTACGATGGCGATGCGGTTACCGCGAGACTCTGGGCCCCCACGGCTCAGGCCGTGACCCTCAAGGTGTATGACGATGCGAAAAACCTGACCCGTAGCGAGGCCATGACCGAAGACCCGGCCACCGGTATCTGGTCGTTCACCGGCACCGGGCTGGACCGCCGCTATTACCGCTATGAACTGACCCTGTATCATCCGGTCAGCAAAAAGCTCGAAACCGTCGAGAGTACCGACCCATACTCGGTGAACGTGTCTGCCAATGGCCGTTTCAGCCAGTTTGTTAACCTCAGTGACACCGACACCATGCCCGAGGGTTGGGATGGCCATGCGGTGCCCGAGGTGGCAGACCCCGAAGACATAGTGGTGTACGAGGGCCATGTCCGCGACTTCAGCATTCGTGACGAGAGCACCAGCGCCGCCAACCGCGGCAAGTATCTGGCCTTCACCGAAGAGGGTTCGGCCCCTGTGGAGCATCTGCGTTCATTGGCACAGAAGGGCCTGACTCACTTCCATGTGCTGCCTGTGACCGACATGGCCACGGTGAACGAGCTGGAAGATGAGCGGGTAGAGCTGACCGACACCCTGGGCACGCTGTGCAGCAAGATTAACGACAGTGCCGATGCCTGTAAGACCAAGGACAAGGGCGCCACCATCCAGAGCCTGCTGGAAGACAGCCTGCCCGGCTCCGCCGATGCCCAGGCACTGGTGAATGCCATGCGTGGTCTGGATGGCTTCAACTGGGGCTACGACCCACAGCACTTCCTGGCACCCGAGGGCAGCTATGCCTCCAGCCCCGATGGTGTGGCCAGAGTGAAAGAACTGAGAGCCATGAACATGGCGCTGCACGGCATTGGTCTTCGCACCGTGCTCGATGTGGTGTACAACCACACCAGCTCCTCCGGGCTGTATGACAACTCAGTGCTCGACAAGGTGGTGCCCGGCTATTATCACCGCTACGACCCTGTGACCGGTGCCATGCAGCGCTCTACCTGCTGCGAAAACACCGCCACCGAAAACGCCATGATGGCCAAGCTGATGAACGACACCCTGGTGTCGCTGGCGCTGGACTTCGGTTTCGACGGTTTCCGTTTCGACATCATGGGCCATATTCCCAAGTCGGCCATGCTGGCGGCGCGGGATGCGGTGCGTGCTGTGGATCCTGACACCTACTTCTACGGTGAGGGCTGGAACTTCGGCGAGGTGGCCGACAACCGCCTGTTCGAGCAGGCCACCCAGGCCAATCTGGCCGGCACCGAGGTGGGCAGCTTCAACGACAGAATTCGTGAAGCCATCCGTGGTGGCAGTCTGTTCCAGACTGAACTCAAGGACGAAGTGCTGCGGGATCAGGACACCCTGAGGCTGTCCATGGCTGGTAACCTCAAGGACTATGTGCTCAAGGACTTTAACGGCAATTCGGCCAAGGGCAGCAGCTTCAGCTGGAACTCACAGCCCACGGCCTATGCCACCGATCCGGCCGACATCATCAACTATGTGTCCAAGCACGATAACGAGACCCTGTGGGACAAGCTGCAATACAGCCTCCCCGTGGGCATGAGCCTGGAAGACAGGGTTAGGACCCAGAATATTGCTGCCACTGTGCCACTGCTGAGTCAGGGTATTCCCTTCCTGCAGTTGGGTGGCGACATGCTGCGCTCCAAGTCCATGGACCGCAACAGCTACGACTCCGGTGACTGGTTCAACTATGTGGACTTCACCCAGTCCGGCAACAACTGGAACGTGGGTCTGCCTCTGGCACAGGACAATCAGGGCAACTGGAATACCATCACCGGTATTTCGGCCAACCCCAATACCGCGGCCTCGGCCAGTGAGATAGGCTTTGCCTCCGAGGTGTTCGGCGAGTTTCTGCAAATCCGTCACCAGAGCAAGCTGTTCCGTCTGACCACCGCCGAGGACATCATTGCCCGGGTTGGCTTCCACAACGTGGGCAAGCGCCAAACCCAGGGTGTGATTGTGATGAGCCTGGATGATGGTGCGGGTCTGACCGATCTCGACCCTGCGGTTGACGCCATAGTGGTCATGGTCAATGGCACGGCAAGCAGCCAGTCCCATACCGTACCCACGGCCGCGGGCTTCAGCCTGCATCCGCTGCAGGCATCTTCCATCGATGCCAGGGTGCGCGGCGCCAGCTTCAGCGCAGGCGATAACGAGGGCACCTTTACCGTGCCTGCCTACACCACGGCGGTGTTTGTTAAGACCCAGGGCTCGGCGCAGGGCGAAGGTCTGTCGGCCAATGCCACCGTGGGCGCTCCCGATGTGGTGCCCTATGGCAGCACCACTGTGTATGTCCGTGGCAGCCTGAATGGCTGGGGCACAGGCAATGCGCTGCAATACGTTGGCAACGGCGAATACCGGGTGGCTATCACCTTGGCACCCGGCGATTATGAGTTCAAGCTGGCGTCGGAAGACTGGAACACGGTGGACTTTGGTGGTGTGTCTGCAGAGGTTGCCGATGTGGAAGAGGGCGTGGCCGAGCAACTGGCGGCCAAGGGTGCCAACCTTAAGTTCAGCGCAGCACTGGCGGCGACCTATGTGTTCTCCCTCGATGCCAGTGACAAGGATAACCCGCAGCTGACCGTGTATAACGAGGAGCCGTTCCCCGGTACCCAGGTGTACCTGCGCGGTGATATGAACGGCTGGAGCACCGACAACGCCATGACCTATCTGGGTGGCGGCGTTTACCGGGTCGATGTACAGCTCACCGCCGGCAGCAAGGGCTTTAAGCTTGCCTCCAGCGACTGGAGCACAGTGGACTTTGGTAGCGGTGAGGCCGATGGCAGCGTGACCCTGGGCGTGGAGAAATTCCTGGCCGTGAAGGGTGGCAACCTCAGCATGAACTTTGATGAGGACACCAGCTACAGCTTTATCTTCGACCTGTCGAACCGCAGCGAGCCTTTGCTGACCGTGTACAAGACCGACATTTTTGCCGGCACCCAGGTGTACCTGCGCGGCGGCATGAATGGCTGGGGCACAGACAACCCCCTGATGCATCAGGGCGGGGGCGTCTACAGCACCGAAGTCAGCCTCGCCGCCGGTGCGGTTGAGTTCAAGGTGGCAAGCTCAGATTGGAGCACAGTGGATTTCGGTGCCCTGTCAGGCGATGTTGCCGATGTGGCGCTGGACGAGGCCGAGCCGCTGGCGGCCAAGGGCGCCAACCTCAAGCTCAATGTGCTTGATGCCGGCACTTACCGCTTCACTGTAGCAGGCCCAGACCCCAAGGCACCCAGTCTGACAGTGACCAGGGTGAATTAACCTGACAATAAAAATAGCCGCCCTTGGGCGGCTATTTTTTTGTCTTCTTATCGGGCTACTCCACCTTGAGCACGCCGCCTTTGACTATGTCCTGATGGTTCAAAAACGGTCTGTTGAGGCTGCGGCCATTCAATAGGAATGCTTCGGCTTTATCCGGTTGAGACTCGCTGGCACGGTGTTCAATCACAAACTCCTTGCCGGGATAGTAGTCGGGATCAAGCTTGATCCTGACCTTGCTGAAGCTTGGGCGAAACAGCGCATAATCCATAATGCCTGGGCTCACCGGGTAAATCCCCAACATGGAAAAGGCCAGCCAGGTAGACATGGTGCCTGTGTCATCATTGCCGGGCAGGCCACCTGGGTGAGTGCCAAAATGCGCCGCAATCAGCTCTCTGACTCGCTGGGAGGTTCGCCAGCTCTGGCCTTCGACGTAGTTATACAGGAAGGGATAGGTGATATCGGGCTCATTGGCCATATCGAAGTTGCCGGTGTCGAAGGTGGCATCCAGTTGGCGTAAAAAGGCATCCGGCCCACCGAGCAGCTCTATCAGCCCCGGGGTATCGTGGGGCACATAAAAGCGATAGTTCCAGGCGTTGCCTTCGATATAGCCCGGGGCGGGTTCGAAGTTGCGCCCAAGTTCAGGGTCGAAGGGGGTCAGCCACTCACCCTTGCGGTTTTTCGGTCTGAGCATGCCGGTGTCGGCATCAAACAGCTTGCGGTAGTTCAGTGCCCTGGCGAGATACTTGTCGTGGTCGGCCTGTTTACCCAGCGCCAATGCCAGCTGTGCCAGGTTGAAATCGGCCAGGTAGTATTCCAGGCTGGTGGCCACGCTGCCATCGTAGGGGCCTTCATCGTCCACGGGCACATAGCCAAGCGTCAGATAATCCGGGTTTTCCGGCCTCAGCAGGTTGTGCTCGCGCTGCTCGGCTGCCCGTACCATGGCTCCATAGGCGGCCTCGACATCGAACTCCCGGATACCGCGCAGATAGCTGTCGGCAATCATGGCCGTGGCAGGATCGCCAACCATCACCTGGGTTTCCATGCCATAGAGCTCCCACTTGGGCAGCCAGCCACTCTCTTTGGCCATGGCCACCGCCGAGCGCACCATATCTGCCTGCAGCTCGGGGTAGAGCAGGCTCAGCAAAGGATGCACATTTCTGTGGGTGTCCCAGAGCGAGTACACCGTGTAGCGGTTTTGCTTGCTGTTGCCAACGCCCTGCTGGCCCATCAAGGGGTAATCGCCGTTGGCATCCTGCAGGATATTGGGGTGGATAAGGCTGTGGTACAAGGCGGTGTAGAGCAAGGTTTTTTGCTCGTCACTGCCTTCAACCTCAACTCTGTCCAGCAGGCCGTCCCAGGCCTGTTGCGCCTGTGTCTTCAGCTTGTCGAACTCAAACCCGGGCTGCTCTGTATCGAGATTTTCCCTGGCATTTTCGATGCTCACAAAGGAGATGCCCAGTTTGACCTCGATGGCCTCCTGCTCCCGGGTATCGAAGCTCAGCCAGGCACCGATATCATCGCCGGACACGAGCTGGCGATAGCCAGGGTAAGGCTTGATGCTGTCGTTGTAGCCAATCCAGTCAGCTTCCACATTCTGGTAGCGGGGCATTTTTTTCCACACCCCAAAGGTCTTGGGCGCCTTGCTGAAGCGGGCCACAAAAAACACCGGCCGCACATCTTCGTCGTGGTAGCAGAAGGTCCCCAGCATACGGCTGCCTTCTACTTCCTGCTCTGAAACCCACTTAAGGCTGGCGCCGGTTTCGTTGGTCAGACCCAGCCCCAAGTTAAGCAGTACATGGGATTGGCCTGCCGGAAAGGTGAAACGGCTTAAGCCGGTGCGCAGGCTGCTGGTGACCTCGGCCTTGACGGCGTATTTGTCCAGCTGAGCGCTGTAGTAGCCGGGACTGGCTTGCTCATTGCTGTAGCTGCTGCCGTACTCCCGGGCATCGAGCTCGAGTGGCCCCGTGGTGGGCATCAGCAGCAATACGCCCGCATCGGGGCAGCCAACGCCGCTTAAATTCAGGTGGCTGAATCCCGTCAGGTAGCGGTTCTCGTGGATATACACCCGCGAGTTCCAGGCGGCATCTTTTTCAAACTTGTTTTGCTCGCCGCCATGGGCCACGTTGAAGGGCGCCACCGAGGCCAGGGCATTGGGGTACTGGGCGCCGGGGTGGGTGGCGCCGAAGTTTGAGGTACCGATAAAGGGATTCACGTACTGGCTGTTGCCACCCAGGGCAGAGCAGCTGGTCAGGAGCAGACCAAACAGGAATTTGTTCATGGCTGAGGACTTAGGCTTGGCTGTCATGGCTGAGGGCTCATGGTAAAGACCAGTTCACCACCGGCCAGAATATCTGAATGTCGTAAAATATATCCGTTCAATGGCTTGCCGTTCAAAGTGACCTGTTTGACATAAACATGCTCAGGTCCTTGATTAATGGTGCGAATTTTAAAGACGTTACCATTTTCAAGCTGGATATCGGCGCTGTCGACCTCGGGGCTGCCGAGCACATATTCACCGGATACCGGGTCCACGGGGTAAAAGCCCAGCGCACTGAACAGGTACCAGGCCGACATCTGCCCGGCATCTTCGTTACCCGCCAGACCATCGGGCGCCGTGGTGTAAAGCTCGTGCATTATCTGCCGCACCAGAGCCTGGGTTTTATGTGCTTCGCCCAGATATTGATAGAGGTAGGGCACGTGGTGGCTGGGCTCATTGCCGTGGACATACTGGCCGATATAGCCGGAGATCCACTCGGGAAACTCCTCCACGGCCTGCCCGGTACTGAACATGGCATCCAGTTTGGCACTGACACTGGCCTTGCCGCCCATCATCCCGACCATACCCGCCACATCGTGTGGCACAAAGAAGCTGTATTGCCAGGCATTGGCCTCACAGTAGTCTTCCGGGTGATAGGCGTTGGGGTCGAAGGGGAGACGGAATTGTCCATCGGCATCCAGGGCGCGCATAAAGCCGGTTTGGGAGTCAAAATGGCGGCGATAGTTCTGTGACCGAGTGGCAAATTCCTGATAAATATCGTCTTTGCCCAAGGCTTTGGCGAGGCGGGCGATAGCCCAGTCATCGAAGGCGTATTCCAGCGTCAGGGCCACATTCCACTTGCGCTCCGTGTAGGGGACGTACCCCAGCTGCTGGTAACTCGCCAGGCCAAATGCGTCTTGCCGTGCGCTCTGCAGGGCGGCATTGAGCAAGTCTTCGCCATCAATATCGGTAAGGCCCTTCAGATAGGCATCGACCAATACCGGCACCGAGTGATACCCCATCATCATGTCGGTTTCATTGCCCTGAAAAATCCACACGGGTAAACGTCCCGCTACCCGGTAATGGTCCATCATGCTGTCCATCATTTCCCGGGTGCGGGCCTGATCGACCAGGGTTTTCCAGGGGTGCAGCGCCCGGAAGGTATCCCACAGGGAGAAGAATTCGTAGCGTGGATGGCCTTCGGCTTTATGGATTGCGCCATCCGGCCCCTTGTAGCGGCCATCGGTATCCGAGAAGAGTCGGGGGGCGAGGGAGGCATGGTACATGGCGGTGTAAAACTGCCTGAGGTTATCCTCGGAGGCCGATACTCTGACTCGGGAAAGCTCGCCGCGCCAGGCATCTTTTGCGGCGGCCAGGGTGCCCGGGAAGTCCAGCAGCTTGCCGTCGGCCTCAAGGTTTGCCCTGGCATTGTCTATGCTCACCGAGCTGATGGCGGTGTGCACCAGCAAAGACCTGTCCTTTGATTGGCTTTCGCCGAAATCGAAGTTAAGTTCCAGCGCCAGATTTTCAGCAGAGGCCCGGGTTTGAACTCCCGGCTTATCATCAACAGACAGTTTGCCATCTACAAACAGCTGCTGACTGGCGATGGGTTGGGAGAAGCGGCTGTAAAAATACACCCGTTGGTCCTCGGCCCAGCCGGTGGATTTACGATACCCGCCAATGCTGTAGGCATCGATTATCTCCACATGGGTCGCGACGGTTTTGTCCCAGTTACGGCTATAACCCAAATCGAGCCGCACCACGCCTTCATTGGCCGAGGCTGGGAAACTGTACCTTTGCAGGCCGGAGCGCGCAGCAGCGGTCAGCTCCACCTTGATATCGTAGTCCTGCAATCTGACCCGGTAATAACCGGGGCTGGCCTGCTCTTCGTCGTGGCTGAAATGGGACACTAGGGTGCCATCCGCCGGACCGCCCTCGGTTTGCACCCGCTTGAAAGGCCGGGTCAGGGGCATAAAGGAGATGTCATAGAGATCCCCTGCGCCTGTGCCGGACAAATGGGTATGGCTGAAGCCGGCAATGATGTTGTCGGGGTAGAAGTAGCCCGCTATCCAGTCCCAGCCGGTACGGCCATTGTCGGGACTGAGCTGCACCATGCCGTGGGGCACGGTGGCGCCGGGGAAGGTTTTACCCTTGCCATCGGTGCCAATAAAGGGGTCGACGTAGGCGACAGGATCCGGCGCCTCGTCCGGTTGGAGCTCGTTTGGCAGCTCTGTGGGTTGCGGGCTTTGCTCGTGGCTTTGCACCTGGCTGGGTTGCTGGTTGCATGCTGCCAGGGACGCGGTCAGCAGCAGTGCGGCAATCTTTTTCATCACATCCTCATGGAGTCAGGTAAGCAAAGGCCCGCATCCACGGGCCTCCTGGTCGGTTTATTTCAGTGCCGGGTGGCCGAGCACGCGCAGGACTTCGAAGCAGGCGCCCAGGGTGTGGTAGTCACACTTGGCTCCGGCGGCGCTTTTCTGATTGGAATACTTGCTGTTGTCCTTTTTCAGCACCCTGAACCAGGCACCGTACTCATGGTCCACCATGTGGGCCCAGCTGTACTGCCACAGGGCATCGTATTGGGTCAGGTACTTATCTTCGCCGGTCACCTGATGCAGCATGGCGGCAGCGGCAAAGCTTTCGGCCTGTACCCAAAAGTATTTGTCATCGTCACACCAGTTGCCTTCGGGATCAAACCCGTAAACCAGGCCACCATCCTGACTGTCCCAGGCTTGCTGATAGGCGCGGTCAAACAAAGAGGATGCGCGTTCAATCTGCCAGGCTTGAGGTGCATGGCGATTGAGGATCAGCAGCAATTTGGCCCATTCGGTCTGATGCCCGGGCTGAAAGCCCCAGGGGCGATAGAGATTCTTGGGGTCGTCCCTGTTGTAATCCCAGTCCGGTTTGAACTCGGGGGTGTAGTGTTCCCACACCAGATCATCAGTCAGTGACGCCTGACGCACGGCAATATTCTGTGCCAGCAGGGTAGCACGCTCCAGATATTGGCTCTTGCCCGTGGCTTCAAAGGCCGCCAGCATGGCTTCACACAGGTGCATATTGGCATTCTGGCCACGGTATGGACTGAGCACGCCCTCTGGGCTGATTTCATCGGCATAGAGGCCATATTCGGCCTGCCAGAAACGCTGCTCCAGCAAGTCGTATACCTGTTGCAGCTTGCTGTCGTCCTCAACCAGCCCCGCCTTGCGGGCCGCGGCATAGGCCAGCAGCACAAAGGCATATCCATAGGCCTGCTGGGTCATGTCCAGCGGCTTGTGATTATCCAGTGTCCAGGCGTAGGTCTGGCTGGATGCCTGCCAGTGCACCTGCTCCAGATAATCCAGGCCATGTTTGGCGATATCCAGATAGTCCTGACGGGCAAACAGGATACCTGCGGTGGCATAGTTCACCAGAATACGGGTGCTGCTCACCAGCTGCTTGAAGTGGGTATCGAACAGGCTGCCGTCATCCAGAAAATTCTGGTGATAGCCGCCGCTGGGATCCACTACCCGGTCGGTGTAGAAATCCAAAATGCTCTGGCAATGTTCGAGAAGAAACGTCTGGGAGAAAAAGTTCATACCTGGCTCCGGAATAAAACGGGGTTAAAGGCAGCAATCGAGTGCCCATGCTGGGTCGCCTGTGTCTGGATATCGGTCAGTCCCGGCAGGGCCGGGAAGGCGCCGGGCTGGGTCACGGCGTAGGCCCCACAGTGGGTGGCAAACAGCAGCAGGGACTCAAGCTCCCGGGTGTCGGCGAAGACGGCATTGGCATTCTCCATACAACCCAGACCATAGAGGAAGCCGCCGATAAAGGCATCGCCACCGGCTGTGGTATCCACCACCTTAACCTTGGGTGGCTGCAGGTGCCCCTGATGCCCGGCGGTGAAATAGTCGATACGGTTGGCGCCGTCGGTTACCAGCAATAGCTGACACTGGCTGGCGAGGCATTCACGGATGTAAGTATCCGAGTCGCCACCGGCCAGATACTCCAGCTCATCACGGGAAAACTTAACCACATCGGCCTGTTTTACCAGTTCATTCACCAGGGCGCGGTCTGCCGCACCCTGGGGCCAGAGGTTATGGCGCAGGTTCACATCAAAACTGATGAGGTTGCCGGCGCTTCTGGCCTGATTCAGCACATGACGGGTGCACTGGGCTATCTGCGGCGTGGTTAGGGTGTTACTGCAAAAATGCACTATGGTGTCGCCGCTGAACCAGTCGTCGCTTACCTGTTCCTGAGTCAGAATCACATCGGCGGTTTCATGGCGATGGAATGAAAAACTGCGGTCGCCATCGGCATCCAGCATCACAAAGGCCAGCGCGGTTTTGGCCTCGGGATGCTTGAGCAGGAAGCGGGTATCCACGCCGTATTCCTGCAGCGCGGCCGCCAGAAACTCCCCGAAGGGGTCCTGGCCTACCTGACCGGCAAAGCAGGCGTGGCCACCAAGTCTGGCAACGGCAACGGCGGCATTGGCCGGTGCGCCGCCCGGATACTGACGGAACTCCGGGAGGGTAAGGGGTCCCTGATGGCTGGCACCTATGTTGAGAAAATCAATCAGCGCCTCACCAAAACACAGGATTTTTTTCATGACTGGGCCTCTACAATCTTGGCTTTTTCACAGGCTTTGCTGCCACGCAGGGCATACCAGCCGATATACAAATACGCCACCATGGGGATGATAAAACTGAACTGCACCGAGCTGCTGTCGGCAACCACGCCTTGCAGCAGCGGCAGTATGGCACCGCCCACAATGGCCTGACACAGCAAACCCGAACCCCGGCTGGTTAAGGGGCCGAGGCCTCGGATGGCCAGGGTGAAGATGGTGGGGAACATGATGGAGTTAAAGAAACCCACCGCCAGCACAGACCACATGGCCAGAGAGCCGCTGCTGTTCATGGTCAGGACTAAAAGCAGTATGGCCATCAGGGCATTGGTGGCCAGCACATAGGTTGGCTGCAGAATGCGGGTCAGGGCTGAGCCCACAAAGCGGCCCACCATGGCACCACCCCAATAGTAAGACACCATGCGGCTGGCCTCCTGCTCGGTCAGGGCGGCAATATGGCTCTCGGAAAAATAGTTCACCAAAAAGCTGCCAACTGATACTTCGGCGCCCACATAGAGAAAGATGGCCAGGGCGCCCAACACCAGGTGTTTGTGCTGCCAAATGCTGTCGTTGGCGCTGACATGGGTTTCGTGGTCGGTTTGCAGGGCAGGAAGCTTCAAAAACACAAAGCCCACGGCGGTTAGCAGTACGGCACCGGCCAGAATGAGGTAGGGCAGCTGCACCGCATGGGCGTTGCTTGCGGCACCGAAAATAAGCGCCGCACCAAACAGGGGGGCCAGGGTATGGCCCAGTGAGTTGATGGCCTGGGCCAGACTCAGGCGGCTGGCCGCAGTGCGCTCAGGCCCCAAAATCGCCACATAGGGGTTGGCAGATACCTGCAATATGGTGATGCCGCTCGCCAATACGAAAAGACCCAGCAAAAACAGGGCGTAAACCGAGACTTCTGCCGCCGGGTAAAACAGCAAACAGCCGGTTGCCATGGTACACAGACCTGTGACTATGCCGCGGATATAACCAATTTTTTCAATCAGCTTGCCGGCAAAGGGCGAGACGATGAAATAGGCGCCAAAGAAGCAAAACTGCACCAGCATGGCCTGGGTGTAACTGAGCTCGAAGGCCGCTTTCAGGTGTGGGATCAGAATATCGTTCAGGGCTGTGATAAAGCCCCAGATAAAAAACAGCGTCGTCATGGCGGCAAAGGCAAAGTGGCTGCTTTTGCCCTGTCCGCCCTGTGCTGGAGTTGATGGAATCATTGCCATAGTGGTTCTCGTGTGTCGAAGGACGCTGACGCGTCCTTGTTTCAGGGACATGGTTTAAGGACGCGTTATTTCCAACGACATGGAGTAAGGCTGGGCATTGGCATCGCTGGCCCAGGCTTTATTGGGGGTGGCACCCATGTCGAAGTTCAGGGTACCACCGTCCTGGATCTCATGATGATCGAGCCAGCTCCGGTTCAAGGTCTTGCCATTGAGCAAGGCCTGCTGAATATAGGGGTTGGCATCCAGGTTATTGTCTGACTGGATAACGAAGGTCTTTCCGTCTTCCAGTGTCAGGGTGACCTTGTCGAACAGGGGACTGCCAATCACATACTCGGGGGTGCCCGGTGTGACCGGGTAAAAGCCCAGTGCACTGAACACGTACCAGGCCGACGTTTGGCCGTTATCCTCATCGCCACAGTAACCATCCGGGGTTGCCGAATAGAGACGATTCATCACGTCACGGACTTTTTGCTGGGCCTTCCAGGGCTGACCGGCATGATTGTAGAGATAAATCATGTGCTGGATAGGCTGATTGCCATGGGCGTAATTGCCCATGTTGACGATTTGCATCTCGCGGATTTCGTGGATGGTAAAGCCGTAGTAGGAATCATCGAACAGCGGCGGCATATCGAACACCTGATCCAGCTTGTCGATAAAGCCCTGTTGGCCGCCCATGAGTTGCTTCAGGCCTTCAATATCGTGAAACACCGACCAGCTGTAGTGCAGTGCGTTGCCTTCGGTAAAGGCATCACCCCATTTGAGCGGGTTGAAGGGCGACTGGAAGCTGCCGTCCTGATTTTTACCGCGCATCCAGCCGGTTTCGGTATCAAACAGGTGGCGATAGTTATAGGCGCGCTGCCTGAACATTTCGGCGTCCTGGGTTTTGCCAAGGGCCTCGGCCAGCTTGTACAGATTGAAGTCGGCAAAGGCGTATTCCAGGGTTCGGGCGGCGTTTTCATTGATGCCCACATCATAGGGGACATAGCCCAGCTTATTGTAGTAATCCACGCCTTCGCGGCCCACGGATGTCATGGGTCGGCCTTCGTTTACCTCGGCGTTTTTCCTGGCGGCCTCGTACAGGGTTTCGATATCAAATCCGCGAATCCCCTTTAAATAGGCATCGGCAATGTTGATGGCCGAGTTGGAGCCTACCATCACGTTTCTATGGCCGGGGCTGGCCCACTCAGGCAACCAGCCGGATTCTTTGTAGGTATTGGCCAGACCTTCCATGATTTGGGCATCCAGCTCTGGATACATCAGGGTGAAGAAGGGGAATACGGCGCGGAAGGTGTCCCAGAAGCCATTGTCGGTAAACATATATCCGGGCAGGACTTCGCCATTATAGGGGCTGTAATGGACCAGCTGGTTGTTGGCGTCGTACTCGTAAAACTTGCGTGGAAACAGCAGCACCCGATAGAGGGCAGAGTAAAAGGTCTTTACCTGCTCCATGTCCTGATCTTCTACCCGGATGCGCGACAGCTCCTTTTGCCAGCTTTGTCTGGCTGCGGCCTGGGTCTGGGTAAAGCTCTGCTCACCAATTTCGCGGCGCAGGTTAATTTCGGCCTGCTCCGGGCTGATAAATGAGGAAGCAACCTTGGCATGCACCTGCTCACCGCGCTGGGTTTTAAAGCCGATGATGGCACCCACATGCTCGCCTTCGCTCTTGAGCTGGTTTGGCTGTAATGCCCAATCATTGTGCCATGTGTGGGTCAGCTCGAAATCTTTATCGAACTCAATCACAAAGTAGTTGTGGAAGTTGTCGGGTACACCGCCATGGTTATTGCGGGCATAACCCACAATTTTGCGCTGCTCCGGCAGGATGCGAACCATGGAGCCTTTATTGAAGGCATCCAGCAGAATGTAGGCCTGCTCGGTTTCGGGGAAGGTGAATCTGAACTGGGCCGCCCGTTCGGTGGGCGTGACCTCCATGGTGACATCGTAGTCGGCCAAGTACACAGAGTAGTGATCCGGACTGACGGTTTCGGCCTTGTGGGAGAACCAGGAGGCCCGCTCATCCTCTTTAAACTTGAGCTCACCGGTCACCGCCATCAGGGAAAAGGCACCGTAATCATTGAGCCAGGGGCTGGGCTGGTGAGTCTGCTTGATGCCGCGCAGGGTATCGTCGTCGTACTTGTAGGTCCAACCGTCGCCCATGGGCGCCGTCATGGGGCTCCAAAAGTGCATAGCCCAGGGCGTGGCGATGGCCGGGTAAGTGTTGCCATTGGAAAGGCTGAACTTGGAGTCTGTTCCCATCAGGGGGTTCACGTACTGCACCAGATCCTGACTGACCAGATTGGTTGGCTGTGTGGCAGCTGCGTGTGTGGGAGATGCGCTGTGATTGCTTGTCTGGCATGCGGCCAGCGACAGTCCTATGACAGCAATACAGACCTTGGACCTTATCATTATTTTCTGTCTCCAGGTTATCCGGTCACAAGCATGTTGCCCACTTGTGACTTTGTAGGGGGATTTGTCTCACTGTAATCGATTACATTTATGCAGTCTAGGTTATCGTATCGTTTACCCGGTAAAATCCCCATATAAAGCATTAAATCTGCTATTTGAGCTTGCAATGGTATCGATTACATCTTCCTTAAAGTGCTAATTTGTTTTATGATTGTTACGGTAAAAATCTAGCTGCTTGCAATGCCTTATCTCAGGCCCGATGGCATATTCATCAGGAAATTCAATACTTAATGACCAATATTAAGAAGGTAAGTGAACTGGCGGGTGTCTCCACCGCGACTGTTTCAAGGACATTAAAGAGCCCGGAAAGAGTCAGCGAGCAAACCCGTGCCAAGGTCATGCAGGCAGTAAAGCAAGCCGGTTATCGTCCAAACTGGATGGCAACCAGCGTTAAAACCGGTAAATCCAATGCCATAGTAGTGTTGGTTCCCAACCTGGTGAACCCGTTTTTTATGCGGATTATCGAAGGGATAGAGCAGGCGGCCCAGGAAAAAGGCTATTGTGTGCTGCTCGGCGATACCCAGGGGCTCGAAGCTCGGGAGCATGAGTATGCCAGCATGGTGCTCACCAACAGGGCCGATGGCCTGATCCAACTGGATCATTCCTTTCCTTTTTCCGATAACGATGCCGATTTGGCCGCCACTGTGCCCATGGTCAGTGTCTGCGAACGTATCGAGGGAGATCGCAAGTATCCCTTTATCGAGCTCGATAACCACGCCGCAGGCAGGGCCCTGGCCCACCATCTGATAGGCTTTGGCCATAGGCATTTCGGGATCATCGCCGGCCAGCGCCGCAGCCAAATTCACCATGATCGCCTCACGGGCATTATGAGTGTGCTAAAGGGTGAGGGTATTGATTTTAAAGAAGATATGCTCGTTGGTGGTAGCTACAGCATAGAGACGGGTGTCGAAGGCGCGAGAGAGCTGCTAAGCCGCAATCCCCGTCCGAGTGCGATTTTCTGTTTCAACGATGATATCGCCATCGGCGCCATGTTTGAAATCAAAGCCCAGGGTCTCAGGATCCCCGATGATATCTCTGTCACCGGCTTTGATAACGTCAAGGTGTCGGCTTATATGGACCCGCCGCTGACCACCATAGACCAGCCTGCCTATGATATGGGACGCAATGCCGTTGAAGTGCTGGTGCAACAAATCAACCGTCAACCACTGAAGCGCTCCCGGGTCATACTGCCATTCCATTTACTGGAGCGCGGCAGTACGGGGCCACTCAAAAACTAGAGCTAATGCTCTGATTCTAAGCCAAAAAATTCTCCCTGTCCCATCAGAAGGCTGAGCGCTGTGCGCTGCGGTATTTCATGCTGCGCAGCGCACTATTTCCTATATCTCACTCTGTAAATAAATTGTTGACTACAGGTTTTTTGCTGTTGACTCCCTGTTTATGGCGGTTTAGTATTCGAAGCCAATGTAATCGATTACATTAATGTGCCTTACGTCCTTATATTTATAAAAAACTAATGTTTCCGTAATGCAATGATTTTATTGGTTTGTTGTCCGAGATTTCTTAAATCCTTGTTTACGATTACATTAATGAGAGGAGAGGGAAAACCCTATGACAACAAGTAATTACAATAAAGTTATTCGTAATCAGCGAATATTTGCAAAGTCCCTGCTGTGTCTCTCGGTACTGAGTGCCATGGGATACGCGCAAACCCCCGAGGCTGAAAAAGCCGACGAAGAGAATATCGAAGTCATTGAAATCCGAGGGATTCGTGCTTCATCTGCAGAAAACCTGTCGATAAAGCGCACCTCTGATGCCGTGGTTGATGCCATTACCGCAGAAGACATAGGTAAGTTTCCGGACAAAAACGTTGCAGACTCGCTGCAGCGCGTGCCCGGGGTGGTTATTCAGCGCAGCGGTGGTGAAGGTGCCACTGTCAGTATCCGTGGTCTGTCATCGGATTTGACCTTCACCCAGCTCAACGGCAACTTTATCGCCTCCTCCCCAGGCGAACCTTCCCGCTCCTTCTCCTATGCCCTCATGCCATCGACCATGATTGAAAGGGTAGAGGTATTCAAATCGTCCGAGGCTCGTCTCGACGAGGGCGGCATCGGTGGTACCGTGCTGATGTACAGCCGTAAGCCACTGAATATGGATAAAAACTCAGGGATTATTAACCTTGAGTACAGCAACGCCGATATCACCGACAAGTACGAGCCTCAGTTCAGTGGTATCTATTCCTGGAAAAATGATGATGAAGATCTGGGCTTCCTGCTCGGCTACACCCGTCAGGACAGAACCAACCGCTCCCAGAGTGCCCGCGTCAATATCATCAACAAAAACTTCCTCTATCAGGAGCGCAAGGACAACCAGTTGGTTGAAGGCGGCGCCAAGGGCTATGCGCCCCAGAGTATGGTGCAGGAAGTGCTGGAAGAGCAGCGCGAGCGCGAAGGTTTTCAGGTAACCACTCAGTGGCGTCCAACCGACTCACTCGAGTTCGGTATGAACTACTTCCGCTTTACCCTCGGTCAGGATTCCATTCTCAATCAGCTTGAATACCCCGAGTGGAACAACAACGATAACTTCTGGACCGATGTGCGGGTCGATGCTGAAGCTGAATACGTGACCGGGATTGATTACTCCGCCGGTACTTCAGGCTCCCAGCGTCTGTCAGCCATTCCCCGTATTAATGGTGAGTACAAACGTGAAGAGTCTGTGTCAGACACCTTCGATTTTTACGCCAAGTACGAAGGCGACAATTTCAATGCAAAGCTGACCTTCGGTAAAACCGAGGCCGAGGGCGGCCCATCCGAGAAATTCCGCGCCGCTTACTATGCCAATGAGTCGTCACTCTATTATGGCTATGATCTTTCGGGCCATAAGATGACCACTTATATGGACCCCAAGATGATTGAAAACCTGACTGCCGGTATCGGTGGCCAGGCCGACGTGGGCGCCACCGACTCAAGCTTTGTGACCGGTACCCAGGAAGAGAAATACGCCTCGCTGGATGTGGATTATTTTGTGGATTGGGGCATGGTGCACACCCTGCACTTTGGCTTGAAGTACCGTGATGGCAAGATACATCGCGATACCCGCAACACCTTCTACCTCTCTCCGGATTTTGATATTGCCGCAGGCGAAGCCGCCGGTACCATCAATCTGGACGATGACTATTCCCGCAACGGCGGCATCCCTGATATCCGAGACGTGATCATGCCAGGCTCACTTGGCAATCTGTCGGATGTGATCAATACCAACCTGTTCCCGGCGGTGGACTGGCAGCGTTATCAGCAAATCGTCAGCGAGAACTTTGTTCAGTACACCCGTATCGAACCCAACTACGTGTACAACGTACAGGAAGAAATCACCGCCGCTTACCTGCAGGCCGATTTCAGCTATGAAGACTTCCGCGGTAACCTGGGTTTGCGCTATGTGAGCACCACCACTACCTCCGGCTCGTCCGACAAGATCCTCTATCGCCTCGACTGGAAAGATGCCCAGGGCAATCTGTTGCCGGAAGACGAGCAGAGAGTTGAAGACTTTGTTTACCTTGAAAAAGAAAACACCTACGACAGATGGCTGCCCAGCCTGAACCTGGTGTGGGATCTGGCCGACAACTGGGTGTGGCGTTTCGCCGCCGCCAAGGTGATGGCTCGCCCCGGTTACGATGATCTGGGCCAATACCAGACACTGGTATACACCTCCAACGAATACTCCGCCGACCGCAGCGCCGCCGATGATTTCGACAGCATCCGCGACAGCGAAGGCTGGACCGGCTCAGGCGGTAACTCATCGCTGTTGCCCATGGAGTCCACTCAGTTCGATACCTCGCTGGAATACTATTACGGCGAAGGCTCGGGTGTGGGTATTGCCTTCTTCAAGAAGAGCGTCGACAACTTCGTGGTGCCGCTCATCATAGACACCACCCGCAGCGTTCCTGAGCAGAGTTTCACCCTGCCCAACGCCGGCGACAAGGTAGTCACCGCCGGTGGCGATGACCTGCTGGTACGCGACTTCTACACTGTCGCCAACGGTACCGATGCCAGCTCCAGCGGTATGGAAGTGTTTATGCAGCACTTCTTTGACAATGGTTTTGGTATTTATGCCAACTACACCCGCAACAACACCAATCAGGCCAACGTCGAATTGGATGGGCAGAAGGTAGGTGAGTCGCCGCTGATTGGCAGCTCCAAATACCAGTGGAACTTTTCTGCCTTCTACGAAAACGACGACCTGAGTGTCCGTGCTTCCTATAACAAGCGTGGTCCAAGCGTGGGCGGCTATGTCGCCTCCTGGGAGACCAACTTCTATACCGAAGCCTATGACCAGATAGACGTCAATGCCAGTTACAACCTTACCGACAGCCTGGTGTTGTCGGCCTCTGTGATTAACCTGACCCAATCGGAAACCTACGTGCATCTGGGGAATGATACGGACAACCGTTTCATCCAGAACGCCTACGCCGGTCGTCGCTTCTACTTGGGCGCCACCTACAGGTTTTAACGAATAGGCCGCTGTGGCGGCTTTCAGTCAAGAATGACGAGGAATAAAAATGAAAGTTTTCAAAAACAGCAGGTTGTCTACTTTAATTGCGCTCTCTCTCGCAGGTCTTTACGGTTGTGGCGGTGCGGATGACCCGGATCCAGCCAATATCCCGGCCACCATTGATGTGACCGTGGCTGATATCTCCGGCAGTGCCGTGAAAGGCACCCTGGCCAATGCGCTGGTAACTGTGTCTCAGCTCAATGGCAGCCAGGTACAGATGAGCGGTGACAACCGTACCGGTGATGACGGCAGCATCAACTTTACCGTGACCGGCCAGCCCGGCTTTGGCATCAACAGCATGTTCAAAGTGGACGTGGCCGCCGACGACCAGACAACCATGATCTGCGATGCGGTGACCTGTGCCGGTGTTGCCATGGGCGAAGTGCTGAGCGGTGCGCCCCTGTCCGGCGCACACTTTACCACCCTGGCCTATGTGCAGGTGCCTTACGCCAACGGCAGTGATGGCACGGCAGACGCCAGTTTCCAGGCCAATGCCCTGACCAGTATTGCCAGTGACCTGGTGGCCACCGAGGTGGCAGGCGGCCGCAATGTGTCTGTGCGTCAGCTGTATGAAATGGCGCTGGCGGACAATTCACAGCTGCTGCTGAAAGCCCTTGGCGTTAACAGCAAGGCCAATGTGTTCAGCTCAGCGCTTATCAGTGCCGAGGCCATGGCAAACTTTGTGACCGGTGAAGAGTGTCAGGAAGTCTCTGAAACCGACGCCGATGGCAATACCGTGACCCATGAAGAGTGTCAGGACACCTATGCCAGCCAGGACATCATCAAGCTGTCGCTGGTGAATGCGGCCTTCGCCAATCTGGGCGAAGGGGAAACCTTTGCCGGGTTAATGGGCGAGGTCACTGCCGCCATTGCGCTGGCCAACGAAGGGGATATCACCGCCCTGACGCCACTGCGTGAACGCATGCTGGCTTCCATCGCCGCCGTGCCTTACCTGGCAGAACTCGGTTTAACCGCCGACAGCGTGATAGACCTCAAGCTGCCTTTCCTTGAAACCGCCACCAGTTCCGGGCCGGTCAAGGAAGTGACCACCGCTGAGAATCTTGCCACTGCCGTTATCACAGGCCGCAACCGCATCAGCGATTCTGAAGCCGAGGCCATGGCATTCGATGGTGACGTGAACACCAAGTGGCTCGATCACAACGAGTGGAAAGGGGCCCCCAGTGTGGAAGACCCATCCTGGTTGCAGGTGAAGTTTGCCCAGCCTCAGGCGGTGAATAGCCTGTTTATCACCAGTGCCAACGATGCCCCTGCCCGCGACCCGGAAAACTTCCAGGTGCTGGCCTCCAACGACGGCGAAAACTGGATAACCCTGGGCGAGTTCATCGGCGAAAGCTTTGATGAGCGTTTCGAGCGCAAAGAATTCCGGTTTGTGAATGGTCTGGAGTTCAGTTACTACCGTTTGAACATCACCAAAAACAAGGGCGACGATTCGCTGATGCAGGTGGCTGAGATTGCCTTTGTCGGCCCGATTTACACCAGCGAAGACCATGCCAATGCCACAGGTATTGCCAGCATTACCGCCCGTAATCGCATCGGTGATGGTGAAGCAGAAACCATGGCATTTGATAAAGACGTCAATACCAAGTGGCTGGATCACAACGACTGGAAAGGCGCACCGAGTGAGGAAGACCCATCCTGGGTGAGGGTGGATCTGGTCGAGCCCAAGGCGGTGGATACCCTGGTATTGGTGAGCGCCAACGATGCCGAAGGTCGTGACCCGGAGAACTTCCAGTTGCAGGCCTCCAACGACGGTGAAACCTGGCTGACCCTGTCTGAATGGATAGGCGAGAGCTTCGATGAGCGTTTCCAGCGCAAACAGTTCAGCGTGACCAACAGCCTGGCCTACAGCTCATACCGCTTGAATATCACCAAGAACAAGGGCGATGACACCCTGATGCAGGTGGCGGAAATCGGTTTGGTAGGGCCTAAACTGCCGGACCTCAACCACGGCATGATGGCAGGTACCCAAATCAGCGCCCGTTTCGCCATCAGCGATTCGGAAGCCGGTTCCAAGGCGTTTGATGGTGATGTGAGCACCAAGTGGCTGGATCATAACGACTGGAAAGGTGCACCGAGCGAAGAAGACCCAGCCTGGGTGATGGTGCAGTTCCCAACTCAGGTTGCCGTTAACAAGCTGGGTATGATCAGTGCCAACGATGCCGATGGCCGCGATCCGCAAAACTTCAATATCGAAGCGTCCAACGACGGCACCAACTGGGTACGTCTGGGCAGCTGGATTGGCGAAGGCTTTGATGATCGTTTCGAGCGCAAGGTATTCCCCTTCAGTAACGATCTGGGCTTCAGCTTCTATCGCGTGAATATCACCAAAAACAAGGGTGATGACACCCTGATGCAGGTGGCCGAGATAGAGTTGATTGGACCCCAGTACATGTCGGTGGATCACTCATCCTCAGCCGGTGCCGTGGCCAGTGCCCGCAATGCCATCAGCGAAGCCGAGGCAGCAGCCATGGCATTCGATAACGATCTCAGCACCAAGTGGCTGGATCATAACGAATGGAAAGGCGCACCGACCGAGGAAGACCCATCCTGGGTCCAGCTGGATCTGCCCCAGGCCAGGATAGTCAGCAGCATTGCCATCACCAGTGCCAATGATGCCGATGGCCGCGACCCTGAGAACTTCAACGTCGAAGGCTCCAATGACGGCGGCCAGACCTGGGTTCGTCTGGGCAGCTGGATTGGCGAGTCCTGGGACAACCGGCTTGAGCGTAAGCTGTTCGAAATGGGTAACGGTTTTGCTTTCAGCAGCTATCGTCTCAATGTCACCAAAAACAAAGGCGACGATACCCTGATGCAAATCGCTGAAATCGAGCTGATTGGCCCTGAGCTGTAACCCCCTGAGCGTGGCGAGAGGGCGGTCGGCAGTACCGAGTAGTACGACTGCCCTCACTCGCAGTGCTTGTCCTTGATACTTGCCCCGTAACAGGGGCGGTATCAGTCACTAAGCAAAGCTGGAACACGACCTTGATACAGATTTACCGCATTCTACTGCTGGTGTTATTCACCTGCTCGCTGCCGGGGTGCAGCAAGGGACCATCCGAGCCTTCGGGCAACTCACGCCTTCATGTTTTTTACTATGGCTGGTACGGTAATCCGCAGCAGGATGGCCAGTGGCAACATTGGAACCACAGGGTCTTGCCATATGGTGATATCCCCCTCGAGGGGCGCCTGGACTTTCCCGGTGCCGACGACATAGGGGCCAACTTTTATCCGGAACTTGGCAGTTACAGCTCCCACGACCCCGAGATTATCGAGCAGCATCTGGAGATGATGCGCCAGGCCGGTATCGGCGTGGTGTCGGTAAGCTGGCTGGGGGCCGACGATTTTGCTGCCAGATCTATTGATCTCTTTATGGACAAGGCCGCAGAAAAAGGCCTGCAGATCAATTTTCATATCGAACCCAACTACCGCAGCGCCGAAGAATTCCACGCCATTATTACTGAATTGATGCAGAAATTTGGCACGCATCCCGCCTTGTACCGTTACCAGGGCAAACCCCTTTACTACGTTTACGACTCTTACAAGCTGCCGGTAAGTGAATGGCAAAAGCTGTTGCTGCCGGGGGGAGAGCTGAGCCTGCGCACCCCCGAACTGGATGGGCAATTTATCGGCTTATGGGTAAACCAGGGCGAAGAAGCCTTTTTCCTCACTACCGGCTTCGATGGCTTTTACACCTACTTTGCAAGTGAAGGTTTTGTCTGGGGCAGCACCAGCGCCAACTGGCCCTATCTTGCCGACTGGGCCAGTGCCCATGGCAAGCTCTTTATCCCCAGCGTGGGCCCCGGCTATGCCGATGACAGAATTCGTCCCTGGAACGGCGCCAATTTCAAGTCCCGCGAACAGGGCCGTTATTACGACCAGATGTTCAGTCAGGCACTCAAGACCCGGCCTGACATAGTAACCATCACCTCCTTTAATGAATGGCACGAAGGCACCCAGATTGAACCCGCCGCCGTGAAGCAGCTGCCCGACTACCGCTATCTGGATTATGGCGACTTACCCGGGGATTATTATCTGAAGCGTACGCTGGATTGGAGCCGAAAGCTCTCGTCCATCCCGCTTAACCCACAGCCGCAGGAAGGCAGTCGATGACCGAAATGACAACAATGGCAGCCCATCAGGCTTCTTCCCACGGGGCGAGTACCAATTCGGCCATGGGAGCGTATGTCCCAGCGCATCAGGACAGGGACCCCAAAGGGGCCGTGGATGGCGCGTACTATTGGGTGGGCATAGATGCCGGCGGCAGCCATTGCCGCGCTCTGCTGACAGACGATAACGGCCAGGTGCTGGGCCACGGTGTTGCCGGTCCCGCCAATCCGGTCAATGGCGTAAGCCAAAGCCAGGCCGCCATCATGGCAGCCATCGATGAGGCGCTCTGCGCCGCTAAACTCGATACCCAGTATCACAGGCTGATTGTGGGCGCCGGGCTGGCGGGGCTGCACTTACCCAAGCTGCAGCAGGTGATGAGTCAGTGGCAGCACCCCTTTGCCGCCTGGCACACCACCACGGATCTGCATGTGGCCGCCCTGGGTGCCCATCAGGGAGCCGATGGCGGCGTGATTATTTTGGGTACGGGATTCAGCTCCCTTGCCAATGTGAATGGGCAGCAAATCCTGATTGGCGGCCATGGTTTTCCCATCAATGCCACCTGCAGCGGCTCCTGGTTTGGGCTCGAAGCGGTTAAGGCGGTATTGCTGGACGCCGACGGTATAGGGCCCCGCACCAGTCTGACCGAGAAGCTCTTACATGGCACAACGGCCATGGGCCTGGCTGAGCAGTTGATGCACGCCAACGCCACCGACTTTGCCCGGTTTGCCCCACAGGTGTTTGACGAGGCCGCCCTTGGCGATGCCGTGTCGCTCACGCTGATTGAACAAGGCGCCGCGTTTATCAATGGCGTGATTCGCCGGTTGCTGGCGACGGGAGTCGAGCGTTTATCGCTGGTGGGGGGCATAGCGCCCCGAATCGCGCCCTGGCTCGACCCTGACTTATCCGCCAGGATAGGTCCATCCAGGGCATCCCCTGAAGAAGGTGCCATCCTCTTTGCCCGCCAGTGCCATGTGGGCAATTCACGCACACAGGAGCGTTAAGCCATGGGTTCAAGAAGGGATTTCCTTAAACTGTCGTCGCTGGCATCCATGCTTGGACTTGCTGCGCCCGCCATGGCTCTCGGCCGCAAGGTGAATAAACCCATAGTGGTCTCCACCTGGGAGCACGGCATGCCGGCCAACGAAGCGGCCTGGCAAGTGCTCAAGGAAGGCGGCAGGGCGCTGGATGCCGTGGAAGCCGGTGTGCGGGTACCCGAGGCCGACCCCAAGGTACGCACCGTGGGTTACGGTGGTTATCCTGACAGAGACGGCAAGGTGACCCTGGATGCCTGCATCATGGATGAGCACATGAACTGCGGCTCGGTGGCGTTTTTGCAGGGCATAAAGCACCCGATTTCGGTGGCGCGTCTGGTGATGGAAAAGACGCCCCATGTGATGCTGGTGGGAGAAGGCGCCAAACAATTTGCCCTGTCACAGGGCTTTGTTGAGGAAGAGCTGCTCACGGCCGAGGCTAAAGCCGACTGGCAACGCTGGCTGAAAGAGCAAACAGTGCAAACCATCAATATCGAGAATCACGACACCATAGGCATGCTGGCGCTGGACGCCGACGGCAATCTCAGCGGCGCCTGCACTACCAGCGGCGCGGCCTATAAGCTGCATGGCCGCGTGGGTGATTCCCCCCTGATTGGCGCAGGTCTCTATGTGGACAACGAAGTCGGCGCCGCCACCGCCACCGGTATGGGCGAGCTGATGATAAAGACAGTGGGCTGCCATCTGGTGGTGGAGTTGATGCGCCAGGGTGCGAGCCCGGAAGAAGCCTGCCAGCAAGCGGTGGCGCGCATTGCCCGTAAACTGGGGGACTACGCCCAGTTCCAGGTGGGATTTTTGGCACTGAACAAGGCCGGTGAATACGGCGCTTATTGCATCCAGAGTGGTTTTAACTACGCGGTGCGTCAGCAATCCGGGGCCACCCTGATTGACGGCAAGAGTCTGCTGGGGAGTAACCCATGAAGAAATCCGCACTCTCACTGGCATTGCTGCTCGCAGGCCTTTGGCTGCAACCTCCTGTCTGGGCCGAATCCCAGCCGGAAACAGATAAGGTGGTCGGGGGTATTCTCGACAGCAAGCCTCCCTTCGCCCTGACCATAGCCGAGGCCAAGGCCTGGTCTCCCGTGGGCACCACGGCAGATAGTCGCAATGTGTCTAAGGTGCCCCTGGCACCACGCTTCAGCGCGCCGCTGGCCGGGCAGAAAGTGTCTGACGCCAAGGTGCTCTATGCCCCCGATGGCATGAATAACTTTGCCAACTATTTGGACACCCAGGGTCAGTTCAACCTGTACAACTTTACCCACTGGTCGCAAATCGATGTGCTCAATTGGTTTGCCGGTACTGCCGACCTTGGGGTGCAAATTCCCGCGCGGCCCTGGGTCGACACCGCCCATAAAAACGGGGTGAAGGTGATAGGCTCGGTCTTTCTCGGGGTGGCCCAGTGGGGTGGCAGCGCCGACAAGGTTGAGGCCCTGCTCGAGCAGGACGCCCAGGGGCACTTTATTGTTGCCGACAAGCTTATCCAGATGGCCCGCTATTACGGTTTTGATGGATGGCTGATTAATCAGGAAACCGACCTGACCGCCGTGAAGGATGCCGACAACAATTTGGTGGCGGATAAAAGCGACCCGGTGCGTGGCCGCGAATTGGCCGGGCGTATGCTCGCCTTTGTGCAATACCTTACCGCCAACGCACCCCAGGGCATGGAAATCCACTGGTACGACGCCATGATTGCCAGCGGCGAGGTACGTTGGCAAAACCAGCTCAATCAGCATAACCGGGCTTATTTGCAAGACAGTGTGCAGGGCAGTTTGCAAAACACAGTTCGCTCATCCGATGCCATCTTCCTGAACTACTGGTGGAACAAAGACATGGTGCGCGCGTCGGTGCAGGAGGCCGAGGCCCTGGGCCGTTCTCCCTATGATGTGTATGTGGGGGCCGATCTCTGGCCGAGCCGCAATGCTCAGCGTGCCTTCAGCCGCCATCAGTGGCTCGACTGGTTATTCGATGACGGTGAGGCCCTGACCTCCATCGCCCTGTTTGCCCCCAATGTGAACTTTAACTTTGAGGGTGAACCCCATACCCCGGCCTTCAGCCGCTTCCGTGAAGACCCAAGCGATGCGGCGCGTTTTTACGCCACCGAAGTGCGATTGTTCGCCGGTGACGATATGAACCTTGCCACCCCGGATGAAACCGGTTGGAAGGGGGTTGGGGCTTATTTGCCCGCCAAGTCCACCCTGGCAAGCCTGCCGCTTCGCACCGGCTTTAATACCGGACAGGGTAAACAGTGGGTGGAGAAGGGTGAGGTTAAGGGCGGCCCCTGGACCAACATGGGCCGTCAGGATCTCCTGCCTACCTGGCAATTTGCCAGCGAAGGGGCGCTTAAGCTCAGTTTTGATTTTGATACCGTTTATCAGGGCGGCAGCAGTCTGGCGGTGAATGGTCAATCGCCTGGTCAGGTTGACGCACCACTTCAAGCCACAGCCCCGCTCTATGCACTTGATGCTGTGCTGAGTGAATCCAGCCAGTTAACCCTGATAAGCCGGGGGCAGGCCAAAGGATTGAGTCTTTACCTTGAAACCACCGACGGTGAGCGGCTGACTCTTGCCCTGGGTAATCACAGCAACTGGACTACTCAATCACTGAAGCTCGGGGACCTTGCCAGCGAACAGCTGGCTGGTAAACAGCTTGCAGGTAAAAAACTGGCCGTTATCGGCCTTAAAGCCGATGGCAATGAGAGCATCAATGCCCACCTTGGCTATCTGGAGCTGTTGCCATGATACCGCTGGAAGTCTGCATCGATGCCGATGACCTGCTGGCGCTGCCTGCCGACGTGGCAGCCGCCAAAGCGGGCGGTGCCAGTCGTATCGAGCTCTGTGGGCAAATGCAGCATCAGGGGCTGACGCCCACAGATGCCGCCATGGGTATTGCCAGGGAGACCTTCGCTGATGTACCTGGCCTCTTGGTGATGGTAAGACCCAGAGCCGGTGATTTTTGCTATTCGGCCAGCGAGCTTACCCAGATGCAGGACAGCATATATCGGGCAGCAGGACAGGGCGCCGATGGCATAGTGCTGGGGGTGCTGGATAGCCACAACCGCATGGATATCAAGGCCTTGTCGCCGCTGCTGGCGTTGGCGCAGCACCTCTCGTTGCAGGTGACCTTTCACCGTGCCTTTGATGCCATCGAAAACCAATTTGAAGCGCTGGAGCAACTCATCGACCTCGGGGTATCCCGGGTCCTCAGCGCGGGTACGCCCTGGGAGTCCGGGCTTGGGGTCATCGGGGGCTTACCCCGTCTTTCGGCCTTGCTCACCCGCGCGGCGGGACGCATTGAACTGGTCGCCGGGGGCGGTGTCGGCCCGGACAATGTGGCGCATATCCTGAGTGAACTGGATGGCTTCAGCCATTGGTCGCTGCATACCTACTCAGCCGTTCTCGACTCAAGCTTACGCGACGCCAACTTCACAGAGTCAAATTTGCAGAATTCAGCCAATGCCAAATCCGGCCCCGTGAGCCAGGCCAGGGTGGCGGAGCTGGTGGCCAATATCCGGGCCCATTCCTTATTACAAGTGCCGCAAGGGCGGCCTTTCACATGTTGAAGAGCATTATGACAACACATTCATTCGAGCCTTTTAGCCGATCACTGGACTCTTTTGGTCAAACAATGGAGCTGGGCGGACAGTGGCAATTTCGTCAGCAGGGTAAAGCCGAATGGCTGCCGGCCCAGGTGCCCGGCTGTAACTTTACCGATCTGCTCGCCAATGGCCTGATTGACGATCCCTTCTATCGGGATAACGAAGAGGCGCTGCAATGGATTGAGCAAGAGGACTGGCACTATCGCAAGACCTTTACCCTGGGCGAGGACTGGTGGCAAAACGATGAGGTGCAGCTGGTGGCCGAAGGTCTGGATACCTATTGCGACCTGTACCTCAATGGCCATAAGCTTGGCGACAGTCGCAATATGTTTATTGGTCAGCGTATTGCCTGTAAGTCGCTGCTGAAGGTTGGGGAAAACCTGCTGGAAATTCACTTTCGTTCGCCCATTAAAGAAACCCTGCCGCTGCATCAGGCGGCGGGCTTCACCTATCCGGCGGAAAACGACAAGTCGGTCGAAAAGCTCAGCGTCTACAGCCGTAAGGCGCCCTGCCATTTTGGCTGGGATTGGGGCCCAAGATTTGTGACCAGTGGTATCTGGCGAGCCATCGGCCTGCAAGGGATAAAAAAAGGTCGTATCGAGGACGTGCACTTTATTCAGCACAGTCTCAGCAGCGATAAGGCCGAATTCAGCTTCGATGTCAGCCTGAAGATTTCTGCTCAGCTTCAGCAAGAGCGCCCTTTGACTCTGCGGGTCGCATGCCCTGCTGCGCCCGAGCTTGACCGCGAAGTGCCACTTAATCGGGAAGTGCAACTAAACCGGAAAGTGCCGCTGACTGAACAGTCGGCGCTGCGACTTGACTTCGAGCTCGCCAATCCCCGCCTCTGGTGGCCCAATGGCCTTGGTGAGGCCCATCTGTACGGGTTTCAATTCACCCTGCTCAGTGGCGATGAGATTCTGTCCCAGCACAGTCAGGCCGTTGGCCTGCGTACCCTGGAAGTCATCAACGAAGCCGATGGCATGGGGCAATCGTTCTACCTCAGGGTGAATGGTCAGCCGGTGTTTATGAAGGGCGCCAACTATATTCCCGGCGACAGCTTTATCCACCGCATGACGCCCGAGCGTCACCGGGCAGACTTTGAGGCCGTGGTGGACGCCAACATGAATATGCTGCGGGTGTGGGGCGGCGGCGTTTATCAGGATGATATTTTCTATCGCCTGGCCGATGAGAACGGCATCCTGATTTGGCAGGACTTTATGTTTGCCTGCTCCCTGTATCCGGCCGATGAGGCATTTCTGGATAATGTCCGCGAGGAAGCGGCCTACAACATCAAACGCCTGCGTAATCATCCCTGCCTGGCGCTCTGGTGCGGTAACAACGAAGTGGATATGGGCATCAAGCATTGGCAGTGGCCCGAGAAGTTTGGCTACAGCGAAGAGCTCTACGCCCGACTGAAGGACGACTACATCCGCTTGTTTGATAAGTGTCTGCCCGGCGCCGTGGCCGAGTTGGACGCCGGACGTTTTTATCTGCGCTCGTCCCCCATTGGCTTCTGGGAAGAAGACATGGACCACATAGGCAATCACCATTATTGGGGCGTGTGGCACGGCGAGGAGCCCTTCAGCGAATATCAGAAACGTATTCCCCGCTTTATGAGTGAGTTCGGCTTTCAGTCATTCCCGCTGGCCTCGTCCATGGCGCGTTTTACCGAGGAGGCCGACTGGCATCTGGACTCAAGCGTACTCAGGGTGCATCAGAAGCACCCCCGGGGTAACAAGCTGATTCGCAGCTACATGGAGCAGGAGTACCGGGATCCGGAAAACTTCACGCGGCTGCTGTTTTTAAGTCAGGTACAACAGGCCGAAGGCTTGAAGCTGGCGTTTGAAGCCCATCGTGCGGCGCGCCCCTTCTGCATGGGCAGCCTCTACTGGCAGCTTAACGACACCTGGCCTGCGGCGTCCTGGTCCGGCATCGATTACTACGGTCGCTGGAAGGCGCTGCACTATCAGGCCAAACGCAGTTTCCGCACCGATCTGCTGGTGGTGGATGAGGTCGATGAGGCAGTGCGTGTTCGCCTGGTGAGCGACCGCCTTGAACCGCTTAAGGCAAGGCTTGAACTTGAGCTGCTGGACTTTGACGGCAACTGCCTGTGGCAGGAGCGGCAGTCGATTGATACCCCCCTGAATACCAGCACCCTGGTGTGCCAGTTGGATAGGGCAAGCCTGCTTGGCGAGTATGATGCCACTCAGCTGGTGCTGCGGGGACGCTTGCTGGATGAGCAGGGGCAACTGCTGACGGATTGCCTGTATTATTTTGTGCCGAGCAAAGAACAGGCACTGAAAACGCCGGAGCTGACCATTGAACCAGGCTTTGATGCAGAAGGGCTTAGCCTGACCCTTGGCACCAATACGCTTATTCGCCAGTGCCATTTGGAGTTACCAGACGTAGCCGGTAATTTTTCGGACAACTTCTTCGATTTGCTCCCCGGCGAGCCAAAGCGCATCCACATAGCTTTACCGGGCATGGATGATGATGCCAAGGCGGCCCTGGTGAAGGGCATTCGCTGTCAATCCATAGTGCAGGAGGAAACCCAATGACCCTGGCCTGGCTGGACTTACTGGTCATAGGCGCCTATCTGCTGGGCACTTTAGGGCTTGGGGTTTATATCTCCCGCCTTGCCAGCAGAGACATGAATGCCTACTTTCTGGCGGGTAAGGAAATCCCCTGGTGGGCGCTTGGCGTCTCCAATGCCTCGGGCATGTTCGACATCGCAGGCACCATGTGGTTGGTGTCCATGTGTTTTGTTTACGGCTTGAAGAGTGCCTGGCTGCCCTGGGTGTGGCCCATCTTCAACCAGGTATTCCTGATGGTGTACCTGTCGGTGTGGCTGCGCCGCTCCAACGTGATGACAGGGGCCCAGTGGCTGCAGACCCGCTTTGGCAGTGGCAGAGGCGCTGAGCTGTGCCAGCTGGTGGTGGTGATATTTGCCATTGTCAGCGCCATCGGCTTTATCGCCTATGCCTTTAAAGGCATTGGTAAATTCGCGGCCATTTTCTTCCCATGGCAGCTGTCGCCGGACACCTATGCGCTGATCATTTTTGCGGTAACCTGCCTGTATGTGATTAAGGGCGGCATGTATTCGGTGGTGTTTACCGAGGTGATGCAGTTTGTGATCATGACCATTGCCGCCGTGGCCGTGGGCCTGATTGCCATCAACCTGGTGACCCCGGAGCAAATCAAGGCCGCCACACCGGAAGGCTGGGATAACATCTGGTTTGGCTGGCAGCTGGATCTCAACTGGCAGGGGCTGATTGACAGCGTGAACGACAAGATTCGCGCCGACAGCCTGGAGCTGATTGGCCTGATGATCATGATGATGCTGTTCAAGGGCGTGCTCTTTTCCATGGCGGGCCCTGTGCCCAACTACGATATGCAGCGCATTCTGGCGACCCGCTCACCCAAGGAAGCGGCCAAGATGAGCGGCCTGGTGTCTTTGGTGATGTTTTTCCCCCGTTACATGATGGTGGCGGGCCTTACCGTGCTGGCACTTGTGTACATGGGGCCGGAAATTCAGGCCCAGGGCGGCAGCTTCGACTTCGAGCAAATCCTGCCCTATGCCATCCACAACTTTGTGCCCGTGGGGCTGACGGGGCTGCTGATAGCCGGTCTGCTGGCGGCCTTTATGTCGACCCTGGCCGCCTCTCTCAATGCCGCCCCCGTGTACTTTGTGAATGACATCTACAAGCGCTATTTCCGCCCCGATGCCGATGACAGGACCTACGTTAAGGTCAGCTATCTGGTGTCA
The DNA here is from genome assembly GCF_019457455.1 of Shewanella sp. FJAT-52076. Classification (NCBI taxonomy): domain Bacteria; kingdom Pseudomonadati; phylum Pseudomonadota; class Gammaproteobacteria; order Alteromonadales; family Shewanellaceae; genus Shewanella; species Shewanella sp. FJAT-52076. The sequence goes on from NZ_CP080415.1 coordinate 343,867, forward strand.
CTGGTGCTGGTACTGATTGGTGTCGGGCTGGGACTGATGCTTTCCAGCATCAACGAGATCATGCAGTGGATCTTTGGCGCTCTATTTGGCGGCTATGCCGCGGCCAACCTGCTTAAGTGGCATTGGTGGCGCTTTAATGCCTACGGCTACTTCTGGGGCATGATGGCGGGTTTGCTGGCGTCCTTGTGTCTGCCGCTCGTTATGCCGGGTACCCATCCGCTGTTTGCCTTCCCGCTGCTGCTGGCGCTGAGTCTGGCGGGCTCCATTCTGGGGACGCTGGCGACCCGTCCCGAGCCGGACGAAGTGCTGTGCGCCTTTTACCGTCAGGTACGCCCCTGGGGCTGCTGGGGTCCGGTGCATGACAAAGTCAAAGCCGCCGATCCTGATTTTGAAGTGGATACACATCCGCTGCGGGATATGGTGAATATTCTGGTCGGTATGGCCTGGCAGATTTGCCTGGTGGCCTTGCCCATCTACCTGGTTATCCAGCAATGGACCCAGGTATGGCTGGCACTGGCACTGGCGATACTGACATCCTGGTTCCTGAAGAAAAACTGGTTGGATAAGTTGAAAGATTAATGAAAACAATAACTCTGAAAGAGGGCGTCGAGTCCTTACCACGTCTGAAACCCATGTTGTTAACTCCAACGCTGTTGGCTTTCTCTTTACTGACGGCGGTGGGCTGTGCCCCTAGAGCGGCCATGGGACCCTCGGCCGACAGTGTTTCCGGTTCGCAGCAGCTGCAATCCGAGTCTCCGGCGCAAATTGAAGCACAGGCACTGGCGCTCAGGCATGTCGATCCTTTTATCGGCACCGGTGGCCATGGTCACACCTTTCCCGGTGCCCTGGTGCCCTTTGGTATGGTTCAGCTAAGCCCGGATAACCCATCCAAGGGCTGGGATTGGACCTCGGGTTATCACTATTCTGACGATACCCTGCTGGGCTTCAGCCACACTCACCTGTCGGGCACGGGGGTGGGCGACATGCTGGATTTGTTGGTAATGCCCTTTCGCGGCGACTACCTGACCCGGCCAAGAGACGACAAAGACAGAATTTTCACCCATTACGGCCATGCCAAAGAGAGTGCGACCCCTGGCTATTACAGCCTGTATCTGCCGGAAGAGCAGGTGCAGGTGGAGCTCACTGCCTCCACCCGCACCGGGGTTCACCGTTATCGCTTCGATGGCGACGCGGATGCACAGCTGCTGATTGATTTGGGCTATGCCCAAAACTATGACAAATCCGTGGTCACCTTTCTGCGGGTAGAGGATGAGCACACCCTGACGGGTTACCGCCTGTCCACCGGCTGGGCCAAAAATCAGCCGCTGTACTTTGTGGCTAAGTTTGATCAGCCCTTCAGCCATCAGCTCTACAGCGAAAACCAGGCCATCAAGGGTGAGCAGTTACAGGCCGAAAAAGGCCGCATAGTGCTGAACTTTGGTTCTTCGTCGGCGGGTTCTTCGTCAGTTGGTGCTTCTGCGGAGAAAGCGGCAAAAGTGGTGGAAGCCAGGGTGGCCCTGTCATACACCAGCATTGCCGGTGCCAAAGCTAACCTGAAGGCCGAGGTGGCAGACCTGAGCTTTGCTCAAATCAAAGCCAATGCCCACGAGGCCTGGGCGCAGCAGCTCGGCAAGTTTCAGGTGGAAGACGGCAACGAGGTTAACAAAACCAAGTTTTACACGGCGCTCTATCATGCCTTTGTTGCGCCTCAGGTATTCCATGATGTGGATGGCGCTTTTTTCGGTGCCGATGGCGCCGCCCATGCCAACCCGGGATATGGGCGCTATTCGCTGTTCTCTCTGTGGGACACCTTCAGGGCCCTGCATCCGCTGCTGACCTTCAGCAACCCCGAGCGGGTCGATGACATGGTCAAGTCCATGCTGGGTTTCTATGACGAGACCGGACTGTTGCCCACTTGGGACCTGATGTCCAACGAAACCGACGTGATGATTGGCTACCATGCGGTGCCCGTGATTGTGGATGCTTATTTAAAGGGCTTAACCAGCGCCGACCCGGAACACATCTACGCCGCCATCAAGGCCTCGGCGATGCAGGATAGATTCGGCATCGACAGGTTCAGGGAATACGGCTTTGTGCCTTCCGATTTGGAAGTGGAGGCCGTATCCAAAACCCTGGAATATGCCTTCGATGACTGGGCCATAGCACAAATGGCCAAGGTGCTTGGTAAAACCGCGGATTATCAGCTGTTCAGCCAAAGGGCGCAGAGCTATAAAACCCTGTTTGACGCTGAAACCGGCTTTATGCGCGGCAAGGATCACAGAGGAAACTGGGTCACGCCTTTCAACCCGACCTATGTGGAGCACCGCAACACCGACTACACCGAGGCCAACGCTTGGCAGTACAGTTTCTTTGTGCCCCACGACGTGCCGGGCATGATGGCTTTGTACGGCGATGAGCAGAGCTTTGTGGCCAAGCTGGATGAGCTTTTCTCCACCAGTTCTGAAATGCAGGGGGATGTGTCCCCGGATATCTCCGGGCTTATCGGCCAATACGCCCACGGCAACGAGCCTGTGCATCATGTGGCCTACCTGTATGCCTTTACCGGTAAAAAGCAGCATGGCGAAGCACGGATTAAAGAAATCCGCGACACCATGTATCTGGCCAAGCCCGATGGTCTGGCCGGAAACGACGACCTGGGCCAGATGTCGGCCTGGTATGTGTTCAGCGCCATGGGCTTTTATCCCCTCAATCCCGTAGGCGGCGACTATGTGCTGGGCACCCCCCAGTTTGCCAAAGCGACCGTGATGCTGCCCAATGGCAAGTCATTCAATATCATCAAAAAAGGCGATGGATGGGTGAAGGCCGTGTGGCTGAATGGTAAAAAGCACGACAGTGCCATATTAACCCATCAGCAGCTGCTGAATGGCGGTGAGCTGGTTTTTGAACTGGCTGAATAAGCCTGCAGTGACAGATGCTGCGAATTGATGGAAGGCGCACTTGGGTTGATAAACCTTTTGTGCGCCTTCCTCTTTTGCCAAAAGCAGCAAACAACCCAGAACAGCGATGGGCGTTTAAAATAAAAATCCTGTTATAACAAGGGCTATAACAGGATTTTAATAAGGCGTAGCAGGGACTAACTTACTCTACGTTTTGGATCTGCTCGTAAATTAAAATAAAATAATTAAATAAAAACAATAACTTAAATTAATTGTTCGTGCTTGTTTTGTATTTGCCACCCACTTTACTACCCACAGATAAAAATCTTACTGTATTTGTACTGAGTGATCTTTTTTCCAACAAGCCTACCTCTGGCTTGTTGAGGTGGGAAAATTGGGAAAGTGGGAACCGCTAGCCCACCAGGAGTAGTAATAGCCGCTTCCCCAAACAGAGGGTCTTTCGTGTTTCTTATCGCCGACTCTCTGGAAAGTCACCACTCGATCCTGGGATAGTATCGTAAATAACTTTGGATAATACAGCAAAGGCTGCATCTTCAAAGGCCTTGTCGTCCATGTAGCGCGAGACAATTTTGTCGTTTTCACTCATTCGCTGAATCATCAGATCTTCCAGCATCTGACGAAGACCCAACTGGAATTTGTCAAATGGGTTGGCCTGTCGCAGGCGGATTACTTCTGGGGAATTGGCGGCCTTTTCCCTGATTTGTTCGAAGAAAAGCCTGTCTTCCTCGGTGAAGTTAGTGCCGAAGCGGTCATTCAGTACTCGGATGATTTCGGAAAGTGGCGCCTTCTCCTCCTTGGTCTTACTGGTACCGACCTCTGTGGGGCTCTTCACTCCGTAATCGCCTTCACCCTCACGCAGTTCGATTGCACCTGAAAAGACCCGTTGCAGACGGTAGTACTGAAGGCCCACTTCATCACCCAGCTTGATGGCGCTGGCGTCACGCTCCAACGGTAGATGTGGTATCAGGAACCGGCCAAAGCTATAGAGCATCTCCAGATCGGGGTCGCCATAGGGGATGATCTGGCTTAGGAAGCTGTACACTTTGACGTAACCGCTCAGCTTGTCGCGGAATTCTCCACGTTGTTCCTCATCCGCTATCGCCTTAAAACGATCCACCGCTGGTTGCAGATGGCGCTGCAGGTGGGCATGGTCGGCGGGGTTATGTTTGCTAGGCTCACGGTAGAAAATTCGGGCGAACGCCTCTACCTCGCTCCAGTGGTAGATCTGAAAGGCATCCAGTCCATGCTTGAGTTGTTCTAGCAGAACAGGATCGGAGCTTTCTTGCAGACTGGTTGTATCGTAGTAGGGTTTAAAAGCGCGATAGATATCTTCGGCTTCATTGACGAAGTCCAGTACGAAGGGAGTTTCCTTGCCAGGTACCATGCGGTTGAGGCGTGAAAGGGTCTGTACTGCCTGTACACCGTCCAGCCTTTTATCCACGTACATGGCCATCAGTAGTGGCTGATCGAAGCCCGTCTGATACTTGTTGGCCACCAACAGCACTTGGTAATCGGGCGAGGCGAAGCGCTCCGGCAATTGCTTTTCGCTGATCGGCTTGCCGCTTACCACGTCGGTATTCATCCCTGGTTCGGTGTATTCCAGACCAGTTTCTGGATCGCGCACCGTCCCGCTGAAGGCCACTAGCGACCTGATGTCGTCGTAACCGTGCTCATCGATGTAACGTTGAAAGGCTTCCATGTACTTCACTGCCTGCAGACGCGAACTGGTCACCACCATGGCTTTGGCTCGCCCTCCCAGATGAGTGCGTACATGGCCGCGGAAGTGTTCGACGATCACCTCAATCTTCTGTGCAATATTGGTCGGGTGCATCACCAAAAACTTCGCCAGCGCTCGCGCCGTTTTCTTCTTTGACAAATTAGGGTCGTCTTCCACCGCCTTAACCAACTTGAAATAGGTCTTGTAGGTGGTGTAGTTTTGCAGTACGTCGAGGATAAAGCGCTCCTCGATTGCCTGACGCATGCTGTAGAGATGGAAGGGCTCCGGCTTGCCGCTGCGGCCTACGCGGCCAAATAACTCCAGCGTCTTGCCCTTGGGGGTAGCGGTGTAGGCGAAAAAGCTGATGTTCGGCTGCCGACCGCGCGATGCTATTACCTGATTGAGGCCATCCTCCCAGTCAGTTTCTTCGTCGTCTCCACCTGTTTTAGCGCCGAGAATCGCCTTCAGCTCCCTCGCCGTCTCGCCGGTCTGTGAAGAATGAGCCTCATCCACGATCACCGCATAACGGCGCTTGCCGATCTCTGCCTCCCAGACCTTGGCCTTCGCTTTGGTCGCTTCATCAGGATCGTCCGCGCTCTCGGCCCCTGCTGCATGGAGCAGGCCGCGCAGCACAAAAGGAAACTTCTGAAGTGTGGTGACGACAATCTTGGTACCGTCAATCAACGCCGCAGCCAGTTGTTTCGAATCCTGGTCGATGGCTTTGACTACCCCCTGAGCGTGCTCAATCTGGTAGATGGCATCCTGTAACTGGCGGTCCAGCACCTGGCGATCGGTGATGACAATCACGCAGTCGAACACCTTGTGATCGTCGCCGTCGTGCAGGCTTGCCAGTCGGTGCGACAGCCAAGATATGGAGTTGGTCTTGCCACTGCCCGCCGAGTGCTGGATCAGATAAGTCTGCCCAGGCCCCTCAGCGCGGGCGGCGGCGATCAATTTACGGGTGGCGTCCAACTGATGATAGCGAGGGAAGATCATCGCCTCTTTGCTTACCATCCGGCTGCCGCCTTTTCCATCGCCTACCTTTTCTTCCTTCTTCTCGATGAAGACAAAGTGGCCGAGGATGTCGAGGAAGCTCTCTCGCTCCAGTACCTCTTCCCAGAAATAGCCCGTGCGGTAGCCAGAGGGATGTTGCGGGTTACCCGCACCGCATTGCACCTCGCCGGGATGGCTGCCGCGATTGAAGGGCAGAAAGAAAGTCTTGCCCCCAGCAAGCCGGGTGGTCATATGCACTTCGTCTGGGTCAGCGGCGAAGTGCACCAGTGCTCGCTGCTTGAACTCGAATAGCGGCGCGCGCGGGTTACGGTCTTCTTTATACTGCCGCACCGCATTGCGCCAGCTCTGGCCGGTCCAAGGATTTTTCAGCTCGCAGGTTGCCACCGGGAGGCCGTTGATGGCAAAAACCAGATCGACCGTGGAATGGTCGCCTGGATGGCAGGGCACCTGCCGGATGACGGTGAGTTGGTTGGCTCGGTATTGCGCCAGTACCTCTTCGTTAAGGCCGTGGGCGGGCTTGAAGTAGGCCAGCCGAAAGGTCTTGCCATAGAACTTGAAACCGTGGCGCAGCACATGCAACGAGCCTTTGATGGCCAGCTCCTTGATAAGGGTGGCCAGTAGCATAGCTTCCAATTGCTCCCCGTGCTGGCTGCGCATCGACACCCACAGCTGCGGCTGGGTTGTGGCGATAAAGTCGGTGATCGCTTGAGGGAACAGTGCCCACTCACGGTTCCAGCCCCTGGTGTTGTCCGACTGCCAGCCCTTGGCCAGCAGTATCTGCTCCACATAGGATTCGAAGGCTTTTTCGGTGGTCTGTTTCATGCGCTTTTCCTCAGGTCATTCCGTTGATCTCGAAAACCCGATACTTGAGCCACTTGGCTATACCGTCGAGATCTGGGAACAACTGTTTGTCGAAGACCCCATACTGGTCAAGTCGGCGGCGAATGTCGTCATGAGCGGTGTGGCTGATCACAATCTCCAACACGTCCTTCTCCTCCAGTGGCTGCATCGGCTGATGGCAAGCCAGTAGTACTCCGTCCTGAGCCCGGATGCGCGGCGAGACGTGCGGCGGGTCGTAGATGACGTTGCCAGTAATGCCAAAAGGTGACAACTCACCATCTTGGGCCGGTTTCGCAAGGGTTTGCGGCCGGGTAACCGTGGCCGTGTCCAGATCGTCATCCGCGAGCACTGGCACTTCAACGTTTTCGTCCAGCCCGAAGTCGTCGTAACCATCGTCCTCGCTTGCAAAAGATGCAGTGGATTCCTGCTCCTCCACACTGGCCGCGCCGTTCTTCTGCTGACGACGCAATTCACTGAAGCGCGGCGGTTCGCTGATCAGCACATAGACGGCGCTATCGAGCGGGTTGCCGTCCTTGTCCTTCTTGGAGTCACGGCAGGCAAAGTAGAGGGCCACTAGCGGGTTGGTGGTCCAGTCCATGAAGCGGGTCGGTAGACCATGGTGCTGGGCGATAGCCAGCGCCTCCCAGTCATTACGCGGCAGGTGGTTCACATAGGTGAGCAGATGATTGCTGAAGGTCTCCAGTACCTCGTTTTCCTGTTGGTCCCGCTCGGCGGGTGGCAAGCTGTTCAGGTGGACATAGCGCCCGATGGAGGGCTTGAGGTCGTAGCCCTCGAAGGCCCGTTTGGTCTGGCCGCGAAAATAGCGGCGTACCCGTTTGCCGTTTCTTTCAACAATGCCCAAGTTGTTGCGAACTGTGGTCAGGTACTCTTCGAAGCTGTTGATGGTGAACTCGTTCATACCACCACCTCCCGAACATCAATCTTCCCCGTTACGGCAGCGGTGATAAGGGCGGTGCGGTACTCCTGCAGGCAGACGATGGCTGCATCGACCTTTTCCACCAGTCTGTCGAGTTTAGCGGTTTCGCGGTCGAGATAGGCGGCGATGGCGGTTTGTTCAGGCAGCGGGGGGCAAATTAATCTCAGTATTGTGAGCTTGCTGGCCTTCAAGCCCTCAGCAGTCGAGCCAGTGGAAAGGCTTTTAAGCTGATTTTGGAAATGATCAGACATCATGCCATAGAGTGTGAACTTCGATTCAAATCTTTTCGGTCTCATACGGAAGCGAATAATTCGTTGGGCCATTGCTACGTTTTCATCGTCTACAAGTGCAACATTCCCCAGCGGTGCTTCGGTTGTGAAGAGAATGTCCCCTAGCTTCGGCAAGCCTCGGCGCATGATTTCATCGTAATCCTCTTTGGCAACGTACTCCTTGGACGTCTCATAATCGATAAAGCCCATCCGAACGTTTTTTGCCGTCACAAGAAAGATCCCGTCATCTGTTTTTTCAGGCGTTTTGCCTCGATAGTCAGACTTTTCACCAACATATTTTGTGAAAGGAAGTACATCCCACTCCTCCGGCACCTGTCCCAGCCATTCAATGCCGGAGTCCTTGAAACGGGTGTGGGGTTCGAGGCCGAATTCGCCGGCGATGGCTTCAGGCAGACCACGGGTGACGATGCGGGAGATAAGGGCGCTGCGCTTGTCCTTGAGCAGCGCGATCAGCTGTCGCTTCTTTGCCATCAGAATATCGATCCGTCCCGTCTCACGGTCGAGAAAATCGGCGATGGCGGTTTGTTCGGGGAGAGGTAACTGCGGACAGGGAATTGATCCCAGCATATCAAGATTGAGGCCATCCCTTTGCTCACCGCCAGCCATGTTGCGAATATTCTGGTAATTGGACACCAACCACCAATAGAGAAAACGTGGCGTAAACTTCTCTTTGGGAATAATCGCGGCCATGGATTGGTTACATGTGGCACGGATGCCAAGTTGAGCAACCATCCCTTTTGTTTTTCCTTGCCCGGCGAGTGCCATAACCAATGCATTTGTGGGGATCCACTTAGCGCTACTGCTTGCAAATCCCTCCCGTGTAATATAGGTAGATGGCTCAGTTATATAACCGTCATTGACTGATCCTGAGTTAAGCCAAGGAATGTCACCGTTTTCCCAATAGGCATCGTTGGATTTATCGGGCGTCCCGCCAGAGTAACGCTGTGATATCCATTTCAATGATACAGCATTCCAATGCCCCGGCACCTGCCCCAGCCACTTGACACCACTCTCCTTGTACTCGGAGTAGGTTTGCTGTTTCATCATGCAGTCACCTCTTTAAGCAATTCGAGAATCTCGCTTTCCAACCCTTTTATTTCGGCTTCTATTTCGGTCAGTTCACGTGGCGCTTCATAGCGGTAGAAGTGACGATTGAGGGGGATCTCATAGCCAATCTTGGTCTTGGCGTAGTCTATCCAGGCGTCGGGCACGTGAAGCAACACCTCGCGTTGGAAGTATTCCTCGATGCTTTCTTTGAGAGGAACTGTCTCTGTGTCGCGCAGGTCGGCATCCGCTTCCGGCTCGCCTTTCTTGTCCTTGCATATTTCGGCGGTCTCGTCCCGTTCACCTAGGGCGGCGATCACCGCTTTCAGCTCGGCGGTGGATAGTTTGATGTTTCTGGCGCGGTCCACCTCGCGCAGGGCAAGCAGGAAAAGCTTACGATCTTTGTACAGGGTATCGCCATGCTTGTTGGCAAAGTCGGCGAGCAGGTCGCGGATCTCTTGCTGTCGCACCCTACCTGCCTCGATCTCCTGCTGGCGGACGGTTTCGTTCTTCTTGCTGCTGGAAGCAAGATTCTTGAAGGCGGTTTGCTCCTCCAGGCGGGCGATACGCTCGGCTGTAGCCTGAAAGTTGAGACGGAGGGGACGCTCGACGGTGATCTTGTTGTAGCCAAAGTCGTCGTTGTCGAACAGCTTGCTGACCACCAGCTCCTTTTCCTTGCCATCGAGGAGGAAGGTACGAGTTTCGCCGTCTTGGAAGTTCTCGTAGATGCGGGTGATTTCAGCGATATGGTTCGGGTCTTTGGGCTTGTCTTGCGGGTCGCCGATACGGCGGCGCTTGTTGCCAAGGGATTTTTCCATCGGTACCCAAAAGTTGCGGGCGTCGATGAGCTGCACCTTGCCTTTGCGCTCCTTAGCCTTGCGGTTGGTGATGACCCAAATATAGGTGGCAATTCCGGTATTGTAGAAGAGCTGTTCCGGTAGGGCTACGATGGCTTCCAGCCAGTCATTCTCAATGATCCAGCGGCGGATCTCGCTCTCACCGCTGCCCGCATCGCCGGTGAAGAGCGGCGAGCCGTTGAAAACGATGCCGATGCGGCTGCCGTCTTTGTTGACGGGCCGCATCTTGGAAATCATGTGCTGCAAAAAGAGCAGCGCTCCGTCGTTGATGCGCGGGGTTCCTGCACCGAAGCGTCCGGCATAACCGAGCTCATCGGCCTCTTTCTGGATGTATTTCTGCTGCTGCTTCCACTCCACGCCGAAGGGTGGATTGGCCAGCATGTAGTCGAAGATCCACTTGTTGCCGTCGGAGTCTCGGTCGAAGCCATCGCGGGTGAAGGTGTCGCCTAGGATGATGTTGTCGGCGTCCTCTCCCTTGATCAGCATATCGGACTTGCACACCGCCCAGGCCTCATCATTCCAGTCCTGGCCGTAAAGATGTGGGCGTGCATCGCTGTTGAGGTGGCGGATGTACTCTTCGGCCACCGACAGCATACCGCCTGTGCCGCAGGCGGGGTCGTAGATGGTCTTGACCACGTCGCTCTTGGCCAGATCCTGTTCCGGAGCCAGCAGCAGATTGACCATCAACTTGATCACTTCGCGCGGGGTGAAGTGCTCCCCGGCCTCTTCATTGGATTGCTCTGCGCCAATCCTGATCAACTCTTCGAACACGTAGCCCATTTGCATCTGGTCCACTCGCTGGGGCGAGAGGTCGATCTTGGCAAAGGCTTTGACCACCTCGAACAGAATGTTCTTTTCCGCCATGTGAGCGATTTGTTCGCTGAATTTGAACCTCTCCATGATGGCGCGGACGTTGGGAGAAAAGCCGTTGATGTAGCTGTTCAGGTTCGGTGCAAGGTTGTTGGGGTCATCCAGCAGCGAGTGAATCTTTTCGCCCGACAAGGTGAGCTGCATGCGCGATAGGTTATAGAAACGGTAACCAGTGATCTGCTGCAACCGAGCCTGCTGGACACGTTCGGGCTTGGTCTTCAGCGATTGGAACTCTTCAAGGGTGGCCTGACGGGTCGGTTCCAGCAGGCACTCGAAACGCCGCAGAACTGTCAGCGGCAGGATAACCTTGCGATATTCATTGCGTTTGTAAGGGCCGCGCAGCAGGTTGCATATGGACCAGATGAAGTTGGCCAGCTGGCGGTGGGTTTCACCATTCATTCTTTGATGTCCTTGTTGTTGATTTTATCGTCAATCCACTTGTCGACTTCCGCACGTCTGAAGCGCCATGAGCCACCAACCTTGAATCCAGGCAGCTTACCTTCTGCCGTAAGTCTATAGGTCGTTTTCTCGTTAAGTTTCAGGTATTGCGTGACTTCTCGTATGGTAAAAATGTCATCATTCATCGCCGTAGTCCCGTTCTTAATGTGGATGGACAACTGAAGCGGAAGAATAGCGGAAAATTGCGGAATTCGGAACTGTTTACATCGAATAGATTCCTCAGCATATCAATTGGTTGGTTTTGAATGCTCTTTAGGTGTCTTGATGATGGCAACATAACGCAAACCTATCTATCGGTGGCTTTTGGATGGCTTCTTGATGTCTTTATACTGATCAGTGCGAGGCATCTAAATTTCGAGTTTAGATTGCAAAAAAAGATAACATTTTCTATATATATTCCAGATAGATAGGAAGATTTTCAAGCTCATTCCATAGCAAGAATAAACTCTGTTTACTTTGGAATATCAGTGACAGTAATCCAAAGGGGAATGTTGGCACTAAGATTCCAGATATATAGGAGTCCCAGCCGATTTATTCCGACCAATAATTATGCCGTGAGATTCCACTTATGTGGAATTTGATGAGCAACATTCCAGATAGATAGTTATGTGGAAAGTTATTGGCTAGGTATTGGGTGGGAATAATCAGATATTTTCCAGTGTGGAATGTTGTCCTTTGTGTTTTTATAAAATGTTCTGACGGAACAAAGTTATTATTTTTCAGTTGGTTATTGTATTTTCTCTGTGTCGGGACCATGATTTATTGAGAACTAACCGCGAGAGGAAAAAGGATGACTGCTTTTGAATGGGGGATGATTGGGCTCTGGGTGTTTTTCACGCTGGTGTTCGTCTGGAGTTTATACAGTTACAGAGCCAACAAGATGAACTCTAAGGGTGGCAAGGGGGGCGATTAGTGGCTGGAACTTGCATTTTTCAATGTGGGGTTAGTCTGTTTTTAGTAACACTCATTTAAACGTACTGACTTTCACATGTGAAAGTTTTAGAAAGGGGCTGATGATGAAACACCTGAGTAATATTTTCTTTATGCTGGTTTTTGTCATCGGATTAGCAGCGTATGGCAATACCAGTTTTGCTTGGTTTCTGCTTTGTTTGCCCTTAGTCGTGTGGTTCTGGCATGTGCTTGGTTGGTGCGTGCGCTTTCCAAGACTTATGGTGTTCGCATGGTTCGTTCTGCTGTGTTTTCAATGGCCAGCAGCGTTAGGATTGAGCGCTTCTGTGATTATCGTGTTGATGTTCAAGCAGCGGCATAGCATTGCTCGGGAAACGCCAGTGAAGCGTCGGCAACAGAGACAATGCCTTTTGGGAAGCTATGATTATGACTTCCAGACCTTTAGTGACGATTAACTTTCATCACTTCCAGCCATTTTCCCTGCTTCTTCGGGCTGTTTTCCCTTATCCAGCTCCGCCAGTATCAATGATGCATTTTCTCTTGCCGCCGCAACAATATGCTCAGGCTGTTCTTCCAGCATTTGTTTCAGTGTTTTAGCCATAGCGCTCTCCATGAATATTCTGAACAGTTCTGTGAGTGTTTAGAATAAAAATTCTGGCGTTACATGTCACGAATGAACAATGTGACATGTAACGGTTTAGGTTTAGTCATTAAAATTCAATTTGTTACATTCTGGTTTGTGAGTCGATGTTTTAATTCTTTGTTCTCATTCCTGTATTTGCAGCACCGATAAATATCGCTCAATGTGCCCAAAATGGACAATTCCAGCGACGAGGATTGTACTCGGTGAACGGTATGATCGCTCATGACAAATCAAGATGTTATGGGAGATACCAGCATATGAATATCGCATTACTGAACAATCTACTCACGTATGAAGAAGTGTGTTCACTAACCAAACTGTCCCAGCCCACTTTGCGCCGTTATGTCAAAGCAGGCAAGTTTCCTCAGCCTATTAAGCCCAATCCAGAAGGTAAGGCCGTCAGATTTAGAGCGAGTGATGTTCGTCGCTGGATGGCTGAGCTCTAATTGGCGGGAGGTAAGAATGGGATTTCATCTTACAGAGACTCACCTTGAATGTCTGGAAAAAGAAGAACGCCAAGTTGTAGGTGGGTGGATAAAAGTAATCGCCAGAACTCGAAAGCAATCCAAGAAGCATGGGTTTGGTGCGTTAATCCAGTGGCGCAACATGGATGGCGTTTTGCTACAGGACATAGTATTCAACCGGGTATTACATGGTGACCAGTCTCGCTTGATTAGGGACGCCCTGATTGATTCTGGCTATTGGTTAGAGCCCTATCCACAAAGCTGGTCGCGTTTGCTGCGCTATTTGCTGCAAGAGATTCTAAAAGCCCCTGCGGGAATTTGTGTCGATTCAACAGGATGGCATGACAGTGTTTATGTCACTCAGGATTGGTGCGTTGGTACAAACTCAGAACCATACTATTACGCGGGTCAGCTCAATGAGTCGATGCTTAAACGCGCCGGTACTTTATCACAGTGGCAGTCTCAGGTTGGGGCTTTGTGTGTTAGAAATCCGCTGATGATTTTTGTGGTGGGCGTGGCACTGTCTGCACCGCTACTGCATCCCGCCGCAGTAGAGAATGGTATTTTACATTTGGTAGGGCCTTCGTCGACTGGCAAGACATCGCTGCTTGAACTGGCAGCATCTGTCTATAGTGATAGATCTTTCGTCCGCAGTTGGATTTCGACGGCCAATGGCTTGGCTGCTGTTGCCGCTGAACAACACGATATGATGCTGGGGCTTGATGAAATTGGCTTAGCGCGTCCTGAGGATGTTGATATTGCAACTTATCATATTGTCGCCGGTACCAGTAAATTGCGGGCTACAGAGAGTGGGGGATTAGCAAAACCATCCCACTGGCGAACGTTGGCGTTGAGTACTGGTGAAGTATGGTTGTCAGAGGTATTTGAATCGCTTGGCAAACGGCCTAAGGCCGGGCAACAGATTCGTTTGGTTGAAATCCCGGTATTTGGTCAGTTCGGAGCTTTTGATGTATTGCATCGCTTTCAACGTCCACAATTGTTTGTCGATCATGTGAAGTTTCAGACCGGGCAGTACCACGGAAGCTTGTTTCCCGAATGGATGAATCTGCTGACATCAACCTATGAGCTTGCTCATTATACCAAATCAGAGATTCATCGGCTGGTTGATCAATGGCGTACCAGTAGTATGTCTTCCCAAGTGATTCGGGTATTGCAACGCTTTGCTCTGGTCGCTACTGCGCTTGCTTTAGCTTCGCGCAATTATTTGGTGCCTTGGGATGAGGAAGAGTCTATTGATTCTGTGAAGCAAGTCTTGGGTCAGTGGTTAGCAGCTCGTGGCCACGTCATGAACACAGAGGAACATCAGGTCTTGGCCCGCTTAAAAGTCTTGCTGCCAAAATGGGAAAAGGCTCTATCTCCTATCGGTCATCAGAATACTGCTTCATTGATCGGATATTCCAGAGATGTAAATGGCGAGCGGCAATGGCTCATCGATAAAAGCCAGTTTTTGCGCCAGTTGGAAATGCCAGGGCAGTATATGCGCGAGGTAATGCCTTTACTTCAACGAGGATGGCTAACTACCAACGAGCCCGAACGTGCAACGTTAAAGCTTACGGTAAATGGCAGATCGAGACGTTTTTTTGCACTCTTGCCAGACCGAGTTTTTGCGGGGATACAGGAGCTGGAAATTGATGACTAGCACAGTTTATATCCCAGTTTCCCACTTTTCCCAGTTAGTCTTCGGAGGAAAATGTAATGAGTGAACAAACCTTCGTTTTGCCTAGTGAAGAAGTTCGTACTCAAGTGCTCAGTCAATCAGGTCAGTGTGAGCGACTGGTCAGAGAGCCTGACCGTAAGATGATCACTGGCGTCAGTCGCACTCAGTGGTGGATGATGGAACGGCAAGGCTTAGCCCCCCAACGGGTCAGGCTGAGCGCCCATTGTGTGGCTTGGCGGCTTTCAGATCTGCTGTGGTGGATTGAGCAGAGAAAAGCCGCTTGAGTAAAGTTAGAGCCCTGTCCTGTGTAGGGTGGGGCTTTTATATCGTCAATATTTGTTGAAGCCGATGGTAAGCTTCTGAATGTTTCTCTGGGTTCATTTTGGCCAGGTTTTGCATTTTCCAACGAACAGCAGGTAAATGGTCGATTCCTGAAAGCTCCAAAAGAGACCAGTCGGGGGAACGATTTTTGAAAGATAGTAAAAATGATCTTTCTTGAGGCGTCAAAGACGAGTTTATGAGCCTCACCAGCTGCTCGCGAGTTGCTTCGAGTTCCGCTTGGGGAATGTCTTGATCGGCCATATTCCGAAACTCTCCTTCATAAACACCCGAAATGTCCTTGAAGTTTGGTCTAAGTAGTTCGGCAATAGGACGTGGGTGGCTAATAATATAAACCAATAAGGCTTTGCGAAGCTCATCGGTGAGTCCTTCGTTATCAAGTAGTTGCTTGACGTCGAAAAGATCCCTCGGGTGTTGACGATCCAGTGCTGCACAGATTTTCCCCGCGTATAAATCGGCAAAATTCACCACTGGCATCTCTGCAAAACCAAACTCATCTTCAACAGCCCCACTTACTGGCATGACTTGGGGGTCGTAAACCGTACCGCGTAGTACAGGGGAGAGTTCAATTTTGATTTGAACGTTATCTCGCTCCACCAATAAACGCAGAGCATCTGATTTATCCTGGAAGGAGCGGACAACACGAGAATTGTCGATGTTAGCCGTTATCGTGGAGGCCAGGGTATCTAGGTTGCTCTTGATGGTCTGCAGGGCTTCATTCCGTTCCATCATGGGCAGAAAAACTAAGTCGATATCAACCGAAAGTCGAGGAAAGTCACGAACGAACAAATTGATAGCGGTTCCACCTTTGAGAGCGAAACAGTCGTGCTGCGCAACAAAAGGAATAATCCTGAGTAGTAGCTGCACTTGTCGGTAGTAGTGGCTTTGTCTATTCATGTTTTCACATATCCTTAGGCACTGTTATTTGCCAGGTTGGCTCTAGTTTGCCGCCTTTAGCGATCAGTCGTTTACCAGTGCCCAGTGCATACTGTTCTGGTGTGAGGTATTTAAGCCAAGCGTGTTGATGTCTTCCTGCCAGCCAGAGAAAGAGTCGCTTTGCTTTGATACTGCTACAGGCTTTCAGCAAGGAATTCAGCTTACGAGGCGATAGGTTGTGTAATCCTTGCATAAGTTGGTCAGCGTGTTCAAAGCTGATGGTATTGGGCACTATAACTAAAAGCTCCAAAATGGCTTTCTCTGGACAGGAATAATGTAATGAAGGAAGAGATGCTTGCCAGCTATCTTGCCTCAGGTACTGGTTGTCTTGCATTAGCGTCTCTGGCCATAGGCGACGAGTGCCATGCCACTCAAATTGTGCTGGTGCGTCAATTCTTGCCAGCCATCTAGGTAGCATCTCAGCAGAATAGAGGTGAACCTTGGGTTTGTTTCCTTTGGACAGATAATGGCCAAGTCCTTCCAGCTCTAATGCTGTCAGACCTCCAACATGGACAGGGACATCGGCCATGCGTTGCAACGAAGCAACGATTCCTTTCCAGGATAGCTTCGCTTCTTGCCTAGTGTAAACACCGGCTGCGACAGGGATCAGCGTTTGGCTCCGGACTGCATTGTCCAGAAAATGCAGGTTGAGTCCTTGCGTCTCCAGCCATGATTTGGTGGCGATCATATCCAACGGCAGCAGTTTCTGTAGTTGCTGTCTGGCTTCAGTGTTCAGCATAACTGATCCCATTTTGGTTTATAAAAAATAAAATACACGTTGATTATCGACGTAATTTTCAGACTTTTCAAACTAATTTGAATTTTGGGTTTGTAAGTTTGTAATTTCACGTCAATTATTGCCGTGAAAATTGTGATTTAGAAACCGTGTCAAAATTGACAATCTTATTTTCCCCATCGCCATTAACAATTGGAGCCAGCCACTCACCAAGCATGTTGTGAGCCACTTTGCGCTCCTCAAAATAAGCATCTTTGTTATAGATACCATCAGTTCGGTTACCTGGAATTTGGTTAAGGCATCGTTGAGCTATATTGTCAGGAATATTCATCTTACCCATTCGGGTTCTGGCAGTGCCTCTTAGGTCATGCACCCGGCGCTTTTCAAACGAGAAAAAGTTCTGTTCAAACAACTTCTTCAGTGCATGGTTTAAGGTATTCTCGCAGACATGTGGGGTACGTGCCTTTTTGCTTATTCGTCTGGCTGGGAATACCCATTCGCTACCACAACTGCGGATCTTCAGCTCTTCCAACCACAATAGGGCTGCATCACTGAGAGGAATGTCGATTGCGCGACGTTTCTTGGTGCGTTTTTTCGGCAGATGCCACACTCGATTTGGCAAATCAAACTCATGCCATGGTGCGGCCAATAACTCCATTTTCCGAGTACAAGTCGCAATCAACAAAGCACAAGCCAAATAGTTCTCTCGACTGAATTGCGCAGGGATCGCTCTGAGCTTGGTAAAGAACTCAACGACTTCGGTTTCGGTCATAGGGTCGTTTGCAGCTTGTTCCTCCCCACCTGCATCTTTGGGTCGAAAAGGGCTTGCAGGGTTGAACTGAGTAACATCGAGCTTGATGCCATGATCAAAAATGCGCTTGAGCATACGCATTACGTCGTTAGATATGGTTGGTCTTGGTGGTTTATCACCATAACCATTAGCGATATCCCGTAGGATTTCACTGATGTCGAGTGGTCTTATTTTATCTAGCTCGACTTTACCGATACGCCAAGCCACCTCTCGTTCGTAAAGGCTCTTTTCTTTTTCGTGGGTAGCAATTTGTCGCTGGCGGAGCTGATGATAGTCAGCATACAAATCATTCAGTGTTTTAAAGGGATTCTGATTAACTTTCTTGCGTTCTTGGACGGGATCAACTCCTTCACGTTTGATCGCTAACCTCAGCTTGGCGGCCTCATCACGAGCATCGGCCAGTGACCAGTCATCAACTTTACCGATAGTGTACTCGCGCCGAAGCTTAGTTGCTGGTGTGGTGTAGCGCAGCATCCAGTAGGCATCCCCGCGTTTGGGAGTCATCAAATACAGTCCATCGCCATCGGAGTGTCGGACGGATGATTTTTCCTTGATCAGTTTTTTAACGGTTTTGTCATGCAAATTTCCCATTTCTCGACCTCAAAAAATTGGGGAGTACAATCTCGCTAAACAAACTATAGCGAGAAAATACTCCCCAATCTACTACCCATAACTACCCAAACTTAGTAGGTTTACAATGGATGTTATGAGTGTCATTTTTGCATAATTTTATGATTTACAATGGTTTTATGTCCGAATTTGACCACTGGTGAAAGTTACTCTATGTTTTGGATCTGTTCGCGCATTTGCTCTATAAGTACTTTCAGCTCCACCGCGGCTGCGGTGATTTCTGTGCTGATGGACTTGGAGGCGAGGGTGTTCGACTCGCGGTTGAACTCCTGCATCATAAAGTCGAGGCGGCGGCCTTCGCTGCCACCCTTCTTGAGAATGCGGCGAGCCTCGGTAATGTGCGCCTCGAGGCGGTCCATCTCTTCGGCCACGTCGAGTTTTTGTGCCAGCAGCACCATTTCCTGCTCGATACGGGTGCTGTCGAGCTCCCCCTGAATCTCAGCAAGGCG
This sequence comes from Shewanella sp. FJAT-52076, assembly GCF_019457455.1. Taxonomy (NCBI): domain Bacteria; kingdom Pseudomonadati; phylum Pseudomonadota; class Gammaproteobacteria; order Alteromonadales; family Shewanellaceae; genus Shewanella; species Shewanella sp. FJAT-52076. The sequence goes on from NZ_CP080415.1 coordinate 362,408, forward strand.
GGACGTGAGCTTTTCACGTTGCCATTCAATCACCTTTGGCATGTGCTCGCGCACAATGGCGATTTGGCCTTCCACGGCGCTGAGACGGCTTTCCAGCATCTCCTTGATGGCGTTGCCTTCGCGGCCTCGGGCTTCCACAAACTGATCCAGTGCCTTATCGAAGGCGCCCAGCAGCTCGGCGCTGATGGCGTCCATGTCCTGCTCGGCGGTGGCAATGACTCCCGGCCAGCGCAAAATGTCGGTCAGGGCGATATCGCCTTGTCCTGCTTCGGCCTTGAGCCAATTGGCCGCGCCCAAGAGCTGACGGGCGAGGTCCTGATTAATGTTCAGTTCGGCGCTTGTGTCGCTGGCAACGTCATAGCGCAGATTGACTTCGACCTTCCCTCTGCTAAGGCGCTTTCTCAATCGTTCACGCAGGGCTGGCTCGAGGCTGCGCAGCTGCTCTGGCAGACGCAGGTAGGTTTCCAGATAGCGCTGATTCACTGAGCGGATTTCAAAAGAGGCATTGCCCCAGGCGGCTTTATGCTCGATACGGGCATAGGCGGTCATGCTGTGGATCATAGGGATTCCGGCTGATTTTCGGCTAAGTCTGGACGTCATTATAACCACAAGCCAGGCCAGCGTCATGGCCCTGAACGTGAGCAAAATCTGCTAATGACTGTTTACAACCCACGGAGTGTATTCAAAATCCACCGTGGCAACTCGCTCTGCATAGCCCTATAATAGGCAGCCAAATTATTGCGAAGTTCATACGTCACAGGAATCGCCATGCGTCCAGGTAATCGTACCCCGGCTCAGACCCGCCCCATCAGCATCACCCGTAACTTTACTGCCCACGCCGAAGGCTCTGTGTTGGTGGAGTTTGGCGAAACCAAGGTGCTGTGTACCGCCAGTTTCACCGAGGGTGTACCACGCTTCCTTAAGGGCAGTGGTCAGGGTTGGTTGACTGCCGAATACGGCATGCTGCCACGTTCTACCCACAGCCGTATGGACCGCGAAGCCGCCCGTGGCAAACAGTCTGGCCGTACCCAGGAAATCCAGCGTCTGATTGGCCGTGCACTGCGCGCCGCCGTGGATCTGAAGCAGCTGGGCGAAAACACCATAGTGGTGGACTGTGACGTTATTCAGGCCGATGGTGGCACCCGCACCGCGGCTATCACTGGTGCCTGTGTGGCGCTGGTGGATGCGCTGAACTGGGCCCGCGGCAAGGGGCTGGTGAAAGCCAATCCGCTGAAGTTTTTGATTGCCGCCGTGAGCGTGGGTATTCACAACGGCGAAGCCATCTGTGACCTCGAGTATGTGGAAGACAGCGCCGCCGAGACCGACATGAACGTGGTGATGACTGAAACCGGCAAGATTATCGAAGTTCAGGGCACCGCGGAGGGTGAGCCCTTCACCCACGAAGAGTTGCTGACCATGCTGGAGCTGGCCAAGCACGGTATCCGTGAAATCATCGATACCCAGAAAGCGGCTCTGAACTGATTACAGAATTGATTTTTTAAAGGCTCCGAGAGGGGCCTTTTTACCACCCTACACCTTGTAAAATTGGCGGCTTGGGCTGCCAGACACATGATAGAGGAAAGACAGTGAAAGCCTATCAGCGCGAGTTTATTGAGTTTGCTCTCGAGCGTAATGTACTGAGATTCGGTGAGTTTACTCTCAAGTCCGGCCGTAAGAGCCCTTACTTCTTCAACGCCGGTTTGTTCAATACCGGTCGCGATCTGGCCCGTCTGGGCCGTTTTTATGCCGCCGCGCTGGTGGATGCGGGTATCGATTACGATTTGCTGTTTGGCCCGGCTTATAAGGGCATTCCCATTGCCACGACTACGGCGGTAGCACTGGCCGAACACCACGATATCGACATGCCTTATTGCTTTAACCGTAAAGAGAAAAAAGACCACGGCGAAGGCGGCAACCTGGTGGGCAGTGACCTCAAGGGGAAGGTGATGCTGGTGGATGACGTGATCACCGCAGGTACTGCCATTCGTGAATCGATGGAAATCATTCAGGCCAATGGTGCCGAACTGGCCGGGGTGTTGATTGCACTGGACCGTCAGGAAAAGGGCAAGGGCGAACTCTCTGCCATTCAGGAAGTGGAGCGTGACTTTGGCTGCGGCATAGTGGCTATCATCAAGCTGGAAGACCTGATTGCCTTCCTCGCCGAGAAGCCAGGCATGGAAGAGGTGCTGAGCTCGGTGCGTGCTTACCGCGAGCAATACGGCATCTGAGCCGTTATCTTCAGGTAATAAAAAACGCCGCTGATTGCGGCGTTTTTTATTGGAAACACGATAAGGTTTTAGCGGGGCTGATGTAAAAATTCCGCCCGGGTGGCCGGGTTGGACTTAAAGATACCGCCCAGCGCTGTGGTGGTGGTGGAGCTGGTGGCGTCCATCACACCGCGGGATTTTACGCAGTAATGTACGGCATCGATTTTCACGGCCACGTCTTTGGTTTCCAGCAATGCCTGCAAGGCCACCAGAATTTGCTGGGTCAGGCGTTCCTGTACCTGTGGGCGCTGGGCAAAGAAGCGCACAATACGATTGATTTTGGACAGGCCGATGATTTTCTTGCGTGGCAGATAGGCCACGGTGGCGGTGCCATCTATGGTGACCAAATGATGCTCACAGGTACTGGTCAGGCTGATGTCCTGTACCCGCACCATTTCATCCACGCCCATCTTGTTGTCGATGACAGTGATTTTGGGGAAGTTTTCGTAGTCGAGACCCGAAAAGATTTCATCCACATACATTTTGGCGATGCGACGTGGGGTATCGGCGAGGCTGTCGTCGGTTAAATCCAGTGACATCAGGCCAAGAATTGCCCGCATGTGCTCTTCGATTCGCTCTTTGCGCTCCTCTCTGGTGAGTCCGCAAGGAACCATGGGTGTTTCCAGTCCCCGCTCTAAAAGTGCGGCCTGAACCTTTTGTGCTGCTTCACTGAGTGCCATTTTTACCTCCAACCACATCTTCGGCCTTGGCCGCTGCGGCAAAATACCAGAGCAATTACCTGGGGCTTTGCGCGAGTGCGGGAGAATACCGTTATTTGATGCAAATTCATACTGAAATTGTAGGTGTTCGCTGCACCCACCACCGGACGGAACCTGTGTGGCGGGCCAGGGTGGGTTAGCTTTGTAACAGTTGCTTTTGAATAAAGCCCCACTGCTCATCGAAGTGCTCGGTGGGCTTTTGTTTGAATTCGCTGCGAATGTACTGGGCGATTCTGCCCTCTGCCACGGCGAGCAGCAGGTTGGCCAGCATGGCTTCGTCGAGCTCAAAGCCCTTGCCCTCGCGGAGGGTTTTCTCCCGCAATATCTGTTTGAGGTGGGTTTCAATCTTGGCAAACAGGGCGCCGACACGGCTGCGCAAACGCTCGTTTTCGCCAAGCAGGGCATCACCGTTCAGTACCCGGGAAATGCCGGGGTTACGTTCGGCAAACAGCAGCAACAGCTGCAGGACCAGTTGGCAGCGTCGCATGGTGTCTTTCTCGTCATCCATGATGAGATTGATGCGCGACAGCAATGAGTCTTCGATAAATTCGATCAGGCCCTCGAACATGCGGGCCTTACTGGGGAAATGGCGATACAGCGCCGCCTCTGACACTCCGACTTCGGCGGCCAGTTTGGCGGTGGTAATACGTTGTCCCGGATTGGTTTCCAGCATCTGCGCCAGGCACTGGAGAATATGTTCGCGGCGGCTGATTTTTTCTTTGGCGGCCATTGAGATTCCTTCACACAAAATGCAAACGTTAGCGGGTGCCTGAATGGCCAAAACCACCTTCGCCGCGCATTGAGGTGTCGAACTCGTCCACCAGTTTAAATTCAGCCTGCACCACAGGAACAAACACCAGCTGTGCCAGGCGGTCGCCGATTTGCAGGGTGTAGGGCTCTTTGCCACGGTTCCAGCAGGACACCATCAGCGGACCCTGATAGTCAGAGTCAATCAGCCCAACCAGGTTGCCCAGCACTATGCCATGCTTGTGGCCCATACCGGAGCGGGGCAGGATCACGGCCGCCAGGCTGGGGTCGCCCACATGCACGGCGATACCGGTGGGTATTAGCACGGTTTCGCCGGGGGCTATGGTCAGCTCGGTATCCAACATGGCTCTGAGGTCCATACCGGCACTGCCTGGGGTGGCATAGGCCGGCAGTGGGAATTCCGAGCCTATGCGGGAGTCGAGAATTTTCAGTTCGATCGGTGTTTTCATTTTTTGGTTATTTTTGTCGATATCAGCGAAAGCAGTTGGTATGCCAGCGACAGCTTATCGGTTGCCGGCAAATCCTGGTTGCCCTGGGGCCAGAAGACGCGCAGAGCATTGGTATCCGAATTAAACCCCTGACCCGGCACAGACACATCGTTGGCCGCGATCATATCGAGATTTTTGCGTTTGAGCTTATCTCGGGCGTAGGTTTCTACGTCGTGGGTTTCGGCGGCAAATCCCACCGTAAAGGGTCGCGCCTCCAGGGCGGCAACCGTGGCTAAGATATCAGGATTGCGCACCAGCGCAAGCTGCATGGTTTCGCTGCTCTTTTTAATTTTACCGGCAGCAACATCGGCAACCCGATAGTCGGCGACAGCGGCGCAACCAATAAAGATATCTTGCTGGTCAATATGTTGCATTACAGCAGCCAACATTTGTTCGGCCGAGTCCACATCGATGCGGCTTACGCCTTTGGGTGTGGCAAGTGTCACAGGACCTGACACCAGAGTCACTTCTGCGCCCATGGCTACAGCGGCCTCGGCCAGAGCAAAGCCCATTTTGCCGGAGCTGTGGTTGGAGATATAACGCACAGGATCTATGGCTTCGCGGGTGGGGCCGGCGGTCAGCATCAGCCTGACGCCGTGAAGGGCGCTGCTTGCCTGGGCCTTTTGAGCAAAAAACTGTTCTGCCAGAGTGCGGATTTCCAGCGGCTCCAGCATACGGCCTGCACCGACTTCACCGCAGGCCTGACTGCCGCTGCCGGGGCCCCAAATCTGCATGCCACGTTGCTGTAGCGTGTTTAAATTGGCCTGGGTCGCCGGGTTGGCGTACATCTGCTGGTTCATTGCCGGGCAAATGGCGATGGGCGCCGAGGTGGCAAGGCAGGTAGTAGTGATCAGCTCATCCGCCATGCCTATGCTCATGCGGGCAATCAGGTTGGCGGTGGCTGGGGCCAGAATAATCAGCTCTGCCCAGCGGGCCAGTTCAATGTGACCCATGGCGGCTTCGGCGGCGGGGTCGAGCAAATCCATGCTGACCGGATAGCCGCTGAGGGCTTGCAGTGTCAGCGGCGTGATAAATTCGCAGGCGCTCTGGCTCATCACCACGCGCACATCGGCGCCTTGTTCTTTCAAACGGCGCACCAAGTCGGCACTCTTGTAGGCAGCAATGCCGCCACCAATCCCCAGCAGGATTTTTCGATTATTCAGGCTCACACGCAGATCCCGACTAAAATTAACTGGCGCTAACCATACCATAGACGCCGCCTCAAGAGTGAGCGGCCAAAGTCAAAAACTTAGCATGCAAGTGGTTCCCAAAGACGGGACGCGGGAGGCAAGGGATGGCAATTCGGGACTGGCCTGAGGGAGAGGGGCCCCGTGAAAAATTATTGCAGCGGGGCGCAGCTCAATTATCGGATGCAGAATTACTGGCTGTGCTGCTGCGAAACGGGGTTTGTGGCCAAAATGCAGTGGACCTGGCAAGGCAACTTATCGGTGAATTTGGTGGATTACGACCTTTATTCAGTGCAACTAAGCAGCAGGTGTGTCGACTCCAGGGCCTGGGTCCGGTAAAATACGCCCAGCTTCAGGCTTCTGCTGAGCTTGCCAGGCGACTGGCGGGTGAATCTTTGCAGCGGGGTGCCGTGCTGACAAGTCCGGATTTGACCCGGGATTACCTGAGATTTCAGTTGGCGGACAGGGCCTATGAGGTATTTGCCGTCTTGCTGCTCGACAGCCAACACAGGGTCATCCAGTTTGTCGAATTGTTTCGAGGCACCATAGATGCAGCGTCGGTATATCCCCGAGAGCTGGTGTCGCTGGTGTTGGAAAAGCGGGCGGCAGCGGTCATTGTCTGCCATAACCATCCGTCTGGGGTAGCTGAACCCAGCCAAGCCGACAGACGGATCACTGAAAGATTGAAAAATGCCTTGGCAACCATAGATGTATCCTTACTGGATCACATGGTTGTAGGGGACCGGGAGATAGTCTCCTTTGCCGAGCGAGGGTGGATTGGATGATCTTTACTTGATCTCCCATGGCCTTTCGTGTATAAAATGCGCCCTCTTTGTGCCTCGGGCGACGGCCATACGAGGTACATTAATGCTCGAGCGTTAAAAACTGTTTGGAGAAGATTGACATGTCAAGAGTATGCCAAGTTACTGGCAAGCGACCAATGGTTGGTAACAACCGTTCGCACGCAAAGAACGCGACCCGTCGTCGCTTTTTACCTAACCTGCAGAACCACCGTTTCTGGTTGGAAACTGAAAAGCGCTTCGTACAGCTGCGTGTTTCCACTAAAGGTATGCGTATCATCGATAAGAAAGGTATCGAAGTAGTTGTTGCTGAACTTCGTGCCCGTGGCGAGAAGGTGTAATAGAAAATGGCTAAAGCTAAAGGCAATCGCGAAAAGATCAAGCTGGTTTCAAGCGCTAAAACTGGTCACTTCTACACCACTGACAAGAACAAGCGTAACATGCCAGAAAAGATGGAGATCAAGAAGTTTGATCCTGTGATCCGTCAGCACGTTATCTACAAAGAAGCCAAAATCAAGTAATTTACTTGGTCAAGCTTTTGAAAACCCCGGCCTTTGTGCCGGGGTTTTTTATTGCCCGGATTTCAGGTGAATCCGCGATTTGTGTGCTTTAATGTACTGATGTGCATTTAGATGAACACTTTGGCATTGTTATGCGGTTGCCGTACCGTTTCATTAATATGAAACATGGGTTTGGTAAAAATAAATGCTTTAAATGTGAATTTAAATTCAATAAAATTGCGCAAGAATTCAACTTGGCGCAGTGTGTGCTGCGTCGGTGACTGTGAGGACAAAACAGCCCGTGCGAACTACCGAATTGGTTGACGGTTTTCGTCATTCCGCCCCTTATGTAAACGCTCACCGCGGCAAGACGTTTGTAGTCATGCTGGGCGGCGAAGCCATGGTACAACCCCAATTTCGCGCCATCATCAACGATGTGGCCTTGCTGCACAGTTTGGGGATCCGTATCGTGCTGGTTTACGGTGCCAGACCGCAGATTGATGCGGCGCTTGAGCTGCATGGTATTGCACCTGCCTACCACAACGGGGTACGTATCACCGATGAAGATACCCTGAAGGTGATTAAGCAGGTCGCCGGTGCGCTCCAATTCGACATTACTGCACGGCTTTCCATGAGTCTGTCCAATACCCCCATGCAGGGCACGCAGCTGAACGTTGTCAGCGGCAACTTTGTGATTGCCCAGCCGCTGGGCGTGGAAGATGGGGTGGATTTTTGCCTGTCTGGCCGGGTGCGTCGTATCGATGTGAGTGGGCTTAAGCATCAACTCGACAGCCGGGGAATTGTACTGATGGGGCCGATTGCCGCCTCGGTTACCGGTGAGAGTTTCAACCTGACGGCCGAGGAAGTGGCCACTCAGGTTGCGGTGAAGCTCAAAGCGGACAAGATGATAGGGTTCAGCTCGCAAAACGGTATTCTGGGTCGTGACGGCGATGTAATTGCCGAGCTGATGCCAAACGATGCCCAGAAAATTTTCTCCAAGATGCAGGAAGGCGGTCAGGCCTGTGTGGGAACCCTGGCATTTTTGAAGGCGAGCATCGATGCCTGCCGTAATGGGGTGCCACGTTGCCACCTGGTGAGCTATCTCGAAGATGGCGCCTTGTTGCAAGAGCTGTTCTCCCGCGACGGTATTGGTACTCAAATCGTAACCGAAAGCGCCGAGCGCCTGCGCCGCGCCTCAATTGCCGACATTGGTGGCATTCTTAACCTGATCCGCCCCATGGAAGAGCAGGGCATTCTGGTGCGCCGTTCCCGCGAACAGCTTGAGATGGAAATCGAGCAGTTTATGGTCATTGAACGGGATGGTCTGGTGATAGGCTGCGCCGCGCTGTATCCCTTTGAAGAAGACAATGCCGGTGAGTTTGCCTGCCTGGTGGTACATCCGGATTACCGCGATGCCGACCGGGGTAGTTTGCTTTTGAAAAACATCATAGGCCAGGCAAGAGTGAGGGGCTACGCACGCCTGTTTGCACTGACTACCCGCAGTATTCACTGGTTTCTGGAGCACGGCTTTGAGTTGGTTGAGGTCGAAGCCTTACCGACCAAGAAAAAGCAGCTCTACAACTACCAGCGCCGCTCAAAAATTCTCGCATTGGATCTGCAATAATCCATCCTGCCGAAACAACCAGCCACATGGCTGGTTGTTTGTTTATGGCTGCTGCTATTTTGTCATTTTATGTTTAATGTTCTTGACATATTATGTCTTTCGCGCAACCTTGGGCGAACTGATGAGAGTTGGGGCAGATTGATGACAACACAAAGTTTTTTACTCACGCCGCTTGCCGGCAGCGCACTCTGGGGGGCGATGGGCTTGCTGATGGGTGTGATACTGATAGGCATTTTTGCTCGGCGTAAACCCATGACCAAAACAGCCAGCGCCGTTGCCACGGGCATTATTCTTGCTGTGGTGGGCCTGTTGGGATGGATTTTCATTGGTGCCTTATCACCCGAAGCCCGCCTAGAGCAGGATAGGTTGGTGCTGGACTTGCCCGCTTACAGCCGCACCATTCCTGTATCGTCATTACAGCTTGATGACGCTCGCTTGGTGGCAACATCAGCCGCCGATGCGCCCAAACTTGGGTTTCGCACCAATGGTGTGGGAATGCCGGGATACAATCTCGGTTGGTTTCGCCTTAAGGGGGATGACGCCAAGGCGCTGGTGTCTGTGACAGGTGACGATCCCTTACTGGTTATCCCGGTGGATGAGGGGTATACCCTTGTGCTCAGCACACCAGACGGAGAAGCCTTGTTGGCCGCCCTGCATAGCGAAAAAGAACGCTGAGAATAAATATACTGAGGAATGCTGAGAAGATGCGCTGGCCAAACGGGTCAGCAGTCAGGACTCATCAAGACGGTATCAATCCTTCCAAGAGAAAGAGAGAGTCTTGAGACTAAAAAGCCCGGGTGTGTGCCCGGGCTTCTTTCTTATACAGGCTGCTCTGCCTTACGACGCAGCTGTCAGGGGCGCTGGTATCAACCGCGGCGCCTGAGCATATCCAGCGTAAATACCGCCAGTGCTGTCCAGATAAAACCGAAGGTGACGCTCTTTTCCACGCCAAAGGGCTCGCCATAGAGGCTGACCGCGAGTATGAACATAATGCTGGGGCCGATATATTGAAAAAAGCCCAGCATGGATAAGGGAATACGCACCGCAGCCCCTGCAAAGCAGAGCAGCGGCGCTGTAGTTACAATTCCGGCGGCGACGAGCAGCAGATTGAGCTGCCAGTTATTGCTTAGCATGCTGTGCTCTGCACTGCCAAGCGTCAACAACAAATAACCCAGGGCAACGGGCATCAAGATGGCGGTTTCTACCAAAAGTCCGGTTTTCGCGTCCACCTTGACCTTTTTTCGCAGCAGCCCATAAATGCCAAAAGAGCCTGCCAGCGCCAGCGATACCACAGGAATAGAACCGAACGATATCACCTGCACCGCCACGCCAACGGTGGCGAGAAACACGGCAAACCACTGTAATGGCCTGAGTCTCTCTCCCAGAAACACCATCCCCAAGAGGACATTGAGCAGCGGATTAATGTAATAACCCAGGCTGGCATCCAGCATATGGTCGTTATTGACCGCCCAGATGAAGAGCAGCCAATTACCTGCAATCAAAATCGATGTAACCAGCAACACCAACAGCTGTTTGGGGGCCTTCAGCAGTTGGCGCAGCTTGCCAAAGCCGCCGATGAATACCATCAGCAACGCGGTAAACACAAACGACCAGATAACCCGGTGAAGCAGGATGTCGGTGGCAGAAATCTGCTCCAATAGTTTGAAATATAAAGGTGCGAAGCCCCACATGGTGTACGCGCCAATGGCGAGTAATATGCCCTTGCGGTATTCGTGGTCGGTGTTCATTCAGGCGTTCTCTGGCTGGTTGGCAACTGCCGGGCTGCGAATTGTACGTGGCTGGCATTGTTGTCTCAAGCGATACAAATAATCCCATACGGTATCGTCTGGCAAGCTGTAACCACAGTTTGGCAAGCTTTCGTGGCATTGTGTTGGGTGGGCTACTCTGCTGCCCTTTAGGACGATTGCGACAAGACACAGGCCGCTACCTTGGTTAGAATGACCGCCTTGTTTACCTTCCGGCAGTTTCATGGAACAACCAGCATCAGAACACTCCCAGGATCCCCTGAGCCATTGCCTGCAACAGGTATTTGGTTATCGGGATTTCAGGCCCGGCCAGCGGGAGGTGATGACGCGGGTGTGTCAGGGTGAAGATTGCTTGGTGATCATGCCCACCGGTGGCGGCAAAAGCCTTTGTTATCAGGTCCCGGCATTGGTGTTGCCCGGTGTCACACTGGTGGTATCGCCGCTCATCTCCCTGATGAAAGATCAGGTAGACAGCCTTATTCAGTCCGGTGTTGCTGCTGCGTATCTCAATTCCTCCCAGCCGCGAGAGCAGGCTATAGAGGTGCTGCGCCAACTCAGGTTCGGTGAACTTAAGCTGCTGTATGTGTCGCCCGAGCGTTTGTTGCAGGGGGATTTTTTAAGCCGGCTTGATGAGCTGCATATCAGCATGTTTGCGGTGGATGAAGCCCACTGCATCAGCGAATGGGGCCACGATTTCAGGCCAGAATATGCGGCTCTGGGCCAGCTGAAACAGCGTTTCCCCCATGTGCCTGTGATGGCGCTCACCGCTACCGCAGATGAAGCAACCCGCGGCAGTATCTGCGAACGTCTTGGCATACAGCCATTCCAGCATCTTGCCAGTTTCGACAGGCCCAATATTCGTTACACAGTGGCCGAAAAGCTCAATGCAGCCAACCAATTGCGGCAATTTATTCAGTCGCAAAAGGGTGCCAACGGTATTGTGTATTGCAGCAGTCGTCGCCGGGTGGACGAGGTCGCCGAGCGGCTCAGACAACAGGGATTTTATGCTGAGGGTTATCATGCGGGCATGACTCAGGATGAACGGGCGAGCGTACAGGACAGGTTTCTGAAAGACCAAATCGATGTGGTGGTGGCCACAGTTGCCTTTGGTATGGGCATCAACAAGTCCAACGTGCGCTTTGTGGTGCATTACGATATTCCCAAGAGCATTGAGTCATACTATCAGGAAACCGGCAGAGCCGGTCGGGATGGCCTGGATGCCGAGGCTTTGCTGTTGTTTGACCCCGCCGATATAGGCCGGGTGCGGCATCTGATTGAACAGCAGGAACCAGGGCCTCAGCAACAGGTGGAGTTTCATAAACTGTATTCCATGGCGGCCTTTGCCGAGGCGCAAACCTGCCGCCGTCAGGTATTGCTGCACTACTTTGGTGAAGCAGCCAACGAACCCTGCGGTAACTGCGACATCTGCATCGACCCACCCAAACGCTACAACGGCACCGAAGATGCGCAAAAGGTGCTTTCGTGTATTTATCGGCTAAATCAACGTTTTGGGGTGAATCATCTCATTGAAGTCTTGCGGGGTTCCAAAGCCGCTTCCGTGGTAGACAGGGGGCACGACAAGCTTTCGACCTGGGGTATTGGTAAAGAGAAGAGCACCGAGTATTGGCTCAGTGTCACCCGTCAGCTTATTCACCTCGGACTCGCCAGCCAGGATATTACCCGTGGCTCGTCGGTGCGCCTGAACAGCGCAGCCAGACCCGTGCTGAAAGGTGAGGTGGCGCTGATGCTTGCCGAGCCTCGTCTTACCCTCAGTGATGTGCCGCGGAAGCGCACATCGAGTCGAACGCCGCAAAATTACGATCGTAAGTTGTTTGCCAGATTGAAGAATTTGAGGCGCACCATAGCCGAAGAGCAGGATGTGCCGCCCTATCTGGTGTTCAACGACGCTACCCTCGCCGAAATGGCGTGGATGCTGCCCAAATCCGAGGCTGAGATGTTGGCCGTTAACGGCGTGGGTGAGCGCAAACTGGCACGGTTTGGCGGTGAGTTTCTCGACGAGATAGCCGCTTACATCAGTGGGGATTAGTCGTCAGTGCACTGCGGGTCATGCCCCGGGTGGTGGCACGTTTCAGCAGGGTTTCTGAGGTATCAAATTGGTGCATGCTGGCCTGGCCAAGAAGAATTTTACTGTCTTGCCATGGCGCCAGCGCCGGACTGAGCTGCTGAACAACCAAATCGGCACCCTGATTACTGGTGTAGGGCAACAGGATTAATATTTCGTTGTCATTCAGCAGGTAGAGGCTGTCTGTTTCCCTGAGTCTGAGCTTCATTGCCGCGGTCAGGGTTTTTATTTCCTGAATATCCAGCGTTTTTACCCCCAGCAACAAAACCGACAATGAATGACCGCCGCGTTTGGCGTGCTGCATTGCCTGCTCCAGCCATTGAATGGGAGATTGGGGCACATTGTTCTCAGCGGGGCGACTTCGGCTGCTGAACTGTCTCATCATTTGCCACAGCACCAACGCCAGCAGCAAGGAAATCATTACCAGCATCAGGCTGTAAACCCAGCTTAAATTACTCTGCCCCGGAAAGGAGGACAAAGGATTGAGCTCCACTTCGGCCGTTATGCTGCGCTGCCCCAGGCGGGTATTGAGTTGCTGAATACGGGTTTGATTCATGAGACGGTGGGCTTGGATTGTTGCCTGAAGGCTTTTGTCCAGTGAATGGAACGCTTTATCGAATTGACCCTCAGACTCGTGGAATCTCGCAAGCTGCAGCTGGTATTTGGCCTGCTCAGGATAAAGCTGCAGTTGCTGCGCAGTAGCGATCGCCTGTGACATCAATCTTAAGGCTTCTGGGGGGTTATTCTTGGCAAACTCCACCTGCGCCAGCAATCCCTGTGCTCTCATGGCATAGCGCTGATTTTGTTGCTGAGTAAAGGTATTTAACGCGATATTCAGCAGGTCTTCAGCGATGTCAGGGCGACCTCTGGTCAGCTCAATGGCCGCTGTGCGACTGTAGCCAAGCGCCAACTCCAGGGGACTGCTCAGTTCCGGCAGTAATTGTCTGGCCTGAGCCAGGTAATCTGCACCATCCCCTTCCTTGCCCGCTGCAATGGCAATCTCGGCGGCATTGAGCAGTAATTCCAAACGAACTTTTCCCTTACTGTCTACGTGCTCGAGCCCAAGTTGGTTGTAATGGCTGGCTTGATCCAAGTCGCCTGTGGCCAGCATCAGCTGCCCCATGGCCCCATAGATCAACGGCTTGGGCGGCCATATCCAGTTTTGTTGCTGGTTTTGTATGCCTTCATACGCATCCAGCGCTACGCGCAGGTCTTCAATTGCGGAGGTGTAGTTTTGTGCTTCAGTATCCAGCTTTCCCCTTAACCTCAGCGCCTGTATCAACGCCTGGGGTTGTTGGTAGCGCTTGGCAAGGGTGACGGCGGTGTCCAGTTGTGGCAGTGCTACCTGCACATTGTTGTAACGGCTATAGGCATCGGCCAGACAAGCAATAAAGTAAGGTCTTGCATATTCAACCCCTTGCCGCTTGGCGGTAGCTTCGCCCATTTGAGCCAGATTGATGGCGGCCTCGTTATCTCCCTGCTGCAGCAGCAGTTCACACTTAAGCAGTTTGAGTCGCAGGCTGTTCAGCTCTGTGGCTGGAGTGCGTCTGAATTCCTCTTCCAGCAGCGCGATTTGGGACTTGGCTTCGGCCGGATACTGAAAAACCAGCGTCCCGATTTCATCCATTGGCTCCCGGGCGAGCACCAGCAGTGGCAAAAGCCACAGCAGCAGGCCGCAAATCCGGTGATGAAATCCCATAGTTCTCCAATAGCCAGCGACTTTTAAAGGGGGGACAGTATAGCAATGTTGCAGTCAATTTTGCATAAAGCTGACGAGACCTGCCTGCGGCAGGTATTCACTGTTATATCCTACATCGCTGATGTTGTGGATAATTTTTTAGGCACAGCTGAGTTCAAAAAGCCTATAAAACCGAAAGTAAGCCAGACTGAATTGACAGATGATGAAAAATTTGGGGGTTGACACTATTAAGAGGGCAAGTTACATATTAGGCACTCGCTTGGTTTTTACTCAGCATAAATATCTTATTTTTATGAATAGAATTGTTGCACTAATCAACCTCCTTCTTCTTACTCTCGCAATCCCTGCGCGGAGGAATTAGTGTCGCACGCTCGCTAGCCAAGCAAAGCCTTCACAAAACCCCGCGCCAACCACGCGGGGTTTTTTGTTTTCAAACACATGAGTTGTACAACGAGAACCGAATCGGTTCCATGGAGAATGGGAATGTCAGACAGAGTCATCATTTTTGATACTACCCTGAGAGACGGTGAGCAGGCGTTGGCTGCGAGTCTTTCGGTAAAAGAAAAATTGCAGGTGGCTCTGGCCCTTGAGCGTTTGGGGGTGGATGTGATGGAAGTGGGCTTTCCCGTTTCGTCTCCCGGTGATTTTGAATCAGTGCAAACCATTGCCCGCCACATTAAAAACAGCCGGGTGTGCGCCCTGTCGCGGGCGCTTGAAAAAGACATAGATGCTGCTGCCCAGGCTTTGTCTGTGGCCGAGCAGTTCCGAATTCACACCTTTATCTCCACCTCTAATATCCATGTAGAGAGCAAGCTCAAGCGCTCATTTGATCAAGTCCTGGAGATGGCCGTTGGCGCGGTGAAATACGCCCGCCGCTTTACCGATGACGTAGAATTCTCCTGTGAAGATGCCGGCCGCACACCGATTGATAATCTGTGCCGCATGGTTGAAGCCGCCATTAACGCCGGTGCCCGCACCATCAATATTCCCGACACCGTTGGCTACACAGTCCCCAGCGAGTTTGGTGGCATTATCCAGACCCTGTTCAATCGAGTGCCCAATATCGACCAGGCCGTGATCTCGGTGCACTGCCACGACGACCTGGGCCTGTCGGTGGCCAACTCCATCGCCGCAGTGCAGGTCGGTGCACGTCAGATTGAATGTACCGTGAACGGTATCGGCGAGCGTGCCGGGAATTGCTCGCTGGAAGAAATCGCCATGATTCTGGCCACCCGCAAAGACATGCTGGGTCTGCATACCAACATCAATGCCCGCGAAATTCACCGCACCTCATCGCTGGTGAGTCAGCTGTGCAACATGCCCATTCAGCCCAACAAGGCGATTGTTGGCTCCAATGCCTTTACCCACTCCTCGGGTATCCACCAGGACGGCATGTTAAAGGCGCAAAACACCTATGAAATCATGACGCCAGAGAGCATAGGTCTGAACCGCAACAACCTGAATATGACCTCACGCTCCGGTCGCCACGTGATTAAACACCGCATGGAAGAAATGGGTTATGGCGCTGGCGATTACGACATGGACACCCTGTACGCCGCTTTCCTGAAGCTTGCCGACAAAAAAGGGCAGGTGTTCGATTATGATTTGGAAGCACTGGCCTTTATGGAGGCGCAGGCCGAGGATGACGATCACTATGTGATGGAGCAATTGGTGGTGCAGTCAGACTCTACCGAAGGTAAGGCTACCGCTACAGTGCGCATGTCCGTTGGGGATGAGGTGATCACCGAGGCCGCTACCGGTAATGGCCCGGTGGATGCCGCCTATAACGCCATCGCCCGCGCGACCCATCGCACCATTAATATCAGCAGCTACAAGCTCGGTGCCAAGGGCGAGGGGCAAAATGCCCTGGGTCAGGTAGACATTACCGCCCGCTATGATGACCGTAACTTTCATGGTGTGGGTTTGGCCACCGATGTGGTTGAGGCCTCGGCACAGGCGCTGGTGCATGTCATGAATCTGACCTGGCGCGCCGACAAGGTGGCCTATTGTAAACAGCAGATGCAGCAAACCCGTGAGCTGGGCGGCGTGTAATGCCGTGTTTTTATGGCTTCATCCAACTATCAGCGAATTTAATTTAAAAAGTGTGTCAGGGAGTAGAGCAAAGCATGAGTTATCAGATAGCCGTATTGGCCGGTGACGGCATTGGCCCCGAAGTGATGGCAGAAGCGCGTAAGGTGCTGGCCGCAGTTGAGGCACGCTTCGACCTTAATATCGAATACAGCGAATACGATGTGGGCGGCATTGCCATCGACAATCATGGCTGTCCGCTGCCGGATGCCACCCTAAAGGGCTGTGAAGCGGCCGATGCCATCCTGTTCGGCTCTGTGGGCGGCCCCAAGTGGGAACATCTGCCACCCAATGAGCAGCCAGAGCGTGGCGCGCTGTTGCCTCTGCGTGGTCACTTCGAGCTTTTCTGTAATCTGCGCCCGGCCAGGCTGCACACCGGTCTTGAACATATGTCGCCCCTGCGCGCCGATATCTCAGCCCAAGGCTTTGACGTGCTCTGTGTGCGTGAGCTCACCGGCGGCATCTACTTTGGTAAGCCAAAAGGCCGTCAGGGCGAGGGCGAAGACGAAGAAGCCTTCGACACCATGCGTTACAGCCGCCGCGAAATCCGCCGCATCGCCAAAATTGCCTTCGAGGCCGCCCGTGGTCGTCGCGGCAAGGTGACCTCGGTGGATAAGGCAAACGTGCTGGCCTGCTCCGTGCTGTGGCGCGAAGTGGTGGAAGAAGTAGCCAAGGACTTCCCCGATGTCACCCTCGAGCACATCTATATTGATAACGCCACCATGCAGCTCTTGCGTCGTCCGTTCGATTTCGACGTGATGCTGTGCTCGAATTTGTTTGGTGACATCCTGTCGGATGAAATCGCCATGCTCACCGGCTCCATGGGCCTGCTGTCTTCTGCCTCCATGAATGGCTCAGGCTTTGGCCTGTATGAGCCCGCCGGTGGCAGTGCGCCGGATATCGCCGGCAAAGGCATCGCCAACCCGATTGCGCAAATACTCTCTGCCGCGCTGATGCTGCGTCACAGCCTCAAGCAGGAAGAAGCCGCCGCCTGTATCGAACGCGCCGTGGGTGCCGCTTTGGAAGCGGGCTTCTTAACCGGCGAGCTGCTGTCTGCGGACCAGCGTCACAACGCCAAATCAACCAAAGAAATGGGCGACTTTATCGCCAAGGCAATCCGGGAAGGTGTGTGATGGGAAAGACTCTGTATGAAAAAGTGTGGGACGCCCACCTGGTGGCCGAGCCTGCCGGTGAAGCGCCCATCATCTATGTAGACCGCCATCTGGTACACGAGGTGACCTCGCCTCAGGCCTTCAGTGGCCTGAAGATGGCCGGCCGCCCACTGCGGGCGGTGGAAAAAACCTTCGCCACCATGGATCACAACACCTCTACCAAGAGCGCCAGCCTGACGGCGTTAAGCCCCATGGCCCGCACTCAGGTTGAGACCCTGGCCGACAATTGCCGCGACTTCAATGTGCGCCTGTACGATATTCACCACCCCAATCAGGGCATTGTGCATGTGATGGGGCCTGAGCTTGGTATTACCCTGCCGGGCACTGTGATTGTGTGCGGCGACTCCCACACTGCCACCCATGGCGCCTTCGGTGCGCTGGCCTTCGGTATTGGCACCTCGGAAGTGGAGCACGTGCTGGCCACCCAGAGCCTGCGTCAGAACAAGGCCAAGACCATGAAAATCGAGGTGCGCGGCAAGGTGGCTGAAGGCATCACCGCCAAGGACATAGTGCTGGCCATTATCGGCAAAATCGGCATGGATGGCGGCACCGGCTATGTGGTGGAATTTTGCGGTGAGGCCATTCGCGACCTCTCCATGGAAGGGCGCATGACGGTGTGCAATATGGCCATCGAAATGGGCGCCAAGGCCGGTATGGTGGCCCCGGATGAAACCACTTTCTCTTATCTGGAAGGCCGTGAGTTTGCCCCCAGGGGCGATGCCTGGCAGCAGGCGCTGGCCGACTGGCGTGAGCTGCACACCGATGCCGATGCCGTGTTCGATGCCGAAGTGGTATTGGATGCCGCCTCCATTGCGCCGCAGCTGACCTGGGGTACAAATCCTGGCCAGGTCGTCGCCATCGATGGCGTGGTGCCAAACCCTGCCGATGAAACCAATCCCGTGGTGCGTACCGGCATGGAAAAGGCGCTGGCCTACGTAGACCTGACGCCGGGCACGCCGATGACTGACATCGCCATCAACAAGGTGTTTATCGGTTCCTGCACCAACTCCCGTATTGAAGACTTGCGTGCTGCCGCTGCTCAGGCCAGGGGCCGTAAGGTCGCCAGTGGCGTGACCGCCATCGTGGTGCCGGGCTCAGGCCAGGTAAAACTGCAGGCCGAGGCCGAGGGGCTGGATAAAATCTTCCTCGAAGCCGGCTTTGAGTGGCGTCTGCCGGGCTGCTCCATGTGTCTTGCCATGAACGACGACAGGTTGGACGCGGGCGATCGCTGCGCTTCCACCAGTAACCGCAACTTTGAAGGACGCCAGGGGCGCGGCAGCCGCACCCACTTGGTGAGCCCTGCCATGGCCGCTGCTGCTGCGGTTGCCGGTCACTTTGTCGATATTCGCGTTCACAGACCCCTGGAGGATTAATCATGCAGGCTTTTACTACCCACACGGGGCTGGCGGTGGCCATAGATTCGGCCAACATCGACACGGATCAGATCATTCCCAAGCAGTTTCTGTCCAAGGTGACCAAGGACGGCTTTGGTATTCATTTGTTCCACGACTGGCGTTATCTTGATGACGTGGGCGATACCCCAAACCCCGAGTTCAACCTCAACAAGCCAAGGTACAAGGGCGCCACTATTTTGCTGGCCCAGGAAAACTTTGGCTGCGGTTCCAGCCGCGAGCACGCCCCCTGGGCACTGGCAGACTTTGGCCTGCGCGCCATTATCGCGCCCACCTTTGCAGACATCTTCTACGGCAATGCCATTAACAATGGTCTGCTGCCGGTACGCTTGCCGCAAGCGGCTGTGCGTCAGCTGATAGACGAAGTGGAAGCCAATGAAGGCGCCGAGGTGACTGTTGATCTGGAAAACCTCAAGGTGGTGTCGCCCTCGGGCGCTGAGTTCGGCTTTACCCTGGCTGAGTCTGCCCGCCAGAATCTGCTCAAGGGCCTGGATGCCATAGGTCTGACCCTGGCCCATGAAGCGGCCATCAGCGAATACGAGTCACGTATTCCTGCCTGGCGTCGCTGAACCGACAGCTGACAGATTTCGGCGTACAGCTGTAACAGCCATTTCGATATACGGCCATTTGCAACCTTCGCGGGTTACAAATGGCCGTTTTTTATTGTTGCGATTCATTGGTAGTTTATTGATTTTTATGAATTTAAGCCTCTGCTTAATCCAGTTTGAGTTTGCCGGACTAAATTTACCAGTGATTTATGCTGAAAATTGACGTTGTTTTTAGCTTACGCCTGTTTCCATGTGTATCTGTAACTAAGTTGATTTAAAACATGGCTTTATGTGTTAATCTAGCTTTGGTTTTTATCCGGTGTTGCGAACGTTCTCGCGCTTTTTCGTGCTGTTTTTCTGTTTAAATCTGTGATCCAGGTCATTTCGTCACTCCACTTCTTTGCTTGTTGTAGTTGAATTCGCTGTTTTGCGGCTTTTGGTTGCAAAGATCTTCTGTATGAATACACTGCCATGCACTTGTTTCGAGTGAATGCTCTATTTGCCGAACACAAAATCAATAACATCAGCAGAGAATGATAATGAAAAAGAGTGTACTGACTTTTGCCGTATCAGCGGCTCTTATGGGGATTACGACTCAGGTTAACGCTGCCGGTTTCCAGCTGGCCGAGTATTCTGCCACCGGTCTTGGCCGTGCCTTTGCCGGTGAAGCGGCGATGGCGGACAACGCCGCAGCTCAGGCCCGTAACCCTGCCATGCTGGCGTACCTGAGCGGTCGTCAGGTGTCTGGCGGTGGCATCTACGTGGCTACCGAAGTAGACGTGACAGGCGATGTGCATATTGCTTCTCCTGTACTGGGTCCTCAGGGCGTGACGCTGAATGCCGACGCCTATGACGTTGCCGACAGCGCCCTTATCCCTAACTTCTATTACTCAAGCCAAATCAACGACAACTGGACCTGGGGTCTGGCAGTGAACTCCAACTACGGTCTGGCCACCGAGCTGCCTGCCACGCACGCGGCCTCCTTGTTCGGCCATCACACTGAAATCACCACGGTTGAGTTCAACCCCAACATCGCTTATCGCCTGAACGATGCCGTAACCCTGGGTGCCGGTGTTCGCATTGTATATGGTGACGGTAGCATTGGTGCCGCCACACCTTACTGGGTGGGTGCCATCAAGGCCAATCCTAACCTGCCACCACAAATTGCCGCGCGTCTGCCTGAGCCTGGTACCGTGCTCAAGACCATGGAAGGCGACGATGTGAGCTATGGCTGGCAAGTGGGTGGTAGCTGGCAGCCTTCTGAAAACCACAGATTCGGCCTGGCCTATCACAGCGGTGTAGAGCTGGAGCTGTCCGGCACAGCTGGCGGTCTTATCTACACAGGTGGCCAGAACCTGGATATCGACGGTTATCTGCCATTGGAGCTGCCAGCCTTTGCCGAGCTGTCTTCTTTCCATCAGCTGAGTGACGATGTGGCGCTGCACGCCAGCGTTAACTGGACCCAGTGGAGCGTGTTCGACCGTCTGGTGGCTTACTTCCCCGGCGAAACCAAGCCTGTGGGTGGCATCGAGTCAGATCTGGTGAAAGAAGAGAACTTCAAGGACAACTGGCGCGTTGCCGTAGGTTCTACCTGGAACGTGAACAAAGACTGGACCGTCCGCAGCGGCTTTGCAGTTGACCGCACTGCCGTGGATGATGAGTTCCGTACCACCACCATCCCTGACTCCGACCGTTTGTGGTTCAGCCTGGGTGCCGGTTACCGCGCCAGCGAAAACCTGACTGTGGATATGGCCATCACCTATATTCGTGCCCACGGTTTCGCGCCTATTGATGAACATCAGGACCTGGCCGGTCTGGCTCAGGTGAGCTTTAACGGTGAAGCGGGTGGCAGCGTGTGGCTGGCCGGTGTGCAGTTAAGCTATAAGATGTAATAGCGTGTTTGAAAAAAGCCCCGCCCGTGCGGGGCTTTTGCTTGCGCCAATATCTTGTATAGTGTTGCTTTTGTGACAGTGTGTTTACGCTGCATACAGGCTAATTCCGCAAAACAAGAGGTGTTCGATGAAACCCGCTTTCCTGCTCGCTGCTCTGCTTTCTATTCCTGCCGCTGCCCAGGCTTCTCCCGAAGCCGTGGTGCGTGAGTTTCTGGCAGGGTTCAATCAACAGAATGTGGCTCAGATGCTGGCCCAAACAAACCAAGCCGTGTATTGGAACCATATCAAAGGCCAAAAGGTGGACACCAAGGCCGAGAGCCAGACCGAGTTTGGTGCGGCACTGCAGGACTATTTTGAGTCTCTGCCCGGTGCGCATGCTGAAATACTGTCGCTGACCGTGTCCGGTAGCTACGTCAGTATTCTCGAACAGGTCAGTTGGAACCTCGATGGTGAAATCAACAGTCAGTGCTCTATTGGTGTGTATGAGCTGGTGGGCGAGAAGATTTCGTCTATCTGGTATTACCCAGCCCATGGCTGTGAGCCCAGAGATGCTGTGATGGAAGACGCACCTGAAGTACTGACACAAGAATAAAAGGACTGCCCAGTGGACAAGCAATATGTGGTTGCGCTGGATCAGGGCACAACCAGCTCCCGCGCCATTGTTTTTGACAGGGATGCCAACCTGGTGGCAGTGTCGCAGCGTGAATTCACCCAAATTTACCCCAAGGGCGGCTGGGTTGAGCACGATCCCATGGAAATCTGGGCCTCCCAGAGCTCGACTCTGATTGAAGTCCTGGCCCGAGCCGGTATTCACAGCGACGAAGTGGCTGCTATCGGTATCACCAATCAGCGTGAAACCACCATTATCTGGGACAAGCACACGGGTAAACCTGTGTGCAATGCCATTGTATGGCAGTGCCGCCGCAGCGCCGCCATTTGTGAAGCGCTTAAAGCGCAGGGTTTGGAGCCGCTGTTTCGCGATAAAACCGGCCTCCTGCTCGACCCTTATTTTTCCGGCACCAAAATCAAATGGATCCTCGACAATGTGCCCGGTGTGCGTGAGCGTGCCGACGCGGGTGAGCTGCTGTTTGGTACTGTGGATACCTGGCTGGTGTGGAAACTCACTGAAGGCAAGGTCCATGTAACCGACCCCACCAATGCTTCGCGTACCCTGATGTACAACATCCACAGGGGCGAATGGGACCCAGAGTTGCTGAAAGCACTGGATATTCCAGCCAGCTTATTGCCCGAAGTGAAGTCGTCTCAGGCGGTGTACGGCACTACCCGTATCGCCGGTGAGGGCACCGAAATTCCGGTGGCGGGCATGGCTGGCGATCAGCAGGCGGCGCTCTTTGGCCAGCTGTGTGTCGAGCCCGGTATGGCCAAGAACACCTACGGCACCGGCTGCTTTTTGCTGATGAATACCGGTAAGCAGGCGGTGAAATCAGAGCATGGCCTGCTGACCACCATTGCCGTGGGCGATGATGGTGATATCAGCTACGCGCTGGAAGGGGCCGTGTTTATGGGCGGCGCCACAATTCAATGGCTTAGGGACGAGCTGGGGCTTATCCGCGATGCCAGCGATACCGAATACTTCGCCTCCAAGGTGGACGACACCAATGGCGTGTATCTGGTGCCTGCCTTTGTGGGCCTGGGCGCCCCTTATTGGGACCCGGATGCCCGTGGCACTCTGGTGGGACTGACCCGGGGCGCCAACCGCAATCACATCATCCGGGCAGCGCTGGAGTCCATTGCCTACCAAAGCCGTGATTTACTGGATGCCATGAGTAAAGACAGCGGCGTGGCGCTTAAGCAACTTAAAGTGGATGGCGGGGCGGTAGCCAACGATTTTCTGATGCAGTTTCAGGCGGATATCTCGGGAGTTGAGGTTCTGCGCCCAGCGCTCACCGAAACCACCGCTATGGGAGCGGCATTCCTCGGTGGCCTCGCCGTTGGTTTCTGGTCCTGTGTGGATGAAATACGCCATAAAAGCGGCATCGACAGGCGCTTTGTGCCTTTGATGGATGACAACGAAAGAGCGGCTCTATACCTTGGATGGCAAAATGCCGTGCGCCGCAGTCTGAGTCACTGATTTTAAAACGCCATTAGCCCGCGGCTAAACCTCAATATCGATATGACTACCAGTGCGGCGGGCGCGCCGCTCTACTGCGGGCTTGTTGACACTTTCCCTGGGCTTGGGTTGGCCGTTGTTGTCATCAGCCTGACCCTGTTTGTGAGCAATGTCCGGCGGTAACTGAGACTGAGGGGCCTCGTGGCTATCCTTATCGATAGCCGTATCATTATCCAGCTGTTTTACCCGGCGACTCCGCTCCAGCGTTGCCTTTACCGGTCTTGCCAACATGGCATAGATGCTGTCCAATCCACTCATTCCCGCCTCCTGTGCTTCCTGCACTGGTTATCGGCATGTTCTGCCTAATATTTAGACATTTTCGTTGCCACCGGGTTCGGATATCTGGCACTGCTTATGCCAATAGCGCTCCTGGACTTTGTTAGCGAGCCTCACACGGCCTGTATAAGCGCCATGTTGGCAAGCGAGGCGATACCCCTGTTCCACTTTCTCCCCAAGACGCTTGATATCGGCCTCGGTGGCCGCGGGTGGAGTGTCAATAAAGACCAGGGTGCAGAGACCGCAGCTGCCTCCGCCGCCGCATTGAGTTGGTAATAAGGGGCTATTGGCATTGATGGTTTCAAGGAGTGAAGGGCCGGCACAGAACTGACCCAGTTCGTTACCATTAAGATCAAACACGCTAAGGTATTGGCTATTGGCGTCAGCTTTGCGCAACCGGTAAAACCCTGCCTGCCAGCGCTGCCACACGACCAGGGCGCCCGTGAATACCATCAACAATGTCAGTAACGCAAAAATGCGGATCCCGAGATGGTTAAAAGCAATGCCATTACCCGGTGCATAGTCCATAAAGTGCAGCATCAGCAGCAGCTCTTTAAGATCAGAACCTATGTCTTTATGGGCCAGGAGTTTGCCACTGTCGGCATCGACCAGCACGCGGGTGTTCCTGTCGTTGTAGGCCTTAAACAAGGCGACTTTGACCGATGCGGGAAATCCTGTTTCATCGCCGGGCAGATACTGAGGCTGTTCCTCCAGGGGTAAATTGATGCTGGCGGCAGCTATCTGGCGAAGCAGGGGCTCGTCCAGCACCATAGGTGTCAGAGTATCCGCCCATAGACTCAGGCTCTTTTCCCCCAACATTAAACGATAAACTGGCCTGGATAAGATGCTGTCGAGGCGGATTTCGGTGACTTGTGCAGGTAGGGAGACCGCATTGGCATGGAAGTGGTGCGGCGGACTCTGCGGTTGGCCAATCTCTGTTAAGCGATACCGATTTGAGTCCAGATACTCTTCATCAATCAGGCTCAGCGCCAGGCCGGAACCGATCCACAACAGCATTTGCAGACCACACAAGGCCGCAAGATAAAGATGCCATTTTAGCCAATTCATGCCTTGCCCTCCGGCTTTTTGCTTTTAGAGGTGGGCTTTAAGCTGCGCCACGCCAGTACTGAACCTGTAAGGGCCAATAACAAGGCCAGCAGTGACGCGATGCGAAGCAGATTATTGTGGATATTGTCCCGCTCGGCGTAATCCATGATGTGCAGCATCCACAGGAAATCAAACAAGCGCCAGCCGTCGTACCGCTTACCCACAAGCTCCCCGGTATTGGCCGAAAAATAAAGACTGGGTGACAGAGGTGCATCAAAATCAACACGATACAGAGGTAAGAGCCGCGGGCTCATTTCTGCGGGGGCCTGCTCCTCATAGAGGCTCACTTTGGCAATGGGATCATTACTTGTATATACAAGTGTGGCGAGCGTCCTGATTGAGGCTTCATCCGGTGGTGTTAGCGGCTCACCTGTCTTGGCGTTAATGGCCTGGGCGATGCCACCCTCTTTAAAGAAATACACCGGACCTTGCGGGGTTTGCTTCAGGCGTATGTGCATGGCACTTGGGAAGTCGGCTTTTACACTGGCAAAGGTCAGTCGTACCTGGGCATGGTCGATAGGGAGCAAAGGTTCGGCAACCAGATGATCACCGTGAATATCGTCTATGTCGGTCAGCACCATATAGGCGCCGCTGATGCACCAGAGCAAGACTTGTATCCCTATCAGTGGTGCCAACAACCGGTGCCAGCGTCGAACTTGTGTGATGGATGCCATTAAAGGAGGTTAATCAGTCGAAGGTGTCACGCATCTTCACAGATTTGTGGGAGCCAGTTCAAGGTTGAAAATCCACCTTTTGTTTCTAAAAAGGGACAGCACCTCACCATCTCGGGAAGATTATTAAAAATTCACTGGCATTTAATGTGTGTTTTTTCCACTGTTTAGCAATTTTTTGCCACTTTTCTCCACGCGAACAACAAAGTTTAAACTTCGCGCGAGGCCGCTTGCCGTCTGGATTTATCGCTGTTTTGTGCCCTTGACATAGGTTGCGCACTGTCCCTACACTTAGCAATTGTGGGAAATTGTGGATCTTTGTGGATCAGGCAACCTCAGCAGGGGAAACAGACGACGGTGTTTAAAGGGGCCAGTGCAATCAATCTTGATGCCAAAGGACGGATCGCGATTCCAACGCGATACCGCGAACCCCTGTTGTCTGCTCATGAGGGCAAGTTGGTCATCACGGTGGACATTCAGGCGAGTTGCCTGCTCATCTACCCGGCCGACGAATGGAGCCTGATTGAAGCCAAGTTACTGAAACTGTCCGATACCCAGCCCACAGAACGTGCGCTTAAGCGGATGTTACTCGGCTATGCCCACGAGATAGAAATGGACGGCAATGGCCGCTTGCTGTTACCGCCCCCTTTGCGTCAGTACGCTCAGCTGGACAAGAAAGCCATGCTGGTGGGGCAACTGAACAAGTTTGAGTTATGGGACGAAGCCCAGTGGCAGGCTCAGATCCAAAGCGCACAGGATGTTATCCGCAGCGAGGATCTGGCAGCCAATGAGCGTCTTGCAGATTTTTCGCTCTGATGAGTGAACCCAAGGATATAAGAAGAACGCGATGAGCCAGGATTTTGCCCATTTATCCGTACTGCTTGCTGAGACCGTTGACGGGCTCAATATTCGGGCTGACGGCATTTATATCGACGGTACCTTTGGCCGTGGCGGGCATTCACGTGAGGTATTGTCGCGTCTGGGAACTGATGGACGCCTGATTGCCATCGACAGAGATCCTCAGGCCATCAAGGCTGCAGAGCAGTTTGCAAACGACAGCCGCTTCCAGATTGTACACGGCGGCTTTGGTCAGCTGGCTACCTACGTCGAAGAACTTGGCCTGGTTGGCAAGATTGATGGGGTCCTGCTGGACTTGGGCGTTTCCTCTCCGCAGCTTGACGATGCAGAACGGGGTTTCAGCTTTTTGCGCGACGGTCCACTGGATATGCGCATGGATAACTCCCAGGGCGAAACGGCGGCCCAATGGTTGGCCCGGGCTGAAATCGAAGATATGGCGTGGGTGTTTAAAACCTATGGCGAAGAGCGTAATGCCCGCCACATCGCTCGCTGTATCGCGGCCGATAGAGAAAAAACGCCTTTTACCCGCACCAAACAACTGGCAGACCTGATAGCCAGAGTCGCCAAAAGTAAAGAGCGTAACAAACACCCGGCTACCCGCGTTTTCCAGGCAATCCGCATCTACATCAACAGTGAACTTGAACAGATCGATCAGGCATTGGAGGGGGCGCTCAAAGTGCTCGCTCCCCACGGCCGTCTGTCCATTATCAGTTTTCATTCACTGGAAGACCGTATCGTGAAGCGTTTTATCCGCCGCCACAGCCAGGGTGAAGAGTTACCCCATGGTTTGCCTGTCACCGAGGCGCAGTTGAACAAGTCGCGCACTCTGCTGCCCGTGGGGAAAGCCATGAAGCCGTCGGATGAAGAGATTGAACAAAACGCCAGAGCGCGCAGCTCGGTACTGAGAGTGGCAGAGCGCCTGCCATTCTGAGGAGTTACCGATGAGTAAGCCGCTGAGTTTGCCACGTATTGTGTTGATGGACCTGTGGCATCACAAATGGACGTTTTTACTCGCGCTCTGTGTGATGTTGAATGGTGTCGCAGTTGTATATACAAGCCATGTCAGCCGCAAACTGACTTCAGAAGAAGCGCTGCTGATGCAGGAGCGGGATCGGCTGAACATTGAATGGCGAAATCTGTTGCTTGAAGAGCAATCGCTGGCAGAGCACAGCAGGATCACAAGGATAGCGACTAAGGAACTGAATATGGTCAGACCCCTTCCCAATGAAGAAGTGGTAGTGAGAGTGCCATGAGTAAGCAGGCAAAACGCAACCAGAAAGCACAACCCATCCCATGGCGTCTTTACGTTGTGGTGGGCTTTGTGTGTCTGCTGTTTACCAGTCTGGTTGGCCGCGCCGCATATATTCAGTTGATTGAGCCGGACAAACTGCGCCGTGAAAGCGATATGCGCACTCTGCGCACCAGCAGCAGCGACGTGCAGCGGGGGCTTATTACCGACCGCAACGGTGAAATGCTGGCAGTGAGTGTGCCGGTACAGGCGGTATACGCAGACCCCAAAGAAGTCCACGATAAAAATGGTTTTGCCGACATGCGTCGTTGGCAGGCCCTGGCAGACGTACTCCACGAAAAGCCAGATGCACTGATTTCCCGAGTTCAAGACAACCCAAGTAAACGTTTTACCTATCTTAAACGGCAAATTACCCCTGCTGTGGCCGAGTATATTCGCCAGCTTAAGCTGCCTGGTGTTTACCTCAAACCCGAGTCACGCCGGTACTATCCGGCCGGGGAAATCACTGCGCAGCTGATTGGGGTGACCAACATTGATGATTTGGGTATTGAGGGTATTGAGAGCACCTACAACAACTGGCTGACAGGAACCCCTGCCAAGCAGAAAGTGCGCAAATCCCGCGATGGCCATGTAGTTGAGCGTTTGGACATAGTGCAGGAAGGCGAGAGCCCCAACGACCTGGTGCTCAGCATCGATCAGCGTATCCAGCAGCTTGCCTACCGAGAGCTGAAGCGTGCCACCGAGATGCATCAGGCGACCTCTGGCTCCGTGGTGGTCATCGATGTGTTGACAGGTGAAGTGCTGGCTATGGCCAATACCCCATCCTACAACCCCAACAGCCGCGATGACTGGCAAAGTTTCAAGATGCGTAACCGTGCCGTGACCGACACCTTCGAGCCCGGCTCAACGGTAAAACCGTTTGTGGTGGCCGCCGCGCTGGAGTCCGGCACTGTCAAGGCATCAGACATTATCCCCACATCACCCGGCTGGATGCGGCTGGGTGGACGCCAGGTGCGCGACTCCAACAATTACGGCGATATGTCGCTCACCAAAATTCTGGTGAAGTCGAGCAACATGGGCGTTGCCAAGTTATCTCTGGGTATGCCGGTAGAACAGCTGCTTGGCACTTACTACTCCATAGGTTTGGGTAATTACTCGGGTATAGGCTTACCGGGCGAAAGTGCCGGTCTTATCCAGGAAAAACACCGTTGGTCTGATTTTGAGCGTGCAACCCTGGCTTTTGGTTACGGCCTGACTACCACCACGCTGCAGCTGGCGCGCATGTACGCGACCCTGGGTAACGGTGGTGTGCTTTATCCAGCGTCCATTCTGAAGTTGAAGCAGAAGCCAGAAGGTCAGCAGGTGTTGTCACCCCAGGTGGCCAACAACGTCATGAACATGTTGGTTGGCGTTACTGAGCAGGGCGGTACGGCGCGCAAGGCACATATCGATGGTTATCCGGTCGCAGGTAAAACAGGTACCAGCCGTAAAGCGGTGGCTGGCGGTTACGGTGACGATTACCTGGCCACTTTTGCCGGGGTAGCCCCCGTCAATAACCCGCGTCTTGCCATTGCGGTGGTTATCAACGAACCCAAGGGTGACAGATATTATGGCGGCGACGTGTCGGCGCCTGTGTTTTCAAAGGTGATGGCCGGTGCGCTGCAAATGCTGAACGTTGAGCCCATCAGTACCCGTGAGCAAGTGCAGCTGGCGGCGAATTTGCGGGAGGCCGAATGATGTTGCTTAAAGACTTATTGGCCCCCTGGTTTCATTACGCAGGCACTGAGTCGGTTAATGCCCCTGTGATAGACAGTCGGCAGTTAACAGCCGGTGGCCTGTTCATTGCTGTGCCGGGTTATAAAACCGATGGACGGGCCTACCTTGAGGCTGCTTTTGCCAAGGGGGCTGCGGCGGCGCTGGTACACACAGACGACCCGGATGAGCACGGTAAGGTCAGCCATGAACCCGGGCTTTGCATCGCCTTTTTCCAACTGAATCGTCAGGTGTCCGCACTGGCCCGGCAATATTACGCCCTGACAAGGGGCAAGCTTAAGGTGGTCGGGGTTACCGGCACCAATGGCAAGACCTCTGTCAGCCAACTGATTGCCCAGCTTACAGAACTCTTGGGCGATAAAGCCGCAGTGATGGGCACCCTCGGCAACGGCCTTTGGGGACAGTTGCAGGATGTGGGCAACACCACCGCAGATGCAGTACGTGTAATGGCCGACCTGTATGACTTTGAACATCGGGGTGCCAAAATCTGCGCTATGGAAGTCTCCAGTCACGGTCTGGTACAGGGGCGGGTAGAGGCTGTGCCTTTCGAGGTCGCCGTGTTTACCAATCTCAGCCGCGATCATCTGGATTACCACGGCGATATGGATAACTACGCCGCTGCCAAGCGTCGCCTCTTTGCGTTTGGCAGTTTAAGCGCCCGTGTTATCAATCTCGATGATAAAGTCGGTGAGCAGTGGTTTGACGGCATGGGCTCGGCCACGGGGTTCAGCTGCCTTGGACATTCCAAGGCGACTTGGCGTTTTGAGAATGCCCATTTTCATCATGCGGGCTTCTCCGCCATCCTGGTGTGGCCCGGTGGGGAGCTGCCCCTTGAATGCCGCTTACTGGGTGCCTTCAATCTTTCCAATCTGCTCGCGGCCCTGTGCGCCATGGCGCAGCTGGGTTATGGGGTGCCGCAGCTGGTCGCTGCCGCCGCCAGACTCGAAGCCGTTCCAGGACGGATGGAGTGTTTCCCCCGTAAAGATGGGGTCTCCCTTGTTGTGGATTATGCCCATACCCCTGATGCCATAGAGCAGGCGCTCAAGGCGGCCCGCCATCACTGTGAAGGCGCGCTTTGGATTGTATTTGGCTGTGGCGGTGACAGAGACAAGGGCAAGCGTCCGCTGATGGCCGCGGCGGCAGAAGCCTTTGCCGATAACCTGGTTCTGACATCCGATAATGCCCGCAGCGAAGATCCCAGTGCAATTCTCGAAGATATGAAGGCGGGCCTTGCTGCCCCTAAACGCGCCCTGTGCATGGTCGACAGGGTTGCCGCCATTCGCCATGCGGTGTCGATGGCAAAGCCAGGCGATCTCATTTTGCTGGCCGGTAAGGGCCATGAGACCTATCAGGAAATCGCTGGTGTGAAACATGAATACGATGAGCGCGCGCTGGCGCGCACATTAAGTGAGGAAAATCTGTGATCCCTCTGAGTCTGACTCAATTGGCATCGGCCACCCATGGGCGTCTTTGCGGCGAAGATGTTGTCGTGTCACATCTCGACAGCGACAGCCGCAAAATGACCGCGGGCAGCTTGTTTGTGGCACTGAAAGGTGAGCGTTTTGACGGCCATGAATTTGCCGACGCAGCGGTTTCTGCAGGGGCATCAGCGCTTTTGGTTGAACGTGAGCTGCCGCTCGCGCTGCCACAACTGGTGGTTGCCGATACACAAAAGGCCATGGGCCAGATAGGCGCATTAGTGCGGGACAGGGTTAATCCCGTGTGTGTGGCGCTTACCGGCTCCAACGGCAAAACCAGCGTAAAAGAGATGGTTGCTACCGTGCTGTCGCAGCAGCACTCGGTGCTCTTTACCGCAGGTAACTTTAACAACGAAATTGGCGTACCCCTCACACTGCTGCGTCTGGAGCAGGGCCACGAGTATGGGGTATTTGAGCTGGGTGCTAACCACAAGGGTGAGATTGATTACACCTCATCGCTGGTTCGTCCCTCGGTGTCGCTGGTGAACAACGTCGGCAGTGCTCACCTCGAAGGCTTTGGCTCAGAGGCCGGTGTTGCCGAGGCCAAGTCCGAAATTTATCTGCATCTGGCGGACGACGGAGTGGGGATTGTGAATCTCGACGACCGCTATGCAGGTACCATGCTCGCCAAACTCAAGGGCAAGCGGGTACTGACTTTTGGTCTTGGCGCCGGGGCCGACATTACCGCCCGGGAAGTGACCGCTGATGCATTCGGCAGATACAGCTTCTACCTGTGCCACGGTGGTGAACACGTGACCGTGAGTCTGCCGCTGGCAGGTAAGCATCAGGTATCCAATGCGCTGGCAACGTCAGCCATCGGCATTGCCCTGGGCTTACCTCTGCAAGAAATAGCGGCGGGTCTTACCAAACTGGCTCCGGTCAAAGGCCGTATGATGCCACGTCAGTTGGGACGTCTGTTGTTGGTGGACGACAGCTACAATGCCAACCCCAATTCTGTGGGGGCCGCCATCGACTGGCTGAAAGAAATTTCTACAAACAGGACCCTGGTACTGGGCGATTTGGGTGAATTAGGCGACAATGCTGCCCTTTTGCACTTTGAGCTGGGGCAGAAGGCCAAAGAAGCCGGTCTCGACAGCCTGTTTTGTCTGGGCCGCTTAAGCCGCCATGCCAGCCAGGCTTTTGGCAGTAAACATTTCGAAGAGCTGGATGCTCTCGTGAGTGAATTGATTAACTATATCAACGGGGTAGAGGGAGATGTGACCCTGTTGGTGAAAGGGTCTCGCAGCGCCGCCATGGAGCGGGTTGTCGAGGCCTTAACAGCCGCCCATGGGCGCGGGGAGCTGAAATAAATGCTGGTTTATCTGGCCGAATATCTGACCCAGTTTTACACCGGGTTTAACGTGTTTTCCTATGTGACCTTCAGAGCCATTCTGGCGCTGCTGACGGCACTCATGTTCAGCCTCTGGTGGGGCCCAAAACTGATTGAACGTCTGCAGGTGCTGCAGATTGGTCAGGTAGTGCGCAACGATGGTCCAGAGTCACATTTCAGCAAGCGCGGCACCCCAACTATGGGTGGACTGTTGATTTTGGCCGGCATCTTTATCGGCGTACTGCTGTGGGGTGATCTGGGCAGCCGCTACGTGTGGGTCATGCTGTTTGTGCTGGGCTCCTTTGGCCTGATTGGCTTTATCGACGACTACCGCAAGGTGGTGCGTAAAGACCCCAAGGGGCTGATTGCGCGCTGGAAATACATTTTCCAGTCGCTGGCGGCGCTTGTGGTGGCTTTTTACCTGTTTTACTCGACCAAGCATCCGGGTGAAACCCAGTTGGTGGTGCCTTTCTTTAAAGACATTCTGCCGCAGCTTGGCCTGATGTTTATTGTGCTGACCTATTTCACCATTGTGGGCGCCAGCAACGCGGTGAACCTGACCGATGGCCTGGACGGCCTGGCCATCATGCCAACCGTCATGGTGGCTGCGGCATTCGCGCTGATTGCCTACCTGTCCGGTCACGTGCAATTTGCCAATTACCTGCATATTCCCTATTTGCCGGGCTCGGGCGAGCTGGTAATTGTCTGTACCGCCATTGTTGGCGCTGGCCTCGGCTTTTTGTGGTTCAACACCTATCCCGCACAGGTCTTTATGGGGGACGTGGGCTCGCTGTCACTGGGCGCTGCGCTCGGCACCATCGCCGTGCTGGTACGTCAGGAAATCTTGCTGGTGATCATGGGCGGTGTGTTTGTGATGGAAACCCTGTCGGTGATTTTGCAGGTGGGTTCTTACAAGCTGCGTGGCCAGCGGATTTTCCGCATGGCACCCATTCACCACCACTATGAGCTCAAAGGCTGGCCGGAGCCACGGGTGATTGTCCGCTTCTGGATCATCTCCCTGTTCCTGGTGTTGCTGGGTCTGGCCACGCTGAAGCTGAGGTAATTATGGGTCTGCCACTGGATAAGCCACACTCACACGTCGTTCTGGGCCTTGGTGCCACGGGGCTGTCGGTGGTGCGCTTTCTGGCACGCAAAGGCATAGTGCCGCTGGTGATGGACAGCCGTCGCCAGCCGCCGGGTATGGATGTACTCAGTGCCGAGTTTCCCGACGTGCCGCTGGTTACGGGTGGTTTCGATTGCCGCTATCTGGTGCAGGCACAGAGCATCATCATCAGTCCGGGCATTGCCGTCGATACCCCAGAAGTGCGCGCGGCCATGGACATGGGCATTGAAGTGATTGGCGATGTGGAGCTTTTTGCCCGCGAAATTCAGGACATGCCGCCCTGTGTGCTGGCCATAACTGGCTCCAATGGCAAGTCAACCGTGACCACTCTGGTGGGGGAAATGGCCAGGGCTGATAGCAAGTCCGTTGCCGTTGGCGGCAATATTGGCGTCCCCGCGCTGGAACTGCTGGGCAAAGGCGCAGAGCTCTTTGTGCTTGAGCTCTCCAGCTTCCAGCTGGAAACCACCCACAGTCTTCATTGCATTGCCGGCACTTGCCTGAACATCAGTGAAGACCATATGGACAGGTACACAGATCTTGAAGCCTATCGTCAGGCCAAATTGAGGCTCTATCCCCAAAGTAAGCTCAGCGTCTACAACCGTGACGATGCGGCGACCATGCCGGATGAACCACGCAATACCGTCAGTTTTGGTTTGGGTGTCCCCGAGCTTGATGACTGGGGGCTGATGGATGGCAAGATTTACCACGGCGCCAGTGAAATCATGAATTTATTGGATGTGGCCCTGATTGGCAGCCATAACCACGCCAACCTGCTCGCCGCCATGGCGCTTTGCGAAGCCGCGGGTGTTTCCCGTGAGGCCATGGTGAAGGTCGCGAAGGAATTTACCGGGCTGGCACACCGCTGCGAATTGGTGGCAAGCCATAACAGCATCGCCTGGGTCAACGACTCCAAGGCCACCAACGTGGGTGCGACTGTCGCGGCGCTCAATGGCCTTGCGGAGCATCTGGGTGACATCATCCTGATTGCCGGTGGCGATGGTAAAGGGGCTGACTTCGAACCTCTGCGGGATGCGCTGGGGGCTGTAAGCCATCTTATTACCCTCGGCCGTGATGGCGACAAGATTGCCGCGCTGAAAGATGGCGCCATCAAGGTGGCAACCATGGCCGAAGCGGTTGAAAAGGCAAAAGCCCTGGCAAACCCGGGTGACATAGTGCTCTTGTCACCAGCCTGCGCCAGCCTGGACATGTACACCAACTTTATGGCTCGAGGAGATGATTTCAGGGCCAACGTGGAGCGGGTCTATGGCAACTGACAGCAAACAGCTCACCCTGTTTGAGCGTAGTGGTCATTTCTGGAGCAGCTGGTTAAGCGGACGCAGTGCGCCCGGCAACCAGCTGTACGACCGTGCGCTGCTGTCTGTTGTGCTGGGATTGATGGCATTTGGTTTTGTGATGGTGATGTCGGCCTCTATGCCAGAGGCCCAGAGTCTGAAGGACGATCCCTTCCACTTTATGTACCGCCATGTGTTTTATTTGGTGGGCTGTGTGGCAATTGCCGCCGTGGTGCTGCGCATCCCCATGGCAAGCTGGCAAAAATACAGCCCCTTGTTGCTGCTGGGTGTCTTTGTGCTGCTCATTGCCGTTCTGGTGGTGGGAACTACGGTGAATGGTGCCAGGCGTTGGCTGAGTGTGGGCCCGATACGTATCCAGGTGGCCGAAATGGCCAAGCTGGTATTTGCCATTTACCTGTCCGGCTACCTGGTGCGCAGGCTCCAGGAAGTACGTGAAAACGCCAAGGGGTTTTATAAACCCATCGCCGTATTTGCTCTTTATGCACTCCTGATCCTGGCCCAGCCGGATTTGGGCACAGTGGTTGTGCTCTTTGTGGGTACAGTTGGCCTGCTGTTCCTGGCCGGTGCCAGGTTGCTCGACTTCTTTTTGTTGATTTTTGCTGGCGTGATGGCCTTCGTCGCACTGGTTGTGCTCGAACCTTACCGTGTCGCCCGTGTGACGTCTTTCCTTAATCCTTGGGAAGATCCCTTCGGCAGTGGTTACCAGCTCACTCAGTCACTGATGGCCTATGGCCGGGGTGATTTGCTCGGGCAGGGGTTGGGGAACAGTATCCAGAAGCTGGAGTACTTACCAGAGGCCCATACCGACTTTATCTTTGCGGTGATTGGTGAAGAGCTGGGATTTATCGGCATTGTAATGGTGCTGCTGGCACTGATGTTTGTGGCGCTGCGCGCCATACGTCTGGGTAACGAGTGCCTGGGGCTCGAACGTGCCTTTGAAGGCTACCTCGCTTACGCCATCGGGATTTGGATTTGTTTCCAGACCGTGGTGAATGTGGGTGCCAGTATCGGCATGTTGCCCACCAAGGGGCTGACGCTGCCCTTTATCAGCTACGGCGGCTCCAGTTTGTGGGTAATGACCTCGGCCGTGTGTATTTTGCTTCGCATCGATTATGAAAAACGCCTGAGTCAGATTCAGGCAGTACAGGGGAGACTCTAAATGGGCCCACAGACAGGCAAAAGACTCTTGGTGATGGCCGGTGGCACCGGTGGTCACGTCTTTCCTGCGCTGGCGGTGGCCAGGCGTCTCGCCAGTGAAGGTTGGCAAATACGCTGGCTCGGCACGGCCGATCGCATGGAGGCGCGTTTGGTGCCTCAGCATGGTTTCGATATCGACTTTATCGATATTCAGGGCGTGCGCGGAAATGGTTTGCTGCGTAAGCTCGCCGCACCCTTTAAGGTGCTGCGCTCCGTGATGCAGGCAAGAAAGGTCATTCGTCAGTTCAAACCGGATGTGGTGCTCGGCATGGGTGGCTTTGCCAGTGGCCCGGGTGGTGTGGCTGCAAAACTCTGCGGCATTCCTCTGGTGCTCCATGAGCAAAATGCCATTCCGGGTATGACCAATAAGTTATTGTCCCGGATTGCGACCCGGGTGCTCTGTGCGTTTGAGGGCGCTTTTGGCACTCTGGGTACAACCGTGGGGAATCCCATCCGCGAAGAGCTGGTGGCACTGGGTGCCAAGCCCCGTGAGTCACGTACCGAAGCGCTGAAAGTACTGGTCGTTGGTGGCAGCTTGGGTGCCAAGGTGTTTAACGATTTGATGCCTTCGGTCACCGCCCGAATCGCCCAGCTCCAGCCTGTCACTGTGTGGCACCAGACGGGTAAGAATAACCTGTTGGCGGTGCAGGCCGAGTATCAGCAGCAGGGCCAGGATGGCGGCGTCAAGATTGCTGAATTTATTGATGATATGGAAGCGGCCTATCGCTGGGCCGATGTGGTGCTGTGCCGGGCGGGCGCCCTGACCGTATCTGAGCTCGCTGCCGTGGGGCTGCCCAGTATTCTGGTGCCTTATCCCCATGCGGTGGACGACCATCAAACCATGAACGCCCGGGTATTGGTGGATGCAGGCGCGGCCTTTTTGGTGCCCCAGCCCATTGCCACCTCAGAGCTTTTGGCCGACAAGCTGCAGTTGCTTGCCGGTGACAGAGATGAATTGACCCGAATGGGTGAAAGGGCCAGGGCGGCGGCCGTATTGGATGCCACCGAACGTGTGGCTGAGGTTTGCCGCGAACTGGCGAAATAAAGGTTAGTTATGACACAGACAGAGAAGTACAGACAGCTTCGTACCATGATCCCCGAAATGCGCCGCGTGCGCCGCATCCATTTTGTTGGCATTGGCGGCGCCGGTATGGGCGGGATTGCCGAAGTACTGGTAAACGAAGGCTATCAGGTCAGCGGGTCGGACATCGCCGACAATGCCGTGACAGAGCGTCTGGGAAGTCTGGGTGCCCGTATTTTTATCGGCCATGGCGCCGATAACGTCAGTGGTGTGGATGTGGTGGTGGTATCAACCGCCATCAAGCAGGACAACCCTGAAATCGCCGCTGCCAAAGAGAAGCGTATTCCCATAGTGCGCCGCGCAGAGATGCTTGCTGAGCTGATGCGTTATCGCCATGGCGTGGCGGTTGCCGGTACCCACGGCAAAACCACCACCACCAGTTTGATTGCCAGTATCTATGGTCAGGCCGAGCGTGACCCGACGTTTGTGATTGGCGGACTGCTTAACAGTGCCGGCACCAATGCCCGTTTGGGCTCAAGCCGTTATCTGATTGCCGAGGCCGACGAGAGTGATGCGAGCTTCCTGCACCTGCAGCCCATGGTGACCGTGGTGACCAACATCGAAGCCGACCATATGGACACATACGGCGGCGACTTCGAAAAGCTCAAATCCACCTTCGTGGACTTTATGCACAATCTGCCGTTTTACGGTGTGGCCGTGGTCTGTGTGGACGACCCTGTGGTGCGCGAGCTTATCCCGCGTATTGGCCGTCAGGTGGTGACTTATGGTTTCAGTGATGATGCCGATGTGCAGGCGCTGAACTTTGTACAGGAAGGCCACAGCTGCCGCTTTACCGTGCGCCGCAAGGGCAAAGACGACCTGTCACTCAAGGTGAATCTGCCCGGGCAGCACAATGTGCTTAACTCCCTGGCGGCCATTGCCGTGGCCACAGAGGATGACATCGAAGACGAGGCAATCGTTAAAGCGCTGGCCGAATTCCAGGGTATAGGTCGCCGATTCCAGCATCTGGGCAAATTTGCGACTCCCAACGGTGAGGTCATGCTGGTGGACGACTATGGCCACCACCCGAGCGAAGTGCTGGCGACCATTAAAGCCGCCCGCGCCGGTTGGCCCGATAAGCGCCTCGTGATGGCATACCAGCCCCACAGGTATACCCGTACCCGCGACCTGTACGAGGACTTCGTCGAAGTGTTGTCCCAGGTCGACAAGCTGGTATTGCTGGAAGTATACGCCGCCGGAGAAACGCCCATTCCCGGTGCCGATGGCCGCGCCCTGTGCCGCTCTATCCGTCAGCGTGGCCAGTTGGAGCCGATTTTTGTGGCAAGCCCAGAGCAGCTGACGTCCGTGCTGCCGGATGTGTTGGCCGATGGCGATCTGCTGCTGTGCCAGGGGGCTGGCAATATTGGTGCATTGTCCCGGGAGTTGGCGGCTACAGAGCTTGGATTTGCCAAGGTGGAAAATAACTGAATGCTGTTGAAAATTTCATCAGTTAAGTGGTTGTTCTCTTTGGCCTTTGACCTGAGATCCCGGGTCTATATAATGGCCGGTTATTCTGTGGCTCGGCGCTGAGGAGCAGGCGTTGGCAAGAGACAGGAAAACCCCGACGCGCAGGGCGCCGCCGGAAAAGCGGCCCAGAGGGCCGAAGCTTCGCCAGCGCGGAGCGCAGTTTTGGGCAGGACTCTGTTCGCTTAATTGGTACCTGATTACCGGTTTTAGCTTTTTTCTGCTGGTGCTGGCCGGATTGGGGTACAGCGGCTATCGGCTCCATGGGCTTTTGAACAATGCAGAAGCCCTGCCCATTGAGGCCCTGGTTATCAAGGGCGACCGGGTGTACACCACGGAAGAAGAAATCCGTGGTGCCATGGAGAAGCTGATGGCGAGAAGTTTTTTCAGCGCCGATGTGATGGAAATACAGCAGGCGATTGAAGCCTTGCCCTGGGTATACAAGGCATCGGTACGCCGGATGTGGCCGGCGCGTATCAAGGTGTACCTACAGGAGCAGCAGGCCGCCGCCCGCTGGAACGGCATGGATTGGGTGAACGAACAGGGCGAGGTGTTCAGCGCACCTGAGCAGCAGGGGTTGACCGACCTGCCGAAACTGTCCGGGCCAGAAAATATGTCGGCTGAGGTGCTCACCTCTTACCGGCAGATAGCGGAACTGCTGAGGATTAATGGCTATGGGCTTGAGAGCCTGAGCCTGAGCCCAAGACATGCGTGGATTGCCGTGCTTGATAACGGCATCACCCTGGAACTTGGGCGGGAAGACAAGATGGCGAGGGTACAGCGCTTTATCAATGTGTACCCCACGCTGGCCAAGCAGCCAAAGGCCGTCGCCAGAGTGGATTTGCGCTACGACACAGGATTGGCCGTAGGCTGGGATGAGACAAAACAAGAGAGTCGCTAACTGATGACCAAGAACCAGGATAGAAATCTGATAGTCGGATTGGACATAGGTACCGCCAAGGTCGCTGCGATCATCGGCGAAGTCATGCCTGACGGAGAGATCAGCATTGTGGGTCTTGGCAACCATCCCTCCAGGGGCATGGACAAGGGTGGGGTGAACGACCTCGACTCTATCGTGCGCAGTGTGCAGCGGGCCCTGGATCAGGCCGAACTGATGGCCGATTGTCAGGTGTCGTCTGTGTATATGTCGATTTCCGGCAAGCACATCGCCTGCCAGAACGAGCGCGGCATGGTGTCCATCAACGATGAAGAAGTGACTCAGGAAGACGTGGACAACGTCATCCACACGGCCCGCTCGGTGAAGATCCCCACGGAGCGCCGCATCCTGCACGTGTTGCCGCAGGAATACGCCATCGACGTGCAGGAAGGGATCCGCAGCCCCATCGGCATGTCCGGCATGCGTATGGAGGCCAAGGTGCATATCGTCACCTGCGCCAACGACATGGCCAAAAACATTACCAAGAGCGTCGAGCGCTGTGGTCTTAAGGTGGATGATCTGGTGTTTTCCGGTATCGCCTCGGCCGATGCAGTGCTGACCAATGATGAAAAAGACCTGGGCGTGTGCCTGGTGGATATCGGCGGTGGTACCACAGACATTACCGTCTACACCAACGGCGCCCTGCGTCACTGCGCCGTGGTGCCTGTGGCCGGTAACCAGGTGACCAACGATATCGCCAAAATTTTCAGGACGCCGCTGTCACATGCCGAGCAAATCAAGGTGCAATACGCCAGTGCGCGCAGTGCCATGGTCAGCCGCGAAGACAGCATCGAAGTGCCCTCTGTGGGGGGCCGTCCGTCGCGCACCATGTCTCGCCATACCCTGGCTGAAGTGGTGGAGCCAAGATATCAGGAGCTGTTCGAGCTGGTACTTAAAGAGCTTCGCAGCGCAAGACTGGAAGATCAGATTGCCGCAGGCATAGTGCTCACCGGCGGTACCGCTTCAATCGAAGGTGCTGTCGATGTGGCGGAAGCTGTGTTCGGCATGCCGGTAAGGGTGGCGTCGCCCATGCCGGTCAAAGGTTTATACGAATATGTGGATCAGCCCATTTACTCCACCGGGGTGGGGCTGCTTCACTATGGCGCGCGTCGGGTGCTTGAGCGGCAATACGAGCGCCCGCAGCGTCAAGGGGTCACCAGTGTCTGGAATCGGGTCCAGAGCTGGTTTAAGGGTGAATTTTAACTAACGCAGGCAAACGGAGATTCAGACCATGTTTGAGATCATGGATACTCATTCTGACGAGGCGGTGATTAAAGTCATCGGCGTCGGTGGCGGCGGTGGCAACGCCGTTGAACATATGGTTAAGCACAATATTGAAGGTGTTGAGTTCGTGGCAACCAACACTGACGCACAGGCGCTGCGCAAGTCAGCTGCGGGTCAAACGATCCAACTGGGTCGTGATGTGACCAAGGGCCTGGGTGCCGGTGCCAATCCTGAGGTAGGCCGTGCTGCCGCCGAGGAAGATAAAGAAAGCATCCGCGCTGCAATCAAGGGCTCGGACATGATCTTTATCGCTGCCGGTATGGGCGGTGGTACAGGTACCGGTGCTGCGCCAGTGGTGGCCGAAGTGGCCCGCGAAGAAGGCATTCTCACTGTAGCCGTGGTGACCAAGCCATTCCCCTTCGAAGGCAAAAAGCGTATGGCCTATGCCGAACAGGGTATTGCTGAGCTTGCCAAGCACGTTGACTCCCTCATCACCATCCCCAACGAGAAGCTGCTCAAGGTATTGGGCCGTGGTACATCACTGCTGGATGCCTTCGCGGCTGCCAACAATGTGCTCTTGGGCGCTGTGCAGGGTATTGCCGAGCTTATCACCCGTCCAGGTTTGATTAACGTCGACTTCGCCGACGTGAAAACCGTTATGTCTGAAATGGGTAATGCCATGATGGGTACCGGTGTTGCCCGTGGTGAAGACCGCGCCGAAGAAGCTGCTGAAGCCGCTGTCGCCAGCCCATTGCTGGAAGACATCGACCTCGCCGGTGCCCGTGGCGTGCTGGTGAACATCACCGCCGGTATGGACATGACCATCGAAGAGTTCGAAACCGTGGGTAACCACGTGAAGGCCTACGCGTCAGACAACGCGACTGTGGTCGTGGGTGCCGTTATCGACCCAGAGATGAGCGATGAGCTGCGTGTGACCGTGGTTGCCACCGGTATCGGCGCCGATAAGAAGCCTGACATCCAGCTGGTACCCAAGGTTCAGCCTCGTCCGGAGCCAGTGGTTGTTGAGCCAAAGGTTGAAACCTTTGTAGCGGAAGAGCCTGTATATCAGACTCAGCCAGCCGCACCCAAAGGTAATGCTGTACCATCAGCTGCACCTCAGGTAGCGACTGCACCGAAGAACGAGCTTGATTACCTGGATATTCCGGCTTTTCTGCGCAAGCAGGCTGACTGAGTAAAAAAACCGGTACAGACAGCAAAGTGGCAAAGTAGCTTATTTTTTGTGAAATGCCTGACTTGTGGTAGCATGTCTGACCAGCCGCACTCTTGGCTGTCGTTTTCGACTGCCTGAGTGACAGAGATTTGTTGAATGCAAAACGGGTAACTGAATGATTTTTCAAAGAACAGTTAAAGAAATGGTTAAGACCACCGGTGTTGGATTGCACTCCGGTAATAAGGTCACGCTTACCATTAAACCCGCGCCAATCAATACAGGGATAGTACTGATGCGTACCGACCTGAACCCCGCCGTGGCCATCCCAGCCTTGGCGAATATGGTTCGGGAAACGACCATGTGTACCGCTCTGGTAAATGATGAAGGTGTTCGCATTTCGACTATCGAGCACCTGTTTGCCGCCCTGGCAGGTCTCGGCATTGATAATGCCGTTATCGAAGTGGACGCGCCCGAAATCCCGATTATGGATGGCAGCGCCAGCCCCTTCGTATTCCTGCTGCAGAGTGCCGGTATTCAGGAGCAGTCAGCGCCTAAAAAATATCTGCGTATCAAGCGCACCGTACGTGTGGAAGACGGCGACAAGTGGGCGGAAATCCGTCCGTTCCAGGGCTTCAGAGTCAACTTTGCCATTGACTTTAATCACCCTGAGATTGCCCGCAGCCAACAGCATATGGTGATGGACTTTTCCTCTACTGCCTTTGTGAAAGATATCAGCCGTGCCCGTACTTTCGGGTTTATGCGTGATATTGAGTATCTGCGTGCCAACAATCTGGCGCTGGGTGGCAGCATGGAAAATGCCGTGGTGCTTGATGAATACCGTGTCCTCAACCCCGATGGCCTGCGTTATGAGGACGAGTTCGTTAAGCACAAGATCCTGGATGCATTTGGCGATCTCTATGTCGCCGGTCATGCCATCATAGGTGAGTTTTGTGCCTATAAGACCGGCCATGCCCTGAACAACCAATTGGTCAGGGCAGTGCTTGCCGCTCAGGATGCCTGGGAATTGGTGAGCTTTGATAAAGAAGCTGACGCACCTGTCAGTTTTGCCATGCCCGGCAATGCAGTGTTTGCCTGAGCATGATAAGTTAACTTCATGACTGCCTGTGACGGCTGGCCAATGCAGCCAGCCGTTTCAGTTTCTGGCCCAGACTGCCTTCGGTATGTTCTGCCAGCGCTTCGAGATGTGCCGCTGCTGTTTCACTGAGTTGATTGGTGTTCACTGTGGCTTTTGGCCGATAGTGTGCCAGCGCCGGGTTGACTTTAACGTCAATAGCGGTGAGCATTGGGAGCGTTTCGGCCTGCAGTTGTTTCAGTAGCATAGGCTTTTGAAAGTTGATGCGGGCGGCCCATGCGGCCGTTGCCGTTTCTATAACGAGAGTACCGTGGCGGAGATTGGCTACCTTGAGTTGCTCCGCGACCGGACCTGATACCATCTGTTTCACGACTTGATCCAGATTGTTGAGCAGCTCCGCCTTTTCGGCGATATCCGGCAGAGTGCCGGTCGTGTGCATGAGCGCAGCGAGGTCCTGAGGTAACTTTTTCATTCAATAAGAAGATGGCTGATTGAAGCTATGAGTGTAACAGTTTTTATTCAAGGCCGCAGCGGTGTAACCCGTTGGCAGCCCGGTAAACGATGGTTGCTGCTTCCGGTATTGTTGCTGGCCACAGGCGCAGGTCTGTATCAGCACAACAGTGCCCGTTTTGAAAGTCAGCAGGCCAGTGTCGACAATGAACGCCAAGCGCGTGAAAGCCAAAAGCGCGAAGTGCTTGAGCTGAAAAATGCGACCGAATCCCAACTCGCAACTCTGACCGCCTACGTAGGCCGCATGCAGGCGAAGATTACTCGCCTGGAAGCTCTGGGTCAGCAGGTTGCTCAAAATTACAAGCTTGAAGATCAATTCGACTTCTCCGCCGAAGCCGGCGTGGGTGGCTCGAGCGATCTCGGCTCAGCTATCGAACTCAACCAGCTTATTGAAGACATGAATAAGCTAGCACTCAGAATTGATAACAATGACGCTCAGCTGGCACTACTTGAAACCGTGGCAGCCAATCTCCATATAGATGAAGAACGTTATGTATCAGGGCGCCCTGTCAGCAAAGGCTATCTCTCGTCGCCCTACGGTTTACGCAATGACCCTTTCACCGGCCGAAGAACCATGCATAAAGGCATTGACTTCGCCGGCACAGAGGGGGCCGATGTTATCGCCACCGCAGGTGGTGTAGTGACATGGGCCGGAGACATGTTCGGTTATGGCCAACTGGTGGAAGTAGATCATGGCAATGGTCTGCGTACCCGCTACGGTCACAATAAAACTTTGTCAGTAGCTGTAGGTGATGTAGTCGCCAAGGGTGAAAAAATTGCCACCATGGGCAGTACCGGCCGTTCTACCGGTCCCCATGTTCACTACGAAGTGTTGCGGTCGGGTCAGCAGATTGACCCACAGAAATATGTCTACCGCAAGGCAGGTTAACAACTTTGGCTGTGAGACTCGTCCAGGGACTTGGCCTTCATTGAGATAAGTAATCAGATGTTTGGTAATTTACTGACAAAAATTTTTGGTAGCCGTAACGACCGCACCCTGAAACAACTGGGCAAGGTCGTAGTAAAAATTAACGCATTGGAAGCGGAATACGAGAAGCTTTCCGATGAGGAACTCAAGGCCAAAACGGCCGAGTTCAAGGCCCGCCTCGAAAAGGGCGAAGCTCTCAATGAGCTGATGGCTGAAGCCTTTGCCACTGTGCGTGAAGCATCCAAGCGCGTATTTGAGATGCGCCACTTCGACGTGCAGCTGATGGGCGGTATGGTGCTGGACAGTAACCGCATCGCCGAGATGCGCACCGGTGAAGGTAAAACCCTGACCGCCACACTGCCAGCTTACCTCAATGCCCTGACCGGTAAAGGGGTGCACGTGATCACGGTGAACGACTACCTGGCTCGCCGTGACGCAGAGAACAACCGTCCTCTGTTTGAATTCCTCGGTATGTCTGTAGGTGTCAACGTGGCAGGTTTGAGCCACGCCGACAAAAAGGCTGCCTACGATGCCGATATCACTTACGGCACCAACAACGAATTTGGTTTCGACTACCTGCGCGACAACATGGCGTTTTCGCCAAACGATCGCGTCCAGCGTCCACTTCACTATGCCCTGATTGA
The DNA here is from genome assembly GCF_019457455.1 of Shewanella sp. FJAT-52076. NCBI lineage: Bacteria > Pseudomonadati > Pseudomonadota > Gammaproteobacteria > Alteromonadales > Shewanellaceae > Shewanella > Shewanella sp. FJAT-52076. The sequence goes on from NZ_CP080415.1 coordinate 406,979, forward strand.
CGAAGTGGACTCCATTCTTATCGATGAAGCCCGTACGCCACTGATCATCTCCGGCGCCGCTGAAGACAGCTCTGAACTTTACATGCGGGTCAATAAACTGATCCCAAGCCTTATCCGTCAGGAAAAGGAAGACAGCGAAGAGTTCGTGGGTGAGGGTGACTACTCCATCGATGAGAAGGCCCGTCAGGTACACATGACCGAGCGCGGTCAGGAAAAGGTTGAGCAACTGCTGACCGAAGCTGGCCTGCTTGCCGAAGGTGACTCCCTGTATTCAGCTGCCAACATTTCTTTGTTGCACCATGTTAACGCGGCCCTGCGTGCCCATACCCTGTTCGAAAAGGACGTGGACTATGTGGTGCAAAATAATGAAGTGGTCATCGTGGATGAGCACACCGGTCGTACCATGCCGGGCCGTCGCTGGTCTGAAGGTCTGCACCAGGCGGTTGAAGCCAAAGAAGGCGTACGCATTCAGAACGAAAACCAGACGCTTGCCTCCATTACCTTCCAGAACTACTTCCGTTT
>NZ_CP080415.1:412500-3097500 GCF_019457455.1 Shewanella sp. FJAT-52076
ATCTAGCCATGGGCAGGTTGAAGGTTGAGTAACATCAACTGGAGGACCGAACCGACTAATGTTGAAAAATTAGCGGATGACTTGTGGCTGGGGGTGAAAGGCCAATCAAACCGGGAGATATCTGGTTCTCCTCGAAAGCTATTTAGGTAGCGCCTCGGACGAACACCTTTGGGGGTAGAGCACTGTTAAGGCTAGGGGGTCATCCCGACTTACCAACCCTTTGCAAACTCCGAATACCAAAGAGTGCTATCCGGGAGACAGACGGCGGGTGCTAACGTCCGTCGTCAAAAGGGAAACAACCCAGACCGTCAGCTAAGGTCCCAAAGTAATTGCTAAGTGGGAAACGATGTGGGAAGGCTTAGACAGCTAGGATGTTGGCTTAGAAGCAGCCATCATTTAAAGAAAGCGTAATAGCTCACTAGTCGAGTCGGCCTGCGCGGAAGATGTAACGGGGCTAAGCAATTCACCGAAGCTACGGGTGTACACGATAACGTGTACGCGGTAGAGGAGCGTTCTGTAAGCCGTTGAAGGTGAAGGGGTAACCCACACTGGAGGTATCAGAAGTGCGAATGCTGACATGAGTAACGATAAAGGGGGTGAAAAACCCCCTCGCCGAAAGACCAAGGGTTCCTGTCCAACGTTAATCGGGGCAGGGTGAGTCGACCCCTAAGGCGAGGCCGAAAGGCGTAGTCGATGGGAAACGGGTTAATATTCCCGTACTTCTGCTAACTGCGATGGAGAGACGGAGAAGGCTAGGCCAGCACGGCGTTGGTTGTCCGTGTTTAAGGTGGTAGGTAGTGTGCTTAGGCAAATCCGGGCACATATATACCGAGAGCTGATGACGAGTCACTACGGTGACGAAGTGGTTGATGCCATGCTTCCAGGAAAATCTTCTAAGCTTCAGGTTAGCAGGAATCGTACCCCAAACCGACACAGGTGGTCGGGTAGAGAATACCAAGGCGCTTGAGAGAACTCGGCTGAAGGAACTAGGCAAAATGGTACCGTAACTTCGGGAGAAGGTACGCTGCTGTTGGTGACGGGACTTGCTCCCCGAGCTGACGGCAGTCGCAGATACCAGGTGGCTGCAACTGTTTATCAAAAACACAGCACTGTGCAAACTCGCAAGAGGAAGTATACGGTGTGACGCCTGCCCGGTGCCGGAAGGTTAATTGATTGGGTTATCGCAAGAGAAGCTCATGATCGAAGCCCCGGTAAACGGCGGCCGTAACTATAACGGTCCTAAGGTAGCGAAATTCCTTGTCGGGTAAGTTCCGACCTGCACGAATGGCGTAATGATGGCCACGCTGTCTCCAGCCGAGACTCAGTGAAGTTGAAATTGCGGTGAAGATGCCGTATACCCGCGGCTAGACGGAAAGACCCCGTGAACCTTTACTATAGCTTGGCACTGAACATTGACCCTACATGTGTAGGATAGGTGGGAGACTTTGAAGCGGGAACGCCAGTTCTCGTGGAGTCAACCTTGAAATACCACCCTTGTAGTGTTGGTGTTCTAACCTCGGTCCATGAATCTGGACTAGGGACAGTGCCTGGTGGGTAGTTTGACTGGGGCGGTCTCCTCCCAAAGAGTAACGGAGGAGCACGAAGGTTGGCTAAACACGGTCGGACATCGTGTGGTTAGTGTAATGGCACAAGCCAGCTTAACTGCGAGACAGACACGTCGAGCAGGTACGAAAGTAGGTCATAGTGATCCGGTGGTTCTGCATGGAAGGGCCATCGCTCAACGGATAAAAGGTACTCCGGGGATAACAGGCTGATACCGCCCAAGAGTTCATATCGACGGCGGTGTTTGGCACCTCGATGTCGGCTCATCACATCCTGGGGCTGAAGTCGGTCCCAAGGGTATGGCTGTTCGCCATTTAAAGTGGTACGCGAGCTGGGTTCAGAACGTCGTGAGACAGTTCGGTCCCTATCTGCCGTGGGCGTTGGAAGATTGAGGGGGGTTGCTCCTAGTACGAGAGGACCGGAGTGAACGAACCGCTGGTGTTCGGGTTGTCATGCCAATGGCATTGCCCGGTAGCTACGTTCGGAATCGATAACCGCTGAAAGCATCTAAGCGGGAAGCGAGCCCCAAGATGAGTCTTCCCTTGGACCTTGAGTCCACTGAAGAGCCGTCCGAGACCAGGACGTTGATAGGCAGGGTGTGTAAGCGTTGTGAGGCGTTGAGCTAACCTGTACTAATGACTCGTGCGGCTTAACCATACAACCCAGATGGGTTTCAGATGGTGTAGATAGTCTTGAAGAAACCAGACTTGATTGAAGTGATAACTCAATAGCACAGAATACCGGTCGCTTAGCTCAGCCGGGAGAGCACCTCCCTTACAAGGAGGGGGTCACTGGTTCGATCCCAGTAGCGACCACCATCATTTTCTGCGTAATGCAGCTTTCCGAATTAACAAATTTGTCTGGTGACAATAGCGCTCTGGTCCCACCTGATCCCATTCCGAACTCAGTAGTGAAACGGAGCAGCGCCGATGGTAGTGTGGGGTCTCCCCATGTGAGAGTAGGTCATTGCCAGACGCCTAATTCTGATTTCTACGTTTAACGTGAAATCAAAGAGTTTGCTGATATGGCTCAGTCGGTAGAGCGCATCCTTGGTAAGGATGAGGTCCCCAGTTCGATTCTGGGTATCAGCACCATTATTCGCCGCCAGGTACTAAATGGCAGCAACAAAATTTGCTTGGAAACCATAGCGCTGTGGTCCCACCTGATCCCATTCCGAACTCAGTAGTGAAACGCAGTAGCGCCGATGGTAGTGTGGGGCCTCCCCATGTGAGAGTAGGACATTTCCAGGCTTCAAATATGAGAACCCCGACGGCAACGTCGGGGTTTTTCTTTATCTGCGTATAAAAAATCTATTTGAGTACTCCAGGACATCATTAGAGTTCTTCGGTAGAAGTGTTACGTCGCCGTTGACGCAACACTTCTGCAGAAAAGTTCAGCTAAAGTCCTTCAGTACTTTATTTAGAATTGGCTGGTTGGCATCCGGGAACTGATAGTCGCTGATGTCCTGCAGTGACACCCATTCGATTTCCTGCCCTTCGATACCGCGTGCTTCACCACTGAAGTCTTCAACCAGATGAATATCCAGCCGTACGTGCTTGTCAGGATAATCGTGGCTGATTTCCATATAAGGTTGGCTCGTGTGTACTGTCAGGCCAACTTCTTCTTTTAGCTCGCGTTTGAGGGCTTCTGAGGTGGTTTCACCGGCCTCAACCTTGCCACCGGGAAACTCCCATTTTCCACCCTGATGCAGATGGCCATGACGCTTCGCCAGCAAGATGTGTGAGCCTTGTTTAATGATGCCTACGGCAACGTGAATACGTTTGGTCATAAGATGACTCTTTGATAGTAAGTTTGGGAATGGGCTTGGGGTCAATCGGGTGCTTTGAAGAAGTCAGCTTCTTCATAACCGAGCTGATCCAGCAGCTCTTCGCTGATGTCATCTGTTACTGGAATGGCATGCTTTTCTGAGGCCCAATCTCCCAAGTCAATCATTTTGCAGCGTTCACTGCAAAATGGCTTGAAGGCGGAGGAGGCGTCCCAGGTAACAGGCTTTTGGCACTGGGGGCACTTAACCGTCAATGTCATGAGAAAAACCTTTTTGGATGGAATAACAATCCCAAAGTGGGGAAGGTCTTATGGTAAAGCCTTCAGGCGCAGGTCGCCAGTTTAAAGGCGATAGTCTTATCTGAATGACGTTGATCGGCGAATTGAACGAAGTGTATAGCGTAGCGGGTTTTGTGGCCGCTAATGGTGGGATAACAACCCTGTGCAGAATCAATCTTCACACGGATGAGAGAAAGCGGCTGTGCATTGGAACCCTGATAGAAGCCGCCGGCAGCTGTAGCGTCCTGATACTCGGCCGTGCTGCGAATTAGCGAGAGAAGCATGCTGATCGGGGTAAGCAGAGGACTAAAGTGTTCAACCCACTGCAGGTATTCATCTCTGCGTTCATCCCAAGGCTTGGCGAGCCAATAATGCAATTGAGGCAGGTCGAAGTTACAGCAGGCGCCGGGCATACCGAATCGTTGCCGTAATGCACTTAAAAATCTATCCTGCTTGAGGGCGCTGCCAATCCGTGAAGGATTCTGAAGCTGTTCTCTGGCTTTAGATAAGCCATCAACGACATTTTGGGCTTGGGAGGCGTCTACGTGGGGTAATAATTGCCACTTGGCGAGAATAAAAAGTTGTCTGTCTATTTCTTTAAGAAGATCGCCACGGTAATCGCAGCGTTCATTTAATTCGAGTAAAGAAAACAAAGGATAGAAACAGCGCTGCTGATGGTCATTTTCCAGATTATATTGCACCTGCTGGGCGAGATATTCGAGCCGCAGGTAGCTGCGGATCTTTTCGTTCAGTGGTTGCTCATATATCAAGTCAGTCATGCGGTGCTTTTGATGCCGCCAGCGTTAAATAGAACTGGTGGAGCCGGTTAACCTGCTCCCTGAGGTCGGCTATCTCTCCTCTATTGTCGATAATGTCGTCAGCTTTTTGTAGCCGCTCTTCCCGGCTGATTTGGCTGGCGATGATGTTGGCGATTTGGGCTTCGCTCACGTTATCCCGCTCGGCGGTACGTTGGATTTGCAAATCAGGTGAAATATCAACCACCAAAGTTCGATCAACTAAGCTATCCAACCCATTCTCAAATAGCAAGGGCACAACCAAAATAACATAATCTGAATCAGCATTTATTGCTGATAAGAGCATGGTTTGCCTAATCATGGGGTGGAGTAAATTGTTCAGCCACATCCGCTCAGATTCCTCGGTAAAAATCTGCTCTCTCAGCTTGGCGCGATCGAGACTGCCATCGGCTTTGAGAATGCCACTACCGAAGTGTTCTTCAATCGCCTTGAGCCCTGCTGAACCGGGCTCCACAACTTCCCGCGCGATAACATCGGCATCCACCAGTCCAATACCATGTTCGTGAAAGAGGTTCGCGACAGTTGTCTTGCCACTGCCGATTCCGCCGGTGAGGCCTAGGATAAACCCGGACATCAAAGAGTACCCAGATACCAGCTGACGATATCTTGTCCCCAAAGCAGTGCTATCCAGCCAGCGGCCGCGATATAGGGACCGAATGGGATTGGATTTTCACGCTTATGGCTTTTCCAAACCATCATCAGGATGCCGACGACGGCACCGACCAAGCTTGAGAGAAGAATAATCAATGGCAGCACCTGCCAGCCGAGCCAGGCGCCAAAGAGCGCCATGAGTTTAAAATCACCGTAGCCCATGCCTTCTTTGCCTGTTGTGAGCTTAAACAGCCAATAGACAGACCAAAGTGACAGATAACCGGCAGCAGCACCTATCAATGCATCTTCCAGGTTAGTAAATAAATCGTGATAGTTAAGCAGCAATCCAAGCCACAGTAATGGAAGAGTGAGGCTGTCTGGCAGCAGCATTTCATCGAGGTCAATACCCGACATGGCAATCAAGCCGAAGGTCAGTAATGCAGTTGCCACAAATTGCCAAGTCGGGCCGAAGTGCCACGCCAGCGTTGCAACAGTCAGGCCGGTAAAGGCTTCAACTATAGGGTAACGGCTGGAAATCCGGGCTTTGCAGGCCGCACATTTACCGCCAAGGATTATCCAGCCCATTACCGGCAGATTGTGCCAAGGTTTAATGTGAGTACCACATTTAGGGCAGGATGAACCCGGAATAACCAGGTTGTAACGCTTCGGATAGCAATCAATGGGTTTATACAAATTCGCTTTGCCAATCTTTTTGAAAAGCTCAGGTTGGTACTCTTCGAGATAAGCATTACATTCCTGTTGCCACTCTCTTTTCATCATCACAGGTAAACGATGAATTACCACATTGAGGAAGCTGCCAATGGTGGCGGAGAACAGGAATGCGAGTAAAATAAAGAGCCAGGGGTACTGGCTCATTAGGGCGATAAATTCTGTCATCTAATTCTTGAGTTTTAAAATTGTTCTATGTTTTAAGATTGGGCCATTAGCCAACTACGTTACCCATCTGGAAGATAGGCAGATACATACCCACAATCAAGCCGCCTACCAAAGTACCGATGACCACCATCATAATGGGTTCAATCAGGCTTGAAAGGCCATCCACTGCATCATCCACCTGCATCTCATAGATATTGGCAATTTTATTGAGCATATTATCGAGCGAACCTGACTCTTCACCAATCATCACCATTTGGATCAGCATATCCGGGAAGAGATTAACGGTACGCATGGCCACGTTCATTTGCATACCTGCCATCACTTCGGTGCGAATTCGTAGAAGTGCTTTACGGTATACAGCATTACCAGAAGCGCCCGCAGCAGACTCCAAGCCATCAATCAGGGGCACACCGGCAGCGAAGGTGGTCGCTAAAGTTCTTGCAAAACGTGCCATGGCTGCTTTGTGTAAAATTTCTCCAATCACAGGGATTTTAAGCACAAGTTCATCTTGCCGGTCTCTCACCGCCTGGGAGTTTCTATGTGCCCTGACATAGAGCCAGATCGATACGACGATAGCGGTTAGGAAGAAATACCAAGATGACTGTAGAAATCTGGAAATGTTGATAATCATCTGCGTGAAAGCCGGAAGCTCGGCACCAAAGCTAGAAAAGATTTCTTCAAACTGGGGCACAACAAATAGCAGCAGCAAGGTGGTAACAGCAATAGCGACCACCACAACCGCAGCTGGGTAGAACATGGCTTTCTTAATTTTTGACTTAAGTGCTTCGGCTTTTTCTCTATAAGTAGCGATCCTGTCAAACACAGTATCGAGAGAACCCGAGTGCTCACCTGCGGCAACCAAGTCAACATACAAGTCATCAAAGTAAATTCTGTGGGGTCGCAGCGCATCAGAGAGAGGAATACCCGCCTGAATATCATTGAGAATGGTGCCCAGCAATTCCCTCATCTTGGGCTTTTCATGACCCTTACCCAGGATTTCTATGGTGGTCACCAATGGCACGCCTGCCATCAGCATGGTGGCGATTTGACGGGTGACCATGGCAATGTCCATAGCTTTAATCTTTTTATTGCCGCTGCCGAACAAACCTTCAGACTTCTTACGAACGACCTTGGGGTTTATTCCTTGATTTTTAAGAATAGTTTTAATTTCGGCAACAGATGCCCCCCTGAGCTCACCACTGGATTTTTTACCATCGCGGTTTAAGCCCTTCCATTCAAAGTTATATACCTTGGGGGCCAGCTTTTGTGGCTGCTTTTTTGACTTGTTTGCGACGGCCGTTGCCATGTTCTGTCCTTCCTTTTGTTTCAGCCCGAGTGCTCAAGCTGAATGCTGTCGCTCAAGGTTCGAATCCATTAATAAGCGACTTGGTGGGATTGTTCTTTTAGTTATAGCCTATCTGATAGTTATGTTCTGCCTGCTGGTTAAAGCTTAGGGCCATGCCGTCAGAAACTGGTGACGCGGTTTACCTCGGCAATACTGGTCACGCCTTGTATTACCTTTAGGAGCCCCGACAAGCGCAGGTCTCTTAATCCCTGAGACTTGGCCATGCGAGCGATTTCAAGAGAGTTACCACCTTCCATGATAACCCTTGCAATCTCATCACTCATGGGCATGACTTCATAAATACCCACCCGGCCTTTATAACCGCCAGAACATAAATCGCAGCCACAGGGTTTGTAGGCGGTGAAGCCTTCAGCAATCTGTGCCTCATTAAAACCTAAACGCTCCAGCTCGTGATTGGGGATCTCTTCCGGTTGTTTGCACTCGGGGCAAAGGCGCCGGGCAAGACGCTGGGCAATGATCAAATTCACCGAACTTGCGATGTTGTAGCCGGGTACGCCCATGTTGATCAGTCGGGTCAGGGTTTCGGCGGCCGAGTTTGTGTGCAGGGTAGATAACACGAGGTGGCCGGTTTGCGCTGCCTTAATGGCTATCTCAGCGGTTTCCAAATCGCGTATTTCCCCCACCATCACAACGTCCGGGTCCTGGCGCAAAAATGAACGCAGCGCCGAGGCAAATGTCAGCCCTGCTCTGTTATTAATATGTACCTGGTTTACACCTTCCAGGTTAATTTCCACCGGGTCTTCAGCTGTCGAGATATTGCGCTCGGCGGTATTGAGAATGTTCAAACCAGTGTAGAGGGATACGGTTTTCCCCGAACCAGTGGGGCCTGTTACCAAAATCATACCCTGGGGTTTGGCCAGGTTATCCAAATACAGCTGTTTCTGATCTGGCTCATAACCCAGCTTTTCAATCCCAAGCTGGGCAGAAGATGAATCCAGAATACGCATTACAATTTTTTCGCCCCAGAGCGTAGGCAGAGTACTTACCCGAAAGTCGATACTCTTGGTACGGCTGAGCTTCATCTTGATGCGGCCGTCTTGGGGCAGGCGGCGCTCGGCAATATCGAGTTTCGACATTACCTTTAAACGGGCAGCGATACGTCCGGAAAGATTAATGGGCGGCTCAGATACTTCGTGCAAAATGCCATCGATGCGAAAACGGATGCGATAGCGCTTTTCGTAGGGCTCGAAGTGTAAGTCCGATGCGCCGCGGCGAATGGCATCAGTCAAAATCTTATTAATGTAAATAACAATTGGTGCATCATCGGCACCTTCGCTGTCGTTTTCCGGGCGCTTGTCGGTATCGGCAACCTCTATGCCTGCCAGCGACTCTTCGTCAAGACCACCTAAGTCCAGTGCGCTGATGTCTTCCTCTAGAATTTTCTCGAGTGCAACTATCAGCTTGTCATCTTCCACCAAAATGGCTTCGGCATGCAGACCTGCGGAAAACTGAAAATCTTCGAGAGCCGCAATATTGGTGGGGTCTGAGGTGCCAATATAGAGGCGGTTACCCCGTTTGAAGAGCGGCAGGCAGCGGTGTTTTTCGATGAGCTTTTTATTGAGGAATTCTTCAGGAATGCTCTTGATGTCAAACTCGGCTAAGTCCAGCAACGGGGTGCCGTATTCCTCATAGCACAGCTCGGCTATTTCCCGTGCCGATAAAAGTTTGCTGGCCACCAAGGTGGTGACCAGCGAATGCCTGTTTTTTCGCGAAAGGGTGACGGCCTCCGACAGCTGCTCTTCAGTGAGCAGCTTTTTACGGATAAAAAGCGTCGATAATCCTAAGTGGAGACCAGTAGTTGGCATTAATTGACCTTGAATATAGGGGCTGCTAAAGCGCCCCTACGAGACTTAATGCTGTTAGCACAGACCGGCAGCTTTACAGGTGCTGTTTGCTGCGTCCACTGACCACACGATTGAACCTAAGTACTTTCCGGAATTAGGATCCTGTTTTGGCTCGCCAACAAGAATATAGGTGTAACTATTCCCGTCAAACACTGTCTCAGAGGTCACTGTGATAGTGAAAGGACCTTGTGGGTTAGCAACGTCAGGAGTGTCCGGGTCATTGTCATCATCATACAATGCAGCGTCAATCAATACCGATTGTACTGAAGGCGCGTTGGCCCAGCCTGTAGAAGCTTCATCCAACGTGTCACAATTAGCGCCGGTTTGGTAACACACATCCATGGCAGTTTTAGCCGGAGTTGAGGCTAAAACAACCTCACTGAATTTGGCACGTTGGGTGTAAGTTTTATAGGCTGGCAACGCGATGGCGGCCAGGATGCCGATGATGGCGACTACGATCATCAGTTCGATCAGGGTGAAACCCTTGGCGTTCTTTTTAAAATTGATACCTTTCATTTCTCTCTCCGTCTATTGCTAAGTGGTTGTTGGCGCTCACGCTGTTGTGGCTATCCAACCTCTGTGCAAATTAACTCAACTCAGTTTGTTTAGTCACCAATTGCTATGGCAGACCTTACATCCAGTTGTTTTATGACCAAATTGGAGCAAGCTTAATCGCGTTCGGATTTATCTGCAGTCGTTGCTGATGGTCATCGATGCTCGCGATTGGCTCAATTAAGTGTCAATCACGAGTCCTGTACAATCAAATCATCAACACTTATTGCGTTCAAATCCGCCTGCAACTTGGCTTGGCACCAGTTCTCACCCTGTGTGGTTGGCCGCGGGACAACATTGACTGCTATTACAGCATTGCCAACTATGCCCTCGAACTCGCCACCTTGGTTTATTATTGCCCCGTCGTTCAGATGGCGTTGAGACTCAAAGAGTTAAGCCCAACACTATCCAACCATTGAGGTAGAAACCGATTATGGCCCTTTCGGCTGTCTCGGTTGTGTGCGTTATACCGACAAAGTTTCTGTCGCGTCTGGTTATGCATCAGTTCAATGTTGGTTTTTACACCACAGTTTGTACTTTGTATTGCCATCGGCCATCACCACCTATGCTTTCCTTTCTGTCCGCCAGACTCGGTAGTCAAGGTTGACAAAATGTAAACATTGAGGTTAGGGCATAACGTACTTTATTCCGTAGGTGCAGTAAAGTGAGCTTACTTGTTGCCAAGAATGTCGCCAAGAAGCGAATTTGAATTTGCCTGAGGGCACTTTCTCTTCTACTTCTTTCGCTCGTTTTTTGCTCCAATCATGCCGCTTTCTTGTACCAGCCGGAAAGGCCATAAAGCCTAGGCTAAAGTTAGTACAAAGTTTGCAAAAATGAAACAAGAAATTGCACGAAAGTCTGTGCTATTCACTTAATTTTTCTAAGGTAGTTTGTTTTGTATGCGCGTGGTTATAACAATTTTTTGACTTTGACGTGCGCCCTGACGGTTTTGTGTTCAAAGTCAAAAAAATGTCGGGTGAAAAGTCATCAGATTGCCAACAGGACTGGAGCTCTTGATTCACTAAAATACATCTTACGGTTGGTGTGTTTGCAGAGGTTATTCTGAAGATTGCAGCTTGGGTCAGTCGATCCTGTGGTAAGAGAACTCTGTGTATTATGTTTGTTATTTCAAACAGTTTTTGACGCTGTTCCGGTACTCGGCAGTCGGTTTGATTGTCTGCTTTCGTTACTCCCTCAAACAATCCTTTATCTGTACATTTATCGGTATCTTTCAGGCTTGCGGCATAAAGCACATCAATTTGCCTGCGTAAGTTGCCCCCCCGGAGTGATCAGGGTGACTCAATCAGAGATATAGAATCAAGTGCGCAAAGCTCGAGCTTATTAGCCTAGCTATAGAGTGCCTTTGAGGTTAAGTCGATTTGGACATTAACAAAGAGTGGCGAATGCCCATATGTTCAAATGTCTCGCTCAGAACATCTGGGCCAATACAACTGTGCCAAAACGTCCAAGTCACACGAAACGTGGGCGCGGGTTACCACCTGGCAGTTGCACAGCAAGATAAATCTCGTGTTAGCAACTGCCAGCAAGTAAGCTTGTTAGTGTTTAAGCCTCAGGGAAAGATCCATGGCGCGGACGTGTTTGGTGAGCGCACCGACGGAAATGAAGTCAACGCCGGTTTTGGCAAATTCACCAAGAGTGTCCAGGGTGACGTTACCCGATACTTCCAGCTTGGCACCGCCACCTTGCGCCTTGAATGCATCATTAATGGCAACGGCTTCAATCATCATGGTGACATCGAAGTTATCCAACATGATGATGTCGCTGCCTGCCTGCAGCGCTTCTGTCAGCTCAGCCAGGGATTCAACCTCAACTTCAACCGGCTTGTCCGGGTGCAGGGTTCTTGCCTTATCTATGGCGGCCTTAATGCCACCGCAGGCCATGATGTGGTTTTCTTTAATCAGGAAGGCATCGTACAAACCAATGCGGTGGTTTTTACCGCCACCACAACTTACTGCGTACTTCTGTGCGGTTCTCAGTCCTGGGATGGTTTTGCGGGTATCAAGCAGACGGCAATCGGTACCGGCCAGTTTATCCACGTAAACCCGGGTCAGGCTGGCTACGCCAGACAGGGTCTGGATAAAGTTCATCGCGGTACGCTCTCCTGTGAGGATGGCGCGCGCGGGGCCTGACAACTCACACAGCACTTGATTCGGCACCACCCAATCGCCATCGTCCACGTGCCAATGCAGGGCCACCGTTCCACCAAGCTGATTGAACACTTGCTCGGCCCAGGCTTTGCCACAGAAAATCCCTTCTTCGCGGGTGATGAGCGTTGCCTCAGCAATTTTATCTTCGGGAATGAGCTGAGCCGTGATGTCGGCGCTGGCATCGCCATGACCAAGGTCTTCATCCAATGCGGCTTTTACTGAGAGTCTGATGTCATTTTCCAGCATGACGACGTCCTTTGTTTTACTTATCTGGTTTGCTATCTGATATGGTCGGTACGAGGGCGTATTTTTATGAGCGCCTTGATGCTCAAAGGATACCATGTGCTGTGGCATTGGTGCAGTGATTGCTTTATTGAATGGTACCGAGATTGGCGCTGTGAACGTGTTACGCAGAGCCATTGCGATAGTGATTCAGGGTAAAAATCGTTACAATCACAGCCGGTTATACTTATGTCTGCCTTGGTACGAACCGGGCCTCCAGCGCTTTGTTCGTCGCCACTTCGAAGTGGTGGTTACTGAAAGTCGTCTCATTGTGAATACGGAAACCAGATGTCGTCGCATCCTTTAATACAGTGGCATCAAGGGTGGATAAGCAGCGCCCGACATAGCCAGTCGCCCTTCTTTAATGGCCGTCCTCATAGGGAGGTCAGTCTGCTGGTTATTCACAATATCAGTCTCCCAGCAGGCCAGTTTGGCTTACCTTATATAGAGGCACTGTTTCAGGGTTGCCTTGATTGCCACGCACATCCCAGTTTCGCCGATTTGCAGGGGCTTGAAGTATCGGCTCATTTTCTTATCCGCCGAGATGGCGAGCTGGTGCAATTTGTATCCTGTGAAGACAGGGCCTGGCATGCAGGGGTGTCAAACTTTGATGGTCGTCAAGGCTGTAATGATTTTGCGGTGGGGATTGAGCTGGAGGGGACGGACGACCTTCCTTTTACCGATATCCAATATCAGATACTGCATGAGTTGACGCTGGCACTGATGGCCGAATACCCCGATATCACCCAAGACCGAATAGTGGGTCACAGTGACATTGCTCCGGGGCGTAAGACGGACCCCGGCCCCGAGTTTGACTGGGCGAGGTATTTTAGGGAATTATCTCAGGAGTTCAGTGGGTAACCAAGTTAGTGGTTTGTTGTTGAGCCCGCGCTTAGCACACATGGATAAGCCCGGAGCGGTGTAACCTTAAAGGGAGAAACAGGATGGCACTATTTTCATTATTGATGGCGATATTAGCCGAACGCCTTAAGTTTTTACCCGAGACCTGGCAATTCGATACCCTGATTGCAAAATTGCATCGCAGGCTTTGGAAAGACGAATTTACTCAGGGTCAAGCTTCAGAGTATCAGGTGTTGTTTGCCCTGCTGTTACCTGCGGTGTTGGTGTATGTGGCGCTTTTATTGGTCAGTGGCATTGCCTGGGGGTTGCTCACACTGGCGGTGTGGGTACTCACTGCCATGGTGTGTTTCAGTCATCAGGAACAACGCAAAGCCTTTAAGCGGTATATTCAGGCGGCGTGCCGGGGCGATACGCAAGCCTGTTATCGTCATGGGTCAGAACTCGATTGCTCTTCCTGTCTTGAAGCCGTGACTGCCGATGAGCTGGGGCTAAAGGTTGGACAAAGTGTTGCCTGGATAAACTATCGCTTTTACGGCGCAGTGGCCTTGTATCTGATAGCGCTTGGCCCTGTTGCTGCGGTGCTCTACTGCAGCGTGCGTTACTATGAGCAGATGCAAAAGCGTAGCAATCTGCAGCTCCCTTATGTGGATGCTTTACTGACAGTGTTGGATTGGCTGCCAAGCCGTATCTTTGCCTTTGGCTATGTGCTTGCAGGCCAGTTCAGCAGCGCATTCAATCGTTGGCGCAAGCTGTCATTCGACCTATCAACTCCCGCCAGACAAATTGTGACAGAAACCGCGACCGAGGCGGAATCCATCCCACAGCCCTCATCTGCACCTGTATGTCTGCAGCCAACCCTGGTGCTGCTCGGGCTAAGTAAGCGCAACTTTATACTGCTGCTGGCGGCGGTCTCCCTGCTGACCATTTTTGGCGTGATTAACTGAAATCTTCTGGTGGGTGCAGGTGCCTGAAATGCCGTACTTGTGTAGGCTTTGTTAATTGGTCTGACCCCATGACAATTTTTTTCAGCTATGCTCTCATGTCGTGGGTGATATGGATCACTGTATGGACTTTAAAACCGTGATTTGATAAAGTGCGCTCACTCGCATAAATTGGTAAGACCAATTTACAATGGAGCTGAGGGCCCACATGGCATATAGCAAAATAAACCAGCCGAAGATCTCCGATGTGATCATGCAGCAACTCGAGCGCATGATCCTTGAAGGCAGTCTCAAGCCCGGCCAAAAACTGCCCCCTGAGCGGGAGTTGGCCATTCAATTTGAAGTTTCCCGTCCTTCCCTGCGCGAAGCCATCCAAAAATTGGAGGCCAAAGGCCTGCTGATGCGCCGTCAGGGCGGTGGCACCTACGTGAAAGAGCAGCTGTGGCAAAGCATGGCCGATCCTATCGTAGAACTCATGCAGAGCGACACCGAAAGCCAGTATGACCTGCTTGAATTCCGTCACGCCACCGAAGGCATGATGGCGTACTTTGCCGCCCTGCGCGGTACCGATGCCGACATGAATAACATCCAAAAAATGATTTTGGAAGTGGAGGAGGCCCAAAATATCCAAAGTAAGGCCGATGCCATCGTGCGTTTTTATCGCGCCGTAGCCGAAGCCTCACACAATGTGGCCATGTTACATCTGGTTTTAAGTTTAACTCCGGTGCTGCACAAGAATGTGGCACAAAACCTGGAGCTTCTGAGCCGCCGCGAAGATGCCTCCAGAATGGCGAACGAACACCGCCGGGCACTGCTCGCCGCTATCGTTCGCCGCGATCCCGAAGCGGCCCGCGAAGCCTCGAATGAGCACTTGAGCTACATCGAAGAGGTAATGTTGGCGGTGAGGGAAGAAGATAGCCGGTTGCAGCGCAGCCTGCGCCGATTAAAGAGTGGTGCCTGATAGTCGGGATGGCAAAGTTGCCAGTACCTCAAAAGCCACTTTTCCCATAAATATGTATATATAAGGACAGTCTCATGTCTGAACCTATGCAAACGCTACAAGACTTAGATCCCATTGAAACCCAGGAGTGGCTTGCTGCCCTCGAGTCCGTTGTTCGCGAAGAAGGCGTAGAGCGTGCTCAATTCCTGCTGGAACAAGTGTTGGAGCAGGCTCGTCTGGATGGTGTGGACATGCCAACCGGCATCACCACCAACTATGTGAACACCATTCCGCTGACCCAGGAACCCGCTTACCCGGGTGACATCACCATCGAGCGTCGTATCCGTTCCATCATCCGCTGGAACGCCATCATGATCGTGCTGCGCGCCTCCAAGAAGGATCTGGAGCTCGGTGGTCACATGGCCTCTTTCCAGTCGGCGGCTGCCTTCTACGAAGTGTGTTTCAACCACTTCTTCCGCGCCCCTAACCATAAAGATGGCGGCGACCTGGTGTACTATCAGGGCCACATTGCCCCCGGTATCTACAGCCGTGCTTTCCTCGAAGGTCGTCTGACTGAAGAGCAGCTGGACAACTTCCGTCAGGAAGTGGATGGCAAGGGTATTTCTTCATACCCACACCCCAAGCTGATGCCTGAATTCTGGCAATTCCCAACCGTTTCCATGGGTCTGGGCCCTATCTCTTCTATCTATCAGGCACGCTTCCTTAAGTATCTGAATGGCCGTGGCCTGAAAGACACCACCGAGCAGCGCGTATATGCCTTCCTCGGCGACGGTGAAATGGACGAGCCGGAAAGCCGCGGTGCCATCTCCTTCGCTGCCCGTGAGAAGCTGGACAACCTGTGCTTCCTCATCAACTGTAACCTGCAGCGTCTCGATGGCCCGGTAATGGGTAACGGCAAAATCATCCAGGAACTCGAAGGCCTGTTCAAAGGCGCGGGCTGGAACGTGATCAAGGTAGTGTGGGGCAGTGGCTGGGACAAGCTGCTGGCCAAAGACACCACCGGCAAGCTGCTGCAGCTGATGAATGAAACCGTTGACGGTGACTATCAGACCTTCAAGGCCAAAGATGGCGCCTATGTGCGTGAGCACTTCTTCGGTAAGTACCCAGAGACTGCTGCTCTGGTTGCCGACATGACCGACGAAGAAATCTTCGCCCTCAAGCGTGGTGGCCATGAGCCCTCCAAGCTGTACGCGGCATTCAAGGCTGCCCAGGAGACCAAGGGCCGTCCAACTGTGATTCTGGCCAAGACTGTAAAAGGTTACGGCATGGGCGATGCGGCCGAAGGCAAGAACATCGCGCACCAGGTGAAGAAGATGGATATGTCCCACGTGGCCAAGCTGCGTGACCGTCTGGGTGTGACTGATCTGGTCAGCGACGAAGACCTTGTTAACCTGCCATACATCAAGCTCGAAGAAGGCAGTGTTGAGCACAAGTATCTGCACGAGCGTCGTGACGCGCTGCACGGCTACACGCCCAAGCGTCTGCCTAACTTCACCGGCGAGTTTATTGCCCCTGAACTGTCTGAGTTCCAGCCTCTGCTGGAAGAGCAGAAGCGCGATATCTCCACCACCATGGGCTTTGTTCGTACCCTGAACATCCTGCTCAAGGACAAGAATATCGGCAAAAACATCGTGCCTATCATCGCCGATGAAGCCCGTACCTTCGGTATGGAAGGTCTGTTCCGTCAGATTGGTATCTACAACCCGTACGGTCAGAACTACATCCCTGAAGACCGCGATATCGTGTCTTACTACAAGGAAGACACTTCAGGCCAGGTTCTGCAGGAAGGTATTAACGAGCTGGGCGCCATGTCTTCATGGGTTGCCGCTGCCACCTCGTACAGCACCAACAACCTGCCGATGGTTCCGTTTTACATCTACTACTCCATGTTCGGCTTCCAGCGTGTGGGCGATATGGCGTGGATGGCGGGCGACCAACAGGCGCGCGGCTTCCTTTTGGGTGCGACTGCAGGTCGTACTACGCTGAACGGTGAAGGTCTGCAGCACGAAGACGGTCACAGCCACATCCTGGCCGGTACCGTACCTAACTGTATTTCTTACGATCCGACCTTCGCGTACGAAACAGCCGTGATCATTCAGGACGGTATCCGCCGCATGTATGGCGAGCAGGAGAACGTGTTCTACTACCTGACCCTGATGAACGAAAACTACGCCATGCCAGCCATGCCTGAAGGCGCCGAGGAAGGTATCCGCAAGGGTATCTACAAGCTCGAAAGCCATGAAGGCAAGAAGGCAAAAGTTCAGCTGATGAGCTCAGGCACCATCATGAACGAAGTGCGTAAAGCCGCCGTTATCCTGGCTGAAGAATACGGCGTAGGTTCTGATGTGTTCTCAGTGACCTCGTTCAACGAGCTGGCCCGCAACGGTCAGGACTGCGAGCGTTTCAATATGCTGCACCCAGAAGCCGACGCCCGCGTGCCTTATATCACCTCGGTGCTGGGCAATGAGCCTGCCATCGCCGCGACCGACTACATGAAGAACTACGCCGAACAGGTACGTGCCTTTATGCCAAGCGTGTCTTACAAGGTGTTGGGTACCGACGGTTTCGGTCGCTCCGACAGCCGCGCCAACCTGCGTCGTCACTTCGAAGTGAACGCCGGTTACGTGGTGGTTGCAGCCCTGAACGAGCTGGCCAAGCGCGGTGACATCGAGAAATCTGTGGTGGTTGCTGCCATCAAGAAATTCGATATCGACACCGAAAAGATGAACCCACTTTACGCGTAAGAGACGAGACAATGGCAATCGAAATTCATGTACCCGATATCGGCACTGATGAAGTCGAAGTGACCGAGATCCTGGTCAAGGTGGGTGATTCCATCACTGAAGATCAGTCGCTGATCACCGTGGAAGGCGACAAGTCTTCCATGGAAGTACCGGCTCCCAAAGCCGGTGTGGTCAAGGAAATCAAAATTGCGGTGGGCGACAAGGTCGCCACCGGCTCACTGATCATGATGTTTGAAGGTGAGCAAGCTGCTGCCGCACCAGCTCCTGCAGCCCAGGCCGCCGCGCCAGCGCCGGTTGCTGCGGCTCCAGCGGTAGCCGCACTGAAAGACGTTTTCGTGCCCGACATCGGCGGTGACGAAGTTGAAGTCACTGAAATTCTGGTGAAAGTGGGCGACAGCATCACTGACGAGCAGCCGCTGATCACCGTAGAAGGCGACAAGGCCTCTATGGAAGTGCCTGCGCCGTTTGCCGGTGTGCTGAAAGAAATCAAGGTCGCCACCGGTGACAAGGTAGCCACCGGCTCCCTTATTATGGTGTTCGAGACTCAGTCTGCATCTGCTGCCCCTGTGGCCGCTGCTGCGCCAGCTCCGGTTGCTGCAGCGCCAGTTGCTGTTGCCGGCGGTGACAAAGACATTCAGGTGCCGGACATCGGCGGCGATGAAGTGGAAGTGACCGAAGTGCTGGTGAAGGTAGGCGACACCGTTGCTGCCGACCAGTCACTGTTGACCGTGGAAGGCGACAAGGCCTCCATGGAAGTGCCAGCGCCATTTGCCGGTACCGTGAAAGCCATCAAGGTGGCCGCGGGTGACAAGGTGTCTACCGGTTCACTGATCATGGTGTTTGAAGTGGCTGGTGCTGCTCCTGCTGCCGCGCCAGCTGCACCTGTGGCTCAAGCTGCTGCTCCGGCTGCTGTTGCCCCCGTTGCTTCAGGCGCCAATGCCCAGGCTCAGTCTCCGTCTCAGGGGCAAAGCAAGACCGGCGAGTTCGTGGAAAACCACGAGTACGCCCACGCGTCACCGGTTATCCGTCGTCTGGCTCGTGAGTTTGGCGTTAACCTCGCCAAGGTCAAGGGTACAGGTCGCAAGGGCCGCGTGGTGCGCGAAGACGTGCAGTCTTACATCAAAGAAGCACTCAAGCGTCTTGAGTCAGGCTCAGCCACCGCTGCTGCGGGCGCTGCCTCAGGTGCCGGTCTGAACCTGCTGCCATGGCCTAAGGTTGACTTCAGCAAGTTTGGTGAAGTTGAGACTCAGCCACTGTCACGTATCAAGAAGATCAGTGGTGCCAACCTGCACCGCAACTGGGTGATGATCCCCCATGTGACTCAGTTTGATGAGGCCGACATCACCGAGCTTGAGGATTTCCGCAAGGCGCAAAACGCCGAGGAAGCCAAGCGCGATACCGGCATGAAGATCACTCCGCTGGTGTTCATCATGAAAGCCGTGGCCAAGTCACTGGAAGCCTTCCCATCGTTCAACGCGTCTCTGTCAGAAGACGGCGAGAGCCTCATTCTGAAGAAGTACATCAACATCGGCATTGCGGTGGATACCCCCAATGGTCTGGTGGTGCCTGTGGTACGCGATGTGAACAAGAAAGGCATCTATGAGCTGTCCCGCGAGCTGGCCGATATCTCCAAGAAGGCCCGTGCCGGCAAGCTTACTGCCTCTGATATGCAGGGCGGCTGCTTTACTATCTCCAGCCTGGGTGGCCTCGGTGGTACCTCGTTCACCCCAATCGTGAATGCCCCTGAAGTGGGTATTCTGGGTGTGTCCAAGTCTGAACTCAAGCCCAAGTGGAACGGCAAGGAATTCGTGCCACGTTTGATGCTGCCTCTGTCGCTGTCGTACGATCACCGGGTGATCGACGGCGCCGAAGGTGCCAAGTTCACCACTTATCTGAGCGGTGTACTGTCAGACATACGCAAACTCGTTCTGTAACCGTAAAGGCTGTCCTGAATAGGACGGCCTTTTTATTGTGATCCGTGTCGAACGCGGGTTAAAATGCGGCCACCTTACAAGCGGGCCGATAGTTGGTTTAAAAAGTCGCCTCCCTCAAATGCTTGAGCAACTTTTTAAACGACGGAATGAAGAAAAATTCAGAGGAAAACATGAGTAATCAAATCAAAACTCAGGTAGTAGTGTTGGGCGCGGGCCCTGCGGGTTATTCCGCCGCTTTCCGTGCTGCCGACCTTGGTCTGGAAACCGTAATCATCGAGCGCTTCAGCACCCTGGGTGGCGTGTGTCTGAACGTGGGTTGTATCCCATCAAAGGCCCTGCTGCACATTGCCAAAGTGATTGAAGAAGCCAAAACTGCTGCCGAGCACGGCGTAGTATTCGGCGAGCCAAGCATCGATATCGACAAGCTGCGCGGCTACAAAGAGAAAGTGATCGGCCAACTGACCGGTGGTCTGGGTGGCATGGCCAAGATGCGTAAAGTGCAGGTTGTAAATGGTCTGGGTAAATTCACCGGCCCTAACAGCATCGAAGTGACCGGTGCCGACGGCGCTGCGACCGTAATCAACTTCGATAACGCCATCATTGCTGCCGGTTCACGTCCAATCCAGCTGCCATTCATTCCTCATGAAGACCCACGTATTTGGGACTCTACCGATGCGCTGGAGCTGAAAGAAGTACCTAAGAAGCTGCTGGTGATGGGCGGCGGTATTATCGGTCTGGAAATGGGTACTGTGTACCATGCACTGGGCAGCGATATCGACGTGGTTGAAATGTTCGACCAGGTTATCCCTGCTGCAGACAAAGACGTGGTGAAGGTTTACACCCGTAAGATCAGCAAGAAATTCAACCTGATGCTGGAAACCAAGGTGACCGCGGTTGAAGCCAAAGAAGACGGTATCTACGTCTCTATGGAAGGCAAGAAGGCCCCAACTGAGCCTGTGCGTTACGACGCCGTGCTGGTTGCTATCGGCCGTACCCCTAACGGCAAGCTGATCGACGCCGACAAGGCTGGCATCAACGTTGATGAGCGCGGCTTTATCAATGTAGACAAGCAACTGCGCACCAACGTGCCACACATCTTCGCCGTGGGCGACATCGTGGGTCAGCCAATGCTGGCGCACAAAGGTGTGCATGAAGGCCACGTGGCTGCCGAAGTGATCTCTGGTCTGAAGCACTTCTTCGATCCTAAGGTTATCCCCTCTATCGCTTACACCGACCCTGAAGTGGCCTGGGTAGGTCTGACCGAGAAAGAAGCCAAAGAGAAAGGCATCGCGTACGAGACTGCGACCTTCCCATGGGCTGCTTCCGGCCGCGCCATTGCCTCTGACGCCAGCGACGGTATGACCAAGCTGATTTTCGACAAAGAGACTCACCGTGTTATCGGTGGTGCCATTGTTGGTGTGAACGGCGGCGAGCTGCTGGGCGAAATCGGCCTGGCCATCGAGATGGGTTGTGATGCCGAAGATATCGCGCTGACCATCCACGCTCACCCAACGCTGCACGAGTCTGTGGGTCTGGCGGCTGAGGTTTACGAAGGTTCTATCACTGACCTGCCAAATCCCAAGGCGAAAAAGAAAAAGTAATTTTCTGAAAAGCCGCAAAAAAGACGCCCAAGAGGCGTCTTTTTTTATGGCTCTATTTGTGAATGGTGTAAAATTTGTGTAATTATCTCTTGGTGTTAGGCAGTTAGTTTCTGCCTGTGCTTGGTGTTCGGGTCGTGCTGCGATAACAACTATGATAAAAAAAGTTGCTCAATCTCTGCTGCTGATGTTTGTACTTATGCTGCCTTGGCTGAACGCCAGTTATGGCGGTGAATTTGTGCAGCGGATTTTTGCCAGTCGCGATGGCCTGTCCAATGGCATGATCAACTCCATTACCTTCGACCGCTATGGGTTTGTCTGGGTTGCTACCGAAGATGGCCTGTTTCGGGTCAGTAAAACCATGGTACGCAGGGTTGATTCCCACCAGGGGGAAAACCGCCTCAACGATTCATACATCATGGACGTGGTCGCGTTGGGTCAGGAGTATCTTCTGGTCAGCGTATCTGACACCCTATATCGCTACCATATTCCCTCAGATACCTTCGAAGAAATCGGCAGCGCCGCCTTACTGCCCGCATATGAAGGGGGCGGCATTATTGATCGCACTGTGGTCGATCAACATTCCTTGATGCTGCTGAACAGCAAGGGCCAAGTGCTGAAGCTGGACTATCAGAACTGGCAACTGGAGAAGGTCATTCAGCTGCAGCAGGACCCCGATGTTCTTTGGGATAAACTGCTTTATCTGCCCTCAGGGCAACTCATTTTAGGCAAGCCCTATCATCTGGAAATTCGCTCCGCCAAGGGCGAAAAGCTGGTGGATTTACCCTGGGTAGAGGCATCCGGTCAGGCCAAACGCCTTTACCGCGACAGGGCCGGGCGGGTGTGGCTTACCTCGAGCGAAGGTCTGTTTGAAGTACTGCCCGACACCCAGCAGATTTTGCCTGTGTCCCAGGTACCTTTCTATGTCACTGCCATCAATGAAGATGGTAAAGGCAACCTGTGGATGGCGAGTCGTTCGGGGGTGCTGAAGTGGTCTCCGGTCGAACTGACTTTCGAAAAATTCGACAGCGATCTGCGTCAACTTGCCAATATTGATTATGTTCAGGACGTTGCTATCGACAATCAGGGGTTAATCTGGTTGGGCGGCGCCGGCGAGGGCTTGGTGCTGGCGGTTGATAGGCCCACGTTCCTCAGGGGAACCTTTAACGATCAGCCGCCCTATTCACTGGGCAATCAGATGATTTGGTCAATCTTCACCGAAGGCAATCGCTATTGGTTCGGTACGGATGCGGGCGTTGTCAGCGTTCAAGAGGGGATAGCCGGCTCGGTGCTGAGCACGCCTGAAGAATTTGAGCCCAATGACAGCGTCTATGCCATCACCTCACTGAATAGTGAATACCTGTTGCTCGCCACTACCAATGGGCTGTTTTTACAGGATAAAACTACCCATGCTACCAAGCGGTTCCATGAGTGGAGCCACGGTAGTGAGTCGTTGAAACGCAAATGGATATTTCAGGTTTACAAAGATCCGGGGATCCCGGGGCGCTTGTGGTTCTTAACCGCAACCGGTTTGTACTACTGGGAGCCTGGCCTGTTTGATCCTCAGGAGTATGCCATTGTCAGCCGCAGTGGTGAGCGCCACCAACCCGCGATATACAGCATGCTGAGGGGCGCGGATGGCAAGCTGTGGCTGGGCGGTCCGGATGAGTTTGGTTACCTTGATGCCGATGGCTACTTTATCGATAAGCGTGAGCTTTTCAGCGTAATGAAGGGCGACTTACAGGTAGGGCATATTCTGGAAATTGCACCTGGAAAGCTATGGCTGGGGACATCCTTGTTTGGGGTGATGGAGTACCAGGTCAGCACGGATACGCTGGAGTCTTTGCAGGAAAAGTGGAAACTCAGCTGCTATACCACCTTTGGCCTGCTGGATACGCCGGATTACCGTGTGATCCTCTGTCCTCGTTCTTTGGTGCGTCAGCACAAAGAAACGTCCGAAGTGCAGGTGTTTACCGTGGAAGACGGTGTCGTCAATACCGAGTTCAACGAAGGCGCCTATGCCTATCGTGAAGATAAGGGACTGTTTTTGGGCAGCCCCAACGGGGTGCGTCAGCTGGACGTTAACGGCCTGAATAATCGCATCACAGACGAAAGGGTATTTCTGGAGTCGGTGACGGTTTTTTATGATAACCACACTGAAAAATCCCTGGTGCCAAGCGACTTTACCACAGTAGCACCGGGCGCCCGCATGATCAGTTTGCAGCTGACCAGTAACGACTATTTGGATGACTCGCCCATTCGGCTCAAATATCGGTTGGGCAAACAGGGGCAATTGGTTGAACCCAAGTACCTGCTACTCGATGGCCAGCCTCAGCTCAATCTGTCTGGACTGGATGCCGGTAAGCTGGAGCTTGAAATATTAAGCCGCCGCAATGAGATCTGGGACGACACCCCATACGTTCATCGTCTGCATGTCCAGCAGTACTGGTGGGAGACGGCGCTGTTCAAATGGTCACTGATAGTGATCCTGATGTTGTTAACCCTGGCCATTATTCTGATACGGCATCGCCAGGTTGAGCGTTTTCGCAATATGAATACGGCGCTTTTGGAGAGTGAAGACAGATTGCGCCAGTCTTTGCGTGGCAGTGATTCGGATCTTTGGGTTTGGACCCGCAAAGATAACGCCTTCTATCTGGACAACCGCAATGGCGTGTTATCTGTGGAGCAGGAAGTGTTAAGGGTCACCTTTGAGGAGTTTCCTATCCACCCCGATGACAGAGACAGGGTGGTATCTCACTGGTTGGCCGTGATCAACGGTGAAATTGAGCGTTTCGATGCCGAATACCGATTCCAGCGCCGTACTGGCACCTGGGGATGGCTCAGAGTGCGGGGACGTCCAAGTCAAATCAACAAAGAGACCGGTGACGTTGAAAAAATCAGTGGTATCTACAGTGATATCACCCAGCACAAGTTGCTGCAGAACGAAGTCGATCTGTTGGCACAGGCATTTGAAAACACCTCTGAAGGGGTGCTTATCCTCGATGCCGATGAACAGGTCAAGGTCGCCAACCGTGCAGCACAAGCTATCCTGGGCGCTAACATGGCGGAGCTTGCCGGCCGCAAATTTATTTCCTTGCTTACCGAGCATGGTACTAACCGCAGCGAGATAGCGACTTTGCTGGCCAATGGCATGAGCTGGACCGGTGAGCGGGAGCTGCGTATCGCGGCCGGGCAGGTGTGCCCGGTTTGGCTGAACGTCTCTGTGATGTTGGGGCTGCAGGGTAAGGTACAACACTATGTGGTGGTGTTCTCTGACATTACCGAGCGTAAGCGCAGCGAGGCCGACCTGCGCCGTCTTGCCAATTACGATGTGCTCACCGGCCTGCCCAATCGTTCACTGTTTGCCGCAAGGTTGAATCAGGCCATCCACAAGGCGACCCAGAATGAAGAAAAGCTGGCCTTGATGTTCCTTGATTTGGATAGATTCAAGCACGTCAACGACTCCTTTGGACATGGCATGGGAGATGCGCTGTTGGTGGAAGCGGCGGCGCGGCTGCAATCCTGTATTGACCCCGAATATACCCTGTGCCGATTTGGTGGCGATGAGTTTGTGGTCCTCATCCACGGCGCTGAGGTGGATACCCTGAACCATCTGGCCAATACCATCCTTGGCCAAATCGAAACACCCTTTAAACTCTTTGGCCGCGAGTTCTATATCTCCACCAGTATCGGGATTTCCATTTGGCCCGATGACGCCCGCCAGCCTGAGGCGTTGATCAAAAACGCTGATTTGGCCATGTATCATGCCAAGGAAGAGGGGCGCGGTAACTTCCAGTATTACTCTCAGGAACGCAATGCCGAGGCCCTTTATCACCTGCGTTTGGAGGCGGATTTACGCAAGGCGCTGGAAAGGCAGGAATTCTGCCTGCACTACCAGCCACAAGTGGATGTGAATGATGATAATCAGGTCATAGGGATGGAAGCCTTGTTGCGCTGGCAGCATCCCAAGGATGGCTTTATCCGTACTGACATTTTCATCAAGGTGGCCGAAGCCTGTGGCCTGGTCATCGACATAGATAAATGGGTGTTACGTCAGGCTTGTTTGGACGGTGCGCGCTGGAGTCGCAAACTTAAGCGACCCTTTAAAATCTCGGTCAACATCTCTGCAGTGCATTTCCGTCAGCCCGATTTTATCGACAACCTGCGCCGCACCCTGGAAGAGACATGCATTCCGGTGGAAAACCTGGCGCTGGAAATCACCGAAGGCGTGTTGATGAAAGAGCTGCACATTGCCCGCGATCATTTGCGCTTGCTCAGGGAAATGGGAGTGCAGGTTGCCATTGATGACTTTGGTACCGGTTATTCGTCGCTGGCTTATCTGCGCCATTTTGACGTTAACCTGCTGAAGATTGATCGCTCCTTCCTGATAGATATCGCCGACAATCCGGCGGATCAGGCGATAGTCTCCAGTATTATCGAGCTGGCCCGCAACCTGAAACTCAAGGTGGTGGCAGAGGGCGTTGAAACCCGGGAACAGCTCAATCAGGTATTGGCCCGGGGTTGTCATGTGATTCAAGGTTACTACTTTGCCAAGCCGATGGCCCGTGACGATATGGATGCCTATCTGATGCTGGACGGACCGGCATCAGCTTCCCCCGTTCAGGTCTGATGTGTTTGTTACTGTTCAGTAATTACTCATGTTTTTAACTTAATTGCGCCATGTCTGTTAGAATGGCGCCCACTGCAACCCTTTCACTTAGCTCCCGGGTCACATGAAGAAAACTCTGTCACTGCTGCTGTTCTTTTCTCTCTCTCTTGCCCAGGCGGCAGACCGTCCCAAGGTGGGTTTGGTGCTAAGCGGTGGTGGCGCAAAAGGCGCTGCACACGTAGGGGTGCTCAAGGTGCTTGAAGAGCAAAACATTCCGGTAGATTACGTCGCCGGCACCAGTATTGGGGCCTATGTGGCGGGCATGTATGCCCTCGGTTACAGCGCCAGCGAAATTGAAGCCATCATGATGAATGTCGATTGGAATCGGGGCTATTCCGATACCATCCCCCGTGAGGCACTCAGCTATCGCGACAAGCAGCTCAGGGACAAGTACAACATCCCGCTGAATATCGGCTATGCCGATGCCGAGGTGAAAACGCCCAGCGGCTTGCTGCGGGGGCAGACCATGTCGCTATTGTTGCGTGAGTCCACCGATGTGGTGCGTGAATTTGCCAGTTTCGATGAACTCGCGATTCCTTACCGGGCCGTGGCCACCGATTTGGCCACCAGTCAGCCGGTTATCCTATCCAGCGGCAGCGTCATCAAGGCGATGCAGGCATCGGCCACTGTGCCCGGTGCCTTGCAGCCCATGTTGATTGAGGGACAATTGCTGGTGGATGGCGGTATCGCCAACAACATGCCGGTGGATGTGGTTAAGGCCATGGGTGCCGATATCATCATCGCGGTGGACATAGGCTCGCCGCTGGTGGGCAATGATGAGCTGAACAGCACTATCGCAGTGCTGAACCAGTTGTCTACCATGCTGACCGCAGCCAGTACCGAGGCGCAGAAGAAACTGCTGACCGACAAAGACGTGCTTATCCGTCCGGCCATCGATGCCCTCAGTACCACAGATTTCAGCATCATGAGTACCGCGCTGGCGCTCGGCGAACAGGCTGCGAGGGAGCAGCTCGCGCAGCTTCAGGGCCTCGGCATTGAGGCGCAGCAATACGCAGAATATCAACACAGCAAGCGGGACAGATCCAGGGTATGGCTAGATGACATGCAGCGTCCTGTCGTCGACATTGTGTATGACAATCACTCCAGGGTCAGCGAAAGTCTGCTGGAGGATACGCTGGGCATCAAGGCCGGACAGGTTGTCAAACGCGAGGACCTCGAAGCGGGAGTGAACCAGCTCTACGCCCTTAACCGATTCGAGCGGGTGGATGCCGAATTTACCGACACGCCTGAAGGGCGGGTTCTGACCGTCTCCACCAAGGCCAAGTCATGGGGCCCCAACTACTTCGATTTGGGTTTTAACTGGGAAGATGACTTTACGGCCGACTCCGCAGTGACCCTGGACACCGCCTATACCATGACCAATCTCAATGATAATGGGGGAGAGTGGCGCAACGAGCTGAAACTGGGTTACGAAAAGCTGCTGGGCACCGAGTTTTACCAGCCACTGGACCGTGACCAGGAGTTTTACGGCCGGGCCCGCTATCAGTATGAAATTACTGCATGGGAACTCTTCGACGCCAACAACAAGGTGTTTGAATTCGATAAAGACTCACACCGAATCGACCTGGGACTGGGATTGAATTTCGCCCAACTGGGTCAGCTTGAGTTGGGGGTCACAGGTGAGAGGGGCAAAATTTCCAACGAGGCCTTGTTGTTGGAGGATTTGAAGTTTTCATCCTATGGCGGTTATTTCCAGATTGGGTACGACAGCCTCAACAGCATCAGCTTCCCTACGTCCGGCAACAGGGTCACGCTGCGCGTAACCGTGCGCAAGGAAGACTATCACATAGACGACTATGAACTGGAAACCAGCACTCAGGTTCAGGCCGATTGGAAAGGGGCTTTGGGCGTTGGTAACCATGCCTTCGTGGGCAAGGTGTCGCTGGAGTCGTCTGACAACGATGGCGAGTCGTATGTTCACCTCGCCGAGCTGGGCGGTTTCCTCAACCTCTCAGGCTACCGTAAAGACTCGCTGGTGGGGGCACACAAGGTCTTTGGTGCCTTTGTGTATCAGTATGACCTTGGGCGCGATGCCCTCGGAATGACAGACTACCCACTCTATCTGGGCGCCAGCCTGGAGGCCGGTAACGTCTGGTGGGAGATGAAGGATGTCTCACTGCAGGATCTCATCTACGCCGGCAGCATCTACATAGGCACGGATACCGATCTCGGCCCTGCAGCCCTTGGTATTGGTCTTACCGATGACGGTCAGCGCTCCTTCTACCTGTTCGTTGGAAAGAATTTTTAACAACTCACAGAAAGTTACAAAAACCCGCTTCGAAAGGCCTGACATCTCCTGTTAGGCTGTGCGGGACCTTTCCGCCCGCAGCTTGGGCACATAACAGAAAAATATCGGGGATGAATATGACCAAGTTATCTACTCTGGCGCTGGGCGTTGCCCTGGGGCTGGGTTTGGCTGGCTGTGCCGACAACAATAAAGCGCCTGAAGCTGCCGTCACCAAGGCCGTGGCCGTCTCAGGAATCGATAAGCAAAACTTCGACACGGGCGTGCGCCATCAGGACGATTTTTATTACAGCGTTAACGGCACCTGGCTGAAAGACACCCCTATCCCGGCCGACAAATCCAACTACGGCGCCTTCTCTGTGCTGTACGATGATAGCCAAAAAGCGCTCAAGCAAATTGTGGAAGACGCCGCTGCCAAGCCGAATAAGGCTGCAGGCTCAAACGAGCAGAAAATTGGTGACTTCTATGCCAGCTATATGAACACCGACAAGCTGGAGCAATTGGGTGTGACCCCAATCAAGGCAAGCCTGGAAGCCATAGTGGCTGCCGGCGATCACAAGGCGCTGGCGGGGCTTATGGGTAAACTGCTTACCAACGGCAGCTCCATTCCTTTCGGGTTTTGGGTTAACAACGATGCCAAAAATTCTACCCAATATGCCGTGTATATGAGTCAGGGCGGCCTGACCCTGCCTGACCGTGACTACTACCTGAAAGACGATGCCAAGTATGTGGCCAACCGTGAAGCCCTGGCCAAATACGTGACCGAGGTGCTGACCGCTGCCGGTTACGCCAATGCAGAGCGTGCCGCCAAGAGCGTCGCCGACATCGAACTCTTTATTGCGCAAAATCAGTGGAGCCGCGTTGAATCCCGTGATGCCAACAAGGCTTACAACAAGCTGAGCCGTCAGGAACTGACGGGCCTCTTTGGTGACTTCGACTTTGAAGCCTTCGCCGCCAACGCTGGCCTGGGTGAAAAGGTAGCCGACATCATTGTGCGTCAGCCTTCTTATTTTGAAGCGCTGGGCAAGGGTTATAGCAGCTTCCCGGTAGAAGCCTGGCAGGACTATCTGGCTTTCCATCTCACCGATGGTGCTGCAGAGCTTTTGAGCGACAACTTTGTGCAGCTGCACTTTGATTTCCACGCCAAGACGCTGGCCGGTGTAGAAGAGCAGGCGCCACGCTGGAAACGCGCCGTGGATGCGGCCGATCAGGTGATTGGTGAGCTGGTGGGCGCCGAATACGTGAAAGCCCACTTCAAGCCAGAAGCCAAGGCCCGCATGGAGCAGCTTATCCATAATCTGATCAAAGGCTTTGAAGTGAGCATTAACGATCTGGAATGGATGACCCCGGACACCAAGATTGCCGCTCAGGAAAAACTGTCCAAGTTCACCTACAAGATTGGCTATCCCGACAAGTGGAAGGACTACAGCGGTCTGGACATCAAGGCAGACGACCTGGTGGGCAACTATGTACGCTACGCCAACTTCGAATATGCCGACATGCTGGGTAAGCTGGGTCAGCCTATCGATCGCAGCGAATGGCATATGACGCCACAAACCGTCAACGCCTACTACAACCCGGTGATGAACGAGATTGTGTTCCCAGCAGCGATTCTGCAGCCACCTTTCTTCAACATGGCAGCCGATGATGCGGTGAACTACGGTGGTATCGGTGCCGTAATCGGCCATGAAATCAGCCACGGCTTTGACGATCAGGGTTCCAAGTACGACGGCGATGGCAATCTGCGCAACTGGTGGTCTGACAAAGACCGCGAAGAATTCCAGAAGCGTGGCAAGCAACTGTCTGAGCAGTATGCTAAGTACGAGGCCCTGCCCGGCAAGTTTGTGAATGGTGACCTGACGCTGGGCGAGAACATCGGTGACCTCGGTGGTCTGACTGTGGCCCTGCGCGCCTATCAGATGAGCCTGAACGGCCAGCCTGCACCGGTTATCGACGGTCTGACCGGCGAACAGCGCTTCTTTATGGGCTGGTCTCAGGTATGGCGTCGTAACTACCGTGACGAAGAGCTGGGCCGTCGTCTGCTGACCGACAACCACTCACCAAGCCACTTCCGCGCCATGGGTACGCCACGTAACATTCCCGGCTTCTACGAGGCCTTCGGTGTGACCGAAAACGACAAGATGTACCTGTCAGAACAGGAGCGGGTGAAGATCTGGTAACGGATTGTCCCCATTAAAAAGCCGGGCCACTGTTTTGAACAGGGCCCGGCTTTTTTATTTTATTTTTACAGCCAGTTAGCTCTGGTTTGCCAGCAGCGGCGGCAGCGCGGTTAAATCCTCGGCTTTCACATGGGCCACGGCCCAGCGGGCTTGCTCACGTTCATGGGCTGGTGGAATGGCCAGGGTCTGCATGGTGGCGGCGCGGGCGGCGATCAGGCCGTTGAAAGAGTCTTCCACCGCCAGACAGTGACGTGCGGGTACGCCGAGGGCATCGGCACACTTGAGGTATACCTCGGGGTGGGGTTTGCCGTAATCGAGATGCTCGGCAGACTCCATGGCCTCGAAATAGTCACGGATATTCAGGGTATCCAGCACGGCATCGATAATGGCCCAGCTTGACGAGGTGGCAAGGCCAATTTTAAGGCCCTTGGCACGGCAAAATTCCAGCGCCTCAATCACGCCCTTCATGGGCACACCCTCGGCCAGGATATGAGCGACCACGCCATCGACAATTTGTTTGGCCACGGCCGCGTTGTCGTAGTTGTCCCAGGGGAAGCGGCGATACCAATAGTCCACCACCATATCGATACGCAGCCCCACGGTTTCGTGAATATCTTCGGGCTTGATTGGTAGCCCAAGCGCGGCCAGCACTTCGTACTCGGCGAGCTGCCACACAGGCTCAGAATCGATAAGTACGCCGTCCATATCAAAAATCACGGCATCGATGCGGTTGGTTAACATGCTGTCTCCTCGGCTGAATGAGCCGATATTGTCGCTCGGGCAAAAAAAATTTTCAGCGCAATTTTGCGTTAACAGAAAAATGGTGTGTTGAATTTTAATGGATGGGTTATTGGTAACTTTTTGTATTGTATGAAATTTGCTCTTGTTTCAAACTATTGTCTAATTTCGTGCGTTTAATCGCTGGGATAAGGTGCCGCTTGCCCACAGAATTTCCGCAGATTTCCCCCGCACAAGAGTGTGAGCTGATTCATACTTTTTCAAAGCTGTAGTATACTGCAGCCCGGAAATCCGGGTCGTCCTGTCGGACTGTAGCCTTCATCCACGAAGACGTGCAGTTTCGTTGAGAGCGCCAAACAAAGAGGAATGTTGCCGTGCTAGAAGCATATCGTAAACACGTCGAAGAACGTGCTGCAGAGGGCGTTGTCCCTAAGCCACTCGATGCCCACCAGGTAGCCGAACTGGTTGAATTAGTAAAGAATCCTCCAGCTGGTGAAGAAGCCTTCATCCTGGACCTGCTTGAAAACCGTATTCCCCCCGGCGTTGACGAAGCCGCCTATGTTAAGGCCGGTTTCCTGGATGCCATCGCCAAGGGCACTGCCACTTCTCCTATCCTGAGCGCCGAGCGTGCCGTTGAGCTGCTGGGCACCATGCAGGGTGGTTACAACATCGAGCCGCTGATCCATCAACTGGACAACGACAAGCTGGCCCCCCTGGCCGTGAAAGCCCTGTCACACACCCTGCTGATGTTCGACTCTTTCCACGACGTGGTTGAGAAGATGAATGCCGGCAATGCTCACGCCAAGCAAGTGGTTGAATCCTGGGCCAACGCCGAGTGGTTCCTGAGCCGTCCTAAGCTGGCTGACAAGATTTCGCTGACCGTATTCAAGGTGACCGGTGAAACCAACACCGACGACCTGTCTCCGGCCCCCGATGCCTGGTCGCGTCCGGACATCCCACTGCACGCTCTGGCGATGCTGAAAAACGCCCGTGACGGCATCGTGCCCGATGAGCCAGGCGTAGTTGGCCCAATCAAGAAAATCGAAGAGCTGAAAACCCAGGGTTTCCCACTGGTTTACGTGGGTGACGTAGTAGGTACAGGTTCTTCCCGTAAGTCTGCCACCAACTCAGTGCTGTGGTTCATGGGTGATGACATCCCATTCGTGCCAAACAAGCGTGCCGGTGGTTTCTGTCTGGGCGGCAAGATTGCTCCTATCTTCTTCAACACCATGGAAGATGCCGGCGCTCTGCCAATCGAGCTGGACGTCAGCAAGATGGAAATGGGCGATGTGATTGATATCTACCCTTACGAGGGCAAGGTACGTCGCCATGGCAGCGATGAAGTGATTTCTGAGTTTGAACTCAAGACCGACGTGCTGCTGGATGAAGTTCGCGCCGGTGGCCGTATTCCGCTGATCATCGGCCGCGGTCTGACCGACAAGGCCCGTGAAGTGCTGGGTCTGGGCGCATCTGCCGAGTTCGTTCGTCCTCAGGATGTGGCCGACACTGGCAAGGGTTTCACCCTGGCCCAGAAGATGGTTGGTAAAGCCTGTGGCGTGACAGGTGTTCGCCCCGGTCAATACTGTGAGCCCAAGATGACCTCTGTCGGTTCTCAGGACACCACAGGTCCTATGACCCGTGATGAGCTCAAAGACCTCGCGTGTCTTGGCTTCAGCGCCGACCTGACCATGCAGTCATTCTGTCACACTGCCGCTTATCCAAAGCCAGTGGACGTGAACACTCACCACACCCTACCAGACTTCATCATGAACCGCGGTGGTATTTCACTGCGTCCAGGTGACGGTGTTATCCACTCATGGCTCAACCGCATGCTGCTGCCCGATACCGTAGGTACCGGCGGTGACTCGCACACCCGTTTCCCAATCGGTATCTCCTTCCCGGCCGGTTCCGGTCTGGTAGCCTTCGCTGCTGCCACCGGCGTTATGCCACTGGATATGCCTGAGTCGGTACTGGTGCGCTTCAAGGGCCAGATGCAGCCTGGTATCACCCTGCGTGACCTGGTGCATGCCATCCCGCACAAGGCCATCGAAATGGGTCTCTTGACCGTTGAGAAGAAGGGCAAGAAGAACATCTTCTCTGGTCGCATCCTTGAAATCGAAGGTCTGGAACACCTGAAAGTTGAGCAGGCGTTCGAGCTGTCTGATGCCTCTGCCGAGCGCTCTGCCGCCGGTTGTACCATCAAGCTGGATAAAGATCCTATCATCGAGTATCTGAACTCCAACATCGTCATGCTCAAGTGGATGATCGCTGAAGGCTACGGTGACCGCCGTACCATCGAGCGCCGCATCAAGGGCATGGAAGAGTGGCTGAAGAACCCAGAGCTGATGGAAGCCGATAAGGATGCCGAGTACGCTGCGGTTATCGAAATCGACCTGAACAACATCAAAGAGCCAATCCTGTGTGCCCCTAACGATCCGGACGATGCCGTGCTGCTGTCCAGCGTTGCCAACACGAAGATTGACGAAGTGTTCGTCGGTTCCTGTATGACCAACATTGGTCACTTCCGCGCTACCGGCAAGGTACTGGACAAGTTCGCCAAGAGCCTGCCTACCCGTCTGTGGATTGCTCCGCCAACCAAGATGGACAAGGACCAGCTGACCGAAGAAGGTTACTACGGTATCTTCGGCCGCGTCGGTGCCCGTATCGAAATCCCGGGTTGTTCTCTGTGTATGGGTAACCAGGCTCGCGTAGCCGATGGCGCCACTGTGGTGTCTACCTCTACCCGTAACTTCCCGAACCGTCTGGGTACCGGTGCCAACGTGTACCTGGCCTCAGCGGAACTGGCCGCCGTAGCCGCCCTGCTGGGTCGTCTGCCATCGCCAGAGGAATATCAGGTATACGCCAAGGAAATCGACGCCACTGCCGCCGATACCTACCGCTACCTGAACTTCGATGAGATTGAGTCCTACACCAAGAAAGCCGGTGAAGTGATCTTCCAATCTGCGGTCTAAGTACTGACTCGCTTAGTGAGTTGAAAAGCCGGCGCAAGCCGGCTTTTTTGTGCTTTTTTTCAGCGAGTTGGTGGTATCTTA
Source organism: Shewanella sp. FJAT-52076 (assembly GCF_019457455.1). Lineage (NCBI taxonomy): Bacteria > Pseudomonadati > Pseudomonadota > Gammaproteobacteria > Alteromonadales > Shewanellaceae > Shewanella > Shewanella sp. FJAT-52076. The sequence continues at coordinate 446,588 of NZ_CP080415.1, forward strand.
GTCGCATAGGCGCGTAAGTGTTGTCGCTGCCCGCAAACTCAGGTTTTTAGTTAACTGTCAAACAACATGGAGGTTTAAATGCACGCAGCTTTATATCTGATTTGGTTTGGTGTTGGACTCTCGCTGGCGGGTTGGCTTTGGTATCGTCACCCAGGCCAGTCATTTTGGGTTATGGCCCCGGTTTGGCGCGCTGCAGAGTTTCTTCGGCCCGTTGGCGTGTGGCTTTGGAGAGTCGGCACTGCTATTGGACTCGTGGGCGTGATTTGGCTGCTCGGGGACAAGCTGATTGGCTGATGATTGATGCTCTCGTTACACAAAACATGAACCAGTCCAAGGTTTGATTAAGCCCAGGCTGTTAGCGTAGTAAAGTTTATTTTTTAAATGAAATCTGTTGGTTGGGTACGTAATAAGGCTGCGAGTGCCGGTGCGGTAGCCAGCCCGGAATTTGGGTGTTTAGCGCCAACACGGGGCGTTTGTTTGGGTTGCCAAACTGCGTTTGGCGAAAGTCGTGGGGCTTCACCCCACACCCGGGGAAAGGGTGAAAGCGTGCCCCGCGGGCAAGCGACAGAACTGCTTCTGTCGCTTAGCTGGAGCCGAAGCGCTCTGCGCGCCACGCGGAGGCCGTTTCGACTGGCAATTGCATCAATGCAAAAGAGCCAGCTCACCCTACATGGTTCGCGCTCATGGACGCTCTGGCGAGCATGAGCCCTTGTCCAATCCCCCTGCGACCCCAGACGAAGCCGAGCACTTTGGCCTTATGGGCTGAAAACGACCACCGTGACCGATTCGCTCCAAGCTCAACGGTCACTGCTTCGGCGAAGCATATCCTTATGCTTCCCCCCGGCTCGGCTGTCCTGCCTCGCGCTCGTGAGCTAGTCGCGATGCGACACTCGCCCCTGTCTCGGCTCGCTCGTTTCACTCAGCCCAACAGCCAAAGCGGCTTCGATGGGGGAAGAAGTGAAACCTTTTGGAACAGTGTTGAGTGAGAGTGTTGTTGGTGTCCTCACTTTTAGAATCATGCGCATGCGCACTTTCCACCCAGGATGATTTTGATAATTTAAAAATCAAATTTAAAAACAGCGTGTTGCGTGAGATTTTGCCAAGGGGGGAGTTGGGATTATGCGTATGCGCACTACTATAGAATAGTTAGATCTTAAAATATATAGAGGTCAAATGAAGTTTAGATATCTTAATAATTGGGATAATCCAAGAGAGTGTAAAGAGCTCGTATATTTCTCTCAATTGCTTGAGGAAATGCTCTTTGACTTTTCCTTGGATACTTATAAGCCTTCAGCACTAAACACTAGCCTTCTCTGTGTTGAAGCACTAGATGTTATTAACGATATTGAAAACGGTGTAATTAAAGGTCCCAATCTAGATCATGTTCTGGAAGAGCTTACAGAGAGATTAAAAAGAGACAGGGTAGCTGCGTCGCTAATAAAATCCGACTTAGAACAAATTCTGGCAATTCTTCAAAATAAAAAGAAATTTATTGCCGAGAAAAAAGTAGTTCTTGAGCTGCTTTGGTCACAAATAAACTTGCCGGCTTATCGCAAAAAGAACGAAGAATTGCTAATAATCGCGGTTAGTACGGGTGGTGATTTTAACGAGATCCGTTCTTTGGCCAGAAGTTTCATTACAACTTTGAAAAACTATGGATTCAGCTCTAAATGGCTTTATGAAAAAACAATTTATTTTTTTCACGAAGCAGATCAAAGGATATCCAGTAATAATGATATATCGAGATATATCGAATTTTTCAGAGTTGAGAAGAAAGAATATATAGCTATATATAGAGCATCTAATATTTTCAAGACCATTAAGGATTCATGTGAAAAAATCAATCTTGAGGTATCAGATGAAATTGAAGATTGTCAAACTCAAATAAAGGACAATGGATTCACTTTGTCTGGTGATGAAACATATGTAGCTGTAAGGAAACTGAAAGCAAATGAATTGTATTCGGCTCGGGAGGAATCCGATACAAGAATGGAGCTAATGCAAACATTTCTCACGCTGTTTCACCATAAAGAACACCCTGCATGGTCGGATGAATGTCTAATCATAACCGCAGATGATATGACTTCAGCAATAATTTCTAAGCCTATAAACCCAATGCTTAAATGCATAGACCTTCGCGCTAAAAAAGCATCGAAACGATTGAATAGCTTTATTTCAGAGTTTTCTTTAGATGAGGATTCCCTTTCTAAATTTGCTAGAAGCTCAGAGCTTCATTCTTTGGCTCTAAGCAGTGATTCTATTGAAAATCAAATGATAAACTTGTGGATAGCATTAGAATCGCTCATTCCTCCGTCAACCGATGATATTTCTACAATTGAAAATATAGTAAATTCATCCATGCCGTTTTTGACTTTGAACTACATAAATAGAATGCTTGATCGGCTCAGTAGCGACTTATTCAACTGGAACAGGAATGAGCTTAGTCGCGCATTGCGTGGTATTGATGGGGACAGCTTTCGCTCGAAGCTTGCAAAACTTTTGGTACTGGATCAACATCAACAAAAACGTGATAGATTGGACAGATCCTTCAGAGACTTTCATTTGTTGAGGAATAGATTCTTTTATATTGCTTCAATGATATCTGATCCTAAGAGAATCGTGGGTACGATAGCAGATCATGAGGAGAGGGTTGCCTGGCAGCTAAGACGAATTTATCGCGCAAGGAATATTATTGTTCACTCCGGCAGGACCCCTTCAGCCACAAGTGCATTAATCGAAAACATACATGACTATCTCGATATTATCATGTCAACTTTGGTTACTTTGGCCTCGCAGCGTAATAGTATACATTCCGTTAACCAAGGGTTTAAGTTTATCGAGATAAATGCAGCAGCTAATAAAAAGGCAATTAAGCACTTGAATGAAGAACAGTATAAGAAAAACCTTGATGACGCACTATTCAAGTACGGGATCTAACAAGCGCAGCAGTTGCTCCCGCTGGTCGCTGGGACGTCCAAAAAGCTGAGCTTATTTGGCCGCCCCTGTGCGCGGCGTTATTTCCTCTGGCATTAGCCTCTTGGCTTGGCTGAGTCCTTGCCCTTTGGCGTCCCTGATCTGGCGCCGCCCGCTCCACGCTGTGGGTTTGCAGGTTTTTTTCGTTGCGCCGCTGCCCAAGGGTTTTTGGCTGCAGTGCCGCCTTCGCTTGCCCTTGGCTTTTCGGTGCGAGACTTTGGTTGAGAGATGGGCTGAGAGCTGGGCTGGGCTTTGTGCCGAGAGCTGGGCTGGGCTTTGCGCTGAGAGTTGGGCTTATAGTCGAGAATAGACACAGGGATAGGCTTTTTGGGCTCAAATCCCTCAATCACCCGCCGGTCAATCACATGCCCCAGACGGCTTTCAATCATACACAGATTCTTGAAATCATCTTTTGACAGCAAAGATACTGCTTCTCCTGTCATGCCCGCACGGCCGGTACGACCGATACGGTGAATATATTCATCCGGCGGGAATGGCAGATCGTAGTTCACCACCCGCTCCAGTTTATCGACATCAATCCCCCGGGCGGCCACGCCGGTGGCGACCAGATACTGCAAGCTGCCGTCTTTAAATTCACTCAACACCTGTTCGCGCGACGCCTGACTGCGGCCACTGTGAAAGGCTTCGGCGCGAATGCCGCGCTTTTCCAGCTGGCTGACCAACTTGGCGGCACCATGTTTGGTTTCAATGAAAATCAGCGCCTGCTGCCATTGTTCAGTTTGGATAAGATGGCTCAGCAGTGCCGACTTGGCGTCCTTGTCGACCGTCACCAACCACTGGGAAATCTCCTTTTTGCTGGGCTTGGCGATGGCAATTTCAACCGGATCCGGCACCGCCGTTTTGGCCAGTTCGCGGATCCGTGGGGACAGAGTCGCCGAAAACAGCAGATTCTGGCGGTTCGTGGGCATGCGGCCAATTAGGTCGTTAATGACCTCAATAAAGCCCATATCCAGCATGCGGTCGGCTTCATCCAGCACCAGCACCTGGATTTCGTCAAAATGCACAGCGCGCTGATGGTACATGTCTTTGAGTCGACCCGGCGTTGCCACCAGAATATCCACCCCCTCAATCAGCGCCTGCTTTTGGGCCTCCATATCCACACCGCCATACATGGCCAGCACGGTCAGCGGCAAATTCGCCGCGTAGGCGCTAAGATTGTCAGCCACCTGCACCACCAACTCCCGGGTTGGCGCCAGAATCACCGCCCGTACCCGTTTTTTCCGTTCGGTCTTACCCTGGCTTAAGCGCTCAATCAGCGGCAGTCCAAACGCTGCCGTTTTGCCCGTCCCGGTTTGAGCCGCGGCCAGCAGATTGCGGCCACTTAAGGCTACCGGGATTGCCTTTTGCTGGATCTCGGTAGGCTGTTGATAGTTCAGCGACTCAAGTGCAGAACTAATGGCGGGAGCTAATCCCAGACGGGCAAATGACATAGCAAATCCAACTCAGTGTTAAGGGCGGTAGCCTCAGTGTTAAGGGCGGTAGCCTCGGGATGGGCGCGCATTCTATCGCTATTCATCCTGGATTCAAAGCCAGCGGCGCTTGATGGGACCTGCCGACATTGAACCAAGTCAAGCACAGAAAGCCAGGACAGAAAAGAGTCAGGCCAATTCATCCTATCCCGTCAGATCCCATCGGATCCTATCTCGTCAGATCACAGTGCCGTACCGTGGACCCAATCGAGCACTGGGTTCAGCCACTCGGGTAGGGGTTGATAAAAGGCGCCGTGCAGTTTCCCCGTGTCGATTTTAAGCTCCTTGAAGCTCGCCGGTTTTTCGGAGTAGTCCATAAAGTGGCGGCAGCTTGCGCCCAGCGCATCGCTCGCTTCATAAATCGACAGCACCCTGCCGGATAATCTCAGGCTGGGTGGGACTGAACCTTCGGGGCACGATGCCAGCAGCACGTAGCGCAGCTCAGGGCGATGCAGGTAGCTGGACACCCGGGTGGTAATGCCGCCGCCCTTTGAAAAGCCGACCACCACTATGTTGCGCTCAGGCACGCCTGCTTCAATCAACTGCTCAATTTGTGCCACCAGGGTGCCGGCATAAGCGTAACTGTTGGTATTCGCCGGTCGCTGGGCTGAAATCACCACTGCGCCACGGGAAGCCAGCGCATCCAGCACCGCCGGGTAATCATATAAGCCAAAGCGTGGGTCGGTTGGCCTGGGGCCACTGTTTTCAATAATGCGGCCGTGTAAATAAAAGAGATAGGTTGCCGAAGGGCTTGGCTTGTCGGGCGGCGTAGTCACCACAGTGCCTGCGATTGCCTGTCCTGCGGTTGCCTGTATGGTTAAACTGCATGCCAGCACCAATGTCGCCAATCCTGCTTTCATCACAACCTCATCAGTTTGTTCTTCCGGTCACTCAAGGTCACATACATTGGCAGGCTTTAGCGCAGATAAGATGCCATCTGGGAATGTTATCCCCGTAAGCCCGCCTTTTTGTACCCTGATTTCAGCCGTAAGCTACTACCTTGATATAAGCGCTCACAGGCACTAAGTACTCACGGCTACAGATTGTCTATTTGGCCGCGCGGGCCTGATAGTAAGCGCTAATGACCGGCTCGGCACCAATGCGCTCTGCATAGGCTTGCAGTGAGGGCGCGATACGCGCGACGCTGTCTGCCGGAATATGATCCAACTGGCCCGAACCCAGCCAGCGCAGCAACATAAACACTTTAAGATCCGCTATGGTCAGTTTGCCGTTGGCGAAGTAGTTACCCTGTGCGGCGAGCTTTTGAGACATCCACCCCAGGTACAGGGGCAGAGGGCCTGCCACAAAGGCCTCGCGGGCACTCTTTAAGGCATCACCCTGCAGGCCGAAGCTGGCGACCAGTTTATTGGTGAGGTCTTCAGAGCCATCTATGATTTCATCGCACAGCAGCGCCTGAAACGGGTCCTGGGGATAAAGGTCGGCCGCCTTGCCAAAATAGCGCAGCAAGGCACTCGACTGGGTGTACTGTACTCCCTCTATATTGACAGTGGGCACCTGGCCCAGCGGTGTGGTTTTGCGCACTTCGGCAAATTCACCATAGCCGAAACGGAAATCCTCAAACGGGATACCGGCGGCGTGAAGTACGATACGGATTGGCTCACCACGGCCGCCATCAACATCGAAATAACTGACTTTAATCTGGGTCATTGTGCTCTCCTGAGATGTGTATTTTGCTGGATATGAGTTCTGGTCGTTTTTATACCCTGAGGGTTACGACAAAGAGGGGCTGGTATCGTCTTGAGGCGTGGTATGCCTGTACAGCTTGTGCCTGAAACCTGTCAGGAAACAACAAAGCCGGCGCTGGCCGGCTTTGTAAGACATCTGCAAGGTATTCAAGAGTGTTTGCTGTGCAGCACTTCGAGCAGCTGATCTTCCAGCTGGAAGCGGGTCTCCATGGCGTCGCCGAGGTGGGAGAGATCTTCATCGAGCTGCATCAGCACATTGTCGTCATCCACGCCCGTGTACTTATCGTTGAAGTCCAATGCCATATCTGTGGTGTTGTGAATTTTGGGAAGCAGGTTCTTGGCAATGTCCTGGCTTGACTTGCCGTTGGTTTCACAGGCGCTGACCACCTTGTTATAAATCTCGAAGTGGCCTTCGGAAACATAATCAACCAACAGATCGCAAAAGGCTTTGACATGATCGAAGGAGGGAAGACGTGCGCGGTCTTCGTAGGGAGGTAAACCCGCGATTTGGCAGTAATGCACCAACAGGTTTCTGCGGTTTTCCAGCCACTGGTCAATGAGCTTATTGGCGCCGCCCCATCTTTGTTCGGCTTTTTCCAGCTGACTCAGCATTTCGGGCCTCTCTTCCTTAGATGTCGTTCTCTTACTGTAGGAGAGAAATCGGGTCCTGATCAACTGATTTTTGACGCATTCAGTCTCAGGTATTGAATGGACAAACCAGTTGTTTTGTATACAAAAAAGCAGAAATAAAAAGCCCGGCTACAGAAATCTGTGGCCGGGCGAGTCGGAATATATGCGGGCTCGATGTGACGAGCTTCTTGATTGTTCTTGCTAGCGCAGACTTTTTATACCAAAGGGGATCTGCCCACGCAACTTTTTTCTGTCTTCCGATTCACATAAGCGTCATTTTCCCGTCATCCTTTTGATCCTGATCAGAAGATAGGCTGATAACTTTTGTCCGGGCATTGAGGCGCAGCGCAGCTCACAGAAATGAATTTTGAAAGGTTACTTTATTCCCGTAAATGCTAAACTACCGCGCAGCTTTCATAAGAACAGGAATCACGCCAAATGGCAGAATTGAAAAACGATCGTTACCTGCGCGCCCTGCTTAAACAACCCGTGGATGTCACTCCCGTGTGGATGATGCGTCAGGCGGGCCGTTATCTTCCTGAATACCGTGCAACCCGTGCCCAGGCCGGTGACTTTATGTCACTGTGCAAAAACGCCGAACTGGCCTGCGAAGTAACGCTGCAGCCACTGCGCCGTTACGAGCTGGACGCGGCCATCCTGTTCTCTGATATTCTGACCATTCCCGATGCCATGGGCCTGGGTCTGTACTTTGAAGCCGGCGAAGGCCCACGTTTCGAGCGCAAGGCCGACACCCTGGAAGCCATCAAGGCGCTGCCAATCCCGGATCCGGAAGATGAGCTGGGCTATGTGATGCGTGCCGTAAGCACCATCCGCCGCGAACTCAAGGGTGAAGTACCTCTGATTGGTTTCTCCGGCTCGCCATGGACCCTGGCCACTTACATGGTGGAAGGTGGTTCCAGCAAGGCGTTCGAAAAAATCAAACGCATGATGTACTCCGAGCCAATGGCATTGCACCTGCTGCTGGACAAGCTGGCCGACTCGGTCATCCTGTACCTGAACGCGCAAATCGCCAACGGTGCTCAGTCAGTGATGATTTTCGACTCCTGGGGCGGCGCCCTGTCTCACAGCGCCTACCGTGAGTTCTCACTGCGTTACATGCAGAAGATTGTTGATGGCCTGACCCGTGAAGCCGATGGCCGTAAAGTGCCAGTGACCCTGTTCACCAAGGGCGGCGGTCTGTGGCTCGAATCTATGGCCGAAACCGGCTGTGATGCCCTGGGTCTGGACTGGACCGTGGACATCGCCGATGCCCGCCGCCGCGTAGGCCACAAGGTTGCGCTGCAGGGCAACATGGACCCATCCATGTTGTACGCGCCAATCCCACGCATCGAAGAAGAAGTTGAGCAGATTCTGGCTGGCTTCGGCGAAGGTACCGGTCACGTGTTCAACCTCGGCCACGGTATCCATCAGCATGTGGATCCTGAGCATGCAGGCGCCTTTATCAAGGCAGTACACGAGAAGTCGCGCAAGTATCACAAGTAAGCGGTCGTAACGCTTAACTGAATACTGTCAAAAGGCCCGCCAATGCGGGCCTTTTTGTTATTTAAAGCCGGTTATTGAAAGACGAATGGTGAATGCCGGTTGGTGAGTGCCAATTGTTCAGTGCTTGTCGCCGATGGGCTGGATGCTGTGGTATTTACACGGCCTTTCAGGCTGGCAGTTCAATTCTGAACTCACAGCCCTCACCGGGGCGGCTGACGGGCATCAGCTTCATGCCCAGCAGGCCGGTCAACTGGCGCACAATCGACAGGCCGACCCCCAGCTGTGGCAAATCCGTACTGCCGGTTTGCTGCCAGGCCGCCTGCAATTCGGCGTCCATGCCGGGGCCTGTGTCGCGAATGCTGATGGTCTGCTGCTCGCCCTCAAGCAGGCTGACAGAGATTTTGCCGCCCTGCGGGGTGTAGCGCAGCGCGTTGTCCACCAGATTGGCCAGCACCCGGCCAAAGAGCTGCGGATCGGTATGCAGCGACAAGGCGCCTGGATCGTCGATACAAAGCTCAATCTGTTTCTGCTGAGCCTTGGGCGCAAAGCACTGGCCCAGCTCGTCCAGCACGGGCTTAAGCGGCGTTAGGCGCGAACGCACCCGTATCTGCCCATTTTCCAGCGCCGCCAGCTCCAGCAGCTCGCCAAGTTGCGATTTAAGCTTTTCCCCCGAGCGCATCCCGGCTTCAAGCCAGGCGGTGTCGCGCTGTTTTTCTGGGGTAATGAGGAAGGTTTCCAGATACCCCAGCAGTGAGGTCAGTGGTGTCTTGAGATCGTGGGACAAGTGCAACAAAAACTGTTGCCGGGCCACTTGCTGGTTCACCAGTTTTTGATGCTGCTGCGACAAGGTTGTCAGCAACAGATTGATATTATTGGCAAGACTTTCTATTTCGGCGCCGCCACCATAATGCCCCGGCAATGTGGTGTGGCCCGCCTCGGCGCCCGACAGCCGCAGGGTTTCCAAATCTTTACTCAATCGCCTGAGCGGTGTGCTCAGCGCCTTGGCCAGCAGCAAAAACAGCGCTATCACAAAGCCGATGGCCAGCAGCATACCGGCGCCAAGGCCGCGGCTTTGAATGTCACTGGCAAGTAGCTGATGCCAGCTGTCGTAAATCTCGCCGCCGATGATGACATAAAGGTAACCCGTGAGTTTGCCGCTGGGGTCTTTAAGCTCACTGACCGAAAATATCTTTTGCTGCTCGCCGGAGCGCGGATCCGTGCCGGTAATCGGCAGGGGCTCGCCCCGCAAAAAGCGCGCAATCGGCGCCAAATCCACCTTGCCGGTGACGACCTTGTTTGGCGCGGCATCGAATGCCAGCACCTGTCCTGTGGGGCTTAGGGTATAAATCTCAAAGCTTGGCCCCAGCAGCATAAAGTCGTGAAAGGCTTCTTTGAGGGCGCTGTCGGAGGTGACACCCCGCGACAGCATGGGGTTGATATGGGCCATATGGGCCGCCAGCTCCAGATGCAGCGACTGCTGCACCTTGTCACGCCCCAGCCGGTGGCTTTGCTCCAAAAAGGCGCCGAGAGCCAGCATCAGCCCCAGCATCAATACGGTCGAGGCCAGCAGCAGCCGGGAAAACAGGGTTTTCATCAGTGCAATGCCGCCTGGGCTGCGGGAGGAGCAAATTTATAGCCCACGCCCCACACGGTTTGCACCAGCTCACGGGAGCCGGGGATATGGGCGAGTTTGCCCCGCAGGCGATTGATGTGGCTGTTGACCGTGTGCTCGAAGCCTTCAAAACGATAGCCCCATACGGCATCCAGCAGTTGGGTGCGGCTGAAAACCTGTTGCGGGTGGCGGGCCAAAAAGGCAAGCAAGTCAAATTCTTTGGCGGTGAGGGGCAGGGGATTGTCGAAGGCGACCACTTCGCGGGAGTCCACATCGATGCGCAGTCCTTCAAATTCGATCAGCTGCCGTGAAGGAGCGGCGGTCAGACGGCGTCTGAGCAGCGCTTTGGCACGGGCACGCAGCTCAAGCACGCTGAAGGGCTTGGTCATATAGTCGTCGGCACCGCTTTCGAGCCCGAGAACTGTGTCGGCCTCGCCATCGCGGGCGGTGAGCAGCATCACCGGCATCTCCTGGCCTGCGTTTCTCAGTTGCTGACACAGCAACAGGCCATCGCCATCGGGCAACATGCGGTCGAGCAGCACCAGATCGATACGCTTGGCCTGCAGCAGCGCCTTGGCCTGATGCAAAGAGGCGGCGTGAAAGACCCGGAAATTAAGGGCCGTCAGGTTAACCATAATCATTTGGGCCAAATCCTGCTCGTCTTCCACAAGCAGGATCTGCACCCCTCCTTCCATAGCATGGCTATCTTTGGTGTTGCTTCCATTAATCTGATAAGGCATCACACAGGCTCCGGCGGTGACAGGTAACAAGATGACCTGACGCCGGCGCCTTTTCTTTCACCCTTATTCGGTACGTGTGATGGTTACCTTGAGCACAGGGTTGTCGAACTTGTGTGACGCGTGCAGCACAGAGTCGGCCAAACCATCGTCCTGGCTGATAACACCCGGATGCACGTGCACCCTGTCCACATCGTCCCGCGCGGCGTTAAAACCTTCGCCGCCATCGGCAGGGCCGGGAATGGTGCCTTTGGCTTCGGAGTTGGCCTCGGTACCTGCATCGTATGCCATCAGTCTCCGGCTCTTGCTGGCGCCATTTTCCATGGACTCGATATCCATGGCGTTGAAACCACTGAAGGCATCATTGGTATTAACCAGCATGGTCAGCAGCGACAGGGCATCCACCTTATCTTCTGCGAGTGTGAGCGTGAGGGTTTCACTCATACCCGGTGGCAAAATGCCTGTACCGCGCACCAGGGTATCAACACCGCTGATGGCATCGAATCCGCTACTGTCGCCACCTTCGGCCAGTTGCTCCAGCGCCACGCTGGCACTTTCACCTATTTGCCACAGTGCAGTGTCATCATCATGACTGACAAGCGCCAGCGGCGACATCGGCTGATTGGCGGTGAGGTTGGTGACTGTAACTTCAAAGCTCTTCATCACCACTGGAGGCGGCGCAGGTGACTCCGGCGGCGGTGGTGGCAGATTGTCACTGTCGGAGCAGGCTCCAAGCCCCAACAGGGCAAGCGCCAGTAGGCTGGTTTTCATGGGAAGCTTATTCATCTTGAGCCTCCTTATTTCACAGTGACAACCACGCGGGCCACGGGGTTGAGCCAGCGGTGGATACGGCTGTCGAGATCAGAGGCGCCGCCATTGGGGTCGGTGTCACCCAGCACGCCGGGGTGGATATGCACCTTGTCATTGGTTGAGCCGTCGGCCACGCCGGTGCCGTTGCTGCCGCCATCACCGCCGGGTGCTGCCGGAATACCCGGTTGGCCCGGAGCGCCTGCGCCGTTGATGATTTCATCGTTGGCTTCGGTACCGGCATCGTAGGCGTTCAGGTACAGGGTGTAGGTGCCAGGCTCGGTGGGAATAGGCCAGCTATCCAGGCCGATAAAGGCATCATTGGTGGGCAGTACCATGGCGACCACACTCAGGTGGGTTTGGCTGCCGCTGTCCATCATGACGCCGGACACGCTGCTACCTGCGGCCATCAGGCCAGCGGCGGGGTTTTGTACTGTTACGCCACCGGCGCCTTCGACCTGAGTAACCAGCTCATCGATAGCGCCGCCTTCGGCCATTTTTTGCAGCGCGGCAGTGGCCATTTCGCCACTTTGGAACAGGTGCATATCAGCGCCATGGGCGGCGATCAGCACTGGAGTAAAGTGGTTGCCGTGGGTGAGATTGGTAATGCTGATGTCCAATTCGGCGGCGTTGCCGACAAAGGGCAGGGCAGCGGCAAGCAGGGCGCCTGCGGGCAAAATTTTGTGGGCCATGGTGTCTCTCCTTCTGGTGATTGATGGAGAAAGCATCCCGCGAGAATTTCACCCAAATATCGCCGAAATATCACAAAAAAATCACTGCGGGCACTTCTTCGTGTTAAATGCTGCGCTATATCAAGGCATGCTGATGTGCTTTTGGGCAACCTGCGAAAGTTTTTGCCTTGGAAGGCTCAGGACTGGTTTCGGTGCGTCTGCAAATAGGGTATGTTTCGGCGCGCTTATGCAGTACCCGTGGTCACCCTCGATTCATGGGATATACACAGCCGTGGTTTATGATGCACATTGGCAAGAAGTTTTTGGTTTTTATCGCTGCTTTCTGTATACCGGCAATATTGCTGGTGTATTGGGGTATGGGTCTTTGGTTTGAACGCAAAGCCACCTCGCTGCTGGAGCAATCCATTGCTCAGGAGCTTGTCAGCATTGAAGAGCAATATCAGCGCAGTGTTTGGCGCCAATTGCAGCTGAGCCACATATATGCAGGGCCGCTGAGCAGTCTCTCTCCGGAAGCTCAGGCGAGTATGGATTCTGCCTGGCATGAACGCACCCATGCCCTGGGTCTGCATTTTTACCGCTATTCTGATGCCGGGCTAATTTCCCTCGGCCAAAGCGGCGATTCTCTGTTATCCCCCGATATTATCTCCGCGCTGGTGCAAGGCAGCGACGATGTCGCAGTGGCCCTTCTACTGGACTCGGGTCCTCACCTGTTAACCGCCATCACACCGGGAGACTCCCGTGTTTTGGTGTCCCGCAGCCTGCCAGAGGAAGAGCTTACCCGCCTCGGACAGTCAGGTTTTGTCGAACGAATTCGGCTGCTGGAGTCGGGTGCTGCCGGTAAATATCAAATCCCGGTTGCCGGTATTGGCGCTGGTCGATTGGTACTCGACGTGAGTTTCGGAGTGCGTGATTTTCATAAATTGGCCATTCAGCCCGACCGGGTGGTAGTGGGTATCTTACTGACGGGCATATTGTTGCTTGCCCTTGGTTATCTGTGGATCCGCCGCAGCCTGGTGGTGCCGCTCAATGGACTTATGTCTCAGCTTGGCAACATGGACCCCAGTGCCAGTCGTTATCTTCCCCTCAGTGCCGATGGCTGTGCCGAAGTGCGGCATTTCTCCCGGGTCAGCAATAAGTTACTGGCCGAAATCTTTGCCCAAAAAGAACAGGCCAGGGTGATTCTGGAAGGCATTGCCGATGCGGTTATTCTCACCGATACCAAGGGTGATGTGCTTTACCTCAACCCGCCAGCCTGCCGTTTGCTTGGTGGACAAGCCCCCGATTTTACCACCAAACCCATCAGCGACATTCTGGGTATTAAACCGGCGCTGCTGCACACCTTTTTGAAAGGGCCGAGTCAGGCATGCAAACAAGTCTCCCTGCGTTTTTCTGGCAGGTTATTGCAATGCACTCTGAGCCCGATTGATGACCATCAGCACAAGCGTACCGGTGCCTTGTTGGCGCTGCGGGATGTCACCGCTGAGGAGCGCCTCAAGGCTGAGCTCAGGCGTCAGGCAGAAGAAGATGCGGTAACCGGATTGCCCAACAGAACCACCTTCGAGGCCCGAATGAAGCGACTTGCGTCGGGGCACGACACCGTGGCCCTGTGCTATCTCGACCTCGAACAATTTAAAATCATCAACGATAGCTGTGGTCATCTCGAGGGCGACCGCATGTTGTGTATGGTGGCAAAAGCCTTCCAATCCTGTTTGGCACCCGGTGAATTATTGGGGCGTGTCGGTGGGGATGAGTTTGGCATTTTACTGTTGGAGCGCAGCGCCCATGAAGTCGCCGTGTTGCTCAAAACGCTGCAGCAAAAATTGGCTATGCAGGTGCTCGAGAGTCAGGGACAGTGTTATCGGGTTGGTGTCAGTATTGGGGTGGCGTTTGCACGGGCGCCGTTGCCGCCCGTGGCCGAGCTGTTCAAAGATGCCGATATTGCCTGCGTGGCGGCCAAGCAAAAAGGCAGCAACCAAATTCATTTTTACGACGATAAAGACAAAGAGCTGAATTATCAGCGTAATGCTCCCAAATGGGCACTGCGCATTGCCAAAGCTATCCACAACAGGGAGCTGGAGCTTTACTTTCAGCCCATACATTCGCTCCATGGCCGCAGCCTGCGCAAGCGGATGGAAATCCTCCTAAGGATCCGTGAGAGCAATGGCCGCATCTTGCCGCCGGCACAATTTATTGCCTCGGCGGAGCGCTTTAAGCTGATGCCTGAAGTGGACAAGGCTGTGGTAGCCATGGCCATGGAGTGGCTGGCTGCACACCCCGAACTTTGGCACGACCATTGTCTTTCCATCAATTTGTCGGGCAATAGTCTGGGCGTGGAGGGCATGGAGTCCTATATCGTGGGACAGCTTAAGCGAAATGGCATCCCGCCTGCCTGTATCTGTTTTGAAATCACTGAAACCACGGCAATTCAAAATCGCCAAAGGGCACTGGATATGCTCAGGAGTCTTCGAAAACAGGGGTTTGCCTTTGCTATTGACGACTTCGGCAGCGGCTTCGCATCCTATGGTTATCTGCGGGAATTGCCGGTGGACTATGTGAAAATCGACGGCTGCTTTGTTCGCCAGCTGGCCAGCAATGCCAAGGACTATGCCATCGTGAAGTCCATCCATGATGTGTGCAGCGTGATGGGGATAGAAACTGTGGCGGAGTTTGTGGAAAGCCAGGACATCATGGCGCGCCTTGAAGAAATCGGCATTAATTATGCGCAGGGGTATGCCGTGGGGCGCCCGAAACCCCTGGTAGACTACGCCCCATTTCCGTTGCGGCAACCGGCTTAAGATTGCAAGTCAGCAGGGATTGTGACAGTGTAACTCTCTGTAAAATTGGAAAATCTTAATTCGGGGGAACTATGGATGGCCTGATGGACAAGGTGGTGATTTTAACCGGGGCTTCGGAAGGCATTGGCCGGGCTTTGGCAAGGGAGCTGGCCAGGCTTGGCTGCCATCTGGTACTCACCGCCCGCAGCGAAACCCGGCTGCAGTCGCTGGCGCTGGAGTTGGCACAGGAACAGGGAGCACAGGCTGATGTCCTTGTTCACAGCGCTGACCTTACCCATCCGCATGAATGTCGTGAGCTCATCGACGCCTGTATAGCCCGCTTTGGCCGTCTGGATATTCTTATCAACAACGCCGGTATGACCATGTGGTCACGTTTCGATGAGCTGGAAGATCTCGCCATTCTTGAACAGATCATGGCTGTGAATTACCTCGCTCCGGCGCGCCTCACCCATATGGCCCTGCCGCATTTGAAACAAAGCCGGGGGCAGGTCGTGGCCATTGCCTCGGTGGCAGGCCTCACTGGCGTGCCTACCCGCAGTGGCTATGCGGCCTCCAAGCATGCCGTGATGGGCTTTTTCGACTCCCTCAGAATTGAGCTTGCCGACGATGATGTGGCCGTCACCGTGATTTGCCCCGACTTTGTCGTGTCGCAAATCCATAAGCGCGCGCTGGATGGCAAAGGTAATCCCCTCGGCACCACCCCAATGAAGGAAGACAAGATAATGTCGGCCGAAGCCTGTGCGGCGGCCATGGCGCCTGCCATCGCCTGTCGCGAGCGCTTGCTTATCATGTCCCGCCGTGGCCGCCTCGGTCGTTGGGTGCGTCTGCTGTGGCCTTCGCTGATTGATAAGCTGGCCAGAAAGGCGATAGCCGGCGGGCATTGAGGTTACTCAGGCCTGTAAACCCGGTTGAGTTACCCATTGAAAAACGCCCCGAAGGGCGTTTTTTTGTTTTACAAACTGCAACTTGCCGGTGAGCTGCCATCGCGCCACTGGGTGCTGGCATCTGAGAGTGACAGTGGCAGGAAGTTCAGGCCTTCACTCATGTTGGCTGGCGGCAGGTCTGTCTCCAGCACATACATGCCCATCGGCAGGCTGCCCTTGGTGGCATTGGCCTGTGCCTGGGTAGCAGCGAGGCTTGAGTAGCGCAGCCCCAATATAAACGCTGTGGCCTTCGAAGGGATGCGGTTCAAAACTCATACTTATTTCCTGATGCTTGGGCTTACTCGATGAAGTATGAGTCATAGTTGAGGGCGGGCAGTTTTGCGGGCATGCAACGACTCAGTGAGAGGCGCACTAACCAGCAAATTTCAGGATAATGGCTTATCTAATGACAAATATCATCCATGCTCCCAGCATTAAATTGCTTAAAACCTCAATGATTTGTTGTTCAATATTATATGTTTCATTTTCCTCTATTAAATCCAATAAGGTTTTAAATCTCATCAGAGCATGGCTCTACTTTTCTATGTGAGTAAATGTTAAAAATATAATTATTGGTCATAATATTGGCAATAAAGGTAAATATAATATTTTCAATGTGGATTAATATGTCTGTGCGTATATCTTGTCGTATTTTTGTGCAGAAGATATGAATGATTTGCCTATTACTGTGTAGCACTTTTGGGTGAATTTATTTTATAGATGTATGGTGTTTATTTATAACATTTTGATTATCTTGTGTAATTTTTGATTATGATATAGATGTAAGTTATATGTGCACGTATTGATATACTGATTTGTTCAAGTTGAATGTAAATATTAAATTAGTGACTAATATTATTCGGCCAATGTTGTCATGGCATTATTTTAGTGTGTTTTTTTCTGCTTTTAATGTGGAGAGTATGGAAATGGCTAAGTTTAATATCGGACGTTTATCACTTATTATGCTATTTTATGGGGTGTCAAGTAATGTTTTTTCTGCTCCTGTAGAGTACATTGCTAATGGCGACTTTGAAACCGGAGATTTCTCTGGTTGGAATATTACGGACTCTGGCTCCGGGGCTTGGGTTATCAATGATGGCACATTTGACCCAACAGGACCTGGGGAACCGCTACCACCCATTTCAGGCACCTATGATATTGTGAGTCATCAAGGGGGACCTGGCTTGCACATAGCAACTCAACCCATATCCCTGCCGACTGCGATCAAATCTGCAACCCTCAGCTGGGCCGACCGAATTCGCAGTTATGCTGAGTTCAGCGATCCAAATCAGGAATGGCGTGTATTGGTTGAGGATACCAACGGCAATCTGCTGCAAGAAGTTTTTTCTACCAATCCCGGTGACCCAACCCAACAAATAGGGCCAAATAACCGAAGCTTTGATTTAACTGCCCTACTGCAAACCTATCAAGGACAGCAGGTGGTTATCAGTTTTGAAGAGCAGGATGATCAGTTATATTTTAATGCAACATTGGATGATGTCAGCCTTGAAATTACCCAACTAACTCTGTCGTGTGTGGGTGGTGGGTTTGAACCTCCATTCTCTGACCCCATAGTAATATTCGGCAAAAAGAATATGGCGATTCCGGTTAAATTTAAGCTAATCGATGCTGACGGTGTTGAATATACTTTTGACGATATAGCACCACCTGTCGTGAATATCTCTTATTCACCATTGGTTGCCGGACCTACTATAGATGTTACCGACGATTTGTTGCCATTAGGTAATGCCAATGATGATAATATTTTTCGTTGGGATGTGGATGGTCAGAAATGGATTTATAATTTAGGCACAAAACCCTATAAGTCTCTAGGCACTTATACTGTATCAGTAGCACCGGGTTCCTCTGATTACACTGTTGATTCAAGTTGTGAACAGATTTTTGAAAGACAATAGTGAGAATTAAGCAATAAACAAGCGCCTGAAAGAGCGCTTGTTTATTTTAATGGGCTATAATGTTTTTCATATAGTTGCAGAATTAATCATACATCAATTGTTATTTCAGTATGTGTCTGATTATTTGATATTAAATAATGCCCAAAAAAAGCCGGCGGATGCCGGCTTTCTCAAGGACGGGTGTTTACTGTTTTTCGCGGGCAATGGCGCGATAGCCAATGTCGGTGCGGAAGTACATTTCATCCCAATGGATTTCATCCACCAGAGGGTAGGCAGGTTTTTGCGATTCGGTCACGCTGTAGTACCCAGCGCAGTAGCACATGACACACGGTATATGTAAGCGGCGCCTGCTATCGCCTGCTATCGCCTGCTATCGCCTGCTATCGCCTGCTATCGCCTGCTATCGCCTGCTATCGCCTGCTATCGCCTGCTATCGCCTGCTATCGCCTGCTATCGCCTGCTATCGCCTGCTATCGCCTGTCGCGAGCGCTTGCTTATCATGTCCCGCCGTGGCCGCCTCGGTCGTTGGGTGCGTCTGCTGTGGCCTTCGCTGATTGATAAGCTGGCCAGAAAGGCGATAGCCGGCGGGCATTGAGGTTACTCAGGCCTGTAAACACGGTTGAGTTACCCATTAAAAAACGCCCCGAAGGGCGTTTTTTTGTTTTACAAACTGCAACTTGCCGGTGAGCTGCCATCGCGCCACTGGGTGCTGGCATCTGAGAGTGACAGTGGCAGGAAGCTCAGGCCTTCGCTCATATTGGCTGGCGGCAGGTCTGTCTCCAGCACATACATGCCCATCGGCAGGCTGCCCTTGGTGGCATTGGCCTGTGCCTGGGTAGCAGCGAGGCTTGAGTAGCGCAGCCCCAGCATATCGAAATGGCTCTGCCAGTTGATGCCGGTGAGCTTGCTTAACGACACCAGCATAAAGTCGTTGCCAGGAATATCCCGCACCTTCTTGCCCGCGTAAACGCTATGGCCTTCAAAGGGGAACAGGCCAAAACCGAGACGGTCTTTATTGGCGTCCCAATCGGCCTGATTGCCGCTTAAGGCACCAAAGATGCGCTGGTGCTGGTACAGCAGGGTGAAGATATTGAAACCATTGGCCAGACGGGTGCCATCGGCGAGCTGCATGCCGTGGCTGCGCAGCGCCATCTGGATGTAAAACGCCATCCGATAGCCGTTGTGCACCGCATAGTTGTTGCTCTTCCAGGGGGCATCGTAGCGGTCGCTGCCCGTATCCAGTACCTTGCAGTTGGCGCCAAGCACCACCCGGTTGCCGCTGCTGTCTTTCACGCCAGCGGCATCCGACATAAACACATAAAACAAATCTTTATGGTTCATATGGCCATCGGTGATGGGGGTGGTGTTGCCGTCACGCAGATAATGGGCTTGCCATTTCACCACGTAGGGGAAGATGTTGTTGGAGTTCTCCCCGGCGCGGCTGGCGTAACCTGCCCAGTTGTCGGTATCACCTGCGGCGGCATATTGCACATTGAGGCGGTTGGTTTGCAGGTTGTGGCCCAGCTCGTGGTTATCGCCCCAGCCGGTGGGGCTGATGTTCCAGGCCGCATCCCAGGGGTTGCCGCTGCAACCGGCGCCGCAGTGGGCGTTCTGGTCGTAGTTGGCGTGCTGGATGATTTTGCGGGTGTGCAGGGCTTCATCCAGGCACTCGCTGCCAAGCAGATTCACACAGGCGGCTTTCACATCGGCAGGCAGAGATTCTGCCAGGTTTTTGCCCTGAATTTTAAAGCCGGCCAGGGTGTAGACCGCATTGATATGATCTTCCGAGATGCTTTTCAGCAGTGCATTCACATCGGCCACGGCGCCGCCAATGGCATTGGTAAAGCGGTCACGGCGCATATGCTGCTCGGCGCCATCGGTACGCAGATCCACATGGGGCAGTTCGGTCTGGCTCAGGCGCTCATTAAAGGCGGCGATTTGGCTGTCATCACTGAAATTCATGATGACCGGATGGCGGGTTACGCCGCTGGCGCTGATGTCTGCGCTCAGGGCTTCACCGCTGCCACCGAGATACAGGTACAGAGGTCCGCCGTAGGGGCTTGAAAAACTGATGCTTTCGCCCTTTTCCAATCGCAGGCGCTGGGTAGCCAGCTCCAGTGGTGCCCGGTACACCTTTTGCTCGAAGGCGCGGTTGGTGTTGCGTCTGTGGTAGTTGAGTTTGATTTCCACCCGTGCATCGCTGTTATCCAGTCGATTCAGGGTCACAGTTTGCCCCGGCAGCACATACCAGCCGGTGGTGGTCCACTGGTTGGGGTAGGGCACGCCTATGGTCTTGCGCTCGGTAACTGTGGCCGGATGGGCGTAACTGGCGTTGCTGCCCTTGGCGAGATTGTTCCTGTCGGTTACGTATTCTCCGAGGTCGGGCTGAGCCGGGTTGTCCTTGCGGGCATAGTTTACCAGCCAGTCGGCGAACATGGCTTGCTGCCAGCTTTGCTGCTCTTCCCAGGCGATGGGGTAGTCGATGGCAGCGCGGTATTTGTCGGCAAGCAGCACGGCGGCATGCAGGGTGTCGGCGCCATTCAGTGACAAGGCATCCTGGCCCATATTATCGAGGGTAACGGCAGCGCCTCTCAGCCAGTCGGCACCGGCTTTGAAGGCGTCAACAAAGCCTGCCTCATCACAGGAGAGGAAGTTGCCGCCGCAGTTGTCCAGCAGCGCCGTATCGAAATGACCGGCATCCAGGTTTGCCAGCAGGCGGTCGACCGCTGCCAGATTCGCATCGCTGGCGCGGATGTCGCTCACGGTCAGATTGTCGGCGTTGAGCTTTGACCAATAGTTGCCATAGGTCACCAGCCCCATTTGCTGATACAGCGGGCTGAGCATGGGGCTGGCTTCACGCCAGTAGTTGGACAGCAGCAGCGGGATCCCCGCTGCTTTGGCCTTGGCGACGGCTGCGGCTATGCCCTCATGGCCAAGGGATTGGCGATCGATGTCCGACAGGATAATCAGGTCGGGCTTGAGGTTGTCTATGCAAGTCGATAACGCATCGTAATCACAGCTGTTGGCGTCGTTGATGCTGTGGGCATTGGCATAGTTGTTGGTCAGCCAGGTGCGAATCCCTTCGTTATGGGGGAAGTACCAGCTGTCGGCACGGCTCGGCATTTGCGCCGTGACTATGCTGAGGCCATCGGTTTGGTCGGCGCCCCTGGTGAGCCAGCCGATGAGGTGTTTGAGCAGCATATCGGTTTCAGATGAGGTGCTGACCGAAAACAGGTTTGCCGCCATGGCGGCGCTGCGGTACTCACCCTCTTCTGACACCATCACCAGACCTCGATTGGCGCTGTTGCCACTGCCATCTTTATTGGCGGGCAGTAAGGTATGGGTGCGCTCAGGCAGGAAACTGGTGAAGGTGATGGAGTCGTGGCTCGGGTGCCAGCTGATTTGGGAAATGCCCTGATACAGGGAGTCGACCAGCGCCTTACGGGAGCCCTCGGCCGCAGCGACGGCATCTCTTGCGTGGCTGATAAGCTCAGCATCAGTGGCCAGGCTGTGGTCGCGGTGGCGAATGGCATTGGTGGCATTGGTGATAAAGCTGGCGCTCACGGTGCAATCCGCGCCCATGGCGGCCGTGGTGTAGTTGCTGCCCGACAAGGTGCCGCCACAACCCTCAATGGTATCCAGGATAAAGCCGCTGCTTGGAGTTACGGTAAAGCTACCCTGTTTACCCGCTTCGATGCTTAGACTGGCGGGAGACAGCTGGCCGCCGCTGCTGCTTTGGGCTTTGGCGGTGTACAGGGTTGCAGCGGGTGGCGTGGTGCCACCATCACCGTCGGAAGAACCACCTCCTCCGCAGCCATAGAGGGCCAGGCTCAGGGCGGTGAATATCAGGGTATTTCGCATGGCCACTGTGTTTCTCATGGGTATTCCTTGTGGGCTTTTTGTACTGTTATTGTGCGGGCATTATAACCTTTTCCTCTTGGCTTTAAAGAATTTAGTTTAATAAATTCATTACGTTACATAATGGTGTCTTTGACGATCGTCAAAGTGCAGGCACAAAAAAGCCGGCGTATGCCGGCTTTTTCAAGGACGGGTATTTACTGCTGTTCGCGGGCAATGGCGCGATAGCCAATGTCGGTGCGGAAGTACACGTCATCCCAGTGGATTTCATCCACCAGCGCATAAGCGGCTTTTTGCGCTTCGGTCACGCTGTTGCCAAGGGCTGTGGCGCACAGGACGCGGCCACCGTTGGTGACGACGCGGCCATCGACCATCTTGGTACCGGCATGGAACACCTTGGCGTCGTTGTTACCGAGGGACAGACCCTCAATCACATCGCCCTTGCGGTAGTCATCGGGATAACCACCGGCGGCCAGTACCACACCTACGGCGGCGCGGCTGTCGTACTCGGCGGTAACCTTGTCGAGCTCACCGCGGCAGGCTGCCAGACACAGCTCAACCAGATCAGACTTCAGACGCATCATGATGGGCTGAGTCTCCGGGTCGCCGAAGCGGCAGTTGTATTCCAGCACCTTGGCCTGACCCTGTGGGTCGACCATCAGACCGGCATACAGGAAGCCGGTGTAGACGTTACCCTCGGCAGCCATGCCATCCACGGTTGGGCGAATAACGTTGGCCATCACCCAGTCGTGTACATCCTGAGTCACCACAGGGGCTGGTGAGTAAGCGCCCATGCCACCGGTGTTGGGGCCGTGGTCGGCGTTATCGCGGGCCTTGTGATCCTGGCTGGTGGCCATCGGCAGGATGTTTTTGCCATCGACCATCACGATAAAGCTGGCTTCTTCGCCCCTGAGGAACTCTTCCACCACCACGCGGGAACCGGCTTCACCGAACTTGTTGCCTGCCAGCATATCGTCGATGGCGGCATCGGCCTCGGCCTGATCCTGAGCGATGATCACGCCCTTACCTGCGGCCAGACCATCGGCCTTGATAACCACAGGGAAACCTGTCTTGGCGGTAAGCTCGGCCACAAAGGCCTTGGCGGGCGGGATTTCGGTGAAGTTCTGATAATCCGCCGTCGGGATCTGATGGCGGGCCAGGAAGTCCTTGGTGAAGGCCTTGGAGCCTTCCAGCTGAGCGGCACCCTGGGTTGGACCAAAGATGGTCAGGCCTTCGGCGCGAAACGCATCCACCACACCAATCACCAGCGGCGCTTCGGGGCCAACTATGGTCAGGGCGATATTGCTTTCTTTGGCAAAGGCGAGCAGCGCAGGGATGTCGGTGGCATCAATCGCCACGTTTTCCACCTTGGGCTCGAGGCTGCTGCCGGCGTTGCCGGGGGCCACAAATACGGTCTTTACGTCGGCATTCTGAGCGGCTTTCCAGGCCAGGGCGTGTTCGCGGCCACCACTGCCAATTACGAGAATATTCATCTGCTTATTCCTTAAATCTTGAATGCGAAAGGCAGCCCTAAGGCTGCCTCAATCTTATCAGTGGCGGAAGTGGCGCATGTTGGTGAATACCATGGCCATGCCGTGCTCGTCGGCGGCGGCAATCACTTCCTCGTCGCGGATAGAACCGCCGGGCTGGATGATGCAGCTGATCCCGGCAGCCGCAGCGGCGTCGATACCGTCGCGGAACGGGAAGAAGGCGTCGGATGCCATCACAGAGCCCTCAACCACCAGACCTTCGTCGGCAGCCTTGATGCCGGCAATCTTGGCACTGTAAACGCGGCTCATCTGGCCTGCGCCCACGCCTATGGTCATGCCTTCTTTGGCATACACGATGGCGTTGGATTTAACGAACTTGGCCACTTTCCAGCAGAACATCAGATCTTTGAGTTCAGCTTCGGTCGGTACGCGCTTGGTCACGACTTTAAGCTCAGCCTCGGTCACCATGCCCTGATCGCGGTCCTGAATGAGCAGGCCACCGTTGACGCGCTTGTAGTCCAGACCCTTGGTCTGCTCGGTCCACTGACCGCACTCCAGCAGGCGTACGTTGGTTTTCTTGGCAACCACGTCGCGGGCAGCCTGGCTCACCACTGGGGCGATGATCACTTCCACGAACTGACGCTCAACGATGGCGGCGGCGGTGTCGCCGTCCAGCTCGCGGTTAAAGGCGATGATGCCACCGAAAGCAGACGTTGGGTCGGTCTTGTAGGCGCGGTTGTAGGCGTCCAGCAGGTTGTCGCCCAGGGCCACACCACAGGGGTTGGCGTGCTTGACGATAACGCAGGCAGGGGCGTCGAATTCTTTTACGCACTCAAGGGCGGCATCGGTGTCGGCGATGTTGTTGTAAGACAGGGCCTTACCTTGCAGCTGAGTGGCGGTGGCCACAGAGGCCTCGTCGCTGTTCAAATCCACGTAGAAGGCGGCGCTCTGATGGCTGTTTTCGCCGTAGCGCAGGTCCTGCTTTTTCACCAGCTGGGTGTTGAAGGTGCGGGGGAATTTGGAGTCGTCGTGGCACTCGTCGCTGCTGTGAGCAGGCACTTGGGTGCCGAAGTAGTTGGCAATCATGCCATCGTAAGCAGCAGTGTGCTCAAAGGCGGCAATGGCCAGGTCAAAACGGGTAGCGTGGGTGGTAGAGCCGCCGTTGGCGCTCATTTCGGCCAGCACGCGGTCGTAGTCTTTGGCGTTAACCACAATCACCACGTCTTTGTGGTTCTTGGCGGCAGCGCGCACCATGGTAGGACCGCCGATATCGATGTTTTCGATGGCGTCTTCCAGGGTACAGCCAGGCTTGGCAACGGTAGCGGCAAAGGGATACAGGTTAACGGCAACCAGATCGATAGGGCCAATGTTGTTGGCAGCCATCACGTCTTCGTCCTGGCCGCGACGCGCCAGAATGCCACCATGCACCTTGGGATGCAGGGTCTTGACCCGACCGTCCATGATCTCAGGGTGACCTGTGTAGTCAGAAACTTCGATCACAGGTACGCCGTTATCGGCCAGCAGCTTGGCAGTGCCACCGGTGGACAGAAGTTCTACGCCCTGTGCATGCAGTGCCTGGGCAAACTCGAGGATACCTGTTTTATCGGACACGCTCAGCAGCGCGCGGCGAATGGGTCTGGCATTATTCATTTTGGGTACAGTTTTCCGCTGTTAAGGGTTCAAGGATCTTTCGGAAAACAAAACAACATCAAGGTTTTATTTTCCAAAAGCCCCTCGCGTTCCCCTTACGCGAGTTTATTTGTCTGCCAAGACACCTTTTTATGGGCGCGTATTCTACCGTAAAACACTGCCCGGCGCTGTTTTTTCTGCGTGATTTCACAATATCGTTCTGCGAACGACACACAAGGCAATACAGACTCTTGACCTTGGATTAAACTCCAAGGTTTATACTGGCGCCATTGTTGAAATTCGGAATAGACACATGTATCGCATTGGTGAGTTAGCCAGCCTCTGTGAGGTGAAAGCCGATACCCTGAGGTTTTACGAAAAGCACGGCTTGCTGGCGCCCTCAATGCGCAGCGATTCGGGCTACCGGCTTTACAGCCAGGGCGATGCCGCCCGGCTCAAGTTTATTTTACGTGCCAAGGCGGTGGGCTTTAGCCTGAATGAAATCACCGAGCTTTTGTCCATTGAGCTTAATAAGGCCGAGTGGGCCTGCGCCGATGTAAAGGGCATGGTGGATGACAAGCTCGAGCAGGTGAGTGCCAAAATCGCCGAACTGACGGTGTTTCGCGATTCTTTACAGCGTTTGTCAGACGCCTGCTGCGGCGGCCCCGAAAGTGCCGAACACTGCTCCATTTTGGAAGCCTTGGAAACCAATCATCAGGTGCGCCCGGAACATCACGGCAGCGCGCAGCATAAGGATGATGACTCATGTTGTTGAATAACTTTCTCCACTTGTTTTTGGAATCGGCCCCCTGGCTGCTGCTGGGGCTGTTTTTGGCCGGTATGCTGAAAATGTTTGTGCCCATGGCGTGGATGCAAAGGCAGCTCGGTGGTCACGGCTTTAAGGCCACGGTGAAGGCGGCGCTGCTGGGTGCGCCCTTGCCGCTGTGCTCCTGCGGCGTGATTCCGGCGGCCGTTGGCCTTCGGCGCAGCGGCGCCTCCAAGGCGGCCACCACCTCGTTTTTGGTCTCCACTCCTGAGACAGGCGTCGATTCAGTGACCGTCTCCTATGTGCTGCTAGGCCCCTTTATGGCCATAGTGCGCCCCATTGCCGCCGTGACCAGCGCCATAGTGGCAGGCCTGCTGGTGGGCCGAGATGAAGATGAGCCGGATAACAGATCCCAATCCAAAGAAGCATCGCCTGAAAAGCAGTCTGATAAGCCTTCTGATAAGCCAGTGGCCAAGCCAGCCATGAGCTTCAAACCGGTTGCAGCAGGCAGCCCTCTGATGACCCCAACCGGCGCCAAGCTGGCTGGGGCGCCGGCGGTGAGTTTCAAACCAGTTACCGAAAAAACAGCGGCAAAGACTGGCGCCAGCTACTGCTCCGGCAAAGCCGAAGCTGAGTCCAAGCCCGAACCCATACAGGGATCCTGCTGCACGCCAAAGGCGGTTGCGGCTTCCTGCTGCGACGCCAAGCCCGCCGCTGAAACGACTTCCTGTTGCAGCCCCAAGGCCGCAGTGCCCGAGGCATCGAGCTGCTGCGCTTCTTCATCCACACCCACAGCCAAAGCTGCTGATGCAGGCTGCTGTGGCAGCACACAACAGCATGCTCACCCGGCGGATAAGCCTGCCTCTGTGATAGAGCGAATTTGGGATGGGCTGGTGTATGCCTCAACCGACCTGGTGCGCGATACCGCTATCTGGCTGCTGATTGGTCTTTTCTTTGCCGCTTTGGTGCAAACCTATGTACCGGCAGACTTTTTGGCTCAATGGGGTAACGGCATTCTCGCCATGTTGGTGATGGTGCTGGTGTCCATTCCCATGTATATCTGCGCCACGGCATCGACCCCGATTGCGGCCGGTTTGCTGCTGGCCGGTGTCTCACCCGGGGCTGTGCTGGTATTTATGATGGCAGGCCCAGCCACCAACATCGCAACCCTGGGAGTCGTGACCAAGGAGCTGGGTAAGCGGGCGCTGTTTGGCTACCTCGGCGGTGTGCTGGGGGTGGCCTTGGTGTTTGGTGTGCTGGTGAACTATCTGGTGGCGACCTTCGGCTTTGAAGTGGCGCCGCAGATTGGTGAAGAGCATGCCATGTTGCCAGACTGGCTTGTGGCTTCATCCGGGTTGCTGCTCGCCGTCCTGATGGGGCGGGTGCTGTGGCAAAAGCTGCCGCGCAAACAGAGAACCGGCAGCTGCTGCAGCTAAGGTTCACGGCACAGCATCACCAGGCCCCGCACCAGCGGGGCCTTTTTATTGGCGTTGATGCCATGAAGGCGAGGTTGAACTTGCCGTTGGTTATTGTATTTGTTTACAAAATAGACTTGTCTTCCCGGCATTGGCGTTGAATGATGTGGAAGTTCCTGCAGTAACGGACTGACCTTATTACAAAGAGGGATACACATGAAAAAGACCCTGCTGACACTCAGCCTGGCCACGTTGGCGCTGGCCGGTTGCCAATCGACCCAATCCAATCAGGGGGCGGATACAGCGGCGACTGCCAACGCCACCAATAATCAGGATGCCGCCACGGCCAAGCAGCCCTACGCCAAACCCTTGCTGCTGGCACACCCCAGGTACGATGCCAAAACCTTTTTTGATACCACCTCCTACACGGGGTCGAGCATTTCTGCCGACGGCAGCGCCGTGCTGGTGGGGTCGGATGAATCAGGTATTTATAACCTGTATCGCCTTAGCCTGCTCGATGGCAGCAAAACTCAGCTGACCAACTTTGAAGACAGTACCTTCCCGGTGCGCTGGTTTCCAGGGGATGACAGGGTGCTGCTGAGTAAGGACAAGGGCGGTAATGAGCTGAACCACCTGTATGTGCGTGAGCTGGATGGCAGCGTGAAAGACCTGACTCCGGGCGATAACACCCGGGCTGGCTTTGCCGGATTCAGTGGTGATGGCACGGTGTTTTTTGTGCAGACCAATGAGCGCAATCCCAAGTTTATGGATTTGTATCGTTACGATGCCAGGACCTATGAGCGCACCCTGGTTTTTCAAAACGATGAAGGCTATTCACTGGGTGATATAGACCGCAGTGGCCGCTTCGTGGCGCTGAATAAGTCGGTCAGTAACAAGGATATCGACATCTATCTGCTGGACCTTCGAAGCCGCGCCCTCAAACCCGTGATGGTGAGCGAACCGGGACTTGAGGCTGCCGAGGAGGTATTCAGCTTTTCCCACGATGGCCGAACCCTGTATTACGGCAGCGATGCCAAATCCGAGTTCAACGAGGTGTGGGCATATGATATCGCTTCCGGCACCCGTAAACCTATCGCCAGCCGTGATTGGGATGTCAGCTATTACGGTTTTTCGGACAGTGGTCGCTATCAGGCCATGGCGGTGAATGCCGATGCCAGCACCAAGGTCACCATCACAGACACCCAAACCGGCAAGGCGTTGGCCCTGCCACCTTTGCCACCGGGGGATTTCCGTGGCGTAAGTTTTTCCAAAGACGATAAAACCATGGCGTTTTATCTGAATTCAGATATTTCACCGTCTGAGCTGTATGTCTGGCAGATAGGTGAGCCTTCGGTAAAACGTCTCACCAAGGCCCTTAGTCCTGCCATGGACAGCGCCAATCTGGTGCCTTCTGAGGTGGTCAGGTTCAAGAGTTTTGATGGTCTGGAGATCCCTGGGCTTTTGTATCGGCCCAAGCTGGCCCACGCCGCCAGTCCGTCCCCTGCGGTTATTTATGTACACGGTGGCCCCGGCGGCCAGAGCCGCAGTGGTTACAATCCGGCCATCCAACATCTGGTCAATCACGGCTACGTGGTCTTTGCCATTAACAACCGCGGCAGCTCGGGTTATGGCAAAACCTTCTTCCATCTGGATGACAAAAACCACGGTGATGGCGACCTGAAGGACATGGTGTGGGGCAAGAAATACCTCCAGAGCCTGGACTGGGTGGATAAGGAGCGTATCGGCATCATGGGTGGCAGCTACGGTGGCTACATGGTGGCGGCCGCACTGGCCTTTACTCCCGAAGAGTTCAAGGTGGGGATAGATATTTTCGGTGTTACCAACTGGGTGCGTACCCTGAACTCCATCCCGCCCTGGTGGGAGAGTTTCCGTAAGTCGTTGTACGACGAGATGGGCGACCCCGCCACCGATGCCGAGCGGCACAAGGCCATTTCGCCGCTGTTCCATGCCGAAAAAATTGTTCGCCCCCTGATGGTCATTCAGGGCGCCAACGATCCGCGGGTACTGCAGGTGGAAAGCGATGAGTTGGTCGAAAAAGTCCGGGCCAATGGCGTGCCGGTTGAGTATGTGCTGTTCGATGACGAAGGCCACGGCTTTACCAAGAAAGCCAATCGGATCACCGCATCCGAGGCGTACCTCAAGTTTCTGGATACTTACCTGAAACCCTGAGATTAAGAAAATCAAAAAAGGCACTCATTGAGTGCCTTTTTTATTGGATAAGGTCATGACCTTATTTGCTTTTTTTGCCGAGGTTTTCAACCTTGCCGCTGCTGACAACCTGCTTTTTGGCTTGTTTGGCGGCGCGCTTTTCCTTCATGGATTTTTGGGGCTGTTTTTTCTGATCTCTGCTCATGGTGGCTTCCTGCATTGATGTGAACGTTTGCCAGGACATTTTTTGTTCGGCAAGAACCAGAATAGAGAATTGAAATTGGCGTGGATAGATTATTTTAAGCTAAGCCAACATTGCTTATATCGACAAATACTAGCTGGTCGTACTGGCAAAATGGGGGCACAAAAAAGCCCCTGAAACAGGGGCTTTGGACGCTGATTATCAGCTGGCGGGAGTAAAGTCACCGGGGAAGTGGCGAATGGTGGTTTCACCTTTGGTCACTGTTACATCCTGCTCATCGGCATGGATGAAGAAAGGCATTTCAACATCGGTTGGCGAGTTGTCGGCTTCCGGATCGTCGTTCTGGGCGACACAGGTGTAGCCCAGTGCGTAATCACCGGTAACCACGAAACCAAACTCGTAGTCATGACCGATTACGGCTTCCTCTGCATTGGTGATTTCGTTTACGCGGGCAACGGCAAGCGGAGCCACCATGGGTTCGGTAACCATGGGGCGGATGTCACTCATGTTGTCCAGCAGAGTTGCGGCGGGGTAGAGGTACACGGCGGGGGCAAACTCGCTGCCACCGGCGGCAGTTTCACAGGCAGCCATCAGCTCGTCGCTGACCTGGCCGCTGATGTTGCCAACTTCGGCGCGGTTTACCAGTTGCACCGAGGTAGGCTTCAGGGTCCAGTAGTCTTTGTTGCCATGGGGCGCCTGGATGCCACGGGCGAGGTCAAACTCAGCCACGTAATCGTTGGCACCGGCTGCAATGGTGAAAGACTTGTTGAAGAACAGGCGACCTGTATCGGCCTCATCGGCGCCAACGCCACCACAGCTGCCGTTGCTGTTGGTCACCAGACCGTGGTCGTTGCCATCGTTGGTTTTAACGAATGAGCTGGTGGTATCCACGGTTTCACGGTTTTCCATGTAGATACACATTTGGTATTCGCCAACCGGTACCTGAACGCCTTCTACCAGGATTTCGGCCGAGCTGCCCTGAAATGCCAACAGATCAACCTGTTTGGCGTTGCCGTCGGTAGACACATTGAAAGACTGAGACCCATCGGCGTTTTTCAGCACTACCTGTTTGAAGGCAATGTTGACCTGGGTTGCATCGGCTGGATTGTCAGATACGCCCAGACTGAAGCTGCCCATCTGAGGTTGTGGATTTGAGTCATTGTCACTGCCACCACAGGCTGCAAGCAACGAGGTCAGGGTGACGGCGATAAGCGTTTTGGTGAGTTTCATGTTGCACCTTTTTGTTATTCAGAGTTCCATTTTTCCCTTTTTTTGAGGTTGTCTTCTTCCATGATCCCCCAGCCCTGACTGTCAGGGCTTGCCTGAAAGGATAAGCAACCATGCGGTAAACGCAATCTTTCGCCCATTAAACCTGAGATGAATTGATGTTAATGAAGTCAGGTATTTCAAGCACCTGATCGCCGAATTGGGCCACCAGGTGCTGATAAATAAACTCGATAAATACCCGGTATCGCCGTGGTAAGTACGCGCTTTGAGGGTAGCTCAGGGTAATTTTCGCCTGATGCATGGGATAGTCTTCCAGAACGGGGACCAGTTTGCCTGAGGCCAGGGCCTCGCTGGCGATGAGGGTTGGCACAGTCGCTATACCCAGCCCCTCGATGGCGGCCTCCCTTGCCAGGGTGACATTATTGACGGTGAGCTGGGCCACGGGTTCGTATATCTGCCACTGCTTGCCATCAAATATCTTCCAGACGCCGTCGATATGGGCCGATACCAGCCGAATAGCCCTGTGATGTGCCAAATCGGCCGGTGCCTTTGGTGTGCCAAACTGTGCCAGATACTCGGGGGAGGCCAGCAGCATCTTGTCTGCCTTGACCATGGCATGGCAGGTGAGGCGGGGGTCCTTGGGTTCGGCGATTTGAAACAACATATCGATATCTTCTTCAATCACATCGATCCGGCGATTGGTGAGTTCGGTATTGATTTGGATGTCGGGATATTGCTTTAAAAAGCGGGCGAGAATACTGCCAAGAAACAGCTGGCCCAGCTCTATGGGGCAGACAATCTTCAGCTTGCCGCGGATGCTTTGCTGGCTGGCACTCAGCTGGGTTTCGGCCTGCTGCAGCTCCGACAGTACCCTGCTGACCCTGTGGTAATAGTTGCTGCCGGCTTCGGTTAACTTGAGCGCGCGGGTGGTGCGAAACAGCAGTTGGACACCGGCGTTTTCTTCCAGCTCGGCAACTTTGCGGCTCACTGTGGCCTTGGTGATCCCCAGTGCGGTGGCTGCGGCGGTAAAACTGCCATGCTCCACCACGGCCGCAAATATCTGCACCCGATTCAAATCCATTATTGTTACACCTGTGAAACAGTGGGTTGAATTTCCACTGACTAATAATATTAAAGAGACAGTTTTACAATAGCAGCCACTGAATAAGGAGTCTATTGTATGAGCAAGTCAAAAGCCCTGGTGCTGTTACCCGTACTGCTGGTGCTGGCCGGTGGTGGCTTTTATCTGTGGCACAGCCTCAGATTTATTGAACACACAGACAATGCCTACGTTGAAGCCGATATTTCCCAATTGAGCGTGAAAGTGCCTGGGCTGGTTGTGCAATCTGAGGTGCAGGACAACCAATATGTCACGGCGGGCACCCTGCTGGCGAAGTTGGATGACAGCGAGTTTCGCGCCAGAGTGCTGCAAAGTGAAGCCAGATTGGCCAGCGTAGGGGCCGAGCTCGCGACCCTGGAAGCCAAGCTGCTGCTGCAGGCATCTTTGATTGCCCAGGCCAAGGCGGGAGTGCAGGCCAGTGAGGCCGATGTTCGCCGGGTACAGCAACAACTGACACGCGCCACCGAGCTGCGTCGTCGCGATTACAGCTCCCAGGATGATGTTGACCGTCTGACCGCCGAGTTTGATGGCGCTGCCGCCAGACTCGCCGAGTCCCGGGCGTCACTGGCTGCCAGAGAGCAGGAGCTGGGGGTGCTCAAGGCCCAGCGCGAGCAGCTGTTTGCTGCCAGGGCCGAAGCCAATGCGGGGCTGGAGCTGGCCCGGCTTCAATTGCAAGATACCGAAATTCGCGCACCCTTTAACGGCATAGTGGGCAAGCGCGGTGCCTTTGTCGGCCAATATGTGCAGCCGGGACAGGCGCTTTTCAGTTTGGTACCGGACGGAACTGTGTGGATTACGGCGAACTTTAAAGAGACCCAAATCCAGGCCATGGTTCCGGGCCAGCCGGTGGCAGTGTCACTCGACGCGTTTCCCGACCATGATTTCCATGGAGTCATCGACAGCCTGTCACCGGCTTCCGGCGCCAAATTCAGCTTATTGCCCGCCGAAAATGCCACTGGCAATTTCACAAAAATTGTACAGCGCATTCCCGTTCGTATCCGCCTTGAGCTGCCACCCGGAGAGCAAAAGGTAGTACCGGGGCTCAGCGCTGTGGTGTCTGTGGATACGGCCGCTACGCCTGAGCTGACAGTGACCGCCGGTCGCTGAGGGGACGGGCATGAGTGCGAGTATTGCGTTGCCGCAAACCGAGGTGGATTACGGTGTAGGCAGTCGCCGCGCCTGGATTGCCGTGATGGGCGGGCTTATCGGCGCCTTTATGGCGATTCTGGATATCCAGATCACCAATGCTTCCATGAAGGAAATCCAGGGCAGTCTGGGGGCGACCCTTGAAGAAGGTTCCTGGATTTCGACCGCTTATCTGGTTGCTGAAATGATAGCCATCCCCCTGTCGGGGTGGCTCAGTACCGGTTTGTCGGTGCGCCGTTACCTGCTGTGGAGTACCACCGCCTTTATTATCAGCTCACTGCTGTGTTCCATGGCATGGGACCTGAACTCGCTGATTGCGTTTCGTGCCCTGCAGGGATTTTTTGGCGGCGCCCTGATCCCGCTGGCGTTTCGTCTGATTGTGGAATGCCTGCCCTTTGAGAAGCGTGCCATGGGGATGGCGCTCTTTGGCGTCACGGCCACCTTTGCGCCCTCCATCGGGCCTACCCTGGGTGGTTGGCTGACCGAGCATTTCAGCTGGCATTTCCTGTTTTATATCAATGTACCACCCGGACTCCTGGTGCTGTGGATGCTGGCATATGGCCTGCCAAAAGGCCCCATCGACTGGGCAAAGCTTGGCAAGGTGAGCTGGGGTGGCATCGCCACCATGGCGCTCGGGCTTGGCTGCCTTGAGGTGGTGCTGGAAGAGGGGAACCGCAAAGACTGGCTCGGCTCCGACTTTATCCGTGATTTGGCCATCATTGCCGCCATCAACCTGGTGCTGTTTGTCTATTTGCAGCTGAGGAGCCGCAATCCGCTGGTGAACCTGCGTCTGTTGGCCCACAGGGACTTTGCGCTGTCGTCGCTGTCGTATTTTTTGTTGGGGCTGGGGTTGTTTGGCGCCATTTACCTGATCCCGCTTTACCTGTCGCAGATCCATAACTATTCGGCGCTGGAAATCGGCAAGGTCATCATGTGGATGGGGTTTCCACAGCTTTTGGTGCTGCCTCTGGTGCCGAAACTGACCCAAAAGCTGGACCCACGTTATCTGGCGGCCTGGGGCTTTTTATTGTTTGCCCTGAGTTACTATCTCAATGCCCATATGACGGCTCAGTATGCCGGTGAGCAGATGATTCTGGCGCAAATCGTCAGGGCGCTCGGGCAGCCATTCGTGTTGGTGCCCATTGGTATGATAGCGACCATGCATTTGCGTCAGGAAGATACCCCAAGCGCCTCTACACTACTGAATCTTATCCGTAACCTCGGTGGTGCCTGTGGTATTGCGCTGGTGGCAACCATGCTGGATAACCGCTTCCGCCAGCATCTGGCCTATTTGAAAGAGTCGCTGCCCGCGGTCAGTCAGCAGGCGCACACCTACCTGCAACAGCAGGCAAGCAGCCTGTTTGCGGCCGGGGTCGATCCCATGGCGGCCGATTCGATGGCCCGCAAGATGCTGTCTGATACCCTGGTGCGGGAAGCATACATGCAGGCCTATAACGATGTGTTTTTTGCCATAGGGGGCCTGCTGCTGGTGGCCGTAGTGGCCGTATTGCTTATCAGACCTTCTTCTCAGGCCGGGAATGGCAGCGGTGCCGGGCACTGAGGCAAGGCGTTTGTGGGGCGAGGCGTCTTGGTTGGCAGCAGCGGGATGGCGTCTAATCGTCCAAAGCGGGGCTGCAAGGGGCCGATGGCGGTGATAGACTGACCGCGGTCAATTACCCGGAGGCCCCTATGATCCGCTGGCAAACACAGGCTTTTTCCGACCTCGATGCCCTGACGTTGTACCGTTTATTGAAGCTCAGAGTGGATATTTTTGTGGTAGAGCAGCATTGCCCCTATCCCGAACTCGACGACAAAGATT
Source organism: Shewanella sp. FJAT-52076 (assembly GCF_019457455.1). Classification (NCBI taxonomy): domain Bacteria; kingdom Pseudomonadati; phylum Pseudomonadota; class Gammaproteobacteria; order Alteromonadales; family Shewanellaceae; genus Shewanella; species Shewanella sp. FJAT-52076. The sequence goes on from NZ_CP080415.1 coordinate 481,213, forward strand.
TGCATTCGCAGGCGATGCATCTGCTGGGTTGGCAACAGGATTCGCTGGTCGCCTATGCGCGCATATTGCCGCCGGGACTCAGTTACCCCGAAGCCAGTATCGGCCGGGTCGCTGTTTCCGAAGCGGTGCGCGGCGGTGGCATGGCCAGAGCGTTAATGAACAAAGCCATTGAACATGCCCTGCAAACATGGCCTGACGCCGGCATTCAAATCGGGGCGCAGGAATACCTGCAGGGTTTTTATTCCTCACTTGGTTTTACACCAGCCTCCGACGTTTACCTTGAAGATGGGATCCCCCATCTGGATATGCGCTTTCATCAAAGGACATGAGAAGATGACAAACTATGTGATTAACCGTCGCCAACTGGTGTGTGTGGCGAGCTTTTTAGCGTTTCCCGGTAAAGAAGAAGCCCTGATTGAGGCCCTGGGTGCGCTTATTCCCGATACCCGCCGGGAAGTGGGTTGCATCCGATACGAGCTGAACCAGAGCCGCGACGAGCCAAGGCGCATTACCTTTATCGAAAAGTTCGTGGATGTGGAGGCGTTCGACAGCCACTGTGCCAAGGATGCCATTCAGCACTATTTTCATCAGCAGATGCCCGAACTGGTGGAGTCTTTCAAGGTGGAAACCTACCACGAGATCATTGTCTGAGTCGGTTGATATTTGGCAGCAGGCAGCAGTAACACAGACGTTAAAAAGCCCCTGACAGGGGCTTTTTTAATGCTGAAAACCGGCGGTAGTTATCTGTTATTGGCCGCGCAGCACTATTTGCGGATTGGTATCCAATTCGCCATCGGCAGTCAGGGCTGCCAACTCTTGATCCTGCGCTATCACCGCCAGCGGTCCCCTTGGCATGCTGCGCACAAACAACAACCTGTATCCCCAGGCCTGTAAGCGGTAAAAACTCATTTTTTGTTCGGCAGTCATGATATTCCAATGCTGCTGAAATGTTGGGGCGCTCCCTCGCCTGTCTTGCTCCACCAATGCGGTTTGATTCATCATGACTCGCCTTTTTAGGTGAAAACTGGCACAGTTGCCGCGCATTTTAACAGCAGTTGTATGGTTAAAATTTGCGCTGGCGCATATTTGTAAGCATTTCTTATGACTGAATAGTCAAAGGTTCCTGTTCATGCTCAATTACATAGCTCCGGTATTTCGTCCACCCTCTGAATGGCAATCGCTGATCCTGCAGGTGACAAACGGCTGCAGTTATAACCGCTGCCGTTTTTGCGACATGTACACCGCTGAACAAAAGCGTTTCCGCGCCTTTAAAGAAGACAAAATAGAAGCTGACCTGAAACAGGCCGCCGCATCAGGCGTGCCCATAAGACGGGTGTTTCTGGCCGATGGTGACGCCATGACACTGCCATTTGCCCGCCTGGAAGCCATTTTGCTGCTTATCCACAAATACCTGCCCGACGTGAGCCGGATTAGCAGCTATTGCCTGCCAAGAAACCTCAGCAACAAGTCGGTGGAGCAGCTTGTCCGCCTCAGAGAGCTGGGACTCAGCCTCATGTATGTGGGCTGCGAGAGTGGCGATGATGAAGTACTGGCCCGAGTCGAGAAGGGTGAAACCTTTGCTTCCTCCCTGGCGGCACTTGAGAAAATACGCGCTGCCGGGATGAAGTCCTCGGTGATGATTCTAACCGGTCTTGGCGGCATACATTTGTCACAGCAACATGCCATGAATTCTGCCCGGCTGATGAATGCCGCCCAGCCGGACTATTTGAGTACCCTGGTGGTTACGCTGCCCCTGGGCAAGGCACGCATGAATGAAGGCTTTGACAAGGACTTCCGCTTGCCCCAGCAGCGAGGGTTGCTGGAAGAAATGCATACCCTGCTGACGCACCTTGAGTTGTCGCAGACAGTGTTTCGCTCGGATCATGCGTCGAATTATCTGGTGCTCAAGGGCGTTCTGGGGCGGGACAAAGACAAGTTATTGTCGCAGGTGCGTTTGGCGCTGGACTCGCCGGGCGCCGTGCCGCTGAGGCAGGAATGGCAGCGGGGACTGTGAGGCGCTCGTGGAGCGCCTCCGGCCTGTTTATTCACCGATAAGGTGGGCTTCCCGGCTCAGCGACGGGATCTTGATGGCAGCGGCTTTCAGCGCCCCGTGAATGGCCTGATGGGTGATGTATTTGTCCTGAAAATAGCTCTGGGTGGGCAGCCAGTATCTGAGGCCAATTTCAATACCCAGATTGTTAAACCCGTTAATCCCCACCTGGGGAGGCTGCTCGGCATGAAGCTTTCCGCTGCCAAGCAGCGCCTTGTTGACCAAGGCGATAACGGCATCGGCATCCTGGTCATAACAGATGTTGAATTGGCTTTCTACCAGCTTGTATTCAAAGGAGTTATGCAGGATTTCTCCCACTATGTGCTTGTTGGGAATGCTGATCTGTTCGCCTTCTTCATTGGTGAGAATTGTCATGCCAAGCATTATGTCTTTCACCACCCCGGTCACCCCGCGCACACTGATGGTGTTACCCACGGCAAAGGGGCGGGTCACTATGATGGTGATGCCGGCGGCATAGTTTGACAGCATCCCCTGAATGGCCAGACCGGCACCGAGTGAGGCTGCGCCGATGGCGGCAACCATGGGAGTGACGCTGATCCCAAGCTTACCCAAAGCGACTATGGCCACCATGATGATAATCAGAATGCGTACCAGGTGGGTGACGAAGCTGGCGAGGGTGATATCGACCCGGTACTTTTCCAGTTGTTTGTTGACCATGCCGGCGACCTTGGCCGCAAGCCAAAGGCCGAGCAAAAAGATAAGCAGGGCGCCAATCAGCTGAAAACTGTATTGCACCAAAAACTCGGTGATGAGGTCATAGACGTTTTGCAGCTGAGCCAATTCCTGTTGCAGTCCCTGCTCCAGACCTGTGTTATTCATATTTCCTCCGCATCTTCCTTCATTTGCCGATGAATTCACCCTGAGGTATCAACATCTGCTTCAAATATCCTGACATTTTGCCTGTTGGCGATGGGAAAGAGAATGCCTGTGTGGCGGCTGGAGAAGGAGGCTGACTTCTCCTCAGCCCAGTTTCAGACTCAGCATGCTGATGGCACCCATGGTCAACTGGTTGTTGAACAGGGTTCTGGGTTCATCCGGGTAGCCTGTGCCCAAAAGGTAAAACAGTGGCCTTAAGTGCTCGTCCGTGGGATGGCAGAGTCTGGCGGTATCGGTATTGACCAGACTGGTGTAATCCAATACGGCATCATCGGTCTTATCCAGCAGCCGTTGGCCTATTGCTTCGTTGAACGCTGATGCCCAGGGATAAGCACTGTCGCCGGGAACCAGCGCTCGCAGGTTATGCACAGTATTACCCGAGCCGATAATCAGCACCCCTTGCTCCCTCAACGTCCGTAATGCCCGTCCTGTGCCATACTCTTGTTCTGGCGTGAGTTGCATGTCCAGGCTCAGCTGCAATACCGGAATATCTGCCTCGGGGTACAGATGAACCAGGAGTGACCAGGCGCCGTGGTCCAAACCACGCGAGTGATCCAGGCGACTGTTGGGTATCAGCGCTGATATTTGCGCCGCCAGCTCAGGCGCCCCCGGCGCTGGATACTGCATGGCATAAAGGGCATCGGGAAAACCGCCGAAGTCGTGGATAGTGTCGGGCTGGGTAGCGGCCGAAACCAAAGTGCCACGGGTGTTCCAGTGGGCCGATATCATCAATATGGCCCTGGGTCTGGGCAGGGTTTGCCCAAGCTTGCGCCAGCTTTGGCTGATGGGAGTATGTTCGAGCGCATTCATTGGGCTGCCGTGGCCAAGAAAAAGGGCAGGCATGGGTAAGGTTGACATTGGGACTCCATTGGTTGGTTTGTCGGTCCAGCATAATCCGACACATCCATCAGGAAAATTGCAAAATTCTCGTCAAATCTGCTCAGAAAATCGAACAGTAAAAGAGACAGGTAAACTGATACTCAAGCTACTGATTAAATTGGTAAAAAATTGCAGTCATCGAAGTGGAAAATGAGTGGAATAAAAATTTGCTTTTATGGCATAAAAATTCGTTGCATCTTCAGCGAAAATAGCGTCTACTTCGCACGTTTTTTACCATCACATTGATGCCATCCACTCGGGCTAAGTACAGGAGAACCAAGGCCAATGAGCCAGTTTCAATCTATTGACGTTGCTGATTTTTACGATAGTGAAACCTTTGCACGAATTCAGGAATTCGCCAAAGACAAGGCAACCCCTTTTGTGGTGATTGATACCAATATCATCGCGAAGCAATACGATGACATGGTGACCAACTTCCCGTTTGCCAACGTTTATTATGCAGTTAAGGCCAATCCCGCCAAGGAGATCCTGACCCTGTTGAAAGACAAAGGCTCCAACTTTGATATCGCATCTATCTATGAGCTGGATATGGTGATGGCAGTCGGTGTGACTGCGGATCGCGTCAGCTTTGGCAACACCATCAAAAAACGCAAAGATGTCCGTGCTTTTTATGAGCGTGGCGTGCGTTTGTTTGCATCTGACTCTGAAGCCGACTTGCGCATGATTGCCGAAGAAGCCCCGGGCTCCAAAGTGTATGTGCGGATCCTGACGGAAGGTTCGCAAACCGCTGACTGGCCGTTGTCACGCAAGTTCGGTTGCCAGAATGAAATGGCCTATGAGCTGCTGGCGCTGGCAAAAGAGCTGGGTCTGGATCCTTACGGCATATCCTTCCACGTGGGTTCTCAGCAGCGCGATATCGGCGCCTGGGATGCCGCCATCGGTAAGGTGAAGGTACTGTTCGACCGTCTGCGTGAAGATCACGGTATTGTGCTTAAGATGATTAACATGGGTGGTGGTTTCCCGGCCAACTACATCGACAAGACCAATCAACTCGGTGTTTACGCTCAGCAAATCAAGCACTTCCTTAAGGAAGACTTTGGTGATGAGCTGCCTGAAATCATTCTGGAGCCTGGTCGTTCACTGATTTCCAACGCCGGCGTGCTGATTTCTGAAGTGGTACTTATCAGCCGTAAATCTCACACAGCGCTTGAGCGTTGGGTATACACAGATGTGGGTAAATTCTCAGGTTTGATTGAGACCATGGATGAGGCCATCAAATACCCCATCTTCACCGAAAAGAAGGGTGAGCTGGACAAGTGTGTGATTGCCGGACCAACCTGCGACAGTGCCGACATCATGTATGAGCACTATGCCTATGGTTTGCCATCGGATCTCGCCATCGGTGACCGCCTGTACTGGTTGACCGCCGGTGCCTATACCACCACTTACTCAGCAGTGTGCTTCAACGGTTTCCCGCCGCTCAAGGATTACTACCTGTAATCGGCGTTTCAGGGAAAACTGTAACGCAAAAAGAAGGGTGCCATTCAGGCACCCTTTATTTTTGAAGCAAGCTGGCAGTGTGACATCAGTTGTCGTATGACTTGAGGATCTGTTGCAGTTCCTCTTTCAAGTGCAGCTTCTTTTGCTTCAAAACTTTTAATTCTGGGGTGGCATCACTGGAAAGGTGTTTTTCCAACTCCTTTACTTCTTTATCCAGCTCATTGTGCTCGTTGAATATTTTTAAAAAATGCGCATCTTCGGTTTTTAATCTGGTAATCAGATCCCGGTATTCTGGAAACATCTATTCTTCCTTCTGCTGTGCGTTTTCTCCTGGGTTCAAATCAACCCTACGCCCAGTTGCATGGGATAAAAGTGATCCGGATCACTAAGTCGATACGCATATTTTATCTATTTGATTTTTATTTAAATTATCTTATTTCACTTTGCGGATCCAAGTCCTGATTTGTCTTGCTGTTAATCCGTCATTCGGGCCATGGCGTAACACCCCATGGCTGCTATCTTAATAGTCAGTAAGCGTGCTTCGCGGGCTGAAAAGTGGCCGGGACAAGGCTTAAGCGTCTCAACGCGGTATTCGTAACCGTATTGGTAATTGGATTACGTTTTTTGCCATAAAGCTTGGCGGAAAATTCGTGATCCAGTTAACCTTATCCGCTTCGATACTAGGTTAAAGTCGAAGCTATTAGAATTTTATTATCAAAAATGAAAGGGGTTTTCACCATGGCTGATGTATTTCACCTGGGTTTAACAAAAAACATGTTGGATGGTGCCACGCTGGCGATTGTGCCTGGCGACCCAGAGCGTGTGAAACGTATTGCCGAATTGATGGATAAGCCAACCTTCCTGGCCAGCCATCGTGAATTTACCAGTTACCTGGCGTATCTGGATGGCAAGCCTGTTGTGGTTTGTTCAACCGGTATCGGTGGTCCTTCCACCTCTATCGCTGTGGAAGAGCTGGCGCAGCTGGGTATCAACACTTTCCTGCGTGTAGGCACCACAGGTGCGATCCAGCCCCATGTGAACGTAGGTGACCTGATTGTGACCCAGGCGTCAGTGCGTCTGGATGGTGCCAGCCTGCATTTTGCCCCGATGGAGTTCCCGGCGGTAGCCAACTTTGAGTGTACCACTGCCATGGTGGCGGCTTGCCGTGATGCCGGCGTTGAGCCCCATGTTGGTGTGACCGCTTCCAGTGATACCTTCTATCCCGGTCAGGAGCGTTACGACACAGTATCAGGTCGCGTGACCCGCCGTTTCGAAGGTTCCATGAAAGAGTGGCAGGAAATGGGCGTGCTGAACTATGAAATGGAGTCGGCGACCCTGTTTACCATGTGTGCTTCACAGGGCTGGCGCGCTGCCTGCGTGGCGGGTGTGATTGTAAACCGTACTCAGCAGGAAATCCCTGATGAGGCAACCATGAAAAATACCGAAGTCAGCGCTGTGTCTGTGGTGGTTGCTGCAGCCCGCAAACTCTTGGCTTGATGGTCAATGAATAAAAAAAGGCGCCCCGGGGCGCCTTTTTTATGGGTGGTCCAGCTTATCAGAAATGGTACTGGGCGATGATGGAATAGGTGCTCTGGTCTACACCGTCCACACCGTATTTGTTTTTCCAGTAGTCGTATTCGATACCGACCAGCAAATGGTCTTTCCTGGCATCACCAAAGAGAGTGGCGCCCAGGTCGTATTTGATTTGCGGGTTGAAGTGGAAGTTTTCTTCATAGCCGTCTTCATCGGCGACAAATACCCAATCGATAAAGCCATCGAGGACGATTTTGCTGCGGCCGGCCGGAATATCAATCCGGAATACCGGGGTCAACTGCCAACCATCGCTGATATTGGCACTGTTTTGTGCGTCGCGGCGGTAAGTGTTGAGCTGGAAATAGGTGAAAAACGGCAGTTTAAAATCCATACCCACGCCATAGAGCAGGGTCTCCACCGGGCCTTCGCCTTCTTCCAGGGTCAGCGCCAGTGACATATCGGTTACCGGACCAAAGCCGACGGACTTACCGAGGATTTTACCGGCACTGAAGCGAGTGGATATTTCACCGTAGGTGGTGCTGTCTTTACCGCCATTGTGGCCGTTAAAGTTAATAAAGTCCTGAAACGCAAACCAATCACCGTACTTCCAGCCGCCGGCGGTTTCCAGGGTGATAGTGGTTTGTTCATCTGAGGGGGCTAAATCGTAATTGGTGCCATAGAGTGCGGTGACGCTGGCGTCCCACCACTGAACCAATTCGTTGCTGTACGCCTGGGGCGACAGCAGCAGGGCAAGACACAGACAGGTTTTTTTCATTATTCATTTCCCTTGGGTAGAGGCAGATGCAGATTGCATTCGCCCGGCATACATGAGTGCGTGATGGCCTCCGGCATTTTTGTGTCCGGTCCGGGTCGAAAAGCCAAGGCAATATAGGGAAAAAGTCCTTCGGGCTCAAACCCTTTTTTCACCGTGAAGGTCGGCCGTTTTTTCTCCATTTTATTTAACAAAATTATTATCTTATAAGCGATTTTTCGGTGTTTTTTTGCGCATGGCTTTTGGTGGAACTCGGGATAAACTCTTGATTTTGTGACCTTGCTCCCTCCAGTGTCCCATTTTATCCACCGACAAAAAGCCTCAGTTGACATAATATGTCGCATTGCAACAAATCTGCTGTTATAGTCGGCACAAGGATGCTCTGCATTGGAGGGGGAGATGGAGTTTTCTAATCCGGTACTGATATGGGCGGGTATTGGCGTAGTGCTGATGCTGGCCGAAGTCATAGTGCCAGGTGGCATAGTGATACTGCTCGGGGCTGCGTGCTTGGTGGTTTCGGGGGCGTTGGGACTGGGCCTGGTGGACGGTTTCATCCAGAGCATGACGCTGTGGTTTATCGCGTCCATGGTATTGCTGCTTGGCTTTCGTCATATTACCCAGCGTCTGGTGGGGGGAGACTCCCATGTGGACAACACAGATGAGGCGCTGGACATCTATAACCAGACTGCGCTGGTCAAGGCCGACATAGGGCCGGGTGAAAAGGCCGGCAGGGTGGAGTTTCAGGGAGCCGATTGGCCTGCACTGGGGGATGGCACTCTTATCCCCAGTGGCACCCAGGTACGGGTGATCTGCAGGGAAAACATTTCTTTGATTGTTGAGGCGCTTCCTGCGCAGCACAATGTTTGATTTTGCAAGGAGGGAACCATGTTGCTGTTAACCATAGCTTTTCTTTTTATACTTTTCATTTTGTATAAGTTGATGCTGATAGTTCAAATGCGGGAAGTGGCCGTGATTGAGCGTCTCGGTAAATTTCGCACCGTGCTGGAGCCCGGGTTTCACTTCCTGATCCCTTTTGTCGATCGGGTGGCCTACCGCCATGACACCCGTGAGCAGGTGCTGGATGTACCTGCCCAAAGCTGTATCTCCAAGGACAACACCCAGCTGGAGGTGGATGGCCTGGTGTATCTCAAGGTGATGGACGGCAAGCTGGCGAGCTACGGTATCGAAGACTATCGCCTCGCTGCAGTAAACCTGGCTCAAACCACCATGAGATCGGAAATAGGTAAGCTCACTCTAAGCGAAACCTTTTCTGAGCGTGACCGTCTGAACGAGTCCATAGTGCGCGAAATCGATAAAGCCTCTGAGCCTTGGGGCATCAAGGTACTGCGTTATGAGATTAAAAACATTACTCCTTCGAGGCATGTGATCCACACCCTCGAGAAACAGATGGAAGCCGAGCGCCGTAAGCGGGCCGAGATTACCCTGGCCAACGCCGAAAAGGCGGCGATGATCAATCTCTCCGAAGGGGAGCGCCAGGAAGCCATCAACCTCTCCGAAGGGGAAAAGCAGAAGCGTATCAACGAAGCTAAAGGCACCGCGGCTGAAATCGCCATCATCGCCCGAGCCAAGGCCGAAGGCATGGGCATGGTATCCAGTGCACTGGCGGTTCAGGGCGGAACCGAAGCCATGAACATGCAGCTCAAAGAGCAGTTCATCAAACAGATAGGCGAAGTAATGAAAAATGCCGAAGTCTCTGTGGTGCCGGCGGAGCTGGCGAAAATGGAAGGCTTTTTCGAAGGCATGGATAAAGTCAGCCACGCGCTGAATGGCAAGGTATAAGGAGGACCACAGATGCAACTAGCAGTGAACGAAGACCTGATCGTGATGGCGATTTGGGGACTTATCTTCTTTATATTTATTATCAAGCTGTTCCAGTCTATTCGTCTGGTGCCAACCAAGTCGGCTTACATAGTCGAGCGTCTGGGCAAATACCATTCAACCCTGGATGCAGGCTTTCACGCCTTGATCCCCTTTGTGGACAAGGTTGCCTATGTTCATGACCTGAAAGAAGAAACTATCGACGTGCCACCTCAGGAGTGTTTCTCCAGCGATGAGGTTAAGGTTGAGGTCGATGGTGTTATCTATATCTCGGTGGTGGACCCTGTGAAAGCGAGCTATGGCGTGACCGACTATCGTTATGCGGCTATCCAGTTAGCCCAAACCACCACCCGCTCTGTCATTGGTACCCTGGAGTTGGACCGCACCTTCGAAGAGCGTGATGTTATCAGTGCCAAGGTGGTGGAAGTGCTGGATCAGGCCGGTGCTCTCTGGGGTATCCGCGTGCACCGCTATGAGATCAAAAACATCCAGCCACCCGAAACCGTGAAAAACGCCATGGAAATGCAGGTGAATGCCGAGCGTGAGCGCCGTGCCTTGCTGGCCAAGAGTGAGGGTGACAAGCAGGCCAAGATTAACCGCTCCGAGGGTATCAAGGCCGAAACCATTAACCGCTCTGAGGGTGAGATGCAAAAACGCATCAACGAAGCCGAAGGTAAGGCCGAGGAAATCCTCGCCATCGCCAGGGCCACCGCCGAGTCCATTGAACGCCTTGCCGAAGTGATTGCCGCCCCCGGTGGCCAGAATGCCCTGCGTTTACAACTGGGTGAGCAGTACCTGACGCAGCTGAAAGGGCTGGGGCAACAGGGCAGCCGTGTTGTGGTACCCGCCAATATGGTGAACTTCGACCAGTGGATGGACGCCATGGGCTTGAAAGAGCAGCGTTAACCCTGAAGGCGCAGCGTTGAAATAAAAGCGCAGCGCTGAAATAAAGGCGCTGAGTAGTAAATGAGATAAAGGTTCTCCCTCCCCGGGGAGGACCTTTTTTATTTGGGACCTATAGTTAAGGAATAGTGAATAAAGAAGTCAGCGAGCAGTGCGCTGCATTTGGCCACTGGTACAGATACTTGGCGTCATCAGGCAAAATCAATGGCTCATAGCTGTTTTAAAACATCCTCTATGGGAACCCTCTTCGCATCCGAGGCAAAGGACAGCCAACGACCCGCAACGAACCGCCGCTCAGTGGCAGTTTGGACAGCGGGCTATGACCCTGTCCTTTTTCTCAGAGGTGTCTATGGGTATCTATCGCACCCAACTGCCACAGCTTGGTGGCGGCGTGTTTCTCACCGATGGTGGTATCGAAACCACGCTGATGTTCCATGAGGGGTTTGAACTGCCTTACTTTGCGGCCTTTGAGCTGCTGAAAACGCCCCAGGGGCGAGAAGCCCTGACTCACTACTTTGTGACCTATGTGAAGCTGGCCGGGAAATTTCACACAGGTTTTATTCTCGAAAGCCCAACCTGGCGCGCCAGCAGCGATTGGGGTGCGCTATTGGGTTACACCCCTGAGGCCCTTGCCCAGGCGAACCGGGATGCGATAGCGCTGCTTGAAGCCATACGTCAGACACATTCAGGGCGCCTGCCTATAGTCGTCAGTGGTTGTATCGGCCCCCGTTTTGACGGCTATCTGCCTGACCAAAGCATGACGGCAGAGGACGCAAGGCATTACCACAGCATTCAGATTGAGACTCTCGCCTCCACCCCGGCGGACATGATTTGTGCCCTGACACTGAATCGTGTTGAAGAAGCTATTGGCATAGTGGACGCCGCGAGGGAAGCGGCGATGCCCGTGGTGATTTCATTTACCCTCGAGACCGACGGCCGCTTGCCCACTGGTCAAAGTCTGGGTGAAGCTGTGGTTCAGGTGGATGAAGCAACTGCAGGCTATGCCGCCTACTTTATGATTAACTGTGCTCACCCGAGTCATCTGGAGGCTGTGCCGGATGAAGCACCCTGGCTTGCCAGGGTGAAAGGATTTCGTGCCAATGCATCATCCCTAAGCCATGCCGAGTTAAACGATGCCACGACCCTGGATGATGGCGATCCCCATCAATTGGGGCAGGAGTATGCCAGTTTGATGTCGACCCGGCTTAAAGGGCTGAATGTCTTGGGTGGCTGTTGTGGTACAGATCATCGTCATTTGGAGCAGATAGCCAAGGCCTGTATTAACCCCGGATAACAGTCGGGTACTTGGCAATTTCCTGTACAAACAGATAGCTATTTATTGAGCTGAAACAAGAGATAGAGGCTGGTGGCGATAAGGATGATTAACAGCAGTGCCAACAACATAGCAAGCGCCTCCCAAAATCAGGGATGAGGATGTGGGTTGGTGGCGCCCTGGTCATCCATGACCATGGTTGAAGGCTGGCTCGACTCCAGAACTTCTTCCACTGCGGGCGCCATCTTGAAGGGATCTCCCAATACCCTTTCCGCCGGGACAACGCCTGTAAGAGGCGCTGATGTCGGACACCAAGGTTATAGCATTCGCTGTTGCAGAAACGGGTTTGAAACTTTGTGAATGTTTTTGAATTTTTATTAAATCAATTGTTTGAATCGATTTGAGTGAGCGGGGTGCTTCGTTCGTCCTCACGCGGCGCTGTCGATTTTATGCCCCAGTTGACCCGTTCGAGCAGGGCAAACAGGGCTGTTTCATCCACGGCCACGCCCTGTGCGCCGTGTTCCAGCACCAATTGTCGCTGGGCATCGGACGGTAATATGGTGTACAGAAAAAATGGCGTTTGGTCGCCGCTTTGCCTGAGGCTTTCCACCAGTTTGAGTCCGGCCAGGGAATCGTCGGCACGCCCCATGTCTGAAATCACCGCATCGTAGCGATACATGGACAATAACATCAGGGCTTCTTCAGTATCCAGGGTGGTATAGACAGCGATATTGGCATCCCTGAGTTTGGCTATTTCGGCAGAGTTGTTTTCAGGATGATCATCCACCCAAAGAAGGCGGCCTTTGACATTGGCAGGTTCACCTATCAACAACCCCCGGGGAGATTGGCCCACATACTGCACAATCGCGGCCACCATCAGTGCGGCTGTCAATGAAGCCCAGGCCAAAGGGCGGGTTTTGGGTACGCGAGTCACGCCGGTGTTACCCTCCTGGACGTGACTTTGGAGTCTGGCGGCCAGCTCGGGCTCAAGGCGATACCCCCTGCCGTGGAGGGTTTGGATGACAGAGTCTTCCATGCCCGCATCTTTGAGCAATTTACGGGCGTCAGAGATAAGCCGGGCGACCGACCAGCTACTGACAACCGTATTTGGCCACAGTTTTTCCAGCAAAAGCGTGGCTTCCAGGGGCTCAGGATAGGATTCAATCAGCAGCTGAAACAGCATCAGGGTGCGTTCATCGCACTGAAGCTTGCGTCCTTTGTACGTCAGGCTGCGTCCCTGCACATCCAATGTGAGTGGATCGAGTGAATAGATCATCTTGGCGAAAGGTTCATCTCAATGATTGGCATTTACAGCTCTATCATAGCCACAGTTGCAGGCATTTGCCCAGCCCAACTCTCAGGGGCAATTCCACCCATTGCCGCAGGCTTCTGATATAATGCCGCCTCGACTTTTGGGAGGCATGAATGGACGTTTCTTTTTTGCTGGATGGCCTGAACGATAAGCAGCGCGAAGCCGTGGCTGCTCCCCAGTCCAGCATGCTGGTGTTGGCCGGTGCCGGCAGTGGCAAGACCCGGGTGTTAACTCACCGTATCGCCTGGCTGTTACAGGTGGAAAACCAGAGTCCCTATTCAATACTGGCGGTAACCTTCACCAACAAGGCCGCCGCCGAAATGCGTGAGCGGGTCGAGAAAATCGTTGGCCACAATACCGGCCGTATGTGGATAGGCACCTTCCACGGTCTGGCCCATCGTCTGCTACGTACCCACTGGCAGGATGCAGGCCTGCCACAAAGCTTCCAGATCATGGACTCAGACGACCAGCAGCGTCTGTTGAAACGCATTCTCAAGAGCATGAATCTGGACGAAAAACAGTATCCACCGCGCCTGGTTGCCGGGTATATCAACGGTAAAAAAGACCAGGGGCTGCGCCCAGGCCATATAGACGCAGGTCCATTCCCCATGGAGCAAAAGCTGCTGGAACTGTACCGTATCTATCAGGACAGCTGTGACCGGGCAGGCTTGGTGGACTTTGCCGAAATTCTGTTGCGCGCCCATGAGCTTTGGCTTAATAAACCCCATCTGCTGGCCCACTACCAGGACAGGTTCCGCCATATTCTGGTGGACGAGTTTCAGGACACCAACGCCATTCAGTACGCCTGGATCCGGGTTCTGGCAGGCAACACGGCAAATGTGATGATAGTGGGGGACGATGATCAGTCGATTTACGGCTGGCGCGGCGCCCAGATAGAAAACCTGCATCGCTTTTTGCAGGATTTCCCCGGCGCCAATACCATACGCCTGGAGCAGAATTACCGCTCCACCGGCAATATTCTCAAGGCCTCCAACGAACTTATCGCCAACAACCCCGACCGTATGGGTAAGGAGTTGTGGACAGAAGACAAGGATGGCGAGCCAATTTCCCTCTACTGCGCCTTTAACGAGATGGACGAGGCCCGCTTTATTGTCGGCCGCATCAGCGACTGGCAGGACAAGGGCGGCATGCTCGGTGAGTGCGCCATTCTGTACCGTTCCAACGCCCAGTCGCGGGTGCTGGAAGAAGCCTTACTCCACAAGGGCATGCCCTATCGTATCTATGGCGGCCTGCGCTTCTTCGAGCGTCAGGAAATCAAGGATGCCATGGGCTATCTGCGCCTTATCTCCAACCGCGACGACGATGCCGCCTTCGAACGTGTGGTCAATACGCCGGCCCGTGGCATAGGTGAGCGCACGCTGGATATTTTGCGCAGCACCGCCCGCAAAGAGCAACTGACCCTGTGGCAGACCTCGCTGCGTCTGCTCGAGGAAAAGGTGCTGTCGGGCCGCGCTGCCAATGCGGTGAAAGGATTTTTGGATTTGATAGTGCAGCTTCGAAGTGACACCGACGAGTTGCCGCTGTACCGCGTGGCCGATCATGTGATTCAGCATTCGGGGCTCAAGGCCATGTACGAGGCCGAAAAGGGCGAAAACGCCCAGGCCCGGGTGGAAAACCTGGAAGAACTGGTCACGGCAGCCCGCAGCTTTGAGATGCCGGAAGAGCTGGAAGACATGGGTGAGCTCAATGCCTTTTTGTCCCATGCGGCACTGGAGGCGGGGGAAGGTCAGGCCGATGCCCACACAGATGCTGTGCAACTGATGACACTGCACTCCGCCAAGGGACTGGAATTCCCCATGGTGTTCATGGCCGGGGTGGAAGAAGGCATATTCCCCAGTAAGCTGGCGCTGGAGGAGGGCGACCGCCTCGAAGAGGAGCGTCGCCTTTGCTATGTGGGCATGACCCGGGCAATGCAAAAGCTTTACATCACCTATGCCGAGTCGCGACGTATCTATGGCCGTGAAGACTATGCCAGACCCTCGCGCTTTATCCGCGAAATCCCCCCCGAGTATGTGGAAGAAATTCGCCTCAAGGCGCAGGTATCGGCGCCACTGGTAGCCAACCGTTTTGCCCATGCCCAGCAAACCTTTAATGATTCAGGCTTAAAGATTGGCGGCCGGGTACGGCATTTTAAGTTTGGTGAAGGCACTGTCACCAACTACGAGGGCAGTGGCCCACAGGCGAGGGTACAGGTGCATTTTGATGATTTCGGCAGCAAGTGGCTGGTGGTCAGCTACGCCAAGCTGGAATCCCTGTGAGCCCGATGGCAAAGATGCCAGAGCAACACACACAAGATAACAACCGCGCGATGACCCCAAACGGGGACAAGGAAAGACAATGAGCAAAATGGCGCAAAAGTGGGATGCCTATTACCGGTTGATGCGACTCGACAGACCCATAGGCACCATGCTGCTGCTGTGGCCCTGCCTGATGGCGCTGCTGCTGGCCGCTGACGGAATGCCCGACTTACGGGTGCTTATCATCTTTATCATTGGGGTGGTGGTGATGCGCGCCTGTGGCTGCATCATCAACGACTATGCCGACCGCAAGCTCGACTCCCATGTGGCCCGCACCAGATCGCGGCCTCTGGCCAGTGGTGAGGTCACGGTTGCCGAGGCCCTGACCCTGTTTGTGGTGTTGGGTCTGTTCGCTTTTTCGTTGGTGTTGCTGCTCAACCCTTTGGTGGTGCAGCTCTCGGTGGTGGGCATTATCCTGACCATCATTTACCCCTTCACCAAACGCTGGACCAATATGCCGCAGATGTTTTTGGGGGTGGTGTGGAGCTGGTCCATTCCCATGGCCTATGCAGCACAAACCGGTGAAGTGCCTGCCTCGGCCTGGTGGCTGTTTGCGGCTAACTGGTTCTGGACAGTGGCCTACGACACCATGTATGCCATGGTTGATCGGGATGACGACCTCAAGGTGGGGATCAAGTCCACCGCGATTTTATTTGGTCGCTTTGACCGTGAAATCATAGGCGCATTTCAGCTTGCAGCCCTGGGCTGCTTTATTGCGGCGGGCTGGAGTGGCGATCGCGGCCTGCTGTATGGTCTGGGTGTGCTGACCTTTGTTGGCTTTTCAGCCTATCAGCAAAGGCTCATTTATGGTCGCGAGCGGAGTGATTGTTTCAAGGCTTTTTTGAACAACAACTGGGCCGGACTCAGTCTGTTCTTGGCTCTTGGAGCTGATTACGCCTTTGCAGCGCTGTAGCGCCGCCGATGGGGGAGAGATCCTGATGGATCATCCACTGATGTTCCGGCGGCAGTGTCAGGCTTAAATCTGCTTCTGCCAGATTTTCACTGGTCAGTACCTGAATAACCGGACTGACAAGCCGGGGTGCGCTGCCCTGTTCCAGCCATTTCACCGCCAGGTCCACCGACACCCTGGCCTGCAGTACCGGCGAGTCGGTGACCGTGGCCTGCAGCGTACCATCCCGGACCAGCTCTATGGTCTGGGGGTTGGAGTAAAAGGCAATGACCTTGGTCTTGCCCCGCTTTCCAAAATATTTGGCTGCCACAGTGGCCGCCACCGCGTTGGCGATGATGTACTCTGGCTGAATGCCACTGACCAAACCACGGACCAGGTCCGCCTGGACAAAGGTTTCCGTCATCCCGTAACCGCCGTGCACCAGCCTGACATCTTCCCCCACTATGGCTTCAGCCAATCCGGTTTCGGCATCCCTTACCCAGGCTGCGCCATCCGGGCCGGGAAACCAGGCAAGATTGAGGGGGCGGTTGGGCTCGGTCGTCAGCATGTACTGGGCAGCAGCTGCGGCCATATCGGCGAAGGACACCAGCGAGCGGCTGCTCACCTGGCTGTTCATGCCGTTGACAAGGTCTATTACAGGAATGCCATCGGCCATCAAGAGATCCACTTCGGCCGACAGACCATCGGCGGCGATGGCCGCGATAATATAGCCATCGGCTTTGAGGCGGTGGCAGTGTTTCAGCTGCCTTTTTTGTTCGGCCAGCTTGTCGTAGCCCCCGGCATCATAGATGCCGATTTCTACCCCCAGCCGTGCCGCTTCCTGTGACAATCCCCAGGCAACGCCCCACCAGTAATGATCTTTGCCATGGGGCAGCAGCGCACAAATGCGCCACGGGCGGGTAGCTTTATCCGGCGCTTGAAAGAGCCCTGCCTTACCGTCGACATTCATCTCCAGCGCGGGGCCCTCTGCTAAAACGGGAAAGGCGATAAGGCTAAGTAGCAGCAGAAAGATATTCATGATCCCTTGGATGACAGACGTCCTTTTGATTAAGCCTAGTCGGGGGTTCTTGAATTGACAGCAGCTGAAACAGAAATTCCACGGTTCCAATAAAAAAGCCCCGTTGACGGGGCTTTGGGGATTGAAAGGTGTATCAGCCAGCGACCAGTGCACTTAAGTTGGCGGGACGGTAGTACACAGATTTAAGCACCTTGCCCTGACGCACGGTTTTGCCTTCCAGCTCAACGTCTTTGGCGCACTTGGCAATCAGGAAGTCCCCCTGACGACTGCCCACGATCTCTACCCCCTGTGTTGCATAGTGGGCGATGGTGTCGGCCAGCTCTTGCTCGGTGCGGCATACCTTGCTCATGTTGCTGGAGTGCACTTCATCCCAGCAGATTTCGAAATTGATGCCACGGTTGGCGGCAACATGCAGCAGCACATCGATAAAGTAGCTGATTTCCAGGCTGGCATCGGCAGATTTGGCGCCCAGATGGACGGCGCGGCCCATAAGCACATAAACGCTGTCCACTATGGCGTCGGCCTGCTCAACCTTGCAACCGGCTTCGGCAAGTTCGGTCAGCTCTTCAATGATCAATGAAGAGTGCAGGGTATCGGCTTTGGCATCCAGGCTGGCAGTGTCTTCCACTGGTAAATCAAAGGTGGTGCGAAATTCGTGGATATCCCGGTACAGCTTTTCATAGAGTGCCGGAGTCAGCATGGTCAGTTTCATGGCTCGCCTTTTTGCGGAAATTACGTGAGACTCGGGATGATAAAGAATTGCCTCGCCCGAGGCAAAGAAAGCTGCCAGGTAAGGATGGAGAAAGATGAACCCGGACAAGGTCGATAGAAACCGTTTACGTAAGCTCACCGATTTGCCCAATGTGGGACCTGCCACCGCCAAGGACCTGGTGCTTTTGGGAATTCACACTGTGGATGGTCTGAAGGGACAGGAGCCCATGGCTCTGTATCTGAAATTATGTGAGCTGACCGGCGAGCGCCATGATCCCTGCGTACTGGATGTGTTTATGTCTCTGGTGGCCTTCAGTGAAGGGGAAGCTCCCAAGCCCTGGTGGCATTACACCGACGAGCGCAAACGCCTGTGGCCGGAGCTTTAACCGGGGGACTTTTCAGTGCAGGTACTTCTGGGTAATGGTTGCCCAGCTGCTGGTTTCGTCTGCCAGGGGCGTTTTGAGCGTATCCAGGGCGTGCTGCAGTTGTACCCGTAACGCTTCGGGCACATCGCGGCTGAAGGCGTAGTAGAGCTCTGCTTCTCTTAGCAGGTACACCACCTCAAAGTCATCAAAGCTCATACCCGACTCTTTGATAAGCCATTTCGCCACGGTTTCTTCGTAGGCCCAGAGGTCGATGCGGCCACGGGCCATCATCTTCAGCAGCAAGTCGGCGCTGGCATTGGGCTGAAGTTGGTCCGCCAGGCCAAGCTGTGTCAGCACTTCTTCGCCTATATCGTTGGTGACCACACCTATTTGCTTATTTTGTAAGTCTGCCAACGACTCAACGTGGATATGTTGCTGCTTGAGCGCAATCAGCACGATTCGCATCGGAGCTATGGGGCCGACCCAGTGAAACAGGGGTTCCCGCTCCTCGGTGCGGGTGGTGGAAAACAGCACCATGTTATGGCCGCGCAATGCCATGGCGTAGGCTCGGGTCCAGGGGTACACCCGGATGGATTCGCGACTGATGCTTTGCCCCTCCAGGGCGGCGGCGCTCAGCAGCAAATCCACGGCGATACCCTGCACCTTGCCATCGCGGGTGAAATTGAAAGGCGGGTACTCTTCGGTCAGAAACGACAAGGAGCTCAATTTTTCCTGGGCCAGGGGCGCAGTGATGCCGGGCAACACAGTCAGGAACAGCAGCAGAAGCCGGATGGCGTGATGCATGGATAAAGCCCTCAATGCCCGGATTCTTTGAGTGTAGTTCTCCCGGACGCGGGCGTAAAAAATCCCGGCAATTGCCGGGATTTTGCATAGGGTCGTTGGTGCGCAGTTACTTGATAAAGGCGAAGGCATCGCCGTACAGGTGGGCTTCATCCACACCCATTTCGCGGAACTGCTCCCGCGCGGCGCCGACCATATTAAAGCGGCCAGCAATGTAGATGTCGTAACTGACGAGGCTGATAAAATCGGCCTTGATTTGCGCCAGCAGGTTATTGGTCTTGCCATCCCAGCCTTCGGGGGCCTCTTCCACCACAGGCACAAAGTGAAGCCAGGGATAAGCCTGGTGCCACTGGCGGGCGATGGACTCGTAATACATGGCATCCTGGGTACGGCAGCCCCAATAGAGGGTGGTTTCCACTTTCTGCCCCAGGGCTATCTGCTGCTCGACAATACTCTTGATGTAAGAGAAACCCGTGCCGCCGGCAATCAGCAGCCGTGGACGGTGGCTGTCTTCCCGCAGGAAGGCGTCGCCGCCGGGGGCTTCGATGTCGATGTGGCTTTCGGCCTTGAGGCGTTCCACCACCTGCATGGGGTAGCTTTCACTGACGGCAGCACCTATGTGCAGCTCCAGAGTGTCATTGCCGGGGGCCGAGGCGATGGAGAAGGGGCGCTTGTCCTTCTCACCCATCACCACGCACAGGTATTGGCCTGCCTTGAACTCCACAGGCGTTTCCGGGGCCAGGCTAACCTGATACACGGCGTCATTGAACGGCGTGATACTGAGGACTTTACAACGAATGCTGTTCATCTGTGTTCTTTGAAACCTCTTGGTATGCTTTCCCTTTCTGTGAAGGGTTTCTCTTTACTGTGTCTTTAGTATAGGTGCCGCTGTGCGGCACCCGGATTTTGGTATTGGGTATAGCTGGGGACTAGAGGGTTGGGGACTGGTCGATACCGAGTTCGTCCCACATGTCATCCACCCGGCGCTTCACTGCCTCGTCCATCACTATGGGCGTGCCCCATTCACGATTGGTCTCGCCTTCCCACTTGTTGGTGGCATCCAGGCCCATCTTGGAGCCGAGGCCTGCGACCGGTGAGGCAAAGTCGAGGTAATCGATAGGGGTGTTATCTATCATCACGGTATCGCGGGTGGGATCCATACGGGTGGTAATGGCCCAAATGACGTCCTGCCAGTCACGGCAGTTCACATCTTCATCCACCACCACAATAAACTTGGTGTACATAAACTGACGCAGGAACGACCAGGCGCCCATCATCACCCGCTTGGCATGGCCCGGGTATTGTTTGCGGATGGAGATCACCGCCATCCGATAGGAACAGCCTTCGGGTGGCAGGTAAAAGTCAACAATTTCAGGGTATTGTTTTCGCAAAATCGGCACGAACACTTCGTTCAGTGCTACCCCCAACATGGCCGGTTCATCGGGTGGACGGCCGGTGTAGGTGCTGTGGTAGATAGCATCTTTCCTGTGGGTAATGTGGGTCACCGTAAACACAGGAAAGCTGTCGGTTTCGTTGTAATAGCCGGTGTGGTCGCCGTAAGGACCTTCTTCGGCCATCTCGCCGGGGGCGATATACCCCTCGAGGATGATTTCGCTGGTGGCCGGTACTTCGAGGTCACAGGACAGCGCCTTGACCACCTCGGTACGCTCACCGCGCAAGAGACCCGCAAAAGCATATTCGCTCATGGAGTCCGGCACAGGGGTCACGGCGCCAAGAATGGTCACGGGATCTGAGCCCAGCGCCACCACCACAGGGTAGTTTTCGCCCGGGTGCTTTTCCTGAAAATCACGGAAATCCAGGGCGCCGCCACGGTGGGATAACCAGCGCATGATGAGCTTATTTTTGCCCAAAAGCTGCTGACGGTAAATGCCGAGGTTCTGACGTTTCTGGCGTGGGCCCTTGGTGATAGTCAGGCCCCAGGTCACCAGTGGCGCTACGTCGCCGGGCCAGCAGTGTTGAATCGGCAGCTTGGTCAGGTCGACATCATCACCGGAAATCACCACTTCCTGACAGGGCGCGCGGCTCACTGTCTTGGGGGGCATGTTAAGCGCTTGCTTGAACATTGGAATTTTGGCAATGGCATCTTTAAAGCCCCGTGGTGGCTCAGGCTCTTTGAGGAAGGCCAGCAGCTCGCCCACGTCGCGCAGCGCCAGCGGGTCTTCTTTGCCCAGTGCCATGGCGACACGCTTGGGTGTGCCAAAGAGGTTTGCCAATACCGGCATACTGTGGCCTTTTGGCTGTTCAAACAGCAACGCCGGGCCACCGGCACGCAACACGCGGTCGGCGATTTCGGTCATTTCAAGATAAGGATCAACCGGATAGCTGACGCGCTTAAGCTCGCCGCACTCTTCGAGGTGGCTGATAAAGCTACGTAAATCCTTAAAACTCATATGGAAATGCCTCTGTTTGCAAAACCCTTTTGTGGCGCGCACTATACCACTAAAGCCCCGTTGGCGGAATCAAAAGCGCCCCGGGCAGGAGGGGAGTATGACAAAGCCTTGGGGTTCTTTGGCTGTGGTGGCGGTACTGGCCCTGTCCACCGCGCCCTTGCCTGCATTGGCGGATTTAAGTACCTCGGTGTGGATTGGCAATCACAATGGTTTGGGCCTGAGTTATTCCAGCGGCGGTTATGGCCACTGGCGCTACCCGGGACCCTATTGGAGCACCGGCATAGGCTGGGGGTGGCGCGATCCCTTTTACCGGGATCCCTTCTGGCGCTACAACGACAGCGGGTATTGGCAGCAGAGGGCATTTGCCGAAAGTGCCTGGGCGGAAAGAGAGAGGGAGCGTGAGCATCAGGCTGAGCGTGAACGCCAGCGATTGATGACGCAGCCAAGGCCGGTACCGCCCGCCATGATCACCCGTTCCCGGGAACAGGTTGAAGGCTTGGCCTCTTTGCCGCAAAACGCCAGAGTGATCATGGTTGATGGCAAATCTCAGTATGAATGGCAGGGGCAGAGATACAGTTTCGACTGGCAGACTCAGCGTTACATGCCGCTGCCACAAGTGCCCTCAAGCGAAAGTAAGTAATAAAAAACGCCGTCCACTGGACGGCGTTTTCAGTTTAAACCGGTCAGCCTATCAGAAGCTTACGGTTTCAATGTCGGAGCAACCACCATCGGAGTTGCACACCTGGAAGGTGACGCTGCTGCCAGCAGTGGCAGTGAAGCGGTCAACATAGCTGTTGGCGCTGGTGCTGCCTACGGCTTCACCGTTACGCAGTACGGTGTAAGAGGCGCTGTTGCCGGTCCATTCCAAACCGATACGGGCGCTGCCACGGCGTGATACGTTCACCTTGGTGATGCTCAGATCCATCTCGGCAGCAGGCACTTCCACGTTGAACACTTCAGAGGTGCTGGCGGTGGCGCCGTCATCGTCGGTCACGGTCAGAGTCACTGTGTAGCTGCCGCTCACCAGATACTGGTGGCTTGCAGCAGAACCGGTAGCGGTTTCACCGTCACCGAAATCCCAGCTCCAGGCCACAACGCTGCCGTCAGAGTCGGTTGCAGTGCTGGTGAAGTTATACAGGGCGCCGGTGTAGTCAGCGGTGAAGCTGGCAACAGGGGCTTCGTTTGGCTCAGTGCTGCCGCCATCGAAGCTGCCCACCAGAGTAGTGCCGCTGTACGAGCTGTAGCCGTTCAGCATCACCCAGTAAGTACCTTGCTGTACATTGCTGATGGCACAGTTTTCGTTGTTGCCTGCTGCATAGGGGCGGCAATCGTAGTCAGTGCTGGTTGGGTTGGCGCCAAACTTCACATAGAGGTCGGCATCGCCCGAACCACCGGACAGGTTGAACACCAGGTTGCTGGCGCCGGCGGGCACATCGAGGGTCCAGTATTGCTTGGAGCCTGTGGCGCCGCTGATGTCAGTCACGGCTACGCCGTTTTGCAGTACGTCAGCTTCTGGTGGTGGTGGTGGTGGCGGTACGTCACAGGGGGTGATGCCCACGGCTGCGAATGCTGAGTTTACGTCGGCAGTGCTGTAGCCCTTGTCGGAAGCCGCGTTGCGTACACCACAGGCACCTTCGTACATCAGGCTATTGGGCGTCCAGTACAACTGGTTGGCAATAACGAAGACTTCAAAGGCTTTGCGGGTATCCCAGCCTTCGGTGGTCGCCAGAGTGTAGAAGGCTTTATTGAATACACCTGAGCTGTAGTGCACATCCAGACCATCATAGTAGTCGTCGATATGACCGATAGACTGGCCGTCCAGAGTTGGGTCAGCCATGTAGCGCAGGGCACCGTCGCCTTTGAAGATATCGGCGCCAACCAGCCAGTCGTTGCTGCCTTTCATAAAGAACTCGGCCGCTTCACCGGCCATATCCGAGAAGGCTTCGTTCATACCACCGGATTGGTTGGCATATACCAGACCTGAGTTCTGTTCGGTAAAGCCGTGGCTCACTTCGTGGGCAGAAACGTCCAGGGACACCAGTGGGTAGAAGTAGTTCTGGCCATCACCGAAGGTCATGGCGCTGCCGTCCCAGAAGGCATTTTCGTAGTTGTTGCTGTAGTGCACGCGCATGGTCAGCTGGAAAGACAGGGGCGCTGTGCCATACCACTGATCGTACATGTCATACACAACGCCACCGAAGTAGTGGGCATCGTTCAGCGGTGAGTAGGCACCGTTGATTTCTTTCACTGTGTTGCGTGGACAGGTGTAACTGAATGCGGTGTTGCCGCTGGTGCCGTGGTTCAGGTTGACGGTTTTCACGTTGGCATTGTTCATGGTGCAGGTGTCACCATTCACTTCCACGTCCAGGTTGCCGAAGTCAGTGCCGTACTCATACTGGCCAGTCTTGGCGTTACCGCCTGGGCCGGTACCTGTGCCAGCATGGTTCAGGCCTTCCCAGCGTTCCAGTACTTCACCTGAGTGGGCGTCGACCATGGTGAACGGACGGCTTGGGGCGTCGCCATCAACCACATAAGAGGTGATATACACCAGTCGTGGCTCCTGAGCTTTGCCGTACAGGATGATCCATGGCTGGGCGTTGTCGTTACGGGTCTTGCCGGCCTTGAGACCGTGGCCACCCTTGGCGGCTTTGGCGATTTCCAGGGCTTTTTCTTTGCTCAGGCTGGGCTTGGCAAAAGCCGCATCCTTGTCGATATTCGCCAGCATCTGGCCTTTGAGGTTGCTGTAGAACCCCATCTCAGAGCGATCAGCGGCCACAGTGAAACCATAAACAGGCACGCCGTGGAAGTATTGCTGCAGACGTTCCTTCTTCAGGCCTTTGCCCAGATCCAGTTGTTTTGCAGTACGGAACTCGTGACCGGGGGCCAGTTGCAGTACGCTGCCGATGTCGCCAGTGGCGTGGCGCATCTTGGCCACGTCCACTACGTTGGCGGCATAGGCTGATGTACCCAGGGTTGCCGAAACGGCGATAAACAAGAGTGAGAGTTGTTGCTTGCGCATAGGTGACTTGTCCTTGTTGTGTTGCGGCTAAGCTGCCGCGAAGCACTTCCTTAGTGCCATCATCCGGGTTAACGGCGAATGGCCATGGCTCAACAGGTTTTTGCGGGATATTGAGGCCCGCTGTTACAGGGTTTTAACCTGAACGAAACCTCATGTTATGGAGCTGTAAATGGATGGGCAATTGCACAAATGCACTATACTTGCGGCTTTTCGTCCGTGGGGGATGCTACTTTCGACTAGGTGGCCGGACGATTATCCCGGCCGTTACAAAGACTAGCGATAACTGATATTCATGGGGATCATTGGCTCTCTGGAGCCTTTTTCGGCACGCAGGCGCGCCAGATATTGTTCCCATAAATTTAATTGATTGGTGGCGAGTTGATGCAATACCTGCCACGAATAAAGTCCGGTATCATGGCCATCATCAAACACCAGTTTAACCGCGTAGTTACCTACGGGTTCGATGGCCGTGATGTTGACGTCCTTTTTATGGGTAACCAGTACCGGGTTACCGTGGCCGTGAACTTCTGCCGATGGGGAGTAAACCCTCAGGAATTCGCAGCTCAGCTGATACTGGCTGCCATCGTCAAATCCCACTTCCAGCAGACGTGATTTTCGTTTCAGCTTAAGGGATACAACCTGGGGATGGCTCATGGGGGCTCCTGACCGTAGATTAACCCGGATATGGTCGCTCGCTTTGCGATGATTGTGAACCCCGAAACACAGAAAAAGGTGTGGCTTTCCAGCCAAGGTCACAGAGGGCTTCAAAGGGATGACAGAGACGATTTTCTTCTTCGGCGACTGGCAGGTTTCGCCCCAAAGCAACCGCGTCAGTCGCGGCAGTATCAGCCGCCAGCTCGAGCCCAAGGCCATGGAGGTACTCTTGTTTCTGTGCCAGCGCCAGGGAGAGGTTGTCAGCAGTGATGAACTGCTGGATGCCTGCTGGGCCGGTCTTGAGACAGGCGATAATCCGCTGCATAAAACCATCGCCGTGCTGCGTCGTGCTCTGGATGACAGTGCCACCAATCCCCAATTTATCGAAACCCTGCGCCGCCGCGGTTACCGCACCCTGGCGCCTGTTTCTTTTCCGTCTGGCCATGAACAGGGTGCTGCCGAAGGCGTGTGGCAGGCGGGGTCACCTTTTCCGGGGCTGCGCCCCTTCGGCAGCCAGGACGCCGACGTATTTTTCGGCCGCCGGGAGCAAATCAACACCCTGCTTGAGAATATCCATCGCCAGGTACGCAGTGGCCGGGGCCTGTGTTTGTTGCTTGGCCCCAGTGGCAGCGGTAAAACGTCGCTGATCCACGCCGGTATTCTGCCCAACCTCAGTACCCCCCAGGGAGTTAATGGCATCGGCCTGGTGTCCAGCGCCGGGCTGGATATGGCCGATGTGGCCCCGGGTGCGCTGATGCTGGAGCTGGCATCGGCCATGCTCGACTGGGAGGTCGATGACAAGCCGGTATTTGAGGGTGAAAGTGCCGACACTCTCGCCCTGATGCTTGGCCAGAGCAGCGAGTCTGTGACAGAAAGTTTGCTGGCGGCGTTGCCTTCAGGACGCTGGGAAAAACCGCGTTTTGCACTGGTGGTGGACAGGCTCGAAGTTCTGCTCTCTTCGCCTGCGTTTGATGAAGCAGACAGAAGTGCATTTCTGGCGTTGCTGGATACTTTCTCCCGCAGTGGCGCCCTGTTGGTGCTCTGTGCCTGTCGCAACGACTTTTATCCTCTGGTGGTAAGCCACAGTGTGCTGATGGCGGGCAAGGGCAACGGCGCACACTTTGACCTGGAGCCACCCAGTCGCCAATCACTGCTGCAAATGATCCGTTTGCCTGCGGCGGCGGCGGGGCTCAGTTGGGAGCATGATAAAGACAGCGCCCTGGGGCTGGATGAGCTTCTCTGCCGTGAGGCGGCCGAGAGTCCGGATGCCTTGCCCATGCTGCAATACCTGTTGCAGGCGCTGTATCTGGCCCGGGATGAATCCAATCAGCTAAAACTCGATGTCTACCACAGACTGGGCGGCATCGAAGGCGCCATCGGCCGCGCCGCCGATGAGGCCATTGCCGACCAGAGCGCCACCACCCGTGCCGCTCTGCCCGGGGTGTTGGCGCGGCTGGTGACCCTCAAGGAAGATGAGCTGTCGGTAACCAGTCGCAGTGCCCGCTACAGTGAGCTTTCCACCGGGGACGAGCGCCGACTGGTACAGGCGCTGGTGGACAGCCGGTTGTTTGTCTCCCATCTCGAGGGCGCCGAACCCAGTTTCAGTGTGGCCCACGAAGCCTTGCTGCGGCGCTGGCGCCGTGCGTCACGCTGGATTGAAGAACATCGGCAGTTGCTGGCGCTCAAGTCGCGCCTGTTTCATCAGGCCAGCCGCTGGCACAGTGCGGGGCGTGAACGTGACTACCTGCTCGGGCCGGGCAAGCCCATGCTGGAGGCGAGGCAACTCCTCGAAGATGGCCAGTTGGCGCTGGATGCGCAAAGTCGTGACTTTATTCATGCTTCCCTCGCCCGGGATGTGCGCCGCAGCTGGATAAAGCGCGGCACTGTGGCACTGCTTGGTGTGCTGACGCTAATTTCCGTGGTGATGGGCGTCAGGAGTATGCAGGCCGAGCGCCTTGCCACCGAGCGGCGTCTCGCTGCGGAAGATTTGCTGGGTTTTATGGTGGGCCAGTTCGCCGACCGGCTGCGCAGTATTGGCCGTATGGACTTGCTCGACGGGGTCAGCAACAAGGCGCTGGATTATTTCAGTACGCCCGACGCCAGTTTGTCGGTGGCAGCGCTGTTCCGCCATGGTCAGACACTGGAGGCCATGGGGGAGGTGGCCTACAGCCGCGAAAAGCCCGATGAGGCCAGGGCGGCGCTGCTGGCAGCGCGGGATAAGCTATTGCCCCTCAGAGGCCGTGATGTGCCTCAGCTCGAACTGTACAAAACCCTGGGCGCCAATGCGTTTTGGCTGGGGCAGATTGAGTACGACAACAACAATTGGGAAGAGGTAAAAATCTGGTTCGGGGCATACCTTGAGCACAGTGAAGCCATGGTGAAACTGGCACCGGAAAGCCGGGATGCGCGTTTGGAGCTTTCTTATGCCGAAAACTCCCTCGGCAGTCTCGCCATGAAGCTGCAGGATTACCCCTTGGCTCAGCAAATGTTTGAGGCTTCTCTCGCCCTGAAATTACAGCTGCTCAGTGACGCCCCCGACGATGGCCAGCTGATTGCCGACGTGGCCGATACCCAATCCTGGCTTGCCAGCGCGGCCATGGCCACGGGGGATATTCCCCTTGCAGTGAAACTGCATACCGATATCGGCACCCTGCTTGGGCGCTCCAGTGAGGCCTACGCCCTCGACCGTCTGTCCCACAGTCAGGCCAATCTTGCCCGTCTGTATGAGTGGCTTGGCAATACCGACGCAGCCAGGGAGGCCATCCTCAGGGCCAAAGCCATTCGCATTCAGGCCCTGGCCAAAGACCCGGGTAACCAATCCTGGCGCTACGACCTGTTGATAACCGGTCTGCACGAGATTGAACTCGGCATAGGTTCCGGCTCCGAGGCTGAATTGGAAGCCAGCCGACAGCGACTCAGCGCCGAAGCCGAGACCTTGTCGCTCCAGCGCCAGCAAAAGTTTGCTGAGCTGTATCCGCTCGCGGCCGGTAGACGGCTGTTGCAACTTGGGCATTTTGCCGCCGCCGAAGCCATGGCCGAGCAGGCAATCGCTGTGTTGTCGGCAGGGGCGGCCCAGGTGTCCGACGACTGGGAAGATAAGGCCCGGATGGCGGATGCCGAACTACTGTTGGCACAGAGCCAGTCGGCGCAGGGCAAAGGTGAGGAAAGGTTGGCTATGTGCCGGTCGGTGAAAACCCGCCTCGACCCGGTTATCGCCGTGTCACGGGCCCCGCGATTTGTGCGTGCCTATGTGATGGCGTTGGAATGTCTGGGGCAGACGGATGCCGCCGATGCTCTTAAAGGCCCACTTGCCGCTCAGGGGGTTAGGTTCCAGACTTTCTGATTCTATTTTATGAATTAAAATCAATCGACTA
Organism: Shewanella sp. FJAT-52076; assembly: GCF_019457455.1. NCBI lineage: Bacteria > Pseudomonadati > Pseudomonadota > Gammaproteobacteria > Alteromonadales > Shewanellaceae > Shewanella > Shewanella sp. FJAT-52076. Next base: position 509,713 of record NZ_CP080415.1, read on the forward strand.
TCCCGTAAGCTTGCCGGAAGGTGCCTTCAGGCAAGCTTGTTAGTATGGCCTTAGCTGCCCCCGCGGCGGGGGCGCATTGACAGCAAAATAAAGGAAAATCTATGTCAGTTCAGAATATTCAGGTCACTGTGTCTCTCGATGCCAATAACACCCCGGAATTTAATTATGTGCCGGCAGGACCCGTGGTCGTGACCGAATCAGGCACTCAGATTATTTATTCGTTGCAGGACAAGACCGGTAAAGGCCTGAGTTTTGCCGGTGCGGCCTTTGCTACCCCGTTTGATCAGGTGATAGATGCGGTGGAGTTGCTGAATGAAACCACCCTGGCCCTCTATGACACAGATACCATAGTCGGCGAGACCGGCTTCAGACTGGTGTTCAACATAGCCGGCAGCACGCTGCAACTTTGCAGCCCTGACCCCCAGGTCATCAATAAAGACGTGAAGTAATTTGGTACGTCACACACACCCGGCCCTGTGCCGGGTGTGTTTGTTTTAGGGCGCAGCAATGGCGGGTGGAGCCCCGGCTTTGGCCATTTTTGGTGGCAAAAGATAGCCTTTCAGCGGAAATCAGTCTTCGTAAGGTTTATTTATATCATTTAATATCAGTGTGTTGCGTCGTAAGCTTGCGGGAAGGTTAAAGTTGACGCCGCATTCTAAAGTGGTTGGCATAGGACACACCGTCAGGAGCCAGCCATGTACCCCGTCCATGAAAATTATTGTGAATTTGCCGCCGTTGCCGAGGTCGTTCAGTGCCTTCAGCAACCCATGGCTTTGGCTGATGCCTCCGGTAAGGTGCTCTGCGTGAATCAAGCCGCAGCCGCATTGCTGGGGGACGAAGCTGAGACCTTTATTGGGGAGCTGTGGCCAAGTTGGCTGGAGAGTGGATATCAGGGCCTCTATCGGGAACTGCAGTCTGCCGCCGAAGGGCAATATCAGGGTCTGCAACATGGCGGCAGGGAAGTACAGCTTCGGCGGGTGGACGGTGCCCTCTTGTGGGTGAAGCTGAGTCTGTCGTTTGTACAGGGGTTGTTGCCGCTGTTTCTGGTGGGTTTTGAGGATTTGTCTTCGCAAAAGGCGGAGGTGCAAAGGCTCACTGCACTGGCGGCCACCGATTATTTAACCGGCCTTGCTAATCGTCGCACCCTGATGGAAGCGCTGGAAAAACAGTGGCGACAGTGTCTGGCCCGTCGTCACCCTATCAGTGTGGTGATTGTGGATGTGGACTTTTTCAAGCAGTTCAACGATCTCTACGGCCATTTAAAGGGTGATGACTGCCTCAGGCAGATTGCTGCTGCCTTGGCTTCTGCTCTACCTTCACCCCAATGCCTGGCAGCGCGATTCGGCGGTGAAGAGTTTGTGCTGCTGCTTCCCGGCCTTAATGCGGCCATGGCGGAATTGATAGCCAAACAGGTGTCGGAAGCGGTAGCAGCCATAGATATTGCCGCCATGGGCTTGCCACAGGGGGCATTGCTGACCGTCAGCCAGGGGATTGCCTGTGAGATAAGTGGTCAGTTTCGCACTGCCGATGCCATGTTGCTGGGGGCCGATACGGCGCTGTACCGAGCCAAGCGCGAAGGCAGAAACAAGATAATACTGTCGGACTGAGCGGGGGAGGGATGCCATGAACTGGCTGGCGATTTCCAAGCTGGGCTGCGGCCGTGAACGGGCCAAAACCTTCCTCGAGCTGCAACGCAAACGCTATGGCCGCACGCCCCAGCAGGCGGCGCTGTCGCTGTGGAAGGGGATTTGCACCGAGCCTTCGGCCCGGTGCATCGTCATGGATCTTAAAAACCTATCCCGGCAACCCCATCTCGACGGTAGCGAAAAGGCCTATTTACACGGAGTGCTCAATCATTTTGACCATCTGTCCTGAAAGGGGCACAAAGGTCATCAGCCCTTGAACACCTTGCCGTCTTTCATCACGAAGCTGACATTTTCCAGCAGGCGGATATTGTCCAGTGGGTTGCCGTCTACTGCGATGATGTCGGCCAGGAAGCCGGGTTTCAGCTCGCCTACATCCTGCTGTTTCAGCAGGGCGGCGCTGGTAAGGGTGGCTGCCTGAATCGCCTGCAGTGGCGTCATACCAAATTGCACCATGGTGGCGAACTGCTTGCCATTGTCACCATGGGGATAAATGGCGGCATCCGAGCCAAATACCATTCGGGCACCGGCCTTGGTGGCCTTGCGGAAACTATCGCGCTGGGCCTGAGACACCTGTTTTTCTTTATTGATGTTTTCCTCAGGCACACCGTTGGCTGCGCCAAAGGCGAGGGTGTACTCGGTGTTGTAAATATCGCAGCTCAGGTAAGTGCCGTTTTTGATGGCCAGCTTGATGGCCTCATCGTCGAGAAAACTGCAGTGCTCTATGCTGTCGATGCCGGCGCGGATGGCGGCCTTGATGCCGCTGGTGCCATGGGCGTGGGCGGCGATGATAAGCCCGCGCTGATGGGCTTCTTCAGCAGCAGCCCTGAGTTCATCCTCGGTGTATTGTTGTACGCCCACCTTGGTGCCCTTGGAGAACACACCGCCGGTGGCGCAAATCTTTAAGGTGTTGGCGCCGTATTTGATATTTTCCCGCGCCTTGGCCCGTACCGCCCAGGGACCATCGGCCACACCGCCGGCAACCGAGTGCATTTCGGGGGCGCTGAAGTTGTCGTCGCAATGGCCCCCCGTGATTGACAGGGCATGTCCTGCGCTCCAAATACGTGGGCCGGGGATTTCACCGGCATTGATACCATCACGTACCGCAATCACGCTGTAGCCCGAATCGCCGAGATCCCGCACCGTGGTAAAGCCTGCTTCGAGGGTCTTTTTGGCGTTTTTCACCGCCTTGACCGTCTGACGGGGGATTGAGTAGTTCATCGATTCGAGGAAGTTGTCCTCGGCATCGCTGCCAAGATGCACGTGCATGTCCATCAGCCCCGGCAACAGGGTCTTGCCTTTGAGTTCAATGAGCTCGCTGCCAACTGGGATGTCGAGCTTGCCCTGGGTAGCCAACTCAACGATGCGACCCTCTTCGATTTTCAGCAGCGGCGAGTCAATCATCTTGCCGCTGCGCACATCCAGCAGTGCATCGGCGCTGATAAAGGTGGCAGACAATGCCGAAAAGGGCAGCATGGCCGCCGACAAAGTCAATGACAGTGACAAATAAGACAAGCGGGGCAGGGATGAGGTATGGCGCATCGGATGTTCTCGTTGTTGTTCTGCAAAATGGCCCGGCAGCGGGCAGATTTTTGAGCATACCTCAGCGACCCGGACGCAACAACGCCCGGACAGGAGTCTTTACTTTCAAGGGGTTCAGCCCTGGTGAGGGACCTTAGCAGGATATCCGGTGCAGGCGATTGTGACTGAAATAATAAAAGGCATCCTGGGGTTTATCCTGGCGCCACATCTCGTCATCACCGAGGTTTTGCAGCAGGCCTCTGAGTACCACGCCGGTCACCCCGTGTGACACCAAAATCACTTTTTGCGGTGTGGCCGGGTCCTCAAGCCAGTGAAGCAGACGCTCACGCAGTGCACTCAATGGCTCGGCGCCGGGGCCCTTGATATACCAGCCCGGCATGGCCTCGAGTCCCGGCCAGCTGCTGTGGATATCGGGGATATGCTCCTGTTCCCACTCACCCAACCCGGCTTCTTTGATGCGTGGCTCTGGGATGATGCTTTCAGGCGTGCGCCCCAGGGTGTCGGCCACGATAGCGGCGGTTTCCATCGCCCGACCCAAAGGGCTCGTCAGCAAGGCGTAGTCGTCGAGGTTGCCACAACGCTTGAGTGCCTGCCCGTAGGCTCTGGCCTGCGCTCTGCCAAGGGCGGTAAGGGGCGAGTCGCAGTGTCCCTGGAGTCGCCTTTGGGCATTGAACTCTGTTTGGCCGTGGCGAAGCAGAAAAATATCGGTGGGCATGGCAAACCTTTCACGAATTACAGCGGTAAAGACGGGACTCTAGCCGAGCTGACAGGTCGCGGCAAGCGGATTGGCATACAGAGCCCGAACCCGCTTACGTCATGGCAAGCAAAGCAGTCGTTGATGTCCAATGCCCTTGATAGTGGGGCGACTGGCAATTTTTTGGCAGCAAACTAGAGTTTTGATTGATTTTTATACTGTTAATCAATCAGACAAGGACGCGACCATGAAACTTGGATACTTAGCCATTCCCCTCATCTTAGTGCTTGGTGGCTGCGCCACCGGCTCGACTCCCGAGGCCAAGAAGGCCAATGCCAGAAAAGAAACCGCGGGAGCGCTGCAGGATATCTATAAAGATCATCCCACAGCAAAGTCTGCGGTATCTTCCAGTTTGGGGTATCTGGTGTGTACCGGCAGCGACAGTTACCTGTTTGCAGCCTCTACCGGAGGGGGAGTTTGTACCTTCAGCAGCGCCGGCAAGATTGAATACTATCGCTTCGCGTCCCTCGGTGCCGGGTTGGGAATTGGGTTTAAAAAAGTGGCCTTCCTCTATACCTTCCACGATGCCGCGGCCATGCAGCGTTTTCTTACCGAGGGCTGGGATGCCGGCGCCCGCGCCGAAGCCACGGCCCGACACGAGGAAGATGGTGGCCAGGTGGCGGCGAATACTTCCTACGATGTGGGTGGTGTGAAGGTGTTCCAGTCGGCCATCTGGGGCGCTGCCGCTCAGGCCACGGTTCAGGGATACAAATTCTGGCCCACTGACTTTACCCAGGATGTGACTGAGTACAATTAGGCGACTGATATTTCCGGTAGTGTCTGTTTGGTCACTACCGGAATACAGAATTTGAATTTTGTACGTAATTACATACAATCAAGTCCATAGCTTCAGGAAACAGGCGATCATGGACTTAAACGAATTTATCCTGCTGGTGGATGACGACCAGGAACTGACAGAGCTGCTCAGTGACTTTCTGACCAAGAACGGCTTTGAGGTCAGAACCGAATCCAACGGTCTCAACGCGGCAAGACGCATCATAGAAGAACGACCAAGACTGGTGGTGCTTGACGTGATGCTGCCAGACATGGATGGGTTGTCCATTTGCCGCAAGGTGCGTTCTCAATACGCTGGGCCCATTCTGATGCTGACCGGCCTTGGGGACGATATTGATGAGGTGGCGGGGCTGGAAACCGGTGCCGATGACTATATCGCCAAGCCTGTTCGTTCCCGGGTACTCCTTGCCCGCATACGCAGCTTGCTGCGCCGCTCAGAATTGCAGGATACCCAACTTCAGGAAGCACCTGCTGCCAGCGAATCGCGGCTTGTGGTCAATGGGCTTATTCTCGATAAGCTTGAGCGCACGGCGACGCTGCACGGCAGTAATCTGGAATTGACCCTGGCCGAATTCGAGCTGTTGTGGCTCTTAACCAGGCACGCTGGCCGCATCCTGGACCGTGACGCTATTTGCGACCACTTCAAAGAAATTGGCTACGACAGTACCCCCCGCACCATCGACCTCAGGGTGTCACACCTGCGCCGCAAAATGGGCGACGACCCCCGTGAACCTGCTCTCATCAAAACCATGCGTGGCCAGGGCTACGTACTGACATTGAATTGAAATGACGCAGCCATCGGCATTACCCCATCCTCAAGGACGCCGTTTGCCGTCGGGTGGGATGCCATGGCTGTCGTCGCTCTCGTCCTGCGTTTTGGCGCTGATGTTGGCAATGATAATGGCCTTGTCCCTCTCTGGCTGTAGGGAAAATCAGGCCAGTGACGCTGACAGAGCCAGCGCTGAGATCAGCGGTGATGCAAGAGTGCAGGCGCTGCTCGAACTCGCTGCCGCTTCCCGCAATGACGATCCCCTCAAAACCATCGACTACAGCAGTCAGGCATTAACGCTGCTGAAAGAAAGGCCCGAACCTGCCTCCGAAGTGATGGCGCTCAGCAACCTAGCCTGGGCCAAGATGTTATTGGGAGACTTTGTCGAGGCCGCAAAATACGGCGAGGCGGCGTTAACGCTGGCGGAGAATCAGCACCAGCCCGAGATGCTGGTGGTGCCCCTCAATGTAACAGGCCTTATTTACTGGCGTCAGAGCCAGCTGGACAAGGCGCTGACCTATTATCAGCGGGCGCTGGAGGTTGCCAAAGGGCTCAATAAGCGCTCGTTTGAGGCGACCACCTACAACAATATGGGGCTTATTTACAGCGACAAGGCGGAGTACCAACTGGCGCTGGAGTGTTTTACCCGGGCGCGGGACATACACCAGGGACTGGGGGACGAGCGGCCTTTGGCTACGGCGCTGAACAATATTGCCGGCATTCATGCCACCCTCGGGGATTATGGAGAGGCGCTGGCCAATCAGCAGGCATCGCTGCGGATCCGCGAAAAGCTGGACGATAAGCCCGGCGTTGCCGAGCTGCATCACAACATGGGCATTACCTATGAGCAGATAGGGGATTTGAAGGCGTCCATGCTTCAGCTGCAGCAGGGGCTGAAGGGGTTTGAGGCGCTGGGGGATAAAACCGGCATGGCGCAGGCGCTCACAGCCCTGGGTATGGTCAATCAGAAACTGAAAAATGATGCCGATGCCAGAGCCTCCATGGAGCAGGCTCTCGCCTATGGTGAAGAGCTTAACGATGGCAATATCACGGCCACAGCCCTGATGAGCTTAGGTAAGCTGTCGCTGGCCATGGGTGATACTCAGGGCGCAAGGCGCTATCTGGAGCGCGGGCTGGCCATTGCCGATCGCCTGGGACTGGTGGCCTTGCAGGCTCAGGGGCGCCTGCGACTTGCGGATTATTTTCTGGTGACCAGTGAGGTGGACGTGGCGCGGGAACGGGCGCTGCAGGCACAGCAATTGGCTCTGACCAGCGGCGATCGCAGCCTGCTGAGGGATACCTATGACATCCTTTCGCAAGTCTATGAGCGAAAAGGGGATTATCTACAGGCGCTTGCCAGCCACAAAGAATTCAAAAGCATTAATGATGCCCTTTTCAATGCCAGTTCCCAGGAGCGGCTGGCCTGGCTTCGCAGCTCCTTCGAGGCGGAAAAACGCCAGCGCCAGATAACCGAGCTTGAGAATGAAAAAGCACTGCAGGCGGAGGTGATAAAACAGCAGCGGGTGGCCCGTAACCTCTGGATTTTGGCGCTGATTGCCGTTGCTGCCATCATGCTGCTGCTCTACGGCCGACACAGTCAGGCCCGGGTCAATCAGGCGCTGCAGCGCTCCATTCAAATGCAGCGGGACTTGATGCAGGCGGTGGCCCATGAATTCAGGGCACCGTTGGCGAGGGTACAACTGGCCTTCGATATGCTGATGGAAGCCGATGCCAATGAGCAGCCACAGTTGGAAGACAGGGTGCTGCGCGGGCTGGAAGAACTGGACGAACTTATCCGCGAAATTGTCAAACTTATCAAAGCAGAAGGCAGCCCGCGACGTGCGCCGAGTGAATCCCTGTCATTGGCGCCCCTGTTGCAAACCCTGGTGGCACGCCAGCATCAGCTGTTCCCAGAGAAAAATCTGGAATTGGCGGCTATCGATGAAGATTTAAGGCTCACCGCCAGTAAGAAACATCTGGAGTGGGCCATCAATAATTTACTCTCCAACGCCCTGCGCTACAGCCGCCAGCAGGTTCAGGTCAGCTGCCAGCGAGCAGCGGAACACATCTGCATCATAGTGGATGACGACGGACCGGGCGTGCCAGCCTCTGAACGGGAACGTATTTTCGAGCCCTTTGTGCGCCTGGATCCCAGTCGCACCCGGGCCACTGGTGGTATTGGCCTTGGTCTGGCGATTGCCCGCCGCTTGGCTGAAAACGGTCATGGCCATATCCGGGTGAGTGAAAGTCCGTTGGGCGGCGCCCGTTTCGAACTTATCTGGCCCTGCTGACGCATTTGCACGTTCACCCATCCTGTACTTTCTTTGTATTCGAAAAAATACACTTATCTCGAACCCCTTCTATTTGCTGATAAAAAGCGCACTCAGACAGGAGGTGGTGATCTTTTTTGTCTAAAAAGTGTCATTTTTGTTTGAATTTTGTTTCTTGTGTGTCTAGATTGTATGTGTTCGCATACATAATCATTATAGCGGACACTCTTAATCACAGGAGACCACACATGAGAAAGCTGCACCCACGCCTGAGCCGATTGACCTTGGCCATGCTCTCAACTTCCCTGATGGCTGTTACCGCTCCGGCGCTGGCCGCCAAGAAGGTTGAACCCAAACAAGACTTCGACAATTCCTCTGTTATCGTTAAATTCAAAGAAACCGCGAAGAAAGCGGACCGCAAGCAGTTGCTTGCTCAGTACGGTGTGTCATTTAAAGATAAAAATGACGACGGTGTGGATGACCGTTTCCGTAACATTGCTAAAGGACGCCTGGCTGAACTCACTGTGCCCCGGGGGCTGGATCCCCGTCTTATGGTGGAGCGTCTCAAGCACAATCCAAACATCGAATACGCCGAACTCAACCACAGATTCTATCCCTCAGTGGTGCCAAACGACCCAGGCTACAGCCAGCTCTGGGGCATGCCAAAAATCCATGCCGAGCAGGCGTGGGAAATGGAAATGGGCTCACGAGAGGTAGTGGTTGGTGTGATTGACACCGGCTTTGACTACACCCATCCGGACCTTCGCGACAACGTTTGGGTCAACCCCAACGAAGTACCCAACAATGGTATTGACGACGATGGCAACGGCTATATCGATGATATTCATGGTATTTCTGCTATCAATGACAACGGTAACCCCCAGGACACCCACTACCATGGCACCCACGTTGCCGGCACCATAGGCGCCACCGGCAACAATGGTACAGGTGTGGTAGGTGTAAACTGGAATACCGCCATGGTGGGTTGTTCCTTCCTCGGCAGCCAGGGCGGTACCACAGCAGACGGTATCCAGTGTATTGATTACATGGTGGATTTGAAAAACCGTGGCGTGAATATCCGCGTAACGAACAACTCCTGGGGTGGTGGTGCCTTCAGTCAGGCGCTGGAAGATGCCATCACTGCGGCCAACAATGCCGATATCCTGTTTGTGGCCGCGGCCGGTAACGATGCGGTGGACAACGATGTCAACGACAACTGGCCCTCAAACTATGATGTGCCCAACGTGATGGCCATTGCCTCCACCACCCGTGATGACCAGATGTCCTACTTCTCTCAGTGGGGCCTGAACACTGTGGATATGGGCGCGCCCGGCTCGGATGTGTACTCCACCATTCCGGGCAATGACTACAACAACCTGAGCGGTACCTCCATGGCGACTCCCCATGTGGCGGGTGCCGCTGCACTGATTTTGGCCGCCGATCCCAGCCTGACCACCGCCGATGTGAAGAACATCCTGATGTCCTCCGGCGACCCCATTGCCGCGCTGGAAGGAAAGACAGTGACAGGTAAGCGCCTGAACCTGGAAGGTGCCCTGAACATGGCCGGTGCCGGTGGCCCGGGTTACTACCTGCTGGTGAGCCCAGCCAGCCGCACGGTAAACCAGGACTCCTCAGTCACCTTTGATATCGATATGAATGCCGTGGGCGGTTACAACGGCAACGCCAGCTTCAGCGCCGATGTACCGGCTGGACTGAATGCAGCCGTGACCTTCTCCAGCAGCACTGTGCCTGCCGACGGTCGCACCACCATGACGGTTGCCACCGATGCCAACACTGCTCTGGGTAATCACATCATCACCATCAACGCCGTTGACGGTGATATCCACAAGAGCATAGATGTGAGCCTGCTGGTGTACCCCGCAGGTACCTTCAGCACCACTTACAGCAATGACATTCCGGTAGCGATTCCCGATGACAATGCCGCTGGTGTGAGCAGTGTTATCAATGTGCCCATGAACCTGACCCTGACCGATCTGGTGGTGAATGTGGATATCGCCCACACCTACATTGGCGATCTGACAGTTACCCTCGCTTCGCCAAGTGGCCGTGCTGTGACCCTGCACAACCGTACCGGCGGCAGCGCAGATAACCTGGTGGCCAGCTACGCGGTGGAAGACTTCGATCTGGAAGACGCCTCCGGTGACTGGACCCTGCACGTGGTTGACTCAGGTTTCCGCGATGTGGGCACCCTCAATAGCTGGAGCATGGACGTGACCGGTGGCTCTCAGCCCGGCACCAACTTGCCACCGACGGTGACCATTGGCGCCAACCTGCAAAATGCCCTGTACCTGCCCGGCGATGTCATTAATTTTGTTGCCGACGCCACCGACTCTGAAGATGGTGATGTGCGTGCTTCGCTGGTGTGGACCTCCAGCCTCGATGGTCAGATTGGTACCGGTGGCAGCTTCTCCCGCTCAGACCTGAGTCAGGGCACCCACCAGATCACAGTATCAGCCTCTGACAGCCAAGGGGTGGTGAGCAGCCGTGAGTTCTTTCTGTACGTTGTTAGTGACGGCACCGTTGTTTCCTATGAGGACTCGAACCGTCAACCGATTGTGGATCTGGGAACAGTAGTGGCCGAGATTGACGTGCCCCTGGGGCTGAAAATCAAGGACATGAGCCTGTTCGTTGATATTCAGCACAGCTTCGCCAACGATATGCTCATTCATCTGGTATCGCCCAATGGCACCCGGGTCGAGATTTTCGATCGCAAAGACTCAAGCGAATACTATCGTGACCTGGTGAAAACCTTCTATCCGGTTGAGTTCAATGGCGAAATGGCAGCGGGCACCTGGCAGCTCATCATTAAGGATGAGTGGAGCAACAACTCCGGCTGGCTGAACCGTTGGACACTGAGCTTTACCCATGATGGCGGTTCTACGACCCCAGACAACCAAGCGCCTGTGGTTAACATCCATGCCCCAGTGGGTGGCAGCAGCGTTATCGAAGGTGACACAGTGACCTTTGTGGGCTCAGCCAACGATGCCGAAGACGGCGATGTGACCAACACCCTGGTATGGACCTCGGATCTGGACGGTGTGATTGGCTCTGGCGCTTACTTCAGCACCAACAGCCTGAGCGTGGGTAACCACACTGTCACCGCCAGCGCCGCCGACAGCGAAGCTGCCAACGGTGAGGCCCTGGTGACTCTGACAGTAGAAGCAGCCCCTGTGAATGAACTGCCTACCGCCGAGTTCAGCTTCCAGGTCAATCATCTGGACGTGAACTTTGTCGATGGCTCCGGTGATACCGATGGCTCCGTGGTTGCCTGGGCATGGGACTTCGGTGATGGCAATACTTCAACGCTTGCCAACCCAAGCCACAGCTATGCCACAGGTGGCAGCTATCAGGTGACACTGACTGTGACCGACAACAATGGCGCCAGCCACAGCATCAGCAAGCAGGTCACTGTAAAAGCCGCCATCAGTCTTGATGCAGCCGGCAGCACCGACGGTAACAAGGTGAACATCAGCCTGAGCTGGAGTGGTTCTACTGCCCGCAACGTTGATGTGTATCGCGATGGCCAGCTGATCAGCAGCACCCGTGACCGTGGTAGCTTCAGCGACCGCTTCAACAGCAGCGAAGGCAGCTTTGCCTACCAGGTCTGTGAAGCAGGCAGCGATATCTGCTCCGAAGTCATCACTGTAACCCCAGTGTTGAACACCCGCGGTAAGGGTAAGTAACACTGAGTCCCTTCGCTGCTAAGCCGCTTGCCAGTCAGGTGGCTTAATCAGGGAGGACTATCCGATACCTTATCTGAGGTAAATAAAAAGGCCGGGAATCATCCCGGCCTTTTCTATGCTCAGGTGCTTTGCCGTCTCAAACAAAGCACCCCAAGCCGATGGCTTACAGAATAAAGCGGCTTAAGTCTTCGTCCTGCACCAGGTTGTCCAGATGCGCATTCACGTACTCGGCATCTATGGTGAACTTGCTGCCGGACTTGTCGCTGGCCTCGAAGGAGATATCTTCCATCAGCCTTTCCATGACCGTGTGAAGACGGCGGGCACCGATGTTTTCGGTGCGCTCGTTCACCTGCCAGGCGGCCTGGGCGATGCGGTCGATGCCGGTCTCGGTAAACTCGATGGTCACGCCTTCGGTGGCCATCAGCGCCACATACTGCTCGGTGAGCGAGGCGTGTGGCTCGGTGAGAATACGCTTGAAGTCGGAGGCAGTAAGGGCATCCAGCTCTACCCGGATGGGCAGGCGGCCCTGCAGCTCGGGGATAAGATCCGATGGCTTGGACATCTGGAACGCGCCCGAGGCAATAAACAGGATATGGTCGGTTTTTACCATGCCGTGCTTGGTGTTGACTGTGCAGCCTTCAACCAAGGGCAGCAGGTCGCGCTGCACCCCTTCGCGGGATACATCGGGGCCAGAGGTTTCGCCGCGCTTACAGATCTTGTCGATTTCATCGATAAAGACGATGCCGTTCTGCTCAACCAGTTCGATGGCCTTTTCTTTCAGATCTTCCTGATTCACCAGCTTGGCGGCTTCCTCATCCACCAGTTGCTTGAGTGCATCTTTGATCTTCATCTTTTTGCGCTTGGCAGGTGCCTGACCCATGTTTTGGAACAGGCTCTGCAGCTGGTTGGTCATTTCTTCCATGCCCGGTGGTGACATGATTTCCACGCCAATATGCGGGCCAGCGATATCGATTTCGATTTCTTTATCGTCCAGCTGACCTTCACGCAGCTTCTTGCGGAAGATTTGACGGCTGGCAGAGTTGTCATCGCTGCTGTTGTCCCAGTCGTTTTTGGGGCGTGGCAGCAGGGCATCCAGTACTCGCTCCTCGGCGGCCTCTTCGGCGCGGGTACGGCACTTTTTCATTTCCACTTCGCGGGTCAGCTTGATGGCGGTGTCGGTCAGATCGCGAATGATCTGCTCCACTTCCTTACCCACATAACCTACTTCGGTAAACTTGGTGGCTTCCACCTTGATAAAGGGTGCGTTGGCAAGTTTGGCCAGGCGGCGGGCTATTTCGGTTTTACCCACGCCGGTGGGGCCAATCATCAGGATATTCTTGGGGGTCACTTCGTGACGAAGCGCTGCATCCAGCTGCATGCGGCGCCAGCGGTTACGCAGGGCCACGGCCACGCTGCGTTTGGCTTTCTGCTGGCCAATGATGTGGGCGTCCAGCTCGTGAACAATCTCGCGGGGAGTCATTTCAGACATGGTGATTCCTCAGTAACTCAGTTCTTCGATGGTCTTGAACTGGTTGGTGAATACGCAAATATCGCCGGCGATGGTCAGTGACTTTTCGGCAATCTCGAGGGCGCCAAGGTCGGTGTTTTCCAAAAGTGCAGTGGCGGCAGCCTGGGCGAAATTCCCGCCTGAGCCAATGGCAATCAAATCGTTTTCGGGCTGCACCACGTCGCCGTTACCGGTAATGATGAGTGAGCTTTCGGCATCGGCCACGGCCAGCAGGGCCTCGAGTTTTCGCAGCATGCGATCGGTGCGCCAGTCTTTGGCCAGCTCCACCGCAGCGCGCATCAAATGGCCCTGGTGCATTTCCAGCTTGGCTTCAAAGCGCTCGAACAGGGTGAAAGCATCGGCGGTACCACCGGCAAATCCGGCCAATACCTTGCCGTGGTACAGGCGGCGAACCTTGCGGGCATTGCCTTTCATGACAGTATTGCCGAGGGATACCTGGCCATCACCTGCGATAACCACCTGATTATTACGGCGCACGGATACGATAGTAGTCACAATGGATCCTCTTTTAGCGTCCGAAGGATGGGCCTTCGGGGGACGAATACAGCCTATATGGGGTCGCGCACCCGCTTTTCAAGTGAGTAAAGAGTTTCAAGTGATGAGGGTCAAAAGAAAGGTCGCCCTGAGGCGACCTTGAGTGTGGTGTGCTTATGCTCGGTTTGTCACAGCCAGACATGTCTGGCAGGTGTTCATTTCGATGGGGTGCTGAACACTTGAGCTGATACTCAGTTTTGCCACAGCCATATTTGGCATGTGTTCATGCCGATGGCCTGCAGCTTGTGGCGGGCGCGCTCGGCCTCGCGCTTGCGCTCATAGGGACCAATCACCACCTTGTACCAGGTGCCGCTGCCACCCTGCACCTTGCGAATTTGCGCTTCCATGCCCTGGAAGGCGATGACCGCCTTCATCTTTTCTGCCTGGGACATCTCGCGGAAAGAGCCACACTGCATCTGATAAGGACCGGTTGAGCGCAGTGTCTCCGGTGGCGGAACATCCACCTCAACCTGCTTATTCTCGAGCTCTTTCAGGTAGGTCCACTCTTCCTGCGGCTTGGGCGGCAGCGCGTTGGGGTCTTTCTTGGGCTTACTGGCCTTGGTCTCGGTTTTGGCCGGTTCCACCTGGTCAGCACTGCCCTTGATGGTCCACAGGAAATAACCGAAGCCCGCCACCAATGCGACAACCACAATCAGCGCGATCCAGGGCTTTCGCCCCGGCGTGCGGGCATTCTTGTTACCGCCACGACCTTTGCTTCGCGGCGTACGGTTGGCGTAATCGCGACTCATGGATTACATGCGCTCCAGAGTCTCGATGCCCAGCAGCGACAGACCCTGCTTTAGGGTGTCGGCGGTCAGGCGGGACAGCAGCAGACGGCTGTCACGGGCGGTTTCGGTGTCGGCGCTCAGCACTGGGCAGGCCTCGTAGAAGCTGGAGAAGGCGCCTGCCAGCTCATACAGGTAACCGCAGAGGATGTGCGGCTGACCCTTGTCCACCATGCGGGCAAGGATTTCACCGAACTGCGCCAGCTTGTTGCCCAGCTCCTTCTCTTTGTCGTGCTCGAGCACCAGCTCGGCGCCGGACAAATCGATGTTTTCGGCCTTTTTGAAGATACCGGCCACACGGGTGTAGGCGTACAGCAGGTAGGGGGCTGTGTTGCCTTCGAAGCTCAGCATCTGCTCGAAGCTGAAGATGTAATCGCTGCTGCGGTTCTTGGACAGATCGGCGTATTTCACCGAGGCGATGCCGACCACGCGGGCGATTTCTTTAACTTCGGCCTCATCCATATCCGGGTTCTTGCTGCGCACCAGCTGCTCGGCACGTTCAACGGCTTCATCCAGCAGGTCAACCAGCTTCACCACGCCGCCGGAGCGGGTCTTGAATGGGCGGCCGTCTTCGCCGTTCATGGTGCCAAAGCCCATGTGCTCGAGTGTCATGTTGTCACGCACGAAACCGGCGGTGCGAGCCAGGCTGAATACCTGCTGGAAGTGCAGAGCCTGACGCAGATCCACAAAGTAGAGCACGCGGTCGGCGTTGAGGGTACCGGAGCGGTAGCGCATAGCAGCCAGATCGGTAGTGGCATACAGGAAGCCGCCATCGGCCTTCTGAATAATCACCGGCAGTGGTTCGCCGTCTTTGTTACGGAATTCTTCCTGGAATACCACCTTGGCACCGTCGCTGATGGCCAGCAGGCCCTTGGCATCGAGATCGGCAACAACCTGGGCCAGATCGGCGTTGTAGGCACTCTCACCGTGGACGTCGTTTCGGGTCAGGCTCACACCCAGACGCGCATACACGTCGTGACAATGGCTCAGGGAGATGTCGTTAAATTCGCGCCACAGCTTGTTGCAGTACTCATCACCGCTTTGCAGCTCAACCACCAACTGACGGGCGCGGGTGGCGAATTCATCGGATTCGTCGAAGCGCAGCTTGGCGGCGCGGTAGAAGCTTTCGAGGTCTGACAGTTCCAGGTTGGCCTTGTCGTCGCCCTGTGCGCGCAGCTCTTCCATGTAGGCCAGCAGCATACCGAACTGGGTACCCCAGTCACCCACGTGGTTTTGACGTATGACCTTGTGGCCGAGGAATTCCAGCGCGCGCACCACGCTGTCACCGATGATGGTGGAGCGCAGGTGACCTACATGCATTTCCTTGGCGAGGTTGGGGGAAGAGTAGTCCACCACCACGGTCTGAGGTGCTGCGGCTTTTACGCCCAGCATGGCATCGCCGAGCGCGGCCTTGAGTTGGTTGGCCAGGGCGTTGTCGTCAATAAAGAAGTTGATAAAGCCGGGGCCGGCAATTTCGACCTTGGCCACCTGCGCGGACGTGGGCAGATTGTCGATGATCAGCTGCGCCATTTCACGTGGCGGCTTACCGGCAACCTTGGTCAGCATCATGGCCAGATTGGTGGCCAGATCGCCATGGCTCTTGTCCTTGGTTCGGTCGACCTGAATGCGCGCTTCAAAGTCGGCGGGCACTATGCCCTGAGCTTTCAAGGATTCAAGGGTTTGTTCGAGCAAGGATTGAATGAGTTCTTTCATCGGCCTGTATCTATTGACTGCAAGGTTTAACGGGAATAACCGGGAATTGTAGCCTCTGCGCCCCCCGGCTGGCTATTGGCTGAAGGAACTTTTTGAGCAAAAACACAAAGCACCCGGGTGATTTGTGTAGATGAACATTAATTCATGCGTTGCCAAGGGGGAGTTCATGGTGACTGGTGCATAGTGTCAGCATGGTTCGTTAGACATGGATGTTGGTTATGCTGGGTAGCTTGTTCTTGTTAGCGCAGAAAGGTTGACCAGCGACTTATGGCCTCACAGAGGCTGCAGAGTGAAATGTAACTTTGCTCTGGTGTGTCCTCTGTGGCCATGTTTTTTCACCTGTTTCTCACTCCTGTTTGCCCGCTTTTGTGAACAGAGCTCATTGACATCCCACCTTGCGCGGCTTTTTAGCCGCGATTTTTTTATCTGTTATTCAAATAGCGGTTGTAAAAAATGCAGCCCTGAGGCTGCATTCTGCAGAGGGTGACTTCAGTCTGGTCAGTTGGCGGACTCAGCCATCATCTGGCTCTGCCAGAGGGAGTCTTCGTTTTCTGATGACGTCAGAGAGATAAGGACGGCGTTGGGTTTCCCTGCAATCGGTGCCAGCACCATCACAAACGTCGTTTCACTGGTGTCGGTATAGTTTATCTCGATGGAACCAGCCAAATTGATGTGCCAGTTCATTGCCAGACTGGGCTCTTCACCTTCCCAGATGGTACCGACGCCGTCAGCATCGAAATAGACATGGAAGGTACCCATGTCACCATCGAAAAGTTTGAAATTCATACTGAACTGTTGGGTCAGTACATCTGCATCGCTGAAGCCGTCGGTGGCGCGCACCAAGCTGACCTGACCAAGGGGATGTTCGCTGTCGTAATCCTGCAGCATGGCAGCAAAGCGTTCGAGTTTAGGCAGGCTGTAGCGGCCATCTTCAGCATCCTGGAACCAGATTTCGCCGAAAGGTTTGAGCACGAGAGTGTCACCTGAGGTTGAGCTGTCCTTGTCGTAGAGCCCACCCGGACCATCGGTATCCACGGTGACTGCGGTAACGCTGAAACTGCTGCCATTCCACTGGTATTGGCCAAATTCTCCGGAGAGTGCCCGGGGCGAGGAGTCGGCGTAGCTTTCCTGATTGTTGGTGTGCACCAGAGCGTATTCAGTGCCAGAGAGAAACACCACCACGGTGAGGTTTTCATCGGCTTCTTCCCATACTTTCCAGGAGCCGACGAGGGCGCTGCTGCCATCATCTATTCGAGTCAGGCTAATGCTGTCCTCGCTGAATTGAATGGTCAGCGACTCACTCAACTTCATGGACTTTGCTTCGTGGCTGCCACCATCAAAAAAGCCACCGCTGTTGTCAGACTCGGCAATCAAACTCAGGCTGAGCGAACCGGTTGTAGGGTCCCATTCATACTCACCCAATTCGGCACTGCCTGCCAGCTGATCGCCATCGTCTGAATGTTCGTGAAGTATCAAATAATGGCTTTCATCCACAAAGGTGAGGATATTGCGCATGCTTTCACCTTCTTTAAGCAGCCAGCTGCCAAGCAGTTGTTGCCTGAGAGAGGTTTCCACATGGGCCCTGGCATCGGCATCACTTACCAGGGTGCGGTTATCCAATGTGGTCAGCACTGAGGTAACGGCATCGGCGAAGCCGGTACTGCCGACGTCCAGTGCCGTGCCGTTAAAGGCCTCTGTGGTGGCCTGTGACAATGTAATACCGTTGCTTGGGTCCTCATCCTCATCCAACGTTTGCAGTATGCGGGCGATGTTGGAAACCGTGGTGGCATCGCCATCGGCAAAATCATTGGGGGTAACCAGTCCTGTGGCTTCAACAGCAGGAAACGTCAGATCGCCAATGAAAAACACCACGGTTTCGCCCGGCAAATACAGGTAGCGACCCATAGCGTCGGTGAGGCCACTTTGGGTTTCGGTGCGATAACCTATACCAGCGACCGGACTGTCAAGGAATAGCCCTGCCTGAGCACTGACGCAACTGACCTCAGCGGCGTTGGCATTGGCACTGCTCAGGGTTCCGCTGGCACCTGTGATGCTGCAGACCTGTCCTTCAGGTTGGCTGCTGATACTGATGCTGAATCCCGTGCCTTCAGCCACACTGTTGGTGAACTGGAAACTGCTTGCTGTGACGCTTTGGGTTTGCGTGCTGCCAGCGGTGAGCGTCAGTCCCAGAGTGCCATTTAGGCCGCTGATGCTGCCGCCAATCTTCAGCTGGGCAGGTTCAGTGGGTTGCTCTGTGTTGTCGTCATTGTCGCTGCCACCACAGGCGGCCAGGCCAAGTGCCAGCGGCAGTAACAGACCACCGCGTAAGAAGAGGGATATGTGCATGATTCGATCCTTAAGTTATGCGTCCGTTTAGTCCCTGTTGGGAATTGGGGGTGTACGCCCAGATGACAGCATAAGAAAGACCGACAAAAGTGAGATGTGATTCTTTTTGAAAAGATTTGAATCTTTTAAAGTCAGTGCCTTAGGTGTTTTTGTGGTTACAGCAAATCCTGCGGGTCCCTGTCCAGACTCCAACGGCAACGTTTGGCCTCTGGCAGGAGGTCGATGGCAGGCAAGATGGCTTCCAGCGCCTGCTGTAATCCCTGACGTTGCTCGGCCTGAAACATCAACTGGCGTCTGTGCTTGCCGGCCTTACGGTCCATGGGGGCGGGCAGGGGGCCAATCACTTCAAACCCCTTGTCCCTTGGCAACATGGCTGCCATGGCAGCCAAAAAGGCCTCGGCATCTTCTGCTCTGTGGGCTTCGGCCCGTGCCAGCACCATGTGCCACGCCGGTGGCAGTGCAGCCTGTTTGCGCTCACTGAGCTGGCCACGGGCAAATTCACCGTAGCCTTTGTGCATCAGCTCCCGCAGTATGGGGTTATCGCTCTGGTGAGTTTGCAGCAGTACAGTGCCGGGTTTGGCGGCGCGGCCGGCACGGCCCGCCACCTGGGTGTAGAGCTGGCCAAAGCGTTCCGGCGCCCGAAAATCGGCGCTGAACAGGGCGCCATCCACATCCAGCAGGCCCACCAGAGTCACGTCTGGGAAGTGATGGCCCTTGGCCAGCATCTGGGTACCCACCAGGATTTTGTAGTCGCCCCGATGAATGGCCTGCAGGTGATTTTCCAGTGAGCCCTTGAGGCGGGTTGTGTCTCTGTCGATGCGAACCACAGGGTACTTGGGGAACTCGTCTTTCAGCACTTGCTCGAGCTGCTCTGTGCCTATGCCCTGGCCCATCAGCATGGTGGAACCGCAGTTATGGCACTGGCGCGGAATCGCATATTGGTTGCCGCAGTGGTGACAGCGAATTTCGCCAAGCTTTTGATGCACAGTAAAAAAGGCATCGCAGCGATCGCACTCATGTAAATGGCCGCACTCATGGCACAGGAGCGCCGGAGCAAAGCCGCGGCGATTCAAAAACAGCAGCACCTGATTGCCTGCATCCAGATGCAGCCGCATTTCGTTGAGCAGCGCCGCCGACATACCTGCCTTCAGCGGCTGGTTGCGGATATCGATAATGCCCTGGCGTACCTTTTTGGCGTTGCCGGCCCGCTCCCCCAGATGCAGGTGCCGGTAACGACCCGAGAGGGCGTTTTGCAGCGACTCCAACGAAGGGGTGGCCGAGCCCAGCACCACGGGAATATTTTCCAAATGGCCACGCATCACCGCCAAGTCACGGGCATGGTAGCCCACGCCTTCCTGCTGCTTGAAGGAACTGTCGTGCTCTTCGTCGAGGATGATAATGCCGGGGAACGCCATGGGCGTGAACAGCGCACTGCGCGTACCGATAATGATGGCGGCTTCGCCGCTGCGCCCTGCACGCCAGGCATCGAGGCGCTGATTGTCGGTGAGGTTGGAGTGGATGACCGCAACTTCAACCTTGAAGCGGCGACGGAAGCGGTCAATGGTCTGGGGCGTCAGGCCTATCTCAGGCACCAAAATCAGGGCTTGTTTGCCTTCGCTCAGAACCTTTTCCAATACTGAAAGATACACCTCTGTTTTACCTGAGCCCGTGATGCCCTCCAGCAGCGCGCACTCGTACCCCTGGGCGGCGTTGATGGCGGCGACCGCTACGGCCTGCTCCTTGTTAAGCTTATGGGGCGCTTCCCCAAGCTCAAGAGATGTTCGCCAGCTAAGGTTGATGTCTACCGGTACCTGTTCTCGCTTTACCCACTCTTTGTCTTCGAGACCTTTCAGCGCCGCCTTGCTGAGCTCCATGGCGTTGAACTCATCCAGGCTCAGGGGATGCTGCCAGAGCATTTCGGCGAGCTTTTGCTGGGCAGGTGCCCGCTTCAGGGTGGCGATGCCAGCCTCTCTGGCCTTGTCGGTTAACTTAAGCCAGGTGCGACTCTTGGGGGCGGCATCCGCACCTTTGCGCAGTGCCACCGGCAATGCCTGGGTCAGCATCTGTCCCTGACTGCAAAAATAATACCTTGCGGCCCAGAGAGTCAGTTTATAGAGTGGTTCAGACAGGGCCGGTTCATCATCGATTATCTCAATGATTTCTTTGATTTGGGCTTCGGGCAGCTCGCAGTTGTCTTTGATGGCGGTAATAAGACCTATCAGTTGTTGTTTGCCAAAGGGGACCTTGACCCTTTTGCCGGGGCAGGGTGCAGAGCTTGGCTGTGCTGGCAATCGATAGCTGTAACTGCGGCGCATGGGAACCGGCAGAGCAACTTCAACAAACTGTGGCATAATCAGGTACATCTGGCTTGAGTTGCCTCTAGTGTAACGGCAGCGTGGGAACTCAGCCACAGCTAAAGCAGCCCGGTAGCTATGCAAGAAAAACAATGCAAGAAAACGATGCAGGAAAAACAATGACAAGACTTTTCATCCTTGCCTTGCTGTTGATGGTTCAGGCCCTGACGCCCGCACAGGCGCGTCTATCCCATGTCAGTATCAATAAAAGCCAATTCACCCTGGGGGAATACCCGCGCCTGCGAGTCAACATCGTGTCTGAGCGCAGTGACCTGTCGCGACTGGAGTTTGTGGTGCGCCAGGGTTCCCGGGAAGAAAAGCTCATGGTGGAGCCCCTGAACAATTTTATGTTGTTGCTGTTTGGCGTTGACAATGTGACAGACGCCAATGCCGAATTGGTGGTGCGCGAATACGTGGTCAATCAGTGGCAGGAGTATAAGGTTATCCCGCTGTTTGGCGGCCAGGAGCGAGTCGCGAAAGCGCCGAGCGCGCCCCCAAGAAAGGCCGCCGAACTGTTGGCTCCCGAGTCTGTTCCTGTGGCGAAATCCACTCCTTTGCAAATGGCGGCTGCCAGCGCCGCCAACCACAGCAGTGGCTGCGCCGTGGAGTACCAGCCAGGCGAGACCCTCTGGCGCATTGCCAGCCGTTATGCGCCGCGTTGGAATACCAACGTATACAGCACCATGATGGCACTGTTTGATGCCAACCCCCGCGCCTTTACCAAGGGCAAAATCAGCGGCCTTAAGCAAGATGTGAAGCTGGAGTGCCCATCACCGGCGCTGCTGGGGCGTTATCCGGATACCCGTGAGGCGAGACGCATTTTTGAAGCCAAAAGCCTGGAGTGAATCGCTGGCTTTTTAAGCGATAATCCGCTTGTCAGTATGGGTGAGATCCTGTACCATTCTGCGCCCTAACATACTTGTTATTAACTGCATGTGGTGTCCGACTTCGGGTTGGAAGAGCGACATGGCCTTTACTTTGAGGTAATCCCGATGAAACCAGGTATCCATCCTGAATACGCCCAGATCACTGCCACCTGTACCTGTGGTAACGTTATCAAGATCAACTCCACTGTAGGTAAAGACCTGCACCTGGACGTGTGTGGTGCTTGTCACCCATTCTACACAGGTACCCAGAAAGTGGTTGACACTGGTGGTCGTATCGACAAGTTCAACAAGCGTTTCGGTATGCTTGGCAAGAAGTAATTGCAACAGCAATGAATTCATAAAAAGGGCACCCTCGTGGTGCCCTTTTTGCTTTTGCGCCTGACCCTGTTCTTCATTTTTCCACCAACCCGGCCGCGAACCGTGTTGTGTGCACCGAG
This sequence comes from Shewanella sp. FJAT-52076, assembly GCF_019457455.1. Taxonomy (NCBI): domain Bacteria; kingdom Pseudomonadati; phylum Pseudomonadota; class Gammaproteobacteria; order Alteromonadales; family Shewanellaceae; genus Shewanella; species Shewanella sp. FJAT-52076. The sequence continues at coordinate 531,774 of NZ_CP080415.1, forward strand.
GTCAGATGAGTTTATTTTCCGAGCGATGATTTTACGACTTTCGGCTGTGATTTCCGGTGAAGTCATGAAAATGGAATTAAATTTGGTAATTTTGCTACACAAATCGCGTTGCGCTGCGCCAATAAGGCGGTTTTCACGAGTTGCTTCAGTATAAAAACAACAAAGTTAATTAATGGTTTGGCTTTTGTTTGCCAAAGTTAATTGCTGAAAATGGCGCTTTGATGTGTTGGCGACGATCAAGTCCCTGAAAATTGTTGAAGGTTGGTTTCAAAGCCCAGGTAATTCGCGTAATCTTTATGGCCTCAGTAAAGGGGCCTGAACTTGCTGTTGCTATGCCCTTTTACACGCGGATTTACCCATAAAAACGTCGTTCAGGATTAAAAAATGGCAGACCTTCGTCAACAAGCACTCGATTATCATGAATTTCCGGTTCCTGGAAAAATGGCTGTGTGTCTCACCAAACCCGCTGAAACCAGCATGGATCTGGCGCTGGCTTACAGCCCGGGTGTGGCCGAGCCGGTGCGCGAAATCGCCTCCAATCCTGCCGACGCTTATCGTTACACCGCCAAGGGCAACACGGTTGCGGTGATTTCCAACGGTACCGCCATTTTGGGTCTGGGTAACCTGGGTCCCCTGGCCTCCAAGCCCGTGATGGAAGGTAAGGCGCTGCTGTTTAAGCATTTTGCCAATATCGATGCCACCGATATTCAGGTGAAGCACCGCACCACAGAAGAATTCATCAATACCGTTGAAGCCATTGCCGACACCTTCGGCGGCATCAATCTGGAAGACATCAAGGCGCCCGAGTGTTTCGAGATTGAGCGTGAGCTGATTGAGCGCTGCGCCATTCCGGTTTTCCATGACGATCAACACGGCACTGCCATAGTCACCGCTGCCGGCATGATCAACGCGCTGGAAATTCAGGGTAAATCCATCGATAAAGCCGTATTCGTGTGTATGGGTGCCGGCGCCGCCGCCATCGCCTGTATGACCATGTTGGTAAAGTGTGGTGCCCAGCGTGAAAATGTATACATGCTGGACCGCAAAGGTGTCATCCACACCCGCCGCGATGACCTGAACGAATACAAGGCGCTGTTTGCCAACAACACTGACAAGCGCACGCTGCAGGATGTGATTAAGGGCGCCGACGTGTTCCTGGGTCTGTCCGGTCCGGACGTCCTTGGCGCCGAAGATGTGCTCTTGATGGCCGACAATCCGGTGATCTTTGCCTGTTCCAACCCGGATCCCGAGATCAAGCCGGAACTGGCCCACGATACCCGCAAGGACATCATCATGGGTACCGGCCGCAGTGATTACCCCAACCAGGTCAACAATGTGCTGTGTTTCCCCTTCATTTTCCGCGGTGCACTGGATGTTCGCGCTTCACGCATCAACGATGAAATGAAGATTGCCGCCGTACACGCCCTGGCAGACCTGGCGAAAGAGCCGGTGCCTGCCTCTGTGCTGGCTGCTTATCCCAATGTCAGCAGTCTGAACTTTGGCCCTGAGTACGTGCTGCCAAAACCCATGGATCCTCGTTTGTTGCCAAGGGTTGCCCGTGCTGTGGCCCAGGCTGCCATCGACTCCGGTGTTGCTGCCATCGACACCCTGCCAGAGAACTACCTGGCCTAATCCAAACCCCTCAGTGGTAAAGACAGACAAAAGGCAACCCTTGTGGTTGCCTTTTGTTATTGAGTACCTGATAATTTTTAACAATTTGCAGTGTCCCGCCGGGGCCTTGCCGGCACATAAGAACTAAAACATCAGGACGGCTTCATCTCATGCAACTGACTCGCATGCTGACCAAAAAACTCATCAGCTTCTGGATGATGTCGCTGGCGGCTGTCGCTTTTGTGTTTTTGCTCAGCGCCCTGATGAGTTTCGTCCAGCTGACCTACCGCTTTCAGCAGCAAAAGGTCGCCGAGCTGGAAACCATGTTGGTTAACCATTATCAGCATCAGAGCAGTTGGGAGCTGGATAGCTGGTTGCCGCCCATGCTGCTGGCCTACAACACCGTCAGTTTCCGTTTAACCCGGGGAGATGAGCTGGTATTTGAATATCAGGGCAATCTCGGCTCGGAGCAGACTGTACTTTACGAACGCACTCTCCATGCCAATGATGCGCTCAGGATGCGACTGGAGCTTCCCCGTCCGTTTTCGGCCCACAGACTTGGCTGGCGTGAGCTGATGATCTTGCTGGTGGGCATAGTGGCGGTGGCGGGATTCGTGCGCTTCGGATTTCTGTGGTTTTCCGCTGAGCTTGAAGGCATTGAGGCGCTGGCGCAGCGCAGCAAACTTATTCTCGATGGCAAGCTGGATGAGGCGGCAAAAACACCTGGGAACGGTAAACCACGTCTAATCAATCGGGCGCTATCGAGACTGCTGGCGGAACTTGCCGACGCCCACAAAGAGCGGGCCCGTTTCGATAAATTTATTCGCTCCAATACTTTTCTCGATCCCCAAACCCGGATAGGTAACAGGCTGTTTTTACAAAACCGCCTCAATGCGCTCTCAAGCGACCAGGGCATGCTGGCGCCGGGTGTGTTGTATCTGCTTGAAATGGAAGACCTGGATATTTTGCAGCAGGAGGTCGGCGATGAAGTGGTACTTGAGCTGCTGCACAGCACTATCAATGCCATCAATCTGGTGTTGCAAACCCAGGCCAACAGTATCTTCGCCCGCCGCTCCCATAATCAGCTGGCTATCGTAGTGCCGCAAATCTCCCTGGTGGAAGCCGATGCCCTTGCTGATAAGTTGCTGAAAATTTGTCTGGCGCAGCCGCTGCCGAAAATTGAAGAGGCCGATAACTTTTTCCATCTAGGGGGCGCTTACTTTAAAGAAGGAGACATGCCCGAGCCCTTGCTGGACGAGGCCGATATGGCTTTGCGCGCCGCGCAGCTGCAGGGTGCGAGTGGCTGGTTTATGTATGACAAGGGCGCTGTGGATCAAGAATTTGCCAAGGGTTCAGTTCGCTGGCGCTCTTTTCTTGAAAATGCCCTGGTTAACCGAAATTTCGTCACCTTTGCCCAGCCTGTGTGCGAAGGCGATGGCAGTCATCATCACCATGAAATCTTTACCCGGGTACGTGACCCCATGGGCAGTCTGGTCAGGGCGACTCTGTTTATCCCCATGGCGGTGAAATGCGGCCTGATGCCGCAAATCGAGCGGCAGGTAGTGGAGCGTACCCTGTTTGAGTTGATGTCTGATACCGGCACTGCCAAGCGTCATTACAGCATCAACCTGAGTGTGGACTCGCTTACCAGCCGTGCCTTTGTGCGCTGGCTGCAAACCACCTTGCTCGAGTACCGTCATTTGGCTTCCCGGCTGGTGTTCGAGGTCACCGAAGACATGGTGATGAAGCATCGCAGTCAGCTCGAGCCCAAACTCAATATGCTGCGCAAAATGGGCAGCCGTATCTGTGTTGACCATGTGGGGCAGCAGGTGGTGAGTACCCAATATATCCGTGAGCTGGGTTTTAACTTTATCAAGCTGCATCGCTCAGTGGTCCGTCAAATCGATTTACGTCCAGAAAATCAGCTGTTTGTCCGCAGTCTTATCGGCAGTTTATACCGCACCGATGTGCAGGTGTTTGCCGAAGGGGTTGGCTCTTTTGAAGAGTGGCAAACACTGCAAATTTTGGGGGTAAGTGCCGGTCAGGGCAGTTACTTTGGCGATCCACAGCAGATCTGAGTGGCAATTTGTGCCAAAACCCTTGTGAAACACAGGCCCTCGGCCTATCTTATGGGGTAATCTCTGCATAATACTTATTAAAAATAACTAATTAGTACGCCATCGCCGCCCACTTTCCCTGACTTGGCGCGTTTCACGCGGTACATGGCAAGGCGCATAATCACACGGACATGACTGCAATGGGCCGATCCTCTTTTTGGCACAAGAAAACTGAGCGGCGCGACCTTGGGCTCTATCTGGCGAACAACAGCTGTTGGGTGTTCCCGGCTGCAGGCGCCGAGACAGAAGCTGCTGAAATTCCTCTCGATGGTGATAATTGGCAAGGGCTGATGGCGGCCATAGTGTCCCGCTTTGGCCCGGCGCGTCTGGCATTGGTATTGGGTGCCGGGCGCTATCAATTGCTGCTCACCGACAAACCTGCCGTGCCCGAAAGTGAACTGGCCGATGCTGTTCGCTGGTCCATTAAAGATATGGTGTCTGAGCCGGTTTCTTCCCTGAAGCTGGATTATTTTGAGCCTCCCCATACGCATTCCAACAAAGTAACCGTGGTGACTGTCAGTCGCAGCGCTCTTGAACAACTGGTGCTGGCCGCCGATGACAAGGACTGCGAGATAGTCGGTATTGGCATTGAAGAGTTGGTTACTGCCAGACTGTTTGCCGCCGAGCCGCAGGCGCGCATGGTGGTAAGCCATGTGCCCGGCAATGAATTGCTGCTGACTGTCATCAAAGACGGTGAGCTGTGGATGCAGCGTCGGGTACGGGGATTCAGTGAACTTGACGAAATAGCCGAGTCTGATTTGGCCTATGGCGCTGCCGACAATCTCAGTTTGGAGCTGCAACGTTCCATGGATTATTTCGAGAGCCAACTGCGTCAGCCGCCGGTGGCGAGCATAGAGCTGTTGACTCAGGGGGCGACCCAGGCGCTGGCCAGGTTGGTGGGTGCCAACTTCAATCAGCGGGTCACGGCCTTAAATGCCGAGCCCGTGGGACAGACCTTTGCCCGCCTCGCCTGTGAAGAGTTTTTGGGGGCGCGTCCATGACCAAGACCCGTATCAATCTATACGACGAGTCCCTGCTGCCCACCCGGCAGCGGCTGAATTTCACCCTCCTGACCCAGTCAGTGGTCGCCGTGCTTGCCATACTGCTGCTGGCGGGCATTGCACTTGGATGGCAGCTCTCAACCGTAAAGGCAGAGCTTAACAGTGCCAGAGCCGAATCTGAGCGCCTCGGGCAGCAAAAGCAGCAGCTGGAGGCTCAGCTGGCAAACCATAAGGCTGACGCTACCCTGGTGGCTGAGGTGACTGAGCTGCAGGATTTTCTGGCGTTGAAACGGCAACTCCTGAGTGAGCTTGGCAATCAGCAGCGATTTGCCAGCGGTGGCTATGGCTCGCTCATGACTGACCTGGCCTCTGCCGCCGACGGCAATGTCTGGCTTGAACGTATTTTGGTGGCCGAAGGTGAGCTCAGGTTTGAAGGCTTTGCCAAGGCGCCCACCAGTGTCCCTTTGTGGGTCGAACGGCTTAAGCACACCCAAACCCTGCAGGGGAAACAGTTTTCAACCATGACCATGGCCCGTGAAGAAGGCGCGCCGCTGGGCTTTATTCTCACCAGTGGCGCACTGAGGGAGGAGCAGAAACCATGAGCCGTTTCGATTCCCTCGCGACCAAATACGACGCCCTGACCATAAGAGAGCGGGGCATTATCTTTTTTGCCACCTTGTTTGGACTACTCATGTTGCTCTCCATGCCGGTGGAGAGCCTGTGGAAGGAATATCGCCAGGCAAGCCAGACCCTAAGTCAAACCCTGGCCACTAACCACATCAGTGAGCAGCAGCTTGCTCTGTATCAGGAGCGATTGGCTCAGGATCCAAACCGGGATTTTCTTCAGCGCAAGGCACTGCTGGAGAAAGAGCATCAACAGCTGGATAAAGCCTTGGAAGAGCAAACCCTGGATATGGTACCCGCCCGCCTGATGCCCAGTGTCTTGGCCAAAATGCTGGATGGTGCCAAGGGGCTGACACTTACCGGGTTTGAATCCATCACTCCCGTGCCCCTTATTGAAGTGGGTGAGGGCGAACAGAAACTGAACCTGTATTCCCACGGCATGGCGCTGACTCTGGAAGGGGATTTTTTTGCGGTTCAGCGGTTTGTTGAGGCGGTGGAAGGTCTTGAAAATAAGCTTTATTGGAAGCGAATGGATTACCGGGTTAAGGCGTATCCCAAAGCCGAGGTGCAGCTGATGCTGCATACCCTGAGCGTAAATGAGGACTTTATCCGTGTGGCGAATTAGTAGTTTACTTTTGTGCCTGTGCGGCGCATCCCAGGCGGCAGAGCCACTGAGGGACCCAACCCAGCCAGCGGACTTCAGGGCACAGGCCGTGGGCATTACCCAGGGAAGTCGGCTGACCAGCATCATCAACTCCCCCGAGGCGAAATATGCCGTGATAGGTAACCGGGTGCTTACCTTGGGCGACAGTATCGGTAACGCGAGGATAACCGCTATTGGCAGTGATTATGTGTCCCTGTCTGACGGGAAAACCCTCAGGCTGTTTCAGGCTATTACAGAGAGATAAAAGATATGGCAATTTCTGGTATCAAATACCTTACCCCTCTGCTGTCGCTGTGCCTGATAGCATGCCAAACCACTGACAGGCCCAATCCTCAGGCGTCAAAAGACGCGCTCAAGGAGGTTGTGGCTCAAAAAAGTGTAGAAACTCAGCCACCGGCGAAGCTGCCGGATTCGGTCTCCCGCGAACTCGCTGGCAGCAACACAGTATTTGCGCCTAATCTGCCACCGGAGCGCCGTTTCGATGTGGCCGCCAATGCGGTGGATGCCCGGGTGTTTTTCCCCAGTCTCGTTAAAGGCACTCCCTTCAGTGTGGCCGTACACCCCGAGGTGCAGGGACGGATTTCGCTGTCGCTCAAAGGGGTGACCCTGAGTGAGGCCTTGCAGGTGATTGAAGATCTGTACGGCTATGAGGTCAGCCACGAGGGCAAGGTGCTTAAGGTGTTCCCATCGGGAATGCGTACCGAAACTTTTCCGGTGAACTACCTCTACATGGAGCGCATGGGGGTGTCTTTAACCTCTGTGACGTCCGGCCGTATTTCAGACAACAATAACAACAATAACAACGGCAATAACAACAACGGCAGCAATGGCAATAATGCCTTTGATAATAATGGGGCAAACAACGGCGTTAACGGTAATTCCAACGGCAACAACACCAACGGCACCTTTATCCAGTCCCGCAACAAAACCGACTTCTGGGGGGAGTTGAAAGAAACCCTCGAATCCCTGATTGGTGGCACCGGTAATAACCGCCATGTAGTGGTGACGCCCCAGGCCGGTTTGGTGACTGTGCGTGCGCTGCCGGGCGAACTGCGTCAGGTGAGGGAGTTCTTGGCCACCGCCGAAACCCACCTGCAGCGTCAGGTGATTTTGGAGGCCAAGGTGCTTGAGGTGACCCTGTCTGATGGTTATCAGCAAGGCATACAGTGGGATAGGCTGCTCAGTGATGGCGGTGTAGAAGGTAATGTCTGGGATGGTATGACAGGGGCCTACGATAGACGTGGTCACAGTGTCGATGTCGGCTTTGGGACTTCAGGCGGAAACTTTGGTGATCAGATTACTTCTGTTCTGGGTGGTATGACTTCACTGAAACTCTCGGGTGCAGACTTTAGCACTATGATTACCCTCCTCGATACCCAGGGGGACGTGGATGTGCTGTCGAGCCCCCGTGTCACTGCCTCCAACAACCAAAAGGCGGTGATAAAGGTGGGCAAGGATGAATACTTTGTCACCGATGTGTCATCCACCACTGTGGCGGGCACTACGCCTGTGACCAGTCCCGAAGTCGAGCTGACGCCCTTTTTCTCCGGTATCGCACTGGACGTCACCCCGCAAATTGACGGCCAGGGCAATGTGCTGCTGCACGTGCATCCCTCAGTTATCGATGTGAAAGAACAAACCAAGACCATCAAAATCAGCAACAGCGATCTGGAACTGCCTCTGGCCCAGAGTGAGATCCGCGAATCGGATACCGTGATTAAAGCAACGTCGGGCGATGTGGTGGTGATTGGTGGTCTGATGAAGAGTGAGAGCATGGAACTGGTGTCCAAGGTGCCGCTGCTGGGGGATATTCCGCTCCTCGGTGAAGCCTTCACCAACCGTAGTCAGTCTGTTCGTAAAACTGAGCTGGTGATACTGCTCAAACCCACCGTGGTCGTAAGCGGCACCTGGCAGAAAGAGTTGGAACGCTCAAAGGCCTTGTTGGATCGTTGGTATCCAGAGGGCGAATAAGGTGTATTTGCAGCACTTTGGTCTTCGGGAAATGCCGTTTGCGCTGACCCCGAATACCGGATTTTTTTTCGCACTGGCGCCCCATGCAGAGGCGCTGCAGGTGCTGCAAACTGCACTGCAAACCGGCGAAGGTTTTATCAAGGTCACCGGTGAGGTGGGGACCGGTAAAACCCTGATTTTGAGAAAGCTGCTCAACGACCTGCCCGCACCGCTTCGCTGTGCGTATCTGCCCAATCCCTGCCTGTCGCCCAACGAACTGCGCTGGGCGCTGGCACTGGAGCTTGGCCTCAAATACTCCGCCAATATCGATCAGCAGCAGTTAACCAGCCTTATTCAGCATCAACTGATGGCGCTGGCCGCCCACGGTCACAGCGTGGTGCTTATTCTGGATGAAGCCCAGGCATTGCCTCAGGAGAGTTTGGAAACCTTAAGGCTATTCACCAACCTGGAGACTGAGAGTCGCAAGCTCCTGCAGGTGGTGCTCTTTGGTCAGCCTGAATTGGATGAGAGACTCGCGAGCCCTGAACTGAGACAACTGAGGCAAAGGATCACCTTCAGCTATCGTTTGCGCCCCCTCAACCGGCAAGAAATAGCGGCCTATGTGCAGCACAGACTGAAGGTGGCGGGGTTAAGCGATACAGGCCTTTTCGATGATGCCGCCATCGCCGCCATCGCCAGGGCATCGAGAGGAATACCCAGACTTATCAATATCCTGGCCCATAAGGCGTTAATGCTGGGGTTTGGCGAGGGCCTGCACCGCATTGGGCGACGCCAGGCGCTGGGTGCCATAAGGGATACCGAAGATGCATCCAAACCCTTCTGGCCTCTTTGGTTGCCGGTGCTTAGTCTGGGCAGCCTGATGGTGGCCGCCATGGGCTTATGGTGGCGCGGGGGCGGATTATGAGCGTTATCAATCAAATGCTGAAAGATTTGGATAAGCGCTCCGAGCCACATCAGCTGCAACAAGTGCCCGCCGCAGTTGCCATTTCAGCGAGCAAATCCCCCGGGCTGCCCTGGCGCTGGCTTATCTTGCTGTCGCTGCTCCTTGTCGCAATGGCGCTGATGCTGTGGAGCCTGAAGGCGTCTGATAGCGAGCGAACGATTGCATCAGGCCCTCAGGGTTCCGCACAACAGGCTGCGGAAAACATGGCAACAGCAGGAACTGCACCGGTAAAAATGGAACCGGGGAGCAGCGTCTTGGAATCTCATAGTCAGGAGCCTCCTGTTCAGGCGTCAGATGGCCAGGAGCCCGCAAATGCCAGTCGAGGCACTGAATCAGGTGTGTCGAGAGAGCCAGTAAGCGAGTCAGGGAGCACAACCCAAAACGCAACGGAGGATGGCGAGTCTGAGACCTTAACCGAACCGACCACAGCCTCTGCGGCAGGTGAGGTAATTGCGCCGGCTTTGTCAGTGAAAACCTTAAGCGAGCCGCCGGTGACTGGTTCTTCCAGCGCCGCCCTGAATACCAATACGCCTGCGCCAGGCAGCATGGCCGTGACCGAGGTAGTGCTGACCCCGGCAGAGCAAGCCGAGCGCGCCATGGTGAAGGCCAATGCCGCCAGGGACGCCGGCAAGCTTGATGAGGCGATGCGCCAATACGCCATGGCACTTTCTTATGAGCCAGCGCGGCATGAAGCAAGACGCCAATTGGCGGCGCTGCATTATGGGCAGGGGCAAGCCGGGGAAGCCATTAAGCTGCTGCAGCGTGGGCTGGCCGAATTTCCTGAGCAGTCGTCTTTTGCGCTGCTCCTTGGTCGTCTGTGGCGCGAGCAGGGTGATAAGCAGCAGGCGCTGGCAGCCCTTCAGTCGATTGGTGACAGCGACACACTTGCCCGGGATAAGTGGCTATTGGTGGCAGATATTGCCCGTGAACAAGAAGATTACGCACTGGCCGAAACCGCCTACCAGAAGCTTTTGAGCAGCGGTATGGAAAAAGCCCAGTGGTGGCTGGGGCTTGCCTACGCACAGGATGCACAGGGCAAGTTGAGCGATGCCCGTTATCACTATCAGCGTGCGCTCAGCACCGCCGGGTTATCAGCCGACGCCCGTGCCTACATAGAAAACAGATTGACGCAGTTGGGAGATAGCCAATGAAACCAAAACTCAAGATGCGCCTTGGGGATTTGCTGGTCTCGGAACAAATCATTGGTGAGGAGCAGCTGACTGCTGCACTGGCTCAGCAAAAGAGCACCGGTCGTAAGTTGGGGCGAACCCTGATTGATATGGGGTATATTGCCGAAGATCAGCTGCTTAAGTTCCTATCCCAACAGCTGAATATTCCCTATCTCGATATCAGTCGCCGTCCTGTGCCTCCCGCTGTGGTGAATCTGCTGCCAGAAGTTCAGGCCCGTCGCTACCGCGCCTTGGTGATTGAAGATAAGGGGGATGCGGTGGTGGTCGCCATGAGCGATCCGGCGGATCTGCAGGCGCTGGATAACCTGGAAGTGCTGCTGGCACCCAAGCGCCTCGAGTTGGTGGTTGCCCCTGAAGCCCAGCTGATGCAGGCCTTTGACAACCTGTACCGGCGCACCGAGCAAATTGCCCAAATGGCCGGGCAGCTCGAAGAAGAATATGCCGCCGACGAGGCATTCGATCTGGCCGCGCTGACCGCCGGTGACAGTGACAGTGAAACCACTGTGGTAAAACTGTTGCAGTCGATTTTCGAAGACGCAGTACAGATGCGGGCATCGGATATTCACATCGAACCCGGCGACAAATCGCTGCGCATCCGTCAACGCGTGGATGGCCACCTGCAGGAAACCATACTCAACGAAGTCACCATAGCCGCAGCGCTGGTGCTTCGTCTCAAGCTGATGGCGGGATTGGATATTTCCGAAAAACGCCTGCCTCAGGACGGCCGTTTCCATATGGAAGTGAAAGGCCACAAAATCGACGTGCGTATTTCCACCATGCCCATTTACCACGGTGAGTCTGTGGTAATGCGTCTGCTTGACCAATCGGCCGGTTTGCTGACCCTGAATGAAACCGGTATGCCGGATGCGATTCTGCAGCGGGTACGGAAACAGATTAAGCGGCCCCACGGCATGCTGCTGGTGACAGGTCCTACGGGTAGCGGCAAAACCACCACCCTCTACGGCATCCTGAGTGAACTCAATACGGCCGATCGCAAGATAATCACGGTGGAAGACCCGGTGGAATATCAGCTGCCCCGCATCAACCAGGTGCAGGTTAACCACAAGATTGGGCTGAATTTTTCCAATGTGCTGCGCACCACACTGCGTCAGGACCCCGACATCATCATGGTAGGGGAGATGCGTGACCACGAGACCGTGGAAATAGGATTGCGGGGCGCCCTGACGGGGCACTTTGTGCTTTCGACTCTGCACACCAACGACGCGGTCACCTCGGCACTGCGACTACTGGACATGGGGGCAGCCAGTTATTTGGTGGCCAGTGCGCTGCGGGTCATCATTGCCCAGCGCCTGGTGCGACGCGTATGCCAAAACTGTGCAGTGGATTATCAATTGACCAGTCAGGATAACGCCTGGCTAACCAGCGTCAGTAAGGGGATGGATTTTTCTCAGGCCCGTTTTCGCATGGGCACTGGCTGTCAAAGCTGCAGTGGTACAGGTTACCGTGGCCGTATCGGTATTTTCGAGTTGCTGGAGCTGGATGAAGCCATGGTGGATGCCATGCGCACCGGCAACCCCCAGGCGTTTGCCCACGCGGCTTACGCCAGCCCCAACTTTACCCCCTTGCTTATCTCAGCACTCAATTACCTGAAGCAGGGGATGACCACCATTGAAGAGGTCGCCAGGCTGGTGGAGGACGTCAGCGAAACCCAGATACCTCTGTCGCAGGAAATGGCTCAGTTTGATGGGGCGGGAGCCTGACGATGCCTGTCTATAAGTATCGGGGGCGCAATGCCCAGGGACAGCAGGTAACGGGGGAGCTTGATGCCGCCTCCGAGAATGCGGCGGCCGATCAGTTGCTGTCGCGGGCGGTTATTCCGCTGGAGTTTCGCGAAACCAAACCCCGGGGTGAAGGTGTCAGCGTATCCAGTTTGTTTCGCCGCAGGGTAAGCCTGGAAGAGTTACAGATTTTTACACGGCAGATGTACTCCCTGACCCGCTCAGGGATCCCGATTCTCAGAGCCATTGCCGGGCTTAGCGAAACCACCCATTCCCAGCAAATGAAGCAGGCGCTGGATGATATTTCTGTGCAGCTGACCGCGGGTCGCCCCCTGTCATCGGCGATGAATCATCATCCCGAGGTGTTTGATGCCCTGTTTGTTTCCATGGTGCATGTGGGCGAAAACACGGGTAAGTTGGAAGATGTCTTTTTGCAGTTGTCGGGTTATCTCGAGCGCGAGCAGGAAACCCGTCGCCGCATCAAGTCAGCGGTCCGTTACCCTACGTTTGTGCTGATAGCCATCTCCCTGGCCATGGTGATTTTAAACATCATGGTGATCCCCAAATTTGCCGACATGTTTTCCCGCTTTGGCGCCGAGCTGCCCTGGGCGACCCGGATACTGATTGCCACATCCAACTTTTTTGTCAATTACTGGTGGCTGTTGGCACTGCTGTTTGTGGGGCTTGTGGGCGGTCTCGCCTATTGGCATAAAACGGAGCAGGGTGAAAAAAAATGGGATCAGTGGAAGCTGCACATGCCAGCCGTGGGCTCCATCATTGAACGCTCGACCCTGTCTCGCTACTGCCGCAGCTTCGCCATGATGATGGGCGCCGGTGTCCCTATGACCCAGGCCCTGAGCTTGGTGGCCGACGCGGTGGATAACGCCTACATGCACGACAAAATTGTCGCCATGCGCCGCGGGATTGAGTCCGGCGAGTCCATGTTGAGGGTTTCCAACCACAGCAAACTCTTTACCCCCCTGGTGCTGCAGATGGTGGCGGTGGGGGAAGAGACTGGACAGCTGGAACAGCTCCTCAACGATGCCGCCGATTTTTATGAGGGCGAAGTGGATTACGACCTGAAAAATCTTACCGCCAAGCTTGAGCCTATTCTCATCGGAATCGTGGCCGGCATAGTGCTCATTTTGGCGCTGGGTATTTACCTGCCCATGTGGGACATGCTCAACGTGGTCAAGGGAGGCTGAACCTTGTTACCACAGCGGGAAGCCGAAGGAGAACTGATTGGTATCTATCGCCGTATGTTGGCGGTGATAGTAATGCTGTTACTGCTGGCTGTGGTGGGATTCAGGTATTTTTCCGGATTGGAGTCCGTTGCATCCCACAGCATGGTGATGGAACAGGGACGCCTGCAGAATCTTGTGTCAATGGCGCGCTCCAAATGGTTGGGGCAGGGGCGGGGTGAGATACTCAAATTGGAGTGGGAGCTGCTGGACAGAGACACACCGGCTGCCCCAGTGCTTATTCATATGAGCGCTGTCGGCTGGCCGCAGCCGCCCCAAAGAGATGCCATCGGTTGCCGGGCATTGTGGCAGCAGCTCCTGGGTTATGGCACAGAAGATTTAATCGATGTGTCTTTTGATACTGGCAGCGGCAGTTGCCAGTATTTGGGCGAAGCACACAGTCTTATCAGCTACCATTTGGATACCGGAAAAGTGACCTTGGTCAACCATACTAATTAGCTGTTATATATGAGACTTTTCAAGATGAATTTAGCTGCTACAATGGGGAAATGGACGATTGGGGGCACCTATGAAAGCTAAACAGCAGGGATTTTCACTGATTGAGTTGGTGATAGTCATAGTTATCCTTGGGCTATTGGCGGCGACCGCTATACCCAGATTTCTGAACATCACCGACGAAGCAGAAGCAGCCAGCGTGGATGCGGTGAGCGGTGGTTTGGTTACGGCGGTAAGTTTCGTGCGCGCCCAGTGGGAAATCGATGGCCGCAACAACGACTACGTATTGCTGGATGGCTCCCAAATAGGGCTCGACAAACGCTTTGGTTACCCCACCGGCGACAATAATGTATCTGCCACTGATATGACAGATGCCACCTGCCAGCAGGTATTTAATCTGATTTTGCAAAGCACGCCCCGTAACGTGCTTTATACCCAGGACGCCCGTAAGCAACGTTATACCGTGAGGGTAATCGGTGGCGCAGGTGGCAGCAGTAACGATCTCAATGGTCAAACGGTTAATGGCCTGGATTTATGTGTGTACCATCAGGTGTCATCTTTGAACCTGGACCCCAATACCGGCATTGCCACCCCGGTACCGGATCTGACCACGTCAGGCGCCTCCGGCATTACCTATAATCCGGGTACCGGCAAGGTGCTCAGCTTCACCAACCCCTGAATATCAGACAAATTAATTTCACAGAAAGGTAAGAAAGCATGAAAAAACAGCAAGGTTTTACCCTGATTGAACTGGTGGTGGTGATCATCATCCTGGGCATTCTGGCCGTGACGGCAGCGCCTAAGTTTATCAATCTGCAGTCGGATGCGAGAGTCAGTGCATTGAGTGGTGCCAAAGCCGCTATTCAGGGAGCAAACTCTCTGGTGTATTCGCGTGCAGCCCTAGCTGGTGTGGAGAGAAATGCCAACAATGCGACACCAGCACCATCTGTTGATATCGGGACAGGTACTCCGGCGGTAACTCATTTCGGTTACCTTCAGGCTACTGAGGCTGAACTGGAAAATGCTTTGGAGTTTGATTTCGATGCTGGTACCAGTGCCACAGATCCTACAGTTGCCAATGAGACAGCTGCGGAGTGGGTGATCTTTTCAGCTGCTGGGGTCGCAACGATTTGGCAGAAAGGGTCGCCTGCAACATGTCGATTTACCTACACCCAAGCAACCAGCCAAACGGTAGGGCCGGTCTTCAGTGCTATGCCGGGTGCCGACGACTGCTGATAAGAAAGGCCTGCTTCGCAGGCCTTTTAGTTTCAGGTATATAGTCAAGGTCTGAAATTTGCCTTATGGCACAAGTTGTTGGAAACTTGAATGACCTAGTATTGCAGGTGAGCGCTGGATGCAGTCACGTCATTCTCTATCGCGTGGTTTTACCCTGATTGAGCTTGTTACCACCATCATCCTGATAGGGATTCTGGCGGTGGTGGCCATTCCTCGCCTGTTATCTGCTTCTTCCTACAGTGCCTACTCCCTTCGCAATGAATTTATGGCTGAGCTGCGTAAGGCGCAGCTCTTCGCCATGAATAATACCGATCTCTGTATTCGCGTGGCCGTATCCAGCAGCCAGGGGTACCGCATCGAACGTTATCAAGGTCGCACCGCCAATCAATGTTCCGGAGCTCAGGACACCGCCCATGAGCAGCCCTGGCAGGGATTTCAGGGCGGCAGTGAGCTGGCGCTGCTTGCCGGTGGAACCCGCAGTTTTAATCTGGATTTTGATACCCTCGGCCGACTCCCCACCACGGGCTGCAGCGGCGACTGTATCCTGGCTATCGCTGACGAAACCCTGGTGCTGGCGATAGAATCTGAGGGGTATATTCATGCCCGTTAGTCTCAGCAATGTGCCAGTGTTATCCAAACGCACAGCGGGATTTACCCTGGTAGAGCTGGTGGTTGGCATGCTGGTGCTGGCCATTGCACTGGTATTGCTGTCCAGCATGCTTTTTCCCCAGGCAGACCGGGCGGCAATGACGCTGCAGCGGGTAAGAAGTGCTGAGTTGGCACAGTCGGTGCTCAATGAGATCTGGGGCAAAAGGTACGATGAACACAGCAATATCAATGGCGGCGTGCCGGCCTGTGGCTCGCCCTCAGCCTTGGCCTGCAGCACTCAAATGGGGCCGGAGGGGGAAGGGCGTAATGATTTCGATGATGTGGATGACTACCATGGATTGAATGAATCCCAGTTTATGCTGAACTCGAGCCAGCGCTATATCGACCGTTACCCCGGCTTCAAACTGGCCGTGGAGGTCAGCAGTTCGGCCCCTGAAGTGAATAAACTTATCGCCATTCATGTCACCACACCTCAAGGCGAAGTAATCACTTACCATGCCGTGAGGAGCAACTACTGATGCGCTGCGCTGCGATTGGGCCAAGCGCCCGGGGGTTCACCCTGGTGGAACTGGTCACCGTGATCCTGGTGCTGGGGGTATTGGCCGTGGGGGTGAGCAGCTTCATCATCTTCGGCACCCGCATTTTTATCGAGTCGTCGGCCGTTGAGCAGGTGACGGGTGAGAGCCGGTATGCCATCGAACGCCTCACCCGTGATATTCGCCGCGCGCTTCCCGGCAGCTTGAGGCTTGGTGCCGGCAGCGATGGCACCGATAGCTGGCAATGTCTCGAAATGGTGCCTATTGCAGCGAGCACCAGCTATTTGACATTGGCCATATCACCAGATGCTACGGCGCAGCAGGCCAAGGTGATGCGCGATGGTGCCAATACCAGCATTACCGCCGGGCAAATGGCCCACGTTTACCCCCTGATGGCGACAGATGTTTACCCACTGGCGACGGGTGATACCGGCAAGCGTTTTGCCGTGAAGTCGGTGATAGACGGCGTCGATTCACTGGAGCTGAGTTTTGATAAGCCGGTACGCTTCAGTCAGGGCTCGCCGAGCCGCCGTATATACTTCAGTCAGGATGTGGTGAGTTATTGTTTTATCGAGCAGCTGACCAGTCACAATATCAGCCTGTGGCGCTTCAGTGGCTATGGTCTCAGTGCGGTGCAACCCGATGTGCCTGCCATGAAGCTTTCGGGGCGTTCGGCACTGATGGCAAACGCGGTGACTACGCCTGCGCCCATCGCACTGCAGGCTTCCACCCTGATAAACAATGCCATGGTACAGCTGGACGTGGGCTTTGCTGTGAACGGCGAAACCTTCCAATATCAACATCAGGTACATACAGCCAATGTCCCCTAATTTCCCTATGCGTTCCAGGCAGCGAGGCAGTGTGCTCATCGTAGGGATCTTTGTGATCACTGTGATGTTTTTGCTCGCGGCGGCGCTTATCCGCATGGTCAGCGATGCCGATGAAGCCTTGACACTGGAAGTGTGGGGCGCACGGGCGCTGGCTTCAGCCAACAGCGGCGCCGATGCGGCCATGGCGAAGCTGTTCCCCATCAGTGGCGGCGCACCTGTGTGCAACAGCAGCGACAGTTGGACGCCGCCGGCGATGGTGGGATTCCATGGTTGTGTGGTGAATCTGTCCTGCAATAGTTTCAGTGCCGAAGGGGTGACTCAGTATCTCGTTGTCAGCCGTGCATTCTGCGAAAGTGGTGACCTGAGAGTAAGCCGTAGCGTGGAGGTCAGTGCCCGTGCCATTCCTTAGACTTCTGCTGATAGTACTGCTTTGCTGGCTGCCACAGGCCATGGCTGTGCCGGTTTGCTCCGATATTTTTACGGACCCACCAACGGGCAATCACAATCCAGGACTGCTACCGCCCCCCAACCTCGAAACCAGTCGTGGCAATATTGAATGCAGCAAACACGGAAGGGCGTCGTCGTGCACCCTGAACAACCGCAATTTCAATGACAGTTTTACGCCAGGGGATTACAACTATTCCAGCGGCAGCTTCAGTCACGGAAGCTATATCAACACCAATGGCCGCACTACCAGGCTTTACTTTGATAGTTTTGATTTGAACCAAGCCAGTCTCAACGCCAGTGGTCGCGCTGAAGACCTGATTATCTATGTTCGTGGCTCCTTCAGTATGGCAGGACAAAACTACATCAATGCCATCCTGTATGTTGCGGGCTCAGTACATATCACAGGTAATGCGTCCCTCGATGGTGCGCTGGCCGCCGGGGGCTCTTTGGCTATCCAGGGCAACGGCGATGTGGATGTGGATCTCTCAGTTGTGGACAATGCTGATTTCGGCGGTATGTGCGATAAGCAAAAGGCCATCCAAATTGACCACTTTCTGCTGCAATACTCCCAAAGTCCCCTGACCTGTAAAGCCGAGACAGTCACAGTGCTGGCCTGTAAAAATGGCAGCTGCAGTGAGTTGGTCACAGACCCGGTCAGCGCCACCTTAACTGCAGCGAATGCCGTAACGGGCTGGGAAGGCGGCAACAATATCAGCCTGGTGAATGGCAGTGGCCAAAAGCGGCTTTGGCATACTGTGGTGGCGCCGCCGGTGACTATCGGTGTGGGCAGCTCTTCACCGGTGGCAGTGAACCCGACTCTGTGTCAGCGGGGAAGCAGCACACCCAGCATGGCCTCCTGTACCTTAGCCTTTGCCGACAGTGGCCTTTTATTTGATGTGCCAGACAAGCTGGCGGGTAAGGCCGCAAGTATTACCCTGAGTGCAGTGCGTAAAGACGACCAGTCGCAGCGCTGTGTCCCCACGTTTCAAAACACCAGCAAGCAGCTGGCATTCTGGAGCGACTACCTCAGTCCAGATGTCACAACCCTGGTGGGCAGTCCGAAGATGACGGTAGAAAGTAGCTCTATAGGTACCAGCGTCCAGGATGCGACTTCTATCCCCCTGAACTTTAACAGCCAGGGTGAGGCCACCTTGAGTGTGAACTATCCGGACGCCGGCCAGCTTGCGCTCAATGCCAGGTATCTGGGTGGCGGCAGTGAAGGGAATTTGCAGCTGGATGGCAGCGACAGCTTCGTCAGCTTTCCTGTGGGAATGTGTGTCAGAGCCAAAGACACGCTGGCGAGCTGCCCGGCAGGGGATGCCACTTGCGCCGCCTATCGCAAAACCGGCGACAGCTTTGACTTGCTCATCTCGGCCCATGCCTGGAGCTCAGATACTGACAATGAATATTGCGATAACGCAACAACCCCCAATTTTGAGATACAGAACATCACCCTCGGCAGTACCCTGGTGGCGCCTGTGGGCGGCAGTGACGGGATAGTAGGCACTGGCAGCTATTCCCATAAAGCTCAGGTGGGCGCCAACCAAATCAGCCAAAGCATTAATGAGGTGGGGGTATTCCTTTTCAGCGCCCAGGCGCCGAATACCTACCTTGGCAGCCAGTTTTATCGCATTCCGCTGGCACAGTCCGGCAATATTGGCCGCTTTGTGCCTGCGGACTTTGCGGTGAAAGACGTCAGTCTGATCCCAGCTTGTGGCTTGCTTAACTCGCCAAGTTTCAGTTACATGGGGCAGCCGACCCCGCTGTCGATGCAGCTTGAGGCGCACAATCACCAGAATCAGGTCACGGTGAATTACCGGGATGATTTTGCCAAAGGCAAGGCGGTACTGGCGGCGGAAAATGACAACAATGGTACGGACTTGTCTGCCAGATTGAGCGCCTTGGCAGGGGCCTGGGCAGCGGGCGTTATGGCGTTTGACAGCACATCTACATTCATTTTTGCGCGCACCACGGCCCCCGGCATGGATGGCCCTTTTGAGCTGTTGGATATTGGCCTCTGGGTGAATGATATGGACGGAGAACTCTCCAGGCTTGCGCCATTGGATATGAATCCAGACAGCGTCGGTGACTGCAGTGTGATGCCCGATGGCTGCAGCGCCCAGCGACTGGGCACTGTGCCCATGCGCCACGGCCGGGCGGTGCTGGATAACACCTACGGCCCTGAGACCGATATATTGCGCATGCCAGCCTATGCTCAATACTGGAACGGCAGTGCCTGGACGCTGTCCACCGAGGACAGCTGCAGCATAGCCTCAGTACCTTTAAGTTTTCAGGTGGATAACCCTGCTCTGGGTTATTTGTATCAGCCGGGATTGCTGGCCGGGCAAAGTATCGACCGCAGCGCTACATCGGCAAGTTTCAGTCAAGGGCAATTGCCGCTCTTCTGGCAGGCTTTGGGCACCACCTTTTACCGCGGACAGGTGACGGCGCCACTGGATGTGTCGGATTGGCTGCATTGGTACTGGAATTGGAGCGGCAGCGAGCCGCAAACCCTCAGCGATCCCAGGGCAAGTGCCTATTTTGGTCGTTACCGAGGCGACGATCGCATTATTTTTTGGCGCGAGATCAATTGACGACTACAGAGAATTTGACGCTCAAACACGGTGGAACTGAGTCTGGTTTGGTGTGAAAAACTGCCGCATTTTTCATCACCTTACTTTCGGTTCAAAAAAAATCACTTCATTAGCGATTGTTAACCTCCCCAGTCTTGTGGAATCAGGGTGGCATTGATAAAGTTAGCTGATTTTTCTTTTCTCTGGCTCCTCTCAGAAAAACAGGCTGGTTACATGTTCAAAAAGCTGCGTGGCATTTTTTCCAATGATCTTTCGATCGACCTGGGTACCGCCAACACCCTTATCTATGTGCGTGAAGAAGGTATTGTCCTCAATGAACCTTCGGTGGTGGCAATTCGTAACGAACGCAACAGCTCAGGGCAAAAGTCCGTGGCTGCTGTGGGTACCGAAGCCAAGCTGATGCTCGGACGTACCCCTGGCAACATTCAGGCGATCCGCCCGATGAAAGACGGTGTAATCGCCGACTTTTACGTGACTGAGAAGATGCTGCAGCACTTCATTAAGCAAGTTCACAACAACAGTTTCTTTCGCCCAAGCCCCCGGGTGCTGGTGTGCGTACCAGTAGGAGCCACCCAGGTGGAGCGCCGGGCCATCCGTGAATCAGCCATGGGCGCCGGTGCCCGCGAAGTGTATCTGATTGAAGAGCCAATGGCGGCGGCCATCGGTGCCGGTTTGCCGGTATCTGAAGCAACAGGTTCCATGGTAGTGGATATCGGTGGTGGTACCACGGAAGTGGCCATCATCTCCCTGAACGGTGTGGTGTACTCTTCTTCCGTGCGTATCGGTGGTGATAAGTTTGACGATGCCATCATCAATTATGTGCGTCGTAACTACGGTAGCCTGATTGGTGAAGCTACCGCCGAGCGTATCAAGCACACCATAGGAACCGCCTACCCAGGCGACGAAGTGCTGGAAATCGAAGTGCGCGGCCGCAACCTGGCCGAAGGTGTGCCAAGAAGCTTCACCCTCAACAGCAACGAAATTCTCGAAGCCCTGCAAGAGCCACTGTCGGGTATCGTCAGTGCCGTGATGGTGGCACTAGAGCAGTCTCCACCGGAGCTGGCTTCCGATATCTCCGAGCGCGGTATGGTGCTCACCGGTGGTGGTGCGCTCTTGCGTGACCTCGACCGCCTGCTGATGCAGGAAACCGGTATCCCTGTGATGGTGGCCGAAGATCCGCTGACCTGCGTGGCCAGAGGCGGTGGTAAGGCCCTTGAAATGATCGACATGCACGGTGGCGATCTCTTCTCCGAAGAAAATTAACACCACAGGTGAAAGAGGCGGTAATGCTACCGCCTCCTTTGTTTTATGAAGCCTATTTTTGTTCGCGGCGTCTCTAACCAATTCCGACTGACACTGGCAATTATTTTGTCGGTGCTGCTTATCGTGGCCAATGATCGCCTCACGCCGGTGCGCCAGTCTATGGCGACACTGCTCAGCCCACTGCAGTATCTGGCCAATGTTCCCGGCGACATGTTGGATGGCTTTGCCGAAATGCTCGCTACCCGCACCATGCTGGAACGTCAGAATGCCGAAATGTTGCGTCAGCAACTGATGATGAGCGAGCGACTGCAGCGTTTCGAACATCTGCGCCAGGAAAACGAGCGCCTGCGCACCTTGCTGGGCTCGCCCCTGCACATGGATGCCCGCAAGATGGTGGCTGAAGTGATGGAAGTGGCCAGCGATCCTTTCCATCAGCAAATCGTTATTAACCGCGGTACCCAGAATGGGGTCTATGTGGGCCAGCCTGTGCTCGATGCCCAGGGCATAGTGGGACAGGTGGTTGAAGTCAGTGCCATTACGGCGCGGGTGCTGCTGATGTCAGACACCAGTCATGCCATCCCTGTGCGTATTACCCGCAACGATGTGCGCATGATAGTGAATGGCACTGGTGAGTTGGATGAAGTTGAATTAAGACACGTCGCGAAAAGCACCGACGTCAAAGTCGGCGATTTGCTGGTGACCTCGGGTCTTGGGCGTCGTTTTCCTGAAGGTTACCCGGTTGCGCGCGTTACCGTGGTAGAGCGTGACGATGCTCAATCCTATGCCAAGGTCATGGCACAGCCGCTGGCGGCGCTGGACCGTATCCGTTACTTGCTGCTGATTTGGCCCGATGCCGGAAGTAACCCTGTGAATACCGAAGCCGTTGAGGGCTCCGCTGACGCAGCTGATGCGCCGGCTCAGGATGAGCCTGCCACAGAGGCCGCCCCAATCGCCACTGAGGAGGCCCAATGAGTCTGCAGGCCCCCAATCGCCGCATCGTTGTATGGCTGACTCTGTTTGTCGGCTTATTGTTTCAAATTATGCCGCTGCCGGATCTGGTTGCCGCCTGGCGTCCGGACTGGCTGCTGCTGGTACTCATCTACTGGACCATGGCTTTGCCCCACAGATACAACATTCTGACCGCCTGGATTTTGGGTGTGGTACTGGATGTATTGCTGGGCGCGACCCTTGGCGTCAGGGCGCTGGCCTTTTCACTGGTGATTTACGTGGTGGCGCTGCATTTCCAGCGTATGCGTAACTTCACCATCTGGCAGCAATCTTTATTGGTTGCATCCCTGGTTGGGGTGTTTCATCTGGTGGTGTACTGGCTGCAGTACGTGCTGACCAAGGCCACTTACTCCCATGCCATCTTTTGGCCTGTGTTGTCCAGCCTCGTTATCTGGCCCTGGGTGTTCTGGTTCCTGCGTCGGGTGCGCCGCCGTTATAAAGTGAGATAAATTTCATGACTCTGGTGCTGGCATCCCAGTCACCCCGTCGCCGTGAGCTACTGGCTCAGGCTGGTTTGGGCGTGGCGGGATTTTCCTTTGATCGCGTTAATCCCGATATCGATGAAACCCCGTTGGTCGGTGAGTCACCTGCGAACTATGTGGCACGTCTTGCGGTCGAAAAAGCAAAGGCCGGGCTGGCACTTTGCGGGCACATCAATGCGCCCGTGGTGCTGGGTTCAGACACCATAGTGGTGCTCGATGGGTCGCTCCTTGGCAAACCCGGTGATAAAGACGAAGCCGTTGCCATGCTGAGTGCGCTCTCTGGCCGCGAACATGAGGTCATGACTGCGGTGGCCCTCACTGACGGTGACCGTACGTTGTGCGACACTGTGACAACCAAGGTACGCTTTGCCGACCTGTCCCGGCAGGATATTCTTGCCTATGTGGACACAGGTGAGCCCATGGATAAAGCCGGTGCCTATGGTATTCAGGGGCTGGGTGGTGTCTTTGTTGAAGCCATCGATGGCAGTTACAGCGCCGTTGTTGGGCTACCTTTGGTGGAGAGTCGCCGTTTACTGGCTGCATTTTCACTGATTTAAGCTGCATCGGCCCCAATCGATTAACTGACTTTCCCTGAGGGGTAACCGTGAACACTGTGAGTAACTCCAGTCAGAAAAATCCGCGCAAGATTGGCTCTGAGCTTTTGATTAACGTCACCCCCAACGAGGCCAGAGTGGCGCTGGTGGAACACGGGGTGTTGCAGGAAGTCCATATCGAGCGCCGGATGAAACGCGGCCTCGTGGGCAATATCTACAAGGGCAAAATCAGCCGGGTTCTTCCGGGCATGCAAGCCGCCTTCGTTGACATCGGCCTGGATAAGGCCGCGTTTTTACATGCCTCCGACATCATGCCCCATACTGAATGTGTGGCCGATGTGGAAAAGGGCAACTTTGTGGTGCGCGACATTGCCGAGCTGGTGCGTCAGGGCCAGGACATCATGGTGCAGGTAGTAAAAGATCCCCTGGGCACCAAGGGCGCACGCCTGACCACCGACATCACACTGCCTTCCCGCTATCTGGTATTCATGCCCGGCTCTGCCCATGTGGGTGTGTCCCAGCGTATTGAATCTGAAGATGAAAGAACCCGCCTGAAAGAAGCCACACTGCCCTTTGTTGACGAGGATGGTGGCTTTATTATCCGCACCGCGGCCGAAGGTGCCGGCGCCGAAGAGTTGGCACAGGATGCCGCCTTCCTGCGACGGGTCTGGGCCAAGGTGACAGAGCGGCGCAAGCGCAAGGGCAGTTCACTGCTGTATCAGGATCTTGCCTTGCCGGTGCGCATTGTACGCGACTTTGTCGGCACGGATCTGGACCGTATTCAGGTAGACTCCCGCAGCACCTTCGAAGAGCTCAAACATTTCGCTCAGGAGTTTATGCCGGAGTTTGAAGAAAAAATTGAACTCTACAGCGGCAGTGTGCCCATCTTTGACCTCTACGATGTGGAAAACGAAATCCAGCGGGCCCTGGGGCGCAAGGTAGAACTCAAGTCGGGTGGGTACCTGATTATCGACCAGACCGAGGCCATGACGACTGTAGATATCAACACGGGCGCCTTTGTTGGCCATCGAAATCTTGAAGAAACCATCTTCAATACCAACCTCGAGGCGACCCAGGCCATTGCCCGCCAGCTGCGGCTGCGTAATCTCGGCGGCATTATCATCATTGACTTTATCGACATGCTCAGCGAAGACCACCGAGCGCGTGTGCTGTCGAGCCTGACATCGGCCCTCGCCCACGACAGGGTTAAGACCAATGTCAGCGGTTTCTCCGGCTTGGGGCTGGTGGAAATGACCCGCAAACGCACCCGGGAGAGTCTCGAACATGTGCTCTGCGGCGAGTGCCCGGCCTGTAAGGGCAGCGGTTATATGAAGACGGTGGAAACTGTTACCTACGAAGTTTTCCGTGAAATCATACGTCTCGATAAGGCCTATGATGCCGATGAATTCTTGGTGTACTGCGCGCCTGCGGTGCACGCTTGCCTCAGCGGCGATGAGCATCACCATGTGGCCGAGTTGGAAGTCTATATTGGCAAGCGGATCCGGGTACAGATGGAGCCCCTGTATGCCCAGAATAAGTACGATGTGGTAATGGTCTAGTGGCAGCATTCTGGCGTCCGGCCGCTTTGGGCCGGATTTGTGGATTAACGCTGGCAACCTTACTGGTGCTGTTTGCACTGGGGGTCAGCCTCATCCGCAGCCTGCTGCCGCAACTGGAACAAGCCCGCGACAAAGTGACTGATTACCTGTGGGAAAACTACCGCATTGAAGTCAAAGTCAGTCGTCTGGCGGCCGAGTGGCAAGCCTTCGGGCCATCACTGACGGTTGAAAACCTGATTTTGCCTCCCCAGGAAGGGCTCCCGCTTACCCTGATTATCAAACGCACCGACATCAAGCTGGATTTTTGGCAAACGCTGATAAGCCGCGAACCCACGGTGGAGCACGTGGCCTTCGAAGGGGTACAGATTGCCCTGGACCTTGACGCCATGGGGGGCTCAGGCCCGCAAGAGCCTATTCCTGCCAGTAACGACACCGCTCGGGTAAAAGAGTCCACCCGGGTAATAGATTGGCTGTCGCCCCTGCTGCTGGAGCAGCTGCAGCAATTTGCCCTGACCGACGCCACTGTGCAGCTCAAGAGCAAGCACCACGATTTCCGCCCAATCTACGTGGGCGACTTGCGCTGGCTGAACCTAGATGGTCGCCACCGGGCAGAAGGCTATGTGTATCTGGATGACAGGGCGTCTGTCTCCGAGCGTTTGTCGCTGCAAATCGATTTGAAAGGCGATGGAAGTCAGCCGGAAAGCATACATGGCCAGTTGTATCTGGCCGCACGGGCGCTGGATTTGGGTGAGTGGGCAGCCCGCCAACCCAATCCCTTCAACGAGACAGAGCCCTTACCCTTGGCCGGTGTGGTCAATTTTGAAGCCTGGGCCGATGTGGCCGACCTCAGTTTGATGTCGGCGCTGGTGCAGTTTTCACCTTCCTATGTGCAGTGGCCCGGCCTTGAAAATCAGCAGCGCTTTGCCGTCGATGGTGGCAGCCTGGTGTGGCAACGCCATGGCCGAGGCTGGTTATTTGGCAGTGACCAGCTGGCGCTCGTGAGCAATGATATGCCCTGGCCAGAGGCCAGGATGGCCGCCATGTACGATGGTGTTGAGCTTAAGGCCGAACTGGATGCGCTGGATTTAGGTTCCTTATCCCCCCTGGTCCCCCTTATTCCCGGGCTCACTATCGATGGCTTGAAAACCCTGCTTGCCATGCACCCCCAGGGGCAGTTACAGAACATGCGCCTGCACTATAAGGCGTTGCAAAGCACAGCTCAGCAGGATGCAACCCATCAACTGGCGGTAAGCGCCGGGGTCAGTGGGCTGGGATGGCTGCAGGTGGGTCATATTCCCGGGCTTAAACAGCTCGATGCAAAATTGTTTTTCGATGGCGAATTACTGCGGGCTTCCTTACCTGCGCAGACCCTCGAAGTCGACTTTGGCACCCAAGCCTTTAAAGCGCCGCTGGTCTTCCAAACCCCAGGGATGGAACTTGGTTTTGATGTGACCGAAAACGCACTGCTCGCCCCCTCGGTGCAGCTCGAAAATCCCGACCTGGCAGTGGATGCGGCCATGAAAATGGTGTTCAGCCAACCGACTCATCTGGCGCTCAGCGCAGGTGTTGAGGTGCGCGACGCTGCCCGTGCCGGCTACTATTTTCCCCGTGCTGCCATGGGCAACGAGTTGGCCGACTATCTGGAAGGGGCAATTATCGCAGGTCGTACACGAGATGCAGCCGTGGTATGGAATGGTGCGCTCAAGGATTTCCCCTATCGGGACAGCAGCGGTATTTTTCAGGCGGGCTTTGTGATGGACGAGGCCAGTTACGCCTTCCAGCCTGACTGGCCGGCGGTGACGGATTTGTCGTTGCGTGCCCTGTTTGAAAACCTGCGCATGGATATCTGGGTGGATGAAGGCAAGCTCAAGGCGGTTAATGCCGCCGGAGCCCATGTGTATATTCCCGAAATGAGCCACGAAACCGTATTGCACGTGGAGGCGGCGCTTGCCACCACAGGACCTGCAGCCACAGCAGTGCTGCAGTCTTCTCCTTTGAAACACTCAGTAGGCGCCGTATTGGACGTGGTGAAGGTGCAGGGCGCAGTCAAAGGGGATCTGGACCTCGTCATTCCGCTTTACCATGGCGGCAAGCCTGACATCCAGGGATTGGTGCTCTTTGATGATACCCCCGTATACCTTGATACCCCAGGCGTACAGCTCAACCGCCTCAAGGGCGAGCTCAGGTTTGCCAACGACAGGATTGAGGCCGGGGGGCTCAGTGCCCGACTCTTCGGTCAGCCCCTCAGTCTGGATGTGTTTGGTGCAGATGGCGCCAATGGCTATCGAGTGGATACCAAACTCAAGAGTGGCTGGGATCTGGCCTCCTTGCCGCCATCACTGGACAACCCCCTGAGTGATTTCTACGCCGGTGTGCTGGCGTGGCAGGGCACTCTGGCCCTCACACTGCCCAAGACCGGTGGTTTTGATATTAAGGCAGAGGCTGAGTCCAGTTTGCGCAACGCCGAGCTGAAACTGCCTCCTCCCTTTGCCAAAAATGTGGGCGTACCCATGCCGCTTAAACTGGCGCTGCAGGGCAATGGCGATGGCCTGACACTGGATGTGTTTCTGGACAATAAGGGACATTTTGCCGGCCATATACTGCCATCGAGCGGCACCATGGACAGTTTTCTGCTGACCCTGGCTGACAGCCTCGCCTCGCCACAAAGCGTCGGCGTGTCCGAAACAATCAGCGATTCCGAGAACTCAACGGCGCCTGAAAACCCAGGTGCTGCAGAAGGCGCGGGCGACAGCACCGTCACCGCAGCCGCCGGTCTGACTCAGGCGGAACCTGAGTCCACGTCAGCCGGGGATGCAACACAGCACGCTGAGCCCGCTGCCACACAGTCAGCCTCAGTAGCGGCAGTGACCTCCCTTGCACAGAGCGCTCGCTCTGCAACCGGAGGCCACCTCGATGTTACCTTGCGCCAGGCGAGTTTTAATGACTGGCTGCCCATCATTATGGGATTTGTGGACTCAAGCACTGCAGAGCCCACATCTGACAGTGCCCAGCAAGTATCTCCAGACGCACAGACCAACCCAGAACATCAGCCCAACGGCTTCTTCCCGCGCCTGGAAGGCATTTATGCAGATATCGGCGAGCTGACGATATTCGGTCAGTCCCTTGCCGATGCGCTGATATTTGCCCGTCCGGAAGATGGACTGTGGCGCGTCAGCACAGATGCCAATGAGTTCAGCGGTGATATCGATCTCTTCCCCGATTGGCACAGTGGCGGCATTAAACTCAGGGCCAGCAAATTATATCTGTCTCCCGAGTTCACCGAGGCTGAGGCCGAAACCTCGGTGTTGGGGGATGAGCAGTTCAGCAGTAATCTGCCGCCAATCGCGGTGGATGTGGATGACTTCCGGCTCTACGACCGGGCCCTTGGGCACCTGGTGCTACAGGGGTTGCCCGAGCCGGGCCGCTACAATTTTCAAACCCTGTCACTCTCATCCGATGCGGCCACCTTGAAGGGGCAGGGCGGCTGGTTGATGGACGTCAACCAAACCCGCATGGAGTTCAGCCTCAAGGCGGATAAGTTTGATGCCTTGGCACTGCAGTTGGGCATTACCCCGGGCATCAAGGATTCGCCTTTGGATATCAGCGCCGAGCTTTACTGGCAGGGGGCACCCCACGAATTTGACCTTGGCACTCTCAGCGGCGGGCTCAAGTTTGCACTCGGCAAAGGCAGCCTGACCGAAATCAGCGACAAGGGCGCGCGTATCTTTTCTCTCTTCAGCCTGGATTCGCTGCTGCGCAAGCTGTCGCTGGATTTCACGGATGTATTTGGCAAGGGGATGTTCTATAACAGTTTTGCCGGTACTCTGGAACTGGATAATGGTGTGGTGAAAACCCGCGATACCGAGATGGACGCCATCGCCGGCAATATGAAGGTACGTGGCTATACCGACCTGACCACCCAGAGCCTGAACTACGACATTCGTTTTGTGCCCCAACTGGCCTCCAGTGTGCCAACCGTGGTGCTGCTCAGTACCAGCGCCTGGACCATGGGCCTCGGCGCCTTTGCCCTCACCAAGGTATTGGAACCCGTGATTGAGGTGATTTCGGAAATCCGCTTCCGTCTCTCCGGTACCATGACGGACCCGATGCTCGAAGAGCTTGAGCGTAAGAGCAAAGAGATAGAGATTCCTGAGTCGGTACTACCAAGACCAAAGGAGGCACCAGCAACTTCAGCGGATGGCGATGCGCCGGTGGCGCAAGGGGGCCCAGAGCCGACTCCAGCTGCGCAGTCTGGGCCAGAGCAACAAGCCCCTGAGCAGGCAAAGCCAGAATCCGTGCCTGAGTCGGCGCCCGTCAACGATCCTGTGCCGGAGCAAACAGAAGAGCCGGAGCCCGAAATTCCTGAAACGCCCTTGACCGGCGAGCCTGAACCTTTGTCGCAGTTGCCCGGCACATCCAAGCCGGTACAATTGAGCCATTATTTACGCCGTGGAGATCCGCATGCAGGTCAGTTTGCTGCAATGCCAGAGCAGCCGGGATGTGCAGGCCAATCTGGCCTTTATCGAATCGCAGCTTGAGCGGCTGCCAAGAGTGCCCGGAGAGCCCCAATTGGTGGTGCTGCCCGAGTGCTGTTTGCTGTTTGGTGGTCATGAGAGTGAACAGCTCGCCTGGTCCGGCGAAGATGAGCCACTGAAACAGGCGCTGGCGACACTGGCGGCCCGCTTTGGAGTATTTCTGGTGGCGGGCACTATCCCCGCCCGCAGTGGCGATGGCCGGGTTTATAGCCGATGCTATGTATTCGATGACGCCGGCACTGTGCTGGGGCACTATGAAAAAATCCACCTGTTCGATGTGGATGTGGCCGATGGCACCAAAACCTACCGAGAGAGCGACACCTTTTGCCCCGGTGAGAACCTGGTGGTGGTGGACACCCCCTTCGGTAAACTGGGTCTCGCCATTTGTTACGATGTACGCTTCCCCGACATGTTCCGTGCATTGAGACTGGCGGGTGCCGAGATAATCGCATTGCCAGCTGCCTTTACCAGGGTGACAGGGGAAGCGCACTGGGAAATACTGCTCAAGGCCCGTGCCATAGAGAGCCAATGCTTTGTACTTGGCGCCGCCCAGTGGGGCGCCCACAATACCGGCAGCCGTGAAACCTGGGGCCAGAGTATGCTGATTGACCCCTGGGGGCGCACCCTCGCCGAGCTTGCCCAAGGCACAGGTTGGGTGCAGGCGAGGCTCGACAGGGACGAGTTGGCCAGGGTACGTGCCGCCATGCCGGTGGCCAGCCATAATCGTTTTGCAGCCCCCGAGCTGCTGCCCGCGAAAGCCGGTAAATAACTACAGAATTTTATTAGGGAAAAGAGAAACCAGATGCCGTTTTTAACCCAAGTTGAACAGAGTCTGCTCGCCAACAACCTGAGCCTGGATAACCTGGCCGAGTACCTCAAACTCATCCACAGCCATAATGTGGACTTTTCTGATCTCTATTTTCAGGGCAGCAGGCACGAAACCTGGGTATTGGAAGACGGCATCATCAAGGAAGGCTCCTTCCACATTGAGCGGGGTGTGGGAGTGCGCGCCATCAGTGGCGAGAAAACCGGATTCGCCTACGCCGATGAAATCACTCCGGCCGCCCTCGAAGCGGCAGCGCTGGCGGCCCGCGGTATAGCGCAGGTCGGCAGCGATTATCAGGTCAAAGCCTGGACTCGCCAGGGCGCCAAGACCCTGTACGACAGCGCCGACCCCATAGCGGCCATGGAAGAAGCCACCAAAATCACCATGTTGCGTCAGGCCGATGCCTACATCCGTAGCCTCGATTCCCGCATCATCCAGGTGGTGGTGAGCCTCTCAGCCGTGCACGAAGAAATCCTGGTAGCCGCCAGCGATGGTACCCTGGCGGCCGATATTCGTCCGCTGGTACGCTTCAACTGCTCGGTGATTATGGAAGAAAACGGCAAGCGTGAACGCGGCGGTGCCGGTGGCGGTGGTCGCCACGATTTCGCGCCCCTTTTTGCCAATGACGACAGCGGCATGCCGGTGTGCTTTGCCTTTGCCCGTGAAGCTGTGCGTCAGGCCCAGGTAAACCTCACCGCCGTGGATGCTCCAGCCGGAGAAATGCCTGTGGTGCTCGGTCCGGGTTGGCCGGGTGTACTGCTTCACGAAGCCGTTGGCCATGGTCTGGAAGGCGACTTTAACCGCAAAGGTTCCAGCGCCTTCAGTGGTAAGGTGGGCCAGCAGGTGGCATCCAAATTGGTGACTGTGGTGGACGATGGCACATTGCCGGGCCGTCGCGGCTCCCTCACCATAGACGATGAAGGTGTGCCAAGCCACCGTACCGTGCTCATTGAAAACGGTATCCTGAAAGGCTATATGCAGGACAAGCTTAACGCCCGTTTGATGGGAGTGGCGCCCACAGGCAACGGTCGCCGTGAGTCTTACGCCCACCTGCCCATGCCACGTATGACCAACACCTACATGACAGCCGGTCAGGACAACCCTGCCGATATCATCAAGTCGGTGGAGAAGGGCATTTACGCACCCAACTTCGGCGGCGGTCAGGTGGACATCACCTCGGGCAAGTTTGTGTTCTCGGCCTCTGAAGCCTACCTGATAGAAAAAGGCGAAATCACCCGTGCCATCAAGGGGGCGACCCTCATTGGCAACGGCCCCGAGGCCATGAGCCAAATTTCCATGGTGGGTAACGATCTCGAGCTCGACAAGGGTGTGGGCGTATGCGGCAAAGACGGCCAGAGCGTGCCCGTCGGCGTTGGCCAGCCTACCCTTAGACTCGATCGCTTAACCGTGGGTGGCACCGCCTGAGGCCCCGCCACTCAATCAGGCGGTACTGATTATTAAACGCGAGACTATTTTTTAAAGGCGATCTGGGGATCGCCTTTTTTATTGGGCGAATTCCGTCACTCAGTCGCTCGTTCACAGCATCCGGCAACTGACCCAGGTCAATTACCTCCGGGGAAAACTGCTCTAAGGTTGGCTCGCATCTCCAATCGGAGACACCTGAGCTTGCAGGAAATCCGGGCCAGGAAAACCAAAGCGAGGACATCGAAATGAGTTGTTGTGGTGCGTGTGGCGGACAGGCTGAGCAGACTAAACCGGCAGATAAACCGGATGCCAAGGTAAACAGCGGTGAGACAGCCAGGGGCGAGCCTGTGGATCCGGGGCTGGCGGCACTGAGTGAGGCGCCGGAATCCCAAAACGCTGTGCAGGCTTATCGCCCCTGAAAGGTGTCGGGCATCAGCCACTTATATAAAAAGCCTGTCCACTGGACAGGCTTTTTCATCGAGGATTCTTCCTGAATACTCAGCTCTTAAAGCTTGGCTCTGGACTTCTTCGCTGCGGCCTTGGGGGCTTAGCGCCGGATTCAGGCAAACATTTAGAGAGGCTGGTTCACCTGAATGACCAGCTTGCCGAAGTTTTTGCCCTCCAGAAGGCCAATCAGTTGCTCGGGGGCGTTTTCCAGACCCTGCTCAATTTGTTCACGGTACTGGATTTTACCCTCGGCCAGCCACTGGCTCATGTCCTGCTCAAACTCTCCGTAACGGTGGCCATAATCATCAAAAATGATAAAGCCCTGCACCTTGATGCGCTTGGTCAAAATCAGCCCCATCAGCAACGACAGTCTGTCCGGTCCGGCGGGCAGCCCGGTGGCGTTATACTGGGAAATCAGGCCGCACACCGGAATACGGGCGCTGGTGTTCAAAAGCGGGATGACGGCATCGAACACGGCGCCGCCGACGTTTTCAAAGTACACGTCGATGCCGTCGGGGCAGGCGGCGGCCAGCTCGGCGGCAAAGTTGGCTGACTTGTGGTCGATACAGGCATCAAAGCCAAGTACTTCAACCGCATGGCGACACTTGTCGGCGCCGCCGGCAATACCCACTACCCGTGCGCCCTTGAGCTTACCAATTTGGCCCACGGTAGCACCAACCGGCCCGGTGGCTGCGGCCACCACTATGGTTTCACCGGCTTTGGGCGCGCCAATGTCGAGCAGGCCCATATAGGCGGTAAAGCCCGGCATGCCCATCACGCCGAGGGCGTAGGAAGGGTGGCTTGGATTGGCCCCCAGTTTCAGCAGGCCTTCGGCGCCGGACACGGCATAGCTTTGCCAGCCCACGTTGTAGGCGAGTACCCACTCACCCACGGCAAAGTCAGGATGGTTGGACACTTCCACCTGGCAGACGGTGCCGCCAATCATCACTTCGCCCAAGGCTACAGGTTCGGCATAAGACTTGGCATCGCTCATGCGGCCGCGCATATAGGGGTCGAGTGACAGGTAGATGGTGCGCAGCAGCACTTCACCCTGCCTGGGTTCGGGTTTGGCCAGGGTTTCCAGGCGGAAGTTGTCGCTGGTGGGGGCGCCAACGGGGCGTGAGGCCAACACGATGCGGCGGTTGATGGAATCAGTCATAACTCTGTCCTCTATTTAAATTAGACCAGTCGTCTAGTGTTCGTTTCAAAAAATCCGCTATCGAAATAGCGGCTTGGATTTGGGACTATGCTTTTGTTTGGCTTCCGGCTCAGGCCGTGGGCTGCAACACCTGTCTGGTGGTCAGCAGTGCCTGCTGCAGGCTCGCATCGTCCAAACGTATCTTGTTCAGCAAGCTGGCGCCGATCCACAGGTTATAAAGCTGCTCGGCAATCTGGTGGCTGTCGCCGATGTTGAGCTCGCCCGCCACTCGCCCCTGCTCTATGCAATCGGCTATTCGCCCTATGATGCGGTTGGTGCCACTAAGGAGTGCCAAACGCATGGGCTCCGACAGGTCCGACACCTCACCGGCAAGCTTTACCACCAGGCATTTCCCTGCCTGGCCCTGGCAGCTATTTTGCTCGCTCCAGCGCTGCCAGTAGTGCATCAGCTTGTCAAAGTGATTACCCGGGGCAGCTTCAAGCAGCTGGTTCAGCTGGCTTAAGTAGTCGCTGAAGTAGGCCTGGATCAGGGCTTCGCCAAACTGCTCCTTGGACTTGAAGTAGTGATAGAAGGAGCCCTTGGGCACCTCGGCGTTTTTCAGCAGTTCCGACAGGCCCACACCGGCAAAGCCTTTGTTGACCACCAGTTGGTAGCCAATGTCGAGTATGTGTTGCCGGGTGTCTTGGGTTTTGGTGTTCATGGCGGCGATAATATCGACAATTAGACCAGTCGTCTAGTGTTTTTTTTTTTTGCTTGGTGATCGCACGGTAACGTTGGAAGTCAGTTGGTTAGTCTCGCGGGGCAAGTGGTGTTTGCTTTGCCTGTGCGACCCGAGTTGTAATGTGCTGCGTTTATAAGCCTGCTGTGATTGATAGTTGATTGCGGCTTTGCAGATTAGTCGCTCTATAAGCGACAGAAGGTCGTGGGTTAAATGCTCCGCTGCGCAATCGCCAGTTAGCTACCAGTTACACTTTTTGCGAAGCAATCCTGATGCAGGCATTTGTCATCAAGGGTATTGGTTACTGAATGGGGTCACACTCCAAGGTTTAAACATTCACCAAAAAAGATTAGGATCCGGGGACTTACCAAGGCTTATTGGCGGCCTTTTCGGCCTGGCGACTGAGTCTTTGCGGCGCAGGGTATTGGGCGGCAATGCACGGGTGCTGATCTGAGATGGCAAACGTGATGTGGATGTCATGGCGCTCAACTGCCCGTTGGTGAGTCAGAGAATGGAATGCTATCATCCGCCACTGGAATTAGAGTTAATGCTCTAGGGGTGTCAATGAAACCTATCACCACACTGGTTTGTCTGCCAAAAATGGTGTGTTCGTCCCGTCAGCGGGCAAGGCGTGCGCTTGTTGCGCAAAAAGGCCGCATCACTAAATCAGCTCTGTTTGCGGCCGTGCTTGCGTCTTGCGCCGGCATGTCTGTGATAGCCACAGCTGCCCATGCCCAGAGTTTTGATGAGGCCTGGCAGCAGTTGCAACAGGTTAGCGATAAACTGGCAGCCTCCAGTGCCAAGGTCGACCGGGCCCGCGCCGAGCGTGATGCCGGTGAAGACATGAACCTGCCGGAGCTGTCGCTCAATGGCAGCTATACTCGCCTTGAAAAGCCGCTGGAGATGGACCTTCGGGATCTTAATCCCATGGCCTCACTCGACCCCGCAAGTCTGCCGCCCGCCCTAGGTGCGGCCCTTGGCAGTATTCCCGGCGAACTTTTTATCACTCCTTTTACCGAGCAGGATATTTTCCGTGCCAGCCTGTCGGCCATGTGGCCCATCTACACGGGTGGGCGCATCAGTGCGGCCCAGGGTATACACGAGGCCCTGCTTGCTGAAGAAGAGCAGCAGCGTGAGCTCACTCGCCGCGAGCTGTTTACCACCCTGGTGGACAGGTACTACGGGGTGATGGTGGCGGCAGAGCTGGCCCGTACCCAGGACAAGTTGGTGGCGTCGCTGGAAAAACACGTCGACCATGCCCGCAAGCTTGAGGCCCAGGGACAAATCGCCAAAGTCGAGCGCCTGAACGCCGAAGTGGCCCTGGATAACGCCAGGGTGCAGGCGTCCAGCAGTCGCCGTCAGTATGAGATGACCAATATCGCCCTGAAAAGCCTGCTGAAAAAAGCCGACACCCCCTCGTCAGGGCTTTTTATTGCGCCAAGCGAACCTTCGCTGCCGCGCCTCGCAGAGCTGACCCAAAAATCCCATCCGGCGCTTAAGTTACTGGATGCCAAGGAAACCCAGGCCAGCGGCCTGATTGAAGTTGAGCGCGGCGCCTACAAGCCCACAGTATTCCTTTACGGCAACTACACCCTGTACGAGGACGATAGTCTGTTCGCGAAAATGGAGCCGGACTGGATGTTGGGAGTGGGCTTTAAGATGCCGCTGCTCTCCCGCGACGGCCGCAGTGGCAAGGTCGAAGCCGCCCACAGCGCACTGCTGCAGGCCCGCCACACCAAGGCGCAAACCCGGGAAGACTTGAGTCTGTTACTGGAGCAAAGCTTTCGTCAGCTTAAGCAGGCCGAAGAAGAATACCGTGCCCTCGACAGCTCGCGGGCGCTGGCGATGGAAAACCTGCGGCTTAGGGAGCTTGCCTTTAATCAGGGCATGTCCACCTCTATCGAGCGGGTGGACGCCGAACTGAAACTCACCGCCGTGGATACCCAGCAGCTGGGTGCCAAGTTTCGTTATGTGCAGGCCTATGCGCGCCTGATGGCCATCTCAGGGCTGTTGGATGAATTTATCGGTCAGGCCCAGCGGGTGTCGGCCACCATGGGAGAAAAACAATGACAGTCAACCGTTTGCTGGCAACGTCTGCACTGGTGGCGCTGGTGATAGCCCTCGGCTGGGGGCTGATGCTGGCTCACACACCTGCCAAGGCGCCCTTGCAGGGCCAGATTGAAGCCCGTGAATACCATGTTTCTTCCAAGGTGCCCGGCCGCATTGAACAGGTGATGGTGCGCACCGGCGATACTGTGGCGGCAGGGGACTTGCTCTACGTGATTGATAGCCCCGAGCTTAATGCCAAGTTGATGCAGGCTGAAGGGGGCCGGGATGCTGCCCGCGCCATGCAGCTTGAGGCCGACACAGGTGCCCGCAAGCAGCAGATTGCCGCCCAGAAAGAACAGTGGCTCAAGGCTAAAGCCGGGTTGGATCTCGCCAAAACCACTTTCGAGAGAGTGGATAACCTCTTTAACGAAGGCGTGGTGCCAAGGCAAAAGCGCGATGAAGCCTATACCCAGTGGCAGGCGGCCAGATACACGGAGCAGGCGGCACTGGCGGTGTATCAGATGACCGAAGAAGGCGCCCGGGAAGAAACCAAGGCGGCCGCCGCCGGCAATGCCCGCATGGCCGAGGGCGCCGTGAAAGAAGTGAGCGCCATTCTGGCCGACAGCCAGATGCGCGCGCCACGGGGCGGTGAAGTGTCGGAAGTGCTGCTGCAATCCGGCGAGCTGGCGCCGTCCGGTTTCCCTGTGGTGAGTCTGGTGGACATGAATGACGCCTGGGCCGTGTTCCAGCTGCGGGAAGACATGCTCAAGGATGTGAAAAAAGGCGAACTGAAACAGCTGTATATTCCAGCGCTGGATACCCGCACCGAGTTTAAGGTGAGCCACATTGCGGTAATGGGCGACTTTGCCACCTGGCGCTCCACCGAGAGTGGCCACGACTTTGACCTGCGCACCTTCAAGGTGGAGCTGGTGCCCCAGCACCCCATCGAAGGGTTGCGGGTTGGCATGTCTGCCATTTGGGAATAAGCGATGAAAACCCTGTTGCGCCGTGAGCTTGGCGCACTGTGGCAAAACCCCTGGCAACTGGCATTGGTCAGCTACCTGCCCATTCTTGCCATGCTGGCACTTTGGTGGCTTTTCAGTGCCGCCTTGCCGAGGCAACTGCCGGTGGCCATGGTGGACCTGGATAACAGCAGCCTGAGCCGTGAGCTGGGCCGCCATATGGCCGCAAACCCTGTCGTCAGCCCCATATCCTTTGCGTCTTTGCCACAGGCCCAGGATGCCATGAACCGCGCCGAGGTCTATGCCTTGGTGGTGGTGCCCCACGGGTTTTCCCGCGAATTAAAAACTGCCGCACAGCCCACGGTGGATGTGCGTTACAACGGCCAGTTCTTATTGGTGGGCAAACTGCTTGCCGCCAATTTGCAGCAAGCCATTGCCGATGCCATGAAGCCGCTGGCCTACAGCAAGCAGCTGGCCCGGGGAGCCAATCCCCATCAGGCGCACATCAATATCGCCCCCGTCGCCACCCAAACCACGGCGCTCTTTAACCGTAACAACAACTACGTGGGCTTTTTGGTGCCGCCGGTGCTGATTGCCCTGTGGCAGCTCACGGCCATGTTGGTGTTTGCCAACGCCCTCAACCGCGAGTTGGAGCCCGCGGCGCGGCAAGAAGCCATTGGCATGCTGCCAAGACTGGGTGCCAAGTTGCTCTGCTACACACCGCTGTTGATGCTGCAGGGGCTCTTTATCCATGCGCTGCTGTTTGGCTATTTGAAACTGCCGGTGGCGGCCTCGCCGCTGTGGCTCATCCCCGCCATGCTGGGCCTGCTGCTGGCGGTCTTTTTGATAGTGGCAGTGATATTTTTTTTGATGCAGGAGTCCGCCCGTGTGGTGAGTTTCTGCACCGCGTTGTTTGCCCCGGCCTTTGCTTTTATGGGGGTGACTTTTCCGGTGCACGATATGCCGGCAGCGGCGCAGTATTGGCGACTGCTGATGCCATCGAGCCACTATATTGACTCCCATATTGCCCTGGTGAGCTACGGTGTAAGCGGCATGGAGTTACTGAGTAAGAATTTGTCTTTTATGCCATTTTTTCTGCTTTTGTTACCAATAGGGCTGCTGGCACGAAAAGGGCTTAAGGAGGCGCAGCCATGACACTGCTGCGGCTTATCCTTGAGGAACTCAAAGCCATAGTCGCCGATAAGGCGATTGCCGTGACCCTGTTTGGTGGGGTGCTGTTTTATGCCTTGTTGTACCCCTTGCCCTATTTGAATCAGGTGCCTACCGAGCAGGCGCTGGTGGTGGTTGACCTGGATAATACCAGCCTCAGCAGGGAGCTTATCCGTCATGCCGATGCCAGCCCGAAAATCCGGGTGGCGAGGGGGGCAGGCAGTGTGGCCGAGGCGCAGCACTATATTGCCAGCGGCGACTTCCATGGCTTGCTGGTGATCCCGGCGGGCTTTAAACGCGATCTCCTGCTGGGCAAGGGCGCGACTCTCAGCTATGGCGGCGATGCCAGTTACTTTCTGGTTTACTCGGCACTGGTGGAGGGCCTGGTGACCGCCGGTATGGATGCTGCAAAGTCGGTACAGCTGCTGGGGATGTTGAGTCGGGGCGAGTCTTTTGCCGGTGCCAGCCTCAGTCTGGCACCCATGCACCTGAATGCAGTGCCTGCCTATAACCCGGGTTTGGGTTACACCCCCTATGTGGTGCCCGGCCTGTTCCTGCTCATTTTGCATCAGACATTGCTGATTGGTACCGGTATTTTGGGGGCCGGGCAATGGCGTAAATCGGGTTATTGGCAGCAGGTGTCGGCCCTTGAACTCTTGATGGGCCGTCTTGCGGCATTTAGCCTTATCTATGCTGCCCTTGGCGCTTTTTACCTTGGCTGGTGTTATCACTGGTATGGGGTCAGTGTGCAGGCGGGGCTTGGGGATATCGCTGCCTTTATCGTGCCTTTTTATGTGGCTACCGCCGCGGCCGGGGTGGCGGCGAGTTGCCTGTTCCGCCGCCGCGACATGCCTACTCAGGTGATGTTGCTGGCCTCCATGCCGATTCTGTTTGTCAGCGGTTTTGTGTGGCCGCTTTCGCTCATTCCGGAGCCTCTGGTGATGGCGGCACAGGCCATTCCGGCGGTGCCTGCCATTTTTGGCATGCTCAAACTCAATCAGTTGGGGGCGGGATTTGACGCTGTGTTCTCTGAATGGCTAACCCTTTGGGTGTTGGCACTGGTGTATCTGGCGCTGGCGTGGTGGGGGCTGGCTGTCAGGCAGCGGGAAGTTGATCGCCCGGGTATCCCCAAACAGGCATAAAAAACGCCCCGCATTGCGGGGCGTTAATCTGTCTGGCGGTATGGCAGTCTTCAAGACTCGGGAGTATTGTCCCTAAGGTACTTGAGCAGCTCTTTGGCCGCCTTGGACTCCAGACCTTTTTCGGCATCTTTGCTGACTTCCTTGGCAGTGGCACGCACCATCTGACGCAGCTTCTGACGGTCAAATGCGGGGTGTTCCTCTACCAGCGCCTGGATCTCGCTGTCGCCTTCGGTGAGCAAACGATCGCGAATTTTTTCCAGTACATGCTGACGGGCTGCCTGGTTGTTGTTCTTGTTGGCCAGTTTGTCCAGCGAAGCGACTATGGCCTCGGTGTCCAGGTTACGCATCAGTTTGCCAATAAATTGGACCTGACGGCGCAGGGCCTCACTGTTGGGTTTAATTTTTTTGGCTGCAGCCAGGGCATCCAGCAAGTCTTCTTCCAGATCCAGCTTTTCGAGCTGGCTCTTGCTCAGACCAAGCAGACGCTTACCCAGGTCCTGGGCAGCATGGGATTCCCGCTTGAAAGATGACTTACTGACATAGTTTTCGTCATCATCATAGGGCTGTTTGAAATTCTCTGGATCGCCAACGACGTTCATTCGCTAAAAACCTCTCT
This sequence comes from Shewanella sp. FJAT-52076, assembly GCF_019457455.1. Taxonomy (NCBI): domain Bacteria; kingdom Pseudomonadati; phylum Pseudomonadota; class Gammaproteobacteria; order Alteromonadales; family Shewanellaceae; genus Shewanella; species Shewanella sp. FJAT-52076. The sequence continues at coordinate 571,498 of NZ_CP080415.1, forward strand.
ACACGCAATCCGGCAATATTACCATTAAGCAGGGGAAACTGCTGCCTCGGGCGCAGATTTTGTCTGCAAAGGGAGCACATTTGTGGATGTGATTTGCCACAGGGCTTTGTTATGCTTAGCCCCATCAGGCAGTGAACAAGAGCAAGACAGTGTCATCTAACAAAATTGAATTGGAATTGAACGCCCTCAAGGATGCCGTGGCCATGGCGCTGGACTACGCCAAAACCCTGGGAACCGGCGCCGCCGAAGTGGCCATCAGCAAGCAACAGGGATTGTCGGTTTCTACCCGACTCAAGGAAGTGGAAACCGTTGAATTCAATAAAGACGGTGCACTGGGGATCACGGTATTCCGCGATGGCTGCAAGGGCAGTTCATCCACCTCTGATTTAAGCCCCGAGGCCATCCGTCAGGCAGTAAAGGCCGCAGATGATATCGCCCGCTACACCTCCTCTGACCCCTGCAACGGTTTGGCAGAAGCCAGTTTAATGGCCAAAGCCGTGGCTGATTTGGATCTCTATCATCCAGAGAGCCTGACTCCGGAAGAGCTGACAGAGCTTGCTGTTCGCGCCGAGGCTGCTGCCCTCGACGCCGATCCGCGCATTAAAAATTCCGATGGTGCCAGCGCCAATGCCCACACGGGTATCAAGGTGTATGGCAACAGCCATGGTTTCCTCAATGGCTACTGCTCTTCACGTTACTCCTTAAGCTGCGTTGTGATTGGCGAAGAAGACGATGGCAACATGCAGCGGGATTACGATTACAGCATTTCCCGCAAATATGCCGAGCTGCTGTCTCCCGAGCTGGTGGGGCAAAAGGCTGCTGCCAAGACATTAAGTCGCCTCGGTGGCCGCAAAATTGCCACAGGTACCATGCCGGTACTCTTTGCCCACGAGGTTGCCACCGGCCTCATTGGTCATCTTATCAGTGCAATCAGTGGTTCCAGCCTGTACCGCAAATCCAGCTTCCTGCTGGATGCGCTGGACACCCAGGTGTTCCCCGAGTGGCTGAATATCCGCGAAGAGCCGCATCTGCTGGCGGGCCTTGCCAGCGCCCCCTACGACAGCGAAGGGGTGGCGACTGTGGACAGAGACATCATCAGGGACGGGCTGCTCGCCACCTACCTGCTGACCTCCTATTCGGCCCGTAAACTGGGGATGACCAACACAGGTCATGCCGGTGGTATTTACAACTGGACCCTGAATGACACAGGCGTGGATTTCGATGCCCTGGTACGCCAGATGGACAAGGGGCTTATCGTGACCGAAGTCATGGGGCAGGGCGTGAACATGGTGACGGGTGATTATTCCCGCGGCGCGGCCGGTTTCTATGTGGAGAACGGTGAAATCCAGTTCCCGGTGGAAGAAATCACCATCGCCGGTAACCTTAAAGACATGTATCGCAGTATTCAGGCCGTGAGTCAGGACAGAGATCTGCGCTCTTCCATCCGCGCCGGCGGTATCCTGCTGGATAGCATGAAGGTAGCAGGTAACTGATACGCCTGACAGAATCGGCCATTCAGGCCAAAAAAAGCCCCGTATTGCCGGGGCTTTTTTGTAGCCGATTTTAGCCAAAACCCGGTGAAGGCATCACTCAGCCAGTGGACCGGCTATGGCTGCAGTTTGTCTTGTTTGGAGGCGGCTTCTGCAGCGGTTGGCGGCGCGTCTGTGGCTTGAACTTCTGGTGTGATGACAGAGGGTGCTTGTATCTCTGGATGTAACACAGCTTCTCTGTAGGCTGCGATGGTGCCATCATGCATCATCTCGGTAAGCGCCTGCACCAGCTGCCTGGCAACACTGTTGGGTGACGGTATACCCGGCTGATTGTTTGCGGACATCGGCTTGTCGGCTAAAAAGTCCGGGTTGGCTATCTCTTGAAAATGAGCACTCTTGCGGGAAAAACCAAAGAACATGGTGCGGGGCTTTTCGCAGCAATCAGGGTGCAGTTTGAGGCCATCACCCCCTTCCTGATGGAGGTAATACTCCAGGGTAAATTCATCATAAATAAAGAAGTCGCCCTTGTTGGCCCTGAGCATGGCAAAGGCCTTGGGAATATCCAGGTCCTGGGGGCGGCGCTGATTGAGTCCCTTGGGCAGTCCGCCAAGGTCGTAACTGCCGGGTGCCATCAGAAGCACCATCTTATGGGGAACCAGCTCATCGAGCTGTTTGATATCCGGCGAATTTATCCGGCTGATCCCGGTATAGCGCTCCGGCAGGCCGTTCGGGAAAAACCAGGCATATTTGGCACGCTTCGGGGTAAAGCTCAAGCTGGGGTAGAAATCGATATGGCCCTGCTCCAATTCGCGAATAATGCGGTTTTTCGGGGCACGGATTATGGTCAGGTTGCAGCCAATACGCTTTGCTGCCTCCTCAAAGAGGGTGACAAAAAGCCCGGTATCCGTGGGCTCTGCGTGAATATAAGGCAGGCGTTCGTTGGTGCGGTAACCCATGGTCAACTCGCACCCAACAGCGGGCACATTCAAGAGCATCAACAGTAAGAATAACGGCGGCCTCACTTAATATATCTCCTTGATTGCTCTGTTCTTGGCTTCATGCCTGCTTAAGAGTTACACAAAAAACTGGGTGGGGGAAAACAGAAATAGCGTACGAACGCGTAAATTTGATCTGGATCCCGGTGGCCATTGGTCTTATGCTTGGCCGGTTTTTAACCAAAGGAGCAAATCAGTGAGCAAGCATCACGATCATGGCCGCGGAGAGATCCGCGACAACGCCGTCAAGGCGCTGGTGACCTCAGACCTGTTCAGGTTGAAGGTCGAGAAACCGAAAAAAGGCAAAGGGTCTTATCAACGCAAGGCTCGCAACCAGAAGGGGCATCAGCTTAAGGGCGATGCCCCTTTTGATTTTAGGGCGTTTGGCACGGCAAAGACAAAAAACGGGCATAAAGCCCGTTTTTTAATGCGCTGAACGTCAGTCTTCCAGGGCGACCAATTCGGCCCAGAGATCATGCTCGTCCGAGGCAACGATACGGGCACGCACCATATCACCGGGAGTCAGCTCGGTTTCGCCATTGATAAACACCATGCCATCGATTTCAGGGGCATCGGCGTAAGAGCGGCCGATGGCACCTTCTTCGTCAACATCATCAATCAGAATATCCAGCTCACGGCCAACCAGACGGGCCAGACGCTCGGCGCTGATTTCGGCCTGTACTTCCATAAAGCGCTCGTATCTGTCTTCTTTCACTTCTTCGCTGATAAGCTCGGCCAGGGTATTGGCCACGGCGCCATCCACCTCGGAATACTTGAAACAGCCAACGCGATCGAGGCGTGCTTCACGCAGGAAGTCCAGCAGCATTTCGAAGTCTTCTTCGGTTTCGCCGGGGAAGCCCACGATAAAGGTAGAGCGGATCACCAGGTCAGGGCAGATCTCACGCCATTTCTTGATGGCATCCAACTGGCGGTCAACCCGGCCCGGACGCTTCATCATCTTGAGAACGCGTGGGCTGGCGTGCTGCAGCGGCAGGTCCAGGTAAGGCAGAATGAGACCTTCGGCCATCAGCGGGATCAAGTCGTCAACCCAGGGGTATGGGTACACGTAGTGCAGACGCACCCAGGCGCCCATCTTACCCAGCTGGCGTGCCAGGCTGGTGATGTCCTGTTTTACCGGCATGCCGTTCCAGAAGTCGGTGCGGCCATCTTTGTCTTTGCCGTAGGCGGAGGTGTCCTGGCTCACTACCAGAATTTCCTGTACGCCGCTTTCAACCAAACGCTTGGCTTCGTCCAGCACACTGCCGACGCCGCGGCTGTCCAGGTCGCCACGCAGGGCTGGGATGATGCAGAAGGTGCAGCGGTTGTCACAGCCTTCAGAAATCTTCAGGTAGGCGTAGTGCTTGGGCGTCAGCTTTACACCTGTCTGGGGGATCAACGAGGTGAAAGGGTTGTGCTCAGGCTTTGGCACATACTTGTGTACGTGGTTCAGCACAGCCTCATAGCTGTGGGGGCCGGTGATTTCCAGCACATCGGGGTGCACTTCGCGAATTTGGTTTTCTTTGGCACCCAAACAGCCGGTCACAATCACCTTGCCGTTTTCTTCAAGGGCTTCACGCACGGCGTCCAGCGACTCTTCCACAGCGGCATCGATAAAGCCACAGGTGTTTACAATCACCAGATCGGCATTGTCGTAGCTGTTGGTTACCTCGTAACCGTCGATACGCAGCTGGGTCAGAATGCGCTCTGAGTCCACCAGATTCTTGGGGCAGCCCAGGCTGACAAAGCCGATACGATTGCCCTGAATGGTGCCGTCGCTGGCCTTGGCTTCTGCTGCCAGGGTCTTGGCTGGGGTCTCGAGCGTGGTAGTCTGCTTGGGATCAAAAGTTTCGACTGTCTTGTTCAAAGTGCGCGTTCCGATATTGCGTGACTGGTTTCATTTACCGCGCCGGGCCGGGTGCACAGTGGCTTGGGCTGTGGGCAGTAAAAAAGTGCGCGCGATTATACCGCAAGTGCCCGAAAGGTACAGGGTGTGTGGTGAAAATTTGTTCAGCAAGATGATGGAAAATTTTTTTGAAAAATTTAACCCTTTTTGAATTTTATGTCGTTTGTAACGTCAGACAGATTTGAAAACCAAGGAGAATCCCATGAAAAAAACTCTGACAGCCCTCGGCGTGAGTGCCCTGTTTGCCGTGACAGCCCTGACTTCATCAGCACAGGCAAACGAGTTCCCCACTTTGGACACCACGGGAGTCGCCGAGCTGAAAGTGACGCCCGACACCGCCGTTATCTCGGTTGAGGTGGTATCCAAAGGTAAGGATCCCCGTTATGTAAAGGGCGCTTCTGACAAGGCCGTGGCCGGTTTTATCAAGCGTTTGGAGGCCGCCGGTGTGAAGCGCGAGCAGATTGAAAGTGCCAATCTCATCATCAATCCCGAGTACAAGTACCACAAGGATGCCGAGCCTCAGCTGATAGGTTATGGCGCCAATCGCCGGGTGACGGTGCGCATCACAGATGTGTCCAGAGTGAATGAAATAGTGGACTCGGCGCTGACCGAAGGAATCAACCGGGTGGGCAATATCAGCTTTGAGCTCAGCGATGACAGCGCCGCCCGTGCCAGGGTGCGGGAGCTTGCCATTGCCGATGCCAAGTCCAAGGCCGAGTCGCTGGCCCAGGGCTTTGGCGCCAAAATTCAGGGCGTGTGGCATATACGCTACTACGATCAGGGGCCGGTTCGCCCGGTGATGTACAAAGCGGCCATGATGGAAGCCGACAATGGGGTAGGGCAAAGCTATCAGTCCGGTGACATTACCCTGTCGGACAGGGTCGAAGTGACTTATCGACTGAAAGACTGATCTGAATTTCGTGTGGTCTGACTGGTTTGCGAACAATATAGAGAGCCGATACCGGCTCTCTATATCTTTTTAAAGCAGAGGATTAGTTGCTGAGCTTCAGCTGATAAAAGGCCAGATCCAGCCAGCGATCAAACTTATAGCCCACTTCTTTTAAGGTGCCAGCATGTTCAAAGCCAAGCTTCTGGTGCAGGGCTATGCTGGCATTGTTGCTGGCATCTATGCCGCCCACCATCATATGCAATCCGGCATCCTTCGCCGCTTGAATAAGCGCCTGCATCAGCTGCAGTGCGACCCCTTTGCCACGGTGATCCGGATGAACATAAACAGAGTGCTCCACCGAATAGAGGTTTGCCGGAAAGCCCCGGAATGGGCCATAGCTGGCAAATCCCATCAAGTCACCCTTTTCATCAAAGGCACCCAGCACAGGGTACGCCCCCTCCTTTTGTGCAAACCAGGCTGCAATTCTTGCCATGTCCCTTGGCTCATATTCGTAGAGCGCTGTGGTGTTGGCGATGGCGTGGTTAAAGATGTGCTGAATGATGGCGCCGTGTTGTTCGAATTGGCAGGAAGCTATGTGCATAGTGGTAAGGAGTCAGTAAGAAGATGACCAGTATGCCAAGGGTGCAGCGCCCTTGCCAGCGTCTCGCCGGGTTGCTGCTGTGCAGATGAAAGCCCGGATATTGGGAACACTGGTCTTATCATTTCAATTAACAATGCTGGATCATTTGATTAACACCGGGTGATTCGCTAGCTTTAGGGTTACATCATGTAGTTTGTGCCGTTTCAGGCTGCGTCGTTGGTGTCTGTGTCGCACGGTACGCCGTGATTTGACTAACAAGATAAAGACAAGGAGCCCATTGTGAGCTTTATTGCAAAGACCTCTACCCTGATAATGGCACTGGGTTTGGCTACAGTGCCTGCGATTGGCAATGCCAAAAACGACAATGCCTTAGACAATGCCAACCCCAATGCATCCTTCCTGCGCTGTGGTACCAAGCAGCCCAGCATCCAGGAAGCCGAATTACGTGAGAAACATTTTCAAACTCTGAAGGCCGCCAAAGGTAAGCCAGGTGGTGGCGGAGGCGGTGGTGGCAGCACTTATCAGCCTCGTCCCAATGGCAGCGTGGTGGTTGATGTGTATATGCACGTAATCACTGATAACGGCGGCAATGGTGATTTGTCTGCAGGTGCAATAAATTCCCAAATCAATGTGCTGAACGATGCTTATGCCAATACGCCCTTTACCTTTAAAGTGGCAGGTATCACCCGTACGGCCAATAACAGTTGGTTCACGGCTACCCATGGTTCAACCGCTGAGAAGGAAATGAAGGCGGCACTGCGCCAGGGCGATGCCTCAGACCTCAACTTCTACACCAACAACATGGGCGGCGGCCTCCTGGGCTGGGCAACCTTCCCAAGCAGCTATGCATCCGATCCGGTAAATGACGGTGTGGTTGTGCTCTACTCCAGCCTGCCCGGCGGCAGTGCCGCGCCCTATAATGAAGGCGACACAGGTACCCATGAAGTGGGCCACTGGCTGGGGTTGTATCACACCTTCCAGGGTGGCTGCAGCGGCAATGGTGACTATGTTGCCGATACTCCGGCAGAGCGCAGCCCTGCTTATGGTTGTCCTGTGAACCGTGATTCCTGCGCCGGTAGCCGTTATCCCGGCCTGGACCCCATCACCAACTTCATGGATTACACCGACGACTCCTGCATGTATGAGTTTTCGGAAGGTCAGGCCAACCGCGCCGATGAACTGAGCTTTACCTACCGTAATCTCTAATCATTGGACTGTTCAAAAGGCACCCTCGGGTGCCTTTTTTGTTGGAGAAGTTGCCCTACCTGACCACCAATACGGGACAGTGGGCTTTGTTCACTACCTGCGCTGCCACATTGGGATGTAGCCAGTGGGTGAAAGGGGCATGATGATGGCAGCCGATGACTACCATGGCAACATCATCCCGTGCCGCCTCGGCAAGGATCTGGCTGGTGGCATTGCCCTTGTCTATTTGTATTTCCACTTCCTGATCCGGTGGCAGGCCGGCCAGCAAGGCGTTGATCCTTTCTTTGGCATAGGCTGCCGAATGGGCCTGCTGCTCTGTGGCGTTGGCTACCACTATGCCGAAGTTGTCTTCATGGTGTGGCTCTGTGGTGATGTCATCGCCATAAGGACGACTTATCACGTGCAGCAGGCGCAGTTTTTGATGGCTCTTTTGGGCGAGATCCAGAGCCTGTTGCAGAGCGTGGGTTGAGCTTTCAGAGAAGTCTGTTGGGTAGAGAATATATTGCTTGTCCATACTTCCCTCCTTTGGCTGAATGTAGGGGAAGGGCACTTTAAATTATAGTGTTTTTTCTGTCGGCTAAAGGTTTGATACAGGGGCTTATAGAAGGGATAACGCGATTTTAAGGTAACAAAAACCCCGGCATTGGCCGGGGCTTGTTGTGCGGAATTAAGTGCGCCGTTTCGGGGCGCGTACGCCTTAATCCACCAAAGCGTACTGCTCTTTGAGGATGGCGATGATTTCTGCCTTGGGATTGTCGGACAGTTCAATCTTGCGGCCAGTTACCTTCTCGGCGATGCCGGTGTAAGTACGGGATACATTCATCATGGCATCCAGCGGCAGGGCATTGTCGCGGGCCAGGGCTTCACGTTCCGGCATCCGGTCTTTGTTGAGCAGGATGTCCGGATCAGGGAAGTGGTTCAGCAGGAACTGACGGAAACCTTCTTTTGAATTTTCCACAATTTTGCCGTCGCGGTAGGCGGCGCCTTCCCAAATACGGGAAGAATCCGGGGTGCCTACTTCGTCCATGTAAATCAGCTTGGAATTGCCGTTGCGGTCGGTGACATAGCCAAATTCAAACTTGGTATCCACAAACACCTGATCAAGTTTGGCCAGCGCTTCGGAAATTACGCCAAAACCTTCTTTGAGCAGCTTTTCGTACAGGTCGATATCTTCTTTCTTTTCAAAACCAAAGGCTTCGAAGTTGGCTTCGATATCGGCGCGGCTGATGTTTACATCGTCCTGTTCTGGCACGCCGGGAATACCGGTGAGAATGCCCTTGGTGGACGGGGTGATCAAAAGCTCAGGCAACTTCTGATCTTTTTCCAGTCCTTCTGGCAATGTGATGCCACAGAACACACGCTCGCCCTTTTGGTAAGCGCGCCACATAGAGCCTGTGATGTATTGGCGAATGATGGCTTCAACCTTGATGGGGCGGGCTTTTTGCACGATCCAAACAAAAGGATGTGGAATGTCCAGAATATGGCTGTCGGCCAGACCGTTCTCTTTGAACAGCCCAAACCAGTGGTTGGAGATGGCATTGAGGGCCGCGCCCTTACCGGGAATACCACGCAAATCGCCTTCACCGTGGAAGATGCAATCGAAGGCGGAGATACGGTCAGAGATCACCATGATGGCCAGCGGCGTGTCGGCAGGGACATCGTAGCCGCGTTCGCGGATAAGGCGGGCGCTGTCGGCCTCGGTCAGCCAGTAAACGCTGCGTACCTTGCCGCTGTGCACAGGTTTGTCGGTACGGATGGGCAGGTCGTTGTTCACGGCCAGTACGGAATCAGCAAGACTCATGACGAGTATTCCTCTGAATGTGTGGGGTCAGTGTTAAGTCGGGCAGGCTTATTATGGTGTGTGCCTGTTTCCCGGAATATCGGGGATTGCAGCGAATGATACGAGAGCGCATTCAGAAAAGTGCGTTTGGTATCCAGACTGTGATTGGGATGGTTCACTGACTATCTGCCCACTGCAAAAGATGGGGTATTTTACAACGATTGGGAAAATTTGCCATGGCGACGGTAGTCCGTACAGCTAAAAGACTGTTCGCTGCATTAGATACCAAAAGGCCCGCCGTAGCGGCGGGCACTCGAGGGTCAGGTGGCTTGTTTGAGCTTTTCCCGGGTGACCTCAAAGGCTTTTTGGGTCGTCTTGCAGGGCGCACGCCCCAGATAGCTCACCAGCACTATGGTGGTGGCGCTGACAATAAATCCGGGCACGATTTCATATATCAGGCTGGACAGCGGTTGACTGTTTTCAAGCAGTGGCAGCTGACTCCAGACAATGACAGTGCCCGCACCACTGATGATGCCAGCGACTGCACCGCTGTGGGTCATTCTGCGCCAGAACAGGCTCAAGAGTACAAGGGGGCCGAAAGCGGCACCAAAGCCTGCCCAGGCATTGCCGACCAGAGACAGTATGCTGGCGTTATTGTCCAGCGCCAGCAAGGTTGCCACCGCCGCCACCGCGAGCACGCCGATGCGACCTGCGGTCACAGTGGCTTTCTGATCCATTTCTTTATGAAACAGGGCGCGATAAACATCCTCAGACAGTGAACTGGATGACACCAGGAGCTGCGAGGAAATGGTGCTCATAATCGCTGCCAGAATCGCCGCCAACAGGAAGCCACTGATAAGCGGATGAAACAGGATCTCAGAAAATAGAATGAAGATAGTCTCACCATCATCCAAACCCGGCTTGAATTTGTTCACGTAAGCCACGCCGATGAGTCCGGTTGCCAACGCGCCTATGATGGTGACCAACATCCAGCTCATGCCGATATTTCTGGCTGTCGCAATGTCCTTCACCGAACGAATTGCCATAAAGCGCACAATGATATGGGGCTGACCAAAGTAACCCAGTCCCCAGGCGAGGCTGGAGATGATGGCCAATAGACTCATTTGTTCGAAGGAGTCGGTCAACGGCGTAATGCTGCGCCCGGCCTGGTCCAGCATTTCGCTGCCACTGTTGAACTCCTGCAGTGCAACCAAGGGTACCAACACCAATGCGATGAACATGATACAACCTTGCACGAAGTCAGTCAGACTGACCGCCAGAAACCCACCGAGCAGTGTGTAGGCTACCACCACAGACACAGTGACCAGCAAACCGACTTGGTAGTGTAAGCCAAACGCCGATTCAAAAAACTTACCGCCAGCGACCAATCCTGCGGATGTGTACAGGGTGAAAAATAGGATGATGACTGCCGCTGAAATCATGCGCACCGAGCCGTTGTCTTTATTGAAGCGCTTGCTGAAAAAGTCTGGCAGTGTGAGGGCGTCATTGGCTTCTTCGGTGAACACTCTGAGTCTGGGGGCGACCAGCAGATAATTCAGCAGGGCACCGAGCAACAATCCTGCTGCAATCCACAGGGCGTCGTAGCCCATGGTAAACATGGCGCCGGGCAGCCCCATCAGCATCCAACCGCTCATGTCGGATGCCCCGGCGGAAAGGGCGGTAACTTGGGGGCTGACCTGACGCCCGCCAAGCATATAGCCCGCAAGATCATCGGTGGAATTACGATAGGCAAACAGCCCTATTGCCAACATGGCAATAAAGTAGAGTGCCAGCGAAATATAGCTGGAGTGTTCCATTTAAAAATTACCTGCTTTTCGAAGGAAGTATATTTTTGATATTGGCTGATAGCCAAGGGAATATATAGCTTGAGAGAATTAGCCAAAAGCAGACTAATTGAACTGAATAAATAAGCTTATTTTTAATAGCGGTAGTATCCAGTAACACGTTCGTGTCTGGATCCTGTGAGTTAGAGGATGACATGATGATTTCCTTTTTAACTGCTTGATTGTAATCGCGGAAAAAATCATTTGAAAGCCAACTAAGTCAACATTTTCGTGTTGTATTTTTTAGCATTCGAATGAATTTGACCGGGCTATTATGTAAATTATCGGCTGAATTTTCAAGGCCGGTTGAAGATGTGTTCTATTTCTTGGTTGATTTTGTCGTCAGCCGATTCTTAATATTTTCCCGTAGGGCAGTGACTTACGGTAGAATAATTTTTCTGAAATTATTTAGTCAGACTTTAATAATTTCTGCGGTTATTTAGCAGTCTGGGGAGAATATTTTACCTGCAAACAAGTTTGTCCTGATTGGTTAATACTGAGGAAGGTGCGAATAAGTGAGGTGCAAGTAAGCGGGGCATGCACGCGATGGGGCACGGCCTGACATAGAAAGTGTAACTTCACAAAAGTGTAACTATACACATATGGAATTTCATATATTATGGCAGCCATATATGATTGAGGAGGCGGCGATGGATGTAGTGAGTTTTTTCAAAGCGCTGGCCGATGATACCCGGCTCAGAATCCTGATGCTGATTGTGGGGGAAACTGAGCTGTGCGTGTGTGAGCTGACGGAGGCGCTTAATCTGAGTCAGCCCAAAATTTCACGCCATTTACGTCTTTTAAAAGACGCAGGCTTGCTGACAGACAGGCGTCAGGGCCAGTGGGTGTACTACCGCCAGGCCGATGACCTGCCACTGTGGTGTGCCGGGCAACTGGCACATTTGGCGCAGAAAGGACCAGACTGGCTGGTGGATGAAAAACAACGTTTGGCGACCATGGGTTGCAGACCCGGACGCTGCTGTTAATAGCGTGTCTGACTGGGAGAAGAGACAAAATGAGCAAGATTAAAGTAGGTATCAACGGTTTTGGCCGCATGGGGCGTCTCACGCTGCGCTCAGCATGGAACAGTGACGCGTTTGAATTTGTACATATCAACGACCCGGCGGGGGATGCCACGGCGCTGGCGCACCTGCTGGAATTTGATTCCGTCCATGGCCGTTGGCAGCATCCGGTGGCCAGCGATGGCTGCAATATCCTCATTGGTGAAAAGCGGATCAGCACCAGTATGAACAAGACCATCGAAGAAACCGACTGGTCGGGCTGCGATCTGGTGATTGAGGCCTCCGGCAAGATGAAAACCAGGGCGGTGCTTGAAGCCTATCTTGCTCAGGGCGTTAAGCGGGTTGTGGTGACGGCACCCGTGAAGGAAGAAGGCGTGCTTAACGTGGTGATGGGGATTAACCACGAGCTGTACAACCCGGATGTGCACCCGATTGTTACTGCGGCTTCCTGCACCACCAACTGTCTGGCGCCCGTGGTTAAGGTGATCCACGAGGGGCTGGGCATCAAGCATGGCTCCATGACCACCATTCATGACATCACCAACACCCAAACCATTCTGGATGCACCTCACAAGGACCTGCGTCGGGCACGCGCCTGCGGTATGAGCCTTATCCCTACCACCACAGGCAGCGCCACCGCCATTACCCATATTTTCCCCGAGCTCAAGGGACGCCTTAACGGCCACGCCGTGCGGGTGCCGCTGGCCAATGCCTCGCTGACCGACTGCGTATTCGAAGTGGAGCGCCCCACCACTGAAGTGGAGGTGAATGCCCTGCTCAAGGCCGCCGCAGAAGGCGAACTCAAGGGCATTTTGGGATTTGAAGAAAGACCGCTGGTGTCCATCGACTATCGCACCGATCCCCGCTCCAGCGTGGTGGATGCCCTGTCCACCATGGTGGTTAACGGCACCCAGGTTAAGCTCTATTGCTGGTACGACAACGAGTGGGGTTATGCCAACCGCGTGGCCGAACTGGCGTTGATGGTCGGACAACGGGATAAGGCGTAAATCCTATGTTTGCGAGGGGCAATACACTGACGCCGGATCAGCGTCAATACCTGTTGGTCACTGCCAACTACTGGGCCTTTACCCTTACCGATGGGGCCCTGCGGATGTTGGTGGTGCTCTACTTCCACCAGTTGGGGTATGGGCCGCTGGCGATCGCCATGTTGTTCCTGTTCTACGAGTTTTTTGGCGTGGTGACCAATCTTGTAGGGGGCTGGCTGGGTGCCCGTATTGGTCTTAATCGCACCATGAATATAGGTATGGGGCTGCAGATTCTGGCACTGGGCATGCTGTTGGCGCCGTCGGCCTGGCTCACTGTGGCCTGGGTGATGGCGGCTCAGGCGCTGTCAGGTATTGCCAAAGACCTCAATAAGATGAGTGCCAAGAGCGCCATCAAGTCTCTGGTGCCCAAGGATGGTGCAGATGACCGGCTGTTCAAGTACGTGGCCCTGCTTACCGGCTCGAAAAACGCCCTCAAGGGCGTGGGTTTCTTTGTCGGCGGGGCACTGTTGTCGCTGGTTGGCTTTACAGGTGCCGTTGCAATCCTGCTGATCCTGCTGGGGCTGGTTTGGCTTGATAGCCTGAGTGGTCTCAGGCATGAGCTCGGCAAGGCCAAAAACAAGCCAAAATTCAAAGAGATTTTTTCTAAAAGTGCCAGAGTCAATACCCTGTCGGCAGCGCGATTTTTTTTGTTTGCGGCAAGAGATGTCTGGTTCGTGGTGGCACTGCCTGTGTCCCTCGCCAGTCTTTTTGGCTGGAGCCATTGGCAGGTCGGGAGTTTTCTGGCGGCCTGGATTATTGGTTATGGCATGGTACAGGCTGCTGCCCCTCGGCTTATTCGCCGAAAGGGGCGCTTGCCCGGTGGCCGTGAAGCCACCTTTTGGGTGGTGTTGCTGGCCTTGTCACCGGCGGCTATCGCCATGGGGTTGTATGCCATGGGGGATGCCGGACAGGGCGGCAGTTTAAGCCTCTACTGGTTGCTTGCAGGGCTACTGATTTTTGGCGTGCTCTTTGCCATCAACTCGGCACTGCACAGTTTTTTGATAGTGCATTATGCCGATGAAGACGGGGTTTCGCTGGATGTGGGATTCTACTACATGGCCAATGCCGCTGGCCGTCTTATGGGTACACTGTTATCGGGAGCCGTGTTCCAATTTTATGGTCTGGAAGCCTGTTTATGGGTCAGTGCGCTGATGTTGGGTATTACCGCTTTCATCAGTTTAAGACTACCTGACAATAGCGTCGGTTAACATTATCGGGTATTAATTGCTGCTACACTTGAACCAAGTCTTTAATGCAGGAGCCTGAATGGAACGGTCGGTGCGAGTTGCTGTTAATTGCGGGGGGGCCAATCGTGGGTAAACTCTTTGCCAGCGCCCGTAAACTTGAGGAACAGCCGCTTCAGCCTGAGGCTCCTGTTGCCCCCTGGATCATCGGTATTATTGACGATGAGCCTGCCATTCACGATGTTACCCGTTTGGCCCTGAAACATGTTCGTGTATTCGGACGCCCCCTTGAGTTTGTATCGGCATTCAATGCCAAAGAAGGCTTCGAGCTGGTGAAAAAACACCCCGAGATGGCATTGGTGCTGTTGGACGTGGTGATGGAAACCGATGAGGCCGGTTTGATGCTGGTGGACCGCATTCGCAATGAACTCGATAACCACCTGTTGCAAATTGTCCTCAGGACAGGCCAGCCCGGATATACCCCCGAAGAAGAAGTTATCCTCAAGTACGAAATCAACTCCTACAAGACCAAGAGCGAGCTGACACGCAATAAACTGTTTACTGTGGTGGCAACTGGACTGCGATGTTTCAGTCAGATGGATGCATTGGAGCGCAGTCGTCAGGGATTAAGGTCGGTAATTAATGCGGCCGCAAATCTGTTTCAGGAACGATCGCTCCATGAGTTTGCCGGTGGGGTGCTCGAGCAAATTGATGCCCTCTTTAACATCAAGGCCGATAGCCTGTTTTGTGTCTCCAAACGGCCAATGAACGGGCCCTTTGCCATAGATTCCGGTAATCACGAGTTTTTTGTGGTGGCCGCCAGTGACAAGTTCCGCTCCTTTTACGGTAAGAGTCTGGACGAGTTGAGTCCCGAGCTTGAGCAGCGCAAGCTGGTGCAGGAAACCCTCAACGCCCATCAACATGTATTTCATCCCAACAGTAGTTGTTTATATCTGTCGACGCCATCGGGCTGGCAGGGGGTGATCGTCGCCGAAAATGCCACCGGTCTGACCAAGGTGGATCAGGAGCTGTTACAGGTGTTTTGCCTGAACGTGGCACTTGGGCTGGAAAATGCCAAGTTTTTTGCTCACCTCAACAAGGCGGCCTTTTTCGATGAGCTGACCGGCCTGCACAACCGCGCCGGATTGGTGGAGTATGGCGCCAGTTTCCTGAAACAATTTGACCCTGGGGCTGCGAGTCTCTTTATGGTGGATATCGATTATTTCCACCAGATTATCGAGTCCCTGGGGTACGAGTTTGGTAACAACATTCTGGACAAAATGTCGCGGGTATTGCGCAAAGAATTTTCGACCCGTGCCCTGATTGCCCGCTTGCATGCGGATGTGTTTGCCGTGCTCTTGCCTGAGGTAAAACTCACCGCCCATGAGTTGGCGGTGCGCTGCGCCAAACCCCTGATGATAGACGAGCAATCGATTCGATTGGGTCTTACCGTGGGCTGCGCCGTGCTGGATGCTACTCAAGAGCCTGATATGGAACAGTTGCTCAGGCATGCCGAGTCGGCGCTGAAGGTGGCCAAGGAGCACAGGCGTGGCTCCGGTGAAACCTTTAACAAGCGCTACGAGCAGGCATCTAGAGACAGCATGACCGTGCTCAGCGACCTGCGCATTGCTCTGGATAATCGGGAACTCTATCTGGTGCTGCAACCCAAGGTGAACATTCACACCGGTGCCGTAGTGGGTTATGAGGCGCTCATCCGCTGGCAGCATCCGGAAAAGGGCAACATTCCCCCGGGCGCCTTTATCCCGGCAGTGGAAAAATCCGGCCTCTATTACGGCCTGGATCTCTATGTAGCGCGGGCGACCTGCGAGCTCATTACTCAGCATCCTGAGCTGAATGTCCCTGTGTCGTTGAACATCTCTGCTAATTCACTGCACCACGAGACCTTTGTCGACGATCTCAAGGCCGAATTTCTCCGGGCCGGCGTGGCTTTTGACCGTGTAGAGCTGGAAATCACCGAAAATGCACTGGTGCACTCAGACCGGGCCATCAGTGAGCTGCATCGGCTGCATCAAAGCGGCTTTATCATCTGCCTGGATGACTTTGGGGCCGGTTTCTCCTCCCTGGGGTATTTATTGCGATTGCCTATTCAGGTCATCAAGATAGACAGAGCCTTTATCTCTCATCTGACCGACAGCGACGAAGCCATCGCCGTGTTGCAGGGGATTTTGCGTATTGGACGGGATCTCAAAAAGCAGCTGATTATTGAGGGAGTTGAAACCGAGGCGCAACTGGAGCTACTGAAATCCATGCAGGTGGATTTTGTGCAGGGATTTTATTTCCACCGGCCTTTGCCCGTTGGCGAGGCACTGGCGCTGCTCGACCCGGCGCGAAGTACCACCGCAGGTCTTTAAACATAAAACTTTTTGAGTTTTATACGCTTTTTCGGCAATCTGCTGATGTACTTACAGCGTGATTGCAGGAGGCAATGTCATGAGTATGACCCTGACGTTTTGGGGAGCCACAGAGGAAGTCACAGGCTCCTGTCACTTACTGGAACTCAACGGTAAACGCCTGCTGCTGGATTGCGGCCTCCTGCAGGGAGGCAAGCAGCAGGAAGCCCGAAATCGCGAACCCTTCCCTTTCGACCCCGCAAGCCTGGATGCTGTGGTCTTATCCCATGCCCACATTGACCATTCCGGTCGATTGCCTCTGCTGGTAAAGCAAGGCTACAGCGGCCCCATTTATACCCACAGCGCCACCCTCGACCTTTGCGCAATACTCCTTAAAGATGCGGCCATGTTGCAGGGCAGGGACACAGAGCGGCAAAACAAAAAGCGGCTGAAACAAGGATTGGAACCTTTGGAAGCACTTTTCGATGAGCAGGATGTGGATGTTGCCATGACCCGCTTTATCCCGCTGGAATATGGCATGCGGCTGGACCCTGTTCCGGGGGTGACCATCACCCTCAGGGATGCCGGGCATATTCTGGGCTCGGCACTGCTGGAGCTGGAGCTGGATGACGGCCAGCGCCAGAAACGTCTGGTGTTTTCAGGCGATTTGGGGCGGGCCGGTATGCCGATACTGCGGGATCCCGATTTGGTGGACCGCGCCGATCTGGTGCTCATGGAGTCTACCTATGGCAACCGCCTGCACCGCAGCTGGGAAGCCACACTGGAAGAGCTTAAAGGAATTTTTGCCAAGGCCATCAGCGACAGTCGCGGCAATATTCTTATCCCGGCATTCTCGGTGGGCCGGGCGCAGGAGCTGTTGTACCTGTTTCATTTGAATGCCAAAGACTGGGACCTTTCGCGCTGGACCATTTGCCTGGATAGCCCCATGGCCATTGAGGCCACCAAGGTGTACATACGCCACTTGCCGCTGATGGATGATGATTTCAAACGCTTTGTGCGCCAACATCCGGGTAAGCACCCCTTGCTCACGGACGTGGAGTTTATTCAAAGCACCGACGAGTCCATCGCACTGAATGAGGTACATCAGGGGCTCATCATCATTGCTGGCAGTGGCATGTGTAACGGCGGGCGTATCCGTTGCCATCTGGAACACAACCTCTACCGACCCGAATGCGACGTGATCATCTGCGGCTATCAGGCCGAAGGTACACCGGGCAGGGCGTTGGTGGATGGGGTGGATAAGCTGACTATCAATGGGCAATCCATTGATGTGCGCGCCCGTATTCATACCGTGGGCGGTTTGTCGGCCCATGCGGATCAGGCCGAACTGCTGCGTTGGTATCATCACTTCGAGGGGCGGCCGCCGCTGGTGCTGGTGCATGGCGAAAAAGAAGCCCAGGAAATTTTAATGGCTACCCTCGAGAATGAGCCCGAACCGCCCAAAGCAATCAGTGCGGCCAGTTATGGCGATCATCTGGATCTGGCGGCTTTGCCACGGCTCAGCTGGTTGTATCAGGGCAAAGCCCCCGGCTGATAGTGCTGGAGTTGTCTCTGTGCTTGCTGCATCATTGGCGCTTTCCTCTTTGGAGAGCATGAAGTGGATGCTGCATCGTTTCGGGCCGGTTTTATTTATGTCGCCGTCGCCGTGTTTTTTTGGGGCATGCTTCCCATCGCGCTCAAATTATCGGCCGACTTTATCGACCCTGTTACCCTGACCTGGTTTCGGTTTTTGGTGGCCCTGATTGTCAGTGTGGCGGTGCAATGGTTAGGCGGTCGGTTGCGGCAGTTTGCAGCGTTGGCAAAGCAGGACTGGCTGCTCCTCTTTGGCGCGGCTGTGCTGCTGATGGCCAATTACGTTTCCTTCGTTTACTCCCTCGATTATCTGGCGCCCGGTGTGGCGCAGCTCAGCTTCCAGACGGCGCCTTTCTTTCTGGCGTTTGGCGGAGTGATGTTTTTCGCCGAGCGATTGAAGGCGGTGCAGCTTGGATGTTTTGCCTTGCTCGCCGTAGGCATGTATCTGTTTTTTGCTCCCAGATTAAGTTTTGAAGGGGATGCCGGTGAGCTCTTGCTGGGGCTTGCCATAGTGCAGTTTTCGGCGCTGGCCTGGACCAGTTATGCCCTTATCCAAAAGGCGCTCATCCCCAGGATTTCACCGGCCAATGTGCTGCTGTTTATCTACGGTGTGGGTGTGGTGCTGATGGCGCCCTTTTGTGAGTTCACAGCCTTTGGGGCCATGGATACCAATGCCTGGTTGGTGGCAGGCTTTTGCGCTATCAATACCCTGGTGGCCTACGGCTGTTTTGGTCAGTCGATGAAGTATTGGCCCACGGCGCAGGTGAGTGCCATGCTCGCCCTGACACCCATAGTCAGCTTCAGTTTAACGGCGGCTGTCGTCGCCTTTGACTGGTGGCCAGAGAGCTTCCAGTCCGATGCCCTGAGCTCTGTGAGCATGATGGGAATAGTGCTGATTGTGCTGGCGGTGGCCACGCTTCAATTGTTGCCAAGATATCTGGCTTCGTTCAGTAAACCCGGGAGCGTGCAGCCGTGAGCCGTCAGGCACAGCCGTCGCTCTGGCTTTCGGACATTCGCGCCGTTGTCTTCGACCTCGATGGCACCCTGGCCCATTCCAACCCAGACTTTCCGGCTATCCGGCAGGCGCTCGGGCTCACTGCCGGACAGGATATTCTGGCCCATATTGCAGGTTTACCTGCGGCGGAGCAGGCCGATGCCATGGCGACAGTGCATCACTATGAAATGGCGGCCTCTCATCAGGCTGAATGGATAGGGGGCGCAGCAGAACTGCTGCAGTTTGTGCAGCAAATACCGCTGCCGACGGCGATTTTGACTCGCAATATGCGTCAGGCCGCACAGCTGACGCTGTCGCGTCTGGGATTATCGGTTGACGTCTTGCTGACCCGGGAAGATGCGCCGGCCAAGCCCGACCCTGCCGGCCTCATCCACATCATGCAAATCTGGCAGCTTGCGCCGCACCAGGTGCTCTACGTTGGTGATTATCTGTTTGACCTGCAGACGGCCCATAGCGCCGGTTGCCGTTCGGCGCTCTACTGCCCGGAGGGGAAGCCGGACTACGGCGACCTGGCTGACTTGCTGGTGCCCTGTTATTTTGAGTTCATTGATTTGTGGCGCGGCGCTGAATAAGTAGTCTCAGGCTGTCCAGAATCCCAAACAGCCACACGCCGATGACCAGGTACAGTGCAAATGAGTCGATGGCGCTACTGCGATTGTGGATCTCTGCCAGAATTTGCGGCATGTCCAGTGGCAGCATCCCTGACATTATCTCGTTGGCAATGTCGTTGGCGACCCGGTAAACGTCACTGAGCAGCAGAGAAAGGCTGATTGCCGTCAGCAGCAGTATCAACCAGCCCAGCCACTTTTTACCCAGCAGCAGATGTCCACTTCCCGGGCATACAAGGGCATTGCACAGCAGTGCTTTCAATTCGTTAGACATGGATTCTCCTGTGAACCATGGCAGCATAACAGCTTGAAGGCCGCTGGCAAGGCGGCAAACCTATACAGGCAAAGGAGATTAATGGATGAAACTCAGCATGATCACCGGTGTTTTTGCATTGGCATTTCTGGGCGTGGCGGCAGCCGAGGCTCCCTCTTTTGATTGCAGTAAATTAGCTGACAATGCTCCCTCGGCCGAAAAGCTGGTGTGTAGCGACCCGGCGCTGGCTGCGCTTGACAGAAGATTGGCAGATACCTATAGGGCGGCCCTGATGAAGGCTGTCAATGAACATCCACCAACCCTCAAGGCGGAGCAGCGGGGCTGGATTAAAGGCCGCAATGATTGCTGGAAATCCGAAGAACTGGCCGCTTGTGTGGCCCAGAGCTATCGAACCCGGACGGCTGAATTACAGGCACGCTATCGTTTGGTGCCCATGAAGGGCCCTTTCAGTTGGCGCTGCGGCGATAACAGCGAAGTGATTATCAGCTATTTTGACACCGACCCCGCCAGTGCCATCGCCGAGCGGGGCGATTCTGTGTCGCTGATGTTTGTTGCCCCAAGCGGCAGCGGCGCACGCTATCAGGGACCCAATGAAAGCTTTTGGGAGCATCAGGGCGAAGCCGAAGTGGTTTGGGGGTATGGGGCACCTGCGCTCAAGTGTATATTGGTACCTTGATAGGGGTTTTGATAGAGATAGAACCGCCGTTACCCAAAGCTTGCCCCAAGCGGGGGGCACCCAATAAAAAAGCCGCCCATGGGCGGCTTTTTTGCGGGTGCGTTTTAATCACCGAGCGTTTGTCACCGAGCCTGGTTTGTCACCCAGCTTGGTTATTCACCCAGCAGCGCTGCCATCATTTTCTGGCCCACTTCGGTGTGGTGCTGCATGGTGGAGAATTGCTTGGTCACACCATAAGGACCAAAGGCGTATACGGGCACTGGCGCGGCCGTGTGGGTGCCTGTACCCCAAACCACGTTCTGATCCGCAGCCAGGGCACGGCCAATCAGGTTGGCGTGGACTTCGTCTGCGTAAACGTAGAATTCCTTGAAATCATTAACCTTGGGAAACACGGTGGCAGACAGGTAGCTGTGGCCATCGACCCAGTACTCGTTGGCTTCACGCAGGGCGACCGGCGCGGCTTGCTCTGGTGTTACCTTGAAGTCGCTGTAGTGGTTAATGGCGCCGGCCCATTCGTCACCGGTGGAGCTGTCGAAGGCCCAGTCGGCGCTGACCATGTCCATCATGTTGTAGAAGGTGCCGCTTTGGGCATAGAGGCGGTCCAGCTTGTCCAGGCTGCCAAAATTGAAGTTGGGCTGATAGTCGGCGCCCTGCATACCGTCACCGGGCAGGCTCTGGGCGTCTGGCAGATCTTTGCGGCTGTAGCTTAACCCAAAGCTGCCTGTTTCGTGGTCGGCGGTGACAATTACCAGAGTATCGTCGCGGTCTTTAACCCACTCATAAACGGCATCCACGGCTTCGTCGAAACGCAGCAGCTCGTGCAGCATCCAGCCGGCGTCATTGATGTGGCCGGCCCAGTCAATCTGGCCGCCTTCAATCATCAGGAAGAAGCCGTCTTCGTCCCTGGACAGAATATCCAGTGCTTTGAGGGTCATTTCACGCAGCGAAGGCTCTTTACAATCACCGGCTTCCTGACAGGCCTTGTAGGCGATGGCATCCATCATGCCGGAGTTGGCAAACAGACCCAGCAACTTGTCGCCGTCGGCGGCATTGAGCTGCGCCTTGTCGAATGCCAGCTGGTAGCCCTTGGTATCCTTGGCTTCTTTGACCAGATTGCGATCGTCCTTACGCTTGGATTTTTTCACAACCGACGTGCCGGCGCCCAGGGCGGCCAGCTCGGCTTTTACCGCGTCGTTGCTGCCGGCATCCTGAGGAATGAATTCGCGGGCACCACCGGAGAGCATCACGTCTACCACGGCCTTGTCGATAAGCTCGGCGGCAATGGCAGACTCATAGCTGCGATGTGGCTGGTGGGCGGCGAAGGCCGCGGGGGTGGCGTGAGTCAGGCGAGTGTCGGAGACCAGACCTGTTGCCTTGCCTTTGGCTTTGGCTTTCTCAAGGATGGTCTCAACCACATAACCCTGGGCATCCAGGCCAATCATTTCTGAACCTGCGGCTTTGCCGGTTGCCAGCTGGCTGGCAGAGCAGGCGGAGTCCACTACCAGGCTGCCATCGGGGCCATTGAGCGACAGACCCATCTGGCCGGCATCACCCAGGCGCTTGAGGGCGGTTTGGTTCCCTTTGCTGTTGTAGGTGGAATGCGGGGCACGGCGGGCGTATTCTTCGAGCAGACCAACCTGCTGGGCACCCATACCATCACCGATCATCAGGATGACGTTCTTCACCGAGGTGATTTCCTCGGGAGCCACTTCCTTGATGACTTCCACTTCCTTGATCACTTCAACCGTTTTATCGTCGTTGCAACCGCTCATCAGTGCGGCTGCGATGGCTACTGCCAGCAGGCTTTTGTGTTTCATGCTTGATCTCTTTTGACTTTCTAATGTGTAGGGCGTGATTTAAACGCCCGAAAGTCTGACGAGACCAGATGACAAAATGACGAAAGTTTTGTGTCAGTTTGAGTATTTACTTATTTATTTTTATCTGAATATCATGCGGTTAACTGTCAAAGTAGCACTTTGCACACTACCTTGCGAACCCGTACGGGTGTAGTGCCTGTACCCGGCATATGCATGTCTTCCGGCATGAAAATGGCAAACATCCCAGCCTTCAAGGGTACAAAGCAGGCGGCCTCGCGATTCTGTTCGTAGTCATATTCGATAAAATCATGGGCGTCATGGTAAGGCGCCAGGGGGGCTTGATCTTCGAGCGGCAGATAACCAAAGGCTTCTTCGCCACTTACAACAAACTGTACGTCGGCATAGCGTCTATGGGTTTCAAAGGGTTCTGTGCCCGGGGGCTGGGTGTCGTAGTCGTTGACTATGGCAAAGAGCGCATCGCCATCAATGGTGTGGCGGCCCTTGGGCAAGGCGGCCAAATCCGTGTTGGCCAAAAATTCGAGTGCGGCCTGGATACCTGAATGGAGGTTACTGTATCTGTGTCTGTTTTCGAGTTTGTCGACAATCATAAAAGCTCCGGGCTGATACGCGGGCCTCATTGGCCACGCTGGCGTGCTGGAGTATAGCGAAAGCCGCCTGCTTTGGCATCGTTAAGAATTGAGGTAACCTCTAGCCTTATTGCTGTAGACGACCCAAGGGTAAAAGATTGAACGCACTCAGATTACTGGCCGGCAAAACCGCCATGAAACGGATCCGCGAGGAGGGGCTCAAGCCTGAGCTTTTCAGCCGTCTGCTGGCGGCGTCCGGTGGCCCCAAATGGCTTGGCATTGCCGGGCTCGATAAGTATCTGTTCAGTGAGTTTTTTAAAGACCGTAAGACGCCACTCTATACCCTGGGTGCCTCCTCCGGAGCCTGGCGGCTAGCCTGTTTGGCGCAGCAGGACGTGCTGGCGGCCTATGGCCGCCTGGAAGCCTTTTATATCGGCCAGCGTTACGACACCAAACCCAGCCGTGAAGAGGTCAGCCGTCAGGTCACAGGTATTGTGGCCGGGATTCTGGGTGACACAGGCGCCGCCGAGATATTGGCCAACCCGGTATTTCGCTCGCATTTTGTGGTCTGTCGTGGGCGACATCTAAATCGCGTTAATGGCAAGCTGCCCCTGGCACTGGGGCTTTCGGTAACGGCGGCCACCAATCTCGTCAGTCGTCGCAGTCTGGGTTGGCACTTTGAACGGCTGGTGTTTTCCCAGGCAGACAATGACTCCCACTTTCGTCTGCTCACCGATCTGCCCAGCCGTGATTGCAAGCTGAGTCAGGATAACCTGGCGGACGTGTTGCAGGCCACCGGTTCCATTCCCATGGTGCTGGCCCCGGTGGGGCACATAGAAGGCGCGGGGGAAGGGCACTTCTATGACGGTGGCATTACCGACTACCATTTTGATTTCCCGCTTGAGCAGCACCAGGGACTCACCCTGTATCCGCATTTTTTCCCCTCCATCAAGCCCGGTTGGTTTGATAAATCGCTGCCGTGGCGAAGGGCCGTGGCCAATTATGACAATGCGTTGCTGCTGGTGCCCAGCGCCGGGTTTGTCGCCTCCCTGCCCAATGGAAAAATTCCTGACCGGGACGATTTCAAAACCCTCGACACACAGAGCCGTCAGCGCAGTTGGCGACAGGCGGCCCAGGCCAGCGAACGGTTGGCAGAGGAGTTTTCCCGGGTGCTTGAGGGCGACATCTCCCGGATTGAATCGTTTCCGGGATGAAACAAATCACTGTGATAGCGGGTCTAATGCCTGAGACTGATTAATTTTTGTTCATTGATGATTGGTGCCACTCACCTGCTAAAATTTGATCAGTTGAGTAGTGTTACTCCGCAGACCGTTGCAGGAGGTTACCATGCAATCACAGGACATGGCGTTACTGATCCACGACGCCTTACTGTTGCCAGATGGACGGCTTGAGTTGAGGATTGTTGAGCCGCGCTATTTGCGCATGGTGGCAGAAGTGTTCAAAGGGTATTACCCTCTGGCCTTCGCGATGCACAAGGCCAACGGTCATCCACCTTGCTATCCGGAAGCAACCCAATGCGAGATCATCGACTTTAACCAGTTGGAAGACGACACCCCGAGTATCATTATTGAGGGGCGTCAGCGGGTGGAAATTCTCTCTGCCAGGCAGGATAAAGACCTGCTGTGGAAGGTGAGAGCGGCCCCTTGCCACAACTGGGAAAAAGAGCCCATTGATGGCGAGTTCGAAATCATCAGTGCGGCGCTGGAGCAGTTTTACCAGGTCAATCCGGATCTTTTCGGTTTGTACAGCGATGTGCACCTTGAGGATGCGGCCTGGGTAAGCCAGCGTTGGCTAGAGGTGCTGCCCATGTACAGCCAGGACAAATTCAAGCTGATTAATCAGCCGGATTGTCACAAGGCCATGGACTTTGTGCTCAAGCTCATCAAATCCCACGCCGGATAAGCGAATGCGGGGTGTTTGCCCCGCTTGCGCTTTGCCTTTACACTGGGCGCCCTCTTGCCAGGGAGCCATCTTGTGTCTGAATTAACCGCCACCGCCCGTGCGGCCCAACCTTCTTATGTGGTCTTGCCACGGGATAACCCCAGCACCACGGTATTCGGTTTTTTGTGCAGCCATTTCGCCCGTATCGGCGAAGAGGTTTGGCGTCGCCGCATTCTCGATGGCAAGGTGCATTGGCAGGATGGCACGCTTATTACACTGCTCACGCCCTATCGCCCCACGGCAAGGGTCTACTACTACCGCGAAGTTGTGGCCGAGACCAAGATCCCCTTCAGCGAGAAAATACTGTGCCGCAATGCGCATATGATGCTGGTGTTTAAACCGCATTTTTTGCCGGTGACCCCTTCGGGTAACTATGTCAACGAGTGTCTGGTGCATCGGCTGCGGCTTGCCACCGCCATCGACACCATCAGTCCGGCCCACAGACTCGACCGGGAAACCGCCGGGGTTATTCTGATGAGCCTGAACCCGGAAACCCGGCATCAGTACCATCAACTTTTCTTAAATGGTGGAATACGCAAAGACTACGAAGCCATTGCCCGGTTAACGCCAGAACTCCTGGCAAAGCATGGCGAGGGGCAGGCTTTGCCGCAGCGCTGGACAGTGAAAAATCGTATGCAACCGGCAGACCCGTCGTTTTTGATGCAGGTCGTGCCGGGAGAGGCCAACAGCCACTCTGAAATCGCCTTGCTCAAGGTGAAGGATGGCCGCGGTTTATTTGAGCTCAGCCCCATCACAGGTCGCACTCATCAGCTAAGGGTGCACATGCAGAGTCTCGGCATGCCGCTGGAAAACGATCGTTTTTACCCCAGCCTGCAACCCCAATCGGCAGATAACTTTAATACCCCCTTAAAGCTGGTGGCCAAGCGGCTCAGATTTACCGACCCCATCACCGGGGAGAAGCTGGATGTCGGCTGTGATGGGTTTGCAGGTGAATTCAGTTAGTTAGTCCATTATCATTGTTGCCAGTCAAGCAAGTCACACCATGGCTGCGACTATTGCAGGCCATTGGAAGACTAATGTTTAAACGCAGTCCTAACCGTTTGCATTGCCTGTGTACTCGTTTTGTGCCTTGTATATGGACTGATATGTGCATTTGCGCTTCTTAACGAAGCGGTGCGCCGCTCTCACGAGGAGAGCGCTATGGCCCCCTGGTGGGTGATGAAGCGCGGGAGACGATTTTAAGTGAAGGTAAGTTACGGTCCGTCGGACAAATCTCAGGCACCCACTGTGGATGCCGGCCTCAAGGTCAACTACGACAGCCCAAAGCGAGGCGGTTATCGCGGTCGCTGGTATATGCTGCTGGCCCTGGTTATTGCCCCTGTGTTGCTGGTGCTCTGGTTTGTGCTCAAGCCGTGGCTGTTTATTCTCGCGCCCGGCATAGTGACCAGCGAGCCATTGGAGATGCGTTCCCCCGCCTCAGGCGTGGTGCATGCGGTATATCAAACCCGGGGCGATGTTGTGATTACCGGGCAGCCACTGTTGGTGCTGAAAGATCCCGCCCTTGATGCCCAGATCCAGGGGCTTGAGCGCCAACTCACCCAGATGCAGCAATTTCGCGATTTGGGGGCCGAGATCAGTGCACAAATCGGCGAGAAAATCCGCGTCGCCGAAGAGGGGATGACTCGTCAGGATGAGCTCCTGTCCCAGTTTGAGAAATTCCGCGCCAAAGGCGTGGTGCCTACCGCGGATATGGCGGCGGTGCTGCAGGCGCACACCTCCGCAAAAATGGCGTTGGAGCAGGCCAGAGCTGAACTGGTCAGCGAACTTCAGCGCCAGCAGGAAGCCCGTCAGGCGGGGGTGGTGACCCAGAGCCGTCAGCGAATGGAGCTGGAGTTGTCCCGTCTCAAGGCGCTCCGGGAGCAGCTCACCATACGTGCCCCTTACGATGCGCGAATTGCCGATATTCAGGTGCAGGTAGGTGAACAACTGGCCGCAGAGCGTCCGCTGCTGCTGCTCTCGGGGCGTGCCAACCCTGTGGTTGTGGCGTACCTTGAACCCAAGTACCTGGACTATGTAGACCTGGGCCAGCAGGCGAGCATCAAGCTGCCCAATGGCGAGAGCTTCAATGGACGCATCGAAGAGCCGACAGAGCTGGTGAGCAAGTTGCCCAAGCAGTTGTCTGGTCCATTCGATGGAGAAAAGCCCGTGCTAAAAGTGACGCTGACCCCGGTTGAGCCCTTGTCGCTGGTGGTGGAAGGGGTGCCGGTGGAAGTGAGTTTCGATCGTTTTTAACGCCACCAGATGCCAGGCATGGCTCTGCATCAGCAGCGCTTATCTGGCAAATCAGGTTGGTGTCTGCACCTTCCTGTTCGATGTCAGTGTTCCCGTGGCGGCAGAAACTCGGTCTGGCTCATGTCGGCATGGAGCACGGCAATACGGCGGGGGGCACCTGATTCTGACAGGTGAACAAGGCCAATACCACTTTGATTTACCAGTCGTTTGCTGCGCTCGCCATTGGGTCTGCGGCCACGGATAAGCATGCGTTTTCGCTTGGTGAACAGGTTCAGCGGCGAGAAATAACCGTAAAGCCAGCCATTTAATTTATCGAACCAGGGCAGCAGTTTTTCAGGGAACTGATTTTTAATGCCGCTGGAGGTAATTTGATAAATGTTTGGGCTGGCGTGGCGGAAACGGATGCGTACATCGTAGGCAAAGGAGTAGTGCACGTCCCCCGAGAGAATAATAAACTCCTGCGGTGTTTTGCGGTGCATAAACATCGACAGCAGGGCGCCGGCGGCGCCGGGATGGGCCATCCAGTTTTCGGCATCCACCAGCAGAGAACCACCCAGCAGAGTGGCCGTGCGCTGCACGGCTTCAATCAGCTTGACCCCGAACATGGGGGCCGCCGAGACAATAATCACCTTTTCCTGGCCAATCAGTTGCTGCTGAAAGTCCATCAGGGCTTCCCAGTCCATCAAGCCCGAGGGCTTGGCGAGATTGGACTCACTGCGCCAGCGGCGGGTGCGGGTATCCAGCACCACCAGTCTGGGACTGGTGTCCAGGTGAAAATGCCAGTCTTCAAACCTCAGCAACTTATCTATCATTGCGTCCTGCGTCGATACATCCAGTCTCGGCGGTGCCAGCATCGCCTCGAGTTCAGATATCACTGACTCAAACTTTTTCGGCGCGTTGCCTATGGCCTGAAACAGGCAATAGCCCAGCAGGGCATTGCCAATGATGCGCTTGGAAAAGGCATGGCCATAGGCCGCTTCTTCCCATTTTGCGGTGAGGTTCCAATCGTCGGTGATGTCGTGATCGTCAAAGATCATGTAAGTGGGCAAGTGGGCCATAAGGCGCCTCACCTGACTGAGTCCGGCCCTGAATGCCAGCAGATGATCCCATTCCTTCTGCCACTGGGCGAGGCGTTTACCATTCAGCCCCTGAGGTGATTTGGGAATATCAATCAAATGCCAAAGCTCTGGCGACCAAACCAGTAAATACAGCGCCGTCATTTCGGCAAAACTCACCAGATGGTTCTCGGCAATGGAGGACGTAAAAATCGGATGATTGATGTACCAACGCCACAGTGCGGTTTTGGCCGGATATTGGGTGTGGGGCAGAAGCCGCTTGTACCTCTGGTACAGCTTCGCAGGCGAGTAATCGATATTGTCGCTGCCCGCGACAGGAGCGCCGACAAAGTCTTCATGCCGGAGTTTCAGTAACTCAATGACCTGCTTGATGGCATAGAGCATGGGGCCGGCGACATCGTCGATATACACCTGATCGCCACTTAGCATCAGCAGCGCAGGCCGCTCAGATTTTCCTTCAGCCAGCAGGGTATCGGCCGCCACCAGAGCATCGCCACTGTGATGGTGAGGGTTACGGCAACTGCCGTGCAGCAATGAGTGTATGTTGCCGCTGTAACTCAGGTTTGGCAGGGTTTGCCCGGGATAACAAAGTCCATCCAGCTCGCCAAGCAGACTGCTTTTGCCGTCGATAAGATCGTAAGAAATTGACTGGCCTTCGGGCAGCAGGTCGTCGCCAGAGACTGTCAGCAGGTACATCCAGGCAGCCTCGCCGAGGGGGAATTCATCTATGTGCGGCTGATGCGCTTTGCCATTTAGCGTCAGCACAGGCTCTCGCAGTGGGCGCGAGCTGACCAGCCACAGCGTCATGCTGCTGTGGTCGCAGTGACGGAGAATTGGGCCGGCAATCAGGGAGGGAAGCGGGTTTCGTGCTTGGCTGCTGTCCATAGATGCTGCTTTGTGAGTTCCTCTGTTTCGCCGCCTGTGTGAACAAGGCGGACTGAATGTGCCCCAAGGGTAAAAAAAGCGCGCTGTGGCCACAAGATCTGAGGCGTATTTAATCGTAAGCTGATGTAAAGCCAAGTCTTGCCGTGCTAGGCTTTGGCCATTCTTTGCCTGGCTAACATGTGGCAGGCGCGATTCAGGGGCGATTCAGGAGGTTGTTAATGGCAAACATTATGGTAACGGGGGCAACCGGGCTTCTGGGCCGCGCCGTGGTCAGGGCATTGTCTGCCAGCCACACAGTTACAGGCACAGGTTTCAGCCGCGCCGCAGAGGGCATTATTCGGCTGGATTTAACCGATGCCGATGCCGTTGCAACAGCGGTGGCTGATATTGCGCCCCAGGTGATAGTGCACTGCGCCGCCGAGCGTAGACCCGATGTGTCGGCACAAAACCCGGACGCCGCCAAGGCACTCAACTTATCGGCCACCGAGGCCCTGTGCCAGGCGGCCAGGGCCTGTGGTGCCTGGCTCATTTATATCTCCACTGATTATGTGTTTGATGGCACTGAGCCGCCCTACAGTGAAGATGCTGCCCCCAATCCGGTGAATTTTTACGGCGAAACCAAGTTGCTGGGGGAAAAGGCCACGGCGAGCTTGATGCCGGATGCCGCCATACTGAGGTTGCCGATTTTGTATGGTGAGGTGGAGCGCCTCAATGAGTCGGCGGTGTTGGTGTTGATTGAGCAGCTGCTGGATTATCAAAAGCAGGGTGTGGATGACTGGGCGATTCGCAGGCCAACATCAACGGCGGACATAGCCGATGCCATCAATGGCATGATTGGCAAACATCTCGAGGGTGAGCAAATCAGCGGCATCTATCATTTCAGCGCTGCCGAGACCATGACCAAGCACGGCATGATAGTGGCGCTGGCCCAGATTTTGGGTAAAGACAGCGGCCATTTGATAGCCCAGTCGAGCCCCACAGATACCGCCAGGCGACCGAGAGATTGCACCTTAAGCTGCCGGCGGCTCGAGGCGCTGGGACTCTTGAAGACCCGGCCGTTCAACGTGGCGGCGGCCGAGGCGCTTGCTGCCTCTCCGGCAGCGCTGGCCAATGCAGGCCATTGAGGTCGCACTCAAGACCAAGACCGGCGTTAAAGCGCCAACGAAAAGGGGCCACTCGGCCCCTTTTTACTTAACCCGCTGCTATTCAGCAGCGTGCATCGCATTATTCGAACTGTGTGGGCTTGTCGCGGTTCACCCACAGGCTCAGCAGCATGGAGCCCACCAGGATAGTGCCCACAACGCCAAGTGCCACTGCAATCGGCAGGTGGAATACATCAATCAGCATCAGCTTAAAGCCGATAAACACCAGGATGATGGCCAGACCATATTTAAGCAGGCTGAACTTCTCGGCCGCGCCCTGCAGCAGGAAGTACATGGCCCGCAGGCCCATGATGGCGAAGATGTTGGAGGTGAGCACAATAAAGGGATCTGTGGTCACGGCAAAAATGGCCGGGATGCTGTCCACCGCAAAGATAAGATCGCTTATCTCCACCAATATCAGCACCAAAAACAGCGGTGTGGCATATTTCACCCCTTCACGCAGCACAAAGAAACGTTCACCTTCCAGATGCTCGGTCAACTTCATCTTACTGCGCAGCCACAGCAGTCCGCGATTGGTGGAAAGGTCAGTTTCCTTGTCGGCGGTCAGCAGCATTTTTACGCCGGTGAACACCAGGAAGGCGCCAAACACATACAGCAACCAGTGGAACTGGTTAATCAGCCAGATGCCGCCAAATACCATACCGGCGCGCATCACAATGGCACCCAGCACCCCATATAGCAGCACCCGCCGTTGCAGCTCAGGTGGAATGGCAAAGTAAGAGAAAATCATCAACCAAACGAAGACGTTATCCACGGCCAGCGCTTTTTCAATCACGTAGGCAGTCAGGAATTCCAGCGCCTTGTCGTTGGCAATTTCACGGCCAACCGAGTAATCGAACCACGCCCAGACACCGGCGTTAAACGCCATAGCCACCGCAAACCACACCAGCGACCAGGTCAGCGCCTCCTTCATCGAGACTTTATGACTCTTGCCGCCTACAAATTTAATATCGACCCACAGCAGGGTCAGCACTATGGCTGCAAACGCAGCCCACAACCACCAGGTTTCCACGAGTAATACTCCCAAAACAAAAACAGCCTGTACCAGACGGTACAAGCTGCTCTGAATTGGAGATACACCTTGCCCGTCGGCAAGGTCTCACTTACAGCCCCCCATGGCTGCCTGGTTGCCGGGTGCAAAGCACCGTCATGACGACAAACCAGCGAGAAGTTACTCCCCTTGTTGGCGCTTACTCTACCAGTGCCAAAGCCTCAGTGCCAGTGGCCGATACAAAAATAGTCGCCAATAAAAAAGCCACCTCAGGGGGGGCTTTTCTTATCAGGAATTAGTCTTCCTTTGGACGGCGTGGCTTGCTGGCAGGCTTCTTGTCGAAGCTCTTGCGCTCGCCGAACTTGCGGTCGCCACGATCACCACCGCGGTCACCACGGTCACCGCCGCGATCGTTGAACTTACGCTCACCGCGCTCAGGACGATCGCCGGATGGCTTACGTGGGCGCTTGGAAACAGGACCGTTGCTTACCGGGATTTCGTCGCTGCCATCTGTGCTGACTTCACGGATGTTCAGTGGCTTGCCACATACGCGCACTTTTTTCAGGTGCTGCAGTACTTCTTTTGGCATGCCGTCTGGCAGGTCAACTGTGGTCACTGCATCGTACAGCTGGATCTGGCCGATATAGCGGCTGTCGATGTTGGCTTCGTTGGCGATGGCGCCGACGATGTTGCCCACACCCACGTTATGGTCACGACCCACATCGATGAGATAACGCTTCATGCTGATGTCCGGGTTGTCCTTGAGGGTATCGGCACTGCCGAAATTGCCCGGAAGAGGACGGGAGTCACGACGGCGCTCGTTACGGCCTTCACGATCACCGCGCTCGGCGCGATCATTCTGGCCACGGCCGGTGCGCTCGTCGAAGTTGTCACGCTGACGCTCGTGCATGGCAGGCAGCTGCAATGGACGCTCCAACTGCACCTGATGCAGCAGGGCTGCGGCCAGTTGCTCGGTATCCACTTCCAGCTGCTGACACAGCTGAGCCACGGCGCCTTTCATAAAGTCCAGGTGCTCGTTGGCAAGGATGCCGGCAACCTGCTCACCCAGGCGAGACAGGCGGCGCTCGGCCACTGACTCAGGGCTTGGGACCTTCATTGGAGAGATACGGCTGTTGGTGGCACGCTCGATGGTGCGCAGCATGCGCATTTCACGGCTGGTCACAAACAGAATTGCCATACCGGTACGACCCGCGCGGCCGGTACGACCAATACGGTGTACGTAAGCTTCGGTATCGTAAGGAATATCGTAGTTAACTACGTGGCCGATACGCTCAACGTCCAGACCACGGGCGGCCACGTCGGTGGCGATCAGAATATCCAGCTTACCGGATTTCAGTTGATCTACGGCGCGCTCACGGGCCTGCTGGTTCATATCACCGTGCAGAGGTGATGCGGCATAACCACGGGCTTCCAGCTTTTCGGCCAGTTCCACACAGGAGTTACGGGTACGCACGAAGATGATGATACCTTCAGTGTTTTCCACTTCCAGTACCCGCACCAGGGCCTCGAGTTTGTTGTGCTGGGAAACCTGCACAAAACGCTGCTCGATAGATTCCACTGTGGTGTGGCTGGCGGCGATGCTGATGTTCACCGGGTTGCGCAGGTGCTTGTTGGCAACGCGCTTGATCTGCTCAGGCATGGTGGCCGAGAACAGCGCCAGCTGGCGGCTCTCCGGGGTGTGCTCGAGGATCCACTCGATATCGTCGATGAAGCCCATTTTCAGCATTTCATCGGCTTCGTCGAGTACCAGCGCCTTAAGGGTGTCGAGCTTCAGGGTGCCACGGCGCATATGGTCCATAACACGGCCTGGTGTACCCACAACCACCTGTGGACCACGGCGCAGTGCCTGGAGCTGCTGATACATGCTCTGGCCACCGTAGATAGGCAGTACGTGGAAACCCTTCATGTGTTTGGCATAGCTGGTGAAGGCTTCGGCAACCTGTACCGCGAGTTCGCGGGTTGGGGCCAGCACCAGAATTTGCGGGGCATTGAGGTTGGCATCGACACTGCACAGCAGTGGCAGTGCAAAGGCACCGGTTTTACCCGTACCTGTTTGTGCCTGACCCAGGATGTCCTGGCCGGACATCAGAGGTTGGATACTGGCGGCCTGGATGGGCGTAGGGGTTTCATAACCCAGCTCGTCGAGGGCACGCAAAACAGACTCGGTCAGACCGAGTTCGCGGAAAGTCTTTTCATTGGATGACATGGATAACGCCTTAGGGTGCGCGTGATTGCGCTTGTTGATTCACTAGACAGACCAGAAAACCAACCCCGTGTCGATTTCCCGTTCCGAATCCGAAAACGCCAGAGTATAGCAGCCTTTGCTGATTTTGGCCAAGAAAATATCCATTTTGACGATTTTGGCCCTTTTTTGGCGCCAAATGGGCAAAATAACAAAAGATTAACTTTTACCCCTGAGGCTGCTTGGGTTCCAGCCGGGTCCAGAGTAAAGGGTATACCGCCTCTATGGTCGCAGCCAGGAAGTTGAAGTCCAGTTTATCCGGGGTATCGTCCACCGTGTGGTACTGAGGGTGGGGAGGCACACCAAAATACAGCCAGGGCACGCCGCTTTTATGGAAAGGGTAGTGATCAGAGGCTTTGAGATAGTTCACCTTCATGGCGCTGCCATCCCGCTCTAACCGTGAATGACTGAGACGGGCACAGAGACCGTTACTCTCCACCAACGCCCTGAGTTCATCGGCATTGGCAAATTTGCGGCTGCCTTCCATGTAGATGGCATAGGGACTGCCGGGATGGCCGACCATATCCAGATTCAGCGCCAACTCGGGCACTATACCAAGCTCGCCGAGATGGGTTGCCAGCGCCTGACTGCCATACAGCCCAGGCTCTTCGGCATCGGTTGCCACAAAGAGCAGGTTGAGATCCGCCGGGCGCGACGGATCCTTTGCCGCTTGTTTTGCCAGCGCCAACAGGGCGGCGACGCCGGAGGCATTGTCATCGGCACCGGCAAAATGTCTGGAGCCGCTTGTGCCCAGATGATCGTAGTGGGCCAGCACGACCCGCCAGCGCGAACTGGCCTTCGCCGCCGGCAGCAGCCCTATCACGTTGGTTCCCTCACGTTGGCCGAAGAGTTTTTCAATGCTGAAGGGATGAAAGAAGGGGTGGCTGTCTTGTGCCGTTTGCTCAAGGCTTTCCGGCGTCATGGGCGAAAAGTCTGCCGCCACCGGCTGCAGACCCGACTCGCCAAAACGCACAGCCAGATACTGGCGGGCAAGCAAGGCCCCTTCGGTGCCGGTTTTGCGACCGGCCAGGGACGCCGAGGCCAGATATGTAACATCCTGATTTATTGCAGTCAGCGAAACCCAATCGGCCGTCAGGTCACGCCTGCATGTGGGTGCAGACACGCAAGCTGTCAGCCAACATGCCAACAAGGCTGCTCCCAAAGTCTGGTACCCAAGACGTCCCTGTCCCATGGTGAATGCCTCTAGCGTTGCAGCAGCGGCTTTAAGAAGCGCGCTGTGTGAGAGGTGGGATGCTCGGCCACTTCCTCCGGCGTGCCGGCCACCAAAATGGTGCCACCGCCAGAGCCGCCTTCGGGGCCCAAATCCACAATCCAGTCGGCTGTCTTGATGACATCCAGATTGTGTTCAATCACCACTATGGTGTTGCCATGGGACTTGAGGCGGTGCAGTACGTCCAACAGCAGCTGGATATCGGCAAAGTGCAGACCCGTTGTTGGCTCATCGAGAATATACAGGGTTTTGCCCGTGTCGCGTTTCGACAGCTCCTTGGCCAGTTTTACCCGCTGGGCCTCGCCGCCCGACAGGGTGGTGGCGCTCTGGCCGAGACGAATGTAAGACAGGCCCACGTCCATCAGGGTTTGCAACTTGCGGGCGATGGCGGGCACGGCATCGAAAAATTCCCGGGCGTCTTCCACCGTCATCTGCAGCACTTCGTGGATGTTCTTGCCCTTGTATTTCACTTCCAGGGTTTCGCGGTTGTAGCGTTTGCCCTTACAGGAGTCGCAGGGCACATACACATCCGGCAGGAAGTGCATCTCTACCTTGATAAGACCATCGCCCTGACAGGCCTCACAGCGGCCGCCCTTAACGTTAAAGGAGAAGCGGCCCACCTGATAACCCCGGGTGCGGGACTCCTGGGTACCGGCAAAGAGTTCCCGTATGGGGGTGAAGATGCCTGTGTAGGTGGCGGGGTTGGAGCGTGGGGTACGGCCGATGGGGCTCTGGTCGATATCCACCACCTTGTCGCACTGCTCAAGCCCTGTGATGCTGGTGTAAGGCGCGGGTTCATCCACAGTGGCGCCGTTGAGCGCCCTGTGGGCAATCTTGAAGAAGGTGTCGTTAATCAGGGTGGATTTACCCGAGCCTGACACCCCGGTCACGCAGGTAAAGAGGCCAACAGGAATGCTGAGGTCGACATGCTTGAGGTTGTTACCACGGGCACCCTTCAGTTCGATAAGTTGCGCTGGGTTGATGGGGGTACGACCGCCCTCAACCTGGATTTTGCGCTTGCCGGAAATGTACTGACCGGTGACCGAATGCTCACAGGCGGTGATGGCGGCCAAATCGCCGTCGCAGATCACCTCGCCACCATGAACACCGGCGCCCGGGCCTATGTCGATAATATGGTCGGCCATGCGGATGGCGTCTTCATCGTGCTCCACCACAATCACTGTGTTGCCGAGATCCCGCAGGTGAGTGAGAGTATTCAGCAGTCGCTCATTGTCGCGCTGGTGCAGGCCGATACTGGGCTCGTCCAACACGTACATCACCCCAACCAGACCCGCACCTATCTGACTTGCCAGGCGGATACGCTGGGCCTCACCGCCGGAGAGGGTTTCGGCCGAGCGCGCCAGGCTCAGGTAATTGAGGCCAACGTTTACCAGGAAGCCAAGGCGATCGCGCACTTCTTTTAATATTTTCTCGGCGATCTGCGCCTTTTGCCCTTCAAATTCCAACTGGTTGAAGTAATCCATGGCCTCGCCGATGGACCAGTGGGTCAGGGTTGGCAGGTTGAGATCTTCAATAAACACATGGCGGGCTTCTTCCCGCAGGCGCGAGCCTCCGCAGCTGCTGCAGGCCTGATTGCTGATGTACTTGGCCAGCTCTTCGCGCACCGTATTGGACTCGGTCTCGCGATAGCGTCTGTCCATATTGTTGAGAATGCCTTCGAAGGGGTGCTTGCGTACCACCACATCGCCGCGATCGTTCACATAGCGGAAGGCCACCTCTTCTTTGCCTGAGCCGTAAAGCACAATCTTTTGCACCTTGGAGTTCAGCTCGCTGAAGGGGGCTTCCACATCGAACTCATAATGCTCCGCCAGCGACTTGAGCATTTGGAAATAATAGAAATTACGTCTGTCCCAGCCGCGAACGGCGCCACCCGCCAGCGACAGTTCACCGGAGACGATAACCCGTTCAGGGTCGAAAAATTGCTGTACTCCCAGGCCGTCACAGGTCTGACAGGCGCCGGCAGGGTTATTGAAGGAGAAAATCCGTGGCTCCAGCTCGGCCATGGAATAACCGCAATGTGGGCAGGCAAAGTTGGCCGAGAAAATCATCTCCTCGGCAGCGCCTTCTTCCATGCTGGCCACCACGGCGATGCCGCCGGACAGTTCAAGGGTGGTCTCAAAGGACTCCGCCAGGCGCTGCTGCATGTCGTCCTTTACCTTGAAGCGGTCGACCACCACTTCGATGGTGTGCTTCACATGCAGATCCAGAGTTGGGGGATCGGACAGATCGCACACCTCACCGTCGATACGGGCGCGGATATAGCCCTGGGCCGACAGGCTGTCGAGCAGCTTAACGTGCTCACCCTTGCGGGCCTTGACCACAGGGGCCAACAGCATCAGCTTTTCGCCCTCGGGGCGTTCCAGCACCTTGTCGACCATCTGGCTCACGGTCTGAG
This sequence comes from Shewanella sp. FJAT-52076, assembly GCF_019457455.1. NCBI lineage: Bacteria > Pseudomonadati > Pseudomonadota > Gammaproteobacteria > Alteromonadales > Shewanellaceae > Shewanella > Shewanella sp. FJAT-52076. Next base: position 608,619 of record NZ_CP080415.1, read on the forward strand.
CCGCCAGCGGTTGGCCGTGGGTAGGGCAGCGGGGCTCGCCCACACGGGCAAACAGCAGACGCAGATAATCGTACACCTCGGTAATGGTGCCCACGGTGGAGCGTGGGTTGTGGGAGGTGGACTTCTGCTCGATGGAAATGGCCGGGCTCAGACCTTCGATATGGTCCACATCGGGCTTTTCCATCAGGCTCAAAAACTGGCGGGCGTAGGCAGAGAGAGATTCCACATAACGGCGCTGGCCTTCGGCGTAGAGGGTATCAAACGCCAGCGACGACTTACCTGAGCCCGAAAGACCTGTGATCACAATCAGCTTGTCTCTGGGAATTGTCAGGTTGATATTCTTGAGGTTGTGGGTGCGGGCCCCGCGGATTTCAATCTTGTCCATCTGCCACTTCTAAACGCCGGAAAAAAGACCATCAGTATCGCATAATTTGCGCCTGAAACTACAGCCGCACCAAAGACTGCTGCCAGAGGATTTGGGTGTGAGCTGCAATACCCCTTTGCCAGCGGCGTGGATCAAATTTACAATCGTGACAATTTTCACTTCCGGCATCTCAAACGCCGGATCGCCAACTTGGGGGAGTGTGGCCGCTGTGCTACCATTCGCGCCCCCGGTGCATTCTTGAATCAAGGTTTTCAGTCATGGCTAACAGCGGTCTTTCGGCCACCGAGAAAAAAGTCGCCTTTTCACTGGCCAGCGTATTTGGCCTGCGAATGATGGGTCTGTTTATGATCATGCCGGTGTTTGCCCTTTACGGCCAACACCTCGAAGGTTTCTCGCCCCTGTGGGTGGGTATCGCCATTGGCGCCTATGGTTTGACCCAGGCGCTGCTGCAAATCCCCATGGGGATCCTCTCGGATAAATTTGGCCGCAAGCCCATTATTCTTATCGGCTTGCTGGTGTTTGCCGTGGGCAGCGTGGTTGCCGCCATGGCCGACAGCATCTACGGGGTCGTCTTCGGCCGTGCCCTGCAGGGCATGGGGGCCATTGCCGCCGCCGTGCTGGCGCTGGCCGCCGACCTGACCCGTGACGAGCAGCGCACCAAGGTCATGGCCATTATTGGCATGTGTATCGGTTTTTCCTTTGCGCTGTCATTGCTGGTGGGCCCTGTGGTGGCGCAGCATATGGGGCTTTCGGGGCTCTTTGCCCTCACCGCTGGCCTGGCGCTTTTTGGCATGCTGATAGTGCAGCTTTTGGTGCCAAATCCGGTGCATCAGGCACCCAAGGGTGACACCCTGGCGGCGCCTGCCAAGCTGATGCGGATGCTCAAAGACCCGCAGCTGTTTCGCCTGGATGCCGGTATCTTTATTTTGCACCTGGTGCTGACGGCGGTGTTTGTGGCGCTGCCGCTGGATCTGGTGGATGCAGGCCTTGTCAAAGAAAAGCATTGGATGCTCTACTTCCCGGCCTTTATCGGTGCCTTTTTCTTGATGGTGCCGCTTATCATCATCGGCGTGAAGCGTAAGAACACCAAGGGCATGTTCCAGGTGGCATTGGTGATCATGATGCTGGCGCTTGCGGTGATGGCGCTCTTTGCCGATAACCTGTGGTTGTTGGCCTTTGCCGTGCTGCTGTTTTTTACCGGTTTTAACTACCTTGAAGCCTCTCTGCCCAGCCTGATTGCCAAGTTTTGCCCCGTGGGTGAAAAGGGCTCGGCCATGGGCGTGTATTCCACCAGTCAGTTCCTTGGCGCCTTCTGCGGTGGTCTGCTGGGCGGCGGCGCCTTCCAGTTGTTGGGAGCGGCGGGCGTGTTTGTGGTGGCGCTGGGTTTGATGGCGCTGTGGCTTTTGCTCACTCTGGGGATGAAGAACCCGGTGCTGCTCAAGAGCTACACCCTGGAAGCCAAGGTGGCAGGCCGCGAGCAGGCCCGCGAGATGGCCAGCAAGCTGTCGCAATTGGCCGGTGTAGCCGAAGCTATTGTGGTGCTTGAAGAAAAAGTTGCTTACCTCAAAGTGGATGAGCAATTCGATTTAAGAGAAGCCAGAGCTGTGTTAGGCTCTGCAAATTAACTCTGTTTTATACGCAAAATTTCGGGAGAGATTGAATGGCCAGTCGTGGTGTGAATAAAGTGATTCTGGTAGGTAACCTTGGGCAAGACCCTGAGGTGCGCTACATGCCCAACGGCAATGCGGTAGCCAATATCACGGTCGCCACCAGTGAGTCCTGGAAGGACAACCAAGGTCAGCAGCAGGAGCGTACCGAATGGCACCGTGTGGTGATGTTTGGCAAGCTGGCTGAAATCACCGGTGAGTACCTGCGCAAGGGCTCTCAGGTATACCTGGAAGGCAAGCTGCAAACCCGTAAGTGGAAAGATCAGAGTGGTCAGGACAGATACACCACTGAAATCGTAGTGGATCAGAGCGGCAGCATGCAGATGCTTGGTGGACGCAACCAGGGCCAGGGTCAGGGCGCGCCTGCAGCTGGTCAGGGTGGCCAGTCTCAGGGCGGTTACAGCGCACCGGCTCAAAACCAATACGCACCGGCGCCGCAGGCCGCACAGCCAAGCTACAGCGCTCCTGCACAGCAGCCTCAGCAAGCGGCTTATCAGCAGCCACAGCAGGCTCAGGGTGGTTATGGTCAGCAGGCGCCACAGCAGCAGGGCGGTTATCAGAGCAAGCCTCAGCAGTCTGCTCCGGCTTACCAGCCACAGCAGGCACCACAGCAGCGTCCAGCGCCTCAGCCACAGCAGCAAAACTACACCCCTGATCTGGATGATGGCTGGGACGACGATATCCCGTTCTAATTCAGTCCATTAATTCTTGGTCTGAATCGAAAGGTCAGAATCAAAAAAGCTCCCATCAGGGAGCTTTTTGTTTTTGGGCAATCCAGTGCCAATGCCCGGGTATCTTCCTCACGTACCCCGGGTTACTGGGCCGTCCAGCCCCCGTCCATGGCGAGTGAAGCCCCTGTGATGCCGCGGGCGGCATTACCACAGAGGAACAGCGCAAATTCGCCTATTTGCCTGGGGTCGAGCATTTCCGGCAGCGGCTGTTTGGCGGTGACCAATTGGTATCTGGCTTCGTGATAGTCAAGCCCCTTGGTGTTGGCGACGGCCTCTATCTGTTTGTTGATAAGGGGAGTGTCAACCCAGCCGGGGCAGATGGCATTAACGGTAATGCCCTGCTCGGCGCACTCGATGGCAACCACCTTGGTCAGGCCCACAATGCCGTGCTTGGCAGCACAATAGGCAGCCTTATTCACCGATGCCACCAAGCCGTGTACCGAGGCGATATTGATGATCCGGCCCCAGCGTTTTTGCGCCATGGCGGGTACGGCCTGTTGTATGGTGTGAAAGGCCGACGACAGATTTATCGCAATGATATCGTTCCACTTCTCAAGCGGGAAATCGGCCACTGAGTCCGTGTGCTGAATTCCGGCATTGTTGATAAGAATATCTATGCTGCCGAGTGCTTCTGTGCCTTCTGTCATAAAGCGGTGGATGCTCTCTGGCTGGCGCAAGTCTGCATTGCTGAAAAAGGTGCGAATGCCGTATTGGGCCGCAAAGTCGGCCGCCAGGGATTGGCCTTCATCCTCTGGTAACAGCCCATGCAATATCAGGTTGCAACCCTGCTCGGCCAGTACCTGAGCCGTGGCCAGGCCAATCCCACTGGTGGAGCCTGTGATAAGCCCGACCTTGCCTTCTAAACTCCTTTGTCCACCCGACATCACTGGTGTCTCCCGTTACTCTGTGCATGTGATGCAAGTCCGCCAGATCGACATTTTTCGCGCGCAGGGCGCGTGCGTCCGGGCTGACAGGCTCGCGGTTGATGTCCCCAGAATAGAGCAACGGGCCCGGCTTTTATTTGGGACCTTAGTACCATAGGCCGCCCCCGAAAATTGAGTGATAGTAAGCGCCACACATCACCTAGGGTAAGAGAGCAGATTGTGGCGGGATTGAATAAAGTCGTTACCAGTTACGCACAGGCGTTGGCTGGACTCGAAGACGGGATGACAGTGATAGCCGGAGGTTTTGGCTTGTGCGGCATCCCTGAAAATCTCATCAAGGAAATCAAACGCAAGGGCACGCGAAACCTCACCGTGGTGTCCAACAACTGCGGCACAACCGAATACGGTTTGGGCATTCTGCTGCTGGATAAACAAATCCGGAAGATGGTGGCCTCCTACGTGGGGGAAAACGCCAACTTTGAAGCGCAAATGATGTCGGGCGAGCTGGAAGTGGAGTTGACCCCCCAGGGCACGCTGGCGGAAAAAATGCGTGCGGCGGGTGCCGGAATTCCGGCCTTTTACACGGCAACGGGCTTTGGTACCGAGGTGGCCGTGGGCAAGGAAGTGAAAGAGTTCAACGGCCGGCAATACATTCTCGAAGAGTCCATCAAGGGCGACTTTGCCCTCGTCAAAGCCTGGAAAGCCGATACCTATGGCAACCTGGTCTTTCGTAAAACGGCACGTAATTTCAATCCTTTGGCGGCCATGGCGGGCAAGATTACCGTGGTTGAGGTGGAGCAAATTGTTGCGCCAGGCGAGCTGGACCCCGATGAAATTCATACACCCGGCATTTACGTCGACAGATTGATCCAGGGCAGTTTCGAGAAGCGCATCGAGCAGCTCACCATACGTCCCTCTTCACAAGGCCAATAGGAGTTCACCATGGCACTTTCCAGAGAACAACTCGCCCAGCGTGTCGCACAGGAACTCAAAGACGGCTATTACGTCAACCTCGGCATAGGTATTCCTACCCTGGTGGCTAACTACATTCCCGATGGGATGGAAGTCATGCTGCAATCGGAAAACGGCCTGCTGGGCATGGGGCCTTTTCCCACTGAGGATGAAGTCGACCCCGACCTTATCAATGCGGGCAAACAAACCGTGACCATGGCGACCGGCGCGGCCTTGTTCGACTCCGCTGAGTCGTTCGCCATGATCCGTGGTGGCCACGTGGATTTAACCGTGCTCGGCGCCTTCGAGGTGGATACCCAGGGCAATATTGCTTCTTACATGATCCCGGGGAAACTCATCAAGGGTATGGGCGGCGCCATGGATTTGGTGGCGGGGGCCGACAACATCATAGTGACCATGACCCACGCTTCGAAACAGGGCGAATCCAAGCTGCTCACCCAATGCAGCCTGCCGCTGACCGGCAAAGGCTGTATTAAAAAGGTGCTCACCGATCTCGCCTTTATCGAAATTAAAGATGGGAAGTTCCATCTGCTGGAGCGCGCCCCCGGTGTGAGTGTGGAAGAGATTATCAAACTCACGGCTGGTGAGTTGGTGGTGCCTGAGCATGTGCCCGAAATGAGCTTTCAGCGGGGATAAGTCCGGAAGCTAATGCTTGTGTCTGTGGCGTGGGTCAGGACAGTTCTGGATCTAAAGTGCCATTGTCAGCCGGGTGCAAATTACGCAAGTTTGCAGTGTCTGTATTTCTGTGTTGGAGCCTGTTTATGCTCAAAATCTCTTCGTTGGCGCTTAAGGCCGCGGCTGTCTTAAGCTGCAGTCTCTCTCTGAGTGTTGCGGCCCATGCTTCCGCCCAGGTATTTGAGTCGGTTAACGACTTTGGTGCCAATCCCGGGGCGTTGACGGCTTCAATCTATACGCCTGCAACCAACCCCGGCAGTGCCCTGGTGGTATTACTGCACGGCTGCGTACAGGACGGTATCGAGCTTGCTGACAACAGCGGGTTAACTGGCCTTGCCCAAGAGAAGCAATTTGCCGTGCTGGTGCCACAACAGAGTTTTGATAATAACGTAAAGCGCTGTTTCAACTGGTTTTCCGCGCAGGATACTCAGGCGGACAGCGGCGAAATGCTATCGCTGAAAAACATGATTACCCGGGCGCAGGCCAGTACCGGCGCCAAACGTGTGTATCTGGTGGGCCTGTCTGCCGGTGGTGCCATGGCCAGCGCGGCACTGGTAAATTATCCGGACCTTTTCAGCGCCGGGGCCGTGATTGCTGGCCTGCCTTATCCCTGTGCCGATAACCTTACCAAAGCCATTTCCTGCATGAAAAAAGGGCCGGCTGAATCCATTGAAGAACTTGTTAGCTTCGCGCACAAGTTACATCCCGAGCAAGCCCACTGGCCGACCCTCAGCATCTGGACGGGCACCACAGATGCGGTGGTGCATCCACAAAATGCCCAGAGCCTCGCGGCGCAGTGGGTGCAGTTATCCGGAATGGAGACAGCGCCAAGGGTCGAACAATCTACCGATTATCGGATAAGCCGCTGGACCGATGCGAATGGGCTTTTGCGGGTTGCTTTGGTGGAGATTAATAACATGGGCCATGGCATTGCAGTGAATCCGGAAATAAATAATGGCGGAAAAGAAGGGGACTTTTTATTGAAGGCACCCATCGGCAGTATGGATGAAATTATTCGGTCCTGGGGATTATAGGCTGATTAAATTAAATGAGTTTTCACACCGCTTCTTTAGCCGGTTTTAAAATCACTTTGACTTTTTAAATAGTCTTGAATTCGATATGATTTTGAAATTTTATCGATGGCAGAATGAATACGTTGTTTAGTTGAATCAATTTAAAAACAACTGGTTATAAACACATACTACTATAGTACCGATTTAATTTTTAAGGAACTGCTATAGAGTCGATGTGAACTTAAATAGCAGTAAGTACCAACCTTTAAAAAATAAATACTACAACGGGAACTCTGTATGAAACAGAACACTATTAAAATGAGTTGCATTGCTTTAGCTATCTCATCGGCACTGGCAGCACAATATGCTGTCGCCGAAGATGAAAATAGCACAGGGGAGAAGCAAGCCACCTTGGAACGCATTGAGGTTTCCGCGCGCAAAACCGTGGAAAGTCTGCAGAATGTGCCCGTTGCCGTGACCTCGGTCAGCGCCACGGATCTGGCTGAAAATGGCATCAATGTCATGACCGAAATTCAGCAGTTTTCCCCCAACACCACCCTGCAGGCGAGCCGGGGCACCAACTCAACGCTCACCGCCTTTATCCGTGGTGTAGGCCAGGAAGACCCGCTCTGGGGTTATGAGCCCGGGGTCGGAATTTATATCGATGATGTGTATGTTGCCCGTCCACAGGGCGCAGTGCTGGACATTCTCGATGTACAGCGCATCGAAGTGCTGCGCGGCCCGCAGGGCACCCTCTATGGTAAAAACACCATAGGTGGTGCGGTGAAGTACGTGACCAGGAAGATGAGCGGCGATGCCGAGCTGAGCCTGAACGCCACCGTTGGCAGCTATGCACAGCGTGATTTCAAGGTAGCAGGTCAGTACCCCCTGGTTGACGATAAACTCTATTTTGGTTTTGCGGTGGCCAGTTTAAGCCGTGACGGTTACGGTGACTTTGTTACTTCGGCGCTGAACGATCAAGACACTGAAAACTATAATAAAGACCTGATGGCAGGCCGTATCAGCCTGGAATATACCCCGACAGATGCGCTCTTTATGCGTCTGACCTATGACAAAACAGAGGACGATTCCAACGCCAAAGGTGGGTATCGTATTCTACCAAGCCTGCTCACCAATGCGCCCGTGCCTGACAGCAAGTACGACTCCTATACCAGCATGCCCACCTGGAACAAGGTGGAAACCGAGGGTTGGGGGCTGACGCTGGAATATGGCCTGAATGATGACTGGACCCTTAAGTCAGTCACCTCATCCCGTGAGAGCTATTCGCCCACCAACATCGACTTTGACAACACCAGCTTGCGTATCTTCGATGTGCCTGCCATCTACGATGATGAGCAGTTCAGTCAGGAGTTTCAGGCAAACTATGATGGTGAAAATCTCAAGCTGGTGTCTGGCCTCTATTACTTTAAAGGTGACTCCTGCGGCGTGTTCGATGCCATTCTTGAAGAGGCTTTCAAGGCTTACGGTGGCCTGACCCGTGAAGTGCGGGGTTGCAACAACAGCGAAAGCTATGCCGCCTATGCTCAGGGCTCTTACGATATCACCGACAAACTGTCGCTGACCCTGGGTGCCCGTTACACCCGCGAGACCAAGGATGCCACCGTTTACAACGGGGTGATTTTCGACAGCATCTATCCAGAGACAGGTTGGTATCCGGGTTATGTACGGGACGAGGCCCAGATTGAAGCCAGTATCCCCAAGGTGCTCGACGATGAAGAGACCTGGTCCAGATTCACCCCCAGAGTCGGGGTCGAGTACCAGCTAAACGACGACATGATGTTCTACGCCAGTTACTCCCAAGGCTTTAAGTCCGGTACCTTTAACCCAAGGGCGACCGGGCCTGAGCCGGCAGTAGATCCAGAAGTGGTTGATTCATTTGAAGTGGGCGTGAAGAGCGAGTGGAACAACAACCTGCGCATCAACGCCACGGCTTTTTACCTTAACCATAAAGATCGCCAGTTCGTGACCGTCTTGCCCGGTGAAGATGCTGCTGACCTCAATCAGCGTCTCGGGAACATTGGTACCTCCACTGCATCCGGTCTGGAGCTTGAGCTGGAATATGCTGCCACTGAATCACTGAACCTGTTCGCCAGCCTGGGTCTTATCGACGCCAACTTCGATGAGGTGATTTCTTACGATGCGGATGGGAATCAAATCGATATCAGCGATACTTACACCATCACCAACACCCCGGATACCACGGCCAACGTGGGCTTCAGCTACAACATAGACACGGATTTCGGCAGCTTTGTGGCAAACGGAAACTACTACTACCGCAGCGACTATGACCTGGCTGTAGTGGATAACCTGCTGAGCCAGGACGGTTATGGCCTGCTGAATCTGGGGCTGAACTGGTACAGCAATGACGGTCACTGGACTGCCGGATTGCACTGGAAAAACATCACCGATGAAGAATACCTGGTGGGTAACTATGCCTTTGTGACGCCGGACGGTAACGGTGGCTATATTCCAGGATTGGGTGGTGACAATACATTAATTGGCTATTATGGCGATCCGGAAACCATTTCACTCACCGTGGGATACAGTTTCTAGCATTTATTGCCAGCATAATTCGTAAATAACCGACTCCCCTGAGTCGGTTATTTATTGAAGCAGGACAGGTTTGTCTGGAATTAATTTCTGGTGTGATTAAACTGGGTTAAAAATAAAGGGAGTGGATTATGTCTCAGATAAAAGTGGCTATTGCAGATGACCACCCACTATTTCGCGCAGCATTAACTCAGGCCGTTCTCAAAAATGTAAATACGGCTGAAGTATTGGAGGCCGAAAACTTTCAGGAACTCATCAGAGTCATTGAAAGTCATCCCGATATTGAGCTGGTATTTCTCGACCTGCATATGCCGGGTAATGAAGGGTTTACCGGATTAACCCTGTTGCAGAACCATTTCCCCGATATCGTGGTGATCATGGTGTCATCGGACGATCAGCCCGACATCATTCGCAAGGCCATCAATTTGGGTGCCAGCGCCTTTATTCCCAAGTCGGCCAACCTCAATCAAATAGCCGATGCCATAGGCACAGTGCTCGATGGCGAGGTGTGGCTGCCGGAGAACACCGACATCAATGTCGACCAACAGACGGCGGCAGAGCATCAGCGGCTGGCAAAGCAGCTCGCTCAGCTCACGCCGCAGCAATACACTGTGCTTGCCAGCATTGCCAATGGCCGCCTTAACAAACAAATTGCCTACGATCTCAATATCAAGGAAACCACGGTTAAAAAGCATGTGTCGGCCATACTGCTGAAACTGGAAGTCTACAATCGCACTCAGGCAGGGCTGGTGTTCCAGCAATTGATGATCACCAGTAGCGACAAGCAGGCGGCGACTGCCTGAGCAAACCGCTTAAGAACATAAAAAGCCCAGATAAAAAGAGCAGATAAAAAACAGTGGCATATGGCCACTGTTTTTGTTTGCGCCCGGGGTGTGCCCTCGCGCAGCGTTGCGTTAATCAATCCTGTATTAAGCCGATGCAATGACTCATGACAGTTGCTTAATCAGCCGCTTAAGTGCAGTGGCTTTCACCGGTTTACGCACAAAGCTGAAGTTGGCGCTGCTGGTGTGCTGCCGGACGGCCTCTGAGGGGTCTGCCGAGCAGATAACGCAGGTGGGGCGCGCTTGCAAAAGCCTTGGATGCTCAAGCAGGCTTTGCACCAGCGAAACCCCGTTCTGGTCATCATCCAGGTGATAATCCGCAAGAATCACTCTGGGCGTGTCCGCCCCTTCAAGCTGTGCCAGGGCACTCGCTTCATCTCTGGCCGTCAGTACCTTACAACCCCAGCCGAGAAGCAGCGAAGAGATGGCTTTTAGCATCAGCTCGTCGTTGTCGATAACCAGCACCTGAATATCGAAGCTGTCGCCCATGGTCTCGTCGTCGCGCCGCAGTTTGACCACATTACCGGGCAGCTTTTGCTGCCTTATCCTTGGTACTTCCACGCTGAAACAAGTGCCTTTACCAAGCTCAGAATGCAGATAAATCCGGATGCCAAGCAGCTTGGCTATGCGGTCACAAATCGCCAGACCAAGGCCGAGCCCGGGAATTTCCCGGGTCTGTTCCAGGCGTTCAAATTCACCGAAAATTGCCTGCTGTTTTTCCGCAGGGATCCCCGGGCCATTGTCCCACACCTGTATAAGCAGGCTGTCCTGACGCCTGCGAACCCCAAGCAGTACTCTTGGGACAAATTCGCCGCCGCTTGCCATCGACTCTCCGCCCTCCAGCTGTACTCGCGATGCTGCCTGAACCTGATTCAGGGCGCCGGCAGGGGAGTAATGAAAGGCGTTGGAGAGGAAATTTTGAATGATGCGCCGCAGCAGGCGTTGGTCGCTTTGCACAAAGCAGGATGAAAACTGATAGCCAAATTCAATCCCCTGCTCTTTGGATAACACCTTGAATTCGTTTACCAGCGTCGAGAGCAAGTCATCGAGGGCGAATTGGCTCTGCTCGGTTTTCAGACTGCTGCTGTCGAGGCGGGAGATTTCCACCAGGTCAGACAGCAGACTTTCCACCACATTGAGGGAGTCTTCGATATGGGTCGCCAAATCCTGAAGCTCGGTGGAGGTCACCCTTTGCTTCAGCATCTCAGTGAACAGGGTGAGCGCGTTAAAGGGTTGCATCAGGTCGTGGCTGGCCGCGGCCAAAAAACGGGTTTTGCTGCTGTTGGCGGCTTCGGCTTCGGCCTTGGCCTTGGCGAGCTCCCGGGTGCGGCTTTCGACCCGTTTCTCCAGCGTCTCGTTGGCTTGCTGCAGTGCCTTTTCGGCCTGAATGTGGGCGGTAATGTCGCTGAAGGTACTGACAAAGCCGCCCCCGGGCATGGCCTGGCCGCGGATTTCCAGTACCCTGCCATCATGCATGGTGCGCTGGAAATGATGGGGGCTGCCGCTGCGCATATGGGCGAGGCGCTTCTCCACCAGTTCGTGGGCCTCGTCACCGACTATGATGCCGCGTTCTATGTTGTAGCGCAGCAGCTTCTCGATTGGGATGCCCGCTTTTACATAATCTTTAGGATAATCAAGGAGCTCAATATAACGCTTGTTCCAGGCTACCAGGCGCATGTCGGCATCGACCACGCTTATCCCCTGCTCGATATTTTCCACCCCCGATTGCAGCAGTTCGCGGTTGAATTCAAATATCTGGTTGGCTTCATCGACAATGCTGACCACATCCTCCAGCGGCACTTGCTGGGCGCGGGAGGCGGCGTTCATCACCATGCGGGTGGAGGCTGACCCCAATACCCCTGAGAGTTTCAGCCGGGTGTAATCCACCAGTTCCTCCCGGCGGGACGACAGCTCAGAGCCCAGCAGTTTGGCTTTTGCGACCAGGGCATCGGCTTCTTCTTTGTTGATAAACCTGTGCAGCAGGCTGGCTAAATCGCTCACCGACAGATGGCGCTCAAGCTGCAACTGCTTGCGGTTTACAAACACATCGGCCTGCAAAAGCTCACCTACACTCTGCTCCCGGAAGAGGGAAATAAGCACGAAGCTACCGATATTCACCAGCAGGCTGAAGAAGAGGCCATGGCTGATGTTATCCAATCCATTAAGGCCAAAGAGGGCATTGGGAGCTAACCAGCCGATGTGCCAAGGGCCATTGAGAACCCAGTTGGCATCGGGGAAGGTGGCGGGCAGCAGCAGGGTGTAGAGCCAGACCAGGCTGCCCAGCAACATGCCCCAGAAAGCCCCCTGGGTGTTGGCCCTGCGCCAGTACAGCGCTCCCACGGCGGCGGGGGCAAATTGCGACAACAACACAAAAGATAAAAGGCCTATGCTGGCGAGGTGATTTTGCTGGTCGATATAGCGCTCAAAGGCAAAGGCCGATAACAGGATGGCGGCAATGGCTACGCGGCGCAGGTTCAGCAGAATTCCCGCAAGCTGCGGTGTTTGCTGAGAACTGAATCTGGGCAGACGGAGCAGCAGGGGAGTCAGTATCTCCGTGGATATCATGGTGCTCAGTACAATGGCCGCCACAATCACCATGGCGGTTGCCGCGGCAAGACCACCGAGATACACCAGTACCCCCAACCAGGCCTGTTGGTAAAACAGTGGCAGGGTAAGCACATAGGTATCGGCATCCACACTGCCGCCAGGGAAACTCAGCTGGCCTGCAAGGGCTATCGGCAGAATAAAGGCATTCATCAGCAGCAGGTACAGGGGGACCATCCAACGGGCAGATTTGAGCTCTTTGGCATGATGATTCTCAATCATCATCATGTGGAACTCCTGGGGCAGGGCATAGATGGTGATGGCCCCCAGCAGAATTTGCGACAGCACAAAATAGAGGGAGTTGGCCTCTGTGCTGGTGGGGAGCGCTTGGCTCCGGGTGAGGAGATCGCTGAAGCCGTCGAAAATATAAAAGGTGGCAAAGATGCCTACAGTCGTCAGTGCCAGCAGCTTCACCACCGAGCTGAAGGCAATGGCCAGCACCAGCCCCTGATTTTGCTTACTTGCCGACAACTGGCGGGTGCCGAACAGAATACTGAATATAATCAGCACAATAGTCACGATAAACGCCGTGCTTATCCCAGACTGGAAGGTGCCGGTCAGAAGATCAAAACTGGTGCTGATGGCCCGAAGTTGCAGGGCGATGTAAGGAATGGTGCCAAGCAGCGATACCATGGCCACACCGGCGGCAATTTTGGGCGAGCGGTCGAAGCGGCAGGCAATGAAGTCGGCGATGGAGGTGAGGTTCTGGCTTTTTACTATGTGCAGGGTGCGCATCAACATGGGCCAGGCCAGCACCAGACACATAATGGAGCCGATATAAATGGGTGCCAGCCAGGCCCCTGTGGTGGCGGCCTGGCCGACCGTGCCGTAAAAGGCCCAGGAGGTACAACATACCCCCAAAGACAGGCTGTAAACCCAGGGTCTTTTTCGCCACTGGCCGAAGGGCTGGTTTTGCCCCCATTGAGCAACAATAAAGAGCACGGCCAAATAGGCGATTGAAATAACGCTGATCCACCAGGTATCAACAGACAGCCAAGCCAGCAAAATAAACCCCAGAATGATGTTCCAATACCCAGCCAAGCTACACCAGGCAGGCCGATTGTTAAAGGCTTGATCCCTCTGCGGTGCACTAAGGTAGTACTTCTTTATCCCACTTCATCAGATAACCTAGCCCCCAATATTCATCTCAGGTTTTGAGCTATTACGCCTATGAAAATAACCCATAAATATCTGGTGGAAGGTCTGGTTTTTACCAGTTACGTATTATTTGCCATGGCATGGGTTGGCGGCACCGCGAGTATGGACCAGATAATGGCCTCGATGCATATCGAGAGCTTTGCCTCGGCAAGTTTACTGAGCGGCGCCGTGACCCTGGCGAAGATTGTCGGCACCTTTGCCGCAGCCTACCTCACATTGAAATTCGGGGTGAAATACGCCTTTTTGGTGGCGGCCTTGTTGATAGTGACCGGCATAGTCACGCCCTACGCCCCCAACTACGATGTGCTCCTGGTCAGCCGCTTTCTGATGGGGCTTGGCGGCGCCTTTATGATTGTGTATTTCAACCCCATAGTGATGCACTGGTTTGCCCCCGAAGAGCGCCCGGTGATCAACGGCTTAAACGCGGTGGCCTTTAACGTGGGCACCGCAATCGTGCTTTGGGGCATGCCCGCCATCAATGCCATTACCGGCGGTTGGCAGCAAAGTTTGCTGGTGTTTTCATTGGCAAGTCTGGTGCTGGCATTGCTGTGGCTGATGGTGAAGTTCGACCGCGAGCAGCCAGGTGCTGGTGTGCCAGCCCAAGAGTCCAGCCATTACAGTTATCTCGATGGTTTGAAGGACGGCTTTAACTGGGCTTACGCCTTAACTTATTCGGGTCTGCTGTCTTTTTATATTTGCCTGTTTACCTTTTATCCCCAGGCGGGCATCAGCCAAAGTAAGTGGGTGATTGGCTTTGGTATTCTCGGCACTGTCGCCGGTATCCTCTACAGCCGCAAACAGCCCCTGCGACTGCCTATTATCCGGATAAGCGGGCTGGTGATTTTTATCACTGTGCTGGGCTTATCCTTTGGCACCGAACCCTGGCTGCAAACCCTGTGCGCCATCGTACTGGGTTTTTGTATCTTCCTGCCGGTGACCGCCCTTGTCAGCATTCCCCACGAGTTGCCAAAGATGACGGGGCAAAAAATCACGGTGATTTTCAGCCTCTTCTGGTCCATCAGCTATCTCATTTCCACCATAGTGCTGTGGCTCTTTGGCAAGTTGGTGGACATGAATCAGGGCAGCTATTTCGCCTCTTTTGTCCTTATTACCCTGCTGAGCGCCACCGTATTTGTTGGCAGCTATTTTCTCCCTGAAACCGGAAAACCCAAGGAATAAGCATGCAAGACTCTCCACGTGGTTCGGCGTCAGCAAAGCTGGCGGAGTTTCTGGCCCAGGCCAACCAAAATATTGCCCTTGCAAGGGAGCAAAACATTCAGTTCACACCGGCGCTGTTGAGGGAAAATCTGAATAAGCTCGCCGCCTTCATGACCTGTAAACCCGATGTGAGCTACATCGCCGACAGAGCCTGGCAACTTGGTGACCGAGCCATTCCCGCCCGGGTTTACAGCCCCGACCCACATAGCGCCTTGCCAGTGGTGGTGCACTTTCACGGTGGCGGCCACATGTGCGGCAGTGTGGAGCTATACGACCCCATCTGCCGCCAGTTGGCGAGCACAGCTCACTGCGTGGTGATTAGTGTGGAGTACCGCTTGGCACCTGAGCATCCTTATCCTGCGGGTCTTGAGGATTGCGAGCATGCCCTGCGCCACTACGCCGAAGTGCTGGAGGACGTCGCTTTTATCACCGGCCCCTGCATCATGGGCGACAGTGCCGGCGGTGCCATCTGCACCAGTTTGAGTGAGCGCAGTCTGGCTGAGCCGAGCCTTGCTATTCGCAAGCAAATTCTGATTTACCCCAGCGTGGATTACACCATGACGAGCGCCTCTTACGAGAGTAACGGCGCGGGTTTCTTGCTGGAAACACCAAGGGTGAAGTGGTATTTCGAGCAGTACTTTCAATATACGGCCCTGGATGCTGAAAAGGTGAGGGCGGCATCGCCACTGCATGGTCGTATTGAGGCTGGGTTGCCGGAAACGCTGATTTTTACTGCCGGCTGCGATCCGCTGCGCGATGAAGGTCGGGCCTACGCCGAGGCGTTACAGCGGGTGGGGGTAAAGGTAGAGCATCACGGGCTGGAGGACATGATCCACGCCTATATGCTGCTTCACGATCTGGTGGCAGAAGAGTGTTTAAGCACCTATCAGCGTATTGCCCGCTTTATCCATGCCCCCTGACGCGCAGACAATCTGGCACCTGTAGTCATCGCAGGCGCGCAGCGTGGTTGCGTACTCTGCCGGTAGCAGCCTCTGCCCGTTGAATAAATATAGGTACAGTAGCCCCTGCCCGCATCATCGGGCAGGGGCGTTTACATTTCAGTGTGTGGCTGGAAACACAGGGAAGGCGTCTTTACCCAGCAGCACCCCATCCTGGGTGGTGCCGTAGTAACCATCGTGCTTGTGGTAGCGAGACTTGGTTGCGTCCAGATTGCCTTCGAAGCGAGGATCCTGGGGCCGTTCTTTGGCGTTGATAAAGGCCGCCACATCCCAGGCCTGCTGAGGTGTCAGCTGTATACTCTTTCCAAGTGGCATATTTTCATAGATGAAAAAAGCAGCCGTGTTGACCCTGTGCATGCCCGCTCCCCAGTTAAAGCTTTGCGGTCCCCACAGGGGCGGCAAGGCATAGACGCCGGCGATGGCCTGCCCCTGCCCGTCACTGCCATGGCAGGATTGGCAATGGGCCTGATACACCAAGGCACCTCGGCTGGCATCGTAAGGCAGCTCTGGTTTGGGGATTGCCGGATAACCCCTGCCGGGCAGTTGCGCTCGGGCGTCTACCGTCAATGCCGCCTTGATGGCATTCGGTGCTGGAAAATCATCGCGCTTTCCGCCCTTTAGCAACTCGGCATCATCAAGCTGGGGCACTTCGCCGGCAACACCGTATTGATCCATCAGGCCGCCCATTCCCAGCCAATAGGCATAGGCGGACATGGCAACCAGTTCAGGGCTGCCGGAAGGTGGCGCTTTGCCATTCATGGAATAGGTAAAGCAGCCCTGTATGCGCTCTTCAAAGCTGTTGACCTTGTCGTTTTTCTTGCGGTACGCCGGATAGGCAAAAAAGGCCCCCCAGATGGGTGAGGCATTGGGTTTGCGGCCCGCATCCATATGGCAATTTACGCAGTTAAGCTCGTTGCCAACATACTTGCCCCTCAGCTGCTGGGTATTCACAAATAACTGATAGCCGAGGCGTACCTTATCGCCAAAGGCACCCTGAGGAATGCTGTCCAGTGGTCTTGGGATGAGATATTCCTGGCCCTCGAGTTTGGGAGATGAGGGTAGCTGTGCCTGGCGATCGGGCAGGCTGGTGGTGGCAGGTGGAGCAGCGTGGGCGGCCGTAACCGCTGCGGCGCCCAGCATCAACATCAGTACAGGTTTCATGTCGGGCGTCCTTACTTCAGGTTGGCAAAATAGTGGGCAATGGCGTCAATTTCCGCCGCCGAGAGCTTATTGGCAACATTGGCCATCATGCTGTCACTGTCACCCTGACGCGTTCCTGCCTGCCAGGCCAGCAGTTGACTCTTGAGGTAGCTGGCTTGTTGTCCGGCAAGACGGGGGAAGGTGCCAGCGCCGATGCCCGATGGGCCATGGCAGGTGACACAGGCCGGTAACTCACGGGACCAATCTCCCTGGTAGGCAAGTTGCTCTGCGCTGTCCTTAAATGTCACTTGCTCACCACGGCGCTGAATGCTGACGCTGGGTACGGCTTGCGCCGCAAAATAATCCGCGACCTGGGCAATCAAGGCATCGCCCTGCAGCGTCATGGCCATGGGTGTCATGGTGGGGTTTTGCCGTTTTGAAGATTGAAAATCTTTGATTTGCTTTTGAATGTACTCGCTCGATAACCCCGCCAAACGAGGTCCCAGCGGTTCTACGCCGAGGCCCTGGGGGCCGTGGCAACTGCCGCAAAGTGCTGCCTGTGGTGGCATGGCGGGTGCCGTTGTCGCCTGGGCACCATGGGTTGTGGCCATCAGCAACAGGCCAAAAGCCACGATTAGTTTGGATGTCATGAAATCTTCTCCCATCATGAAAGATGTTCAGCATAAACCTAAATCGATAACATTAGAATAATTTAATGGAAGGGAAAAAGCAGCGTGAGTGATTCGGGCCAGCCAGGGCTCTGTCCTGACTACTCTCGCTATCCGTGGTGCTGTCCTTTCGAGCGTCAGGGCGGTAACATGCCGGGCAAAGACGATAGGGGACAAGTGGATGAATACAAGAACCAGCGCTGATAAACGTGGCTTCAGTGGTGCACAGGTATTGCTCATTATTCTGGCCGTGATGTTATTGACTGTCGTGGCAAGCTTTTTGATTATCCGTACCTATATTTTCCCAAGCCCCTTTACCCCGGTGACCCTGAGCGCCAAAGAGGAGAAGAACCTCGAGGCCAAGCTGGACACCCTGGGCTGGGATATTCAACGTCCATCGAATAAAGACAGGCAAGGGACAGCCAACCGGGGAAGTACGGACCTGACTCCCGAGCCCTACCGGGAGCGGGATGATTTGCGACAGGTGACTTTCAGTGAAAAAGAGGTCAACGCCATGATTGGTCGCAGCCCGGAGTTTGCCGAGCGACTGGCGATTGATTTTTCCGACAACCTCGCCAGTGCCAAACTGCTGATCCCCATTCCCAGAGACTTTCCCATCATGGCCGGTGAAACCCTGAGGGTGAATGCGGGGCTGGATATCCATTTGGATCAGCGTCGCCGTCCTGTGGTGGCTTTGGTTGGGGTGAGCCTGATGGGCGTGCCCCTTCCCAATGCCTGGCTTGGCAATATGAAGCAGGTGAATTTGGTGAGTGAATTCGGCGACAGTGGCTTTTGGAATGCCTTTGCCGATGGGGTCGAAGATATAGAAATCCGCGAAGGAGAGCTTTATATCAAACTCCGCCCCTGAGCTCTGCGGTCTGTGGCTTGCCAACTTGGGCAAGCTGGATCTCAGTGAGCCCGGATATGGGTAAACCTGATCAAAGTTTGTTGGAGTTCGCTGGCGAGACTGGGTTAACATGGCGCCAGAAATATCTTATACGGTACTGCATTCTGATTTGTGCAGTGCAATAAAAAGAGAGTGAGAATGGACGCTTACACCCTACATATAGCCACGGCCTTTGCCAGCGCCATGATGACCATCAGCCTGTTGGGACTCTTTATCGCCAGCCCCAGGGAATACAGTCTGCTCGACTGGTCCTTTGCCGGTTTATGTTTTTTGGCGACTAATGGTTTGACTGTGTTGGTGTTTCATTTTCCGCAACCATTTTGGGTGGCACCGGTACTCACTAACGCCTTCTATTTTGCCGGACACTGTGCCGTTCTGATGGGGGTGAGGCGTTACTTCGGCCTGAAAACCCACTGGCAGTTTGGTGTGGCGGTGGCCATCTTCATTGCGGCAGTGCACGCCGTGCCCTGGGTTCAGGCGTCCGTCGCCAACCGTCTGTTACTGTTTTTCCCACTGTTGATGCTCATCAGCGGCCTGACTATCTCCGTACTCTGGCGTTACGGCGCCAGGGAGCTGAGGCTGGCGTGCATGCCCCTGTTAGTGTTGGAGCTGTTGTTTTTGCTGCAATTGTTATTGCGCACTCTGATCCTGGGCACTTCAGCCGAGATGAACCTGACATACGCCGGGAGCCAGTTTTTCCAAACCTCGGGCACCCTGGCGATTTTTGTGTTTTTAAGCCTGGGTACCATGGCCTGCGCCACGATGGTTATTCGCCGCCAGGAGCTTGAACTGAGGCAACTTACCACTACAGATCCCCTTACCGGCTGGTTCAATCGTCGTGCCCTGAATGACATTGCCGTGCGTGAGTTTGAGCGCAGTGCCCGCACTTCATCCGAGCTGGGGCTCATGGTGTTGGACATAGATCATTTCAAGAAAATCAACGACACCTATGGCCACGTTGATGGTGATGCGGCGCTCAAACATGTCACCAACACCTGCGCCTTATTGCTGCGTGGCTACGATTATCTGTTCCGCTTTGGCGGCGAGGAATTTGTCATTCTCTTACCCGGCAGTGATGATGAGTGCACTCGTAAGTTGGCCAATCGGCTAAGAGTCAAAATTCAAAATGAACCTGTTACCCTTGGGCAAGACAGAGTCAATCTTACCGTCAGCTTAGGTGTGGCTCAGCGGCGTGAAAGGGACCAAAGCTGGCTACAAATCCTCGAGCGTGCCGATTCGGCGCTTTACCATGCCAAACAATCCGGCCGTGACAGGGTTGCATTTCACAATGGCCTGGAGTTAAGCCAGGTCAGCTAGTCTGGGGCTGCCACCACAGATTACAGGTGTGGTTTTTCTTAATCACTTTCAGGAAAGCGTGTTTGGGTCACATGGTGCCTGTTGGGTTTTGGCATACAGCCCGCATTAACACGCTTTCGCTTCAGACTGGATTTACCCATCGCTATCAGGCTGGCACACTGGAGAAAATTCCAAACCAGCCACGCCCATGACTCCAGCGATTAAACAGGCCGAAAAGGCCGGGATCCCTTTTGAGGTGCTCGAATATGAGCACGATAGCCGCGCTCAGTCCTACGGTATGGAGGCCGCCGACAAATTGGGGCTTGCGCCCGAATTGGTTTTTAAAACCCTGATGGTGGCACTGGACGAAAAGTCTGCCCCCATCGCCGTGGCCTTGGTGCCGGTAGCAAAGCAGCTGAATCTTAAACTGGCTGCCAAAGCCCTGGGGCAAAAAAAGCTGGTGATGGCAAATCCGGCGGCCGCCGAGCGTTCCAGCGGTTATCTGGTGGGGGGCATAAGTCCACTGGGGCAGAAAAAGCCGTTGCCCACACTCATAGATATCAGTGCCGAGCCCTTGAAGCAGATGCATGTAAGCGCCGGTCGACGGGGGCTTGAGATTGCCCTGGCACCCCAAAGCCTGGCTGGGCTTTGTCGGGGGAGTTTTGCCGCAATAGCTGGCTGAGTTCGCGGCTGAGTAGATTTTAAGTGACTGTATATTTTAAAGGTTTTGACTAGCGCTTTTTGTTTGCTGCAAATGTGCAGTGGATCAATAAACAGACATCTCAGAGACACTTTTTTTGCACTGCATCAATTTAATACAGGCGTTAAAAGGTGAAAATCTTGCGCATCAATTGGCCAACAAGAATAAAAGATGCGCAACAACCAACCCGTTACCCTCAGGGAGGTGGTGCTCGACAACGAGGCCATCATTCTTTCTACCACGGATCTGAAAGGGCGTATCAAGTACGTCAATCAGGACTTCTGTAATATTGCCGGTTTCCGGGAAGAGGAACTGGTGAATGAACCTCACAATCTCATCCGTCACCCCGATATGCCACCTGCGGCATTCAAGATGCTCTGGAATCGAATTCGCGAAGGACGCCCCTGGATGGGGTTGGTGAAAAACCGCTGTAAGAACGGGGACTATTACTGGGTCGATGCCTATGTCACTCCCGTATATGAAGATGGCGAAGTTCACGAATACCAGTCGGTGCGCCGCAAGGTGAACGCCAAACACAGGGAGCGCGCCGAGTCATTGTATGCCGAGTTGGTGAAAGGTCATCAGCCCGCAACACTCAGGGATAGCCGCTTTGGAGTGTGTGGCAAACTCATGCTGTGGACTGCCCTGATGCTCGGATTGTCGGCCTTTGCTGCCCAGTGGTCTTTCTGGTTGATGTTACCGCTGTTGCCCATCGCCCTGTTGGGGTGCCGTGGTTTATTGGCGCCGCTGCGCGATCTTGCCAGTGAGGCACGCGGTATTATTCAGGATCCCGTGGCCCGAGCGGTATACACAGGTCGGCGGGATGAAATTGGTGATCTTATGCTCGCCATGCGTTTTATGACCAACGAAACCGGCGGTGTGATGGGGCGGATGGCCGACTCCACCGAGACCATGGCGAACCAAAGCAATGAGCTGCTTGATGCCATTGCCCGCAGCGCCGAACGGGCCGATGGTCAGCGTCAGCAAACTCAGCAGGCCGCCGCTGCGGTGGAAGAGCTGCACGTGAGTTTTGCCGAGGTCAAAGAGCATACGCTGGCGGTGGCCAGCGATGTGGAACAGTGCCAGAGTGCCATGGGGCTTGGGCAACAGCAGCTAGCGGAGGTTGAACGGGCCATGCAGCAGCTGCAGCAGCAAATGAGTCTGTGCGACGCCGTTGTGCGTGAGATTGCCAGCGACAGCCAGGCCATCAATCAGGTGCTTGAAGTCATAGGCACCATAGCAGAGCAAACCAATCTGCTGGCGCTCAATGCTGCCATCGAAGCCGCCCGTGCCGGCGAGTCAGGACGCGGTTTTGCCGTGGTGGCCGATGAAGTGCGACAGCTTTCAGGACGCACCGGCGAGTCGACCGGACAGATAGAAGGCATAGTGCGCAAATTCCAGTCCAGTACGGCGAGGGCCGAAGCCAATCTGGATAACAGTCAGCAGCAGCTCAAGAATCTGGCCGCAAGACTTGAGCAGGTGCAACAGGCTTTTGGGGCGCTGGATAGTGCCATCAACACCATTAAATCCCTCTCCGATCACAGTGCCCACGCCATGACCGAGCAGTCCAGCGCGGCGGGCAGTATCAGCGACTCGCTGCAAACCATCAATGAGCTGGCCGAAGCCGTGCTCAGCCAATCCCGTGAGGCCGAGCAGTTGGGGGCACGTATGTCACGCCTTTCAAGTAAAACCAGTGGTTTATCCAAGCAGTTTTGGCAAAAAAGCGTAAGCGGCCGAGGTTAGGTTGCAAGCATTTTTGGCCAGGTGTTGATATGAAGGGTCCGCTATCGCGGACCTTTTTATCTTATTTTCTCGCGCACAAGACGTAAAACCAGTGTAAGGGGCACTTCCCTGTGGGAGGCGCTGCTTTGTGGACACTGCTTACCCAGACTGGCGGTTGTATGTTTCAAGTCCCGGTTAAGTTTCATCTTTTAGCCTTGCCGGAAGCTGCTATGCTTGGGACAACTTTTCTCAGTCTGCGTAATTTTTCTTTATGACTTCACTCCATACTCAGGTTGTGTTTGATGCCCCCGGAAGCCCCGAGGTGATGAAACTGGTGCAAGGGCCTGCGCCTTCCCCAAAAAACGGCGAGGTGCTGATTCGGGTCGCCGCCGCCGGCGTTAACGGACCGGATTTGGCGCAGCGCAAAGGCGCTTATCCTCCACCGCCGGGCGCTTCGCCAATTTTGGGCCTGGAAGTTTCCGGCGAGGTGGTTGAGGTTGGCGCCGATGTCAGCTGGCCAAAAGTGGGAGACAAGGTTTGCGCCCTGGTGCCCGGCGGTGGCTATGCCGCCTTGGTGGTGACCCCCGCAGTACACTGTCTGCCCATACCCTTAACTATGTCCCTTGAGGAGGCCGCAGGCCTGCCTGAAACCTTCTTTACCGTGTGGGGCAATCTCTTTATGCGCGGTGGCCTCAAGGCGGGCGAGACCTTGCTTATTCAGGGCGGCAGCGGTGGCATTGGCTCCACGGCTATTCTGCTGGCCAGGGCGTTTGGGGCGCGGGTGCTGGTAACCTCAGGCAGTGCCGATAAACGCGATTATTGCTTGAGTTTGGGGGCAGACATGGCCTTTGAATACCGGGATGAGGCGCTGGTGGACAAGGTGCTTGCAGCCACTGAAGGCCGCGGTGTGGATGTAGTGCTGGACATGGCGGGTGGTGCCATGGTTAATAACAATCTGAAAATGCTCGCCAATGATGGCCGCATGGTTTCTGTTGCCATGCAGGCTGGCCCCAAGGCTGAGGTGGATGTGTTTCGCATCATGAGTAAACGCATCCTGTGGACAGGCTCAACCTTAAGACCCCAGAGTATCGAGGCCAAGGCAGCCATCGCAGCGCAGCTTAAAGAGAAGGTTTGGCCGCTGCTCGAAGCCGGTCAATGCCGTATACCCCTTTTTGGTGTTTATCCCCTTGATGAAGTGGTGAAGGTCCACAGCATCATGGAGGCAAAATCCCATCATGGAAAGCTGGTGCTCAGCCTCAAGGGAATTGCTTGATATGGCGAAATTTTCGACTAAAGTCGAGATTAAACGGAAAAATGAAAAAAACAGGTTGAAATTAATCTAAATATCACAAAAAAATCGCTTAATTTGGCATTGATTCTCGGAAAGATTCTGTAAGAATACCCAACTTGAAGCGTCCGAGTTATTCGGTCGATTTTTTGCTGGGGTGGTGTGCTTCCCCGCGAATTCAAACAACCGTAAATTCCTAGTGTATGTGTTGATTAAAAGGTATTGGCATATATGTATAACACGGCGAAGAAACAGGTTTGGTGGGGAGTGTTGAAAACTGCTCGCGGAACTTCCATCGTCATTCACGACAATCAGTTGCCCGAAGCTTCCGCGGGACGTGTTTATCTTTATAACACCGAGCGCAAAGCCATTATTGAGTATGTTGAAGACATCGTTAAGCCCAACCTGCATGAGCTTGATGATGCCGGACTCAAGGCTGCCGAGAGCAATTACAGCGGAGAATGGAAAGCCGCTCGTGCGTCCTTTATGGAAAAGCACCACGCACGGATCAACTTGAGCAATATCAAGGATGCACCAGCCTCTTCCCGCAAGGCCAAAGCCGAAGCTGAGCCTGAGTATGAAGACTTGAGTGGTGGTGGCAGCAGCGGTAGCAGCGACGATTTCGGAGACGATTGGTCCGACGATTTCGACGATTAATCCTTCGATTGCTGCAATCAGGTCGACCCAATGGTCGACCTGGCGCTTTTCTGTTTAGTGGTGAGATCTCACCCCGCAGCATCCAGTGCTTCAGCACCTTCCATCACTTTGTTGGTAGGACCTTGCTGAGCTGCATCAATGGCGCGCTGGGTTACCTCGATTCAGTCTTTGACCTCGAACTGGTAACGACTGATGTGATGATAGATTTCCCCCGGCATTAACCAGGCCTTGCCCAAGTCGGGTTGATTCGGCGCATCCGGAAACAGCTGTGGCTCCAGGCAAACACCCTGATAGGGTCGATAAATTTTGCCCTGCCGCCCACGTTCGCCATCGAGAAAATTCGCCCCATAGAGCTGTACACCCGGCTGATTGGTATAGAGCTTAAGGAGTCTGCCCGAGTGTGGGCTGTGAAGCTCGGCCGCCAACGCCAGCTCGTCCTGCGTCTTGTCGATAACAAAACAGTGGTCAAAACCGCGGGTGGAGGCCAAGTCCGGGTGTTGTACCCGGTCACCAAGGCGAACATCCTGCAACGACAGCGGTGTGCCGGAGGTGGAGGCGTGTCCTGTCGGTATCCCAGCTTCGTTACAGCGCAGAAACGTCTTGGCGTGCATGGTCACAGTGTGATCGAGACAATCGGCGCGTCCGTCGAGGTTAAAGTAGCTGTGTTGGGTCAGGTTGACCGGGCAGGGTTTGTCGGTCATCGCCATGATTTCAACGTAGAGGTTGTTGCCCGCCAGCCGGTAATCCAGCTGGACCGAGCAATTGCCCGGAAATCCCATGTCACCATCGGGGCTGCGAAGGCTCAGACGCACACCGTCGGGAAGCAATCCCAGCGTCCATTGCTTGCGATTAAAACCTTCCCGGCCGCCATGCAGGCAATTGGTTGCCTGATTCACATCCAGTTGGAAGTCTTCACCGTCATAGTGCAATTTGCCGTGGGCGATACGGTTGGCATAGCGTCCGGCAATGGCGCCAAGGTGCGCACTCTGGGTGAGATAGTCTTCGACACTGTCACAGCCAAGTACCAGATTGGCGCGCTCGCCCCGGCTGTCGGGGGCCCAGAGTGAGCGAATGATACCGCCCAGACTCAGTACTTCGATGGCCAACTGGCCGTTATCCAATCGGACCCGTTCGATTTCTCCGCCCCTGGGATCCTTCCAGGAGTCGAGCACTGAGTGACGCACCATGAGTAGATTGCCTTATCCATATAAAAGTCAAAGCACTATAAACGATAGCCCTGGCACGAAACAGTGATTGCATTCGTATGTTTTGGCTGAAAAAATCAGCCGTCGATACGTCCTGCACCTGCGCTTGGGGCACACATATACAGCACGGGCTCCAGCCCGGTTTTGGCAGGGTATTCCGACTCTACCGCGTGTACCACGGCATCGGTCAAATCATGTTCCACCAGCGCAACGACACTGCAGCCGTCGGTCATTCGCACCCCGCCACGGTCGCCAATGGCCTGAGCCATGATTTGCACCAGGGTCTCAACTTCCGGGACCATGAGTTCAAAGTCATCCCGCAGCGAGGCGTGGGAAAGTGCCATCAGTTCCGACAGCCTGGCCACATCACCGCGCTTCAATGCCCGGCCGGCGCTCTGGGTGCGCAGGTTCTCGGTTATGACATGTCGGGCGCGTTTATAGAGGGTTTCATCCAGCACGTCGCTGGCGGCCTTGAGCTCGTCCAGTTCCAGATCCCGTAAGGAGTCGAGCCCGAAAAATTCGGCGGCATCGCGGCATTCATCGGCCCGGGCCTTATAGGCCTCTTCCAGTAACTTGGGGTCCAGTGGCGAATGCACGATGATAAGGCTCAGGTTATCGGGGATCAGCACGGCTTCTATATCCAGATCCAGGCAGTCAATCAGCAGGGCTGAATCCGCCTCGGCCAGGGCGCTGGTCATATGGTCCATCACGCCGCAGGTACTGCCGTGGAAACGGCTTTCGCCGCGCTGTGCCAGTTGGGCAATGGCCATGGGGGAAAGGTGGAGCTGACAGGTGTCATTCAACGCCGTGCCAAAGGCAATTTCCAGCGCGCCTGAGGATGAAAAGCCCGCTCCCATAGGGATGCTGCTTACCACCGCCAGGTCGAGCCCCTTGGCTTTGAGTCCGGCCTGGCCCACTGCCTGGGTGAAACCTTTGAGGTAGTTTACCCAGTCACCTCCGGCAGTGACTTCGCCTTCTTCGCCGAAACGCCACTCCCTCAGCTCACCGGGAAAGGCCTCTGTGACGACCCGAAAACGGTCATCATCACGCTTTTTTACTGCGATAACCGTATGAAAATTAATGGCTGCCGGCAGCACAAACCCATCGTTATAGTCTGTGTGTTCACCAATGATATTGACCCGGCCCGGAGCCTGGTAATAGGCATCGGCCTTGGTCCCGAAAGTTTGGACAAACAGCTTGGTGGCGCGCTGCGCAGGGTTCGACATGCTCACTGATCCCATTGATAACCGGGTTATTCTGAAGTGCCGCACGAAATGGCGGCTTCCCTGAGTTATACCACGTCTTAAAAAGCCGGAAAACTGAGATTTTTGCGATAAGTGAACAAACAAAAACGCCGCGAATTCGCGGCGTTTCAAATCAGCCTCTGGCCTGAGCCAGTTCACCCTCTGCGGGCATCAGCTCCGTGGCGACGTGTTCCACAAAACCCGCACCCGCAGCTTCATAGAGGTTGTAGACGCTGTGCACGCCACTCTCTTTCAGGGAGTCGGTGTGTTCTGCGTACTGGACAATGGCGCTGATCTTACCCTGATAGTCCTGTTTCTTCAGTTGTTCTACCGCAAACAGGTTGCCCGCGTGATGGGGCATGGCAAGGAGGACTAGATCCAGGTTGGGGGCTCTGTCGAGCTTTTCCCAGAAGTCGGTATCCGAGGCATCGCCCTGCACTACATTACGGCCCTGTGCTCGGTGGAAGTCCACCAGTTCCTGCTTGTGCTCAATGCCGAGGATTTCCCCGTCGAATCTGAGTTTCAGCTCATCGTAGGCACCGGAACCAATACGGCCCATACCCAAAATCAGGAAACGGGGGTTACCAATGGGGATGGGTCTGTCTTCCGGATGCAGGGGCGGGCGCTCCATGCGTCTGAGGGGCTGCTGGTATCGCTGGTAAATCTTACCCACCATATTGTTGAGGGGAGCTGCGAGCAAAAAGCTGAAGCTCAGCGCCACGGCGATAATAATGAGCCACTGTGACGGCAGCCAGCCTTTGGACGCGGCCACCGCCGCGACAATCAGACCGAACTCGCTATAGTTACCCAGGTTGAACGAAGCCAGCATAGAGGTACGGGAACGCAGCTTGAAGCGGGTCAGCAGCACCACAAAGAGGGCGACCTTGAAGGGAATGAGTGCCACCAGGAGCCCCGCCAGCGCCACGTCTTCCAGGCTTGGCAGCCCATTGAGTCCTATGGTGAGGAAGAAGGCCACCAGGAAGAGCTCTTTGAAGTAAAACAATGACTTGGCAAGCTCTGATGCCTTGGGGTGGCCGGCAAGCAACACGCCGATAATCAGAGCGCCCAAATCGGGCTTAAGCCCCACGGCTTCAAAGAGCCAGGCACCCAGCACCAGGGCCATGACCAAACCAAAGAGCACCAGGAGTTCACCATGGCCAACGCGATCAAAAGCGCGGTAAATCAGCGGTCTGGCTATTGGCAGCAACAGCAGTGTCAGCGCCCAGATGGAAGGCCATTCCCCCTTGGACACGGTCAGGAAGCCTACGGCAAAGATGTCCTGCATGATGAGGATACCAATGGCGACACGACCATAAAGGGTTTGCATATCCCCTTTGTCTTCCAGCACCTTCACCGCAAATACCGTGGAGGAGAAGCTCAGGGCAAAGGCCAGCAGCGACAGCTGATTAAGACTGAGGTCGGTAAGTTGGCTCAAGCCCAGAATACCGAGCAGTTTGAGCACGGGAACCAAAAACAGCATGGTGCCCACCAGGTGCAGGCTGGCACCGGCCCAGACTTCGGCCTTGAACAGGCTGCGAATATCCAGTTTCAGGCCAATGGCAAACAGCAGCAGGGTTACACCGAGATCGGCAAATTGCTGCAGCATCGGCAAACTGGATTCTTCAATGCCAAACATAAAGAGTACAAAGCCGGCGGCCAGATATCCTATCAATGGCGGCAAACCGACGCGGTTGACCAAGAGGCCGCAAGCGAGGGTGATGACGAGAATGGCCGGCTCCATGAAACTCCTTAACAGATAATTCAGCTATAAATCAGGTATCTTAGCGGACTTTATTTAATGTGAGATGAAAAAGGCAAAGATTTCAGTGAAATCTTTGCCTTTAGTTATAAAGGGAAATGGGGATTAATGCACTTGCAGCAGGTCCAGGTGCGCCGCAAACTCTTTGGGGCCCATAAAGCCGGTGACTCTCAGGTCATCACGCAGGCCACTCTGGGGATCGAACAGCAGCAGCGTCGGCAGGCCCAGCACATCGTAGGTTTCCAGCAAGGTTACGTCGGTGGCGTCTGACCTGGTTACATCGGCCTGAAGCAGCACCATGTTATCCAGGCGCTTCTTCACTTCCGGGTCGGGGAAGGTAATGTGCTCAAATTCCTTGCAGGCCACACACCAATCGGCGTAGAGATCCAGCATTACAAACTTGCCTTCTAAGCGGGCAATGGCCAGCTCGGCATTGAGATCTTCCACCGACTTGATGCGTTTGAATTCAACTCCCTTCACGGCTTGCTGTGCCTTGTTGGTGGGCATCTGGTAGCCCAAACCACCCATCACAGCCTGGAAGCCGTAGGAGAACGCCGCCAGCAGCCCCAGCATCAGCAGCACAGTGCGCACGGTTTGTTTCCAGTTGAACTCGGTCTTTTTGTTTTGATGCAGCAGGTAGCCCGCCAGTGCCACGCCCCACAGGGCCCACAGCAAGTCAGACACCATGCCCGGCCAGATGCGGCCAATCATCATCACTGACACCGCAATCAGCAGGAAGCCAAACACCGTCTTGATGATTTCCATCCAGGCACCGGCGCGGGGCAGCAATTTACCACCGGACGTGCCCATCAGCAGCAGTGGCAGACCCATGCCCATGCTGAGCACGTACAGGGCGGCAAAGCCCATCAGCAGGTCGCCACTTTGTGCCACGTACACCAGTGCACCCGACAAGGGGGCAGTGGTGCATGGCGAGGCCACCAGACCGGAAATCACCCCCATAATGAAAACGCCGGTGAGGTTGCCACCTTTCTGGTTGTTGGATAGGCCATTCATCTTCTCCTGCCAGGATGACGGCAGTTTGAGGTCATACAGGCCGAACATTGACAGGCTGAGAACAAAGAAGAGTACCGCAAGACCAATAAGCACGGCGGGGTGCTGCAGCGCGGCCTGGTATTTCATCCCGGCCGAAGCCACCACCAGCCCCAGCAGAGAGTAGGTAATTGCCATGCCCTGCACGTAGGCCATGGACAGGGTAAAGGCGCGGCCCGTGGACAGCTTTTCACCCTGGCCGACGATGATGCCCGAGAGAATGGGGTACATTGGGAACACGCAGGGCGTGAGTGCCAGACCAATCCCCAACCCGAAGAAAATCAACAAGGTCCAACCGAGATTTCCCTCGGTCAGCATCTGCGCCAGACTGTCCTGTTGAGTCAGGGGGGCTGAGGCGGACGTGCTTGAAACTGTGCCGCCGGTTAGCTGCTCTGCGGTTTCGCCCGACAGCTTGCCATCGTTGGGTGCCACAGCGGCAAGCTGCTTACTGACCTTGGTGGGTGGGAAGCAGAGTTTGCCTTCGGCGCAGCCCATAAAGGTGACTGTCAGCGTGCCCTGCTCCAGTGCTTCTTTGAGGGCAACGGTGAACTCAACATAGCTGTAAAACACCTGCTGCTCGCCAAAATACTCGTCGTTGTGCAGCTTGCCCGGCGGCAGAGCAACCTCGCCCAGGGTGGCGTTGTCGGCCTCAAACTTGAGCTTGTCGCGGTACAGGTAATAGCCATCGGCAATCACAAAGGACAGCCGCATCCGATCCCCGTCCTGCACGGCATCGAACACAAAGGCTTCATTCACGGGCATCAGCTCGGGCTCGCCCTTAAGGAAATCGAACTTCTTGCCAAAAATATCATTGGCATGGGTCGAGGGCGCCAATAACAGCAGACAGCTAAACAGCAGGGTGATGATTTTTTTCATGATTGTGTATTGTCGTTTATCCAGTTCAAATAGCCGGGCAGGGCCTCGGTTACGGGCGTCGCGATAATCTCAGGCAACTCGTAGGGATGCAGCTCAGAAATCACCCGTTCCACCTCGGCATACAGTGCCCGCCGGGTTTTGATGAATAAGGGATATTCCCTGTCTTCACAGAGTTTCCCCTGCCAATGGTACACCGAAGTCACGGGGCCACCCTGCTGCACACAGGCAGCAAGGCTGTTGCTCACCAGACGTTTGGCAATGGCAAGGCCGACATCCTCTGAGGGGCAGGTGGTCATAACCAGGATATAGTCATCCATGGAATGTGCCATGATCTCTCCCAAGGTTTAAAACTCCCTTAAGGCTGCTAAGTTAGCCTTAAGCTCAGGTTGGCAAACACTTTACGTGTTTTGTCTGACTCTTGCATTAAGAGAAAGCTGAAATAGTGATACGGGTTGTTTCCCCGCAGCGACAGCCGATACTCTTGAAATTTGACCGGACAGCCCCCATATATCTTGCAACCCACTGCATTAGAGGCCGCCATGTTTTTTGCTTTTGTTCTGATATTTATCCTGATCCCCGTGGTCGAGCTCTCGGTGCTGATTCGGGTTGGTGAAGCCCTCGGTAGCCTGACCACAGTGGCGCTGGTGCTCTTTACTGCGGTGGTGGGGGTATCTCTGGTGCGCAGTCAGGGATTGTCCACCCTGATGCAGGCGCAGCAGAAAATGGCCAAGGGGGAGGCGCCCACGTCCGAATTGGTTCAGGGCATGATGCTGGCCATGGCCGGCGTCTTGCTGCTGATCCCGGGTTTTGTCACCGACTTTATCGGTTTGCTGCTGCTGACACCCATTACCCGCAAACCCCTGGCTGCCTTGCTGCTGAAGCGCTTGCAACTGAGAGTGGTAGGTCAGGGCGGTTTTGGCGCCAATTTTGGTCAGGGTCCTTTTGGTCAAGGTCCCTTCGGCCAGGGTCCTTTCGGAAATGCCCCCTTTAATCGTGATGGGGGCAACACCTTTGACGGCGACTTTGAGCGCAAAGATGACCCCATGGCGCGAAGTCATCAGCTGGACCAGCCGAAAAATCCGGCCAGTGAAGGTGATGCCGCCCAGTCTGACACCAACAAGCCCAAAGACTGAGCCGCGCGCCGGGTATACTGGCCGCGCGCTCTCAGCATCTTGTCTCACACTCTATAAGTCAGGTTTCGGATTGTAACTGCCTGGGATCTTTGGGATAAAAGGCCTCGGGCTTGGTACTGATTTTGGCGAACCTGCGGGTGTTCTTGTACGGCAGCTTCATAAAGCCCGATACGCCGTTACCGTGAATTTTATCCACATGGTGCAAAATCCTGTCGAGGCTGGCCCTGAAGGCCGCCTGCTTGCGCGGGTTAAGCAGCTTTAAGTAGCTGTGGATCTTCAAGTGATCGCCAAGGGCCTCAAAGATGATGCAGCCTGTGTGGTGAATTTGGTTTAGCCAGCCAAGCTCGGTCATGATTTCGGCGGGCAGCTCCAGATTTTCGTCCGGATCTTTGCCATCTTCAAAGTACGAGTGCAGCCGCGACTTGTCTTCCAACATGGGCACATCGCCCACTTCAAAGGGTAACTGCTGAGCGGGGCTCGCCACAAAGGTGCCGCTGGTCGAATCCCGGCTGATGTGCAGAGTGTCCCTCGCATTAAAAAAGCAGGCCTTGAAGGTACCGAGGCGACCTATGCCCCTGGCCAGGGTGACCATGTTATTGACCGCCTGCACCAACGCCTGCTTGAGCGCGGCGTCGTGGAGCGCCAGATTGGAGTCGATAAATACCCCGTCCTGCTGCCAATGGATAGCGAGTCCGCCCACTATGGGGTATTGCCCCAATCTGCCCACCGCGGCGATAAAGCCCTTCTCCGTATCCCCCATGCCGGCCAGGAAATTGCGGTAGTACTTATCCAGCTGCACATCATCGACTCGGGCGATGGGTTCATCGGCGTTGTGCTCGCGTAAAAAGGACTTGCGCGAGCTGTAGCTCACCGTATCTACCTCTTTGCCACGGTTTTGTACCCACACAGGAATTTCGGCCATGGCCTCGGGGCGGGGGATATTCGGTAACAGCAGGCGGTGACTGTGGCGCATGCTGCGAAGGAAATAGTCGCCGCCCCGGGTACGGGTCTGGGCATCATCACTGAGCATGGCTTCGAGAGTACGGGCTAGCTCCATCGGCAGGCCAATGCTGGTGGGCGGAATAACCCGGGAACCAAAGCGGCTGGCTTGTCCCGATGCCAGGGCATACAGGGTGGCCGCTACCCCCTGCTCGTCGAATCGGGGGCTCGAAAGGGCGCCACTGAGCTGTTCATCACCGATAAAGTACACATCCCCCATACGGGCATTGGTGTGCTGCTGGTCGCTGGAGAGCAGATTCATCACATGTTCTTCCACCGGCCGCCCCAGTTCATCTCGCTGGGCAAACACCGCCGAGCCCCAGTCAATCAGGGACAAATGGCCGGTGGCTTCGTCATAAACCAGATTGGATGGTTTGATATCGCCGTGAACCAACGGCCTGCCGGTGCGAAGATACACAAGCAAATCAGCCAGCTGGCGCGCAATGCTCATTATCATGGGAATAGGTAGTGCGCCTCGGCGCCGACACAGCTGCTCCAGCTCTTCCCCCGGAGCTCGGGCCATCACCAGAATCCCCTGTTTGCCCACACGCTCAAATTTGACCAGCGGCGGCACATTGGGGTGGCGGCAATGGGATAGCATAAAGGCTTCTTCTTCCAGCCTGTCCTGGATTTGCTGGGGCAAAGTAATACGGGAAAACTTGAATACGTGTGCTTCGCCGGCCTCGTTGACCCCTGCAAACACAAAGCCATAGGCGCCCTTGCCAATAAACTCTATGTCCCTGTAACCCAGTTTGGACAGCTGTTGCTTACACAGGCGCACCCACGCCTTGTGTTTACGGGCGTCGTCGGCCTTGAGCAGGTAGATGGATTGTTCTTCAGAAATATAGAAGTGTTGCAGCTGTGGCGTTTGGGCGGACAAAAACGGGATCCCCGGCGCTGATATCAATCCATCATTAAAGCCATATCCGCCGCAGACAGGCAAGGTATTTAGCGGCTGCCTACCCAAGTTTTTTACCCTCCATTTTGATGCAAATCAACTCCGGCGCAGACAGCACAGGCTAAGGTGTTTTTATCAATTTATACTTTGCTTAACCGCAGGCTGGCGGCGATTGAGGAGGGCAGGATGAACGCCCAAAAGAAACAACAACTGATTGAACTGTATGACTTTGCACGCAAGCGTATCATTCAGTCGATGGAACTGAGGCACTGCCCCCATTCGGGCTTTTATAACAGTGTCGATGAGCGCTGCATCTATTGCCATCAGGGCATGGAATGCGTGTGGATGAATCACAATGACGAATTGGTATCGCTGGAAGAGAAAAGCGAAGAAGATCTGAGGCAGCAGTTGTTGGTGGCCGTAGACTTTGTCGACTCCAATTTGTCGCCCTATCACCTGACCCGGCGCAAGTGCCAGTGTGAAAACTGTGTTTGGTTGCGTCAGGTGAACGAGGCACTGAACGCGCCCTGAAGCGAGCTTTGCATCCCCCAGACTTTGCCGCTAGAGTAAGGCGTCTTTTTTCGTCATAGGGGATGGTCATGGAGCCCGGATTCTGGCACGACAAGTGGCAGTCACAACAGATTGGATTTCATCAATCGGATATCAACCCATTCTTGGTCAAACACTGGGAAAGCCTGAAACTTGAAGGCAAAGGCAAGGTGTTTGTCCCCTTGTGCGGTAAATCCCTCGACATGGAATTTCTGGCCGCCCAGGGGCACGAGGTTATCGGCAGCGAACTGTCGGCACTGGCAGTGAGCCAGTTTTTTGAAGCCGCAGGTGCACAGCCCCAAAGCCGCACCCTGGGTGAGCACGTACATCACAGTGCACAGGGCGTTACCTTGATTGAGGGTGACTTCTTCACCCTGGATAATGATCTGATATCCGGGTGCAGTGGTTTTTACGATCGCGCCGCCCTCATCGCCTGGCCAGCAGAGATGCGCATCGATTATGTGCGTAAGCTCGCCGCCTTGATCCCCGCCGGTACGCCGGGATTGCTCATTACCCTCGACTATCCTCAGGAAGCCCTGATGGGCCCACCTTTTGCGGTTTCACCCGATTGGGTGCAGGAGTTCATCGGGGCATATTTTGAGGTCACAACGCTTGAGAGTCAGGATGTGCTTGCCGACAACCCCCGCTTTGTAAAAAAAACCGTGCCCTGGCTCAATGAAGCTGCTTACCTGTTGGTGCGTAAGTAATCTCTCTATTGCCGTTGGCATTTCTGGTAAGGCGACCATAAAAAAAGCGACCCATGCGGTCGCTTTTTTGTGCCTTCACGGCGGCCGGTTGCTTTAAACCCGGCCTCCGATTTGGTTAAGCCAAGGCTTAGAAATCGTAACGTACACCTACGGTGAACACGTTGTCGTCTTTCAGGTCAACCTTGTTACCGGCAACCACGTGGTCACCTTCATACATGGCATAGTGACCGAACAGCAGGGTGGATTTGGATACGCGATAATCGGCACCCACTGTGATGCTGGTTACGTTTACATCGGTAGCTGGCTCAGTGCCTTTCAGAGAAGAGTAGTACTTACCAAAACCTGCTTCGTCTTTACCGTATTCGGCTTTCAGGTTTACACCGCTCAGGTTGTAAGCCACGTTGACGAAGTAAGTGTTGTTGTCGTTGCCGCTGTCCACTTTTTCAGTGTTCTGGAACAGACCGCCTACCTTGAAGCCACCCAGTTTTACCTGAGCAACGGCACGGTATGCATCTACGTTGCTGATGCCCTTGTTATAGGCACCGGCCAGGTAGAAGTTGTGCTTCTTCAGGCCTTTGTCACCCACGGTTACAGACAGGGCATACTGAGCGTCGTCGCTGCTGTTGTTGTCTTCCATCAGGTAGGTGGCGTTCAGGGTCACCAGGTCAGCGATGACTGGAGAGTAGTACCAGATACCGTCGGCGCTACGGGTTTGAGCAGCAACCAGACGGTCGATATCCGCGTTGGTGTTACCGAATACGTCAACACCGCCTTCGGCTTGTTTGAATACTGTGTCATTGCGACCTACCAGTACAGTACCGGCACCGGTCTTGATACCCAGGAATGAGTTACGTGGCTTGAAGGTATCACCTTTGGAAGAGGTGTTTTCTACCTGGAACTCCAGTTGGTAAACGATATCGATACCAGAGCTGATGTTCTCAGAGCCTTTCACGCCCAGGTGAGAGAAGTTGTTTTCAAAGTAGGTGCCGCTTTCGCCTACGGTAGCGCCATTGGTGCCGGATTGCAGGGTAGAGCTGGCATCAGAGTTGGTTACTGCAAGCTCGATACGGCCGTAGAACTGAGGACCTTCGGCCAGCGCGCCGAATGATGCCAGGGCCATTACCGATGCTACTGATGCAGAGATAAGGGTCTTCTTCATGTTTACATGCTCCCTAGAACCGAAGTTCTATTCCATTTTTATGGTTATTGAGTTGTTTTCGCTGGTTTGTTACAGGTATCCAGCCAGCCTCGTAACAAAGTTGCCGACGATTTTTACAGGTTTGCCGATTACAAGTTGTGGAGTGGATCAAATTTTCAGGCCGTACAGGAAGGATTTAAGGCATTTTTGTGACTGAATCCTTTCTTGAGGGCATTTTTACGATAAATCGAGTAAAAATCAGTGCTTACTACCTCTAAATGGGTAATTCATGTCGACAAATTTGATTTAACTTTAGCAGTGATGCATATAACTGCAATAAAAGTGACAAATTTTTTGCATTAAAAAGCGACCCGAAGGTCGCTTTTTATGGGTATTTTTATCAGATGCTTAGAAGTCTACCCGCAGACCCAGGGTGATCACGTCGTCGTCCAGAGAGACCTTGGTGCCGCCAAGCAACATATCCCCATCAAATCGGGTGAAATGACCATAAACCAAAGTATTTTTGCTCAGACGATGATCGGCACCCAGGGTGTATTGCTGTAAATCGACGTTCTCGACCTGTTCCATGCCAAAATCAGAATCACCCACCATGCGGCCGACATACTTACCCAGCCCTGAATCGTCCTGGCCGTAGGTGGCCTTCAGGGTTGTGTTACCCAGCTTGTAACCGGCGTTGATAAACCAGGTGTCACCTTCCAGATTGCTATATTTATCTGCCACATGTTCCGAGTTTTGATAGAGCGCGCCGAGTATCAGCTCCCCGAATTTAACCTGAGCCACGCCGCGGTAAGCTCTAATGCCATCCAGGCCATCGTTGTATGCAGCTGCAACATAGTAGTTTTGGGCCTTCAGGGCCTTGTCACCCAGGGTCGCGGACAGAGCATAGGTGTTACCGCTCCACTCATCGTCTTCACCGGGATTGAACCAGCTGCCTTTTTCATAGTTATCTTCCATGACGTAGGTGGCGTTCAGCGTGAGAATGTCAGCGATTTTCGGGGAGTAGTAGGTGATGCTGTCACCGAGGCGGCTTTGCCCTGCCACCAGCAGATCAATATCTGCGTTGGTGTTACCAAACAGGTCGAAGCCTCCTTCTGACTGTTTGAATACGGTGTCGTTACGGCCAATTAAAGCGGTACCCGCTTGAGTTTGCAGGCCCACGAAGGTGTTACGGGTATTAAAAGTGTCGCCTGAATTGTCGAAGTTATTTACGCCAAATTCCATTTGATAAATCAGAGCGATATTTTGGCTAAGCTGTTCGCTGCCTTTTACGCCGAGCCAAGAGAAATTGTTTTCAAATACAGTGCCATCTTTTTGGTTTTGGGTGGCGTAACCTGTATTGGAATTGGTGGCGGCCAGGTCGACACGGCCATAAAACGCAGGGCCATCAGCCAGGGTGGCGAAAGAAGACAGGGCGGCACCCGTGGCAACGGCCGATGCGATAAGAGATTTTTTCATGGCGGATTCCTCACTATTGACGGGACAGGGGCGTTGGGTTGTCGCCCCTTTCTTGAATGCGGCAGCAGTGTGGCAGTCCGTTAAAAGGCAGAGCGTGATCCAGATCACGCTAAATAAAATGAGGCTTGTTTATATCCTATTGTTTTACTTTGATAAAACAGGTTTTTGCTGAAAGTGTAACCGCTCGATTTATCTTCTGGAACCTGTCGCTGACAGTGCTAACATGTCAGGCACACATGGCCTGATTTGTATCAAGCCGCTCTGAAACGTCCCGTGCTTTCGGGCTGCGGCACTTTAGGCTAGAATGCGGCGTTTTTTACGGCATGGGGATCCACAGGTGGAACAGCAGCTGACACAGTCCTATCTGGACCGATTTGGTGGTATTGGCAGACTCTATGGTCAGCAGGCGCTGGTGCGTTTTCAGCAAGCCCATGTGCTGGTTATAGGCATAGGGGGCGTCGGCACCTGGGTGGCAGAGTCCCTTGCCCGCAGCGGCATCGGTCACCTTAGCCTGATGGATCTGGATGATGTGTGCGTGACCAACACCAATCGCCAAATTCACGCATTGAGCGACACCATAGGCCAGTCCAAAGTGGCGGTGATGGCAGAGCGTATCCGCGCTATCAACCCTGAATGCCAGATTGACGAGTTGGAAGACTTTATCACCCCCGACAACCTCGCCGAGTATCTGGGGCCCGCATGCGGTATCGACTATGTGGTGGATTGTATCGATGCCGTTAAACCCAAGGCCGCACTCATAGCCTGGTGCAAACGCAACAAAATTCGCATCATTACCGTGGGCGGTGCCGGCGGCCAGTTGGATCCCACGAAAATTCAGGTGACAGATCTTTCCCGCACCATTCAGGACCCCCTGCTTGCCAAGGTGCGCAATATTTTGCGTCGTGAATACAATTTCTCCCGTAATCTCGAGCGCAAGTTTGCCGTCGAAGCGGTGTTTTCCACCGAGGCGCTGACTTATCCGGGTAAGGATGGCGAGGTTTGTGCCACCAAGCCTGCCGAAGGTGGCAGCATGCGAATGGACTGCGCTTCAGGCTTCGGCGCCGTGACCGTGGTCACCGGCACCTTTGGTTTTATGGCGGTGAGCCGGGTGTTGATGTGGCTTAAGCAAAAAGCCTAAATATGGAATTGATAGCCGTCTTTGACTGAGTCGCTGGCCTGCAGATTGTCATCCCGTTTTACCGGTATGCTGAGGACAAAGCAGGCCCCTCCCAGGGTTGACTTTCCTTCATAACGCACGCTGCCTTTCAGCAGGGTGGCTGCGTTGAATGCCGCCGATAATCCCAGCCCAGTGCCGCCCCGGGCGCGGGTGGTGGTATAAAAGGGCTCAAACATATGCTCGGCGACATCGGCTGAAATCCCGGGCCCATTATCCTCAAGGCGTATAATAAGGCGCCGGTTTTCCAGATACGCCTCTACCCGGAACAGATTTTCCCGTCCCTGTGCAAAGGCATGGGCATAGATGTTGGACATCAGATTACTCAGGATCTGGTTGAGCAGGCTGTAGTTTGTTTCCACTTGCAATTCATCGGCAATATCCAGTTCCATATTGGCCACTGTTGGCGCATAGATAAGTTGCGTAGAGTCGTGAATGTCACGGCACAGCTGGGCAACGGGGATTTGCTCGTGGGCCTCATGGCTGTTTTCTGCCGCAATGGTTTTGAACTTCTGGATGAGGTTGCTTGCGCGGGTGATGTTGCTGACGATGAGTTCACAGCTTTGCTGATACTCTTCGAGGATGGCGTTGATTTCCTCCAGGGTGGCCTCTTCACTGTGAATGAGGCTGATTAGCTCATCGATGTGAGCCAACTGGGTGCTGGCGGCGGTCAGACAAATCCCAATTGGGGTGTTGATTTCGTGGGCCACACCGGACACCAAACCACCGAGGGCGGCCATTTTTTCCTGTTCAACCAGCGCTTCCTGCGCCCGTTTCAGAATCACCAGCGACTGTTCCAGCTCCATGGTGCGCTCTTTTACCTGCTTGGCGAGTTCTTCCTTATATGAACGCTCCAGTTCCAGCAGCCGTTCCCGGTCTTCCAGCGCGTGTTGCAAGTCGGACTTGGACTTTTTCAAGGCACCGAATGAGCGATGCAGCTGCTCCTGCATTTCGTTTATTGCCAGGGCGACCTGATCGAATTCGTTTTGGGCACCGCGCTTTTGAAACGTCAGCGGCTGATACTCATATTCGACGCTGATGTCCTGGCAATAGGCTGCCAGGGTATTGAGGTGGCGGGTAATGTTGAGCCACACCAGGATAAGGATCATACCGGCCACCAAAAAGGTTTTGATGGCGTTGGAGAGCAATATGATTATGGCCTTGTCATAAATACGTTCGTACACGGCATTCAAGTCGGCCTGGATGGTGAGTTTACCCACAGAGATGCTTTCACTGCCGGAGCTGTAGTTCAGAGAAAACACCTTCTCGATAAAGTTCTTGTCGATGGGCGCACCACGGCTCCAATGCTGACCGCTGTCGTCATCGATGGAGATATAGGTAATATCGGGCAGCTGGATAAGGCCTTCAAGTTGAGTATTGATAAGACGCTCATCAATCACCCAGATACTGGCCGCCAGTACGTCGAGATTCACTTTCTCGATGTTTGAGAAGGCACGATCGATACGGTTAAGATCGCCGTTATAGTCATTAAACAGCTGATAGCCGGTGGTGATGAGGGTGATAAGCGAGCTGAACAGCACGATCGAAATCATCAGCCTGCGACCGATTTTGCTGCTCACCGCCTGACGAGAAAAACCCAGCATGCTTTCTAATTAGTCCTAACCTGCATTTGAATATGTATAAGCATAGTTTGGCTAATAAAAAAACGCTGAAATTCTGCAACCTGAGTACAAATTGACATATCTGTTAAGGCTGGCATCCAACTTGCTTTGAGTGAGCAGAAGTTCAATTTTTTGACGGAAGAGGTGTGTGATGAAGGTGCCTGAATTGAATGTCCCGGGGGTAGCGTCACTGAAAGCCTGGGGATTTAGAAGCATGCTTTGGCTGCTGATAGCGACCCTGACATTGAAATTTGCGCCGCAATCCTGGCTGGCGACTTTGCATCTTGACCAGTGGGTAATTCAGGAGTCGGCCTTGATAGGCCTTGGGTTGATTGTTGCCTGCGCTTTTTTTGCATCGCTTTTGGCCAATTTCTTATTGGACGAGGCTATCAGTTATCTGGGGACCAAACGGAAAAAAGAAGTCATTGAGCACAAGGTGAAATTGCTCGATCCGGCTGAACGTGCGCTGCTCAGAGAGTTCTTTTTACAGGGAAAAACCATTCTGACCCTGCCGACGGAAGAGTTGGCAGTTCGCAGCCTGGTGGATACCAATATTCTTGAGTGCCTCGGCAATGTGAAGCACTATGCCATCCAGGGTTCAACGGCAGATTACAAGATAAGCATGCTGGCGAGAGAGCATCTGAACCGAAATGTGCTCAGATTGCCCAATGGGGAGTTGAGTCAGGAAGATATGCAAAACCTGATAAAGGCGCGTCCTGGCTTTGTGGGTAACGTGGTATCACACCGCAAGCCACCCCAGCGCGCTGCCTGAGCCGCGCCGAACAAAAACACAGACATAAAAAGGGGGGCCATTCGGCCCCCTAATTCACTCTTGAAACATGCACAGTTAAGAACATTGAAAGCAAAAACTAAGGCTTCGCAGACTTCACAAACAGCATCCACATGATGTAGGAAATTATCCCTAAAGTGGTGAAGATCACTATCATTGACATTAACCCTATCGGGTTACCAAACATCAAATCCAGCCAAAACGCCATGATTGAAATCCTCTTTTCCGTGAAGTCGGATTTAAGGTAACTCTCAGTTCAGTTGGCTTTCCTGATCTTGATCAATAAAGCTCCCTATTGATTAGCACTATGAAAAACAAGTGTTAATAATTTGATGTGAATCAACTTTTGCTCAATTTTGAGAGCCTGAACCATAATTGATTTTGGGATGAACAGAGAAACTACCTGGCTCCCTCTCTTTTGGGGTAGCCGCGTAGTGAGCTTGAGGGATGCCAATGCTTTTTGAAAACAAGATGTTCCAACGACTGGGCTGGCTGCTGCTGTTAGTTGTATTGGTGCTGTTGTTGGCCAAATCCCTGTGGCTTGAAGCCATGGCGCTGCTGCTCGCGGCAGTTATCATTGGTGTTGGCCTTATGGGGCAGGCCAAAACCCTGGCGAGTTTGGAGACCGGGGTAGCTAATCTTGCCGACGGTGATTTGACACAGAGGTTTGATGGTTACGCTGGTGATAACTATGCGCAGGTCGCCAAAGGGCTACAGCGCATGAGTGAAGACGTCACCCGGACCGTGTCGGCGCTTTCGGATACCAGCGAGGCGATGAATCAGGTTGCCAGAGAGCTTAAGTCTGTCAGCGAACTTGCTGCCTTGGGTGTGGCCTCACAGGAACAGCGTACCGAAGAGGCGGCAGCCTCCATGGCGCAAATGGTTCATACGGTGCAGGATATTTCTGCCAGCGCTTCACGTGTTGCGGCTTCGGTCGATGACACCATGGGCCGCGCCGAGCATGGTGGTCGCCTGGTGAATCAGGCGGTGGGACGCATTAACTCGATGGCCGAGCAGATCAGCCAGAGTGAAATTGTCATCGAGCAGTTGGCGCAGGATGCCGCCAGCATCAGCAGCATTATCGACACCATCTCTCAGGTTGCTGAGCAAACCAACTTGCTGGCCCTCAATGCTGCCATTGAGAGTGCCAGAGCCGGCGAACACGGCCGTGGTTTTGCTGTGGTGGCAGATGAAGTGCGCAATCTGGCCAAACGCACC
Organism: Shewanella sp. FJAT-52076; assembly: GCF_019457455.1. Classification (NCBI taxonomy): domain Bacteria; kingdom Pseudomonadati; phylum Pseudomonadota; class Gammaproteobacteria; order Alteromonadales; family Shewanellaceae; genus Shewanella; species Shewanella sp. FJAT-52076. The sequence continues at coordinate 650,514 of NZ_CP080415.1, forward strand.
TCAGAGGCGACAGTGGAAATTCAGCAGCAAATACAGGCGCTGCAGGCGGGGAGTCGCAATGGGGTGGCCGTGATGCATGCCTCTGTAGCACTTGCAGAGGAAACCCGGGGGCTGGTGAGTGAGGCCAGCGAAGCACTCACAGTGATAGTGACGCAGGTTGGCGAAATCACCCAGATGAGCCACCAAATCGCCGCCGCGTCCGAGCATCAGCAGCAAGTGGCCGAGCAAATCAACGAGTCTATTGCCTCTATTTCCCATCAGGCGACCGAAAATGCTGCCAATACCAACCGTAACAATCTTGCCAGCCTTAAACTCTTCAACATGTCTCAGGAAATCGGTTCGCTGCTGCACAGATTCCATGTGGACAAGAGCCGTATCAGCCATGAGAAAGCCTTTGTCAGCTGGGGCCCCTCCCTCGACATTGGTATGGCCGAAGTCAATCGCCAACACCAAAGACTGATTACCCTGATAAACGAGCTGCACCGGGCCATCAATGAGGGCTATGGGTTGGCGGCAATCAAACGTATTGTACAGGGGCTGGTGGATTACACAGCTAACCACTTCAGCTACGAAGAGGAGCTGTTTGCCCGCTTTGGCTACCCTCAGAGTCAGGCCCACGAAAACGAGCACAAGCAGTTGGTCACTCAGGTGCTCGACTTCCAGCGCCGGGTTGGCAGGGGGGAAAATGTCTCCGATGAGCTGATGGCGTTTCTCAAGGCCTGGCTTATCAACCACATCCAGGGCAGCGATAAGGAATATGCTCCCTATCTGCTGGCCAAAGGCGCCGACTAACGTCGCCTGTCGTATTTTTGCGCAATCGAAACATCCTTTTTCGGTAAGCGCGGGAAAGGGCTTGCCAAGAGAATGGGGCCGCGTATAATCCAACGTCATTGTCGGGTTAGAAGCCTGATAATGAGAAAATTTGTGCCAGAGTGGTGAAATTGGTAGACACAGGGGATTCAAAATCCCCCGCCCTTAAAAGCGTGTCGGTTCGAGTCCGACCTCTGGTACCAACTTAAAAGTCAGCCTTGAGCTGGCTTTTTTGTTTTTCCGTCGCGCCAATAACTTCAACGGGAACTGTGTTCCACGCAATCGCGGTTGTTAATCGTCTTTCCCAAGCCTCTGAGTGTCGTGCTTTGACTTGGTTGATAGCGGTGGAATCCGAAGAAAAAGCCGCACTGGTTTTGGCAGTGCGGCTTTGAAGGTTTTAAACACACGCAGTGCTTACTTCAACTGATAGGCGCGCATCATCAGCTGTTCGGCACGGCTATTACCTTCGTCTGACATGGTCAGCTTCAGGTGCACGTAGTTACCGGCTTCGGCCGCGTTGGGGATGATGGCAACCCACTGGCCATTTTCCTGAGTGACTTCGGCAGACTGCCAGCTGCTGTCGGCGAACTTCTGCGAAACAGGGCAGTACAGAAACACGCTTGGGCTCACCGGCAAACATTCCTGACCATAGCCATATTGCAGGCTTACCTCGGTCAGGTTGGCTGGGCCCTTGCCATCGACTATAGCGCCCAGGGTCACCTTGATAGGCTCACCGGCAACGGCGGTGTTATCCAGTGCCAGCGGCAAGTCCACCGCTGGCATCAATACTGGCTGAACGCCCTGGTTTTCCGGCATGGTGGTAAAGCTGTACACCCCCATGTAGAAAGAACCCAAGTTGTCTCTAATTGGAGATGAACTGCCCACGCCGCGAGGATAGGAGCGCAGCTCCAGGCTCACTTCGGCAGGATAGTCTGGCACTGTCAGGGTGCCGGCATTCAGATACACATTACTGCCATCCAGTTTAACACCATAGGCGCCGCTCTCGTTCATGCCGGTGACGGCATCGTGGCCATCGGCATCGCCGTAGATGGAGAAGCCAAAGCTCAGCAGGTTGGTATCGCGGCTGGCGATAGCACTATTGCCCGAATTCAGACTGCCGGTACGGGCACCCTTGAGCCAGTTGGTGTGCTCAACTGCGCCTTCGGTCATGCGTCTTGGTCCATCAAAGTAACCGCCGTTGGTAGCCAGCTTATCGTGTTTCATCACAATGTTGGTCCAGGCGTTTTTGCTGGTGGCCGTGTAGTACTCATCACGAACCAGCGGAGTCATCAGCATGTGCGGACTGCCAGTTGAGTAGAATTCACCGGTACTGTTGGTCGCAGCCATTGTGTCCTGCCAGGCAGGGCGGTTGTCATTTTGGGAATGATAAGCTGCCGTTATCTTGTGCATTTTCTTTTCTTGCAGTGTGATAACGCCTGACTGCACGTGGCCATCGGTGATGTGGTTGATAAAGTAGGAATAGGGTGAGTATTCCGGTGCAGTACCCGACCAGCGTACCGTATCCTTGCCTTCGGCAACCATGTCAGCCAGTACTTGTCCCTGCTCGCTGCTCAGGGCAACCACAGGAATTTTGGCCGTGCCTGTGATACCGGTTTTATAGCGCCCGGCAGCACCTGGACGATAGAAGATAACCCCGGCAGCACCTTTCTGGGCCACGTTGGAGATCATGTAAGAGGTGAGATAGTAGGGGTTGGCAATCAGCGCAATCTTACCCTGCAGATCGAACTGGCTCCAGTCGGTACCGTAGCCTGCATCGCCCACATTCACGACCTGAGCCTCACCTTCACCATTGAACGCCAGCGACAACCCCTGATTGACATAGTTCAGCACTTCGCCGTCTGCCGTAGTCAGCACGGTTTCAGGCGCCACGGCGCGGGTTGTCACGAACGAGCGGAAACGATCGTCATGGCCCTGAGACCAGGCGTAGAAGTTATCCACGTAGTCGGGTGCCAGCTCGATAGCCGCCAGTTTGGCCAGCTTGTTGTCGTCCAGCGCATAGGTAAAGCCGAAGGAGAACCCCTGAGTTGCCAGTGGTTTGTCGGCCTTGAACTGCAGTTTCTTGGCAGTTCTGGAGTCGAAGCTCAGCGCCGTGTCAGTCTCAACTTTGTAGTCCAGGTAAGCCATTTGAGTGGCGGATTCCACCAGGCCCGAGGTTTTGCTTGCGTTATCATAGGTCATGATGTTGGCGATAACGCTGTAGTTTCCTTTGGGTACCATCTTGCTGCCGGCACCATTGCTGAGGGTGATAAGGCTGCCCCAATCGTCCTCCTCGTTGATGATGTACACCTTGGATGGGGAAGAGGCCGGCAAGCCCATATGATCTGTCAGGGAGACAGACAGCTCCACCATGGGTGGCTCAATCCAAAAGGATACTGGCACTGTGACCTGGGTGTCTTTATCGCTGCCTACCAAGCGGCCGGTGATGGTGCCGTAGGCGCCGCTTCTCAGGGCAACGTCTGAATCAATCCATACCGGCACATCGGTACTGCCACCCGCCGGGATGGTGACCGACTTGGTGCCCAGACCGGCCAGGGTAGCCGGCAGGCGGGTGCTGCCGTCTTCACCAATCAGGTCCAGGGTCAGTCTCAGGGTAACGTCAGCGTCAGAGAGGTTGTTCAGGGTCACGGCGGCTTGATGCATACCGGCAGGCGCGGCAGAGTCAAAGCGTCCCAGCTCCTGATTCGCCGCAGCGATAACGACCTGACCCACGGCGCGGTTCACATCCATGGGGCCGGCACCTTGCTCAAGCACGTGGGCGTCGGTTTTTTGCACCGAAGAGGTCAGCACATCTTTCACCTGCTTGGGGCTCAGCTCCGGGCGTGCCTGCATGAGGATGGCTGCGCCACCTGACACATGGGGTGCCGACATGGAGGTACCTGACAGGGCGCGATACGCTGTGCTGCCAAAGCCACCGGATGCCGCAGCCACCACATCAACCCCCTGGGAGCTGATATCGGGCTTGGCCGAGTGGCCATCGGGAGACGGGCCGCGGGAGGAGAAAGACGCTGTGTTGTTATCTCTGTCCAGGGCGCCAACGGTAAGGGCGCTTGGGGCACAGCCGGGTAAACCCACGGTTTCGCGGGTAAAGCTGTTGCCGGCCGAAACCACAAAAAGCGCCTGATTGCTCAGGGCCTCAACCATGTCCACCAGCGGGCCGCTGCAACTGGTGCCGCTGCCACCCAGAGACATGCTGACAATGTCGGCGCCTTGGGCCACAGCCCACTGCATACCGTTCAAAATCCCGGAGGTGCTGCCGCCGCCGTTGTTACCCAACACCTTGCCGATAATGAGCTCGGCACCGGGGGCTACACCCACCCACAGGCCGTTGGACTCGGCACCTGTTCCTGCGATGGTAGAGGCTGTGTGCGTACCGTGGCCGTTCACATCGTCCACGCCGTTACTGGAATAGGTGAAGTCTTTTGATGCAATCACGCGGCCGTGCAGGTCATGGTGCTCGGTGTCGTAACCCGTATCGAGCACGGCAACCTTTACTCCATGGCCCTGATACGGCATTGCCAGTGGGCCATAGGCACCGGTCAATGGTACCGTGGGAGTGAGAGCGGCTGTCGACGGGATAGACTTATCGGCGTGGATAACCGCATCCAGCCACAGGGCTTCTACGCTGGTGTCGGCAGTCAGAGATTGCCACACTTCGGCGGCGTTTTTTTTGTTGATGCCGATAACGGCGCTGTCAATGAGTTCAATCTCGCTGACCAGCTCACTGCCGAGCGGTGCAACAGGTACGGCGCTGCCGGCGAGGGCTCCATCGCGATACTGAATGATCACCGGCAAGGTTGCGCTTGAGGCGTCGTCATAGCCACCCGCATGGAGTTTGGAGATATTAAACAGCTCCATATCCACCAGTCGGGATTCCACTAAGGCCTGGGACTTGGGGGTGATGATGTACTGGTCGTTGCCTACCTGATACAGGCTGGTCACTTGCTCAGTGCCGTCTTCGCTGTGCAAACGAATGCCCGCGAGTTGGCCATTGGGTTTGACCACGGCAGAGACTTTTTCGCCTGTGATCAGGGTAAATTGCAGGGTGGCTGAGGCCTGATCCTGGATATCGTCATCGGCATAAGCCGGAATGGCGACTACGCCTGCACCTGTGAGTGTTAAACACAGGGTGGCAATTTTTGAAAGCCCAAACAATGGTTTCATGTGGATGCGCTGCCTTTAAATTGTCTTTTCTATGAATTGATTATGCATGTTTGCCCGTTTGTTTTTTGACAGGATTGTGGGCGTTAAAGTCCATATTTATTTCCTGCTGTCTTCAAAAGAGGACAATGAACAATTTTGCAACATAGGGTGTTGGCGGCGGCGTCTCAACCTGATTCGGGTAGCATTTTGTACACTAATCATCCGGTGAACCTGGGGTCTTCCTTGAATTGCGGGCAAAAAAAAGCCGCCCTGGGGCGGCAAAATGGAAGGAACCTTTGATTCTGTGACGTTGGAACAGACCTTGGATACACCGGGTTAGGTTAAATCCCGCTGGCTATCGAAGCAGGCACCGAGGGTGTGGTAGTCACACTTGGCACCGGCAGCACTTTTCTTGTTGGAATACTTGCGGTTATTTCGATACAGCACCCGAAACCAGGCGCCGTGCTCATGGTCGACGAAATGTTGCCAAGCGTAGTCCCAGAGGGCGTTGTAGGCATCGAGGTACTTTTGCTCGCCGGTCTGCTGATACAGCATGGCGGCTGCGGCAAAGCTTTCTGCCTGCACCCAGAAGTACTTGTCGTCGTCACACCAGTCGCCATCCGGGCCGAAGCCATACACCATACCGCCGTGCTCCTCGTCCCAGCTCTTGTCAAAGGCGGTGTCGAACAGGGTTTTGGCTCGGCTTATCAGCCAGGACTGATGGCTGTGGCGGGCGAGTGATAATAACAGCTTGGCCCATTCAGTCTGGTGCCCGCCCTGAAAACCCCAGGGGCGGTAGAGGTTCTTGGGGTCGTCCTTGTTGTAGTCCCAGTCGATGGCGAATTCGGGGGTAAAGTGTTCCCAGATGATGCCGCCGGTGAGCGCCGCCTGACGATTGGCAATCCTGTCGGCAATCTCCATGGCACGGTCGAGGAAGCGGCCTTCGCCGCTGGCTTCAAAGGCGGAAATCATGGCTTCACACAGGTGCATGTTGGCGTTCTGGCCGCGATAGTCAGACAGCACGCCATCGGCACTGATTTCATCGGCATAGAGGCCATATTCCGGCTGCCAGAAGCGCTGCTCGAGCAACTGGAAGATCCACAGCAGCTTGTCGTTGTCCGGTAAAATCCCGGCCTTGCGGCAAGCAGCGAAGGCGAGCAGCACGAAGGCATAGCCATAGGCCTGCTGGGTCATGTCCTCGGGCTGATGGTTTTTCAGTGTCCAGGCGAAGCGCTCATCCGCTTGCAGATGCACCTCCAGCAGATATTGCAGGCCATGACGGGCGTGGGCCAGATACTCAGGTTTATCCAGCACCTCGGCGGCACGTGCATAGTTCACCGTGATGCGGCAACTGCTCACGAGCTGGCGAAACCCCGGGTCAAACAGGCTGCCGTCATCATAGTAGTTGTGAAAGTAACCGCCGCTGGCATCCAGTACCCGTGGGTTGTAAAAGTCCAGAATGCTTTGGGAGTGAGCCATCAAAAAGTCACGACTGTAGAAGTTCATAGGTGTCTCTGCTTTCAGGTCTGGTTTTCTGTGTGCTCAAAGGACATCGGCTGGAAGGTGTCGCCCATCGAGGCCTGAAACGCCTCGGCCTCGGCGAGTCCCGGCAGTGCCGGGAAGGCACCGGGGCGGCTTACCGCCAGAGCGCCGCAGCCAATGGCAAAGCCAAGGGCATCGTTGAGGGTGGTTTCAGTTTCGAGCAGGCTATCCAGTCCATCGCGGGCGATGCAAAACAAAAGGCCACCGATAAAACCATCACCGCCTGCTGTTGTATCCACCACATCCACCTTGGGCGCTGCCAAGGTGAAGCTTTGCTTGCCGAAAAAGGCGCGTACCGGATTGCCGCCATCAGTGACCAGCAGCAACTTGCAGCCGGAATCGAGCAGGGTTTGGATAAAGTCGAGCTGATTGCTATCTGCCAAATACTCAAGTTCCTCCCTGGCAAACTTGAGCACATGGGCCTTGTGCACTAGGCGCATCACTGTCTCTTTGCAGGCGCGGTTGCCTTGCCATAAGTTGTGGCGAAGGTTCACATCCACGCTCACGTAAAGCCCGGCGGCAATGGCTTTGTCGGCCATCGACAGGGTGGCTTCTGCGCTTTGGGGCGTGGTCAGGGTGTTGCTGCACAGGTGTAAGATGGCGGTGTTTTCAAACCAACTGTTATCCACTGCGGAGGCATCAAACAGGGTGTCGGCACCGCCATCACGGTAAAAACTGAAGCTGCGGTCGCCCTCATCGTTCAAATGCACAAAGGCCAGTGAGGTGGGGGCGGTTTCGTGGCGGCCAAGCAGGCTGATGTCCACGCCGTAACGGGCCAGCGAATGGGCCAGGAAGTCGCCGAACTTGTCTTTGCCCACCAAGCCGGCAAAGCGGGCATGGCCACCGAGCTTGGCCACCGCCACCGCCGCGTTGGCCGGGGCGCCGCCCGGATATTGACGAAAGCCGGGCAGCATCAGGCCATCGTCTTCATCGTTGCCGGTACACAGAAAATCAATCAGGGCTTCACCGAAGCACAGCACCCTTTTACTCATGATGCAGTTTCTCCATGTGCCCGGTTACGGGCAAAGAAGGCATACCAACAAATGTAAAAATAACAAACGGTTGGCACGATAAAGCTCAGCTGGACACCCACATTGTCGGCAACAAGGCCTTGTATTACCGGCAATATGGCGCCGCCTACAATCGCCTGACACAGGAGGCCCGAACCTCGGCTGGTGAGTTCCCCAAGACCTTCAATGGCGAGAGTGAAGATGGTGGGGAACATGATGGAGTTGAAAAAGCCCACCGCCAGCACTGCAATCATGGCCAGCTCTCCGCTGGAAATGATGGTGACCATCAGCAGCAGGTTGGCAAACACGGCATTGGCTGCCAGCACCATGGCCGGGTTAAAGCGGCGGGTGAGAGCTGCACCGGCAAAACGGCCTATCATCGCGCCGCCCCAATACCAGGACACCAGCTCTGCGGCGCTCTTCTCATTCAGACCACCGATGCTGGGCTCGGCAAAGTAGTTCACCAAAAAGCTGCCAATCGACACCTCCGCGCCCACATAGAGGAATATCGCCAGCGCGCCCAGCAGCAGGCGTTTATGGGTCAGCAGCGATCCCGAGTGGCGATGATCTACCCCCATATCGGTCTGTTTGACCTTGCCGCCAAGGAAGATAAAGCCCACCGCAATAATGCCAATCACGGCGGCCAGCAGCAGATAGGGCAACTGCACAGCTTCGTGGGTGCCAGCGGCAGCGCCGAAAATCAGCAGGCTGCCAAACAGGGGGCCCAGCGTATGACCCAGCGAGTTCAGCGCCTGGGCCAGATTCAGGCGGCTGGCGGCAGTGCGCTCGGGGCCGAGGCGAGCCACAAACGGATTGGCGGAAACCTGCAAGATGGTGATGCCCGAGGCCAGCACAAACAGCGCCAGCAGGAACAGTTCATACTCTTCAAGGCTGGAGGCGGGGTAAAACAGCAGGCAACCTGTGGCCATGGTGCACAGGCCAAAGATGATGCCCCGCAGGTAGCCGATGCGGGCGATGATAAGCCCCGCCAGCGGCGATACCAGAAAGTAGGCGCCAAAGAAGCAGAACTGCACCAGCATCGCCTGGGTGTAGCTGAGCTCGAATATTCCTTTCAGATGCGGGATAAGAATGTCGTTCAGCGCCGTGATAAAGCCCCAGATGAAAAACAAACTGGTCATGGCACCAAACAGCAGTTGCTGATGGCTCTGAGTCGGCGTGGCGCTTTCGCTGTGGGATGGGGTGGATGAAACGAAGGCCATGGCTTAGTTTCCTGTCAGTGAAAATGAAGGCGGACGGTCGGTCTTGGCCTGGCCAAAGGCCGGGTTCGGCTTGTCTGAAAGCTTGAATTCCAGGCAGGTTTTTCGCTCTACGTAATCCGCCGGAATAAAGCTTTTCAGACTGGGTTTGCCATCAAGCACTATTTCATCAATGTAGAGTCTGTCGTTGCTGGCGCCGGGTGCGCGGATGCTGAGCTTGCCTATCTCGGCGGCTTCAAACACAGGGGCGGCCAGTACCAGCTCGGCGCGGCCCGGCAGCATGGGGTAAAGCCCCAGCGCCGAGAACACATACCAGGACGACATTTGCCCCAAATCATCCTGCCCCGGGATGCCCTTGGGCGTTGGCAGCCACAGGGTGTTCAGGGTCTCGCGCACCACCTTTTGGGTTTTATAGGCGGCGCCAGTGTGCAGGTACATCCAGGGGCTATTGATGGATGGCTGATTACTTACATCGGCAAAGAAGGCATCGTCGCGGAACAGCACATAGCTACCGTCTTGCTTGATAAAGTGGCCATCGAGCCTTGCTTCCATTGCGGCGTCGCCGCCAAGCAGCGCCGACATGCCGGCGCCATCAAAGGGCAACATCCACAGGTATTGGGCCGGACTGCCCTCAACAAACAGATGCGGACTCGCCGGGTCGAAATCGGCCTTCCAGCTGCCGTCTTTGTTGCGGCCCTGAATGTAACCAAGCTCGGCGGTGGCCTTGGGGTTGTAGAGGTTTTTCCAGTAACCGGCGCGCTTCAGCAGCTGCTTGCTCTGGCTCTCATGGCCAAGGCTTGCGGCAAGCTGCGACAGGGCAAAGTCGGCGCTCACCTGCTCCAGGGTTTCGCTGGCGCCTTCCCAGCTGTTGGATTGGTCTGAGATGTAGTTGAGCGACAACCACTGATCCAGCGAAGGCCGCTGCCCACGGCAGAACACAGGGCAGCCGGTGTCGCCAAGGTCAAACTGAGTAGGCTCGGTGGCGGCCTTGTAAAGAGACTTATAGGCGGCTTCCACTGCAAAATCATCGGCGCCGAAGGCGACAAAGTTGGCGATGGCGATGGTGGCGGGATCGCCGGACATTACCGAGGTCGCGCCCGAGTTGTGGGTCCATCTGTCCCACACGCCGCCATATTGATTGGCCTGATTGAGCATCGATTGGGCCATGTCGGAGGCGATTTTGGGCTCCATCAGGCTTATCAGCTGCAACTGCGAGCGGTACACATCCCAGAGGGAATAGTTGGCGTACTGCGCGGCTTGACCCGCGCTCAGCTTATGCACCTTGCCATCGAAGCCGGTGTATTCGCCGTTAACGTCACTGAAAAGGTTGGGGTGGTGCAGCGCATGGTAAAGCGCGGTGTAAAAGGTGGTAAGCCGGTCTTTGTCTGCCTCCGTGTTGGCGGCAACCCTGACCTTGGCGAGGGTCTCGTTCCAGCGGTTATTGGCCGCAGTTTCCACGGCACCAAAGTCTTTATGGGCCTGCTCGGCGGCCAGGTTGTGGCGGGCGTTGGCCTCACTCACGTAAGAGATCCCCACCCGCATGGTGACTTTTTGCTGCGCGGCGGTATCCAGTTCCAGCCACAGGCCTGAGCCCTTGCCAAGCTCGGGCACGCCCTTGGGGCCGTAGCCGGTGCCGCCCTCGCTGTAGCTGGCGCCCGGCAGCATCTTGTCATCCTGCCAGCCACCGCTGGAGGTTACGGGCACGTCCAGTTTGGCCACAAAGTGCAGGGTGTAATAGCTGTAGCGGTTGGCTTCGCCCAGATAGCCGCAGAAGTTGCCGCTGGTGACTGAGCCTGTGATTTCGCCGGTTTCAGGATTAAAGCGGGTGCTGGCGTGTTCGCTGCCAAGCTGATTGTAGGCGGTGCGGAACAGGAGCTTGGCGTCGGCATCTTTGGGGAAATCAAACTCGGCGATGCCGCTGCGCTCAGTGGCGCTTAAGTTCACACCAACGCCGTTATCCAAGGTAAGACGGTAACTGCCGGGGCGCACACTTTCGTTGGCGTGGCTATATCCCACGCTGTAGTAAGCGTCCATCAAATCTGTATCGGGTGAGTGCCTGATGGGTTCCAAAAACGGCAGCACAGGCACTTCGCCTGAGGCGCCGAGGCAGCCGGTGCCGGACAGGCGGGTGAAGCTGAATCCCTTAACCCGGGTGGCGTCGTAGTTGTAACCGCCGGGGGAGACGGGAATACGCACCTTTTCTTCCAGTACGCGCTTTTTCAAGCCTTCGCTTTCATCAAGCAGCGCCTGTGTGTAGGCGTGCTCGGGGCCAAAATTGAACATACCGAAGGGCAGCGAGGCGCCCACGGCCACGTTGGCCGCCTGGCGATGGTTGAATACGCCCTGGCTGCCAATCAGCGGATTAACAAAGTCCACCGGCTGGGTAATCCAGTTCGGGCCTTTGGTCGCCTCATTGGCGGCGCTGTTGCCAACCTGGCTGCGATTTGTGTCTGAGTCGTTGCTGCCGCAGCCACTGAGCGCGATGGCGCCCAGTGCGGCTGTGACGGCCAGGCCGATTAGGGTACGGGGTGTGTGCATTGTCAGTCCTTGTGTGTCCTTTCCCGTTTTGACGGTGGACGCTTTTAGTTTTTATAAGGGCTCATGGCCTTGGGGCGCGCATCAATCGCCTTGCCCCAGGCTTTGTTCGGCGTTGCTGCCATCTCAAACACCAGTTCACCACCGGCCATGATGTCGTTATGGTGCAGATAGCTGTGGCTCAGCGGCTTGCCGTTGAGGCTCACGCTGGCAACGTACAAATTGTCCTTCGACAGCCCCTTGGCGATAACCTTAAAGCGCTTGCCATTACTGAGCTTGAGGGTGACTTCCGGCAGCTGCGGCGCGCCTATCACATAGGTCATGTCCCCCGGGGTAACCGGGTAAAAGCCCATGGCGGAGAACAGGTACCAGGCCGACATCTGGCCCACATCGTCGTTACCGGCTAGGCCCGATGGGGTGTCGTTGGAGAGGGTGTCCATGATCTGACGAATACGTGCCTGGGTCATCCAGGGGGCGCCTGCGTGGTTGTACAAATAGGCGATATGGTGGCTGGGCTCGTTGCCGTGTGCGTACTGGCCAATCAGGCCGGCAATGTCTTCGTGTTCCTTGATTTTGTCGGCATGGAGCGGGCGGGTGAAAAGTTCGTCCAAACGCTCGATAAAGGCGGCATCGCCACCCTTGATGTTGATAAGGCCTGCCACATCGTGGGGTACGTAGAAGCTGTACTGGAAGCTGTTGCCCTCGGTGAAGGGGCCCATGTACTTGGCTTCTTCCACATCAAAGTCTTTATCCCAGTTGCCTTTGCTGTCGCGGCCACGGGCAAATTTGGTTTCAGGATCAAACACATTTCGCCAGCTCTGGGCACGCTTATCGAAGGCTTTGGCGATATCTGTCTCGCCCATGCTTTCGGCCATGCGGGCGATGGCAAAGTCATCGTAGGCGTATTCCAGGGTGATGGACACTGACTCTGGCAGCACATCCATGGGCACGTAGCCGTATTTCAGGTACTCGGGAATGGCATCGTAATTGGGGTGGTTGGCGGTGGCCGTCATGGCATCCAGCGCCCGCTCGCCATCAAAACCGCGAATGCCTTTTTGCCAGGCATCGCTTATCACCGACACCGCATGGTAGCCAATCATGGTCCAGGTTTCGTGGCCGTGGAACGACCAAATCGGCAGGATGCGGTCATAGCTCTGGTCGTAGTGGGCCAGCATGGAGTTAATCATGTCGGGTACGCGCTCGGGGGAAACCAGAGTCAGCAGCGGATGCAGGGCACGGTAGGTGTCCCAGAGCGAGAACAGGGTGTAGTGAGTAAAGTCGGCTTTATGGATTTCACCATCAACGCCCAGGTACTCGCCATTGACGTCCTGATACAGGCTTGGCGCCTGCAGCGCATGATAAAGCGCGGTGTAGAACTGGCGTTTTTGCGACTTGTCGCCCTTGGCTTCCATGCGCTCAAGCTCGGTTTGCCAGGCGGCTTTGGCGTCGCTGCGTACCTTATCAAAGTCCCAGTGGGGCAGCTCGCGGTTCAGGTTTTCCAGTGCATTGCTTTTATCCACCGCGGATACGCCCACCTTGACCAACAGCGGCGCCTGATGGGGATTATCGAAGCGGGCCAGTACCTTAACTGCCTTACCTGCGGTGAAAGGAATGCGGCTGTTGACTATGGTGGAGTGCTTGCCATTTTTATTGTCGAGACAGCCCATGCAGCGGTAGCGGGCGTTGTCTTCGTTAATCAGCTCGATATCGTCGAAAGGGCGGGAGAAGCGGATGGCGAAGTACATGGGGCGCTCGTGCGCCCAGCCGTTGGAGCGGCGTGAGGCGATAAGGGTGCTGTCATCCACCACCCGCACATCGCTCCAGATCACCTTATTGGCGAAGTTGTAGATGCCGTGGGTGAGATCGATAACCACATGACCTTGATCGGTTTTGGGAAAGCTGTACCTGTGCATGCCGGTGCGGGCTGTGGTAGTAAGCTCAGCATCGATTTGATAATCGGTGAGTTTTACTCTGTAGTAGCCGGGGGAAGCTTCTTCATCGTCGTGACTGAAGCGGGAACGATAGCCGCTGTCAGGGTCGGCGGCCGTGCCTGGTTCGGTTCTGGGCTCGCCGGTCAGTGGCATAATGAGCAGATCGCCCAGATCTGAGTGGCCTGTACCGCTGAAATGGTTGTGGGAGAAGCCGACTATGGTGCTGTCGTCATAATGGTAACCGGCGCAGCGTTTGTAGATTTCACTCTGGGGCGAGACGCCGCGCATCGGGTTGTCGGTATCGGGGCTTAACTGCACCATGCCGAAGGGCACTACGGCGCCGGGAAAGGTATGGCCATCGCCGCCGGTGCCAATAAAGGGGTCGACCCACTGGGTCAGATCCCCGGCCTGCACCTGAAGGCTGCCCAGCATTACGCCGGTCAGCAGCGACCATTTTGTTAACATTCCCATCCGCAGGGCTCCTCGCTGTTCTCTTTTTAAGGCAAAGGGTTAGTCTGGATAAAACAAATTTGGAACGTTCCAATTTGTGTTAATATAATGAGTCACTGGTTATAATTCAAACCCTTTTGATGCGCTGGCGACTCTTCAGACCAGACTCAGGGAACAGGAATGCAGGCAAAAACAACCAAGAAAAACGTGACTGTGATTGACGTGGCCAAGGCAGCAGGCGTCTCCAAATCCACGGTATCTCTGGTGCTGCAGGGCAGTGACAAGGTCAACCCTGCCACCCGTGACAAGGTGCAGGCGGCCATGGCCGAACTGGGCTATGTGTACAACCGTGAGGCGGCGTCGCTTCGGGGTAAGCGCTCCAATCTGGTGGCGATTGTCATCAACGACCTGACCAACCCCTACTCGGCGCAGCTGGCGGTGGGGCTTGAAGCCAATATCCGCCGGATGGGGCTGTTTTCCATGTTGGTGAACTCGGGTGAAGACAAAGATACCCAAAGCCAATTGGTGCAAAGCCTCAAAGAATACAATGTGGCGGCTTTCGTGATTTGTCCTGCGCCCGGCACAGATGCGGTCTGGGTGGATAGGCTCGCCGCCACAGTGCCGGTTATCCATATCATGCGGGAAGTGGCGGGGGCGAGCGTACCCACAGTGCAGCCCGACAACCACGCCGGCACACTGGCCTCGACCCGCCATCTGCTGAGCCAGGGTTATACCCGTATCGGCTTTTTTGGCGGTAATCAGCGTATTTCAGACTACGGTGAGCGTTTGGCGGGCTTTAAGGCGGCGCTGGCAGAAGCCGGACTCGAACCTGCAGGTGTGTGGGAAACGCCGCTCACCAATCGCCATGGCGGTCGCCTTGCCATGGCTGAGCTGCTCGCATCATCACAGCGCCCCGAGGCGCTGGTGTGCTTTACCGACATTGTTGCCTACGGTGCCATTGAGCAATTAAGGCTGCAGGGCCTTCTGCCCGGTGAAGATATGGCGATTGTAGGCTTTGACGATTTGGAAGACTCCTGCCTGATGACGCCGGCGCTGAGTAGCATCGCCATTGATGCCGATGCTCTCGGTGCTGCAGTATGTCAGGTACTGGAAGACATCCGCAGTGGCAAGCAGATTCAGGGGTTGCAGCGACTGCCGGTGCAATTGAAAGTACGGGGGTCGAGCCCACGTGCTCGTTAGCCACGGGTAAACCAAAGTAAAAAGGGCGCCAGTGGCGCCCTTTTGAGTTCTTGTCGGTCAGCTTTGCAGGATTTGCAGCGGCAGTCCCAGCAAACCATCACCCATACCGGCGAAATACCAGATGACGCCGATAAAGGCCGCCAGAGTGAGGAGATACCAGACCGTTGAGAAAATCTGCCCGTATCTGTCCAATGGGATCAAATGGCTGTGATGACGGGCGCGCCACTCAAACAGGATTTCCGCACTGCCAATCAACAGTAAAAAGCCCAGCAGCGCCAGCCCCAGACTGTAGCTCAGCCAAACGCCAAATACCGCACCGAGCACGCACAGCAACAAGCCCGTTTTGCTGTTCATGGAAAAGCTGATGCTCTTAATCACATGGCCACCATCCAGTGGCAGGATAGGCAGCAAATTAAAGAGGTTCAAGAGCGAGTTAAAGGCGGCGAGACCGGCGAAAAACGGATTGTCAGTTACCCACCAGCCCACCAAACAGGCCAGTGACATAAAAAGACCGAAGGTGGGGCCCATGATGGAGATGACCACATCCTGCCAGCGGGTGTTTATCTTGTCTTCCGACAGGGCCAGACCGCCCATAAAGGGGATCAGATAAAAGCCTTTGGTTTTCATGCCGAAGTATTTCATCGCCCGCACATGACCGTATTCGTGTATCACCAAACAGGCGATAAGCGCCAATGCAAACTGGAATGAAAACAGCCAGCTGTAGGCGGCCAGACTGGCACCTGCCAGCACGGCTTTGATGACCTTGGCACTTTTGAGCAGCTTAAAACCAAGGGAGGCCAAACCTACCAGGCTCAGCTTTTGGGTATTTTTCCGGGGCAGTTCGGGTTCCTGGCGCTCCATGTCTTTTTCGGTGCGGGTGCCTTCGGCTAGCACCTGGTCTTCGGCCAGGAGGCGATAGTTCAGCTTAAAGGGTTGCCAAATCAGATCGGTTTCGAGCCGCACTGCGATTTGCTCCGGGGCTTCCTGATTGGGCTGGTGGGATTGCAGATTGAATTCGTGTACCCGCAGGCCGTCATTCTCTACGCCAGCTGCCTTTTGTGACACTAATTGGTTATCCCAATAGAGTTCCTGCCAACCGGCAAGTGAGCCTTCCAACCTCAAGGTTTTTCCAAGACACTGAACTCTGAGCAATTCCAAAATGCACCTCATTTCCCTGCGGTTAACACGCATCTGACCGTCAACATGGCCATATACAATAAATTGGCGAGCATCATAGCGGGAAATACGGGCTTTTTCAGCCCTCCAGTGCATTGAGAAAATCGATGGCATCCATCAGAGAATATAAATGCATTTTGCTGAGGCAACAGTGACCGAGGGTGGCGCAGTGGGCGCGAATAAGGTCGTTCAGCCCCTCGGGTGGCAGGGAGGCGGTTGGGTGCCAGTGGGCATCTTCACCAAGTTCAAAGCGGTTAAAGTTGGCATCTATCAGGCTGTCGCCATATTGCAGCAGATGTTTGGAGTCAGCACAGAACCTGTGCCAATCGTTGGCGGAACCCAGCGGTAAGAGTTCGTCACAGCCCTGCTGTTTGAGCAGGGCTGGCCAGATTAACTGACGATGGGGGAGGTAACCGGTGATCATTCGCTCAGGGCTTGGCACTGTAATCGAAATGCACTTCCTGCCCCTGATTGGTGACTATACAGGTACCGTGTTCCCTTTGAGTGCGATTAAAGGCCTGACCTATATGCAGCTCGACGTTGGCAAAAATGTGTTTAAGCACTTCTACCCGATAATTGGCATAGTAATTGTCAACTTCCTGCTTGAGGGCTTCGAATCGCTGTTCTTCCAGAACGCGCTCGTCTGACATGCGTTTTTTCTGCTCCATCATCATACGCACCTGTTCGAGCATAACGGGATCGTCCTGCCATTCGCTCTTGGGCGGCAGTTTGCGGATCCGGGCGTCGATGTCGAGACAGGCAACCACCATGGACTTGACGCTCTCATCCAGGGCCTTGAGTTCGTTCTTCAAGTCGCTCAAATCCATGGCGCAGAATATTTCTGTCTTGGTGCCTGCGGTAGCGCCTATAACTACGGCGCGTACGCCCTTGGCTGCGTGGGCCTGCCCACCGACCAAATCACCGCGGCGGCCGTTGTTGTCACTGACCAACAGTTTACTCAGGGTAGTGGTGTTGCTGTGCAGCAGCTGTTTGGTCACCTGAATATCGCCTTCGGCGACGAGTTCTGAGTATTGTACAAACTGCGCGGCAATCTGGCCTTTGGCCTTGAGCACTGTGGAGTGTTTGTTATCGGCCAGTTGGCGGCCAATGACCCCTTTACTGACGATGATGTCGCCATCGGCCTCCAGCTGCGCCGAGTCGACAAAACCCATCACGGTAATGTCACCACTGGCCTTCACCTGCATGCCTTCATGCACATCGCCGGTGATTAACACCGAGCCCTTGAAGTTGACGTGGCCGTACTTCACATCCACTTCTTTGATTTGCAGCATGTCGTCAACTTGCATGCCGGTGCGGGTTTCAACCGGCTGACCTGCCACAGTGGCAATTAATTTATGGGGATCTTGGGGCGATAGCGCCGTACCTTCACCGGGGATTAAAGGCAGGTCTTTTCCGGGGGTTGGAGGCAGAGGGGTTCCTTTCACGGTAAAACCCTGTATGCCATCTGTCGCCGGGAGCTTGACCATCAGCACATCATTGGGTTTAACCGTGATAACCGAGCCCAGGTTGCGCATATCCACGGTACCGTCTTCCCGCTCCTGTGGTTGCAGCAAACGTTCCCTTGCGAGGGGTACTTTACGGTCAAGAACTGCGTTTTCACCGTTAACCGCGGGCTTACCGATGGCAATGACTTGTTTGCAACTGGCGCCGGGGGCAAGGGTGGGAATTTGTTTCAGCAGTTGCTCAATACGCACCTTGCTGAGCCCCATGGAAACGCCTTCGGCCTTTAAAGCCACCAAGACATCCTGCAGGGTAATTTGGTTACCGCCGTAGGCGGCGAAAATTTCCATCTCAGCCTGCATTTGATCCGGGCTGACCTCGATGATGACTTTGCCATTACGACGCTCGGCAATGGCAAAAAATTGCTCAAATTTGCCATCATCCTGTCCACATAGCTTGTTGATACTGATGACAGCTTTTTGGATAACGGGTTCCAGTGGACAAAGATCGGTAAAGCCGGGCAGGGCCAGCAATTCCCTTAAATCATTTTCGCTGACAGGGCCATGTGTTGCGGGGATCAGTCTGAGTTCCGCTTTAAGACCATCTTCGCTCAATTCGAGCAGTTCTGGAGCCAACATAATTATTACCCGTTTATCTGTTGTTATTTTTCTTCGAGCCGCCGGATGACGACGATAAACCCCATTTACGGCAGGGGCTTAGTCAGGGATACAGCTTTCGGAGTATAACAAGATAAACTTTCACCAAAAAAGACTTCAGTGGCTAATTTGTGCACTGATTTTCAGTTTAGTGATTTTTTTCGCAACTGGCGAATGAGGGCTGGGGTGCCAAACGCCCTGAATCAGGGCGTAGAGCATAATATTTTCAACGTTTTTTGTTGGCGTAGACCTTGTACTTGTTGTTTTCTGCCACCGTATTGACCTCCCCAAACACCTTGGCAATGGTATCTGAATAAGGTAGGTGTCGGTTGGCAACGATTTGCCAATCGCCACCTTTTTGCAGTTGCTTGTAACTGTCGGCCACAAACCGGGTTGCGATATCTGTGGTGCTGCTTAAACCGTCGTGAAAGGGCGGGTTGGAAACAATGGCATTAAACAGGCCTTCAGTCTGCGCCAAACCATCGGATGCATAGACTTTCGCCTGCATGCCATTGGCCTTGAGTGACAGCTCACAGGAAAGGAGCGCCATGGCATTGATATCCACGCACTCCAACTGAAGCTCGGGATTTTGCTGCATCAGCGCTATGGCTATCACACCGGCGCCGCAGCCGAAATCCAGCACGCGGCCCTCAAGCCTGGGCAGGTTATCCAACAGTAAAGCGGTGCCCTGGTCCAGTTGCTTGTCGGAAAACACGCCCACCATATTGCAGATTTGAATATCCCCTCCGGGCAGTGAAAGCCGATACCGGCTCACCCAATCTTCGGCAGTGGGCTTGGTTGCTTCTGCTATCAGGGTGGCACTGTACAGCAGGCAGTGTCTGGCGTTATCGATTTTACTGGCCGGGGAAAAGGCGCTGCCCAGCAGTTTATCCACTGACTTGATGCCACCTTTGTTTTCACCGGTGATCAGCAAAGTGCCATCTGGGTGCAGGTGCCACGCTGCCAATGCAAATAAATAAGGTGCCAGGGACTTGGCTTTGGGGAAATACACCACCACCACGTCGAACTTTTCATCCCGGCTCCACTGGTGACCAAACTCACAGCGAAACCCATTTTTACCCCGTGGTTGTGCCTGAAAATGATTAAAGTCGAGCGCCAGCGCCGCGACTTCGGTGCAGTGGCGAGTCAAGCTATAGCCCAGCTCGTCCGCCTCGATGTTTATTAACATAACGCGTTGATTTTCAAGCTGCTCTATGTTTCTTGTCAGGAGCTCGGAGGGATTGGTAAGCAATGTGGTGTTCTGCGTCGCGAAATTTGAGCCGATTATAGCCCATAGGCTTGGGAGTCTTCAGCCACTTTTGACGAGCAAACAACGGATTCGTCACCTACGCTATAAAAGAAGGCTACAGACTGCTTCGGGCTAATTTTTGGATGGCTGCCCGGGCGTTAGCGACCAGAAAGGGAGTGTCAATGTACCGTTTAACGACATGGATGTGGTTATTGGTGCTTAGTTTGGGAGCAAATGCCGAAATCATTGCCCATGACGAGACTCTGGCCAAAGGTCTTACGGTGTCAGAGCTGAGGTTGATTTTTTCACGGCAACGATTGTTTTGGCCTGATGGAAGCCCTATCCGGGTATTTATATTGCCGCCGGAATCTGAACTGCACAGGCAATTTTGTACAGAGTCGTTGGAAGTGTTCCCCTATGTACTGCAACGTCACTGGGACCGACTGGTATATTCGGGGACCGCCGATCGCCCCGAAATAGTCGCCTCCCCTGACCAGATGCGGCGCAAAGTAACGGAAACCCCCGGCGCAATCGGCTACCTACCGGATGAGACAACTGCAAAGGACACTGCCCATGAAAGTCACTGATTGTCTGCTGCTTTCGTTGCTCTACAGCGGTGTAACCTATGCTGATGAGTGGCAATTCAATGGCTACCTCAGCCAGGGGCTTGTGGGTGTAAACGGCAGTGACTTTTTTACCGATGGCGATGATGTGAGTGTTGCGCTGTCTGAAGCATCGCTGATGTCCTCCTGGCGCCCCACAGAGAATATTCGTTTGGCAGGCGCCCTGGTTTACCGGCAACGGGGTAATCTCAGCGATGAACATTTTCACCTGGATTACCTGTTCGCCGAATACCTTCACCCCCTCGATAATGGCTTTGCCGGCATCCGTGTTGGCCGGGTGAAAAACGAAATCGGGTTTTATTCCAGTACCCGTGACGTGCCCTTTACCCGCCCCGCCATACTCCTGCCCCAGTCCATTTATGCCGACTACTACCGCGATGCCCAGTCACATATCGATGGTGTTGGACTGTTTGGCAGTCACAGGCTGAGCAGCGGCACGCTGGAATGGAATGTCAGTGGCGGCGTGCTGCATGTCACCGATGATTTGAGCCGGAATATTCTCGGTACCCTGGATTTTGGTGAATTTGAGTCTGAGTACTTTTACTCGCTGGACCTTGATTACAGCAACGACAGCTGGCGGCTGGGCGCTAATTTGTATCAAACCAGGCTGAATTTCGAGACCGATCTGAGCAATATGAACGGCGACATTAAGTTGCTGAACTATGTGCTTTCTGCTCAGTACCGTTGGGCCCAATGGGAATTCACCACTGAATATTCTCGGGGTTGGCGAACCTTAAGCGACAACATGATGTTGGGGGAATGGGGTGCCGAGCAGCCCTATCGTGGCTATTACCTTGATGTCCGTTATCTGCTGGGAGAACGGTTGGAATGGTTTGTTCGCTATGACCATTCGGTGGAAAATCTGGACGATCCCGATGGGAAGCGTCTCGCACTGCAGGGATTGCCTGAGTATTTTGGTTACAGCAAAGATTGGAGCCTGGGGCTCAAGTGGCGTTTTGCCGACAGCTGGCTGTTAGGGGTGGAATATCACTGGGTCGAAGGCGCCTCCTGGGTACCACCTATCCTCAACAAAAATCCCGCAACACAGGACGAAGACTGGTCCATTTTTGCGCTGCAACTCTCGTATCGATTGCAATGGTGAGCCTATGAATGAGATAGCACAAAGCCGTTGGTATCTGAGCCTGAGATGGAAATTATTGGGGGCCGTGTTTGCGCTGATGAGTATTCTCACCCTGGTGCTGGGTACCTTTGCCTATCGAGAGCTTGGACATCAGCAGGCGTTTTTACTTGAATCTCAACAGCACGCATTGCAGCAGCACCTGCGCCGTGCGGTTAATCAGGCGGTGGAAGATGCCGTGAGCAGTGCTCATCAGGTGCTCCTTTACGCTGGCCCCCGTGTATATGCACCGCAAATAAGCCATAAAGATCTCAATGAGCAATGGCCGGATATGCAGCTTGCCTGGGGCATGGATGCTTTTGGACGCATTGGCTCCGTTAGCCACAGCGGCTTTTACCTTGGACGCTTGCCGGGTGACAGTGAGTACAAATGGTTCCAGCGATGGAGCAAGGCCAGCGTGCCCATTTGGCGTATTGATTGTGTGGAACGTTGCTTATTGCAAATTCAGGTGCCGGTACTGCACAACAAGGAGTCTTTCCGGTATTACCTGGAATTTGAGCTGACTAACCTGCTCAGTAGCTTCCGGGCCCAGGAGGAATTCGAGTTGGCAGTATTGGGGCCCAGGGAAAACGTAACTCAGGACTCGCTCTTCTGGGGGCGCCGTCTTTTCAGTATCAGTAATCGGACATTGAGTCTTCCCTTGCTGGAACAAGCCAAAATCCAGTGGAACTGGCAGGAAATTTCCAACAAACAGAGCCTCTACTATATTCTTGGCCACCCTTACGCGATGTGGTTTTATTCTCTGGATGCCACCGAAGATGGACCCGGGATCATAGTGCTGTGGCAGTTGGATGAATGGCATTTTCTGCTGAAAGCGTTTCAGCAAAATATGTTGGGATTACTGCTGATTGCCTTGTTGCTCACTGGTGCTACCCTTGGGCTGCTGGCATGGTCACCCATCCGCCGTCTTGAGCTATACACCCGCATGCTGCCGCTGATTGCCGAGCAAAAGTTTGATGAAATCAGGACGAAATTGGGTTCGGGGCGTGTGCTGGTATCCGATGAGGTGGATGAGATGGGCCGGGCCATGATGGCGCTCACTGAACGGCAGCAAGTCCTGGAATCCGATGTCGACTCTTATACCCGAGAGCTGGAGCGGCTGGCGATGCTGGATATGCTCACAGGCTTGCCTAATAAATCAATGTTAATTCATGAGCTTAATAAATCGATTGCCTGTGTGGGGCGGGTACACGACAAGTTGGCATTGCTGTTTCTGGATCTGGATGCGTTTAAACGTATCAATGATGCCCTAGGGCACAACGAGGGCGATGAGCTGCTGAAAATCATCGCATCGCGACTGGGCAACAGTGTTCGCAGTATGGACACGGTATTCCGCCAGGGGGGCGATGAATTTTTGATTTTGCTGCGGGGTATCCGCGATGAGCAGGACGTGCGGCGGGTAATACACAAGATATTCGCGTCGTTGCAGCAGCCTGTGGTACTGGGGAATCACAAGCTGATTGTCACCACCAGTATAGGGGTGGCCATGTGTGACTCGCCAACCACCAGTGCCGAAGAGCTGATTAAGTATGCCGACCTCGCCATGTACCAGGCCAAGGACGCCGGCCGCTCCAACTTCCGTGTCTTTACTGAAGATATGTTGCACAAGGCCAATAATCGCCTGATGGTTGAGCAGGAAATCGGCAGTGCTATCAGCGAGCGGCAACTTATGCTGTTTTTACAGCCAATCGTCTCGTTGGATGGCAGCATAATAAAGGGTTTTGAGGCCCTTATCCGTTGGTTTCATCCCAGTCGTGGCTTAATCATGCCGGGCAGTTTCATCCCCCATATCGAAGAGAGTGATGCCATTATCAAGGTTGGCAATTATGTGCTGGGCGAAGCCGTGGAAATGCTCAAGCGGTTGAGACTTCAGGGGTGGGACGATCTCTATATTGCGGTGAACTTGTCGGCCCGCCATTATCTCACTCCGGGGTTGAGTGATTTTATTCGTAAATTGCTGACGGCTTCAGGCGTTCCACCAAGTTGCTTACTGCTGGAGGTGACGGAAGAGAGCGTGATTGAACAAGTAGACAAGGCCATGGAGGTAATGCGAGAGCTGAAACTGCTGGGTGTGCGCATTGCCATTGATGACTTTGGTACCGGCTACTCATCGTTGAGTTACTTAAAGCAGCTCCCCTTTGATGTACTAAAAATTGACAGGTGCTTTACCGCTGGGGTGCTGGAGAATGGTGCCGATACCCACATAGTCACCACAGTAATAGATTTAGCGCATCATCTGGGCAGAACCGTGGTGGCCGAGGGCATTGAAACCGAACTGCAGAGGGAGTTTTTGGAAACTGCAGGTTGCGAGCTTGCCCAAGGGTATCTCTTCTCCAAACCCATCAGTGAAGACAAGGCGATGGACATCTTAACCGGCATTACCGAAGGGCGGGAGTGGCCCAGGAGTGGCGATGGCGAACTCCTGGGCAAAATGGCGGGTTAGTTGCTGGTCGCTTTGGCTTCAGTCTCTTGGCTGACTTCCGGTAGCTGAGCGGACTCTGGCACAAACTCACTCGCCTGTTCGGTGTTACTGACAGGCGCTTCCGGTGGCAGGGTTACCGAGGGGGCTGTGGGTTCTACCACAGCTGCTGCTTTTTTAGGTTTAGGCAGCAGGCTCATCATCTTTTGGGCAATTTCAGTGTTGTCCTGATGGCCGATAAAGAGTCCGGATGCGGGGCCCTGGGCAAATACCTGCACATCGAGCGCAGTGTGGCCGCCACTGGTCCAGCCGGTATAGCTGCGTTTATCCAGAATAGTTTTGATGGCAGTGCTTAAAACGTCCTGCCCTTGCATTCTCGCCCGTGAAATCGCTGCTTGCTCATCGGACTCAAGGGTAAAGCCCAATTGCGTTTCAAGCTGTTCCTGCCAGACATCGTTGGCGATGATAGCCGCCGCCATCGCATCGGGACTTGCCGTCACGCCCCGCAGCAGTGCTGCATCCCACAGGTATTGGTCATCTGCCCCTATGCTCAGACCACCGGTATTGTGATCGGCAGTAATCACCATCAGGGTATCGCCGCGGGTGCGGACGAATTCTTCCACCACCTCAATGGCGCGGGCAAACTCGTCCATCTCGGCCATGGCAGTCACTATGTCATTGTTGTGGCCTGCCCAATCAATCAGGCTGCCTTCCACCAACAGCACAAAACCTTTGTCATTCTGGGACAGTAGCTCCAATGCCTTGGCCGTGAGGCGAGAAAGCTGATGTGCGTCCGGGTTATCTATCACCCATGGCAATTGCACTTCGGCAAACAGGCCCAGCACCTTTCCACTGCTGATGGTGTCGAGCGCGGCGATGTCAGTGAGATGCTGGTAGCCCTTGGCGCGGTAGTCGGCGAGCAGTGACTCATCAAAATACTTTTGACCGCCGCCCAGCAGCACTTCGGCATTGCTGTTCAGTATGGCTGTGGCCAGCTCGTCGTAGTTTTTGCGGCTTTCATTGTGGGCCAGAAACGCGGCTGGGGTGGCATGGTTTATCTGGCTGGAGACGGCAACGCCCGTGGCTAAACCGGCTTCCCGTGCTTTCTCAAACAGGGTGGGCAGGGGAGCTTTGTTCACATCCACCGAAATGGCGCCGTTATAGCTCTTGTGGCCAGTTGCCAGCGCCGTGGCGGCGGCGGCCGAGTCGGTTACATAGCCGGACACAGGTGCCGGATAGGTGCTCGCCATCCCCGCCAGCAGACGGTCGAACACGGTTTGCTCGATTTCTTCCGTGTCCGGGTTGTCTTTAAAATAGCGATAGGCCGAGGTGTAAGCCGGCCCCATGCCATCGCCAATCATGATGACCATGTTTTTGGGCTTGGATGGGGTTTTAAGCGGATCGGCCGCAGAGGCTGTCAGGGGTAGGGCCAGCAGCAACAGGGCCAATAATTTCGATGACATAGGGTTCCCCAAGGCAGAAGGGCGCCAGGCGCCCACGGTTATTTCTTATTGATACGGGCTTCGATGGCATTCATCAGCATACCTGTGATGTCCACCTCGAAAGCGGCTTCGATTTCACGGATGCAGGTCGGGCTGGTGACGTTGATTTCGGTGAGCTTGTCACCAATCACGTCCAGGCCCACAAAAATCAGCCCACGGCGCTTGAGCTCTGGCCCCAGCGCCTTGGCGATGCGCCAGTCTGATTCGGACAATGGCTGGGCCACACCGCGGCCACCTGCGGCAAGATTACCCCGGGTTTCACCCTGCTTGGGGATGCGCGCCAGGCAATAAGGAACAGGCTCACCATCCACCACCAGAATGCGCTTGTCGCCGGCGGTGATTTCAGGAATAAACACCTGGGCCATGGCGTAGCAATTGCCGTGGTTGGTGAGGGTTTCTATGATGACGCCAAGGTTCGGATCGTCCTGTTTGACGCGAAAGATAGAGGCGCCGCCCATGCCGTCCAGCGGCTTTAAGATGATGTCACCATGCTCGGCATGGAAATCGCGGATACGGCCGGCATCGCGGGTGACCATGGTCAGAGGGGTAAACTCACTGAACCAGGCGGTAAACAGCTTTTCGTTGGCGTCCCTGAGGCTCTGCGGCTTGTTGACAATCAACACGCCCGCCTCTTCGGCTCGCTCCAGCATGTAAGTCGCGTAAATGTATTCGGTGTCAAATGGTGGGTCTTTACGCATCAGGATGACATCAAGCTCGGCCAGCGGCTGCTCAATTGCATCGCCCAATTCAAACCAGCAATCGGCGTTCTGCATTACCTTGAGCGGATGCATGCGGGCGCGGGCCTCACCCCTGACCATGGCCAGGTCCTGCATTTCCATATAAAACAGCTCATAGCCGCGATTTTGGGCGGTCATCAGCATGGCGAAGCTGGAGTCTTTCTTGATGTTGATGTCGCTGATGGGGTCCATCACTATGCCGAGTTTAATCATCTTGCGTCCTCTCATGCGGGGGAGCCGGGTTTAACCCAGATCGCCAAATTTCATTTGCAGTGCCGTAATGGCGGTCAGCGCGGCCGTTTCAGTACGAAGTACCCGGGGGCCGAGCAATACTTCGGTAAATTTGTGGGTTTCTGTCATGGCAATTTCTTCTGCCGACAGCCCGCCCTCTGGGCCAATAAGCAGCCTGACCCTGGGATTGTCCAGCACCAGGCCATTGATACCATGGCCGGCACGGGGATGGAGATTCAATTTAAGGGCCTGTGTTTGCTCGGCGCACCAGTCTGCCAGTTCCATGACGGGGCGAACCTCTGGCACAGTAGCACGGCCGCATTGCTCACAGGCGCTGATCACGATTTTTTGCCACTGGGCAATTTTTTTATCGAGCCGCTCACCGCTGAGCTTGACGCCGCAGCGCTCAGAAAAAAGTGGCGTGATGGTGTTAACACCGAGTTCCACCGACTTTTGCAGGGTGAAATCCATACGGTCACCACGGGAGATGACCTGGCCCAGATGCAAATGCAGCGGTGACTCACTCTGGTTGTCTTCAACTGCAACCACTTTTACCGTGAGAGACTTTTTACCTGCCGAGACTATGTCAGCCAGGTAATCTTTACCATCGCCATTGAATACCCTGATCTGCTCGCCTTCACCCATGCGAAGTACCCGACCCACGTGGGCAAAGCCATCTTCATCGAGGGCAAACTCCGCTGAAGGAGACAGGTCAAGTGGCTGGAAAATTCTTGGAATTCGCATTCGGGATCCTGAAACTGTTAATCTGCGGTTTGAACATCGAGGGCACCCGCTTTACAGCCGCGTGCGACAAAGGGATTGTGGTTACCCTGGGCGCCGGCAATAAGCTGGTCTCTCTGGCACTCAATACTATCAACTGGATAGCTTTTATCCCATGCTTCAAACAACTTTAATTGGGCCGGTGCAATCTTGAGACCGTATTGTGCCTGCATGTAAAGGTAACTGCGGGCGATGGCGCCGCGGCTTCGACGTGGTGGCTGTACCTGGCGGGCCTTGAAATCCACCACCATCTCGCACTGACCATATTGGGTTGGGGCGGCGTTCCATTCACGGAAACGGTAGTTGCTTCTGTCGCCGTTGATTTCGCCTATGGCGGGCACCAGATTATGTAAGTCGGCCTCCATGCGCACGAAGGTGGAGTCGTTTTGAGTGCACTCCTTTCTGCCTCCCTGTTGCCAGCACTGGCGCTGGTGACCGAATTCCCAGGCCGGTACCAGATGCTCCCACTCTATCCGCTCCGCCCGTCCGGCGTTTTTACGGACCTGATAGCCGCAGCTGTTGTGGTCAACTTCCCAGCGTTTACCCTTGGTTTGAATGCTGCAGCCGCAGTAAAAGCTCTGCATCGGCAGGGCGGCATAGATTTTTTGCGCCGTACGCTTGGCTTCGGCAAAGTTGGATGGCGGCGTATTCTGGGCAAAACACAGGGACAATGGGGCAACAAATGCTGCCAAAGCAAGTAGATAGCGCAATGGGTTTCCTGATGCTGCTGGCCGCTTTTATTGCGGCTTTTTTGATTGGCTGGGATGTTAATCCAATGGGGTAGGGCTGACAACCTCAGCGCATGCCGCAGTGCGAGTGGTCATGTATTCACACTGAGTCTCGTCAGCGTTTATCGGGCTGTTTCAGGTAGTCGCCACAGCGACGGCAAAGATAGCGTGTATCGCCCCTGACAACTTTATTGTGGCGCCTGACGGAGAGTGGAACCGGGCCACATTGGCAGCGGTATTCGATACTTCTGCTGACGCTGCTGGTGTCCAGACTATGGGTGGTGCGGGGGGATAGCCCAAACAGGCCGCGCATCAATGCTTGCCATTCCTTGCCGTGGGGTTTGACCTTGCCGTGGAGAGAATGGGCCAGCAGATGGCAAAGCTCATGGGGGATGACTTCGGTATAGAAGATGTCCGGGTTTTCTTCCAACAGTTTGGGATTCAGCCGGATAAGGTTGTGACTGCTGTACGCCATACCTGCTGTTTTGCCCCGGATATCGAACCTCAATGTGGGCCTTGGAATGTCCCGGCCAAGTCCGGCTTCGGCCCTGAGACAGGCGCGCTCGAGATGCAGGCAGGCATCTTCCTGAACTGCGGTTGCAGGCGCCATGGCATCTGTGGCGAGTTGTGATCTGGCAGGCCGTTTGGACTGGCGAAAAAGGGAAAACATAAGGGTCCTGAAAACAGAGGCGTTGGCATAATACCTCTGTCCCCAGAACCCAAACAAGCCTGGCGGTGTTTACAGCGTTGCGGCGGCAAGCTCAACCATGGCGCGCACCTGCTCTGCTATGGCTTTCCCTGCTTCGCCGTCATATCCGGCAACCTTGGGAGTATGGATATGACCAACGGGTAACCTGAGGCCAAACTGGTCCCTCAGCAGCACGGCGCGGTAAGAAATTTCATTGGACAGATAGCCGCCACCAGAGCCTTCAACCGAAATGGCTTCTTGAAGCTCAGCGAGGGAAGATGCTTCAAAGGTGCCTCCGCCCAGAGTGGTGACTTTGCGATTGTCGTTGACCTTGTAGTTACCCGGCGCCGCTTGCATGGCTGTCACAGGTAACGAGAACTCTACGAATTCATCCCCATTGAGTGACTTCCCGTTCAGCATGGGGGCTATGGGTTGGGTTTTGGTGGCGCCGGTGAGCACATTCAGGTTATCCGGGGCCTCGGCGCTGCGGTTGCGGCCGGGGAAACGTTCGAGGTCGAAATCATCCCGTCCCATGCTCACGGTAAATACCGCATCAATGGAGCGCTTGCGATAGAAGGGAGTCAGCAGTGATTCAATCATGCCCTGATCGAAATCGGCAAAGCGCACCGGGATCATAACGGTTTCAATCTGCGCCTGCTTGCCGCCTACCTTGAATTTATAGCCATCCAGCATCAACGCGGTAATGCCCGACGGGTTGCTCTGGCCAATGTTGCGATCGAGGAAGAAAGGGTCAAAGCCGGTGAGCAGAATACGAATTTGCACATCGTCACCAAAATGGATATCCGAAAAACCCCGGGAGGCTGTTTCCACGGCGCGCACCAGAATATCTCTTTGCCAGGGCACAATGGCATAGCCGGCTTTGTCCTGCTTTAAGCTGGTTCGCATAGCCAGTCTTGCCCAATACAAGCTGCGGTCATCGATATGGCCGGACTGCACATCCCGCACCGCCTGCTGCCACAGCCGAATGCCCTGATATGCCATCGCCTGGGTCACGGCCTTTTCTTCGTTGCCGGCGGCCAATTTGTCTTTGAGGCCGTCAATCAGCCCCTGATAGCGGCTTGCCACTTCACCGAGGTCGCTGTTTGCCTTGGGAAGCCGCAGTTCTTCCACGTCGAGATTGGCCTGTGCCAGGAGGGGGAGAGTACCCAGACCGGCGACGAACAGAGCAGGGAGCATACGCTTTAACATGGGGCATCCTTAACGACAAAATTCATCTTTCAGACTATGGGGTTAGCTTTAGTTTAGTCAAACTTTAGGGGTACCACAGCATGGGGAAAAAGGCGAGCTTTTCGGTCTCGCCATGATGAATAGGCGGATAATAGGAGTGCCTTAGCCCATCATGCCAAGCAGGGACTCCTGACTGCCGAAACGCTTGATAAAGAAGTCCAGAAACACACTGATGTTGGTGGCCAGCTGTTTGCGGCTGGAATAGACGCCATACACCTTAAAAGGCTCCATGGGCCACTCGGGGAGTATGGGCAGCAGGGCGCCGCTGGCGAGATCTTTCTTGCACTGGGCATGGGACAACATGGCAATGCCAAAATCATCCAATGCGAACTGACGCACCATCACGGCGCTGTTTACCCGCACCTTGCGATTGAAGCTGACCATGGTTTTACGGCCCCCTTTGCCCAGGGGCCAGATGGGGGCTGAGCGTGTGGTGCCAAGTAGAATGCCGGCATGCTGCCCCAGCTCTTTTGGCGTGGCGGGGGTGCCGTACTTTTTCAGATAGCCGGGACTTGCCACCAAAATAGGCTGACGCTCAAACAGTAATCTCGCCACATTGTCGGAAGGTTGCAGTGGGCCATACTTGATGGCGATATCGTAGCCTTCACCCACCAGACCCACATCCGAGTCGGTAAACTGCACATCGAGCTCAACACTGGGATAGAGGCGTAAAAAGCCACTGCACAAATTGGCGATTAATTCCTGGCTGAACGAGACGGGGATGGCGATGCGAAGGGAACCGGAAACGTCCGCGTGGGTATGCTCGATCACCGCCTTGGCAGCCTCAAGCTCATTCACTATGGTTTCGCAGTGCTGATAAAAAAGGGTGCCGACCTGGGTGAGGCTCAAATTGCGGCTGTCACGCTGCAGCAGTCGTACGCCAAGTTCTTCTTCCAGTTGAGCAACTTTACGACTAATGGTGGATTTTGGCATGCCAATATCCCGGGCTGCCTGGCTGAAACCCTGAGATCTGACCACTGCGGCAAATAGCGCCATCCCATTCAAATCTGGCATGTTTTTTCTATCGTCTCAAAAATGGAACAAAGCGTCCAAGGCAGTTTAATGGTATTTGCAAACCGAAGGAAGGTATATTTGATGGCTAAAAATTTTCAGAGGCTTAGCAGAGGATCTCTTAATGACCACCAACAAGCAGCCCAAAAACATGACTCAAGCACAAAAGCCTGATCCGCTGTTTCTGCAAGCGGAACACCTGGCAAAGGATTTTTCGCTGTTCCCTGAGCACAGCAAACAAAGTTTATCTGAGGAAATCAAAGGTCTGTTGGACGATGCTGCCATCCAGACTAACCTCAAGTCCCTGGCAAAACTGGATGTTGACGGCTATGTCGCCAAGGTCATTCAGCCAACCCAGGACAAAAACCGCCCCGGCGCCAAGCGTATTATTGCCGATCTCAAGGGTAAGGTCATCACAGAGACCCATATGGGCTCTTTCTACAGCGCTGAAGTGGACCTGAACTTTGGCAGCCGTACCCGTCGTATCGGTTTTGTTGCCCAGGAACGTACCACCGCCAACGGCGCCTGGATGCCTGAGCATCACCTGGCGGCCTGCAAGGCTATTCGTCATTTCGCCGAATTGTCCATGCCCATTGTTTACCTCATCGACACACCCGGTGCCGATGCCGGTGAGATTGCCAACAGCAACAACCAGGCACACTCCATTTCCAAGGCCATCGCCGAGAGTGCCAACGTTGATGTGCCAACCGTGGGTATCGTGATTGGTGCCGGTTATTCCGGTGGTGCGATTCCACTGGCGGCTGCCAACATTCTGCTGTCTCTGCGTGATGGTATCTTCAACACCATCCAGCCTCAGGGTCTGCAGAGCATTGCCCGCAAGTACAACCTCTCCTGGCAGGAATGTGCCAAGTCTGTTGGTGTGTCCCCAGAGGAACTGTACAACGCAGGTTGCATCGACGGCATCATCGACTTCTCGCCTTCAGACCGCGATGAGCGTCAGCACAATCTGCGCCGCGCCATCATCAGCTCTATTGAGGCTGTTGAGCGCGCTGCTGTTAACTTCGTTAAAGAATCCAAAGATTTGCGCGAGCACTACGAGCGCAGTCTGACCCGTTTCCTCAACCCTTCAAACAGCCTCAAGGCGCTGGAAAGCACGGCCGACATGGCGGTGGCGAGCAGCCCCACCATGCACCTTAACCTGTTCGGCAGTGCTTACCGTTATCTGCGTTACCTGACGCTGCGCAGCCGTATCCACTCCATCTCCATGGAGCAGTATGGCCGTCTGTCCAAGGTGAGCGTACCCGAGGGTGACTTGCTGGATCGTATCCAGAAGGAGCAGGAAAAGGTATTCCAGGCTTGGTTGTCTGCGCCGGATAAAGTGGTATACGACGAAGAGCTGTCCAAGCTGTGGAACAACTTTGTCAACAAACGCAGTGAAGTCAGCACCGAACGTAACATGCTGACCCGTTTGATTTTGGGTGAACCAAAAGAGAACTACAAAAAAGCTAAAAAAGCGCTGCTGTTCAACATCGGCTGGTCTTTGTACCACCGCTGGAAATCCAACGCTGCCAACAACTTCAAGGGACTTATCCATTATCTGGAAACCCTGCCTGCCGAGGTGACCGAGGCCAACTGGCCTGAGCTGAACAATCTCACTGTGCTGGATGTGGTGGTGAATAAGGAACTGCGCGAAGATTTTATTTGGCAGTGCTATAACATCCTTATTTTCAACGCCCTGTATGACAACGTGGTGGGTAGTCTGGCCTCTATCGCCAAAGAAGCCATGATGAGCAAGAGTCTGTCCCGTGCCTCGGTTGACAGCCTGCTGCACAAGGCCATCGACCGCGCCCTGTCCACCCAGGACATTGCCAACGACAAGAGCAAGTTCTACAAGTGGCTGAAGTACTTTATGTCTCAGTCAAACCGTGCCGAACTGCTGACCAAGACCGAACAGTGGAAGAGCGTGGGCTTCCCACAGCTGAACGACTCGCTGTTCGTGATCCTGACGTACTTCTTCGAGCGTCTGTTGCCCGAATATTTCGACAGTGAAGACGATACCGGCAAGTACACCGGTGCCATCAACCCTGTGCGTATCGGTCGTCGTAAAGACTTCTGGAACCGCCTGACCATGGGTTACCAGGATCTGCTGATCCAGAAGGTGCTCCGCGACGAGAAGAAAGCCGGCAAGATGACCTGGGAAAACGTCATCAATAAGTTCTTCAGCAATTTTGATGAACTGAACGGCGACAAGATGACCGCCAATCTGCTCAACTTCCCCGGCTTCCGTCTGTCGATTGAAGACGCGCTGGACAAGGGCATTCGTCCTTGCGGCCTTATCACAGGTATGGCTGACTTTGAGCACAAGGGGGCTTCACTCAAGGTAGGTATCGCCGTTTCCAACACCGCCTTCCAGGCCGGTGCTTTCGATATGGCTTCCGCCGAGAAGTTCTCTGCACTGCTTATCGAGTGTGCCAAGCGCCACATGCCGGTTATCTGCTTTATCTCTTCCGGTGGTATGCAGACCAAAGAAGGTGCAGCAGCCCTGTTCTCCATGGCCGTGGTAAACGATCGTATCACCCGCTTTATCCGTGACAACGAACTGCCGGTTCTGATGTTCGGTTTCGGTGACTGTACCGGTGGTGCCCAGGCATCCTTCGTGACTCACCCGTTGGTGCAGACCTATTACCTGTCAGGCACCAATATGCCGTTCGCAGGTCAAATGGTGGTACCTGCTTATCTGCCGTCCACTTCAACCCTGTCGAACTACCTGTCGAAGGTGCCGGGCGCCATGAATGGCCTGGTGTATAACCCCTTCAGCGACACTCTGGATTCTCAGCTGGCCAGCATCGACCCATTGATGCCGATGCCAACCCAGAAGATTGAAGAAGTTATCAAGGGCGCTATCTCTACTCTGGTGCCAGAGGCTCAGGTGGTGGACGAAGAAATCCGTCAGGATGATCCCCGTGCCCTGATGAAGCCTATCGACAAGGTACTGGTACATGCCCGTGGCTGTACTGCTGTGAAGCTTATCCGTAAGGCCCATGACAACAACATCAACGTGGTGTTGGTGGCGTCCGACCCGGATATGACTGCCGTTCCAGCCGATATGCTGAAGGAAAACGACAAGCTGGTGTGTCTGGGTGGTAACACCTCAGACGAATCCTACCTGAATGCCTACTCTGTGCTGAAAGTGGCCGAATACGAGAACGTAGACGCCCTGCACCCAGGTATCGGATTTCTGTCAGAGAGCCCACAGTTTGCTGCTTTGTGCGTAAACAATGGCGTTAACTTCGTCGGTCCAAGCGTGCACTCCATGACCACCATGGGTAACAAGTCCAACGCAATCAAGACCTCTCAGGCGCAGAACGTACCTGTGGTACCTGGTTCACACGGTATTCTGTCCAACGCCGAGCAGGCGGTGAACGTGGCCAGTGAAATCGGTTACCCAGTGCTGCTTAAAGCGGTACAAGGCGGCGGTGGTAAGGGTATCCAGGTGGTAAAACGCCCAGAGGATATGATCCCACTGTTTATGAAGACCTCTACCGAAGCGGCTGCCGCATTCGGTAACGGTGACCTGTACCTCGAGAAGTACGTGACCTCACTGCGTCATATCGAAGTGCAGCTGCTGCGCGATAAGTTTGGCAACGCCAAGGTATTGGGTCTGCGTGACTGCTCGGTACAGCGTAATAACCAGAAGGTAATTGAAGAGTCTGGTTCTACCATGCTGCCACCTGAGCTGAAGCAGCAAGTGATGGCTTACACCAAGTCATTGGGTGATGCCGTGGACTATATGGGTGCAGGTACTGTGGAGTTTATCTACAACCTGGATGCCAATGAAGTGTACTTCATGGAAATGAACACCCGTCTGCAGGTAGAACACCCTGTAACCGAGGCCACCTCGGGTATCGACATCGTTTCTGCCCAGTTTGACATTGCCGCGGGTCGCTCAATCGAAGATCTGGAGCCTCAGGAAATCGGTTACGCCATGGAAGTGCGTGTGACTGCCGAGAAGGCTGCCCTTGACAGCAACGGCGTACTGCAGCTGGTTCCAAACCCAGGCAAGATCACCGAATGCGTGATGCCAGAGCGTGACGATGTGGAAATTATCTCCATCGCCGCCGAAGGTAAGGAAGTATCACCATACTACGACAGCCTGATAGCCCAGATCATCATCCGTGGTGAGTCCCGTGAAGACGTGGTCACCAAGATGTACGACTACCTGGACAGCGTAGTGATTAAAGGCATTGCGACCAACATTCCGCTGCTCAAGCGTATCCTCAAGGATGCCACCTTTAACGAAGGCGTGTACGACACCAACTACCTGCCTCGTCTGATGGCTGAGTTGGATATCCCTGAGCTGATTGCCGAGATGGAAGCCGCAGCCGAAACCCAGGGCGTGGATACCGAGTCGCTGCGTGTGGGTGACTCCAACGAGCTGAAAGTATTGGCACAGGGTGCTGGTATCTTCTATAGCTCGCCTGCTCCGGGTGAACCTGAGTTTGTCCGTGAAGGTGACATTGTGACCACCGACACCACGCTGGCGCTGACCGAAGCGATGAAGATGTTCTCCCAGGTCACTCTGGCAAGCTTTAACCGCAAGGGCGCCGTGCTCTATCCGGAAGACAAGAAGTACCGCATCGAGCGTATTCTGAATACCAACGGTCAACAGGTGTCTCAGGGCGATCTGCTGTTTGTGGTGTCTCCGGTAGAAGACTGATATCGTATTGCTGACATAACTCCATCAGAAGACGGGTTGTAAAACCCGGTAAAAACCCGCCCCAGAGGCGGGTTTTTTTATTGACTGTCCCCACAAAAACCGGTGTTCGCTACATATTATGCAAAACCGTACCTTTATGAATATGTTACAAAGATTTACAATCTTGGTTAAAGTGACTTTGGGGCAGGTCTTTCATCCGTTAAGCCTGCTGCTTCCAATACGGCAATGATCAGAAAAAGATTCTAAGCTGTTGGTAACGCGATAGATAAAACGCGCTATAGCCGGGGAGAGTAATTTTGCACAAATTCGTAGCAGCAGGCCTTATTGGGCTGATGTTTGCGGGATGGGCACACGCGGAAACGGGCGTCCGGTTCAGTGGGTTTGGCAGCCTTGGCGCCATCTACAACGACAGTGACAACCTTGGCTTTCACCGCGATTACACTATGGATGCCGTGGGACAGGGTTGGTCCACCGCTGGCGACACCCTGCTGGGGTTACAGCTCAACGCTGAGATATCGGGCAGCTTTGATGCTGTGGCTCAGATGGTCTTTAAAGACAGAGTCAGCAACAGACTTTCAGATAATCTGGAATGGTTGTTTCTGCGTTATCGCCCCAACAACAACTGGGCATTCAGGGCTGGCCGATTGGGGCTCGATCTGTACATGCTGACCGAGTACAGAGACGTGGGCTATGCCTACTCCTGGGTTCGTCCCATTCCCGAGTTTTATAATCTCATCTCCTCTATCAGTCGCTATGAAGGCGCCGATATCACCTATCGGCGAGATATAGGCGAGCTTAACTTCGAGGCCAAGCTGGCCTTTGGCGAAACCGATGTGAAACTGGAAGGGCCCGAGCAGGATGTGTTGCTGACCCTGGATAACATCCTGGCCCTGACACTGTCGCTGTCGGGGGACGATTGGCTGGTGCGTGCCGCTATGGCGCAGGCCGATACCTCCGGAACCAACGCCGATACCAATATGCTGTTGGATGCGCTGCGCGCCGTGCCTGTCACTCTTTGGCCCCAGGCCGGGACTTTGGCTCAGGAAATCGCCTTTGAAGAGATGCTTTCGCGTTATTACGCCCTTGGTTTCCAATTCGATGATGGCCAGTGGATTGTGCAATCGGAGCTTGGATACACAAAATCCGATTGGCGTTTGCTGCAGCCCTATGTGTCGGGTTACGTCAGTGTGGGGCGTCGATTCGACGATCTCACGCTTTACGCCGTATATGCGCAGGTAGAAAACACCAGGGAGGCGCCCGAGATTGAGCTGCCGGCTTCATTGCCTTATTTGTCTGAACCTGAAAAGAATGCCCTGCTGACGCTGCATCAAGCCGCTCAATACAGTTATCAGGCGTCCCGTCTGGCACAGAGTACGTATTCACTGGGCCTGAGATGGGACTTTTACGAAGACATGGCGTTAAAACTGCAGTGGGATCACTCGGAGATAGACCCCAAGGGCTCCAGTCTGTGGGTTCGGGCATATCCCATGGGCCATGATGACAGGGTCAACCTGTTTTCCGTTAATCTAAGCTTTACCTTCTGACTATGAAAATATTAATAATCAGTTTGATAGCTTGGTTACTCGTATTCTTTCCAGCCAGGGCAGACGATTCCCTGTATGTGGTGGTGAATGCGAAAAACGGTATTGAAAATTTGAGCCATCATGAAGTGGTCGATATTTTTATGGGGCGCGACCGAGCTTTTCCGGACGGAAACAAGGTCACGGTATTCGATAACAGCAGCGACACCGAGACCCGGGCACTATTTTACCGGCAGCTGGTCAATCGCAGTCTGGCACAGGTAAGCAGTTACTGGGCTCGATTACAGTTTTCTGCGCGGGTCACACAACCCAGGGAAGTAGACCAACGGCAAGCTTTACTTGAGCTGATGAACAGTACCCCCTCGGGTATTACTTTTGTCAAAAGCACCGAACTGGACCCGGCATTAAAGGTGGTATACAAATTTGATCCCTAATCGCCAGAAGCTTTATGTCAAAGTTGCCGTTGCCATTGCGCTGGGAGCCTTTCTCGCGGCGGTGGTCGCCTGCCTCTATTTTTTCTGGGATGCCAGGGAAACCAAGCTCAGGGAAGTCAAAAATCAACTTGGGCAAATCGCCTTAACGGTGCAAAAAACGGCCTCAGTTGCGCTTTACGTCAAGGACGTGGAACTGGGTAAAGAAATCGTTGAGGGTCTTGAGGTCAATGACCTGGTGGCTGGCGCTTTACTTACTGCAGACAGCGGCGACTGGGTGAGTTCCAGGGGTTTTGTCGCAGATGATGTGCTGCAGGTGCTGGAATTCGATATTCCCCATCCGTTCTTTGCCGGTGAAGTGCTGGGCAAGCTCAGATTGCTGCCAAATAACGAATACATCCAATCGAGGGCGACCGAGGTTGCACTCAAACAAGCGTGGATGTTGGTGCTTCAATCGGCGTTGATTGCTCTGCTGGTTTCCCTGTTGGTGCATAAAACCCTGACAGCGCCGTTAAATCGCCTGACCTCGAACTTTGAGAATATCAAGCCCGGTGACAAAAACCCGCTCAGCGTGCCCAAATACCATGCTCAGGATGAAATAGGCAGCCTGGTGCGGGGAATCAATCAGCTGGTGGCCAACCTGAATCAATCCATCGAAAAAGAGCGCAGCTTGCGGCAAAGGACAGAGCTGCTTGAGCGTAAATTCCGGCTCATTTTTGAAAGAGCCAGCGCCGGTATTTGCTTGATAGACCCAGGCAATCATGTGCTCGTTGCCAACGAGGCATTCCAGCGTTTGTGTGGTACTGAATCCATCGAAAACCAACCGGCCCTCAGCCACTGGTTCGAAGAAGAAGCCGAATTAGCGCGTTTTTTTGATGAGCTAAGAGGGAACGCAAATCTCAATCACGTGGAAATGGAGCTGCAACTGCGAAGTCAGCAAAGCGACCAACTCAAATGGGTCCATTGCCTGTTTTCCAAAGTGGAGGACAGCACTCAGACGCTGATCGAAGTGATGATGTACGACATCACTGAACGCACCTATCGGGAACGAATGATTCGGTTTGAAGCCGAGCATGACCCTTTAACCCAGCTTAAAAATCGCCGCTCAGGTGAACGCCTGTTGGTTGATATGATGCGAAAAGCCGATCAAACCAGGACGCTGATGGGCATGCTGCTGATTGATTTGGATAAATTCAAACCTGTGAATGATATCTATGGCCACGAAGCCGGTGATTCTGTATTGAAAACCGTTGCCGAACGCCTGGTGAAGCTGGCAGACAAGGGTATTACCATTCGTTGGGGCGGCGATGAGTTTCTGATTGGCATTCCCGATGTTGATGAGGATTACAACAAGCTGCGTCAACTTGCCCAGGAAATATTGGTTCAGATATCCAGGCCGGTAGCCATTCGGGGCAGTCTTTCCTGCGAAGTGGGCGCCAGCGTGGGGATTGCCATTTATCCCCACCACGGCCATACCCTGGAGGCGCTGCTTGAGGCCGCAGACGTTGCCATGTATGAGGTCAAGGAGCAGGGGCGGGGGAGTTTTCGCATTGGCAGGATTTCTTCCGGTGCAGCCTGAACAAAAAAAACCGCCATGGCAACGGCAGCTTAACTCGGTGTCCGTGCAAAAAAACAGCGAATTTATTTGCCAGAGATAAACTGCTTCAAGGTTGATTTTTAACCGTTTTTGGCCCAGCTAACTCTGTAGCTGCTGTTTTGTCAGCTAAAAAACGTCTAAGCAGTTTGCGCCCGACGCCCTTCCCAATTACAATATGCGCCTCAAATCCTGATGTGTGGTCTGCTGCTTTTTTGTGGCATACTCCGTCTACTTTTATAAACCAAGCAAAAAAGTTGAATCATGACCGATTTATCAAAATACAGAAACATTGGTATTTTCGCTCACGTTGACGCGGGTAAAACCACGACCACCGAGCGTATCCTCAAGCTGACCGGTAAAATCCACAAACTGGGCGAAGTTCACGATGGCGCTTCTACCATGGACTTCATGGATCAGGAAGCAGAGCGTGGTATTACCATTCAGTCTGCTGCCACCACCTGTTTCTGGAAAGGTCACCGCTTTAACGTAATCGACACCCCCGGTCACGTTGACTTCACAGTTGAAGTTTATCGTTCTCTGAAGGTTCTGGACGGCGGTATCGGTGTATTCTGCGGTAGCGGCGGTGTAGAACCACAATCAGAAACCAACTGGCGTTATGCCAACGAGTCTGAAGTAGCTCGTTTGATCTTCGTAAACAAGCTGGACCGTATCGGTGCCGACTTCCTGCGCGTAGTTGGTCAGGTTAAGAAAGTACTGGCTGCCAACCCGCTGGTAATGACTCTGCCTATCGGCCGCGAAGACGAATTCACAGGCGTTGTAGACGTACTGAACCGTCAGGCTTTCGTGTGGGATGATTCTGGTCTGCCAGAAAACTACACTGTGACCGACGTTCCTGCCGACATGGTAGACCTGGTTGAAGAATACCGTGAAATGCTGGTTGAGACTGCCGTTGAGCAGGACGACGACCTGATGGAAGCTTACATGGAAGGTGAAGAGCCTTCTATCGAAGACCTGAAGCGTTGTATCCGTAAGGGTACCATCAACCTGTCTTTCTTCCCCACCTTCTGCGGCTCTGCGTTCAAGAACAAAGGTATGCAGCTGGTACTGGATGCCGTAGTTGACTACCTGCCTTCTCCAACTGAAGTTGAGCCTCAGCCTCTGACCAACCCAGACACTGGTGAAGAGACTGGCGAAGTTGCTACCGTTTCTGTAGACGAGCCACTGCGCGCTCTGGCGTTCAAGATCATGGATGACCGTTTCGGCGCCCTGACCTTCGTACGTATCTACTCTGGTAAGATGAAGAAGGGTGACACCATCCTGAACTCTGCTACCGGTAAAACTGAACGTATCGGCCGTATGGTGGAAATGCACGCCAACGATCGTAACGAAATCGACTCTGCCCAGGCTGGTGACATCATTGCCGTTGTGGGTATGAAGAACGTTCAGACCGGTCACACCCTGTGTGATCCTAAGCACGAATGTACTCTCGAACCTATGATCTTCCCAACGCCAGTAATCTCTATTGCTGTGACTCCGAAGGACAAAGGTGCTTCTGAGAAGCTGGGCGTTGCTCTGGGTAAGATGGTTGCTGAAGATCCATCATTCCAGGTTGAAACCGACCAGGAAACCGGTGACACCATCCTGAAAGGTATGGGTGAACTGCACCTGGACATCAAGGTAGACATCCTGAAGCGTACTTTCGGCGTTGAGCTGACTGTAGGTGCTCCACAGGTAGCCTACCGTGAGACCATCACTGCCGCCATCG
The DNA here is from genome assembly GCF_019457455.1 of Shewanella sp. FJAT-52076. NCBI lineage: Bacteria > Pseudomonadati > Pseudomonadota > Gammaproteobacteria > Alteromonadales > Shewanellaceae > Shewanella > Shewanella sp. FJAT-52076. The sequence continues at coordinate 690,990 of NZ_CP080415.1, forward strand.
AAGACAGCTACACTCACAAGAAGCAGTCTGGTGGTTCTGGTCAGTACGGTAAGATTGACTACCGCATCCGTCCTGGTGAGCCAGGTACCGGCTTCAGCTTCAAGTCAGCTGTAGTAGGTGGTAACGTACCTCGTGAATTCTGGCCTGCCGTAGAGAAAGGCTTCGAAGAAATGATGGGTCAAGGCCCTCTGGCTGGCTTCCCAGTACTGGACGTTGAAGTTGAGCTGTTCGACGGTGCCTACCACGCAGTTGACTCCTCTGCCATCGCGTTCGAAATCGCCGCTAAAGGTGCATTCCGTCAGTCCATGCCTAAGGCCAAGCCACAGCTGCTCGAGCCTATCATGAAGGTTGACGTGTTCACTCCAGACGATCACGTAGGTGACGTAATCGGTGACCTGAACCGTCGTCGCGGTATGATCAAGGATCAGGAAGCTGGTCTGACTGGCGTACGCGTTAAGGCAGACGTACCGCTGGCCGAAATGTTCGGTTACATCGGTCACCTGCGTACCATGACTTCTGGTCGTGGTCAGTTCTCCATGGAGTTCTCTCACTACTACACCTGTCCTGCCAACGTGGCTGAGACTGTAATTGCTGAGACCAAGGCCAAGAACGCTGCCAAGAAGTAATTAATACTTCGGTCCATAAAAACCCGCCCATATGGCGGGTTTTTTTATGCCTGTAATTTGGGTTATTCAGTTTGAATCAAGCATGGCGGCTTAGACTGGTGTCAAAAGACCCTATTTAAAGGAGGGACTCTTGATGAGCAAGGTCTTTGTGATTGTCGGACAGGATGGTCAATCAACCGCAACATTGCAAACGGCGCTGGAAATCGCCGATGCAATGGCACTTACACCCAAGGTTTACGCCTATGGGCATGCCTATTTTTCCGGTGCCGAGTACTATAATCCCCGCCTGGCAGGCGCTGCGCGACAACGGCTACTCGAATGCCTCCATGATGAGCTGGAGACAGCGTTGGCCACACTGCAACGGCAGGATGTGGCTTATGAGGCGGTGTGGAGTAAGCGCCTGCACGAGCATGCACTTCCCCAGGCGGCCCGCCAGGGCTATTCGTTGATGATAAAGGGTATCGAAGGCGCCGAATCACCGGAGCCCGAAGATTGGCAGCTTATCAGGCATACCAAGGTGCCGCTGATGCTGCTCACCGCCAATCCCCTCGCGCGGGGGCGGCTGGTACTGATGGCGGTCGACCTGGATGCGACCAGTGCTGATAAACAGCTTCTCAATCGACTGGTGCTGGAACAGGGACAGCGCCTTGCCAGTGCGCTTAATCTCCCTTTGCACCTCGCCTGTGTGGTGCGGGTGCCCAGGGTACTGCGGGAGCTCGATATCATTACTCCCCATGAAATCCTTATCGCAGCCCATGAAAAGCACCGGGATACGCTGGCGCAATTTGGCCTGCCACCGGAGCAGGTCCATGTGGTTGCCGGGGACCCTGCCCAGTGCCTCTATCAGCTCAGCAGCAGTTTAAAAGCCCAATACCTGGTGATGGGAGCACGCCAAAGGGAGGGCATATTCGGTGCCTCCATTGGCAGCACAGCAGAGCAGTTGGTGCACAAACTCAGGTGTAATCTGCTTATTCTGCCCCCGGATGCGCAGTGGCTCGGCCCCTATCACGACTGAGGGCCAGAAAGGCAGCCGCCGCAGGGGTCAGGTGCAGATGACTGCGCCAGATGAGTGCCAGATCCCACGTATGGCCGCCACTCAATGGCCTGAAACAGAGCGACTTGTCGGTTAATTTTTCACAAATGGGGGCGGGCAGTATGGCCAGCCCCATATTGGCTTCCACCATGCTTGCCAAAAAGTCCCACTGGCCACTGCGATAGGCCACATTCAGCTCTACTCCGGCATTTCTTGCCAGGCTGTCGAGCAGCTTTGCCAGCGCAAAATCCTGGTTGTACATGATAAAGGGATGGGAGCCAAAGTCGCACCAGTCGAGGGCGGCTTTGTTCGCAAGCTTGTGGCCTGCCGGCAGGCATGCGAGCAGGGGATAAGCCGTCAACGGCTGCGCGGTCAGTTCATCGGCGTGGGTTGCGGGCAGGGCGGTAAAGGCAATATCCAGATTGTTTGCCAGCAGTGCCTTCTCACAGCCGAAGCCCCCGTACTCGAACATCTCCAATCTGACCCCGGGATACCTGGCACGAAATGCGGTAAGGAGTTCAATCACCAGGCTGCTCATCATGGGACACACGCCCAGACGTAAGTATCCCCTTTGTACCCCGCGAAGGTTTGATAAGTCTTCTTCCAATAAATGCCACTGCCCCAGAATTTCTCTGGCGTGTTCAAGTAAGAGTTCGCCCGCCTGGGTCAGTGACAGCTTTTGATTGGTGCGGATGATGAGCTGCTGCTGCCAATGGTCTTCCAGTCGTTGCAGCATCTTGCTCAGTGTGGGCTGAGTCAGGTGCAGTTTTTCGGCCGCGCGGGTAAAACTGCCGGTCTCGGCAAGGGTCACAAAACAGTGCAAGTTCTTGATTGGAATGTTCATGCCAATATGGAATGGAAGCGATGGAATAGATTCATTTTACTTATTGATGGCCGGGAGATACCTTGAGCTGCATCTCAGCTTTGGAGGAATTTTGATGAAAGCCTATCGCAGTATGTGGGTCAGCAGTATGTGGATGACAGCAACGCCTGCCCCTGATGCGCAGGAAGCCGTTAAGCCTTCACTGTGGCGTCGCTGGTTTGCGCGTCCGGCAAAGGTTGCCTAACCCCTCAACCCCATTTCATTGCCTCAATTGGGTTACTGTGCTTTAGCCCAGTTGCTTTACCCGGCTTATGCCGGGTCTTTTTTTATCTGCGGCGGGGTTTATTTGTGTTTGGGTTGCTGGCTTATCCAGATGTAAAGGCCGCTCAAAGACAAAAATACAAAGCCAAGGGCGAGCAGGTCCCAAAGCCAGACGCCCCATGGACCCAATATCCGGCCAGCATGCAGGTCAAGCAATACCCGTTCCCAGTGCAGGTGTGCGCTGCGGGCATCCTCCAGTAACTGTTGTTCAGCGGCCTTGCCTTCAAGCCAATGCAATGGCGCAAATGACGTAGTGCGTTGCCACTCAATCAGGTCTTCATCCGCAAGATATTGCCCATTTTCGCCACTCAGCCACAGCTGGGATTCACCTTCGATGGCCATGGCCTTAAGCGGTACAGGTAGCCCGGTGGCTTTATTCTGGGTTTCTACCAATTGGTCATCATCATTGAGGAGATACAGGTTTTCGGCATCAATGGCGATGGTTTGATTGTGCCATTGGGTTGCGGCGATGAGGGGATATTTGGCTTCCAGCACCATGGTACCGTGGTGCCACAGCAAATTATCTGTGATGCCGTAGTCGCCAAATTGCGCGCTATGGGAGGGGAGTTGAATCCCGTAATAATCCAATAACCAGGGCAAACGCACCCTGGCGTGCCCAAGCCCTGCGTCGTCGGCGTGATTTATCAGTACGCCGGTTACGGTCAACAGTAACAAAAACAGGCCACCGACAATGCCGATGCGTCTGTGCCAGGGGCGGATTTGTTTGCGCAGCCGGTGACCGAGTTGTTTACCGGCAGTATTCGAAAGGCGTCGAGTCATCCGTTATGGGGTCTTTTGCACGGCAGCATCCAGATACAGGGCTATCCGGGACAACTTGGTCAGGGCTCTTACCGACAGGGTTGCCCCCGTGATGCCATCGATACTGCGATCCAGTTCAAGGGAGGGCGTCAGTGTCGCCGATTTGAATTGGTTGGTAAAGAAATCATGCCTGACCTCATCACCGCGACTTTCCCGGTATACCAGTACCTTGGTTTTGACTATCTGTTGGTTGGCGATGTGGATACCAACAGTGATGGGAGATTCTTTACCGATTTCGTCCAGGACCCACACTGTCTGTGCCCCATCGCGCCAGTACCTTACTCTGAGTTTGTTGTAGGCGTGGGCAAGAATGTTCTCGATGTTGGCCTTCTGGGTATCATCCAGCCACAACACACTGGCCTTGGGAACCGAGCCCAGCGCATCGGCGATAAAGCCTTCATTACTCTGAAAGCTGGTTTCGGCGTGCCCCAACAAGGGCCAGCAGGCCAACAGGGTCAGCAGGTATTTCTTCATGGTTATGCCGTCACTCAGGTAAAAGGGGGCTGACGCCCCCTCTATCTACTTGCATCAGAACTGGTAGCCAACACCGAGGTTGAAGCCATCGGCATCCAGGACGCCGCTCTGATTCTCGTAGTCGGCCTTCAGCACGACATTTTCATGGATCCAGTAGTTCACACCCACAGAGGTTACTTTCTTCTTGCTGTCAGTGTTGTCACCGGCTTCGTTGTCCCACTCGTTGTAACGGGCAAACACACCAAATTGCTCATTGATACGGTAAGAAGGCTCTACGTACCAACCTTTTTGGCTGTCACGACCAAGCATTTCTGCTTCTGCGCCATCGATATCCCACTGGGCGTACAGTGCCTTAACGGTAAAGTCACCGATATTGTAAACGGCATGAGCTTCCAGCAGGGTGGCAGCAGCTTCTTCACCGAGGGAGGCATCGCCCTGAGTCAGGTCGCTCTGGTACTGGGCAGTGGCAGCGAGCTCCAGGCCAGGTACACCTGTGTACTTCACGCGGCCGGTGTAAGCCAGGGCTTCGGCGCTGGCTTCAGACACTTTCTGACGACCATTACGCACCTTGAAGTTTTCTTCCACTTTCAGACCTGAGGTCACGGCGGCATCGAATGCCAGGCCTGGTGCAGCCTTGATGTTCAGAGCCAAACCACCTTCCCACCAGGTCGCCGGGATAATGTCTTTCTCAACCGGATTACGTTCTACACCGTAAAATGCAGGTGGCTCGTGGGTTTCGTTGATAAGACCCACAGGAACCAGGAACAGACCTGCTTTACCTGTCAGGGCATCGCTGAAGTCGTGTTCGATGTAAGCCTGCTCCAGTTCTACTTCGCCTTTGTCATCGTGAGAGGCAATTACGTGCTCAACTTCGACTTCAGAGAAGAAACGGGTCTTGCTGGAAAACTCGTGACCAAAGAACAGCACAAAACGGTGGAAGTCGATTTGGGCATCCTTGTTGGACATGTTGTTGTAGTGCAGTTCACCGTAGCCGCCGATGGTGGTGGCGCTCTTGGCGCTGGCATTGGCTTCGGCTGCATCGGCAGTCTGCTCAACACGCTTTTCGGTCTCTTCCAGGCGCTTTTCGAGATCTTTCAGAACCTGTTGCTGCTGTTCAATTACTTTGCGCAGTTCGGCGGTTTCGTCAGAGGCCATGGCAGTTTGGCTGGCGAACAGACCCAGCAGGGCGCTGGCGATCAGAGTCTTTTTCATCATTTCCCTTTCCCGTTTTATTATCTGAGGGTTAAGCACGCAGCGGATTCTAACAACTGATTTAACAAATGCAAACGATTCGCATTGGGATTAATGATCCAGATCAACAAACGTAAAGCAAAAGTAAAGTGGTCTGATTTGTAATGATTTTTTTTCGTTCAGTGATTAATATCCAATTAATTGATTTTTAAGATATAAATTTAAGGCATGAAAAAGGCGGCTTAATGTAAGCCGCCTTAGGAATATTAAGATTTATTCTTAGAACTTGTAGGAATAACCAACGGTAATACTTCTGGGTTTACCTGAAAACACCGAGCCATGGGCGCGGGTGGTCATGTAGGTTTCATCCAGCAAATTGTCCACTGTCAGGTAAACTTCCTGCTGCTTATCAATAAAGTAGCGACCGGACAGATCAACCAGAGTCTTGGCGGCAATCAGGTCATCGGCGCCAATCTCACCCTGACCCGCAGTGGCGCGCATATCCGAGGTATAGCGGCCGGCCAGGGTCAGCTGCCACTGCTCGGCGCTGATGCCGGCGCTCAGGTATAGCTGATGCCTGGGGGTGTAGCTGAACTCGTCACCCACCTGTACCGAACCCCAGGTTTCAAACTCAGAGTCGAAACTGTTCTGGAACTCGGTGCTGGTGTAGGTGTACGCCAGTTTCACCGGGAAGCTCAGAGCGCCTTCGGTGCTGAATTGGTGACCAGCTGACAATTCCAGCCCTTTCACCACTACTTCGCCGGCGTTGTACTGGTTGTCCAGCTTGTCTTCATCACAGCCCTGAGCGGCGGTGCAGTTGCCATGCATGTTGCTGTAATCGCCATAGAAAGCGATGGCTTCGGCATTGAAGTTGCCGTTCACAAAGCGGGCTCCCGCCTCGTAGTTCCAGCTCTCTTCTTCCTGGCCCTCAGTGTTGCCAGGGGCGGCAGGGGCAAAGCCCTTTTGCACACCGGCCAGCAGCAGGGTGTTGTCGGTCAGCTGCCAGGTGGCAGACAGCGACGGCAGCAGTGCCGAGAAGCTGTTTTCGTTGAGCTTTCCTTCGCCGTTGCGGCCTGGGTTGGCTTTGCCCCAGTCTTCACGCTCTACGGTCACATCTTCGTAGCGCACACCGGCGGTGAGCGTAAAGGCGCCCAGGGTGAATCTGTCCTGTACGTAGGCCGAAATGGCTTCGGCGCTGTCGATGCGGTTGGAGTCGGTACCCGGTACACCGGCCTTGGTCAGGCTCATGTGCTGATTGACATCCAGGCTGTAGGTGTCGGCCCACTGGAAGCGGTCCATCTCGTCCTGATGCAGGCGCAGGCCGATATCCAACTGGTGATCGCCAAGCAGCAGCCCCAGTTCGGTCTGGATACCCTGAGACAGATAACCACGGTTGCTGGCCTTCACGCTGACATCAATCGCCCCTTCAGGGTTGGCATCGAAGGCGCTGGCGGCGTCAATGCCACCCTTGGACAGGCTCTTGCCGTCAACCTTGTCGGCTTTGTACCAGTTACGTTTGAAGTCGTTGTAATAGGCGGTGGTGGCGAGGCTGACACTGCTGCCAAAGTCGATGATATGGCTCAGTTGCAGCTGCTTGTGCTCAGTGGTCATTTCATCTTTTTGCGAGGCCGAATAGCGGCTGAATGGCTTGGCTGCGTAGTCGGCATCGGTCAGACCCATGTAGGTCTCGTTGGAGACTTCATCGGCGTACTTGAGTTTGAGTTCCAGACGCTGGGCGTATTTGGCATCTTTAGCGCTGTCGATGGCCACTTTGGCCAGCAGATCGTTTTTCACAAAACCTGTGTCACCGCCAACGCCGTTGATGTCGCGAAAACCGTCGGCCTGATAACGGTACACTTCGGTCACAGCACCAATGCGTTCGCCCTGACCACCGGCGTGGGCGTGCAGCTTGCCGTAACCGTCCTGACCCAGGGCCACATCGAATGCGCCAGCCAGTTCGGCATCAGGAATTTGGCGGGAAACCATGTTTACCACGCCGCCGGTGGTGCGCGGGCCGTATTTCACGGTAGAAGAGCCTTTGAGCACTTCAATTTGCTGCATGCGACCTGAGGTTGGGAAGTAATAGGCCGCCGGTGAAGCATAAGGCGCCGGTGCTGCCAGCACGCCATCTTCCATCACGGTGATTTTTTCTGAGCGGTTCTGACCCGTGCCGCGCATGCCAAGATTGGGGCGCAGACCATAGCCTTCTTCTTCCTGAATATAGACCCCGGGCACCGAGGCCAGGGTGCGCATGATGTCGGAATACTTGAAGGTATCCAGCTCTTCCTGGCTTAGCTGATGGGCACTGCCCGGCACTGTGTTGATGGGGTTCTTTTTACCGAAAATGCTGATCTGCTCGATGTCGGCATTGGCGGTTGCCGTGGCGGTAAAGCTTGCCAGCAGGGCGCTGGACAGCAGGCTCAGCTTGATAGCTGGCTTGGCGATGGTGGTCATGGTTTCTCCCTTTTATGATAATGACAATGGTTATCATTTGCAGCGGGAGGTTAGGTAAAGGTGCTTAAGACTAGCTTAATTTCCGATTTCTTTACCTTTGTAATAAAAAGGTAAAACCTTGCTGTCAAAGCCTTTTATCTCGCCGCTGTCGCAGGTGTTGCTTACTGGTGCAAGTCATCGGGTGAGTTAATTGTCATAATTGAGGTAGACTGCTTGGCCTAAAAAAACGACACAACAAGATTTCAGGTGTATCACTGCCTATGTTTCTCGAGCCTTTTTTTACTCAAACTGATGAAACTGTAACGATTTCTCCTTTTCAGGCCAGCGAGTTTGCCAAGCGGGTCGCAGAAGATTTCAACCCTATTCACGACGAAAGTGCCAAGCGCTTTTGTGTGCCAGGCGACCTTTTGTTTGCGCTGGTGCTGAGCCACTATGGCCTGAGCCAGAAAATGCAATTCAAGTTCGAAGGCATGGTGGGCGAGGGCGTGTGCCTGAACTTCCCGGCCGAGATGGGCGACAGCTTCCCCATCTGTGACAGCCGCGATAAGACTTACCTCAGTGTCAGCCGCCAGGGCGATGTGAGCCGCTGCGAGGCCCAAATCGAGTCTTTCGTGCGCAGCTACGTGTCTTTCTCCGGGCTTAACTTTATTCATGTGCTGGTGCCCATGATGCGTGAACACGGGGTCATGATTAACCCCGACCGTCCACTGGTGATCTACGAGAGCATGGCGTTCGATCTCAATACCTTGGATTTCGATCAGGTTGCGTTGGAACTCAGCGATGCCCGCCTCAGCGTGGATGGCAAGCGCGGCGACGTGACCCTGGAATTTGCCCTTATCAGCGACGGCAAGCAGGTTGGCACCGGCGTTAAGACCCTGGTGATGAGTGGCCTGCGAGCCCTCGATGAAGCCGCCCTCGATGGCATGGCACAGTTCTACGAAGAGCGCCGCGCTACCCTGTAACGCATAGCTTGGCTTAAATTCCCGCCAAACAGCTCACAAAGCCTGATATGGCGCCGCTTCAAGGCCCCGTGTGATTGCCATCCACGGGGCTTTCCTTTACCTTAATAATCCTTTCCCGTGTGTGTTCGCTCCGCTCAGGTGTTTGCCTCTAAACGCGTGTATTCCATCCATGGGCCTTGGTCGTGATCCCGACCTCTTGCCGCCAGATTGCGGCCGCTTTGCTTTAAGGATAAAGATGTCTAGCTTGCAACGAATCGTGCTTATCGACACCCACCTGCCTGGGGTGGTCGAGCTGGCCCTCGACGGCCATACCAATATCTGTGGTACCAATGCCTCGGGCAAGACCACACTGCAGCGACTGGTGCCGGTGTTTTATGGCGAATACCCAAGCCGGGTGGTGCCCTCCACCCGTGACAGTTTTGAGCGCTGGTACCTGCCCCACGACAGCAGCTATATCATTTACGAATATCGCCGCGGCGATGGCATGCTGTATCAGGCAGTATTAAGTTCCAACGGCGATGGCAAGGGCATCAGTTACCGTTTTATCGCCAAGGGCTTCGAGCTGGACGATTATGTGAAGGCCCGTAACGGCGATGCCCTGGTGTGCCACACCGCCGCCGAGCTTGGTCGCGAGATGAAACGTGCCGGCATTGCCCACACCAATCTGCTCAATACCCGCGAATACCGCGCCATTATTCAAAACGATCGCACTCTTTTGTCGAGCGGCACCAACAGGGTTGAGCTCAGAAGCTATGCCCGCCAGTTTGCCCTGTGCGACGCTGAGCACACCCTAAGGCACATCGAAAAACTCGCCAAAGCGGTGCACTCCAAAGAAGGCAAGATGGAAACTGTGAAGTCCATGATTGCCGCCATTCTGGAAGAAGACGGCGTAAATCCGCCTACTTCGCGCATCAATCCGCAGCAGGTGGAAAACTGGATCCGCGAGTGCCAACTTATTGCCGGATTTGAAGAAATTCGTCCCGAGTTCGACAAGCTGGAGCAGGAGTTCAATCAGCTGCTGTCTGCCGAGCTGCGTCTGGCCGGGCTGCACAAGGGCTACAAGGATGACGAAGTGCTGGAGGCCGAGCGCCTGGAGCGCTGTCAGACCGCATCCAAGGAATACAACTTCCGCCTGCGCCAGCTCGATGACGAGTGGAAGGAAAAGCGCGACGAGCTGAACCAGGAAATCTCCGCCGCCCGTGGTGATGTCAGCAAGTTCGAGCACGAACTTGAGGTGATTGAAGATCAGCACGGTGCCTTCCTCGATGCCGATATCGAAACCGCCAAGGGTGACCTCGAGCAATTGCCGCTGTGGCGCACCGACCTTGAAAACTTAAGCGAGCGCCATAAGCTGCTCACCGACAAACACCAGGACGTAGAGGCCGCCTATAACGCCCGCCGCTCCAAGATTGTTGAGCAGCTCAACCGCGACCTGGAAGTGCTGGATCAGGATCTGGATAAGCAGCGCGACGCCCGTGAGCGTCAGGCAGCCGCTGCCCGCAGCGATCTTGAGAAACTCGAGCAGTTCTGGCGCGATCAGCTGGAAGCGGGCAAGAATCGTTTCCGCGAAGAGGAATATGAGCTGAAGCTCGCAGCCTCTGAAGAAAAGCTGCGCCAGGATGCGGTGACCTACACCGAAGAGGAAAAGCTCAATCTGGCGGTGTTTGATGAGCGCATCGAACGTGCCGACGAAGAGCAGGAAGCCAGCAACGCCAACGTGGAGCGTCTGGCGCTGGAAGAGCGTCGTCTGCGCTCCCGCCGCGATCAGGCCAGCGAAGCCCTGCGCCTTGCCAGTATCCGTGTCAGCGAGCGCCAGAATGCTCTGGACGAGCTCAAGACCATGCTCTTTCCTCAGTCGCACACCCTGCTGGAGTTTCTGCGTAAAGAAGCCCCCGGCTGGGAAGAGCACCTGGGTAAGGTGATTGCCCCCGAGCTGTTACACCGCACCGATCTGCATCCTTTTAACGCCAACAGCGGCGCCGATGGCAATAGCCTGTTCGGCATTGGGCTGGACTTAAAGGCGCTGGATATTCCCGAGTATGCCCAGAGTGAGCAGGAGCTTAGAAGCCGTCTTGCCAAGGCTGAAGAAGCCCTCGGCAGTGCCCGCGAAGTGCAGGAAGCCGCCGAAGAGCAGCTGGTGACAATCAACGGCGAGCTGGAAAAACTCTCCCGCGAACTCACCTTTGCCCGCACCGCCTTTAAAAATGCCCGTGAAGACCTGCGCCGTTTGTTCGATGAAAAGCGCGCCGAGCAGGACAGGGTCAACAAGGCACTGGCCGAGCGTAAGCAACTGGCCGGTAAGCGTTTGGTGACCATCGAGCATCAGCTAAAGCAGCTTGGCCGCGACCATCAGGACTGGCTGGAGGAGACCAAAGAAGAGTCCCTCGAAGCGCGGATGGAAAAGAATGCCTACTGGCAGGAAGTGGTGGGCGCACTGGATGCCCAGATTGCTTCGGTCAAGACGGGTATCGAGAGCCGCCGCGCCAACGCCAAGGCCGAAACCAAGGCCTGTGAGCAGTGGTATAAAAATGAGCTTAAGTCCCGCGGTGTGGACGAAGACAAGATTGTGGGCCTCAAGGCCGATATCCGCACCCTCGAGCGCCGGATTGCCGATGCCGAAGGTCGCCGCGCCGACGTACTGCGCTACGAAGACTGGTATCAGCACACCTGGCTTAGCCGCAAGCCACGGCTTGCCGAAGAGCTGGCCAAGGTGCGCCGCGCCCAGTCGGAGCTGGAGCAGCAGCTCGCCCGTTTCTCAAGCGAGGTGAAAACCCAGCGCAGCGAACTGGAGTCGGGCCGCAAGGCCTCCGATGCCGCCCAGGTGGAAGCCTCGGAAAACCTCACCAAGCTGCGCTCATTGCTGCGTAAACTGGCCGACCTTAAACTCGCGCCCACCGACGATGAGGCCCAGGGCAGCATTGGCGAGCGACTGCGTCAGGGTGAAGAGTTGCTGCTCAAACGCGATTATCTGGTGGGCTCGGTGAAGCAGTATGTAGAGCACTTCGATACCGTGATTGCCGCCAAGTCGGGCTCTGGCCTTGCCGAAACCTGGGAGCGTGCCCGGGAAGAGGCCACCTCCATCAACGACAAGGGCATCCGTATTCTGGATTACCGCAAGCTGGTGCCAAGTCTGGAGCAGCTTTTGAACGTGATGGTGCCCCAGTCGATTATGGCGCTGCGGGAGCAGGGCCGGATTTTCGGGGTGGATCTCACCGCCTTCTACGACGTGCTGGCCGATATCGACCGCCGTATTGCATCCCAAAGTGCCCGCATTACCCGCGAGGTGGGCGAAGAGCTGTTCCTCGATGGGGTGTCTGAATCTGCAGTGCGCATTCGCTCGCGGATCAGCGAGCTTGAGTTCTGGCCCGAGCTGGAAGTGTTTGTGGCCGCCTTCCGTCGCTGGAAGAGCGATGGCTTTGCCGGTTTGCCGGACGAGCATTACACCAACAGTATGCGCCGGGCGCTTGATATCATCGGCAAGGCGGCGCTCAGTGGCGGTATCGCCAAGCTGCTGGAAATCGAGCTGCGCCTGCGTGAAGGCAACTCGGATCTGATTATTCGCACTGACCGTCAGCTGAATGAATCCTCGAGCCATGGTATGGCATACCTGATTTTGTGTAAGTTCCTGCTGGCCTTTACCCGCCTGCTGCGGGGCTCGGCCCAGGTGACAGTGCACTGGCCCATCGACGAACTGGGCACCCTGCACCACAACAACGTGAAGAAAATTTTCGATGCCTGCGAGAACAACAATATCTCGGTGCTGGGGGCCTTCCCGAATCCCGAGTCTGAGGTGCTGAGCCTGTTCAAAAACCGCTATATCATCAACAAGCAAACCCGCAAGCTGCAGGTGGTGAAGCCCAAGAGCAACCCCATCGCCGATAAGCTGGCCAGCCGTATTTCCAGGGAGGCGGTGTAATGTCTGACGCAAACTTTTCAGGAACTGGTACTGGCTTAGTGGGTCATGGTGCACTGATTGAGCGGCTTTTGCGGGGCGAGTTTATCTGCCGCGTGACTGACGAAGACGGCTGGCGTGCACTCAAGTCGCCTGCAGTGCGCGAGCGTATCGAAACCTACCTCAATCAAATCAACCGTACCGTTGCCAGCGCTGGCGAGGGTGAAGTGTTTTTCTGCGGTTATGCCCAGCTGGGTGAAGCCGAGCGCAAGGTGATTTCCAGCCAGTTTAAAGACATCTGCCAAGCGCTGATTCCGCTGGTGGAGTGGCTGGTGTTGGTGCAGGAGGCCTCTGGCCAGGATGCGCCCCTTACCGAAGGCGCGCCTGTGCGTTTGACTGAACTTCAGGGCCGCATCGAAGAGACTCCTGCGTTTCGCGAGCAGCTTGGCAAACTCAGCCAGTACCGGTTGTTCGGCTCCACTTCAAGCAACGTCGATGCTCAGCTTAAGCTGGTGTTCAAGCGTCTGGTGGAGCTTGGCTTCCTGACCCGCCCCAACGTGGAAAAACAAATCTACATCGCCACGGGAAAGCTTGATTATCTCTATGAAGTGATTCGCTTTATTGATGAAACTGAAGGGCTGAACCTGGAGGCGCAGGCCGAAACCGCCACCCAGAGGGAGCTGATATGAGCAGCAACCTGCACCAGTCCGGGGTGCGGCTGCTGAGGATGCTTGGCCGTCACGCCGAGACAGTGATGGATGTGTACCTGAGCGGCGCCGTGGACGAGGCCAACGCCGATGCCGGTGTGCTGAAAAAGCTCACCGAGGCGGGCATTTTGTGGCGCCCTGAGGAAGATGAGGGCCTAAGGCTTACCCGCAGCGTGCGTGCGCTGCTCGAAGAGGGCCTTAAGGATGAGCGCAATCGCCAGATCAATGCCAACGTAGGCTCGGCGCTTGCCACCATCAAGACCCTGGCCGACCACTATAAGGAGGCGCGCAGCCACTCGGATTACAGCGCCGCCGAGGCGTATCTGGCCGATCTCAGTGAGCATGTGTACGCCTTTACCGAGAACCTGCGCTACTCAATTCGGGTGCTGTGGGGGCGGATTAACAACGAATTCGGTTATGTCGGTACCATCAGCGCCAAAATCCGCGAGAACGAACTGGCCCAAAGCCAGGTGTCTGAGCTCTTAAATGGCCTGGAGCTGTTTCAGTTCAGCGAGCTTGGGGAGATTGCCTCTGATATCCGTGAGCTTCGAAAACTGCTGGTAACCACCCTGCAGGAGACCCTCAGTGACTGTACTCAGGAGCTCAGTGTGGTGCAGGCAAGGCTTTTGGAGCTGCTTGGCCGCTTCCGGCAAATTCAGGGCCGCACCCGGCTGCTCAGGGGCTGGCTTTTGTACACAGATATGCACCCCGACTACGAGCCCATGGATCATGTGGCTCACCGCAAGGTGCCCATGCTGTTTAACCGCGCCGAGGCCATGCTGGCCGATGCCCATGTGGATGTGCATAACCAGAGCCAGGAGCAGGAACTCATGGAGATGGTGGCGCGCATCAAGTCCATCAGTCGCCTCGATCTGAAGCCTGCGGCCAAGGCGGCAGAAACCAGCGTGGTGCTGAGTGCGGCGGAGGACTTCGATATTCCGGAAAATCCGCTCAAGCAGGATGTGGAAGACTACTTTGTGGCGGTAATCGATTCGGGCAAGCGCCAGTCGGCGCTGGAATACCTGCAGGAAAAAGCCCTGCCATGGGATTCAGAAAGCTGGATTTATCAGGTGATTGGCGGCTTTGAGGGCCTGAGCGAAGAGCATAAGTCCTTCTTCGAACTGGAGCCTTTGGGTGAGCCTCATCCTGTGTATACCGGCAACTTTATTATCCGCGACGTGGAGCTGTGGCTCAGTTAATCCCCTTGTCTTGCCAAGGCCACCTCAGGGTGGCCTTTTTATTGGCTGTAACATGGCGTGCTGGGCTGGCTGAGGCGGTGGATGCAGAGAATTACTGAGTAAGGTGTGTTCGTTATGGCGATATTGACTGAAAGCCTTTGTATTTTTGGTTTTATCCACTGGCTGTTTTTAAGTGATTGTTTTGGAAGTGTTTGCCATTGGTAAAATTGGCTGCATCTGTGTAAAGGCAGAAATTTCTGCTTTTGAGTGATAGCTTTTAAATTTCAGCTAGTTATGTTCTGCTTGTTATAGGGTTGCAGGATTGTGTCCATACATTTTCGTTGAAATTGCGGCTGGCATGTTTCACTATCCGGGAGCGAACGGGGCAGCAGACCCCAGACACAATAACAACACAGGCATGCAATCTATGTTCAAATCTCTGTCGGCCAGGATCTTCCTTGGCCTCGCTATCGGACTCCTGTCCGGCACTCTGGTGCAGTACGTGCTGCACGATATCAATTTCTTCTCCGGCACCCTGGTTGAAATCGCCTCTGGCCTTGGCACCATGTTCGTCAACATGATCATGATGCTGGTGGTGCCGCTGGTGTTTGTCAGCATTGTTTGCGGCGTCTGTGAGCTTAAAGATCTCTCGAGTTTCGGCCGTCTCGGCGGCAAGACCTTCGGCTTTTACATCATCAATACCCTGGTGGCGATATTCGCAGCCCTGACAGTGGCCCTGCTGCTGGAACCCGGCAAGGGAGTGGACATGACCGGCGGCGGAGAGCTGGCCATTACCGCCACCGAACTGCCGAGCCTGATGGCGCTGGTGGTGGACATAGTGCCCCGCAATCCGGTGGCGGCCTTTATGTCGGGTAATATGCTGCAGGTGATTTTTATGGCACTGCTCCTTGGCGGCGTCATCAAGTCGCTGGGTGAGCATGTGGTCGGCGCCGTATCGGCGTTCCAAACCGCCAATAAAATCATGATGAAGCTGATTTCGGTGGTGATGCATCTGGCGCCCATTGGTGTTGGCGCACTGATGTTCAAACTGGGCGCCACCCTGGAAGCCGGGGTATTTCTCAGTGTGATGGAATATCTGGTGCTTATTCTTGGCTTGCTGCTGCTGTGGATTTTCGTGGTCTACCCTTATGCGGTGCAGCTGTTTACCCCGGTGAAGGCCAGCGTGTTTCGCGAGAAAACCCAGGAGCAAATCCTGTTTTCCCTCTCTACCGCCAGCTCCAATGCCACCATTCCGGTGACCATGCGAACCCTCACCGAAAAACTCAAGGTGAACCGCGCCGTGGCCGGTTTTGGGGTGCCGCTGGGCGCCACCATGAACATGGGCGGCGTGTCCATCTACATCACAGTGGCAATTTTCTTTATCGCCAACGCCTTTGGCATGCCTATTACCATGGAGCAGTTGCCGGCGCTGGTATTCAGTATCTTCCTGCTTTCTGTAGGCGCCGGTGGCGTACCCGGCGGCGGCATGGTGATGATTGGCGTGCTTATCCACCAGATGGGCTTACCGGTGGAAGCCTTTGCGCTGGTGGCCGCGCTGGATAGGCTTATCGATATGGTACTGACTTCCTGTAACGTGGTGGGCGACACCGCGGTGCTGACGATTGTCGATCAGACCGAGCGCCCCCATCAGGTTGCCAGCGATGATGACTAAGCCGGTATAAGGTAATAATACCTGACCAAAAAGCCGCCCTCGGGCGGCTTTTTACTGTGAGTATGGCGCACGTTACCAGGCGGCAGGCACAAAAAAGCCGACCCTGAGGTCGGCTTTTACGCAATATGTCGCAAACAGGCCGATTAGGCTTGCTTGTTGTAGCGCTCGGCGCTGGTGAGGATTTCTTCGCGGGCAGCAGCGGCGTCTTCCCAGCTTTCAACCTTCACCCACTTGCCAACTTCCAGATCCTTGTAGTGTTCGAAGAACTGCTTGATCTGGGCCTTCAGCAGAGCTGGCAGGTCGTTCACGTCCTGAATGTGGCCGTATTCTTTAGACACTTTCTCATGAGGAACGGCAACCACTTTGGCATCTTCACCTGACTCGTCGGTCATTTTCAGCACGCCAACAGGGCGACAACGGATCACGCTGCCAGGCTGCAGTGGGTACTGGGTAGGTACCAGCACGTCAACTGGGTCACCGTCCAGGCTCAGAGTCTGGTTCACATAACCGTAGTTGCAAGGATAGAACATAGGAGCAGTCATGATGCGGTCAACAAACAGGGCGCCGCTGTCCTTGTCCACTTCGTACTTGATAGGATCGTGGTTCTGTGGGATCTCGATGATTACATAGATATCATCTGGCAGGGATTTGCCCGCTGGCACTGCATTCAAGCTCATTTGCATATCCTTTAACGGTATTTGAAATCAGATTTCAGAAAATCGGTTGGCGCGTATTATAGCGCGATTTGGCGGCTTGCCAATCAAAGGCCGCCGCCATTGCACTAAAGACTAACTTGAGCCTTATTTGTGGTAACCGAGACAGGCATCAACCTCGTTGGCCGAGCCTAAAATTACCGCCACGCGCTGGTGAATTTCGCTGGGCGCTATGTCCAGAATGGTCTCGTAGCCGGTGCTGGCCTTGCCGCCCGCCTGTTCAACCAAGAATGCCATTGGATTAGCCTCGTACATCAGGCGCAGTTTGAATGGCTTTTTCGGGTCCTTGGTGTCGGTAGGGTAGGTGAACAGGCCGCCGCGGCACAGCACCCTGTGCACATCGCCCACCATGGCTGCAATCCAGCGCATGTTGAAGTTCTTGCCGCGCGGGCCTTCTTTGCCCTGGATCAGGTCGGCAATATAAGCCTGCATGCCCGGCTCCCAAAAGCGCTGGTTGGACATATTAATGGCAAACTCGCCTGTGTCTGGGCTTATTTGCACGCCATCTACAGTTAGCAGATAGTCGCCGCTTACCGGGTCGAGGGTGAAGAGCTGCACGCCCTGACCTGTGGTCAGCGCCAGCATGGTGGATGGGCCATAAAGCACATAACCTGCGGCCACTTGTTTGCGACCGGATTGGAGGAAGCTTTGCTCACTTACGTCACCGCTTGGGGCTGGCAGAACAGAGAAAATGGTGCCCACCAGTGAGTTGATGTCGATATTGGATGAACCATCCAGTGGGTCGAAGCACACCAGAAACTGGCCATCTTGCGCCAGCGGTACTATCTCATCTTCTTCTTCAGAGGCGAGCGCCTTCACAGAGCCTTGGGCAGCCAATGCGTCTTTCAGCATGTCGTTGGTGATAACGTCGAGCTTTTTCTGATCTTCACCCTGCACGTTTTCGGTGCCGGCTACGCCGAGCACGCCGGCAAGAGCGCCACGGCGCACGGCCTGGCTGATGTCTTTGGAGGTGTTGGCCAGTACGGTTAACAGGCTGGCAAGTTCCTCACTGATAGCGCTTTGCTTGAGGGATTGGGACAGGGTCTGCATCTTGTGTCCTTCTGATTAGACAAATTTTGGGAGGTCTTTGGAATAATTCTGGCGCTAATGATACCTGAGATTGGTGATATTTTCAGTGGCTTTGCCATCGGCTATTACTTTGGCAGGGCCGAAGTTTTCGGGCAGAATGGTTGGCTTACAGTCGATAACTGATTTGAATTACACACCTCACGAACCACCCATGGAAAAAACAATGATTAAAAAAATCGTGGCTTCATTGATGTTGGCGGGCGTTGCCGTCTCCATTCAGGCTGCGCCGGCCTTTCCGGGCGCAGGAACTGAACCTCTGGCAATCGAGCGCATGTATGCCTCCCCTGCATTGGCGGGCAGCAGCCCCCGTGGTCTGGCGCTGTCTCCCGATGGCAGCAAGGTCACCTTTTTGAAGGGCCGCGCCGACAATCAACACTTCTATGATTTGTGGCAGATGGACGTGGCGAGCGGCCAGGTAAGCCTGCTGCTGGATGCCGACAAACTGGCGGGCGGCGAGCTTTCCGATGAAGAAAAGGCCCGCCGCGAGCGCCAGCGCATCTATGGCCAGGGTATTATGGAGTACTTCTGGGCCAAAGACGGCGAGGCGCTGCTGATCCCGGCTGCCGGGCAGCTGTATTACTTTACCCCCAAGAGCGGCGATGTGCGTCTGCTTGCTACTGGTGAAGGTTTTGTCACCGATGCCAAGCTGTCGCCCAAGGGCAACTATGTCTCCTTTATCAAGGAGCAAAACCTCTATGTGTATGAGCTGGCAAGCAATAAGCTCACACAGCTCACCAAAGACGGTGGCGGCGCTGTCAAAAACGGCATGGCCGAATTTGTGGCTCAGGAAGAAATGGATCGCATGACCGGCTACTGGTGGTCGCCTGATGAAGCGCGCATTGCCTTTACCCGTATCGATGAGTCGCCGGTGGAGCTGGTGACCCGCAATGAAATCTATGCCGATGGTATTAAGCTCACCGAGCAGCGCTACCCCTATGCTGGCAAGGACAACGTGGAAATCGCTCTGGGGATTGTTGCCTTGGGTGATGGCAAGGCCGACTGGGTGGATTTGGGCAAAGAGAAAGATATCTACCTGCCGCGGGTGAAATGGCTGCCAAACAGCACTGAGCTCAGTTTCCAATGGCAAAGCCGTGACCAACAGACCCTGGAGCTGCGTAAAGTGGCGGTGGCAAACCCCGGCAAGACAGAGCTGCTGGTGAAAGAAACCAGCAAGGCCTGGGTGAACCTCAATAACGACCTGCGCTTTTTAAAGGATAGCGGCGATTTCCTCTGGGCCTCAGAGCGAGATGGATTCAGCCATATTTACCTGTTCGATGCCAGGGGCAAGGTTAAGCGTCAGCTTACCAAGGGTGACTGGACTGTGGATGGTATTGCCTATGTTGATGAAAAGGCAGGCCTTGTGTACTTCAGTGGCCGCAAGGATAAGGTCATTGAGCGTCATCTGTACCGGGTGAGCCTCAAGGGCGGCGAGATTGAACGTCTCTCAACCGAAGCCGGTATGCACGGCACCGTGTTTGCTGAAAACTGCCCTGTATATCTGGATTACTTCAACAGCCTGTCACAGCCGCCGCAGGTGAGTTTGCACGATTCGGCCGGTAAGCATCTGGCCTGGGTGGAAGAAAACGCCGTCAAAGCTGGCCACCCACTGTATCCCTTTGCCGGTCTGTGGCAGCTGCCCGAGTTTGGCACGCTGAAGACCGACGATGGTCAGGCGCTGCATTACCGTCTGTTCAAGCCGGTGAATTTCGATGCCGCCAAAAAGTACCCTGTGGTGGTGCGGGTTTATGGCGGCCCCCACGCGCAGCTGGTGACCAACAGCTGGAGCGAGCAGGATTACTTTACCCAGTACCTGCTGCAAAACGATTATCTGGTGTTTCAGCTGGATAACCGCGGTTCGGCTAATCGCGGCACCAAGTTCGAGTATGTGATTTACCAAAACCTCGGTGATGCCGAGGTGCGCGACCAGATGGCCGGGGTGGATTACCTGCGCACGCTGCCCTTTGTGGCAGGGGATAAGGTGGCGATTTACGGCCACAGCTATGGCGGTTACATGGCACTCATGAGTCTCTTTAAGGCGCCAAGCCACTTTAAAGCGGCGATTTCCGGCGCCCCTGTGACCGACTGGCGCCTGTACGATACTCATTACACCGAGCGCTATATGGGCCATCCGGACCGCAACGGCGAGGGTTACGACAAGGCGAGCGTGTTCCCCCATGTCGGCGGCTATCAGGGCGGGCTTTTGATGTACCACGGTATGGCGGATGATAACGTGCTGTTTGAAAACTCGACCCGGGTTTACAAGGCGTTGCAGGACGAAGGCAAGCTGTTCCGTATAGTGGATTACCCCGGCTCCAAGCACTCGATGCGCGGTGAGAAGGTGCGTACCCACCTGTATCGCACCCTGGCAGATTTCCTCGACAGCGAGCTTAAGCGCTGAGCGATGGCTGAACTCCAACCCTAATAAAAAGGCCTGTCATCGACAGGCCTTTTTTGTACGGCGTTATTGGCTTTACGAACATGTGCCGGAACAGCGCAGAGGCTTGTATCTTTGGGAAATATAATAAAAAAAGCCAATCCGAAGATTGGCTTTTTAAAGAGGGGTTATCCCTTATTCGTCCAGGTTACCGCAGAAGCGATAGCCTTCACCGTGGATGGTGGCGATGATTTCTGGCGTGTCCGGCTGGCTTTCGAAGTGCTTACGGATACGACGGATAGTCACGTCTACGGTACGGTCATGTGGCTTGAGTTCACGGCCGGTCATCTTCATCAACAGATCGGCGCGGCTCAAAATTTTGCCAGGGTTTTCAACGAAGTGCAGCATGGCACGGAATTCGCTGCGTGGCAGTTTATAAGACTCACCGGTTGGGCTGACCAGAGAGCGGCTGTTGATTTCCAGGCTCCAGTCATTGAAACGATAAACCTCGACCGCGGCTCTTTCTTCGACTTCGGCGCCAGCGCTATTGACGCGAGTCAGAAGGTTACGGGCACGAATGGTCAGCTCACGTGGGTTGAACGGCTTGGTAATATAATCGTCCGCGCCAATTTCAAGACCCAGGATCTTGTCCACTTCGTTGTCACGGCCAGTCAGGAAAATCAGGCCAATGTTGTTGATTTCACGCAGTTCGCGTGCCAACAACAGCCCGTTTTTACCTGGCAGGTTGATATCCATCACCACCAGGTTGATTTTATTTTCCTGCAAGGCTTTATGCATTTCTGCGCCATCGTTGGCCTCAGTCACCACATATCCCTCGGCCTCAAAAATACTTCTTAATGTATTACGGGTAACGGCTTCGTCTTCTACGATCAGAATGTGCGGATTTTGCATAATCAAGTACCTAAATTTAAAACAAATCTGTGCTAATCGGGTGTGTCGGCTGACTGTCAGCCAGGCCCTGCTTTTTTATTCCGGCAAGACCCAAATAACCTGAGGAGGTAAAGAGACAACGCCTTGGGGCACACTCTACGACTAGTTCAATAATCCTCCCTCAAAGGGAAGCGCGAACTGTACTCACTTCGATAAAAAACTACTTGCTGAAGTTCCCAAGTCGTTATTTTTTTTCAAAGTATAAATGTTAAATTGAATATGGATCACATTTTGTACAGTTGTTTAGCCAAGTTACTGACATCAGCGGAAAATTTGTAACAGCCTGTATCAAATGAACGGCTGAATGATTTGGATGGCTAACGCTGTCAATTGTACTCGTTTTAGGCATTTGTTAACAATTGAAATGTTAACAAATCCTTTGTAGTCGCCGATTAATTATCATTAATATTGCTTATGTTATTGAATAATATATGAACTGATGATGGTCGGAATGAGATCCAGCTCACAAGGCTAGGCAGCGTAACAGAGTCTGCTAAACTATCTCAGGTTCTTTTGCATGATTATCACTGACATGGAAAATCATTCACAGCAGCTTTGGAACATCTATCAGTCGGCAAGTTTCTTGTTGACTCAACACCTTTCTCCCCACGCACACTTTGCCATTATCACGGCCTTTAACCCCATGGGTGAGCTCCTGGATGCCTGCCAAAACCGTTTGCTTGACCGGCAACTGTTAAGGGATATAGAAGCTTTGGGCGTGCCTTATCGTGCCCTGGTCGGCACCAATGAGCAGTTATCCCACATGGAAAAAAGTTGGGCCGTGTTTATGGAACCTGACGACAGCGTTCGTTTGGCTCATAAATACCGGCAAAATGCGCTCTATTATGTGATGCGGGACGAGCTGATGTTGCTTCCCTGCCGAATGGACAGCGAACCCAAGAAGCTGGGGTCCTTCCGCTCCCGGGTTCGGCTGGTGCATGAATTGCCTGAGTTGGTACCAACCGACAGGGCAGAGGGTGTGGCATCATTGGGATTCCAGTTTCTGTGAACACAGCATTTTTTCAAGTTGCATAATTTCGCATTGACTTGAATACCGCTTTATTGCTACTTTTTTCGTCCCTTCCCCGCGGAAGGCACAGAAGAGGAGCGTCAACTAGGTAGCAGGTTTGAGGAGCAATCACTCCGAAGACGACCTGTGAGGGAGATTGGCGCCGAGGCAAAACCACGTGCTTGAGTGCGTTTTGTCGGTCGTTCAGGCTGAATCCTGACGATTGTCACCTGTTATTTGGTGGAGAGCTTCTGGTGACGATCGCTTTTCCCTCCTTTTGGGGTGCCGTATCTTTGCACCAGGCTCTTCGAACGAAGTCAGTTCGGAGATTACTCATGAAAACCCGTTTTAGCTTGAATGTCGCTGTCTTCCACTCGCCGTCGATGGAGGTGTGCTGATGTCTCTTGTTGTAGCCAAATTCGGTGGCACCTCGGTCGCCGACTTCAATGCCATGTCACGCTGTGCCGCCATAGTGCTGGCCAATTCTGCTACCCGTTTGGTGGTAGTCAGTGCATCCAGCGGTGTGACCAACTTGCTGGTAGAGCTGACCCAGGCCACAGTGACCGATGAGCGTCGCCTGCAACTGCTCAAGCAGATTGCGCAAATTCAATATGCCATCCTCGATAAGCTGGAGCGCCCACAGGATGTGGCTGCCGCGCTGGATGCCCTGTTATCACGCATTTCTGTGCTGAGCGAGTCGCTCATCCTCAATCGCAGCAAAGCTATCATGGACGAGCTCCTGTCCATGGGAGAGCAATGCTCTGCGCTGCTGTTCTCAGCGGTGCTGAGGCAGCAGGGTGCCAAGAGCAGCAGTTTCGATGTGCGTCAGGTCATGCGAACCGACAGCCACTTCGGCCGCGCGGAACCTCAGATTGAAGATATAGCGGCACTGGCCAGGGATTTCCTGCAGCCATTGCTCGAACGGGACATAGTGGTAACACAGGGCTTTATCGGTGCCGATGCAGAAGGTCGCACCACCACCCTGGGTCGCGGTGGCAGCGATTATTCTGCCGCCCTGCTGGCTGAGGCCCTGCGTGCCGATGCTGTAGAGATTTGGACCGATGTGGCCGGTATTTACACCACAGACCCGCGCCTGGCTCCCAACGCCAGACCCATTGCCGAAATCAGCTTCAATGAAGCGGCCGAAATGGCTACTTTCGGTGCCAAGGTATTGCACCCTGCCACGATTTTGCCGGCCGTACGTCAGCAAATTCAGGTGTTTGTAGGGTCAAGCCGCGAACCAGAAAAGGGCGGCACCTGGATACGCCATCAGGTAGAAAATCCCCCTATTTACCGCGCAGTGGCCGTGCGCCGCGATCAGACGTTGTTGAACCTGCACAGCCTGCAGATGCTCCATGCCCGCGGTTTCCTGGCTGAGACCTTTGCGACTCTGGCGCGTCATAAAATCTCGGTTGACCTTATCACCACCTCAGAAGTGAACGTGTCACTGACGTTGGATAAAACCGGCTCAGACTCCACCGGCAGCGGTTTGCTCAGTGAAGCCTTGCTGCAGGAGCTGTCTCAGCACTGCCGGGTTCGGGTCGAGGACAATCTGGCGCTGGTGGCCATTATTGGTAACCGTATCGCCAGCACGCCGGGGATTTGCCGTCAGGTGTTTACTGTGCTCGAAAACCACAATGTGCGGATGATCTGTCAGGGCGCGAGCCCCCATAACCTGTGCGTTCTGGTAGCAGAGAGTGAAGCGGCGCAGGTCGTGAAGGCGCTGCACGAGAACCTGTTTGAAGGTCAGGCATAATGCGCGTCGATAAACACGAAGTTCGGGTCGGTGAGCTGGCTGCGGGTCAGCCACTGTCTTTGCCTGTGTATCGCTTTAAAGGCAAGGGGGCCGGCCCCAGTGTGTATATTCAGGCCAATGTCCATGGCGCAGAGGTGCAGGGCAATGCGGTGATCTATCAGCTGATGAAACTCCTTGAGCACTACGAGCTTCTGGGGGATATCATTCTGGTGCCGCTGGCAAACCCACTGGGTATCAACCAAAAAAGTGGCGAGTTTACCCTCGGCCGTTTCGACCCTATTACCGGGGTCAATTGGAACCGCGAGTATCTGGACCATGGGTTTAATATCGAGGTCTGGTATCAGGAACACGCCCATCTGGATGACGAGTCGCTTATCACTGCATTTCGCGCCACCCTGGTGGAAGAATGTGCCCGCAGACTGAATAGTCCCTGGGGGGTTACCACAGGGCACAGGCTTGCGGTTACGCTGCAATCCATGGCTCACAGGGCCGACATAGTACTCGACCTGCATACCGGCCCCAAGTCATGCAAGCATCTGTATTGCCCGGAATATGAACGCAGCGCCGCCCAATATTTTTCAATACCTTATACCTTGCTCATTCCCAACAGCTTTGGCGGCGCCATGGATGAGGCGGCTTTTGTTCCCTGGTGGACACTGGCCGAGGTGGCTTCCAGCCATGGTCGTGAACTTGGGGTGAGAGTCTCGGCATTAACCCTGGAGCTTGGCAGTCAGGAACGCATAGATTTGGATGATGCGCTGGAAGATGCGGAAGGTATTCTGGCCTATTTGAGCCATCGTGGTGTGATTGCCGAAACCGTGTTGCCCAAACCCATGAAACGCTATGGTTGTTTCCTGAAAAACTATCGTAAGTTTCATGCCCCCAAAGCGGGTATGGTGGAATACCTTGGCAAGGTGGGCGTGCCGATGAAGGCAAGCGATCCCTTGGTGAACCTGTTAAGACTGGATCTCTACGGTACAGGTGAAGAGCTGACTGTGCTGCGTCTGCCTGAAGATGGCGTGCCCATACTGCATTTTGCCTCGGCTTCGGTACATCAGGGCACCGAGCTTTATAAGGTGATGACCAAGGTCTTTGAGCTCTGACTCAGCCAATAAAAAAACACCGGACTTGAGTCCGGTGTTTTTTTATTGCTATATCCCAATCAGGGTTTAACCGCCCGCACTATGGGGTTTTGCAGACTTATCAGGGTCTCGGTTGACTGAATTTCGGCGATGGACTGGATGCGATTAATGAGCACATGCTGCAGACTGTCGATGGACTGGCACATGACTTTCACGAAGATGCTGTAATTACCTGTGGTGTAATAGGCCTCTACCACTTCTTCCAGGGCATTGAGTTTGGAAATGGCGGCGGGATAGTCACCGGCGCTTTTAAGGTTAATGCCGATAAAGCAGCAAACGTCGTAACCCAGGGCTTTGGGATTAACAGTGATTTGGGCGCCGGTGATGATGCCGGCCTGCTTCATCTTTTCTACCCGAACGTGAATGGTGCCGGCGCTGACACCAAAACGCTTTGCCAATTCAGCAAAGGGGGTGCGGGCATCGGCCATCAGGGCCTCGAGGATCTGGTTGTCCAACTGATCGCGCTGAAATGATGTATCCACTGCTAACTGCTCTAACTACCGAATGATTGAACAATAATTTACGGGCTTCAGTATTATTTTTC
This sequence comes from Shewanella sp. FJAT-52076, assembly GCF_019457455.1. NCBI lineage: Bacteria > Pseudomonadati > Pseudomonadota > Gammaproteobacteria > Alteromonadales > Shewanellaceae > Shewanella > Shewanella sp. FJAT-52076. Next base: position 716,720 of record NZ_CP080415.1, read on the forward strand.
CAGTGAAAAGGTGACTTTACTGATTAGTCGTCGCCTCTGCGAAGGGAACTTCTGTGCTGAAGGTCATGGCCTCGCCACTGTAAGGGTGGGTAAAGCTGAGACTCGCGGCATGAAGCAGTAAGCGATCGGCAAGGGACTTGGCCAGTGGGTCGGCGTAAAAGCCATCACCGAGAATGGGATGACCAAGGGCCATCATATGTACTCTTAGCTGATGGCTGCGTCCGGTAATAGGTGTCAGCTTAACCAGGGTGGAGCGCTTGCCGTAACTGATGACGTCGACATGGGTCAGCGAGGGTTTGCCAATCTCATGGTCTACTTTCTGCCTTGGTCTGTTGGGCCAATCACAAATCAGTGGTAAATCCACGCTGCAATCAGCTTTGACATGACCAGCCACCCGGGCAAAGTAGGTTTTGTGGGTTTCGCGGTCGCGAAATTGGCGTTTCAGTTCGACTTCGGCACTCTTTCGCAGCGCATACACCATCACCCCGGAGGTCGCCATGTCGAGTCTGTGAACCACCTGGCTATTGGGATGTTCGGCCTTGATCCGGCTCCAGGCGCTGTCATGGTGAATGGGATCCCGGCCCGGTACCGACAATAAACCGCTGGGCTTATTGATCACTATGATGTCCTTGTCCTGATGCAATATGTCCAGCCAGGGGTCTATGGGGGGATTGTAGCTGAAATCGTCCATCATGGTTCTCGGCACGGCGTTAGGGGCGCTTAAGATACCCAAGGGGGCAAAGGGCGGCAAGCCTAAAGCAGGCTTTCTTGGTTCTTTGCTTCCACTCCTTCGCCGATATTGATTAAATAACACAAAAATAAAGACTGAGTAACAAAGCGAACAGCATGTTTAATAATAAAAAATACCGCCTCGGCCCCTTCATGGTTATCCCAGAGCGGTGTGTGATTGCCAAAAATGGCTCTGACACCAAACTCGAACTTCGGGTGATGCAGGTATTGGTGTGTCTGCTTGAGCGTGCCGGTCGTCCAGTCAGTCGCGACGAGCTTATCAGGGAAGTGTGGCGCGGTGGCCAAGTCTCCGACAATGCCATCAACAGGATTATTGCGCAGCTGAGAAGTGCCTTGGGCGATGACGCCCGAAGCCAACAGGTTATTCAAACTGTCCCCAAGGTCGGTTATTTGCTGATAGCAGAGGTGGAATCACTTGAAGGACAGGCTGTAACACCTGCTGATTTGACGCACACTTCGGAAGTCCGGCATGCAAAGGCTCCCGTGGCGCCGATAGACATTAAAGACAGCCAGCAGCATGACTCCTCAGCAATGGCAGCAGATATTAAGCCTGTGCCTGTCAAGCAAAAGCCTGGTCATCTCATCCTGGCGACTTACGCATTGGCGGGCGTACTCCTGTCTGTGTTGGCATTCGTCGTTTGGGATACTGTGACCCAGAGCGACAAGTCAAAAGCCGAACCCGTGCAAGACAGCATAGCTTCATTGTTGCCTATAACCTCACTGGAGGGGCAGGAGGTCGATCCCGTGTTATCACCGGATGGCAACAAGCTGGCATTTGCCTTTCGGGATCTCAATGCAAAAGAGTGGCGTGTTCTGATACAGGACCTGACCACGGGGCAAGTTTCACTGGCTGACAACTCTCCAACAGCTTATAACCAGCGCTATCCGGCCTGGAGCGATGATGGTGGCCATTTGGCGTACCTGAACTTTGATGGTAAAGGTCGCTGTGAGCTGATTCTGCTGGATTTGCTGACCCGAAACGCCAAGGTCGTTTCCCAGTGTGACAAAGCCACCCAATCCAGTGCGTTGGCCATAAGGGGGCAGGAGCTCTACTTCGTGGACTCGGACGGCATTGAAGATTTTAAAAAGATTTATCAGGTCAATCTGAATACCTTAAAGAAAGAACAACTCAGCCGCCCCCACAGCATAGGTCGCGGGGATTATGGCCTTAGCCTGTCGCCGGATAAGTCGCAAATGGCGGTACTGAGAAACTTAAGCTGGTTTGATACCCAGTTGATGGTCTTTAACTTCAGTACCGGAGAATGGCGCCAGGTGCTTAAGGTGGGTTACCCATTAAAGAGCGTAGCCTGGTCGGCAGATGGTAAGGGTTTGATCTATAGGGCGGAAGAAGGCCAGCTGCACCGTTTCGATTTAGATACCAACGAGCGCGTTCGTCTGACCAAGATACTTCAGGAAATCAACTCTCCTCGCTCAAACAGCAAGGGACAAACGGCCGCTGTCGTCGGCGAGTTGATGGAAGAAGAGCTGTGGCATTGGTCAGCGCCGGGCAATACCAAACCCGAGCCATGGGTGTCATCCAGTCGCCGTGATTATCGTGGTGCCATCAGTCCAGACGGCGCCTTGACGGCTTTCGTCTCCAATCGAACCGGTTTGCCACAAATATGGCTGAGGAAACAGAAAGGTGAAGAAATCAAACTCACCCACTTTGACCGGTTTTCATTTATAGACGAACTGATATTTTCCCCGAATGGTAAATTGCTTGCTGGTACTATTAATGGAGCTGCCTTTACCTTGGACATTGCCAAGTCGGCAATTCATTTTATTCCTGGAAGAACCTCGGTGAGAAATATTTCATTTGGGATGAATGATGATGAATTAGTGCTGTTCTCTTCTGAGGCTGGGAAACGTCAACTTCAACTGGTGGATATGCGAACTGGAAAAACACTCAATCTGTTGGCAGAAAGTGGTTTTTCTGGAAAGTTCGATAGAGCATCAGGCGAGTTTTACTATTCTAAAATGAACAGTTCGGGAATATGGAAGTTAATCCAGGGTGTGGAAACGCAGGTAACCGATAAAATCACGCCCCTCTTTTCAGGTGGTTGGCATGTGGCCCAAGGCAAAATCTGGTACCTGAAAGGTGATGATGGTTTAACCAAACTAATGGAGCTGGACGTCAATAATGACAGAGAGTTTGCGCATCCAATACAAATTACCAATGTGTCTATGAACACACTCTCAATGACAAACAACAACCAAGTGCTCTTGTCTGTGTTGGCTCATGCCAATACTGATATATTTTTAGTTAATTAAATCAGCGACTTGTTTGTTCGTCACTTTTTCGTAACCTTTTCCTTGTCGCCAAATCAGAACGCCCGGGCCTAATGTTGAACTCATCAACTGGCCCGGTTGCGCACAACAAAGACGCCTTACCCTGAGTCGCTTTGAGTTGCTAATCCGCTGGTCGCAAAAAGCAATGGCGCATCCCCGTGGCCGGGTCGGTTGATAATTAATGTGTTAACTGCTGAATGTGTGAGCATCTCCCACTCGTATATCGACTGGCGACTGACGCACGGCATTCTGCAGCCATTTATCAACCTTGGATCATTAAGCCTTTTTTTGGCGTGGAGAGTTTAGTTATGAAAAAATATATCACTATGGTATCTGCAGCAGCACTTTCAACTGTATTTGCTGTGCCATTTTATATGTCACATGTAGAGAACAAACAGCAGGAAGAAGCACCAAAGCTTGCTATTTGTGAACCATTTCCAGATTGCATTATTTATCGTGTAGATGATAACGGAGAATTAACGCAAGAGCGTTAATCAGTTGCTGAATACCCGTAGTCATCTATTCCCAATTTTAATTAGCGAGACATGTCGTTAATTAAATACCTGCGAAATAAAAGAAGGTAGTTTATGTGGTCTATCAGTCTATATATCGTAGGGGCACTGAGTGGATTATTTATAATCTATTACGTGTTCATCAATGTGGTTCTTGCGTCCGAGGAATCATGTTTGCTCGACCAAAAGGACGACTAAATCTCCCTTTCCGCCAAAGCCGGCACCTTGAATCTTCTTGGTGCCGCTTTTATTTATGCTACAAACCGGCATCTCTCAAGTGCATGATGGCAAAGGTCCATACCACAAAGGCCAGGGTGCAGTGCACCAGCGCATAAAATCCCTGATCGAGACGCCGCATTCCCCGTGCATGCCAAATAAGCCAGACGTGGGCGGCGAGAATGAGTGGGTACATCGCCAGCAAGGGATAATAAAAGACCGGGCTGCCGAGTCCTGCAATGGCACGCCCCACAAGGGCCCAAAGGACAATGAAGCCTGTCATCAGCGGTGGGATAGCATTACGGTATTGGTCTGGGTAAGGAAACATAGTTAATCCAGAGGTTTGCGGCAGATGATACTGGCTTTATAGGCGCCGCTGCCACCGGGTGTCTCGGGTGTGTCCTCACGATAATACACTTGTTCCCAGTCAGTAAAGCGTTCTCTGAGTTCGTTTTTGCCCAGCAGAAACGCCGGGTTTTTGGGCCTGCCGATACTGGCCTGAGCTTCGGTGAAGGTTTCATAAACGAGTATGCCACCGGGCAACACCGAGTCCCGGATCCACGGCATGAGCGGCCGGTGTAAGTAATTGAATACCAATATCACGTCGAACGGTCCGAGCAGAGGTGCCTTGCCTTGTTCAAGGTCAAACGGGTGGATGCTCGCGCCTGGATTCCCCTGTATCTCGGACGGAAGTGCGGTTGTTTCCAGATCGACAAAGCTAACATGATGCCCACGCTCCAGAAACCAGATGCCGTTGCGGCCATTGCCACAGGCCAAATCCAGTACCTGCAGGGGCTTTGTCTGGGTAAACAACTCTGGATATGCATCGAAAAGCGGTGAGGGCGCCAGGGTCATCCTTTGATTTCCCTGCGGCTTTCAATACGCCGTCTGTGCCAGATGGAATAATGCCGAAGCCCGGCAGGGCCATGGGATACCAGCACCGACAGCAGTAAAACGACCACAAACAGCACGGCTTTGTGCTCAGGAAAGGGCACAAACAGGCACAGCAGGCCTAATTTTGCCAGGGTGAGCACGCCTTTCAGTTGGATAAGCCAGCGCCAGTCCCGCAAAATTTCCCATCCCATCAAGAGGCTGCCGCTGACCACGGCCAAGAGCCAAAAGTCGTGCCACTCGACCCTGGCGAGATGGAACAGCACACCACCACCCACACCACAAACCCCGAGCAAATGCAGTGCTCTGAGGCTGGTTTTACCTATTCGCTGGACCCAAAAACTGGATTCGGAGAGCTCTTTGTTGGCCATGTGTTGTATCTGCAGACATTGATAACGGCAGCATACCAGCTGTGTTCCCTGCAGGGGAGTTCTGCGGCGAGAAACCAGCAAGTCCGATGTTCTTTTATTGATAAAGTGTTGCCTGGTCGACATTTTTCGGCGGTCTGCTGTGACCGGCTTCAATCCTTGAGCGAAAAGCTTGCCCGCACCTGCAATTAACGACGGGCATAGGATTTTCAGTGGAAAGACTGTGACTTACTCTAAAAAATACCCCTTTAGATAGTGCTACTATTTTTGCCGTGGTCAGTGTTTTGCTCCGAATATTAACAGTAATTAAGTGTAAAACACGCCATAAAAATACCTCTTTATAAGTAGTTTTTTTGGAGGAACACTTATGTTCACGGGAGCGATGAAAAAAACGGTACTGGCGGCACTGATCTCCGGGATCATGGCGGGCACTGCATGGGCGGGAGCCGATAACCTGGCCGATTTCCACGGTGATAACGGTTGTGACAGCTGTCACCAAAGCGACAAAGGCCCCAGCAACGACAATCTGACCTTTGAAAACGGTCAATGCGTTAGCTGCCACGGCAGCCTTACTGAAGTGGCGGAAGGGGAGCGAGAAGGCATTGTTTCTCCCCACAAATCACACCTGATTGGTGATATTGCCTGTACCAGCTGCCACAAAGGCCACGAAAAGTCAGTGACTTATTGCGATGCTTGCCATAACTTCGGCTATGAAATTCCCTTCGCTGGAAAGTGGGAGCGCAAATTTGTTCCTGTGGACGCTGATAAAGCTGCCCAGGATAAGGCCATAGCAGCAGGTCCCCGTGAAACCACAGATGTGGTCATCATAGGTTCCGGTGGTGCCGGGCTTGCGGCCGCTGTTTCTGCCCGCGATGCCGGTGCCAAGGTCGTGGTGCTTGAAAAAGAACCCGTTCCCGGTGGTAACACCAAGCTTGCCGCAGGTGGTATGAACGCCGCCGAAACCAAGCCTCAGTCCAAACTGGGCATTGTTGATAAAAAGCAGATCATGATTGACGACACCATGAAAGGTGGCCGCAACATCAACAATCCTGAGCTGGTAAAAGTACTGGCCAACAACTCTTCCGATTCTATTGATTGGCTGACTGCCCTGGGCGCAGACATGAATGACGTTGGCCGCATGGGTGGCGCCAGCGTTAACCGCAGTCACCGCCCAACCGGTGGTGCCGGTGTGGGTGCGCACGTAGCGCAGGTTCTCTGGGATGCTGCCGTGGCCCGTGATGCCGATATCCGCCTCAACAGCCGCGTGGTCCGCATTCTGGAAGACGGCGCCGGTCAGGTGACCGGTGTGCTGGTGCAGGGCGCCTATACAGGTTACTACGTGATCAAGGCCGATGCCGTGGTGGTCGCCACCGGTGGCTTTGCCAAGAACAACGATCGCGTGGCCAAGTACGATGCCAAACTCAAAGGCTTTAAAGCCACCAACCACCCCGGTGCCACAGGGGACGGTTTGGATGTGGCCACCCAGGCGGGTGCCGACACAGTGGATCTGGAATACGTTCAGGCTCACCCCACCTACAGCCCTGTGGGCGGTGTGATGGTGACCGAAGCCGTGCGTGGTAACGGTGCAATTCTGGTTAACCGCGAAGGCAAGCGCTTCGTGAACGAAATCACCACCCGTGACAAGGCATCTGCAGCAATCCTGGCGCAGAAAGGTGAGAGCGCGTATCTGCTTTTCGATGACTCTGTACGCAAGAGTCTGAGCAAAATTGAGGGTTACGTGCACCTCAAGATTGTAAACGAAGGCAAAACAGTGAAGGAGCTGGCCGACAAGCTGGGTATGCCTGCCGCTGAGCTTGAAAAGACCATAGGTACCTACAATGGTTTTGTGAAGAGCGGCAAAGACGAGCAGTTCGAACGCGCCGACATGCCACGTGAACTGGCGAGCGCGCCTTACTATGCCATCGAAGTGGCCCCGGCTGTTCACCACACCATGGGCGGTGTGAAGATTGACACCAAGGCCGAGGTCGTGGGCAAAGAAGGTAAGCTCATCAAGGGTATGTACGCCGCCGGTGAAGTAACTGGTGGTGTGCATGGTGCCAACCGTCTGGGCGGTAACGCCATCTCCGATATCGTGACCTTCGGTCGTATCGCAGGTGCGGAAGCTGCCAAGTTTGCCAAAGACAACTGATCTCCCTTAGCACGGAGTGGGTGTGATTACACCCTGTTTCAGGCGGCCCAATCGGGCCGCCTTTTTCTTATCCCGGACTTTAACTAAAGGTGATCCACATCACCCTTTGCGCGACGACAGTTGGCTTATTTTGGCTTACACTGCGGCCATTCAGGCTTTTTCCAGGAACGCCCACCATGAAAATCGGATTCTTCAGCGCCAAACACTACGACATGCAGCACTTTGACCGCACCAATGCCAGTTTCGGTGCCCATATTGAATATTTTGATTCAAGACTCTGCATGCAAACGGTCAAGCTGGCGTACGGCTTTGAGGTGATTTGTGCTTTTGTAAACGACGAGCTGTCGGCTGAAGTCCTTAATGAACTCCATGGCAACGGTACCCGTGTAATCGCCATGCGCTGCGCCGGTTTCAACAATGTGGATTTGGACGAAGCCAAACGTCTCGGCATGACGGTCGTCAACGTACCCGCCTATTCGCCCGAGTCAGTCGCCGAGCACACAGTGGCCCTGATGTTGACCCTGAACCGTAAAATTCACAAAGCCTACCAGCGCACCCGCGATGCCAACTTCTCATTGGAAGGGCTGGTGGGATTTAACATGCACGGTAAAACCGTTGGCGTAATAGGCACGGGCAAGATTGGCCTTGCGACCATTCGTATCCTGCAGGGCTTTGGTTGTAAGGTGGTAGCTTTTGACCCCTTCCCCAGTGCAGCGGTGGAAGCCCTCGGAGTGCCCTATCTGGCGCTGGATGAATTACTGAAGCTGTGTGACGTAGTGAGCTTGCACTGCCCGCTGACCAGGGAAAACCACCACCTGCTTCGCGCTGAGACCTTTGCCAAAATGAAGCCGGGTGTCATGGTCATCAACACCAGCCGTGGTGGCCTGCTGAATGCCTTTGATGCCATGGAGGCGCTGAAGGTTGGCCAGATTGGAGCCCTCGGGCTCGATGTGTATGAAAACGAAAAAGAACTCTTTTTCGAAGACAAGTCCAACGAAGTCATTCAGGACGACGTATTCCGCCGCCTGTCGGCCTGCCATAACGTGGTCTTTACCGGTCACCAGGCGTTTTTGACCGAAGAAGCGCTCGGCGCCATTGCGACCACGACCCTGACCAATGTGCAAAAAGCCCTGGCCGGTGAGCGCTGCGGCAACGAACTTTTCTGATACCCGGCGCTGACAGCGGCAGCGGGGCTTGCTAGATTGAGTGCAGTTTCAATTCCAGGAGGTCCCGATGCGCGTCTGTGCCGAACACCATGTTATCAATACTGCCACCGGCCCCATGGGCACCCGGGTTTATCGACCCGCAGGGCCCGGCAGTTTTCCCGCCATTTTGTTTTATTCTGAGATTTTTCAGGAAACGGCGCCCATCAGCCGCATGGCCACGGTGCTTGCAGGGCACGGATTTGTGGTACTGGTACCGGAAATCTTTCACGAGCTGAACCCCGCCGGGACTGTGCTGGGTTACGATGATGAGGGCAAAGATAAGGGCAACAGCGACAAGGCCACCAAGCCCCTCGAGAGCCACGACTCTGATACAGCAGCCATGGTGGACTTTGTTCGCCGGCAGCCATGGTGTCAGGGCAAAATTGGCGCCATGGGTGTTTGCATCGGTGGTCATCTGGCGTATCGCGCCGCGGTTAATCCGGATGTAGCAGCGGCCTTTTGCCTGTATGCCACCGATATTCACTCGGGCACCATACCCAGTCAGCCGGGCAATGACTCCCTCAGTCGCACCCGCGATATTCGCGGCGAACTCTATATGGTGTTTGGCAAACAAGATCCCCACGTGCCAGGCGAGGGCCGCAGGCTCATCCAGCACAATCTGGAGCAGCATGGGGTTAATCACAGCTGGCTCGAAGTGAACGCCGAACATGCCTTTATGCGGGACGGTGATGTCCGCCATGACCCGGCACTGGCGCTGGAGATGTACCAAAGCGCCATCGCCCTGTTTCAGCGAACCCTCTAATAGAAAAAGCGGCCTCAGGGCCGCTTTTTTCTTTCTGTCTGTTTTGCACAGTTGTGCTTTTCGCTCAGGTTAGGGCGCCTTGGGTTGTGGCTTTTGCTCAACTGTTTTTTTGGCGCTCTCTTCCAGCGCTTCTTCGGCGTTGGCAGCCACAGATGTGGTCTCGGGGGCTTTGGTCTCAGTGGCTTTGGTCTCAGTGGCTTTGGTCTCAAGGGATTGGGTTTCCTGAGTCTTGGCTTCTATTGTCTTGCTTTCTATGGCCTTGGCGTCGAGGGCTTTGTTGTCATAAACCTCGGGGTTCAGCAACTTAATCACCGATTTTTGCAGAATCTGGCTGTTGGGGTAAGTAATAAGGTTGCCGTCATCCCGCTGAATAAGCACATGAAAAAGGGCAATTTCCTGAATAACACCGCGAATATCTTCGTCCTTGTCCACCACCTTGATGCGATCGCCAATGCGGTAGGGGAACACAAAAAAGATCAACACGCCCGCAGTCAGGTTACTGAGAATGGACCATTGAGCGACCAGGGCCACCCCGAGCACGGCAAATGCGGATGACACAAAGAGAGCGACATCGTGATAACCCAGCCCAACCGACACGGCCATCAGTGAGAGTGTGATAAAAAACAACACCGCCGTTAAAAAGCGGCTGACAAGACTGGTTCTGGCGGCACTGACCTGTTTCTTTTCGGCCAGCGCATTGATCACCCGCTTGAGATTGCGCTGAATAATGTAAAAAGCCAGCAAATAAAAACAGGCAAGCAGTATTTGGTTTGTCATAATAGCCCTTTGAAAACACCTCGGCACAAGCCCTCTATTCTAAAGGGGCACACCGGGACCAGTGAAGGGCCATTCAGCGGCCGGGATGTAAAATTTTGTCTGATTTTTCGGTTATCTATCAAACTTCCGATGCCCTTGGCCCTATCAGGGTACTCGACAATGGCGAGTCGCGCATTCTTGCCTTTGGCGACAACGATGAGCAAAGCAAGCTCAACAAAAAAACGCCCCACGTGCCCAAACACTCCTATGTGCAGGTGATGTTGGAGTCGCTGATGTTTTCCAGCCCCAAGAGTGCCATTGTTCTGGGTTTGGGGGGCGGCGCTCTGGTGCATGCCCTGCGACGCTTTGACGGTGCGCTTAAGCTAACAGCGGTAGAGCTTAGGGGGGAGGTGATTGATATTGCAAAGAAATATTTTTATCTCCCCGTGGGTAAAAAGCTCAATCTGATTGAGGCAGATGCCACCGTTTTTGTCAGCGACGCCGAGCATAAAAAAGTCGACATTATTTTCGCTGATCTTTACGGTGCCGACGGCGTCGATGCCAAGCAGCTCACCGCGAGCTTTATTCAGGGCTGTGTGAGGCTGCTTAAACCGGGCGGTATGTTGGTGCTCAATTGCTGGAAAGAACACCGTCAGAGAAGTGATGTCCGTGAACAACTGCAGCAACACTTCTGCGATGTGTATGGCAGCCTCAGCAGTGGCGGTAACTGGGTGGTATTTGCCACCTTGACGCCGGGCGTGCTGAAAGAGGAAGGCCTGAAACAAGCCCGGGCCGAATTGTCGGCCAAATTGGAGTTCAATGTCGGCAAGGCCTCGTTGGGATTTGGCCCCTGGCTGGACTGACGACCTGGTTAAGCGGACGTTGAAAATTGTAAGCCTCTGTTAACCCGGCGTAAGGTCGGGTTACCCCCCGAAAACTCCTTTGTTATTCTTGCCAGTCCCATAATAACAAGGTGTGTTCTCATGCTGAAAACCTCTAAATCCACTCTTGCTGTGCTGTTCGCCTCTTTACTCTCATTGCCCGCAGTGGCCGACAAGGTGAACTTCTCCTCCGAGCTGACTGCCAGTGGCGAAACTCTGGTGCTGTTTAAGGTTAAGGATACTGATTTTCCCGGTGCGCGCGTGATGAGCGACGGCAGTCTCACCCACCTTGAGCGTGCCATGCAGGTAAATGGTTTCGACGGTGGCGAAGGGGAAATGCTGGAAGTGCTGGCCCCTGCCGGTAGTCAACTTAACCGGATCCTGGTGATGGGGCTGGGTGATGGCAAGTTGACCGATGGCGAACTCAATACTCTGGGTGCGAAGCTCGCCGACAAGCTCGCGGCTCACAAAGACACCCGTATCACCCTGATTGCCGAAGGTGCTCCGGACGCTGCCAATCTGGCAGCCGAAGTTGCCCATGGCTTTGATTTGAAACGCTATCAGTTTGGTCGCTATACCGACAAGACGCAGGATGAGCGTGAACTCAGCTTCGCGCTGTCGGATGCCAAAGCTGCAGCCGCCGAATATGCCCGCCTGGCTGCGGTGGATGCAGGAGTGGTGCTTGCCAGGGATCTGGTGAATACCCCCGCAGGAGATATGACCCCTGAAGATTTTGCCGCCGAGGCCCGTAAACTCAAGAGCCTGGGCGTCAAGGTGACAGTGCTGGATGCCAAGGGTATAGAAAAGTTGGGTATGGGCGCCCTGGCCGGTGTCGGTAAGGGCAGCGAAAGCGGCCCCCGTCTTGTGGTGGCTCACTGGGAAGGCGCCAAGGGGGCGCCCATTGCCATGGTCGGCAAAGGCATTACCTTTGACTCGGGCGGATACAACATTAAGGCTTCGGGGGATTCCATCTCTCACATGAAATCAGACATGGCCGGCGCAGCTGCCATTTTGGGTACGGTTAAAGCCATGGCGATGCAGAAGACCAGGGTGAATCTGGTGGCCGTGTTGCCGCTGGCTGAAAACATGGTTTCCGGTGATGCCCTGCGTCCCGGCGATGTGCTGCGTACCGCGCAGGGCCTGACAGTGGAAGTGATGAATACCGATGCCGAGGGCAGGCTCATTCTGGCTGACGGCATGTGGTATGCCAGAACCCATTATCAGCCAAGGGTGCTGATTGATGTGGCAACCCTCACCGGCTCCAAGGTGCGAGCCCTGGGGCGTGAGTATGCGGGTATTTTCAGTGATGAAGAGGCTCTGGTGTCAGGTTTGACCGCCTCCGGCGCCGCCGTGGGTGAGAAGCTCTGGCGCTTGCCGCTGGATAAGGGCTACGGCGATGAACTTAAGTCCCATATCGCGGATTTGAAAAACACCGGTGCCGAAGGCAGTGCCGGCGCGTCTTCTGCCGCCATGTTCCTCAAGCGCTTCGCCGCGGATGTGCCTTGGGCGCACCTGGATATTGCCGGTAATGCCCTGTCCTCATCGGAAAAACCGCTGAGCCCAGCCGGAGCTACCGGCTTTGGGGTGCGTTTACTCAGCCATTGGCTGGCTGGGCAGAGTGCTGATTGATACTGCCACGACCCGGCACTGATTGATCCGTAACGAAAAAGGGAAAACGACTGTTTTCCCTTTTTTTGATTGGTTCAAGTAAAAAACCGATTAAGGTGATAGTTTTTATCCGTTATCAATGATTGATTCCATTGGCTACTATGCTCTCCATCGACGGGGCGCCAAGCCGTTGCCCTGACAAATTCACTGAACCAAGCGTTTGTTTATAAAGGAGCAAAACATGACTCAATCAATCATCAACAGCACCATCAAGCCATTCAAAGCCACTGCTTTCCACAAGGGCGAATTCGTACCTGTGACCGAGCAGGATCTGCTGGGCAAGTGGTCTGTGGTGTTCTTCTACCCAGCCGACTTCACCTTCGTATGTCCTACTGAGCTGGGTGACATGGCTGATCACTACGCCAAGTTGCAGTCCATGGGCGTTGAAGTTTACTCAGTGTCTACCGACACCCACTTCACCCACAAGGCGTGGCACGACACGTCTGACACCATCAACAAGATTGAATTCCCGATGGTGGCTGACCCAACCGGTATCATCAGCCGTAACTTCGGCGTGATGATCGAAGAAGAAGGTCTGGCCCTGCGTGGTACCTTCGTAATCAACCCAGAAGGTCAGGTAAAAGTGGCTGAGATCCACGACCTGGGCATCGGCCGCAGCGCCAGCGAGCTGGTTCGTAAGATTCAGGCTGCCCAGTATGTTGCTACCCACGATGGCGAAGTTTGCCCAGCCAAGTGGCAGCCAGGTGATGAAACTCTGGCGCCTTCTCTGGACCTGGTTGGCAAAATCTAAGGCTTAACCCGCATCACCCCTTGCTCCGGGCCTCCCCCTGATTTGGCCCGGAGCTTTTTCTCCCCGTTATTTATTTTTGCTTGCATCTGGAGCCACCATGTTAAACGCGGATTTGAAACAGCAACTTAAGACCTATCTGCAAAATCTACGGCAAGACGTCAGACTCGTGGTGTCTGCCGATGACAGCAAAAAATCTCAGGAATTGCTCGACCTGGCCAATGACATCTCCTCCTTGTCTCCGTTGGTTTCAGTGACCCAGGCCAGGCTCGAGCGCACCCCTGAGATGCAGGTAACCAATGCTCAGGGAACCGACATTCGTTTTGCCGGTTTGCCCATGGGCCACGAATTCACCTCACTGGTGTTGGCATTGCTGCACACTGGTGGTCATCCACTCAAGCTGGATCTGGCTGTTATTGAACAAATCAAGGCACTGCCACAGACGCTGAAGTTTGAAACCTTCATCTCGCTGAGCTGCCAAAACTGCCCGGATGTGGTGCAGGCGCTGAACATGATGGCTGCGCTGAATCCGAACGTCAGCAGCACCATGATTGATGGTGCCCTGTTCCAGGACGAGGTGGAGTTACGGCAGATCATGGCTGTACCCTCGGTGTTCCTCAATGGCGAACTTTTCTCCCAGGGGCGTATCAGCCTGAAGGAAATTCTGGCTAAGGTGGATACCCAGGCCGCAGCCCGGGAAGCCGATGCCCTGAGTGAGAAAGCCCCATACGAAGTATTGATTGTAGGTGCAGGCCCTGCCGGTGCCTCTGCAGCCATCTATTCGGCCCGCAAAGGCCTGCGTACCGGTCTGGTTGCCGACCGATTTGGTGGCCAGGTGACTGAAACCGTTGGCATTGAAAACTTTATCTCGGTGAAAGCCACCGAAGGCCCCAAGCTGGTGGCGAGTCTGGAAGCCCACGTTCGCGATTACGATGTGGATGTGATGGAAAACCAGAAGGCACTGAAGCTGACCAAAGACGGTCTGTATCAGGTGGAGCTGGCCAATGGTGCTGTGCTGTCGGGTAAAACCGTGCTGATTGCTACCGGTGCCCGCTGGCGCGAAATGAATGTGCCCGGCGAGAAAGAATACCGTGGCCGCGGCGTGGCTTACTGTCCTCACTGTGATGGCCCGCTGTTCAAGGGTAAGCGCGTTGCCGTGATTGGTGGCGGCAACTCGGGTATCGAAGCCGCTATCGATCTTGCCAATATTGTTGAGCATGTGACTGTGCTGGAATTCGACAGTAAGCTGCGCGCCGATGAGGTGCTGGTTCGCAAGGCTCGCTCTATGGGGAATATCCACATCATCACCCAGGCACAAACCACCGAGGTGGTGGGGGATGGCAACAAGGTAACCGGCCTGGTCTACACTGACCGAGCCACAGGTGATGTGCACAGTGTTGAATTGGCAGGTATCTTCGTACAGATTGGTCTGGTGCCCAATTCCGAGTGGCTCAAGGGCACACTGGAGCTGACCCCTCGCGGCGAAATCATGGTGGATGAGCGAGGCCAAACCTCGCTGCCCGGTGTGTTTGCCGCAGGCGATGTGACCAATTCGGCCTACAAGCAAATCATCATCGCCATGGGCAGCGGCGCTACTGCAAGCCTTGGTGCATTTGATTACCTTATTCGCCACAGTGAGGCGGATACTTCAGCAGCAGCCTGATAACCACCACAGTAAAAGCCGGCTTCTTGCCGGCTTTTTTGTCACTTCTTCATGCTTGTGTACACCTAGAATGGCGCGCAGCACATGCTATAGTCATGCAATCATCTTCGTAAGTATCGGAAATCTGAGTGGATAAAGAATCACTGTCGTTTGATGAAGCGCTCAAGGACGAATCGCGCCAGTACATGCTGGCAAGCTTTCAATGGTTGAGTTTTACCAGCCTGGTGCTGCTGACTGCTGTTGGCCTCAATATCGCGTTGGACCCCGGACTGGATTTGGGGTTGGATACCGCTTTTACCATGATGTTGTTGCCGGGGACGCTTTGCCTGTTACATCTGGGGCTCAGATTTACCAGGGTCTCCTGGTCGAGAAGTCTTGGTTGGAACCTCTTCTTTTTAGCGGTACTGGTCATCAGTTGGTTGATATCCATGTCGTTTCTGCGAAGCTCTGGGCTTTTAGTGTTGCCCGGAATCGAAACACTCAGCGATGTGCTCAGTCTCGCCATGGCCGTGGCGCTCTTTCCCAGCATAAAGCTGACTGCCGCTACGGTAGCGCCTTTTTTACTTTATTCGGCTTTCTATCGCTACGAAGTCTACCCGGAAAGCATTTACTTCAACGTGATGCGCAGCCTGTTTATGTTTTTGATCATCATGAGCGCCCAGCGGGTGATTTTTAAATGGTTTCAAAAAGCCGTGCGGCGCAACGTGGAAAAGCGGCGGTTGGTGAAGCATTTTCGCCGCATGGCCTTGCTTGACGGCCTTACCGGCCTCAGTAACCGGCGCCATTTTGATGAAATTCTGGCTCAGGAAATTCGGGCCTCGACCCGGACCGGGCATCCGTTAAGCCTTATTCTGTTGGATATCGATTTTTTCAAACGGCTCAATGATGCGCTCGGGCATCAGGCCGGTGATGATTGTCTGCGGCAACTGGGGCAACTCTTGTCTGATGTGGCGGCCAGACCCAGGGATCTCGCGGTGCGCTATGGTGGTGAGGAGTTTGCGGTGCTGCTGCCAGAAACCACGCTAACAGGCGCGGTGGAAGTGGCCAATCGTATTGCAAAACTCCTGGCTAAAGCGGCCATACCTCACCCTGATTCTCAGGTTGCTGCGCATATTACCGTGTCTCAGGGCTTGGTTCAGTGGCAGCGGGGAATGGATGCGGCAGCCCTGTTGGAGGCCAGTGATGCGGCCCTTTACCGGGCCAAAGAGGATGGTCGTAACCGCTACGTACAATCAACATCGCCAGTAGGGGAGATGGCGGGTTAGACAGGCATTTTTTGATTTTGTTCATAAAAGTTGGTCAAAAAGTTGTCAATTTGTTGCTCGGACCTAAGCTTAAAGTCGGATACACCTGACAAATAAAGGGTTTTGTATGAAGCACAAATTGGCTATCTGTCTTGGTACGCTGCTGCTCTCTGCACCGGCGTTGGCCGAGATTAATATATCCGGGTTTGCCTCTGTGGTCGGTGGCAAGGTGTTGGAAGGCAGTGGGGTGGAAGAGTTTGGGCTCGAACCCACCTTCCTGGCCGATTATCCCCTGGTGGGTGCCTACACAGAGGAGTTCAGCTTTGAACCCGACACCCTGTTTGGCCTGCAAATTTCTGCTGACCTTCTGGACGGACTTTCCGCTACAGCGCAAATCGTCTCCCGGGGCGCAGACGACTTCTCTGCCAGCTTTGAGTGGGCTTATCTGTCCTATGAGCTGAATGAACACTGGACATTACAAGCCGGTAAAAAACGCCTGCCGCTTTACTACTACAGCGATTTCTTTGACGTGGGCTACGCCTATCCCTGGATTAGGCCACCCGCAGACAATTACACCTGGCAGATTTTTAACTACACAGGCGTGAGTGCCCTTTATAACTACCTGATAGGGGACTGGACGCTGACAGGTCAGGTGTATTTTGGCCGCGAAGATGATGAGCCCAACAAGCTGTTGTCGGAATTCTTTTTCGGCGAGTCCACCCGGGAAATCTGGAAGGACATAGGCGGCGTGGTGGTGCAGCTTAACTATGAATGGCTGGATATACGTCTCACCCATATGCAGTACACCAACGAGCGCTACATCGGTGGTGAACAGGTGGAATGGGACGGCGAAACCGAACGTGATGGAAAATTTTATGGTTTGTCGGTCAACATCGATTGGAACAATCTGGTGGTGCTGACTGAAATCAATCGCTTGACCCTTCAAGACTCAGATCTCGATACCTATTTGGTGACTCTGGGTTATCGCATTAAAGACTTCATGCCTTTTGTCTCTTATTCCGACTTTGATGATGGCAGTGAAATCCACAACACCACTTCAGTGGGGCTTCGCTGGGATTTCCACCCATCGGCCGCCTTTAAAATCCAATATGACGATGTAAAAGACGACGGAACCGGGGCCGGTACCGACGACTCCTGGCGGGTTGCCGGGGACTCCAAGTCAATCAGCCTGGGTGTAGACCTGGTATTTTAGGAGAGAGCCATGAAAACCGTGATTTCTGCCATCCTTTTATGCCTGAGCGCCATGCAGGCCTGGGCCGGGGTAGCCGTGATAGTGCATCCAGGTAATGGCGACACTATTGATAAAAAGGCGATTGAGAATATTTATCTTGGAAAAACAAAGTCCTTTCCTGGCGGCAGTCAAGCCGTGCCGGTGAACATAGAGTCCGGGCCTGTCAGGGAAGCCTTCGATACCAATGTACTGGGTAAGTCATCAAGTCAACTCAAGTCATACTGGTCACAGAAGGTCTTTACAGGAAAGGGCACTCCCCCCAAGGAAGTGACCACTGCCGAAGAGGTACTGGGACTGGTATCCTCCAATCCCAACATTATTGGCTATATTGATAGTAGTCAGGTAAATGGCTCGGTAAAGGTGGTTGCCGAGTTCTAACTGGCGGTGCCGACTCAGGTCGGCACCCCTTTTAAGGGGCTGTCTATGACATGGTTTAATAACCTTCCCATCTTTAAAAAAGTCGGTGTCATCTTCATCATTTCTGTGATCATCTTTGCGGTGAACCTGGCTATCAGTCTGGTCTCTATCAATAAAAATCGTGAAACCCTGGGATTTATGGAAGAGAAGATTTACCAGCGGGTTGAACTGGCCAACCAAAATTTGATGTTGGTGCAGCGGCTCGAGGAGGTATACACCCAGGCGGTGTCATTTGCCGATGAAGACCTGTTGGAACAAGCAGGCGGCCTACATGAAAACCTGGCGGCCAACCTTACACTGTTGCAGAGCTCAGACATAAAAGAGACCGACACGCTTCGACAGATGCAGTCGCAGCTCGCCAATTACAACCAGATAACCTCTGGCTTGGCAAAGAGCATGTTGGATGGTTCTGCAGATATGGCCAACATAGGTGCCATCAGTCAGAAAAAGTCCGCTGTATATGAAGCCCTGCTGGGTCATGTGCAGCAATACAAGCAGGCCAAGGTATTGGAGTTCAAAAATACCATCAAGGAGGCCGCCGACAGATCGCAAAACAGCCTCTGGCTAACCATGGTGGTGGGGGTTGTGCTGCTGCTGTTTATGGCCATAGTGACCATGTCCATCGCCCGTGCAATCAGCGCCAGTGCCAAAGGGGTGGCCCATTCCCTTGGTGAACTCGCCGATGGCAAGGGGGATTTGCGACATCAACTACCCGCCAGCAGTCGCGACGAGCTTGGGCAGGTGTCCAGTAACTTCAATCGCTTTTTGGGACTCCTGGCCGATTCTATCCAGAGGGTAGTGAATGTGACGTCGCCGCTGCTCAAGAATGCCCATGATTTGAAAGACAAGATGGAAACGGCAACGGGCGCTACCCAGCGTCAGAGTCGTGATGCTCAAACCGTTCAGGCCTCTATGGAAGAGATGCGCCTGTCAGTGATTGATATTTCCCATAATGCCAGTCAGGCAGCAGATGCGGCGCAAATAGCAGAGCGTGAAGCCATGGACGGGATGGCAGTGGTGCAGCGCACCATGGACATCTCTTTGGAGTTGAACCGCGAAATTGAACATGCGGCCAATGCCATTAATGAATTGGCGAAAGATACGGAAAGTGTCAGTTCGATACTGAATGTCATCACGTCCATTGCCGAGCAAACCAACCTGTTGGCACTGAATGCGGCCATTGAGGCGGCGAGGGCTGGCGAGCAGGGGCGGGGTTTTGCGGTGGTCGCAGATGAAGTGCGTGCCCTGGCATCGAAAACCGCTGATGCCACCAAGGAAATTCGTGAGGTACTGTCCCGGCTCAAAGGCGCCGCCGAATCATCTGTCAGTACCATGACAGTGGCTATGTCCAAGTCGAGTGAAAACGAGGAGCATGCCCAAAAGACGGGGTTGGCGCTCAAGACAATTCAGGAACAAATTGTCAGTATCAATGCCATGAACACCCACATTGCCAGGTCAACCGATGAGCAGTCTCAGGTGGCCTCCAGGGTGGTGGATAATGTGGTTGATATGAATGCGTCTTTCGAACAAACCCTGAATATTCTGGATCAGGTGCATCAGGTTTCGTCTGAGCTATCTGAGTTTGCCGAAGAGCTGCAAAGCGCGACGTCCCAATTCAAGTTGTAAGTGCTCTATCACAAGTGGCAGGGATGAGCCGAGTCAGTGTGGATACAGTCACAGTATGCTATTTAGTGAGCATCTGTAGGTAACCTGATGATGGGGGACGTGTGAGACATTGGCGAATGGGCTTATTACTGGCACTGAGTCTTTTAAACCTTGGGGGCTGTGCCCAGATGTTGTGCGAGCTTAGAACCGACAGGGATCCTGTTGACCCTTATGGTGACCGGCGTCAGTGTGAGGCGCAGGTAGAGCAGCATATGGACGAAAGAGCGGCCGAAAAACAAAAGCGCCTGGCTCGAGAGCAGCAGGCGCTGTTGGATGAGGCCATTGCCTCCCGCATTGAACGTTGACGGTCAGGCGGTTGTGTCTATATTGTGGCCAATGTTGCCAACGGGTTCTGCCTTTGGGGCAGGCGCAGTGGCGGCAGCAATCAGGTCGACGGCGATTTGCCCTTCCACTTTTTGCTGATCTTTCGCCAGTTGTGCCACCTTCACGCCAATGGCGCCGTGGCTCAGATTGGGTTCAATGCTGTTGATGCTCATCGACGGAAAACTCCTCCAGACTGCATGTGGTCGATACCGGCTTATCGGCCACCATGCAGTAAACTTTAGCGCCACAGTCGCTCATTGCAAGGGCTCATAGCAACGGAACATGGCGCCTTTGGCATCAGCTTTGACGGGCGGTAAGTAACTTTCGCCCAATAATCAACACGCTGGTAATGCCGATGGAACCGAGGATCAACGCCACCGCCAGCACCACATTTTGCAGTGAGGTGGGATCAAGTACCAGCATGCCACCCAAGCCCACCATCATGATGCCAGACATCAGCTTGAGGGTTTGCCCCTCCTTCTCGCTCAGTTTGCGCTTACCCAGTGTCAGGGCAAACACCAGCACTATCAGTGCCAACGGGATCACGTAGACGACGTTGTACATCACCAGATAAAAATACCGCTCGGCTGCGGGCAGCTCGTGCATGGCCAGCACACTGGTATAAATCATCGGGAAGCCGGCGGTGCAGAGCAGCTCGTAAGCGTTGGCGAGGATGGCCAGCACTGTGGTGCCCAGGATCATGGCAGTCATGGAGCTGGCACTGGACAGCTTGCCCATGCGTTTAATCAGCCCTGTGCGTTTTTCGGCGGACATCGACAGACTGACATCGCCCTTTTCAAAGAAAAATTCTTTGACGTTGATGGTACCTGCCACCAGCGCCAGCAAACCGGCGGCGAGAATGATGTTGCCACCATCCCCATCGGCGCCCAGCAGTTCAAACATGTTGAGCCAGGCGGTCATAAACAGGAAGTAAATAAAGCCTGAGAAGAACACGAAAATGCCGCCTACAACCAACATACGACTGCGGCTCTTGGCGTTGACCATGATGGACAGCAAAAACAGCAGCACGAAAAAGGCGCAGGGATTAAAGGCATCCACGCCGGCCAGCACCAGGGTCAGCAGTGGCAGGGATAGCTGGTCCGGTGTGACAACGCCGATAAAGGGTAATTCGACCGGCTGTACATCAGAGCTGGCGGCTTCTTCACCCAGATCGCAGGTGCCGGCCTCACCGGCGGAGCTACAGGTACCAAAGAGCGGCTGCTGTGTGTTGGATGCAGGAGTTATCGCGGGGCCATCGTCACCGACTGTACCACCGAGGCTGCGATAACACTCCTTGAGCCTGCCAAGCAGGTATTGACCTGTGACCTCGGCGCTGCTGTAGCCCACGCTGGCCTTACCGCAAATGGCGAAATAGGGCACAGAGCGTGCCTCTGAGCCGGTGGCCTTGGCAACGGCCTGCCATTTTTCCCGGGCACCGGGCGCCGTAATCATATAAGACTCGAGGGAAATCCAGGGATACTGCTCTGGCAGTGCATCGATAAAAGGATGGGCCTCGGCGCAGTGGGGGCAGGTCTTTGACCAGAAAAAATAGAGCTTTACCACAGGCTTGCCGTCGGCATCTGTCTGATGCCAAACCGGTGATGTGGTGAGATCTTCAGTGGCTGAAAATGCCGGAATAGACAATAGCATCAGTAATGAAAGCAAGATTGCGCGGACCATAGGGCCTCCAGACCCACCTCAGGTGGGAAGCAAAGACAAAACCTCTGACTCTACTTTACTGAAATCCCCATGGCGGATTAAATCATGCTTTCAAAACTGTAAAACACATCAGAAAAATACCGGAATTGAGATCAAGATGCCCCTGGGGTCACCGAAAGGTCTTTGATTTCAAAGACGGTGTTCGGCGACGGAGGCATCGGCCAACATTGGGCCTTGGTCTTCATCACTGGTCTTGCACCATTTCAATGCCAGGGCGCGGCTTTCGGTATCCACCGCAGTACGAATACGGCTTACCATCACAGCGCCAAAGCCTGCGTTGGTCAGGTAGCTTTTTACCCGCTCGATACGGCGCTCGGCGAGCCACATATTGTATTTTTTCAGCTCATCGTCACCGGCATTGCGATTGAATGCAAATTCGAGCAACAGATAACCATTACCTGTGTCGGCACTGGTTTGTTGGGTTTCAAGCAGTTGTTTCAGGGTGGCAGTGCCCGCGGCATCGAAGTAGGAGCTGTTTTTGTCGAAATTCACAGCACCGAGCTCTGTAATGCCTTCACAGCTGGCGCTGGCGCCAAAAACTGCAAGGCTTATTATCATAGTTATATGTTTCAGCATCCTTCACCTTTAAAGAACAAAATCCTGTAAATCCTGGGTTCTTTAGGCCTGCCACTGTAAGGGAAAGCCCAGCGGAATTCAATTTGTAGACAGAGGCAAGCAGGGTGGTTTCAGTTTCGAAAAAAACGTCAGAAAACCAACGCCGCAACCTGACTGTCTCTATCTCTCTTTTCGGTGTTTGGGTGTCAGTAAATTGGCTGAGACAATTTGTAATTTTTCACTGAAATTGGCTCGCCATAGGGTCATTTTTTTTGCTATAACACAACTAATTTGTGTGCAATATAAATCGATGTGAGGCTTCAGGTGCAAGATACTCTGGCTTTGGACCGACAGGTCTGCTTTTCGCTCTATCGGGCGAGTAATGCGATGATCCGCGCCTATCGTCCCGTGTTGGATGGGCTTGGACTGACATATCCCCAATATCTGGTGATGCTGGTGCTCTGGGAAGAAGAAGGCCTCAGCGTAAAATCGCTGGGTGAGCGCCTGCATTTGGACTCGGGTACCCTGACGCCACTGCTCAAACGCCTGGAACAAAAGGGCCTGGTCAGCCGTGGCCGTTCGGAGCACGATGAAAGAGTCAGGGTGCTGCATTTAACCGATGATGGCAGGCTCCTCAAACGCGGTGCCCGGGATATTCCCGACAGAATGCGCTGTATGGTGGGGACCGGACTGGAAGAACTGGCCGAGCTGAAAAGATTGTGCGACAAAGCGGCCAAGTTATTGGAGCGGGAATCCTAGGATGAAGCGAGTGGACGTGCTGGTGGTGGGCGGCGGTATTGCAGGCGTGGGCATAGCTCAGTTTGCTGCGGCGGACGGATATTCGGTGGCCCTGATTGAACGGCAGCGGATAGGCGAAGCGACCTCCGGTAATTCCAGTAAACTCATCCACGGTGGGCTCAGGTACCTCGAGACAATGCAGTTGGATCTCGTGCGCAAATCCCTGAAAGAGCGCCGTGCACTGCTACGGCTGGCGCCCTCTCTGGTGAAGGCCGTTCCCTTTTATTTTCCTGTCTACCGCAACAGTCGCCGCGGCGCGCTCACCATCAGGGCGGGCTTATCCCTGTATGGACTCTTGAGCGAATTCGATGCCCTCGGACGCTTTAAAACCCTGAGCCAGACTCAGTGGTCCAGGTTACAGGGATTAAACAGTTCGGGGCTTGAGGCAGTATTCCAATACTGGGATGCGCAAACTGACGACAGGCTGCTGTGTGAGGCGGTTGCGCACAGTGCAACCCTGCTTGGAGCTGACGTGTTTGAATGGGCTGAAGTGGGGCACATCGAGCACAGTGGTGATGCTTGTCAGGTGAGTTTCACGCAGCACGGACTGCAACATGAAATACAGGCCAGTGTGGTCATTAACGCCTGCGGCCCCTGGGTGAATCAGCTGCTTGAGCGGGTGACGCCAGGTGTATCGGCGCTGGAGATTGACTGGGTGCAGGGGGCGCACTTGCTGCTGGACATTCCGCCTGTCGACGGTGTGCTTTACCTCGAATCTCCCATCGACCAGCGGGTGGTGTTTGTTATGCCCTGGTACGGTAAAACCCTGGTGGGTACCACCGAAACCCGTTTGGCCCATTTGGACAACAAGCCCGTGGTCACCGAAGCCGAAAAACGTTACCTGTTGGCGCTCTACGCGCACTATTTTCCCAACGCCGGTGGAGTGGATGAACTGGAGAAAAAAGTCACAGATACCTTTTGTGGGGTCAGGGTGCTCCCCCGCAGTGGCGGCGATGCCTTTCATGCCCCGCGGGACACCCTGATGCACACGTGCCGTTCTCACCCCAGACTGCTTAGCCTCTACGGCGGCAAGCTGACCACTTTTCGCAGCAGTGCCGCCGAAGTCCTTGGCTGGGTGAGGGCACAACTGGGAGAAAGGACCGCGATTGCCGATGTGGATAAGTTGCCCCTCAGCCGTCCGGTGAACCGGGATGATTTTATGGCGCAAACAGGCTAAAGTGTGCGCCGTTTTTCGATGTGGGAGCCGAACGTGAGCTGTGACTATTTCAACCGGGGACTCTGTCAGTCGTGCCGTCTGATGCCCAAGCCTGTGAGTGAGCAATTGCTGGAGAAAGAAGCCAGGCTCACCCATCTGCTGGGCAATCTGCAGGTAGACGAGCGTTTGGCTCCGGTATCCGGTCCTGAGTTTGGTTTTCGTAACAAAGCGAAAATGGTGGTTATGGGCGCTGCCCACGCCCCTGTACTGGGCATTCCGGGTCCCGATGGTCAACCCGTGGACCTTAGCCATTGCCCCCTCTATCCACAAGACATGCAGGCTCTCTTGCTTGAGCTCACTTCCTTTGTGCGCCGCGCAGGCATTCCTCCCTACCGGGTCGATAAAGCCAGGGGCGAGCTTAAGTTTATTTTGCTGACCCGCAGCGCCGCGCGCGGTGAGTTTATGCTGCGATTTGTGCTCAGAAGCAAGGATGCCATTCCCCGTGTCGAACGTGAACTGCCTAAACTCATGGCCGATTACCCGGCCATCAAGGTGGTCTCGGTGAACCTGCAACCGGTGCACATGGCAAGGCTCGAAGGTGAAGAGGAAATCTTTCTTACCCAAGTCACCCGCCTTGATGAGTTCTTTAACGGGGTACCACTCTTTATCCGCCCCAAAAGCTTTTTCCAAACCAATCCCGAGGTGGCCTCGAGTTTGTACGCCACCGCGGCCAAGTGGGTCGAAGAATTAAAGCCAAAGAGCCTGTGGGATCTTTTTTGCGGTGTTGGCGGCTTTGGGTTGCACTGTGCCAGTGCGTCGTTGCCTGTGACAGGCATTGAGATTGAAGCCGAAGCCATCGACTGCGCCAAAACCTCGGCAGCGGCCATGGGACTGGATAATCTGTCGTTTGCAGCGCTGGATTCCACCGACTTTGCCATGGGTCAGCAGGCACAGGAAGTGCCTGAGGTCATCATAGTGAATCCACCGCGCCGGGGTATAGGTGAGGAGCTGTGTGAGCGTTTGTCGGCCTTTGGTCCAAAAGCCATTATTTATTCCAGCTGCAACCCCGAGACGCTGGCTAAAGATCTGGCCCTGATCTCCGGCTATCGCATTGCCCGGATACAGCTGTTCGATATGTTCCCCCACAGTGACCACTTTGAGGTGCTGTGTCTGCTGCTCAAGGAAGCGACCTGCGCCAGCGCAGACTGATTGAGGCGCCGCCAAGTTCGGCCGAGTTTTCCACTGTCAGTTTGCCCTGATGCCAGATGGCAATTTTGCGGACGATATAGAGGCCCAGGCCAAATCCGGCACTTTGCTGTTTACTGCCCCGCTGAAATGCCTGGCGCAAGTCTTTGCCCGGCTCCTGTATGCCCGGGCCATCATCTTCAACGGTTAGCCGCCAATGGCGGGTTTCTGCGACCAGGGTCAGCTTGATATTGCCGCTGGCGAATCGCAGAGCATTGGCTATCAGGTTTTGGCTGGCCAGATCCATGCTCAGCGGGTCAATCAACACCTTATCGTTACTGAGGGCGCAGTCCACCTGGCAGTGCACGTTGTATTTGGGGGCGTATACGGCAAAGTTATCTGCCACGGCTTTGATAAATTCAGGCGCATTCACCCACTGGCTATGTTGACTGGGCTGCTGGTGCTCAACCCGCGCAAACGACAGATAGCTCTTGGTCAGGGCCTCGATTTGATTGATATCTTCTTCCAGCCGGGCGCTGTGTTTTTCAGACAATTGCGCCCGGGCCAACTCCAGCACAAACCGCATCCGCGACAGCGGCGTGCGGATCTCGTGGGACATGATCCGCGACAGATCCCGGTGCAGCTCCAAAAAGTCGACAATTTGCCCCGTCATGGTTTCAAACCCCTTGGCTAAGGGATAAATCGCCGATCGTTGGCTGATGCCGGTTTTGATTCGCTTGGGGTGCGCACCAAAACTCAGCGCCTGTGACTGAAGCAGGCTTAAATCTTTGAACACTCTTCCGATAAGCAGAAGAATCGCCAGTGCCAGTGAAGCGTAGAGGAGTGGGATCAGGGTGTTTAGCTGGCCGTGCTGCGCCTGGGGATTAACGGGACCCATTTCCCGAATATGGCCACTGTCCAGACGCAGATAATAAAACTCTTTGCCATCCTGATGGGTGAGGGAAATAACGTCGCCATTGTCAAGACGGGTCTGCAGTTCGGGGGCAAAAGCAATGCTGCCGGGTTGCAGTTCACGAAATCCCAAACGCCCCTGTTTTAATAGAGCGTCGGCATCGAGGCTGTAGCC
This sequence comes from Shewanella sp. FJAT-52076, assembly GCF_019457455.1. Lineage (NCBI taxonomy): Bacteria > Pseudomonadati > Pseudomonadota > Gammaproteobacteria > Alteromonadales > Shewanellaceae > Shewanella > Shewanella sp. FJAT-52076. Next base: position 742,981 of record NZ_CP080415.1, read on the forward strand.
ATATGCCTCGTCGGACGCACTGTAGATAAGGTTGAAGGACCAAACAATAAAGGCGCAGGAGGCGATGATAAGAACAAACAGCCGGATAAGCTGAGGCTTCATATCTCGTCGGTCGCAAAGCTCAGCAGATAGCCCCGGCCGTGCACCGTGCGAATGGCGAGGCCCAGGATGCCGATGTTTTCCAGTTTACGTCTCAGGCGCGAAATTTTCAGATCCATGGCACGGTCAAGGCCATCGTATTCACGGCCTATGATTTGCTCAAACAGGTATTCACGACTCAATACCTGCTCCAAATGGTGCACAAAGACCCACATTAGCTCGGTTTCCTGGGTTGTCAGCGGGTAATTCTGATCGGCAAAGCACAGTTGCTGATGTGCCTTGTGCAGGATGAGGCCATCCTGCTCCCAAATCTGGCTGTTGCTCTGGGGCGATGGCGGACGACTGAGCCGGGCACGAATGCGGGCAAGCAGCAGGTTGGGTACCACTGGCTTGCTGATATAGTCGGCAGCGCCGAGCTCCAGGCCAAAGATTTCATCTTCCGGTGCGGCCAGTGCCGTCATAAAAATAATGGGTGCGGGAACCTTTTTGGATAAGGTCGGAAAGGCGCTGAAGCCATCCTGCCCGGGCAGCATCACATCACAGAGCACCAACTCTATGTTCTGCCCCTGGCTTTTGGTAAAGGCCTCTTCAATGGACTCGGCATGGATAACACTGAACTCCTCGGCCTCAAGAAAATCCACAATGAGTTCTGCCAGGGGCAAGTCGTCTTCAATCAGCAGCAGTTTGTGTTTTACAGCAGATCCCAATTCAGCCCCCTGCGTTTGCGTTTTTGCGGTGGTTGAAACAAGACCACCGACACCTGGGTTGAAAGCAGTACGCGGGAATTCATGTCCCGGATTTCGATGGTGGCATCTTTTTCCAGTGCCAGCGAGAGTTCTTCACTGAGCTCTTTCAGCCCCGTGTAACAACGACGGGGCTCTGCTTCATGTTTAAGCCACAGACACAGATTCTGCTCTGTATCTGTTTGGTAATGTACCGAAATACTGAAACGGCAGGGAAGTGCTTCACTGCTGGTGGCGCAGGCTTTGGGTGCAACATTCAACTCGTCCGCCATGGCCAGCGGCACTATGCACAGCGGCGACAGCAAGAACAACAGTGACATTCGCTTTCCCATACCCGCTCCTAGAAACTGTAGCTGACGCCGGCAAAACCCGAGAAAAGATCGTCTCTTTCTATCAGAGCGCTCTCTCTTATGGCTTTACCCAGGCGGGTATGATTGACAGTGAGAATAAAGTTCAGACTGTCGCTCAGGGGAATGTTCAGCACGCCTTTGACGTGCCAGTTGGTGGCCGCTTCAAGCGGCGCAGGTGGGCGTCTGGCGCCGGACTCTGCTTGCGTCACATTGTAGTAGTAGTCCACCAAATCGGCATTTTTGTATACGCCGCCAATCTCTATGCCTGCGGCGCCCCAAGACCAGGCGAAGGACTTTCTGGCACTGAGTTGCCACTCATAGCCGTTGTGTACACCGGTGATGTCGTAAAACACTCCTGTCGTCAGGTCGAACACGGGCGTGTACCAGGTTGCGCTGAGACCGCCGAGATAAGACAGATTGCGCTCTACCGGCTCAAGTTTGGGCGGCTCAACCCCCGGACGAACTATGGGGCCGGTATTGGGTTTGTAGCCGAGGATGTCCGACAGTAACAACTTGCCAAATCCATCGTACTCAAAATAGATACCGTCATCGTTTAACTGTCCCTGTACATCGACACTCAACCAGTCGGTTTCGTAGAGGCTGTATCCCAGGGTGAAATTCTCAACGTAAAAGTCTTCGCCGTAGTAATACCAGCTTGGCAGTACATAGGTGGTGATGTCTTCGGTTTTTTTGCGGGGGTTTTCCAGTATCCCATAGCCAAGGGCCAGCGAGACCTGCCAGTCTCCCGGAGTCACTGTTTGCAACTCTTCCGCTTTCACGGGGAAAGCCAGAGACAGCATCAGCATAAACAGTATCAGGGGTTTCATGGGTTATTTCTTATTAGCGCTTTTGGAATAAGTTTGTGTGTTTTTCGGGCTCTTTGCCCAGAGATTATCACGATAATCTGTGCTCTCCAGCAAATACTGGAAAAGGCTACAAAATGCTACATGCCATTTGTGTTTTGCTTTTGTATGAAAAGTAAGTGCTGGATGTTGGACGCTGGAGCGATGTGTTTCGTTCCTCTTGCTTGTCGGTGCCGCTTACTGGTGATGTAGTTGACAGTGCGACACGCATAATGCCCATCATGCAGTTAAGACCCGGGAGACGAAATTCGTGCCCGGGCCAGCAAAACCCAAAACCACCGCAGCTGCGGTGGTTTTTTTATGTCAACTTGGTGTCACAAAGATGTCATACTCTGATGCCATCGCATTCGGGGAAAACTCAAGGCTATGTGGCAGATTTTCGTGCGTTTTTTCATGCTGGGATTGACCAGCTTCGGTGGGCCTGCGGCCCATATCGGTTATTTCAGGCAGACTTTCGTCAGCGAACTCAATTGGGTCGATGAAAAGCGGTTCGGTGCCCTGGTGGCATTGTCGCAATTTTTGCCCGGGCCAGGTTCCAGCCAACTGGGGTTTGCCATAGGACTCACCCGCGGTGGGCTTGGCGGTGCTCTGGCTGCCTTTGTCGGCTTTACCCTGCCATCGGCCATGTTGATGTATCTGCTGTCCGTGACCAGTGCCAATCTGTTGGGGCAGTCCTGGTTCGACGGCCTCATTCACGGGCTTAAACTGCTTGCCGTGGTGGTGGTGATGGATGCCTGTTTGGGTATGTTCCGCCAGTTTTGCCAGCATGCGGCAGCGAGACTGATTATGGCTGCCAGTACGATAGCGCTGCTGCTTTTCGGGCTCAGTTGGGTGCAGTTTGTGGTACTGGCGCTGGCCGCTGTGGTGGGAGTTGTTTACTTGTCTCCATCCGGCGGGTCTGGCGGTAAGCTCGCCGGCATAGGCTGGGGCTGGCTGCTTGCCTTTACCCTGCTCCTTGGTGGCGCCTTTTATGGGGTTTCAGCCTTCAGCGGCGGCAGTGAGGCGTGGATTGCAGCAGTGAACTTTCAGGCTGGCTCCCTCGTGTTCGGTGGTGGCCATGTGGTGTTGCCGCTGCTGGAAGGACATTTTGGCGAGCTGATGTCGCCGGACCGGTTTTTGACCGGCTATGCAGCCGCTCAGGCTATTCCTGGCCCCATGTTTACCCTGGCGACCTTTTTGGGCGCCGATGTGGCCACCGGGGATGCTGTGGCAGGGGCGTTGATTGCGACCCTGGCTATCTTCCTGCCGGGCTTTTTATTGCTGCTGGCGTTTCTTCCCGCATGGGAGGGCCTGAGCCAACGCCCCAGGGTGGCGGGCGCGGTCGCAGGCGTCAATGCCGCTGTGGTGGGGCTGCTGCTCAGTGCGCTCTACCAGCCGATTTGGCTCTCTGCTGTGGTGGGCCCCATGGACATGGCGCTGGTGGTTGCCGGTTTCGCAGCGCTGAAGGTGCTCAGGTTGCCCATTCTGGCGCTGGTGGCAGGCTTTGCGCTGATTGGCGGGATTTGGCTGTAACGGATGGATTCACCGCAATAAAAAACCAGCGCATTGGCGCTGGTTTTTTATTTTCAGATTTTGTCTTCCCAGACAGGCAATTACATGCCGAGGAATGACTTGGACTTGGTCTTGCGGATTTCTTTTTCGTCGGACCATTCGATGAGACCGGTTTCCAAATCCATCAGACGCATGGTCATCTTGTAGTACACATCCTTGGTGCTGCCTTCCTGCTTCACAATGCTGGACAGGTTGCCGTAGAGCATGTACTGCGCGCCGATTTGGCGGCCAAAACGGATGGCGGTTGATGGGTCAACCATACCAGAGTTGTTTTGGTAATCCAGCTGCTTACGAACGGCGTCCACCTTGGTCATATCGATAAAGCGGAACTTGCCGGAGCGCAGCAGCTTGTTGCTGATGGAGTCGGTCACCGACTCGGTATCTATGTGCTCTGAGGTTTTGTTTTTGATTTTGTCCACGAAGATGATGGGGCGCTGTTTGGCAGTCATGGCCACCACAGGCGGGAAGGTCAGCATGCTGTCCACCATCTTGGAGGTGATGGCCTGCAGATCGGTGGAACCGAAGTTCTCATTCACCGTTTCCACTTCGGTGGCGTCTCCGTACTCAACCTTGGATTGACAGGCGCCCAGGCCAAGGGACGCTGCCAGGATGAAAATCAGTTTGAAGTGTTTCATAGTCAGTTCCATTTACTTTTGATGTTGATTGAATAAAAGCGGATGTTGCTGCCCGTGTCAATCGCCCATAGCAGGGTAGTCTGTCCGGGACGTATCTCTATGTTCCTGCTGGCATTGCCAAGGGTAACACTGTAATCGCCCTCAGGTAAAAACCGGCGGCCAATCTGGGCCTGTTTTGGCAGGGTCAGCCAGCTGCGTAAATCGGCCTGTTCGCTTAACACATTAAAAATCTGCATGGCCACGGCGGCGCCATCAAACTCGTCCCGGCGTTTTTTGCTTTGGCTTTCCACACTGCGGGTCAGCTCTGATTTGGCATAGACCCGGGCCGCCTGACGAATGAGCAGCGCGGGCAAGTCTTCTTTAAGCGCGTTGATGGCGAGTGCGTCCATGTTGGCGATGGTTGCCGGCTGCAGGGGCGCATCCAGCCCCCTCAGGCTGAGGGGCGCTGGCGCCGGACCACTGCTGCCATAGGTTGGCAGCGATACGGTTTGCCAGTTTCCGCTGATGGTAAAGGGGACCGTGAGTGGCTGCTTGGCCAACACGAAATCCCGCTCCAGCAGCAGTACCAGCTGGCCGTCCTGTTGGCCGGGCAGTATGGCTTCGCCGAACCTGTCTTTGAATTCCTCATACTGGGGCATGGCGAGCTTTTTGGCCAAGCGCACCAGATCCTGCTCCAGGTATGGATTGCCCGGGAAGATTTGCGCTGCCTTGCGATAATCGATAAAGGCGTCGTTTTCTTCCCCCAGGAGCTCATGGATTAGGCCTGTGGTGTAGTAGCTGTAGGCATTTAAGAAAGAACTGGTAACCGTTCCAGCCTGCTGTTCGAGGCGGTTTATTTCACTGTCCACAGTGCCATTGGCCATGGCCTTGACCGACTCTTTGGATTTTTCATAGCGCTTTTGCTCCAGCGCCTGTAATTCATTGGCCCGGCGCACCTCCACCAGAGCGCCTTCAAAGTCGTTCTGCATCAGGTAATTGAGCGCCTGATACTGGTGAACCATCACCCGCTCAAATCCCGGGCCACGGTAGGGAATAACATTATCATTCAATACCAGACTGCCGGCGTTGGCGCCGAGGTTGCTGAGGCTGACGGTGGCCTGGTCATCGAATTTGGCATAGGTCGCAATGGCACTTCGGTAATAATCCTGGCTTGCTTTAAAGTCGCCACCGACCTGTGCGACCCGTCCGGCTTCCTGCGCATAAAGCAGGCCGTCTTTGCCGCTGAGCTCTGTGCTTAATTGTGCCAGCGGTGACAGGGGCGTCGGGCCCGAAAGCGCTTGCTTAACCTGTGTCATCTGCGCTGGATAACTCATAAAGAAGCCGCCCATGGCGCAGCCGCCAAGGAAGAGCGCTGTTATGAGTACTGCCGAGCGTTGGCTCACAGTAGTGTCTCTCCCGAAGCCGCTGCCTGCTCCTGTGACGCCATGGTGATGCGCTCCAGCAGGGTGATGCCATCGAGGTGATCCAGCTCGTGCTGAAAAATCCGTGCGATAAAGCCGGTAAGACGACCGGAGTGGGTATTGCCCTGCAAGTCCTGCCATTGGGCATCGACCCAGAGATGGCGCGCGATGGCCAGCCGTTTTCCCGGCACCGACAGACAGCCTTCTTCACCCAGCTCCCATTCTGATGAACCCGACAGCAGCACAGGATTGACCATCACCACAGGCTCCATCAGGGGTGCATCGGGATAACGCTCGTTGGGGCGGGATGCGACGATGAAAAGCCGCTGACTCTCGCCAATCTGCGGCGCGGCTATGCCCACACCTTTGGCCTGCAACATGGTGGCCATCAGGGTTTGCGCGAGCCTATCCAGATTGGCGTCAAACACAGTGACAGGTGCCGCTTTTTGATAGAGCACCGGGTCTCCTGTGATAACGATGGGGGCGGTTTGGATGCTGGCCATGAAATTCCCTGTTCCTGTGGCGAATACTCAGTAGTGGGGCGGCGGCGTTTCTTCCGCCTGGGTCGCGATATTGCTCGGTTCCATCGCTTTAAGCTTACTCACCAGCATTTGAATCGCGTGAGTTTGCTTGGCAACAATGTCGTTGAGCTTAATGACTTCCTGATTCAGCTCTTCCACCGTCATCTCGTTGAAAGCGAGCTTGGTTTGCAGCTCTTCGATTTGCTGTTGCATTGCCTTTATATCTGTTTGCATTGTTACCTCGTTGACCAGTATTCCACTCTGCCACTGCTGCTGATGCTGGCAACAGGTGTTTGTGGCAGGCCGGTTTCGGCCACTGAGTATACAACGGCACCTTTGTTTTGCGGTCGATTGGAGAGACTCACCTGCCAGCGACCGGTTACTTTTCCATCTTTTGTTTGCCAGCGCAGTACTTCCCTAAAGGGGGTGCCTGTTAGCAATGCCGCATTGTTGTGGCTGAATCGGGCCGCAGAAAAGGTCATGGTGCGCTGCTTTATCCGTAATTCACTGATGACTTTGCCGGATTGGCTGGCAAAAATGCGGGCATCGGCCTTGGCGTCGGCGGCGAATGCCAGCTCACCGTTTGAGGACAGCGCCACAGCCAGTACCCGGGCATCAAACTGCAGGGTTTGCAACGGCTGTCCGGTATCGGCCTGCCAGAGAATGGCCTGATAGTCGTTGCCCCCGCTGAGTGCCAACTTGCCATCGGCTGACAGCGCCACGCTGTTGACCTTCTCGCTGTGTCCAAGGAATCGGATAAGTTTGGTTTGGCCGGCCACGAGCGACATCACAGAGCCATCGGCGAGTCCTATCAAGAGACCTCCGCCATCGGAGAGCGCCAGCGCCTGCCCCGCCGAAGGCAGTGACCAAAGCCCCACCTGAGAACCGTCATCTATCCTCCACAGTGCAACTGAATCCCGGCTTAATGAGGCGGCATAAACGCCGTTGTCCGACAGGGCAAGGGCGATGGACTCGTTACTGGTAGGTCCGTGTTGCCATCTGTGTTTGAGGGTTTTGGGAGAGAGCTGCCACAGCTCAACACCACCGGACTCGGTGCTGATGAGTGCCATGCCGGCGTCCTGGCTCAGGGTTGCGCCATAACTGGGGGCGTCACTGAGTACCAACACCCCATCGGCTTGCTTCGGGGAACAGCCCGATAAGAGCACTAAAACCAGTGCCAGCCACAGATTACATAGGTTGAACTTATTCCACATGCCCAGGTCTCATTGCTGTCTGTATTTCCGGACAGCCCCCGCTTGGTGCTGCCCATGGCATAAGCTTAGTAACTAGTATAAAGTGGGGCGGTTTGATGAATAACAAAGGTTATTGTAACCACTTGAGGACGCTAAGGAAGCTTCAATGAAATCTATTTATAAATACTCTCTGGTCGCCCTGGCCGTAGTAGGTTTAACTGCCTGTAATAAAGAAGAAAAAGCAGCAGAAGTTGCACCAGCTGTTTCCCTGACCACTGAGGCCCAGAAAGAAGCATACAGTGTTGGCGCTTCCATCGGCAGCTACATGTCAGGTCACATCAAAGAGCAGGAAGCCCTCGGCCTGCCAGCGGATCGCACCCTGATTGTTGAAGGTTTTGCCAACGGCCTGAACGGTGCCCTGAAGCTGACCGAAGAAGAAATGCAGACAGTGCTGCAGAATCTGGACAAGAAGCTGAACGACAAGCGCGTTGCTCAGGCAGAAGCCATGGCCGCCAAAAATCTGGAAGACGGTAAAAAGTTCCAGGAAACCAACAAGGCCAAAGAAGGCGTTACCACTACCGAGTCTGGTCTCCAGTACGAAGTCTTGGTTGCCGCTGAAGGCGACAAGCCAGCCGCTGAAGATGTGGTTGAAGTGCACTATGCCGGTACCCTGATCGATGGCACGCCATTTGATAGCTCCTACGACCGTGGCCAGACTGCCAAATTCCCGCTGAACCGTGTAATCGCCGGTTGGACCGAAGGCGTGCAGCTGATGTCTGTGGGTTCCAAGTACCGCTTCGTGATCCCCGCTGAGCTGGCCTACGGTGAGCGTGACAATGGCACTATCCCAGCTAACTCGACTCTGGTATTTGAGGTGGAACTGGTGTCCATCGAAAAAGCCGCACCTGCCGAAGCTGCTCCTGCGCAATAATCCGGAATGCTTTGGTAAAAGACGCCCCCTGGGCGTCTTTTTTTTTGGTGCAAATCCACGCAGAATATCAGTAAAGTGACTGAGCAAGATTTTGAATTTGGTGCAATAATAACAACTCGCCGAATCGCGTTCTGGAGTACCAATGAAGCAGGTCGATTTTCGAACTATCGATAAAATTTTCATCCGCATGTCCATTAACGACAAGATGTGGGTCGTGTTTTTGCTGTTTGTATTGGCGCTGGGCACCACTGCCGGGTTGCGCTACTCCCAGAGTGTCGATGCCATAGAGGCAAGCTCGGTTAAAGCCGCAGAAGCGAGGTTAGCGGGCATGCTGGACACCCTGAATGCAACGGGCCAGTTTGAGAAAGCCGCCGGCCTGGGATTAACCATGGGAAGCGGCAAAAATCGCCACGATGGGGATTCAGTTACTGTCAGCGCCATCGCCGCCAATGGTCAGAGCTACTCCCTGGAACAGGATGTGCGCAGCCAGGAGAGCAAGGCGCGCTCTGCGGCCAGTGCCAGCCTGCTTTGGACTGGGGTGTGGTTATTACCCTTTGCGATATTTTTATACTGGGTTGCCACCTTTATCGGCGGTGCCCTGTGGGTGCTGTACACCACCACCGAGAAAATCGGCTCGGGGGATTTGACTTCGCGTTTAGGCTTCCACCCCGGACGTGATGAGTTCGGTACCATTGGCTGTGCACTGGATAAAGCCATGGATACCCTGACCGAGCTGGTTAAGGTGGTGAAAGCCAACGCCGATACCCTGAGCGATACCTCTGAGTCCTTCGGACGGGAAATGAAACAGAGCCTGCAGCAGATTAATCGACAGTATGTGTCGTTGGACTCGGTTGCCACCGCCATGGAAGAAATGACGGCTTCAGCGCAGGAAGTATCCAATATCTCCCGTCAGGCCACTGAAAAAACCGAGCAGGATGCCACTCAGGTAGAAAGCAGTTTCCAGCGGGTGCAAAAGGCCATTTCTGACATTGAGCAGCTGTCCGGTCTGATTGAGCAGGCGTCAAGCTCGGTGGCGACGCTCAACGTCAACACCACCCAAATCAACGAAGTGATCACCACCATTAATGCAATTTCTGAGCAAACCAACCTGCTCGCCCTCAACGCCGCTATTGAAGCGGCCCGTGCCGGCGAACAGGGCAGAGGCTTTGCCGTGGTGGCAGATGAGGTGCGTACTTTGGCAAGCCGCACCCAGGCGGCAACCGTTGAAATTCAGGCCATGATTGAAAAGCTGCAGGGCGAGAGCCGTAATATCGCCAATATTACCGAAAAGACCGTCAGTCAGGCCCAGTCCAGCAGTGGTGTGATTGCCAACATAGGTGCCGATGTGAGGGGAATTGCCGACTCATCGCGCGCCATTACCGACATGAGCATCCAGATCTCCACTTCCGCCGAAGAGCAAAGCAGCGTTGCCAACAGCATTGCAGCTGAGCTCAGTGATATACGTAACCAGTCCAACACCATACGTACAGTGGCTGAGCAGTCATCAGAGGGGGTCGCCAGACTCGCTGAGGCCTCCCGCTCGCTGGGTAAGGTACTGGCCCGTTATCGCACCAATTGATGCGGATACCTTTGCTGACACTCTGGACAGCACTTTGTGACTGATATTGAAATGAAAAAAGGACGCCGATGGCGTCCTTTTTGTTACAGCCAGCGTTTTCGGTAAAACAGCCACAGCTGCAATATCACCAAAAGCACCAAAATGGCGCAAAAGAGGGCAAAGGCCCAGGGAGTGTCGGCGCCGGGGATGCCGCCGATATTGACGCCAAGCAGCCCGGTAAGAAAGCCCAGCGGCAGGAAGACAGCCGTCACCAGCGACAGAAAATACAGCCGCTGGTTAAGCTCTTCGGACTGGCGGCTCATCAATTCTTCCTGGGTCACACTGGCCCTGTCCCTGAGGGCATCGAGGTCTTCAATGGCGCGGGTGAGGCGATCGCGAATTTCCCGCATCTTTAGCTGTTCGCTCTTTTTAAACAGTTGCCCGGTTTCGGTTTGCAGTGTGGTAAAGGCTTCCCGCTGCGGTGCCAGATAGCGGCGCACCATGACAGTCTGTCGCCTGAGGTCGGCAATGTCGTTTCGCAAATCCTTGCTCTTGCTGCCGACGACCTGGTCTTCCAGCAAATCCAGTTTTTCTTCCAGCTCGTGAATAAAGTCTGTTTTGCGGGTGGTTAACTTGTCACACAGGGACAAAATAAACTCAGCCGGTGTCGTGGGGCCCGTTTTGGCTTCTATCAGGGCCGCGAGCTCTTTGACCGATTGCAGGCTGCGACGACAGGTGCTCACCACCCTGTGCTTATCGGCAAATAGCCGCAGTGCCACCATGTCTTCCGGCGCCTCGTCTGGATTGAGGTTAACACCGCGCAGAGCCAGCAGCAGGCCGCTGTCTGCCGCGATCGCTCTGGGCCGGGTGTCCCGGGACAGCAGGGCATCAATTTCGAGTTTGGGCAAATCGGTTCGGTGCAGCCATTCACGTGCCGCCTGGGAGTGATAATTGAGATGGACCCAGATGTTTCCCTGGTCGGGTGTCCAGGTATTAAGGGTATCCTCGTCGAGAGGGTGTCCGGCCCGTTCGCCGCTCAGCCAATAGCTGTAGATGAATCCCTGTGACATGTTTGGTTCCTTTTCAAAGCTTTTCATGACACTAGCCCAGAGCGGGGAGAGGATTCAAGTACCGCTTTGTTGCGGCGAAGAGGCAAGAGCCGCGTGTATAGGATAAAATTTCCGTATCGATAACGATGTTTGAATCACAGTGGATAGATTATGGAGTACGAATTTCGCCGCAACGGCCTGGATGGTTCCGTGATGGCTCGTTTCAGCATGGAGCATGAGGTGATGGGGCGATGGTTTGGTGAAGAGCTCGGTGACAAGCCCACTGCCACGGCTACCGTACTAGCGGCCATTTCCGCGATTCAGGCCGGGGAGCTGCGCGAGTGGCGATTGACGGGCCGGGAATTCAGTCTGGAGCTGGATGAGGAGCAGGCCCGGGTCTATGCCAATGTGCTGGGGTATGACAACCAGGATGAGCTGGACGATGGCATGTCCCTCTACGATGCCGAACTTGAGGCCAGCTGTGGCCTCGAAGATTTGGAAGCAGCCCTGAAAAGCTGGCAGGCATTTATAGTGGAAACCCGCTGAAATACAGGGATTGAAAAAGGCAGCCTCGGCTGCCTTTTTTGTGATCAGCGGTTCAGGTATCTCACCGCCATCTCGGTGCGGGACTTGGCGTTGGCCTTTCGCAGCAGGTTTTTTACATGCACTTTCACCGTGCCTTCGCTGATGTGCAGCTGCTCTGAAATCAGTCGGTTGCTCAGACCTTCTGCCAGTTGTTCCAGGATCTGCAGCTCACGTGGCGTCAGGGCATCTATCCACTCGTTTTCGTCGGTGGCATTTTTCAGCTCAAACAGGTATTCCTCCACCGCTTCGCTGATCACCCTGTGCCCCAACATGGCGTGCTTGAGTTTTTCAAGCAGCAGATCCGGCTCTGTGTCTTTAAGCAAATAACCGTCGGCACCGGCTCGCAGCAGGCGTATTACGTCCTGTTTGGCGTCAGACACAGTCAGGATAACGATGCGGGAGGTCACCCCCTCCTGACGCAGGCCGTTGAGGGTATCGAGGCCCGTCATGCCTTTCATGTTCAGGTCCAGCAATATGATGTCAGGCTCGTCATTGGCCACCGCGCTCAGGGCATCCAGACCACTGCCAGCCTCGCCAAACAGAGTGAAATCCTTATCAGATCCAATGAGCTGACAGATACCGCGGCGCAGCAGGGGGTGGTCGTCGACCACCAGAACTGAATAGGGTTTACCCATGTTGACTTGGCTCCTGATGTGGGGGAAGCGTGAGTGTAACCGTTGTACCACCTGCTTCATTACTGGAAAAGTGCAGCTGACCATCGAGCTTGCTGGCTCGTTCGTGCATGATGCCAATGCCGAAATGCTGGTCCCGCTCTCTGAGGTGTTCTATACCGACACCATCATCGCTGACGCTGATATTGATCATACCTTCGTAATTCTTAGCGCATTGAATCACAATTTCACTGGCGTTGGCATGTTTTATGGCATTCAAGGTGGCTTCGCGGGTCAATTGCAGTATATGAATGTGCTGGTTGGCACCAAGCAGCTGCTCGCGGATACCGTAATCCAGGGTGAGCCTGGTGTGTGTTTGGCCGCGAAGCTGCTCCAGCATGGCCTCGAGTGCGTGCTTGAGGTTGGGTTCTTTGATGGTGAGACGGAAGGTTGAAAGCAGTTCCCTGAGCTGCACATAGGCGGTGCTCACACCTTCGTTGATTTCATTAAGTTGCTGCTCTACTTCGGGATTACGGCAGCTGTCGTCCAGGCCTTTTCTCAGTAGAGAAATTTGGATTTTGAGGAAGGAGAGCACCTGACCCAGCGAGTCGTGCAGCTCGCGGGCAATCACACCCCGCTCTTCCATTAACGCCAGTTGCTGACGCTGCTCGGCCGATTGGTGAATGAGAATAGAGCGGGCCAGCATGATGGCGAAGTTTTCAAACAGGGGGCGGTTGGGCGCCTTGCCTGACACCATCTCGAGGTAGCCCAAATCCGTGTGCTCAAAGGTGAGCGGAAAACGGCACGAGGCTTCAAGCTCGGCCGGCCAGCCACCTTCGGCCTCAATGGCTTCTTCTGTGTCCCCTTCGTCCTGAATTATCAGGCGCAAATAATCCAGCTGTTCATATTGCTTTAGCTGATCCAGGGCTGCCTTTAATGCACGGTAATCGAGGGTTTTGCCGTGCAGCATCACCAGATTGTCATACAGAAAGTTGAGCTCCTGATTGGCTCGGGTCAGTGCCAGGGTCTTTTCCTGCACCTGAGACTCAAGATCCCCATAGAGCGCCGACAGCTCCTTGGCGGTGGAGTCCAGCGCATCGGCCAGTGCCTGCAGCTCGATATACTCGCTCTGGGGCATGTCCACATCGAAATTGCCCTTGGAGATGGTGTTGGCGGAAAGCATCAGCTGGTTTAGCGGCTCCACCACCTTGCGCTTGGTATAGCGTACCGCCACCAGGGCGATGGCAAGCATCATCCCCAGGCCCAGCAACTGGCTGGCTGCAAGGAGTTTTAATTTAAAGGCGGCGTGATGTTCGGTTTCCAGTACGAACAGGTCGATGGTATCGACAAAGTCCTTCAACGAAGAGGCATAAAGACGTGAGTTTTCCTCTTCGATGAAGTATTTCATCACCTTCCATTTGTCGATAACCAGCAGATACTGATCTTTAAGGCGTTGGGGCGTACTCCAGTCAAGGGAGTTCTTGAGTGCCGGTGAATAGAGCGTGGCTTCAAACTCACGGATTTTATCTTCGGCCTCGTCACTGCCGGAGTTGGCATAAAACATTAACCGGTAACTCTGCATCCGCAGTGAGCCTGAAGCATTGATGGCACGGGCATCGCCCAAGCTGTATGACAGGTTGGCGAGTGCGAAGATAGATAGCCCACTGGAGAGCAGGATAAGCACCATCATCAGCCCGAGAATCTTGGAGGTGAGACTGCCACGTTTCATGAAAATTCCTGTCGAGAAGGAGAGCCGATGTTTGCAACTAAAGCCTATGTTCTACATTAGCTTTTTCTTTACCACACCCGTACTCATGCAAAAGTGTGAACAATGACACATCCAGAGTTTGATCTTGTGCAAACTTTGGCTCCGATACCACTTAATAGGTATGTAAAAGGAGAGTTAACAGGACTACTTTTGACCCTGGAGATGTCGTGGGTATTTCAGAAACACAAAAACTAACACGGAGATGAGATGGTGAGAAAGCTAACCGGAAAATCCTTTGCGCTGAGCGCATTGGTCGCCGCCAGCTTTGTAGCTGCCGGTGCGATGGCCAGTGATAAAACCGAGCCACGCAATGATGTATACAAAGACAAATTCAGCAAACAATATAACAGTTGGCACGCGACTGCCGAAAGCGAAGCCATCACAGATGCGCTGGAGCAGGATCCTGCACTGGTGATTTTGTGGGCCGGCTACGGTTTTGCCAAAGACTACAACGCCCCCCGTGGTCACATGTATGCACTGACCGACGTGCGCAACACCCTGCGTACCGGTGCTCCTACCTCAGCCGAAGATGGCCCAATGCCAATGGCCTGCTGGAGCTGTAAGAGCCCTGACGTGCCCCGTCTGATTGAAGAGCAGGGCGAATCAGGCTATTTCACCGGCAAGTGGGCCAAAGGTGGCGCCGAAGTGGCCAACACCATTGGTTGCGGTGACTGTCACGAAAAAGGCACCCCAAAACTGCGCCTGTCACGTCCATTTGCTTCCCGCGCCATGGAAGCCATTGGTACCCCATTCGACAAGGCTTCCAAGCAGGATAAAGAATCCATGGTGTGCGCCCAGTGCCACGTGGAGTACTACTTCGAAAAGTCTGATGATCGCAAAGGTTTCGTGAAGTTCCCATGGGACGGCGGCACCACAGTGGAAAACATGGAAGTCTATTATGACGCCATCCAATTTGCTGACTGGACCCACGCTGTGTCCAAGACCCCAATGCTGAAAGCGCAGCACCCAGGTTATGAAACCTGGAAACTGGGTACTCACGGTCAAAACAATGTGTCCTGTGTTGACTGTCACATGCCGAAAGTGACCAACGAACAGGGTAAGAAGTTTACCGATCACAAAGTGGGCAACCCATTCGATCGTTTCGAAGAAACCTGTGGTACCTGCCACAGCCAGGACAAAGAACACATGCTGACCGTCTACAAGGACAACAAGTCCAAAGTGATGGAGCTGAAGTCCAAGGCTGAAACTCAGCTGGTTGCTGCTCACTTCGAAGCCGGTGCTGCCTGGAAAGCCGGTGCCACCGAAGAAGAAATGAAGCCTATCCTGACCAACATCCGTCACGCTCAGTGGCGCTGGGACTACGCCATTGCTTCTCACGGTGTGTCTGCACACGCTCCAGCTGAAGCCCTGCGCGTACTGGGTACTGCCGTGGACAAGGCTGCCAATGCCCGCGTTCAACTGGCACAGTTGCTGGCCACCAAAGGCGTGAAGCAGCCAATCGAGCTGCCGGACATCTCTACCAAGGCCAAAGCTCAGGCTGCTCTGGGTATGGACATGGACAAGATGAACGCCGATAAGGCCAAGTTCAAGCAAGAAATGCTGCCCAAGTGGGAAGCAGAAGCCAAGGCCCGCGAAGCCACTTACAAGTAAGCAGCAAACCCCAAGCCTGCATACACAAAGCCCCCGCATTGCGGGGGCTTTTCTTTGGCAGAATTGAGTGTTGCAGCAATTTATTTGATGAGTTTCAGCAATGCCCTGAAACTGTCACCAACCGCATGATGTTGCAGTTCAAACAGCAGCGACTCCACGTTGGTGAGTTTGGCGCCGGCCTCACCCATCATTTGCAGCCCCAATGCTTTATTCTCGGCGGTGCGGGACCCCATGGCATCGGCCACCAAATGCACATCAAAGCCGTTGTCCAGCATGTCACGGCAGCTTTGATACACACAAATATGGGTTTCTATGCCACACAGCAGCACCTGCTTGCGCCCGGTGTTGTTAAGCGCTTGCTGAAACTCATCACAGGCCCAGCCACTGAAATGTTCCTTGGGAATTGGGCTGAAGCCTTCGAGCACAAGTCGGAGTTCTTCAGAAGTGGGCCCCAGCTTTTCCGGTAACTGCTCTAACCAGAGAATGGGAATATCAAAAATTCTTGCCCCGCTTATCAGGGTGATCAGCTGCTGGTGCATGGCTTCTGAGTTGTGCATCAGTCGGGCCAGTTTGCCCTGAACATCCACGACTACAAGCACAGTTTCACTTGGCTTAAGCATGTCTCGCCTCCTTGGTTTTACCCAGTTAACCCCTTTTTGATGCCGCTGCCAATACGCCGAAAGTCAAATGCACCACATTGGTGCGCAGTCTGCATAAGTGCACTTTTTTTGTGCGAATTTATGCGCTCAATTTGTGCGTAAAATGTAATAAATATATTAAAAACATTGTGTTGAAACTTTGGCGCGATGCTTGAAATGTCTTTGTCAGGCAAGACATACAACAATCAGTGGAGGCCGGAATGAAACTGGTGAGTGCAATCATCAAACCCTTCAAACTCGACGATGTGCGTGAAGCCATCGCCGGCATGGGTATCGAAGGTATGACAGTAACCGAGGTCAAAGGTTTTGGCCGTCAGAAGGGGCACACCGAGCTGTATCGCGGTGCCGAATATCAGGTGGATTTTCTGCCCAAGATAAAGCTGGATATCGCAACCAAGGCTGAAAATGTCGAGCTGCTGTTGGAGGCCATCGTAAAAGCGGCCCATACCGGCAAAATCGGTGACGGTAAAATCTTTGTCACCGATTTAGAGCAAGCGGTCCGGATTCGGACCGGTGAAACAGACGACGAAGCACTGTAAGGGGAAGCGAGATGGAAGAAATCAGCAAACTGGGCCTGACAGTGGCCGAACTCAGATTCGCACTGGATACCTTTTACTTTTTGATCTCCGGGGCCTTGGTGATGTGGATGGCGGCAGGCTTCGCCATGTTGGAAGCGGGTCTGGTGCGCTCCAAAAACACCACTGAGATCCTCACCAAAAACGTGTGCCTCTATTCAATTGCCTGTATCACCTACCTGATCGTTGGCTACAACATCATGTATGTGGACAACCCTGAAGCGGGTTGGTTGCCAAGCTTCGGTACCCTGATTGGTACCCAGGCCGCCGATGCCGACCACTCACTGGAATCAGACTTCTTCTTCCAGGTGGTGTTTGTGGCAACCTCCATGTCGATTGTGTCCGGCGCTGTGGCTGAACGCATGAAACTCTGGGCCTTCCTGGCATTTTCCGTGGTGATGACGGCGGTAATCTATCCGGTCGAAGGCTTCTGGACCTGGGGTGGCGGCTTTGTCAGCGCGGCCGGTTTCGTGGACTTTGCCGGTAGCGGTATTGTGCACATGGCCGGTGCTGCCGCGGCACTGTCCGGCGTGATTTTGCTGGGCGCCCGTAAAGGTAAATATGGTCCATCGGGTCAGGTTAACCCTATCCCTGGCTCCAACCTGCCAATGGCGACTCTTGGTATGTTTATCCTGTGGATGGGCTGGTTCGGCTTTAACGGTGGCTCACAGTTGATGGTGTCCGATGCCGCCAACGCCGCCTCTGTCGGTAAGATCTTCGTCAATACCAACTCGGCTGCGGCTTTCGGTGCCATTTCTGCCCTTATCGTCTGCAAAATGATTTGGGGCAAGGCCGATTTAACTATGATATTGAACGGTGCGCTGGCGGGTCTCGTGGCCATTACCGCAGATCCCCTGTCACCTTCACTGGAGTTCGCCGCCGCCATTGGTTTGCTGGCTGGTGCCCTGGTGGTGTTCTCTATCGTGGGCTTTGATCGTATCAAGATTGATGACCCCGTGGGTGCCATCTCTGTGCACGGCGTGGCCGGGGTGCTGGGTTTGCTGTTGGTACCTGCATCCAATGCCGATGCGACCCTGGGCGGACAGCTGTTTGGTATCTGTGCCATCTTTGCCTGGACCTTCGGCGCCTCCTTCCTGGTGTGGTTTGCCCTCAAGGTGACCATGGGGATCCGTGTCAGCGAGGAAGAAGAATACAATGGTATGGATGCTTCAGACTGCGGTATCGACGCCTACCCCGAGTTTGTGACGGTAAAAACGGCCAGTTAATCTTCAAAACTCAGACAAACAGCAGGCTCAGGCCTGCTGTTTTTGTTTCGCTTGTATTTGGCAAAGCAGGGGAGGGATACTGACTTGAGCCTGGATATCAGGCCGGGGACGCCATGCTGAGGTTGAGGGGAGACTGAGGTCGCAAGGAGACCGGGGCTGAATAGAGGCCGGGGCTGAAGGGAGAGTTGGAAATGCGGATAAAAAAGTTACTCGTGCTGACAATGCTGCTGAGTTTGGGTGCTACCGCCGGGCAGGTGGTGGTGCGAAAGAGTGATGAAGCCTTCGATGCCTTTGCCGTTCGTGACCAACTGGCCCGGGAGCATCAGTGGCAGGAGGCCATACGGGCTCAGCAACAACTGGATATACTGCAGTCTCTGCCACTGGGATGTATGTTGGTGCCATCCCCCTATCGGTATTTCAGCTGCAATGGTCTCTTCTACAGACCTTATTTGTGGCAGGGACGAGAGCTCTACATTTCCGTTCCCAATCCTGAGGCTGAAGGACAACCTGCCAGCCAGTCAAACGAGGGAACAGAGCGTTAAACTTTTGTTACGTATTGAGTGGGCTTTTCGTGCCAAATTGACGTAGTCTCAAGTGAGGCCAATCGATTTTGGAGGCGCCGATGTCTGCAAGAATACTCTGTTGCCTGTTACTTCCTTTGCTGGTGTCCTGTGCCGCCACTTCCGAGCGTGAGCATCAAACCAGTATCACGACCTTATTTCACGATGAAATTTTCTCGCCAGTCAGTGGCTTGCCCTCTCCCGAAGCGGTATTTTCCTTACCGCCTAGCGTAGCGCAGGACTTAAGGCGCGCCTTCGAACGTCAGCGCAACATCCCCGGCGGCGACAATCAACCGGCCCACACATGGCTCTCTTCCCAGCTTGCTGCGGCCGATGGCGGTTTCAGTTATCAGGACAACAATACCCGTATCGCAGCCGATACCTATTATGACAGGGCGGGAAATTGCATGTCGTTGGTGGTATTGGCGGCAGCCATGGCCGATGCACTGGGTGTCACCGTGGACTTTCAGGATGTGTTGGTACAGCCGGTGTGGGACAGACAGGGGGATTTTTATCTGGTCAACGGCCATGTGAATCTGCGACTGTTGCCGCCCTCGGAAGCGAATGTGGTGCATTTGCGGGGGCCGATCCTTGTAGACTTTCTCCCCGAGCGCGCCGTACGCGGCTATGACCGGGTACGTATCAACCGCAGCATGCTGCTGGCGATGTTTTACAATAACCTGGCCGCCGAGGCGCTGATCAATAGAGAGCATGACAAAGCCTACGCCTTAATTCGCATGTCCCTTGAGCAGAGCGATACCTTTGTTCCGGCCCTCAATACCCTTGCCATTTTGTATCGCTATCATCAACGGGAAGATCTTGCCGAGGAGGTGTATCGGCAGGCGCTGAAGCAAGAGCCGGAAAATATGACAACGCTCTATAATCTGGCGCTTATCCTCTCATCCCAGGATAGGTTGGACGAGTGGGCGGAAGTGCACAAGGTGCTGGAGCTGGCCAGGATCCGCAACCCCTATTACTACTACGATATGGCCGAGCAGGCATTGTCTGAGCATGAGTATCAACAGGCCGTAAATTGGTTTTTGCAGGCCGTAGAAAAGGCCGACTACCGCCACGAGTTTTACTTTGGACTGTCCCAGGCCTATTGGGCGTCGGGTAATCCCAAGAAAGCCAAACAAAGCATGGAAAAAGCCCTGGCGCTCAGTGGCGATGATGGAGATAAACGGCGTTATCAGGCCAAGTTGAACGCCATGGCAAGCCATTAAGCCCGTTACTTGGGCTACGCCCGTACATCTTAAGCGGCCCGGGATTCCTCTTGGGCTCTTGTCTTGCTTAATTAATTGATTTTTATGCAAGTTCCAGAGACTTGGCACGTGTGTCTACCACTCTGTCGTGATTCGCCCGACGTACATATTTCCCGCTATCTGAACCAATCAGCCCCTTATGACGTACACTTCCTTTTAGAGCCTGACGAGTCCTTTATGGCGTCATCGCAGGTCCATCGCAGATATGGGTTGTTGCGGAGAAACAGATGTTTAATAAAAAACTAAAGCAATCATTGGCCTCTTATCGGTCTGAAATTCAAAGGTATCAGGCGCGGGCCGCCGCCGTCAGCGCGTCAACGGCGATGATAGAATTTTTGCCTGACGGCACCATAGTCACCGCCAATGAAAACTTTTTGTCCCTTGTGGGATACCGCCTCGAAGATATCCAGGGAAAACATCACCGTATTTTTTGTACTCCAGAGTATGCCAACAGCCATGAATACAAAGCATTTTGGCGAAGCTTGGCGGTGGGGGAACACGCTAGCGGTCGCTTTTTACGGATTGGTCGGGATGGCAAAAATCTGTGGCTTGGCGCCTCTTACAACCCCATTCGCAATGAAGAAGGCAAAGTGGTCAGCGTCTTGAAGCTGGCAGCGGATGTCACGGATGTCGTGGAAATCGAAAACGAACAGCAAAGCATGATAAATGCTATCGATCGTTCCATGGCGGTGATTGAATTTACTACCGACGGTGAAGTGATCCGGGCCAATGGAAACTTTTTGGCCGTAACCGGATATCGCCTGGATGAAATCAAGGGAAAACACCACCGGCTTTTTTGTGCGCCTGAGTATGCGGCTTCTGAGGAATACAAACACTTCTGGTCGCGATTGAATCATGGGGAGTTTTTTACCGGCCGTTTTCAGCGTCAGGATAAGTTGGGCCGGACCATTTGGCTCAGCGCCACCTATAACCCCGTGTATAACGCCCGTGGTGAGCTGTACAAAATCGTCAAGTTTGCCAACGATATTACCGAGCGGGTGAACCAGCAGCAGGCTGAATCGGCCGCAGCTGTACTGGCGTATGATATCGCCCTCAATACCGATGCCAATGCGCGCAGCGGTGCCCAGGTGGTTCAGTCCACCGTCGAGGTGGTAAGAGGCATTGCCGAAGAAATCAATCTTGCAGCCAGGGGGATTGAGGATGTGAGCAATCAGTCGGAGAAGATAGGCAATATAGTGCAAACCATTCGCAGTATCGCCGATCAGACCAACCTGCTTGCCCTGAACGCTGCCATTGAGGCTGCACGTGCCGGGGAACAGGGACGAGGGTTTGCTGTCGTGGCCGATGAGGTTCGCAGCCTGGCGGCACGAACCGCCAATGCCACAGTCGAAATCGTTGATGTTGTTCGCCAAAATCAGGTGTTATCCCAGGCAGCAGTGGCCAACATGGAGCAGAGTAAACACAAGGTAGAGCAGGGCGTTGCGCTCGCGGTGGAGGCTGGCGAAGCCATAGAGCAAATCCGGGATGGTGCACAACAGGTCGTGGCTGCGGTGCAGGAATTTAAACTACAGCTGGATAAATAAGTCAGGCAGCTGACCGGGGAAATCACCGCCAATATGGCATCAAGCATACAAATAAAAGGCTCCCGCGGGAGCCTTTTTTACTGCTTGCGTTATAACTGTAGGGCCTTGTCCTGGAACGACAATGTTGCCATCTGTCCCTGGTCTTTAAGCTCAAGCTCCCGTATCTGGAATGGGGCTTTCAACCCGGAGCGCTCGATCAGTTCCCGGGACAGCGGGAGAGTCAGGCTGTCGCTTGCCTCGAACCAGCGTGCCGCCGCACTGCTGTGAATGGCGACTTCTTTCCCGTTGCTGTCCGTCCCTGTGAGGACAGCCGAAAGCGCATATCGGCCGGCATCGGCCAGTTCCAGGTTAAAGGTGACTGCCACCGGCGTCTCGCCTTGCCATTGCACTTGGGCGTCGGGTAACACCCGGCCGCTGGGGGCAAAGTGTTTGAACGCCGTTTTAATGGTGCGCTTAACTGCAATCCCATCGACACGGCTCTGAACATCTATCAGCAATTCGCTGAGCGCTGCGGCAGACTCAGGCTCAAAACCATCGGGCATGGCGGCGCTGAATGCGCCATTTTCCAGCGTCAGTGGCAGTGGCAGTTCCTGGGTTCCTTGTCTGAGCAGGGCCTTGGCTGTGCTTAACTGCCCCAGTCCATCCAACGTCAGTGAACCTGCCAGGGATTGCCCCAGGCTCAGACCCATGGGCGCTCTGAGATGTAACACCAGCGGGCTGCCTTTTTCCTTCACATTCACCAGATACTGACTGCGGGGATCAACGGCACTTCTAACCTTGAGACGGTATTCACCGGCAGGGGCGGCGCTGGATAACAGGAGCGCACTCGAGTCATCATTCATGCCCGCCGACGCCAATGCTTCGGCATTGGCCATGGACCGCACCAGATTTGGCACCTGTGCACCTTTGGGGGCTGAAAGCTCAAGTGATGCAGGTTCAATGGCCGGGGCATGGAACAAGGCGCCAGAACTCATGTCGGCTCTTGGGGCCAGGCGTATGACGGCGCCGCCCTGGCTGATAGTCAGGGGAATGCCTTGATTCAGTGCCTCACCCGAGACCGGGAACCAGTATTCATTGCTGGCTACCAATTGGCTGCTTTGCCATTGTCGGGGCTGATATACCCCCGACATGGGGAAGACAAATTGGATGTCATCCCGGCGGGTGTTCAGTCCCTGAGTGACAGGCGCCTGAACCTGGCTAAAGCCCAAGTCGCCAGTGGACAGCGGTGACAGCTGAACCACCTGCACACCCAGGGCATCGGCGTTGTCTTGGCTGTTTTCTCCCTGACAGGCACTGAGCATCAGTGACATCAATACCGCAGCGGCCAGTTTGTTGTGAGTCATCATGGTCGCGCTCCTATATGCGATTGCGGATAAAGACGTCGAGGCCAAAACAGGCGCGGCGACTTTGCTGATGGCTTAATGGCTCGCTGCCCCAGGTTTTTTGCTTGTCCTTGAACCAGACGGTACCCGCGGCACTCTGTGAGCTGCATTCCAGGAAACCGTCGGAGCAATCGTCCAGCCAGTTTTGGGTGGTCTCAAGGGCGACCTGATATTGATAACCACCGCAATAGCTGTCGCTGTCCCAAATGGCAGAGTCCACATCGGAGCCCACTACCACCTCAAAGGGTTTGCCAAGGGCAGGGCGCCCAGCGGTACCCTTGAGCCAGTTGGCATTGTAGTAGGACATCCAACTGACCTGTTGCTGTTTCACGGCATCGCTGCCGTAACCCAGCAGCCAGCCGAGTGTGGTTTCGAACACATTGCCCTCAGTTACGGCGTCGGCCAGCGGAGTGCCTGCACTGGACGGGGCCAGTGCTATGACCCGCGACGTGGCATTGATTACCTTGGGATAGCGCGCGTCCCAGGTGGGATTGGAGAGTATCCAGCGCACCACATTGCCACCATTGGAGTGGGTGAGCAGTACCAGATCGTCGATGTTTTTACTGTCGATAAAGCTGCCCAGCTGGCTGGCGAGGCAACCGGCGGCGGCCTCATCCCACATATACTGGTCAAAATCGCAGTTGATGACGGTGTAATTGGCGCTGTTGGGGAGACCCTGGCGGACGGAATTGACGAATTCACCGGTCCAGTAGTCGTTAAGTGCATCGGTTTGATGACCTGTGCCATGAATAAAAGCTATTCCTGACGCGGCCAAACTCAGGGGGCTGACTGCAAACAGACCCAGAAGCATTAGCGTGTTGGCTGTCTTCATTTGTCTGATCTCTATGCTTGTAATTATATGGTTTTGTTGAAACAGGTAGGACGTCCGACCTGCGTAATTAACCTATCGCTAACATTTTCAGGCTGGCAAGTCTTTTAAACGGTACGCCTGTACTGTTTAGGGTGATGGCTCGATACGCAGGTTTGGTGCTTTTGCTCTATCTGGTTATCTTTTTGATAATAATCACCATTTATTCTTATTGCGATTCAATGGCGTTTTAAACTGAATGAAAAATCACCAAAATTTGTTGCGGTACGCAATGTTGTATCAAGGTGTCTGTCTTAAGTTGAGAAATTATCGTGCTCAGGGGCATGACGGCCAGGTGAGCCGGATAGCCCAGTGCCGTTTATTTCAGATAATTATGAATTTTATCAATGTAAAAGCTAAGTAATTCAATGTAATAAATTTGAATTTGTGAAAAAAGTATATCTTGATTGCCACCGCTTCGTTTAGTCGCTAAATTGACAGGGTCATAACAGATAGAGAGACACCTGATTTAACCCTTTCCGGAGCTTGCAAAGCCTATGTATTACCAAAATGATGACGTTCGAATTAATGAAGTAAAAGAATTGCTGCCACCTATCGCCATTCTCGAGCGATTTCCTGCAACAGAGAACGCATCTGCCACGGTTTTTAATGCCCGGAGCAATATTCACAACTTGCTGGCAAAAAAAGACGATCGCCTGCTGGTCGTGATTGGTCCCTGTTCAATTCACGATCCCGAAGCGGCGCTGGAATACGGTCAGCGTTTGCTGGCGCTGCGAGAACAATATTGCGATCAGCTGGAAGTGGTAATGCGGGTGTATTTTGAAAAGCCCAGAACTACAGTTGGTTGGAAAGGCCTGATAAACGATCCCTACATGGACAACAGCTTTAAGCTGAATGATGGTCTGCGCACGGCCCGCAAGCTGTTGTTGGATCTGAATCATATGGGCATGCCTACTGCGGGTGAATTTCTCGATATGATTACGCCCCAGTATGTTGCTGACCTCATGTGTTGGGGGGCTATCGGTGCCCGCACCACTGAGTCTCAGGTGCACCGGGAGCTGGCATCCGGTCTCTCTTGTCCGGTAGGGTTCAAGAACGGCACTGATGGCACTATCAAAATTGCCATCGATGCCATAGGCGCGGCGGCGGCGCCCCATCACTTTTTGTCGGTGACCAAGTTTGGACACTCGGCCATTGTGTCCACCAAAGGTAATCCGGACTGTCACATTATTCTTCGCGGTGGCCGCGAGCCCAATTACAGCCGCGAGCATGTCGCCAAGATCCAGACCGAGCTGCAAAATGCAGGGTTGCCGGACAATGTGATGATTGATTTCAGCCATGCCAACAGCAGCAAACAATTCACCCGCCAGATGGTTGTTGCCGATGATGTTGCGAGTCAGCTTGCCGATGGTAACAAAGGGATTTTCGGTGTGATGGTTGAGAGCCATCTGAGTGAAGGTCGTCAGGATCATATCCCTGGCGTACCACTGGAATATGGCAAAAGTGTCACAGATGCCTGCCTCGGCTGGGATGACAGCGCCAAACTGCTGGCTACCCTGAATCAAGCCGTACTGGCCAGGCGCGAGCGCAGCTGATATCAAAAAGGCGCCTGAGGCGCCTTTTCTTTTACTTACTTTTTCAGGTTTTGCGCTAAGTACTCATTAGCCTTGGCCAGGCTGCCAAATGAATTAATCAGATTTCGACGTCCCTTTTCCTGAAGCTCCGGATTGCCTGATTCCATCATCATCCATACCCAGGTTTGGATCAAAGTGAGCGGTGGGTATTGAACTTGTGCAGAATCTAACATAAATCGCCCTTAAGTTATTGTATTTTACAGAAATTAATTCTGAACTCTCATGTCGGACCAAAAAAATATGCCAGGTCGGACACTAAGGTGGTCACAGATTAGCAAATTCTTTTTTCTTGTATAACCTCGTAGACGCTCGTAGGCGAAAAAAATCGGCTTAAGTAGTAGTAAAGTGTAATTCAAATGGCTTTTAGGTAAGTCAAAAGTATGAGCTTTGTGTTGCTTTAATGGAATGAAGTACTATGAATTTGCCTGCGTCGATGTCGACAAAGGGGACGCTTATCAGCACACAGCTCAACAATTCTGGTGAGTTTGCCAACAACAAGACGTTCAAACCCGTTTCAGGGTGATAGAATCCCTCTCAAACTCCCTTGCGTCTTATATCTATGCGCCCAACAGCCTATTTTGAAGGCCCCATCGAAAAGCTGAACTGGAAAGTACTTGGCCTGCTTTGGCCCTATTTACTCGAGTTTAAAGGACGTATTTTGCTTGCACTGCTGTGCTTGTTGATTGCCAAGCTGGCGAGTGTAGGTATGCCTTTTTTGTTGAAAGGGCTGGTGGATGGTCTGGATGCAGGCAGGAGTGAAGCCTTGGTTGCCGTGCCATTGGGGTTGGTGCTGGCGTACGGTGGCACCCGCTTGCTGATGTCGATTACCGGGGAAATCCGCGACACCCTGTTTGGGCGTGTCACAGAGCGGGCCATCCGCCGATTGGGGCTGGCGGTGTTTGATCACTTACATCGCCTGGATCTGGACTTTCACCTTGAACGTCGCACCGGCGGTCTTTCCAGAGATATAGAAAGGGGCACCAGTGGCGTGAGTTTTTTGATGCGCTTTATGGTGTTCAACATAGTGCCGACCTTATTGGAAATTGCCTTGGTGGTGGGTATCTTTTTCGTTAAATACGGCTGGCAATTCGCCGGTATCACCTTGGTTTCCGTCATCCTTTATATCGGCTTCAGCGTGGTTGCCACCGAGTGGCGTACCGAATATGTGCGCCAGGCGGCCAAGGCAGATTCCGTTTCCAATACCCGCGCCATCGATAGTCTGCTGAACTATGAAACCGTGAAGTACTTTAACAACGAGCGCTTTGAGTCGGCCCACTATGACAAGGCATTGGAAGCCTGGGAAACCGCCAAACGAAATAACCGTCTGTCGTTATTTGCCCTGAACGGCGGCCAGGCAGTGATTATTGCCGTTGCCATGACCGCCATGATGGCACTTGCCGCCAAGCATGTGACCGAAAGCCAGATGACACTGGGCGATTTTGTGCTCATCAATGCTTTTATGATGCAGCTCTTTATGCCGCTGAACTTTTTGGGCTTTGTCTACAGGGAAATCCGTGGCGCACTGGCGAACATCGAGCGGATGTTTGGCCTCTTGGACAAAACGCCACGCATTGAAGATAAGACTGATGCCGTGAATTTTGCCTGCCAGAGGGGAGAAATCCGTTTTGAGCAGGTTAACTTCAGCTATGACGAGCGCACTATTTTGTCGGATGTCAGTTTTACTGTGGCTCCCGGGGAAAAGGTGGCCGTGGTGGGTGACAGCGGCGCCGGCAAATCGACGCTGATTAAGCTGCTATTCCGCTTCTATGACGTCGATTCCGGGCGTATTTGCATCGATGACATGGATCTTCGCGACATGACCCAGGACAGCCTGAGAAGAGCCATAGCCATAGTGCCCCAGGATACTGTGCTCTTTAATGACTCGCTGCTGGAAAACATCCGCTATGGCCGCCCGGATGCCAGTGATGAAGAGGTTCTGGCCGTAATTCGTCATGCACATCTGGCAGATTTTGTGGCGGCATTGCCATCGGGTTGGGACACCAAGGTGGGTGAGCGCGGCCTTAAACTCTCTGGTGGAGAAAAACAGCGGGTTGCCATCGCCAGAGCCATGCTCAAGGGGTCGCCCATCCTGGTGTTTGATGAAGCTACCTCTTCACTGGACAGCCGTGCCGAGAAGGCGATATTGGATGCCCTGAAAGAAGTGGCCACCGGACACACCAGTCTGGTGGTCGCCCACCGACTCTCAACCATAGTGGATGCCGACCGCATTTTGGTGCTGAGCAAGGGACGCATTGCCGAGCAGGGAACCCATAAACAATTGCTCGCGATGGACGGTCTTTACGCCAGGCTCTGGCATATTCAGCATGAGCAAAAGATGAAGTGAAGTTCAGGTGTGATTCAGCAAAGCGCTCGCATAATCCTAAAAAGGATAAGAATTGTCACGGAGTCGCTATGAAAAACATCGCTTTGCTGGTCAATTTGGAAGGCATGAGTGAAAAAGTCACTACAGATTGGAATGCCGTTTCTACAACCTTGAAAAAACGGCAGGTGACTCAGGAAACGCTGGTGGATATATACGCACAGCTCTGCGCTGGTCTTAAGGTGTCTACCCGAGGATTGACGCTGGCAAAACTAAACACAGACATGGTGTTGGACAATGTGATCCGCAGCGCCCAAGCCGGTAGCTATCCTTCGGCAGGTTTTTACAGCCAGGGCTAATCATTTAGAGGAAGGGGGCTTACGCCATCCCTCACACAGCAGCGGCACATGTTTTTCCCCGTCGGCAGGCATTAATCGAATGATGCGCCCATCCCTGAAACAGAGTTGTTCTCCTTCAATCTCGGTTAGTCTGTCGCAGTTCTGACAACTGGTACTGCGAGGTTTTACCTCGGGCATATTTGGCTTATTCACTATCCGGATCCTGAGCTTTAAATGGTTGATCCAGCCCCCACTTTACTCCCTAAGTGTTAACTGAATCAATCTTTGGCCGGCCATTATACTCAAGGCTGGTGAAGTTTAAATTAAAACTTAAGTCGAGTATGTTCCCTATTGCTTTCTTGCAACAAGAGGACGACTTTTTATTAAAGTTGTACAAAAATTATCCGATACAGAGGTTGAGCAGACTTGTGTCAGTATCGAGGTAATCCATGGAAATTCGCCCGCCCCAACCCAATCACGGTGCCACAGTGTCTCAAGTGGCAAAAGACAAGAGCCCCGAAGCGGGCAAAAACCATGGTGAGACTGTTGCTGTGGTTGCCAGCCAAAAGACAGCTGCACATTCCAGCCGTGCCTTGATGAACGCAGCGATACTTTCGGCACAGCAAGAGGTGAGCCTGAGTGCTGCCGATGAGCCCATGGTTTTGCTGTATCGCGCCGCGATCGAAGCCATCAATGAGCAGCTTGCTCCGACTATGGGCGAGCAGGCCATTGAGCGGCTGGCAGAGGAAGGCGTTGATACTTCGCCAGAAGCCACGGCCGGCAGAATAGTTGATTTTGCCACCCAATTCTTCAGCGTTTATCAATCTCAAAATAGCAGCCAGCCATTGGAGCAGCAGTTGGAAGGGTTTATGGCGGTGATTGGCGGTGCGATTGATGAGGGCTTCAAAGAAGCCAGAGACATACTCAGTGGTCTTAAGGTACTGGAAGGGGATATCGCAGCGGGTGTCGATAAGACCTACGACTTGGTGCAGCAAGGGCTCAAGGATTTTGCCGACAAGATGAATCCACAAGATAAAGAAGAGAGCGCAGCAGGATAAACGCCTTCGTTAAAAAGGGTTTTTATTTTTTCCTCCCTTGCTTATGCTGGAGCTGCAGCCACAGAGTAGGGGAGGCGACATGTGGGTCGAAGGCCGGGTGTTGCAAAGAAAGGATTGGACCGACAAGCTGTTCAGTCTCAGGATTGATGCCAAAATAGCGCCCTTTATTGCGGGCCAGTTTATTAAACTCAGTTTACCCAGTGAGGATAAGCGCATTGCCCGGGCTTATTCTCTGGTTAACCCTCCCGGAGCCGATTATATCGAGGTGCTGGCCGTTGCCGTTGAAGAGGGCGAGCTCTCTCCGAGATTGCAGGACTTAAGCCCCGGTGATGTGCTTCAAGTTTCTGCCAGCGCGACCGGCTTTTTAACCTTGGGCGAATTACCCGACGCCCCCGCAGCCGGGCGTCAGCTCTGGATGCTCGCCACAGGCACCGCCGTAGGCCCCTTTATTGCCATGCTTGGCACCGAAGAGCCCTGGCAAAGGTTTGAACACCTGGTGCTTGTATATGGGGTTCGCCGGGCTGAGGATCTGGCTTATCTTGATGAGTTGCAAGCCCTGGCAGCAAGCAGGCCCGGCTTACAACTCATCTTATCCGTTACCCGGGAATCCGTACCCGGAGCCATGCAACAAAGGATACCCGATGCGCTGGCTTCTGGCGCGATCGAAGCCGCCAGCGGCCTTACTTTGTCTGCCGCGCATTCTCAGGTCATGATTTGTGGTAATCCTGAGATGGTTGCAAGCACCCAGGCATTGTTGCTCGAACGTGGTCTGTGTAAAAACCTTCGCAGGGCACCCGGGCAAATCACGGTGGAAAAATACTGGTAAACACACAAGGAACTCCCATGAAGCTCTTATGCTCTGCACCTTCGCCTTATTCCCGTATGGTCCGAATCGTGGTGCGCTACCTGGAATTGGATGTCGAAGAGCTGAACACCAATCCATTGGAAAATGGTGATACCTTGCTGAGTGCCAATCCTCTCGGGCAAATTCCCTGCTTGTTTTTGAACGATGGGGCTGCCCTCTACGACAGTGAAGTGATCTGCCGCTACCTTGATGCAACCTATGCCAAGAGTCAGTTGTTTGGAGAGCCGGGTTTGGATTGGCATGTCCAGTGTCAGTTTTCACTGCTGAAAGGGCTTATCGACAGTGCAGTAAAACTGCGGCAGGAACAGATGCGTGAAGAAGAGGGCGTGCGTTCAGCGTTTTGGACCTCGCGTTTTGAACAGGCGCTCTTGAGGGGAATTCGTGAGCTTGAGCGTCAGGGGGCCGGTTCGTCTGACCGCATTAACGCCCACAGTATGGCCTTGGTGTGCTTATTGGATTATATGGACTACCGACATCCGGCACTGGAGTGGCGTAATCTTGCACCGGCGCTGACACTGTGGTTTGACGAAGTGCGTGAGTTGCCAATATTCCGTGAAACGCGCCCGGATATTGCCTGCTAAACATCTGTAATGCGCCTGCCCTTGGGTAGTTGGCGCTTATTTTTTTCACCGAAATGCCCATACAATTCTTCTGTTAGCCCATACCTCGCCCGTCTGTCTGAGTGGGGGATCCGGCGGTCTTCAAAGTGCTGGTAATGGCAATGGCAGGTTTCGGCATCACAGCCTTTCAGTGGAATGGCGGGGGCATCACCGGAGAGAAATCGTTGCCCATCCATTGCCTGTCTGGCACTGCAGTCATTTAAACCGGCAACCACTGTGACGCAGTGAAATGGATGTAGGCCCTGTGGCTTTGCCCCATTGATCCTGGC
Source organism: Shewanella sp. FJAT-52076 (assembly GCF_019457455.1). Classification (NCBI taxonomy): domain Bacteria; kingdom Pseudomonadati; phylum Pseudomonadota; class Gammaproteobacteria; order Alteromonadales; family Shewanellaceae; genus Shewanella; species Shewanella sp. FJAT-52076. The sequence continues at coordinate 773,590 of NZ_CP080415.1, forward strand.
CTGGTGCTCTACGTCTTCCAGGGACTCGTACACACTCTGATCTTTAGGAATCTCCAGCTCATGGGGCACTACAGCGTGCTTTTTGTGTCTGCACTCCCTGTGACGTTGATGCCAGTGGTCCGATTGATACTTACTGTAAACGAACCAGCCTACTGACACAGCCAGAGCCAGCAACAGCAAAAACAAGTCCATTGTGCTAGCCCCTGCCGGTTAACAATTAAGTTTCAGTTTAGTTTAGTTTGAGATAATTCGCGGTTCGCTTTCGGTGTAATCGCGTAACGTATTGAGTAATATCGATAAATTTCATTGACTCAGCTAACAATTTGGCGAGTTTAAGTTGTCAGTTAAGACCCCTTGGATTACCCTGTCTGTAGTGATAATAATTATCATTAGTTGTTTTGACTTAACCAAGTTCTGGGAGTTCGAGATGAAATTGTCCAAAGGGGTATTGTTCGCAGGCCTGGCCTGCTTGACCGGCTCTGCCATGGCGGCTGATACGTTGACTGTCTATTCCTATCGTCAGGCATTTTTGATCGAGCCCATACTGGCAGAATTCACGAAAGAAACCGGCATTCAAACCCAGCTGGTATTTGCCAAAGATGGCATAGCAGAACGTCTGCAGCGTGAAGGCCGCCTGTCTCCGGCGGATTTGGTATTGACCTCCGAGTTCTCAAAGCTGATGGAGCTGGTTGATAAAGATCTGGTGGACAAGGTGCAAAGTCCGGTTCTCGAGAGCAACATTCCAGCGCAGTTGCGCTCCGCCGATGGTGATTGGTATGCCCTGACGGTGCGCACCCGGAGCCTGTACTCTTCAAAAGATAGGCTGGGTAAGTTGGATATCGACTATGAAGATCTGGCTGATCCCAAATACAAAGGTAAAATCTGCACCCGCAGCGGTAAGCATCCTTACAATATTTCGCTGGTGGCATCCATGATTGCCAACAAGGGCGAAGCCGAAACCAAAGTGTGGCTCGAAGGCCTGAAAGCCAATCTGGCACGCAAACCTCAGGGGAACGACAGGGCACAGGTCAAGGCCGTAAAGGAAGGCCTGTGTGATATCGCCATCGGCAACAGCTATTACTTCGGTGCCATGATGCAGGACCCTGAGCAAAAGAGCTGGGCTGAAGCCGTATACATCAACTTCCCCAACCAGGCTAACCGTGGCACCCACATCAATGTGTCCGGCATGGCCATGCCAAAATATGCTCCCAACAAGGAGCAGGCCGTTAAGCTGATGGAGTTTTTGGCATCTGACAAAGCGCAACATGCCTATGCCGAAGTCAACATGGAATACCCGGTGAAAGTTGATGTGAAACCCTCAGAGATGGTGGCCTCCTGGGGCGAGTTCAAGGCCGACACACTGGCCATTGAAAAGCTTGCCGAATATCACGGTGCTGCCGTGAAATTGCTCGATGAAGTGAAATTCGACCTCTGACGATAGCATTCGCCTAATTCGTGCGGCGCCAACGGAGGGCGCCGCCTCTGGAATACACTATGGTAGTTGGATTACCCAAGCGCTGGTCGTTTTTGGGTTTTTTTATTGCATTTCTGTTTTTAACACCGCTGCTGGCGCTGTTGGCTACCGCCGCCTTTCCCGATGGCGAGGTGTTTGCGCACCTGGCCGATACTGTGCTGCCCACTTATATCCTCAATACCCTGCTGCTGATGTTGGGGGTTGGCTTGCTGTCGGCACTGCTGGCGATTCCTGCAGCCTGGTTGGTGGCCCGCTGCGAAGTGCCGGGCAGACGCTTCTTTCAATGGGCTTTGCTGCTGCCACTGGCGATGCCAGCCTATGTGGTGGCCTACGTATACACCGACCTGCTTGATTATCCGGGGCCGATTCAGCGGACCTTGCGGGCGCTGCTTGGGATTGATAGCGGCGCCGACTATTGGTTTCCCGATATTCGCAGCCTCGGCGGTGCCACGCTTATCCTGGCCTTGGTGCTATTTCCGTACATCTTTTTGCTGGCCCGCACCGCCTTTATGGAGCAGTCTCTGAGTTTACTGCAGGCATCCCGTTTGATGGGCGCCGGCGAACGTGAAAGTTTCTGGCGTTTGGCGCTGCCCATGGCAAGGCCCGCCATCGCCGCCGGCGTGGCGCTGGTTGCCATGGAAACCGCCGCCGACTTCGCCACCGTGAGTTATTTTGCCGTGCCCACCCTGACCACTGCGGTGTACGACACCTGGCTTGGCTATGGCAGTCTGGCCTCGGCTTCCAAACTGTCGATGATTATTCTGGTGGCGGTGTTTTTACTTATCTGGCTGGAGCGATTTGCCCGGCGCCGACAGCAGCTGTTTCAACGTCAGGCGCTTACCGGACAAATCCCCCGCCTGCATCTGGGCCGCTGGCGTTGGCTGGGCTTGGGCTATTGCAGTTTGTTGCTGTTTCTCTCTTTCCTGTTGCCCCTCGGCATCCTGCTGGGTTATGCGGTGCGCTACTTTGACCTGAGCTGGCAGGGCGATTTCTGGCGTTACAGTTGGAACAGCTTTTCACTGTCGGCCATCGCAGCCGTGCTTTGTGTTGTGTTTGCGCTGGCGCTGCTGTTTATTGCCCGAATAAGCCCAAGAGCGCAGGACGCCATGCCCGCAAGGCTTGCTTCAACCGGTTATGCCTTGCCGGGGACAGTGCTTGCCATCGGCGTGCTTGGCCCCCTGACCTGGCTCGATTTCGGCCTTAACGATTTTTGTGCCTGGCTGGGTATTGATGGCCCCGGGCTGCTGTTTACCGGCAGCTCCATCGCCCTGATATTTGCCTTTTGTGTGCGTTTTATTGCTATTGCCATCGGTGGCATTGAAAACAGCTGGCGCAGGCTGTCGCCGTCGCTCGATATGGCGGCACTCTCCATGGGCCGGGGGCCGATTGCCCTGTTCTTCAAGGTGCATTTACCGCTGCTTCGTACCGGCATTTTAGCTTCGTTGCTGCTGGTGTTCATTGAAGCCATGAAAGAGCTACCGGCAGCGCTGCTGTTAAGGCCCATTGGATTTGAAAACCTTGCGACCAAGGTGTTTGAGTATGTGTCGGATGAGCGGCTGGAGCAGGGGGCTCTGGGCGCCATTGTGATTGTATTGGTGGGACTGATTCCTTTGGTGTTTTTAAACCGTTCCATCGAGAAGGAGAGCTGATATGTCGACTCTGAGCATTCAGGGACTTCACAGTGATTATCGCGGCGAGCAGGTGTTGCGCGGACTCGACCTCACCCTGACACAGGGCGAAATCACCGCGCTGCTTGGCCCCAGTGGCTGTGGTAAAACCACCTTGCTCAGGACCATAGCCGGGCTTCAGGATATCTCGGCCGGCAGCATTGTCATCAATGGCAACACTGTCAGTGCAAATGGCTGCTTCGTCGCACCGGAAAAGCGCAGCATAGGGATGATTTTTCAGGACTATGCGCTCTTTCCTCATCTCACGGTCGCCGACAATATCCTCTTCGGTGTCCGTCAGTTGGATAAACAAAGCCGCAGCATCAGGCTCGAGGAAATGCTGAGTCTGGTCAAACTGGAAGGGCTTGGAAGACGTTACCCGCATGAGTTATCGGGTGGGCAGCAGCAACGGGTGTCCATTGCAAGAGCCCTGGCCTACGAGCCGGACCTGCTGTTGCTGGATGAGCCTTTTTCCAATATCGATGCCCAGGTACGCCGGGCGCTGATGTTGGAAATCCGCGCCATTTTGAAGGCGCGTAACGTGTCGGCGGTGTTTGTGACCCACAGTAAGGATGAGGCCTTTGCCTTTGCCGATACTCTGGCACTGTTTGAAGCGGGCCGGATAGTGCAGCACGGCATTCCGGAAACCTTGTATCAAAGCCCCAATACTCCCTATGTGGCCGACTTCCTCGGTGCCAGCAATTATCTGGATGTGAAGCTCGAAGCCGGGCAACTCATCAGCACTCTGGGAGCTTACCCATTACCGCAAGACTTTAAGGCGGCATCTGAAACCGGTCGCTGGCTACTGCGTCCTGAGCAGTTGTTGATTGAAGCCAGAGCCGATGGGGCAGGGGAGATACTTGAGCGTCGCTTTCTCGGAAACGGTTGCCATTATCTGGTGCGTCTTGGCGAGCAGGTGCTGGATATCCACAGCCACCTTGGCCATCTCGCCTGTGGCAGCCGTGTCAGTTTGTCTGCGGCGGCGGATACACCGGTAATCTTTGCTTAAACAGGTGATTATTGAGGTAAACCTGTGTAGTTTGTGTTCTGGGAGGACTCAGCATGAACAGGTTTACAATCACTATTTTAGCCCTGGCCGTTATCGGACTGGGCAGCAGCGAAGGAGTGTTGGCCATGGACAGGATCACAGGTAAGGCGTTTGCCAGTCGTTCGGAGGTGTATGCCTCCCAGGGAATGGCGGCGACAAGCCAGCCTTTGGCCACCCAAGTTGCGCTGGATATATTGAAAGCCGGTGGCAGTGCGGTGGATGCCGCTATTGCAGCCAATGCCATGCTGGGGCTGGTTGAACCCACAGGCTCGGGCGTGGGTGGTGACCTCTTTGCCATTGTCTGGAGCGCCAGAGACAAACGCCTATACGGCTTGAACGCCTCGGGCCGCAGTCCAAAATCGCTCACGCTGGATATGCTTAAGGCACAGGGGCTTGAATTTTTACCGCCCTTTGGCCCATTGCCTGTTTCTGTACCCGGTGCCGTGGATGGCTGGTTTGAGCTGCATGAACGCTTTGGCAAATTGCCAATGTCGCAAATTTTGTCGCCATCCATCGACTACGCGCGAAAGGGTTTCCCGGTTTCTGAACTTATCGCTTTTTACCTGGAAGGCAGTGCCCGACGCCTCGCCAAATATCCGGGGTTCAGTGAAACCTATATGCCCAATGGCAAAATGCCGGCCAGGGGCGACATCATGAAAAATCCCGCCCTCGCCAATACTTACGAGAAAATAGCCAAGGGTGGCCGGGATGCCTTCTATAAGGGCGACATTGCCCGCAGCATAGACAAATACATGAAAGCCAATGGCGGCTACCTCGGCTACGAGGATCTGGCCTCGCACACCAGCGAGTGGATAGAACCCGTCTCGGTAAATTACCGTGGCTTTGATGTGTGGGAACTGCCACCAAACGGTCAGGGCATAGCCGCGCTGCAAATTTTAAAAACCCTGGAGCCGTTTGATTTAAGAGCCATGGGGCATGACAGCGTTGAATACGTGCACCATTTTGTGGAGGCCAAAAAGCTCGCCTTTGCTGACAGGGCCCGTTTTTACGCCGATATGGCCTTTGCCGATGTGCCCGTGAGTGAGCTTATTTCAGAGCGCTACAACCAGGAGCGTGCCAAGCAGATAGGTCCCAGGGCCGCCAAGTCGGTGGAGCCGGGTAACCCCAATCTGCAACAGGGTGATACCGTGTATCTCACCACCGCGGACAGCGAAGGCAACATGGTATCCCTCATTCAAAGTAATTTCCGCGGTATGGGCTCTGGCATGACCCCCCCGGATCTCGGCTTTGTGCTGCAGGACAGGGGGCAGCTGTTTGATTTAACCCCGGGGCGTCCCAATTCTTACGCCCCCGGCAAGCGGCCCTTCCACACCATCATTCCGGCGTTTGTAACCAAAGAGGGTAAACCCTGGCTCAGTTTTGGGGTGATGGGCGGTGCCACCCAGCCGCAGATGCACGCGCAAATTATCATTAATCTCATCGACTTCGACATGAATTTACAGGAAGCGGGCGATGCGCCACGTATTCTGCATTCGGGCTCCAGCGAGCCCACCGGCGAGGTGATGAGCGATGGCGGTTATGTGAGCCTGGAGTCGGGTTTTTCCATGGAGACCCGCCGGGAACTGGTGAAAAAAGGCCATGTGATCCGGGATGCCCTGGGGGAATTTGGCGGCTATCAGGCTATCGGTATCAATGTGGAAACCGGTGTCTATCGCGGTGCTTCCGAGAGCCGTAAAGATGGTCAGGCCGCAGGCTTTTAGGGTGAATAACAACCAATCTCGTGTAATGTGCGTCGGTCGGTGATATTTTTTCCTAAAGTACGGGATAATGTGACCGACAAAGACATACTCAGTAAGGCCTTAATAATATGGATAATCAGGTTATGCCACGTGAACAGTTGGGCGTGTGCGCCGAAGGCAATCTTCACGCAGTCTATCTGATGTTCAACGCCAACGAAGGGGTTGAGCAGTCGCTGCGTGCGAGCCTTGCCAGTGTTGCCCAATACCTTTACGACCTCACAGACCAATATGCCGACAGTGCCTTTAATGGGTTCGTGGCTGTGGGGGCTAACTATTGGGACAGTCTCTTTGGTCAGGAGCGCCCATCTCGACTCAAGCCCTTCCCGGCCATGCACGAAGGCAACCGGGAGGCACCGGCGCTGGAGTACGATTTATTTGTACATCTGCGTTGTGATCGTCTGGACATACTGCATCTGGTGGCCAATGAGGTGAATCAGATGCTCGATGAGCTGGTGGAGCTGGTGGACGAAGAGCGCGGTTTCCGTTTTATGGATAACCGGGATCTGACCGGGTTTGTGGACGGTACTGAAAATCCCCGCGGTCGCCACCGTCAGGATGTGGCCCTGGTGGGGGATGAAGATCCGGCATTCCGGGGCGGGGCTTATGTGCACGTACAGAAGTTTGCCCATAACCTTTCAAAGTGGCACCGCTTGCCGGTGAAAAAGCAGGAAGACATCATCGGCCGAACCAAGGTGGATAATATCGAGTATGAGTCTGCCGATAAGCCGCTGACCAGCCACATAAAAAGAGTGAATCTGAAAGATGAGCAGGGCAACTCGATGGAGATCCTGCGTCAGAGCATGCCCTATGGCTCGGTGAAAGAGCAGGGGTTAATGTTTATCTCTGTTTGTCGCACGCCCTCCCATTTCGAAAAGATGCTGCATTCGATGGTGCACGGCGATGGCGAAGGGAATCACGATCACCTGATGCATTTCACCCGCGCGCTGACTGGCTCGTCGTTTTTCGCGCCGTCACTGGATTATTTGCTCCAGGGTCAGGATTGAAAAAAGCGCCCCGCGGGGCGCTTTTTAATGGGAATGATGGACTTGTCCCAATATGTGTTAGGTTACTCGCTGTAATTAAACAGGGACTTAACCGTTTCCAGCGTATCTTCGATGGTCTTGATGCTGGAGGGGCAGATAAAAATGGTATCGTCACCGGCGATGGTACCCAGGATACCTTCGGGTTTGCCGATGGAGTCCAGTAAACGGGCTATTAGCTGGGCAGCCCCCGGGCTGGTACGCACCACTATCATGGCCTGGTTGTGATCCACATCCAGCACCAGATTCTTCAGTGGGCTGCCGGCAGTGGGCACGCCAAGTTCGGCCGGCAGGCAGTACACCATCTCCTGCTTGGCGTTTCGGGTACGTACGGCACCGAACTTGCTCAGCATGCGGGAGACTTTGGATTGGTTGATATTGCTGAAGCCTTCGGCCTGCAGCGCATTAACTATCTCGCTCTGGGAACCGAAGCGCTCTTCCTTTAACAGCGCTTTGAAGGTTTTGACGAGGTCATCCTGATTTTTTTGCATAGTGGGCTGCTTTGTTGTTATTCAAAAATCCAGCGTATTTTGCATATTTAAAAGCCAAAAGTCAACAAATCCCCGCTCTTTGTGAATAAAAATGCAGATAAAGGTGGCCATCCGGACGGCTGGTCAAACACCTGTTTCAAATTGCTGACAATCACACCGAAAAATGCCGTTAAACCTTGGCCACAGGCGACTAAGGGATAATTGAAATTTGTGTGACGATGCTTTAATGTGGCGCCATCATTTGAGGATCTACCTCACAAATTCCGAGATATAACGGAGAATACCTATGAAAGTTGCTGTTCTTGGTGCCGCCGGTGGTATCGGCCAAGCCCTCGCCCTACTCCTGAAAACCCAACTGCCTGCTGGTTCCAAGCTGTCTCTGTATGACATTGCCCCTGTAACACCAGGTGTTGCTGTGGATCTGAGTCACATCCCAACTGCCGTTGAGGTGAAAGGTTTTGCCGGTGAAGACCCAACGCCTGCGCTGGAAGGTGCCGATGTGGTACTGATTTCTGCCGGTGTGGCCCGTAAGCCAGGTATGGATCGCTCTGATCTGTTCAACATCAACGCAGGTATCGTCCGTAACCTGATTGAAAAAGTGGCAGTGACCTGTCCAAAAGCGTTGGTTGGTATCATCACCAACCCAGTAAACACCACTGTGGCCATCGCTGCCGAAGTGCTGAAGAAAGCCGGTGTTTATGACAAGAACCGCCTGTTCGGTGTTACCACTCTGGACGTTATCCGCGCCGAGACCTTCGTTGCCGAAGCCAAGGGCGTTGACGTAGCCAGCGTGAAAGTAAACGTGATTGGCGGCCACAGCGGCGTGACCATCCTGCCTCTGCTGTCTCAAATCGAAGGCGTAAGCTTCTCTGATGAAGAAGTAGCTGCCCTGACCAAGCGTATCCAGAACGCGGGTACCGAAGTAGTAGAAGCCAAGGCCGGTGGCGGCAGCGCTACCCTGTCTATGGGTCAGGCTGCTTTCCGTTTCGGTATGTCTCTTATCCGTGGTCTGCAGGGCGAAGCCAATGTGGTTGAATGCGCCTATGTTGACGGCGGCAGCGAGCACGCAGTGTTCTTTGCTCAGCCAGTGTTGCTGGGTAAAAACGGCGTAGAAAAAGTACTGCCTTATGGCGAAGTGAGCGCGTTTGAAGCCAACGCCCGCGATGCCATGCTGGATACCCTCAAGGGTGATATCCAACTGGGTGTAGACTTCGTTAAGTAAGTCTCGCTGAAGTGAAGAAACGGAGCCTGGTGCTCCGTTTTTTTATGTCTGAAATCTGTGATTTATCTTTGACAGCGATTTTCAATTAACCCCTGCATTTATGTGGAAACATATTGGTTTTGTTGTCAGACTGTTATCCACTTGGTAGTTCTTCTTAATACTGTTGCACCTTTACAGGAGTTTCCCATGAGCAAGCTCAGGCCGTTTCCCGGGATAGGTATTGCCGCAGTGCTGGGAGCCCTTTGGCTCCCGTCAGCCTCGCAAGCCACGACTGGCGAGGCCTCCCGACCGGTTAAGGTCAGTCAAATTACGTTGGCCGAAGGCATGAACCAGAGATTGTTGCCGGCCGAAGTCAGGGCATCGGAACGTGCCGGGCTGTCATTTCGCGTCAGCGGTGAAATCATGGACATCCTGGTGCGTCCCGGTGAAGAGGTAAAAGCCGGGCAGCTGTTGGCTAAGCTGGACCCGGCACTCTACGAACAGCAGTTGGAAGTCGCCCGAGCTCAGTATGCGCTGGCCAAGGTGCTCTATGAGCGTAATCTCAGCCTGGTAGAGCAGGGTGTGGTGTCGCGCAACGATTTTGACAAGTCCAAGAGTAATCATGATGTCGCCAAGGCCGCGCTCGACAAAGCCGAAGTGGAACTTGCCTATACCCGCCTGCTGGCCCCTTACGATGGTGTGATATCCAAACGCGATAAACGCCAGTTCGAATTCGTCAGGGCGCAGGAGCCTGTACTTGGGGTGCGCAGTGAAAACCTGATTGATGTGAGTTTTCAATTGCCTGAGCAGTACATAGGCCCTATCCAAAGTTATCAGGCCACTACCGGTAAGTTGTTGACGCCGGAAGTTCGTTTTGACAGCCGGGACAGCTGGTTTGCCGCCACCCTGAAAGAAATGAGCACTGTGGCCGACAGCAGTACCGGCAGTTATACCGTGATCCTGACGTTGCCTATGCCTGAGCAGCTCAACATTTTGCCGGGGATGTCGGCCACTGTACGGGTATCCCTGCCTACCGAAGCCCTGATCCCCCCTCCCAGTATTCCAGCCGGTGCCGTGGTGCAGGAAGGCGAGAAAACCTGGGTATTCCGCTGGCTGCCGGAGTCACAGCGGCTGCAAAAGGCGGAAGTGGTGTTGAAGGACGGTGTTCTGGTATCCGGGTTGAATGATGGCGACTTTGTCGTGGTTGCAGGCGCCGACGAACTCAGGGATGGCCAGAGCGCGGTGCGCTGGGTGAAGGAGCGGGGACTGTGATCATGAAAGAAGCGATAGGGATGACTCTGCTGGGGTTACTGGTGCTGCTTGGCGGATGTCGGCAGGCGCCGGAGATTGAGCATAAGCCTGCAAGGGTGACCGTTTACACCATACCCAGCACCGAAAATCAGGTGACTCGGGTGTTCAGCGGCGTGGCCCGCGCGCAGGACCTGACGACGTTGGCGTTTCGGGTCGAGGGGCGTATTGCCCGGATTCCGGTTACCAAGGGGCAGAGGGTCAAGGCCGGCGATATACTCGCCGTACTTGAAAAAAACGACTTTCAGATTGCACTGAATGATCGCCGCGCCCGTCTTGACGTAACCCGCAAGCAGGCAGAGCGCTCCAAAATCCTGGTGGATCAGCAACTCATGGCCCAGGCGGAATACGATCAGATGAATGCCGAATATCTGGTTGCCCGCGCCGAAGCCCGTCAGGCGGAGCTGATGCTGGAATATACCGAGCTCAAAGCTCCCTTCGATGGGGTCATTGGCGATGTGTTTCTCAAATCCTTTGAAAACGTTCAGCCCGGCACCCTGGTGCTCAGCGTCCACAGAACTGAGCGTATCGAAGTGGATGTGCAGGTGCCCGATCTCTTGATTGCCGTGTCTCGAAGGGCGGAATCAGGTCGGCAAAAGCAGGGCTTTGATGTGTCCTTTGAGGCTTTCCCGGACGAAAACTTTGTTGGACATCTGCTGGAAGTGAACACCGAAAAGGATCCCCAATCCCATACCTACGTGGCCACCATAGCTGTTGAGTTACCCGATGGGGTTAAGGTGCTGGAGGGGATGCCCGCCAAGGTTACTGTGGATTTAGGCAAGGCCACCTATACCTACCGACGTGAGTACCTGTTGCCAATCAGCGCCGTGGTAATGCGCGATGGCAGCGATATTGACTTGCAGGATGCCGGGGTGTGGCTTTATGACGCTGCCAGCGGCAGCGTTAAATTCAAACCTGTGCGTTTGGGGGTAATTGTAGGCCAGAGCATCGAAGTGGTTGACGGGCTCGCCGACGGACAACAGGTGGTAACCCAGGGAGCATCAAGCCTGGTGGATGGCCAACAAGTTGAACTGATTCAGGGATAAGGACAGACAATGAGCGTAGCAGGCTATTTCGTCAAGAACTCCGTCATCAGCTGGATGTTTACCCTGATCCTTCTGCTGGGAGGCAGTGTTGCCTTTCTCGGACTGGGCCAGCTGGAAGACCCACCTTTTACGATTAAAGACGCAGTGGTTATCACCCTCTACCCCGGAGCCACATCCACCGAGGTGGAAGAAGAGGTCACCTATCCGGTAGAGAAAGCGATTCAGGCATTGCCCTATGTGGACAAGATAAAGTCGCTGAGCACCGCCGGGTTATCGCAAATCACTGTGACCATGAAAAACACCTATGGTCCGGATCAGCTGCCACAAATCTGGGATGAGCTCAGACGCAAGGTCAATGATATGGCCGCGAGCTTACCCCCAGGTGCACAGCACCCCATGGTGAACGATGACTTTGGCGATGTGTATGGCATCATGCTGATGATCACAGGTAAGGACTTCAGCTACCGCGAGCTCAAAGACTATGTGGACTATGTGAAGCGTGAGCTGGAACTGGTGCCCGGTGTCGGTAAGGTGTCCCTGGCCGGTGAGCAAAAAGAACAGATTTTTGTAGAAATGTCGGTCAATAAGGCCGCCAGTTCAAACCTGGATCCCAATCTGATTGCCAACTTGCTCAACTCACAAAATATGGTGTCGGACGCGGGTAATATTCAGGTTGCCGGTGACAACCTCAAAATTCGCACCAGCGGAAGCTCCCGTTCGGTGGAGGAATTACAGGAACTCATCATCCCCGGTACCCAGGGCGATAAGCTTATCTACCTGAAAGATGTGGCCACCGTGCGTCGCGGTTACCAGGAAATCCCCACCAATGTGCTCAGTTACAACCGTGAGCGTGCCATTAACCTGGGCATTTCATTTTCATCCGGCGTCAACGTGGTAGCCGTAGGTAAGGCCGTTGATGACAAGTTGGCTCAAATCGACTCAGCCCGTCCTGCCGGTATCAAAATTGAGACCATGTATAACCAGCCGGTGGAAGTAGACAACTCCGTCGGCAGCTTTGTGTGGAACCTGATTGCTGCCGTTGTGATTGTGATAGGCGTGCTGCTGTTCTTTATGGGCGTGAAAAGCGGCATCCTGATAGGCCTTATCCTGTTTTTAACCTGTTTGGGCACCTTTGTGTTGATGCTGCAGGCCGAGATTGAACTGCAGCGTATTTCCCTGGGGGCGCTCATCATTGCGCTGGGGATGCTGGTAGACAATGCCATTGTAGTGGTGGAAGGGATTTTGATTGGTCGCCAGCAGGGAAAAACCACCCTGGAAGCGTCCGATGCCATTGTAAAGCAAACCATGTGGCCGCTGCTCGGGGCCACAGTGATTGCCATCACTGCCTTCGCACCCATTGGTTTGTCACCGGACTCCACCGGAGAATTTGCCGGCTCGCTGTTTTGGGTGCTGCTGTTCTCCCTGTTCCTTTCCTGGATCACCGCCATCACCATCACGCCTTTTTTTGCCAGTCTGTTTTTTGGTGAGAAAGGGGAGGAGCAGCTTGAAGGGCAATCCAAAGATCCCTACGGCGGCGCCTTTTTCACACTCTATAAAGTCGCGCTGGATGTGTGCATGCGCTATCGCTTTGTGAGCGTAATCGCCGTCGTGCTGGCGTTTGTAGCGTCTGTGGCCGGGTTTGGCTATGTGAAGCAGTCGTTTTTCCCACCTTCTACCACCCCCATATTTTTGGTGGATGTGTGGCTGCCTGAAGGGACTGATATCCGCGAAACCCAGCGGATAGTGACTGCCATGGAAGACAAGGCTGCGCAGCTGGCGGATGTGGAGTTTGTGGCGTCCACAGTTGGCAAGGGCTTCCCCCGCTTTATGCTGACTTACGCACCCGAAAAGAATTACGCCTCTTACGGCCAAATCGCCATTCGCACCAGTGCCTTCGAGACCCTCGAGGGGGTGATGACCCAGTTCCGCCGCGAAATGGAGGCGGGCTTCCCGCAAACCCAGCTCAAGTTCAAACGGCTGGAGGTAGGCCCCTCGACCGATGCCAAGATTGAGGCCCGGATTTCGGGTCCTGACCCCGATGTGCTCAGAACTCTGGGGGCTGAGGTGCAGGCGGTATTTGAGGCCACACCGGGCACAGTGAATGTGCGCCATGACTGGCGCGAGCGGGTGAAATACATAGCACCCAGATTTAACGAGACCCAGGCCAGACGTTTGGGCATCGTGAAGAGTGAAGTGGACAAGGCGCTTAAGTTTTCTTTTGCCGGGTTGCAGATAGGGGTATACCGAGAGGGTACCAATCTGCTGTCCATCGTGGGCCGGTTGCCGGATGATGAGCGGGTCGATATCGAGTCCATGGAAAGCATCCGCATCTGGAGCCCCGTGCTGAATACCCTGGTGCCTCTGCAGCAGGTAGTGGATGGATTCGAAGTGAAGTTTGAGGATCCCATTATTCAGCGCCGGGACCGCAAGCGTACCCTGACCGTTTTTGCCGATGCCGATTTTGAGTATGACCTGCTGCCTGCGGAGCTGTTTGCCAAGGTTCGGCCACAGGTGGAGGCCATCAGCATGCCGCCGGGGTATGAACTGGTGTGGGGCGGGGAATTTGAATCATCACAGGATGCGCAGGAGTCACTGTTTGCCATTTTGCCGATGGGCTTCCTGTTTATGTTTTTGGTGACGGTATTCCTGTTCAACTCGGTACGTAAGCCGCTGGTGATCTGGGCCTGTGTCCCGCTGGCCATTATCGGTATTACCCTGGGATTATTGGTACTGGATAAACCCTTCAGCTTTATGGCGTTGCTGGGGATGCTCAGCCTCTCGGGGATGCTGCTTAAAAACGGTATAGTGCTGCTCGACCAAATCAATCTGGAAATCAATGAGGGTAAGGAGCCGTTCCAGGCGGTGTTTGAGTCTACCGTTAGTCGTGTCAGGCCCGTATGTATGGCGGCCGTCACCACCATTCTGGGGATGTTGCCCCTTATCACCGATGCCTTCTTTGAGTCCATGGCGGCGGTAGTGATGTTCGGCCTTGGTGTGGCGACAGTGCTGACCTTGCTGATTGTGCCGGTGTTTTACATCATCTTCTTCAAGATCCCCTATCGGGCCTACGGTGAGTTTCAGAAGTCCAGCGACTGATAAAAGGCGTTTTTATTCATGCACAAAGCGACCCATTTGGGTCGCTTTTCTTTTATGGCAGCAGACTGCTCTGGGCCCTGATGTAACCCATTTATCAGTCACAGCGGGGGACTTGGGGCGCAACATTGAGCAGCCAGTGTGCCCGTGATAGATTCAATTCCACAGATTTCCTCAAACGTTACAGAAGGATGAGGGCAAAAGTAGGCTATCCCTGAACGAATGGGAAAACTGCAGCGGGGGATTTTCTCTGGCGACCGAGGATTACAGGCCCCACAAAGCGATTTATAGCAACGCGATTTATAGCAAAGCCGGAGCAAAAGCTGATTATGGCGAACCTTCTTACCGAGCTTCCAGAAAACCTCTGTGAGGAAGTCTTCGAAACCCTGATGAGGTCTCCTGATTGCCGCATCGAGCGCATAGTGTCACTGGGGCACAGCACAGCAGCGGGCCAATGGTACGATCAGGACGAGCATGAATGGGTCGTGCTGCTCAGTGGCAGTGCGGTTCTGGCCTATGAGGATGGCCGCAGTCTTGCCATGGCACCCGGTGATTATGTGAATATTCCCGCCCATGTGCGTCACAGAGTAGACGCGACCGACCCGACCATCCCCAGCGTATGGCTGGCGGTGTTTTACGGTGCTGCCAACCAGATTGAAAGCTGATTATTTTTTAAACGCCAGCGCATAAGTCTTTCCTGAAAGACTGGCTCTGCTATACTCTGCGTCCGATTTTTCTACCGGGCCATTCAGTCAGGCCAGCAGACGAGTTTGATTCATGAGTACAGAAGGCGTTGAGATTTTTATTCCCGGCAAACCCCAGTCCCAGGTAACCCCTGAGCCGGTTAAGCTTGCCGATAATAAGCTGGAGTTGTTGGCTCCCGCTAAAAACGCCGATTACGGAATCGAAGCCATTCGTCATGGCGCCGATGCAGTTTACATAGGCGCCCCCGCCTTTGGCGCCCGCCACACCGCGGGTAACAGCATTGCCGACATTGCCCGTCTATGTGAGTTTGCCCACCGCTACCATGCTCAGGTGTTTGTTACCGTAAACACCATTCTGTTTGACTCTGAGCTGGAAGACGCCCGCAAGCTGATTTGGGAAGTCTACGAAGCCGGTGCCGATGCCATTATCGTACAGGACATTGGCCTGCTGGAGCTGGATCTGCCGCCGATAGCGCTGCACGCCAGTACTCAAATGGATAACCGGGTACCGGAAAAAGTGGCCTTTTTGGAGCACGTCGGTTTTTCTCAGGCAGTGCTCGCCCGTGAACTGAGCTTGACTCAAATTCGCGCCGTGGCGGCTGAAACCAAGATGCGGCTCGAGTATTTTATCCATGGCGCCCTGTGCGTGGCGTTCAGCGGCCAGTGTTATATCAGTGAAGCCTATACCGATAACCGCAGTGCCAACCGGGGTGAGTGCTCGCAGCAGTGCCGTATGCCGGGGAACCTCAGTACCCGTAAGGGCGAAGTGATTGCCACCAACGAGCACATGCTGTCGCTCAAAGACAACAACCAGACTGAAAACCTCGAAGCCCTGATAGATGCCGGTATTCGCTCTTTCAAGATTGAGGGGCGTCTGAAGGACTTGAGTTACGTAAAAAACGTGACAGCCCACTATCGCCAGCAGCTCGATGAAATCATGGCCCGTCGCCCCGAGTTTGAGAGTGCCTCCCACGGCCGCTGCAGCTACAGCTTTGTGCCGGATCCGGACAAGAGCTTTAACCGTGGCAAGACAGATTACTTTGTGCATGACCGCAAGCCGGGCATCGCCGACTTCCGTACCCCAAAATACCTCGGGATTGATGTGGGTAAGGTCAGCAAAATCGCCAAAGACCACATAGTGGTAGACTCCACCGCCGAATTCAATAACGGCGATGGTCTGGGCTTTTTTGCCAAAAACTATGAAAAGGCCCGTTTGTCAGACGACAAACTGACCGGATTCAGGGTAAACCGCGCCGAAGGCAATGTGCTCTATCTCAAGACGGTGCCGGAAGACCTGCGGGTAGGTGTTACCCTTTACCGTAACCACGATCAGGCATTTGAGATGCTGCTGGCCAAAGAGTCGGCCGAGCGTTTGGTGACGGTTAACTTTGCCCTGGCCGAGCGGGAGCAGGGGCTGGCATTGACCGCCTTTGACAATCATGGCCATTCAGTGACAGTAACCGCTGACTTCGATAAGCAGCAGGCCAAAGACATTGAGCGCAACTGTGACGGGCTGAAAAAGAATCTGGGTAAGTTGGGAAACACTGATTTTTGCCTGGGTGAGATTGAACTGGGTGATGCTGCTACCGTATTTGCGCCTGCGTCTGTCATTAATAATCTGCGCCGCGAAGCGGTGGAGGCCCTTGGTCAAGCCCGTATCCAGGGCTACCAGCGCCCCACGCCCTGGGAGCGTGATGACAGCGTGCGTTACCCCCAGCGCAGCATGACCTACCTCAGTAACGTCGCCAACCAGAAGGCCAAAGACTTCTACACCCGCCACGGTGTGGTTTCCATCCGCGATGCCTATGAAGTGCGTCCGGTTAAAGGAGATGCGCCGCTGATGATCACCAAGCACTGCATTCGCTACAGTTACAACATGTGCCCCAAGGAAGTGCCGGGCATTAAGGCAGACCCCCTGCAGATGGAGCTGGGTGGCAAGGAGTTTAAGTTGGTGTTTGACTGCCACAAGTGTGAAATGCTGGTGGTGGGTTAAGTCCTTGTACCATCAAAAACGGCGACCCTGGGTCGCCGTTTTTATTTCGAGGCGTTTCTTTCTGCCTTTTTCTTTCGGCGCTTTGTATTTCAGGCGATGGGCCAATGCGATAATCTTGCATGACCACAAACCGGTAACACAGCAGGAGAAGGTATTGATGGGATTTTTGGATGCCCTGATGGGCAATGCCAGTGAGGTGGACCTGGGCAAACTCACCGCTGAGTTGTCGCCTATCCTTGGCGACAATGAAGAGTTGCAACTGGCCTATAAAATGGTGCGTGACCTGTTTGTTTTTACCAGCAAGCGATTGATATTAATTGATAAGCAAGGCGTTACTGGCAAGAAAGTGAGTTATCACTCCATTCCCTACAAGGCGATAGTGCATTTTCAGGTGGAAACTGCAGGTACCTTCGATATGGATGCCGAATTGAAACTGTGGATCTCGGGCCAGCACGAGCCATTGGTAAAAGAACTCAAGCGCGGCACCGACGTGGTCGGCATTCAAAAAACCATTGCCCGTTACGCTTTGGGTTAATGCCGACGCTTCTGAAAAAGGCCACCCTGGGTGGCTTTTTTGTTGGTTGGGTCTCACAGCCAGCCATCAAAATCACGCCTCTATTTAATCTCTATCTCCCCAATCAACACCCATAAGATGTGGCTTGATTTTCTACTAACCATTTGAAATTAAATAAATAGACTTTAAATAGAGATAAAAGGGGGATAGAAACGACACCCGTTGAATTGCCCGGACTTCATCAGCACCGTAAAACCTCAATTGCCGTTAGCGCTTTGTTAACAAGGTTAATAAAGATTGCGGAAGGGAGGGGCTTTGGCAACTGTCCAGAGTCAGTGCGCGTAATTAAAAGTCCAGCAAAACACTGCAACAATGCAGGGAAGGGTGAGAAGCATGAAAAAGACCATTCTGACATTGGCCATTCAGGCTGCGGTTTTGGGCGGTATGTCCATGACAGCAGTGGCGGCCGACGAAGTTGAAGTTTCCCAGGTTAAGGGAAATCAGCCCCAGCAAAGCGCTGAAGCTGAGCAGCAAACCATTGAAAAAATTTCCGTAACCGGTTCACGCATCAAAAGGGACAGTTTTTCGGTGGCTACCCCACTGGCGACACTGGACAGTGAAGCAATTGATGATGCAGGTACAGGTTCTCTGTCTGCCATTTTGGTGGACGAACTGCCACAGGTTGCCGAAGGCACCAGCAACACCAACTCGCAATCCAGCGTCCAGAATACCGGTCTGTCGACCATTGATTTGCGAAATCTGGGCACCAACCGCACCCTGACCCTGATTGATGGTCGCAGAGTGGTATCCAACAGTTACTCAGGTAACTATGTCAGCCTCTCGACCATTCCCACCAGTTTTGTGGACAAGGTGGAAATCATCACCGGTGGTGCATCTGCCACCTACGGCTCAGACGCGGTTGCCGGTGTGGTGAACATCATCACCGAGCAGGACAAACAAGGTGTTACCTTCAACGTGCGCTCTGGCCAGACCGAAAGCGGCGGCGAAGAGTTGGGTGTAGATGGTGACTTCGGTGCTCTCTATGCCGATGGCAAGGGCTACCTGTTTATGGCAGCCTCTTACAATAAGGACTGGGGCCTGGATTATTGGGACAGGAACAGAGCCCAACAGCAGGAATCCTGGTCGTACGACACCAAGCGCATGTGTAACACCATGCTCACCGAAACCTATGATACGGCGCTGAGAACCAACGCCCATTGTATGCGTGATATCACCCAGGCAGACTGGCGCGACCTGAACGACTCCATTCCCGGTGGCGTATTCAACGAAGCCAGCAGTACCCGACCAGATGCCGGTTTTTGGTATGACGGCCAAACCCTCCGTAACGACTGGCACGAAGAAAAATACGGTATCCACTTCCAGCAGTTTGACTGGTTGAAAGTTCCCGATGAGTCAGTGGCTGCCGCCGTGAAGACTGAGTATGACTTTGACTCGGGCACCCAGGCCTATTTCCAGTTGCAATACAGCCGCAATCACTCGGTTAACAACAAGTCACCTGAAAGCTCAGACGAAAACGAATTCGCCCTGGTGCGGGATCCTGTGACCGGTGAATTTGTTGAGGAGTACGTGGGCCGTATTCCGAAGAACAACCCCTTCGTTCCCCAGGAAATTTTTGATGGTGCCAGCTCTCGCGGCATCACCTGGGACAGAAACTTTGCCGAAGTGGGTGCCATTGTTAACGAAAACACCCGTACCACCTATCGCAGCTGGGCTGGCCTCAGAGGCTTTGTGTGGGACAACTGGGAATGGGATTTGTCGGTGGGCTACGGCAAGTTCCGTCAGGAACAAAACCGTCAGAACGAAATTGATGTGGTGAAGCTGCGTAATGCACTGCAGGCTGAGAAACTCGCCGATGGCACTATTCAGTGTATCGACAGTGATGCCCGCGCCGATGGATGTGTGCCCGTAAACCTGTTCGGTGAAGGCGCTATCAGCGTCGACGCGGCCAACTATATTCGCTCCAACCCCACTATCACCACTGATATCACCATGACCAACGTGCTGGGTTATATCACCGGCGATTTGTTTGATTTGCCCGCTGGCCCTGTTGCCTCGGCATTTGGTTTTGAATATCGCCGCGACACCCAAAGCGTTGACACCAATGTGCCAAACGGTGGCGTGACCTTTAACTATGTGCCCAGTTTTGAGGGCGATGTCAGTGTGTACGAAGCCTTTGGTGAGGCGTCACTGCCGCTGCTGCGGGATGTCACCGCCGCCAAGAGCCTGTCCATGGATCTGTCGCTGCGTGTGGCTGATTACAGCTGGTCTACCACTGACCTTATCAAGAGCTATAAGGCCGGTTTGGTTTACGAGCCTGCCGAAGGTTATATGGTTCGTGCCAACTGGGCTACAGCCCAACGTGCACCAACCATCACAGAGCTGCTCTCTCCACCACGGGGCGATTACGACAGCTTCAGCGATGTGTGTGATGGTGTAACGGCAACTTCCACCGGTGAAGGTCATGCCAATTGCCGCCAGGATCCGGGCATTGCTGCAACCATCGCCGCCGATGGCGTGTTTAATGACGATAACAATGGTTATTCACCTAACGTAGGTAACGAGAACCTCAAAGAGGAGTCGGCCGAAACCTTTACCGTGGGTGTGTCTCTGGCGCCTTCCTTCATTGAAGGGTTGCGTGTCGCCGTGGACTACTATGACATCAAGATTGAAGATGCCATGACCAGTCTCGAGAACGAAGACATCATCAAGTTCTGTTATGCCTCTTCGCTGCCTTATGGTGATGACAACGCCTTCTGTAACGACATCAAGCGTGATGGAGACGGTCAAATCATCGAAGTACAGCAGCGTGTGATTAACGCCGATGAGACCCGCACCAGCGGATACGATCTGGCGCTCGACTACAAGTACGATCTGGATGCATGGGGCGATCTCAAGCTCAAGCTCGACTGGAGCCATGTGATTGACTACACCATCACAGCCACAGGTCCTGATGGTCAGTACACCAACTCCTACCTGGGTCAGCTGTCTTCCGGCATCTTCGAAGACAAGGGTTCGGCGTCGCTCACCTGGCGTCTGGACAACCTGCGTCTGCGCTGGAGCGTGAAGTACAAGAGTGATATTCGCCGCAGTCAGTCAACCCATGAAAGCTGGGAAAAAGCCATCGAGCTGAACGCCGAAAATTGCGCTGCTGCCGATGCAGCCTGTGTGGCCAACCCTGAGCCTTTGTGGGGCAATGAGTTGCCATCGGTCACTACCCATAACTTCTCTGCATCCTACGGATTTGATTTGGGCAGCAACGCCGAGCTGCGTCTGTACGGTGGGGTAAACAACCTGTTCGATGAGCGTGGTCCCTTCGTCATCGGTGGCTCTGGTAGCTATGACAGTGCCTATGGCGGCGGCCAGGGCCGTTACGGTTACCTGGGTGCCGAGGTGAAGTTCTAAGGTCATTGATACCTTATTGCCTGAAGGCAAGGCCGCTTCCCACATCTCCCGGGAGGCGGCCTTTTTTATTGCTTCATTATTGCTTCGGGCAAAGCAGGCCCGGCACTGACCTGCTTAAAACGCTTATCCCTTGCAGCCCCCATAACAGCTGGGTTTGCGCGGGCACACATTTCCCCGTGAGCAAATCAACCTGGCACCCTTGTGTATGCCACGCTCCACCCAATTGATGTTAAGGATACGGGCTATGCTCATCAGCTGGCGTTTAATGGCAGTGGGAATTTCCCCCTGACCACCAGACGCCACGCAGTGGTCCTTCAGTGCCTCGGCGAGACTTAAGGCGTCGGTTCCCTGGGCATCGATGGCGGGATTCAAATCGATGCCCGCGCACAGTACATGGTGATTCCCGGCCAAATCCACCACCTTGGTGGACTCACAGCAGTAAATACGCGGGCTGCCACCCACATCCAGAATGGAGATTTGCGCCGAGCTGCCATCGGATGGCTCGCTTATCATGCGAAATACCGCCCAGTGTTGGCAGGGATCCGGCACCTGACGCATATTGCCCCAGGGCAGGGGAATGCCGTTACCCCGGTATACCGCCTTGAGTTTGCCCGGGGCGTAGGCATCGAAGTAATGCCAGTGGGGGTAGGGTGATACCACAGTCATACGGCGCATTGCCACAGAGGCCGACACGCCGATTTTTTTATGGGTATCAATTTCATAGCCTCCCCGCTCCAACAACTGCCGGAAAGGCACCTTGGGGCAAAGCAGGGCGCCGGCAAAAAAGCTGGATTCAAAGTCGCGCCAGGCACTCAGGATATCCTGGGCATTCACGGTGGAGGATATATCGGTATCCTGCTCACCTGTGCCTATGCCACGTCCCACCGCCAGCACATTCTTCAGCCCGTCTTTGTTATGCAGCACGCAGTGGCCTATGTGCACTGCCAAATCGTATTTCAGCCGCTCGGGGTTTTTCTTCAGTGCTTCGTTGATAAAGATGGTGGAGGGCGGTTCGAAAAATGAGGTCACCAACTGATGGGTAGGCACACCGTTATCGTCAACCTGATCCTGAGGTGGCTCTTTAAAGAATCTAATTTTCATGCCCATCTGTTTGCAGATAGCCGTCAGATCCTCTCCACTGAGATTCAGCCGCTTCTCACCGACTTCTTCTGCGGCGCGTTCCAGGTCGGGGAAATGATTCTGATGATGCTCCTGGTGGGCGCGGATCAGCAAATGGGCAAACTGGCGGCCACTGATCCCGGTTTGCGACAGCATTTCGGGAATGGCAATTTGCAGAATATCCTTGGAAAACAAAAAGCCCGGCTCCAGCGCCATGCCACTGATCCCACCCCGGCGTCCCTTGTCCGGGGTAATGGCGTCTTCTTCCGGCGCATCGTCCAGAAACCAGTCCGGTGACTTTTCAAATACCTTGGCAATCACCTCCAGCATGGCCGCACTGGGCACCCGTTTTCCCCGCTCAATCATCGACAGGTATGACACTGAGGGTGCCGAACCGGGATCCACACGTACACAGCGTGAAGACAGATCTTCCATGGTTAAGTGATTGCGCTTCCGTAAGTTTCTGATCTTGGTGCCCAGAAAATGGGATTGGCGCATCAGGCTTTTTTCACTGGTCATTTTGTAAAATTCACACTGTAAAATTTTTATTGTGAAATTGTAGTAAAAAATAACATAGACTAAAAATCAAGCGAAATTCACCGACTGCACGACGCATCCCACCGGCAGGATTTCGTGACAAAACCCACAAGAAGCTAAGTGACCGAGGACAAGGCAATGAACATGACCATGATGAATACCCAAAATCAGCAACAACTGCATCACTTCATCGGGGAAGCCATTGCCGCAGTGGTGAATGGCGCCAAACGGGGAGTCAGCCTCGAGAGTGCAACTGAATTTCTTGACCGCCGCTTTCCGCTGGCGCGGGGCAGTCACAAGATGGTGAAAAGCTATGTGGTTTACTACCAGCACTTGCTGGCCTTCTTCGAAGATGGCAGCCACAGTGGTCTGGAAACCTCATCCCAGTTTGTTGCCCTTTGCGGTCACAAGGAAGAGCCCTGTGCCATCTTGCTCAAGTCAGGCGATATTCATGTGGAGTTGACCCTGGATAAGAATGGCCGCATGGGCAGTGCCAATCCGGCCCATATCGAGGACATTCAGGTTGAGTCTCCCGGATTTTGCCTGAGGGAGAGCGAAGGCTGTGCCACAGAGGCCATCAGCCAATGCCGAAACTGGCTGAGCCTGCTGCACTCGGCTCCCTGCGATGATGATTGCCCTCAGCGCAACGAACGTCGCTTTACCGCAAAAGATGGCGGCGAGTACCAGTTGGTCTCACTGGGGCTCTTTTAACAAACGTCCCTGCTTAGACAACTAAAAGCGACGCGCACAAGAGACAACGAAAAGTGACAAGCAAAAAGCCCGGTTAAACCGGGCCTTTTACATTCATGCCGGGATGGTACTGGCAGCTCCGTACCGGCATAGTTGCCAGCATAGCCCTGTCCTCAGCCCTGTCCTCAGCCCTGGCGGGTTTTCATCATTGACCCAGACGCAAATCAGCCACAATTTCTCCCGCCTCATGGGCTTCCTGCTCATGGGCTTCATCACGCCAGGGTTCGGCCAGCGCCGCCTGATACCAGCTCTTCATGCCTGGCAAGTCGAGCAGGGTGGCGACATAAGCCTCAGAGGCCGCAGACAGCTTGGGCCCATAAGTCTGGGCCCGGAAGGCGAGAGGGGCGAAAAAGGCATCCACGGCACTGAAGTTTTTGCCGCCAAGGAAGGGGCCGCCGAAGCGGGTTAAGCCCTGTTGCCACAGCTCATCAATACGGGCCCATTCGCGCTCGAGTGCATCCGGCACTGGGTGCAGCTTAACCCTGATGCCACAGTTCATGGTGCAGATGGAGCGAATGGTGCCAAATCCTGAG
This sequence comes from Shewanella sp. FJAT-52076, assembly GCF_019457455.1. NCBI lineage: Bacteria > Pseudomonadati > Pseudomonadota > Gammaproteobacteria > Alteromonadales > Shewanellaceae > Shewanella > Shewanella sp. FJAT-52076. The sequence continues at coordinate 797,291 of NZ_CP080415.1, forward strand.
TGCATCTCGGCGGCGGCGCAGCGGGCATAGGCCCGTGCCTGTTTGTTCTCGGGCCAGACGCCAGCGTGGCTCTCGGCCAGATACTCGATAATCGCCAGTGAGTCCCACACGGGCTCGCCTTCGTCCAGCAAGCAGGGCACTTTGGCCGTGGGGGAGAAATGTTTGAAGTCGCTGTCGCCAAAGGGCTGCAGTTTTTCGTCGAAGGGAATCCCCAGCTCGGTCAGCAGCAGCCAGGGGCGCAGCGACCAGGAGGAATAGTTTTTATTGGCAATGTACAGCGTCAGCATGGGGAACTCCTTGTCAAAATACTGCTAAGTCATATGGATATTTATTCGTGGTGATTCAGCCGGCGCTGTAACTGCGCTTCAGCTCCAGCACTTCCACCTGATAATTCAGATACCAGCGCTCGGCACCTGTTTGCTGGGCCACCCGGTGCAGCGCGTCCTGCTTCCAGGCGAGGATATCGGCCTCGCTGTCCCAGTAGGAGATGGCAACTTCCTTTGCTCCTTCTGTGACGGCAATAAAGTCGCGGCAATTGTATTTCTCGAAGGCGAGCTTTCTGAGTTCGGCGGCCATGGCGCTGTATTGGTCATCGAGCTTGCTGACGTTGGCTTTAAAAATAACGGCGAACATGGTTTTCCTCCTTAAAAACAGTAATAAAAAAGCGCCCGAAGGCGCTTTATATCAGATAGCTTGGGTGGCCTTCGTCAGCCAGACCAGCTCGTCACCGGACATCAGCGGTGACAGGGTGTTGTATACCTTGCTGTGGTAGCGGTTGAGCCAATTCACTTCGGCCTCGGTCAACAGCGCCTTGTCGATGAGGCGGGTGTCGATGGGGATAAGGGTGAGGGCGTCAAACTCATAGGTTTCGCGCTCGGCGCCTTTGAGGGCCTCGCAGTGGCGCACCACAATCAGGTTTTCGATACGAATACCAAAGCCATCGGCGCGGTAGTAGCCGGGCTCGTTGGACACCACCATACCGGGCAGCAGCGCCACGGAGTTGCTGTTTTTGGCGATGCGCTGTGGGCCTTCGTGCACGCTCAGGAAGTGGCCAACACCATGGCCTGTGCCATGGTCATAATCAAAGCCATGTTGCCACAGGTACTGGCGGGCAAAGGCATCCAGCTGCTGGCCCGTGGTGCCCTTGGGGAAACGGGCGCAGTCCAGGGCGATATGGCCCTTGAGCACCAGGGTGACCATTTTCTTTTGCTCGTCGGTGACCTCACCAATGGCCAGGGTGCGGGTGACATCTGTGGTGCCATCCAGATATTGGGCGCCCGAGTCCACCAGATAGATGCTGTTCATGGTCAGTTTTGCCGGGGTGCCATTGGTGTGGTTGTAATGGCACATGGCGGCGTTGGCACCGGCAGCGGAAATGGTGTCAAAGCTTGGCTCGCGGTAGCGTGGGTCTTCCAGACGGAAGCTCTCAAGCTTGTCGGCCAGCTCGGCTTCATCGTACAGGCGGCCTGAGGTTACTTCGTTGTCGAGCCAGGCGAGGAAGCGGCTCACGGCGGCGCCATCGCGTACATGGCATTCACGCATGCCTTTGAGCTCAGACGCATTTTTGGCGGCCTTTGGCAGGGCAACCACGTCCATGGCTGCAACGAGTTTGGCTCCGGCCTCACGGGCAGTGAGCTGGCTGGCTGCATTGGCACTGTTGGGGTCGGCAAGCAGCTTCTTACCGGCAAGATTGTTAAGCGCCGTATTGAGCTCAGATTCAGCGTGCACACTTACGCCGTCACCCACGTGGGCAGCGAAACCTTCAGGGACTTTGGCGGTATCCACAAAAAGCTGCATACGGCCATCCTGCCACAGCAGGGCAGAGCCAAGCACCACAGGCAATCTGGGCACATCAAAACCGCGGATATTCAGGAGCCAGCAGAAGGAATCCAACGCTGTGATAAGCGCCACATCACCACCGGCTTTTTTCACCAAGAGGCCTGTCTCGGCACGTTTTTGGGCGCTGGTCTTGCCTGCATCGACATCACTGAAGAGGTGCAGGGGTTTTATGTCCGGCACAGGGCGATCGTGCCAGTGCTTATCGATGGGGTTTTCGCTTACGGCAACGAGCTCGATACCGGCTTTATCCAGCACCGCCTTGGCTTGTTCAAACCAGGCCAGGGTATGCATGCGGGCATCGAATCCCACCCGGGCGCCTTCACCCAGGGTGTCGGCAAGATACTGAGGCTGCGGCGTATCGGTCAGGCTTTCGTAGGCATACAGGTGCTCGTCTACCTGATCGCGTACCTGCACCGTGTAGCGGCCGTCAACGAAGATGGCGGCGGTCTCTTTCATCACAATCGCCATACCGGCAGAGCCGGTAAAGCCGGTGGCCCAATAAAGACGCTCATTATGCTCAGGCACATATTCACCAAGATACTCGTCGGCGCGGGGGATGATGAAGGCATCGAGTTGATTGGCGGCCATTTCTGCGCGAATGGCATCGAGGCGCTTGGAGATTTCACTGCTGGCGACTGCTGACATGGGTGACCTTTTCCTGACGTTTTGCTTGTGAGTGGGTACTTGTTCTGAGTACTTGTGCTTGAGTACGGGTAATGTGCCCGGGTGCTTTCCCGCGGCTTATAAATATGCGCCGATTATCGCAACCCCAACTGACAGTCGCAAGGTAAGGCAAGATGAAAATGCTTTGAGCTCCTCTGAAGGCTTGCGCAGAAAAGCCCGCAATCGTGTCCCGGCAACTGTCTCCGGGTGTACGCCTTGACGCCGGGCCGAGAGCGGGGGATATTCGTAAGTTCATTTTTACAGTCTTAATTTTGGCATAAATTTCATGGCGTTTTCGGCTTGGTTTCGCACAACTCCCCTGGCACTGATGGGGAAATTACAGGGATGGCCGCGCAATGTGTGGTTACTGACGTTGGCCCAGGCCCTGTCAATGAGTGCTACCCCCATCATGGTGCTGCTGGGCGGTTTGGTGGGCGCAAAAATAGCGCCCACAGCACAGCTTGCCACGGCGCCCATTGCCGTAATGATCCTCGGCCTTGCCGCCGCCGTGGTGCCCGTGGGTTTGCTTGGGCGTAAGTACGGCAGGCGCAGGGTATTCCTGCTGGGCAGTTTGCTGGGCACCCTCGCAGGATTGACCGCAGCCCTCGGGGTATATCAAAACGACTTTGTGATTTTCTGTGTGGGCGCGCTGCTGCTGGGGGCAGCAGGGGCTGTGGTACAGCAATACCGTTTCGCTGCCATGGAGGCCGTTGACCCCATCAAGGCGCCAAGGGCCGCCTCCCGGGTGCTGCTGGGTGGCCTGGTGGCGGCACTGCTTGGCCCTGAACTTGCGGTGCTCGGCAGTGCGTTGATTGATGGCAGCTATGCCGGCGCTTTTTTGCTGTTGTCGGCCATCGCCCTGTGCGGTGGCTTGGTGCTGTTGGGATACCGCAATGAGTCACAATGGCAGGGCGATGCCAGCACCAAAGAACCTCAGACCGAGCGTCCTTTGGCTGAGCTTTTGTCCCAGAGCAAACTCTGGGTGGCCATTGGCGGCGCCGCTATTGGCTATGGCATGATGAGCCTGATTATGACGGCGACGCCCCTGCACATGCACCATATGGAGCACCATTCTCTGGCCGACACCAAGTGGGTTATTCAGAGCCATATCATCGCCATGTATTTGCCGTCCTTTATCAGCGGTGCTTTGGTCGCCCGTTTCGGCCACGGCGCCATGATGATGGCGGGACTTGGGGCTTACGGGGCAACCATTATTCTGGCGCTGTCCGGCAGCGCCCTGCTGAATTACTGGACGGCACTGGTGCTGCTGGGCGTAGGTTGGAACTTCCTTTTTGTGGCGGGTACATCACTCCTGCCCTCCTGCTATCGCGGCGCAGAGAAGTTCCGCATACAGACCTTCAATGATTTTGCGGTATTTGGGTTTCAGGCCATGGCGTCACTGGGGGCCGGCGCCTTGCTCACCGGCCTTGGCTGGCAGGTATTGCTGGTGGCCTGCTTACCCTTTATCGGGGTGCAGCTGATGCTGCTGGCGTGGTGGAAGTTGAGCAAAAGCAGGGTGTTACAAGGTGGTAACAATTGATTTATTCAATTACCGGTTGGTGACACTATGGTAAACTTCGCCATCCCTGCTCGGGGTCAGAGCAGGGCGTATCAGTGGAGTAAATGATGCAAACATTGACACTTGATGTGGGGGGAACCAACGGCCTGTTTGAACTCAGGCACGAAGGTCATACAGAACAATATAAATTCCCCACCGGTGATGGTTTCTCTATCCGGGATTTGAACGAACAGATCCAGGCCTTTGAACAGGACTTTGCGCTGGAGCACTACCGTCTGGCCATTGCCGTTCCGGGCCTGGTGCGGGATAACCGTTTGGTTACCTGTAAGTCGCTGCCGGGACTGACGGGGCTGCACCCTGCACAAATCCAGTGCAGCGGCGAACTCGCCTTTATTGTCAACGACATGGATGCGGGCATCCAGGCCATTGCCGAGCCTCGTCATGATTGTGAGGTGCTGGTGATGTGCGGTGCGGGCCTGGGTATGGCAATTGCCATGAATGGCCAGGTGTTCAGCGGTGCCAGCGGCTTTGCCGGTGAGCTGGGACACTGCCGTATCATGACTGAGGGCGGCGAGTTCAGTCTGGAGCAACTGGCATCTGCCGAAGCACTGCGTGGTCGTAAACAGGTGATGGGAGATGACCTGGTGCAGGCTGGGCGTCATCTGGGCATGGGGCTGGCGTGGGTGGTTAACCTCTTCAATCCCAATCGCATTTATCTGGCGGGCAGCATGATGCACAGTGCCGATTTTTACAAAGGCTGTATTGGTGCCCTCAAGGATATGGCATTGGGTGCGCCTATGGCCAACTGCCAGGTGCACAGAGTCGATGACATGGAAACGCTGGTGTGCCGTGGACTGGCCACCATGCTGGAAAAACAGCAGCATGCAGGCGAGTGATAAATGCCTGTGACAAAAAACGCCGCGAACGCGGCGTTTTTTTATGGGTTGGTTTTATGCTCTCAGGCGGGGCTGTGCCAGCGGGATATCCATGTTGTCGTCATCCCAGCTGGCCATGTAACGTATCTCATCTTCCGCCCGACTGAAATTACCCAATGGCATGAGGAGCTGCGGCAGTGGCTCCTGCGTATCCTGTCGCTGCTTAACGCCGATGAGCAGTGCCAGCGTCCACCATGCCACTATGCCCATACCCATCGCCGTTAGCCAGGTTGGTGCAAAGAACCATACCAGCCCAAGCGCCAGGACCGAGGGCAGTATATACCAGACAGTGACCTGTCCCAGTCCCAGGGTGAGCTTGTGCAGCCGATACCAAAAACCAGCCGGTTTGAGGGCGCCAAGGTCCAGTCCGGGTGCCGGGATACCCAGGACGCGGAAATAGTCAAAAGCGCTCTTGCCTTTTTTATCCAGCACCCCGGCACTGGCACCCGCCTGGAGCAATACGGCCGCGCTCTTGTGGCTGAGCATGAGAATGGCACTCATCAGCGGTGTTTGCCCGCGCCGGTTTTGGCTGTCGAGCACACTGCCGGCGGCAATTAACTGCGTGCACAGGTCCTCATCGTGCATGGCGCCCATACGGGCGGCCAAATGCAGCGGCGTATCGCCGTCGGCATCGTTGCCATCCTCAAGGGACAGTCCAGCCTGCAACAGACAGGGGATAAGAGCGCCATGGCCACGGTAGCAGGCGATGTGCAGCAGCGACTCGCCCTTAAACCACTCCAGGGCATCGGCGCCCTGCGCCAGCAAATATTCTGTCAATTGTCTGTGGCCATTGGCGACGGCGAAATAGAGGGCGCTACAGCCCTCACTGTCACTGGCAGGCAGGGTTGCGCCTCTTTCCAGCAGCAATTGCGCCATGGCCAGATCCCCACGGTAAGCGGCATAACACAACAGCGGTGCACGTCCGTGGGGGGGCAGGGATTCCCTCAGTGCCTCCGCCTCCTGGCGCAGACGGCTTAGGGTGCCCAGCAGCACTTCGAGGCTGCGATGGCTCGCCCGGGTTGAGCGGCTTGGGATCTTCAGGGTGTCGTTGGCCTCGGCGCCGGCATCCAGCAAGAGGCGTGTAATACCCAGATGTCCCTTGGCGACGGATATGGCGAGCGCCGTATTGCCATCGAGGTCTTTATGGTCAAGGGGCTGCTCCCGGGCCAGCAAAAAAGCCACTGTGTCATGGGCACCATGACGGCAGGCGTGCAGCAGCAGGGTGTCGCCCTGGTGGTTTTCCGGCTGCTTGTTTCGAAGCCGCAGCCAGGCCTGCTCAAATCCCTGAGTATCCCGGTAAGCAATCAATAACCAGATGTATTCGCTCACCGGCAGGTTGAACAGCGCTGTGTGGAATACCTGATGCAGGGCCTCCTCGTTGGGCCTTTGGCGCAAGAGGGCCTCAAAAACGGTTTCGCCGTCCACATTGGTCTCGGCGGGATTCTCTCCTGCGGCCAGCAGCATCCGGGCGGATTCGGGGCTCAAATCTTCCAGATAGTCGTGCAACAGGGGGCTGCGGTAGCGGGTTGGCTTGTTGGCCTTAAGGAGTATCTCAAGGTTTTTCAGTGCATTGTGGTGGATTGCTGTGCCGATGGCGCGATTGTGGTCGAACAGTCGAATACGGTTCGCCAAAATGGCTATGAGTCTGTGGGCCCTGTCGTCGGCCACCAGATACTCCACCAAATCGGCGACGCAATCATCTATGTCCAGCATCAGGGCTTCGGCTTTGAGCAGCAGGTAGGCCACCAGACGGAACGCGCCGCTGGCAGCCGCGCCCTGCAAGAGCTCCACCATATCATCGCTGTTATCTTCAAGTTTGAGGCCCAGGCTTTCCAGTAACTTAAAACCCAGCAGGTTATCTACCTGGGTGCACAGGCCTGCCAGTACCATCAATTGATCGTAGTTGAGGCTTAAGCCTGAGAGCAGGCGCTGCAGTACGGGTTGGTCCTGATGACGGATGGCAATTTTTATTTGCTGCTCTGTGCTGCCTGCGTTGTAAATGCCGTGGGGGCGAAGGAAGGGGAACCCCTGGCGGTGAAGCCTGGCGGCCAGTTCATAATCCAGTGCAAACGCATGCCACAGGATGGAGCCGCCATCCGGCAACCGGTAATGGGCGGGCCAGCCCTGTTGCAACAAGGCTTCAATAAAGGGGGCCAGGCGTCTGTCATTGTCGGCGAACAGACGCGTCATCAGATCCTGTCCGGCACTATCTGATTCCTCGGGGTTGGCCCCCTGCTTGAGGAGCAGGGTAAACATTGACAGGCTGCGATAATGCACGCAGGCATAGATAAGCGGCTCATCGCCGAGGGGGGCGTTGGGATCGAGGCCTGAGCTTAGCAGCCGGGTGAGCTCGTCCACATCCTGATTTCGTACAAGGGTATCCAGGGTATCTTCGGGCAGGAACCTTGTCAGCAGGCTGTCCAGCTCATCGGGTGAGGGCCTGATGCCGCGATAAAAACAGCTGTCAAAACTGGCATCCAGGGCAGCGCAGCGGGCGTTTACCTTAATAAATTCAACGCCCAGAGCCTTGCTGGCGCGCATCAGGCGATAATTGATGCCACTGTCGCTTTGGATATCCAGCCGCAGGTGATTGCTGAAGAGTTTGAGGGACGTGAGCCGTTCGGTCGTTGCCAAATACTCAGACAAACCAAGGGCATCGAGCGCCTGTTCGGGGGACAGGGTCGCCGTGGTCTGCCGGATGCGTTCGCTGTCGCTGCTGGACATACACAGGCAGTACCTGAACCAATTTGCCGACATGGCGCCTTCTGACACTTTGCTCCCCCAGTGACGGTTGCCCTTGGCCTGGCAGGAACGGCGGCCTGTGCAACATTGGCGTCACAATACGCACAAGTGCCCTGAATGGCAACCGAATTTGGCTTATAGAGCGCGGGAGCAAGGCTCTTGGTGATGCTGATTGGGCGCCTTGTCGCCGCGTTGCAGACAGCGGATTGCAGCTGCGCCAAATGGCGAGCTGAGGTCTCGAGTGCTTGGGGCTTTTCCATCGCAGCCGCCTGGCTTGAGCGTAAAGCCTGCCTTTTACTCTGCGCCGCTGCTTATCTGAGGTGCGCGCCTTCTGTAGACTGCCGCAGGCTTCGCGATTTCAGCGCAGCTGGGCGGTGTTGGTCAGCTGCACGCAACAATCTTGAACAGAATGAGGGTTCAATATTTGTATATTTTATGCTAGAAATGCGCATCTGAACTGCGCCTCAGGCTGTGTTGGCCCGTGGCAACAACTGATTTGAAGGTGAAGTATGACCATAGGTGTAGGTGGGCTGACGGCCGAGGAGGCTCTCGCCAAACTCAGTGATATGACAGCGGGTACGGGCCCTATTGAAGTGAGTGAGTTTCAACAGCGTATTCAAAAGGCGCAGAGACTGATGAAAGCCGCAGGACTGGATGCCGTATACCTTAATGCCGGCACCAATCTTTACTACTTCACCGGCACCCGCTGGTACGCCAGCGAACGCATGGTGGGCGCCATTCTGCCCGCCGAGGGGGCGTTGGAATACATTGCACCGGCCTTTGAATTAGACACCCTCAAGGGCTATATGGCCATCAAGGGTGAGGTGAATACCTGGCATGAAGACGAAAGCCCCTATCAACTCTTTGGTGCCGTGCTCGATCGCCTCGGTCTGGGGCAGGGCCGGGTGGGCATGGATGAATCGGCCGCCTTCTTTATCAGCGAAGGCATTCGCGATGCCAACCCTGAGCTTAAGGTGGTGAGCGCCAAGGCCGTGACGGCCGGTTGCCGGATGCAAAAATCGGCCACTGAGCTGGCGCTGATGCAGCGTGCCAAGGACATGACCCTGGAAGTGCATAAGGCCGCCGCTGCCATGCTGCGCCCCGGTATCACAGTCGGTGAAGTCGACGCCTTTATCGACGCCGCCCATCGTAAAGTCGGGGCGCCGGCTGGCTCTTATTTTTGTATCGTGCTTTTTGGCGAAGATACTGCGTATCCCCACGGCGTGAAAAATCCCAAGGCGCTGGAAGAGGGAGATACCGTCCTGATTGACACCGGCTGCCAGCTTTATGGCTATAACTCAGATATCACCCGCACTTACGTGTATGGCACCCCGAGCGCACGTCAGCGTGAACTCTGGAACCTGGAAAAACAGGCGCAGGCGGCCGCCTTTGAGGCGGCAAAATTGGGCGCCCCCTGTGGCAGCGTTGATAAGGCCGCCCGCAGTGTGCTTGAGGCCGCAGGCTTTGGCCCCGGCTATGCGGTTCCCGGCCTGCCACACCGTACAGGTCACGGCATAGGGCTCGATATTCATGAGTGGCCCTATCTGGTGGCGAATGACACCACACCGCTGGCGCCGGGTATGTGTTTTTCCAACGAGCCCATGCTCTGCGTGCCCGGTGAATTTGGGGTACGGCTCGAGGATCACTTCTACATGACTGAGTCAGGGCCCAAGTGGTTTACTCTCCCTTCCCATTCCATTGACAACCCGTTTGGCTTGTAAGGGACAATAAAAAACGGAGGCACCGGCCTCCGTTTTTTATGTCGCGTCAGTTGGCGTCAGTCTGCATTCATTCGATGGCTATCAGTTCCACATCAAAAACCAGCACAGAACCGCCGGGGATTTTGCCTACGCTGCGGCTGCCGTAGCCGAGGCTTGCCGGGATGAAAAAGCGCATCTTGTCGCCTTCCTTCATCAGTTGCACCCCTTCGGTCCACCCCTTGATAACCCTATTCAGCGGGAAGGCAATGGTCTCACCGCGCTCCACTGACGAGTCGAATACAGTGCCATCGGTCAGGGTGCCGTGGTAGTGCACGCGCACAGTGTCGCTGGCGCTGGGGTGGCGTTCGCCGCTGCCGGCAATCAGAAGCTCATACTGCAGGCCCGATGCCGTGGTGGTGACACCGTCACGCTTGGCGTTTTCAGCAAGGAAAACGGCGCCTTTCTCTTCATTGAGCTTGGCGGCCTTTTGATTATTCATGGTGGTGAAAAAGTAAAAAATGACGCAGGCAATCACAATAACAGCGAGGGCAACTCTCATGGGATGGATTCCGTAATGGCTGACTTTTGACTATCGTATGGAACTCAATATCTTATGGTTAAGCTGCTGTCGGGTAAAGTCTGGATGTCGGTGAAAGGCTTATCCCGCGACTGGTGTACCGGCAGTGACGTAATAAAAGGCGCCAACCGCCAGCAGCAGATGCACCGCCGTAGCAGCGTAAAATGGCCACAAAAAACCACGCTTACTGGTTTTATGGCGAAAGAGCCCCATGGCCAACATGGCGCCGCCGAAGCCGCCAATCAGTGCCAGCAGCCACAGCTTGATTTCGGCGGTTCTGGGTTTGTCTTTTAAGGCGGCGCGTTTATCAAGACCAAAGACCACAAAGGCTGCCAGCCCAAGTCCGCCATAGCCTATGAGCAGCCACAGCGGCAACCAGTTCAGCGCCACCCCAATGGCCAACACCAAATAAAACACCAGGGCGAAAATAATCATGATTTTACCTCCTGGGTGCTCGTTTCCCTCTGAGTGCGACCAAAGGCGAGATAGCGCCACAGTTTTTCCAGTGGCCCCTGTTTGAAATACCTCAAATACCAGGTGGCAAGAAGCAGCTGGCAGCCCGCCCATGTCAGCGCCGCTATCAGGTAATGGATGCGATCAAAGCTTTGCAGCCAGTCGGGAAACAGGTAGCGGAAGCAGGCAATCCCCAAGAGCGACTGCAAAATGTACAGCGACAACGCCAGCTTGCCCACGTTTTGCAGCGGTTTCAGCAAGGTTTCTCTACCCTGGCACAGCCGGATAATCAGGTCTGCATAGAGCACAGATACGGGAATGGCGCTGAATATCACTGTGATTTGAGCGAGATTGACCAGGGAGCGGGATTCACTGAAATACAGGGCTAAATCCACTGCGCCCAGTACGAGCGCCAGCAGCAGTAACCTGATTCGGGCCGCATCAGTGAGCCCCTCGCTGAAAAACTGGCTGCGGTAGAGGTACATGCCCAGCAGCATCATGCCGAGGATGTACCACAGCAGGGCGATGGGCAGCATTACCAGCGTCATCATCAGCATCATCGCCAGATGTTGAACCAACTGGCCCAGATAGCTGCCAATCCAGGGGGCAAGGGATGCCTGATACTCAGGGCTTAGCCGTGAGGGAAGTGGGTCTGTGGGCAGGGCCTGGGTCAGGAGCAGCATCACTATGGCCGAAAAACCGAGAAACTGCAGGGCTCTTTTGTGGATATGGGCGAGGGGCGCATCCAGATAACGAATGGCCACCATGGCAGAGAGACCGTAGCTAAGTAGCACATCACCGGGCCAGATAAATATCCCGTGGAGCGCACCGAAAAGCATCAGCACCTTGAGGCGGCGTTTCATGAGCCCGGTTTGACCAAGCTTCTGATATTGGATAACCAACCCGACACCAAAGAGCATGGTAAAGAGGCCGATAAAACGCCCTTCCAGAAACAGCCGTGAGAACACATCCAGCGGCATGTCTGATGCGGCGGCCGGAATAGTGGGCACATATCCCTCGAGGCTATTGCCCATAAAGAGGATGTTGATAAAAAAGATCCCAAGTACCGCGAGACCGCGGACACTGTCGATATTGGGATTACGCATTGGTGAGCTGGCTGACATCCGTTGTCTTCCATCATCTTGTTATCAAAGGTGTTCAGCCTACCATGAAAACAAAAAAGCGGGCCAGCGGCCCGCGTCATTCACTGCACATTTGTTATTGCAGCAGGCCGGCAATCCAGTGCTGGTACAGCGGCAACCCTATCAGCACATTCACCGGGAAGGTGATACCCAGGGATGCCAGCATCGCGAGGCCGATATTGGCATCGGGAATGGCGGCGCGGATAGCTGCCGGGGCGGCTATATAGGAGGCGCTGGCAGTGAGGCCGGCCAGTACCAGCACAGTGCCTGCGGGTAAGCCCATGGTGATGCCGGCGGCGATGCCGACCCAGGCAAGTGCAAAGGGGGTAATGGCTGCAAACACCAGCAGGCGCCACTGTTTAAGTGGCAGCGGAATACACACCTTTGCCGTCACCAGCCCCATCTCCAGCAGGAACAGCGCCAGCAGGGTTTTAAAACCGCTGAGCAACATGGGGGCCAGGGGTTCGAGGCCTTGAGGTCCGTACAGCCAGCCGATGATGACACCACCCAGCAACAGGACCACGCCACGGCTGGTCAGTGCCTCGTGAAGTATGTTGCCGCCGCTGCTGTGGGGCTGATTTCCCTTGCTTAAACGACGATGCAGCCAGAGCATAATGACGATGGCGGGCAGTTCCAGCATGACCAGATACAAGGTGGTTTCAGGTCTCAGCTCCCAGCCTGCGGTTTCGGCCATCGCCATGACCACCGCAAAGGTCCCCGCACTCACGGAGCCATAGTGAGCGGCTATGCTGGCGGCATCAGAGGTTGTGAGCCGTACCAAGAGCCGCAGTATCGGAAACAGCGCCAGCGGAATAATAAAACCCAGCCCGACGACCGTCAGCAGCTCCATGGGTTGCAGGTGGTCGGTTTGACCATGTAGTGACATACCGCCTTTAAGCCCCAGTGTCAGCATCAGCAAAATCGACAGGGTCTCGTAGATGGATTCCGGGACCTTAAGATCCGATTTGATCACTCCGGCCAAGAGGCCCAGGGCAAAAAAGGCAATAACAATATCCGGCATAGTTGACTCCAGCAGCCCGGTTTTCACCGGGGATAAGGCAAGTTTGACGGCTGGAGATTGTGCCCATCATTAGCTATATTGAAAAATAAATTTTATTAGCACTATGCATAGATATTTATCTATACCATGGTTTGCGTTTGAAGGGTCGATGGATGGATAACCCCAGGCTTAAACAACTTAGTGTAAGACTGTTGCAGGTGTTCATTACCGTGGTGCGCCTTGGCAATGTGTCTGCCGCCGCCCGGCAGTTGCACCTTACCCAGCCCACGGTTTCTCTGCAGTTGAAGAAGATTGCCGAGCTCGTGGGGGAGCCGCTGCTGGAGAGCCGAGATGGCGTCATGGGACCAACGGATGTGGGGGAGGAGGTGTACCGGGCCGCCTGCGATATACTCTCGCGCCTCGATGATTTGGACGATTTTCTCGGCGGCATAAGGGAAGGGGAGAGCGGTCATATCCGCATCGGTCTGGTGACCACGGCCAAGTACGTGATGCCACGTATTCTGGGCCCTTTCTATCGCCGCTTCCCCAAGGTGCAGGTCACCCTCAGCATAGGTAACCGTGCCCATGTGCTCAATCGCTTTGCCCATCAGGAGGACGATCTCTACCTCTTCAGCCATCCACCCGCAGGGGAGTCTGTGCTGGCCTCCCGGATTATCACCAACCCACTTAAATTGATTGCCCCGGCCGATCACTGGGCCGTGGGGCAAAAAGGCCTGGGCTTTGACGTGCTCAAGGGGGAGCGTTTTATTATGCGTGAACCGGGGTCGGCCACCCGGATGATGTTTGAAAGCTGGCTCAGTGCCCGCGGTATCGAACTCAGTGACATCATGCAAATCGAGAGTAACGAGGCTATACGCTTAAGCGTTGCCTCCGGGCTGGGGTTGTCGGTGATTTCTGCCCATACCCTCAGCGAGGGGGATATGGGGCCTGAAAAGCCCGCCGTGCTGGACGTGGCGGATTTCCCCCTTCGCAGCAACTGGTATCTGGTGGCACGGCGCGATAAACGGCTGCCCCAGAGTGCATTGCAGCTTATTCGCTTTATGGCTGAGCATTTGGGGGACTGTATTGACCCCGGTTACGTGGCCGACAACATAGAGGCACTCCACCGCGTCTTTACCCCTTCCCGTTAACCGTGTCCGTCTTTGGTTTTACGCTGTTACGGCAACTATACTTTGAGATGCAGTATCCGGGTATGTTGCCGGGCCGCCTTGTCCTTAACACACAAGCCGATTCACCGATTTGCCTTCGACCTTCATGTCGCCGTTATTACATGTAACAACACCGGAAAACAGTTACCGGAAGTAGGTATCCAGAGGCAAGGGGTTGCCTGAGAGCATATCCAGGGACGTTTCACTCATCAGAGGATAGTGTTATGACCAAGAAGAACCCCTTGCTGAGGGCCTTGCCCTGTGCCCTGGGGCTGGCAATGGCCGGTGCAGTGGCACCGCTTTATGCCTCAGATACTCAGGCTTTGCTGGACGATGCACTCAGCGCCGCACCTCCCACCTTGAGGGACAAGGTGACTGTTATGGACTGGCAACACAATGTGCTGCAACAGGGCAGCAGTAACTATACCTGTTTCCCCACACCGCCCAGTCTGCAAGGAAAAGCCCCCATGTGTATGGACGGGCCCTGGATGATGTGGGCCGATGCCTGGTCCAATAAAAAGCCGTTTCAGGCCAAGTCGATAGGTATTTCCTATATGTTGGCGGGTGATGGCGGTGCCAGTAATACAGACCCCTTCGCCGAGGGCAAAACAGACGACAATCAGTGGATAGTCGAAGGTCCGCACCTGATGATTATTACCCCCGATGCCGCGCTGTTGGACAGTCTGCCAACCGATCCCTATGAGGGTGGCCCCTATGTGATGTGGAAAGGGACGCCCTATGCCCACATCATGGTGCCGGTGGGCCCGAGAAAGTAACCAGCCAAACGCCCGTTCTGGGCGTTTTTTATGGCAGCAATGCCGACCATGTCCGGATATCAGGCCTTCAGCCTGCTGCAATTGTGGATAAAGCGCGATAAGGTGTCGTTCCAATCAGCGGAGGAGAATGGCAGGGGAGTGCATGGCACAAAAAATTATCGGTGTCACAGAGGAACAGCAGCAAGAATTCTGGCAGTTTTGCCATAAAATTTCCATGCCAATCAGTCTGTTGCCTGATAAGGTCAAATGCGTTCAGTACTCGCCGGGGGAGGTTTTACTACCCCAGGGCACGCAGCAACAATATGGGTTTTGGGTTGTCGATGGGGTTCTCAGGGCGTGCCACTACCTCGAAGATGGTCAGGAGCGCTGTAAAGAGTTTTACTTCACAGGTGAGCTTTGCATGCTTTATCAGAGTTTTATGTCAAACAGCCCTGCCCGCTATCAATTGGAGGCGCTTACATCCGCAGCCGTGATCCCCATGGAGCTTGGCGTGCTTGATGAGCCGGAAGCGAAAGATGCCAAGCTGAATTTATTGCTAAGGCAATTGCAATATAAAGAGGGCAAGGAGGCGTTTTTACTGCTGAACACCCCGGAGCAGAGATACCTTTGGCTAGCTGAGCATTGGCCTCACTGGTTGATAAACCTCAGTCAGCTTCAGCTGGCAAGCTACATAGGCATCACACCCCAAAGTTTGAGCCGTATTCGCCGACGCCTCCGTATGTCTGCCCCGGAATAAACGCCAAGGCGTTAACTTAGGTTAATGCCTGCCGTATCCCGGTTGAGCACAATGGCCACCTTTCCTGTGTGGGGGGCCGATGTCCTTGTTTATGCTGTCTCAGTTGCTGGTATTTCTGGCACTGATATCTGATGTGATTTCGTTTCAGTGCCGAAACAGGCGCACGATTCTCTGTTGGCTGGTGTTGTCAGCGCTACTGATTGCCGCGCACTTTGCCATGCTCGACAGCACTGTGCCGGCTATCCTGATGCTGCTGGCGGCGTTGCGATTTTTGGTCAGTATCTTCAGTCAGCACAGATGCTGGATGCTGCTCTTTATGGGGCTGGCAATAGTGGCAACCCTGCTTGCGTATGCGTCATGGCTTGACGGCCTGAGCCTTATCGGCAGTGTATTGCAAACCCGTGCCGCCTTTTGTCGATGCGATAAAAGCCTGCGTCAGATGATGCTGCTTGGCAGCTGTTTTTGGCTGCTTAATAACCTGTTTCGTGGGTCGCCCGCTGCCGTGCTGATGGAGTTGGTGTTTATTGGCAGCAACCTGGTGGGCTACTACCGCTTTTACCTGAAAAAACAGCCCGTCGATGCCTGATGTCTGTCCCCCATCCTTGGGGTGGCCGGAGCGGCTGCTTCCACAGTCGCTTCGGTTTTTTATTTGCTGTCAGCGGCCACCAGTGTAATGACTGTGACTGCTAGCTGCTCGCCAGGTCAATGATTCTGAAACACAAATTAACTTGTAGCTAACTTGTTGAAATAAGGTGTTTTGCGTTAAGTCACAACCTTGTAGCAGGCGGATTGTTTTTTACTGGCCGCTCCACTAGAATGCGCCGCCCTCACTGATGACCCGGGTGCTTAACCGGTCACTAAGGGCACAGTATATCCAGGTCGTTGGGGCTTTGGCGCCGACGGTTTTACCATTCAGGAGTTTACTATGTCCACCCCTCTGGCCAACCCCGCCCCACTCGGGCTGATGGGTTTTGGCATGACCACCATTTTGCTCAACATTCATAACGCCGGTTTCTTTCCCATCGATGCCATGATCCTGGCCATGGGGATTTTTTACGGCGGTTTGGGGCAGGTGATTGTCGGTATCATGTGTTTTATGCGCGGCGATACATTTGGCACCACGGCCTTTACCTCTTATGGCCTGTTCTGGCTGACGCTGGTTGGGCTGATTTTGATGCCCAACGCCGGTGTGGCAGCAAGTCCGGCATCCTTTATGGGCTGGTATCTGGCACTCTGGGGTGTGTTCACCGGCTTTATGTTTATTGGGTCATTGCGCTACGCCCGCATCAAGCAGTTTATTTTCGGCTCCCTGACGCTGCTGTTTTTCCTGCTGGCGGCACGGGATTTCACCGGCAGTGAACTCATTGGCACCATCGCTGCCTGGGAAGGCATTGTCTGCGGTGCATCCGCCATTTACTTTGCCATGGCGCAGGTGATTAACAACGAATATGGACGCACTGTGTTGCCCGTTGGTGAGCGCAAGCTCAAGGCGCCAGTGGTTGCCGTGACCGAAGCCAAGGCGGCCTGAGACCATAAGCTCTTGTGTTGATAACAACTAAAAATGCCCTGTAATACAGGGCATTTTTGTTTTCTGGGTGAGGGAATGATGTGGCTTAGACGCCCACTTTTTTATAGGTGAACTCGAGTTCGCCACCCTTGGTATTGCGCAGCAGTGTCATTTCAGCGGCGGAGATGCTGATAAGCTGGCTTTTATTCAGTCGCACATCGGCCTCGGTTTTGGACTGGCCGTTGGGCAATGTCATCGACTTGGTTTTTATCTGTACCTGAAGCTCATTGCCAACCAGTTTCCAGCTGCCTTTGAGGGTTAATTTTGAGCCGAAAAGGTTGGCATCGCGGGTATAGCTGCCATCGGCGGCGTAAGTATCAAAGGCGTCGTTCAGCATATCGTCCTGCCAGCGGCCCAGCAGCTGTTTGGCACTGAAAGTGGCAGGGGACCTCTTTGCCCCCGAATCCGCTGTCAGCCTGGTGTCCGGGGTGGCTTCATTGATATCTGCGTCTTCATCCTCGCCGTCATAGTGGCTGGATGGGCTGATGGGGGCTGACTTGTCGGTGACCCTGAGTTCCTCGGCTGCTTCTGACGGGGGGCGGTCACCGAAATGAACCTTGCCGTCCTTATCCACCCACCTGTAGACGTTATCTGCCTGTGCGGGCTGGACGAGGCTCAGGCCAACCAGAATCCCGAGCAGTGTCATGTGCAATTTCATGGCATATATCCTTATATTTCCAGGCGCGCCATCTTCGCAGGTGATGGGGCGCAGGGCAATCACCTGCTGAATGCGGTTTATCCCGGCCGCTACTTTTTATCAGATCTCAGTACCAACTCTACCCGGCGATTTTGGCTTTGACCTGCCTCGTTGGCGTTGCTCGCCACCGGGCTGAATTCCCCCATGCCATGGGCTTCGAGCTGCGCCGGTTTGATTTGATAATCCGCGCCCAAGGCCTTAACCACGGCGGCGGCGCGGCGCTCAGACAGGCTGAGGTTATAGGCTTTGTCGCCCTGGTCATCCGTGTGACCAACCACGTAAAAATGGCGTGCCGGGTTTTGCTTAAGGTAGCTTGCCAGTACCTCCAGTACCGGTTTTGACTCAGGCAGCATACGGTCGCTGTCGTAGTCGAACAGCAGGCCGTCGAGGGTGGCTTTGCCCGTTTGCGTGATGGCGTCTGTGAGGGCGGTAAGATCGATGCCAACCCGGTTATCGTTCAGGCCGGTTGCCTCTATTACCTTAAGCTCGTTCCACAGTGCGCCCGAGTAGCCCAGGGTATAGCTGGAGACAGTGATGTCGCCCTCGGGGCGGCTCAGTCGGTACAGGCTATAGAACTGGCTTTCATCGTTGCCGTTGGACACTGTGGGCGTGAGGGCATAATAGATGGCATCCTTGCTGATACAACTCTTGGCCTCGCAGCTGAAAACCTTCTGAAATCCGAGCTTTTTCAGTGCTGCTACATAGTTGGCATTCACTTCATATTCGGAGTAGCTTCGCGGCAGGCTGTAGGCGATTTGTGTGAGTTTTCCCTCTGCGATGGTGGTGACCGCTTTTTTACCTTCAACGCCCGTCAACACAGGGGATTTTGCATACCCCTGTTGGCTGTATTTGGCAATAAAGGCACCGGGCAGGCGCTGCATCAGGGGATGGTCGGCGCTGCCTCTGGCATCTTTTGCGCTGTTATCCGCTACCTTGATGTCGGTAGGTTGTGCGGCGAGCAGGGCGGCATCAATCTTGACCAGATCCAGAGGCTCTGGGGTGGCTTCGAGCAAATCCAGTTGCAGATTGGTGCCCCTGTGCCAATTGGCGCTGTACAGGCTAATGTAGATATCACCGCTGGGTCTGGAGAGTTTGGCGGTCAGCATCGATGGCTCACGCTTACTCACGCTGGATAAGGGCGATATCTGATTGTAGAGCTTTTCTTCGTTGCCACAGTCGCTGCCGTGGCATTCAAACAATATGCTGGCCCCTTGCTGCAGCAATTGTGCCTTGTGGTTATTGATGACGTGCTCAGGTGTAAAGCTCACAGGCAGTTTGTAATTGACCCGACTGAGTACACCGCCCACGTCAGTCACGGCATAGGCGTTAGCGTCCATCCCCGTGATTAAGGGGTAGGGAATATAGTGCCGCTGCTCTTGTTTCTCTTTTTTGGCTTCGGGAAAGACCGAAAAAAGCGTGGGGAAATCGGCTGCAACTGTTTGCGTTGGCAGCAATGAGGCCGGAAGATACATTGCCATGGCACAGGTGAAAATACGTCTTTTCATACTGCTGTAAATCCTTGTCCGTTTAAGTCTTTGATGCTTAGCAAAAAAGCCGGTTAGTCCTTGTCCGAACGCAGCACCAATTCCACTCTGCGGTTGAGTGCCTGTCCTGCGGCGTTTTCATTGCTTGCCACCGGGCTGTACTCCCCGTTGCCATGGGCGGTTAATTGTGACGCCGGGATGTGATACTGCCCGGTGAGGGTTTTAATAACGGCATCGGCGCGCCGCAGCGACAGCCTCTGGTTATAGGTGCGCTCTCCCTTGTCATCGGTATGGCCAACCACGTAGAAACCTTTAGCGGGATATTGCTTGAGGTAGGTCGCCAGTACGTCCAGCACCGGCTGTGATTCGGGCAGCATCCGGTCGCTGTCGAAGTCAAACAGCAAGCCATCCAGGGTTGCCCTGCCGGTTTGTGAGATGGCGTCGTTGAGGGCGTCGAGGTTGATGGTGACCCTGTCAGCCTTCAGGGCTGAAAGCTCCATGACCCTGAGTGTGGTATCTCCGGGCGTCGCATCGTAACGTCCCTGACTATAAATATCGAAATACACATCGCCCTGTGGCCGACTCAATTTATACAGCTGATATTCCTGCCATTTATCCTCGGCATCATCCTGGAACAATCCCATGGCTTTTATCAGGCGGTCATCATCACCACAGGCCGTGCCTTTGCAGTGAAACACCTGCTCTGCGGCAAGCTTTTGTGCAGCTGCGGCGTAATTGCTGTTGATTTCAAACAGCGAGTAACGCTCGGGCATCTGGTAACGAATTTCGGTGAGCCTGGCGTCCAGAGATTGGGTCTGAATGTCGGCTCCGTTGATGCCAGCTATGACGGGAACCTGGGTAAGATTGGTTTGCTTGTAACGCGTGATATAGCTGCCTGGCATGCGGCCGATAAGCGGATGATCGGCGGAGCTGCGGACATCGTCACCGTGTCTGTCTTCCATGACCAGGTCTTCCGGGGCCTGCTGTAAAAAGTCGCTGTTTACTTCAACAAGGCCCAGAGGCTCGGGGATGCCTTCCAGGGTAACAAGCTGCACCTTGGTGTAACTGCCCTCACGGTGAAAGGCGTAGATGCTGCTGTAGACATCCCCGTCTGCACCTTTCAGTTTTGCCGCCACGTATGCGCCTGGATAACTGGTATCCACAGTAATCAGCGGTGCCAGTTGATCCCGCATGGCCCAGCCATCGCCACAGCTTTCAGTCTCACAGTGAAATAACACCTCGGCATTTAATTTTTTAAGTTGAGCCAGATAGTTATTCATCACCAGTGCCAGCGGATAAGAGTCCGGAAGTTCGAACGCATTGCGGGTCAGTCGCCCTGAAACGACCTGAAGGGTGAAGTCTTTGCCATCGGCGGCCGTGATGAGGTTAACAGGCGTAAAATGGATGCGTTTTTCTTCGGGATACTTTGCATCAGGGAATGGACCGAACAGTCCGGTTGCATTAACTGGTGAGGCCAGGCTGGCGAGCAGTGATACAAATATTAACGTATTTTGTCCCATAAAAAATCCTTTTCAGCGGGCCTTTCTTGCTTTAGCGTAAATAAGGGCAAGGACGCCAATCATATAACAAGCACACAGAAAAGTCCTTATTTGCCGTGTTTAAGTATTGTTAATATGAATAAACCCTGAGAGCTATATGGATATCAAAAAAGAGGTCAGCCTGAAATTGGTCGGGGCTGGCTTGGAACTTTTGCCTGAATTAAGAAATCTATATCAGACAAATGGTGGATGTTTTAAAAGAGTCATTTCTGTTAATGGCTCGCTGTCTGTGTCTGAAATTCATCTTGTTGATAAATCTGAACCTAACTCAAAGCCCACGGTTTTACAGCGCAGTGTGCATATTGCATATATTGCCTTGGTTAATTCTATTCAACAGGATGATGAGCTGGATTATATTCGGGCAGGCTTTCACGGCGTGCTGGCAATTGGCTGTCCTCTGGTGGCTCAGCTCTCTGCAATCGATAGGGTCGCCAAGGGGGAAATGCTTTACTCCATTCGAACCTTGTCATCTTATATCCTTGAGATGAAAGAGTTTGGTGGAGTTCCTGTGACCAGGAAACCGTCATTGGACGTTACCCTCAAAGAGCAAAAAGTGGTGGATTGTATATTCAAAGGAATGAGTAATACACAAATCGCTGAGTCGCTTAATATTTCACCAAATACCGTTAAGATGCACCTTCAAAATATTTATCGTAAGAATAAATTGAAGGGTCGTGTTCACCTGATTTCCTCATACTAATGCATTAATCCTTCGGGGTGTGAAAATGCTTTTATTTTTATCTTTGAGGGTAATAGAAGGGCATACGAATACGTGTGATAATTTCGCCGAATATTTGTTCTATTTATGTTTCAAGGAGTGATTCATGAAAAAGCGTAAGATAAAGGGTATGGCTGCAACAGAATATGTGCTGGTACTGGCTTTGGTAGCCATTGCTGCCATTGGTGTATACAGCTTCTTCGGTAAAACACTGCGTAACCAGGTAGCAGGTTTGGCGACTGAATTATCCGGTCGTGATGCCGCTGATAATATTAAAGCCTCCCAAGATGCCGCAGACGATGGAAAAGACGTAGCTGACCAGAACTATAACCTGGGTAACTACAACGAAGCTGCGAACAAGTCTGCCGCCAGCAACTGATCCTACCCAGCAGTACTTCCAAAGGCAGCAGTGCAGACTGCTGCCTTTTGTTCTGGTTTTCAAGGAGGGAAACATGAAGCAAGCACAGACCGGGATGTCGACAGTAGAGTATGTGCTGGTTTTGGCTCTGGTAGCCATCGCCGCCATCGGCGCCTTCAGCTTTTTTGGCAAAACCTTGCGTAATCAGGCTGCGGGTATTTCCACCGAGCTTTCCGGACGTGACTCCCAGGGCAACATAGATGCCGCACAGGGTGCAGCAGATGCCTCGGCCAGTGTGGCCAACCGGAATTATAACCTCGGCAATTACAACGAGGGCGCAAATCAGGCTGCCGAAGGAGACTCCACAGGCGGTGGTGGCACTGGAGGTGGGGGTCCCGTGGTGGACTGACCCAGGGCGATAAAGGATTGCCGGAGAAGCAAGGATGTTGAAATCTCGTCAAGGCGGCCAGGCCATGGTCCTGTCCCTCATTTTGCTTGGCTTTACCGTGATGGCGATGCTGTTTGGATTTAATGCATCCCAGCTCAATCACGAGGGCACCAGGCTACAAAATACCGCAGACAATACTGTGTACAGTCTGGCAAACATCGTTGCCAGAGATATGAATTTCAAGGCCTATACCAACAGGGCCGCCGTCGCCAATCAGGTTGCCGTGGCCCAAATGGTGGGCTTGTCTGCCTGGTTTAATATGACCGACACCTTCACCGATAACGCCTGTACCCTGCTGTGCTGGGTGCCTTATCTTGGTCAGGCAATCAATGCGGTCGCCAGGGTCACCAATACCATCAACCAGGGAGCACAGCCCTTCTTCGAGGCCATGGTGAATGTGGAAAACATTCTCCTCAAGGCCATCAGCACCGCCCAGGTTGCGGTGAATTACGCGGGACTGGTCGGTGGCATAGATACCGCCATGGAGGTGGTCAAGGCCAACGATCCTGCTGCGCGACTCGATTTAATGCAAAACCCCCTGGCACTGGAAGATGTCAGACATATCTGGATGGATTTCCAGCAAAGATTCAGTCGGGACAAATCCAGAGACGGTACCCAGTACAAAGACTTTCTGGCCGTCACGTCAAACTCCAGGGATGGCTTTACCAAGGGCTCAAATTACAAACTCGGATTTCCCTGGTCATTGAGATTCTGGCCGCTGCGCTGGGCAACCAAAAAGGCCGGTGGCAGCGACCTGATTTCAAACGGCGATCGCGAGGGTGAAACCTGGACCTCGGCCCACACCCTGGGCATTCACCTCGAACGCTGGAGCTGTAAGCGATTTCGGTGCAAATGGCGTGGCGGCGAGATCCCGGTTGGTTGGGGCGGTACCCGTTCCGATGACAGAAAGAGCCTGCGCAATGTCTCCGGCAACAAGGTGTGGGGTTCCAGCCGCAGTGTAAACCGCAGCGCCACCAACCTGGCCACCTACAACGAAGAAACCCGCGGTAATTACGACGGGGTGCAACCCTTTTACGCGCTGGACAAAGACGGTGACAGTGTCAGTGAGACCAGGAACATCGCCATCGTAGTATCCAAGCCACAAAACCGTATCCGTACCAGCGCCAGACTCGATGTGGGGCACGACAACACAGACCCGGCCACCAACGAAGAAATGTATGGCGACCGTATGTCGGCCATGGCATCCGCCAGCGTGTTCTACTCGCGGCCCCAGGATCTCACGGCCTGGCGGCGCAAGGATGGTCGCAGCGAATACGGCAACCTGTACAACCCTTTCTGGCAGCCCCATCTGACTGATAACTCAGGTGCTGACCGTCGCTGGGTTTACGTACTGACTGCGGCCTTGTAGGAGTTGTTGATGAAGCACCAAAAGGGACAGGCTCTCGTTGAAAGCGCCATCGCGATGGCCTTTATTATCATCCCCACGCTGCTGTTGCTGCCGTTTTTGCACAAGATTTCCGAGGTCAAACACCGAAATACCCAGGCAGCGCAGTACGCCGCCTGGGAGCGCACAGTGTGGCGGGTGGACAGGCCCCGTGAGTTTCCCGGTGGCCAGTTCCACTATGCCAGTAAAACAGAGGCCAATCTGAATGCCGAATTGCCCTGGCGTTTCTATCAGCAAAACGGCCAGGCGGTGCGCAGCAACTATACCGAAGAGTGGAGCTGGCAGGACAAGAGCCATTCGCTGCTCAAACACACCCTGTCCCCCGATGAAACCCAGTCACTGCTGCTCAAATCTGCCAATGAAACCCCCGAGGATAACAAGGGGGCAGACCGCCTGGCGGCCAGTGTTACAGGGCGTAAAGCACCGGGCCTGTGGGAGACCAGTGTGGGCACCGCAAGAAACCTGCTGTCCTACACCGGCTTTGCACTGGACCGCAATCGTTTCTATGTGGCCAATGTGGGAACCAAACTGGAGAAGTTTCGCGTCTTTCCCCTGAAAGGAGCCGATGGCGACCCCATGGAAGCGCTGGAACTGAAAATTGAAAGCAAGAGCGCACTGCTGACCAACGCCTGGAATGCCGGTGGCCCTGCACATGCAAAACGCCAAACCGAGCGGCTGGTGTTGACCAAGTACGCAGACATCAAGCCCGTGACTTTGCTGCAAAAGGTCCTGGGGCTTATCCCCTTTGGCCGCGAAATCAAGCCAAACAGCCTGAGATTTGGCCACACGGACGTGGAAGCATTACCCGCAAACCGGCTCTGTAACTATGGTTCGGCCAACTGCGGTGACGGAGGAAAATGATGCGTTGGTTGTTACTGATAAGCCTGGTTGTGAGCCTCTCGGTTCGGGCCGACGAGTGGCCGGACATGCCGTTCCCGGACAAGGGCAGGGCGCAAATCGTCGCGGATAACATGAACTTTATGGGACTGCCGATGAAGACCTGGGTGCTCGACTATCCCGGCAGTGCTTTGGTGGTGGCTGACTTTTATGAACAGCAATGGAAAGACCGCAGCGAAAAGTTCGATAAAAACACCCTTGATGGCGACGTCATCATCAACAGCTGGCAGCCGCCTTTCCTGCTTACGGCGCGCATTCGCAGCCAATACGACTCGACTCTGGCATATGTGGGGATTTCGCAAAACCTCGGCTTTTCGGAGTTTGAAACCCAAAGCAGCCAGAAATTCCCCTCCTTGTCAGGTACCACAGTGTTGTCGGATATCAGCTCGGTGGATCTCTTTAAACGTGGCCGTACCGTGGTGTTGGTGAGTGAACGCAGGGTGTCTGAGAGTTATCACTATTACAAAAACTATTACACCAGCCGGGGATGGCACGAGGTGGTAGGAATACTGGAGCCCTCAGTCAATCAGGCGGTGCTGCGTCTTAACCGGGAAAACAGCTTTCTGGACCTGAGCATCAAGTCTGAGCAGGGACGCACTCACATAGTCGCCAATGAAATGTCGGAGGGCCTGTGAGACAGAAATTCGCCCGGGGCCAATCGTCACTGGAGTATCTCCTGGTGTGCGGGGCGCTGATTGCCGCGCTCCTGGTGCCCATTAATCCGGACACGGACGGACGCAACGTAATGGAAATTTGCAGGGATGCGTTGAAGACCTGGTATACGGCTTTTGCCCACGCAAAGTCTCAGCCGCCACTGCCGTTTTAAGTCAAATAAGGAAATCATCGAAATGCAGTCGAAACGCATAGACTTTAACTGGGTCTTGCTGGGGATAGCTTTGGTGCTCGGCAGCTTGGCCGCCTGGGCAACAAAGAATTATTTCATTGTCAAAGAACAGGAAATCAGAGCCGAGCTGTCAAACAGCAATGTGAAAATGGTGGATGTGGTGGTCGCCACCCAGGAGCTGCGTAAAGGCGACATAGTCGACGAAACCAATATGTCGGTTCGCTCTATCCGCGCCGATGTCATCCCACTGGATGCTATTCGTCCGTCCCAATTCAATGAAGTGGCAGGCCAGATGCTGCTGAGCGAAATGTCCCCTGGGCGGCCGCTTATCAGTGCCTATCTGCCCGGATTCAAAACCAAGCAGTTTTCAGATCTGCTGCAGGAAGGCCAGCGCGCCGTCACCATCGACATCAATGAAGAAAACTCGACAGCGGGCATGTTGGTTCCCTCAGATCTGGTGGATCTCTTCCTCAGCTACACAGTGGAAAACGGTGACAGCGAGCGGGTCAAAATGGAGCTCTTGATTGAAAAGGCTCAGGTATTGGCCACAGGCAAGCGCAGCATAGATGTGCATCCCGAGCTGGTGAACTCGCTCTACGACAACCCCGATTCTTACAACACAGTCACCCTGGCGCTGTCCACCGAGGATGCTATTCGGGTTTCCCTTGCCAAAGGCCGCGGCAAGTTTGTCACCCTGCTTCGTAACAAAGCCGAGTCTGCCCCCGTTGCCGTAACCAATATGTTTGGCGATCAGATTTTTGGTACCTCAGGCGACAAAGGCAGCCACCAGGTTGAATACATCACGGGGGGAAGTGGACTCAAGAGCAGCTTCCAGGAATACCCCTTACCAAAAGAATTGATGGACGAATTAGCTCAGGGAAAAGTTAACACCGCATTATGAAAACAATTAACCAACTGATGATTTTAGGCTGGGCACTCTGCTCAGTATTGCTTTCGGTCGCTTATGCTCATAACAATCAACCGCTTAAGCTATATGTGGGTGCGGTAGAGCTCTATAAGATTGCCAACGTTGAGCGGGTTGTGGTGGGTAACGGTGGCGTGCTCAGCGCCAAGGTGCTGGACGAGAAAAATGTCATTCTTATCGGCGAGAGCGAAGGCTTGTCTGATATTCAGCTCTGGCAAAAAGACGGCACAGTGCGCAAGTTGAGTGTGGTGGTCACCAAAGAAAACGCCCAGACCACAGTGGGGACCATGAAGCGGATGCTGGCCGAGTTTCCCTCCATCGAAGTGACAGAGTCGGACGGTGTGATTGTGATCCACGGTGAGGCCGATGCCTCCCAGCGTGAGACCCTGGAGAAGGTGCTGGATGGCAAGGACAACATCCTGCCCCTGATTAAGTACGTCAAATACGGTAAGTCCATCGAGCCCATGGTGAAGATGGAAGTCAAAATCGTTGAGTTCAACAAGTCCACCCTGAACAACATTGGCGTGCAATGGGAAAACGTCATGTCGGGTCCCGCCTTTGGGGCCGCCAAGGCGTTTACCGCCAACCCGATTTTCAGCGTGTCGTCGCCCGGCCAATATGCCAACAGCATAGGCGGCGCCGTGTCCGATGCCATTGGGGTGTTGGATACCCGTGGCTGGAGTTACTTCGGCATAGTGACAGGTATCGGCTCCCAAATTCAGTTGCTGGCTGAAAAGGGTGATGCCCGCATGCTGGCCGAGCCCAACCTGACCACCCGCAGCGGCGAAGCCGCAAGCTTCCTCGCCGGCGGCGAGATCCCTATCCGCACCGTCAGCGGCGTAGGCTCGGTGGATATCCAGTACAAGGAATACGGCATACGTTTGAACATAGAGCCCGTGGTGGATGCCGATAACAATATCGTCAGCCGGGTGATGGCCGAGGTGAGCGCCGTCGACCCATCCATCCAGCTCGAGGGCAGCGCCCCGGGTTTTCTGACCCGTCGTACCGAGTCTGTGATTAACGTTAAAAACAAGCAAACCATGGTGATTTCCGGGCTGGTAAACAGCGAAATGTCCAAGGTAGTCAATAAGTTCCCATTCCTCGGAGACATCCCCATTCTCGGTGAGCTCTTCAAGTCCCGTAATTTCCGTGAGGAAAAAACCGAGCTGGTGATTTTTGTGACCCCCACCGTGGTGTATCCCGGGGAAGAAAGCCATGAGAAGTCCCTCTCCCGTGCCCGGGAGCTGGTTGACGATGCGGCGAAACTGGAAGCTTTTTACATTCTGGATTAGGAGCTGCCATGTTTAACATCATCGTCAGTACGACCAAGGGAACCAAGGTCGGTGAATTCAACTGTATTCACCGTGAGTGCCATATCGGCAAGGACCCGGGGCACCTGATTGTGCTTCGGGGCATCAAGGTGGCCCGTCACCACGCTACGCTGCGCCGGGAAGATGACGGCATCTTTATAGAAGATAACCGCAGCATGACCGGCCTTAAGGTGAATGAGCAGCGGGAGAAGCTGTTCGGCCCCCTCAGGTACACGGATAAAATCCAGATTGGGGATTATTTTATTCGGGTACAGGACTCAGACAGCGGCAGCGGATTTGCCACCGAATCCGCTGCGCCGGACTCGACGCCTGCGGGCCCCGATGCCACAGAGGTACCTGCCCCTGCAGCCCCCTCAAGCGTCAGTGCGTCAGCCAGTGTCAGTGCATCCACGGGCGCCGCTGCCACCGGAAAAGGTAAGCCCCTCGACGGGCAAACGCCTGAGCGTGAGCAAATCAAGCTGCGCAACCACTGGCGCCGACAGGTGCACAGGGAACTCTTAAAGCAGTTCGATTTGCGCCGGGTTAATGTCAATGAAATGAGTGATATCGAGCTTCGTGAACAGAGCGAAGCCCTGATATTGCACATCGTTGGCCAGATGGCTTTGCCCGAGACAATTTCCGCCACCGATCTTATCCGCGAGGTGCTGGATGAGACTATTGGCCTGGGTCCCCTTGAGGCCCTGATTGCCGACGCAGATGTGACTGAAATCATGGTCAACAGCCACGACCAAATCTTCTATGAAAAGTCCGGGCAGCTGTATCTGTCTGATATTTCCTTCTCAGACGATCAGGCGGTGCTGGGTGCCATCGAGCGTATCGTGGCGCCCATAGGTCGGCGTATCGATGAAGGCTCGCCCATGGTGGATGCCCGTTTGAAGGACGGGTCGCGGGTAAACGCCGTGATCCCGCCGCTGGCGCTCAAGGGCCCCTGCATCACCATCCGTAAATTTATGCAGCGCCGTCTGGGTGCCAGCGACCTGGTGGGCTTTGGCTCCATGAGCCAGCACATGGCGGACTTTTTGGAAATGGCGGTGAAGCAGAAGTGCAACGTGGTGATTTCCGGCGGTACCGGCTCGGGTAAAACCACCTTGCTCAACGTACTGTCGAATTTTATCCCGGAAGATGAGCGCATCATTACCGTGGAGGATGCGGCGGAGCTCAGGTTGTATCAGCCCAATCTGGTTTCTCTGGAGGCGCGACCGCCCAATCAGGAAGGCAAGGGTGCCATTGAAATTCGCGATCTGGTGAAAAACTGTCTGCGGATGCGGCCCGACCGGGTGGTGATTGGTGAGTGCCGCGGCGGTGAGGCGCTGGACATGCTGCAGGCCATGAATACCGGCCACGATGGTTCTCTTACTACGGCTCACTCCAACTCGCCAAGGGACTGTATCTCGCGCCTGGAAGTGATGGTGATGATGTCGGGCATGGATCTGCCCATTCAGGCCATTCGCGAACAAATTGCTTCTGCGGTCAATATCATAGTGCAGCAATCGCGCTTCTCGGATGGTTCGAGGCGCATCACCAGTATCTGTGAAGTCACCGGGATGGAAGGCAGCACTGTGCAGCTGTCAGAAATCTTTAAGTTCCAGCAGACCGGTTTCAGCGAGCAGGGCAAGGTGCTGGGGTTTTATACCGCCACAGGTACCATTCCCGAGTTTTACGAGTCTCTGCGCCGACGGGGCGTGCGGGTTCAGTTGGATATCTTCGACAGGGATGCGCGCTATGGGTGATCTGATACTCGCCATGGTCCTGGCCTTTGTCTCAGTCACAGTGCTGGTGTGGTCTGCCAAGCATCTGGGTGAGTCGCTGGCCAAACGATACCGGGAAACCTTTACCACCTCGGCCAGTACCAACCTGGCCGACATGTTCCTGTTTATTGAGCCGGGCCAGCTGTTTTTGCTTAACGTGCTGACCCTGGTCTCAGTCCCTTTCTTCGGCCGCCTGTTTTTCGGCTCCTGGGTGGTGGGGGGTTTGCTCAGTGTCCTGCTGGCACTCTTGCCCCGTTATCTCTACCGCTACCTGCACCAAAGGCGCAGGCGCAAGTTTGTGCACCAGTTGCCGGATGCGCTCAACATGATTGCGGCGTCGATGCAGGCCGGTGCCAACGTGACCAACGCCATCGAGTTTATGGCCGAAGAAATGGATGCACCCATCAAGCAGGAGTTCCAGTTGTTTTTGCGTGAGCAGCGGCTGGGGGTGGAGTTCAACACGGCGCTGGATAACGTCTACAAACGCATCCCCGAGAGCGAGTTTCAGCTGGTAGTGGCGGGCATGCAAATCTCCCGCGATGTGGGCGGCAACCTGGCCGAGGTGCTGGTGCGGTTGTCTGAAACCCTGCGTAAAAAAATCGAGATGGAAGGCAAGATCACCTCGCTCACCTCACAGGGCAAGATGCAGGGCATAGTCATGACCCTGCTGCCGGTGGCGATTGGCTTCACCCTGTATCATATGGAGCCTGTGTCCATGGGCCGTATCCTGACCGAGCCTGTGGGCTGGGCCGTGATAGCCGTGTCATCCCTGTTGCTCTTTGGTGGTTACATGACCATTAAAAAAATCATCACTATCGATGTGTAGGAGCGGCCATGGTTAATCTGATTGTTACCTTCTATACCCTGGCGCTGATTTTTTTGCTGGTGTCCTGCTCCCGCATTTACCGGCGGGTCCCCGACGAGCGCCGGGAGTTTATGGACCCACTCACCCCCGGGCTCAAGCTGATTTGGCCGCTGGTGAATGTGGTGGCCTTTTACTTCAGCGAAAAGCTCAGCGTGGATTATCTGGAGCGTATCGCCAAAAAGCTGCAGGTGTCCGGTTTGTCGTACCTGATGACGGCGGAGCAGTACTTTGCCATTCGCATCCTGAGCACTCTGTTTGCCATCTTCATCGTGTGGCTCGGTTGCTGGATGCTGGACGAACTGTCGGCTAACTACCTGCTGCTGGCTGCCATTGCCGGTTACTTTTTGCCCATGCTGACCCTGAATGACCTGCGCCGTACGCGCCAGGAACAAATTGTCAAGGTGCTGCCTGTGTACCTCGACTACCTGACCATGGCCATCGAGGCCGGACTCAACATGTCTGCGGCCATTGCCCAGGCGGTGGAACGCGGTCCCGATGGCCCGCTGAAAATCGAGTTTGAAAAGGTGATCCGCGATATGCGTGCCGGTATCTCCCGGGCACAGGCTTTTCGCAACATGGCCGACCGGGTACAGATAAGCGAGCTCAACAGCCTGGTCAGTGCGTTGGCACAGGCAGAGCGTACCGGGGCGAGTCTGGGTTACACCCTGCGGATCCAGGCCGATCAACGCCGGGTTGAACGTTTCCAGCGGGCCGAGAAGAAGGCAATGGAGGCGCCCATCAAACTGATGTTCCCCCTCATCATGTTTATCTTCCCGGTGACCTTTTTGATTTTGCTGTTCCCCATCCTGTCCAAATTCCTGTTTGAGATGTGACATGAAACGCGCGCAATTCACACATACATCCAGTGGTTCGGCGTTGCAGGTGTGGCTGGCCAATACCCCCTGGCTCAGGCTGAGGGGGCTATTGGGCAGGCCACAATTGGCAGCAAACGAAGCCATGCTCATCAATCGCTGTGGCTCGATACACACCTGTTGGATGGGCTATGCACTGGATTTGGTTTTTCTGGACAGAGAGTTACGGGTGCTGAAAACAACCGAGCAACTGCGCCCCTGGCGCAGCGCCTCCTGCGTGGGGGCATTTCAGGTAATGGAGCTGGCCCCCGGCGCTGTGGCCGCAATGCAAGTTCGTGTGGGAGATAATTTTCAATGGATAAAATGAGTAAGATATTGGCCCCTGTGGCCCTGAGTCTGATGTTGATGGCGTGCAGTTCAACTGCCAATAAACCCGAGCACAGCGGCAATCCCCAGATTATGGCGCTGCAATCCCAGGCCGAAGCTGCCTATAAGATGGCAAAGCTGGACCAGGCCGAAAGCCAGTATCTGCAGGTGCTGCAGTCGGTACCCAACTATGCCCCCGCCTGGTTTCGTCTGGGTAACATCTATACCCGTACCGGCCGCCACGATGCGGCCATCGCTGCATACCAACGCTGTGTCGAACTGGAGCCGGATAATCAAAAGGCCTGGTACAACATGGGCCTGGTACGTATCAAGCAATCCACCGAAATACTGGAGTCCATCGAGCGCCGCGGTGACAAAGACTCCCCCGTGGGCAGGCAGATAAGCGCCCTGTTGGACGCTCTCAATCAATTGCAACGGGAACCCGGCGCCAGCACCCAGGTGGGTATGCAATGAAATTGCACCTGCGGCGAACTCAGCGC
Organism: Shewanella sp. FJAT-52076; assembly: GCF_019457455.1. Taxonomy (NCBI): domain Bacteria; kingdom Pseudomonadati; phylum Pseudomonadota; class Gammaproteobacteria; order Alteromonadales; family Shewanellaceae; genus Shewanella; species Shewanella sp. FJAT-52076. Next base: position 829,066 of record NZ_CP080415.1, read on the forward strand.
GGTCAGGCCATGTTCGAATTCAATCTGGTGTTGCCGCTTCTCATCCCCTTTGTGCTGCTTGGGATGATGCTGGCGGTGCAGTGGGCGTTTGTGTATGTGGCTAAAACCACGCTGGATTCGGCCACCGCCAAGGCGGTACGTGCCGGTGCACTGGATCATGGCAGCCGCAGCGCGATGACTCGGGCGCTGGCCGAAGGCCTGGTGCCCTTGTATGTCCGTGAGACCGGATGGGCAGACGCACAACTGGCCATGATCGAAGCCAGAGCCGCCGTGGCGCTGCAAAGCAGACTCACAGTGCTGAGCCCCACCCAGGCGGTGTTTGACCGCTTTAAGTATCGTGCCCGGGTCAACAACAACTCGGTATACGAAATCCCCAACGACAACCTCATGTATCGCAGCACGGCACAAAAGGATGTGGGTGACGGCCGTAAGCTCAATATTCAGGACGCCAATTTACTGCAGATAGAAGTGCGCTGGTGCCACAAATTGGTGGTGCCTTTTGCCAACTATATGATTGAAAAGATTATTACCTCGATAGAGTACCTGCCCGGCAATGAGCAGCTTGCCTGCAATGCCCTGGGCGCCGCCACCGGGGATGTGTATTTGGCCATGGTTTCACAGGGGATAATGCGGATGCAAACCCCCTTCAGGATGTAAGTGATAAGGGAATAACGATGAACCATAAAAAGCTCACGCTGGCGTTGATGATTGCCAGCTCCTTGGCTCTGGGCGGCTGTAACGGCGAACTCGAGCCTGGGGAGGGTGGTACACCCACCAATCCGCCTACCACGCCACCGGATTCGGGCAACCCCACTACACCGCCCACCACGCCCGGTGATGAGGACAAGGTGGGTACCTGGGAAAACAAAGATGAAGATGGCGATGGCATCCCGGATGACAGGGATGATTACCCATTCGATGCCGAGCGCAGCCAGTACCCCAGCTTCAATGAAGCAGAGCCCAACGATAACCCCGGGGTGGCTACGCCCATCAGTCTCGACGGCGGTGTGGTGGTTAAGGGGGTGATTTCCTCCGAGCTGGATAAGGGCGATCTCTATCGCTTTTCGCTGACTGAACCCAGGTCGCTCACCGCCTATTTGTACGCCCAGTCACCCAGATTCCTGCCCCAGGTGTATGTCTCCAACGAGCAGGGGCTGGTGCAGAACGATATTGTGCTGCACAAGAGCCAGAGCCCCAATGTCTACGTGGTGAATTTTCAGCTCCATGAAGCCGGTACTTACCACCTGAGTGTGATAGATGAAGCCTTCTCCGGTGAGCCCGATTTGAGCTATCAGGTCACCATGTTTGTGGATGCCGATGTTGATGCTTTCGACGACGAGAAAGAGTTAGCCCTGGGCTCCGATGTCGAAAATCAGGATTTGGATGCCGATGGCATCATTGATGGCTTGGAGTTTTCCGGCACCCTGGCTTTTATTGGCACGGATATCGATGGCGATGGCCAGCCCAACTGGCGTGATAGCGACGCCGATGGTGATGGCTTTGCCGATGCCGTTGAAGGTTTAAGCGATCTGGACCGGGATTTGAAGCCGAACTTTCTGGATCTGGATGCCGATGGCAACGGCATTGATGACGCCGTGGAAGGGGGCGACCCGGCCGATCCACTCAATACAGACGGCGACCGCTTTATCGATCATCTGGATCTGGACGATGACAACGACGGCATATTTGACGTCAATGACCTGCAGCGTCTCGTTCCAGCCAGGAGTGTGGTTTGGCAGGCTCCGGGCGATCTCTTTGTCTCAGAGCTTCGCACCCTGTTTGACGACAGCAGCATCCTCAACTTTATCCGCGCCGGTGACAGTTTCGAGTTGTGGGTAGAAGGCTATCCCACAGCGCCCGAGAGTCCGCTGCTGGTGGCCAATATCAATGGTCAGGATTTCAACCTGTTCCCGACCCAAACAGTGCGTGAAGGCCAGATTACCCGCTTACGATTCACGCTCCCCGAGGTGGCGGGAAAAGGCCGCCTGTCTGTGGTGTCGGGTACAGATAAGTCAGAGGCCTTTCCCATAGAAATCGGCGATGCCACCCTGCCTTTGCTGCTGAAAAGCAATCCGGTGGAGCTGCGCGCCGGACAGCAAATCACCCTCAGCGGTGACAATTTCGATGAAGATACCACGGTGTTCTTCAACAAGTTGGCAAGCTCTGTCAGCCTGATTGATGCCAACACCCTGAGCGTGACTGTGCCCGAGGGGGTAACCGGTGGCAGCTACTATGTCACCAACAGTTTCGGTACCAGTAACCTGGTGACCTTTATTGTCCAGCAGACGGTTGCGGTGAAGGTATCGTCCAGCGCACCCAGGCCATTGGCGGCCATCGGCGGTATCTATCCTGAATTTGCCAACGATATCAGTGGCAGCAGCTACGACATAACCAAGGCCGGTACCCTGCCCGAAGTGGTGTTCACTTACACCCGCAACGAGCAGGGTGAGCTTGAGTCTTACCTCAGCGCGTTCTACCGGGTGGACGACACCGAAATTGATTTCAGCTTCGAAAGCACGGCGCTGGCCAATATGGTGCTGCACTTAAGCTTTTATGCCGATGCCAGGGGCCTGAGTACCGATGCCTTTGTGGCCTTGCTGCAAACCACCGACGCCTATGCTGTCTATGTCGCCGATGCCACAGCGCAGTTGATGGCCGACAGCGATTTCTTTGCCTTTAAAGATCGCAGCGATGCCACAGTTGCCTTACTGAAGCGCCATGAGGCGGCCATCAAAGAGGAGCTTTCGGCCCGTCATCCCGCGATGGCAAAAGCCCGGGCCAGGGCCCCCGCAGCCCCCCAGGCCGCAGACAATACCCATTTGTCCCATATTGAGCCCAGCATAGTCTCGTACCCGGAAACCAATGGCACCTGGGACGCGTTTGATATGTCACTGGAGGCCACCACCTTTGCCGAGAATTCCAGTGAAATCCTCAATAACTGCGGCGCCGGTGTGGATCCCAAATGGTATGAAATCCTGAATGCCGACGGCTGTGTGGAGCTGCAAAACCGCAGCCAGCTTTACCTCAGCGCCCGGGTGTATCCGCTGGACCCTGCCACAGGCTCAATCAACATGGATGAGCAAGCCCTTAACAGCCCTCTGCAGGAGCACATCACCACCCCCTGGGATTCTGGCATGCTGGGCCCCCAAACAGGCACCTGGCTGGGCTTTTCTCTCTGGTCTGCCGACTCGCTCATCGATAAGTGCGTGTACAAAGATTGTCTGTACCAAATTATCACCCCGGGTGTGGATGGCATTTTTGGCCCCAGCCCCTTTACCCTGCAAGGCGCGGCGGACTACGACAAGCGTGCACAGGATGCCCGCAAGATGCTGGCAATCCGCACCATCATCGACAACGTGGTGATTCGCTTTTACTCGATTCTGTTCAACGCCGCCGGTGTTGATCTGAACGACAGCAAGTACAAGAAAGAAGCCACGGCGCTGGCCATCGTCAAGGCGGTTTATCAATATCTGCCGGCAATCAGCACCGAGATCGATAAGATCATGGCCAAAGACAACCCGACGGATGTTGACTGGCTTAACCTCGCGGAAAGCCTGGGGAAAGAGATTTACAGCAAGGAAATCAAAGCTGTAATTTCAGATCCCGCCAACCTGGCTTCCTACGGGCCAATCACCATGGCGATTCTGACCGCCTGCGAAATCGACTCCACTTACTTCATCAACAAGATGATCCAAAAAGTGGCCGAGAAATTTATTCCCGGTTGGGGGCAAATCACCGCCGCTTACGAGGCCAGCCAGCTGGCTGACGCCATGATAGATATGGCGTCCACGGTAAAGGACTTGGCCGTGGTGCCCACCAAGCTCGATTACGTGGTGACCTGGGGCCTGAAGGCATCGGACATTACCCCAAGAGCGATTCAGAAGACCAATGAGATCAAACGCTTCACCATTGTGGGTAGCGGTATGGCCGTGGTGAAGAGCAAGTTTGGTGATGCGAAACCCGAAGTGAAGGTATTCGATACCGGCAATGGCAACAAGGAGCTGAATACCGAGTTCAACACGGTGAATAAACAGGGCACCGAGCTGGTATTTGAGCTCAATCGCATCGACCAGATCCAGTCAGCCGTTGGGCCTCTGAGAGTAGAGGTACACCACAGGGATGATGTGTCTGAAGTGCCCTATGAAATCCTGATTGGCACCGAGCTGACCATCGCCAATATTTCCCCTGCCAGGGGCACGGCCGGTAAAGAAGTGGTTATTACGGGTATTGGCTTCAGCAAGCAGCCCATGGGGAACAAAGTCACCTTCAGTGGCGGCGGTGGCGAACGCCTGGTGGCGGCAGTGAAGTCGGCCTCAACCGATACCCTGGTGGTGATTGTGCCCAATGGTATCGTCAGTGGTTATGTCACTGTGGGTGTGGCTGAGGATCTCAGTAACGAGTATCCCTTTGCCGGTGCCAGCCAGGTGCTTATTACCTTTGGTGATAACGGCAATATCAACGACGACGTATTCAAGTTGTCGGTGAACGGCAAGGTGCTGTACGACAACAATCAGCCCAAACGCGCCGTGGGTCCGATTCCGGTGTCCCTGGAGGACGGCGAGCACACTGTCACCCTCACAGGGATCCGCGCCGATGACGGCATCGCCACCTACTACATAGAGTTTGAAGGCGATGTGACCAGCGTCAGCGGTGATGCGTTGTCGGGTCGGGACCTTTGCCCGGATACCCACAAAAATTACCGTATTCAGGTGGCAGCCAGTGGCGATACCGGTGCCTCACCAGCACCCCAGCGTGTACCTAAGGTGTTGGCATTACAGCCTGAATCTGCATCAGCTTCCGCTGAAACTGTGACAGAATGCCCGGTGAAAAATCCCTGATAACACCGCCGGACATCCACAGGATGTCCGGCTTTTTCACAGGAGTGACCACCCATATGAAAACAAAAACAACCCTGGTACTGACCCTGATAACCGCTTTGGCATCGTCCGCCGCTGTTGCTCAGGATGCGGAATTTCCTGTGCTGCGGGAAAACTGCAAAAAGGCGGTCGACATAGTCACCAACAAAGATCTGGCGCTGATGAAGGAACTCTTTTTGCCCCTGGATATGCCCGACAGCATGTACATGGCGCACATCGAAAAGATCCACCACTGGGCCTTTGTGAAGCCCTATACCGGCATCAACAACTTCAGCATTGATGGGGTGCGTTGGTTTGAAAACGCCCAGCAATCTGAAAACGAGACAGTACAGGGCGAAGCCGTCGACCGTGGACTTGAGGAGGTGGTATGGGTCACCTACAGCTTTGACTCCACAGACAGTCGCAGCGGCAAGTCTACCGTCCGAACCAGCCATTGTCAGTTCGGTTTGAAAGAGGGCAAATGGTACATGTACAACCTGCTCAAATAAGCCTTTATATTTTTGCAATGCATTGATTATTAATAGCAAAACTGGATTTTTACCCAAAAAGGAAGTATCTGAAAATGAAATTGAAGTATCTCTCTCTGGTCGTCGCGTTAACGGGTCTTGCTGCCTGTTCTTCCACCGAGCCGCCACCGCGGGTTGCGCAGGACAAAAAAGTGGCCGTGGAAGGTGTTGAACTCACCTTCGGTGGCAGCTTTGATGAGCGTAAAAATCTGCTGGTGCTGAAGGTGAATGGCGATCCCATCATGCAGGGTTCTTTCCCACCCTACACCCCAACCCAGAATCTGAGCGCCAAATACAAGGATATGAATATCAAAGGAAATTGCTATTTTGGTTCAGTGCTTGGCCGTCAGGGTGGGGCATTCGGTGCCATTGCCGGTGCCATTCAATCTTCCAAAAACAGCACCGCCGATAAGTGTGAGCTGCTGGTGGATGGCAAGCAGGTAGAACAGCTGTATTTCTGATTGTGAGCCAGTGGGGGGCGGTATATTGCCGCCCTTTTTTATGGATGTTTGATGGAGATGGCCGTGGGCCATACAGGATGTTTCCATGATGAAATTCAAATACGCCCGCAATGTGTTGGCATTGGCGGTAGTGGGTGCATTGGCGGGCGGCTGCGGTGGCTCAGATTCGGATACTGAGCCGCCAACGACTCCAGAATATGCCCAAAAGGTGGTGGGCTCGGTAAGCTTTAACGGCGCTGTGGCGGGCGCTTCAGTGTGTGCTGACTTAAATTTCAATGCCAGCTGTGATGGCGATGAGCCCGATGCCATCAGCGATGCCGAAGGTGCCTTTACCCTTGAGTGGCAAAGCCTGGAGGCGACGCCCGACTATCAGTTGGTGGCAGAGTTGCCGCAGGCCGCTTCGGTTGCTGTGATAGCTCCTTTGGCGATGACGCCCAAATCTGCCGCCCTTGCAGGCGCCCCTACCCGGGCACCAGGCTCGGCCGCTGTGTCACCACCTCCCGTAACCGAGCGCTTGCTGGCACGAAAAGAGCACGGCGGCATCATCAATCCCCTTACCGATATTGAGGTCAGGCGACTTGAGGGGGCAGATACCGCCGATGCCATTGCCATATCGGCACGGCTTAAACTGCTGTTGCCGACTATTTTCGGTGTTGATGCACAGAACCCCTATGCGGTCAGCGCCGCCGAGACCGGAACACAGGCCTTTACCGATGCGCTGGCGCTTTTAAATCATATTGAGGCGCTGATTGATGGCCAGCTGTCCGAGGCACTCGCCGCCGAAGAAGTGCTTTTTGTCAGCCAAACCCTGTTGCAGTCTCTTGCCGGGGAAGCCGGTATGTCTATGACGGATTGGCTCGCCACCGACCCGCTGAATTTACGCTATCGCGTCAGCGATGTGCTGAAGAATCTTGGCTATATCACCTCGCCCATCGATGAGCGCCTGATGTGGGACCAGGACTGGGCCTTACTTGCCAAGAATGAAGCTGAAGATGATGGCGAAAGCCACCTGTTCAATTTGATGACTGTGGGAGACAAGGTGTTTGCCGAGCTCAGAGCCGGCAGTATTGAATCGAGTCTGTTGGTCACCGTCAGCGACGGGGTGGTATCCCGGACGGAACTTGGCGGTGAAGCGCTGGCGTCAGAGTGCTGGAACACAGAGCTCAGTCAGTGGATAGGCCCCAATGGTGCCGACGGTTATGAAGTGCCAGAGCCCATCACCTTGGATAATCGCCTCACCCGGGTGTATGAAGGCACCTATGTGCCCGTGGTGATGACGGTGGACAAGTTCAGCGCCGACGACTCTGAATTTCAAACCCTGATTGCAGCCCTGCCGGCGCCCCTTAAGCTAAGCAGCATCAGCTGGCCGGATACCATTTATCGCCTGCAATATCAGCAAACCGGCGATGTGCTTTGCCGCTCTGAAGGCGCCCTCAGCCACGGCTTCGATACCCCGGCGGCTGAGATAGACTCGGTGGCCATTATCGAGGCGCTGTGGCGCTACGAATTTGATGATGGCGCTTATCAACTGATTGATGAAAATCGCTTTATTATCAAGTCTGAGGTGGTGGCGGGGCAGGACATGACCTATGAATGGTCACTGCAGACGGCACTAAATGGCGCCCCAATGCTGCATATCGAGGTTGTTGAGGGATTACCGCCGGAGCTTGTGGGCCTGGATGACGGTGAATACTGGCTATTGGAGCAGGGCAGTCTCTACGAGGTCGACCTCAACCGGAGCTTTGATTCAAGGGCATTGAATTGGTTGTGGCTAAGCTATGACGCGAGCTTTTCGCCCACGCTCAGGGCTCACCTGAACGGTCTTTGATAAAGGCGGTTCAGATGCTGTTGCGGGCGCCCATCTTTGGGCGCCCTGTTTTTTATCCCGGTTTTCTATCCAAGGACCGGCAGATGGACGCTTTCGGTTTTCATCGAGGTGTTTAATCGGGCGTTTTACCGTGTTCTTGCGGGTGCCTTCGCACAAATTGCCACAGTCATTGGGCGCAAACTCAGGGGCTAAAAGCCTTTAAATCCTTCAATTTGCAACGTATCCTGTAAGGCTCATGGACGCACATCAGCAAATAACAGGGACGAGATTATGCTCAAGCGCGCTTTTTTTCACGCCCATATATTCCAAACACATCCCACCCGGCAGACGCCTTCGCTCCCGGTCGTTTCTTACGCCCTGATGGGCGTTATTGCCCTGTCTGCACTGGCTGCGCGTCCGGCACTGGCTGCGGACAGAGACAGCCTTATCGCCGAATTTGAAGCCCAAACCAAGCCGCTCCTGTATAAGGGACGTACCAAACGCCATGGCCGGGACGATGAGGCATTCCAAAATGGTCTGGAAAGGCACAATGGGGATGCCCGGGCGCTGCTGGGTGAAGGCTGGCCCGCGCGATTTTTAGCCGATGCAAAAGATCAGCGTGTCCTCGCTGGCCAGTACCGTGACGCCCTGGCAAAACTTATCGGCGATATGCCGGCCAAGAGCCATTGCAAAGACCCGGCCCCTCTGGCGCGGGTGGATGAGGCCCTGGAAGAGACAGACGCATACATTGAGCGTCTAAAGGGCTATGGCGCCATTGCCGACCAGGGCGCTGCCTATCAGGCGGTGATGGACATGAGCATCAGCCACGGCCGGGTGTTATCTGTCATGGAGCTGGGGGAAACCTTCCGCACCTGTGTGCTGGCAGATGATGTGCCGGCAATGTCTCAGGGGTTATCCGGTGATAATGGCAATGCCCTTGCCATGGCCCTGATGGCGGCACTGGCCGGTGAAGATACAGATGCTGATCTGGATACGGATACGACCCTGAATGAAGATCTGGCTGGCATGCACGAAAGCGAGTCGGGCGAGGATGCTTCAGCCGAAATGGACTCAATCCGGCACGACTCACAGCATGACGACTCACAGCATGACGACTCACCGGATGATGGGGCAGTGCCACGGGCTAGTATGCCCATCTCGGCAATGCAGTTTACCGACCCCGTGATAGGCGAGTGCATCAAGGCCGCCGCAAAGCGCTTTGGAGTCAGTCTTACACATGAGCTTGAACTCCTTTCCTGCCCGCTCAAGGGGGCGAGCGTGAGCCTTGATGACCTCCAATTCTTCAGTCAGCTTGGCACTCTGTCACTGGAAGATGGCAGCGTCAATCACACCAGTACCCGACTGCCACAGTCGCTCCATTCATTGCTGCTGAATCAGGTGCAACTGCAGAGTTTTTCAAGCTTTTCGGCGGTGAATATGTTCCAGCTGAGCCAGGTGTCAGTGACAGACTGGTCGACTATAGCGTCGCTCAAAAACGCGACCTTGCAGCTGGAGCGCATCGACTGCGCCGGGCTTCAATCCCAGGTGGATACCGGGGCTTTGGTGGTAATAACCAAGGGGCTCGCGCCTGCTTTGCAGGCAGAAAAATTTGCCCTGGCCGAACGCACGGGTACGCCCCTAGCCATCACAGATTGCCCGGCAGGCTGATAAATGATGAAACAAGCTCCATCCGATGTGGTTGAACCACACACATCAGCCCATGGGCTGGATCCCCGCCAATTGGGGCGGGGCGCTCGCATGCACCTTCACAAAGATGCCGAAGGTCACTGGTATTTTCGCAGCGAACGTCAAAGCCAGCGGGTGATATACGGCGCCATTGCACTGGTGCCAATGGGGGCGTCGCTGTTTATGTCTTTGGTGCTGAAAGGCAATGAGGCAGTGATCTATGGGGTGTGTGCCGCGCTGTTGCTGCCCCTGGCACTGGTAATGCTGGGCTACCGTGAGCATCTGGTGTTTGCACCCGGTAACCTGGTTAGAAGACGCAGCTTTTGGGGACGTGGCGAGAAAGACATTGAGCGCTGGCCCGCAGGCTCTGTCTCCCTGGTGGCCGAGCCGGTGGTGCAGCTCGATAAGGGCTGCTGGCTGTCGGTTGAGGCAGGCAAGCGTCTGTCCCGTTACAGCATAGGTGAGGAGGCCGAAACTCTGACGTTGGCAAAGCTTCTTGCTGCGCAAACCGGTGCCATGGCCATGGAGCGGATAAGCGAATATCCAAAGGCCCGGCCGATACAAGCTGCGGGTGCCTTTGATGGCGAAATGGCGCCGGATAGACACCCAGACGCAGCCTTGGGGGCTGATGGCAAAGCAGATTCAAACCCCGCAGTGCAGACGGCCTTCGCCAGGGTGCGCGGCTCCTTTTGGCGTGCGTTACTGCCACTGCCGGTGTTCATCGCACTGGGAACGCTGCTGTTATGGCTGGGCTACTGATGCGGGGGCAACTGAACCGATGAAATGGGTCAAAGAGAGTGACGCCCGTGGCAGCCTGGTGCTGGGGAACCGGGTTGCGCTGGTGATTCTGGGGATTATTCCGCTAATCCCCACGCTGATATTTTCGGGCATTGGCTTTAACGGCAATGGCAGGCACATGTTGCTGTGGGCACTCACGGCCAGTTTCAGCTGGCACTGCCTGTTTGCCAACCACAGGGTGACCATCGACAAGGGGCGGGGGCTTCTCAGGCGCCGGATCAGCAGCCTCTATACCCTGCTGCAAGTGCAAGTCAAACTTGAGGATATCCAGGCCTTCGTGGTCACCCGCCGTGGCGGCGACAGGAACAAGTACCAGTTGTTGGTCCTGGGTAAACAGGGGCAACGGGAGCGACTGTTGGTGGGCTTCAACAGCCAGATGATGGAGGCGGGTAAACATCTGGCCGAATTCTCCGGTAAGCCGCTGGTGGAAGATTAGTTGGTTTCCACCTCCCAAAGTGGCGTTTTATTCTTTGCCCTGACAGCAAATTCTGTTTAACATTTGCGCCACATTTTTACCTGGCAGGATATTGCCCCCGTCGAGGCTGGAGACAGAACCCATGAGCAAGGGACAAGGGATCACATTTATTGGCGCCGGTACCCGGCTTGAAGGCGAGATGATGCTGGAAAGTGCGGCCTTGGTATCGGGCCAGTTGCACGGTCGGGTGAGCTCCAAAGGCCAAATAAAGATAGAGCAGGGTGGTCTTATCGAGGGAGAACTCAGCTGTCATGAGCTGAATGTCAGCGGCACCTTCAGGGGTAAACTCAGCTGCCAAAAATTAACCATCATCGCCGGTGGCGTGGTGGAAGGTGAAGTGGCCAGTAATCAGATGGAAATCTTCGAAGGCGGCCAGTTTATGGGCAGCCGAAAGCGTGGGCCCGAGCCTGTGGAATTGCCGGCGGGCACACAGGTGAGCTTGCCAACTGAGGGGCGTAAGGGGCATTTAAAGTTGGTGCTCGGTATCGCTGCGGCGCTTGGGCTTGGGTATCTGGTTACCCAAACCGGCTTTATTCAGGGGATTAAAGATGGGTATCAGGCCGGCAGTGCTGCCAGTGCGGAAATGAATGAACAGGCCGCAGCGCCTTCATTGGAACACCAGAGTCAGACACTGATGGCGACCGCCGCTGACGACGCATCAGACTTGGGATCGGAAAATATCAATGGTCAGCACGGTGACTACTTTGCCGAAGACACAGACGCCATGGAAGCAGGCAACGCTTTGCTGCTGGAAAATGGCTTTGATGCCGAGGGGACTGAAACCGATACGGGTGGGGCAGATGACGCCCAGCCTGCTGCGCTGGAGCCCGGTGCGCAAAGTCGCCCGCTGACCCCGGACAGCGATTCCAGTGCGCTTAACACCCAGGGGGCGTCAGACCTGCCTGCGGCACCTGCTAATCGTATGTAATTCAATAAATTAAAAAAACGCGGCATTGCCGCGTTTTTTATTGCTCTTTGCTGCCTGGTGAAGGCAACCCGTTCACCAAGCGGGCGCCTCGTCGGGCGCCTTCAAGCTTTGTGCATGTGGTTGAGACGATGGCGACATGATTTGCTATGTCGCTGTGACGAGACAGGTTTAATGGAGTTGTGGGTGTTGGGGCTTGAGTGCCAGCACATCGCATTTAAGCTGATTGAGCAGCTGCTCCGATGCCCTGCCTTTCAAGGCGCTCAGCATACTGGTGTGCTCGCTGGCACCCATCACAACCAGGTTGCTGTGCCACTGACGTGCGGCTTCGGGCACCATGTCATCGGGCAGTCCCGCTGCCAGATGCAGGCGTTTGTCTTCCAGTGCCAGGGGCTCGGCAGTTTGGCGCAGGCGCCGCCATTGCTCAGCAACCCAGGTGTGATGATTCAAATCCCTGTTATCAAAAGACACACTCATATCGTGGGCCTGGTAACAGGTCAGCAGGTGCAGCTCCATTCGCAGCATGCGTGCCAGCTCATCTGACACATCCAACAGCTGACGGTTAAATTGACGATGGCTTTCGTCTTCATCATCCACTTCCAACGCGGTCAGCAGTTTGCCGTCGTTTTCCCAGGGGTCGTTACTGACAAAAAGCACGGGAATAGGCACCTGCTGCAACAGCTGCCAATCTTCGGTATGGCCAAATTCGCAGCGCAGGGCTGAATACTCGTGATGCTCCAGGATCAGCAAATCGTAATCACGTTGGCTGAGCTCATCGAGTACGGCGTTGGCGAGTGTTGGGGCATGACAATGTTTAAGCACCAGACGTATGTCTTTGTCTGGATAGCTGGGGTGTTTTTGGCGTTGATGGCTGATGTTTGGGGCCGTCAGTAATTGCTGTAACCACTGACTAAGCCCTGCCTGCTTTGGGAGCTGAACCCTTAACATGGTGAGATCTGCATGGCTTTGATTCGCTAAGTGAACCGCCTTTCGCAACGCAGGCTTGGCATGTAGCCCATCGTCGGTAGCGACGAGGACCCGTGAAAAATGACCCATGGTACTTTCCTCTGTGGTGGCTGGTACTAAAACTCCCTTTCAAAAAATTTTAGTGTTCAGCCGCCTGAAGGACTAAATACCCTTTTGGACTTGAAGCCCTTGCCAATAGCGGCTTTTAATCTTTTTGATATGGGTTTTTGGTGCATTTTTTGCCGCGACTGGCTCAGTGTTTTAAACGCAAATGTAAAAATCGATGGGTTTTCAGGGCAGCTTATCCAGGTGTTTTATCACCCAATCGGGGAGTTTTTGCTGCAGATCAGGCAGGAGTAATTTGGCATCACCCTTGATAACGACCCAGGGGGCAGCGCGTAAATACTGCGCCGGGAAGTCACCCATGTCTGCTGCCCGTACCAAGGGGGATGGCAGGTATTCGGGCAGGTCAGTGTCATCGCCGCTTATACGGGCGTGTTCGAGCATAGCGAGCCACTCTCCCAGAGCCGTCCCTTCTCTGTCGGCAAGGACCTTGTGCTGACCGATAAGATAGCTGTCCAGCGCCTGCAGCTCGGCATCACTTGGCGATGCGCTGCCAAGCAGACTCAGATGATCCAGTATGCCCCGCACGAAGGCGCCGGTGCTTTCGGTGGCACTTGAACCGTAGAATTTCAGGGTGCGGCTCAGGGAATTATCGATACAGCTGCCATACACGCCGTATGTCAGGCCCCGGCGGCTGCGCAGGTCGTAAAACAGGCGCCCAGCCTGACTGCGCCCCAGCAGTGCTGCCGTGGCTTTACAGGGGGCGCTGTTGCCGGTGGGGGGAAGTGAGTAGCCAACCCGGACTTGTGACTGCACTTGCCCTGGGGCATTCAGCAGGTACAGTATTTTTCCTGTGTTTAGGTGCTGTTCAGTGAAGGCCTCGATAGTCTTAACCTCGAAAGTTTTAACCTCAATTCGGTCAACCTCAGCTCCCTCAACCAGAATGGCGCCGGAGTTAACCCCAGTGAAAGCAGGCTCGGCTGTGCTCATCAAAGACTCGGGCGTCGTGGCGGCGATAAGGTGCCAGCGCCCCTGGCTTGCCAATCTGCCCACTTCATCTGAAATGGCCTGTTGTCCTGCTTCAGCGTCATTATAAAGTGATAAATAAGGGTGTGATTTACCCAGTACAACCTCAGCCCAGAGCCTGTCTATATCCCTACCGCTGAACGCCTCTATGTGTTTTGCGAGCCGACTTTCCTGTATCACCCTGTCGCTGTTGTCCTTATCCAGGGCACCGAAGCGCTTGAACAGGCTCATTACCCTTATCAGCAGGGGCTCTGGCCCATCGCAGCGACTGGAAAATACCAAACTGTGTGGCCTTGCGATGACACTCAGGGTTTCGGCGCAGCGCTCCCCCGCCAGCGCATCGAGGCGCAGCTGTGTCTGCATTTGCCTGACGATGAGAGGGCCTGAAGTGAGCACCCCTGCTGTGGTAATAACAAGGTGTGTTGCCTCAAGCCGTTCGTCCCGGTGAAAACTCAACCATTCTTTCTCATCTGCCATGGACATGCCGCGTGCCAGTCGCGGTGGATTGACGGCAGGCTGCAGCACTGGAAAGGGAATCCCCTTGTGTGGCTCAATGCCAGTCACTGGGGCATTGTTGTTGCTGACTCTGTTGTCGGAAGCATAGCTGGCAACTGGCGTGGCGAGCAGCACTGGTGTGCTGAAGTCGGCAAGGACCGGCGCCGCAATGGGCTCATATTCCAGCGACTTATGCTGGCAGCCAATCAGTGAGATGGCGCCCAGCATGGCCAACAGCAGGCGTGTTTTGGCGTTCATAATGCCAGCTCCTCAAGGCCTTCGGCCCAGCTTTCCGGGAGCCATTCCAGCAGGCCTTTTCCAAGGCGGGTGTGCCATGCGGGTTTCAGGTCGAGCCTGACGCTGTGGCCTGCAAAATAGCGCTGCGCCACCCGTATCAGGTCGTCTTCACTGACATCCCGTACCCTAAGCCAAGGGCTGAGCAGCGGCTGTGCATTGTCAGTGGCAGGGCTTGCGGCGAGCCACTGCGCTAGGGTTTCATCACTGCTGAGCTGCGCTTGGTAGTCGGCGAGCCAGAGTTGCTTGAGTTGACAAAGTTCGGTGCCTTTCATGGGCTCACTGGCGGCCTGGTCTATCAGCATTTCGATACCCGCAGCCAGGGTATCCAGACTCACACTGGCCCGGGGCACCAGCACCAGATTGGTCATGCCGTGGTGCTCCATTTCCAGTGGCAGGGAATAGTGCAGCAGGCTCTGTTTGCCACTGATGCCGGCGCGTTCGATGCTGCTGGCGATACGCTGAAATAGCCTGAGTTCCAATAACTTGATGGCGGCGGCATCCGGGTGACTGCGCCCCACTGTGTGCCAGGCCATCAGAAGCCCGGGCCAGGGGGCTCTTTCATCTATGACTTCGCCATGCACGGGAGCGCGAGGAGTGAAATCTGGCGTCGCTGCGTCATCCGCTGGTGCCCCTTGGTCGAACCCTGCTGTTTCCGGTGACTGCGCCGGCTCTTGCCAGTTGCCAAAATGGGTGCTGACCTGGGTTTCAACATCCCCCGGCAGAGCACCGGTGAGCGCCATACTCAGACGCGATGGCCGATAAAAACGCTCATGAAAGGCCTTAAGGCTGTTCGCATCGGCACCGAGAATGTCGGCGCGATTGCCGATAATGGCGTGACGGTAGGGGGTATCTGCCGCCTGACTCAGCAAAAAGGTCATTGCCGCACGAAAGTAGGGTTGGTTATCTATGGTTTGTGCCATTTCCGCCAGCACGGTTTTTTGCTGATTGGTAATAGCTTCGGCAGCAAATTGGGGATGCTCAAAGCGGTCCCGCTCCAGTGCCAGGGTAAAGGCCAGCCCCTCGGCGGGGATTCGGGTGTAGTAGCGGGTGTCATCGAACAGGGTACTGGCATTAAAGCTGGCACCCATGGCGTTCATCAGTTGGCTGTAACCATCGCCGGGGGCCTGGCGACTGCCCTTGAAAAGCAGATGCTCAAACAAATGGGCCCAGCCGGTTTGTCCCTGGGATTCGTGGCGAGAGCCCACCGCAAAGCGGCTTGCCAGGGTGATGCTTTGTTTGTTGGCCTTTGGAAGCCAAAACAGGCGGATACCGTTATCAAGCTGCCTTGTCTCTACGGCGTCATCCAGATGCCTTAACGGCTGGTCATCGAACTGGCATTCGGACAGGGGCGCGAGTGTCATCATCGACAGGCCAAGTACTGCCAGCAATCCCATGAATATCTTCCCCAAGCCTTTGGAATGGCATTCAGTTTTTCATCATTACTGATATGATGGCAAGAGCTTTCCACCCTCTTGTTTTTAAGCCAAGGATGCCCGTTATGAGTCGTTCACCCTTCCAAACCTTTGTCTGGCGCAGTGAGATATTTGAATGTCAAAGCACCGACATCCAACGTTTTTACAGCCTGCTTGCCATTGAGACAGAGCGCCTTGGTCTTGGCAGCAAAATCCTGGGGCAGGCAGGGCACCATCCGTTGTATCTGTTGCAATCACCCGGGCAGAAAGCCGGTTTGCCCAATTTGCTTATCAGCGCCGGTTTCCACGGTGAAGAGTCTGCCGGTCCCTGGGGGCTGTTGCACTTTTTATCGCAGCTGGATGGCGAGCTGTTCAAGCGGGTAAATCTGAGCGTATTGCCGCTGGTTAACCCCACCGGGTTTGCCAAAGGGCACAGGTTCAATGAACTGGGTGAAAACCCCAATCGCGGCTTTTTTATTGAAAATGGCAAAGCCAAGCCCGGCGATGATACCTCGGCAGAAGGGCGCATCTTGCTTGAACACGCCCACCTGCTGCAGGTGGCCAGCCGTGATGGCATCCTCACCTGTCATGAAGACGTGCTGCTGACAGACACCTATGTGTATACCTTTGAGCCAAGCCAGGCGCCCGGCCGTTTCAGTCACAGCTTGCGGGATGCACTGGGGCAGTATTTCCCCATTGCCGCCGATGGCGATGTCGACAACTGTCCGGTACGCAGCGGCGTGATTTTCAACCACTTCGATACCTCATTCGAATCCTTTTTGGTTCGCAGCGGTGCCCGCGTGGGTTGCTGCAGTGAGACTCCGGGCCAGCAGCCGCTGGATCAACGCATTCTGGCCAATGCCGCCGCCATGAACACCTTTGTGAACATGTTGGCACCGGAATTGAGTTAAACGCTGAGGGCATATGCGCCACAGGAATGACGGGGAATCTGCCTGCTCATCACTGTGACGCAGCATCTCGCCGGGCAATTTAGCGTGTTGGGTAATTAAGCTTGGTGGGCGTTTCAGCGCCAAAATAAAAACAGCCACTTAAAGTGGCTGTTTTTATTTATCGGGTTATCCCAACTCAGGGATTGATGCGGGTTGGCATGCCGGTACGGGCTTCCAGCAGACGCTTCAATACGAAGGAGTCGGTTTCGGCATGGGCCACAAAGCGGCTGATGGCCGTGGGCAGCGTCAGCGGCACAGGCTCGGCGGAATCAAATTCGGCCTGAGTGCGTGACAGCGGCTGGTGCACTTCGAGGTAGCGCGCGCCATCGGGCTCTTCGGTGGCCTTGATGGGCTGATTCACAAACTGCACCCGGGTGCCCACGGGCACACTGTTAAACAGGTGCTCGATGTCGGTGTCACGCAGACGCACACAACCCTGGCTTACCCGTAAACCAATACCAAAGGTGGCGTTGGTGCCATGAATGGCATAGAGATTACCGATATAGAGCGCAAAGAGGCCCATTGGGTTGTCGGGGCCTGCCGGCCACACGGGGGGCAGGGTCACGCCTTTGGCGGCATATTCCTTGCGAATGCGGGCCGTGGGGGTCCAGGTTGGGTTGGCGCGTTTGCGCTGCACCGTGGTGACCCAGTTTTCCGGGGTGTCACGGCCTACCTGACCGATACCTATGGGCAGCACTTCAACGATTTTTTTACCCTTGGGGTAATAGTAGAGACGCATCTCGGCGATGTTGATCACTATGCCTTCCCGCGGCGCATCGGGCAGGATTAACTGGTGAGGAATGATCAGGGTGCTGCCGGGTTTGGGCAGGAAGGGGTCGACCCCGGGGTTGGCTTCCATCAGGTTTGACAGACCCAACTGGAACTGCGAGGCGATATCCTCGAGGGTACGCTTGTCGTCAGGGACAACATAATACTGAATTTCCCCCACCAGACGACTGTCTTTGGCGGGCAGGGGATAGATCACCGCCAGTGCCGATTGGCAAAAGCTGATGAGGCTGAAAAATATGACGAGGCTAAAAACAGGTTTCATCTGACTCTATTGACTCTCACTGGTGCGGCACAATCCTGAGCCTGTGGGATACCTTGATGTCTGACTCCATGGCAGAGCAGGCATCCTCATCGAATTCGCGCAGAATTTCAACTGCTATTTGACAATAATTATTTCAATCCGAGGCGCTTGGCGAGCCGGTGCAGGTTACCGGGATCCAGCCCGAGGGCTCTGGCGGTGGAGGCCCAGTTACCACGATTGGCGCTGAGAATTTGACCTATATAGGCCGCCTGAAATGCATCTGTGGCCTCCTTGAGGTTTTTGCCTTCCACCTGAGCGCCCGCAACCGGGCTTTGCACGGGTACAGACGCGCTCTGGCCGCCGATGGCAAGCATCTGGGGCTCTATCATCACGGCGCCGTCGTCGCTGGCGGCTCTGGCCAGGGTGGCAGCCCTTTTTATCACATGTTCAAGCTCGCGCACATTGCCCGGCCAGTCGTGGTTTTTCAGGCGGCTCAGGGCATCGGGTCTTATTCTGAGCACCGACAGCCCGAGGGACTTGCGGCTCTGCTCAAGAAAATGACCGCACAGGGGGCCAAGATCTTCCGGGCGCTCCCTAAGCGGCGGCACGTGGAGTGGGAAGACGCTGAGGCGGTGGTACAGGTCGGCGCGGAAGCGGCCCGCCAGGACTTCCTGTTTCAAATCCTTATTGGTAGCGGCAATGATGCGCACATCCACCTTGAGGCTGCGGTCATCGCCGATGCGCTGCACATCACCGTATTGCAATACCCGAAGCAGCTTGGCCTGCAGTCCCAGTGGCAGCTCACCGATTTCGTCCAAAAACAGGGTGCCCTTGTCGGCGGTTTCGAACTTACCGCTGCGGTGACTGATTGCGCCGGTAAAGGCCCCTTTCACGTGACCAAAAAGTTCGCTCTCGGCGACAGACTCCGGCAGGGCGGCGCAGTTGAGGTACACCAGTGCTTTACCTGCCCGTGGACTGGCCTGATGTACGGCGCGGGCGACCAGCTCCTTACCTGTACCTGTTTCGCCGAGTATGAGTACACTCAGATCCGTGCCTGCCACCGCGAGTATCTCCTGACGCAGGCTCTCCATCACGGGGGCATTGCCCACCATGGGTGGGGTATCGTTGTTTGCCTCGCGGCTGCCGTGACCAAGCAGCGACACCCGCTCCAATTTATCCAGCAGCAGGGCATTTTTCAAAGACGCCGCACTTAAGGCCCCAAGTGCCCTCAGTTCCATGGTGCCGAGATTATCGAATCGCTGTGGGTCGAAAGCATCCAGTGTCAGAGCGCCAATCAGCTTTTCGTCGTCAAACAGTGGCAGGCCAATGCAGGCATGCACGTGGAGCCTGTCTTCCTGATTGGGAATTAGGCCGTCGTAGGGATCCGGCAGGGCGCTGTCGGCGGGGAAACGCACCAGGTCGCCCGCTCTGGCGATGGCCTCGAGGCGCGGATGGCTGTCGATGGCAAAGTGGCGTCCGGCCACGTCCTCGGCCAGCCCTGCGGTTGCAAGGGGGACAAAGTGACGGTCGCGGAACTCCAGCAGTGCGGCGGCATCACAACCCAGATTGGCTTTGACTGTGTCCACCAGTCTGGCAAAGCGGTCACGGTGTGACAGGCCGGAGGTGATATCCAGTGCGATGCGGGTGAGCAGGGTTTGGCTGAGTGGCATTGAGGTAGGCTGCCCCGAACTAAATAGCGTTGGGGTCAGCATACTCTGGTTGGGTGAGATTGTCATTTTGACATGGGGGCGCACAGCGCCCCCGTTAAGGTTAGATAGTGGAGGTTTGAATAGCGGCCACGGTGCGGCGTGACAACGCCTTGCGAACGATATCCACCAGGAACATGGCCAGCAGCAGGCCGCCGACGCTGAAGATAACGTCGCCAAACACCCGCATCCACACCAGGGTCTCCACCGTGGAGGAGTGAATAACCGCCGGTGAGCGGGCAAACCAGTAGCCGTTTTCAATCACAGCGAAGAACTGGGTGATACCCATTGGCAGCAACGACATGAATACCATGGCTGCCAGGCCCAGGTTCAGGCTCCAGAACGCGCCCTTGAGCAGCTTCTCATTCCAGGGCATTTCCAGGGTCAGGCCGCGCAGACAGGAGAGCATCAAACCTATGCCCAGCATGCCGTACACGCCCATGAAGGCGGCGTGGCCGTGGGTTGCGGTGGTGTTCAGGCCCTGAATAAAGTAGAGCGAGATTGGGGGGTTAATCAGGAAGCCGAGTACGCCGGCACCGACCAGGTTCCAGAATGCGGTGGCGACGAAGAACATGATGGCCCAGTGGTAGCGCTGCATCCAGGGCGCGGCATGGCGCAGACGATAGCTTTCAACGGCCTCAAACCCAATCAGAGCCAGGGGAACCACTTCCAGTGCCGAGAAGATGGAGCCCCAGGCGATGATGGAGTTGGTGGTGCCGGTAAAGTACAGGTGGTGCAGGGTGCCGATCAGGCCACCGGTAAGGAAGATAACAGTGGCAAAGAGCACGGCAGCATTGGCGTTGCGGGCACGGATAAGGCCCAGGCGAACCAACAGCAGGGCAATAACCGAGGTGGCGAAGGTTTCAAAGAAGCCTTCTACCCACAGGTGTACCACCCACCAACGCCAGTATTCGGCCATCGCCAGGTTGGTGTGTTTGCCCATAAAGAGGCCGGCACCGTAGAAGAGTCCGATGGCAACACAGGAGGCGTAGAGCACCCATATCACCGGACGCATTTCACCCTGCAGCTTAAGGGCGGGACGAATGGCGGCGGTCACCAGAGTCAGCCATATCATCAGGCCTGCCAGCAGCAGGATCTGCCATACGCGACCCAGATCCACATATTCATAGCCCTGATGGCCAAAGAGGAAATTGTTGTCGAGGCTGAAATACTGCTGAACCCCCAACCATTCACCGGCCATGGAGCCCAGCACCACAACAACCAGGGCGGCCCAGAGCACATTTACACCAAGACGCTGATATTTGGGCTCATAGCCGGACAGTGCAGGGGCTATGTAAAGACCCGTGCCGAGCCAGGCCGTGGCAATCCAGAACACGGCCAGCTGGGTGTGCCAGGTACGGGTGACTGAATAGGGCAGGATCTCGGCCAGTGGCAGACCGTAGAACTGTTGACCCTCCACCGCGTAGTGGGCCGTGATGCCCCCCAGCACTATTTGCAGCAGGAACAGGCCTATGGCGGTGATGAAATACTTGCCCACGGCCTTTTGTGATGGGGTAGGCTTGAAGCGGAACAGGGGGTCTTCTTTTGCAGGCTCTGGCAGTGGATGGGCCTTACCGGCAGCGTGATACCACACCAGACCACCAATCCCGGCTATCAGGGTGACAATGCTCAAAATCGACCAGACGATATTGTCCGAGGTGGGGGTATTGCCAAGCTGAGGATCGTAGGGCCAGTTGGCGGTGTAGGTGTAAGTTTCACCCGGGCGCTCAGTGATGGCCGCCCAGGCACTCCAGAATACGAAGGCGTTGAGCTGCTGACGGTTTGCCAGATCGGGGATGGTGCCTTCTTTCATGGCATACTGCTCACGCAGGGTTTGCATGGAGGCATCGTCACCGAAAAGTGCCACATAGTGCTCAACCACCTTGCCAATGGCCTCAATGCGTGTTGCGCTCAGTGGGACTTCCAGTTTATCGCCGTTGTTGAACAGGGTGTTGCGGCGCATATCGTCCCGCAGAGCCTGTTCAAGCGCGGCCTGCTGTGACTTGTCCAGCTCGGCAAAGGCTTTGCCATACTGGTTGTTGGCGCTGATGTTGAGCCAGGCTTCGGCCTCACGGTGTAACCAGTCGGCTGACCAGTCGGGCGCCACATAGGAGCCATGGCCCCAAATAGAGCCCAGTTGGTGCCCACCCATGGAGCGCCAAACCAGCTGGCCGCGAAGGATGTCGTTTTTGCTGTAAAGCGTTTGACCGCTTTCACTGGTGAAGGCATCCGGAATGGGAGGCATCTCCCGATAGATTTCACTGCCAAGGCTCAGCAGTACTGTGAAGGAGGCAAT
Organism: Shewanella sp. FJAT-52076; assembly: GCF_019457455.1. NCBI lineage: Bacteria > Pseudomonadati > Pseudomonadota > Gammaproteobacteria > Alteromonadales > Shewanellaceae > Shewanella > Shewanella sp. FJAT-52076. The sequence goes on from NZ_CP080415.1 coordinate 850,842, forward strand.
CAGCACTATTAGCAGTGCAATTGCCGTTTTGCGAAGTGAACTCATTGTGGCCTCTCTAGCGCTTGTTCTAATGTCATCGCTATAAGGCAGAATGCGTGCCATTATTAAATATTCAGTAATTATAAATACTTACTGTTAATTTGTTTTATTGAATTGTTTTTGTGACAACGGCATTTGATGTCATAAGGACATTACGGTTGTTTAAATGACATTGTTTAGTGTTGATGAATATTGGCAAGATCTTGCTTGAAGCTGCCGACTCTGCAGGGTGAGTGGGCTAAATGAATGTTAAGCAGTAAAAACCAATATAAAACAGGAGTTTTACTTTTGGTTTTTCGACATTAAATTTGCTTTAAAATACCGTTTTGTCACATTTTGTCTGTATAATTGTCGCGATTTCTTGATAGGGAGGCGCAATGATTGCAGAAAACATGAATTTGTTGTTTTTGGTCGGCGCCTTGCTGGTGGGGCTCAGTGTGGTGTTAAGCCCCCTGTCTTCCCGACTGGGTGTACCCATATTGCTGGTATTCCTGGGAGTGGGGATCCTCGCCGGTGAGGATGGTCCCGGCGGCATACAATTCAACGATTACTCCACGGCCTACCTGGTCAGTAACCTGGCGCTGGCGGTTATCCTGCTGGATGGTGGCCTCAGAACCAAGATGAGCAGCTTCCGGCTGGCGCTCTGGCCTTCGCTTTCCCTGGCGACATTTGGAGTGGCCATTACCACGGTGTTGACCGGCTTGCTGGCCGCCTGGCTGTTCGACCTTAATTTGCTGATGGGGCTTCTGATTGGTGCCATCGTTGGCAGTACCGATGCGGCCGCGGTGTTTTCGCTGCTCAAGGGCCGGGCGCTGAACGAGCGCGTGGGTTCGACCCTCGAAATTGAATCGGGCAGTAACGATCCCATGGCCGTGTTTCTCACCGTCAGCCTGATTGCCATGATAGCCGCCGGCGGTGAGTTTGATGGTCCCGGGCTGATGCGCGACCTGGCGCTTCAGGCCGGTATGGGGATGGCCGCCGGTTTCGGTGGGGGGTACCTGATATGGCATCTTGTCAACCGTAGCGTGCTGGCAGATGGACTTTATCCCATTCTGGTGCTGGCAGGCGGCCTGTTGCTGTTTGCTCTGTCCAGCTTGCTCGGTGGCAGCGGTATCCTGTCTATCTATCTCTATGGTTTGTTCCTTGGCAATCGCGGCATGCGCGGAAAACACAGTACGCTCGCTGTGATGGACGGCCTGACCTGGCTGGCGCAGATTGGCATGTTCCTGGTGCTGGGACTGCTGCTGACGCCGTCATCGCTGCTCGAGGTTCTGGTACCCGGACTGGTACTGGCGCTGGGGATGATTTTTATCGCCCGGCCGTTGGCCGTGTGGGTAAGCCTGGCGCCCTTCAAGCGTTTTGTGGCAAGGGAGCGCTGGTTTATCAGTTGGGTGGGCCTGAGGGGCGCAGTGCCCATTATCCTGGCGGTGTTCCCCATGATGGCCGGCTTGCCCAATGCCGAGCTCTACTTCAACCTGGCCTTTTGTGTGGTACTGGTCTCTTTGCTGCTCCAGGGCTCAACTTTGCCCTTGGCGATGAAGCTCGCCAGAGTCAGTTTGCCGCCCAAGCCTGAGCCCATCAGCCGCGCGGGAGTCGACATCTTTCCTGCCAGTGAATGGGAAATTTTTGTCTATCGTCTCAAGCCCAATAAGTGGTGTGTGGGCGAGCCATTAAGGCGTTTGTCGATGCCGGAAGGCACCCGCATTGCGGCGCTGTTCCGGGGGAACAATTTGCTGCACCCTTCGGGCAGTACCGAGCTTGCTGCCGACGATGTGCTGTGCGTGCTCGGTCAGGCCAAAGACTTGCCCGCCCTCAGTCAGCTCTTCAGTGAGGCGCCGGAAAACCCGTCCATGGCAGGCTTTTTCGGTGACTTTATGTTGGCTACCTCGGTACGTCTTGCGGATTTGGCGCCGCTTTATGGTTTTAACCTGCATGAAGACGAGGTGGGGCTGACACTGGAAGACCTGATGCATCAAAAGCTTGGCCGCAACCCGGTAGAGGGTGACAGCTTTGAGTGGCAGGGCTGTGATTGGGTGGTGCGCACCATGGAAGGGGATTGTCCAACCTGCCTTGGTTTGAAGCTCAAGGCAGGTTGAGGTGCTGGTATCTGATGCGAATTCGAGACGCTGTTACTTGTAGAGTGACGGCGCGTCCTGTTCCGGGCGCGTCTTGAAGCGGCGATGCAGCCACATGTATTGCGGCAGATTGCGGGAAATCAGCGACTCCACCACCTGATTGCCACGAATGGCGTCGGCGGTTTCGTCTTCACCGGGGAAGTCTTCCAGCGGCGGCAAAATCTCAATGCTGTAGCCCTTGTCATCAGCGTCCCGCTCCACAAAAAACGGCAGAACCCTGGCTTTGCCCAGCTTGGCCAGGGTGGTGGCTCCCGTGATGGTGGCGGCATCGGGCACCGCAAAGAAGGGAATAAATACAGCGGAAGAGCGGCCAAAATCCTGATCGGCCGTGTACCAGATCACTTCGGCATTCCGCAAGCAACGCACCATCTGACGCAAATCGCGCTTGGGCACCAGGGCCTTGTTGGAGCGCAGGCGTCCTTTCACTTGCAGATATTCCATCACCGCATTGTTGTGGGGGCGGTAAACACCCACGCCGGGCTGAAACTGACCAAAAATCCGCGCGCCCATTTCCAGCGGCAAACAATGTACCGCAAACAGGATAATGCCCTGACCCGCGGCAACGGTTTGCTCAACATGTTCGGCCCCCTTGATGCGCATATGCTGCTGTATGCGCTCATCGCTCCACCACCAGGCGCAAATGGTATCGAACACGGCTTTGCCGGTTTCTTCGAAGTTGCGTTTGAACAGGGCGTCGCGCTCGGCGTCGCTCATGTCGGGGAAGCAAAGTTCCAGATTACGTCTGGCGGTATTACTGCGACTGCCAGCCAATATCCTTACCAGTCGGCCAAGTCCTTTACCCAGGGACATCTGCCAATGCAGGGGCAGTAGCGACAAGGCGCGCATCAATCCTACACCCAGCCATAACAGCCAGTACTTGGGGTGATACAGGTGATTGGAAAATTGGGCACTTTCTACCACTTGGGGCTCGCTCTGTTGCAAAAATTCGTGCTTATTCTAACGCAAAACATGCGCAACAGCGGGAGAAAATTGGGTACAATCCGCTTTTAGTTTCGGCAAATTCAATGTGAGTACTATGAAGGTTACGCTGCCAGCTTTTGAGAAGGCCCGGGTTTTGGTTGTTGGGGATGTGATGTTGGACCGCTATTGGGTGGGACCGACCGGACGCATCTCCCCCGAAGCCCCTGTGCCCGTGGTGCGCATCAATCAGATTGAAGACAGGCCAGGCGGCGCCGCCAACGTGGCGCTGAACATCGCCGCCCTCGGTGGCAAGGTGCAGTTGTCAGGCCTGGTGGGACAGGATGATACCGCAGATGCCCTGACTCGCGGCGTGCAAGCCCTTGGCGTTGAACCCCATTGGCTGGTGGTGGAAGATAAGCCCACCATCACCAAGCTCAGGGTATTGTCCCGCAATCAGCAGCTCATCCGACTCGACTTTGAAGAAGCCTTTGATAAGCAAAGCAGTGATGCCTTGCTGACTCGGGCCGAAGCGCGCCTCGACGATGTGGACGTGGTTATCCTGTCGGACTATGCCAAGGGCGCCGTGGGTGAACCCGCCGACTTTATTGCCAGAGCCCGTGCCAAAGGGGTCAAGGTACTGGTAGACCCCAAAGGCAGTGACTTTGCCCGCTACCGGGGCGCAACCCTGCTGACTCCGAACATGAGTGAATTTGAAGCCGTGGTGGGGGCTGTGACCAGCGAAGCGGATTTGGTTGAAAAGGCCCAAAAGCTGCTTCAGGACCTGGCATTGGATGCGCTCTTGGTGACACGCTCTGAAAAGGGCATGACCCTGATTACGCCCAAGGCTCCCGAACTGCATATCCCCACCGTGGCCCGTGAGGTATACGACGTCACAGGTGCCGGTGATACCGTGATTTCGGCCTTGGCCACGGCCCTTGCCGCCGGTGCTGAGCTGCCTCAGGCCTGTGCCATCGCCAATACCGCCGCCGGTGTGGTAGTCGGCAAGCTGGGCACATCCACAGTCAGCCGTATCGAACTGATTGAAGCCCTGAAACCCCATCAGGGCGAGTCAGGCATTGGTGTCGTGAGTGAAGATCAGCTGGTGTATGCCCTGGAGCAGGCCAAGCTTCGCGGCGAGCGGGTAGTGATGACCAATGGCTGCTTCGATATTCTCCACGCAGGTCATGTGAGTTATCTCGCCCAGGCCAAGGCCCTTGGCGATCGCCTGATTGTGGCCGTGAATGATGATGACTCGGTGCGCCGTTTGAAAGGCGATGGCCGTCCGGTGAACTCAGTCGACAGACGCATGGCGGTGCTCGCCGGGCTTGCCTCGGTGGACTGGGTGGTGCCCTTCAGTGAAGACACGCCCCAGCGGGTTATCGCCAGACTCCTGCCAGACCTCCTGGTAAAGGGCGGCGACTATAAGGTGGAAGACATTGCCGGTGGCGCCGAGGTGATTGCCAATGGCGGCCAGGTGAAGGTGCTTGGCTTTGAAGATGGTGTGTCGACCACAGCCATCATTCAGAACATCATGAGCCGCCACTGATGCAGTGGCGACTGACACTGAATCTGCTGTTGTTGATGGCCTGTAGTGGTCTGAATGCGGCGCAGTTCAGTGGCAGTCTACACAACCCTAAACAGGTCATTGTGGCGGGTAAGGAGGTGATTCTCTGTGAGCTCGCCGCAATACCTTCCTGCCTTGCCAGCCTGCCGCAAGAGGTGACGGCGCAATTACCTGAGGATATCCCGGCACTTTTGGGGTATCGCGCCGCGTTGGTGACGCCGGTTTCTCACCCTGCGATAGCCGGGGTGATAGTGATGGCACCTGAGCGCACCCCAAGTCGCGAGAGTGCCATAATCTCAGGGGCTCTGCTGGAGCTGCCGTTGGCAGAACAATCCACCTTAACCCTGTGGCACGAGATTGGCCATTTGGAGGTCAGAGCCCTGCAAGGCTCTGTGCTGCCGGACATCCTCAGCGTGCGTGAGCAGGAATGGCTGGCCGATGCCTACCTTTATTGGCGGGTTGCCAGAGAGAAAGGCAGTCTCACTCTGGCCTGGCAGCAGTTTCATCGCCGTAATCTGCAGGCTATCAATGACGTTAACCAGTTGTCCCATTGGAGCTCTCTTTACTTACTCCCGCTACTTAACAGGTATGATGCCAAAGAACTGGCGTTATTCGCTGAATTTGGTGCTTTTTGCCAGGATTTTTACCCAAGCCTTCCCCAGTGGTCTGACGAAGAGCTGCAGGAGTTTGCCAGCCTTTTGCATAATCTTTTTCAATCCGGTAACACCCGGAATATGCCCCATTATATGTACTGGCGAAAACCGCAATTACGCCCCGTATTGGCGCCCACCCTCGGTTTGCTGATGGGGCCAAACAACGCCCATCAATGGCTCAGCAGACAGCATATGTTAATCAAGGGTTAGCGATTTGGCATGGTGTTCGGTTTTTAGCTGAACACTGGCTGAACGAAAGTCAGATACTCTTATGAATGCCATTTTTCTGGCAGTAATCCCTCTAATGCTTTGGTAAGCTCTGCGCAACAAATATAACAACGGGGGATACATTTCATGGCGAAACGTTCCAAGGTGCAGACTGAGCAGACCATTAACCAGATCATGGATGAGGCGCTCAAGCAAATCCTGAGTATTGGTTTCGACGCTATGTCATACACAACGCTGTCAGAAGCGACCGGGATCAGCCGGACTGGTATCAGCCACCACTTCCCGAAGAAAACGGACTTTTTGGTACGTCTGGATGCACGTATTGGCCGCCTGTTTATGGCAGCTCTGGACTTTTCCAGCGTTGAAGCGCTGGAGCGCAGCTGGATGCAGGCGATGCGCGAGTCCCACTATCGGGCCGTACTGAAACTCTTCTTCAGTCTTTGTGGTTCAGCTGAGCGTGATGTGACACAGTTTCGTGCCATCAGTGGCGCCCGTGAAAGCGCCATGCTGGAGCTGGGCACTCAGGGCGAACGGACCATCAACCAATTGCTGGGCCGTGCGGCTGTTATGCTGATTGCAGAATCCGATACCGCTGTGGCAAGTCAGGCAGCTTGAATGCCCAACAAGCAATAGCGGTAATAGCAGTATAAGAAAAGGAGCCTCATGGCTCCTTTTCGCTATTGGCGCAGTTGTATGTCCGGGGCGAAGTCGATATCCCCCCAGCTATTTATGGTTGCAAGTCTTGCATCCTGGCGGGTGATGGCCAAAGGCTGGCTCTGTTGTCCGCGGACAAAGAGTAACTGATAGCCAAGTTTCGCCAGCGTATAAAATGCAAACCTCTGTGCAGTGGTGAGTTTGTTCCAGTGGTCCAGATTACTGGGACTACCATGCCGCCGGTCAGCTTTCTCCCTGTGGCCTTCTTGGTGGGTGCTTTCATGGGTCATGTCACGCCTCCAACGTGTGCCGTCACTGCCTTAGCAGTACTTTAGTTATACGCCAACGACGGATAATCACAATAGCCTGATTTTCCCATTTATGCATATTGTGTGTCGGTAATGGGTATGGTTTGGCGTTGGATGCACAGGCGTTAATCCGCCGGACCCTTAAATGGATTTTTTGATCTTGGCACTGGTTTACAGTGGCCTCGGCGCGTATCCTTGGACTCTTTTCACCCCCTTCATTAAATCGTTAATGAAATCCAAGGATTAGGAGTACCTTGATATGGATATCGAAAGTCAGAGCCCTGTGGCTGTAGCGCCGGGCGTTCAGGCCCACGCCGACACCCCGCGACATTCGCTGCGACTGGACAATCAGGAATTGGTGAAAACCAGTTTTTGGATAAGCCAGGTCTTTATGATTATCGCCACCGTGGCGGGCGTCTATCTGGCCGCGAAAGAAGGCTTATCCCAGGCCATCGCGTTTGATTCGCTGATGAGTCAGCAAAATAACTATCACCTGCGCCACGCTCTTTACGATGAGCTGGCCGACAACGTGCAAATTCTGACGGCGTATGCGGATAAGATAGAAAAAGAGCGCCCCTTCGATATCAAGCGGCACCATCCCGCAGTGGCCACCTTCGTGTGGGAAAACATGCGCTACTCTCAAAGCACCCTGGAAACCCCATCGGAAATTCTCTCGGCCTCCCGGCGCTTTCATAGCCAGTCGGCGGATATTATCGACAAGCTGGAATCCAAGTTCTATGGGCCCACCTATGGCGTAAAAGAGCTGCGGGTGGTGATAGCGTCCATGGAACAGCACACCTTGCCGGCACTGAAAATCAATTATGAGGCGCTCGGTGAATCGCTGCGCCAGGCTGGGGTATTGGAGGCGTCGAAATGAACAAGCAATTAACCTGTCCCGGCTGTCAGCATCAAAGTTTCAGGGTGTTTGAATTTCACGGTGAGCAGGTGGACACCTGCCAAAAGTGTGCCGGTCTCTGGTTTGAATATGGTGAGTTGGACCGGGCCCTGTCAACGGCCGACAACGGCGATGATGCCGTAGTGCTTGAACAGTCCATGGGGGCGCATCTGGGGCGCTCGGAGCGTCACTGTCACGGCTGTGACTGCACTTTGGAGCGCTACCACCTGATGCAGGAGTTTGAAATCGAAATAGACGTATGCCCTTCCTGCCGCGGTGTCTGGCTCGACAAGCATGAGTGCGACAAGGTGGTGCAGTCTCCCCGGGTGCGTCAGGCGTTGGCAGAGCTTAACGGCAAAATCAGTGTCAAAACCTGGCTGTTCCAGTTTTTGTCGCAAATGCCGGTGGAGTTCAATCTCAAGCCTAAAAGCAAGCCCGTGGTGACCTGGTGGTTGCTGGGTTTGAATTTGGTGATCTTTGGGGTCTACGGCTTCGACTTGTCGATGATAGATCCCATATTCGAGCAGTTTGCCCTCGTGCCAAATCAGGTGATGCACGGCAGCCATGTGTGGACCCTGTTCAGTCATATGTTCCTCCATGGCGACATCATTCACCTCGCGGGCAACATGTACTTCCTCTACGTGGTGGGGGATAACCTGGAAGATGCCCTGGGCCGGGCACGTTTTTTGGGGCTGTATCTGGTGTGTGGTCTCGCGGCTGCGGCGGCGCAAATCATCTCCGAGCCAGGCAGTGATATCTACATGGTGGGCGCCAGCGGCGCCATCGCCGGCCTGTTCGGCATGTATCTGCTGTGGTTTCGCTATGCCAGCCTGACCTTTATGTTCATCGTGTTTCAAAAGAAGGTGTCACCTTTGGTGTTCTTCGGCATTTGGCTCGCGTTTAACATCTTTGGCTTGTACATGGCGGGTGAGGGTGTGGCTTACTGGGCCCACATCGGTGGCTTTGTGGCGGGGCTGATTATCGGCAAGCTGATGTATACCAGAGTGATGGCAGCCAACCCCATGCTGGCGCTAATGAGCTCACCGGAAGTGAGGGTGAGCCGTTAAGCTCAACGAAAAAGGCGCCCAAGGCGCCTTTTTTGTTGCTCATTTCGCTCGTAGGGCCGTGCAGGATATTAAAAACGCCTCGGATTCAGCTCCCAGTATTCCCAGCTTTCCAGCCCCTGAGCTTCGGCCAGTGCCATGGCACGGCTGTGCAGGGCCTGCGCTTCATTTATCGCGCCCATGGCTTTTTTGGCTTCGCTCATTTGTGCCAGCCAGTCGGCACTTTGCTCGCCTGTGTTTTACCCTGAAAGAGTTGGCAGCAAAAGTGAATAATGCTGGCTTTTTCGCCTTGTAATGGCGGCGCGCTGCCCCCATGTTTTGTGTCATCCCGCCTTCTTTTTGGAGCCATTGTTATGATCCTTGCCTGCCCCCAATGCCACGGCCTGAACCGGGTGCCCGACGACCGACTCAGCGACGCCCCCAGTTGTGGTCGCTGTAAATCGCCCTTGTTTACCGGTGCACCGATTGAACTGACCGCCGCCAACTTCGACGCCCATGCCGTCAAATCTGAGCTGCCTCTGGTGGTGGACTTTTGGGCGGCATGGTGTGGCCCCTGCCAAAGCTTTGCTCCGGTGTTCAACGCGGCAGCGGCGGAGATTGAACCCGGTTTTCGTTTCGGCAAGTTGGATACCGAAACCCAGCAGGCTCTGGCGGCGCGCTTCGGCATTCGCTCCATTCCCACGCTGATGGTTATCAAGGGGGGCAAGATACTGGGGCAACAGGCCGGGGCCATGCCCAAACAGGCCTTTGCCCAGTGGCTGAAGCAGTTTTCTTGATAAATCAGCCGCTTTGACTTGCCATTGTGCTTCGATAGCCGGAGGATAAACCCAGGTGGCCTTGGGAGTTGAACTATGCTGGATGTGCGTTGTGAAGAGCCGGGACAAGCACCCAGGGTCTTTTCCGTTTACGGGTTTGCCAAGCTGGATGAAGCCACGCAGGAGCAGCTCAGGCAATCGCTGTATTGCCTGGGATGCGGCGCGCGGGCCTATTTTCGCCGCGCCTCAAGCGATGGCAAGGCGGCTTGCTTTGGCTCCCTCTACCACAGTGATAATTGCCCCGAATATCGTCCATCGAGCTCCAGCAAAGAACATGAGGCCGACATTGCGGCCGTGCGTCAGGCCATTGAACAGGAAGACGGCCTGAGTATTGATTTTGATGCGCCGGTGCGGCTTGGGCGCAAGAGTACCGGTCATTCCACCGCCTCATCCGTCAGGGAGCCGCAGGGTTGCTACGATGTCCATTCGCAACACACACCCAATACTCAAGCCAAGGCGGCCGGGCAAACAGAGGATACGCTGCAGACCCCAAAACTCGGGCTTAAAAAACTGCTCATGAGTTTATTGCGGGGCAGTGAGCTTGCTGGCTCGGACCTTTGGGTCTACACCGATGAGGTACACCGCTGGCGTGCGAAAAACCTGTTTGTGAATTTTGCCGATGCGATTCCTACGGAAAAAGGCGCGCCGCGCATGTATTGGGGTACCTTGTCCCATGCGGATAACGACATGAATTGGCTAAATCCCACCGACAGCCGTGAGGTGGGCATTGGTATCTCTGATGTCCGCGAGGCTCTGCTCAAACGATTTGGCATTAAAGAACGGGCTGACTTTGAAGGTGCGGGAATTATTCTTTTTGGCAAGTGCTTCTACACCAAGGATAAAAAACGCAAAATCATCAAACCCTGGAGCCAGGATCCCAAATGGGTTTATTTGCTGCCCGGCTTGGATTAGCCGTCTCCCCTCAGGCCAGAAGACGAAATACGGATATGAGTCGAGTGTTGAAATGAGAATGAAGCGGATTCACCCAGAATGTAGGGTCAGGGGCATTTGTCATGTCTGAAAAGAATCAGGCATGTAGCAACAAGCCCGGGTTACTCGTCCGCAGTTGGCGCGGATTCTGGCGCTGGAGTTTTCGACTCTTGCTGGCTTTTCTGCTGCTGTCTTTGGCATTGGTGCTGATGGTCAGCTTTATCAATCCACCCACCTGGGCCTGGCGTATCGACAGGGCGCTGTTCCCCCCCAAAGACAATATTCAGGTGCGCCACCAGTGGGTGCCGCTGGAGAAAATAGCGGCCAATATGCAATTGGCGGTCATCGCCTCTGAAGATCAGCGATTTACCCAGCACAACGGCGTCGACTTTGTGGCCATTAAAACGGCCATCGAAGACAGAGATCCGGGGGAGCCCCTTCGCGGTGCCAGTACCTTAACCCAGCAAACGGCCAAGAACCTGTTTCTCTGGTCTTCCCGAAGTCTGGTCCGTAAAGGGCTGGAAGCCTGGTTTGCTGTGCTGTTGGATACCTTAAGTGGCAAGCGGCGTACTCTGGAGCTTTACCTGAATATCGTGGAATTTGGCCCGGGAATTTACGGGGTGGAGGCCGCCTCCCAATATTACTTCAACAAGGGGGCGGGCAAGCTCAGCTCCAGAGAAGCCGCCTTGCTGGCCGCCTTGCTCCCCAACCCCTGGTCATATCGCATCGATCCCCCTACGGCCTACATGAACCGACGCGCCGATTGGATTGGTCGGCAAATGCGCCAACTGGGAATGGCAACCCTGAATGACCTCGATTAGGTATGTGCTCTGCCAAAATCCCGGGCTTGGGCACATCCATGAATGTGCCCAGAGCCGGGCTCAGCGGCACTTATGGCTGCTGGAACTGATACGGGTGACTTCGGGGGCGCCTGGGCTGCCATCCGGCCCGGGACGACGGTACTCAATTGACGCTTCATCGAAATGCAAAGTGATGTTCTCAGTCATGCGATCATGGCCACCGCCACCGGTTTGATAACTGGTTACAGTGACATTGCGCATGCGCATCTTAAAGTAGTCCTCAGTGCGGGCGGTGCCGCTCTGGGTAATGGAAATTTCGGCATCGGGATACTGAGTGCCCATCATTTGCCCCATCAAAATATCGACGGTGGCGCTGTCGGTATATTTGACCAAAGCAACATCCATAACGCAGAGGCTGCCTGCGTTATTCATGCCATTGCTTGTACCCCAGCTCCAGCTGAGAAGTTCAATTTCCTCCCTGTGGGTATTGTCCTGGCTTTCGCCCTTGATATCGCCAATTTTTAAATAACCAGCCCCCTGAGCTGAGCCCACGGTCATTCCCAGGGCCAGGGCCGATACCATACCAAGTCGCTTCCATTGACTGACTCTCATCAGAATCTCTCCTTATGATTACAGAACTGTGCCGCCCATGCAGGCACAGGACTAAAGTGTAGGTCTCAGCGCTTATTCCTGCTTAGGGGGATAAATCTCATTCCAAGGATTGATGTGTGGCCAGAGGCGTTTCTTTAAGGTGTGCAGTGGCTCATTTTAGTGGTGCGGCCATAACGTCAACGCCAACACAGGCACGGATATTTACCCGAGTAAAAGGAACTTACCCATGAAACACTTTTTGATATTGCCTCTGCTCCTTGGCGTTTTGCTCCCCGCTGCTGCGAACGCCTCGGAAGAACCCGAGTTATCCGCCGAATTGTTCGAACAGGGACTACAGCAGACGCTCCAAACCATGCGCGGTAACGGCGTATTCAAAGTCGTGTCTGCCTGTGCCGGCATGAGTCAGGGCGCGCTGGAGCAAGCGGTGGTCAGGGAGCTCAGGCACTGCCACAGCGAATACAGCCACCAGCAAGATTATGAGGCGCTGGATGTGTGCCTGTCTGCCACCATGGAAAAGGCATCGGGCAAGTCAGAGGCCGAATTGGAAACCTGTATGATGAGCCGGTAGCCCCGGCTCCCGCAGGGGGAGGGTGGTGCTTAAACGGCCGGTTCACTGGACAGTGAGCCTGTTGTTGCCAACAATCGCAATATCCTTTGTTGAGTCGAGCCGGGTGAACACTGTTATGGATAGCTCCCCAATTGCCCGCGGCGCTTGCCTGTGCTGCGCCATTCATGTGGAAATCGATTTGCCACCCAAGTGGGTCGCCCATTGCCACTGCACACAGTGCCAACATGCCCATGGGGCGGCATTTGTGACCTGGCTTGGGGTGAATGAACTGGCTGCGCGCATCAGCGACCCTGAGCAGCAGCTGCAATGGTTTGCCTCATCACAGGCGGCGCGGCGGGGATTTTGCCGTCGCTGCGGCAGCAGTTTGTTTTTTACCTCCAGCCGCTGGCCGGGTGAGTTACACATAGTCCGTGCCTGCTTTCACGACCCCATAGTTCAGTTGCCCATGGCCCATGTGTTTTACGACACCCATGTGAATTGGTTTGAGGTGCGCGATAGATTGCCCAAAAAAGCCGCCCAGGAAGTCGAATAAATGTCACTCAGAGTAAGTTAAATGAGTCGTTCGAAACAGGTTCTGTACTAGGGTTAGGCGGCAAGAAAAAGCCCGCAGGTAATACTTGCGGGCTTTTAGGGGTAGCAAAACCACTACCTGGGTGTATTCGACAGAAGTGACGTTAGATATCGAATCTGTCCAGATTCATCACCTTGGTCCAGGCGGCAATAAAGTCCTCGATAAAGCGGTCTTTACCGTCGTTGGCACCATAGACCTCGGCTACGGCACGCAGCTCGGCGTGGGAGCCAAAAATCAGATCCACTGGGGTGGCTGTCCATTTGAGCTTGCCGCTTTGACGGTCAAAGCCCTGGTAGAGACCTGCTTCCTTGGGGGATTTTTCCCAGCGGGTAGACATATCCAGCAGATTCACAAAGAAATCATTGCTGAGGGTCCCTGGTTTGTCGGTAAAGACACCATGCTTTGCCTTGTTGCTGTTGGCATCAAGTACCCGTAAGCCGCCTACCAGTGCGGTCATCTCGGGTACCGACAGGGTCAGCTGAGTGGCTTTTTCAACCAGGGCTTTGGCTGGTGGCAGATAGCTTTCTTCGCTGAAGAAGTTACGGAACGCATCGGCCTTGGGCTCAAGTACCGCAAAAGAGCTGACATCCGTCTGGGCAGCGGTGGCATCCATACGGCCCGGGGTGAAGGGCACTGTCACCGAGTAACCGGCAGACTTGGCGGCTTGTTCGATGGCGGTACCACCGGCGAGCACTATCACATCAGCCAGAGAGACTTTCTTGCCACCCTTGAGTGACTTGTTGAAATCCTTCTGGATTTTCTCAAGCTTTGGCAACACCTTGGCCAGCTCTTTGGGATTGTTGACCTCCCAGTTGCGCTGAGGCTCAAGGCGCAGACGGGCACCGTTGGCGCCACCACGCATATCCGTGCCACGGAAACTGGCCGCAGAGGCCCAGGCTGTGCGCACCAGCTCAGGGACAGCAATGCCGGAAGCCAGTATGGCCGATTTCAGGGCAGCAATATCATTGGTGTCGATAAGGGCGTGATCAAGCGCCGGGATCGGGTCTTGCCAAATCAGGGCTTCGGCAGGTACATCGCCGCCCAGATAACGGGTTTTTGGCCCCATGTCTCTGTGGGTCAGCTTAAACCAGGCCTTGGCAAAGGCCAGTTCGAACGCTTTGGGATCTTCACGGAAGCGGCTGGTGATTTCACGGTAGCTGGGATCTTCCTTGAGGGCGATATCGGTGGTGAACATGATGGGCGCGTGGCGCTTTCCGGGCACGTGGGCGTCAGGCACTAGATTGTCACCGGCACCGTTGGCGGGGATCCACTGGATGTGGCCGGCCGGACTCTTGGACTGTACCCACTCGAAACCGTAGAGGTTATCCAGATATTGCATGGTCCACTGGGTTGGGCTGACAGACCAGGCGCCTTCCAGGCCGCTGGTGACTGTGTCTTCGGAGTGGCCCTTGCCACACTTGTTCTTCCAGCCAAGGCCCTGAGCTTCAACTCCCGCTGAGGCAGGGTCTGCACCCACGCATTTGGCGGGATCGTGTGCACCGTGGGCCTTACCGAAGGTGTGACCACCGGCAATCAGGGCTACGGTTTCTTCATCGTTCATGGCCATACGGCCGAAGGTTTCACGGATGTCTTTGGCGGCGGCCAGCGGGTCAGGTACGCCATTGGGGCCTTCCGGATTCACGTAAATCAGGCCCATCTGGGTGGCGCCCAGAGGTTTGGCAAGTTCGCCTTTTTCGTTGTGGCGTTTGTTGTCGAGCCATTTTTTCTCATGGCCCCAATCTACGCGCTCGGCTTCCCAGTCGTCAGTGCGACCGCCGGCAAAGCCGAAGGTTTTAAAGCCCATGGACTCAAGCGATACGTTGCCGGCCAGTACCATCAGATCGGCCCAGGATATTTTGCTGCCATACTTTTGCTTGATGGGCCACAGCAGTCGGCGTGCCTTGTCGAGGTTGACGTTGTCGGGCCAGCTGTTCAGGGGTTCAAAACGTTGTTGTCCACCGCTGGCGCCGCCACGGCCATCAAAAATGCGGTATACACCGGCGCTGTGCCATGCCATGCGGATAAAGAAAGGGCCATAGTGACCGTAGTCGGCTGGCCACCAGTCCTGAGAGGTGGTGAGGACGGTTTTGATATCGGCCTTTACCGTCGCCAGATCCAGACTGCCAAACGCCTTGGCATAGTCGTAATCTGCACCATAGGGGTTGGACTCGCTGCCATGCTGACGAAGGGGAGACAGATCCAGTTGTTCTGGCCACCAATAGCTGTTGGTGGTGGTTTCGGCCGCCTGGGTTTGGCCTGCGGCCAATGCCAGCGACAGTGACAGCGCCAAGGCTGACAAGGTTGGGAGCGTGCGTTTCATCTGCGTATCCTGTCCTTGGGGCACAGTGTCAATATTGACTGTGCCGGTTGTTATATGACACGGCAGGGGCCATGTCCGGTGATGGACCGGGGTGAATAACCGGAGTGAATAACCAGAGGTGCGTTTCACCCGGATCCTTGGAACGCTTTAGAAGGTAGTGGTAAAGTTTTGATCGTACTAAATGATTAATAGCGATTGTTTTAATCTGTAATTTAGATTTTGTTGTCTGACTCGCGCCAAATTGGGGCAATCGGGGCCTTGGTTTACCCTGCTCTGACAGCTGGGCGTAATGGTGTACTGCGTCGCCTTTTGAGCGCCATTCCTGCGGTGCTGATGGCATGTATCAACCCCAGCGGTAAGCGATTTGGCTTAACTCTGGTGGTTCGGTTTGATGTTGCTTAATAGATTGTTTTTATTAGAGAAGAAATGAGTGGTTTATGGCGGGCAGACTGGATGGAAACAAGATGATCGATACCCCAAAAAACCAGTCTCAGCGCTGGAACAGCCGACTGTGGTTTTTGACCGCGATGACCATGCTGGCCTTTGCCGCCAACTCCTTGCTGTGCCGCGAGGCGCTGGCCTCGGGCAGCATAGATGCCGCCAGTTTTACTCTGGTGCGTATGGTCAGTGGTGCTGTGGTGCTGGCGATGTTGGCCCTGGCACAGGGGAAGGGGCAGGCGCTTGCTGGCAATTGGCGTTCTGCCACTGCCTTGTTGGGATACGCCGCTGCCTTCTCCTTTGCTTATCACAGCCTGAGTGCAGCCACTGGCGCCTTGGTGCTCTTTGGTGCGGTGCAGGGCTCCATGATTGGTTATGGCTTCTGGGCCGGGGAAAGATTGGGGCCGCTGCAAGTGTTTGGTGTTGTGCTTGCCATGGTGGGATTGGGATGGTTTTTGCTCCCGGGCGTGGCCTCTCCGGACCCATTTGGTGCGGCCCTGATGTTGCTTGCAGGCTGCTGTTGGGGGGCCTATTCCCTGTTGGGGAGAGGCGTCGCATCGCCTTTGGCGGCGACAGCGGGCAACTTTGTCCGCGCCGTGCCTCTGGCGTTGGTGCTCTATGGGCTTTTGGCATTAAGCAGCCTGGCCGAAGTGACTGGGCAGGGAATCAATCTCTCCGGCATTGGCGTGGTCTATGGTGTCGCCTCGGGGGCGTTGGCATCGGGGCTTGGCTATGCACTCTGGTACTCGGTGCTGCCACGACTGGAAGCCACCACGGCAGCCACAGTGCAGCTCAGTGTGCCCATTATCGCATCCTTTGGTGGCTGGCTGCTTCTTGGCGAGGCCATGAGCATGCGGCTGATTGTCAGTGCCTTTGCCGTGCTCGGGGGCATTGCTCTGGTGGTCCAGCTAAGACGCTAACCCATAGAGGATAAAGGGAAAAAAGAGTATGCGCCTGCAGGCATAGCGGTCTATTATTTAAGCCACACCTTTTTTCAGCGCGTTATACACGACCTCATTGAACAGAGGGACTCATGCCAGGGACTCATTTGCTGAAGCCATCCTTATCACGTCAGTCGTTATTCTCCCTTTGGGTACCCGCGTTAATTTTAATTCTGGGTTATGTGGTTGGTGGCCAATTGGCCGACGGGCAACGCCTCGAAAATGATCAGCGTATCAAAGAGATCATGGCGGAAAGGTTACAGCAGATAAGTACCGGGGTGACAGAAAAAGTATCCCTTTATCAATACGGGCTAAGGGGTGTACGTGGGGCGATGCTCACCTATGGTGTTGATAATTTTGACTATGCCCGCATGCAGTTATACACCCAAAGCCGAGATTACAGCCATGAGTTCCCCGGCGCCCGGGGCTTTGGTTTTATTCAATATGTGTCGGTTCCCGCGTTGGACGTGTTCCTCGAAAACAGTGCCAAAGAACGGCCAGATGGTAACTTCGCTCTTCGTCAGCTAAATCCCCACCAGGAAGATCTCTTTGTTATCCGCTTTATTGAGCCCGAAGCCCGCAACAAACAGGCCGTTGGTTTGGACATAGGCTCAGAGACCAACCGGCGTCAGGCAGCACTGAGATCGGCACGGGAAAACAGCGTTACCCTGACAGGCCCCATCACCCTGGTACAGGCAAGTCAGAAAAGTTTGCAGGGGTTTTTGATTCTGATGCCGGTATATCGAACTCCTGGCCCTGAAGCCAGCTCCGGGACTGGCATGGCTAATCTGGTTGGCTGGAGTTATGCCCCCATCCTGATTGACGAGGTGCTCAGCACCATCTCAGGCCTTGAAGAACACCTGGCATTGGCTATTTATGATGTGACCGATGAAACGTCACAGCTGTTTTTCCAGCGTGGTGCCCATGATGTGGCACAAACCCAACATCAGGTAGACGCCAATATCAGTTTGTTTGGCCGGGACTGGCGCTTGAGCCTGTCACCGGATCCCGCCTTCATCCAGCGTATGGCTTTGCCGGAACCCCGGTCAACTTTGCTCGACGCCTGGCTTACCAGCCTCCTGATAGCCGTGCTGGTATACAGTGGCCAACTGATATGGATGCGCCGTGCGGTGGTATTGCAACATCGGCGCGAGCTGGCCAGTGCCGAAGAAAAAGCCCTGCTCAGTGCCAAGGCCAAGCTTGAGCAACTGGTGCATGAGCGGACCTCACAGCTTGAAAAAATGGGCGTTCTGCAGCGGACCATTTTGAATGCGGCGGCTTATGCCATTATTGCGACGGATCCCGAGGGCACTATCACAGTGTTTAACCCCTCGGCCGAACGCCTGCTTGGCTACAGCGCCAAGGAGATGATTGGGCTGCAAACCCCGGCCATTTTCCACCTTGAAGAGGAAGTGGTGCGCCGGGCGGCGCAGCTCACAGAAGAACTGGGCACCCCGGTAGAGCCCGGCTTCGATGCCTTTGTCGCCAAGGCAAGACAGGGCAAAGTAGACTCTCACAACTGGACCTATGTGAGTAAAAATGGCGACCGTTTCACGGTAAAACTCAGCGTCACGACTCTCTACGGTGAAGATAAGGGCATCATGGGGTATCTGGGGATTGCCTATGACCTCACAGAGCAGTTAAAGCGTGAGCGAGAGCTTGCCGATGCCCGGGAGCAGGCGCTGCAGGCAAGCCGTGCCAAGTCAGACTTTTTGGCCAATATGAGTCATGAGATCCGTACCCCCATGAACGCGGTACTCGGGCTTTTGCAAATGACATTGCAGACCGAACTGCCACCGCGGCCGAGGGACTATTTGCAAAAGACCCAACAGGCAGCCAAATCCCTGCTGGCGCTCTTAAATGACATTCTGGACTTTTCCAAAATTGAAGCAGGCCGGATAGAACTTGAGCGGCAAGGCTTTTCGCTGCAGCAACTGCTTGGGGAAATGGGCAGCATTCTGTCATCCCAGGTGCAGCAAAAAGACATTGAGCTGGTATATCAGGTCGCATCCATCGTGCCGGATCAGCTGATTGGCGATAGCCTCAGGCTGAGGCAAATTCTGCTGAATGTGTTAACCAATGCCATCAAGTTTACCGAGGCGGGCAACATAGTTACCCGTATTGATGCCGACCTGGGAGAAGACGGTGTCTGTCACCTGCATATTGAAATCCAGGACTCAGGTATCGGTATGACCGAAGAGCAGCAGGCCATTATATTCAAAGGATTTTCACAGGCCGACTCTTCAATTTCACGCCGCTATGGTGGCACGGGTCTTGGCCTGGCCATTACCCGTGAGCTGGTGCATTTGATGAAGGGGGAAATCCGCGTCACCAGCAGCCCAGGTGTAGGCAGTACCTTCATCATCGATGTGCAGCTGGGGTTTGATGCCACTAAATGCAGCCCGGGAGCCCGCTTCAGTGGTATGAAGGTGTTGCTGGTGGAAGACAACCATACGTCCCGCCTGGTGTTCAGTGAGCTGCTGCGTGATCTGGGGTGTGAGGTCACGGCACTGGATAATGGTTTAACCGCCATGAACACGATAGAGCGCATGGCACCTGACTCGTTCGATGTGCTCTTGGCAGATTGGCAGTTACCCGGACTGGACGGGTTGGAACTGGCCTCATGGGTACGTCATCTGGCGTCTCTTTCCAGGCAGCCCGGTATTATTATCGTCACCGCCTATAGTCAGGCCATGCTCGAAGCGCAGCTCAAGCATCGGGAAGAGCAGTTTGATGCCACCCTGATCAAACCCGTGACCCGTGAGATGTTGAGTCGTTGCCTGCAAAGTGTGGTGGAGCGCCACAGTGACGATAGCTTGAATATGTTGTCTCATCTGCCGTTGGCACCGAGTCTGGTTGGCAGGCGGCTGCTGCTGGTTGAAGATAACGCCACCAATCGCCTGGTTGCCACCAGTTTGTTGGGTCAGCTTGGCGCCGAGGTTACCGAGGCCGTGGATGGATTTCAGGCATTGGAGATTCTCACCCGTCAGCAGTTTGATTTGGTGCTGATGGATATTCAGATGCCGGGGATGGATGGTTACCAAACCACCCGTAGAATTCGCAACGAGCTTATGCTCGCCGACTTGCCCATCATTGCCATGACCGCCAACGCCATGCCGGAAGATAAGCTGGCTTGTCGGGATGCGGGCATGAACGACCACATAGCAAAGCCATTTGAGATAGACGTGGTGGCGACGAAATTGCTTCAGTACCTCAGTACACCCGACCACGTGATGAGGCCCAGCGAAGCGTTGGCAGATGATGCGGACTCCTTGGCTGCTGCGTCCCTGCCGTCGGAAGTAGCCGGGATGCCTATTCCCAAGGATGCACTGCCGCAGTCTGTCAGACAATTTTCACAAACGAATGGCCTTGACTTGGAAGAAGCCTGCAAGCGCTTGGGTGACCGTGAGCTTTATAACAGGGTCATCGATCAGTTTTTACTGGATATAAGCGAGGCGCAGCGCTGTCTGTCAGTACCTGACATTGCCATGAAAGACGCACGAATTCAGTATCACAGTCTTAAAAGTGGTGCAGCCAGCTGCGGATTGACGGCACTCGCCCAGATCCTCAGAAATGCCGAGGCTAATTGTCACCCCGACACCGATGTACAGGTGGCGCCCGATGAGGCGGTCTTGAGGGCTCTGCCTGAGGCTATCTCGTTGCTTGAGCAGTTACAGCCGTTGCTGTCGCCACAGGCCCAAAGTGAAGCGGCAGTCTCACAGACTGCACTGCCACAGGCTGAACTGGCAGCACAGCTAATCACGCTGCAACAGCTCCTGAGCCAGTCGGATATGGCTGCGCTGGATTTGCTGGCAAGCCTGCGGGAACCTTTGGCAGAGCAGGATGCTGAGCTGACCGGGAAGCTGGTAGATGCAGCAAACAACTTGGATTTTAATCAATCACTTGTTCTATTATCGGCTTTTGAGGGATTAGAGAGGATAGGATGATAAATCAGGAGCAGCCATTCAAAGGTAAAGATGATGGACCGCCCAAGGTGCTGATAGTTGACGATAAGCCATCCAACATTCAGATAGTCCATCACATCATCAAAGACCAATACCAGGTGCTGATGGCCACCTCTGGGAAACGTGCCATTGAAATCTGCCTGGAGATGTTGCCTGACTTGGTATTAATGGACGTCATCATGCCCGAACTCAGCGGCCTCGATACCTGTAAACTGATGAAGCAGCATCCTGATCTGGTTAATATCCCTGTTATTTTTATTACCGGCCTGCAAGGTCAACATGACGAAAACGCCTGCTGGGATGCAGGTGCTGTGGATTTTATTTCCAAGCCCTTTAACGCCACCACCCTCAAAAATCGCATCAAGGCCCAGGTGACCCTTAAACGCCAGAGTGATTTATTGCGTCGGCTTGCTTTTTTGGATGGCCTGACAGGGGTGAAAAACCGCCATTTCTTTGATCAATACCTCGAGACTCAGCTGATGTTGGCCAGGCGCCAATCCCAGGCGATTTGTGTGCTGATGGTGGATATCGACTATTTCAAGCAGTACAACGACAGCTTTGGTCATCAGATGGGGGACGAGGCGCTGCGCTCGGTGGCACAGGCGCTGGGGGGAAGCTGCAGGCGCCCTGCAGATTTGGTGGCCCGCTATGGCGGTGAAGAGTTTGTGGTCGTACTGCCCAATACCCCAAAAACCGGGATAGAGCGGGTGATTGAACGTATTCAGGGGGCCATTGCCGAACTGGCTATCAGCCACCCGACATCGGCAACCGGCATTTTGACTGTGAGTATGGGGGGCATGATTTGGCTCGCCGACTACCAAAGCGCAGAGGCCCTGATAGGCGAGGCCGATAAACGCCTGTACCGCGCCAAAAGTCAGGGACGAAACCGGGCCTGTATTGACGTCAATATCCCCTGAACACCAATAAAAACGGCAGAATTGGATTCTGCCGTTTGTTTTACGTTAAGGGCCCTTATCTGGGCGAAGCAGGCATTTATTGAGTCTGACTCTCATCAAACCGGGCCTTGGCAGCCTCAACTTTGGCAAAATCCAGCCCCAGCTCTTCCACGGCTTCTTTAATCAGCCCGGGATTCTGCATCACCAGCATCATCAGGCCCTGGAGTTTTTCCGGGGCAATACCAAGCTGACCCAGCACACCCATGGCCATCAGCGGGTTTTCGGTCAGGGTCTGGAACAGGCTCTTTACCTGCTCATCACTCACATTGTGCTCTTTAAGCAGCGCAATAATGGGGTTCATCGCGTTTCCTTCAACATCGGTCAAACATCAAGATGTGCCGATTCTAGCAGACTTGGCTGCAGAAGTTGATGCCTGCACCGTGTGTGCGAAGTGCAGTGTAAGCGCATGGATGGCATGCCGCCCGGCCTTGATTCTGGCCGGGCATTTCGCTGGAGAAGGCTTATCTGCGGCGAATAAAGGATTCAATGTACGCCGGTGTGCGGGCATTGAGTATCGGGTCGGCAGAAGGGGTAATGCCCTTTGGTAACAGCACAGGATTAAAGATGCCGTCACCGCACTGGCTAACCTCAGGGGCACTGTCCCTTTTCCCGTCAATCACCAGTTTGCCTGCCAATAAGCGGGGGCGGGAATCCGGCCAACTGACGGTGGGATCGTTGATGATATCGCTTGCTTCGGCCAGCTGAATGTAGAGCTCCCATTCGGCAGCTTGTGTTTCGATGCGTGTCAGCAACTCGGCTTTGAGGAAATTGTCATCCATTTTGGCAAGCTCATCTTTACTCAGGGCCGCAGTGCCTGCCAGCGGCTCAAAAATCCACTTCCCGGCAATGGGCTCTGCTGTCTTGTCAGATTGAGACTGACGAAAATAAAAGCTGTTTACACCAAAGTAGCGGCTGTTGGCGAAGCTGGGGCTCGGTGGCAGCTGCGCCACATAATCGAGAAAGCGTTTGGCATCTGGCTTATTGTCCTTAAGCCATTGCTTGCCTTGCGGCCCTTCCTTGATTTTGGTTTGGAAGCTGTAAAAGTCATCCAGATTACTGGCAAAGAAGATGGGCACATTGGTGGTAACAAAGTTAAGGCTTTCTTTTTCACCGTCTATTTTAAGCGACATAAAGCGCCCCGGGGTTTTGTCGGATAAGTTCGCATTGGTGCCGCCTAAGGAAAACCGTGCTGTGACCTTAATCGGTCCCTGATTGAAAAACGGAATATCCAGTTGCTGCTGCAACTCAGCTGCAGGGATAAAACTGCCGGAGGTACAAAAGCCTTTGGCGTGGTTCCTGAGTTTGACCTGTTTGCCCGCCTCTCGGCTGGCATCATCCAGGGTGCCATTCACGGCGTCCACCAACTCGGCAATGCTTTTTTCGCTGGCCAGACTGGCGGATGAAATCAGGCTGAGGCTGGTGATAAAGCAGACCTTGGCGAGGGATGCGTGTTTGACCATGTTTATGGCAACTCCATTTGATGATTAGAGAAGGGGTTCGCTGATGCATCAATAGACACGGCGGCCGGTAAAAATCTTTCAGCCGCAGGGAAAAAGCGAACGTTTGGCCTTCCCGGCAAAGCCTCGTTTTTTGCACAGGCTGCCCTTTTACAGGCCTTATGAGCCGGCAAAAAACCGGCCATTTAAGTGTTCTGAGCCTGACAAAAAAATATTTTTTTATCCTGGGCCCTGATGCTGGATTCTTGGGCGTATCTCTCGTATAACGTCGGCATCACAGCCCAGGTAATGGCTGTGGAGTCTTCCGCCTGAATCAGGTCTGCCCTCGCAGTGAGCCACTATGCCCCCAATCCAGGAACAAGCCGCCACCCGTGCGCTGCTCATCTCCATCCATACCCCCAACATAGGTGCCAAAGAGGTGGAAAGCTCCCTCGCGGAGTTGGCCCGACTGGTGAGCACCCTTGGCTTTGCCGTACACGGGACAGAAACCCAAAGGCAGCAGTCCACCAAGCGCCTGTCGGTGCTTGGCACAGGCAAGCTGGAGCAGCTGGCCCGCATGACAGGCTCCTTGGACGAGGCCGACGATTCCCTCGCCAACATAGATGAAGCTGGGCTGGAGGCCTTTTTGGCGGGCAGTCAGCGTCAGCATGCCAATGTGGTGGTGTTCGACTGCGACTTAAGCCCAATGCAGCTCAGAAACCTTGAGGATGCCCTTGGGGTTGAGGTGTTTGACCGCACAGGCATTATCATCGAGATTTTCAGTCGCCATGCCAGCAGTAAAACCGCGCGCTTGCAGGTAGAGCTGGCACGGCTTAACTATTTAACGCCCCGGATACGCCGCGAGCATGGCGGTGATAGACAGCGCACCGGCGGCCGCAGCGTGGGTGAGAGCGCCATCGAGCTTGAGCGCCGCGCTATCCGTGACAAGCAGGCGGAGCTGAGGCGTGACCTTAAAAAGGTGCAGGAGGTAATGCAGGAGCAAAAAAGCAGTCGTGCCGATACGCCAACGGCAGCGCTGGTGGGTTACACCAACGCCGGTAAGTCCTCCCTGATGCGCGCGCTCACAGGCTCCGAGGTACTGGTGGAAAACAAACTCTTCGCCACCCTGGATACTACGGTAAGGGCACTCGCTCCCCAGACCCAGCCGCGAATTTTGATTTCAGACACTGTGGGTTTTATCAATAAGCTGCCCCATGACTTGGTGCCAGCGTTTCACTCCACCCTGGAAGAGGCCAAAGACGCCAGTTTGCTGCTCTATGTGGTGGACGCCAGTGATGTCGATTTTCGCAGCCAGCTTGAGGTGGTGCGCTCGGTGCTGGCACAAATCAATCTGGGTGGAAAAGACAGGCTGCTGCTTTTAAACAAGGTAGATTGCCTCTGCGAAGATGTGCGCTCGGCACTGGCGCAGGAGTTCCCCGATGCGCTTCAAATCAGTGCCTTGGCTCCAGAGGATGTGTCACGGGTACATCAGGCCATACTCGATGCCATCACCAATCAGATGCTCAGTGCCTGCTTTAACATTCCCTACGCTGCCAGCGCCCTGTTGGGCGACGTTCATGGCAGGATGCAGGTCATCGATGAGCAGTACCATGAGTCGGGCATGCGCATCACGGTACGTGGCCGCAGTATGGATCTGGACAGACTCAACAAGCGCTTGCTGACTGGCTGCTAATCTCTGTCACTGCGACAGGAAATGCCAGGCGATACAGACCGCTGAAAAGGTTACCTACAGCTAAACACTCCGGAAAAACAAAAAGGGCAGCCTGTGCTGCCCTTTTTCTATTTGCAAACCTGGCTTACTTCATCAGCCAGGCGCGGTACGACTTGCCTTTAATACGGCCGGAGGTGATTTTACCCAGGGCCTTCTTTGCCACCTTGCGGTCAACCGCCACATAGGCGCGGTAGTCTGTCACCAGAATTTTGCCCACCTGGCCGCCTTCGATGCCGTTTTGGCCGGTGAGGGCACCCAGGATATCGCCGGGGCGCAGCTTATCTTTTTTACCGCCGTCGATTTGCAAGGTGATCATGGCTGGCGCCTTGGGCATGCTGCCAAGGAGGCTTGCTGAGGGCAGCGGCTCGCTTTGAATGTCGCGCTCCAGATACTCTTCTAACAACGCTATCTTGTAGCCGTCTTTGTCATTAAAGAAGGTAAAGGCGGCGCCCTTGCTGCCCGCACGGCCGGTGCGGCCAATACGGTGAATGTGCACCTCTGTGTCGTGGGCCACGTGGTAGTTGAATACCGCATCGAGGGCATCGATATCCAAACCTCGGGCGGCCACGTCGGTGGCGACCAACACGCAGGCGCTCTTGTTGGCAAATTGCAGCAGGGTTTCGTCCCTGTCGCGCTGCTCAAGGTCGCCATGGAGCGCCAGTACGCTGAAACCTGCGGCCGTAAGATCATCGGCCACCTTCTGGGTTTCACGCTTGGTGTTACAGAACACCACCGCGCTCTCGGGTTTGTGCTCAAGCAGCAACAATTGCAGTGCCTGCATGCGGGCAGCATCGTCTTCCAGATGGAAGAAGTGCTGGGCAATGGTGCTCTTCTCGTGGGTGGTGGCCACTTTCACCATCACGGGGTTATACATCACCTGCTGGGCAATGGTTTGAATCTGTTCGGGGAAGGTGGCGCTGAACAGCAGGGTCTGGCGCTCCCTCGGGCTTCTGGCAATAATCGCATCCAGCTGCGGCTGAAAGCCCATTTCCAGCATGCGGTCGGCTTCATCGAGCACCAACATATTGAGATTGCTCAAATCGAGGCGATCGCGCTCCAGGTGATCAACAATCCGCCCCGGCGTACCCACAATGATGTGGGCGCCATGCTCAAGCGAGCCCACCTGAGGCCCCATGGGCACACCGCCGCAAAGGGTAAGGACTTTGACGTTGTGGATACCTCGGGCGAGGGTGCGGATTTCCTGGGCCACCTGATCGGCCAGCTCACGGGTAGGGCACAGCACCAGGGTTTGAATGCGAAAACGCTTCACATCCAGCTTGTTCAGTAAACCCAGACCAAAGGCAGCGGTTTTGCCTGAGCCGGTTTTGCCCTGACCAATCACATCCTCACCCGCCAGAATGGCCGGCAAACTCTGGGCCTGAATGGGTGTCATCTCGTGGTAACCCATGGAGGACAGGTTCTCAAGCAGTTCGGTTTTAAGCTTAAGGGTGGAAAAAGCCAGTGAAGGCTGGGTATCTGAATTGCTCAAGGAAAGTATCCTGTGGTGGCTAACCGGGCGTTTGCCGGGTCACTGAAATGGCGTTCTGTAATGGTTATCGCTATCGGAGTGGGGCTGAGTGTGAATTGTTTGGGCGACATCTCTGTGCCAACTCCTTCCTTACCCAACCCCAAAGCGTGGCTATTGTAGCAACAAAGCGCCACATTTGCCTCAAGACTGAATAGCGGGGTAAAGCAGGTGTGGGCAGAGTGCTTAAGCACATCTTTTTCAATGTGGCTCCTAATGCGGCTCAATGCCGCTTGCTCTGCCAGTAAGGGAAAGGCTTGCCTTGCGTGAGGGATTAGAGCTGTAAGCCTGATTTGATGAACATGTTTATAAATGATCTTATCGATAAGTTTATTTTCAGCAAAAATTGAGAGAGCTGTAACTTTCGCTTATTGGCTTGATTTGTGCATTGTTTCAGGACATATGCCCCATGGCCAAACTTTTGGCAATGGGGCCAACGACTGGAATTGCTGAACTCTGACAAGGAGGTTTAGACCATGGCACTTGCACTACCCTATGATTCTTCCCGTGATGAGATTTTCTGGCGAACCGCTGTTGCCAACATTCGTACGGGGCTTGAAAACTTCAACATGCTCACGCCAAAGTTCAACATTGAACCTCACCATCGGATTTCATCGGCAGGTTCCTGTTTTGCTCTGCATATAGGTAACTGGTTGACGCAAAATAATTATTCTTATAACAGAAGCCAGCTAAACCTCGATGAAGTATCGAGCTTTGCGTTTGGCAATATCTACACCCCCCGCTCTTTGCTGCAGTGGTTTGTTTGTTCCGATGAAGAATTATCGCAGCACAGCGTGCACTTTGAGGCACAGTCCAGCCGCTACTATGATTTGTTATTACCAAGAGCTGCCGAAACGGGCTATCAATCACTGGATGAGTTACTGGCGTTCAGGACGTTGGCGATGGAGGAAACCCGAGCTCAGTTGGCACAAAGTGAATCTTTTATTTTTACCCTTGGACTGATTGAGGCCTGGATCGATTGCAACGGCATTTGCTATCCAAGTTGCCCAGGGGTGAAGTTTGGTGAGTATGATCCTGAAAAATACCAACTTAAGGTATTTAATTATCAGGAAATATTTTCTGATCTTAGTGAGCTTTTCCAGCAAATTAAAGCTGTAAACCCCGATATACGTTTTGTGCTGACGGTATCACCTGTCCCTTTGACGGCCACAGCCACTGATGACCACGTGTTGGTGGCCAACGGCTATTCCAAATCGGTCCTGCGGGCTGTTGCGGGGGCATTCTGCCAAGGGCGGGATGATGTCAGCTACTTCCCCTCGTTTGAACTTATCACCACCCCCTTACCGGAAGACTTTCGCTATCTGGAAAATCGGCGCACCGTATCTGAAAAAGGCGTTGGCTATGTGATGCGGCATTGGGCTGAATTGTTAAATGGTAAGCAAACACCAGAAGCAAGCCACATTGAAGCGGCATGCGATGATGAAATGCTGGATGCCATTAAGAAGGACACATCTAGTGATCTGGGCACACTGCTGACCCTCATAGGTGATAGCCATTTTGGCAAGTTGGCCAAGTCTTTTGAGCGGCTTGGTCAGTCCTGTTGTGGTGGCATGGTGATGAATGGTTCCGGATTCGCTCAGCATAAATTCACCTTGACCAGAGATGCGGACATCATGGTGCCATTAGAAAGCGCAGAATCCCGGCGCCTATGGCAGCCCATAGTTAACAACCTCGACAGCTTATGTAAGGCTCAACGTCAGTCGGAGTCCTGGGTATTGACCAATATTGGGCTGCAAACCCATCAGACTGTGTCCACGTTTGTGCAGTGGATGAAAGCTGAGCGCCCAGACAGGTTGAATCAGATTGGAATGGAAGACTATGTGGAGTTTTTCGATGCAAAAATGCGAGACCAAATGACTATCGTGTTTCGCCTAAAGGAACAGGGACATAGGATACTGGTGATTTCAGATACCCCATTCTGGCAGTGCTTTGACGAGTCCAAGGGAATGGCACCCTTAATGATGGCCTACATGGATGCGATGGAATATGTGTGGCAGCAGATGGGTGTTGAGTTCTTTCATGCGGCACGTATTTTTAATGAAGAGATAAGCGATCCAATGCCTTACGCTTCAACTTTGGTTTATTCCGATGGTAGTCCGGATTACTTCCATGGTGGGGACTCTTATTACGATTGGCTCGCCGGGAAATTATTGCCTTTGCTGAAAGCCTGACGTATCTGGTGATTTTCAATAATAGGCACTGTTGTTTAATATGGTTTTTATTAATTTAAACAGGGGATAGGCCTTTTGAAAGGTCGTGATGTGGGGCGCGGATAGGGCGGCGGGCAAGGCCGCTCCTTCGTTTCGGCTTTCCATAGAGAGGGGCACATGGCATCCCAAGTGCCACCGACACCGCAGTATCGAAGTTGAACATCCTTCGCTTGGCGAATACTGACGTAGTAAATCCTGCCCGGCTTAGTGAGTATCGGGGCATCCATCAACTACCGCAGCGAATGCCAGTGCCTCAGAGTGAGGCACTGCCGGATGTCGCCTTGCCCACTGCCGCACCGCCTGGTTTGGCGGCCTTGGCGTTAAGTTCGTCCACTTCAATGCCCAGCGAGGCGGCGAGGCTTGAAAGCGCATCGGCGCGGCTGTGGAAAATGGGCAGATCGCTGTGGTGGTCGATGAAGTTGGCTTCCCAGCTGTATTTGCGCGGCACCACCAGATACACATTGCAGCCACAGTCTTTGGCGTCCAGCAGGACGTTTTCGATGGCAAGGCCGGTGGTGGAGTCCATGTAGGGTACCCGGCACAAATCCAGCACCAGGGTCTCGGCAGATTTCACCGCAATGGACTCCCGCTGCAGGGTCTTGGCGACGCCGAAAATCATAGGGCCGCTCAGGCTCAAAAGCAGGGTATTGGATTTCTCGTTAATGGCATCCAACATGCGCTTTTCGTTGGGGCGCATGTCGGAGGCTTCACCCGAGTCGTTGATGGCGTTGATGTTGCGCTCCTGCAACTGTGACAGGCGGTCGATGGTGATAAGGTTGGCGATAAACATGCCCACACCCACGGCCACAATCAAATCCACAAACACGGTGAGCACCATGACCACATACATGGTCATGGCTGCCGAGCGTGACAATTGGTGAGCACGCTTCACAAAGGCCCAGTCGAGAATATTCAAACCAACCTTAAAGGCAATGGCCGCCAGCACCGCCATGGGGATGTATTCCACTATGCCCGCAGCGAGGGAAAACACGATAAGCAGGGTCAGTACCCGCACCACGCCGGAGAGGGCGCTGCTGGCACCGGCCTGGATGTTGACCACAGTGCCCATGGTGGAGCCTGCGCCGGGCAGGCCGCCGCAAAGGCCCGAGGCGATATTGCCAAGGCCCTGACCAATCAGTTCTTTGTTGGAGTTGTGCTCAACCCGGGTGAGGCGGTCGGCAATCACAGCGGTAATCAGTGAGTCTATACAGCCAAGGGCCCCCAGCATCACGGCGCTGATGAGCATGTGGGTCAGTTCACCGTAGGTAAAGGTGGGGATAATCAGCGATGGCAGACCGATGTTGATTTCACCGATACGCCGCACATCCTCTATGTCCAGCAGTAACACCGAGGCGAGGGTACAAAACACCAGCGCCAGCAGTTGGGGTGGCAAGCGCATCTTGATGAGCTTGGGCACAATTTGCATCAGCGCCAGCGCCGAAAGCGCCAGCGCCAGCTCCTGCCATTTGATATTGCCGATAAGCGTTGGCAGGGCTTCGATAACCCCCACTGCGCCGCCGGAGATGCCGGCAACTCCCACCAGATTGGGCAGCTGCAGAATAATCAGCAGCACACCGATGCCCGACATAAAGCCGGAAATCACACTGTAGGGCATCAGGGTAATGTAGCGGCCGAACTTGAGCGCGCCGAGGATAATCTGAACCAGACCCGCGAGCATCACCACGGTAAAGGCCATGGCCAGCCCCTTGTCGGGATGGGTGGCGGTGAAGCTGGCAATCACTGCTGTGGTGACCACAGTCATGGGGCCCGTGGGCTCAGAAATCAGGGTGCGGGTGCCACCAAAGAGGGCGGCAAACAGGCCCACCAGCAGGGCACCGTAAATACCGGCCTGGGCGCCGGCGCCGGAGGCCACACCGAAGGCCAGTGCCAGGGGCAGCGACACTATGGCTGCGGTTACCCCACCCATGAGATCGCTGGTGCGGGATTTGCTGTCAAAGGCGTTGAATATCGGCACGTGGGCTGTCCTTCAAAATGCGGCTGTGATCTTGGTCACGGAGTTTATAGGGATAGTCGGGCTTAGCCAAGGCGCAATCTTGCTGGTCGTACTAGGTTGAAAGAACAATGAGATCGCTCTGTCGAACACTTGAACGCCGGCTAAAAAATGGCCCCGCAATGCGGGGCCGTTGGCAGGGATAATCAGCGTGCGCCCGGCTCGGCGAAGCGGGTCATCCAGTCTTTGACTTCGTTGTACCAATAAATGGAGTTATTGGGTTTGAGGATCCAATGGTTCTCGTCGGGGAAGTAAATCATCCGCGACTCTATGCCCTTGGTTTGCAGGGTGCGGAACAGCTCAAAGCCCTGACCCACAGGTACGCGGTAGTCCAGCTGACCGTGAATAACCAGAGTCGGGGTTTTGAACTTGTCGGCGTGATAGTGGGGCGAGATAGTTTTGTAGATCTCGGGGCTTTCCCAAAAGCCGCCGAAGCGGGTGCTGTGCACGGCAAAGTCGGCTGCCATTTGCGAGTACATGTTATACACGGCAGCATGAATGAGCAGCGCCTTGAACGGATGCTCTGTGCCCAGCAGTATCGAGGTCAGGTAGCCGCCGTAGCTCGCACCACCGGCCACCATGCGCTCGGTATCAATCCAGGGCTGGGCCTCAAAGTATTTGGTTGCGGCCTGAATATCCGCCAGCGGCTTGGTGCGCCAGTCAGGGTTGATGGCATCGGCAAATTCCTGCCCAAAACCGCTGGAGCCGTGAAAGTTTGGCCAGGCGGTGACATAACCCCAGGAGGAGAAGGTCTGGGCGTTCCAGCGGTAGCTGAACGAGTCACCAATGGCATTGTGCGGACCGCCGTGAATGAGCAGGAACAGCGGGTATTTCTTGCTCTTGTCAAAACCCGGTGGGTAGTGCACCCACATCTGGATGTCTTTGCCGTCTGCGCCCTTGTAGGTCACCGATTCGTAATGACCAAGATCAGTTTGCCTCAGCAGCTCATCGTTGAACGTGTCCAGACGGGTGGTTTTGCCGCTCTTTACATCCACAGTCACCAGGCGTGGGGGATAGAGGAAGCTGTCATTGGTGGCAACCAGGGTGTTTTTGTCGGCAACGGCCGGGGCACCAAAGCTGGTGGCCTTGGTGATGGCCCTGGGTTTGCCGGTTTTGGCATCGATTTGATACAGGCGCTGGGTGGCGGCGTCATCGATGTTGCTGAACAGGCTCTTGCCATCCTTGCTCCACACGAAACTGCCCAGGGAACGATCCCAGCCATCGGTAAGGGATTTAAGCTTCTTGCTGTCCATGTCATACAGCATCAACCGCGACGTATCGGCATAAAAGCCCTGAATATGCTGGCGACTGAAGGCGAGGGTATCGCCATCGGGGCTGAAGCTAGGGCTGTCATCCGGCGCCTTGTTGTCCGGCGTCAGGTTGTCGGCCTGATTGCCGCCGATGCGGGCGAGGAAGAGGTCGATATTGGGGTCAACCTGATTGTCCCAGCCGTTTGAGGTGAAGGCGATATACTGCTCATTGGCATCGATATCGTAGTCACCTGAACTTTGGCTGGAGCGAGGCAGCTCGCGGCCAAGGGGTTGGGTGATGGCTTCTACTTCGCCGCCGCTGGCAGCAATACGGAATACATGGGCCTGACGGTTTTCATCAATCCAGTGGTCGAACTGGGAATAGGGCAGGGCATTCCACTGACGGGCCGACAGCTTCTTGTCTTTGTCGGCCTTGAGTTGCTCGGCCATCTCATCCCAGCTCTTTTGCGGCCACACATTGGCGATAAAGTAGAGGTGCTTGCCGACCCACTTGATGCCATACACACCTGTGGGCACCTCGGTCAGGCGCTGGGCTTCGCCCGGGCCTGTCATCGGCAGCAGGTAAATCTGACCGGCGTCGTCTTTATCGCGCTTGCTGACAAAGGCGAGTGTGCTGCTGTCGGGGGAGAATACGGGCTCACTGGCGCCGAGGCCTTCGGCGGTGATGGGGCGCTGCTTGTTGCCGTTGCGGTCAAACAGCCACAGACGGGTGTAACCCTTGTCTTCTTTAACATCGAAACGGGTGACCGGCGCTATGATGTACTGGCCGTTGGGTGACACCACAGGCGAGCCGACTCGCTCGAGTTGCCACAGGCGCTCGACGCTGAGCAGCCGCTCGGAGGTGCTTGCAACTGTGTTGGTTGCAGTAGTGCTAGTGTCGTCAGCCGCGTTTGACAGCAGCGGAAACAGACAGAGCGCTGTTATTAAATGGATCTTGTTCATGCAATGGGCTCCAGGATTGCGCTATCCACAGTCGTTGGGAATTCACCTCTTGCCGAGGTTTTCCTCTCGATGCCCTGCTGTGGCGATATTCCTTGGGGCCACAGAAAGGCATGCCTCTTTTGTTAGCTACCGGTGTAAGCCGGATAAGAATCAAGGCGATATCAGCTTACGACACCAACCTTTAAATTTCATTAATCTGACTGACGGGCAGCTTGAAGCGAGAAGCGGCCCACGGCGTGAATGTTTGAGGCATTTTTAAGCCTAATGAAAGTCCAGCCTTTTGCTGAGTATCATAAGCTCTGCCGCTGCTGGTGAAGCAAAAGCGGCTCGCCTATCCACAGCACTTAATCAAAGTAGCTGACAGGCCTCGTCGAAACTCAGCCTCGGTTGCCTGGGATGCAGCTTGTTGCTGTCGCCATAGCCGAGATTACACAGGAAGTTACTGCGGGTGCAGCCAGTGGTGAAAAATTCCTGCTCATCGGGGTAGGCCTGCTGACCGGTAGCGAAAAATTCCTGATCCACCTTGGCATTATCGAAGCCGGACATGGGGCCGCAGTCCAGCCCCAGTGCGCGGGCGGCGAGGATAAAATACGCCCCCTGCAGCGAACTGTTGCGCCGGGCGGTAACCTCGGCGAGCTCCGGTGCCTTGATAAACATATCTTTCATTGCCGGATTGTGGGGCGCAAGCTTGGGTAAGCGTTCGTAAAAGCGCAGATCGTAGCCTATGATGGCGGTCACCGGCGCCGTCATGGTTTTTTCTACATTGCCCGAGGCCAGCGCCGGTAACAGCCGCTGTTTGGCAGCCTCACTGCGCAGAAATAGTATCCGCGCCGGGCTGCCATTGACGCTGGTGGGGGCCCATTTCATCAGTTCATAGATTTGCTTCAAAGTCTCATCGGAAACGGGCTTATCCAGCCAGTGGCCGTGGGTGCGGGCCGTGCGGAACAGGGTGTCCAGAGCCTCATCGGTTAACGGCGTATTCATAGGGTCCTCCTGCGTGCCGCCGGTGTATGCCCTTAAGGTATAAACCCCGACACGCCCCCTTGCCACGAACACCAGGCGAATGAAGCGCCCGTTTACTGAAATCCAAATGATTGCGCTGAGGCGGCCCAATCAGTCCCCTACAAAAAAGGTTTAATTGTCTTATTAATTCGCTACCACGGCTGCAACCGTCCGGCTCGGCGTACCCATCATGGTCGCATTCGGCGGCCTGTTACTGCTTGGCGAACCACTCAGCCTCAGACTCATCCTCTGCTCCACCGCCGTCCTCGGCGGCATCGCACTCGTTGTACTGAACCGCTCGGGGAAATAGCCTTTGTGCAGAAGCTCAAGTTGGGGCGCAGGAAGGCTATGCCTGTCCTGTCTCCTTCGTCAACGCTCAAAGCAGCCGCGAGGTGAGCGTCGAAGGAGCGAATCCAACAGCCCGCCGCGAAGCGGTGTATTTAGGGCCGTTTTGCTACAGCGAATTGTTAATTGCTAGAACTTGTCGCCAGCAGCGTATTTACCGTTCAAATTGAGTTTGATTTTCACATCCCAAAGTGCATAAACAAACACTTCTATTAAGTGTACAGCACCATCAACGACTATCTTCTTAGAAACAAACGGTGTTTTTTTATCTAAAGAGAAAAGGGAGTTGTCTTTAACGACTAACTCATCATCAACGAAGAGCTTTGCTCCACTAAACCAAGTGTTCTCGAACTTAATGGAAGTATTCCCTATAGATGTTTCTACTACTTTTCTAGGCACAGTATTTCCCTCTGTATGTGCAATTAACGCTTTGCTTTGCGGCGCGCGTTAGCGCGTCCGGTGGAGGCCACGCTTTTTGTGGCCGTAACGAATAACAGCAACTTGTTATATTTCATCGCGAACCCTAGCCAAAATCTTTCCTAGTTTATTTTGGCCAGTCCCATCTTGACCGCAACCCCAGTAATAATCACCCGGCGCATTCTCAACGATGTCTTGGGCTCCTGTAGACTTAAGTAATTCGGCGAGCATAGGATGGGTTTTGAATTTTTTCAGGACGGCTTCATACATAATGTTATCCTTAACTTGTTCCCAATCAGTTCTTATAGCTACTTTCCGGCTCCTGCCAAGTTCAGCAGCTATTTTGGGGGTATAGGCTGTTCTGATTCTTTCTTGATGCTCTTTATCCTCAAATTTTTGAGCCTGAAAGTAGTGTTCCACCGTGGGCCACCAAACCCCGTCCATCTCAACACCGAACTTTGAGAAGTTACTGAATTCGCCAAACTCATCTGTCTTTGTATAGAAAAAGATCGTCATGCTGACCTATGAAATATAACGCCCGCATAAGGGGCGACAAAACGTAGCGGCATTTGGTTTAAACTTGGGCGAAGCACAAAACTGAATGCCGTGTAGTTTTGGCGTACCAGCCCCCGCATTTCAGGGGGCGGCTTGATGCGTTTGTTATGTGAATAATGCACTTAGGCGGATAGGTGTCCCGCAACGACCCCGACTCCAGTAGCCCATAAACTTTCAACAACAGAGCTTAAAAATATACGAGTACGAGCTTTTAATGTTTTAACCATAGACACCTCCTTAATGCTGTCTTGATCCGATGGAACCAATCTAATACTTACGTAACGCAACACAAACAACAAAAGGGCTACAGAGCCAACAATCGTCATGGGGATTGCCAGTCCCCCACCTATTACCCCTATCGGCCTAAGAGCACTATTTTAATCACAGGTTTTGTAATATGACCGACCGCCGATCTTTTTAAACAAGACCTTGTTTTCGTCTTGTAAATGACGAGCAATTGTAGCAAAGAACCAACCCGTTTTATTATCAATTTTATTCCCTTGCGGGTATGCAGACTTATTTAACTCAAGCTGGTCCTTGATGTATGTAGCAGGAACCCAACCATCATTAAAGCCGGACTCTGAAGCCTGGATAAAGTCACAAACGACATTTGCCATCTCGTCAATTAAAGACTGCACTCTCAGTTTGTACTCCATAGTTCCTCCTATTCACATAACAGTTGTATAGTGCGCATGCGCATAATCTTACATCGGACCACTTAGTAAGATTTCACACAACACACTGTTTTTAAATTTGATTTTCAACTTAACAAAAATCGTTCTGGGTGGAAAGTGCGCATGAGCATGATTTGCGCTCGCTTTGTTTCGCGCAGCAGTTGTAAGCTGTTGAAATTCTACATGTTATAAAAAATGTTTCAGAAATAGTACGCAAGGACAGACTGATGCGGAACGCAAAAAACGTCATTTTTAAAATCATACTGTGGATCGATACAGTTTTGGTCGTTAGGTATCAACGCTGATTTTCTCTCGAGCGTAGGGGGCGAATCAGTCAGGACAGGCATAACACGGTTGTGGAAGGTTGCACCAAACACTGGCATATCCCCAATAGTGACCGTCGACAGCATGGATGCTGTCGTCGAGCTTACAGGGATGTACTTGCAGCGTGTCACGGATGGGGATTTGCGAAGGCTCACAGCCAGTGATGAGGCAAGGCAGAGATTGCAGTGAGTCATTAGGTAATTAGTGAACAAGGGGCTGGCAGCCACAATCGGGCGTCAGCCCAAAAAACAAAAGCCGCTCAATGCGGCTTTTGTTTTTATTTTTAAAGAGTGCCAACGGTCACTCTGGATCGTAGTCGAGCACTGGTGTTAACCACTTCTCCGCTTCAGCCACGGTCATCCCCTTACGGCGGGCGTAGTCTTCTACCTGATCCTTGCCGATGTTGGTCACGCCAAAGTAGCGGGCCTGTGGGTGGGCGAAGTACCAGCCGCTTACTGCCGCTGTGGGGTACATGGCGAAGCTTTCGGTGATATTGAGGTCAATGCACTCGTTGGGTTTGAGCAAATCCCACAAGAGGCCCTTCTCGGTGTGATCCGGGCAGGCGGGGTAGCCGGGGGCGGGACGGATGCCGCGGTATTTCTCGCGGATAAGCGCCTCGTTGTCGAGGTTTTCGTCGCTGGCATAACCCCAGAACTCTTTACGCACCCGCTCGTGCATGCGCTCGGCGAAGGCTTCGGCCAGACGGTCGGCCAGCACCTTGAGCATGATGGCGTTGTAATCATCGTGGTTGGCTTCAAAGCGTGCCAGATGCTCATCGATACCGTGGCCTGCGCACACCGCAAAGCCGCCGGTGTAGTCGGCCACACCGCTGTCTTTGGGGGCAACAAAGTCCGACAGACAGAAGTTATCGTTACCCACCCGCTCGATTTGCATCCGCAGATGATGGGTGGTCATCAGCACTTGGCTGCGGCTCTCGTCGGTGTAAAGCTCGATATCGTCATGGTTTATGGTATTGGCCGGGAACAGGCCAATCACCCCTTTGGCGGTAAGCCACTTTTCATCGATGATGGTTTGCAGCATGGCTTTGGCGTCGGCGTACAGCTTACGGGCCTCTTCGCCTACTACTTCGTCGTCGAGAATGCGCGGGAAGTGGCCGTGCAGTTCCCAGGCGCGGAAAAACGGCGTCCAGTCGATGCGATCGACCAAGTCATCCAGCGGATAGTCTTCAAACACCTGAATGCCAAGCTTGTTGGGCACCTTTGGCTGGTAGTTGGCCCAGTCGAGCTGGCAGCGGTTTTCCCGCGCCGCCTCGATGGAGACAATTTCCTTACGCTTGGCCTGTGAAAGGCGCTTTTCGCGCATCACATGGTATTCATCGTAGGTGGTCTTGATGGTGGCATCGCGGGTCTCATCGTTGATGAGTTTGCTCACCATGGGCACGGCGCGGGACGCATCCGGAATATAAATGGCGCCGTGGGGATAGTGGGGCGCAATCTTTACCGCAGTATGGATTTTCGAGCAAGTGGCGCCGCCGATGATGGCGGGAATGGTGAGCCCTTCGCGCTCGAAGGTTTTCACGTTATGCACCATTTCATCGAGGCTCGGGGTGATCAGCCCCGACATGCCGATGATGTCGACCTGCTCTTTTTTGGCGACTTCGACGATTTTCTCCACCGGCACCATAACGCCTAAGTCAATCACCTCGTAGCCGTTACAGGCGAGCACCACGCCGACTATGTTCTTGCCGATGTCGTGCACGTCGCCTTTTACCGTGACCATCAGCACTTTGCCGTTGCTTTGGCCGGCGACCTTTTCGGCCTCGATAAAGGGATTTAGATAGGCCACGGCCTTTTTCATCACCCGGGCGGATTTAACCACCTGGGGCAGGAACATCTTGCCCTCGCCAAAGAGGTCGCCCACCACGTTCATGCCGTCCATCAGCGGGCCTTCAATCACATCCAGCGGACGGGTGGCCTGCTGTCGGGCTTCTTCGGTGTCGGCGTCGATAAATTCGGTAATGCCTTTTACCAGCGCATGCTCAAGGCGCTTGTTCACCGGCAGGCTGCGCCATTCCAAATCTTCTTTTTTACCGGCACCGCTGCCAGCGCCGCCGCGATATTTTTCCGCGATTTCAAGGAGCTGCTCAGTGTTGCTTGAGTCGGCCACAGGGCAGGGCAGGTTAAGCACCACGGCTTCGACCCGCTCTTTAAGCTCAGCGGGGATATCGTCATAAATCGCCAGCTGCCCGGCGTTCACAATGCCCATGTCCATGCCTTCTTTAATGGCATGGTAGAGGAACACGGCGTGGATGGCCTCACGCACAGGGTTGTTGCCACGGAACGAGAAGGACACGTTGGACACGCCGCCGGAAATCATCGCATGGGGCAGGGTGGCCTTGATGTCGCGCACCGCCTCGATAAAGTCCACCGCGTAGTTGTCGTGCTCTTCGATGCCGGTGGCCACGGCAAAAATATTGGGGTCGAAGATAATGTCTTCCGGCGGGAAGCCGACTTTGTCCACCAGAATGCGATAGGCGCGGGTACAGATTTCAATTTTGCGGGCACGGGTGTCGGCCTGGCCGGTTTCATCGAAGGCCATGATGATGGCGGCGGCGCCGTAGCGCTTCACCAAAGTGGCCTGCTCGATAAACTTGTCTTCGCCTTCTTTAAGGGAGATGGAGTTGACGATGCACTTGCCCTGCACGCACTTAAGGCCCGCCTCTATGACTTCCCACTTGGAGGAGTCAATCATGATGGGCACCTTGCTGATCTCAGGCTCCGAGGCCACCAGATTGAGGAAGGTGGTCATCACCTCTTCGCCGTCCAGCATGCCCTCATCCATGTTGATATCGATGATCTGAGCGCCGTTTTCCACCTGATCCCGGGCGACATCCAGCGCGGTCTCGTATTGGCCTTCTTTAATCAGTTTCAAAAACTTGGCTGAGCCTGTGACGTTGGTGCGCTCACCCACGTTTACAAACAGGCTGTCGGCACTGATGGTAAGCGGTTCAAGCCCGGCGAGACGGCAGGCAACCGGGATCTCCGGCAGCTTGCGGGGGGCGTGTTTTTCAACGGCTTCGCGGATAACGCGGATATGATCCGGAGTGGTGCCGCAGCAGCCGCCGACTATGTTCAGCATGCCTTCGATGGCCCACTGGACTATGATGTCGGCCATTTCTTCGGGCGTTTCATCGTAGCCGCCGAACTCGTTTGGCAGGCCCGCATTGGGGTGGGCCGACACATAAGATTCGCTGATGCGGGCAAGTTCTTCCACGTAAGGGCGCAGCTCTTTTGGCCCCAGGGCACAGTTAAGGCCCATGCTGATGGGTTTGATATGGCGCAGCGAGTTATAAAAGGCTTCGGTGGTCTGGCCGGTCAGGGTGCGGCCGGAGGCATCGGTAATGGTGCCGGAGATCATCACCGGCAGGCGCAGACCAACCTCATCAAAAACCGATTCGATGGCAAACAGTGCCGCCTTGGCGTTCAGGGTATCGAAAATGGTTTCCACCATGATGATATCGGCGCCGCCTTCAATCAGAGCGGCGGTGGACTCACGGTAGGCGGCCACCAACTCATCGAAGTGGATATTACGGTAGCCCGGGTCATTCACATCCGGGCTGATGGAGCAGGTGCGGTTGGTGGGGCCAAGTACGCCGGCCACATAGCGGGGGATGCCGGTTTGGGCTTCCACTTCATCGGCCACTTCACGGGCGACGCGGGCACCAACAAGGTTAATCTCGGCCGAGATCGCCTCCATCTCATAGTCGGCCATGGCAACCGTGGTGGCGTTAAAGGTGTTGGTCTCGATGATATCGGCACCGGCCAGCAGATACTCGCGGTGAATGCCCTTGATTATCTCAGGCTGGGTGAGCACCAAGAGGTCGTTATTGCCTTTTACGTCACAGTGCCAGTTGGCGAAGCGGCTGCCGCGATAGTGTTCTTCCTCCAGCTTGTGGCCCTGGATCATGGTTCCCATGGCGCCGTCGAGGATAAGAATACGCTTGGAGAGATCCTCGTTCAGTCGCTGTTGACGGTTGTGGGCAAGCGCCCTGGTCGCCTGGGATAACACTGGAGTTGCCATAAAAAACACCTGCAAAGTACAAAAAAGTGACTGTCCTGTG
The DNA here is from genome assembly GCF_019457455.1 of Shewanella sp. FJAT-52076. Lineage (NCBI taxonomy): Bacteria > Pseudomonadati > Pseudomonadota > Gammaproteobacteria > Alteromonadales > Shewanellaceae > Shewanella > Shewanella sp. FJAT-52076. The sequence continues at coordinate 890,765 of NZ_CP080415.1, forward strand.
TAGCCTAAGCCGGGTTGATGCCGCTGAAAAGGTAAAACCGGTACGGCGCCCGCTTAATTTGATTTGGACATTTATACGTATAGACGTCCATAATACGCGAAACTTAGCTTTAGGGGCAAGCGAAGGCTCAGGAGCAAGCGACGCGCCTGGCACCAGCAGTGAGGCCAGCCCCAGGTCTGGGTAAGACCTGAAAGAGGCCGCCACAGGACGCTGATATAAAAACGGGGTAGAGCAAGATGCACAGGCAAGACGCTGACGCTGTGGTGGCTGTGGAAAAGGATAACGCCAAAGCTCATGGGGACTCACTGGACGACAAAAGCCATGTCCAGATGTCACCCCTTGACATTATTTTCTGGCGCCATGGCCAGTGTGAAGATGGCGCCGTGCTGCGGGGACGAAGCGATGCCCAGCCCAGTGAAGGTGCCCTCATCGCCATTGCCGGCAAGGCCCGTGACATGGCGGTACCTGCCCGAATCATCTCATCGCCTTTGCAGCGCTGCGCGCGGCTCGCACAAGCCTTGCAGGCTGAAATCACAGCTGCACACCCCGGGAGTAATCCACCAGACATACTTTTTGAGCCTCTGCTAACCGAGATGGACTTTGGCGTCTGGGATGGGCAGTCCATAGCACTGCTCTGGCAAACCGCTCCAATGGAGGCATGGTGGCAAGACCCCTGGGCCATAACGCCCGAGGGCGGCGAGCCCATGCACGCCTTTGAAGCCAGGGTGGCAGAGGCGCTGCAAGGGCTGCTGGCACAGGCGCCGCTTAATGATGCCGGGCCACTGTGGGTGGTGACCCACGGCGGCGTTATCCGTTGCCTGATGGCCGCTATTTTGGGGGCGGGGCGGGCAGCGGGTTTTTATGGGGCATTGGAGCTGGATTACGGCGCCCGGGTGCACACCCGTTGGTACCGCACAAATGGTGGCTGGCAGGGGCGATTACTCTGGGGCAGCTGAGAATATTGCGCTTCACCCAGTCTTTTGGCCCTTTACCAGGTAGGTGAAAGGTCTGATAATCTGCGGACCGGAGTCACTGCTCCGGCCATAAATGCCAGGGGTGTCGGGGGCCAAGCCAACCCGACATGAAAAGGGAACCGGGGACATACCATAAGGTATCAGCCCGGACTGTGCCCGCAACTGTGTGGGGGAATTCCCCCGAGTCAGGATACCTGCCCCTGTGCTTCTTTTACTTTCCCTGTCCGGGCGGGTTACCCGGTGGAGTGATATGAGCCAAATTGCCATGCCCGTTCCCCAGAGGGAACCCGGGTACCTGTTTAATGGGGTAACACCATGACCCCGGCCATCGAAGTCAGCAACCTCTGCTGGCGGGTAGGGGAGCGGCCGCTGCTGGACGGCGTAAGCTTTGCCCTGTCCGGCAAGGGTATGTATGGGGTTATTGGCCCCAACGGCGCCGGCAAGTCATCCCTGCTGCGCTGCCTGTACCGCTATATTCGCCCGGACAGTGGCAGCATACTGCTCAATGGTCAGGACATTCACCTCTATTCCAGGCGCAGCTTTGCCCGCGCCGTGGCCGTGGTACCCCAGGAATTACCGCCCCTGTTTGATCTCTCCACCGAAGCCGTTGTTGCCATGGGGCTTATCCCCCACAAGGGCTGGCTTGCTGCCGACAGCGCCGCCGACAAGGCCGGCATTGTAGCGGCTCTCGCGGAAGTGGGGCTCGAAGGCTATGGCCGCCAACCCTTTGGCAAGCTGTCCGGTGGTGAAAAACAGCGGGCCCTCATTGCTCGGGCGCTGGTGCAAAAGCCGCAGTTTTTGATCCTGGATGAACCCACGAGCCACCTGGATGTGCGCTTTCAAATCGAAGTGCTGGAACTCCTCAAACGCCTGGATATCTGCGTGATTTGCACCATCCACGACCTGAACCTGGCCAGTGCCCTGTGCGATGAGCTGCTGCTGATGTCCCGTGGCCGCCTGGAAGCCTCGGGCACGCCTGAGGTAGTGCTCACCGAGGCCATGCTCGCCTCTGTATTTGGGGTGTGCACCACGGTAGAGCCTCACCCCCAGCATGGCCGTCCGCTCATCCATTACTACTATGGTTATGATGCACGCACCGCCCCCCAAGGCCGCAAAGAGGTGAGCCTGTGACTGCCCTCAAAGCCCTGTTAACCCCGCTCGGACGCCGGGAGCTGATGGTGCTGGCGCTTATTCTGGCCTGTCTGTTATCGCCGGTACTGGCCAGTATTTTTGGCGCCGTGGACATCGGCTTTCGCGAGGCCATGTCGGTGTACCTGCATGCGCTGATTGGCGAGCGCCCCGCCGATGTGGCCTATCTCGACAGCCGCATTCTGCTGGAGCTGAGGTTGCCGCGTATCCTCCTGGCCTTTGTGTGTGGCGCGGGATTGGCGCTCTCCGGCTGGGCGCTGCAACTGGTGACCCGAAACCCCCTGGCTGACCCTTATCTTTTTGGGATCAGTGCCGGTGCCAGCCTGGGGGCGATTGTGGTACTCAGCCTGGGAATTACCCACGGGGTGCTGCTCGCCATCGGCCTGCCGCTGGGGGCCTTTATCGGTGCCAGTGCCTCTGTGTTGGTGGTGCTCACCCTCAGTGGCTTTGGGCTGCAAAGCCAGGTGGAGCGCATGCTGCTTTCCGGGGTTGCCACCTCCTTTTTATTCGGCGCCCTCGGCAGTTTGCTTCTATATTTTTCAAGCCCCCAGGTGACGGCGTCGGTGATATTCTGGAGCCTGGGCAGCTTTGCCCGCGCCGCATGGGATCTGCTCTGGTTGCCCTGGTTGGTGTTTGGCGCCTTTGTGGGCTTTTTGCTGCTGGTTCGGCGGCAGCTCTTTGCCCTCAGTGCCGGTGATGAAACTGCCCATGCCCTTGGGGTATCCGTTGCCAAACTGCGCATTATCAGTTTGCTGATGTGCTCTTTGATGACAGCCGTGCTGGTAGCCAGCTGCGGTGGCATTGGTTTTGTGGGGCTGATGATCCCCCACATCACCCGATTGCTGTTTCCCGGCAGTCAGTCGCTGCTGATTGTGGCCATGCTGGGTGGACTTTTTATGGTGTGGGTCGATGTGATGACTCGCAGTTTACTGCCGCCACAGGAGCTGCCTGTGGGGGTGATTACTGCTGTGGTTGGCAGTGTGTTTTTCCTGACGCTGCTCTTTGGCCGCAGGAGTGAATAAGGATATCTGATGTTTGATATATCTCCCGTCAGCCGCGAACGGGATGAGCAAATCCAGGCGCGTATCGACGATAAAACCAAGCCAAGGGGCGCCCTGGGGGCGCTCGAACCCCTGGCGGCGCATCTGGCGCGGCTGCTGGGCGATTCGCCGGAAATTAAGCGCCCCGCCATGTTGGTGTTTGCTGCCGACCATGGCATTGCCAGTGCCGGTGTATCCATAGCTCCGCCTGAGGTAACTGCTCAGATGGTCGCCAACTTTGCCAGCGGCGGCGCTGCCATCAATGTATTTTGCCGCCAGCTCGGTTGGCAGCTTGAAATCATCGACGCCGGTATGCTCAGCGCGCCGCCAGGGGAGATGGGTGTGACCGATTGTCGCCTCGGCGCAGGCACAGGCCCCATTCACAAGCGCGCCGCCATGACCCTTGGTCAGGTGGAACATGGCCTCGCCTTTGGCCGTGAACGGGTGCGTGCCCACCACGCCGAAGGCACCAATCTTATTGCTTTGGGGGAAATGGGCATTGGCAATACCTCCAGCGCTGCCGCCGTGATGGCCGCGCTCATGGGGCTTGAGGCCAAAGACTGCGTTGGCCGGGGCACAGGGGTGGATGCAGCCACCCTCAAGCGCAAGCAGATGCTGGTGGAGCAGGCGCTCTTGCTGCATCTGGATATGCTAACCAGCCCCGAATCCATCCTTGCCTGTGTGGGCGGCTTTGAAATTGTCGAGATGACCGGCGCCATGTTGGGGGCTGCCGAGCTGGGAATTCCTGTGTTGGTGGATGGCTTTATTGCCACCACGGCCGCACTCGCTGCCGTGAACATGTTCCCCCAAAGCCGCGAATACCTTATCTTTGCTCATCGCTCTGCAGAGCGTGCCCACGGGCTGATACTGGCGCACCTTGAGGCCGAGCCGCTGCTTAGCCTGGATATGCGTCTCGGTGAAGGTACGGGGGCGGCATTGGCCCTGCCACTGGTGCAGGCTGCGGCTAATTTTTATCGTGAAATGGCGAGCTTCAGCGACGCCGGAATTACAGATGTAACGCCTTAGGGCGGGAGCAGTTATGTCGACCTTTAAGCGTGAACTTGAGTTGTTTTTGTTGGCGCTCACTTTTTTTACCCGCATTCCTGTGCCGGTAAAACTCGATTACAGCGGCGAAGGCTTAAACCGCGCCAGTCGTTACTTTGGCCTGGTGGGCACCCTGGTTGGGCTTATCGCCGCCCTGGTGTTTTACCTGACCCAGTTTATCTTTCCTGCCTCCGTTGCCGTGGTGCTGGCCATGATTGCCACTGTGCTGCTCACCGGCGGCTTTCATGAAGATGGCCTTGCCGATACCGCAGACGGTTTTGGCGGTGCCTTCGAGCGGGAGCGCAAGCTCGAAATCATGAAAGACAGCCGGGTCGGATCCTATGGTTCTCTCGCGCTGGTTCTGGCATTACTGCTTAAATTTCAGCTGTTAAGCGAACTGGCACTCTACTCGGTTTCCAGCGTGGTGGGTGGTCTGGTGCTGGGGCATACCTTAAGCCGTGCCTTCGCCGCCAGTATTATTTTCAACCATACCTATGTGCGCGAAGATGCCGAAAGCAAAGCCAAGCCCCTGGCTCAGTCGATGCATTGGGATGAAGTGCTGTTTTTAGTGCTCAGTGCCGGGGTGATTTGTTTGCTGCTTACCGGCGTGGGCGCGACGCTGGTGATACTCATCACCCTCTTTGTGGCCCGCAGCCTGCTGGCCCGTTGGCAGTCACGCCATATCGGTGGCTACACGGGAGACACCCTGGGCGCCTGTCAGCAAATACTCGAGCTGGTGGTCTATCTGGTACTCCTGCTGCTGTGGAGTCAGTCGTGAGTGTGCCTGTCATCGCCCGGTCAAACACTGCTGTAGGCTACTCAGTGTGCGCTTATTCGCTTAAGGGCGCCTGTCAGACAATGCCTGAACTTGAAGTCTGTTCAGTGCTCCTGCTGCTGTGGAGTCAGTCATGATCCATCTGGTTCTCGGTGGCGCCCGCAGTGGCAAGAGTCGTTTTGCCGAGACTCAGGTTGCCCGGGTTTCGCACCGAGGGATTTACCTTGCCACGGCCACTGCGGGGGATGATGAGATGGCGGCCCGTATCGCCCGTCACCAGCAAGACAGGGCAGAGGCACACTGCCAATGGCACCTTATCGAAGCGCCGCTGGATTTGGCTGCGCAGCTCAGCGCCTTGTCCGGTGAGACACGGCCGGTACTGGTGGACTGCCTGACGTTATGGCTGACCAATCACCTGATGGCAAAGCCTCAGAAGATGACCGAGGCACGTAAGGAGCTCCTGAAAGCCATTGGAGATTTTCGTGGACAGCTGTGGCTGGTCAGTAACGAAGTGGGCTCAGGCATAGTGCCTTTGGGCGAACTCAGCCGCCAGTTTGTGGATGAAGCGGGGTGGCTCAATCAGGCCATTGCCGCCATCGCCGACAGGGTGACCCTGGTGGTGGCCGGGATGCCGCTGGCGCTGAAAGGCACCGCCATCAACGCTGAAATGGGAGGATAACCCATGGGCGCTTCTACGCTGATGATCCAGGGCACGGCCTCGGATGCCGGTAAAACCACCTTGGTCGCCGGGCTTTGTCGCCTGCTGGCCAGACAAGGCCTGAAGGTGGCGCCCTTCAAACCCCAGAATATGGCCCTCAACAGCGCTGTGACCGAAGACGGCGGTGAGATTGGCCGCGCCCAGGCGCTGCAGGCCGCAGCCTGTGGGCTGAAAGCCCATACCGATTTTAATCCCATATTGCTCAAGCCGGGCTCAGACACCCGGGCGCAGGTCATAGTTCATGGCAAGGCGCTCACGTCCCTCGAAGCATCGGCCTTTTTCGGCCCCGAGGGCAAGGGATACAAGGCCATGGCCATGGATGCCGTGCTGGAATCTTTCAATCGTCTTCAGCAGTCCTTCGATTACCTGCTGGTGGAGGGCGCCGGTAGCCCAGCCGAAATCAACCTGCGGGAAAATGACATCGCCAACATGGGTTTTGCCGAAGCGGTGGACTGTCCGGTGATTTTAGTGGCCGACATTGATAAGGGCGGCGTGTTTGCCCAGCTGGTGGGCACCCTGGCGCTGCTGTCAGAATCAGAGCAGGCGCGCATCAAGGGCTTTGTGATAAACCGCTTCCGCGGAGATATCAGCCTGCTGCAGCCGGGGCTGGATTGGCTCGAGGCCCATACCGGCAAGCCCGTGCTGGGTGTGGTGCCTTATTTGCACAACCTGTTATTGGACGCCGAAGATGCGCTGGTGCCCTATCAGCAAGTGGGTGCTGATTCCGACGCCGGGTTCCGGGTGAGGGTGCTGGTGTACCCCCGCACCAGCAATCACACCGACTTTGATCCGCTGCGGCTGCATCCGGGGGTGGATTTTGATTATCTGGATATTCAGAGTGCCAGCCCTGATGCTCTGCAGGGCGCCGACCTTGTGATACTGCCCGGCAGCAAGAATGTGCGCGCCGATCTCGAATGCCTCAAAGTCAGGGGCTTTGACTCTGCCCTTCGAAAGCACCTGAGGTACGGCGGCAAACTGATGGGCATTTGCGGTGGTTATCAGATGCTGGGGATAGAAATCGATGACCCCGACGGCATAGAAGATGCGCCCGGCAGCACTGATGGGCTGGAGCTTTTACCCCTGATCACCGAGCTTGAAGGCACCAAGGTTTTGGCCAATGTTTCGGGAGAACTTAGCCTCGGCGAGGGTGCCGTGGCGGTAAGCGGCTATGAAATTCACTGTGGCCGCACCACAGTGCTGGGACAGCTTACAAGGCCGCTGTTTTTGGTGGACGACAATGGCAACCCTGCCAGCGACCGGGGCTGCATCAGCGACGATGGCGCCATCTTCGGCAGCTATCTTCACGGCATTTTCGATACCCCGGCGGCGCTGGATGCGGTGCTCGCCTGGGCTGGTTATCGCGGTGATGGCCGGGGCTCGTCGCTGGAGGAACACAGAGAGCAGCAGCTCGACCGACTGGCGGATACTCTGGCTGAGCACCTGGATATGGCCAGGCTCAATTCTCTCTTTTAATGACGCTATCAGGACATTTGGATGACTGAAATCAAGGCCGAGCGCCACAAGGCAAGGCAACAAAAGGTAAAGGAAGCCGTGGACGCCAAGGTGGCCGCCGCGACCATTGAGCGGGGCGTGCTCATGGTTATCACAGGTAACGGCAAGGGCAAGAGCACCGCCGGCTTCGGCACTGTTGCCCGCGCCGTTGGCCACGGTAAAAAGACCGCCGTAGTGCAGTTTATCAAGGGCGGCTGGGACTGCGGCGAGCGTAACCTGCTTGAAGGTGTTGGCGTGCCTTTTGAAGTCATGGCCACGGGTTTTACCTGGGAAACCCAAAACCGTGAAACCGATACTGCCGCAGCCGAAAAAGCCTGGGCCGTGGCCGAGACCTGGCTTAAGGATGACAGCCTGGACCTTATCCTGCTGGATGAACTTACCTATATGTTGAGCTACCACTATCTGGACCTGGAGCGGGTGTTAACGGCCCTGAAAAACCGGCCGCCCCACCAACACGTGATAGTCACAGGGCGTAACTGCCACCGCCAGCTGCTGGAGCTTGCCGATACCGTGAGTGAGATTGAGTGTGTGAGGCATGCGTTTGAGGCAGGAGTCAAAGCCCAATCCGGCTTCGACTACTGATCCTGCTGCCTGCTCTCGCGGCTGACGTCATTGTCTTCGTCACTCTGTCCCATCACGTAGCGCTGCTACGCTCAGGGCCATATTAACTCGACGGCTTTGTCAGTCGTGAGATCAGCTTGCAGGATGTTTCACTTCCCATTGATGACGTTTAAATCCGATGCCTGCTGTCGCAGCTGACGTCATTGTCTTCGTCACTCTGTCCCATCAAGTAGAGCTGCTACGCTCAGGGTTATCGCCGCTGGGCGGCTTTGTCAAACGCACCAATCACTGTGCTGAATGTTTCCTGTGCTCTCTTCTCTACTGAGACCGCATGATTATCGTCGCCTTCGCGTCGTCCCGGCAATCGGCTCTGGTTAGCGTTCGGCGCTATCTTATCAAGGCATTAGTGTCAGTTTTGAAGCTACCGCTTTTTTCTGCTGTGCTACATTTTTCTGAGGGCATTTTGTTCCTGCATGCACAAAGCCTGAGCGCTTTCGCAGCCACTCGAGACATCAGAATAGGAAAATTAAATATGAATCTCAATGAGTTAACTATCAGAGCCAAGTTTTCGATTCCGCTGGTTGTCATCGTGGTCATGACGGTTGCCATTGCAGTGGTGAGTATTTTAAACGCCAAGCGGTTATCGTCCGATGCCAAAAATGTGGCGACCACCTTTCTGTCGGCGGTGGATGCGGGGTTGAATGCCGACCGGGATCTCTATCAGGCGCTTACTGCCAGCCAAAATTACGTGCAGTACCGTTTGCTCGGGCAGTCAGGTGGGGATAAATACCGCCAGGACTTCGATGAAAATGCCAAGCAGGCGCTGGACAGGATGGCGCTGGTGATGAGCCTGCTTAAGGAGTATCCAGAGCTGCAGAGCAACAAAGCTCAGTTTCAGCGAGAATACGATGCCTGGCTCGCAGCCGCCACTCAGGTGTTTACCATGGCGGATAGCCAGAGTTCTCTGGCTGCCGCCAACTACAACAATGAAGTGGTGGAACCCTTGTTTCAGGCACTGCGCGGGCACTACGACAAAACCGGCGAATGGGTAAAAAACAAGGCAGATGAGGTCACCAGTCAGGCGCTTGAAGCCAGTCAACGCGGTATTAATCTGTTGTTTGGCATCATCATTCTGGTGGTGCTGGCCAGCATCATCAGCGTGGTGTATGGCCCCAGATTGGTCACCTCCAGGGTAGAAGAGCTCGATACCATGATTGCCGCCATCAGTGATGGGGAAGGGGACCTGCGTGGCAGGCTCGATGACAGCGGCCGTGACGAATTGTCGCTGCTGGCCAGAACCTTTAACGGCCTGATGATGAAGCTGCAGCAACTGATTTCGACCATCAAAAGTGATGCGGTTTCACTGGATGCCCGGGTAGTAGGCCTCAATCATTCGGCCAAAGAGAGCGAAAAAATTTCCTCGGAGCAGAATGCCAATCTGGAGCAAATCGCCACGGCAGTGCATCAACTGAGCCATGCCGTACACGAAGTGGCCGCCAGCTCCCAAAATGCCCTCAGCGATACCGAGCATGCCAATACCCTTATCAAGGAGTCCAGTACCGTGGTGGGCCAATCGGTTGATCGGGTACAGCAACTGGCCGGTGTGGTCTCCCATGCCAGCGAGGTGATCCAGAATCTTGCCTCCGAGTCCAAGCAAATCGTCACAGTGCTGGACGTTATTCGGGGCATTGCCGAGCAAACCAACCTGCTGGCACTGAATGCGGCCATCGAAGCGGCCAGGGCCGGTGAGCAGGGGCGCGGCTTTGCCGTGGTGGCAGACGAAGTCAGAACATTGGCGAGCCGTACCCAGCAATCCACCGAGGATATCCAGCGCATGGTTGCCGGGCTCGAGGCCGGAGTCAGTGAAGCCGTATCGGCGATAGACTCAGGCACCCGTCAGGTGGACTCAGTGGTCGAGGCGTCTGGCAGCATCACCCGGGCACTTGCCGGTGTGGATGAGGCTGTGTCCCGCACCAAGGATTTGATTTACCTGATTGCCACCGCCACAGAGGAGCAGAGCAAGGTGGTGGATGAGGTAAATCAGAATATCAGCTCACTGAATTTGCTCTCTCAGGAGAGTATCGGTGTTGTCAGGCGCACCCGGGAGGCGGCCGACGAAATCGCCCAGATTGGCACTGGGCTGTCGGGTAATGTGGGGCGCTTTTTGGTGTAAAGCTTGCGCAATTTGGTTGTCAGAAAGGGCCCTCCAGTGAGGGCCCTTCTTGTTATTGGTGTTCAATAACCGGAACCTGGGGCGGCACTGTGGCAAGCGGCCCAGGCATCGGGTTCATGGCTTCCTTTCCTGCGTTACTCTGGTTTTGGTTCAGTGAGGTGGCGCTTTGAGCAAAGGGTTCAAGGGCGCTGGGCCAGGTGGGAACGGCCGAAGCCAGAGTGCCCTGCACGGCCTGCTGCAGCGGCTCGGCGAAGACCTGGGTCACATCACCCTTTATCAGCATCACCGCCATCTGGTTGGTATCGCTGTTCCACACAAACCCGGCTTTTTCGGCCATCTCCGGCACAGGCGTGTAGCGGGACACCAGATAAAACAGCGGGCCTTCCTGTTGCAGCTCATCAGCGGTTTGCAGCAGGCTCACGGCAGTGCCGTAATGCTCGCCCAGCAGGGGCTCCAGGCGGCTTCTTATCATGGGCTGCTGCAGCAGGTTTACTTCGTTTGGATCCAGTCCCACCAAGGGTTTCATCAGGGCCCACAGCAGTTGGCTCTGGGGTGACAGCAGTAACATGGGGGCAACACAGGCCTGCAAAAACAGTGTGCACAACAGGGCCGTGGCCCAGGGGCGAAACGTGTGAGACAACATGGGATATGGATTCCGATAGGGGTTGGGGGCTTGGGGCTGCACACCCCGGGGATCTTGGGTGGCAAACCGGCGAGCATTCTAGCCTTGCCCGAAAGGCCCTGCCATGGGGGCGGGCGGCGAAATTTTTTTGTGCTGAGGGTCAAGGCCACTGACCGAGCCAAGCTCGCCTTTGGGGGGAGGCGAAGGTACAATGGCCGCTGATTTTTCAATTCTTTTGGGTATGAATTTCGTACCTGAATTGGCAGGAGCCTATGCACGTACACATTCTCGGGATTTGCGGCACCTTTATGGGTGGTCTGGCGCTGCTGGCGCGGGCCATGGGACACAAGGTCACAGGATCGGATGCCAACGTGTATCCGCCCATGAGCACTCAGCTCGAAGAGCAGGGCATTGAACTCATTCAGGGTTTTGACCCTGTGCAGCTTGAAAGCGAACCGGATTTGGTGGTGATTGGCAATGCCATGAGCCGGGGCAATCCCTGCGTGGAAGCCGTGCTCAATAAGGGCATGGCCTATACCTCAGGGCCACAATTTTTGCGCGACCATATTCTGCAAGGTCGCTGGGTGCTGGCGGTGGCCGGTACCCACGGTAAAACCTCCACCTCCAGCATGTTGGCCTGGGTATTGGAACATTGCGGCTATGAGCCGGGCTTCCTGATTGGTGGCGTGCCGCAAAACTTTGGCGTATCGGCCCGTCTGGGGAACTCCCCCTTCTTTGTGGTCGAGGCCGACGAGTACGACAGCGCCTTTTTCGACAAGCGTTCCAAGTTTGTTCACTATCAGCCAAAAACTTTGGTTATCAATAACCTCGAGTTTGATCACGCCGATATTTTCGACTCGCTTGCCGATATTCAGCGCCAGTTTAACCATGTCATCCGCACCGTGCCCGGTTGTGGCAAGGTGATTTGGCCCAAAGACAGCAAAGCGGTTGCCGAGGTTATCGACAAGGGACTGTGGAGCGAGCAGGAAACCTTCAGCCATCAGGCGGACGCCGATTGGTCAGTTAGACCACTGGCGGCCGATGGCCATCAATTTGAAGTGCTGTTTGGCGGTGAAGTGCAGGGCGTGCTTGACTGGCAGCTTATCGGCAGCCACAACATGGAAAACGCGGTCATGGCCATCGCCGCCGCGCGCCACGTGGGCGTTGCCCCGGCGGCAGCCATCGAAGCTCTCAGCGGTTTTATGCCCCCCAAGCGCAGGCTGGAGCTGATTGGTGAGGTTGGCGGTGTGAGCCTGTACGACGACTTTGCCCACCATCCCACGGCCATCGAAACCACCCTCAAGGGGCTCAGGGCCAAGGTGGGGAATGCCCGTATCTTTGTGGTGCTGGAGCCCCGCTCAAACACCATGAAACGCGGTGTTCACAAGGACACCCTGGCCTTGTCCATGGCGCTGGCCGACGAGGCTTTCCTCTATCAGGCCGACAATATCGGCTGGGATATCCGCGATGCCATGGCCCAGGCACCGCTGCCGGTGGATGTAGACTATGATATCGACAGCATAGTGGCCAAGGTGGCTGCCAGGGTACAGAGCGGTGACCAACTGGTGGTGATGAGCAACGGCGGCTTTGGTGGTATCCATGGCAAGCTGAAGGCAGCCATTGCTGCCAAGCTGGCCTGAACCGCTTAAGAGAAGTGAATCAAGATGAATGAACATCAGCCCCTGATGCCAAAGCTAAACAGCATCAGTCTTGCCTGGACGGGTGCCTCCGGCGCACCCTACGGCCTTAAGCTGCTCAAATGCCTGCTTGAAGCCGATTACCGGGTGTTTTTAATGATTTCCAGCGCCGCCCGGGTGGTGTTTGCCACCGAAGAGGGCCTTAAGCTGTCGGCCGATGGCGCGAAGGCCGAAGCCCAAATCCGTGGCTTTATTGGCTGCGACGCCGGTGAGCTGGTGGTGCTGGGTAAAGATGAGTGGTTTTCGCCGCCGGCATCAGGCTCGGCTGCGCCAAAACAGATGGTCATTTGTCCCTGCTCCACCGGTACCCTGGCAGCGGTTGCTACCGGCATGAGCAACAATCTGCTGGAGCGCGCCGCCGATGTGGTGCTCAAGGAGCGCGGCCAACTCATTCTGGTGCCAAGGGAAACCCCGTTTAATGCCATCCACCTGGAACATATGCTCAAGCTGACCCAGCTTGGCGCGGTGATTATGCCTGCGGCGCCGGGCTTCTATCACCATCCCAAATCGGTGCAGGATCTGGTAGACTTCCTAGTCGCACGAATTCTTGACCATTTGGGCGTAGCCCACAGCCTGACCAGGCGCTGGGGTTATGGTGGCGAAGGCGCCACACAAGCTTCTGATAATTGAGAGTATTATGAAACACACCATCGAAGAGATGATCTCGGCCGCCGAGATTGACCAAAAACTCAATGAACTGGCCGAGCGTATCAACGCCCACTATGAAAACAGCGAACGCCTGCTGATGGTAGGTCTGCTCAAGGGATCCGCGGTCTTTATGGCTGACCTGTGTCGCCGTATCAAGGGCCATGTGGAAATCGACTTTATGTGCGTTTCCAGCTACGGCAATGCCATGTCCAGCTCCCGCGATGTGAAGATCCTCAAAGACGTGCAGTCAGATATCGCCGATCGTGATGTGCTTATCGTTGAAGATCTCATCGATTCGGGCAACACCCTGTCCAAGGTGCGTGAACTCCTGCTGGTGCGTGAGCCAAAGAGTCTGGCCCTGTGCACCCTGCTGGATAAGCCAGAGCGCCGTGAAGTGAATGTACACGTGGATTTTGTCGGCTTTACCATTCCCGACGAGTTTATCGTTGGCTACGGTATCGACTATGCCGAGAAGTATCGTAACCTGCCTTATATCGCCAAGGTGATCCCGCAGGAATAAGCGGGTCAGGGTGAAATCGGGGGCTTTGGCCCCCGCTTTTGTTTAAGGCATCAAGACAGTTGGTTTTAAATTCAGGTTCAGCGAGGGGAAGCAATGACAGAGGCTGCAACTGGGGTGGCACTCAGAATAGAAGGGCTGAAGAAAACCTACAAAGGCGGTGTGGAGGCAGTCAAGGGCATCAGCCTTGAAGTGGCCAAGGGGGACTTTTTTGCCCTGCTCGGCCCCAACGGTGCCGGTAAGTCCACCACCATAGGCATTATCAGTTCGCTGGTGCAAAAGAGCAGCGGCAAAGTAGAAGTCTTTGGCCATGATATCGACAGGCAGCTTGAGGCCGCCAAGCTGTGTATCGGGCTGGTACCGCAGGAATTCAACTTCAACCAGTTTGAAACCGTACTGCAAATCGTGGTCAATCAGGCCGGATACTATGGTGTGCCCCGTCCTGAGGCCTTGCTGCGGGCCGAGAAATACCTCAGCGCGCTGGATCTTTGGGAGAAGCGTAACAGCCCGTCCCGTCAGCTGTCCGGCGGCATGAAGCGCCGTCTGATGATTGCCCGAGCCCTGATGCACGAACCCAAGCTGCTTATTCTGGATGAGCCCACAGCCGGGGTGGACATTGAGCTGCGCCGCTCCATGTGGAGCTTTTTAACCGAGCTTAACCGTCAGGGCGTTACCATTATTCTCACCACCCACTACCTCGAAGAAGCCGAAATGCTGTGCCGCAATATCGGCATTATCGACAAAGGGGATCTGGTGGAGTGCACCAGCATGAAAAAGCTGCTGGCCAAGCTGAATATGGAAACCTTTATCCTGGATCTGAAGCGTGATGTCGACGCACTGCCAGCCCTTGATGGGATCCAGTGTCGCCTGGTAGATAATCACACCCTCGAGGTGGATATCGCCAAAGAGCACAGCCTCAATCAACTCTTTGCCCAGCTGTCGGCGCAGGGCATAGAGGTGCTGTCGATGCGCAACAAAGCCAACCGTCTGGAAGAGCTGTTTGTGGCGCTGGTGGAAGGGGCCAAACAGGCCAAAGCAACGGGGAGCCACAACTGAGATGAAGGCCTTGTACCTGACCGCTTTCAAAAGCATTCTGATTAAAGAAATCACCCGTTTCACCCGTATCTGGGTGCAAACTCTGGTGCCACCAGCCATCACCATGACCCTGTATTTTATGATTTTTGGTAATCTGGTGGGCGGCCGTATCGGCGAAATGGGCGGCGTTAGCTATATGGAGTTTATTGCCCCCGGTCTCATCATGATGTCGGTCATCACCAACTCCTACTCCAACGTGGCATCCAGCTTCTTCAGCGCCAAGTTTCAGCGCAACCTCGAAGAGCTTATCGTGGCGCCCGTGCCCCATTACGTTATGATTGCCGGTTACGTGGGTGGCGGCGTGGCCCGTGGTCTCTGCGTGGGCCTGATAGTAACCCTGGTCGCATTGAGCTTTGTTGATCTGAGCATCCATCATCTGGGGCTGGTGGCTGTGACCGTGTTTATTACCTCTGTGCTCTTTTCACTGGGCGGGCTTATCAATGCGGTGTTTGCCAAGAGCTTCGATGACATCAGCATTATCCCCACTTTCGTGCTGACGCCACTGACCTATCTGGGTGGGGTGTTCTATTCGCTTTCCTTGCTGCCTGACTTTTGGCATGCGGTCTCTACCTTAAACCCCGTGGTTTACATGATAAACCTGTTCCGCTACGGCTTTCTCGGGGTGGCAGATTTGAGTCTGGGCGTGTCTTTTGCTGTGATGCTGAGCCTGTGTGTGGGGCTGTGGTATCTGGCGTATTACCTGATTTCACGGGGTATTGGACTTCGCAGCTGACAGCGGCCGGGGTGGCCGTCCAGCCTAGTGGGCATCGGCGGTGGCAACTGTGTCCCGCCTTGCCTTGAGGGACGAAATGGAGGCGTCGTTGGCGCCTTTCATTTCATCAAATCTCTGGTTCATCGCCGCCACTTCTTTTAAAAACTCCGGATCGGTTTCCGGAGCGCCTCGCCAAAAGCGTTTGCGATCCAGCTTTTTCTTCTCGCTGGCCCGCAGCACCTCTATGTAGCTGTTTTCCTGATTCAGGCGATAGATTTCACTGTCGATAAGCGCCAGCATCTTCTCGCTGGTAATGGTTTTCCCGTTTAACAGTTCGGTCAGGGGATCGTTGGGGTCCTTGGGTTTGTCCGAGTCCACTTCCCGGGTCAGGCCAAACTCAAACGCCATCTCGCGCTGGTGGTATTCGCCGGGGCAATTGGTCTGGGAATACACCACCCTGTCATCCTTGATGCATTTATAAATGGTGTCCGCGCCGCTCGCCATGGGCGGCAACAGACATAGCAGCAAGGGAGCAAGGGCTCGCATGGGTGGCACATCCTTTTGATTCTGTGTAAAAACCTGGTTCCCAAAACCTTCTCGGCTTTCGGGTGTGACTGCCAATAATATGGCGCACGTCAATAAAAAACACCAGTTAAAATATGTACTTGGTGACGAATTTACCGTCTTCGCGACAATAAAAAAGGGAGCCTTGGCTCCCTTCGTATGTCTGTTTAACCTTAGCGGCTGAAAACCAGATTATCAATCAGGCGGGCCTTGCCAAGGTATGCGGCACCGAGCACCACCAGTTCCTTGTCGGCATCCGTGGGCAGGGCCAGGGTGGTGGCGCTGCGCACTTCCAGATAGTCCGGGCGGAACCCGGCATCCATCAGGGACGTATTGGCCTTGGCGATGGCGGCAGCGATGGTGCTGCCTGCAGCGATTTGTGCGGCAAGGGCATCCAGGGCGGCCTTGAGGGCGGCGGCGCGGGCCTTTTCATCGGCGGTCAGGTAACCGTTGCGGGAGCTCATGGCAAGGCCACTGGCTTCGCGCACGGTTTCCACGCCGATGATTTCCAGCGGCAAAGACAGGTCTTCCACCATGGTGCGAATGACCAGAAGCTGCTGATAATCCTTGCGGCCAAACAGGGCCACATCGGGCTGCACTATGTTAAACAGCTTCAGCACTATGGTGGCCACGCCACGGAAATGGCCCGGACGGCTGGCACCGCACAGCTCATCGGAAATGCCCGGCACTTCCACATAGGTCTGGGCATCCAGTCCCTTGGGATAAATGATGTCAGGCGTTGGGGTAAACAGCAGCTCACAACCGGCGGCGGTCAGCGCGGCCTGATCTTCTGCCAGGGTGCGAGGGTAGGCGTCCAGATCCTCGTTTTTACCAAACTGCATGGGGTTGACGAAAATCGAGGCCACCACGTGGTCGGCACGTTGTGTGGCTTCTTTTATCAGGGTGATGTGCCCGGCATGGAGGTTACCCATGGTGGGCACAAAGGCCACGGTTTCGCCATTGGCGCGCCACTGGCGCACCTGACGTCTGATTTCATCGATTACAGCGGTTGTGTACATCTGTGTCTCAATTAAAGGTGTGTTCTGGGCCAGGGAAGCTGCCATCGGCCACTTCGTCAATAAAGGCGCGTACCGCAGCGCGGATTTCACCGGTCTGCTTTAAGTAATTCTTTGAAAAACGTGGAATATAACCACTGGAGATGCCCAGTACATCGTGCATCACCAAAATCTGGCCGTCAGTGTCTTTACCGGCACCAATGCCAATCACGGGAATGGTCAGGGCCTCGGTAATGGCCTTTGCCAGCGACGCCGGAATACATTCAATCACCAGCAGCTGGGCGCCTGCGGCTTCCAGTGCCTTGGCTTCATTCAAAATACGCTGGGCATTGTCGGCATCGCGGCCCTGTACCTTAAAGCCTCCGAAAACGTGCACCGACTGAGGTGTCAGGCCGATGTGGGCACACACGGGCACGCCACGCTCGGTGAGTTTTTTCACGCTTTCCAGCAGCCATTCACCACCTTCCAGTTTCACCATGTTGGCACCGGCCTGCATCAGGGCAGTGGCCGTGGTCATGGTCTGCTCCACGGTGGCATAACTCATAAAGGGCAGGTCGGCTATCAGCAGC
The DNA here is from genome assembly GCF_019457455.1 of Shewanella sp. FJAT-52076. Lineage (NCBI taxonomy): Bacteria > Pseudomonadati > Pseudomonadota > Gammaproteobacteria > Alteromonadales > Shewanellaceae > Shewanella > Shewanella sp. FJAT-52076. The sequence goes on from NZ_CP080415.1 coordinate 908,151, forward strand.
GCGCGAGAAATACCGCGACGCACACAGCGGGTGTGGTAGGCAATGTCTTGCACAGTAACCGGCAAGGTATCCTCGTGCCCCTGCAGTACCATGCCCAGCGAGTCGCCCACCAGCAGGACATCAACGCCCTCACTGTCAAAAGCGGCGGCAAAACTGGCATCATAAGCGGTCAGCGCGGTGAACTTTTTCCCTTCCTGTTTAAACTTCATCAGGGTCGAGGTGGTGACTTTGGACATAATGCGTTTCTCTACCAGCGAGTGTGAAGTGGAGTTATAAGCCAACTGAGGTCTGACTTCAATCGCAGGGTGTCAGTTGGTGAAGCTCGTCCCGCATTGCCTGGGTGATAAGGCTCTGGACTGGGGTGCCACAGGGCAACATCAGCCCCGGAGTCAGGCATTCAAGCGGAATAAGCACAAAACTGCGGTCTTTCATGCCGTAGTGGGGCACTGTGAGTCTGTCGCTGCAAATCACTTGATTGCCATACAGCACCAAATCCAAATCCAGGGTACGGGGGCCCCAGCGCACCAGGCGCTCACGGCCCTGCTCAAGTTCAATGGCTTGCAGGGCATCCAGCAGCGCCAGCGGCTCAAGCTCAGTGTCAAAGCAGGCGACGGCATTCACGTAATCGGGCTGTGCGACCTGGCCCATGGGGCAACTGCCATAGTAGGGCGATACCCTGAAACTGCCCGGGGCTGCCAAGGACAACAGGGCCTCGCAGGCCCTGTTCAGTTGGCTGATGGGCTCGGCGAGATTGGCGCCGAGAGCCACATAAACCTGGGTCATATTCAGCTGTCGCTGCCGGTGTGAGCCCTGGCACCTTCACCGCTGCCGCCTTCACTGCGGGGGCGACGGCGCACCCGGCGCTTGCGGTTACGGGGAGCATCGCTCTTGGCACCGCCACGGGCGATATTGCCGCGTTCTTCTTCCGGCGCTTCCACAAACGACTGCCACCAGTTGGCGGTCTTTTGCAGATTGCCACCCTCAATTTCGGCGCGCATCAGCAGCAAATCGTAACCGGCGCGGAACTTGGGGTTTTCCATCAGTTTAAAGGCTCGGGTGCCCTGGCTGCGCTCGAATCTGAGCTGCATCTGCCAGATATCCCGGGCCGGCACGCTGAAGCGCTTGGGCAGCGAAATGGTCTGGCATTGCTGCTCGAGCACATCGCCCATGGCGGCAAAATAGGCATCGTACAGGCTCAGGCCACTCTCGTTGGCAATTTCTTCGGCGCGGCTTTTCAGCGGATACCACAGCAGGGCCGCATAGAAGAAGGCCGGTGTGACTGGCTTGTCTTCCATTACCCGGATGTCGGTATTACGCATCACCAGGTTCACCATGCGGGCACAGTGGCCTTTTGGCGAGTCGGCAATGGTGTCGGCCAGCAGCGGGAAAATCGGCGCAAACAGCTGATATTCCTGCATCATCTGATAGTTTGCCTGGCCCTTGCCCGCAAAAAACAGCTTGAGCACTTCTTCGTACATGCGGGCGGCCGGAATGTCACGCAGCAGCGGTGCCAGCTTGCGGATTGGCGCGGCTGTAACCTCTTCGATACGCATCCCCAGCTTGGTGGCAAAACGCACGGCGCGGATCATGCGCACCGGGTCTTCACGGTAGCGGGTCTCGGGATCGCCAATCAGGCGCAGTACGCCGTCGTTGAGATCTTCCATACCGCCGCCATAGCTGCGGATAGAGTAGTCGCTGATGTCGTAGTAGAGGGCGTTTACGGTAAAGTCGCGGCGTTCGGCGTCTTCATCGATAGAGCCGTACACGTTGTCCCGCAGCAGGCGTCCCTCGGCATTGGCCTTGGAAATCTTGTCGCCATCCTCATTGCCGTGATGACCACGGAAGGTAGCCACTTCAATCACGTCACGGCCAAAGACTATATGGGCCAAACGGAAACGGCGGCCGACCAAACGGCAGTTGCGGAACAGCTTTTTGATGTCTTCGGGGGTGGCGTTGGTCACCACGTCAAAGTCTTTCGGCTCCAGACCCAGCAGCAGATCGCGCACACCGCCACCCACCAAAAAGGCCTCGTAACCCGCCTTGTTCAGGCGATAAAGCACCTTGAGCGCATTTTCACTGATGTTTTTGCGCGAGATGGTGTGGGCATTTCGGGGCGTGATGCTCAGACTCAGGCCCTGTGCATTGTCGGCACCCTGCTGAATCGATTCTGTCGTTGGATGCTGCTCGCCCTCGGCGAACAGTTGCTTACAGAACTGAGTGATACGGCGAAAAATGGTACACCTCTTGAGCTTAACTAGGGGTTAAAAATCTGGCGGCTATGATAACCCCAAACGGGGTCAATTGACAGTGTGCAGGCGCCTTAGCCACCACTGTCAATCAGGATTTCCCGCCGCCTTGGAATAGAGTCCACAGAAAAGTCCGCGACTGCCTGTGCCAGCAGGCTTTCAACGCTGTGTGCATCGGGTATTGGCTGGCCCAAAAAGGCCAGCGCAGCCTTGAGTGCAGGCAGGGGATTGGCCTTGTCCACCGGCGTGGCATGGTTTTGCTTCGACAGCTTGAATCCTACCTCGGCGCAGGCCAGTGGCAGGTGCATCCAGGCGGGCGCCTGATGGCCGAATTGATTGAACAGGCTCAGCTGGCGACAACTGGCCTCAATCAGGTCGGCACCGCGCACCACCTCGGTAATGCCGGTTTCGGCATCGTCCATCACCACCGCAAGCTGGTAGGCGTAAAGGCCATCGCTGCGCTTGATGATAAAGTCTTCGGCGGCAAAGCTCTCTGGCACTGTCACCTCGCCCAGCAGGCCATCATGAAAATGATTCACCCGGGCACGATTCACGATACGTATGGCACCGCTTTGGTGGCCAAGGTGGCGACAGCGGCCATCGTAAACCCCGCCCATGGCCTGAATTTGCTTGCGGCTGCACTGGCAAAAATAAGCCTCGCCGCTTGCCAGCAACCCATCGATTTTGGCCTGATAGGCTTCGGTGCGTCGGCTTTGGTACATCAGCTCGCCATCCCAGTGCAATCCAAAGGCATCCAGGGTACGCAATATGTCATCGGCGGCGCCGGGTACTTCCCGTGGCGGATCTATGTCCTCAATGCGCACCAGCCACTGTCCGCCCTGACTGCGGGCGCGCAGGTAGCTGCCCAGCGCGGCAATCAGCGAGCCAAAATGCAGTGAGCCAGAGGGAGAGGGGGCAAAACGGCCAATGTAGGGAGGATAAGACATGGCGCTGTTAACAGATTCCTGAAATGCCAAGCGGGGCCTGAGCCCCGCTTTCGAATTGCAGTGGATGGGGATTAACCGGCCATCTGCCTTTCTTTGATCTCTGCCAGCGTTTTACAGTCGATACAGAGATCGGCCGTTGGGCGGGCTTCGAGACGGCGAATGCCGATTTCCACACCGCAAGAGTCGCAGAAACCAAAGTCATCGTCTTCGATTCTTTGCAGCGTCTTTTCAATCTTCTTGATGAGTTTACGTTCTCTGTCGCGGGCACGAAGCTCCAGACTGAACTCCTCTTCCTGAGCGGCTCTGTCGACTGGATCGGGGAAATTGGCGGCTTCGTCTTGCATGTGCGAAAGGGTGCGGTCGACTTCTTCACGCAGCTGGTTGCGCCAGGCTTCAAGGATCTTCTTGAAATGGCCCAACTGCTGGTCGTTCATATACTCCTCACCAGGTTGCTCCTGGTAAGGCGCTACACCTGCGATAGCGAGTACGCCAAGTTTTTTAGTGCCTTCAGGCATAACGCATCTCCTGTATTCTTTGCGTTGTTCGGGCGTCACTTAGAACGGCCGCTATCTATATCAAAATAAAACAAGTGAGGCAAACATTTTACATGAGCACCTGTGAATTCTTTGATGATGTCCGCTAATCGGCCGATTTTCAAATTTTAAGCGCCGATTTACTCGGTGCCAGAGTGGAAAGGTATCGGGATATTTAACTGCAAGCCTTTGTTATTCATCATACATCCATAAGCCAGCACTTCAACACCCGCGGCCATGGCCTCCCGGAGCAGCGCGGCATATTTGGAGTCTATCGCCTCGGCGGGCGCCACCCTGTGGATCCCCTGATGTTGCACTACAAACAGCAGCACGGCCCGGTAGCCCTGACGTTTCATCTCCATCAGTTCCCGCAGGTGTTTTTGCCCTCGGGTGGATACCGCATCGGGAAACAGCCCCCAGTCATTGTCCAGCAGGGTGCAACTTTTGACTTCGATATAGCAGTCGGGTGTCTGTCCGCCGCTGAGCAGCAGGTCGATACGGCTGTTCTCATTGCCATACTTCACTTCGCGGCGGATTAGCTCGTAGCCCTGAAGCTCAGTTATCTGCCCCAGCCCAATGGCTTCTTCGGCAAGCTGATTGGCCCGCGCCGTGTTAATGCCAATCAAATTACCCCGGTCATCTTCGGCCAGCTCCCAGGTGTGGGCGTACTTGCGTTTGGGATTATCCGAAGTGGAAAACCACACCCGCTTGCCGGGATACAGGCAGTTTTTCATCGAGCCGGTATTGGGGCAGTGCAGGGTTGTCTGGCTGCCATCGTCCAGGGTCACATCGGCTAAAAACCGTTTATAGCGGGTGATGAGCACAGCGCTGGACAGGGGGGCTGCGTATTCCATGGCATCTCCTTTGGCCGGGCAGTGGCCTGCTGCCGTAACTGGCGGCACCGTTACGGGCGACACTGCCACAGGCACCGATTGGGGCGCAAAAGCTGGCAGTGTACTGTAAAAGCACGGTCATGTCCCTGTATCGGCGTGCAGAGTCCCGGCCCCGTTTTTTACCGCCCGCCGTGTCGAAACCCCGGGGCCACTTTAAGCGCCTTGGCCTTCTGGGGTACACTCGTGGCATATCGCCTGCTTCAAGCGCAATGCTTTGGGCACAGTGTTTCTAGCCGGCGCCAATAACACAGAAAAAGGAAGCAAGATGACACAAGCCATGCGTGTAACCCTCACCCAGGAAGCCCCGGCAGCCCATTGGGGCAAGGCCGACATCACATTCGAAGGCAATCTGGCCCGCATCCATCTGCAGGGCGCCGATGTCCTGCGTCAAATCCAGATGGCCGCCCGCAAACTGCGCAGTCAGGGCATTGCCAGCGCTGCACTGGAAGGCGAGGGCTGGGATCTTAATCGCCAGTGGGTGTTTGCTCAGGGCTTTGTGACCGCCAAGGCGGGCTGGGACATCAGCTGGACCGGCGATGAGGCCACCCAGAGCGAACTGGCTTCGCGCATGGAAGCTGCCCGCTTTGTGCGCCAGCTCACCAACGAGACCCCGGAAAACCTGTCACCGGTGAAACTGGCCACTCAGGCCGGTCACTGGATTAAAGAACTCGGTGGCGACAAGGTGAGCTTTCGCATCATCGAAGGCGAGCAACTGCTGGAAGAGCAGTGGATTGGTATCCACGCCGTTGGGCGCGGCAGCGAGCGTCCACCGGCGATGCTGGAGCTGGACTATAACCCGCTGGGCGCCGATGCCCCTGTGTCTGTGGCCCTGGTGGGCAAGGGCATTACCTTCGACTCGGGCGGCTACAGCCTCAAGGCCAGCGAAGGTATGCTCAATATGAAGTGCGACATGGGCGGCGCTGCCACCATCACGGGCGCACTGGGGCTGGCCATTAAAAATGGCCTGAACAAGCGCGTTAAGCTGTTTTTGTGCTGCGCCGAAAACCTGGTCAGCGGCCGTGCCTATAAGCTTGGCGATATCCTCACCTACAAGAACGGTGTGACAGTGGAAGTGGTCAATACAGACGCCGAAGGCCGCCTGGTGCTGGCCGACGGTTTGCAGGCCGCCTCTGCCACAGGTGCACCTCTCATTATCGATGCCGCCACCCTCACAGGCGCTGCCGTGATGGCCGTGGGCGGTAACTACAACGCTATCTTCTCGCCCGACGAAGCCGTGATTGCGCTGACCCGTGAAAAGGCCCGCAGTGTGGCCGAGCGGGTATGGCCACTGCCGTTGGACCCATGGCACAAAGACATGTGTCCATCGGCCTATGCCGATACCGCCAACAGCCGCCCTGTGAAAGGTGGCGGCGCCGGTGGTGCATCCAATGCTGCGGGCTTCCTGTGGCGCTTTGTACGCGACGATGCCAAGTGGCTGCACATGGACCTTGCCGGCTCCTTTGAAGACAGCGCAGGAGCGTTGTGGGCCGCCGGTGCCACCACCCACGGTGTGCTCACCCTGGCCGCGCTGATTAAAGACGCCGACTAACGGTGGATTTGGCGGTTAAACGCCCACCAAAAAGGCCGCTATGCGGCCTTTTTGCTTGACTCACGTACAGGAGCCGGACGCTCAGGTCGTTTCCAGCGGCCTTGCCGTTACTTATACCGTTTCCTGCGGCGTTGACGGCACGGATTGGCTGGTAGAGTAGCACTGTACCTGATTGCGGCCCTGCGTCTTGGCGCTGTACATGGCCTTGTCGGCCTGGGCCATCAGCTTGTCGAGGGAATAGCCCGCCCTGGTGTTGTCGGTTACCCCAAAGCTTGCGGTCAGCACAAAGGCGTGTCCCGAAGCCGAGGTATCCACGCCTCTCAGGGCCTGACACATGGCATTGGCCAGTTCGGTGGCATGCTTTAGGTCGCACTCGGGCAGCAGCAGGCAAAACTCTTCGCCGCCGATACGGCCAAAAATCTCATACTCCCGCACCTGCTCTTTGCAGATCCTGGCCACTTCTTTCAGTGCCCAGTCGCCGGTGGCATGGCCCAGGCTGTCGTTAATCTGCTTGAACTTATCCACATCCAGCAGGATACAGCTGATGGGGGCATTGAGGGTTTTGGCGTACTCCACCGCGCTCAGGGACACCTGGGTAAAGTGGCCACGGCTGAACAGCCCGGTAAGATTGTCGAATTCGGCCAGTTGCCTGAGGCGTTTTTGGCTCTGCCAGGAATGCCAGGCCCAGGTACCGAGGCCCAGGGCAATACAAAAGAGTACGGCAATCAACAGGCGGTTATTGAAGGCCTGGGCCTGATCCAGCTGCTGCTGCACCTTCAGGAGCTTATTCTGCTCATCCAGCAGGCTTATCTTGTTTTGCTGCTCCAGGCTCTGGTGCTGGGCCAACTGAAACGCCAACGTCTTGGTTTTCACTTCGTCCAGATAGGCTTTATCGGCCTCGGCGTACTTGATGTAGGCCTCCAGCGCCGCCTTGCTGTTGCCGCGGCTGCTGTGATAGTCAAACAGCACCTTGTTGGCACGGATAAGGGCTTCCAGCGCATTGGCTGCCGCCGGCGATTGGCTCACCGCCAACGCCTGTTGATAGGCTTTTTCCTGCTGCCCCAGCTCCCAGTTGGCCTTGGCTTGCAAGCTTTGGTAAATGGCAATTATAGGGGCGTATTTGGCGGACAGTACCAAAGCTTCGTTTTCATCCAACAATGCCTTGGCTGCCAAGGGTTGGTTATCGGTTTCGAGCAAGAATTGGGCGTAAAGGCGGATGATGTTTGATTGAATTACAGCTTCTTTTGCCGACTTACACACTTGAACTCCATTGGAAAAAATACTGGCCGACTCATCTGGGGCCAATCCCAATTGAAGTAACGCTTCAAATTTTAGTTGCTCAGCAGCGCACTGATTTCGAGGATCGCTATGTGCGTTTTGTAGGCGTTTACTGTATTCAAGTCCAAGGGAGTACTGCCCTAGCTGATTGTAAAAGATACTTGCAACCATCAGACCAAGGCCTGATATTTCGGGGTCATGAATGGAGGGCAAAAGGGTCAAAACATTGTCCAGCGATATTAGGCCTTCGTTCCACTTTCTCTGAATAGCAAAAGCGTTAATTAGTGAAATTAGCGACCTGAACTTGATGTCTGGGTTGACAGCGTCTTTGGATAATTTCTCGTAAACATCCAATGCAGCAACGAAGTCGCCATCAAAGATTAGTTTGTAAGCCTCTAAATATTCAAGATAATCACTTTCCGAAGGAGATAGTTCATTTTGATTGGCTGATATTTCACTAAGAATTGTACTGAAAGCTTCGCTATCGCTGGAGCGGATGCGATCTGCATTTTTGAGTTCAGCGTTCCAATCTGTTGCCCAGCATATACCTGTGATGGCCTGCACAAAGCAGGCCATCATCAATAAGGTTCGTGCACTAAGCACAGGCTGCAATCTCCGTTTTTGACGGAGATTCTTCTTGCTCTTCGTCTTCCTTGCTTTCTTGATCTTCGGCAGGTGCGAAAATGCATACGATGTCTGGTACTACATCAAGCTCGGCCTTGAGTGCCTCTATGTCCTTGGCCTCGAACATGGCGGCGATGTGGGCTGGCATGGCATCGAGCGAAACGGCAGTGTTGCTGCCCAGTTTGGTCAAAATTTCAACAGCTTGATTCATCTTTTCTTCCTTCTTGTGGTTTGTATGACTTGCTGTATTCAAAAATATGAGTACCTGCTATGGTTAGCAGGCGTTGCGTATCAGAGTAGTTTCTGCTTCTTGTTTTTGTTCTTCTTCGTCATCGTCCTCGTGCGCAAACATTATACAAAACACGTCCTTGGCCACATCCAGTTCGGCCTTCAGGGCTTCGATGTCTTTAGCTTCGATCATGGCGGCGATGTGGGCTGGCAGAGTATCGAGTGACACAGTTGTATCGGTGCCCAGTTTTGTCAGAATTTCAACAGCTTGATTCATCTTATCTTCCTTATGGTTAGTTCGCTTTTTTACGTGAAAAGGGCAGTACAGTGGCGCCCTGCGGGGTTCCTTGCGTTTGCGTGTCTGCCAGTGCTTGCAGGCGGGCACGCAGCTGGTTGTTGGGCGTGAGCGGCTGGCTTGGAGGCAGCACCAGGGTGGTATGCAGCTCAAGCCTGGCCTGGGGCAGGGCACTTAATGGCAGGCGCTCGATACGGGTACTATGCAGCGCCGTAGTGGCGGCCTCGTAGAGAATACACTCATGGTTAAGTGGGTAGTCCTGGCTTAAGAGTTCTACCAAGAGTTCGCGCTCGGCGCGGCCGGTGGGGCGAATGCCCATGCTCAGGTCACCGGCCAGTGCCGGTTGCCACAATATAAGGAGCGCGCTTGGGTCTATTCGGCGCTGATACAGCATCAACTGGGTGGTTTCAAAGTGTTGGCAGCCGGTCTTGCCGGGGTCCAGCCCCAAATCGGCATAAAGGCAATCTTCGGCAGAAATGCCGGGGATCATCCGCGCATCGAAGCCCTCGGCGCGGGCGGTGGCTATGGCCTCGTGGGGCGCCTTGGCGAAAATACCGGGGTGGCCATAAAAGGCGCCCACGACTTTTTTACCCAAACGCACCTCAGTGAGCATGGCATCGACCATCTCGCTGTAGGTGAGGTTGCGGGATTTGCCGTCGGCGTAATGCTGTTGCAGGCTGCGGGCATCTTTGGCGAGCCCCTCAATCCAGAGTTCGGTAAAGCCATCTGACATGCCGCTGAATACCACATCGGCCTGTTCAATCAGGTTTTGGGCGAGGGGGCTTAGGTGTCCGCCCAGCAAGATGCCGGTGCCGACACAAACGAGACTTCCAGGCATAGTCACTTTAGTTCGGTGTTCTTAGCGGGCTAAGTTAACAGGATGTGTCTGAATTGGAAACACCTGATTTACCGAGTTTTGCGTCTGGTGCACTCAAGATAACCGGGAAAATCAGCCGAGGGTTGTGGCGTGCTGAAGTGGGTTTTGCGGGTAATACGCAAGGATGCCTGATGTTCGGCCTGAAACTTTGCGTATATGCCTTTGATTTTGTCACGCTCCAGAGCGTCAGCGCAGACGAGCTCCATGGCTTCGGGTATATATCCCTTGCCGTAAAATGCTGGCAGGCTGAGGGCGCCGATTTCAAGCCATCCCTGATACGCCCCTTTCATGCGGGTCAGGGATATCACCCCCACTGCGGTTGCCTGCGCCGCCGTGGTGATTTTCCAGCAGTACATTTTCGGCGGCTGCGTCTGGGTTTGACGCAGTATGATATCGAATATCCGGTTGGCCGCCTCGACAGACTGGGGCTCGGCGACAAAGGTCATTACCTGTGCATCGGTATTGAGCGCCACCACAAGCGCTCTGTCGCTGGTGTCTATGGGGATCAGGGTGAGCCTTTCACTCATCAGTTGTTTCATGGCGTTACTTTACTTTGGTTAAGAGGGCGTTGGTTAAGGGGGCCTTGGTTAACAGGGCTTTGGTTAACAGGGGGTGGCTAAGAAGGGTGGGGAATAAAACGGATAATGCCCTGCTCACCCAGGTCGCGGCGAAACACCACCCGATAGGGATTAAACAGTGGCAAGCCAAGTATGCTTTGGGCGGGCCAATGGGGCAGTTGCCCCATGAGCTTAAATACCGCCTTACCGTGGGCGGGCGCGTTGACCTGCCAGTAGTGGGGGGCATCCACGCCAAGGCAGACGTCTTCACCGTTTTCGCCCTCAAATATCAATTCAAGCCTTGGCCAGCTGTCGAGCTTGAGCTGGCTGCTGTCGATGCCCTGTTTTTGCGCTGCCACAATTTGGCTGATATTGCCCATAAAAGGCGCAGTCAGCTGCTTGCTGTCGGGTAACAGTGCCCACAGCCGCTGCATCAGTGGGGTAAAGGCCACCGCAGGCAGACAAATCAGCGAAGCCCCCGAGTCGACAATGGCGTTGCTGGAGCCCCGGCAGAGGTGGGCTGCCTGCGCCGTTGGCAGCGCAATATCGATATCGTTTTGCCAGCGCACCGCCTTTAAGTTGACGTTGTAATAGCGGTCGTGCACCACCTTGAGGTCGACCGCACTGCTATGGTTGGGCGCGGCATCTTCTTCATGGCTGCCTAAAATCAGCAGTCCCTGATTGAGGGGATCGGCCGCGAGGGTATTGGCGCAGGCATCCGGTGCTGTGACGTGGATACTGGAGCGGCGGGTTATCAGGGTAAAGCGGTTGGCGCACAGGCCACGCTCCTCCATCAGGGTAAAGCAGGTGGCCACGTCTTCTTCGGGCAGTTGCGGGAGCAGCGCCTTAAAGTCATCCAGCTGCTGTTTAACCAGTGGATGCGCCTCATCGGGAAAGGGCCAGGGGAAGGTGCTGGCCGGGTCTATGCCGTGGCTTGTGAGGTACGTGGTCAGATCGTAGCCGCGATTGAGGGGATGATAGGCCATGCCCCAGATACCATCGGCATCCAAAAAGGTGTGTTCAGCCTCGGCATGGACCAGTGCCAGCGGGGTGTTGGCCATGGCAAGCTCCCCGGCATGTATGCGGGTGTGCACCACGGCGCCAAGCCAGCCGCCGAGGCCGTAATTCACTTCCTGGGCCAGGGTGGTGGCTTTAAGCTCGGTGTCCTTCGCTGCCTGATAGCCGCTTTCGTGCACCACCAGGGTCGAGCTGCCGGTATCTATGATGAGGTTAACGGACTGGGCTTCGCTGCCAAGCCGCAGGCTGGCTGTGTAGCCGCCTTCGGCCAGCAGATTGGTGAGATTAAGCTCGATGATTCGCTTTGACATTCAAGGCTTTGGTTGCAGGTGACTAGCCAGAAGTGTGCCCTGTGCTGCCAGTGCAGGTCAAGCGGACTGCGCTGTGGTTTAAAAGCTGTGGCGGGCGCGAAAGTGGCGCTCGCCCGGCGCCATATCGTTCTGAATCGCTTCCAGAATTCGAGGGCTTATCTGGCCGCTGTCGGGGTCCAAGGTGGTGCAAAGCTTAAGGGTTTTGCGGATATCCACCTGATGCCCCAGATACTCGAACACCACCCGGGTGCAGCTGGGGATCCGCTCGCCGCTGGCCGAGGCGCCAAGGCGCAGACCGCTTAAGCGGCCGACCCGGCTCTTGAAGGTGGGGATAAGGATGGTTTGGGTCAGCTGATTGCCGGTAAGCGACTCATAATCCATCAAAAAGATACGGTCGGCCAAGAGGTGCGCCATACCGAAATATTTGCTGTGGTACACCTTTTCACCGGGGGCCTGCTGCAGGCGCTCGGTGCGTTGGTAATAGACCTTGCCGCCTTGTTTCTCAAGGCAAATAAGATTGCGCAAAATCTTGCCCGGAAAGGCCATCGACAGATGGTATTCGAAGTAATAGCCAAGGTACTTATCGAGCCCCTGACTCAGGCTTTGCAGCCTGGCCAGATGCTCAAGCTCAGGCGCCTCGCTTACAGGCTCACTGGGGCGCGGCCGCACCTGAATAAGCAGCTGAAACTGGCTGTGGGGCATGAGGATTTCATGCTCTTCTACCCCGAAGAAATCGCACAGGCGCCGCAGGCTATGGGCCGAGGGGCGATACTTGCCACTTAAATAGCGATTGAACTGCGGCCGGTTGATATCGAGGCGACGACAGACCTCGGCTACCGAGCGGTAGTAGCTGCAAAGGAGGCGAAGATTTTTGGCAAATTCCTGATGCATGGCAGACCTGTGATTATTCCCGGCGGCAATTGGCGCGCGTATCGCTCGAAACTGTTCGCCAAGTGTACCTAAAAGCGGCAAAGTGCGACAGACTGCGTCAGATGCTGTTTGTCGCTAAAACTGCGCCAGTCAGCGCCAGTTTGCATCAGTGCGTCAACTCCCTTATTGCAGTGCAGGCTGCTGTAATAGCGCGAAATAATCAGGCTTGCCCCAGAACAAGCCCAATTGAGACAGCCCAGCCAAGACCGCGTCCGGGAGCGCACCATAAAGATGGATACACGTATTGAACACGACCTGCTGGGGGATGCCCCGGTTCTTGCCCACGCCTGGTATGGCATTCAAACCCAGAGAGCGCTGGAAAACTTCAGCCTGAGCGGCACCCCCATCAGCGCCTTCCCCGAGCTTATCCGCGCCCTTGCCAGGGTAAAGGCCGCTGCCGCCCGCGCCAACCATGGGCTGGGGCTGCTGTCGGACAGCAAGGCCAGCGCCATTGCCGCCGCCTGCGATGACATCGTCCAGGGCGCGCTGCACGACCAATTTGTGGTTGACCTTATTCAGGGCGGCGCCGGCACCTCCACCAACATGAATGCCAATGAAGTGATTGCCAATCTGGCGCTTGCCAAGCTTGGCCACGGCAAGGGCGAGTATCGCCATCTGCACCCCAACAACGATGTGAACTGCTCCCAGTCCACCAATGATGCCTACCCGACGGCGGCGCGTCTGGCCATGGTGGAAGCAGTAGAGCCGCTCAAGACCGCCATCGAGGCAATTTGCTTAAGCCTTGAGGCCAAGGGCCGCGAGTTTGGCCATATCCTCAAGATGGGCCGCACCCAGCTGCAGGATGCCGTGCCCATGACCCTGGGGCAGGAATTTGATGCCTTTGCCGCAAGCCTCAAGTCGGACATCGCCCGCATCGACGATGCCTGCAAGGAGCTGTGCGTGGTGAACCTTGGCGGCACCGCCATTGGCACAGGCATTAACACCCATCCGGCTTACGGCGTGCTGGCGGTGAAGGCCCTTGCCGATATCACGGGTCTGCCGGTGATTCAGGCTGACAATCTTATCGATGCCACCACCGATATGGGTGCCTTTGTGACCCTGTCATCTGTGCTTAAGCGCCTGGCGGTGAAGCTGTCGAAACTCAGTAACGACCTGCGGCTGCTCTCAAGTGGTCCGCGCACCGGCCTTGGGGAAATCCGTTTGCCTGCGATGCAGCCGGGTTCTTCCATTATGCCGGGCAAGGTAAACCCGGTTATTCCTGAGGCCGTGAATCAGGTAGCGTTTCAGGTGATTGGCACCGACATGACCATCACCATGGCCGCCGAGGCGGCGCAGCTGCAACTGAACGCCATGGAGCCGGTGATTGTTTATAACCTTTTGAATAACTGCGCCTTGCTGACCCGCGCCATCGCCATGCTCGATAGCCGCTGTATTCAGGGTATCGAAGCCAACGAGGCCAAATGCGAGCAGCACCTGAACACCAGCATCGGCATAGTCACGGCGCTGGTGCCGCACATCGGTTATGAGAACGCCACCCGTATCGCAGGTGAAGCCCTGCTGAGCGGCGCAGGTGTGGCGGAGCTGGTGCGCCGCGATGGGCTCTTGAGCGACGATGCCTTAAGCCAAATCTTAAGCCCGGCCGCCATGGTCACCCCGGTGGAGCTGACCGGCCTTGGTGCCAAGGCGCACTGATTGAGCGGCGCATTGATTAAGCGGCACTGATCAAACGGTGCACTGAGAAAGGCTTTTGAGCTCAGTAAAAATTAACCAATAAAAAAGCAGCCAGATGGCTGCTTTTTTACTGCTTTTTACGGAGTCAGAGACTTGGCTTTACACCGTCTCAGGCTTCCAGCTTGGCAAGCTCGGCTTTCTGCTCGGTCAGCTTGTCCATGTCGCGTTTGATGTCGGCGGCCTTGGCACGCTCTTTCTCAATCACTTCAGCCGGGGCCTTGGCCACAAAGCCTTGGTTGGACAGCTTGCCTTCGATACGGGCCACTTCACCGGTCAGCTTCTCCAGCTGCTTGTCGATACGGGCCATCTCGGCGGCAACGTCAATCAGGCCCGCCATAGGGATCAGCAGCTCCATTTCACCAATCAGCTGAGTGGTGGCCATGGGGGCGGCTTCGCCTTCGGCGAGAATGGTCATGCTCTCAAGCTTGGCAAGCGTCCCGAAGAAGGCCTGGTTGGCTTCGATGCGGGCCTTGTCTTCATCGCTTACACCACGCAGCAGGGCAGACAGCGGCTTGCTTGGCGCAATGTTGAGCTCGGCGCGGATGTTACGCACGGCCACAATCACCTGCTTGACCCACTCGAGATCGGCCATGGCCTTGGCATCTACCTTGGCGGCATCGAACTCGGGGAAGGACATCAGCATCAGGGTGTCGCCCTCAACACCCGCCAGCGGCTTCACGCGATCCCAGATGGTCTCGGTGATGTACGGCATCATAGGGTGCATCAGGCGCAGCAGCTGCTCAAGTACAGTCACCAGAGTATGACGGGTGCCGCGCTGCTCGGCTTCAGAGCCGTTTTGCAGTACTGGCTTGGTCAGCTCCAGATACCAGTCACAGAACTGGTTCCAGGTGAACTCGTACAGGGTGTTGGCGGCGAGATCAAATCGATAGGCGTTGATGTGCTCGTCGAAGGTTTTGACGGTTTCCTGGAACTTGCCGATGACCCAGCGGTCGGCCAGTGACAGCTTCATCTCGCCCCCACCTTGACCGCAATCCTGCTCTTCGGTGTTCATCAGCACATAGCGGGAGGCGTTCCACAGCTTGTTGCAGAAGCTGCGGTAGCCGTCGAGGCGCTTCATGTCCCAGTTGATGTCACGGCCGGTAGAGGCCATGGCCGCCAGGGTGAAGCGCAGCGCGTCTGTGCCGTGTGGCTCGATGCCGTTTTCGAACTCCTTGCGGGTGCTCTTTTCAATCTTGGCGGCAAGCTGTGGCTGCATCATGTTGCCGGTACGCTTCTGAACCAGGGATTCAAGGTCGATACCGTCAATCATATCCAAAGGATCCAGTACGTTACCCTTGGACTTGGACATCTTGTTGCCCTGTTCGTCGCGGATAAGACCGGTTACGTATACCGTCTTGAACGGTACCTGCGGCTTGCCGTCTTCGTCTTTAACGAAGTACATGGTCATCATGATCATCCGGGCAACCCAGAAGAAGATGATGTCAAAACCTGTCACCAGCACGTCGGTGGGGTGGAAGGTCTTGAGCTCTGGGGTTTCTTCCGGCCAGCCAAGCGTGGAGAAGGTCCACAGGGCAGAAGAGAACCAGGTATCCAGCACGTCGTCGTCCTGACGCAGTTTTACGTCGGCGCCGAGGTTATGGTTCTGGCGTACTTCGTCTTCGCTGCGGCCAACGTACACCTTACCGGCTTCGTCGTACCACGCAGGAATGCGGTGACCCCACCACAGCTGGCGGGAGATACACCAGTCCTGAATGTCGCGCATCCAGGAGAAGTACATGTTTTCGTACTGCTGCGGCACAAACTTGATGTCGCCGTTTTCCACCGCTTCGATGGCTGGCTGAGCAAGCTTTTGTACCGCAACGTACCACTGGTCAGTGAGCAGCGGCTCAATCACTACGCCGGAGCGGTCGCCGTAAGGCACCTTGAGGGCGTGTGGCTCGATTTTTTCGAGGAGACCCAGAGTCTCAAACTCAGCAACAATAGCATCGCGGGCCTTGAAGCGGTCGAGGCCGGCATAGCGCTCGGGCAGGCTGGCATCCAGCTCGCTGTTGTGGCTGCCGTCGGTGTTGAGTACCTCGGCCAGGGCGCGGATGGTGGCATCCTGGGTGAGGATGTTGAACATCGGCAGGCTGTGGCGCTTGCCCACTTCGTAGTCGTTGAAGTCGTGGGCCGGGGTGATTTTAACGCAGCCGGTACCAAAGTCTTTATCCACGTATTCATCGGCGATGATGGGGATGCGGCGGTTCACGATAGGCAGAATGATTTCTTTGCCAATCAGTGACGCGTAACGCTCATCTTCGGGGTGAACGGCCACGGCACTGTCGCCCAGCATGGTTTCAGGACGGGTGGTGGCTACCACCAGGTAGTCTTTGCCATCGGCGGTCAGCTCGGTGCCGGCCAGCGGATAGCGGAAGTGCCACATGTGGCCCGCTTTTTCTTTGTTTTCCACTTCCAGATCGGAAATGGCGGTGTGCAGCTTGGGATCCCAGTTTACCAGGCGCTTGCCGCGGTAAATCAGTTTGTCGTCGTACAGGCGCACGAACACTTCCTGCACCGCGTTGGACAGGCCTTCATCCATGGTGAAGCGCTCACGGTCCCAATCCACGGAGGCGCCCATACGGCGCAGCTGGCTGGTGATGGTGCCGCCGGACTGGGCTTTCCACTCCCATACCTTTTCCATAAAGGCGTCGCGGCCAAGATCATGGCGGCTCTTGCCCTGTTCGGCTTCCAGCTTACGCTCAACCAGCATCTGGGTGGCGATACCGGCATGGTCGGTACCCACTTGCCACAGGGTGTTTTTGCCCTTCATGCGCTGATAGCGGATGAGGGTATCCATGATGGTGTCCTGGAAGGCGTGACCCATGTGCAGGCTGCCGGTGACGTTCGGCGGCGGGATCATGATGCAGTAGTTGCCCTGGCTGGCATCACCGTGTGGCTTGAAGTAACCCTTTTCTTCCCAAACGCGGTAGAGGGCCTGTTCGATGGACTGTGGATTGTATGTCTTTTCCATGGGGATCAGATTTTCTCAAACTAGATTAAGGGGTTGTGTCGCCAAATCCTGAGTGGATGGCTCGATGCCAAGGCCGCGAAGCTCACGAAAGCGCAGCCGTGCCAGTGCCTTGGTGGCCTCGTCACCGGCGACAAAGTCGATAAAGTGGCCAAAGTGTACCGCAAAAGGTGGTACTTTTTCTGCAAGATTTATCAGAATGCCGCGGTTTTTTGAGGGCCCGAGGCGATCGTGACCGATTTCCACCGGCGCGCCGCCCTGAGGCCCTTCGCCCTTGAGGTTGTGGGGCACAAAATCGTTGGGGTCAAACTGCCAAAGCTGCTCGTCGATGGCGAAGCTTTGGGATTCATCGTTGCAGTGAATATACACCCAGGCGCCGCGGCGGTAATGGAACGCCGCCAGACGGCAGGCCAGCAGCTCGGCAGCATCCCTCATTTGGGACGGCGGAAGTACGTAAAAAAGTGCCTGGGTCATGGTGGGCCTGTGCGTAAACAACCTGTGGGTAAACAATAAGTCCGGATTCTAACTTAGTTGGGCGCCCGACATAAAGCCGGGCGGGCAAATTGGCGCGCTGCGCCGACCCTAATGGTGGCCCGACTGATGATTAGCGGCGGCCGCTTAAGTATTTGAACTCGAAAAAGGCGGCGATATCGGCGCCAAGGCGCTCAAGCTCGCCCTTGGGCAGCGGTTCACACAGTTGCATCAGTGACGGCCAAAAACACACGCCCTTAATCATGCCATGCAGCGTCGCTTCCACTTCATTCACATCAAGCTTGGGCAGAACGCCGGACTTGATGCCTTCAGACAGCCAGCGGCGCAGCGCCGATTCGTGGGTGACCCGGCTCTCAAGCTCACATTTGAGCGCGCCGGGATGAAACATAAAGTGGCCAATGGCGACCCGCACCAGCTCGAGATAATCCGGGTTGGTCATGATGGCGATTTCGGCGTTAAGGACTTCAAGCAGCTGCGGATGCAGGGGTTGGTCTTTGACAAAACGCACCTTGATATCGGCATTGGCGGATTGCCACAGCTCGGCAACCAGCTCCAGCACCAGCGCCTCTTTACTGGCGAAGTGGTTATACACGGTGCGCTTGGAAACCTCAGCCACCCGCGCCAGCTCATCCATGCTGGTCCCCTGCACGCCCTGGGTCTGAAATAACTCCTTGGCGGCGAGCATTATGGCTTCGCGTTTGATTTCACTGCGATTTCGTTTTGGTGTTTGCACCTTGTCGTGTCCACTCGAGATATCAGATGGCTGAATTTTACACCGAGCAGTTTACTTTTCCAAATTCATAAGTAAACTGCACAGTGTAGTTTACTTATTCGTGCCCAGTGTCGTCTACCCAGTCAGGAGTGTGCAGCATGTCCCAGCAAGCCGGTGAAGCCTCGAAAATCAAAGGCCGTTTTCGCAATAGCCATAAGGTCTATGGGGCAGGTCTTGGGGATTTGGTCGGTATCATCAAGGCGTACCTGGGGGCCAAACGCGCTGCCCCCAGTCCGAAAAGCGCTGTACCACTGGAACCCATCACCCAGGCCGAACTTGCCCGGCCCCAGGCACGCTTATATCGACTGGGTCATTCCACTGTGCTGATGTACCTCGATGGCAAATGGTTGCTGACTGACCCTGTATTCAGTGAGCGCGCCTCCCCGTTTCAGTGGGCTGGCCCCAAGCGCTTTCATCCCAGTCCCATTGCCATTGAGGCGCTGCCGGACATCGATGGGGTGATTTTAAGTCACGATCATTACGATCACCTGGACAGCGCCGCCATCAAGGCGCTCGCAGGGCGGGTAAAACACTTTTATATGCCACTGGGGGTGGGTAAACGCCTTATTCGCCTCGGCATCGATAAGGCCAGGATAACTGAACTGGATTGGTGGCAGTCTGCACAACTTGGCACTATCGAGCTGACCGCGACCCCGGCGCAGCACTTCTCCGGCCGTGGACTGTTTGACCGAGATTCAACCCTGTGGGCCGGTTGGGCCATTCGCGGTAAGCAGGCGCGGGTGTTTTTCAGCGGTGACTCGGGCTATTTTCCGGGGTTTGCCGAAATCGGTGAGCGTCTTGGCCCCTTCGATGTGACCCTGATGGAAACCGGCGCCTACAACGAGCTGTGGCGCGATATTCACATGATGCCGGAAGAGAGTTTGCAGGCGCATCTGGATGTAAAAGGGCAGGTGATGGTGCCCATCCATAACGGCACCTTTGATTTGGCGCTGCACGACTGGTTTGAACCCCTTGAGCAAATTCGGGCGCTGGCGTGGGATCGGTCGGTGAAGATTGCCACCCCGATTTTTGGTGAGGCCCTGAGTTTAACCCTGCCGGGAAGCGGCAGTGATTGGTGGGCACAGGACTCGGCTATTGCGGTGGGTGCGGATGCCCGTGAAAAGGCAAGAGTCCCGGCCGCTGCTGGCAGCAATCTGGCCGGCATTGCCGAAAGCTGATAATGGCTTTGCCAAGTCATTGATGCTTAGCGATTGGCCGCTTCTGCTTGCCCGGTTATTTGGGGCATTTTCATGGCTATACCGTTTGCTGTTGTAAATAATAAGTTTTCATCTGTTTGACATATTGAACGCCTTTGGGCATGCTGGTGCTGTGATTGCCGTCCTGAAAAGGACGTAGCAGGTACGGGTTTTGGGCATGTCCTGAGCCGTTTAAACCAACGCATCATCCTGATAAGCGTATGGTTTTAACCATGCCAGGCTATGCCCAAAGCGCGAACTCAACGCGTTTGAAAATCAGGTGATCTATGCCCTTACAACAAGAATCAGCAAGACAAGAACGAAAACCGGTCATTTTAATGTCCATGGGTCAGCAAGACAGAAATGGCCACGCCTATCAGGTCATGACCCACAAATATATGCAGCCTGTGGTAGACATTTCCGACTGCATTCCGCTACTTATCCCTACCTGCTTTGGTGTGGCAGATATTGAACAATATCTGGACATGGCAGACGGCGTTTACCTTTCCGGTGCAGCCTCCAATATCGACCCCAACCTCTATGGACAGGAAAATCTCACGCCCGAAAAAAAGCAGGATTTGGCACGGGATCTGGTGGATATTGAGCTTATCAAGGGCGCCGTTAAACGGGGCTTGCCGATACTGGGTATTTGCCGTGGCATGCAAGAGATGAATATCGCCTTTGGCGGCGACCTTTATCAGACGGTACATGATGAGGACCATCTGAACGATCACCGTGAAGATCCGGACACTCCGCCCGAGGTGCAGTATGGTGCCAGTCACAGCATCAGCATGGTGAAGGGCTCCTGGCTGCATAAGCTGCTTGGGGACACCATAGAAGTGAACTCGCTCCACGGTCAGGGCATTAAAACCCTGGGTAAGGGATTGGAAGCGCTGGCGGTAGCCGAAGATGGTTTGGTGGAGGCACTGCATGCTCCCTATCTGCCGCAGTTCACCCTTGGGGTGCAGTGGCATCCTGAGTGGAAGGCCCTTGAAAATCCTGACTCCATTAAGATTTTCAAGGCCTTTGGTGAAGCTTGCCGCCGCCGCGCCACCAGTGCCCAGGACCTGCGCATCGACAAGGCGTCCTGAAACCAGCGGATTACAAGCAACAAAAAAGCGAAGCCGGGGCTTCGCTTTTTTATGTGCTTAAAACAGCTATTTGGCTTATTCGCCCTGTTCTACACCGGCGCGGTTTATCAGGAACTGGGTCAACAGAGGAACCGGACGACCGGTAGAGCCCTTGTTGGCACCGCTGTTCCAGGCGGTACCTGCTACGTCCAGGTGTGCCCAGTTGTATTTCTTGGCAAAGCGCGACAGGAAACAGGCTGCGGTGATGGAGCCCGCCGGACGACCACCGAGGTTGGTCATGTCGGCAAAAGGACTGTCCAGCATGTCCTGATACTCATCCCACAGTGGCATGCGCCAGGCGCGGTCACCACTTTGCTCACCGGCGCTCAGCAGCTCGTGTGCCAGCGGGTTGTGGGAAGAGAAGAGGCCTGAGGCGTGCTTACCCAGCGCAATTACACAGGCACCGGTCAGGGTGGCGGTGTCGACTACCAGCTCAGGGTCGAAACGCTCAACGTAAGTCAGCACGTCGCAAAGCACCAGACGGCCTTCGGCGTCGGTGTTCAGCACTTCCACGGTTTGACCGCTCATGGTGGTAAGGATGTCACCGGGACGGTAAGCATTGCCGGAAGGCATATTTTCACAGCCAGCCAGAATACCCACTACGTTCAGCGGCAGCTTCATCTCACAGATGGCCTTCATGGTGCCGATAACACCGGCGGCACCACCCATGTCGTATTTCATCTCATCCATGGCTTCGCCCGGCTTGAGAGAGATACCGCCCGAGTCGAAGGTCAGGCCCTTACCAACCAGCACGATAGGCTTGGCGGTGCTGTCCACGGCGCCCTTGTACTCCATCACCGTCATGATGGACTCATTGGCACTGCCACGGCCCACGGCGAGGTAAGAGTTCATGCCCAGTTTGGCCATTTGCTCTTCACCCACGGTAGTCACCTGCAGGTTTTCGTGTACTTCAGCCAGTTGACGTGCCTGAGAGGCGAGGTAAGCCGGATTACAGATGTTAGGCGGCATGTTGGCCACGTCGCGGCACAGGTGCATACCCGAGGCCACGGCTACACCGTGCTCAATGGCTCGCTCGCCCACGGTGAGTTCACGGCGGGTAGGCACGTTAAACACCAGCTTGCGCAGTGGACGACGGGTCTCGCCCTTGCGGCTTTTCAGGGTATCGAAGCTGTAGAGACTGTTTTGGGTGGTTTCTACGGCCTGACGCACTTTCCAATAGGTATCGCGACCTTTAACGTGCAGTTCAGTGAGGAAGCATACGGCTTCCATGGAACCTGTTTCGTTAAGGGTGTTGATGGTCTTGGCGATGATTTGCTTGTATTGACGCTCGTCCAGCTCGCGCTCTTTACCACAACCTACCAAGAGAACGCGCTCGCTGAGCACATTGGGCACGTGGTGCAAAAGCAGCATCTGGCCTGGCTTGCCTTCCAGATCACCACGACGCAACAAATTGCTGATATAACCTTCGCTGATCTTGTCCAGTTGCTCTGCGATGCCGGACAAACGGCGGGGTTCGTATACACCCACAACAATGCACGCTGAGCGTTGTTTTTCCGGGCTGCCGCTCTTTACGCTAAACTCCATGAGCACTCCTAGATTCTTAAAGACAAATTTTTATATTTATTGGATAATGCCTGCTTGTGCCCGAAATCGGGCCTAAGTTTCTGCGCCAAGGCCTGTTACTCAGCGCTTAATGCCGTGGCGCCTTGTGATGGTGTTGGTCAGAAAACTATCAAAAGTAGACAGTTTACATGAATGTTAGGCTGATACCAGCAAAATGATAAGTTTTGATACCGGATCCTGCCTGTGATTGTATTTAGATATCTTTTCAAAGAAGTTTTCAAGGCACAAATCGCGGTACTTTTGGTGCTGTTGACTGTTTTTATCAGCCAGCATTTTGTCCGTGTACTTGCCGACGCGTCGGACGGTGAGTTTCCTGCCTCTTTAGTCGTTACCTTGCTTGGGTTGAATCTACCCTATCTTGCCGTGCTCGTGCTGCCCCTGAGCTTGTTTCTGGGCATTTTGATGGCCCATGGGCGCATGTACGCCGAAAGCGAAATGGTGGTGTTCCACGGGGTTGGGGTGAGTGAATGGTATGTCACCCGGGTGACCCTGCTGCTGGCCGTGCTCAATATGCTGTTTACCGGCTATTTATCCCTGTTTGTGACACCCTGGGCGGAAGAGCGCCAAAATCAGGTGCTTGAAAAAGCACAATCTGAGGCCGGTCTGGCTGCCCTGGTGCAGGGCCGTTTTCAAACCAGTCCCGATGGTCGCGCCGTACTCTTTGTGGAGAAAATCGGTAAAGACAACGAGCTGGAAAAGGTGTTCGTGGCCCAGTTGCCCGATCCCGACGATGAACATGGCCAGATTAATCTGGTGTCTGCCGCCGGAGGCAAGGTGGTGGAAGATGCCACCGGCGCACAGCAGCTTAAGTTGAACGACGGCGTTCGCTATCAGGGTTCGCCCAAGAGCCTGGATTATCAGGTGCTTGAGTTTGGCGGCTATGGTATGCAAATCAAGGAGCAGGAGGTCGACGAGCGCAGGCGCAAGATGTCGGCATTGCCCCTAAACCAGTTGCTCGACCAGAATACCCCCGAAGCCGTGGCCGAGCTGCACTGGCGTATTGCTATTCCCCTGGCTATCCCTCTGATGACCCTGATTGCCGTACCCATGGCAAGGGTCAATGTGCGTCAGGGCAAGTTTGCCAAGATGCTGCCGGCAATCCTCTTGTATTTGGGTTACTTCGGCCTGATGGTGGCCGGGCGCAAGGCGCTGGAAGATGAAGTGGTTCCCGCGTTTCTGGGCATGTGGTGGATACACCTGTCGGCCCTCGTGATGGGCATGATGCTGCTGGGTAAAGAGCGGCCTCTGGGTGCCCGTCTCAGTGGTCGCTTCAAGCGGAGGGCCGCAGCATGAGTATCCTGGACTGGTATATTGCCCGGGTGCTTATCAGTACCTCGTCCCTGTGTTTGCTGGTGCTGACTGGCTTGTCCGGCATTATCAAGTGGGTGGATCAGTTGCGTCTGGTGGGCCGTGGCAGCTACACCATGATGGATGCCGGTGTGTATGTGCTGTTTCTTATCCCCCGTGATATCGAGATGTTTTTCCCCATGGCGGTGCTGCTGGGGGCTCTGATAGGCCTGGGTATGATGGCCGCCAACTCCGAATTGGTGGTGATGCAGGCCTCGGGTCAGTCACGACTGCAAATTACCCTGTCGGCCATGAAAACCGCGATACCTCTGATGCTGCTGGTGATGGCACTCGGCGAGTGGGTTGCGCCCGCCGCAGAGCAGCGCGCCAACGAGCTTAAGGCCACCATGATTTCCGGCGGCAGCCTGATTAAGTCCCATCGCGGGATTTGGGCCAAAGATGGTGACCTCTTTGTGAACATAGGCGAAGTGACGGACATCAATACCCTGGGCAACATCACCCTGTACGAGTTTGATCAGCAAGAGCGCCTCAACCATGTGGTCAATGCGCGCAGGGCCACCTTCGATGGCAAGGCATGGCAGATGCAGGGGGTGAGTAAAACCCATATCACCGAAGACGCCATCGTCAGGGAGGAAGTCGACAGCGAGATTTGGCAGTCGAGCCTGACACCGGACAAACTCAGCGTGGTGTCGGTGAAACCCGAATCCCTGTCTATCCAGGGGCTGATGGGCTATTTGGATTATCTGCGCATTAACAGCCAGGACCCCAGCCGTTACGAGTTGGCATTGTGGCGTAAGCTGATGCAACCTGTGACTGTGGCCGTGATGATGCTGGTTGCCCTGTCCTTCGTTTTCGGTCCGCTTCGCAGCGTGACCATGGGCGCCAGGGTACTGCTGGGTGTGGTGGCCGGTTTCAGCTTTTATATCTGCAACGAAATCTTCGGCCCCATGACCATGGTTTACCAGCTGCCGGCCTTTATTGGGGCAGGTGCGCCAGCGCTCTTATTCGCCGGTGCGGCTGTGTTCTATATCCGACGCTGATACATAACGGTGTGAAGGCTGATTAACACAAATAACAAGGGCACCCTGGGGTGCCCTTGTTATTTGGCTGCTGTTTTGCACGTTCATGTGGCGTGCGTATGCAGCCCATGTCACCCGTAAAAGGGTTACTGCATACCGTGCCAGTTTTTCATCTGGTTGGCTTCCACCGACAGTACCACCACCTCGGAGCGGGTCATCTTGTCCTGCAGCGCCAGTTTGTCGGGATTGATGAGGATAAACAGATTTCCCAGACCAAACAGCGACCATACCAGACGGGCGGCAGCGGCGATAAAACTCAAGTTTTGGCCATTGGGGTGCTGCACCTTTAAACGCCAGGCGCGCATGCCCAGGGTTTGGCCGCCGCGGCTCCAAAACACCACATAAAACATCGCCACACACAGCAGTATCCAGGCAAAATTCAGATTGCGATACAGGGAGTTGGCATTCATCACATCGATGACGTGCTCGTGACCGCCGCGGTCAATCAGGCCCACATTCACCAGCACGGCAAAGAGAGCAAAGCTGACGACACCGGCGAGGATCCACACCGCGGCTGCCAGCATAAGGTCGTACACCATGGCCCCGAGGCGGCGGAAAAAACCGGCGCGGGGAAAATTGGCATGTTCTTGATTTATCATAATTCAGACCTGTTCATCGTCCCGCAACATGCGAATGTCTTTAAAACCCATGCGGGAAAATTCGTTCAAACGGTAGCTTTTGAGGGCGCCCTTGCCTTTGGCCGTCATGGCAACCTGTTGTTCCATGGCCAGAAAGCGGGTGAGGTCCACCCCTTCGGCGGCGGCTGCGGCCTCGTACATATCGTGGTACTTGTCGTAGGCAAAGTTAATCACTTTTGCCTGGCCTTTATAGGTGTAAGCAACCTGACGTGCCATGGTAAAACCCTTTCGTTGTTTTTAGCTGAATTCGCTGCGGAAAATAAAATACACAGCCCCGAGGATGCACAGGCCTGCCCAGAGGTAGTCGAGTTTCAATGGCTCTTTGAGATAGAAATAGGCAAAGGGCACAAACAGACTCAGTGTAATCACTTCCTGTAAAATTTTAAGCTGGCCCACGTTCATTACCGTGTAGCCAATGCGATTGGCCGGTACCTGCAAGAGGTACTCGAACAGGGCGATGCCCCAGCTGACCAGTGCCGCGATTATCCATGGTTTATGGTTGAGCGACTTGAGATGTCCATACCAGGCGAATGTCATAAAGATATTCGACAGGCAGAGCAGGGCAACCGTGGTCAGTGCTGGGTGCATTATTGCCTCACAGGGGCAGTATCATATAGCTGGCATCGTCACTGTAGCTGCCAAGGCATTTGAGGCTTTGGCTGTCGGCAAAGCCCTGACGGCGCCAGTAGCTGTCGGCGCCCTGAACCGCCACAAGAGACAGAGAGTTCAGTGACCAGCGCTCGGCCAGCTGCTTGAGTTTGGACAGTGCCTTGCCACCGGCACCCAGGCCCTGGGCGCGGGCAGAAATTGCCATATCGTGCAGATACAGGGTATTGGGTGTGGGCAGCTCGGTCAGGGCGTGATACAGGGGAGGCGGTGTGGTTTCCACCCAGGGGTGTGCCAAACAATAACCCAGCACCTGGCCGTCTTTTTCCATCACAAAACAAGAGTCTGGCGAGACTTCCCATTTGCTTTTAAGCACGTGTAACGGCTCTGGATCCACTGCGTTGTAGCATTCGTCCTGAATGTTGAGAATTGCCGGCCAATCGTTGGCCTGAATCGCCCTGAGTTGCATGGTACGCCCTTTGTTTACTGCCTGTTCAAATCACAAAGGGCGCAATTATACCCGAGACTGGGTTATTCGCCCAGATAGCGCTGACGCAGGTGCTGTTCCAGATAGCGGAAGTTGAGTGCTTCGCCGGTGGTGGCCTTGATGAGACTGTCGGTATCCATGAGTGAACCCTGTGACCAGATATGCTGCTCAAGCCAGGCAAAAATCTCTCCAAGGCGCCCCTGGCCGATGGCGATCTCCAGTGGTCCCAGTGTTTTTTCCATGGCAAAGCGCAGCTGAGCGGCGTACATGGCACCCAGGGTATAGCTTGGGAAGTACCCCAGTTCACCCAGAGTCCAGTGGATGTCCTGCATGCAGCCGTTTCGATAATCGCCATCAGTGTTAATCCCCAGCAGCTCCTGCATGCCCGCAGACCAGAAGTCCGGCAAGTCGGCCACGGCCAGAGAGCCATCCATCAGTGCTTTCTCGGCATCGAATCGCAGCAATATATGGCAGGGGTAGGTGACTTCGTCGGCATCGACCCGGATGAGGCCCGGCTTGACCCGGGTATAGAGGTTGACCAGGGCATCGGCGCTGAAATTGCGTCCCAGATGACGGTTGATGATGGGGGTGATGAGCTCGATAAAGGGTTTGCTGGCACCCAGCTGCATTTCAAAAAACAGACTCTGGCTTTCATGGATACCCATGGAGCGCGCAAGCCCGGCCGGTTGCCCCCGAAGCGCCAATGGCAGGTCCTGCTCATAGCGGGCATGGCCGGTTTCGTGGATGATGCCAAGCAGGGCGCCGGTAAAGTCATCGTCCCGGTAGCGGGTGGTGAGGCGTACATCCCCCGGTACGCCGCCGCAGAAGGGATGACTGGATACATCCAGACGCCCTTGATTGAAATCAAACCCCAGCAGCGCCATGAGTTCACGGCCTATCTTCTCCTGGGCGCCTATGTCGAAAGGCCCTTCAAGCTGGATAACAGGCTCGCTGGCCTGTTTGTCGAGGATCTGCTGGATAAGGCCGGGAAGCGTGCTGCGAAGCCCGGCAAAGGTGGTTTCAAGGGTGGCGGCTCTCATGCCGGGTTCAAACTTATCCAGCAGGGTATCGTAGAGAGAAAGCCCTGTGACTGCCGCCCGGTGGCCGGCTTCTTCCCGTACCAGTGCCATCACGTTTTCGAGGTTGGGTTTAAAGCCAGACCAGTCATTGTGTTTACGCTGCTCACGCCAGGCGTTTTCACACTGATAGGCGGCCTTGGTCTTGGCTTCGACCAGCGCCTGGGGTACTGCGATGGCCTGCTGGCACTGGTACTTCATCTCCCGCAGGTTGGCCTGCTCCTTGGCTGTAAGGGGCTCAGACTCGGCGTTATTGATTTCGTCCAGCAACCAGGGCGCGGTGCGCAGCCCATGGATATGGCCTGCCAGCGTTGCCATGGCATCGCTGCGGCCTTCGCTGCCGCCCATGGGCATCATGGTGGCTTGATCCCAGTCGCCCAGGGCGCTGAAGTGTTCAAAGTGAGAGATCTGGGCAAAATGGCCCTTGAGCTTGAGGTAACTTGTCGTCATGGGTTCGCGTGCTTAATGGGTTTGCGCCTATCTTAGCGGATAAGCCCCGAAAGCGGGTAAAAATGCTTGGCAAAGACTCACGCTTTGATATGCTCGGATTTCTTGCACCAAAAGTCGCAGCCACGGAATAGCATTCTGTACAAGGAGTTGATAATGCTTGGCTTTTTATTTGCTGATGCAAACTTTCCATTCAGTATCGTATTAACTGTCATTCTGCTGCTCGGGATAATCGAAGCCCTGGCACTGGTCACTGGCCTGAGCCTGATGGGGCTGCTCAAAGACTGGGATCTGGCCGATGTCGATATGGACGCAGATATCGCAGGCGGTGGCCTCACCGGTTTGATTGGCTGGCTGTGTCTGAATCGCTTGCCCCTGCTGATTTGGCTGGTGCTGGCCATGACCTGCTTTGTTATTGCCGGCTACAGCGTCAATTTCCTCTTTATCAGCTTACTCGGTCAGCCGCTGGTGCAATGGATGTCTGTGCCTTTGGCCATTGCGGGCGCCGCGCTGGGTTGTCGTTTCCTCGGTGCGCCGCTGGCCGACATGCTGCCCAAAAATGAAAGCAGTGCCCTGTCCATTGATGAACTCAGTGGCTGCGTGGCAACCATTACCCTTGGCCGCGCGGTAAAGGGCAACCCGTCAGAGGCGCTGGTAAAAGACCAGTTTCAACAAAAACACTATGTGTTGGTGGAGCCCGAAGTGGCCGGGGATGAATTTATTCAGGGCACTCAGGTAGTGCTTATTCGCAGGGTGGGCCGGGTGTGGTCCGCCAGTCAATTTACTCAATAAACTGTTGTAGATAACAAGGAAGCTAGATGGACAACTCACAAATTTTTACCGACAGCGGCACCTTTATGCTGATGATAGCGGGTGTGGCGGTATTGGGACTTTTGGTAATCGGGCTTATCTTCGCCAAGCTCTATCGCCGTGCCACCAAAGAAACCGCCTTCGTGCGAACCGGTTTTGGCGGTGAGAAGGTGGTTAAGGATGGCGGTGCCATCGTACTGCCGGTGCTGCACGAAACCATCCATGTGAATATGAATACCCTGCGCATTGAAGTGGAAAAGACCCAGAAAGACGCGCTTATCACCAAAGATCGCATGCGGGTGGACGTGAAAGCCGACTTCTACCTACGGGTTGCTCCTCACGCCGAGGGCATTTCCATGGCGGCTCAGACTCTGGGTACCCGTACTACCCGGGTGGAAGAGCTGAAAAAGCTGATGGAGTCCAAGTTTGTTGACGTGCTGCGTGCCGTGGCCGCCGAGATGACTATGACAGAGATGCACGAGCAGCGCGCCGATTTTGTGCAGCGGGTGCAAAACAACGTGGCCAATGACCTTGAGAAAAACGGCCTGGAGCTGGAGTCAGTTTCCCTGACCGGCTTTGACCAGACCGAGCTTGATTTCTTCAATGAAAATAACGCGTTCGACGCTGAAGGCCGTGCGCGTCTGGCCAAAATCATCGAAGAAAAGCGTAAAGAGACCAACGATATTCAGCAGGAAAACCGCATCAAGATTGAGATGCGTAACCTCGAAGCCGAAAAAGAGTCGCTGGAAATCAAAAAGGCCGAAGAAGAGGCCAAGCTGGTGCAGCAGCAGGCGCTGGAATTCAAGCGCGCCGAGCAGAAGGCGGAAATCATCAAGCAGCGGGAGCAGAAGTCCCGTGAAGAGCGTGAAGCGGAAATCGCCAAAGAACGTGCGGTAGAAGCGGCCGAGATTGAAAAGACCCGGGAAATCGAAACTCGCGAAATCGAAAAGCGCAAAACCATCGAGCAGGCCCGTATTCAGCAGCAGCGTGACATCGAAGTGTCCGAGCAGGAAAAGCAAATTGCCGTTGCTGCCAAGTCGGAAGAAGAGTCCGCCGCCCGAGCCCGCGCTGCCGAGGCTGAAAAGCTGAAAGTAGAGAAAGAAGAAGCGGTTATCACTGTGCGTCAGGTGGCCGAGGCCAACCGTCGCAAAGAGATTGAAGTGATTGACGCCCGCAAGGAAGCCGAGCGTGAGGCCGTGGGCGTGACGGTTCAGGCCGAAGCGGAGAAGCGTGCTGCAGAAGACCGCTCATCCGCCATCCTCACCGAAGCCCGTGCCAATGCCGATGCCAAGAAGCTTAAGGCAGAGGCCGATGAGAAGGTGTACGCGGTGGAAGCGGCCGGTAAGCAGGCGCTGTACGAGGCCGAAAACGTGCTCCGTGACGAACAGATCGAGCTGCAAAAGTCCCTCGCCATTCTGCGCGCCCTGCCGGAGATTGTGGCCAATGCGGTTAAACCGCTGGAAAACATTGAAGGCATTAAGATTTTGCAGGGTTATGGTGCAAACGGTGCCACACTGGCTAACGGCGAAGGCGCTGCCAATGGCGGTATTGCCGAGCAGGTGACCCAGGCGGCGCTCAACTACCGTGCCAATGCCCCGGTGGTGGATGCCATGCTACGTGAGCTGGGCTTGGTGGATAAGGCACACGGTGGTCTGAATGACCTCCTTAACGGCAACAATGCCCTGACCACCCAGGCTATGCAGGTGGTGGAGCAGGCCAATGTGAAACTGAACGGTTATAGCCTTGGAGAGCCGAAGGCCGACTGACAGGCTCGCTGAACTGCCAATAAAAAAGCGCCAGTGGGCGCTTTTTTTATTGGCGACGTTTTCAGTATGGGCCGGGTTTCATAGCCCATTTTCAGGAAAACCCGGCAGTGAGGCTGGGACATGCACTACCGGGACTCACTGGGACTCAGCATCACGGGGTAGCTTCAATGGAGTGGGTGTACTTGTCTATCAGGGCATCTATGGTGCCGTCGGCCTTTAAGGTGGCGATGGCGCTGTTGATGGCGGGCAGCAAGGCAGCGCGCTCCTTGCGTAATCGGAATACCAAATCCCCCGACGAGTGTTTGGCGGCGAGGGCAATGGGCAAATTCAGCTTGGATGACCAATAAAGGGCTGTGTAATCGCCGCTGATTGCGGCACCTATCCGCTGTCGATGCAGGGCTTTAATCAGCTCTTGTTCTGACTTGAAATCGGCACGGATGAACTCATGGTCATCATGGTACAGATACCCCATTACGGTTCCGATTTCCTTGCCCTTGATGCTGCTGATGTTAGCCCATCTTTCCTGATTTTGTGGCAGGGTGATGATGTGCTCAGTGATTTGCATTATGGGCTCGGATTTTACAAACAGGGGACCAAAATCCCCGTGTTCAAACCAGCTGGGGCTGACTATGTCAAAATCCAGGGTACCTTTTGCCAGCGCCTGGTTGGTGCGATTGGGGGGCAAGGGCACGTTCTGCCCCTTTACACCAGCGCGCTCCAACAGCAGCGGCAGCAACTCAGACATGAGTCCCGGCGCCTGTGGACTGTCGGGGATGTAATAGGGGTACCAACTGCTGGACCCCGTGATGCAATACTTTAGAGTGGGAGGATTGGGCGTGTTATCTGCCACGGCTACCATTGAAAACAACATCAGAGCATAGAGGGCAACACGTAGCATCATCGGGGCTCCATCTGTGGGTTCCCTCTCACTCTACGCTTTTGTTAATGAAATGTCAGCAGAGCCAAAGAGGGCAGATGGTTTTTGGGAAACAATCCATAGCGCTTGTGATGTTTGATAAGTGACGATTTTTTATCGCCTTGTGTCAGCATGAGACCATGACTGAATGCAAGGTTGGCAAGGTACTTTTCGTCAGCGCGAACAAACAGGCTGATGGGCTTGATGAGCTCGCCATTCTGAATGTGCTGCTGATATTCGTCGGCGCACACAATGATAGACGATTGGCCATCGGCATCCAGCTTGAGTTTGGTTTTGATGGGCGTATCTGTGTAGACAATGACCTCCTGTTGCCGGGCTTCGTCCAGCATGGCAGCAAGGGCACTGCCGAGTCCGCTGGTGTGTTCTGCCAGCGTGGAATACTGATGACGTATGGTCTGCAGCAATCGCTTGAGCTTTGCCGATGCCCCCATACTGCGCCCCTGCCGTACCCAGAGGGTCAGCTCTCCGGCAATGGCTTTATCGAAGCTTTTGTCTTTTAACGCCTGTGCCATCCAGCTACAGAGGAAGTGGCTTTGCTGCGCTTCGGTGGCGTGGGCGGCCCCGGCATGGGATGAATCCAGAGCGTTCAGGGCGGCGGTGGCCATGGCCAGCAGGGAAGCGTTGTAATTCGGCGTCGACATAAGCATATCCATCATTGAAAGGCCGCTTATTGTAAGGACGCCGAATTGGCACTGTAAAGCGGCTTTATCCCTGCTGGCGGGCAAGCTCTGCCGCTGTCAGGATAAGCTTGGGGGCAGGCCTGACCCGAAAATTGGGATTCACATACTGGAAGTGAACAAGGCCCTGGGTATCTGTGATGTACACAGCGGGAACCGGCAACACCAAACGCTCATCGCCTTCAGGGGTTTTGAACAGCGGGTTTTCAAGCTTCATGCGGCTCAGGTAGGTTTGGGTGGTTTTTTCACTGGTGAAAAACGCCAGGCCAAAGGCTCTGGCCGCGTCCATATTGGCATCGGACAACAGCAAATAGTCGAGCTTACGCTCTCCCGCTGCTTCAGCGAGCTTTTCGGGGCTGTCCGGGCTTATCCCCACCAGTTGATAGCCAAGCTCAATGAGCTTGGGCTCGATTTCTTTGAGTTGCCCCAATTGGTTATTACAAAAGGGGCACCATCCGCCACGGTAGAAAAAGAATACTGTGGGCTTTTGTGCGCTCAGCGCCTTGAGGCTGACCGATTTGCCCTTGCTGTCGAAGAGCTGGATATCGGGAATGGTTTCGCCATTCAGCAGTGGCGCAACTGACACTTCGTCGGCGGCAATGGGGTTTGCCATGGTGGGCTGGATAAGCCCAACAGACAGAAGACAGGTGAGCAAACTCAGTGTAAGCCGGCTAGATAATAGGTGACGTAACAATGCGCACATGGATTTCACGGCGGGTATGGATTTCATGGCGGGTATGGATTTCATGACAGTCTCTTGGCAACTAAAGGTATGTTCAAAGACCGGCGGTAGGGGCAATGTCTTTCAGGTTCGGGTGCAACAGAAAAAATAAAAGCGGCCTTAAGGCCGCTTTTATCTTGAATCAATGGCACCGGGTGCTTATTTGATTTTTTTGGTGTTTCCGGTTGAGCCAACTTTTACCTTAACGCGGCGTCCGGCCATGCTCTTTTCGGCGGCCACCTGGGCAACGGCATCACTCTCAACCCGGGTCTTTTTCGCGAAGCTGCGACGCTTTTGCAACTGCTTGAGCAAGAGGTCACGGTTGGATACTTCATAGCCTGGCATCATGATACGCTTGAGGCGCTGACCAATGAGTTTTTCAATGTCGGCCAGGGTGCGCTCTTCTTCGCGGCTGACAAAACTGATGGCAACACCACTCTTTCCGGCTCGGCCGGTGCGGCCAACCCTGTGTACATAATCTTCAGGCAGGAAGGGCAGGTCGAAGTTCACCACATACTCCAGGTCCGGGATGTCCAAACCACGGGCGGCCACTTCCGTGGATACCAACACCCGAATTTTGCCTTCGGTGAAGTCTTTCAGTGCTCTTCTGCGGGTGCCCTGGGCTTTTTCACTGTGGATCACCGCGCTTGGGATGCCGTCGAGGTTCAGCTCTTCGGTGAGTTTTTCACAGTCTTCACGTGTTGCCGAGAATACCAGCACCCGTTGCCAGTTTTTGCGGCCAATGAGTTCAGACAGCAGCTCGCGCTTGCGGCGCTGTTCCACCGGGTAGACCACCTGGCTCACGGTTGTGGCGGCGGTGTTGTGTCTGTCGGCAGTCAGCACTGTGTGCTTTTTCATGATCTCATCGGCAAGCTTGCGCACACCACCGGAGAAGGTGGCCGAGAACATCAGGGTCTGGCGTTCTTTATTACAGGCCTGGATGAGCTTTTGGATGTCGGCGATAAAGCCCATATCCAGCATGCGGTCGGCTTCATCCAAAACCAAAAATTCAACGGCGGCCAACGACAGGTTACCCGCCAGCAAGTGCTCGAGTAAGCGCCCCGGTGTGGCAACTATGATATCTGTGCCTTTACGCAGCTTTTGCGCCTGAACATCGGTTTTCCCGCCACCGAATACTGTGGTGACAGCCAGTTCAAGATGCTTGGCATAGGCTTTGATATTGTTGGCAATCTGCTCTGTCAGCTCGCGGGTTGGAGCAAGGATCAGCGCGCGGGTCTTGGTCGCTTCTCTGGCCTTGGGATTGTCCAGCAGCTTTTGCAGGATTGGCAATGCGAAAGCCGCAGTTTTCCCGGTTCCCGTTTGGGCAGAAGCCAATACGTCCTGGCCGCGACGGACAGGGGGAATGGCCAGCCGTTGAATAGGGGTCATGGTTTCATAACCGCATTCGGCGAGGGCTTGCAGTATTTCGGGGGCAAAACTGTAGGATTCGAATTTCATGATGATTCCTGGCGTAAATAGACGATTCACAAGGGCTTTTTTGTAAGTTAGGCACCTTGGTCGGAATATGCCTTTTCACAAAGGGGCGCGAAGTATAGCAGATTTTTTGCCCCTAGCCTCCACTTTTGTCTAACGTCACGGGTTTGACTTGGGTCGTCCCTGAACTAGGCTTGGAAAATAACGTGGGCATCAGGGGCGTTACCTGAAACTGAATGTCCATCATGGGTTTCACGGATGAAACTGATTTTTTCGTGGCCCGGTACCCAGACTGTCCGGAGTCATATTATGCCATTGAATGTGCTCATCATTGACGATTCACTCAGTTACTGCCAGCTGTTATCCAAATATTTCAGTGAACTGGATGTGACCAGCGTGGACTACTGCCATGATGGCTCCGAGGCATTGCAGCGCCTTCGGGAGCACAGGGACCGATACCAGATTTTGGTGGTGGATTTGCATATGCCGGGAATGGACGGCATTGAGCTTCTATCAAAGCTGTCGGGCCTTGAATACCGGGGCGGCGTTATTATCGCTTCGGGCATGGAGAGCCGTATCATAGAAGCGGCCTCTCAGATTGTGCTCGGTGCCCATTTGCGGCTCTTGGGCGCCTTGATGAAGCCGGTATGTAAAACGCAGCTGAACATCTGTATTGAGCGCCTGTTGATGATGGCGCCGGAGCTGAACAGGTCCAGACCTGCCATGACATTACAATCGCTTCGAGAATCCATCATGCAACATAAAGTGGTTCCTTACTACCAGCCCCAGGTAGAGGTGGGCACCGGCCGTATCGAAGGCTTTGAGGTACTTTGCCGGATGCAGCAGGGGGCTCAATTACAGCTGATGACCCCTGAAAGTTTTATGGCCGTAGCCGAGCGTCATAACCTGCTCAATGCGGTGTCTGAACAGTTGATAGGGACTGCCCTGAAGGAGTGGGCCGAAATTGGCCAACAGCCCGAATGCCGTCACGCCCGTTTGTCTATCAACCTTACCCCTACCCAGCTTGGCCAGAGCTATTGGCCCCGTCGACTGCTGAGCTTTTGTCAAAAATGGCAGGTTGATATCAGCAGAGTAACGGTAGAAATAACAGAAAATCAGGCGCTTGATAAGCAGTCGCAACATTCGGGAATTTCCCGGTTGCGGCTGCACAATTTTGGCGTTGCCATCGATGATTTTGGGACCGGGTATACCAATTTAACTCAGCTGTGCCGCCTGCCAATCAGTGAACTTAAGTTGGACATGAGCCTGGTACGCGGAATTCACATGGACCCATTGGCACAGACCATTCTCAAGTCGCTGCTCGATATAGGGCGCCAATTGGGGGTGTCTGTGGTGGCCGAAGGCGTGGAAGACCCAAGAGACTATCAATACCTGGAGTCTGTTCCCAACCTGATAGTTCAGGGCTTTTTGGTATGCAGGCCCAAGCCACTTGGTGAATTGGTGCGTTGGTTGAAGGCACGTCAGCGGGTCGCCGTTGAGGCTCAGGGGCCAGGCGCAGGCTCGAACGCGACATACCGTCATTGAGGCCGATATGGGCAGATGTTTGATGCCCCGGATGACGTGCACACCTGTGCAATTCTGTGCGCGTCCTGGCGTCTTTAGGCAGGCTAAAGTTTTTTAATTCAATGCATTACTGTCCACAGGAATAATATTCCTTAAGCCGCGCAATGACAGAGCCGCATAGCGCCGGGGGCAATTAATTTATCCTTGCCGCCTGACTAAACCATCAACTGGACCGTCGATGGCGGTAATCGCTTTAATCCCGCGTGTTTCTGTGATCTCTTTTGCCTCCTGCCACGTATCTTGAACGAGTAATTGCAATACCATCAATACATTCGGGAGACGCACCATGCACAAATTCACCCCTGACCGGATTCAAATAGGGATCAGCGCTTGCTTGCTGGGAGAACAAGTGCGCTTTGATGGCGGACACAAGAACTCTGCCTACTGCCAGCAGGAGTTGAAGCCTCATTTCGATTTTGTCCCTGTGTGCCCCGAAATGGCGATTGGCATGGGTGCGCCACGCAAAAGTATCCGTCAGGTTCGCATTGAGGGTGAAATCAGGGTGCGCAGTGCCGATGGCAGCATTGATGTGACAGAGCAGCTGCAGTCTTTCTGCAATGAAAAAGCCGATGGACTCGGTTTTCTCAGCGGCTATCTCTTTTGCGCCAAGTCTCCCACCTGCGGGATGGAGCGGGTGCCTGTTTATAAGGCTGACGGCAGCGGTGGCTTCAAAGAAGGTGTGGGCGTGTTTGCGGCGGCCGTGATGAAGCGCTTCCCCCATCTGCCGGTGGAAGAGGAAGGTCGGCTCC
Organism: Shewanella sp. FJAT-52076; assembly: GCF_019457455.1. NCBI lineage: Bacteria > Pseudomonadati > Pseudomonadota > Gammaproteobacteria > Alteromonadales > Shewanellaceae > Shewanella > Shewanella sp. FJAT-52076. The sequence goes on from NZ_CP080415.1 coordinate 944,589, forward strand.
ATGACCTTGTCATACGGGAAAACTTTTTTACCCGGGTATATGCCTATCACGATTGGCACTGTATGCGCTTAAAGGGGCTGACTCGCAAGGCGCTGACCGACTTTCATGCCCGTTACAAGTATCTGTTGTTATCCCACAGCCCGGCGATTTACCGCACCCTCGGCCCCTTGCTGGCGGGTGATGGGGAGCTTGATGCCGTGGCTGACGCTTACTTCGATGGCTTTATGACGGCGCTGAAGCACAAGGCGAGCCGCCGTAACCACACCAGTGCGCTGCAGCACATTCAGGGCTATTTCAAAAAATTCCTCTCCGGCAGCCAAAAGGCTGAGCTCAGCGATGCCATTCTTGCCTATCGTCAGGGAGTACAACCGTTGTTGGTGCCCATTACCCTGATCCGCCATTACCTGCGGGAACACCCAAACGACTACATCGCCGCTCAGGTGTATCTTAATCCGCATCCGGATTCGCTGCGTTTGCGATATGCTTACTGACAAGATGCTGAAATACGGAATAAAAATATGAATGCACTTGTCTGGTTCAGGCAGGATCTTCGCACTATAGATAACCAAGCGCTGACCCGGGCGTGTGAGGATGCCAATACCCGTGGTGGCAAGGTTTATGCGCTCTTTATCGCCAGCCCGGGCCAGTGGCAACAGCATGACATGGGCGTGCGTCAGCAGCGCTTTTTACTGGCAAATCTCAACGCGTTGGGTGAAGAGCTTGCCAACATGGGGATTACGCTGTCATTGCTGAAGGTGGATTTTTTTAACCAAACCGCGGCCGCCCTCAAGGCGTTTTGTAAAGAAAAAGGCATCTCCAGCATCTTCGCCGGGGCGCAAATCGAGATTGATGAGCGCAGGCGCGATCAGGCACTTCTGGATAAAGGTTTTCCGCTGAATCTGACCGATGAACACTGCATGCTGCCCCCCGGCAGCGTGGTCACTCAGGGGCAGCGGGACCAGGGCGGCGCCATGTACCGGGTATTTACTCCATTTGCCCGTCGCTGGCGTGAAATAGCCGCTTCCCGCTCGCTTTGGCCTATCCCTGCGCCCGCGCCCGTGGCAGCGCCGGTGGCATTCACCCCCTTCGCGTTTTGGGGAGAGGTTGACGATGATCCGGCTCTTGATAAATGGCCTGTTGGTCAGGAGGCGGCCCTGGAAAAGTTGTCCCGCTTTCGGGAGCTGGCCATGGCCAGCTACGGCGAGCAGCGCGACTTTCCTGCCATCGATGGCACCAGCAGTCTGTCTCCCTATCTGGCGCTTGGGGTGATATCCCCCCGCCAGTGTCTGGCGGCGCTGTTGGAAGACTTTCCCGATGTCTTTGTGAATGAATCCTCGCCGGGCCGCACCTGGCTGAACGAACTGGTGTGGCGCGAATTTTACCGTCACCTGCTGGTGGCTTTCCCGGGCCTCAGCATGGCGAAGAACTTTAATGCTCTCGGTGATGGCATTCGCTGGCGCAATGACGAAACAGAATTTGAGGCCTGGAAACACGGCCGCACCGGCTATCCGCTGGTGGATGCGGCCATGATGCAACTCAATCAAACCGGCTGGATGCACAATCGCCTGCGGATGGTGGTTGCCAGCTTTCTGACCAAGCATCTGCTTATCGATTGGCGCTGGGGTGAGCGATATTTTCGCGAGCAACTTATCGATGGCTGCCTTGCGGCCAACAATGGTGGCTGGCAGTGGGCCGCCGGTACAGGTTGTGATGCCCAGCCTTATTTTCGGATCTTTAACCCTATGAGTCAGTCGGAAAAATTTGATCCCGACGCTCGCTTTATCCGTAAGTACCTACCAGAAATAGCGCAGTGGCCCACCAGGTCACTGCACCAGGCAAGTGGACCGGGGCTGTTTGATAACAGCGGCTATCCGCCTCCGATTGTTGAGCACAGCAGCGCCCGTGTCAGGGCACTGGATGTGATGTCCGTGATGAAGAAGGGTTAGGGAATGAATGCAGGTGTGCACTGTCCGGTGGAACATCATCCCCTCGGACAAGGTGAGATGGAACATAACCCGTTTAATGCTGCCGCGTCGGCGCCCATTGAAAAGTTGATGGCGCTGTATCAGCAGCTGGGTGCCCATAACCTCGCGCTGCTCGATGAGGTATACGCTGACACTGTGGTGTTTTGTGACCCCATGCACCGCATTGAAGGGCTTGGGCCACTCAAGGACTACTTTGCCAATCTGTACCAAAATCTGAGCAGCATAGACTTTGTGTTTCATCGGGTGATGGATGATGGCAAACAGGCCATGCTGGTATGGACCATGACCTTTGCCCATCCCAAACTGGCCGGTGGAAAGCCCATCAGTGTGGATGGCGTGAGCCAGATTGGCTACGGAGACAAAGTGGACTACCACAGAGACTACTTCGATGCGGGTGCCATGCTGTATGAGCATATTCCCGGCCTTGGCGCTCTGGTGCGGCTGGTTAAACACAGGGCGGGCAAGTAATGACTATGCTGAGCGGACGGGTACTTATCACAGGCGCCAGCTCTGGCATAGGCCAGGCGCTGGCGTTGGAATACCTTAAATCCGGTTGGCAGGTGGTGGCCTGTGGCCGCGATAGAGCCCGCCTGGATGCCTTATTGCACGCCCATCCGCGCTTTGCCTGCCAACTCTCCACCCTGACGTTCAACATCTGTGACCGACTGGCTTGCCTGGAGGCTGCGTCGTCTCTGGATGGTGAGCTTGACCTTATCATCCTTAACGCCGGCAGCTGCGAGTACATAGATAATCCCAAGGCCTTCGATGGGAAGTTGTTCGCCCGGGTGATTGAAACCAATCTGATTTCTGTGGGCTACTGCCTCGAGGCCTTTTTGCCTGCATTGGCCGCCGGGGGCCGGTTGGCGCTGATGGGCTCGAGCGCCGCGCTCTTGCCGCTGCCCCGCGCCGAAGCCTATGGCGCCTCCAAGGCGGCATTGGCATATCTGGCAAGCACCTTGCGATTGCATCTGGCACCCGCTGACATCGGCGTGTCCCTGATAGAACCCGGTTTTGTGCGCACCCCACTGACTGACAAAAACGATTTCCCCATGCCGGGACGGATTGAAGTTGAGGATGCGGCACGGCGTATTGTTGATGCACTTGCCAGTGAAAAAGACCGTATTCAGTTCCCGCGCAGGCTGCTGTGGCCTATGCGGCTGCTGGCTCTGTTGCCGGGCGCTGTATGGGGCCTGATTGCCCGAAGCAATGTCAGTCGCCAGTCAGCCTGAGATGAGGCCGATTGCAGTATTCACCTGTGACCATTTGAGCTTTTTACATATCACCATTGGAAGATGAGATGAAAAAAATTGCCGTTATCGGCTCGGGAATTTCCGGCCTCACCACTGCCCATTTGCTCTCAGGCCAGCACGAGGTGAGTCTGTTCGAGGCCAATGATTATCTCGGCGGACACACGGCCACCGTGGATGTCACTGTCGATGGCAAAGATTATGCGATAGACACCGGCTTTATCGTATTCAACGACCGCACCTATCCTAACTTTCAGAAGCTGCTGTCACGGCTGTCGGTGACAAGTATTCCCACCGAGATGAGCTTTTCGGTCCACAATCTCGACAGTGGCCTTGAGTACAACGGCCACACTCTGGCGACGCTGTTTGCCCAAAAGCGCAACTTGTTCAGCCCAAAGTTTTGGGGGTTTCTGAACGAAATCATCAGGTTTAATAAACTTGGCAAGGCCTGTATCGAGTCAGGGCAATACCCCTGCAACACCCTGGGTGAGTTATTGGCCAAAGAACAATTTTCTGACTTTTTTGCACGGCATTACATATTGCCCATGGGGGCGGCCATTTGGTCATCGAGCCTGGATGATATGGCGGCCTTTGAGCTGAAGTTTTTCCTGCGCTTTTTCCACAATCATGGCCTGCTGAATGTCAGCGACCGCCCTCAGTGGTATGTGCTCAAGGGCGGCTCTCGCAGCTATATTCCGGCGCTGGTGGCACCTTTTGCCGAGCGCATTCATCTTTCGACACCGGTGACTGCGGTAAAACGCCATGGCGAAGGGGTGTCTATTCAGACAAATGGCCAGGATTGGCATGAGTTTGACGAGCTGGTACTGGCCTGTCACAGCGATCAGGCACTGAAGCTGCTCACCGATGCCTCAGATGCCGAGCGGGAAGTCCTTGGCGCCTTGCCTTACAGACGCAATGACGTGGTACTGCACACAGACACGGGACTGTTACCAAAACGCAAAGCCGCCTGGGCCAGCTGGAACTATCGTCTCGACGAAGACAACCAGCGTCCGGCGGCGGTGACTTACCACATGAACACCTTGCAGCGGCTGCCAGCGGGCTCTCCTGATTTTATGGTGACCCTCAACCAGACCGATGCCATCGCCAAAGACAAGATTCTGCGCCAGTTCAGCTATGCCCATCCGGTGTTTTCCTCGGCTGCCATGGCGGCGCAGGCGCGCAGAGCGGATATCTGCGGCCAGCAGCACACCCATTTTGCCGGCGCCTACTGGTACAACGGCTTCCATGAAGATGGCGTAAGAAGCGCCCTGGATGTGTGCCAGCGCTTTGGTGTCAGCCTGGAGAGCGCATGAACAGCGGCATCTTTTTTGGCCATGTGAGCCATCAGCGGCTGGGGGCGGTGCGCCACAGCTTCAGTTACCCCATGGCCATGCTGGTGATGGATCTGGACGAGCTGCCTGGGCTGGCAAACCTCAGTGGCCTGTTTGGTCTGTTGTGGTTTCGGCCGCTGCGATTTCGCGCAGCTGATTACCTGATTGCCAATGGTCCCGCCGATAACACTCATGGCAAAGGAGATACCCCTGAAAACGCTGTGCAGGCGTTAAAAGCACGTGTGCTGGCCAAAGCCCGGGAACTTGGCGCCGAGGGAGAGCTTAACCGGGTGGTGTTTGCCGGCCAGGTGCGTCATTTCGGTTTCTACTTCAGCCCGGTGAATTTCTTCTTTTTATGTGATGGCGATGTGCAGCGCTACCTGCTTGCAGAGGTGAGTAACACGCCCTGGAACGAGCGCCATTGTTATCTGGTTGATGTAACCGAGGCACACGACAAGGGCCAGGCAGTGAACGACAAGGTGTTTCACGTCTCGCCCTTTATGACCCTGGATATGCGTTATCGCTGGCAGGTTGAGGTCAATAATGAACGCTTTCACCTTCAAATCGATAACGAGCGTGACGGCGGTGAGCGGTTGTTTCGTGCCGGTTTACGGCTGCATGGTCAGGCCTTTGATAAGGCAGGGTTGAATAAATTTTTTAAACGTTTTCCCATGCTTACAGCTTATATCCTGTATGGCATTTATCGGCAGGCCCTGAGCCTGTTTCGAAAAGGTGTGACTTTTGTGGCCCACCCCGGGCCGGTGGAGAAATAACCATGGACAATACCGCAGTTGCCAATAAGAGCACTTCATCGACGCTGGAATCTTTGGCTCAACGGATCTTATTGACCGCTCTCAAAGGCCTCTCCTACGGTGGCCTTCGACTGATTTGTGATGGCGAAACTCTGGTGTTTGGCAGCCATCAGGGACCTCAGGCGGTAATCCACGTGAAGTCGCCACGGTTTTTTCGAGAGGTGCTTCTATCCGGCTCCGTTGGGGCGGGGGAGTCCTTTATCGATGGTCACTGGGACAGTCCGGACCTGACCGAGGTGGTACGTCTCTTTGCCGCCAACCTGCCGTTATTGGACAGGCTGGAGAAGCGCTTTGCGTTCCTCTCAGGGGTCACCAACCGAATCAGCCATCTGCTAAGTCGTAACAGCATTGAAGGTTCAAAACGCAACATTCTGGCGCATTATGATTTGGGCAACGCCCTGTACGAGTGTTTTCTCGATAAGTCGATGCTCTATTCCTCTGCCATCTATCCCGATGTCAATGCAACCCTGGAGGCGGCCCAGCAACACAAACTTGCCACCATCTGTGAGCGCCTGAAATTGGCGCCGGGCATGGAGCTTCTGGAAATCGGTACCGGCTGGGGAGCGCTCGCCATTTACGCGGCAACCCATTACGGGGTCAAGGTGACGACCACCACCATCTCGGATGCGCAGCACGACTATGCCCAGGCACGCATTCGTGAGGCCGGGCTGGAAGGTCAGATCACCCTGCTGAAAAAAGACTATCGATTGCTGGAGGGCAAATACGACCGCCTGGTTTCCATCGAGATGATTGAAGCCGTGGGACACGAATACCTGCCCGGATTCTTCATCAAGCTCGAAAGTCTGCTCAAGGACGATGGATTAATGCTGCTGCAGGCCATCACCATTGCTGACCAGAGGTACGAGAGCTACCGAAAAGGTTGTGATTTTATTCAAAAATACATCTTCCCCGGTGGCTGTTTGCCGTCAGTGAGCCGAATGGCAAACCTGCTTGCCCAGCGTACCGACATGGTAATGCTGAGTCTGGACGATATCGGTGAAGACTACGCCCGCACCTTGAAGCATTGGCACGAGAACGTTGACCGCGAACTGCCACAAATTCGCAGCCTGGGATACGACGAACGCTTTATCCGCTTGTGGAAGTTTTATCTGAGCTACTGCGAAGGCGGCTTCTGGGAGCGCACCACAAGTGCTGTGCATCTGGTGGCGGCAAGACCTGGCTGGCGCCCTTAAAAATCAAAGGAGCCCCCTATGACCCGGCAATGGTTTTTGCTTGTCAGCGCCGCTGTTTACACTGCCGCCTGGTGGATTGCAGTGCTTTGGCAAGGCGAGGGGCTGATTTGGCTGTGTCTGTTGTTGCTGGTGCATTTTGCCTTAAGTCCAACGCGGCTTAAGGACTTTCAGCTACTGCCACTGGCACTCGTAGGCATGACCATGGACACACTGCTGATGTACGCCGGGGTGTATGAGTTCAGCGCCATGCCAGTGTGGCTGATGTTGCTGTGGCTGCATTTTTTACTCGCCATGGGGCATTGTCTCGCCTGGCTTGGCAACCAGCCCATCTGGGTGCAGGTATTTACCGGTGTGTTCGGCGGCGCTGGCAGCTACATTGCCGGGGCCGAGTTTGGCGCCGTGGTAATGCCCCTTGGCAACCTGCTCACCTTCCTGCTCATTGCGCCTCTTTGGGGAGCGATTATTCCCGGCTTCTTTTGGCTGCAGCAAAGGCTGCCAGGCAACGGAGACTACCTGTCATGGCGATAACATCAGCTGGCAAAGCATTTAAAAGGCTGTCAGGGGCGCTACTGCTGGTCGCGCTCAGCTCCTTTGTGGGCGCCGCCGTCAGTGCGGATAACCCTCTTGATGGCATGAGCCGGGTGGGCAAAGGCAAGATGAATTGGCTGTGGCTTGAGCTTTACCACGCAAGCCTTTACACCGTCGATGGTCAGTACCAGCTCGGGCGCTATCCCCAGGCGCTGGAAATTCAATACTCGCGGGATATCGAGGCCAAAGACTTGCTGGATGCCACTGGCAGCGAGTGGAAAAAGCAGGGCCTGAGTGAAGCTCAGGTTAAGGCGTTTTTGGCTAAACTTGCGCCTTTGTGGGTGGATGTGCAGCGCGGCGATACCCTGCTTCTGCTGGCAAGCGATGAAAGCCAGGGCGAGTTTTTCCATAACGGTCAATCCCTTGGCAGCGTGAAAGACACCGGCTTGATGCAGGCCTTTTTGGGGATTTGGCTTAGAGACGACACCAGTGAGCCCAGCCTCAGGGCACAGCTTTTGGGAGAAACTTCATGCGATTGTTAGTGTTACTTTTGAGTGCAACCCTGCTTTTGGGCTGCGAGAGCGCCGACATCGACGATTACCGCGGCGTAAATAACGAGCTGAAGCTGGATAAATTTTTCGTGGGAGAGCTTGATGCCCATGGCATGGTGCAGGACATCAGTGGCAAGGTCACTCGCCGCTTTGTGGTCACCATGCAGGGGCGACTCGAAGACAATCGCATCATCCTCGAAGAAGACTTTGTATTTGATGATGGGGAAAAGCAGCGCCGGGTATGGCAGCTCGAACCACAGGGCGTTGGCCGCTGGCTTGGTCGTGCCGATGATATTTTAGGTGTCGCCGAGGGGCAGCTCGAAGGCTTTGCCCTGCGCTGGCGCTACGATATGCGCCTTAAGGTCGATGGCAGCGAGGTTGAGGTTGCTTTTGACGACTGGCTCTATCTGATTGATGAAAACACCCTGCTTAACAAGAGCGATATCAATAAGTTTGGCATTACCGTTGGCCAGGTGACCCTGGTTATCCGCAAGCGCTGAACTCATTAACAGTTGAGGGTGGGCCGAAACGGCCAAGGCAAGCTCTGGACCGCTTCAGCGCCGGGAAGACTGGATTGTGAAAGGTCAGCTTAGCGAAGGATCACATCACCTTGAATATTGGCGGTATTTACGCTGCCAGAGCCATCTGAGTGGATAATCAGGCCCCCTGCGTTTTTGACGTTGATATTGCCCGAGCCGTCGGTGATTTCGACCTTGCCCTTGGCTTGGTCAACGAAGATATTGCCGGAACCATCCTGAATTTTGGCATTCCCCATGACAGCCGTTACCCTGATATCACCGGAGCCGTCCTGGATGTCGGCGTTGCCTGAAATGTCGGATACTGTGATATTGCCGGAGCCATCGTTGATATCCACATCACCAGTGCTCTTGGTCAGGGTCAGATCCCCTGAGCCGTCATTGATGGACACCTGATTGCCACCCTCGATAAGGAGGTTGCCTGAGCCATCGTTAACCCGGATATCACTCGTGAGGCCGCGGATTTCGATGTCGCCCGAACCGTCCACGAGGTCTAACATCAGGGTTTGGGGCATAGTCACAGTGACATTGATGTAGGGCGACTTGCCTGAAAATGAATAGGATTCGGGGAATTTGGCCACCAGATAGGCGGTGTTGCCGCGAACTTCCAGCGTGAACTCAGGCTTGTCACCTTTGGGGTGGAAGATATCAGCCTCGACCTGTACCCGGTCGGTATCACTGCCGGTGAGCATGAAACTGCCGGCGCCGGCTTCGACATTCAGGCCTTTTAATCCGTTGGCCGATACCGACAGCTGTTGGCTTTCGTTTGCCATTGTGGCGGCAGAGGCGAATACCAGAGACAAAGCAGCGAGAGATGCGGTGATTTTCATGTGAATTCCTTGTTCTTTTATCTAAAGTTGGCTGAGCGTTATCTGAGTAATTAACAGGTAACGTAAGCAGGTAACGTGCCAATATTTAATTATTTGATATGAAAGGGGTTTGTGTTTTCATTCGTGAATGGTTGTCCGGCCGGACACTATCAGTTGGTCGAATTCACCACTTTCGGACACCTTGAGTGTCCGCCCTGGGCAGGGTGTCCGGTATCTGCTGTGGTACACTCAGCCTTTATCGATAAATAGTGAAAGAAGAGTCTGTATGTCTGAACTCCAAATAGAAGATGTGATTGAGGGCGAGGGTAAGGCGGCGGTAAAGGGCGCCCTTATTACCACCCATTATCGGGGCTGGCTCGCCGATGGCACCCAGTTTGATTCCTCCCATGACAGGGGCCAGGCATTTCAGTGCGTAATAGGCACAGGCCGGGTTATCAAGGGATGGGATCAGGGCATTATCGGTATGAAGGTCGGTGGGAAGCGCCGTTTACAGGTGCCATCACATCTGGCCTATGGTGAGCGCCAGATTGGCAATATGATCCCGCCAAACTCGGATTTGACCTTCGAGATTGAACTGCTTGAAGTATTAACCCGGGATGACTGAATCGCCCCACGCTAAAAAAGCCCATGTTCCCATGGGCTTTTTTGTATCTGCGAATCGAGCAGCCCGCCATCTGTCCTTGGCGTACACTGATATTACAGCCGTGTTTTGTTACCAGCGTGGCAGGACAGTTTTCTGGCCATGTCTGGCACCTTGCGGTCAGACAACAGGCACAAGCCCTTCGCAAACAGGACGTTATTATGGATAGCCGGATTGAAAAAGACAGCATGGGCGAGGTTATCGTACCCGCCGGGGCACTCTATGGCGCGCAAACTCAACGGGCGCTGAACAACTTTGCCATTGGCGGCCAGCCGATGCCAAAGGCATTTATTGAGACGCTATTGCTGATAAAGGCCGCCGCAGCCCGTGCCAACAGCCAATTGGGCGTGCTGGCAAATGATTTCGGTAAGGCTATCTCTGAAGCGGCTTTATCCTTACGCCAGGACAAGGCGCTGATGCAGCACTTCCCCGTGGATGTGTTTCAAACCGGCTCAGGTACCAGCAGTAACATGAATGCCAATGAGGTACTGGCCCGGCTTGCCTCAGAGAGTCTTGGTCGCCCTGTCAGCGCCAATGACGAGGTGAATCTTGGGCAGAGCAGCAACGATGTTATTCCAAGCTGTATTCAGGTGGCGTCGGCAAGCTTGTTGACCAAGAGCCTTCTGCCAGCCCTGATGCATCTTAAGTCCTGTATCAGAACCAAGGCGGCGAGCGTAAAGGGAGTTGTGAAAACGGGCCGTACCCATTTGATGGATGCTATGCCGGTGCGTTTGAGCCAGAGCCTCGAAACCTGGGCCAGCCAGTTGGATGCCAGAGAGCTGCAATTGCAGTCGCAGCTCATCTCCCTATGGCAATTGCCCCAGGGGGGCACCGCAGTGGGCACAGGCGTTAACGCCGCGTCGGGATTCCCCCAGGCGTTTTGCCATGAGCTGAATCTGCTTACGGGTCTGGCATTTCAGCCCGCACCGCACCTTTTTACCGGGATTGCCAGCCAGGATACGGCGGTGGCGCTGTCCGGTGAACTCAAGGCACTGGCCGTTACCCTGATGAAAATTGCCAATGATTTGCGCTGGATGAACTCCGGGCCGCTGGCGGGTCTGGGTGAAATCCGCTTGCCGGTGCTGCAGCCCGGTTCATCGATTATGCCCGGTAAGGTCAACCCGGTGATCCCCGAAGCGGTTGCCATGGCCTGTGCCCAGGTCATAGGCAATGATGTCTGCATCACAGTGGCCGGACAGTCGGGCAATTTCGAGCTGAATGTGATGCTGCCCGTGATAGCGGATAACTTACTCTCATCCCTTGCGCTTTTGACCAATGCCATGAGGGCCCTGGCTGACAAGGCCATCGACGGGTTTGAGGTATGTGAAGGGCGTATGGCGAAAGAGCTTAGCCGAAATCCGATTTTGGTGACGGCGCTGAATCCGATAGTGGGTTATGGAAAAGCAGCCGACATTGCCAAGAGAGCCTACGCTGAAGGGCGGCCAATATTGGATGTGGCGCTGGAGATGACCGACATAGACGCTGAAGAGCTGGCGAGGTTGCTTGACCCGGTTCGCTTGACGGGGCAGACATAACGCAGTGCGCTGAAAACAAAAACGCCTGCATTAGCAGGCGTTTTTGTTTGAATTTGGTGGCCCCTCACGGACTTGAACCGTGGACCTAACGATTATGAGTCGTGTGCTCTAACCAACTGAGCTAAGGGGCCGGATATTGCCGGGTGGAACCCAAGGCGGCTTGCAGTATACGAACTTTGTCTTGCCTTGTCACGGGTCAAATGGCGCAAAATTCCAGCTTGGTGTTCAATTGGTTATTGGGTAATCAAATCGGCTGCAGCCTTAAAAATACCCAGAAAAAACAAAGCCACCCGGGGTGGCTTTGTGGTGTCAGTCAGGATTAATCATCCAGGAATGACTTGAGGATTTCTGAACGGCTTGGGTGGCGCAGTTTGCGCAGTGCCTTGGCCTCAATCTGACGGATACGCTCACGGGTAACATCGAACTGCTTGCCCACTTCCTCGAGGGTGTGGTCGGTGTTCATGTCGATACCAAAACGCATACGCAGTACCTTGGCTTCACGGGCAGTCAGACCGGCCAGCACCTCGTGGGTAGCCTGCTTGAGGCTTTCGCTGGTGGCACTATCCAGTGGCAGCTCGAGGGTGGTGTCCTCGATGAAATCCCCCAGATGCGAATCTTCATCGTCACCGATTGGGGTTTCCATGGAGATAGGCTCTTTGGCAATTTTCAGTACCTTACGGATCTTGTCCTCGGGCATGGCCATGCGCTCAGCCAGTTCTTCCGGTGAAGGTTCGCGACCCATTTCCTGCAGCATCTGGCGGCTGATACGGTTGAGCTTGTTGATGGTCTCAATCATATGCACCGGAATACGGATGGTACGGGCCTGATCCGCGATAGAGCGGGTGATGGCCTGACGGATCCACCAGGTCGCGTAGGTCGAAAACTTGTAACCGCGACGGTATTCAAACTTGTCCACCGCCTTCATCAGGCCGATGTTACCCTCCTGGATGAGATCCAGGAATTGCAGACCGCGGTTGGTGTATTTCTTGGCGATAGAAATTACCAGACGCAGGTTGGCCTCAACCATTTCTTTCTTGGCGCGGCGAGCCTTGGCTTCACCAATGCTCATGCGGCGGTTGATGTCCTTGATGGATTCAATGGACAAACCGGTTTCCACTTCAATGGCTTCCAGCTTGGTGCGGCAACGCTGAACGTCTTCGTCTACCAATTTGAGATCGGCAGAGTAGGGGCGTCCGGCTTCAATTTCTTTGTTGAACCAGGTCAGGTCGGTTTCGTTACCGGTGAAGAGTTTGACGAAGTTCTTCTTCGGCATCTTAGCCTGTTCAACGCACAGCTTCATGATCAGACGTTCCTGAACACGAACCTTGTCCATCATCTCGCGCATGCTCTTGACCAGACGGTCAAACTGCTTGGGCACCAGACGGAATTCTTTGAAGATTTCACCGAGTTCAAACAGAGCGCGGGTCGACTCTGGGTGAGCACGGCCTTTGACTTCAATAACTTTCAGGGCATTGTCGTAGGCAGTGCGCAGGGCAGCAAAGCGCTCACGGGCCACTTCTGGGTCCGGGCCTTTGGCGCCGTCGTCATCGCTGCTGTCGCCGTCTTCGTCTTCCTCTTCGTCTTCGTCCATATCGTCTTCATCTTCCAGCTCTTCTTCTGAAAGCTCTGAGCCGATATGGGTTGCGGTGGGACCAACGTCTTCTTCGTTGGGGTCCACAAAGCCGGAAATGATGTCAGACAGACGAATGGCGTCCGCTTCGAACTGGTCGAATTGCTCCAGGATCATGGAGATGGCCTGTGGATATTCAGCCACAGAGCTTTGAACTGTGTTGATGCCTTCTTCGATACGTTTGGCGATAACGATTTCGCCTTCACGGGTAAGCAGCTCAACAGTACCCATTTCACGCATGTACATGCGTACTGGGTCAGTGGTGCGGCCAAGTTCACTTTCTACTGTGGCCAGCGCAGCCGCAGCTTCTTCGGCGGCATCTTCGTCCGTGTTGTCTTCGGACATCATCATTTCATCGGCATCGGGCGCTTCTTCATAAACGCGGATACCCATGTCATTGATCATCTGGATAATATCTTCGATCTGGTCAGAGTCGACCATATCTGCAGGCAAGTGATCGTTCACTTCTGCATAGGTTAAGTAACCTTGCTCTTTACCTTTGGCGAGCAACATCTTTAGTTGCGACTGCGGAGTATGATCCATAGATATCATCCAATTTGGGTAAGTGTTACAACGAGCGCACCCGTGGCCGGACCACAAAGTCGCGCAAATCGTCAATTATAGCCATCTGCCTATGGCTGTGCCAGAGGGAAGGGGCGGTTTTTTGCCCTACTTCATGCCCTTCATCACAACGATAAGCTTTTGGAGTTGCAGCTTTTCTTCCCGGGTTAAGTCGGGTTTGATGCTGAGCTCCTGGTAGCGCTGCTCTATGTATTGATTATTAAGCCATACCAGCGCTTTGCGAAATTCCTGGGCCACATTATCTTCGGCAATCTGGTGTTCCCACTGGGCCAGTTTGGTTAACGGCCCCCAATGCTCGCTGTCACGATAGGACTCGAGCAGTTGGGCGGTGGAAAGCACCTGTTCCCGGGTGAGCTCCAACAATTGGATAAGCAGCTCAATACCCGTCATGCGAATGTGGCTCAATGCCGGCTGAACCGGCAGTTTGTGTCCCAGTTCGGGGTGTTGCACCAGCAGTGAAATGGCCAGTCGCAGCGGTGTACCCCGTCCTTTGAGTCCCTTTTGCGCCATCGCCTTGGGACCTGTGGACATACTTGTTAGACCGAGTTTTTTCCTGAGATCTTCACTGGAGTTCATCCCGAGCTTGTGGGCAAGGTTTTCCAGCAGCAGATTGGCAAGAACCGTGTCTTTAATTTTTTCAATCAGAGCAATGGCCTGCTTGGCCAGGTTGCCTTTATCTGTACCGTATTTCTGCGACAAGGTGTCGAACAGGTAATCGGCCAGTGGCAGCGCATTATCGATGCGCGTTTCAAAGGCTTCTTTGCCTTCTTTACGGACTTGCGAGTCCGGATCTTCTCCCTGAGGGAGGAACAAAAATGTTACTTTGTCGCCGGGTTTGAGCAGGGGCAGGGCAGTTTCCATGGCCCGCCAGGCGGCTTCATAACCGGCTTTGTCACCGTCGTAGCAACAGATGACTTCTTTGGCACTGCGCAGCAGCAATTGAAATTGCTCTGCGGTTGTCGAGGTGCCCAGTGAGGCCACCGCGTAGTCGATGCCAAATTGTGCCAACGCCACCACGTCCATGTAGCCTTCCACAATCATGACCCGCTCCGGGTCGCGATGTTTTTGCTTCAGCTCATAGAGACCGTAGAGTTCCTGTCCCTTATGAAATATGGGCGTTTCCGGCGAATTCAAATATTTTGGTGTGCCATCACCCAGTACCCGGCCACCGAAACCTATTACCCGACCCCGTCGGTCGCGAATAGGAAACATCAAACGATCGCGGAAGCGGTCGTATCGCTTGCCACCGTCGTTTTCAATCAACATGCCGCCGGTCAGCAGCTTGTCCTGGGCATCCGGGTTGGTTCGATAGCGACCCAACAAGCCATCCCAGCCATCGGGGGCAAAACCGATACTGAAGTCTTCAACGACTTCTTTGCTCAGCCCACGCAGTGCCAGGTACTCGTCGACTTTTTGCTTGTCGGCGTGCTGACGCAGTTGTGTCTGATAATGCCTCGCGGCCTCTTCCATCAGCTGGTACAGATCCCGGGCGAGTCCCTCGTCGCGGCGAGGACCAGTGCCTTGCTCCCGCGGGACTTCCAACCCCAGCTGTCCAGCCAGGTCTTCAATGGCGTCGACAAAGTTAAGCCGGTCGTACTCCATCACGAAGTCGATGGCATTGCCATGGGCGCCACAACCGAAACAGTGATAAAACTGCTTGTCTCTGCTGACGGTAAATGAAGGTGATTTTTCGCTGTGGAAGGGACAACAGGCAGAATAGTTCTTACCTGCTTTTTTGAGCGGCACTTTACGGTCGATAAGCTCGACTATGTCCGTTCTGGCTATCAGATCATTGATGAAATCACGAGGTATTGCCACGTTGCTTACTTCAATTTCCTAAAAGCTCAGTTAAACAAACAAGCCGCGCAATTGCACGGCTTGTTCATACACAAAAGTCGATTATTGCAGTTTGGCGCGGATCTGTTGGCCTATGGCACCCAGATCTGCACGGCCCTGAACTTTCGGCTTCAGTGCTCCCATTACTTTACCCATGTCCGCAATGGAGGCAGCACCTACTTCAGCAATGGTGGCCTCAATGAGTGCAGCGATTTCAGCTTCGCTCAGTGGGGCTGGCAGGAAAGTTTCGATAACCGAAATTTCCGCCGCTTCTGCGTCAGCAAGTTCGTTGCGACCGGCAGCCTCATATTGGGCAATCGAATCGCGACGTTGCTTCACCATTTTGGTCAGGACAGCAAGCACTTGCTCATCATTCAGCGTTTCGCGTGTGTCCACTTCGATCTGCTTGATGGCGGCCAGAGCCAGACGAATAGTACCGAGGCGAACCTTGTCTTTGGCGACAAGGGCCTTTTTCATTTCGTCCTTAAGCTGTTCTGTCAGGTTCATAAGGGATTAGTATAAACGTACGCGACGTGCGTTTTCGCGAGAAAGCTTCTTGGCCAGACGCTTAACCGCAGCGGCCTTGGCGCGCTTACGGGCAGTAGTTGGCTTCTCGTAGAATTCACGAGCACGCACATCGGCCAGGATACCTGCTTTTTCGCAAGAGCGCTTGAAACGACGCAGAGCTACGTCGAATGGTTCATTTTCACGTACTTTAACGATTGGCATACGCCATCACCCCTTAGGTGTAGATTGTATTGGTTCAGATATGACCCCGCGGCCACACCCTTACCAAGAAGGATTAAAAATGGTGCGGAATTTTAAACCGAACCCGCAATTAATGTAAAGCCCCAGTCCGGTTAAAAAGGATCACCGGAGGATCTGAGGCGCGGCTTTACTGGAGTAATACTAGCTTAACGGGTAGAATTGGCCGCCCTTTTCAGCGGAGAAACGACACAAAATGCGGGTTTTGGGAATCGAGACGTCCTGTGATGAAACAGGCATCGCCATCTATGACGAAGAGAAAGGCCTGATGGCCCACACTCTGTACAGTCAGGTCAAACTGCACGCCGATTACGGTGGCGTTGTGCCTGAGCTGGCTTCCCGTGACCATGTGCGCAAGATTATTCCGCTTATTCGTGAAGCCCTGAAAAATGCCGATACCCGAATCGAAGATCTGGATGGGATCTGCTACACCAAGGGCCCTGGCCTGATTGGGGCGCTGCTGGTGGGGGCCTGCGTAGGTCGCTCGTTGGCGTTTTCCTGGAATCTGCCCGCCGTGGGTGTGCACCATATGGAAGGCCATTTGCTGGCGCCCATGCTGGAAGACGAGGTGCCTGAGTTTCCCTTTGTGGCGCTGCTGGTTTCCGGCGGTCACTCTATGCTGGTAAAAGTAGACGGCATAGGCCAGTACGAAGTGCTCGGTGAGTCCATCGACGATGCCGCCGGTGAGGCCTTCGATAAAACAGCCAAACTGATGGGGCTCGATTATCCGGGGGGGCCGCGTCTCGCCAAGCTCGCAGCTTCCGGTCAGCCAGCCAACTACAAGTTTCCGCGTCCAATGACCGACAGACCCGGACTGGACTTCAGCTTCTCCGGGCTTAAAACTTTCGTGGCCAATACCATTGCTGCCGAGCCAGACGATGACCAGACCCGCGCCAATATCGCCCGTGCCTTCGAAGAGGCTGTGGTGGATACCCTGTCCATCAAGTGTCGCCGTGCGCTGGAGCAAACCGGTTACAAACGCCTCGTTATTGCCGGTGGTGTGAGTGCCAACGTGCGCCTGCGCGCAGGTCTTGCTGAGCTGATGGAAAAACTGGGCGGCAAGGTGTACTACCCCCGTGGGGAATTCTGTACCGACAATGGTGCCATGATTGCTTATGCCGGTTTGCAGCGCCTGAAAGCCGGACAGATTGAAGATTTGGCGGTAAAAGGTCAGCCTCGCTGGCCCCTGGATACCTTGCTGCCTGTGTAAACAGAGGGAAGAGTTTGGATCACATCGCATTATCCATAAACTCTTTATCAATAAAAATGGCGCCTTGGGCGCCATTTTTATTGGGTTAAGGGTATCAGTCCTGAGGCTGCTGGCGCCGTTTACGTGACACCTTGGACTCCTCGCCCTTCAGCAGTCTCTTTATGTTGTCTTTGTGCCGAATAAGAATAAGGGTTGAAAGCATGGCTACCGGAATGGTGAATCTGTCATCCAGCCACCAGGTGTAAACCGGGGCGAGCAGGGCAGTGGCCAAAGCCGCTACCGATGAATAGCGGGTGATAAGCAGGGTCACAATCCAGGTGACAATCAACAAGAGAGTCAGATAGCCATCGATGGGAGCAATGGCGCCATAGGCAGTGGCTACTCCTTTACCACCTTTAAAGCCAAAGAACACCGGGAAGATATGGCCAAGACAGGCGGCGATGGCAATAACCCCCAGCCATACCGCGTCGATACCCAGTTTAAAGCCGATATAGGCAGGGATGGCGCCCTTTAGCATATCGAACAGGAGCACCATGGCCGCCGCGCTGGCACCGCCTATACGCAGCACATTGGTGGCGCCCGGATTACCCGAGCCCTGGGTGCGTGGGTCCGGCAAGCCCCGGAGCTTGCACACGAGCACAGCACTGGACACTGAGCCTGCCAGATAGGCGCAGAGGATCATTACCGCCGTCAGTGCTATTTCGCTGGTCAACTTGGTTTCCTTTCACTTCTTAAGGTATTATCGCCGCCATTCCCGTGACGGCATTTGTCGCCCATCGTGGGACTCGATTCATTTTTGGGCACGCTGGCCGGTAAATATTGATTCTTAAGGTGTTATCCTAACGCCCTTGGCGCCAATGAGAAAGCGCAATCCATCGATTGTCGCTATCGGCGTGCGGATTATACCGACAAAGCGAGCCAAAGCTTGTCAGACCTCAGGAACTGCCATGGATAAAGTACTGATCCGTGCCCTGCGTATCGACACCGTTATCGGTGTGTACGACTGGGAAAAAGCCATTCAGCAATCGCTGTTTCTCGATTTGGACATGGCGTGGGACATTAAACCCGCCGCTGGCACCGATGATTACAGCCATGCCCTGTGCTACGAGACTGTCTCAAATCGTCTGACAGCCCTTATCACTGAAAAACCCATTGAGCTGATTGAAACCGTCGCCGAAATGGCGGCCCGTTGCGTGCTGGAAGAATTCAAGGTGTCCTGGGTTCGGGTCAGGGTGATGAAACCCGGTGCCGTAAAAACGGCCGAGGCCGTGGGCGTTGAAATTGAGCGCAGTGCCGGGGATTGATGAGCATGACGCGCATCTATATCAGCGTTGGCAGTAATATCGAGCCGGAAACATACCTGAGAAACGCCGCAACCGCCCTGAGAGCACATCTGGGGGAGCTTAGGTTATCACCCGTATATCAATCCGAAGCCGTGGGGTTTGAAGGGGAGCACTTCCTCAATATGGTGATAGGCGCCGATACCTCATTGGGCATCAGCGACCTTGTCGCGCTGCTGAAACAGATTGAGCTGGACAATGGCCGTAAACCCGGCGCCAAAAAATTCAGCGCCAGAACCCTGGATTTGGATTTACTGCTCTTTGGCGATCTGGTTTGCCATGATCCCATCGAACTGCCCAGGGCGGAAATTCGCTACAACGCCTTTGTGCTCTGGCCTCTGGCAGACATAGCCCCGGAACGGGTACATCCGTTGGCGGGACAAACTTATGCAGAGCTTTGGCAGCAATTCGATAAACAAAGCCAGCGCCTTTGGCCGGTGGCCTTTTCCTGGAACGACGATTCCCTCATTTAATAAAGGAATATTATGGATACCTTGCAGGTCATTATCCTTGCCCTGATTCAGGGCCTGACCGAGTTTTTGCCCATTTCCAGCTCGGCCCACCTGATTTTACCTGCGCAGCTGTTTGGCTGGGAAGATCAGGGCTTGTCTTTCGACGTTGCCGTGCACATCGGCTCGCTGGCGGCCGTGGTGATTTATTTCCGCCACGAAATCCTGGCCATGTTGAAGGCGTGGCTTGCCAGCATCTTTAAGGGGCAACAGAGCGATGACAGCAAGCTCGCCTGGTGGATTATCCTGGCCACCATTCCTGCCATCGCCGTGGGGTTTACGGCAAAAGATATGGTGGAAACCCACTTGCGTGGTCCTGGAGTTATTGCCATTACCACAGTTATCTTTGGCTTGCTGCTGTGGTTTGCAGACCGTATTGCCAAAGATGAAATGACCGAGTACCAAACCGGCTGGCGCAAGGCATTGCTGATTGGTATTGCGCAGGCGCTGGCGCTCATTCCCGGCACCTCTCGCAGTGGTATTACTATCACAGCAGCCCTGATGCTGGGGCTGAAACGGGAAGCGGCAGCCCGCTTCTCATTTTTAATGTCCATCCCCGTGATTTTGGGCGCGGCGCTGCTGATGACCAAAGACATCATCACAGAAAATCATGTGGTTGACTGGCATGCACTGGCACTGGGGTCGATACTGTCCTTTATTGCGGCTTATGCCTGTATTTATTTCTTCCTCAAAATTATCAGTCGCATGGGAATGACCCCCTTTGTGATTTACCGCCTGGCGCTGGGCGTGTTCCTCTGTGGCTTTATTTATTTGTAACGTTTGCGTAATTCAGATTGACCAAAGGGGCGGCATTGGCCGCCTCTTTGATTTAAGGAGTTTTCATGGAGTTTCAGTGTCCACTTTGTCGTCAACGGTTGCACTTTCACGAAGAGTCCCGTGGTTGGCATTGCGATGGCAAACATCACTTCGACAAGAAAGAAATCGGCTATTGGGACTTTTACAAGGGCAACAAACCCCGTAATGCCGAAAGCCGTCAGGAACTGCGTGCCAGACAATTTCTGTTGACCTCAGGCCTGTTTCAGCCGGCTGTGGAGGCCATGGTGAAGGTGCTGCAAACCCAGGATTCGGCAAGCGAGCGCAACTGCGTCAATTTGGGGCCGGGGCATGCCTGGATTGGGAAGTTGTTGGCTCAAGCGCTGACTGAGCATGAGATTCCGCTTAAGGTATTCAGTCCATTGGAGTCTGAAAATGAAGCCTTTGCCGCAGCGAAATCCGGAATGGAGGCCGTTTGCCTGACACCGCTTAAATCGCTGCCCTTTGCCGATGCATCAGCCGATATGCTGTGGCTTCTGGATATTCCAACCAAAGGAAAGGAATGGCAGCGAATACTGAAACCGGGCGGATTGTTATTGATGTTGGCAGCCGGGCCAAGACACCTTTGGCAAATTAAAGAATTTGTTTATGACGGATTAACTGAAAAGCCATTTGTGTTGGAGCTTTCCGGCCAATTTGAGTTGATAAGTGAAACCCCAATTTCCTGGACCCATGCCCTCAGTGTGGCGGATGCCAAGGTATTAATGGGTATGGCTCCCTGGGCCTGGCGGGTAAAAGAAGCCAGTTTAAAGGCGATGGAAAAGGGGGATTTTTCCGGATTGGAAATGGACTATCGGATCATTCTTGCCAAAAAGCGGGAATAACTGGCTGGAAAGTGGGAATATCGTGAAAAAAACGTAAAAAAATACCGGCAACGCCCGAAAGCATTGCCGGTACCAACACAGCATTACTTCTTGTAAGAAGAAGCTACGTTGTCCAGACGGTCGTTAGCACGCTTGGCTTCAGCTTGAGCGTCCATAGCAGCAGCTTTAGCAGCCTTGGCGTCAGCAGCGATCTGGCCTTGCTCAGACTTCAGAGCACTTACGTCAGCAGACAGTTGGTCTACTTTGTTGCTCAGGTTGGCAACGCTTTCTTCCAGAGCGGTAGTGTTGGCACAGCCACCCAGCAGAGCAGTCATGGCAACACCGGCGATCAGCAGTACTTTTTTCATGAAAACATCCCTTAACATAGGTTGGATTTGACATTTCAGCTGCCAGGCAACTGAAGCCGGCTAATTATGTCATAGCCAAAAATTTTTGCTACGAATATCCATCAATTCGCTTGATAACCATATCTAAAATTCAGTGAATTGCAAGTTTCAAGTAGAGATTCCACAAGTTTTAAGCAGAAATTTCACGCTTCTAGGTCAGAATTTTTCACCGATGAAGCTTTTGATTGATTTTGGACAGAGTTTTTTATCAATCCTATTTCCGAAAGCCGGCGTTTCGCCAATTCATTTTTGATTTCAGCCCCGGTAAAACCGGCGTCAATTATTTCCCGAACGTCAATTTTTTGGGTCGCTTTATAACAGTCCAATAAATATTTTTTCTGAGGATAGGGGTTATTTTCGAATCCGGTTCGTCCTTTAATGTCGGCCTCGCAGGCATCCAATACCAGAGGTAATCGTTCGGGCTTGCGCCACAGATCCAATTTATCAAACAGTCTGAGAATGGTGTCGGCCCTGAGCTCAAACGCATTATGAATGTTCTGATGCTCGTCGCTCACCCAAAGCGCCAGCTCTTTATAGTCCGAGGGCACTCTGAATCTGTCACAGAGTGCTTTGATGAGGGGTAATCCCTTTTGACCGTGGCCATGGTGTTTGGGCCAGAGTGCCTTTGGGGTGATGCCCTTGCCAAGGTCATGTACCAGGGCGGCGAACCTGACTTGCTTATTGGGAGTGAGTTTGGCGGCCTGTTCCAGCACCATCATGGTGTGCACCCCGGTATCAATTTCAGGATGCCACTGTTCAGGCTGAGGCACACCGAACAAAGCGTGGATTTCCGGAAACAGCACCTCAAGCGCACCACATTGATTAAGAACGTCAAAAAAAACCTGGGGACTGTCGCAGCCCAATACCTTCTCCAGCTCCTGCCAGACACGCTCTGCGGTCAGGTGCAAAAGCTCGCCACTTTCAGTGAGCTGACGCATTAATGTCAGGGTCTCAGGGGCGACGGTAAATCCCTGAGGCGCGAAACGGGCAGCAAAGCGGGCGACGCGCAGCACCCGGAGCGGGTCTTCCACAAAGGCCCCGGAGACATGCCGTAACAGCCTTGCTTCAAGGTCGGCAACGCCCCCCCAGGGGTCATGCAGGCTGCCATCCTCTGCCATGGCTATTGCGTTGATGGTCAGATCCCGGCGCTTGAGGTCTTCTTCGAGGGTCACGTCGGGGCTCGCATGACAGACAAAGCCGCCGTAGCCGGTGCCGCTTTTTCGCTCGGTGCGGGCAAGGGCATATTCTTCCTGGGTTTTGGGGTGCAAAAATACCGGGAAGTCTTTACCAACCTGACGATACCCTGCCGCCAGCATTTCCTCTACGGTTGCGCCAACCACCATATAATCCCGGTCTTTAACCTCAAGACCGAGGAGTGAATCCCGAACTGCGCCGCCTACCAGATAAGTCTTCAATGTGTTATCCATCCAACTGTCATACAGTTAGCTTAACACGAGCACCGGAATAACAGTGACAGCCCGTGGACCATACTCATACCTGGTTTTTAGCGGCAGATAAGCTGATGCGCAATAAAACCCCGCCTATGCCTCAAGGCCGGGGAGACTTTTTGACATTGACCGCCACTGGCATTACCTTGGCTCCACTCGCTGTATTCAGGTGGCCAGAGCTGCTGGCACTGGGCGGTTCCCAAGAAGGATAGATAAGGCATGTACAAGGCGTTTTATGGGTTAAAGGACAACCCATTTTCCATTGCACCCAATCCAACGTATCTGTTCCTCAGTGACAGGCACAGAGAGGCGCTTGCCCACCTGACCTACGGGCTTGGCGAAACCGGCGGTTTTGTACTGCTGACCGGTGAAGTCGGCACCGGCAAAACCACTGTTTCCCGCTGCCTGTTGCGTCAATTGCCCGAAACTACTGATACTGCTTTTATTCTGAACCCGGCCCTGACCGAACTTGAGCTGCTGGCCACCCTTTGTGATGAACTCAAGATCCCCTATGGCGAATCACCCAGCCTTAAGCGGCTGACCGACCTCATCAGCGGCTTTTTGCTGAAAAACCACAACGCCGGTCGTAATACCGTATTGATTATCGATGAGGCCCAGCACCTCAAGGCCGAGGTGCTCGAGCAGCTCAGGCTGCTGACCAACCTCGAAACTGATACCAAAAAGCTGCTGCAGGTGATTTTGATTGGCCAACCTGAGCTGCAGCAACTCCTTAAGCGTCAGGAGCTCAGACAGCTCGCTCAGCGCATTACAGCCCGTTATCACCTGTTACCCCTTACCGCAGAAGAAGTCGGCCTGTACGTGCAGCACAGGCTGCAGGTGGCAGGGCGGTTTGAGCCCCTGTTCAACGCAGGCGCCATCACGGCGCTGCACAAGGCCAGTGGCGGTATTCCAAGGATCATTAATCTGCTGTGCGAGAGGGCGCTGATGGCGGGCTTTGCCCAGAGCCGGGTGCCTATCAATAAGCAGATGGTGCGTCAGGCTGCCGTTGAAGTTCTGGGACTCGAACCCCAAAGACCATCCTGGTACGAGCGCCCACTTCCGCTGACGCTCGCCACAGCCCTGACCTTTGGCGTGGCGCTGTATGGTTTTAATTACTTCAATCAACCCGTGACGGCGGCGACATCCTTCGCGTCTCCCATCGCGGACGCCCCTGTGCAGGCTGCGCCTGAGTTGCAGCAGCCTGAGTCGCAACCGACGGTAACAGTGAATCAAAACGCGATTGAGTCCTTGCAAGCAGAATCGACAGGAACCTCGTCTGGTGCACAATCCGAAACAATGATTGTTAGCCCGGCAGATAGTGCCACGGATAGCACCCAACAAAACCAGGTCTCGGCAGAAAGCTCGCCCATCAGCCGCATCACGGATGCCGGGGCCGAGCTGGCTGAACTCGAAGCCCGTCAGGCAAAAGTGCGCGAGCGGGTGCTGACGGACGCTGTGGCACAAAGCCGCAGTTTGGATACGGCCTATGCCGCACTCTTCGGAGCCTGGGGCCTGGCGCCGATAAAAGATCTCAGCCCCTGCGAGTCGGCCCGTGAGCAAGGGTTGTCGTGCTTCCAGCAGCAGGGAACCTGGTTTAATCTGGTCAAGCTTAACTATCCGGCGGTGGCCTACATGATGGATGACGCCGGTGGTGAGTTCTTCGTAACCGTGATTGAACGGGATGGAGATGAGCTCCTGGTGCAACTGGCCGAACAGCAACTTTGGGTTAACCGGGATTGGTTTAATCGCCACTTCACGGGGACCTTTGAGCTCTTTTGGCAGGCGCCTGTCTACAGCCCTCGGGAAATCGGTATTGCGTCACCACAGCCAGAGGTTCAATGGCTGGAAAACGGTTTGGCCAAGGTCGACAAAATCACCCCACGATTGGTCAATGAATTTGATACAGAGCTTGAGAATCGCCTCAAGTTATTCCAGCGTCAGCACGGCCTCAAGGCCGATGGTATCGCTGGCAGTCAAACCCTGCAGCAACTCAACCTGTACCTGAGCAATGAAGGTCCACGCCTGGTTCAGGGAGGGCTGTACTGATGTCTATCCTGCTTGACGCTGTAACGCGCAGTAAGCAACAGGAGAACGGCTTTGATCCCGTTTCCAGTCCGCGTCCACAGTATCGACCCGAAAAGGCGCCCATCCGGCCGGGAAAACTGCTGCTATTGCCTGCGGCGCTGTCGCTGGCGGTGGCGGCGGCCTGGGGAGTTAACTTCTGGATTTTGCAGCCTGCGCCTCAAAGCAGCCTGCCGTTGGTAACTCAGGCTGGGGAGGCGCGTACCGGCAATGGCCCCTCAGGCTCAGCCCACGCTGTTATGCCTCATTCAAATCCAGCCTCCACTCAGGCCTTGGCGGCGCGAATACCGGTCACGCAAGCCCATTCTGAGCCGGTCATTTCCGCCAGCAGTGATACGGGCAGCGGTGTGCGTCTTGCGGGCAAGGCGGCGCTGCCAGCTCCGGTAAACCTGAGCACCGACTACGGCGTGGTCAACCAGGCGCCCGTTGCGGTCGACCCCGATGCGGGTCTCAGCTATGAAGTGGCAGAAGAAACCGCTGAGGCAAGGGCTGCGCGATTGGAGGCCCTGATGGCCGCCGGGGTGACCGACGACCAGCGCCGAGCCTTCGATGAAGTGATGCAAATTGAGGAGTCGCGCCCAAGACAGGTATTGACGCAGAGCCAGAATGTCAGGGCTCCCCGTGATCAGGGGATGGCCGCCCTGCAAGCTGAAGTGGACAAAGCGGCGGCGGAGTTTGGTCTGCAACGCACTGAACCCAAACCAGCCTCTCGCGGCGACAGCAATACGCTCAGTGGTGATGCGCTGGTGCAGGCATTTGAGGCCGCGCTCAAAGAAGTGGAGTTTACCGAGTCGGCAAACCGGGATGTTACGCCAGCGCCCGTATCGACCATTCCGCAATCTTCCGATTATCCCAGATACGGTGATTTACCTGCGGGATTGCAGTTGCAGGTACCTGAATTCAATATCATGGCCCATGTGTACTCCAATGATCCCAGTCAGCGTTGGCTGAATGTGGATGGCGCTGAGTTGCAGGAGGGGGATAGCATCAAGGGCTCACTGAGTATTGTCGAAATTCGACCACGGGATGTGGTGCTCTCCATCGATGGCACGGCCTTTAAAGTGCCGGCTATCTGATGCCGCTGAGCTTGGTGTGAACAGCACCCAATAAAAAAGGCGCCCAGGGCGCCTTTTTTTATGTCTGCATTCCGACTAAGCATCAGCCATAAAACTGATAGGCAATCAGCAGTGTCAGGCCATAGCCTACCACGTAAGAGAGCAGCAGAGACGGTACGTACTTGAGGTAGGTGACGAAAGTCAGTTCCTTTACCTTGCTCATGGCAATGATACCGGCCGCTGAACCAATCACCAGCAGTGAGCCACCCACACCCACGGCATAGGTCAGACCCAGCCACTCGGGCGTTGACAGCACAGGCTCTGCCTTCAAAAGCGCTGCGGTCAGAGGCACGTTATCCAGAATCGCCGAGCCCATACCGGTGACAAAGTTGGAGATATTGGGGTCATGCATGGCGTAAACCTGGGTCAGCAGCTCCAGGGTGCCGATTTCTTTAAGCATGCCAACCAGCAGCAAGATACCGAGGAAGAACAGCAGGGTGTCGTATTCCACCTGGCGAATATATTCGAGGATCTTGATTTCTTCCTTGTCGGTGCGAATGGTATGGCCCACGAGGAACATTACCGACAGACCGGTCAGGAAGGTCAGCACCGGCGGAATACCAAAGAGAACGTTCAGCGCCATGGTCATGATGATGGTGATAAAGAAAATCGCTGCAATGGCGATATCCACCGGCTGATAAGCCCGCTTGATGGGGGTGGTGCTCACTTCGCCTTTGGCATTCATGGAGAACAGGATTGCCAAGAGGAACACGCTCACCGCAGCAGGGATAAAGAGGATCAGCAGTTCGGAGATGTGTACGTGGCCTGAGAGGAAGATCATCAGGGTGGTCACGTCACCGGTGATAAGGGCCACACCGCCTGAGTTCACCGCAAAGATAATGAGCACCGCCATCCGGCGACGCATTTGTTTATCCAGCTTGAAGGTGGTCAACAGCCCCAGGGATACCAGGGTCGCGGTTACGTTATCACAGAAGGCCGACAGGATAAGGGCAAACAGCGCCACCTGGATCATCAGCATCCGCACTGATACCCGCTGTGGGAATATCTTCTGCACCATTATCTGGATCATGCCTTTGGCGTTGAGGTAGGCCACAAAGGTCATGGTCGACATCAAAAACAGCCAGAGGGTGGCAATTTCAAGCAGGTTTTCATTGAGTTCATGGGCAACCAGCTCAGTATGCTCACCACCGCCGGAGGCGATAAACAGGGTTACCCAGGAAATACAGCCAAGAAACAGGGTCGTTTTGGCTTTGTTGAGGTGAGTCACTTCTTCAAAGATGATACTGAGCAAGGCCAGTATCGCCAGAATGATCAGAAAGGTATGGAGCATAAAGGCACGTCCTACTGCTGATTCGGGGTCCGTATCGCCTGTATAAACAGGCCTGAATAACGAGCTGAATCAAGGATTGATTAAGCCGGTTATGTTATCGCCGCCAGGGGCGTGCGGATCAGACCATAACCGCCATGAGAACGCAACTGTTAACCACTAGACAATTTGTCTAAGAATCGTGAACTCTGTCACGGGAAATTGGCGGGTAACCAGAGTTTATTCCTGGGGTTTTGTGAACCTCTGGTAGTTTGTGCTAACGCCCGCAATGCGCCGACTCGATGCATGGACAGATATACTGCTTGTTCGTCAGTTCAATGTGCCAAATGTTATTTTGTTGTAACGGATGAAGTCGTCACTGATACGGGGGCTCGTACCTTAAAAGCCGCGGGCCATTTTGATATCGGCTGCACTTTCAAGTGATTGCAAATTGATACTGTCCAACATTTGATTGTTGGATTTTTAAGCTGTACCTTGCGCGCCCATAGAGAGATTGAGGTCATTGATGGGGAGTCGCTGAAAATGCAATTTCTGCTGAAGAGCGTTTTGCTGCTGGGTTCGCTGGCATGGCTGGTGGTCAGTGCCAAGACCTTGCTGAGTCTTGGGGTGATGGAGAATCCTTCGATAATGAAGGAACACCTGCTTGTGGTGGCGCAAGTGGTGCTGGCAGTTCTGATACTGCGCAGCGTTGCCGGTAAACGCAGCTAGCCTGCTACGTCAACCAAATTACTTGAGACCGTTTGTGTCAAGCCCACCGGCTGGCAGAGCATTCATGCCAAAATAACGATGCAAGCCCACATAAACTCGCGGGCTCATATAAACGAGCTCATACAAAAAAAAGGACGCCAATGGCGTCCTTTCGTTTTGCAGTGCCCCGGTAACGGCGAGCGTCAGGGCGTTGCAGTTACTTCATGCGCGCCAGCACGCGGTCAGCGGCGGCCAGGGTTTCTTCAATTTCCTTGTCACCGTGGGCCATAGACAGGAAGCCTGCCTCATAAGCGCTCGGTGCCAGATATACACCCTCGTCCAGCATGCCGTGGTAGAAGGCGCGGAAGTGGTCCATATTGCAGCGGGTCACCTGGTCAAAACGGGTGATGTGCTGCTCGTCGGTGAAGAAGAAACCGAACATGCCGCCAACATAGTTAATGGCCATTGGGATACCATGCGTGTCGGCGGCGGCCTTAAAGCCTTCGGCGATGCGCTTGGTTTTGGCAGCCAGTTCTTCATACAGGCCGTCGGCGCACAGAGCGTCGAGCTGCGCCAGACCGGCGGTCATGGCAATGGGGTTACCAGACAGGGTGCCTGCCTGATACACAGGGCCTGCCGGAGCCAGATACTGCATCACTTCTTTTTTGCCGCCAAAGGCGCCAACAGGCATACCGCCGCCAATCACCTTACCCAGGGTAGTGAGATCCGGGGTCACACCGTAGTGGCCCTGGGCACCGCTTCTGGATACACGGAAGCCGGTCATGACTTCATCGATGATAAACAGGGCACCGTACTTGTCACAGAGGGCGCGCAGGCCTTCCAGGAAGCCAGGCACAGGTGGAATACAGTTCATGTTGCCGGCAACCGGCTCGATGATGATACAGGCGATATCTTCCGGATACTGGTCGAAGAAAGACTGCACAGATTCCAGATCGTTATACACGGCAGTGAGAGTGTGTTTGGCGAAATCTTCCGGGATACCGGGTGAGCTTGGCTGACCCAGAGTCAGGGCGCCGGAGCCGGCTTTCACCAGCAGACAGTCGGCGTGGCCGTGGTAGCAACCTTCAAACTTAAGGATTTTGTCGCGCTTGGTATAGCCACGGGCCAAACGGATGGCACTCATGGTGGCTTCGGTGCCGGAACTCACCATGCGCACCTGATCCATGGAAGGCACCATTTCGATGACCTTCTCGGCCATGATGACTTCAAGCTCGGTGGGGGCGCCGAAAGACAAACCATTGTGAACGGCTTTAAGCACGGCTTCGCGAATGGATGGGTGGTTGTGGCCAAGGATCATCGGGCCCCAGGAGCCCACGTAATCGATATAGGCCTTGCCGTCGGCGTCATAGATATAAGCGCCATCGGCCTTTTCGATAAAGCGAGGGGTACCGCCCACGCCATTGAAGGCGCGCACCGGTGAGTTAACGCCACCGGGAATGGTTTTTTTAGCCTGTTCAAACAAGGTTTCGGAACGGGTCATGTATCAATCCTTTAAGTCAGTGGCCGACCCTTAGAAGTCAGCCTTGCGTGAATACCAGTTAACCGGACACTCGTACTTTTCCAGCTGCTCGTCCACGCCCAATGTCAGGGCAAACAGTGCCATACGAATGAGCAGCCCGTTATCGGCCTGGCGGAAGATGGCCAGGTTCGGATGGCTGTTCAAATCGTTGTCCAGCTCGTTGGCCTGGGCACGTGAGTCCCGGGGGAGCGGATGCATGATCACCGTATTGGACTTACAGTGCTGGGTGTAAATGCTGCGGTTGAGACGGAACTTGCCGCGATACTTGTTGGCTTCATCCTGTGAGGGAAAGCGCTCTTCCTGAATTCGGGTCAGGTACAGGATGTCGGCCTTGTCCAGATTGCCTTCCAGCTGATCGGTTATTGTGACCTTATGACCGGCATTTTCAATGTCGGCTATCACATAATCGGGCATTGCCAGCTCTTTGGGAGAAATCAGGGTAAAGCTGACATTTTTGTACAGGCACAGCAGGCGCGACAGCGAGTGTACCGTGCGGCCAAATTTGAGGTCGCCCACCATGGCGATGTGCATGCCGTCAATGCTCATACCGGCGTGGCTCAGTTCTTTCTGGATGGTGAACAAATCCAGCAGTGCCTGAGTCGGGTGTTCGTTGGGGCCGTCGCCACCGTTGATCACCGGCACCCGGCTACCCTCAGCGAATTCGCGCACCGAGTATGCATCGGGATGACGCATGGCAATCACATCTGAGTAAGTCGAGAGCACACGGGCTGTGTCGTACAGCGATTCACCCTTGGACAGTGATGATGAGGCCATGCCCACGGTTTCGGCCACGCGGCCGCCCAGCAGGTTAAAGGCACAGCCAAAGCTCACCCGGGTACGGGTGCTGGGTTCAAAGAACAGGTTCCCCAAGATGGCACCATCCAACACCCGGGTACGTTTTTCCCGTAACGCATAGGGCGCCATACGCTCGGCAACATTGAAAATAGTGTGAATGGAGTCCAGATTGAACTGGTTTACGGAGAGGATGTGAGATCCTTTGAACTGAGTCATCAGCCGGCTTTCCAATTGCTGTGGGAGGGAGTGGCGATAAGGCCTTTCCGCCCCTGGTTTATGTAGGGTTTGGCTGAGGCGCAACTATAGCAGAAGGGGCAGCGCTTTGAAATGGCGACAGCTAAATTACCTGCGGCCCATCACACCTGACCGGAACGAATTTCCTGTTGCAGTTTGGTCCAGCCGATAACGCCGACCAGGTTATCTTTATCTCCCTGATAAATATAAACTTCGCCAGTTCGCTTCGGTGAGAGGATCTCGTAGGCTTCGTTTAATGTGGCGGTATCGGGCAACCCTTGCATCGGCTGACGCGACAGCGTGGTGCTGTCTTCAAAGGATTGCATTTCCAGGCGCAGCATCTGGATTTCGCCCTCGGCGCTTCGCACCATTACAGGGCGACCCTCGGCGCGCTTCATCACCTCAAGAAGCAACTCGTCATCGTTTTTCACCACCACGAAGCGCCTGTCCATCAGAGCGCGCACGCCGGTTTTTTGCAGCCCCTGATTCACAGGTGGCACCTTATAACCCAGCCCCATGATGTCCAGCTGCCTAAAAAACACCGACTCGGTTTGAAACCACTGATAGGCCACCAGAAACGCCGGAATAGTTACGAACATGGCAGGCAAAATAATGGAGGCATCGTTGGTAAGCTCCAAGAGCGCCACCAGGGCCGCCAGCGGCGCGCTCAGGCATACTCCCATCATGGCCGTCATGCCAATCACGGTATAGAGCCCCACGTAGGGCGCAATTGAGGGAAATACCATGGCGCTGATAAGGGCGAGAATCCCCCCCAGCAGGGCGCCGATGCCGTACAGTGGGCCGATAAGTCCGCCGGGAATGCCAAGGCCGATGGCGGCAATGGTGGCAATCATCTTGCCAATCAGCAAGGCTATCAGCAGCAAGAGCCCGGGGTTATCGGCAATGACCGCATTGATGGCCAAATCCCCCGAACCCAGCGCCTGGGGCAGGGCGATGCCGACAACAGTAGTGATACTGCCAGCCAGCAGCAGCCGGACTATCAGGGGCCAGTGCTGGCCAGTGGCGGTTACTTTGAGCAGGGTCCAGTTAAAGGCGGCGGCAGCGCAGCCCAGCCCCACGCCGCCCAGGGCCAGCAAGGGGTAGTGATCCAGCGGGATATGAAACACTTGAATGGCATCGTATTCGTGCACGTTGCCGAATACCAGCTGGCTTGAGAGGGCGCCGCAGATAGCCGAGATCATGATGGGAAAGAAGTAATGGATTTTGTATTCCCGCACCACTACTTCAAATACAAATACCACAGCCGCCAGCGGTGCGTTAAAGGTGGCCGCAATCCCGGCGGCTATGCCGCTGGCACACATGATGCGCACGCTGTTATCGGGGAGTTTGAACTTTTCCGCCAGTACGCTGGCACTCACTGCGCCAAGGTGAATGGCCGGGCCTTCACGGCCCACAGAGAAGTTGGTGGCAAGGGCAATCAGCGCCTGAAAGAACTGCCCGGGGGCAGATTGCAGAGGAATTTTGCCGTAGTGCAATTTAAAGCGGTGCAGCACATAGGCGATACCCATGCGCCGGTAACGTTTGGAGCCGATTGTTGCAACCAGCCAAATCAGCAGGGCGCCCATAAGCGGCAGCAGCGCCCGCCAGTCGTACACCATGGCTTCCATGTCCATACGTTCTATGCCGGAGTAGTGGTTGGCGCCTTCCAGCAGCAAGCGGAACAAAATAATGACCAGGGACGCAATAAGCGCGAAACACAAGGCCAGACCACACAGTTGCAGACTGATCCGCGCCTCGGACAGCTTGTCTCTGAGTTCTGTGTGAAAATATCTGAGGGCGAGTCGACGCATCGCCTCGAGCCGGGTCTTTATCTTCATGCCTGCCCTGTGCATCGGCCCCGGGTGCTGGCCTTTGCCATGCTTATGCTGTTATTCTGCCCCGTCGAAGGTCCGGCGGACCGAAAGTTACTAAGAGGCTGTTATTCAATGGCGAATTATCAACGTTGGCTCGATAGGCTGCAAGTGATGGAGCGCAAATTCCGCCCTTCGAGCTGGTATTTGTTTTTGTTGATGCTGGTCGCGTTTTTACTGGGTGCCCTTAGCTACCATTTGACTCTGTCGATGGAGCAACCTGTGTTGAATCTCGGTGGCGGCAGGGCCAAGCAGTTGGCCGAGGAGCTGAAAACCCAAAATCAACTGCTGGCGAGTCGCAATCTGGAGCTGGCCGTGGAGAAGGAAGCCAACGTCCAGATGCAGACCATGTTCACCGAGCAGGCCGCCAAACAGCGGGAGCTTGAGCGGGAGCTGGCGTTTTACCGCGCTGTGATGGCGCCCAACGAAAACGCCGAAGGCGTTACCATCCATGGGATGGAGCTCACCGCATCCCCGGTTGAGGGGCAACAAAGGCTCAAGGTGGTGTTAACCCAGCTGCAAAAGCGGCGGCAAAACATCAAAGGAAGTCTGGATTTAACCCTGGTGGGTCTGGTGGACAACAAGCTGACCAGTCTGCAGCTGCAAGATGTGGGCGCCAAGCTTGATAATTTCGACTTCCGTTACTTCCAGGTGCTTGAAACGCCTGTGACATTCCCGGCAGAGTTTCAATTGACGACCATCAAGGCCAAGATACGTGTCTCCAAGGGGCGTTATAATCAGGCCGCCCTGGCAGAGCAGGAATTCAGCCTGCCGATGCTGACGGGGGAGACAAAAGAGCCCGGTATAATACTTGAACAAAATAGTCAGGTAACGGATAATTCCGGGCAGCAATCTGAAGTTCGAGGTAGTAATGACTGAACAAGCTGACGTAGCCATGCCCATCTCTTTTACCGATGCAGCGGCTGCCAAAGTTAAGGCTCTGCTCGATGAAGAGCAGAATGAAGCACTCAAGCTGCGTGTTTATGTTACCGGCGGTGGCTGTTCTGGGTTCCAGTACGGTTTCACCTTCGATGAAAAGGTGAACGACGGCGATTTCACCGTGGAAAAGCAGGGTGTTCAGCTGGTGGTCGATCCCATGAGTCTGCAATACCTGATGGGCGGTGAAGTGGATTACACCTCAGGCCTGGAAGGTTCACGCTTCTTTGTGAAGAACCCCAACGCCACCACCACCTGTGGCTGTGGCGCCAGCTTCTCTGTGTAAGCTCTTTTGCCTTTTAATAAAAAAGCCGCCCTAAAGGCGGCTTTTTTATTTGGCGATTCGGCGGCTTAACTTTTTACGCATCCGCATCCGCATCCGCATCCGCATCCGCATCCGCATTACGCATCCGCATCAGTCACGAATACCCATCAGCTCATCAGGTTGAAGTTTTGAGCCCGATTGAAAAACTTACCTACCTTGTGCGTAAACACCAGCCAAACCTGCACCATGCACAGCGCAATCAGGACGGCGAAAATGGCATAGTCCGATGCCTCGAAGGGCATTCCGGCAAGGTTCAGCGTATTGGGACCTGTGGCCACATCATCCCCTTGATCCAGAATGAAGGGCAGCATACTGACCATGGCAAGTTGCACCAGGGTGTAACCCCTGAGAAACCACAAGCCTGCGCGTTGGCGGGCAAATACCGCCACCACCATCAGCAAGGTCAACAGGCAAAAGATCACACCCTGTTTGGCTACAATGCCACTCACTGCCGCAGCAGTATAGAGAAACATCAATGCTATCAAGCGCTTGGGCATGGGCGTTGCCTTGGGAATGCTCTGCTCTGTCATGCATCCCCCTTATCAGTGGCGGGTCTTGGGCTGCAGGCGGCTCTCGAGTTCCCAGGGTGGTACCACTACACCCAAATCATCCTGTACCGGGAATACAGCAACCTGAAGATCGTCGTCCTGCATGCCCACTACCCAGCGCTCCAACCACTCATTGAGTGGGATGGACAGAGGTTCGCAGTCCTGCCACTCGTCCACTGCCCACAGTGCAGCAGCCTCTTCAGAGGGCCACATGGGGATGCAGTCATCGTCATCTGTGGTCAGCATTACGCAACCATCCTGATCCTGCAACGTCCAGATTTCCTTATGTTCTTTAACTTCGGTAACCAGGTAGTCGTAACGGGCTTCGGGTGTCATGGCGGTGATTTGCGCCAGTGTTTTCTTGGTCATGGGTAGCACTCTCTCGGTGGGGCAAATAGCGTGCAAAAGGCACGGCCCGATTGTGGCCGCATGGTAACATTTGTTCACCCGGGGAAAAAGAGTGCTGTGGTTTGCCATTCCCCGGGGAATCTGATGCGCAGGCTTATTAACTACAGAGGCTCAGCATTCGCTGCGGCTGCCGTTTCTTTGGGTGACAGATGGCTTCGAAGCCAGGCTTCCTGTTCCCACAGCACATGCAGCTGGGACTCTCGGGCTCTGTAGCTGTGGCCCTCAAAGGGCAGGGTCACCAGGCGGGCCTGACCGCCGAGGGTAGAAACCGCCTCAAACAAGCGGCTCGATTGCATGGGGTAAGTGCCCGAGTTGGCATCCGCTTCGCCGTGGATAAGCAGCAGCGGCTCATTGATTTTGTCGGCCACGTTAAAGGGCGACATCTGCTGGTAAAGCGCCTGGGCCTCCCAATAGTTACGCCGCTCATTTTGAAATCCAAATGGCGTGAGGCTGCGATTATAGGCACCACTGCGGGCGATACCGGCGGCGAAAAGGTCGGTATGGGCCAGCAAGTTGGCCACCATAAAGGCGCCGTAGGAGTGCCCGCCAACGGCGATGCGACCTGGCTCGGCTATGCCTCTGTCGGTCAGCACCCGGACGGCTGCCTCGGCATTGGCAGTGAGTTGCTCGAGAAAGGTATCGTTGGGCTTATTTTTGCCAACACCGATAATGGGCATGGATACCCTGTCAAATACCGCAAATCCCGCTGCCACCATGGCCGGGGCGCTGAGCGGACTCAGCCTGGGGTAAGAGAGCGGATTAAAGTCGACCTGGGCAGCCACTTCGGCATTTTTATACTCCCTCGGGTACGCCCAAATCAGCACCGGCAGCGGACCATCACCGGGGCGGTAGTTGGCCGGGAGATAGAGGGTACCGGATAAGGGTTGGCCGTCGGCGCGGGTGAACTGAATATGCTCCTTCTGTATCCCTTCGAGGGAGGCTTGCCGTTTTGCCAGCGGTATCAAGGCTTCGCGTTTATTGCTGTCCGGCCAGACCCGATAGAGCTGAGGTGGCTGCGACGGGGTTTCCCGGCTCACGAGCAGCCGAAGTGGTGAGACAGACTCCAGTGTCACCACCCGCTCGAACGCCGATGGCGCACTTTGCCACAAGAGGCTGCGAGCTTCTCCCGCCTTGCTGGTGGCCAGAAAGGGGCGCATTCCTTCGTCTGAATGGCCATCGCCATAGTGATACATAGCGCCGTTTCGGGTCGCCACGAGATGGGTAACGGGATCGCGTACCAGCGTGCCCGGGTCCTGATATTTATCTTTGCTGCTTATCTGATACCAGTCCTGCCAGGCTGTGGCGGTATTCTCAGTGGCAGTCATTGTAGTGGCGGGGGCTAGCAGGCTCACTTTGATAAGTTGCTTGCTGCGACGGAGTTGGCTTATCAAGGCCTTACCATCATCGCGCCAATTGATGGCGCTGATGGGCCACTGGGTTTGCCCAAGTACTTTCGGGGGCATGTTAAAAGGCGGACTCAGGGTATAGAGGGTATCCCTGAAGCTCACTTCAGCCTTTTGCGTGTCGCTGCGCTTTTGCACCGAGTCGTCTTTTGCCGGTGCGTCGGGCTCGTGCGTCTTTACACTTTTTTCCTCGCTGCGATTTCCCTCGGCCCACACCAGATTGGCCTCGCCCTGCCAGTGGAATAGCCTTGGCGCGGGGCCGGGCGTGTCAGCATCATCGCGCTCGGTGTCGCTGCCGGGTACCCCGACGCGGTAAAGGGTTGCACCGCTTGCCAGACTCATGACCTCGTAGCCTTTGGCAAAGCCGCGGTAGGGCACTCTGTTGGAGAAGGGCTCGGTCAGTTGCTCAATCAGTACAAAGCGGCCGTCGGGTGAGGCGTCGGCATCCAGCAAAAAACCAGCACTTCCCAGTGGGCGAAGTTCACCTTCTCTTGGGAGTAAAACCAACTGACTCAACACCTGCTGTGCAAAGGCCTGGTGATCGGCGGGCGTTTTCAACAGGTTTCTGTGGGTACGTTTCGCCACCTGATTGGGTTGACTCTCTTTGATTCCGGGCATGCCTGGAAGGGCGCTTTCTGAAATAGACGCCTTACCTGAATCAGCAACAACCAGAGGCAGCAGCAGGGCGCTGCTGTCTGGCAGCCAGCGGTAATTCACCCCCAAACTGAAATTGAGCCTTAAGTCCTGTTTCTGCACCTTACCCGATGCCAGCTCAATCAAGTGTAAACTCGGCAGGTCGGTGGCGAGGCTTATTAAGGCCAGGGTTTTACCGTCGGGAGAGAACCTTGGCGCCATTACTGGCATTAATGCGCTCAGCCCTGGAATGGATTGAGGCTGCATGTCACTGGCGCGCCTCAGATTCAGCTCCTCGTACAGGGTGGGCAATTTGCCTGGCAGATGACGATGGCTGTCGATTTCCGTTCCGCCCAGACGCATCATGGGCTGAGCGAGTTGCTTTACGTCCGGAGCGCCCTGGGGGCTTAAACTTAATAGCCAAAAACCATCAGGAGACAAGAGCACCTTGTCCTGTTTTGCCTGTTCAACCAAGGCTGCAAGAGATGAGCTCGGTAGCTGATAGCCTGCCGCTTGTTCGGCAGCGACGGCAAGGTTGGCCAGGCTGAGTGGAAATGCGAGCAGACTGCTTATTACGAGGGTCGGTATCGGGCGGCAGAGTTTCATGGAAGATCCCACAGACGGATTGATTACCGGGTTGTAAAAAATGTTGACGGATGCGGCAATCAAAGGTGCCTCGATTATTGCTTGTTTCTATCTCTATTTTTTATCTATTTAATTTAAATACAATCAGTTGGATAAATTTGTCTGAGGTGTTTTCACTTGTCATGCACCCGGTGCACTTTTAATATGGACGTCACCCCAATAAGACCCTGATGGCCTGTGATGCTTGAGACCAAACAGAGCGTATTTTTCCTCGGCAGTTGCCGTATCGATGCGAGCGACAATAGCCTGCTGTTTCCCGCCTCTGCCGACTGTGCGCAGGAGCGCATCACCCTGCAGCCCAAGTTTGTTGAAGTGCTCGCTTATCTTGCTCACCAGTATCCCAGGGTGGTGACCCGCGAGGCGCTGATCAACGATATTTGGGAGGGCAATACCTATGTGGGCGAAAAGGCGCTCACAAACGCTGTGTGGCACCTCCGGCAACAACTCGGACCGCTCGGCGCGGGAGAGGTAATAGAAACAGTCCGTAAAACCGGATACCGCCTCTGTATCGAACCCAGATTCGAGTTACCCGCAGAAGATGGACAATTGCGGCTCGAACGTAAGAGTCGTCTCTTGGGCTGGGCTTTGTTGGGGTGCTCGCTGACCCTCGCAGTGGTGTTGGCAGTGGCGGGCCACCATTGGTACAAAGACACGCTGCACCGCCCATTCGGGGTGGACAGGCTTACCAGCGATGGCGGCTCAGAGCGTTTCCCCAGTGTGTCCCCCGATGGCCGCTTTTTGGTGTATGGCGGCCAGCAGCCCGGTAAAAACGGCAGCCTGTTTCAGCTGGATTTGGAGCATCCCGATGCCAGTCCAAGACAGCTCACCCCGGACAGTTCCGATGAGCTGCGTGCCGTCTGGTCTAACGATGGCAAGTCACTATATTTCCCCAGTGCGTCTGGCGGAGAATGCAAGATAACCCGGCTGGATTTGAAAGATGGCAGGCTCACCCCCCTTGCCAATTGCACCAGTGTCACGACGGCCATCGACCTCACCGCCGATGGCACTAGCCTGGCGTTTATCACCACCAATGCCCCACAAAAGAATGCGGGCATATACCTGCTGGATTTGACCGGTGAAGAGGCAGAGCCGGTGCGCCTGTCCTGCGACACCGAATGCCCCTACCGCGACCGGGATTTTGCCTTTAGTCCCGATGGGCAAACCCTGGCCATCGCCAGGCGTTTTGGCGATATCTCGGAAGACATTTTTTTACGCCATCTCGCCGATGGCAGTGAGCGACGACTGACCCAGGGGATTGAAGATATCCGTGGTCTTTCCTGGCACAGAGACGGGCGGCGGCTTGTGTACAGCACCGAAGAGGCAGGTAACAGAGGCGGTTATCTCATCGATACCGACACTGGCGAAATCACTTCACTGGATCAGGACGGTTTAAGCTACCCCCGGTTTGTGCCTGACTCGGATGAGCTGGTGTTCTATCACTACAATAACCATCGCCAGCTGGTCACTATGCATCCGTTCGCCAAGGTGCCCCAGGCACCGTTTCCGATGATTTACGGCAACTTCAGCCAGCGTTATGCGGATTACTCACCCGAGGCCGGGCGCTTGGTGTTTGTGTCCAATGAGTCAGAGCACAATGAAATCTGGACCTCGGACGTGGACGGGCAGCGGCGGCAAATGCACACCTCACTGAAACGTCAGGCCACTTCGCCCGCCTGGTCACACGACGGCAGTCGCATCGCCTTTGTGGCCGCCGATACCAATCACGAGGGTAACAAGCTGCATATTCTGGATATTCGCGACAACAGCATCCGGGTCGTGGCGTCGCCCTATATCAACCACGGCCGTCCTGAATGGAGCGGAGACGACAGCTTTTTGCTGGCCAGCACTGTGGATGGTTTGACCCGCTTCCATCTGGATAACAAACCTCCAACCCTGGTGTCTTCCATTATGGTGCGGCGTCTTCAGGTATTGGGAGATTGGCTTTATTTCAGCTACAGCACCGGGCCACGAGGGCTTTGGCGCATGCCATGGCAAGGCGGGAAGCCAGAGCAGGTGCTGGGAGCGAAGTTGATGAGTGACGGCTACAACTGGACAGTATCCGATGACGGGGTCTTCTTTCGTCAGCGCCATTCGGGCTCGGCATTGCTCAGTTACTTTGACTTTGCCAGGGCAGAGGTCAGGCCGCTGATTGAGCTGCCCCCCAACAGCATCAGCCGCCAGGAAAACATGGTGTGGGTGGAAAAAGAGCAAAAGTTGGTGCTGGTGTCCTGGAACTATCCAAGGCGTGATGTGATGCGATTGAGGCATCCTGCGCTGCATTGAGGCGAGCGACCATCAATAAAAAAACGGCCTATCGGCCGTTTTTTTATTGATGACTTGGTTACGCCGCCGGGAAACGCGCGCCGAGTACGGCTTCCCGTTTTGCCCCTGTGACGGCGGGCAAATTGGCCGGCAGTCCCTGATGATGGCGCAGGGCAAGCCAGGCAAAGGCGATGGCCTCAACCCATTTGGGGTCGACCCCAAGCGCTGATGTGGTGGTCATGGTGAACCCGGGTAACAGAGCCTGCAGGCGGTTCATCAGCTCAATATTAAGGGCGCCACCACCGCATACAAACAGCTCGCCGCTGTTTGACAGCTTCAGTATGTCCGCCGCGATACTGTGGCAGGTTAAGTCCAGCAGAGTTGACTGAATATCGGCCTCGTCGAGGTAGCCAAACTTTTCCAGTTGCTGCTCCAGCCAGGCGTTATTGAAAAGCTCACGACCTGTGCTCTTGGGGTATGGCTGCATAAAATACGGATGTGACAGCAATTGGGCCAAGAGCGCATTATCGGTTTTACCACTGGCGGCAAAGGCGCCGTCCTGATCGAAAGCCTGCTGCCTTACCTGCTGTACCCAGCCATCTATCAGGGTGTTGCCCGGCCCGGTATCAAATCCAAGAACCGCCTCTGCATTGCCCGGCAACCAGGTGATATTGGCGATACCACCTATGTTGAGGATCACCCGGCGTTTATCTGCTTTTGCGAAAATCTGCTGGTGGAATGCCGGGACCAGCGGTGCTCCCTGACCACCGAGGGCGATATCTTTGCGGCGAAAATCAGCAATCACGTCGATACCTGTTTCGGCGGCAATGGTGTTGGGGTCGCCGATTTGCACCGTGAACCCAACCTCGAGGTTGGGCATGTGCCTGACGGTTTGACCATGGCTGCCAATGGCCACAACCTGGGACTTATCTATGCCACTGCTGGCAAGCAGGTTGTTGACGGCCTTGGCAAAGAGGCTGCCAACGCTGCGGTCGAGTCGCCCCAGCCGATTCACTTCATCCTGGCCGGGCTGGCACAAACGTTGAAGCCCTTTGAACAGGTGTTCCGGAATGGCTTCTGTGTGGGTGGCGATGAGTTTGGGGGAGGGGGTGTCGAAATCCACCAGGACGGCATCCACGCCGTCCATACTGGTGCCGGACATGAGTCCGATAAACAAAGATTGGCTCATGGAGTCTGCTTGCCCTCTGGCGCCAGCGCCAGTTGCTGTTGCTTGTTAAAGGAAATTTTAGCCATCAAATCCTTGCTGATGCGGCTGAATTTAGCCAACTCTTTTTTACTGATGGATTCTGCTTTAGGCAGGTCAATGGTGCGGGGATTTCTGTGTACCCCGTTGACGATAAATTCGTAATGCAGGTGAGCTCCTGTTACCCGGCCGGTTTTTCCGAGCGTTCCGATAATTTGCCCCTGTTTTACCGAATCACCTTTCTTCACCCTGCGCTTGTTCAGGTGTAAATACTTGGTGGTGTAGGTGCCGTTATGGCGAATAAAGACATAGTTGCCGTTGTACTGATTGTAACCAGCCTCTATCACCTTGCCCGCGCCGGCGGCTTTAATCGGTGTGCCAATGGCGGCTACATAATCAACGCCCCTGTGGGCCTTGACCTGACCTGTTACCGGATGCAGGCGCTTGGGATTGAAATTGGAGCTGACGTAATTGAAGTCCACCGGCGATCGCAAAAAGGCTTTGCGCATGCTCTGGCCACTTTCGGAATAGTAGTTACCGTCTTCGTAGCGCACGGCGGTGTAGCGTTTACCGTCGTTGATAAACTCGGCCGCCAGAATGGCACCATTTCGCACAAACTCGCCATCGGCATAGTGCTTTTCATAGAGCAGGGCGAAGGTATCGCCTTTTTGCAGATCCTGGGCGAAGTCGATGTCCCAGCCAAACACAGTGGCCAAATCCATGATTTGGCCACTGTTGAGGCCTGCATCCACGGCTGCTGTCCAAAAATTGCTGAAAATTTTGCCCTGGGCAAAATCGGTTCGTGTGGTCAGCTGCTTTACATCGATTCGCTCGCTGTATCCGGATTCGGTGCGCTGCACCGTGAGAGTCGACACCCCGTCAATACGGTAGCTGAGCTCGGCAAACTCACCCTTGTCATCTTTCATGATGACAATTTCTTCCCCGGGCATGATTTTCAGCAGGTTGTTTTTGGCCTCCGGCAGCCGGGTGATTTCGTAAACATCGCGGCTGGAGAGTCCTGCACGCTGAAACAGTGCTGCCAGCGTGTCCCCCCTGGAGACTTCAAAATGCTCCACTTCGCGGTTGGATGGCGTGGCGCTGGCTTTCGCACTTGGCATGGCTTCCTGCACGCTTTCACCGTTTGGAGCGGCTATGTCTATGTCTGCGGCCTGCCCCATTGGCGGCGTGGGGGTGCGCTGTGACAAGGGCAGGGTAAAGTCGATATTGTCGTTGGCTACTGGGGTTTGCCGTGAGGCTTCGGCATCCTCAGAGGGGAAAAACAGGGTGACTGTGGTTAACAATAAAAGAATGCTCAGAATGACCTGATGCTTTTTGG
Organism: Shewanella sp. FJAT-52076; assembly: GCF_019457455.1. NCBI lineage: Bacteria > Pseudomonadati > Pseudomonadota > Gammaproteobacteria > Alteromonadales > Shewanellaceae > Shewanella > Shewanella sp. FJAT-52076. The sequence continues at coordinate 986,453 of NZ_CP080415.1, forward strand.
GGAGCAGCTTGAGAAGCGTAATAACCTTTGTCATTTGACCCGGGTACCAAATCCCTATTTCCTGTCGATTGGGCCTAGTGTACACACTTTCATTTGCCCAGGCTAACAAGTAACATAGGTCTCTTTGATTGAAATCGGATAACCACAGAGGTAGCTGCCAACATGGCTGATTTGGACCAGGTATTAGCAGAAATTAAACGGGGCACAGACGAGATCCTGCTTGAAGCAGATCTGATTGAGAAACTGAAAGAGGGCCGTCCTCTGCGGGTGAAGCTGGGTGCCGATCCTACCGCTCCCGATATCCATCTGGGCCACACGGTTATTCTGAACAAACTGCGTCTGTTTCAGGAGCTGGGCCACGAAGTTATCTTCCTTATCGGTGACTTCACCGGCATGGTGGGCGACCCTAGTGGTAAAAACAGCACCCGTCCACCACTGACCCGTGAGCAGGTTCTGGCCAACGCCGAAACCTACAAGGAGCAGGTGTACAAAATTCTCGATCCGGCCAAGACCCGCATCGAATTCAACTCCAGCTGGCTCGAACAGCTTGGGGCTGCCGGCATGATCCGCCTGGCCTCCCACCAAACCGTTGCCCGCATGCTGGAACGTGATGATTTTAAAAAGCGTTATGGCAGCGGTCAGCCCATCGCCATCCATGAGTTTATGTACCCGTTGCTGCAGGGCTGGGACTCGGTTGCACTGAAGGCTGACATTGAACTGGGTGGTACCGATCAGAAGTTCAACCTCCTGATGGGTCGTGAGCTGCAAAAGGCCGAAGGTCAAAAGCCACAAACCGTGATCATGATGCCGTTGCTGGAAGGCCTGGATGGCGTGAAGAAGATGTCCAAGTCTGCCCACAACTACATAGGTGTGAGCGAAGCGCCGGACGAAATGTTCGGTAAGCTGATGTCTATTTCAGACGTGCTGATGTGGCGCTACTTCGACCTGCTGTCGTTCCGCCCGCTGGCCGAAGTTGAGCAGTTCAAGGCCGATGTGGAAGCCGGAGCCAACCCAAGAGACATCAAGATTGCGCTGGCCAAGGAAATTATTGCCCGTTTCCATGACCAGGCCGCTGCTGATGCCGCTCACCAGAACTTTATCGACCGTTTCCAGAAGGGTGCCATCCCCGATGATATCGAAGAAGTGACCCTAAGCGCCGGTGGCGAAGGCATGGCAGTTGCCAACCTGCTGAAAGAAGCCGGTCTCGTGGGGTCGACCTCCGATGCTATGCGTATGATTAAGCAGGGTGCGGTGAAGATGGACGGTGAAAAGCTGGAAGATGCCAAGCAGGTATTCAGTGCCGGTCTGAGCGCCGTATTCCAGGTAGGCAAGCGTAAGTTCGCCAAGGTGACATTGAGCTAATCCAGCTCTTTCATCTCATCAAACAAAACGGGCGCCTTAAGCGCCCGTTTTGTTTTTAAAGATTTGCTGCCCACCCTGTCTTTAAACGCATAACGTCTTTTGCAGGGACATTGCCTTTTGCAGAGACGGCCTCTATTGCATGGACAGCTGGTCGGCCATGGTCTGATAGTCGATAAGGTCGGTGTGTTCGGTCACCCTGTGATTGCGCATATCCAGTCTCAGGGTGGTGACCGCAGGCACGGCCACGTCAATGATTTTACCCGGCTTACCGAATTGTTCACCCGGCCCCTTGAAACGGTAGTTGCCTATCATGACCACCAGAGAGCCTGAGTTGTACATGTGCTCAATACTGAAGTTGTATTCCAGTACACCGGCGTGGGCGCGCTCGAAAAATTCGATAATAAAACGCCCACCCTTGTATTTGCGTCCGGCGGTTCTGTCCTGAAAAACACTGTCGCGATTGTAGTATCGGGCGAGAGCGGCGTAGTCATGTTCGGTCAGCGCTTGAATGTAGTTTACTGCCATTTGCTGCTCTTCAGGCATCTCACCGCTGCTGGCGGTCGCCCAGGACGTCAGAAAATAAAGCAGTAACACCAGATATCGCAAAAGTCAGTCTCTCCGGGTTTTCAGGTCGAAGGCCGGCAATGAAAGGTGCCAGCGAATGGCCGCAAGCCTCAAGATCAGCGCACTGAGCATCGACAGCCAGAGAGCGGTTTGGCTGTTCATGCCTAATTGCAGGCTGAGGGTATAGGCAATGCCACCCAGAATGGAGGCGGTTGCGTAGATTTCGGTTCTGAGCACCATGGGTATTTGGCGACAGAGCACATCCCGGATAATGCCGCCACCCACGCCGGTAATCAAGCCCATGATCACAGCAGACATGCCATTAAGGCCGAGGCTGAGTGCTTTTTGGGCGCCTATCACGGTAAAAAGAGCCAATCCCAGCGCATCGGCGATGGGCAGGGTGTATTGGGGTACTTTACGGGGGCGCCGGATAAACACCAGGGTAAAGCCCACGGTCGCCAGGATGACAATCAGGTAATTGGGGTCACGCAGCCAAAACACCGGGGTAGCACCGATAATGGCATCCCGAATGGTTCCCCCACCCACGGCCGTGACGGCGGCCAGTACTGTCACACCAAAGGGGTCCATTCTGTGCCTGCCGGCCGCGAGGGCGCCGGTGAGCGCAAACACGGCGGTGCCGCACAGGTCAAAAAAATAAAACCAGCTCATTCGGTCATCTCTTTCAAGTGGATATTGAGCGCATCGACTGAGATGCGAATTTCAACAACCGAGAGGATCAGCGAGTACAGCAGTAACAAGAGGCTGGCACCGAAGATGAGTGAGCCGGTTTTATTCATGCCGATGTAGATAAAAATCATGCAAAGCACACACAGGGCAAAGCTGCTGACGCCCGCTTCCTGCATGCGTCTGATGATCACAATTCGCTTTTTCAGATTGGTGATTTGGTTCTGATGCACAGGTTCTTTACCACTGGAGAGGCTTCGTATCAGTGCGGCCAGTGAAAAGAATCTATTGGTATAAGCCAGCAGCAGTAATGAAATGGCCGGAAACAGCAGCGCCGGTGTTGTCAGCGAGATATGCAGTTGTTCTAACACGTTGAGTGCCCGTTATGGAAAGTGGAGAGATTCCCCTGAGGCGAGCCATTATAGTGTGTCGCTTAACAAATTACAGCGTCTGACTGTATCTGAGCAGGGTCCATGCAAAGGGTAAAAACAGCAGAAAGGCCAACCAGCTGAAGCAGGCCCGGTTCGACAGTTTTATGGCTTCACCGATTTTGGCCGTATCGGGCAGGGGGCCTTTGCCGACCTTATCGATGGCCACCCGGCTGCCGCGGTATTTGTGTGGTCCGCCAAGCTCGGTATTCAGCACTGTTGCGGCTACATATGCCGCCCGCATGGCGTTGGACAGGGGCTGCCAGCGTCTGGGGGTTAGCAGGGCCTTAAAGCCGCTGGGGCCGCCAACGATGGCGAGTGTCAGGCTCCAAAGCCAGGCAGGAATGTAAAGCAGCGCCAAAACCAGCTGATTAACCGGCGCGACAAAGGCACGGAAATCCGGTGACATGGGGGGCCACACCAACTCCAGCTGCTTGAGCATACGCACCAGCAGCACCATGGGGGCACCGGCCAGCGCATAGAAAAACACCACTCCTGCGGTGCCGTAAATGGGGGCCGTGACCAGTTTTTCGATGGTGGCCTTGGCAAGTCCTGTCTCAGACAGCTCGGTGGTATCCCGTGACAGATATTGACTCAGCAGCTTTCTGGCCCTGTCTTTATCGCCATGGCCCAGCGCCCGTTGCACCTCTTCGGCGACCTGGGCAAAACTGGCATCCGACAGGCAGAGGTAGAGAATTAAAAACTCGAAAAACCAGGGAAAGGCTGCCAAGTCCAGCAAAAAGGCGACGATAAGCCAAAAGGGCAGCACCAGCAGCACTGTCGCCATGATGCCTGCGATAAGCTGTTGGCGCGGTCCTCGCGATGGGTGATTCACTTTGCGTGCAAGCTCTCTTGCCAGCACCCCAAACCACACCAGTGGCTGCATTTCCCTCGGCAAAGGAGCCAGTCGTGCCAGTGGCAGCGCGCACAGGATGATGAGGAAGCCTTCAAACAAGGCTCCATCCAGGGCAATAAGCTGGCTGACAAACTGGCTTTCGGTCATTTACAGGCCTTCAATGAGCGCCATTACCATCAGGGCCGAGTGATGTCCGGCCTTCACCAGATAAGACTCAAAATCGACCGGGCTGTCGTTGTTGGCATTATCAGACAGGGAGCGGATCACCACGAAGGGAGTCGCGAACTGATGGCAGACCTGGCCGATGGCGGCGCCTTCCATTTCACAGGCGGCCATGGTGGGGAAGTCGGCCAGCATTTTGGCGGTGCGTACCGGGTCGCAAATAAAGCTGTCACCGGTGCAGATAAGGCCTTCGACGGTTTTTACTTCACCCAGTTTGGCCACGGCATTTTTGGCGGCTGCCACCAGGCGCGCATCACACACAAAGGCGGCTGGCTGCTGGGCCATCTGACCGATTTCATAGCCAAATGCCGTCACGTCCACATCGTGGTAACGCACTTCGCTGCCAATCACCACATCGCCAATGGTCAGGCTGTCCACAAAGCCACCGGCTGAGCCGGTATTTATCACATAATCGGGGGCAAACTTATCGATAAGCAGGGTGGTGGCGAGCGCCGCGGCAACCTTGCCAATACCGGAGCGGGTCACTATGACCTGCTTGCCATTGAGTTCACCCTGGGTGAATTCGATGCCGGCTATCTGGCTGACGACAGGGTTTTCCAGAGAAGCAATAAGGTGAGCAACTTCGGGCTCCATGGCGCCGATAATACCAATTTTCATAAACTTGCCTTTGAACTGCTTTAGAGAATGGCAGCCAATATACCACAGTCGATTGAGCGGCACACAGGCAAGCTGCAGAGATAAAAAAGCGCATCCTCAGGCGAGCCTTTGGATGCGCAAGACACAAGCAACTTGTTGTTGGGATCAGGCCTTGGCCGATTCCAGATAGTTGAGGATCCCCAGTGCCGCATCGCGGCCTTCGGCGATGGCAGTGACCACCAGATCTGAGCCTCTGACCATGTCGCCACCGGCAAACACTTTTGGATTGCTGGTTTGGAATGGATTGTCATCGGTTTTGCTGGCCTTGACCCGGCCCTTGTCATCCAAGGCGATATCAAAGTCGGCAAACCAGGGCGCCGGACTTGGCTGGAAGCCAAAGGCGATGATGATGGCGTCGGCTTCGAGGAGCTGTTCGCTGCCGGGGACTGGCTCGGCCGAGCGGCGGCCATTGGCATCGGGCTCGCCCATGCGGGTCTCGATGCACTCGATACCCACCACGGCGCCGTTTTCGGTCTTGATGGCCACCGGCTGGCGGTTGAACAGGAAGTTCACCCCTTCTTCGCGGGCGTTTTGCACCTCGCGGCGGGAGCCGGGCATGTTGGCTTCATCACGGCGGTAGGCGCAGGTGACTTCGCTGGCGCCCTGACGCACTGCGGTGCGCACACAGTCCATGGCGGTGTCACCGCCACCCAGTACCACTACCTTTTTACCCGCCAGGTCGATATAGGGGTTCTGTTCGCTTTGCTGACCCAGCAGCGACATAGTGTTGCCAATCAGGTAGGGCAATGCCTGCAGTACACCTTCAGCGTCTTCTCCGGGCAGCCCGGCCTTCATGGCGCTGTAAGTGCCCATGCCGAGGAATACGGCGTCATAATCTTTGAGCAGGTCGGCGAAGGCGATGTCCTTGCCCACAGTCACACCCAGACGAAACTCAATGCCCATGCCTTCCAGCACGGTGCGGCGGGTTTGCATCACCGACTTATCCAGTTTGAATGAGGGAATACCGTAGGTAAGCAGGCCGCCGATTTGCGGATACTTGTCAAACACCACCGCCTTGATGCCGTTGCGGGCTAGGATATCGGCGCAGCCAAGGCCCGCAGGGCCAGCGCCGACAATCGCCACCCGCTCTTTGCGGGGCGTGACCTTACTCATGTCAGGGCGCCACCCCTGGGCGAGGGCGGTATCTGTGATGTATTTCTCGACGTTGCCTATGGTTACTGCGCCAAAATCATCATTCAGGGTACAGGCGCCTTCACAGAGCCTGTCCTGGGGGCAAACCCGACCGCAGATTTCCGGCAGGGTGTTGGTCTCGTGCACCAGATCTGCCGCTTCCATGATGCGTCCCTGTTTGGCGAGTTTCAGCCAGTTTGGAATGTAATTGTGCAGCGGGCACTTCCATTCACAGTAAGGGTTGCCGCAGTCCAGGCAGCGGTCTGCCTGCTCGTTGACCTGTGGCTGAGTAAAAGGCTGATAAATTTCAATAAACTGTGTTGCGCGCAGCTTGATGGGCTGCTTGGTCGGGTCTTTGCGGCCTACCTGAATAAACTGAAAGTCGTTACTCATCTTGCTGTTACCCCGCCTTTACTGCCAGTTCAGGGCTCTGCTGCTCGAGCTTGAGCAGATCGGCCACCGCTACATTCTTCGGCTTGACCAGCACGAAGCAGTCGAGCCAGTTATCAAAGTCACTCAAAATCGCCCGGGCATGTTCGCTGCCGGTCTCTTTGACGTGGGCCTCAATCAGGCCCTTGAGGTGTTTCTGGTGAATGGCTGACTCCACCTTTTGGGTGTCAACCATTTCGGTGTTAACCCTGCGGCCAAATCGGCCGAACTGGTCGAACACATAGGCAAAGCCACCAGTCATACCGGCGCCAAAGTTCACCCCGGTTTTACCCAGAACTACCACAATGCCACCGGTCATATATTCGCAGCCGTTGTCGCCAAGTCCTTCCACCACGGCCACGGCACCTGAGTTGCGTACACCAAAGCGCTCCCCGGCCTGGCCTGCGGCGAAGAATTGACCTCCGGTTGCGCCATAGAGACAGGTGTTGCCCACAATGGCTGTTCGCTCGCTCTGAAAGGCGCTGCCAAGTGGCGGGTAGATGGACAGCTTACCGCCGGACATCCCCTTGCCCACATAGTCGTTGGCATCACCGCACAGGCTCATTTCCAGTCCGGGGGCGTTCCATACACCAAAGCTCTGGCCGGCGGTGCCGTTAAACGACAGGCTGACAGGTGCCTTGGTGCCCTTGAGACCACAGCAGGCAGCGATGTGGCCACTGAGGGCGGCGCCCACTGAGCGATCTGTGTTGTTGATGCTGTAGGCGGCGCTGAAACCTTCGCCGCGGCTGATGGCATCGGCGGCATCTTTCAGCAGACGCTGGTTCAATTCGCCGGTATCCGTCGGTGGGTTTATCTCTTTCCAGGTTCTGGAGGAGCCCGCGCGCACCTGTGGTTGATACAGGATGGGGGACAAGTCCAGACCATGCTGTTTCTCGGTTTGCCCTGCCAGTGCGTACAGCCAGTCGCTGCGACCCACCAGTTCTTCAAACTTTGCAACGCCCAGCTTTGCCATCCATTCACGTACTTCTTCGGCAACAAATTCGAAGTAAGTCATCACCCGCTCGGGCAAGCCGTGGAAGTGTTTATCGCGCAGATTTTTATCCTGGGTTGCCACGCCGGTGGCGCAGTTGTTCAGGTGGCAGATCCGCAGATACTTACAGCCAAGCGCAATCATGGGCACGGTACCGAAGCCAAAGCTTTCGGCGCCAAGGAGAGCTGCTTTGATAACGTCGGTACCTGTTTTAAGGCCGCCATCCACCTGCAGGCGGATCTTGTGGCGCAGGCCGTTGTCCACCAGAGCCTGATGCACCTCTGCCAGGCCCAGTTCCCAGGGCGAGCCGGCATACTTGACCGAGGTGAGGGGGCTGGCCCCTGTGCCACCGTCATAGCCTGACACGGTAATCATGTCGGCATAGGCCTTGGCAACGCCGGTGGCTATGGTGCCAATACCCGGCTCAGATACCAGTTTCACGCTGATAAGAGCCTTGGGATTGATTTGTTTCAAATCGAAAATCAGCTGCGCCAAATCTTCGATGGAGTAAATGTCGTGGTGCGGCGGTGGTGAAATCAGGGTCACGCCCGGACGGGCATAACGCAGCCCGGCAATTTCCACACTCACCTTATGACCGGGCAGCTGACCGCCTTCGCCGGGTTTGGCACCCTGAGCCACTTTAATCTGCAGCACTTCGGCGTTGATAAGGTAATGGGCGGTGACACCAAAGCGGCCAGAGGCAATTTGCTTGATGGCGGAGTTCTTTTCGGTACCGAAACGGCGTGGATCTTCGCCGCCTTCCCCGGAGTTGGAACGGCCGCCAAGGCGGTTCATGGCGATGGCCAGCGCCTCGTGGGCTTCGGGGCTTAAGGCGCCGATACTCATGGCAGCACTGTCGAAGCGGGGATACAGGCTGGCTGCGGCTTCTACCGTTTCGGCAGGAATGGCATCGAGGGTGCCTTTCACGCCCAAAAGATCCCGAAGCATTGCCACCGGACGTTCATCAACGTGCCTGGCAAATGCCTTATATTTGCTGTAGTCGCGGCTGATGAGTGACGCCTGCAGCGTATTGACCACATCGGGGTTGAACGCATGGTATTCGCCACCTTCCACGTACTTGAGCAAACCACCCTGTTGCAAGGGAACATGGGGGCGGAAGGCCGCCTGATGCAGCTTTTGCTGATCTTTGGCAAGGTGCTCAAAGTTCACCCCTTCGATGCGGCTCACCACGCCTTTAAAGCAGAGTTCAATCACATCGCGAGCCAGACCTATCGCCTCGAATTGCTGACTGCAGCGGTAGGAGGCGACTGTGCTGATACCCATCTTGGACATGATCTTGCGCAGCCCTTTCTCGATGCCGTAACGGAAGTTCAGCATCAGGGCCACCATGTCGTCGGCGCTGTCATTGCGCTTGGCAAGATCCGCAATGGATTCATACACCAGGTAGGGGTAGATGGCCGTGGCACCAAAGCCGAGCAACACCGCAAAGTGGTGTGGGTCGCGGGCTGAGGCGGTTTCCACAATGATGTTGGTGTCGCAGCGCAGGCTCTTGGATACCAGCATTTGCTGCACGGCGCCCACCGCCATGGCTGCCGGGATCACCTGGCGATTTTTGGCCACGGCGCGGTCAGACAACACCAGCAGCGTAGTTCCGGTGCGGGCCAGACGCTCGGCATCATCTGTGATGCGGCGAATGGCGCCCTCGAGCCCTTCTGCCGGGTCGTAGTTGAGGTCAACGATATTGGCGCGGTAATAGGCCTTATCGAGGGACATCAGCTGATTGAAATCGCTGAACAGCAAAACAGGCGAGTTAAACATTACCCGGTAGGCGTGGCCCGTGGTCTCGTTAAAGAGGTTCTGCTCTCGGCCTACACAGGTCGCCAGCGACATCACGTGTTTTTCACGCAGCGGGTCGATGGGCGGATTGGTTACCTGGGCAAATTTCTGACGGAAGTAGTCGTAAAGCGAGCGCTGTTTGTTGGACAGCACCGCCATGGGGGTATCGTCACCCATGGAGCCCACGGCCTCTTCACCCTGGCTTGCCAGCACCCAAATGACCTGCTCAAGCTCTTCGCGGCTGTAGCCAAACAGCTTTTGGTACTGCAGCAGGGTATCGCGGCTGAATTCGCTGGCGCCGTGCTGCTCGTTGCTCATCTCTTCCGCGCTCTTGAGAGTGCGACTGTTTTTCGCCATCCATTCTTTATAGGGGTGACGGCGTTTGAGATCGTTATCAATCTCGAATGACTGATACAGGCGGCCGTTGAGGGTATCGAGCACCAACAGCTCACCCGGGCCTACGCGCCCCTTTTCCACCACTTCGTCGGGCTGATAATCCCAGATCCCCACTTCAGAGGCCAGGGTCAGGATGCGGTCTTTGGTAATCACATAACGGGATGGACGCAGGCCATTACGATCCACCGCGCAGGCGGCGTGGCGGCCGTTGGTCATGACTATGCCTGCCGGGCCATCCCAGGGCTCCATGTGCATGGAGTTAAAGTCGTAGAAGGCTTTGAGCTCTTCGTCCATTTCAGGGTTACTCTGCCATGCGGGCGGAATAAGCAAACGCATGGCGCGGTACAGGTCCATCCCGCCGGAGAGCAGCATTTCCAGCATGTTATCCAAAGAGGATGAGTCGGAGCCGGTTTCGTTTACGAAGGGAGCAGCTTGCTGCAAATCGGGCAACAGCGGCGAGTTGAACTTATAGGCCCGGGCGCGGGCCCACTGGCGATTGCCGGTAATGGTGTTGATTTCACCGTTGTGTGCCAAATAGCGGAATGGCTGAGCCAATGGCCACTTGGGGGAGGTATTGGTTGAAAAGCGTTGGTGGAATAAACAGATAGCGCTTTCCAGACGCAGATCGGCCAGATCGGGGTAAAAAGCGGGCAGGTCCGCCGGCATCATCAGGCCTTTATAAACAATCACCTGACCGGAAAGGCTGGCCACATAGAAGTCTGGGTCGGCAGTCATTTGCTGCTCGAGGCGGCGACGGGCCATATAAAGGCGACGCTCAAGGTCTTTTTCACGCCAACCAATGGGCGCATTAATGAGTACCTGAACGATACGTGGCAGGCTGGCTTTACCTATTTCACCGAGCACATCGGGATTAACCGGCACCTCGCGCCAACCGGCGATGCAGAGGGTTTCTTTTTCAAGCTCGCGCTCCAGTACAAAGCGGGCGGCAGAGACTTTTTCTTCATCCTGGCTTAAAAAGAACATGCCGACGGCAAACTTGCGCGACAGGTGCCAGTCATTTTCGGCGGCAATCGACTCGAAAAACTTGATGGGCAATTGCATCAGGAGGCCGCAACCATCACCCGTGCGACCGTCTGCGGCTATGCCGCCGCGGTGCTTCATGCGATCCAGTCCGGTAATGGCGGTACGCACAATACGGTGACTGGCTTCGCCGTCCATCTGGGCAATCAGACCAAATCCACAATTGTCCCGCTCAAAACTGGGATGATACAAGCTCATACTAATTCCCCACCTGAAAACCTGTGACTGATACTGCTCGGGGAATCACGCAAAAGATAATGATAGATATGCACCCGAATCTCCCAAATTATCCTGAGAATTTACAAAGGTCAAACTTAAAGATTGCATAAAACATGGGTAAAAAATCATGTTTCATACAGTTTTGATAATTGGGTTACGTTAACGTCAACTGGTGAAAGCGTTGTATAACATTATGAATTATAGCAATTTTAAAATTGCGTTATTTTTTGGTTTACGATTATGTAACAGGGGCGGCGATTGTTTGGTGTTTGCAAATAGTGATTTTTTTTGCAGGCACAGTAGCTTGTTTTTAAATAAATGCCATTGATTAACTATTCAAAAACTGTGACTAACATCCTGTTTTACCCGCCATAAAGATGACTGGCGCAGCAAAAATGGGAAAAAGGCAGTCCCTTTGACCTGGATCCGGGCGTTACCGAGTCCACGAGTCCATACTGGCGCTTTCTTTTTTATGGAGGCGCCTGTGTCTCAATCGGTTAGCGTAACGCCCACATTGGATGCGCTGGTAAACACCTTTGGTAATGACTGCCGTCTGCGGTTTGGCAAGCGTGTACGCAAGCTGACCCTGGATGCGCATTTTACCTGCCCCAACCGCGATGGCAGTCTCGGCATTGGTGGCTGCACCTTCTGTCATGTGCCTTCTTTCAACGCCGACGATGGGCAGCAATTTGATATCGCATCGCAACTTAAACGGCAGATGGCCGGGCGCACTGATGCGCTGTATTTCATTTATTTTCAGGCCTACACCAGTACCTACGATGAGGTTGCCGTACTTAAGCGCAGATACGATGAGGCGCTGTCGATTGGGAATGTGGCGGGGCTATTTGTGGGGACACGCCCAGACTGTGTTCCCGATGCAGTGCTGCAATTGTTGGCTAACTATCAACAGCAGGGGATTGATGTGTGGCTGGATTTGGGGCTGCAGACCGCCCGGGATGACACCCTGAAAAGAATCAATCGAGGCCATGATTTTGCCGTGTATGCCGATGCGGTGACCCGTGCAAGAAGGTTGGGCATCAAGGTCTGTACCCATCTTATTTTGGGTTTGCCCGGAGAGACCTCAGAGGATTTCATAGAGTCGCACCGGCAGGTGCTGGCACTTGGTGTCGATGGCCTCAAGCTGCATCCACTGCATATAGTGGAGGGCAGTATCATGGCACGGCAATGGCGGGCAGGTAGGCTGGATACCTTGAGTTTGGATGATTATGTGAACGCCGCGGTACAGCTTATTCAGCGTACCCCCGCTGACATAATTTTCCATCGGGTTACGGCCCATGCCAGGCCGCCTTTGTTATTGGCACCCGACTGGTGTGGTCATAAATGGTTGGGGATGGGAGCCATTTGCAGCACTCTGGCTCAAACGGGCGGGCAGGGCTGTTTGACTGAATATCCTTACCTCAGTGATAAAAAGACGTAAGTTTCTTAAGTCTCTTTAATGGCGATAAGTGGTTAATTATTTGTTAAAATTGGAAAATATCCACATAGCTGAAACGCCATACGGTTGCACCGTGGGGCAGAGAAGGTATTATGTGCGATAGTATTGTCGGCAATTGACTGCCGATGTGGACCATTTTATGACTGTTAAGGGGGCCTTGATGGCAACTGCTGCACTGGACGAGATTTTGGATTTGAACACTCTTGAACAATATTGCAGCGCGATTGGGGCCGGAACCTTGCTCAAGAGTGTGGTGCTGTTTGAGCAGCTGATGCCCGAATATGTGGGCAACCTGGTCAAGGCAAAGGAAGCCGGCGATAAGGACACCCTTTGCTCTGAGGCACACAAGTTTAAAGGGGCGGCCGGCAGTGTTGGTCTTAAGCGCATCCAGCAATATGCTCAATTGCTGCAACACGGCAATGACGAAGGCTGGCAAGCCGGCCATGTCCAGTGGCTGGATGTGATTGCCACCCATGCCTTTGACGACCTCGCTGCACTTAAAGCCTTCCTCCAGGCTAAAGCCTGATAGGTGCTGCCACCGGCGTAAGGCATACTTAGCCTGCGCCGGTAAACTCTCCTGTATTACCTGCCCTGTAATCTTTCCACAGTAATCTCTCCACTGTATTGCGCTTGTTTTACCGGGTTACTCCCGTTGAATTTTCACTTTATCTCTCTCATCCGGCTCTGCTGATTAAGGCAGTTTGTCTTTCGTCAGTGTGTATTCCCCGATGCGGTTGCACTCGCATTTAGTCAGCGTGATCTCAACTTTCACCCTGACCCCTGCCTCTGCTGCATGGCCCTGGGGTATCGCTGTACCCTGGAGTGTTTCACTTGTGCAGATATTGCTCACATATCCGCGTGAGGACCTTATGAACTCAGGTAAAGCCTGTGTTAAAGTGCAAAGTGTCCTATCAATCCATCCAAGCGGCGGTAATCGATAAAATGAAACATCTTCCCAGCCTTAAAAATCTCTATTATCTGGTGAATCTCTATCAGGAACAGAATTTTAATCGCGCCGCCAAGGTATGTAATGTCAGTCAGTCGACCCTCTCCAGTGGTATTCAAAACCTGGAGGAGCAACTGGGGCATCAATTGATTGAGCGGGATCATAAGTCATTTATGTTTACGGCCATCGGCGAAGAAGTTGTTGGCCGCTGCCGCAAAATCCTGACCGATGTGGATGATTTGGTGGAGTTGGTGCGCAATCAGGGCGAACCCATGACCGGGGAAATCCGTTTGGGCTGTATCCCCACCATTGCCCCTTTTCTACTGAGTAGGGTGGTGCGCCACTGTCAGCAGCACTATCCCAACATGGTATTACTGCTGAAGGAAGACACCACCGAGCGCCTGCTCGATGCCCTTGGTAAAGGTGAACTGGACTTACTGCTGCTGGCTTTGCCTGTGGATACCGCGGGATTTCACAGCATGAAAGTGGGAGTCGATCCGTTCAAGATGGTGATGCACCAGGACTTGTCCCATGAAGTGCATCAGCCGGTGGACTATCAGGCGTTACCGGACGAAAGTATTTTTCTGCTTCAGAATGAACACTGTATTACAGGACATGCCATCAGCGCCTGTAAGTTGGGCGACTCCAACAAGATTAATCCCTTTGCCGCAACCAGCCTGCACACCCTGGTGCAAATGGTGAACAGTAAGCTGGGCACCACCTTCCTGCCACAAATGGCCATTGATGCGGGTATCCTCAAAGACACTGAGCTTGCGGTCATGGATCCGCCGGGCAGCGCACCTTACCGGGATATAGGTTTGGTGTGGCGTCAAACGACCAGCCGCATCCGAACTTTCAGAACATTAGGGTTGGAAATTGAAAAGTTGCTCGGTGGAGAATCCAGGCAGGGCTGAGCACACAAGCAGGATAAAGGGGCGAGACTTCAGTCGCCCCGCTTTGGTGTTACGCCAAAGACTTCAATGGAATGTTGTTTGCCTTTGAGTTTCACCGGTCCGAGGGAACTCAGTTGGTAGTCACTGTCATCATTATCGAGCCGCGCCGCAAGCGCCCCTGAAATCAGCATTCTCTGGCCCAGTGGATTGCACTGATCCTGGAGTCTCGCCAGGGTATTGAGCACGTCACTGAAGAAGCTGATTTCCTGCTTCTGCACCCCGACAACGGCCGCTACGACCTGACCACAATGTGCCGCCGCCTTGAACTTGGGCACAAAGCCATAATGCTCTTCAAAATACTGCCGCTGCCAATTCAGTTGCTGACTGAACTCCCAATAGATGTTCATGCAGCGGTCTTTCTGGATCCCTTCATTCAGCGGCCAATGGATCAGCACGGCATCGCCCATATAGCGGTAAATCTCGGCTTCGTTATTGGCCACCGTGTCTGACAGCAGGCTGAAGCTGTCCTGAATAAGGCGACTGAAACGATAATCCCCGAGGGATTCCGCGTGGGTGGTGCTGGCGACCATGTCCAGGTAGAGGAATAGCCGCTGCTCGTATCTGGGCTTGTGGTATTTGCCAAGGCCGATATTGAATAAAACCCTGGGGCCAACCAGCAGTGCCATCTGCTCAATAAAGGCGAGCCCCATTCGCACCGCCACCAGATAGACAATCAGTGCCTGGAAGGATGGGCTGTAAAGTACATGGACAGTCAGCATCTGCCTGAGTGTTGTCATGTGGTTTTCGATGGCCCACATATTCAGAAACTGGGTGATATAGGCGAGGGTGGTAGCACCAAGGAGCAGGAAAAGTCCCTTGAACAGCACAGAAAACAGATAAGGCAGGCGATTAATGGCACTGAAATCGGCAATGAGATTGGACATCCAGTGCAGACTGCCGAAGATGATCCCCATGTAAATGGCCAGTGTCGCGAGATCGGCGGAGCCTACCGCCCATTGGGGCAGGTCTTGCGTTTGCGCATAACGAAAGAACACAAAGGCGGCCATGGCGATGCCCCAGGCCAGGATGGCAAACAACAGCTTTTTTGCCTGACGAATCGCTCTCACTGCAGCTTCAAAACCCGAAAAATTAGCCTTTACGAAGAAGGAGCTAGTGTATAGAAAACCTATGCCTCATTACCAGCCTTTAACGTGATCTGAATCAATTCAGGTGTCGATTCGATGACGGCTAGTAGTCAAAAGCCTGGCGCAGTATGGCTTGAGTGAAGGGGATCTTAAGGTAAAAGCCTCGGGGATTGGTCAGTCCGACGGTGCCATCTTCCATAATGCACTCGGTTTTGGCGGCTGCATTGGCAGCTTTGGGACGAAGCTGTAACACCTCACCGTGGCTTGCGCTGAGGCGATGCACCTTACCCAGGGCGATGAACTCCATGATTTCTTCCCAGTCCTGGCGAAGCGAAGCACTCTGTTGTGGCGTGGGTCGCCACAAAATAGCAGTGCCTATGCGTCTGTCGGCGACGGGTATGTCTCGTTCGCCTTCTACCGGTACCCAAAGCACCTGCTCGAGTTTGTGTTTTACCAGACTTTGCTCCCAATGCAGCCCACGGGTATTCATTAACGGAGCAACACACACATAGGTGGTTTCCAGCGGTTTACCGGTGCGATCGATGGGAATTGTTTTGAGCTCCACCCCCAGATGCAGAAAGTCCTGTTCCGGTCTTGAGCCTGCGGTGGCGCCCAGCTCCTGTTCTATCAGCTGACCTATCCAACCCTTGTCCCGCTTCAGGTTTGCGGGGACAGGCCAGCCCAGCCCTGCTGCGAGTTGCCCAAGGGAAAGGCCTGCCATCATTTTGGCCCGGCTCAGCAATTCGTCGAGACTTTGCGGGGGGAGGGGAGTGTTCATGGAGCGGATTCTACCCACTTTGGGGATAAGATCAATATTGATGCATTTTTGAGCTTCACTTTGGCTTGGATAAGTTTTTCGATAATTGTATCGACTAACTTATTGTATTAATTTTATTTTTTAAAGGTGAAATTTGACGACTCGCAATTACATGAAAGTTACTCGCGTATTTCCCCATTATTCCCCACATATTTATCCACAGATTTATGGGATAACTGCCAACCAAACCTGCCAATACTGGAGAAAATCCCCTGAGTCAACGGAAAATATCGTCACATTTCTCGATTATTTTCCATCACCCCTGTGCTGGGATGTGCATAAAACTGAGCGTTAGGAGCGGCAAAAGTCTGTAGTCAGCTACTTGGTTTATTTTTGTGCGATCCTGTGTGGTTAGTCATACGCTCTTCGATTTATGTTTTATTAGTTCAATAAAAACATATGGATAAAATGGCTTTGGTGATTGATTGATCTACATCGATCTGAACTAATATTGAACATTTCCAAGGATTCTCGTTACTTGCCTACAGACATATCCACAGATTTTGTGGATAGAATCGAATTTGCTCAGTAAGCTCTGTTGATAAGAGTGCTTGGCTCAGAAAATTATCCAAAGAAGTCCAGTAAATAGGGGTTTGCTGCGGGCTTGGCTTTGTGAAACAATCCTTCTATTACGATTTATGTACTTTGGAGTCCATGTGATTGATAGCGACGGCTTTCGCGCAAATGTGGGCATCATCATCTGTAACGCTTATGGCCAAGTCATGTGGGCCAGACGATTTGGACAACATTCATGGCAATTTCCCCAAGGGGGCCTGGATGACGGCGAAACTGCCGAAGATGCCATGTACCGTGAATTATATGAGGAAGTGGGCCTGAGGCCTGAACACGTACAAATCCTCACTTCAACGCGATCCTGGCTCAGGTATCGTTTGCCCAAACGTTTGGTACGGCAAGACAGTAGACCTGTCTGTATCGGGCAAAAACAGAAATGGTTTTTGTTGATGCTCAAGAGTCAGGAAAGCGCCATTAACCTGAATTCCTCCGGTCATCCCGAATTTGATGACTGGCGCTGGGTCAGTTATTGGTATCCTGTTCGGCAAGTTGTGTCGTTCAAGCGTGATGTTTACCGAAAGGTGATGAAAGAGTTTGCCCCTGTGGCACTAGCGCTGCAGGCAAGGGAAATTCCACGGGGTAAGCGAAACAGAGGGCGGTAACCTTAACGGCGTGTCTGAAAATCGGGGGAGATAAAGGCAGTGCTCAATACGCTCAGGGATATCACACAATCGGTGGCGTCGGCCCATACCCTCGAGTTGGCACTCGAGTCCCTGGTAGGCCAGACCAAGGCCGCCATGGAAACAGAGTGTTGTTCCATCTATATCCTCGAACAACAACAATTGGTGTTATCTGCCACCGATGGGCTTGAAAAATCCGCCGTGGGCCGGGTCAAGATGCCCCTCAGCGAAGGGCTTGTTGGTCTGGTCGCCCAGCGTGAAGAAGCCATTAACCTCGCAGATGCCCATCTGCACCCCAGATTCAAGCTGTTCCCGGAGGCCAACGAAGACGAATACCGTGCTTTTTTGGCCGCCCCCATCATTTATCAAAAGCAATTGCTTGGCGTTATTGTGGTGCAGCAGGCAAAGGCCCGTCAGTTCAATGAGGGTGAAGAAGCCTTCCTGATGACGCTGGCCGCGCAGCTTGCCATGGCCATTCGGGGCCTGAAACGGCGCGCAGAAGTGCATTCACTGGATCATCAGGTGCTATTCACTGGCACCAGCGCCTCCACTGGTGTTGCCATTGCCCATGCTCTGGTTATCGGCGGAGAAATCTCCCTGGAACAACCCGAAGCCTGTGCGACCGATGTGGACGCAGAGGTGAGCCGGTTACGCCAGGCCATGGGGCGCAGTCGTGATGCCTTAACGGCATTGGCGCAAAAGTTTGAAAATGACCATGACGATGAGCTGAGCTCCATCTTCACCTCGCTGCAGTCTTTGCTGGAAGACGCCAGCCTTGGCGGAGAATATCAGCGGGAAGTGCTGGCGGGTTGTAGCGCTGAAACCGCGGTGAGCCGGGTGTCGCTGCGCTACGTGGCTCAGTTTGAAACCATGGAAGATGCTTATCTGCGGGAACGGGCGAGCGATATTCGGGATTTGGGGCAGAGGGTACTTCGCCAACTGATTGAGCCCGGCCGCATGATGTTGGACCCCGATAAGCCCGTAATCCTGGTGACCCGTGAAGCCGACACCAGCATGCTGGCCGAGTTTCCAAGGCAAAAGCTGGCGGGGATAGTGACCGAGGCCGGTGGTGTGAACTCCCATGCGGCCATCCTGGCCAGAGCATTGGGTGTACCTGCCATCATGGGGGTTGAGCAGGTGCTGCAGGCCAATCTGGACAAGCAGCTTCTGGTGCTCAATGCCAGCCGCGGTATCTTGATGGTTTCGCCGTCGCCGAGCGTGGTGGACGAGTATCGCAATCTTATCAGTGCCCAAAAGGCCCTCGACCGTCAGTACGCCGAGGAGCTGAAAGAGCCCGCCTTGACCCTGGACGGTCATCGTATTCATCTGTATCTCAATGCGGGACTCATGAGTGGCGTGTCGAGCGAAATTGCCGATGGCGCAGATGGTGTTGGGCTTTACCGCACCGAAATTCCCTTTATGCTGCAGCAGCGTTTCCCCAGTGAGTCCGAGCAGATAAAGGTGTACCGCAGCGTGTTGCAGTCGGCCGCCGGTCGGCCCGTGGTGATGCGAACTCTGGATGTGGGTGGCGATAAGCCGCTGCCCTATTTTCCTATCTCCGAAGAAAACCCCTTCCTGGGCTGGCGTGGTATTCGTCTGTCACTGGATCATCCCGAACTGTTTCTGGTACAGCTCAGGGCCATGCTGCAGGCGGCCGGTGACACCGACAATCTGAAAATTCTGCTGCCCATGGTCAGCAGCCTCGATGAGATAGATGAGGCGCTTTTGTATCTGGATCAGGCGTTCAGTGAACTGAGGGCAGACGTTAACCCAACACTGGCGCGTCCTCCCGTTGGTGTGATGCTGGAAGTCCCGGCGCTGCTTTACCAGCTAAGGGAAGTTGCCCAACGGGTCGAGTTTGTCTCGGTGGGCAGCAACGACCTGACTCAATATTTGTTGGCGGTTGACAGAAATAACCCCCGCGTCAGCAGCCTGTACGATTCATATCACCCCGGCGTTCTGCGGGCGCTGCAGTTGGCGTTGCAGGAATGTCGCCAGCACAGGTTGGATGTGAGTGTGTGCGGTGAGCTTGCCGGTGAGCCCATGGGCGCGCTGCTGCTGGTGGCCATGGGCTATGATGAGCTTTCCATGAACCAGGGGAGTCTTGCCAAAATAAATTACCTGCTGCGGCGCGTTGAGCGCAGCGAGCTGGAGCAACTGCTTGCACTGGTGATGCAAATGTCCAATGGGCAGGATGTGCGTGAACTGGTGCGTGAATATCTCGATACGCGGGAACTGAGCGCCATCCTGGGATAATTTCGCATCCCGGACGCGAATGTTTTAAGCTATCGGCCCATCAAGGAAATCAGCAAGGTTTAAGTGTGGAACAAATACTTTGGGTGATTGGTTGTTGTGTGGCGCTGGGGGCCTTTGTTGGCTTTATGGCGGGTCTGCTGGGCATTGGCGGTGGGCTCATGATAGTGCCGGCCCTGCTTTACTTGCTGCCAGGCGTTGGATTTTCTGCCGACTATTTACCCCATGTTGCCATTGCCACCTCCCTGTCGGCCATCATTTTAACTTCCATCTCTTCAGCCCGGGCACACCACGGCCGCGGTAATATCGATTTTCAGCTGCTTAAGATATTGGCCCCCGCCGTATTGGTGGGCGCATTGGTATCCGGGTTTGTTGCCGAGCAAATTCCCGCAGAACAGCTCAGGCAAGCTTTCGCCATCTTCGTGATCCTGATGGCTGTGCAAATGGCCTTTCCCTTTAAAGCCGCAGCAGCCAAACCCATGCCACATGCGGTACTGATTTTTATCGCCGTGTTTTTTGTTGCCCTACTGGCCGGCTTGATGGGTATTGGTGGCGGTGTGCTGCTGGTGCCCCTGATGATGTACTTTGGCGTGGCCATGCGCACTGCCGTGGGCGTGTCGGCGGCTACGGGACTGCTGATTGCGGTGTCCGGCAGTGTCAGTTACGTGCTGGCCGGCTGGAACACCCAGGGTATGCCTGATTTTACTCTGGGGTATGTGTATTTGCCTGCGTTGCTTGGCATAGTCTCTACCTCGATGCTGACCGCACCTTTGGGTGCCAAGGCCGCCAGCACCTGGCCAACTGCCGTGCTCAAGAAGATTTTTGCCGCGCTGTTGACCCTGATTGGCCTGCGCCTGGTAATGGGGTGAAGTTCTTCAGCCAACTCAACTCGGTTACCCCGGAACTGACATGCCATTGAATTTTCCTGACATCGACCCAGTCATTGCCAAGTTTGGGCCCTTTGAGCTGTTCGGTCAGAGCTTTGAACCGGCTTTGCGCTGGTATGGGCTTATGTACCTCGTAGGCTTTTTGGCGGCCCTGTGGCTGTTAAATCGTAAAGCCGACCAATCGAACGGTGTTTGGAGCCGGGAGCAGGTATCAGACTTGCTGTTTTATGGTTTTCTCGGCGTAGTGCTGGGGGGGCGTTTAGGTTATGTGCTCTTCTATCATTTCGACCTCTTTCTTGCAGATCCTGTGTACCTGTTTCGGATTTCAGAGGGTGGTATGTCATTCCACGGCGGCCTTATCGGGGTGATAAGCGCCATGGTCTATATTGCCTGGCGTCAGGAAAGGCAGTTTTTCGCAGTCGCAGACATGGTGGCGCCTGTTGTGCCCATTGGCCTAGGAGCTGGTCGTATTGGCAACTTTATCAACGGTGAGCTGTGGGGCCGGGTATCCGATGTACCCTGGGCCATGGTATTTCCCACCGGTGGACCCGAGCCAAGGCATCCATCACAGCTGTATCAATTTGCGCTGGAAGGTGTTGCCCTGTATTTGCTGCTGTGGTGGTTTGCCAAACACACCAACAAGGTGGGCGCCGTCTCCGGCATGTTCCTTTTGGGCTATGGCGTCTTTCGGATAGTCGTTGAAACCGTACGCCAGCCCGATGCACACTTGGGCTTTTACCTTGGTTTTATTACCATGGGCCAAATTCTTTCTCTGCCGATGATCCTCTTCGGTCTCTATTTGATTTTGCGTAAACAGGAAACCCGCTGATGAAGCAGTATCTCGACTTAATGCAGCACATCCTCGATAAGGGGACAGATAAAAGTGACAGAACCGGTACAGGCACCCGTTCGGTTTTCGGTTATCAGATGCGCTTTGACCTCAATGAGGGGTTTCCGCTGGTGACCACCAAAAAGTGCCACCTGCGCTCCATCATCCATGAACTGCTGTGGTTCCTGAAAGGCGAAACCAATGTGGCGTACCTGCGCGAAAACAAGGTGTCGATTTGGGACGAGTGGGCCGATGAAGAAGGCAATCTGGGACCAGTGTATGGGGCCCAGTGGCGCAGCTGGCCAACTCCGGATGGCCGCCATATTGATCAGATTTCTCAAGTTATTGAACAGATCAAGGCCACGCCGGACTCTCGCAGGTTAATCGTATCGGCCTGGAACGTGGGCGAGCTGGATAAGATGGCGCTGGCGCCCTGTCATGCGTTTTTCCAATTCTACGTGGCCGATGGCAAATTGAGCTGCCAGCTCTATCAGCGTTCCTGTGATGTGTTCCTGGGCCTGCCCTTTAACATCGCCAGTTATGCGCTGCTGACCATGATGGTGGCGCAGCAGTGTAATCTTGGCTTGGGCGATTTTGTCTGGACCGGTGGGGATACCCATCTCTACAGCAACCACATGGAGCAGACTCAATTGCAGCTCTCACGGGAGCCTCGTCCTCTGCCCACCATGAAGATCGTCCGCCATCCAGAGTCGATTTTTGATTACCGTTTTGAAGACTTTGAACTCAGCGGTTACGACCCCCATCCTCACATCAAGGCGCCCGTTGCCATCTAAAATGGGTGAACTTTCGCCTGATACCTCGGAAATTTCGAGGTTTCAGGCAGAAACTTACGATTATGTTTGATAATCTTATTTCGCTACACTCAATGCATTCGCTTTATTTGGGGGTAACGAAATGGAAAAAGCTATTCGTAATTTTTTGAGCCAGGAGTCTGCCGGTGGCATCTTGCTGCTGGTGGCTGTTGCACTGGCCATGTTGCTCGCCAACTCACCGCTTTCCGGCCTGTATCAAGGGTTTCTCAATACCGGAATGCAGGTTCGTTTTGGGGCGCTGGACATCAACAAGCCTCTGCTGCTGTGGATTAACGACGGCCTGATGGCGCTGTTCTTCCTGTTGATTGGTCTGGAAGTTAAACGTGAGTTGCTGGAAGGGGCCTTGTCGAGCCCGTCCAAGGCGTCCCTGCCTACCTTTGCCGCCATCGGTGGTATGTTGGTTCCCGCAGCCATCTATCTGTTTTTCAATTTTGACGATCCTGTTACCAAGGTCGGCTGGGCCATTCCCGCCGCCACGGATATCGCTTTTGCCCTGGGGATTATGGCGCTGTTGGGTAACCGGGTGCCGGTGGCGCTGAAAGTATTCTTGCTGGCGCTCGCCATCATAGACGACCTGGGTGTGATTGTGATTATCGCGCTCTTTTACAGCACCGACTTGTCTATGCTGAGCCTGGTGATTGCGGCGATTGCCGTTACAGGGTTGGTGGCGCTTAATCGTAAGGGCGTAACGTCACTCGCGCCTTATGGGGTGCTTGGCATCATATTGTGGATAGCCGTACTCAAGTCCGGCGTGCACGCCACCCTCGCCGGTGTGGTTATCGCCTTCTGTATTCCACTGAGGGCCAAAGATGGCAGTTCACCCTCGGAGCACCTTGAGCACAGCCTGCACCCCTGGAGTAACTTCCTCATTCTGCCGGTGTTTGCTTTTGCCAATGCCGGGGTGCCGCTGGGGAACGTTGGATTTGACAGCATACTGTCACCCGTGCCGGTTGGTATTGCCCTGGGGCTGCTGTTGGGTAAACCCATAGGTGTGCTGCTGTTCAGTTATCTTGCGGTGAAACTGCGCTGGGCCGAGCTGCCAAAGGGGATTGGCTGGCAGCAGATAGCGCCGGTGGCCGTAATGTGTGGTATCGGTTTCACCATGTCGATGTTTATTGCTTCTCTGGCCTTTGAGCATGGCGGCGAACTCTACGGCGATTTGGCCCGTATTGGCATCTTGCTGGGTTCACTGTTTGCTGCGGTAATTGGCTATTTTTGGTTGTCAAAAGTGTTGCCTAAAGCAGGAGAAAGAATATGAGACTCACTATTGTATCTGCCCTCGGATTATCCTTGTTGCCGCTGTTTGCCGCGGCATCAGCGCTCGACACCTGCTCTGAAGACAGTCGCTCCCCGGGGTGCCAGCTATATCTTGAAGGCGTGGTTGATGGGGCTCTGATGTACAAAACCAGTGCACTGGGTGCCAGACCTGAATCCGATGGATTTGAGAGCAGGGCACTTAAGTATCGTGGCGGCAGTCGTTTCCAGGATGCCAATCGCCGCTATTGTGTGGACCGAATTCCCGATCGCAATGTGTTGGTGGAAGGACTGACCGAAGCCGTGAGCTCTGGTGAAGTGAAGGATCAGGAAAGCCTGGCCCAGGCCATGTACAGCCTGCTAGATTGTCAGCGTCTTAAGTAATGCAGCATCTGAATTACAACCACCTTTATTATTTCTGGATGGTACAGAGCAAGGGCTCGGTGGTAAAAGCCGCCGAGGCCCTGTGCTTAACACCACAAACCGTCACCGGGCAGATCCGAGCGCTGGAAGACAGGCTGGGTGGCGCACTGTTCAAGCGGGTTGGACGACAGCTGGAACCCACTGATTTGGGAGAGCTGGTTTTTCGCTACGCTGACAAGATGTTCAACTTAAGCTATGAGCTTTTGGACATTCTGAACTACCGCAAAGACGCCGCCATGTTGTTTGAGGTTGGCATTGCCGACGCCCTGTCCAAGGCGCTGTCGAGCAGGGTACTGCTGTCTGTGTTGCCCACAGACGGCAGTATGCGTCTGGCCTGTTATGAAGCTACCCACGAGAGTCTGATGGCACGATTGCGGGAGCATAAGTTGGACATGATCCTGTCTGACTGTGCCGGTGAGTCGCTCAAATATCCGGAAATTCTGTCCAAGAAGTTGGGAGAGTGCGGCGTCAGTTTCTTCTCTTCCAAAACCTACACCAAGCCTTTCCCAGCCTGCCTGGAGGAAGACAAGCTGCTCATCCCGGGCAAGCGCACCAGCCTTGGGCAGCAGCTGCACCGCTGGTTTGCTGAAAAGAACCTCGAAGTGCGTATTCTGGGGGAGTTCGATGATGCGGCCATGATGAAAGCCTTTGGCTATTTCGGCCAAGGGATTTTTGTCGCCCCGTCGATTTACAAGCAGGATATCTTGGGGCATGGCATGCGGGTTCTGGGGGAGACTCTGGATGTGCGGGAGGAATATCATGTGATGTTCGCCGAACGCATGATCCAGCATCCCGCGGTTCAACGATTGCTTGAAACCCGTTTTGATGACCTGTTTTCAGGGCTCGACAGTCAGGTTCAGAGCTTTTAAATTCGAGACTGCTGTCTTAGGGAAGGTGCGAACAAGTCGTCGCACAGCTCTGGCTTTGATAGCAGCGACAGTTCAAGGCATTCAACTGATAGCATGGCTGGGCGCCCCCGCCGTCCTGCAGAAGTTGAATAACGCCGAAATGGTGTTGCTATCTAAGCCCCGCAGGGAGTGGCTTACAGCGGCATCTGCTGCGTTACAGTTCTTGCGAAGGACTAGGGCCATTCACTGCAAACTGTGCCTTGCATCTATCCACTTTAAGCACACGCAGAGCAAGCACGGGACTGATTCGCACCTTCCTTAGGTGGCGCCAAGGTGTTCCGTTGCCAATTTCCTGTTAAACTTGGCCACAAATTTTCAGAGGCTTAAGGAAGCAATAAGTGACTGAGTTGATGAGTACTGCCCGCGTTCGCTGGGCTTGCCGCCGTGGCATGCTGGAGCTGGATGTGTTGTTCCAGCCGTTTGTGGAAAACCACTACGAGGCACTTAGCGACGAGCAAAAGGCTGTGTTTGTAAGATTGCTGGCCTGCGAAGATCCCGAGCTCTTTGCCTGGTTTATGGGGCATGAGCAATGCCCGAACCCTGAACTTGCTGACATGGTAGTCACGGTTCGTGGACGTCCGGCGCCATAATTTTTCTGTCTCTGCTTCAAAGGATCAGTACTTTGCCGTGGTGATCCTTTGGGCGCTTTTCCTTACTTCCTTTCTCGCCTGGCCTGCCAATTTACCCCTCCCGTTTTTTGCGCTGCAGCTATTGATGGCCGCGGCGGTTAGCGGTTTCTTTATTCACACCCTGTGGCGGCTCAAGATCTGGCACTGGCAATTTGGGTTATTCGACAACGGCTGTCTGGATGACAGCGAAGGGCGTCACAGGGTGCAGCGGGCTTGGGTGTTGCCACTCGCTTGTATCTTGCTGATAAAAAAAGAAAGCGGCCAAGGCCGCCTTCGATTTGTATTTGCCGATATGCTCGATGACGGGCCTTATCGGGATTTATGCCGCTTGCTGCTGTCCATTAACGCTCAGGAGTTAAAATCGTAGGGCCCGAGACGTCGAGTTTTTCAGGATGGTCGAGGTTACAGTGCAGGCCACGGCTTTCTTTACGTGCCATGGCACAGCGAATAATAAGCTCGGCCACCTGCACCAGGTTACGCAGCTCCAGCAGGTTATTGCTGACCCGGAAATTGGAGTAATACTCCTGAATTTCCTGTTGCAGCATGGTGACCCGACGCAGCGCCCGCTCGAGACGTTTATCGGTGCGAACTATGCCCACGTAGTCCCACATAAAGAGGCGCAGCTCATGCCAGTTGTGGGCGATGACCACTTCTTCGTCTGAGTTACTCACCCGGCTTTCATCCCAGGCGGGCAGCTGACCCGGCATGGCAATCTTGCCCATCAAACTCTCAATGTCCTGGGCGGCGGCACGGGCAAACACCAGGCACTCCAGCAGCGAGTTGCTGGCAAGACGGTTGGCGCCATGAAGACCCGTATAGGCCACTTCGCCTATGGCATAGAGACCGTTGAGATCTGTCTGACCGTGCAAATCTGTCATCACACCACCGCAGGTGTAATGGGCAGCAGGCACTATGGGGATGGGCTCTTTGGTAATATCCAGACCCAACTCCAGGCAGCGGCTATGGATGGTGGGGAAGTGCTTGATAACAAAGTCGGCCGGTTTGTGGCTGATGTCCAGATACATGCAGTCCACACCCAGTCGTTTCATCTCATAGTCGATGGCGCGGGCGACAATATCGCGGGGTGCGAGTTCGGCGCGTTCATCGAAGTCCGGCATAAAGCGACTGCCATCGGGGCGGCGCAGATACGCGCCTTCGCCGCGCAGGGCCTCAGTCAGCAGGAAGTTACGGGCCTCTGCATGGTACAGGCAGGTTGGGTGGAATTGGTTAAATTCCATGTTGGCCACCCGGCACCCGGCGCGCCAGGCCATGGCAATACCATCGCCGCTGGCCACGTCCGGATTGGATGTGTACTGGTACACCTTGGAGCTGCCGCCTGTGGCGAGCGCCACAAAGCGGGCCTTCACTGTTTCAACCTGCTCCTGGCTGCGGTTCCACACATAGGCGCCGAGCACCCGATTGCCGGTGCGGCCCAGTTTGCGGGTGGTAATAAGGTCGATGGCGTTGTAGCGTTCCAGCACCTGAATGTTGGGGTGGTTGGCGGCCAGCTCCTGGAGGGTGGTCTGCACCGCTTTGCCGGTGGCGTCTGCTGCGTGCAGAATGCGTCTGTGGCTGTGGCCACCTTCCCGGGTCAGGTGGTAGGGCTGGGCTTCGTTGGTGATGTGCTCTTCTTTATCGAAGGGCACGCCGCAGCTGATGAGCCACTGCATGGCGGCCTTGGCGTTGGCGGCGGTATAGGTGACCACAGCCTCATCACAGATACCCGCTCCGGCCACCAGAGTGTCCTCTACGTGGGACTCAATGGTGTCGCCCTCGTCGAACACTGAGGCGATGCCTCCTTGGGCGTACAGGGTAGACCCTTCGCTGAGCGGCCCTTTGGAAATCAGAATTACCTTTGCTTTTTCAGCAAGATGGAGTGCCAAAGTCAGGCCAGCAGCACCGCTGCCGATGACCAGAATGTCTGACTGGTGTTCAACTGCTTGTTTCATCGGGTATCATGACGGATTCAAATGTCCCGCTATGATAAACCTTGTTGGGAATTTAGGGTACTTGCCCCGGTCGGGGTTTTTTTAATAAAAATCGCAGAACTTTTTCAATATACGCTGGTCTACATAAGTAGTTATGATTCGAGCGACTGAAAAATCAGTGTGTTAGATTTGGGAGAAGTCGGCTCGAATGAGTGGACAAAAAAGCGATCAAGAGCTCGTAGAGCTGGTGCAGCAGGGAGATAAAAACGCATTCAACCTTCTGGTGCTCCGTTACCAGAGTAGGGTGATTAACCTGATTTCCCGTTATGTGCGCAATCAGGCCGATGTGGCCGATGTGGCACAGGAAGCCTTTATCAAGGCCTATCGGGCGCTGGCTAATTTCCGCGGCGAGAGTGCGTTTTACACCTGGCTGTACCGCATCGCGGTCAACACGGCAAAAAATTATCTCGTATCCCAGGGTCGCAGAGCGCCGGCCAACGATGTGGATGCCGATGATGCCGAGTACTATGACGGCAGTGATGCATTAAAAGAGTTTGCCTCGCCGGAGCGGCTGATGTTGTCTGACGAAATCAAACGTGTGGTGTTTGAGACGTTGGAAGAGTTGCCCGAAGAGCTAAAGATGGCCATTTCCCTGCGTGAGCTCGATGGTATGAGCTACGAAGATATCGCTAACGTGATGGAATGCCCTGTGGGCACGGTACGTTCGCGGATTTTCCGGGCGCGGGAAGTGATAGACAGGAAGCTGCAGCCGCTGCTGGAGTCCTGAGAAACCTCAGGGTACGTCAGCCATGTTTTTGCACCCTTAAGAGAGACTTGAGTAATGGAAAAGACCGGACAGGAATGGGTATCTGCGAGTGTTGATGGCGAAACCGATCGTCAGACTCTTGCCGAGCTTGCAGCAGATACGGATTCTCATGCCAAGTGGCAGCGTTATCACCTGATGGGTGATGCCATGCGCGATGAATTGCCTCAGGCAATGCCACTCGATTTGTCTGCCCGCATCGCGGCCGCACTCGAGGATGAGCCTACTATCCTGGCACCCAAGGTTGAGCGCGAAGCTCCTCAGGCACCCTCCCGTGCTGTGGTTGTTCCCTTGATGCGCCAGCTTGGTCAGTACGGTATCGCCGCCGCCGTGGCACTGATGGCCGTTGTTGGTGTGCAGAATTATCAGAGCACCCAGGACGATGCGCCACTGCCAGTACTCAATACCCGTCCTCTGGTCGGCACAGCCACGCCTGTGAGCCTGCAAACCGGACCCGTTGCCAACCAGAATCAGGGCAATGCCAACGATCAGTTGCTCGAACAGCGTCGCCGTATTAACGCCTATCTGCAAGATCATATGTTGCAGCAGAGATTGAACACCGGGGCGGTTGTGGACGACAATAGCGAGGTAACCCCAATTCCAGTCAATCGCTGAAGGAGTTAGCTTGCGATCCATTCTTCTGGCCCTCGTGGCCATGGTCCTGCCGGTATCTGCCCAGGACCTGTCTGCCAAGGCCTGGCTTGAGGAAATGAGCCGGGCTCTCAATCAAGAACAGTTCAAAATGTCGGTCATTCATCTTCAGGCCGATCATATACGTCCTCTGGTGTATCTCCATGGCAAGGTCAATGGTCAGGAAGTGGCCTTCCTTGAGCATCTCAATGGCCCCATAAAAAATGCGGTTCGCATTGATAATCGAGTGACCTTTATCGAGCACGACCAGCCTGCGTTTACGGTAAATGCCGACAGAATTCAGGGGTTGTGGCCAGTGGTATTCGCCAATGACCCTGCTGGCATCGAGGCGGGCTACCAGTTTGTGCT
Organism: Shewanella sp. FJAT-52076; assembly: GCF_019457455.1. Classification (NCBI taxonomy): domain Bacteria; kingdom Pseudomonadati; phylum Pseudomonadota; class Gammaproteobacteria; order Alteromonadales; family Shewanellaceae; genus Shewanella; species Shewanella sp. FJAT-52076. The sequence continues at coordinate 1,015,446 of NZ_CP080415.1, forward strand.
GGGCGGCCGCAGCCGCATTGCAGGTCGACCCGGGCAGCTGGTGCGTTTAATACCCAACGATCCCCACCGTTATCCGCTGCAGGTTTGGGTGGATATGGAAACCTATCTGCCACTGCGCTATGAGCTGCTGACCGACGAGAAAGAGTTGCTGGAGCAGATCATGGTAGTAGAACTGCTGGTGCTTGAAGAGCCTGCGCCACTTTTGGTGGAAGCGGCCAAGCAGGACTGGCCTCCGGTGATTAATCAACTGGACAGGCACGATGGTCAAAACTGGACCTTCACCTGGCTGCCGGAAGGCTTCAAAGTGGTGGCGCGGGATCATCACAGATTGATGGGCTCACAGGAGCCGGTGGAGTATGTCGCCATCACCGACGGCATCGCCAACATCTCTGTGTATGTAGGCCGCGCCGGTAATGTGCCCATGCCAGACGAGCTTATGACCCGCAATGGCCTTGGGCTTGTCAGCGAAAAAGTAGGTAATGCTGAGGTGGTTGCGGTAGGGCGAGTGCCCATGGAGACCCTGAGTCGCATTATACGCAGTCTGGCACTGGACAAGTCATCATGATGGAAGAGCTGGCCCGTGTCGTGCGGGGCGAATCCTCTGGCTGGGTGACGGTCGAAGTGGAAGTCAAAACCGCCTGTGGGCACTGTGCTGCCAGTGAAAGCTGTGGCACAGGTGCAATCGCCAGTGCTTTTGCCGGTAAAACCCAACAGTTCTCAATCAAGAGCGCGGAGGCTTTTGAGGACGGTGAGCTTATCCGCCTCGGTCTGCCTGAATCTGCGCTGCTCAAAGCAGCGGCGCTTGTGTACCTGCTGCCGCTTGCCGGATTGCTGCTGGGGGCCTTCGGCGGCAAGATGGCTGGCTCAGCATTAAGCTTTGGCAGTGAAACTGCCAGTCTGGTGTTTTCACTGCTGGGGGCCATAGTGGCCTGGCTCTGGGGTAAGCGGCTCGCGAAAAATCTTGAGCGTCAAACTCAACCCGTCATCCTCGCCCGCCTGGGCAAAGCGCTGGAACCCTCTTGCCTGACTAAAGCAGTCTGACTTTCCTGCGGATCAGATTGGTATTGCCCCCGTAATCGGGTACAATTTCGCACCTTTGATTTTGTCTTCCATTTTTAGTTTGGTCATTACCGAAGAATGAAACACATTAGAAACTTCTCCATCATTGCCCACATCGACCACGGCAAGTCCACTCTGTCTGATCGCCTTATTCAGGTGTGTGGTGGTCTGACGGACCGTGAGATGGCCGAACAGGTCCTGGACTCCATGGATCTTGAGCGTGAGCGTGGCATTACCATTAAAGCCCAGAGCGTGACCCTAGACTACACCGCCAAAAATGGTGAGACCTATCAGCTGAACTTTATTGATACCCCCGGCCACGTGGACTTCTCCTATGAAGTATCCCGTTCACTGGCTGCCTGTGAAGGCGCGCTGCTGGTGGTGGATGCCGGTCAGGGCGTAGAAGCCCAGACGCTGGCCAACTGTTACACCGCGCTGGAAATGGATCTGGAAGTGGTGCCGGTACTGAACAAAATCGACCTGCCCCAGGCCGAGCCTGAGCGTGTGGCCGCCGAGATTGAAGACATAGTCGGCATCGAAGCCACAGATGCAGTGCGCTGCTCTGCCAAGACCGGTGTTGGCATCGATGAAGTGCTCGAGACCATAGTGGCGCAGATCCCTTCCCCAGAAGGAGACCCTGAGGCGCCACTGCAGGCGCTTATCATCGACTCCTGGTTCGACAGCTACCTCGGCGTTGTGTCATTGGTGCGTATCAAGAACGGTGTGCTCAAGAAGGGCGACAAGTTCAAGGTGATGAGCACAGGCCAGACCTACAACGCGGATCGTGTTGGTATCTTCACGCCGAAGATGAAAGACCAGGCTGAGCTGAAAACCGGTCAAGTTGGCTATGTTATCGCTGGTATCAAGGAAATTCACGGCGCACCCGTGGGTGATACCCTGACCCTGGCAAAGCACGGTGCCGACAAGCCACTGCCGGGCTTTAAGAAGGCTAAGCCTCAGGTATACGCCGGTGTGTTTACCATCTCCACCGACGACTATGAAAGCTTCCGTGATGCGCTGAACAAGCTCAGCCTCAACGATGCGTCTTTGCAGTTTGAGCCAGAAACCTCATCGGCTCTCGGCTTTGGTTTCCGTATCGGTTACCTGGGTCTGCTGCACATGGAAATCATCCAGGAGCGTCTGGAGCGTGAATACGATCTGGACCTCATCACCACGGCACCTACCGTGGAATACGAAGTGCTGCTGACCAACGGCGAAACCGTATATGTAGATAACCCGTCCGATCTGCCGGCCATCAACCACATCGAAGAGATGCGTGAGCCTATCGTTCAGGCCAACATTCTGGTGCCGAAAGAGTATCTGGGTAACGTGATCACCCTGTGTATCGAGAAGCGTGGCGTACAGAAGAACATGGTTTACCACGGTAACCAGGTGGCACTGACTTACGATATTCCTGCCGCTGAAGTGGTGATGGATTTCTTCGACCGCCTCAAGTCGACCAGTCGTGGTTATGCCTCGCTGGAATATAACTTCATTCGCTTCGAGCCTGCTGACATGGTACGCCTGGACGTGCTCATCAACGGCGACCGCGTGGACGCGCTGGCGATGATCATCCACCGCTCCAACATTCGTCACAAGGGTATTGCCCTGGTGGAGAAGATGAAAGAGCTGATCCCAAGGCAGATGTTTGATATCGCGATTCAGGCGGCCGTGGGTAACCAGGTCGTTGCCCGCTCTACCGTGAAGGCCTTGCGTAAAGATGTAACGGCCAAGTGTTACGGTGGTGACGTGTCCCGTAAGAAGAAACTGTTGCAGAAGCAGAAAGAAGGTAAGAAGCGGATGAAGCAACTGGGTAACGTGGAAGTGCCTCAGGAAGCCTTCCTCGCAGTGCTCAAGCTTAACGAATGATCACACTCTTTTACTTGCTTCCCTAAGCCCTGCTTAGGTAAAACAACGATAAAGGCGCCGCAGTATGCGGCGCTTTGGTTAGCAGATCCTTTGGGTGTGCTCACCAAAGCGACTGGCTCTGTGTCAAAACTGTTTGCCGCAGAGTTAAGCCAATCACTTTTAATGCCAAGGAGTTAACCCGTTAATGGCTGCGTATTTTTCACAAATTCTGGTGATAGTTACCCTGGTGTCAGGGCTGATTTGGCTATTTGATGTGCTGTTTCAGGCCCCCAAGCGCAAGGCCGCATTGGCGGTGGCACAGTCCGGCGACGCTAACCTGTCAGAGGAAGCTGTCGAAGCCATCACCAAGGAACCCTATATAGTCGAAACCGCACACTCTGTGTTCCCGGTCATCGCCTTTGTATTGGTGCTGCGCTCATTCCTGTATGAACCTTTTCAAATCCCGTCCGGTTCGATGATGCCAACCTTGCTGGTAGGGGACTTCATTCTGGTGGAAAAATTCAGCTACGGCATTAAAGAGCCTATGTGGCGCAAAGAAGTTATCGCCACAGGTAAGCCACAGCGCGGTGACGTGGTGGTCTTCAAATACCCTGAAGATCCCAGAATTGACTATATTAAGCGTGTGGTAGGCCTGCCGGGAGACCGCGTGTTTTATCAAAACAAAGAGCTTTATATTCAACGAGCCTGTGTTGAGGGCGAGATTTGCCAGAGCGTCCCGGCCAAGGTTGACCGTATTGCCCTCGGTGACAGTGAGTTTGTGCAGGATGGCGTGCGTCTTAAGCACTACAAAGAGCAGCTTGGTGACGTTGAGCACGAAATTTTGATTAATCCTGCCCGCCCCGACATGCGCGGCATGTTCTATCGTAAGGGCAGTGCGCCAGCCGGTGAGTTTGTGGTGCCGGAAGGCCAGTACTTTGTGATGGGTGATAACCGTGACAACAGTACCGACAGCCGTTTCTGGGGTTTTGTGCCCGAAGAGAATCTTGTGGGTAAAGCCGTGGCCATCTGGATAAGCTTCGAGTTTGATCGTAAGCCGTCAGATGTCCTACCAACCTGGGTTCCCACAGGCGTGCGTTTTGAGCGTGTAGGCGGTATTCAGTGAGTATGATGGAGCCGATTAAAAATCTGCCGAGACTATGCCGGACCCTGGGCTATGAGTTCAGCGATATCCGTCTGCTTGAGCAGGCCCTGACCCACAGAAGTGCCTCAAACCAGCATAACGAACGGCTGGAGTTTTTGGGTGATTCCATCCTCTCTATCGTGATTTCCGATGCGCTGTTTCATCAGTTTCCCAAGGCCACCGAAGGTGACTTGAGCCGCATGCGTGCCACCCTGGTGCGGGGCGATACCCTGGCGGTGATTGCCAAGGAGTTCAAACTGGGGGATTACCTCAATCTGGGACCCGGTGAGCTCAAGAGTGGTGGTTTCCGTCGGGAATCCATCCTCGCGGATGCGGTGGAAGCCATCATAGGTGCCGTGTATTTGGATGCGGACCTTGAAACCTGCCGCAGTTTATTGCTGGGCTGGTACGAAACCAGGCTTGCCGACATCAAGCCCGGGGTTGGCCAAAAGGATGCCAAGACCCTGCTGCAGGAGTATTTGCAGGGGATGAAAAAGCCCCTGCCTGAATATCAGGTGACCCAGGTAGAAGGTGAGGCGCACGATCAGACCTTTACCGTGGAATGCCGGGTGACCGACCTTGCCGATGCCGTCGTGGGTGTGGGCAGTTCTCGCCGCAAAGCCGAACAAATGGCGGCGGCACAAGTTTTGGAATTATTGAATCAATGAGCAAGAAACCCGAACCAGGTGTACCGGAAAACGAACCAAGCCTGGAAGATTTGCTGGCACAGATGAACAGCCAGAATCAACCCGAAGAGCACTACGATGTTACCTATTGTGGCATGGTGGCCATCGTTGGTCGCCCCAACGTAGGTAAATCCACCTTGCTCAACAAGTTGCTGAAGCAAAAAATCAGCATCACTTCCCGTAAGCCCCAGACCACCCGTCACCGCATTATGGGAATTCACACCGAGGGGCCGAATCAAATCGTCTTTATCGATACCCCCGGTTTGCACATTGAAGAAAAGCGTGCCATTAACCGCCTGATGAACCGTGCTGCCGCCAGTTCCCTGGCCGATGTCTCCATGGTCATCTTTGTGGTGGACGGCATGGAGTGGACTGCCGATGATGAAATGGTGCTGAACAAGCTGCGCCGCGGCGGCGAGCATCGCAAGACTGTGCTGGCCATCAACAAGGTAGATGGTATCAAGGAAAAGGAAGAGCTGTTCCCGTACCTTATCGAAGTGTCCAAGAAATACCCCTTCGATGACATAGTGCCGGTATCTGCCAAGCAGGGCACCAACGTGGAACGACTGCTGGATTTGGCCCGTGAATCTTTGCCCGAGTCAGTGTTCTTCTTCCCGGAAGACTATGTAACCGACAGAAGCCAGCGCTTTATGGCCTCTGAGATTGTCCGTGAAAAGCTGATGCGCTTCCTCGGTGATGAGCTGCCCTACGATGCCACAGTGGAAATCGAGCAGTTCAAAATGATGGAAAACGGCGTGTACCAAATCAATGCCCTGGTGCTGGTCGAGCGTGATGGCCAGAAGCGCATGGTTATTGGTAAAAAAGGCGAGCGTATTCGCACTATCGCCACCGAGGCCCGCAAAGACATGGAGCGCCTGTTCGATAACAAGGTGTTCCTCGAAGTGTGGGTGAAGGTGAAATCCGGCTGGGCCGACGACGAGCGGGCCCTTCGCAGCCTGGGTTACGGCGAAGATTAATCCCGGGGCCGCGATGGAAAGGGGTTACCTGCTGCATTCGCGTCCCTATCGGGAAAACAGCGCCATCGTAAACCTCTTGGTGGATGGCGCAGGTCGGGTCGATGCCATTGTGCGGCTCGGCAGCGGCAAGCGCTCCAGCCGGGCGCTGCTGCAACCTTTTCAGCCACTACTGTTTTCACTGTCGGGTAAGGGTGAGCTCAGAACCCTTATTCAGCCCGAAGCCTATGCCCCCGCCATTCCGCTGCAGGGCGACGCTCTCTATGCCGCCATGTACCTCAATGAACTCCTGATGCGTTGCCTCAGCCACAGTCATGCGGGCGAGGGGCTGTTTTTCAGCTATCACCAGACACTGATGTCCATGGCCAAGGGGTTTTGCCAGAGTCAACTGAGATACTTTGAGCTGGCACTGCTTGAAGAGCTTGGTGCCTGTCCATCACTCTCGGATGATACCCTGGGCGCGGCCATCAGTGCCGAATGTGCCTACAGGCCTTGTCCCGAGGGTGGCTTGGCCCCCAGTACACTGGAAAAAGCCATTTCAGGTCGGGCGATTCTTGCGTTGGCACAGAAGGAACTCTCAGAAGCCGATTTTGCCGCAGCACGGCAGTTGCTCAGGTTTTTATTGGCGCCCTTTGTTGGCAATAAGCCCTTGGTCAGCAGACAACTCTTTGCCAATCGAAACAAAAGCTGAGTTCACACAAGCGTTTGTTGCCAGTGGCAAATGCGTGTCAGCCTATATCAAGGCACGGAGTGATTCAGTACAATGCCTGTCAATATTGCCAAGACAATTCTGAAGGAGTACCCGATGAGCCGCATTCTTCTGGGCGTGAACATCGACCACATCGCCACCCTGCGCCAGGCCCGTGGCACCAACTACCCTGATCCGGTACATGCCGCCGCCGTGGCTGAGCATGCCGGCGCCGATGGCATCACCATTCACCTGCGTGAAGACAGACGCCATATCATCGACCGCGATGTGTACCTGCTGGCCAAAACCCTGAAAACAAGGATGAACTTCGAGTGTGCCGTAACTGAAGAGATGCTCAATATCGCCTGTGAGGTCAAACCCACCTATGTGTGTTTGGTGCCCGAGAAGCGTGAAGAGCTGACCACTGAAGGCGGACTGGATGTGGCTGGGCAGAAAGATAAAATCCGTGCTGCTGTCGAGCGTTTGGCTGCCCAGGGTATTCTGGTGTCGCTCTTTATCGATGCCGACAAGGCTCAAATTGATGCGGCCCACGAAGTTGGCGCACCTTATATCGAAATCCACACCGGCCGTTATGCCGATGCCCACACCGAGGCCGAAGCAGAAACCGAGCTTGAGCGAATCGCCTCCATGGCTAAATACGCCCATGGCTTGGGTATTACCGTGAATGCAGGCCATGGCTTGCACTACCACAACGTCAAGCCCATCGCCGCCATTCCCGAGCTATATGAGCTCAATATCGGCCACGCCATTGTGGCCCGTGCAGCCATTGACGGTCTGGAGAAGGCTGTGCGCGATATGAAGCAGCTGATGCTTGAAGGTCGCCGGGGCGAGTAATGTCAGTGTTGGGGCTGGGGACAGACATAGTTGAGATTGAGCGTATCCGCAGCCAACTTGAGCGCGGCGGCGATAGGCTCGCCAAGCGGGTACTGACGGAATCCGAGCTGGCGATTTTTGTCGGCAGCGGTCAGCGCGAGTTGTACCTGGCCAAGCGCTTTGCCGCCAAGGAGGCGGTAGCAAAGGCACTGGGTACAGGTATAGGTCGCGGCGTGTCGTTTCAACATATTGAAACCTACAGCGATGAGTTTGGTGCCCCCTGTGTGCGCCTGACTGACGGCGCCCTGGCGCGTATGCAGCAGCTCGGCGGCAGCCAAATCCGTCTGTCCATCGCCGATGAGCGGCATTATGCGGTGGCAACCGCCATACTCTGTTAAGAGAGCATGAGATTAAGGGAGCCAGGCTCCCTTTTTTATGGCCGGTAAAAGGTGGCTTGTTAATGACGGCTTTCTTTGCTTTACTGGTACATTAGTACCAAATGATGTGTGTTCAGTCCGCCTTTGGGCAGTAAAACCACAATAAGAATCTATGCCAGGGAGAGCGTTATGAAGACAGCAGCCGAGCAACTTGCGCGCTATAAGAGTGTGCACCTGAACCCCACCAACATTAAAACCCACTTTGTCGGTATCCCGCTTATCATCTGGTCAGCCTTTGTTTGGCTTGGGCTTATCCGGTTCGAACTGGGCACTCTGGGTGAGGCCAGCGCAGCCATGGTGTTTACCCTGATAGTGCTGGCTTACTACCTTAAACTGCACGTGCGCCTCGCCGTTGGCATGCTGGTGTTTATCCTGCCGGTGCTGTACACCTCAGACATGATGGCATCCGTGCCCCACGTCGCCTGGATAGCTGCCGTGGTGTTTATCATTGGCTGGGTGTTTCAACTGATTGGCCATAAGTACGAAAAGGCAAAACCGGCGTTTGTGGATGATATGAATCAGCTGTTGATTGGGCCTTTCTTTTTGATGGCTGAGGTGTATTTTGCACTGGGCCTCGAAAAAGCGCTCGAGCGTGAGATTACGCCACAGGCCATAGCGTTGCGAAGAGCCCTTGAAGCGGGCCGCAAGACGGCTTGATTAACGAGACTCATGATAAGAAAAAAGACGCTCAGGGCGTCTTTTTTGCGTTATCGGGGGCCTGATACAGGTCCGGCATCACCCTCACGGTCTTCACCATATTCTCTGCCACCTCCATGACCTCAATGGGGTAGCCTTCGAGGCGCAAACTGGTATTGGGGGAGGGGATGTCTTCCAGATATTCGAGGATAAGGCCGTTCAGCGTTTTCGGGCCATCCGTGGGCAGCTCCCACTTCATCTCTTTGTTGAGCTCACGGATGTTGATACTCGCATCTATCAGCAGGCTGCCATCTTCCTGGGGATGGATCTCCTCACTGGCTGTAGGCACCATGGAAGTGGTGAAATCACCCACAATCTCTTCCAGAATGTCTTCCAGTGTGACCAGACCCTGGATATCACCGTACTCATCCACCACCAGACCGATACGTTCCTTGTTGTGCTGGAAGTTGGCCAGCTGCACGTTCAGGGGCGTACCCTCGGGGATAAAGTAGAGCTCTTTTACCGCCCTGAGCAGGGTGGCTTTGCTGAACTCTTCTTTGGACTGCAGGCGTAAGGCATCTCTCAGGTGAATAAAGCCCACGGCGTCATCTATGGTATCGCGGTATACCAGTACCCGTGTGTGGGGACTGGTAACCACCTGACGGTTTATTTGCTTGAAATCATCGTTGACGTTGATGGCATAAATTTCGGCGCGGGGGATCATGATGTCTTCCACCGTCACTTTCTCAAGGTCGAGAATAGACAGCAGCATGTCCTGGTGACGCTGGGGGATAAGGGCGCCGGCCTCGTGTACCACGGTACGCAGCTCTTCCTGACTCAGGGCATCATTGGTCGCCACGTTGCGAACACCGATAAGCCGTAAAATGCCGGAGGTGATGATATTCATCACTTTTACCAGGGGCTGCAATATCACCAGCAGCCATTTAAGCAGCAGGCTCGATGGGTAAGCGATGCGCTCAGGATGCAGGGCGGCCACTGTCTTTGGGGTGACTTCGGCAAATACCAGCACCACTACGGTCAGCAAACCTGTGGCGATGGCCACACCCACGTCACCCCATATCCGCATACCAATAATGGTCGCTATGGCTGAGGCGAGGATGTTCACCAGGTTGTTACCAATCAGGATAAGGCCAATCAGGCGGTCGGGGCGGTCCAGCAGCTTGGATGCACGTTTGGCGCCCTTGTGTCCGCTGCTGGCGAGGTGTCTGAGCCGATAGCGGTTCAAAGACATCATGGCCGTTTCAGAGCCAGAGAAATAGGCAGAAATCAGGATTAACACTAAAAGCGACAGCAGGAGTGTTCCGGTCGATATCGCGTCCAAGCAAAGGCTCCACTATGGCCAGGAGATGTAAGTAAATACTGGCATTTTAAAGGGGTGTCAAGTTAGCCAAGGGGCTAAGCCCCCGGCGGGGACTTAACTGAGAATGAGTTCCTTGACGATGCGGGCGCCAAAATAGGCCAGCGACAACAGGGTCGCACCGGTCAGGGTGTAGGCGATAGCGGTACGGATACGGCAACCTACTGAGTATTGCTGCCACAGCATGGCGATGTACACAAACCAGGCCATGATGGAGAGAATGGCTTTATGACCTTTACCCTCGGCGAACATGTCATCAAGGAAGATAAAGCCGGTTGCCAGACCAAGGCTCAGCAGGATCACGCCGATGATCACCAAATGGTAGAGCTGTTTTTCCACAGTCATCAGTGGCGGCATGGCCGGGCTTAATATCAGCTGCTTTTTCTTGAGCTTGTTTTGGATCATCGCCAGCTGAATGGCATAAAGTGCCGCAATCATCAGTGCACTGTAGGCCATGAGTGACAGCACCACGTGGGCCAGCACCTCGGGATTGTGCTCAAAATGGGTAATGTATTTGGGCGGCACCAACCATAAAAGCGCCACCGACAAGACAGAGCAGGCGTATACCACGGGCACCACCACTATCACTTTCAGACGGAAAATCAGCACGCTGAAGGTGAAAGCGATAATCCAGTTCACCAGTGATATCACATTGGTGAGGCTGAAGTTCTGACCATCGTCGGTAAAAATGGCTTGCTGCAGGGCGGCGGCGTGCAATACCACAGCGATGGAAGCAACGGCGGCAACGGCACGGCGGTTTGGGCCTTCGGCGTGAAACAGTCGACTGGTCACCAGTATCAGGGCGATACAGTAGAAGAACATGGCTGACGCAGAGAAAAGAACCATGGATTACAACCTGCTTTTAGTTTCTCTTGGGCTTCGCGATGCGAAAGCGGGATTGCTGATTTGGGAATTAGAATAACACGACCCTTGCGCAAATGGGCAGTGATGTAAGTTGCAAATTTTAGCCAATTCTGATTGTTAGCCGAAGTATTCTCTGCCCGGCATCCATACAGGCAAGCGGACAGGTAGCATAAACCGCAGGCATCGCTATAATACAAGCCCACATTTGACATTATTAAAGGTTTGCACAGGACGATGTTTGAGAACCTGACCGACAGACTGTCGCGTACGCTGAAGACTATCAGCGGTCGCGGTCGCTTAACGGAAGACAACATTAAAGACACCCTGCGGGAAGTCCGTATGGCGCTCCTTGAGGCCGACGTGGCCTTGCCGGTTGTCCGTGAATTTGTGAACGCCGTTAAAGAGCGCGCAGTGGGCCAGGAAGTGGCCAAGAGCCTGACGCCCGGTCAGGTGTTTGTCAAAATCGTTCAAAGCGAGCTTGAAAAGGCGATGGGTGAGGCCAACGAGGCCCTGAATCTCGCCGCCCAGCCTCCGGCTGTGATCATGATGGCAGGTCTGCAGGGGGCGGGTAAAACCACCTCTGTGGCCAAGCTGTCCAAGTTCCTGCGTACCCGTCAGAAAAAATCTGTACTGGTGGTTAGTGCTGACGTATACCGTCCTGCGGCAATCAAGCAGCTCGAAACTCTGGCCAAAGAAGTGGAAGTGGAATTCTTCCCTTCCGATGTGAGCCAAAAGCCCATCGACATCGCCACTGCGGCTATTTCACACGCCAAGCTGAAATTCATCGATGTGGTGATCCTCGACACCGCAGGCCGCCTGCACGTCGATGAAGCCATGATGGATGAAATCAAGGCGCTGCATGCGGCAGTCAAGCCCATAGAAACCCTGTTCGTGGTAGACGCCATGACAGGTCAGGATGCCGCCAACACCGCCAAGGCCTTTAACGAGGCGCTGCCGCTGACCGGTGTGGTACTGACCAAGGTGGACGGTGATGCACGCGGTGGTGCGGCGTTGTCTATCCGCCACATCACAGGTAAGCCCATTAAGTTCCTCGGTGTTGGCGAAAAGACCGATGCCCTTGAGCCATTCCACCCTGACCGTGTTGCCTCGCGCATCCTCGGCATGGGTGACGTACTCTCTCTGATTGAGCAGGTAGAGCGCGGCGTTGATAAAGAAAAAGCCATGAAGCTGGCCTCCAAGGTCAAATCGGGTGGCAATTTCGACCTCGAAGACTTCCGCGAGCAGTTGCAGCAGATGAAAAACATGGGCGGCATGATGGGCCTGCTGGAAAAATTGCCCGGCGTAGGTCAACTGCCTCCGGAAGCCATGGCACAAATTCAGGATGGTAAAATGACCCGTCAAATGGAGGCTATTATTAACTCCATGACCCCGGGGGAACGTCAGAATCCTGATATCATCAAGGGCTCCCGCAAGCGTCGCATTGCAGCGGGCAGTGGCACACAAATTCAAGACGTTAACCGTCTGCTTAAGCAGTTCACCCAGATGCAGAAGATGATGAAGAAGATGTCTTCCAAGGGTGGGATGCAGAAAATGATGCGCGCCATGGGCGGTATGATGCCCGGCGGTATGAAGCTTCCCGGGCGTTAAGCCCGGATTCAATGCAGCCGTAAAATTGGCCAGTTTCGGTTGCATTCGCCTGAAACTCAGGTAAAATTCTCCGGCTTTCTTGCTGGGACTCTTTTGCGAACACGGGGTTCCAGTTTTTATTTTTGCTTCTGGCAAATCATTAGAGGAAAAAAAACGCATGGTTACCATTCGTTTAGCTCGCGGCGGCGCTAAAAAGCGTCCTTTCTACAACATCGTAGTAACTGACTCTCGTAACGCCCGTGACGGCCGTTTCATCGAGCGCGTTGGTTTCTTCAACCCACTGGCCAAAGGTCAGGAAGAAACTCTGCGTCTGGATCTGGACCGTGTTGATCACTGGGTTGGCAACGGTGCTTCTACTACCGATCGCGTAGCCAAGCTGATCAAAGACGCCCGTAAAGCTGCTGCTTAATGGCGTGAAGGTATAGATTGATGAGCAGTAATCAACAACCTGTAGTAGTAGGCAAAATCGGCTCTACTTACGGCGTAAAGGGTTGGATGAAGATCACCGCCTATACCGATTCCGTTGAAGGTATTTTCGACTATTCTCCATGGCTCCTCAAAGAACATGGCGAATGGCGCGAGGTGAAGGTGTCCCAGTGGCGCTTCCACGGCAAGGCGGTTGTCGCCGAGCTTGAGGGGGTCAGCAACCGGGAGCAGGCTCAAATGCTCACCAACTGTGAGATTGGGATCCTGGCCGAACAAATGCCTGAGTTGCCCGAAGACGAGTTCTATTGGCGCGATCTCATTGGTTGTGAGGTACTCAACACCAAGGGTTACAACCTGGGTAAGGTGGATCAGATCCTGGAAACAGGCTCTAACGACGTACTCATGGTCAAGGCCAACGCCAAAGATGCTTTCGGCAAAACGGAACGTATGATTCCGTATCTGCCTGACCAGTTTGTCATTGACGTCAAGCTGGCAGAAAAACAGATTATTGTGGATTGGGATCCTGACTTCTAAATCGAGGTACAAAACATGTGGTTAGGGGTAATCACCCTGTTTCCCGAAATGTTTCGTGCCATCACTGATTTTGGGGTCACGGGTCGGGCCATCAAAAATGGCCTGCTGGAGTTGCACACGTGGAATCCCCGCGATTTCACCCATGACAGACACAGAACCGTGGACGACCGACCTTATGGCGGCGGCCCGGGAATGTTGATGATGGTGCAACCACTGAAGGACGCCATCCAGGCTGCCAGAACGGCGGCGGGTGACGGAGCCAAGGTGATATATCTGTCGCCACAGGGGCGCAAGCTGACACAGCGGGGCGCAACTGAGCTGGCAGAAACACAGAAGTTGATTTTGGTGTGCGGACGTTACGAAGGTATCGATGAGCGCATCATTCAGACTGAAGTGGACGAGGAATGGTCAATCGGCGACTACGTGCTTTCGGGCGGTGAGTTACCGGCAATGACCCTGATTGATGCAGTGTCCCGTCTGGTGCCCGGCGTGCTGGGTAAACAGGCTTCGGCGGAGCAGGACTCCTTCTCCGACGGCTTGCTCGATTGTCCTCATTACACCCGGCCCGAATCTTTGGATGGACTGGAGGTACCGGCAGTGCTGCTCGGTGGCAACCACGAAGACATTAGACGCTGGCGTCTTAAACAAAGTCTCGGAAGAACTTTTTTAAGAAGGCCGGAATTATTTGAAAATCTAGCTCTGACTGACGAACAAACCCGCCTGCTGGCGCAGTTTGTCGACGAAATGGACAGTCCACAGAAGTCGTAGCTCAGTTAATCCTAGTATGGAGTTTACATGAACAACATCATCAAAATGCTCAACGATGAGCAAATGAAAAAAGACGTTCCTGATTTTGGCCCAGGTGATACCGTAGTGGTTCAGGTACGTGTTAAAGAAGGTGACAAAGAGCGTCTGCAGGCGTTCGAAGGCGTTGTTATCGCCAAGCGTAACCGTGGTCTGCACTCTGCTTTCACCGTTCGTAAGATCTCTAACGGTGAAGGTGTGGAACGTGCTTTCCAAACTCACAGCCCTCTGATTTCCAGCATCGAAGTTAAGCGTCGTGGCCGCGTTCGTCGCGCCAAGCTGTACTATCTGCGTGAGCGTTCAGGTAAGTCTGCACGTATCCGTGAGAAGCTGGCGACCAAGTAATCGCCTAAAAAAGACGCAAGTGTTCGCACAGAAAACCGCCCTCGTGGCGGTTTTTTGTTGGTGCTGATAACACAACGCCCCCACAGCCAAGCCATTCCACTCGCCTCTCGGCACCATCTTCGCGAATTTTGAATGAATTTTTATCAACTGGCCTTGCGCCCGGTCGGGTAAACGGGCACACTGTGCTCTCGAATGTAATGGTGTAACATTACAAAAATACGAGTTGGATATATAGATGTCAGCTGAGGTTGTCGATGGGGCAGCGTCAGCGTCGTTAAACACAAAAGGTGATCCCATGCAGCAAGATACCATCAACAATGTGCACATCAGCGCCGAAAAGGTGCTTATCACGCCACAGGAGCTAAAACGCGAACTGCCATTGTCTGAGCATGGGTACCAGTATATTTTGCGCGCCCGCCGCACTGTGGCAAACATAGTACACAAGCGCGACCCTCGGCTGTTGGTGGTGGCGGGTCCTTGTTCCATCCACGACATCGCCGCCGCCAAAGAATACGCCCTTAAGCTAAAAAAGCTCCATGACGAGCTCAAAGATGAGTTCTTTGTTCTGATGCGGGTGTACTTTGAAAAGCCACGTACCACGGTGGGCTGGAAGGGAATGATTAACGACCCTGACATGGATGAGTCTTTCGATGTGGAAAAGGGACTGCGTCTTGCCCGCGAGTTGATGATTTTTCTGGCGGAGCTTGAACTGCCGGTGGCCACAGAGGCACTCGACCCCATCAGCCCCCAGTACATTTCAGAGCTTGTCACCTGGTCTGCCATTGGCGCGCGCACCACAGAGTCTCAAACCCACAGGGAGATGGCCTCTGGCCTATCCATGCCGGTGGGCTTTAAAAACGGCACCGACGGCAAGCTGGATGTGGCCATCAATGCCATGAAGTCCGCCGCCAGTGGTCACCGCTTTATGGGCATTAACCAGCAAGGGCAGGTAGCGCTTCTACAAACCAACGGTAACCCTGATGGCCATATTATCCTGCGCGGTGGCAGCAAGCCCAACTATGACGTCGACAGCGTGGCCGAATGTGAGGCGCAGGTACGCTGGGCCGGGCTCGACCCCAAGTTGGTCATAGATTGCAGTCACGGCAACTCCTCAAAAGATCACAACCGTCAGGACCCCGTATGTCGCGACGTGTTTGCTCAGGTGGCTGCAGGCAGTGACGCCATTATCGGCGTAATGCTGGAAAGTCACCTGAATGCCGGTAACCAGCCTTGTGACAAACCCCTGTCTGAGCTTAAATACGGCGTATCTGTTACCGATGCCTGCATCGACTGGCAGAGTACTGAAACCTTGCTTCGTGATGGCGCCAAGACCCTCGCCGGGGTGATCCCGGGCCGTTTTGCCATCCCAAGGGCCGCCAATGGCTGACAGGATATTTGATATGAGTGAAAAGACCACCGCCGAGCTCGAGAACTTACGGGGCCTTATTGATGGTGTCGACAGCCAGTTGCTGTCGCTGCTGAGGAAACGTCTCGATCTGGTGGCACAGGTTGGAACAGTCAAGCATGCGGCGGGACTGCCCATTTACGCGCCTGCCCGTGAGGCGGCCATGCTCGGTAAACGCCGCGCCGAAGCCGAAGCCATGGGTATCAGCCCGCAGCTCATTGAAGATATTCTCAGACGCCTGATGCGCGAATCCTACATGAGCGAAAAAGACGTGGGTTTCAAGCAGGTGAATCCTGAGCTGGGCCATGTCGTCATCATTGGTGGTCAGGGACAGCTTGGCAGGTTGTTTGCCCAGATGTTTGCCTTGTCCGGCTATGAAGTGCGTTTATTGGATAAAGACGATTGGGACCATGCCGATGAGCTTTTCGCTGGTGCCGGTCTGGTATTGGTGACTGTGCCTATTGCCGCTACCTGCTCACTTATCCGTGAGCGCCTGGCTCACCTCCCAGAGCACTGTATTTTGGCGGACCTGACCTCCATTAAGGGGGCGCCACTCAAGGCCATGTTGGAGACTCACAAGGGCCCTGTGGTGGGCTTGCACCCCATGTTTGGTCCGGACGTGGGCAGTCTGGCCAAACAGGTGGTGGTAGTGTGCCATGGCCGTGCGCCGGACAAGTACCAGTGGCTGATGGAGCAAATTGGCATCTGGGGTGCAAGACTAGTGGAGGCCGATGCGGGTCGCCATGATAAGGCGATGCAGCTGGTGCAGGCGATGCGTCACTTCTCATCGTTTGTGTATGGTCTGAACCTTTGCCGTGAGCAGGCGGATATAGACACGCTGCTTGAATTCAGCTCGCCTATATATCGGCTGGAGCTTGCGATGGTGGGGCGTCTCTTTGCCCAGAGCGGCGAGCTGTACGCCGACATTATTTTTGCCCAGGAGGAAAGCCTGACGGCGATTTCAGACTTCCTCGATAACTACCGCGATGCGCTGGAGCTCCTGAAAGCAGGCGACAGGGCCGGTTTTATCGCCCGCTTTAATGAAGTCTCAAACTGGTTTGGCAATTACTCCCAACAGTTCCTCACCGAGAGCCGCGCCATGCTGCAATCGGTCAATGATATGCGTTCGGTTTAAGATGCTGTTCTTTATGCTGAAAAAGCGCCATTAAGGCGCTTTTTTCATTTTAAATCAGCAACTCCTTAAGATGATCTGCTTCAAGGAACCGAGTTTTGCTGCTTTTTAAATGCAGTAATATCCGTATCCTTCGCTCCTAACATGCATAAATAAAGCATGAAAATAAAAGGAGCCACGTCGTGTTTTGTATTCAGTGTGAACAGACCATTCGTACCCCCGCCGGCAACGGCTGCAGCTATGCCCAGGGCATGTGCGGCAAGCTGGCAGCAACCTCAGACCTGCAAGACCTGCTTATTTATATGCTCAAGGGCGTTTCCGCCTGGGCGGTGAAAGCCCGTGAGTTGGGACTTCCTGTAACCGAGGCCGATACCTTTGTGCCCAAGGCTTTCTTTGCGACCCTGACCAATGTGAATTTCGACGATGAACGCATCATAGACTACGCAAGAAAGGCCGAGAGTCTGCGTAACGAACTCAAAACCCAATGCATTGAGGCTGCCCAACAGGCTGGCATTCGCCTTGATACCTTACCTGATAGCGCTTCCCTGCTGCTCGGGACCTCCAAGCCAGAGCTGCTGGAGCAGGCCAGGCTGGCGCTGCCTAACCTGGGTAAGGATGAAATCCACGAAGATGTGATGGCCTTGAGGCTTTTGTGCCTTTACGGTTTGAAAGGGGCTGCGGCCTATATGGAACACGCTCGGGTACTGGAGCAACAATCCGCTGAGATAGCCGCTGAGTTTCATCGCATCATGGCCTTCCTGGGTACCGACAGTGTGGATGCCGATGCACTTTTTACCGCCGCCATGGACATTGGTCAGCTGAATTTCAAGGTGATGGCTATGCTCGATGAGGGCGAAACCGCTGCCTTCGGCCATCCGGAGCCCACCCAGGTGAATACCAAGCCGGTAAAGGGTAAGGCGATTCTGGTGTCAGGCCACGACATGAAAGACCTTGAGCTTATCCTCAAGCAAACCCAGGGCAAGGGGATTAACGTTTACACCCATGGCGAGATGCTGCCGGCGCTGGCGTATCCCAAACTTAAGCAATACCCCCATTTGGCAGGAAACTACGGCAGTGCCTGGCAAAACCAGCAGAAGGAATTTGCCAACTTCCCCGGCGCTGTGGTGATGACATCCAACTGCATTATCGATCCCAACGTTGGCCAATACGCCGACCGTATCTTTACCCGCAGCATTGTGGGCTGGCCGGGGGTTGTGCACCTTGAAGGCGATGACTTTTCTGCCGTGATCGAGAAAGCGTTGTCGCTGGAGGGGTTCCTCTATGACGAGATCCCCCATCTGATCACCATAGGTTTCGCCCGTAATGCCCTGATGGCAGCGGCTCCGGCCGTGGTCGAAAATGTGAAAAATGGCAGTATCCGCCACTTCTTCCTGGTCGGGGGCTGTGACGGTGACAAGGCCGAGCGCAGCTACTTTACCGATTTTGCCAAGGCAACGCCGAAAGACAGCCTGATCCTGACTCTGGGCTGCGGTAAGTACAAATTCAATAAGTTGGAGTTTGGTGACATCAACGGTATTCCAAGGCTGCTGGATATTGGTCAGTGCAACGATGCTTACTCAGCCATTCAGCTGGCGATTGCCCTGTCGGAGGTGTTTAAGTGCGATATCAACGAGCTGCCATTGAGCCTGGTGCTGTCCTGGTTTGAGCAAAAGGCAATCGTGATTTTGCTGACGCTGCTGTCGCTGGGGGTGAAGAATATTCGCACCGGTCCGACACCGCCGGCATTCCTGACACCAAATCTGCTCAAGGTTCTCGAAGACAAGTTTGGTCTTAAAAATACCACCACGGTTGAAGCCGATCTGAATGCGATTCTGAATGTCGCCTGAGTTGATGCAAGACGGCGCACGGCGCCGTCTTTTACATTGTATTGGGGATAACCAGTTATGAGTCAACACCGGGACGCTGCCTTGTTGGCAGCCAAACCCTGGCAGAATTTACCTGCCGCCGGGCCTTTTCGTCTTTGCTGCATAGAACGGACGGATGAAACCCACGATGTGGTGACGTTTCGATTTGAAGCCGCAGGGGAACCTGTGCGTTTCAGCTATAAACCGGGACAGTTTATCACCCTGTTGCTGGAGATTGGCGGTGAGCCCCACAGCCGGGCCTATACCCTGTCGTCTTCTCCATCCAGACCCTACAGCATCAGCATCACAGTTAAGCGGGTCGAGGGGGGAAAGGTTTCCAACTATCTGATTGATAGTTTAAGGCCTGGCCATGCCCTTGATGCCATGGGGCCATCTGGCAGCTTTAATCTGGTGGATATTCCTGCCGACAGGTATTTGTTTTTAAGCGCTGGTTGCGGCATTACGCCTATGTTCAGTATGAGCCGCTGGCTGACTGACACCCGTGTGGGCGCCGACATCGCTTTTGTACACAGCGCCAAAAGCGTCGATGACCTGATATTCGCTCCCAGGCTTGAGTCCATGGCCAATAACCACAGTGGCTTTCGTCTCGGGTACGTTATCGAACAGGGGAATTACCCTGACTGGCCCTATGCCACCGCGCTGCCGGGGCGATTGACGCTATCAGGATTGGACTCCCTGGTCAGTGATTGGCGTGAGAGAACCTTGTATGTCTGTGGCCCCGAGGCTTATATGGCTGGAGTAGAGGCTATGGTCAGGGATGCAGGATTTGCCATGTCGCGCTTCCACAAGGAAAGCTTTGGCAAGCAGGGCACGCCCGTCAAAAGTAGCGGGCAGGGATTTATGCTGAAGGTGGGAGACAAGCTGCATCCTCTCGGCGAGTCGGGTGTGCTGCTTGAGGGGATTGAGGCGCTAAAGCTACCCATCATTGCCGCCTGTCGCAGCGGTGTGTGTGGTGCCTGCAAATGTCAGGTGCTGGAGGGGGATGTTGAAAGGCTGTCAGAGATGACCCTGACCGAAGAAGACAAGGCCAATGGTATGGTGCTGGCTTGCTCTGCCCGGGCGCTTTCGCATATCAGCCTTAAGCTTTAAGTCAGTGTTGGTGGGTATACTTGGGCTGTTTTTGGGGGCCATGGTTGCGCTTTTCCCAATGGGAAAGTAAGGTTAAATCAGGGCCGTGATCACAGTTTTGAAATCGGTTCGATTCACCGTTTCTCGTCAGCCTTACCGGAGCGAACTATGGCCCAACTGAGCTTGCCCAACGCCACTGCCCAGGACACCAGCCTTATTCATTTGCAATATGGGATGATGAGTGCCTTCCCTCTGGTGCTTCCAGTGCTCTTTGCCCTGGCCCTGAATCTGTCACTGCGCAAGACTGATAGCTGCAGCATTTGTGACACGCATCTTAAGTGGCAACGCAACTCGATGTTAGGGCTGGTACTGGGTTCGGCGGCCTGGTATTGGCTGCCAGCTGGTTGGATGGCGGCAACGGCGCTCGTGGTCGTGCTTGCCTGGTTTGTACTGCGGGTTGTCAAGGGGTGGGTGAGTCTGGTTGATGGGGTTGCCATTCAACCTGTGCCTCAGCGCAAAGAGGCTACAGATACTTTTGGGTAAGCCAGACTCCAATATCTGAATAACGAAAAGGGGCCATGTTGGCCCCTTTTGCGTTGTCATTCTCTATTTCTTCAGACGAAAAACTGCCGCAAAGTGTCACCCAGATGACTGTCAGTGATTGAGGCATCCAGAGAGACCTCCACAATGAGTCCATCGGCACCCAGATGCTTGACCGCTTTGGCCTGACGCGGACAGGCTTCTGCTGTCACCGCATAGCTTGGATTGACCAACACCGGCAGGTGGCTTCGCGCTTTAAGCTCTACCAAACCTGCCAAATCCAGAGTGGCGCGTGTACTGCTCTTAAAGCTGCTGACCCCTGACTCACACAGCATCAGCTGTTGGTTGCCTTCTGCCAGAATGGTATCGGCAGCAGCCAGAAGTTCGTCAATATCAGCCATGGTATTCCGCTCGAGCACCAAGGGGAGATGCAGCTTACCGAGGCGCTCGAGAAGGGGGTGATTGAACATTTGCTTGCCCTTTATCAGGATAAGCTCGACCCGGGAGATGGCATGCTCGAGTTCATCCTCCCTGTTCACGGCCGCCGCGGTGATGAGACCAAACTTTTCTGCGGCCTTGGTGCAGGCATCCAGTGCTTTGGCGGGCTCTGGTCGCTCTGACAGATTATCCAGCACAAGGCCTGCAAAACCGGCCGCCTTTAGCTGCTTTAGGAAGGGTTCGCACCCTTCAAGGGTATCCGGCAAAGAGAGCAGTGCGAGTGCACTAGAATGACCATTGCCGACGAGCAAAGCGCCCGCTTGTACTTCGCTGGCAGTTTCTTTGTACCCCAGGCTGTGGCGTGCAGGGGCATCGTCGATAGCCTGTGACTGGGTTTTGGTGGACTCGGGTGTATCGGCACGGAAATGCTCGGGCTCAATGAGCAGCTGGGCGTTGGAGAGCTGCGTAGGTGCCACAGTTTCGCAGGGGTAGCAGCCCAGCACCTTGATAAAGCGGGTAATACGTTCAAGCTCTTTCAGTGCCAGTTGCATCGGGACACTGGCCAGATTGGCGTCGATATCCAGATAAAACATCTCCTCCCAAGGGGTACCCGGAATAGGGCGGCTCTCGAGCTTGCTCATATTGAGGTTGTTGGCCTTGAGCACCAACAAGGCCTCTACCAGGGCACCTGGCTTTTGGCCTGTTGCCATAATGAGGGTGCACTTGGCGGGCAATTGCTCTGGCACGGCCACGGCTTTACGGGCCACAACGATAAAGCGGCTTTGGTTGACCTTTTGATTGGCGAGTCCCTTTTCGATTGCTTCCAACTGGTACAGGGCACCGCCCTCGGCGCTGCCGATGGCGGCGACATCTTTGCTGTCAGCAGCCTGCACCTTTTCCATGGCTTCGGCGCTGGAGGCGCAGTATTCGAGTCTGAGCCCGGGATGGCGCGCCAAATAGCGGCTGCATTGGCTGATGGGTTGTGGATGGGCATACAGAGTCTTGATATCCGATGCCTTGGTGCCGGGTTTGGCCAGCAGGCAATGACCCACCTCGATGGTGGTTTCACCCACGATGGCCAGGCTGGTGTGCTGAAGCACATCGTAGACTTCATTAATGGAGCCAGAAGAAGTGTTTTCAATTGGCAGGAATCCGTAATCGGCATGACCGGATTCGACAGCATGAACGATTTCATCGAAGCTCTGACAGCCCAAATCCACCATGTCTACCTGGCGGCGCTGACAGTATCGATTGGCGGCGAGGTATGAGTAGGAGCCTCGGGCACCGAGATAAGCAATGCAATACTGTTGTTTTTGGGTTTCCGGGTTGGCACGGCCATGGAGATAGGCCTGTTGGTTCAGCACCGAGTCTTCGATAATGCTCTGATATAACTGCATAACAAAGTGCGGGTCCAGCCCTTGCTCGCGGCCTTTTTGCACCAGTCTCGACAACAGCTCTCGCTCGCGCTGGGTATCGCGCACCGGGCGCACATCCACTTCTTTACTGCGAGCTACTTCGAGGCTGAGTTCCCGACGCCGTGCCAGCAATTGCAGCACTGTGTTGTCAATGTCGGTGATCTGCTCCCGGGTTTCACTCAGGGGCTGTGGTTTCTCCATGCTGACCTCTGTTGGTATTAACTGCATCGCCTAAGAACAAAAAAGCCTCCCGGTGGTGGGAGGCTTTGAATTTTCACTTTCGTTTTTACACAGAAAATCCGCCTCCTCAGGGGAAGTGAATAAAAAAGAAAGTAAAAACTGCGTTCACGGTAAATTTCATGGCATTAAAACTAAAGACTGCGCCCTTGGGTGTCAATCAAAAAATCTGCATATGTTGCACAAAATAAAGCGCACCCTGAGGTGCGCTTTGTCGTGTGATTGAACGGGGTCAAGCTGCGTATTCCTCCTTATCGTCGTATTCGAAGTCAACTTCTTCGTCGGCTACCCCTTGGGTATCGGCACGCTTGGCTTCGGGTTTGTGGGTCAGGCGATTGAGCTGTTTCTCCAGCTTTTGTCCCATGGCCGTAATGGCTGCATACAGGTTTTCACTTTTCGCCTGGGCAAATAAATCTCCTTGTGGTACCCCAACAGAGGCTTCGATTTTAAAGAGGGTTTTCTCCTGGCTGATAATGATATGTGGATTGATCAGCGGAACATCGTGACGAGCGAGCTTTTCAAAGCGGCTTTCAACACGTTCACGGATAGGAGTAGTTACTTCGAACTGTTTGCTGGTGATTTTCAACATATTGTCGAGCCTCTTTTTTTGTTTCCGTGACTTCAGACTACCAAGCTGAAATCTGAAAGTCGTGAGTAAAATCACGTTTTATCAAGGCGGAAATATCGTTCGCTTCTTATTTGAACGCTTGAACCCAAAAGCCCAAAAAAGCCCCGGATTTGCTTGAATGCGCCCCAAAAGAGGCGCATATTCGAATGGATAACTCATCCCTGCTTACACTCATATCCTTCTCTTTCCCCCTCAATTTGATTACCATCCCCATACTTTTTAAGGCTACTTCCTGTGTATGCGGAGGATGTAATGACGCACGCCAAGGTGTGGGATTTGCCCGTCAGGCTGTTTCATTGGTTGATGGTGACCTTGCTCGGATTGCTCTGGTGGAGCGCCGAGGTGGGCGAGATGCAATGGCATCAGGTGTTTGCCTATAGTTTGATGGCGCTGCTGCTGTTCAGGGTGTTGTGGGGCTTTGTTGGCAGTGATACCGCACGCTTTGCGCACTTTCTGCATCATCCGCTCACCGTAGTGGAATACGCCAAAACGACAGTCAGCAAAGGCGTGAAAGGCCACCATGGCCACAATCCGCTTGGCGGCTACATGGTGCTGGTGCTGCTATTGTGTCTTGCTCTTCAGCTGATATCAGGCCTGTTTGCCACTGATGAAGTCTTTACCGAAGGCCCCCTGGTCAGCATGGTGAGCAGTGACACCGCCTCCTGGATGACCTGGCTTCACAAGCGCAATTTCGATTTGTTGTTAATCCTTGCTGCGGTGCATGTATTGGCGGTGGTGTGGCACCTACTCAAAGGAGACAGGCTGCTGGGAGCCATGGTGACGGGCCGCAGGCGCCGTGATGACATTGACGTAAAATCAGATATCCGCTTTGCACCGCTGTGGAAAGCTGCGATTTTGTTGGTGCTCGTTGCCTTACCCGTTGGTTATTTATTGCTGTGGCCAGCCATTCAGGCACTGTAACGGGTGATACTGAAATACTAAAAAAGCCTGCAGATGCAGGCTTTTTTATCAGACAACCGAAGCTTAGTCTTTTTTGTAGTTGTCGTGGCAGCCTTTACAGCTCTTGCCGGTATTCATAAATGCCGCCTTGATGGCATCTTTGTCGCTGCCTTTGGCTGCCACGGCCAATTTGGCGGCATTTTCCCGGAACTCACTCATACGGCTGTCAAAGTCCGCCTGGTTTTCCCAGATTTTGCCCAGGGCTTCTGTGTTGCCTTTGTCAGAGCCGGCGATAAAACCTTCAGCAGGCAACTTGGAGAGAGCCGCTACGTTTTCGGCGCGCTGGGCAAACACGTCGGCATTGAATTCTTTCTTTCCTTTGAGCATGGCGCTCATGTCACCAAACTGATAGGCAATCAAACCGAAGGCTGACTGGCGATAGTGAATGGCGTCATCGGCAGATTCGAAGTTGTTGGCGCTGGCACCAAAAGCCAGCAGGGCGCTCAGGCAAAGCAATGTCTTTTTCATTGTTATTCTTCCTTGTGGAGTGAATGGGTAAGACGTAAAGGCAGCCATTGTAACCGGAACTTGCTCAAACTAAATGACGCATTTTGTTAAATTTTGTTTGGCAAACCTTCTCTTGGGCGTTTGTAGAGCCGACAGGGGCTTGCTACACTGCCGCACATCACTAGATCCCCGACCGAGAGGATATTATGCGGGCGTCCTGGAATTTGGTTCTGGATAAAATACTGACCCATCCCGAGCGGGATGAGCTGATTACTCTGTTTCAGTTATTGCTGACCGAGGAAGAGCGCAGCGCCATCGCCGGGCGTTTGAAGGTATTCCAATTGCTGCTCGCCGGTGAATTGAGCCAGCGCCAAATAGCCGCTGAATACCAAATCAGCATTGCAACCATCACCCGCTGCTCTAATTACCTCAAGCACATGAATGAGGCTGAGCGTGCTGTGATAGCCAAATTGATAGTAACGGACCCCGCCGATATCCGCTGATCACAAATGGCCCTGAGACGGTAACTGGTGATCTCGATAGCTCGAACGGCTTGCGAGCACATAGAGCCCGTATGCCAGCAGCATTAATGCAGGAAAGATAAGCCAGGCGCTGCCGGGTTGGGCGAGCAGTAAAACGCTTAGGGCCAGGCAAGCAAATGGCAACAGTTCATAAAGCCCCTTGGGTAACCCTCCTTTTTTTCGCTTGCGCGCCGGATCGGTGCGGCGATTATCAGAGCGAAGGATATAGACCCGAGCCCCAACAAAAAAAAGCATTAGTCCTGCAGCCAGGGCGAGGGTATTTTGTTGCCAAAGCAGGGTTGCAGTTGCACACAACATGCACAGATAGGGGAGACTTTCGTAGAGTGGCTGTTTGAGCATGTAAAGGTCCTTTTTTAATATCGGCAGTCCTTGCCGGGTTTTATATTAGGCCAAAAGAAAACGCCGATTCAAAAGAGATCGGCGTTTTGCATAAATTTAATAAGAAAGCGTTACAGCTTAGCCGCGACAGCCACAGCCGCCGTTACCATCACAGCCGGGTTTGGCTTCTTTCTCTGGGTCATGTTCGCAGTGACCGTGGTCATGATCATGGCCGCCACAGCATCCACCTTCGTCGTGATGGTGATGATGACCACCACAGCCACCGTGGGCATGGATATGACCATGGGCAACTTCTTCATCGGTCGCCAGACGCACATCTTTCACTTCAACAAAGAAGGTCAGTGACTGGCCAGCCAGTGGGTGGTTACCGTCAACCACAACTGTGTTTTCAAGCACTTCAGTAACTTGCACAGGGCGCTGACCCATTTCAGTTTCAGCAATAAAGCGCATGCCGGGCACTATGTCCTGAATATCGCCAAAGGCTTCCAGTGGCACTTCCTGACGCAGGCCATCGTGGTATGGACCATAGGCTTGTTCACAGTCAACAGTGACTTCGAGGGTATCACCGGCCAGTTTACCTTCCAGGGCATTCTCAAGACCCGGGATCAGGTTCTCTGCACCGTGCAGGTACACCATGGGATCGGCCTCGAAGGAACTTTCAATCAGCTGGCCCTGGCTGTCGCTCAGGCGATAGTGGATGGTTACCGCACTGTTCTTGGTGATTTTCATACTGCCTCCATATTCGCAATGTGCGCGCATAATACTCTGCTTTTTATGCTCAGGCGATGATTTACATCAGTGATTGTTAACTTAGGCCACTTTTTTCTGTGCGGTCTGGATAACGCCGATTGGCCCGCGTAGAAATACATTTCAATCACAAGAGGCTTAATCAGCTTTAAATATTTTAAAGTCAGATGGTTAGATGCTATTTAACTGACGTGGATTACCTTTACGTCAAGTGGCGGAAATGAAGTATATAACGGATATTTATTGGGGTATTTTCATTAACTGACATCATTGATTGCAGTATCTGAAATATTGTTGCCAATCTGTAAAAAATACTTGATTTTGGGGGTTGACAAGGATTGCCAAAACAAGCAATTCTGTGGGCTCAGTTAAATCAGGAAGTGGATTTTTCCATGCATCAGTCAGGCGCAGTAGTAACCACTATTATTACTACCACCACCATTACCGGAGTGGGGGCGGGCTGATTTTACCCTGAAAAGAATGAACACTAAGGCCCGCTCCCCCAAAAGGAGCGGGTTTTTTGTTTCTGGGGGCGAGCGAGGTAAACGGAGTAGCAAGATGAAAGTCATGAAGTTTGGGGGAACCTCGCTGGCCAACTGGCAGCGATTTGATATGGCGGCCGCTATCGTGGCCAAAGCGGCAAAAGCATCGCAAGTCGCAGCCGTGCTGTCGGCGCCGGCTACTGTGACCAATGGACTGTTGGAAATGGTGGATGTGGCCGTCACTGGCGGTGACTATCAGGCGGTGCTTGGGCGGGTTGTCGGTGTGTTTGAGGCGTTGTTTGATGATGCGTGTCAACATCAGGTATCCCATTGCCGTGAACACCTGTTTGCCGCGCTGTCCGAACAGAAACAGGCATGGCAAACACGTCTTGAAGGTGTGGCCTTGCTGGGAGAATGCCCCGACGGCGTGCGTGCCGAAATTGTGGTGGCGGGCGAGCGTCTGTCCACCGAGCTGATGGTGGCCTTGATGAGCGCCCACGGATTGAGCGCGGATAGACTCGACCCCCGGGCATTGTTTTTAGCCCACGGCACGCCGCTTGAGTCTGTGGTGGACATAGGTGTCAGCAAACCCAGATTCAAACAGCTGCCCCTGGACAGCAAACGGGTTTGGGTGATGCCGGGGTTCACTGCCGCCGATGAAAACGGGCGTACAGTTACGCTTGGCCGCAACGGCTCTGACTATTCGGCAGCCGTGCTTGCCGCTTGCCTTGATGCCAGCAGCTGTGAAATCTGGACCGACGTGGATGGGGTATATAACACCGACCCGCGGGTGGTGGCTGACGCCAAGTTGCTGTCGCAATTGTCTTATCAGGAGGCCATGGAGCTGTCGTACTTCGGTGCCAAGGTGTTGCACCCCAAGACCATAGCGCCCATCGCCCAGTTTCACATTCCCTGCTACATCAAAAACAGCTTTAATCCCGAGGCCCCGGGTACCCTGGTGTCCAATGCGGCCGATGAAACCGGCCTGCAGGTAAAAGCCATTTCCAGCCTCGACAATCAAACCATGTTTGATGTGTCAGGTCCGGGTATGAAAGGTATGGTAGGTATGGCAAGCCGCACCCTGGGTGCTATCGCCCGCGCCGGTGTATCTGTTTCCCTCATTACCCAAAGTTCCTGCGAATACTCCATCAGCTTTTGTGTGGCAGGAAAAGATGCAGCCAAGGTGCAATCGGCGCTGGAACAGGAGTTTGAGCTGGAGCTCAAGAGTGAGCTGCTGGAACCGCTGGAAATGCAATCCGGGTTGGCGATAGTGTCCCTCATTGGTGACGGCATGCGCACCCACAAGGGCGTCGCAGCCAAGTTTTTCTCGGCGCTGGCACAGGCCAGTGTGAATATCCGGGCCATAGCTCAGGGTTCTTCTGAGCGCTCTATCTCCGCCGTGGTGGAGCAGCGCAAGGTGCAAAATGCCATCGGCGCCTGTCATCAGCGCTTTTTCGATGTGCAGCAGTACCTGGATGTATTCCTGGTTGGCGCGGGTAACGTGGGCGCGGGGCTCCTCGCACAGGTGAAAAATCAGGCTGAAGCGCTGAAAGAGCAGCACATCAGCATCCGCGTCTGCGGTATCGCCAACTCCCGCAACATGTTGCTGGATGAACGTGGTATTGATCTGGCTAACTGGCAGGGGCTACTTAATGACAGCGAAACGGGCTGTGACCTTGGTGCCATGCTTGCCTGGGCTAAAGAAAAGCAACTGCTGAATCCTGTGCTGGTGGACTGCACCTCGTCCGCAGCCATTGCCGACCGCTATCTTGAGGTGATGGAAGCCGGGATGCACGTAGTGACCCCCAACAAGAAAGCCAACACCCGCGACCTTGATTACTATCGTGCCCTGCGTGAGTCTGCGCTCAGGCACAGACGTCAGTTCCTGTACGAGACCAATGTGGGCGCGGGTTTGCCGGTTATCGACAACCTGAAAAAGCTACTGTGTGCGGGCGATAAACTCCATAAGTTCAATGGCATACTCTCTGGGTCTCTCTCATTTATCTTCGGCAAACTGGAAGAGGGCATGAGTCTGTCTGAGGCAACGTCCATCGCCCGTGACAAGTGTTTTACCGAGCCGGATCCGAGGGATGATCTCTCCGGCATGGACGTGGCCCGTAAAGTGCTTATTCTCGCCCGAGAGGTGGGCATGGAGCTTGAGCTTGACGATGTGGTGGTGGACTCGGTGCTGCCCGCATCCTTCGATGCCAGTGGCGATGTAAGTACCTTTATGGCCAATCTGCCCAAGGCGGATGCTGAGATTGCCGCCATGGTGGAAAACGCCCGCAGTGAGGGCAAGGTGCTGCGCTACGTGGGCCAGATTGATGAGTCTGGCTGCCGGGTGAGTATTCAGGCCGTGGGAGCGGATGATCCACTCTTCAGCGTAAAGGGCGGCGAGAATGCGCTCGCTTTCTATAGCCGATACTATCAACCCATTCCGTTTGTATTGCGGGGGTATGGTGCGGGTACCGATGTGACTGCGGCCGGCGCCTTTGCTGACCTGCTGCGTACCCTGAACTGGACCCGCGAGGTGAGTTTATGAGTTTGACCGTGTATGCCCCGGCCTCCATGGGTAACGTGGGTGTAGGATTCGATTTGCTCGGTGCGGCACTTGCGCCCATCGACGGCAGTTTGCTGGGTGACAGAGTCATGATTGCCAAGGCGGATGCGGGGCTGACGCTTAACACCACTGGTGCATGGGTTCACAAGCTGCCAGCCAATCCCAAGGAGAACATCGTTTGGCAATGTGCCGAGTTCTTCTTGCAGCGGTTAGGCAAAGAAGAGCTTGGTATTGCGCTGACCCTTGAGAAGAACCTGCCGGTGGGCAGTGGTCTGGGGTCCAGTGCCAGCTCTGTGGTGGCAGCCCTCTATGCCCTGAACGAGTATTTCGACAAGCCGTTTGATGAGCAGGCGCTGCTGGCGCTGATGGGCGAGTTTGAAGGAAAAATCAGCGGCTCTGTGCATTACGATAACGTGGCGCCCTGTTATCTCGGTGGCATGCAGCTGATGCTGGATCTGCCCGGGCGCATCTGCGAGTCCATCCCCAGCTTTGAGCATTGGTATTGGGTGGTGGCATATCCTGGGATTTCCCTGTCTACCGCCAAGATGCGGGCGCTGATGCCAGACAGCTACGACAAGTCAGTGGTTATCGATTTTGGTCGTCATCTGTCGGCCTTCGTGCACGCCTCTTATCGTCAGGACGAAGCGCTGGCGCTCTCGGTACTCAAGGATGTGCTGGCCGAGCCTTATCGTGCCCCCGCCATCCCAGGGTATGTTGAGGCGCGCGAGGCTCTGGCTAAGCTTGGTATGCTGACCAGCGGCATTTCCGGCAGCGGCCCCACGCTCTTTTCAGTCACTTCGAGCCCCGAGACCGCTGAGGCGGCCAAGGCCTGGCTGGAAGCCCATTATCTTACAGAGGGCGGATTTGCCCACGTGTGCCGCCTGGATATGCGGGGCACCCGAGTCGTAGCGAGTAAAGGTTAAGGATACGCAATGGAACTTTATAATCTTAAGCATCCCGATGAACGGGTAAGTTTCTCCCAGGCGGTAAAGCTGGGACTGGGTAAAGACCGCGGGCTGTTTTTCCCGACTCATATTCCCAAGCTGGATGATGTTGAAACCCTGTTGACCTTACCCTTTGTTGAGCGCAGTAAAAAAGTGCTGGGTGCCTGGCTCGCCGATGAATTGGGTCAGGAGGTGGTGGATGCCTTGGTTGACAAGGCCTTTACCTTCTCGGTCCCGCTGGTGAAAGTGGACGATAAGCGTTACTGCCTGGAGCTTTTCCACGGCCCGACCCTGGCCTTCAAAGACTTTGGTGCCCGCTTCATGGCCCAGTGCCTGAATGTGCTTGCCGGTGATGAGCGGCTAACTATTCTCACTGCTACCTCCGGTGATACCGGGGCTGCCGTGGCCGACGCCTTCTATGGGCTGGATAAGGTGCAGGTGTGCGTGCTCTATCCCAAGGGTAAAATCAGCCTGCTGCAGGAAAAGATGTTCACCACCCTTGGCAACAACATCCATACGGTAGCGGTTGAATCCGATTTTGATGCCTGTCAGGCGTTGGTGAAGCAGGCATTCGATGATGCGGATGTTCGTGAAGGGTTGCACCTTAACTCGGCTAACTCCATCAATATCAGCCGTTTGCTGGCGCAGATTTGCTATTACTTCGAGGCCGTGGCCCAGTATCGCAAGGATCACGCAGATGCGCCTGTTATTGCGGTGCCCAGCGGCAACTTCGGTAACCTTACTGCGGGATTCTTTGCCAAGGCCATGGGCTTGCCGGTGAAGCGTTTTGTGGCCGCCACCAACAGCAACGACACTGTGCCACGCTATCTGACCAGCGCAAACTGGCAGGTCAAACCCACAGTGGCGACCATGTCCAATGCCATGGATGTGGCCGACCCCAGCAACTGGCCTCGTGTGGAAGCCATCGCCAAGGTCATGGGGTGGTCCCTTGCTGAGATTGATGGAGTTGCGCTGGGCGAGCAACAAACCCGTAGCGCTTTGCTGGCATTGCAGGCAGATGGCTACTTGTCTGAACCCCATGCGGCCATTGCCGCACAAGCGCTTAATATCACGCTTGGCGAGGGTGAGCGGGGTATTTTCCTCGGTACGGCTCATCCGGCGAAGTTCAAAGATGTGGTCGACCATGAGCTGTCCCTGGACTTGCCTTTGCCTCCAGAGCTTGCGGCGGTTGCTGATAAGCTGGTTCTGTCGGCCAATCTGGCGCCGGACTTTGCCGCACTCAAGGCCCATTTGTTTGAAACCCTACGCCATTGAGCAATGTTACATTCGCAAAAGGAGGCCAACGGCCTCCTTTTTTTATGAAAAAGATCCCGCCAGCCATTTATCTTCAGCAATTCGGTAAAGCTTGACTAAGCTTTAGGTAAATTGCTGAAGTTACAGGATTGACTGGAATGGAATCTGGTTCTGCAAACATGCTTTTCGATGCCCGCCACGCCTTACTTGATCCACTCTTTCTTGCCGAACTGGGTAAGATCCAGGCGCGCTTTATTCGCGGGGAGGATGTGATATTGCCGCTGTGCCGCATATTGGCTGAACATAGTGGTGCACAGGCCGTATTGGTGATAGATGCCTCCTCAAGCAACGCGCAAGATATGCCTGAGTCCGCCGCATGCTGGTGCCGCGATCCAGTGCGTTACCTCACCCTTTGGAAAGATGTTCGTGACTGGCCCTTCTCACATCAGGAACCCTTGGTGCATTGCTGGCATAAGTTTGTGGTTTGGCCGGTAAAGCACACAGATTTGTTGGTGTTTTTCCACACACCTAAAGATGCCTGGTTTGGTTTTTTACTGAGTTTCAGTGAGTTGCTTGCCGATATTTTGATGGGAATACTGACCCTGCATGTTGAGGATTGGCGTGAGGACGGGGGCAGGGAGGTCAGAGGGGACATAGACAACATTATGTTCCGCTCCATTGTCAGAAACAGCGATGATTTCATCATGGTGGTTAAGCAGTTTCACGATGGCAACAGTGAGATTGTCTATGTCAATGCCGCGGTTACCTGCATCAGCCTCTATCCTCGCAGCGAACTCAAAGGCATGTCGCTGGGTAAACTTTTTCCTAAAGGCGTTCAGGCATCCGGTAACGAGGTCGACCTTTACGACATCCTCTGCTCCGGAAAGGACTTCAATGGCGAAGTTTACTGTACCAAGGCCAATGGGGAATTGGCGATTTTACACTTACACGTGATTGCACTGGAGCAGGATAGTAAAGGCGGGCTCTATGCACTAATTGGCCGCGATTACACCGAGTTCAAGGCCATGGAAAAAACGGTCAGTCGGGCACAGAAGATGCAGGCCATAGGCCAACTGGTGGGGGGGATCGCCCATGACTTCAACAATATTCTGGGGGTTCTTAAGGGGAATCTCGAGCTGATACAGCTTAAAAATAAAGACGAACGGTTGGAAAACTACCTGACCACAGCCCTTAAATCCTGTCAAAGGGGCACGGAACTCACCAGGCGGCTGTTACAGTTTTCCCGGCAAGAGCAGTTTAACGCTCAGCATTGTCAGGTGAATGAGGTGATAGAGGGCTTAAGAGACCTCTTTGCGAAATCCCTTACCAGCCAGGTGTGCCTGAATGTGCAGCTTGCCCCCTTTACACAGGATGTGATGGTCGATAAGGGAGATTTGGAAGATGCACTCTTGAATCTTGTTATCAATGCCAAGGATGCCATGAATGGAGAGGGAGCATTAACCATAGCCACCGGTGAGTCTGAGCTTGCCGGCTATCTCCCCGGGGTGGGTGAGCGGGTATTGGTTGAGCCAGGCTGCTATGTGTGGATTTCTGTTACCGATGCAGGCCACGGTATCCCGATTCAGCTGCTTGATAAAATCTTCGAACCTTTTTTTACCACTAAGGATAAGAGCAAGGGGACCGGTCTTGGGCTCTCCATGGTCTATGGTTTTGTAAAACGATCCCGTGGCTATATGAATGTGCTGAATACCGGGCCTCAAGGTACTGAGATACGGCTTTGGTTTCCGGCGGTAACCATAAAACAGGCGGCCTCTATAAAGGCTTTGGCTACCGAAACGAGCATCCCCAGAGTGAAAACTCCTCTGAAAGCCCTGTTGGTGGACGATGAACCAGAGCTTCTTAAGGTGATGCGGGACTATTGTGAGCTCATGGGTATGGAGGTTGAAACCTTCAGCGATGGCGTCACTTTTCGAAATAGCTTCCAAAGTAAGGCCTGTGATGCCGGGCTACTCATTACTGATGTTCTGATGCCGGGAGGCATTAATGGTTATGAATTGGCCAGCGAAGTCATAGCAAAGCATCCCATGCCGGTGCTTTTGGTGTCGGGGTTTATTGAAGATATCGGTGTGAACCGATATGAAGAAATGCCGTTCAAAGTGCTTCATAAGCCGTTTGATTTACAAGCATTTACCAATGCATTGGCTGAAGTGGGTGTCAGTTTCAAGGATAGGGAGAGTTAATCAGATGGAACAACTGAAAGTGTGGATTGTGGATGACGACAATGACTACTGCCATTTGATGCGGGAAGTACTGCAGGAAGATTATGATGTGCGACTGTTTCTGGATGCAGACTCTTATTCAAAAGCCATGGTGGCAGCAAAGCCGGACATCATCCTGATGGACATCAATTTGCCCGATGTGTCGGGAATTGAATTGTGCAAATCGCTGCAGACCCAGGGAATAGACAGCGCAGTTATTTTTGTATCGGGAATGAATACCCTGGAAGAACGGCTTAAAGCCTACGAGGCCGGGGGAGTGGACTTCATTGCCAAACCTTTTGAACTCAAAGAGTTGATGGCGAAAACCAATGCGGTGGCTAACTATCAACACAAAAAAAGGGCGCTTGCCGAGGCTGAAAGCTTCTCGCGCAATATGGCATTCCAGTCGATGAATGAGTCGTCCCAATATGGGGCCGTGTTGCAGTTTTTCCGTCAGTGCTTCCTGTGCCAGGACTATCGAGCCTTAGCTGACGCCTTTTTTGGTTTGATGATGCAGCTCGATTTAAAAACCTGTTTGGAGATTCGGGTGGATGAAACCCTGTACTTTGTGCCCGAACACATGGCCATCAGCCCGATTGAGGCCAATATTTTTGAACTGCTTGATCATCAGGGCCGCTTATTTGATTTCGGCTCCCGAACCATCTGCAACGACAAAC
The DNA here is from genome assembly GCF_019457455.1 of Shewanella sp. FJAT-52076. NCBI lineage: Bacteria > Pseudomonadati > Pseudomonadota > Gammaproteobacteria > Alteromonadales > Shewanellaceae > Shewanella > Shewanella sp. FJAT-52076. Next base: position 1,049,628 of record NZ_CP080415.1, read on the forward strand.
ATGTTTCGTTTTTAATTAAGAATATGCCGTTGCACGATGAGGTGTTGTACGGTCGTTTGAGGGACGTCATCGCCGTTGTGGTTGAAGGATTGGAAGCCCGTATTATTGATATTCAGCGTCAACAGACGTTGCAACGTGCGGTGATGGATATCAGGCGCCTGTTGGCAGGATTATCGGACAGCATCCATGAGAGTGATGAGCAGTTTTGCCATGCGCTGTCGAATATCACTACAGAAATCCGGGCAAGCTTTCATGTACTGGACATGACGGAGGAGCAGGAGCACTTTTTCACCGGCTTGGTTGAGCGAAATTTGCGGGAAGCAAACTCGGCAAGCACTTCTTTTTTGCGTTTGCAGACCTCATTAAAGTCTGTTGTTTCAGTGTTAGAGCGCAGTACTGCATAAGCTAAAAGCTTGATCTCTATCACGTTGGTCTTTTAGGACCCTTTGTTATAGTGGTTAAGCGTCTGACGCTTTACTAGTATTGAATAAGGCAGGCATTGGCGAGGGGAGAGGGTTATGCTCAACCGATTGATGAGGGATCACAAGCATATTGCGATATTGCTGAAGATCCTTAATAAAAAACGCATTCTACTGGAAAGCGGTGAGAGCGTTAATTTTAATCTGGTTCGCGACATTGTGGAGTATATGCAAAGCTATGCCGAGCACAGTCATCATCCTCTGGAGGATGTGATTTACGAGTACTGTCTGGATAAATACCCTGAATTGCCGCGCTTGGCCAGATTGAATGAAGAGCATCAGGATCTGGTGGCGTCGTCAGCTTCTTTAATGTCGACCTTGAATCTTATTCTTAATGACGTTGTGGTTGCGAAAGAAAAGCTGATTGGCGACCTATCCAGTTACGTCAGTGCACAGGAAGCGCATATGCTGTTTGAGGAGCGAGAGCTTTTTCCCATACTGGCTAAGGATCTCAATGACGAAGATTGGCATGAAATCAATGAACGTTGTTTGAACAAACTGATGGATGACCCGCTCTTCAGTGATGACGATAACCAACTGTTTGATGAGCTGCGAAATTACCTGTCACTGTCAGACTGACAGCGAAACGTGGACAATAAAAAAGAGCGCTTGAGCGCTCTTTTTTACAACAGGAAAGTTAATCCATCAGGGAATCAATATCGTAAGCGAGATTGGAGTCAATATCCTGCAGTTCCTTCAGCAGGCGATGCTTATCCTTCAGCGCCTCGATTTCCCTCCACTTGCGTTTTTTGTTGGAGCCTTTAGAGCGACCTGGTCTTTCTACGACTTCATCTAGCGCACTACCATAATCTAAACGATCCATGGCAACCTCCTGTTGTTGTATGTTTTCTCAGCAACTAAATACCACACATCGCAAACAGGGTGCAAGAATAATGTTTCAATTGTGTTAAGCAAAAATGAAACTTGGATGATCTTCGCAGCGGATTAAATAACTGACTGAATTTCAATAAAAAGGCCGATAAATTATCGGCCTTTGATTATTAAAGAGAAAACATCTGATTAGATTTGTCCTTTGCGGAACAAATTAATGAGCGCGTTACTGGAGGAGTCCAGTGCGCTGGCATCTTCATCGGCTGTCAGGCGCGCCAGCACATCATTGCCCAGCGTTTTGCCAAGCTCCACGCCCCATTGGTCGAAAGAGTTAATATCCCAAATCACACCCTGAACAAAGGTTCTGTGCTCGTACAGCGCTATCAGAGCACCCAATGTAGAAGGCGTCAGTTTGTCCATCAGCAGTGTGTTACTCGGTTTGTTACCTTCCATAACTTTATGACGAGCGATCAGGGTCTTCTCATCATCACTGAGGTTACTTGTTGCCAGTTCTGCCAAGGCTTCTTCAAAGGTACGCCCCTGCATGAGAGCCTGTGTTTGTCCAAAGCAGTTGGATGCCAGTTGTACATGGTGTTCACCCAGCGGATTGTGGCTTTGAAGCGGCATAATAAAGTCGGCAGGGATGAGCGCTGTGCCCTGATGTAATAGCTGGTGATAGGCATGCTGACCGTTGGTACCTTCACCGCCCCAAATAACCGGGCCAGTGCTGAAATCCACGGTTTCGCCATCCATCATGACGGACTTGCCGTTACTTTCCATGTCGAGCTGCTGGAAGTAGGCGGGCAGACCACGAAGGTAGTGATCATAGGTGAGCACTACGTGTGATTGGGCATTGAAAAAGTTGCCATACCACACTGACAGCAGACCCATAATAACCGGCATGTTCCCGGCCAACGGCGCCGAGGTGAAGTGCTCGTCCATGCTTCGGGCGCCGGCGAGCAGCGCACGGTAGTTATCCATACCCACCATCAACGCGATAGGTAGGCCAATGGCAGACCAGAGCGAGTAGCGACCGCCAACCCAGTCCCACATCGGGAAGATATTGGCTTCATCGATACCGAAATCGGTCGCCTTGGCCACGTTGGAGGTGACAGCGGCAAAGTGTTTGGCAACATCAGCCTGAGAAGCGCCGCTTTTCAGGAACCAGTCGCGGGCGCTCAGGGTGTTGGTAAGGGTTTCCTGGGTGCCAAACGATTTGGATGACATCAGGAACAGGGTGGTTTCCGGGTCAACCAGCTTGAGCTTTTCCACCAGTGAGGTGGCATCCACATTGGCAACAAAGTGACAGTTCAGTTTGCCTGTCCAGTATGGACGAAGTGCCTGGGTGACAATCTTGGGGCCGAGGAAGGAGCCGCCAATACCTATGCTGACGATATCAGTGATGGCTTTACCCGTGTAACCGCGCCATTCGCCAGAGGTAACAGAGGCAACGAAGGATTCGATTTTATCCAGTGTTGCATGAACTTCAGGCACCACATTAACACCATCCACTTCAACCACGGCATCCTTTGGCGCACGCAGGGCGGTGTGCAGTACGGCACGCTTTTCGGTGGTGTTGATGACATCACCGGCAAACATGGCTTTGATGCGGGCTTCGAGCTGAGCTTGCTTTGCCAAATCAAACAGGGCACCCAGCACGGCTTCTGTCACACGGTTTTTGGAGTAATCCAGAAGCAGGCCACAGGCTTTCAGCGACATTTTGTTGAAACGTGCGCTGTCAGTCGCAAAAAGTTCACGCATATGGGGCAGTTTGTTGGAATATTCTTTCAGTTTCTGCCATTCAGGAGTATTGGTTACTCGACTCATTCGTTGCTTCCCCGCGTTATCAGGCCAGTTTGGCCTTGAGCATCTCTTCCAGTTTGCCTTGATCGATGGCGAAGTTACGGATCCCTTCGGCCAGCTTTTCAACTGCCATGGCATCCTGGTTCATTTCCCAGCGAAACTCCGCTTCGCTCATCACAGGACCCGGTGCAACGGTATCAGTTGTCGGGGTCAACTTACGTACCACAGGGGTATTGCTGGCGGCCATTTCTTCGAGCAGTGACGGGCCAATGGTCAGACGGTCACAGCCGGCCAGCTCAATGATTTCACCCGTGTTACGGAAGCTTGCGCCCATCACCACAGTCTTGTAACCGTGGCGCTTATAGTAGTTGTAGATATCCGTTACTGACACTACGCCTGGGTCTTCACTGGCGCTGTAATCTTTGCCGGTAGACTTCTTGTACCAGTCGAGAATGCGGCCAACGAAAGGTGAGATCAGGAATACGCCTGCTTCGGCACAGGCGCGGGCCTGGGCAAAGCTGAACAGCAGCGTGAGGTTACAGTTGATGCCTTCGGCCTCCAACTCTTTTGCAGCGCAGATACCTTCCCAAGTGGATGCCAGTTTGATCAGGATGCGGCTCTTGTCGATACCGGCTTCCTGATACAGACGGATAAGCTTGTGGGCCTTGGCGATAGAAGCTGTTTTATCAAAAGACAGACGGGCATCCACTTCAGTGGAGATGCGGCCGGGAACCAGTTTAAGGATTTCCAGACCGATGTTGACAGCCAGTTTATCGGCAGCGTCTTCAATTTGGGTTTCAAGATTGTCGCTCTGGGTTTTGGCCCAGGCAATGGCATTATCGATAAGGCCTGAATATTCGGGAATTTGCGCTGCTTTCAGGATCAATGAAGGGTTGGTGGTGGCATCTTCAGGCTGAGAGCGTTTGATGGCTTCAATATCGCCGGTATCAGCGACTATGGTGGTAAAGGATTTGAGTTGCTCTAAGGTATTGGCCATGGATCTTGTCCTTTTCGAAATGCTGCCGGAGCGCCGGGTTTATAGACTCAATATTAGAAGCGATTTTGCGCTTTTTTCCAACCGCACTATGAAAAAAAATTACAAAATAGACTTAAAATTTCCAAATGAGTCCGGCAAGGTCTTTAAATCGCATTATACAAAGAAAAAAGCCACTGCAAGGCAGTGGCTTTATCAGTGACAACTCACAGATTACTTGAGTACTGGTACCTTTTCAGAACCGGTCACAACCGCTTCTACACGGCGGTTGGCCGCATGAGCTTCAGCTGTGTTGCCATCCATTACCGGACGGGTGATTCCGTAACCTTTGGCGGTAACGCGCTCGGCGCTGATACCATACTTTTCAACCAGCAGTTTGGCAGCGGCATTGGCGCGCTTCTCAGACAGCTTCATGTTGTAGTCTGGGTTACCAACGTTGGAAGCATGACCACCAACTTCAACAGTTGAACCTGGGTGCTGGTTCATGTAGTTGGCCAACTTCTCAACAGACTCGTAGGAAGATGGATTGATAACAGAGGAGTTGTTGGCAAAACGCAGTGAGCCCAGGGTATGGGTGGTCACATCGTCTTTGTAAACGGTACAGCCGTATGCATCAACCTTGTGATCTGCTGGAGTGGCAGGGCACTTGTCCAGATTGTCGTTTACGCCGTCGTTATCTGAATCAACAGGTGCAACAACCACGGGAGCGACGACTGCAGGAGCTGCCTTGCTGCCGAAGCGATAGCTCAGCTCCAGACCCCAATAGTTGCTTTCCATTTCCAGGGTGTTCCACATCTCTTCATCGAGATTTTCGTAGCGACGGTATTTGGCAGACAGCTTCAGGTTGTCGGTAAAGTTATAACCGATACCAGCACCTACGAACGGCGCAATGCCGCTGTCGCTGTAGTACTTAGAGCCCCACTGCTTGTTGTTGTACACCAGGTAGTTCATGGCACCGGCTTCAGCCGACAGGCTCCACTTGCTCGCGAATGGCCAGAAGGCAACCAGGCCCAGTGTGGTACCCTTGGCGCCCACGTCATTCAAGTTATTGGCGTAGTCAGTCCACTCGGCGCGGCCCAGGTCACGGTAACCCAGCTCGACACCAAAGTAGTCGTTGAACAGGTAGCCGGCGAATACGTCCCAAGCATAAGGGCTGTCTTCACCACAGCTTTTCATGGTTTTTTGGTCGCAGGCTGGCTCATAGTTGTTGATACCAACACCACCACCCACATACCAGGGGCTCATGCCTTCATCAGACGCCATAACACCAAATGGCAGCGCCGACGCGAGCAGTGCAATTTTCAATGAGTTTTTCATCATAATTCTCCAAGTCCATTGTTTGATGATGTCCACCATAATGCTCTTTGGGAAGTTGGAGCATAGCTTGCGCTTCGTGTGGTGTTCCCTTTGTGTTTTAGCAAGCCACACATATTATCGGTGCTAAATAATTGAATTTCTACAGTACAAAGTTCCTTTTAATTAAAAAATAAAAAGACACCCACTAGGGGTGTCTTTTAATTCACAGAATTATAACGCTTTTAACGAGTCCACACCCAATTTTCGATGTGAATAGGATCTACGCCATTGGCTTTAATATAATTCTTATGGTCAACCAAACGTTGCAGCATATCTGTGGTGATGGCCACATGTTGGGTTTCATCGATAATACCTTGCTGGAACAATTTATAAGCCATATCGATTACCAGGTGATAGCGTGAAGTCCCATTTCGCACACCCATATCGAATGGTGTGGTGGTTGAACCTTCCTCTTCATAGCCTTTAATGCGGAACCTGTGGCTACCTTTGTAATCGAATACCAGTTTCTTGATGGTGTTTGGATAACCGTGGTAGTTGAACACCACGCCTTTATCTTTGGTGAAGATTTCGTCCATCATCCAGGGCTTTTGCTGGAACTTACGGCTTCCCAGACCATTGGAATTCAGTTCAGACACACTCACGAAGCGCACACGTACCCGTGGCAGCAATTCGCGGATGAGAACCAAAGAGGCCATACACTCCTGGGTGGCGTAGTCACCGCAACCCGCCAGGACCACATCCGGGTTGTCATCAGAGGCAAAGTCCCAAATCATCAGACCATCTTTGGCCTGGCGGCGGGCTTCATCCAGGGTCAACCATTGAGGCAGCTCTTTCTTACCTGCAACAATGATGTTCAATTTGTCGCGGTCAGCGTAAGCACGCTCGGTATAAACCAGAGTGCTGTTGGCATCAGCAGGCAAGTACGCAGAAATAATCTCTGGGTGTTTTTCCAGCATGGCACCGAGGAAGCTTGGGTTCTGGTGCGAATAGCCGTTGTGGTCCTGACGCTCCAACAGTGAAGACAGCACGACGTTACAGGATGGCAGTGGCTTACGGAAATGGACGCCCTGGCTTGCGTAAACGTATTTACAGTATTGGTCCGCCATGGACGACACCACCTGCGAGAAGGCCTCATAGGTTGGGAACATGCCGTGACGACCCGTAACCGTGTATCCGTGCATCATGCCAAACAGCAGGTTTTCAGACAGCAGTTCCAACACACGGCCGTCACGGCTCATGTCCTGATCCCAGCTTTCAATAGGCCACTGCCAGGCGCGATCGGTTTCTTCAAACACGGCTTGCAGCTGGTTGGAGTAGGTTTCATCCGGACTGAAGATGCGCAGGTTGCGCTGATCGCGGTTGAGCTTAAAGGCTTCACGCATCCACTCGCCCATTTTATTCATGGAGTAGCCGCGATGACCGCGTGGCACTTCTGCACCATAGGCCAATTTAGTCAGATCTGGATTGGTCAGCGCACGGACAACTTCGCCGCCGTAGGACAGGCGTTGACGACCACAGCTGAGTTCTTTGGGCGGGATAAGTGACTTGATGTCGGGGTCAAACTGGAGCTCGCCCTTATCAGTCACACTGCAGAGCTCGGCAAAACCATAGCTCGCCAGCCAGTTATCCAAGGCTTCGAGGTGGCCTTTATCAGTGGCGCACTTGTTGACGATAACCTGGTGCGATTCGCAGTTACCCTCAAGTTTCTTACCCTTGTCTTCGGCAACACCAGTCCAACCTTTTGCAGTGCGCATCAGGATCACTGGCCAGCGTGGCTTACAAACGTCTTCACCATTGCGGGCACGGGTTTGGATGTCATTAATCATCTCATAGGAGAGATCCATGGCCTTGACCATTTGCTCATAGACATCTTCTTCCTGTTGATCGTCGACAATGATGGGGTGATAACCCAGACCGCGGAACTCAAGATCCAGTTCTTCGTGGCTCATACGACCCATACGGGTTGGGCCCGAGATCTTGTAACCGTTAATGTGCACGATTGGCAGCACAGCACCGCAAGTGGCTGGGTTGACCAGACGGTTGGCATACCAGGACGCGGCCAGGGGGCCTGTCTCTGACTCTCCGTCCCCAACGAGCACTGTGGCAATCAGATCGGGGTTGTCCAGCACGGCCCCAAAACCAACAGACAAGGAATAACCCAGCTCACCACCTTCCAGAATTTGTCCGGGTGCTTCTGGGTTGGCATGTGAAGGATAGCCATAGGCCGCTGAAAATTTCTTACAGATATCTTCAATGCCGGTTTCATTGTACGGGATGGTTTCGGGGTAGAAGTGGCTCAGAGAGCCTTCGATAAACAGGTTGGCCTGAACAGCTGGGAAGCCATGGCCTGGGCCAACTAAATAGAGGAAGGGGCGCTTGTGTTTTACGATGAGACGGTTGACGTTGGCGTATACAAAGTTGATGCCGGGACAGGTGCCCCAGTGGCCTAGCAGTCTGGGTTTGATATCTCCGTGAACCAGTGGTCGCTTGTGTAACACATTCTGCTTGAGATAAATCTGTGAGGTGGCCAGGAAGTTAGTGGCCCGCACAAATTTTTTCAGTGCGGTAATCTCGTGCTGTTGAGTCATCATAAGCCTCTCGATGCTTAAAATGGTTAAGTGGAATCTGTTTCTTGGTGAGTACTATATTTGTAATTTTTTTACAAAAATGTGCCCCACATCCAAATTCGCAAAGTTGATCTCACTAATGTTCACATCTTGTATAGCTGTGTTTTGTTTGTTAATCGACTTTTAACAGTATCTTATACTCGTATTTGCTTCGTGATTCGCATGTCGTATAAATGCGCAAGCGTGAGCTTGATCACGAGTTTTTTTTGAAATACTGTGCTACTTTGCCGCGTCCATCGGGCATCCAATTGTTGTAAGTGGTACTGAAACTCAGCCACATTAAGGGAATTCTTTAGAAAAATTACAGCTATTCATGCGCTTAGGGATAATCTTAAGCAATGTTGCGGCAGCGGCGAGAGAAAGGGATGCATCGCCATTGCAGGAAGGAAGAAGAACAAGACTATGTTAGAAACTATTGTTAATTTTCTTAACGCCCTGCTATGGGGCAAGCTGCTGGTTTACGGACTGGTGGGTGCGGGGCTTTACTTTACAGTTCGACTGGCCTTTATCCAATTGACTCACTTTAAACATGGCATCAAGGTCATGACTATCAGCCGTCAGGGTGGCGACGGTGGCCTATCTTCTTTCCAGGTGTTCTGCACCAGTATGGCCGCGCGTGTTGGCGCGGGGAATATGGCCGGTGTTGCTGTAGCCATTGGCACCGCAGGGCCTGGAGCTGTGTTCTGGATGTGGGCGATTGCGGTACTTGGTATGGCAACCGCCATGATTGAATCGACCCTGGCACAGGTCTACAAAGTGAAAGATGAAGACGGCCAGTTCCGCGGTGGTCCTGCCTACTATATGGAGAAGGGATTGGGTCAGCGCTGGATGGGCGCATTGTTCTCTGTCTTTCTGATCCTGGCATTTGGTTTGGTGTTTAACGCAGTTCAGGCCAATACCATCACTGGTGCGTTGGAAAGAGTATTCGGATTCGAAGCCGTCTACGTCGGCATTGGAATAGTGGTCGCCAGCGGATTCGTCATTATGGGCGGCCTTCGTAAAGTGGCGCGTGTATCAGAAATCGTTGTGCCCTTTATGGCCCTGGTATACCTGCTCATAGCGTCAGTGGTTGTGGTGGTGAATCTCGACAAATTGCCAGAAGTATTCAGCCTGATAATCAAGAGTGCCTTTGGTTGGCAAGAAGCCGTAGCCGGCGGTGTTGCGTACAGTGTGGCTCAGGCCATGCAGGCCGGTATTGCCCGCGGTCTGTTTTCCAACGAAGCCGGTATGGGCAGTGCCGCAAACGTAGCCGCCAGCGCTACACCCAACCCCAATCATCCCGCTTCTCAGGGATTTGTGCAGATGATGGGGGTGTTTGTCGATACCCTGGTGATTTGTACCGCCACCGCGGCCATCATTTTGCTTGCCGGCGACATGGGCGCAGAAAGCGATGGTATTAAACTCACCATCGATGCCTTGACCAGTCATGTGGGAGATTGGGGCGGCGCATTCATCGCGTTTGCGATTTTCCTGTTCTGCTTTACATCTATTATTGCTAACTATTCTTACGCTGAAACCAACGTCATGTTCCTGTCCGGTAACCGCAAAACTGCGTTGCCGCTGTTCCGGTTACTGGTGCTGGGCATGGTGATGTTTGGCGCCATGGCAAAAATCAGCCTGGTTTGGGATCTTGCGGATGTTTCCATGGGGCTGATGGCAATAGTGAATATTATCGCGCTGGTGCTGCTGTCTGGTCTCGCTATCCGGGTGATAGATGACTATCGGGATCAACTTAAAAAAGGCGACATGCCGGTATTCGATAGAAGTAAGTTTCCAGAGCTGGATGGTCAGGTAGAAACCGACATCTGGCCCGAGAATGCCAAAGCCAGGGCAAACGAAGCCTGAGCCGATTAGTGCAATCCAAAAAAACCACGCCAATGCTGCGTGGTTTTTTTATCTCTCTTGGGTATCATAAGGGCTAACTGAATTGACGAGAGAAACCCATGCTGGTTGTAATTTCCCCCGCCAAAACATTGGATTACGATCATCCTGCGCCCACAGAGCTGTACACCTTACCTGAGCTGGTCAGCCACAGCGCTGAGCTGATAGAAGTCTGTAAGGGTTTAACGCCGGCCGATATTGCTTCTTTGATGTCGGTGAGCGACAAAATTGCCGGGCTGAATGCGGCAAGATTTGCGTCCTGGACGCCGTCCTTTTCATTGGAAAATGCCAAACAGGCACTTTTCGCCTTTCGCGGGGATGTGTACACAGGATTGGATGCAGACAGCCTGAGCGCGGAACAGCTTGAGTATGCCCAGTCCCATCTGCGCATGCTTTCCGGCTTGTATGGTGTGTTAAAACCCCTGGATTTGATGCACGCCTACCGTCTTGAAATGGGCACAGCCCTTGGCAATGGCCGTGGCAAAAACCTGTATGAGTTTTGGGGTAATATCATCACGGATAAGCTGAACGAGGCGTTGGCCGCTCAAGGGGATGATATCTTGGTCAATCTTGCGTCCAACGAATACTTCAAGGCCGTTAAAGCCAAGCGGATAGAAGGAACACTGGTAAACCCTGTGTTTAAGGATGCCAAAAACGGTCAGTATAAAATCATCAGTTTTTACGCCAAGAAAGCCCGCGGCTTGATGGCGCGTTTTATCCTGACCACCCGGCCAAAGTCCATAGAGGATCTTAAAGGGTTTGATTGCGATGGCTATTATTACAGCCCTGAGCAGTCGACTCCCAACACGCCGGTGTTTTTACGGGAAGAGCGCTAAAGTTCGCTGAGGCAGTTTTGTTTAGTGTGATAAAAACGCGGCCAACGGCCGCGTTTTTCATTATATGGTGACAAGGTGTTATTCCTTGGGAGGCAAGGGTCTTAGTTCGACTTCGCTGTTTGCCATCATCCAGGCAAATTGCGCATACACGGCCACGTTTTGTGCCAGTGCCTCTGGGTTAATCTTGTCCAGCGTATCGTTGGGCGTGTGGTGAAAGTCAAAGTAATCACTTCCATCCTGACGAAGCGAAGCAACAGGTACGCCAAGAGCGGGCAACATGGAGACGTCCGGGCCTCCTGAAGCCTTGTTATTGCCAGCCGCTACGCCCAGAGACTCTGCCACCTTCATGGTGTTGACTACAGGAGTGTGAGCCGTGTCAGCCACCCGCCAATCAATCTGATAAATAGGACCTGCGCCGAAGTCGGATTCGGCCGCGATATAGTGTTTATCCAGTTCGGCTTCGTGTTCTTTGGCGTAGGTTTTTCCGCCTAATAATCCCAGCTCTTCTGCGGCATACAGCACTACACGAACGGTCCGTGCCGGCTTTTGTGGCAGGTCGAGAATGTGTTTGGCGGCCGCAGTCACAATGGCAACGCCGGCACCATCATCGATGGCGCCGGTTCCTTCGTCCCAGGAGTCAAGGTGTGCGCCTATCAGTACAATCTCATCGGCTTTGGTGCTGCCTTTGACTTCGGCTATCACATTGTAGGATGTGGTTTCACCACGGCGCTCAGAGCCAAGCTCAAGTGAAATCACGACTTCTTTATCGCGCTTGAGCATGGCATTAATCAGGTCGGCATCCGGGTTGGAGATGGCGGCGGCAGGAATCGCGGTGATACCTTCCTCATAGCGCATCATGCCGGTATGGGCCATACGGTCATGATCTGTGCCGATGGAGCGGATGATGATACCCACAGCGCCTTTTTTCGCAGCGGCTACGGCGCCGCGACTACGTCCGGAAGCCGTTTGGCCATAGCCCTTTCCATCCCGGTGCCGTTCTGTTTTGGCATCAATAAAGGCGATTTTGCCATTCAGGCCGCCATCTTCGGCATTCTGTAAGTCTTGCAAGCTATCAAACCGCACAATGGCGGCGCTGAGTCCCTGAGGTGGTGTGGCAACACTGCCGCCCAGTGCGGTTACCACCAGGGGTTGTGGAAAAGGGCTTAGAATGCTGGCTTTAGCTAAACCTCGGTGCCAAACGGGAACCGTTACGGGTTCCTTATAAACCCGGTCAAATCCCAGGCTTTGCAGCTTGGCGATTGCCCAGTCCACTGCCACCTTATCCTGCTCACTGCCTGCGAGCCGGGGGCCCACTTCAACTGTCAAAGACTCCACGATGTCATAGCCGAGGGAAGAAGACTGGGCTTTTTGTGCCAGTTGCTCTGCAACTTTCTGATTTATATCGTCCGATGAAAATGCGCCCCAAGGGGCCGTGAGCGCAATCAGGCCGACTCCAGCCAGAAGCTTAGGTAGGGTTTTCATGTGTTTCCTCTATTTTTATTAGGTACATCTCATTTTTGAAAACAATCTAACAAAAAGTGTGGGCTGTGTCCCGACGAAGTCTGTAAGCCAAGGCTATATTAGGCCCGGGGTTTGTATTAGGAGAATATGCTCGTAATGAATATTGAATTAATGCAGGAGCGAGCTGATCATGCGGTAGTGCTTTTAAAGGCACTGGCCAATGAGCGTCGGTTGTTCATTTTGTGCCATCTGCTCAACGAAGGGGAGATGTGTGTAGGTGAAATGAACAAAAAACTTGGGTTAAGTCAGTCGGCACTGTCGCAGCACCTGGCCTGGCTCAGGAAGGATAATCTGGTCTCTACCCGTAAGGAAGCTCAGACGGTATTCTACTCGTTGAAAAGTGACGAGGTGAAAGAAATGATCAAGCTGCTCAATAACATTTATTGCCATTGAACAGACATAAAAAAACCGGCCTGAGCCGGTTTTTTTACGTCTTGCTGGCAGCGATTAAGCAGCCAGAGCCTTGATACGGGCGTTCAGACGAGCCTTTTGACGGGCAGCCTTGTTCTTGTGGATCAGGCCTTTGGTAGCCATGCGGTCAACGATAGGCTGAGCAACGGCGAAGGCTTCAGTAGCAGCTTTGTGATCACCGGTTTTGATGGCGGCGATAACTTTCTTCACGTAGGTACGCAGCATTGAGCGACGGCTGGCGTTGTGCTGACGACGCTTTTCGGATTGAATAGCGCGTTTCTTTGCAGTCTTGCTGTTAGCCAAGGTGCAACTCCTAAAAACTTGGGATTAATACTTTTAAAGGCCGAGGAATATGCCCGTATTTTGCCACTTTGTCAATGGCAATGGTGGAATATCCGCCATTAAGGCAAATAAATCCAACCCGACTTGGCTATCTTCAACCCAACTCGTGTAAAATGTGGCGCAATTCTACCAGCAAATACTGGCGTATGACAGAGCCGGAAGCGTTTTTTTCCAAGATATCACCCGCATTTTCCGGTCCTTCCCAGGGGGCAAATTGAGTAAAAAATTACTGAAGTCGGGGTTGGTTGTGAGTGCCATGACCTTCATCTCCCGTGTATTGGGCCTTGTACGGGATATGGTGGTGGCCAACCTGATGGGGGCCGGGGCCAGCGCGGATGTGTTCTTTTTTGCCAATAAAATCCCCAATTTCCTGCGTAGATTATTTGCCGAAGGTGCTTTTTCCCAGGCTTTTGTACCTGTGCTGACCGAATATCAGGAAAAGCGCAGCAGCGAAGAAACCCGTGAACTGCTTTCAAAAGTGGCCGGAACCCTGGGCGGTCTGGTGACCATAGTGACTCTGTTAGGGGTGATTGGTTCGCCCATACTGGCCGCGCTGTTCGGTGGCGGTTGGTTTCTCGACTGGCTCGAGGGCGGTGAAAACGGGGCCAAGTTTGAACTCGCGGCCCTGATGCTGAAGATTACCTTTCCTTATTTATGGTTTATCACCTTTACTGCGCTTGCTGGCTCCATCCTCAATACCCGCGGCCGTTTTGCGGTGTCGGCCTTTACCCCGGTATTTTTGAATATCGCCATTATCGCCTTTGCCCTGTGGTTGTCGCCGCAGCTTGAGCAGCCGGAAATCGGTTTGGCCTGGGGCGTGTTTGCCGGCGGTCTTATTCAGTTTCTGTTCCAAATTCCCTTTTTGTACCGCGAGCGTGCCCTGGTTAAGCCCTCCTGGGGATGGCACCACCCTGGTGTTGTTAAAATCCGCACCCTGATGATCCCGGCGCTGTTTGGCGTATCTGTGTCGCAGATTAACCTGCTGTTTGACACCTTTATTGCCAGCTTCCTGATGACTGGCTCCATCAGTTGGCTCTATTACTCCGACCGTTTGCTTGAGTTCCCCCTGGGACTATTTGGTATTGCCATTGCCACTGTGGTGTTACCCGCGTTGTCGAAAAAGCATGTAAACGATGAAGGCGAAGGCTTTGCCAAAACCATGGACTGGGGGGTGAGGGCGATTTTGCTTCTGGGTATGCCCGCCATGCTGGGGCTGATTGTGCTGGCCCAGCCTATGCTGATAGTGCTCTTTATGCGCGGCGCTTTTGACATCAGCGATGTGGAAATGGCGTCTTACAGTTTGATGGCTTATGGCGCTGGCCTGCTTAACTTCATGCTTATCAAAGTGTTGGCGCCCGGTTACTACTCTCGTCAGGACACCAAAACCCCTGTGCGTTACGGCATAGTGGCCATGGTCAGCAATATGGTGTTTAACATTATCTTTGCGGTGCCCTTTGGCTATGTGGGACTGGCGATTGCCACCTCCTTGTCGGCGCTGCTCAATGCTGCGCTGCTTTATCGGGGGCTGCATAAGGCCGGTGTATATAAAGTGGCGAAGTCGACGCTGGTGTTTTTTGCCAAGGCGGCCGTGTCTACCCTCGCTATGGGGGCGCTTCTGTGGTATCTGTTGCCCACACAGTCGGTGTGGCTCGAGTGGCATATTGGCGAGCGTGCCGGCGCCCTTGCCGCTTATATCGGTCTGGGGGCTTTAGTTTATGGTTTGTCGCTCATTCTGCTGGGGATTAAGCCCTGGCAAATGAAACGCGCCCGCAAGGGCTGATTCTCGGCGTCAGCTGAGATATAATCCGCCAATTTACGTACGCCAGTTGTCAGGTCACATGGAATTAATCCGCGGAATTCACAATATCTTGCCCGCCCATCGGGGATGTGTGCTAACCATTGGCAACTTTGACGGTGTCCATCGTGGGCACGCCAAAGTGATTGCCAGTTTGGTTGAGCGGGCCAAGCATTTTGGTCTGCCCGCGACCCTGATGACTTTTGAGCCCCAGCCGCAGGAGCTGTTCCGTGGTGATGATGCCCCGGCGCGCCTGAGTTTGCTGCGGGATAAAATAGTGCTGCTGGACGAGCTGGGAATTGACCGTCTGCTTTGCGTCAATTTCAACCGCAAGTTTGCCTCCATGGATCCTGAGCACTTTATCGAAGACCTGCTGGTTAAAAAGCTCGGGGTGAAGTATCTGGTGGTTGGCGACGATTTTTGCTTCGGTAAGAGCCGCGCCGGTAACTTCGAGATGCTGAAAAAAGCCGGCGAGCGTTTCGGCTTTGCCGTGGTCAATACCCACTCTTTTATGGTGGGTGACCTGAGGGTGAGCTCTACCGCGGTGCGTGAGCAACTCGCCAAGGGTAATCTGGAGCAGGCAAGGCGCTTGCTCGGCCATCCTTTTACCCTTTGTGGCCGGGTGGCCCACGGGCAAAAGATTGGCCGGACGATTGGCTTTCCCACCGCCAATATTGCGCTTAAGCGTAAGGTGGTGCCGGTGCGCGGCGTCTTCGCCGTCAAGCTGTGGTGGGATGAAAGTGATATATATGAAGGGGTTGCCAATGTGGGCTTCAGGCCCACAGTCAATGGACAGGTGTGCCAGCTTGAGGTGCATCTGTTTGATTTTGAAGGCGACCTCTATGGCAAACGGGTGGAAGTGGAACTGGTGGCGAAAATTCGCGACGAGCAGCCCTTTGAATCCCTTGATGCCCTGAAAAAACAGATTTGGAACGATGCCGACAGAGCCCGGGCTCTGCTTGGTGACGATGCAGGTTAAGCAAAACGCTAAAACTATTTGGCAATTAACGGTATAGGATCGATGAGCGACTATAAATCTACTTTGAATTTGCCGGAAACTGAGTTTCCGATGCGTGGGAATCTGGCTAATCGCGAGCCCGCAATGCTTGAGCGCTGGAACAAGGACAAGCTGTATCAGCAGATCCGTGACAGCCGCATTGGCCGCAAGCCATTTATCCTGCACGATGGCCCTCCCTACGCCAACGGCAGCATTCACATTGGTCACTCTGTAAACAAGATCCTCAAAGACATCATTATCAAGTCCAAAACCATGGCGGGCTTCGATGCCCCTTATGTGCCGGGTTGGGACTGCCATGGTCTGCCTATCGAGCTCAAAGTTGAGCAGAAGGTGGGTAAGCCGGGTCAGAAGATCTCTGCCGCCGAATTCCGTGAAGAGTGCCGCAAGTATGCTGCTGCTCAGGTTGATGGCCAGCGCGAAGACTTTATCCGTCTGGGCGTGCTGGGTGATTGGGACAAGCCATACCTGACCATGGACTTTGCCACTGAAGCCAACATCGTGCGTTCTCTGGCCAAAGTTATCTCCAACGGCCACCTGCAAAAAGGTGTGAAGCCGGTGCACTGGTGTACCGACTGTGGCTCAGCACTGGCCGAAGCCGAAGTGGAGTACGAAGATAAGACCTCGCCTGCCATCGACGTAGGTTTCAATGTGGTTGATAAGTCTGCGCTGCTGGCCAAATTTGGCGTAGCTCAGTACGACCATGATATCGCCATGGTTATCTGGACCACCACCCCCTGGACCCTGCCTGCCAACCGCGCGCTGGCCGTATCCGGCGACCTTGAATATGTGCTGGTATCCTTCACCAAAGACGAGGTTACCCGCGCCATTGTGGTGGCCGATGTGCTGCACGAAGACTGCGTGAAGCGTTTTGGCGCCGAGTCATTCGAAGTGCTGGGTCGCGTAAAAGGCAGCGAGCTTGAGCTGATGCGTTTTGCTCACCCCTTCCTCGACTTTGACGTGCCGGTGATTTTGGGTGACCACGTGACCACCGATGCCGGTACCGGCGTGGTGCACACCGCCCCTGGCCATGGTCAGGACGACTTCGTGGTAGGGCAGAAGTATGGTCTGGAAGTGGCCAACCCTGTGGGCGATAACGGCGTGTATAAGGCCGATACCCCTTTCTTTGCCGGTCAGCACGTATTTAAAGCCAACGACAACGTGGTTGCGCTTTTGAAAGAAAAAGGTGCGCTGCTGAACCATGTGGCTTACCGTCACAGCTATCCACATTGCTGGCGCCACAAAACCCCAATCATTTTCCGTGCAACCCCGCAGTGGTTTATCTCCATGGATAACCAGGGCCTGCGCAGCACTGCACTGAGTGAGATTCAAAACACCCAGTGGATCCCTGACTGGGGCCAGAGCCGCATCGAAACCATGGTAGCCAACCGTCCTGACTGGTGTATCTCCCGGCAGCGTACCTGGGGCGTGCCTATCACCTTGTTTGTTAACAAGGAAACCGAAGAATTGCACCCAGATTCTGTTTCGCTGATGGAGCGCGTGGCGCACCGCATCGAGCAGCAGGGCATTCAGGCCTGGTGGGATCTGGATGCGGCCGAGCTGTTGGGTGATGAAGCCGACCAGTATCGCAAAGTGACCGATACGCTGGACGTTTGGTATGACTCAGGTTCGACCTTCGAAACTGTGGTAGCTGCCCGTCCTGAGTTCCAGGGCCATGGCGTGGATCTGTACCTGGAAGGCTCGGATCAGCACCGCGGCTGGTTTATGTCATCACTGATGCTGTCTACCGCCATGCATGCCAAGGCGCCATACAAGCAGGTGCTGACCCACGGCTTTACCGTGGACGGTAAGGGCCGCAAGATGTCCAAGTCTATCGGCAACGTGATTGCACCTCAGGAAGTGACCAACAAGCTTGGCGCAGACATCCTGCGTCTGTGGGTAGCAGCCACCGATTACAGCGGTGAGATGAGCGTATCCGATGAAATCTTGAATCGCGCCGCCGACTCTTATCGCCGTATCCGTAACACAGGGCGTTTCCTGCTGGCGAACCTCAATGGTTTTGAGCCTGAAACCGACATGGTAGCCGTAGAAGACATGGTGGCGCTGGACCGCTGGATGGTGCGCCGCGCCGCTAAGCTACAGAGCGAAATCATCGCCGCGTATGAGCAATACAACTTCCACATGGTGACCCATAAGCTGATGCAGTTCTGCTCGGTAGAACTCGGTAGCTTCTATCTGGACATCATCAAAGACCGCCAGTACACCGCCAAGCGTGAAAGCCATGCCCGTCGCAGCTGTCAATCGGCACTGTTCCACATCGCCGAAGCCATGGTGCGCTGGATTGCACCTGTGCTGAGCTTTACCGCCGATGAAATTTGGCAGCTGTTGCCTGGCAAACGTGAAGCCTATGTGTTCACCCAGGAATGGTACGAAGGCCTGAAGCCGGTAACCCTGGAAAGCGATCTGGCTGACAGCCACTGGGAGTTGCTGCTCAGCGTTCGTAACGAAGTGAACAAAGAGCTTGAGCAGGCACGTCGCGACAAGGTGCTGGGTGGTTCACTGGAAGCAACCGTGACCCTGTTTGCCGATGCCGAACTTGCCGCCAAGGTGGCAGTGCTTGGTGACGAGCTGCGCTTTGTGCTGTTGACCTCGGATGCCAAGGTGCAGCCAATTGATACTGCGCCTGAGACGGCAGTTGTGACTGAGCTTGCCGGTCTGAAGGTGTTGGTTGCCAAGACTGACGCGGCCAAGTGTGAGCGCTGCTGGCATCACCGTGAGGATGTGGGTTCAGTTGAAGCGCACCCAAGCCTGTGTGGCCGCTGTGTGACCAACATTGAGGGTGACGGCGAAGCCCGCGCCTTCGCGTAAGGATGGCCATGCAATTGAATTGGAAAGAAAGTGGCCTGCGCTGGTATTGGGTAGTAGTGGTGGTGTTTTTGGCCGACCAGCTGTCCAAGCAGTGGGTACTGGCCAACTTTGACCTGTACGAGTCGGTCAAGCTGCTGCCGTTTTTTAACTTCACCTATGTGCGCAATTATGGCGCAGCTTTCAGCTTCCTGCATGATGCAGGGGGCTGGCAGCGCTGGCTGTTTACGGCGGTGGCCGTGGGCTTCAGCGTGCTGTTAACCATTTGGCTGCGTAAGCAGCCAGCCAATATGGTGCGGCTGAATCTGGCCTACACCCTGGTGATTGGCGGAGCGCTTGGTAATCTGATTGACCGTCTGCAACATGGCTTTGTGGTGGATTTCCTCGATTTCTATTGGAACACCGCCCATTATCCGGCGTTCAACATAGCCGATGCCGCCATCTTTATTGGTGCCGTGCTGATTATTATCGACAGCTTTAAAGCGTCCAGCTCGGATGACAAGGCCATCAAGGAGTAACACATGAGCCAAAAGTCGTTGCTGTGCCATATGAATATTCTCTTGTCTGACGGCTCTACCGCCGACAGCACCAAGGCGTCGGGTAAGCCTGCGCGCCTCAATATTGGTGATGGCAGCCTGAGCCCGGCGTTTGAAGCTGAGCTTGGCGCACTGAAGGTCGGTGATTCGCACAAGTTCACCCTGCAGCCACAGGAAGCCTTTGGTGATGTGAATCCAGATGCGATTCATCATCTCGATCGCAGCCGCTTCCCTGCCGATATGCAGCTGGAAACCGGTGTGATTGTCAGTTTTGCAGGCCCCGGTGGCAGCGAAATTCCTGGCATTGTCCGTGATGTGGCCGGCGATTCTGTGACGGTCGATCTGAACCATCCACTGGCCGGTCAGGCAGTGACCTTCGAGCTGGAAGTGCTGGAGGAGCTCTGATGACTGGACAGATGAACATTCTGCTCGCCAATCCACGCGGCTTTTGTGCCGGGGTAGACCGTGCCATCAGCATCGTTGAGCGCGCCCTTGAGCTGTTTTCGCCACCTATATATGTGCGTCACGAAGTGGTACACAACCGTTATGTGGTGCAAAACCTCAAAGACCGTGGTGCCATCTTTGTTGAAGAGTTGGATCAGGTGCCGGACAACAGCATAGTGATCTTCTCTGCCCACGGGGTGTCGCAGGCGGTGCGGGCCGAGGCCAAAAAGCGTGGCCTTAAGGTATTCGATGCCACTTGCCCGCTGGTGACCAAGGTGCACCTGCAGGTAACCCGTGCCAGCCGCAAAGGGATTGAATGCATCCTGATTGGCCATGAAGGCCATCCGGAAGTGGAAGGCACTATGGGCCAGTACGATAACCCGGAGGGTGGCGTTTATCTGATTGAGTCGGTGGAAGACGTCGAAGCGCTTCAGGTGAAAGACCCGGACAACCTGTGCTTCGTCACCCAAACCACACTGTCGGTTGACGATACTCTGGACATTATCGCGGCGCTGCAGGCGAAGTTTCCGTCCATTGAGGGGCCACGCAAGGACGATATTTGTTACGCTACTCAAAATCGCCAGGATGCGGTGCGCATTCTGGCGACTCAGGCCAAGCTCTTTATCGTGGTGGGTTCGAAAAACAGCTCTAACTCCAACCGTTTGCGAGAGCTTGCCGAAAAGTCGGGTGCGCAGGCCTATCTGGTCGACAGCGCTGCCGACGTCAAGGCTGAGTGGTTTGCCGGTGTAGATAAGGTGGCTGTTACAGCAGGTGCATCAGCGCCGGAAGTGCTTGTAAAGCAGGTTATCGATGCAATTACCCATCTGGCCCCCAGCGTGGTGACCGAAGTTGAGGGTCGTAAGGAAGACGTAGTTTTTGCCGTTCCGGTTGAACTCAGGTGATTGTTTGCTAAGTTAATGTTAAAAAAGAGGCTTAAGCCTCTTTTTTTATTGCCAGAAAGTTCTAGGTATAATGTTGCGATTTTTTAGATGCTATTGTTACTGGCAGCAAACAATCGACTCAACTATGATTAACCAGTATAGTATACTTTTGGCTTAAATCTAAGATTTTAAAGGGTTAATTTGAGGTTTGGCAGTCAATAAAATGTCGGATTTCGGAGATTTGACACCAATGAAAAAGTATGGGAAAGGATTTTCCTTAATCGAAGTAATGGTCGCACTGGTAATACTGGTGATCGGCCTTATTGGCATTTTTAATCTACATATTGTTTCCAAGCGCGGTAGCTTCGAATCTTTTCAGCAGACGCAGGCGTCATACTACGCCAACGATATTATCAATCGCATGAAGCTGAACCCGACACAAATAGCTAACTATGCCGGAACATACAGCGGAGCGCCAAGCTCGGTCAGTAAACAGTGTCAGGGAGCTGCTATCTGTTCATCTTCGGAGATGGTCGCTTGGGATTTATATGAATGGCAAACACAATTCAATGGCGCTGCGGAGACAGTTGGAACCCAGAATGTGGGTGGGTTGGATACACCATCGGCCTGTGTTGTGGTAAATGGAAATAATGTATCCGTTACTATGGCGTGGAAAGGAATTCGCGAAACGTCAATTGATTCAAATGCTTCTGATTGTGGTTCAACAACCGCTAATCGACGACTCTATTCAGTGCAAACGGTGATTTGATCGGAATGAAGGTTCTAATTATGCGCAGTCAGTCAGGGATGTCTCTCGTCGAGTTGATGGTAGCACTGGTCATTAGCCTGTTTTTGTCTGCTGGCATTTTCACTATGTTCAGCATGTCGGCTTCGAATGTGACAACCACAAGTCAGTTTAATCAGTTGCAAGAAAATGGTCGTATCGCTTTAGCGATTATGGAAAGAGATCTTAGTCAGTTGGCTTTTATGGGTGATATGACAGGAACAGATTTCATTGTCGGGAGTAACACAACCATTTCATCTGCTGCTGTGCCGAATGATTGTGTTGGTGGTGGAGTTAATAACGCAACGCTTCCCAATGGCACCACATCACATTTTAGGCGGATTTGGGGCTACGAAGCTGGCGTGAGCGGCGATGTTTTCGCGTGCCTTTCTGGGGTAAAAGAAGAAACGGATGTACTGCAGATTAAGCGTTTGGTTGGGCCCAACACACTAACGCCCAATGTTGCATCCAATCACTATGTTGCAACCACATCAAGCGAAGCTATTTTTTTTACGGGTAACCAGCCTACTCCAACACTGACTAACAGTCGATTTTGGGAGTATCAGCACCATATCTACTATGTAAAAGATGATGGCACTGTTCCCGTTTTAAGAAGAAGAACGCTAACGGTTGCAAATGGAATGAACAATGAAGAGCAACTCGTAGAAGGTATTGAGAATTTGCGAGTTTTATATGGTGTCGATGATGATGGTGATGATATTCCCAATCGATATGTGCCCGTGGGTAGTGTAGATACTGTGATGTGGGATAACCAATCGTTTCAACGGATTGTGGCGTTAAAACTGTTTTTGCTTGTTCGTGCGGTAGAAAAAGACTCTAGCTATAAAAATGAAACCCAGTATCAGCTGGGTGATAAGACTATTGAAGCGCCTCAAGATAATTATAGACGTAAGGTAATGTCAACCACTGTGATGCTTGAAAATCCCGTGTTGATTAGGAGTTAAACGAGTATGCAGATGAAAAAGCAGAAAGGAATCGTACTATTTTTTGCATTAATCGTTTTGATCATTATGACGGTTATTGGTGTCGCACTGGCTGTAAATTCTACTCAGTCTCTGAGAATGGCAGGGGCTGGTGCCGAGCGCATAGAGGCTAAAGCATTAGCGGATGGTGGGGTTGCGGCGGTACTTCTAAATAAGACACCGGCTTTTTTGGCCACTATGACTGCAGTTGATAGTGCAAACTCCTATTCAGGTGGGGCGCAAGTGCTGACACCACTGCCTTTGGTGGATGATGGCGCTGGCAACTTGGTGGTTCAACCTAAAAACGTGTCATGCCAAAGAAGTGCTGCGGCGAGTGGCACGGACTTGTTTAAATGCCGCCGCATTGAAATCTCAAGCCAAGTGAATTTTGGCCGGGATAATCTAGGTCAGGTTATCGTTGTAACAGGTATTGAGCAGGAAGTGCTCAGCGGGAGCGGATCATGAAGTTCAATCAAATTCTATTTGCTGGCCTGGTTACAGCGTCGGTTTTGCCAGCGCAATCTTTTGCGGATGATACGGATCTCTATCTCAATCCCGCAGCAAACAATGTGCGCCCCCAGGTGCTTATTATTTTTGATAACTCTGGCAGTATGGATACGATACTGGAAGGTGTACCCGGAGGGTATGATCCAGAAACAGAATACGAGGCTGTGGGAAGTGCAAATTCCTACCAGGGTAGAATGATTTATTTTACTGTTGGTACCGGTATGGATGAGTCTTCTTTGCCAGTGCCCGACAGTCCTTCCGAATCAAGACGTTTTAATGACCTTTTGAATGGCTGTAAAGCTGCTCGAGATGCGCTTAATCAGTATGGCCGCTTCACTGGTTACATCAGAGAATTTATAATCAAAGGTAAGGGTAAGGGCACTTGGCAGCCAATAAAGGAAAATAGTGGCGCAGAAACAAATAATCCCATAGATTGCTGGGAAGATATTGAGTTAGGTTATGACAGCAACAATGATGACGGTAGTGATTTTAAAACTGGTTATCCATCAGGCTTCCCCCAAGATGGTGATGTGAGCAGTCCATGGAGTGATGATCTGGCTAGCTCGAAAAATCTAAATTGGAATAATGGCGAGTTAGTGACGTTGTATACCGATAATTATTTGCGCTGGTATACCCTATATAAAAATGGATCACTGCCTGCACCTCCAGGAGGACTGACACGTTTAGAAATAGCGAAATCTGCGATATCCGGTGTTATTAGCTCTATTCCTTCAGTAGATTTTGGATTGGCTGTTTATAATCTTAACTTTCCTAATGAAGGTGACAGTGATGGTGGACGTATTGTCGCTGGTATTCGACAGAGATCCGCTGCCGAGAAAGATACGATGCTTAGCACTATCAGCAACCTACCTGCGCAAACAAATACGCCACTTTGCGAAACCTTATTTGAAGCCTATAGATATTTTTCTGGCGGACCTATTACATTTGGACATGCCGATGCTGACTATAATGGCAAAGATATCAAGTACACCTCGAATAAGCCTGAATATGATACCTCAGTAGAGTCGGATGGTAATTATATTACGCCTTTATCCGAGTGTAATAAGGTTGCACATATTATATATATCACAGATGGTGCACCAGTACTGGATGATAGTGCAAACACATTTATTAAAGACTTGGGTGGGGAACCATATGAGTATAAGGCTGCTAATGGCGATGTTCCTGCGAAAGTAAGTTACCTTCCCGCCTTGGCAGAATATATGTTTGCCAACGATTTGTTGCCTGATGTAGAGAATAAACAACGCGTGGTAACTCATACGATAGGCTTTAGTTTGGGAGAAGACTCAGAGGCAGAACCATTGCTCGTAGAAACCGCCTCTCGCTCTTATTTAATGACCTCTGATGGTAAGAAGGTTTTTGGAACTTACAGAAGTGCCGATGATGTAGCGGGACTGCAACAGGCTATCAGCAATATTATCGATTCTATTCCACAAACTGGCCAGCGATTTTCTGCACCAGGTGTTGCATTCAGTAATGCTGACCCCACCAGAACTCTGGATTCAGCTTACTATGCGCTATTTCGTCCTCAGCAAAGTCCTAAGTGGGCCGGAAATCTGAAAAAGCTGAAAGTTAATTCATCTGGAACTTTGGTTGATTCTACAGGTAAACCGGCTATTGATAGTTCAGGTGGTATTGCCGAAAGCTCTTGCAGTTTGTGGAGTAACTGTACGGAAGGTAATGACGGGAATGACGTGGTCTTAGGTGGTGCGGCGAGGACGATTGTCCCTGATAGCAGAACAATTTTAAGTGATATAGGCACTGGTGGAGCATTTACTGAGCTAACACGCTCAAATGCTTCTATTTATGCGGGGGGGGACGAGGCGCTAGCGACATATCTCGGATTACCTAAATTGATTGTTGATTCAGAATTGACTGCAACATTCGATTGGATCAAGGGTAAAAATGTTGATAGAGATTCTGAAGGAGCATTGACATCTGAAGATTTCGCCGGTGTAAGAGGCGATATCATGGGTGATCCACTTCACTCCCAACCTTTGGCAATCGATTACGGTGGTGATGGGTCGAATGTTCGGATTTTTGTTGGTACAAACCATGGTGCATTGCACTCTTTCAGAGACTCTGGCTCTTCAGTCAGCGAGAGCTGGGCGTTTATGCCTTACCAGCTTCTTCCTAACTTGGCGACCATTCGGCGAGATAGTTATTTAGCCGGGCACAGTGTCTATGGGATTGATGGTTCGCCTGTCGCTCATATTGAACGCAATGCTTCTGGCTTGATAACGAAAGCTTGGCTGTTTGTCGGTTTGCGTCGTGGGGGGCAGTCCTATTACGCCATAGATATTACCGAACCTGAATCGCCAAAGATTATGTGGCAAATATCCAACAGCATTACTGAATTCAGCAACATGGGACAAACTTGGTCTACTCCCGTGGTCACCAAAATACCAGGCTCAGACAAGCCAGTGGTGATTTTTGGTGGGGGATACAACCAAGGTTATGATTCCGGTGATGGTTCAAATTCTGTTGGCAGAATGGTTTATCTTGTAGATGCCGAGTCAGGTAGCTTGATACATAGCTTTGGTGCCAATGGAAATACTGCACTTGCAGGTATTGAAGACTCTATAGTTGGCTCTATTGCGACCTTGGATAGTAATAGTGACGGCTACACTGACCGGCTTTATGCAGCTGATTTGGGCGGCAACGTGTGGCGAATGGATTTGCCTTCTGCGGATAAGGGCACCTGGAGTGGCTTTAAGTTTGCAGAGTTAGGAGGAAACCTGCCATCGATCGATCGCAGGTTCTTCTACGAGCCAAGCGTAGCGCAAACCTATTTCACCAATACAACTGAAGTAACTGTGACTGACGAGTCAGGCACCACGACTACTGTAGCGTATCAAAATGTGCCTTATGATGCAGTTACACTAGGCTCAGGAAATCGGGCGGATCCTTTGAGTTTAAACGCTGAGGATATGTTTTTTGTATTACAGGACAGATACGTAGTGTCTCAACAGTTTGGAGATGGTGCTACTGCGATCCCATCTCCAATAACTTTTAGCAATCTTTATGACGTGACTTCAGCGGCACCTTCAACAGAGGATGAAAACATTGCATTTGGGACAAAGCTAGGCTGGTATTATAATTTCGCGGTTACTGGTGAAAAAAGCCTATCCCCGTCTGTGATTATAAAAGGAAAAGTATATTTTACTTCCTTTATTCCGACTCAGCCGGCGGCAGGCCAGAATGTGTGTAGTGTGTCTTCAGTTGGACGTTTATATACCTTGGATTTACACAAAGGAGCACGTTATACCGAGGCGTATATTATAGATGTTTGCGATAACTGTATCCCACAGCCGCCAAAAATTATTACTCCACCTGCATGCGACTCCGGTGAAGATTGTACCCCTGAAGATTTATTAAATCCGCCTCCACCAGTACTGATTATAGGTAAAGGTAAATGTGATGAAAATGGTGAGAATTGTACAGGAACAGTGGATATAGAGTCAGGCCTGACAACTAATAAGATTTATTACCACATTGATGAGTAGCATAGGTATGAATGGTAAGAGAAAGTTTGGTTTTACGTTAATAGAGTTGATGATGGTGGTTGCTATTGCCTCCATATTGGCGGCAATAGCTTATCCATCGTATATTAACTATGTGACTAAAAGTGGGCGCTCAGAAGGTGTCGCAGCAGTTATGCGTGTTGCGAATTTACAAGAGCAGTACTATTTAGATAATAGAGCTTATGCGACCGATATGACAAAGTTAGGATTAGGTGCAAATCCCTTTGTTACTGAGAATGGGTATTATAGTGTGGCTTCGACTGGGACGAGCTCTTATACTATTACGGCAACTGCAGCAGGGACACAGGCGAGTAAAGATTCGACATGCGGTACCATTACACTGACCTCGGCTGGTGTTAAGGGGCCTTCATCGGAGTGTTGGAAATGAATAAGATCTTAGCTTCTGTATTCTTGGCTGTATCGTTGTCTTGTATTACAGGTACAACATATGCTGCGAAACAGGATTACAAGTGTTTTGTTGATAGTCTGCCGAAAGGCGAACGAGTAATATTTTACCGCTGGAATGAGAAAGATGTGCAACTGAGAGTTGCAAGCTTGCCCGGAACTCAGTTGACAGATAATAAAGGAAAGAAATATTACATTAAGAGTGTCGAAGAGTGCGTTCCATTAAATAAAGCATTCTCGAGTGTTATGGCGCAGAATATAGATAAGCATACTTTGCGATGATATCTGCTTTTTAGTTAATAGAGAAAAACCCGCATCAGCGGGTTTTTACATAATGAACCTAACAAGCATTGCCGTTGGTACCATAAGACACAAGTCCACTAGTGCTTATAAGAACTGTCTGTGAATCGCTGGCTTTGCCATTCGGACAATATGTTACTGTGCCTCCAGACGCCAGTCCATCAGCGGAAAAAGTCATTGAAACTGCAGAAGCCTTAACTTTGTCCAGGCCATTAAAGCTGTCTATAGCTCTTAGTTCGTGATCAGTGTTAGCTGCATCAGTAATATAAACTCTAATACCGCCACTCCAGTCTGCTGTTGTCCCACAGGAGGTTGCTGAAGCAAAAGAGCAGATCTTAACTGTCGCGCCGTAGCTCACAGCTTGGTTTCGCGCGAAAGCAAACAGGTCATGAATCTTCTTAACATTGTTATCAACCCGCACTTGCTCATAGATCGATGTTAACGATGGTACGCCAATAGTTAAGAGTATTGCTGCCACGGCAATGGTGACCATGAGTTCGACTAATGTAAATCCTTGCTTATTCTTATGCATCTATAACTCCTCACTGATACTGTTAAAAGTATAAGCGAGAAGTTGCCCAATTTCAGTAGAAAAGAGCACTAACAGCTCAGTGTTGATTTAACCGTTACGCTGGCGTAGGTGTAGCATTATTGAGTGCATTCGATATTTTTCTCTGTCGAGAAGCGGACTCTGCCTGCCTGGTTAATTATCACTGCTTTGGAATAAGGGCTGTCTGCCGAACCGGGGCAGTACTTGAACGTTCCGTTGCTACCCGATGCAAGCCCATCTGGCTGAAAACGTGCCGCGGAACGGTTGTAGGACATTAAGTCATTTCTATCAAAAGAGCCTGTTTGCAACAGTAATTTGTCATTGCCATCTATCTGGTTACTAACGCCTGAATCGGTGAAGACTGCTAGCCCCAGGTGCCAGTCATTCGTGCATTGATTGTCTTTCAAAGGGCAAACGGTCACTCGAAGCCCATAACTTATCGCTGTATTTCTAGCGTATTGCAAGGTTTGTTGAATGACCTTTATCGCGGCATCGGCCCTGTAAGCTTGATGTAATTCAGTAAGTTGAGGGAGCCCGATAGTAAGCAATATGCTTGCAATCGCGATTGTTATCATTAGCTCAATGAGGGTAAAGCCGGTTTGATGTTTCATAGCGAATCCTTGCCGTTTGTCGTCAATGCGTCCTGCAATGACTTAAATTCGGTTACGACCGAATCAATTCAGTATAGAGGAGTTGGTTCAGACTGGGGTGGCTCGTATATATTGTTCTGCTCTATGAAGATTGAATCATTTTACCTCTTGATCTAATCATTGTAGTGGTAAGCTATTAGCTAACAGATTTTGGGTTAGCATAAATTTAGGGAGCAGTTGATGAAAAAAGTCGAAGCCATAATCAAGCCTTTTAAGCTGGATGATGTGCGTGAAGCACTGGCTGAAATTGGCATAACTGGTATGACAGTATCTGAAGTGAAAGGCTTTGGTCGTCAGAAGGGGCACACAGAGTTATACCGAGGTGCAGAGTATATGGTCGACTTTCTGCCCAAAGTTAAGATTGAGTTGGTGATTCAGGATGAGCTTCTGGACCAGGCGCTTGATGTGATAGTTGATACAGCTCGTACTGGTAAGATTGGCGACGGTAAAATTTTCGTCACCGAGGTAGAACGGGTCATCCGGATCCGTACTGGCGAAGAAAACGAAGAAGCAGTGTAAAAAAGGGCCGAAAGGCCCTTTTTAGCGTGTTCATCTGAGGTAATTGGCGACGAAGTCAGCTTGTGGTCGATGGTTCGGTCAATTTTTGAAAATTTGGTTTTATTCACTGCTATTTTTTTCTTTTTTAAATCGCATCTTATTCCATGTGGTTAATGCCAGCTTGTTTCGCTATATCGCTGTGATATAAAAGCAAAAAGGAATGTACTACGGAGTATAGCTGTGGGCACAAAGCGAATAGTCATAGTAGGCGGTGGTGCGGGTGGGCTTGCGTTGGCCTCAAAATTGGGGAGAAAGCTGGGGCTGAAAAGCAAAGCCGACATTTTGCTCGTCGATAGAAGTCCAATTCATATCTGGAAACCTAAGCTGCACGAAGTGGCTGTGGGGGCGATAGATAAATCGTTTGAGGGCCTGCTCTACCGTGACCACGGGTTAAAAAATGGCTATCGCTATCAGCGCGGTACTCTTGAAGCTCTGGACCCGGATGCAAAAAACATCCAATTGTCAGCGCTTTATAATGAACAGCAAGAACTGCTGATGGGCCCCCGCACCATAGAGTATGACTATCTGGTGCTTGCCCTTGGTGGTGTGTCCAACAGTTTCAATACGCCTGGCGCCGAGTCTCACTGTATTTTTCTCGATAGTCTGCAAAATGCAGAACAGTTTCACGGACAATTACTCGATGGTCTAATGTTGCTCGATGAAACCCAGTCGCGCTTGAGTATAGGTATTGTTGGTGCCGGAGCGACGGGAGTTGAGCTTGCCGCTGAACTTCATCACGTTGTCGAATCCGTCAGAGAATTTGGCTATCAGAATATTTCCAAGCAGCACCTGGACATTCATCTTATCGAAGCCGCACCCAAAATTTTGCCACAGCTACCTGACAGGGTCAGTGGGCGTGCGCAGGCTGTCCTCGATAAAATCGGCATTCACTTACATCTGGGCGTGCAGGTAAAGGAAGTAACCAAAGAAGGATTCACCACCCAGGACGGTAACCTTATCAGGGCTGATATCAGGGTTTGGGCCGCAGGAGTTAAGGGCCCGAATGTGTTTTCAGACCTCAGCAAGTTACCCATAACCCCCAGAAACCAGGTTGAAGTGGATGCCTGCATGCGGGTTAAAGGGCACACAGATATTTATGCCTTGGGAGACTGCGCACAGCTAATATTGGCTGATGGGAAGCCGGTGCCTCCCAGAGCACAGGCGGCGTCGCAAATGGCTGAAACCCTGTACCACAATATCCTCAACCGCCTCGCAGCGCAGGCCGAAGTGCCGTTCGAATATCGCGATTACGGCTCTCTGGTGTCACTCAGCCGTTTTTCGGCTGTGGGTAATCTGATGGGAAATTTAAGGCGAGGCGACTTTTTCATTGAGGGGCACGTGGCTCGCTTTATGTACCTCTCCCTCTATCATCGCCATCTTTCCAGTTTATTTGGCTGGTTTTCAGCGTTGGTGTATCGCCTGGCGCAAAAGCTGCTCAGATGGCAGCGGCCCAAGCTTAAGTTGCATTGAGCCTGGCCTGTTTAAAGCGGGTTGCTGCTGGAGTCGCGGACGACTGGCTCTGGGGTAAATACCCTGGCAGTGTCGAGGCGCTGCTCTTTACGATTGGCAATGAGTAGCTCTGTGGCGACCTGCGCTATCTTTTGATTCGGTTGATGAACCGTGGTCAGCTTGGGCCATGTTTGGCGTGAAAACGGGCTGTCTTCGAAGCCGACGATTGATATATCGCGAGGAATATCAACCCCCTGCAAACGCGCAGCAAACAAGGCGCCGGCCGCTATTTCATCGTTACAGGCGACGATGGCTGTTGGCCTTGGTGTCATTGAAAGCAGGCGTTTAGCCCCATCAACACCCGATTCGAACGAATACTGCCCTTCAACAACAAACGCCGGATTCAAGGCAATGTTGTTGAGCGAGAGGGCGTCGCAAAAACCGGCGAAGCGCTCTTTGGTCGATTCGTGCTGCTCGTCACCGCTGATAAAGGCGATATGTTTGTGTCCCAAATCAATCAGATGTTGGGTAATAGACACTGCGCCGTGCCTGTCGTTTACCAATACAGTCAAGCCACAACTTTCTTTGGTTTTGTCTCCGGCAATGATGCGTACGTAATGGGCATCAATGCTATCGAGCGCCGCCAATATTTTGGGGTCTTCTGACAGGGGCGGAGTCAGTACCAGTCCTGCCAGTCTGGCGTGCTTTACCAAGGCAGTTAACTCTTCGCAGATACTTGCGGCGGTTGCATCGCAGGGGTGGATCAGGAGTTCATAACCCTTGTCTCGGCATGCCGATAAAATGCCGTTTTGCATATCGATGATGTAGTAGGCGTTGGGATTGTCGTAGATAAAACCGATAACATAAGACTTGGTGCCAGCGAGGTTACGCGCAGCCAGATTGGGCTGGTAATTAAGTGCCTTGATGGCCTCATTTACCTTGTCTATGGTTGCCTGTTTTACCGAGGGCTCGTTGTTGGTAACCCGGGAAACTGTCTTGATAGACACGCCGGCGTATTTGGCAACGTCATTAATTGTGACTTTCATCTAAACACTCAGTAATTCAATCTATTATTGGCTCTATTTGGATGGGAACTGGCAGAAGACAGGCGTTTGGAATACCAAATATTGCACTTGTATCGGTTGAGAATATTTCACGTATAGTGCGGATTTTTGCCCTGATTGGCAATCGCCTTTTCCCTGAGGATGTTATCCAAGGCATGACAGGATACACCTGTACGCCAAAAGTATTTAAAGCAACATACTGTTAACAAAAGATCTTTTGTTTTACGAACTCGCTGCAGCCTTGATGGCGACACACTTTTTTTCAACTCCCAGTTATTTTGTTGTGGTAACGCTGTTAATTATTGTGTAATGTTTGCGCTAGACATGACAGCGTTGTCATTCCTTCGGGAATGGTTATGGATGCAAAAACATAAAAAATAATATGGAAGGGAAACGAGATGCGACCATCTACCTTTAAAAAGAGTGTCCTCGCTACCAATATCGCAATCCTCCTCGGTGGTGCGGTATCAGTAGGTGCAGTGGCTGCCGAAGCTCCGGTTGATACTGCAAATATTGAAAAAATTGAAGTGCGCGGTATCCGCGCGTCCAACAAAGCCAACATCAATGAAAAGCGTTTTTCCAACGCCGTAGTTGATGCCGTTACTGCCGAAGATATTGGTAAACTCCCTGATTCTGATGTGGGTCAAGCACTTGGCCGTGTACCAGGTGTGACCGTAGGTCGTGCTTTTGGCCAGGGTAGTTCAGTGTCTATCCGTGGTACTGATCCTCTGATGACGCTCACCACCCTGAATGGCCAAAACGTGGCCTCGACCGGTTGGTACGATCAGATGAACATCGACCGTTCATTCAACTACTCTATGCTGCCGGCAGAACTGATCGGCGGTATGGAAGTGTACAAAACCACTCAGGCCAACCTCGTTGAAGGTGGTATCGGTGGTACTGTTATTGTTAAAACCCGTAAACCTCTGGATATGGAAGCCAACTCGATTTTTGGCTCAGTAAAGGGTGAGTACGGTTCAATCAATGAAGAGTGGGCCCCTGAAGTATCAGGTCTTTACAGCTGGAAAAACGAAGCCGAAACCTTCGGTATTCTGGTTTCCGGTGCATACGTAGACCGTGAATATCTGCGTGTTGGTACCGAAGCGGATCTCGACTGGGGTGGCCGTTCTTCCATCCAGCCTTCAAGCTTCCTGCAAAGCCAGGAGCGCACCGCTCTTGACGCTACTTTGCAATATCGCCCTACCGACAATCTGGAGTTCGGTGCCCACATCCTGTCACTGAAACTGGGCGCGGACAGCATCGGCGCCAACATGTACATCAACACCGATACCAACTGGGGTGCCGGTGATTCACACTGCCAGCAGTTTAACGATGCTGGTGTATGTACTTACAGCGATACCCCGGAAAGCGACCCATCAGACGTGTTCTTCCAGAACTGGGCGCGCAAGGGTGAAATGACTTCAGACACCTTCGAACTGAACATGGAATACGATGGCGACGGTTATGCCATTGCTGCCGTGGCCGGTAAAACCAAGGCGGAAGGTGGTACTCAGATGAGTGCAAACTTTGGTTATGGCTGGTGGGGCGACAATTTTAAAGATATCAAGTGGGCCGGTGTGGTTGATGCCACCGGAAAGCAAATTGATATCAATGGCCGTGACATGAGCTTCGGCATCGACAATCTGGACACCACAGTGGGCACTTCCCAGTGGACCGGTATCCAGGGCCCGAACACCGACGAAGAGTCTTATGTTCAGGTTGACCTGGACTTCGACCTGGACTTGGGCGCTATCAACAAGTTTGAAACTGGTATCCGTTATACCGAGCACACCTTCGAGAAGAAAGAGTATCGTGCCGTGTATGGCAGCTTGCCAAACGTGTTTAACAGCACCGATCTTTACAGCGGCACCATGAAGTTGGGCTATGACGAATGGACCATTCCAAAAGCCAACCTGGATGCCATGATAGATGCAACCGTGTCTCTGGTTGATGAGTTTGTCTACAGCCGCCCTGCCTACGGCAAAATCGATGAAGAAAACCTGTCTCTGTACGGTATGTTCTCTTTCGAGGGTGAAGGTTTCCGCGGTAACTTCGGTCTGCGTTATATCCAATCCGACGTGACTTCAAGCGGCCACGTCATCGATAACTCTCCGGCTGATAACCTGGGGATCAACGCCGGTTGGAGTGAAGAAGTTCACAGCGTAAGCGACAGCTATCACGATGTACTGCCAAGCGTAAACGTGGCATTCGACCTGGCTGATGACCTTATCCTGCGTTTGGCTGCCGGTCAGGCTATCACCCGTCCAAACTACGACAACCTGTTCCTGTCCACTTCATCTGGCTATCCTGATGACCGTCGTGGCAACGAACAAATCACCTACGGTAACCCAGGTCTGGAGCCAATGAAGTCGTCTCAGGCTGATGTCAGCATCGAGTACTACTATGGCGATGGCAACCTGTTTGCTGCTACCTACTTCATCAAGGATATCAGCAACTTTATCGTGGCAACTGCCCCGGAAACCAAGGCGATTGGTGTAATCAACAATGACCTGGAAGTGCCTGCGGACAGCTGGATTGTTGACAGCTACATGAACGCCGGTGGTGGCTCCATCGACGGTATCGAACTGCAGTTGAACCACGCCTGGGATAACGGCTTTGGTATCAACGCCAACTATACCTTCACCGATGGCACTGCCCCTGCAGAAGTGTACACCGATAACATCGGCGTATTCACTGAAGCATCCAAGCACACCACCAACCTGGTTGGTTACTGGGAAAATGATACCTTCTCAGCCCGTGCAGCCTACAACTGGCGGAGTGAGTACATGGTGCGTGAATACGGTAAATACTACGGTAACCGCATGCACGATGACTTCGGTACTCTGGACGTGACTCTGGGATGGAACGTGACCGAGAACATCGCACTGCGTCTTGAGCTCATCAACCTGACTGCAGAAGATGACGTTCAGTACGGTGCAGCCGGTGTGGGTACTGCCGTTAAGCCTGCCCTGCAGGATGGCTACCCAACCTGGTCGTTCAAAGGCGAAACCACTTATAAGCTGGGCGCAAGCTTCAACTTCTAAGATAAATGTGTAATAAAAAACCCAGTCTCGGCTGGGTTTTTTTATTGAAGGACAGGTCTGCAAATGAAAATAACAAAAATTGCTATCCTGGGTGGCGGAACTGCCGGCTGGCTGGCCGCCAATCATTTGGGGGCTGAGCTGTGCGCCGATAAGGAAGTTGAGATCACCCTTATTGAATCGCCGGAGATCCCAACCATTGGTGTGGGGGAGGGCACAGTGCCCTACATCATGAAAGGGCTCAAACGCTTTGGCATATCAGAAGCCGAGCTGCTGGCAAACTGTGACACCACCTTCAAACAGGGCATTAAGTTCGTCAATTGGCTCGACCCCGAACGTCACGGCGATAACCACTATTACCATCCTTTCGACTCTCCCTATCCCGGTGGCATGGACATCAGCAATTACTGGCTGACCCAGAAGGATAAGCGTCCCTTTGATGATGTGGGCATACAGGCCCGGATTTGTGAAAAAAACCTGGCTCCCAAACGTATCAGTGCTCCCGAATATCAGGGCGAACTGGCTTACGCTTATCATTTCAATGCGCTGAAGTTTGCCACCTTGCTCTCGCAAAACGCCAGGGAGCGCTTTGGGGTCAAGTATCTGAGTGCCACAGTCACGGCTGCAACACTGGATGATGATGGCGCCATTGCCAGTCTGAATACCAAAGAAGTTGGCAACCTGGCATTCGATTTTTATGTCGATTGCAGCGGTTTTCACTCGGTGCTTCTGGACAAGGTATTAAAGGTACCCTTTGTCGATAAAGGCAAAGAATTGCTGACCGACTCGGTGATAGTGCAACAGGTGCCATTGAAGAGCGGTGAGGCGCTGTCCCCCTATACCAGGGCTACGGCCCATAAGGCGGGTTGGATTTGGGATATTCCCCTGACCACCCGACGGGGCACTGGTTTTGTGTATTGCAGCCAGTACATGAGCGATGAAGAGGCCGTTACCACCTTCGCCCAATACCTTGGCATGGACGAGAGCGAAATATCGCCCAGAAAGATCCCGATGAAGATTGGCTATCGGGAGAAGTTTTGGGCCAAAAACTGCGCCACCCTGGGGCTTGCTCAGGGCTTTGTCGAACCTCTGGAAGCCACCTCGATATTGGTGACGGACTTTTCTGCAGAACTGCTGGCCAAAAACTTCCCCAGGGAAACCTCGGATATGGAGGCGCTTAGCCCTTACTACAATGATGTCATTACCTACGTGTGGGAAAGAGTCATCGATTTTATCAAGCTGCATTACTGTCTCTCAGACAGGGACGATACCGGCTTTTGGGCGGCCAATCGCGATCCCGACACTTGGTCCGAAACCCTCAAGTCACGACTGGCGAAGTTTGCCGTAAGACCCCCTCAGCAATCGGACTTTTTCACCCGTTTTGATTTATTCGATGATAAAAACTTCCTGTATGTGCTCTATGGCATGGGCTTTTCAAGCCGTATCAAGGCGCTTGACCCGAGGGAAATAGAGCAGAGCAGGCTGCTATTGGAGAGTAACGATACCCTGGCTGCAAGGGCGGAGGAGATTTTGATGGAGCATGGGAAGTGGCTCGCTGGCCTGAAGGCGGCCATGGCAAGGGCATCATAGCCTTTATGATGCTTTCTTCATACTATGTGCGTTAAATAAAAAAGCCGGGGAAACCCGGCTTTTCTTTATCCCTTTTGAGCTTATTCGCCCATAACCAGGTCGATTTGATTCAGTGATGCCAGGTGAGCATAAATGGCTGACAGAGCGCCCTTGTTGAACAGTTCAAGCTTGGCTTCATCGCTCAGCTCGTGCAGCTTCTTCTCATCAACCATATAGATGCCGTCGTAGTTGGCTTTCTCGCCGTCTTTGCCATTCACGGTCAGTGTTTTAGGCTGCAGCAAGTCATGGTCAGTCAGGGTCTTTACAAACTGCTTGGTCAACTCGCGGAAGTCGAACAGCTGGCCGATAAATTTCACGCGGTCTTGCAGGAATTCAGTTTGTTCACCGTCTTCATTAAACAGCGCCACGCCTTCTTCTTCGCTCAGTAGGGTGCTGTTTTGATTGATACCAATCAGCAATTTTTCCTGAGTTTCATCAGGGCCAGCGATGAAAGGCGCAACGCGCAGCTGCATAGGCACATAGCGCTGGGTCCATTTACCATCTTTGATAAATTTGTTGCTCTCTGGCTTCAGAGAGGTCACAGCCACTGGCTGATACTCACCGCTGTCGGTGTTTTTGGCAAAAATGATAGGGAAACTGGTGGCTGCGGGCATAAATTCCTGAACAACCAAGGGCAGCATGTGATGCTTTTCAAATTCAGCAAGTTCAAGGGTTTGCTTAACTTTCAGGTTTTTGTGAGCGGTATTATTGAGAGGAACGTACTGCGCAGTCATTTGTTATTATCCTTTATTTATAAATCTAGGGTCCTGGCCATATCTGTACATCACAGAGGGGCCGTTGAAGCTGATGCTACCGGACACCAAAGGCCCGATGTTATCAATGGTTTTGCAATATGTCACCACATGGTTAACCTTGGTGTGTGGTTGCATCGTCTCGGGATGTGGCGCGCTCAAATATTCAGTATGACAAGTCGCCAGTTAACCCCTTATTACCAGTAGCCTTCTGGCACAGAGAGTGGGGCACAGGCTGTATCATGGCATCTTTCGCACTCGGTTCTGGTTAAAGCGCTACCTGATGACAGTGCTGGGAAGTTAATTCCTTACCCAAACGAGTCACTGTAACGGCTCTTTATGTCACCAGTACCTATCACCGCTTTTAAAGACATGGGGGCACCTATCCGGAAGTTCAATGGTTACATAGTTAAAATCCGGCCAATTTGCGGAAAAGGGCTTTTATGTGATTGGAGCGGCGGCGAGACAGTGCCCTTGTATCAGCAGGGAGTCCAGGGCTGGTAGCAATCCAACGGTGCTATTCATATCAATTACTTGCGTACATACTTCATCGACATAACAAAGCATCTTCTGTTCGTTTTTCCCTGCTAAGGCTCACACACGACATTGGTTTGATATACAGTGCCCGTCTTTTTATCAAAGACTCTGAATTGCACTGAAAAATAGCGGCAGTGTTGCCTACCGTATCGACGCCGAAAAAATGTCAAAAAATTGTAGAAATCCTGAGTCGTATTGTGTAATGTAGTTGATGACAGCGTTGTCATTTGCTTGTGTGGCTCTGTTGTCTTGTAAGGTCTGCATGAAAGGGATGAGGTCTCCTGTTTCATGTTTATTGGCAAGCGTATATCTGTCGGGCGGCTATACGCTTGTATTTAATCTTTAATAGTCTCTCCCCAGAAACTATGGTTGGCTGGGTGCTGTACGCAGTGCCCAGCTTTTTTTTGGGTGATTGACTGTAAAGCCCGGGTATTGGCGGTACTAAAACAACGACAACCCCCATGGCGAAAGCCATAAAAGAGGGCTGCACAATGCAAACAAGGTCCTGGTTTTACGCACTGTTTATTTCGGTCTCCCTTGCCGGCGCCTTGCCGTGCCAAGCCGCCGACGCATCTCTTGTCACTACCATTCCCAACAGTTGGCAGTTCACTCTGCTTACCGAGGCGCTGAAGCGTTCGGGCACTGACTATCAGATTTCCCAACTAAGCTCCGAGATGAACCAAAAGCGCAAAGTCGAAGAGGCGCTTGAGGGCAACATTGATATCTTTTGGAGCATGACCTCAGCCGAACTCGAACGCACCGTATTACCCATTAGGGTTCCCTTGTTCAAAGGGCTGCTGGGTAACCGGCTGCTTATCATCCGTGATGCGGACCAGGGCCGTTTTGCCAACGTTAAAAACAAGCAGGATTTCAGTACTTTTCTCGCAGGCCAAAACCGTTACTGGCCCGACGCCACCATTATTGAATCCAACGGTTTGCCGCTGATTACCAGTTACAAATACAAAAACCTTTACCCCATGCTCGAAGGCGGTCGCTTCGATTATCTGGCGCTGGGCGCTCAGGAAATCTGGGATGAGCTGGCCAAACATCCTGATCCGACGCTGAAAGTCGACAGCCGTGTCTTATTGCAATACCGCAGTCCAGCGTATTTCTTTGTTTCCCCCAAACGTCAGGCGCTGGCCGAGGATTTGAACCTTGGCCTTGAGGCCATGATTGCCGATGGCAGTTTCGATCGCATGTTCAATAAAGAGCTCAAAATCGACGAGCTCTATCGCATCGCCAAATTCAATGAACGGGTCATCATCCGCTTGAATACGCCGGATTTGAGCCCGCAGACGCCGGTAAACCGGCCTGAGTTATGGCTCGATCTGTTCAGTATGGAGGGGGTGAAATGAGTAATAATCTGGCTCTCAAGGTGCAGATAGGCCTGGCGGTGGCGCTGTCCGGCTTGATGGTGCTGCTGTTTGGTGCGACCTTTTTGTTTGAAAAGCAAAAGCTTGAACAGGCCTTTGCCGAATATGAAAAAGACACCCTTGCCAGCCTGGCAGTGACCATGGTTCAGCCGGTGTTTACCTATGATTTTGAACAGATAGAAGCGATTTTGTCGGTCACGCTGGAACAGGAGCAAATTGCCGCGCTTAAGGTGTTCGACCATCGCGGTAAGCCCATGGCCAGTGTTGGCAGTAATACCGGCGAAGATGCGGGTCTTGAGCAAAAGAGCATCAGCTTCAGCGACAACGGCAAACCCACCGGCAAGATGGACGTGACCTTTACCCGGGCGCCCATCGAGGCGCGGCTCAGCGCACTGCTGCTTGGGCTGCTGGCCCAGGGCGCACTGATTTTGCTGCTGTCTATGGTTGTCATCGTCATTATTCTCAAAAAGTTAGTGATTACTCCGCTGGCCCATGTGGTATCGGCGATGGAGGATGTGGCCAGTGGTGATGGCGACCTGACCCGGCGGCTGCCGGTGGAAAGTCAGGATGAGATTGGCCGTCTGGCATCGGCTTTTAATGCCTTTATTGAACAAATTCATGCCACTGTAACCAAAGTGCAGGAAACCGCTGCCCAGCTAATCGAAGGGGCGGGTACTCTGGGCAGCCTGAGCGGCGCCAATAATCTGAGGATACAGGAGCAACGTCAGGAGACCGAAGCCGCAGTGACTGCGGTTAGCCAGCTGTCGGCCAGTGCCGCCGAGGTGGCAGGCAATGCCCTGCGCACCTCTGAAGCCGCGGCTGAAGCGGATGCCCAGGTGGATGAGAGCCAGCGCCGCTTTGACCAGAGTCTGGGACTCACCCGGCAGCTGGTGGACGAGCTCAGTCGCTGCGCTGTATCGGTCCAGCAGCTACAGCAGGAAACGCAAAAGATTGATGAAGTAGTGGTGGTGATTAACAGCATTGCCGAGCAGACCAATCTGCTGGCGCTGAATGCCGCCATTGAAGCAGCCCGGGCGGGAGAGCAGGGCAGGGGCTTTGCAGTGGTAGCCGATGAAGTGCGTACCCTGGCAAGCCGTACCCAGCAAGCCACCGGCGAAATTCAAAAGATGATCCAGCAGGTGCAAACCCGGGTGAATGATACGGTTACCGTGATGGGCGCCAGTCAGCAGCTGTCGGATAAGTCGTTGTCGCAGGCCGAGGAAATCAAATCCATGCTTGCCAGCGTTACCCGCCTGGTTTCCAATATCAACGCAATGAATACCGAAGTGGCCCATGCTGCATCAGAGCAAACCAGTGTCACCGAAAATATTTCCAGAAGTTTGAACGATCTCGCCGGCATCTCAGGTTCGGCCTCAGCAGACAGCGCCTCGTTGGCACAGTCCGGTGAGCGCCTGTTCCAACAGGGGGAAAGATTGCGGGCACTTGTAAACTCATTCAGGTTGTAGCCCTGAAAAACAGGAAAAATGAGGACAACAATGAAATTTTCCTTAGCCGCATCTGCGATTCTTCTCGCCCTCGGTGTCAGTGGGTGCTCACAAGCCCCGGTCGAGCCCGCTGCCGTTGCCGCCGAACCTTCGGTACTTAGCCAGGCCAGTTTGCAGGCCTTTGCCGATGGACTTGACGTGAAATATCGGGTGATCACCAACAGACCCGATGACCAGTGCAAAAAAGACGCAGGTGAAGGTCGCTGCTTTCAGGCCGAAATTGTGCTGACTTCGCCCATCGACTTCGATGGCCGTGATTTTGAAATCTATTACAGCCAGATGCGCCCGGTGCAGTCGGTGCAAAGTACAGACTTTGTGATTGAGCATGTAAAAGGCGATTTGCACCGCATCAAGCCAACCGAACATTTCAGTGGATTCAAGGCTAACCAGAGTCAGACCCTGGCGTTTCTCGGTGAGCTGTGGCAGCTGTCTGAAACCGATGCCATGCCCAATTATTACATTACCGCACCAGGGCTTAAGCCTGTGGTAATTGCCAGCACCAGGCTTGCCATCGAAGCCGAAACGGGCCTTGAGCTGCGCCCTTACGTTGAAGCCTTTACCGATGCCGAGAAGCAGTATCGTCGTACCGACAACGACAAGCTGCCATGGGCAACGGCGCCAGTGCTGTTTGAGGCCAATCAGTCGCTTATTGCTGACCCTGACGCAGCGGCCCAGCGCATAGTGCCTGCGCCTTTGTCGCAAACCTTGGAGGCAGGCATTGGCACGCTGGACTTGTCCGGCGGTATTGCCGTTGAGCTGCCACAGGGACTGGATAAAGCTTCCATCGATGCTGCACTGGCACGTCTTGCCCGCCTCGGTATTGAGGAGGCTGCGAATGGTGCCAGGCTTAAGCTGGTAAGTGATGACTCACTTGGTGCAGAAGCCTATCAGCTGGTAATTCGCCCTGAGGGCGTCGAGATTAAAGCCGCCACCGATGCCGGCTTTGCCTATGGTCTGTCGTCACTTGCAGCGCTTGTGCAGCCAGGCAAGCCGGTTATCAGCGCTCAAACCATCACAGATGCGCCAAGATACGGCTTTCGCGGCATGCACGTGGATGTGTCCCGTAACTTCCACTCCAAAGAGTTTATGCTGAGCCTGCTTGACCAGATGGCAGCCTATAAGCTCAACAAGTTGCACCTGCACATGGGCGATGATGAGGGCTGGCGTCTCGAAATTGATGGTCTGCCGGAGCTGACTGAGATTGGCAGCAAACGTTGTCACGACCTTGCCGAAAACACCTGTCTGTTGCCGCAGCTTGGCAGTGGTCCGGATGCCGATGTGAAGGTCAATGGTTTCTACAGCAAGGCTGACTATATTGAGATCCTGAAATACGCCTCAGCCAGACAAATTCAGGTGATCCCGTCGATGGACATGCCCGGCCACAGCCGCGCTGCCGTCAAAGCCATGGAAGCCAGGTATCGCCGCCTGGCGGAAGTGGGCGATATCAAGGGCGCCGAGGAATTTCGCCTTATCGACCCGGAAGATAAGACGGTTTACAGCTCTATTCAGTACTACGACGACAACACCCTCAACGTGTGTATTGAGTCGACGTACCACTTTGTTGACAAGGTGATTGATGAAATTGCCAAGCTCCACAAAGAAGCTGGTCAGCCGCTGACCCGTTATCACATTGGCGCCGATGAAACTGCCGGTGCCTGGCTCGAGTCGCCCAAGTGTGAGGCCTTTATTGCCAATAACGACAAGGGCGTGACCGACAAGAGTGAGCTGGGTGCTTACTTTATCGAGCGGGTGGCCAACATGCTGCACGACAAGGGCATTGAGCCCGCTGGTTGGAGTGATGGCATGAGTCACACCCGCCCGGAAAAAATGCCTGCCATGAACCAGAGCAACATCTGGGATGTGGTCGCTCACAAGGGTCATCAGCGTGCCCACAAGCAGGCTAACCTCGGTTGGGAAGTCGTACTGTCTAACCCTGAGGTGCTGTATTTCGATTTCCCGTACGAGGCCGACCCTAAGGAGCATGGCTACTACTGGGCGAGCCGCGCCACCAACAGCCAGAAGGTTTTCGGTTTTATGCCGGGTAACCTGCCGGCCAATGCCGAGCAGTGGCTGGATATCGAGAACAACCCCTTCGAAGCCGACGACACAAAACAGCTGGATGAGGCTGGCAAGGTTATCAGCGAGCCTATGCAGCCTGGTAAGGCCTTTTATGGCGTGCAGGGCCAATTGTGGAGCGAGACCATTCGCAGTGACGAGCAGGCCCAGTACATGATTTTCCCGCGCCTGCTGATGCTGGCGGAGCGTGCCTGGCACAAGCCGGGTTGGGAAGTGCCCTACAACCACGAAGGCGCGCTCTATAACCGGAGTAGTGGCAACTTCAGCGCCGAAGCCCGCGCGCTGCAGGCCGCCGATTGGCAGCAGATGGCCAACACCCTTGGTCATAAAGAGCTGGCCAAGCTGGATTTGGCCGGTGTGCACTACCGTGTGCCCACAGTTGGCGCCCGGATTGAAGATGGCAAGCTGTCGGCCAATATCGCCTTTCCGGGCCTGGGTGTTGAATACCGCGAGGCCGGTGGTAACTGGCAGCCTTATCAGGGACCGGTTGAGGTAACCAGCTTGCCGGTTGAAGTGCGTGGTGTGGCGGCAGATGGTAAGCGTAAGGGCAGAACCTTGAACGTGAAATAACCGAGACATAACAAAAGAGGTCTGATTTCAAAGTGAAAAACCAGGCCTCTTTTTCTCCGCTCAGGTCAGTGTTTTCGGGCTTGAACGCTGATTTTTGTTCAAGTTTAAAATTTAAATGACAACGCTGTCATTTTTACTGTAACATGAGATTAACTTAGAAAATGCATAGGTCGTGGGCAAGGGTTCCAGGCCAAATCCAAATGTGCAAAGAGGAAAGTCATGGCATTTGACCAGACCCTGGAAGGACAGTTGTACCTGGGTATAGATGGCGGTGGCAGTAAGTGCCGAGCAACCCTGTACAACCACAAACTCGACGTGCTGGGCACAGGTGTTGCCGGGCGCGCTAACCCTTTGTTTGGGCTGGAGCAAACTTTCCAATCCATACTGGCATCAACCGAATTGGCGCTTAGGGATGCGGGTTTGAGTTTGAATGACGCATCCTTGCTGGTGGCCGGTCTCGGCCTTGCGGGTGTCAATGTGCCGCGCCTGCTTGCCGATGTGCAGGCTTGGCAGCATCCCTTCAAGTCCATGTATGTGACCTCTGATCTACATACCGCATGCATAGGTGCCCATCAGGGCGGAGACGGCGCCGTGATCATTACGGGAACCGGCTCTTGTGGTTATGTCCATGTGGGTGATGACAGTCTGAGCCTGGGTGGCCATGGTTTTGCCCTTGGCGACAAAGGCAGTGGCGCCTGGCTTGGGCTCAGAGCCGCTGAACATGTGCTATTGCAGCTCGATGGTTTTGCCGAGCCAACTGCGTTGACCGAACGCCTCTTTGCCAATCTCGGTGTATCAGATGCCCTGGGTATTGTAGAGAACCTGGCCGGACGCTCGTCGAGCTGCTACGCCACCCTCGCCCGA
Organism: Shewanella sp. FJAT-52076; assembly: GCF_019457455.1. NCBI lineage: Bacteria > Pseudomonadati > Pseudomonadota > Gammaproteobacteria > Alteromonadales > Shewanellaceae > Shewanella > Shewanella sp. FJAT-52076. The sequence goes on from NZ_CP080415.1 coordinate 1,093,309, forward strand.
GAGGTGCTGGCTGCCGCCGATGAGGGGGATAAGGTTGCCGAGGCCATACTGCGTGAGGGCGCGGCCTATATCAGTGAGATGGCGCGCAAGCTCTTTACCCTGACTCCTGCACGTTTTTCCATGATTGGCGGGCTGGCCGAGCCGCTGCAAAAATGGCTCGACGCAGACGTGGTTGCGCGTCTGGAGCCTTCCCTGGCGGCACCAGAAATGGGCGCAGTGCTATTCGCCATTCAGCAACATAACAAACAAACGGCTGCCTGAGGCGGTCAACGTTATTCATAATTGCGAGACTTAAGGTGACACAGATGACCAATACCATCATGGAGCAGGAAGCCCGTACGGCTCCGGCCAAAATCGCGGCCCAGCTGGCTGCCAACGCTCAGATCACAGCCGAGCTCGGCGCAAAGCTGAGAGAGCTAAACCCCCGCTTCGTGATGATTGTGGGTCGTGGCAGCTCAGATCACGCCGGTGTATTCGGTAAATATCTGTTTGAAATCGAAACAGGCGTGCCTACCTTTGCCGCCGCTCCTTCCGTTGCCAGCGTGTACGGGAAGTCGTTGAAACTCGAAGGCGCGCTGGTGATTGTGATTTCCCAGTCCGGTCGCAGCCCTGATATCCTTGCCCAGGCCCGTATGGCCAAAAACGCCGGAGCCTTCTGTGTGGCCTTGGTGAACGATGAATCTGCGCCTATCAAAGATATCGTGGATGTTGTGCTGCCGCTGCGTGCCGGTGAAGAAAAGGCCGTTGCTGCCACCAAGAGCTATCTTTGCACTCTGTCTGCTCTGATTCAACTGGCAGCTGCCTGGACCCAGAGTGAGTCGCTGGCCAAGGCCGTTGATACCATGCCGGCTGCGCTGGACGCCGCAGTAAACGCTGAGCCTCAGCTCACTGCCGAAGGCATTGGCGCCGTGCGTAACCTGGTGGTACTGGGCCGTGGTCTTGGCTATGCCGTCTCCAAAGAGATTGCATTGAAGCTTAAAGAAGTGTGCTCTATTCACGCAGAAGCCTTCTCCAGCGCCGAGTTCCTCCATGGTCCTGTGGCCCTGGTTGAGAAGAAGCTGACCATTGTGGATGTGTGCGTGGGCGATGAGTCTTATGCCAGCCACATTGAGCAGATTGAGAACGTCAGCAGCCGCGGTGCCGATTTGGTTCACCTGAACCAAACCTCCACCGACATCCACCCACGGGTGGCGCCACTTGCACTGCTGCAACGCTTCTACATTGATGTGGCCGCCGTAGCCGTTGCCCGTGGCATTGACCCGGATGCACCTGCAGGCCTGAAAAAGGTTACCCAGACCCTGTAATTTATTGCCCGGAGCGCGCATGAAAACGACCCTTATCGCCGAGCGCCTGTTTGATGGCGAGCAGTTTCACCACAATGTGCCTGTGACTGTGGAAGATGGCCAGGTGCTGGCCCTCGACACCGTAGCTGGCAGCGCCGAGGTTAAATTGCAGGGCACCCTGGTGCCTGGTTTTATCGATGTGCAGGTCAATGGTGGGGGCGGTGTGCTCTTTAATGACACCCCAACTGTGGCCGCTATTGAAGCCATTGGTGCCGCCCATGCCCGCTTTGGTACCACAGGTTATTTGCCGACGCTTATCACCGATGGGGTTGAGACCATGGCCCGCGCCGCCGATGCGGCAGCAGCGGCTATCGCCAAAGGCTCCACCGGTGTGCTTGGGGTGCACTTTGAGGGGCCGCACCTGTCGGTACCCAAAAAAGGTGTGCATCCCGAGTCGCACATTCGCCGCATCGGCGATCGCGAGCTGGAGATTTTTGCCCGTCAGGATCTGGGACTGAAGGTTGTAACCCTGGCTCCAGAGAATGTGTCACCCGAGGTGATCCGCGCTTTGGTGGAAGTCGGGGTTAAGGTCTGTTTGGGCCACTCCAATGCTGATTACGCCACCACTGTCGCGGCGCTTGAAGCCGGTGCCATCGGTTTTACCCACCTTTATAATGCCATGTCGGCGCTTACTTCCCGTGAGCCGGGCGTGGTTGGCGCCGCCATCGACAGCGATGATGCCTGGTGTGGTTTGATTGTTGATGGTCACCACGTGCATTCAGCGGCGGCCCGTATTGCCATCAAAGCCAAGCCCCGCGGTAAGGTGATGTTGGTGACAGATGCCATGCCGCCTGTGGGCATGGATGAGAACGCCAGCTTTGACCTGTTTGGTATCCAGGTGGTGCGTCAGGGCGACAAGCTCAATGCCATGACCGGAGAGCTGGCCGGCTGTGTGCTGGATATGGCCGGTGCGGTGCAAAATACTGTAGACATGTTGGGGTTGCCGCAGGCCGAAGCCATTCGCATGGCGTCACTCTATCCCGCCGCGTTCCTTGGCATCGACAACAGGGTGGGGACTCTGGCTGTCGGTAAGCAAGCCGATATGGTACTGCTCGATGATAACGGCCGTTGCCGTGGTACCTGGATTGGCGGCAAGCAGGTGTTTGGCCTGTGAGCCAACCACAACAAACACCGGCCCTGGTAGAGTCAGCTCCTCCGGGGCCTGTTTTTATCTGTAAAAAACTGAAACACTTAAAAACATAACAAAAATAAAGGATAGAACGATGCAAGCAACACAGACCAAGGCCGACAAGCCGAGGCTGATGTCACTGGATGCCCTGAGGGGCTTTGACATGTTCTGGATCTTGGGGGGCGAGAAGCTGTTTATTGCGCTTTTTGCCCTCACTGGATGGTCTTTCTGGCAGCTCGCCGATGCCCAGATGCACCACAGTCAGTGGCATGGTTTTACTTTTTACGATTTGATTTTCCCACTGTTTATTTTCCTCTCCGGCGTGGCATTGGGGTTGTCGCCCAAGCGGCTCGATAAACTGCCGCCTGACGAGCGCAATCCGATTTATCGCCATGCAGTAAAGCGCTTGTTTTTGCTGCTGGCCCTGGGCGTGCTCTATAACCACGGCTGGGGCACTGGCATTCCGGCACATCCAGACGAAGTACGTTATGCCAGTGTGCTGGGACGCATTGCATTTGCCTGGTTTTTTGCTGCACTTTTGGTGTGGCATACCAGCCTGCGTACTCAGATAGTGGCCGCCGTGGCTATTTTATTTGGATACGCTGCTATTCAGTTGTGGCTGCCAGTTCCCGGTGGTCAGGCTGGCTTGCTGACACCCGCCGGTTCCATCAATGCCTGGGTAGATACCCATTTTCTGCCGGGGATCACCTATCAAAATCGTCCGTACGATCCTGAAGGCATTCTCTCCACACTGCCAGCCATAGTGAATGCGCTGATAGGCGTGTTTGTGGGGCGCTTTATTGTGAAACCTCACGCCAAAGGCGACTGGGCCAAAGCGGGCATATTGGCCGGGGCAGGGGTGTTGGCACTGGTGCTTGGCTGGGGCCTCGATAGTGTGCTGCCGGTCAACAAAGATTTGTGGACCTCAAGCTTTGTACTGGTGACCACCGGCTGGAGCTTGCTATTCCTCGCCCTCTTTTATGTGCTGGTGGATTTGCTCGGTGCCAAACGACTGGCATTCCCCTTTGTGGTGATTGGAGTGAACTCCATCATTATTTATCTGGCGTCCAGCCTGATGAACTGGGATTACCTCAGTAAGAGTCTCTTTGGTGGGCTTATCAATGCGTTACCCATGCCAGCTCAGGCACTGGCGGCAGCCATCGGCTTTTTGGTGGTGCAGTGGGCATTGCTTTATTGGATGTACCGTAAAGGCATATTCATCCGGATTTAAGTCAGAACTGGTAGCCTGCGGCGCTCAGGGGCGCTTCAGGTGACCCTGTTAGAAGCTTTTTAATAAAATGACAGCGTTGTCTTTTTGGGCTTTGTGTTTTAACATCGGTGAAACATGAGGCGAAAAACCACACCAGCTTGGCACAATGGTGGGGTGATATAACAAGTGCCGTTGGATGGATGGGATTGGGCTTAACCTGATCTTGATAACAAACGATTACAAAGAAGCAGGCATATGAACATGACAGTTGCGAGCGAGGCTCAGGTGAGCCGCAGAAGCAGCGTACTGCCGATGACCATTATCGGCATACTCTTCTTCATCTTTGGATTTGTGACCTGGCTGAATGGTTCACTGATCCCTTTTCTGAAGGTTATCTGTGAGCTGAACGAGTTTCAGGCACTGTTTGTCACTTTTGCCTTCTACATAGCCTACACGGTAATGGCCTTGCCCATGTCGTCCATCTTGCGCCGTACCGGTTATCGCAACGGAATGGCCATTGGTTTGGCCATCATGGTTGTGGGTAGTCTGGCATTTATTCCTGCCGCTTACAGTGCCAACTTCCTGCTGTTTTTGGGCGCCCTGTTTATTTTGGGTACTGGCCTGACTATCCTGCAAACGGCATCCAACCCTTATGTGGTGCATATCGGTCCGAAAGAGAGTGCCGCTATGCGTATCTCCATCATGGGGATCATCAACAAGCTAGCCGGTGTAGTGGTACCCCTGCTGTTTACTGCACTGGTTCTCTCCGGGCTTGAAAACTTCGATGAAGCCCACCTGTCTGCCCTGAGCGAAGCCGAGCGCACGATACAGATAACCGAGCTATCGAGCCGCCTGGTGATGCCTTACATTTATATGGCTGTGGCGCTGCTTGCACTGATTGCGCTGGTGAAGTTCTCAGGTCTGCCGGAAATCGAGTTTGAAGAAACCGAATCCGCCGAAGGTGAGAAGGGCAGTATCACCCAGTTCCCCCAGGTTATTCTGGGCGCCATCGCGCTCTTTGCCTATGTGGGTATTGAGGTCATTGCCGGTGACACCATTGGTCTGTACGGTCAGTCCCTGGGCGTAGCCAACTTCGCATCGCTAACCTCTTACACCATGGTGTTTATGGTGATTGGTTATGCCATAGGTGTGCTCTGTATTCCTCGCTTTATCAGCCAGGAAAAGGCCTTGCTTGCCTCAGCGATTGCCGGTGGTCTGTGTGTACTCGGTGCCGTATTCGGCTCTACCGAAAGCACCGCCCTGGCCTCAGCCCTATGGGGATGGATGGGCGTACCTCTGGTGCCAAACTCAGTGGTATTTGTTGCCATGATGGGGATGGCCCACGCGCTGGTGTGGCCTGCGGTTTGGCCGTTGGCACTGGATGGGTTGGGCAAATTCACCGCCCAGGGCTCGGCGTTGCTGATCATGGGCATTTCCGGTGGCGCTATTCTGCCGCTGCTCTTTGGCAAGGTGGCCCACTTCAGCGGTGATACTCAGCTCGGTTACTGGGTTGGTTTGCCATGCTACCTCTTCATCCTCTTCTATGCGGTGAAAGGGCATAAGATGCGCAGCTGGAATTAATAGCTGAGTATCCAAATCTTGTCGGTTAAAAGGAGGCTAAAGCCTCCTTTTTTATGGGTGAGTTTTCCCCTGGAACTGAAAAGCGCCTGAGTCTAAGTATATGATTTTATAGGTATATGTGTAGTTGGGTGAATTGGGAGTTCCAAAACGAAAAAAGCCACTCAAAGAGTGGCTTTAAACTTTTTATGGTGCCGGCACCAAGAGTCGAACTCGGGACCTACTGATTACAAGTCAGTTGCTCTACCAACTGAGCTATGCCGGCCTGAAAGATGGTGCCCGAACCCGGAATCGAACCAGGGACACGCGGATTTTCAATCCGCTGCTCTACCAACTGAGCTATTCGGGCAACTAAGCTGAGTGTTAGTCGTCTACTTCAGACCGGGTTGTTGTGCCCGTCTCGTCTGGAGTGCGCGTATAATATAGCGGTCATTTTTTTCCTGCAAGCGCTTTTTCCTGAGTTGCGACGTGTCTGGCCAGATAATCACCAAAGCTAATGAAAAAGGCACATTATTGCCGAATTAACCAACAAAATGACGGCGTTGCTGCGCTACTCTCTTGCTGCTGTACGGCTATTTAACTCTTTGGTCCTCTGAAACGCTTGTCTGTTCCTTTCTTATTTCTAAAAAATCGAACCATATGGGCGATTTTTAGCGATTTTATTATTTCGGCCACCAATTAAGATGAAAAGCACTCTCGTTAGACGGTGTGTTGATGATATGTGGCGAAATCGCGCGTCAGGTTATGGCTGGTTTGCCATAGGTATTCATTGGGTGATGGCGGTGCTTATCCTGGGACTCTTCGCCTTGGGGTTGTGGATGGTAGAACTTAACTACTATAGCGAGTGGTACCGCGTCGCCCCATATTGGCACAAAGGCTTGGGCGGCGTGGTGTTTGCGTTACTGCTACTGAGGCTGGCGATACGCTTAGGGGATCAACAGCCGAGCGCGTTGGGCAAGGGCACCGAAGTGGTACTTGCCAAAATAGTGCATGTCGCGCTTTACCTGTTGCCACTGGGACTGGTGATAAGTGGCTACCTTATTTCGACAGCCGATGGCCGGGCCCTGGAGCTGTTTGAGCTGGTATCCATTCCATCGCTTGTGTCATTTCCCGGACAGGAAGACTTGGCCGGACAAATCCACAGTGTGATTGCATGGCTTTTAATCGCCCTGGTGAGTGCCCATGCGCTGGCTGCCATCAAACACCACGTTATTAATAGAAACGCCACTTTATTACGAATTCTAAGACCTCAAAAGGAAATCTGAACATGAAAAAGACTCTGCTTTCGACCCTGTTTGTTACGTCATTTATCGCTGTTCCAGCCTCGGCTGCAGACTATGTGATTGATACTCAGGGAGCACATGCTTCCATCAACTTTAAAGTAAATCATCTGGGCTACAGCTTTGTGGTTGGCCGCTTTAACGACTTTGGTGGCGAATTCAGCTTTGATGGCAAGTCACCTGAAGCTGCCAAAGTAAAGGTAACTGTGAACACCCAAAGCCTGGACTCTAATCATGCCGAGCGCGATAAGCACTTAAAGAGTGCCGACTTTATCAATGCGGGTAAGTATCCTGAGGCCGTGTTTGAGTCTACATCAGTGAAGGCGGGCAGCGATGGCACTTTGGTTATCGAAGGTAACTTTACCCTTAACGGCGTGACCAAGCCGTTAACCATAGATGCCGTTGCCATCGGTGAGGGCAGCGACCCCTGGGGTGGTTATCGCGCGGGCTTTACCGGCAGCACCAGCTTTGCCCTCAAGGATTACAACATCAACTATGACTTGGGACCAGCCTCTACCCATGTTACCCTGGATCTGGTTGTTGAAGGCATTCGTAAATAACGCGATATACACCTGTTAAGACGCCCCGAAAGGGGCGTTTTTCATGGGGAATTGTCGTGCATCGGCCACAGATTTCAGGGTACACTAGCGCCAATTTCACGCATCGTTTTCCTGTGCTGGTAGATTACCGGCATCAGGTTGCTTTTGTTTTAAGGAGACGAAAGACACTATGAATAAGGTGCCTATGACGGTGGTTGGAGCCGAGCAGCTCCGCAAAGAACTGGACATTTTGAAGTTTGACCGCCGCCCTAAAATCACTGAAGCCATTGCTGCGGCAAGAGAACTTGGCGACCTGAAGGAAAATGCCGAGTATCACGCTGCCCGTGAAGAGCAGGGGATCTGCGAAGCCCGTATTCGTGATATCGAAGGCAAGCTGTCCAATGCTCAAATCATTGATGTCACCAAGATGACCAACAATGGCCGCATTATCTTCGGTGCTACTGTCACTATCTTGAATCTGGATACCGATGCTGAAGTGACCTATCGCATCGTGGGTGACGATGAAGCCAACATCAAAGAAAACCTGATTTCAGTGAACTCCCCCATTGCCCGTGGTCTGGTGGGTAAAAACCTTGGTGACGAAGTTAACATCACCACCCCTGCCGGCGTGACCGCTTATGAAGTGGTGGAAGTGCAATACATCTGATTGCTTTCGGTGCCGACCAAACAAAAAAGCCGCTGTTAAGCGGCTTTTTTGTTGATGCTCTTCATCAAATAAAGAGCGAAAGATTATCGCGCCTTTGGCAGGGCAATCTTTTGTTCTTCGGACTGGCGATACAGCACCAGCACGTGACCGATAAGCTGCACCTTGGCGGCTTGGGTTTCACGTACAATGGCGTCAACGATGGCGTTTTTCATTTCACGATCGCTGCTGGCCACTTTCACCTTGATAAGTTCATGGTGACTCAGGGCTCCGTCGATTTCAGCCAGCACTCCCTCGGTAAGGCCATTGGCCCCGAGCAGCACCACCGGCTTTAAATCGTGCGCCAGTCCTTTGAGATGCTGTTTTTGTTTGGTGGTCAGATTCATTTGTACCAACTTTTGCTGAGTTACTGTTGAAAGTTGGGTATTCTACCCTTATATAGCCCTTGTGTAACTCTCATTGTCGCGGATTTTTAATGACAGCTAAAAAACGTTCGGCCAGCTCCACCCGTTGGATGCAGGAGCATTTTGATGATCACTATGTGAAATTGGCACAAAAACGGGGCTTACGCTCCCGCGCCGCCTTCAAGCTCGAAGAATTGCAGGAAAAGGATCATCTGATAAAGCCCGGCATGACGGTGGTGGATTTGGGAGCGGCACCGGGTGGCTGGTCTCAGGTTGCGGTCAAACTCGTGGGTGATAGGGGTAAAGTGATAGCCTGTGATATCCTGCCTATGGACCCCATAGTTGGCGTTGATTTTCTGCAGGGTGACTTCCGCGAAGACGCCGTGCTTAATGCACTGCTCGAGCGGGTTGGCGATGAGAAGGTAGATGTGGTGCTCTCTGATATGGCACCCAATATGAGTGGTTCTGATGGGGTCGATCAGCCCCGAGCCATGTATCTGGTGGAATTGGCACTGGATATGTGTCATCAGGTATTAGCGCCCAATGGCAGCTTTGCCGTCAAAGTCTTTCAGGGGGAGGGCTTTGACGAGTACATGAAAGCGGTCAGAGAGGCGTTTAAGGTCGTTAAGACCCGTAAACCGGACTCATCACGGGCGCGTTCCCGTGAGGTCTATCTGGTGGCGACCGGGTATAAGTTGTAGTACCCTAACGCTTAGCTTCGACAGACTTTAAAGAGGTCTATTAATTTGAGTGATATGGCAAAAAATCTTATTCTCTGGGTCGTCATCGCCGTTGTGCTGATGTCGGTATTCCAGGGTTACTCCCCCTCTTCTTCCTCATCGCAGAAGATGGAATACTCCACGTTCCTCGAAGAAAACAAAGCCGATCAGATCCTGGCGGTTGAGTTCAAGAGCGACCAACGCACCATTGAAGGGCAAAAGCGCAGTGGTGAAAAGTTCACGACTATCATGCCCATGTACGACCAGGACCTGATCAATGACCTGGTGCGTAAAGGTGTTGTCATCAAAGGGGAAGAAGCGCAGGAATCCAGTTTCCTGACTCAAATTTTCATCTCCTGGTTCCCCATGCTGTTGCTTATCGGCGTGTGGATTTTCTTCATGCGTCAGATGCAGGGCGGTGGCGGCAAGGGCGCTATGTCCTTTGGCAAGAGTAAAGCCAAGCTGATGAGTGAAGATCAGATTAAAACCACCTTCGCCGATGTGGCCGGCTGTGATGAAGCCAAAGAAGAAGTGAAGGAAATGGTGGACTATCTGCGCGACCCTACCAAGTTCCAGAAATTGGGTGGCCGCATTCCTACCGGTGTACTGATGGTTGGCCCTCCAGGTACGGGTAAGACACTGCTGGCAAAAGCCATTGCCGGTGAAGCCAAGGTACCTTTCTTTACCATTTCAGGTTCAGACTTCGTCGAAATGTTTGTGGGTGTGGGCGCGTCCCGTGTGCGCGACATGTTCGACCAAGCCAAAAAGTCAGCCCCTTGTATCATCTTTATCGACGAAATCGATGCAGTAGGTCGCCAGCGCGGCGCCGGTCTCGGTGGTGGTCATGATGAGCGTGAGCAAACCCTGAACCAGATGTTGGTTGAGATGGATGGTTTCGAAGGCAACGAAGGTATTATCGTGATTGCCGCTACCAACCGTCCTGACGTACTGGATGCGGCGCTGCTGCGTCCCGGCCGTTTCGACCGCCAGGTGGTAGTCGGTTTGCCAGACGTACGTGGTCGTGAGCAAATCCTTAAAGTGCATATGCGCAAAGTGCCTTTGGCTGAAGATGTAAAAGCCAGTGTTATCGCTCGTGGTACGCCCGGTTTCTCCGGTGCTGACTTGGCCAACCTGGTAAACGAAGCAGCCCTCTTTGCCGCCCGTGGCAACCGCCGCGTGGTGAGTATGGAAGAGTTTGAACGCGCCAAAGACAAGATCATGATGGGCGCCGAGCGCCGGTCCATGGTGATGTCGGAAGCCGAAAAGGAAATGACCGCATACCATGAAGCAGGTCACGCCATTGTGGGTTATCTGGTACCTGAGCACGACCCAGTGCACAAGGTTACCATCATACCCCGTGGCCGCGCGCTTGGTGTAACCTTCTTCCTGCCTGAGGCTGATGCCATCAGCCAGAGTCGTCGTAAGCTTGAGAGTAAAATCTCGGTTGCCTACGGTGGTCGCCTGGCCGAAGAGCTGATTTATGGTACCGAACAGGTATCCACCGGGGCGTCGCAGGACATCAAATATGCAACATCCATTGCCCGTAACATGGTGACTCAGTGGGGCTTCTCCGAAAAGCTCGGTCCCCTGCTTTATGCCGATGAAGAGGGTGAGGTATTCCTCGGTCGCTCCATGGCCAAGGCCAAGCATATGTCTGATGAGACAGCTGCGCTGATTGATGCTGAAGTGAAAGTCATCATTGACCGTAACTACGAGCGTGCCAATCAGTTGCTGGTTGAAAACATGGACATCCTGCATGCCATGAAAGACGCTCTGATGAAGTACGAAACCATTGACGCCCGTCAGATTGAAGATTTGATGGAGCGCCGGGAAGTCCGTCTGCCAGCTGACTGGCAGAAGGATGAACAAAATGGTGATAAAGGTGATAAGGGTAATAAAAGCGTGGAAGCTGCTGCACAAGACAATGAGTCAGCAGAGCCTACAGACCTGAACCCAGATGAACCTGTGACCAAACATTGATAGTGCTTAACGATTGATGTCACTGAGAAAACCCCGCACCCGGGGTTTTCTTGTTTAAGGAGTACCCGTGTTTACGCTGACTGCCAGAGAGAAAACTCTCGACCTTAGCTGCCCCGTGGTGATGGGAATTTTGAACGTGACTCCGGATTCGTTTTCTGACGGAGGCCAGTTCACCGCGTTTGAGCGTGCCTGTGAACATGCTGACCAGTTGGTAACAGAAGGTGCGGCCATTATTGATATAGGTGGCGAGTCTACCCGCCCCGGTGCTGCCGAGGTATCGCTGGATGAAGAGCTCAGCCGTGTGATCCCACTGGTAGAGTATGTCAGCAAGACCCACGACGTATGGATTTCGGTGGATACCAGTAAAGCCGGTGTGATGAGTGAAGCCGCCAAGGCCGGTGCCCACTTGATCAATGATGTGCGTGCACTGATGGAGCCGGGGGCGCTCGAAGCCGCGGCGGCTTCGGGATTAGCCGTATGCTTAATGCATATGCAGGGGCAGCCGCGCACCATGCAACAAAGCCCGGAATATGACAATTTAATAGAAGATGTTTGCACGTTTTTTGAACATCGCATCGCTGCTTGTGTTGACGCGGGGATCCCACAGGCGCAGATTATCCTTGATCCCGGATTTGGATTCGGTAAAACACTTTCGCACAACTATGAGCTGCTTGCCCGATTTGCAGAGTTTGAGCGATTTGATTTGCCGCTGCTGGCAGGCTTGTCCCGAAAGAGTATGCTTGGCAATTTGCTTGGCCGTGATGCAACTTCACGCCTTGCAGGCAGTCTAGCTGGTGCCTTATTGTCGGCGCAGCAGGGCGCAAACATAATCAGGGTGCATGATGTTGCAGAGACCATAGATGTCCTCAAGGTGCTTGAGGCCAACCGGGAATATAAAAACCTGTAATGTAATTGGAGCAGGGACCAACAAACGCTCATCATTGAGCGTGGATGTGAATGGGGTAGAGAGTGTCACAACGTAAATTTTTTGGAACCGATGGGATCCGCGGCAAAGTGGGCGCGGATCAGATGACGCCCGAATTGGCATTGAAACTCGGGTGGGCCGCAGGCAGGGTGCTGGCAAGAACTGGCACCAAAAAGGTCATCATCGGAAAAGATACCCGTATCTCGGGGTACATGTTCGAGTCGGCGTTGGAGGCTGGCTTTTCTTCCGCTGGGCTTAACGTGTTGTTAATGGGGCCCATGCCTACACCTGCAGTCGCTTATCTTACCCGTACTTTCCGGGCAGAAGCCGGTGTCGTTATCAGCGCTTCCCATAACCCATATTACGACAATGGTATTAAGTTCTTTTCCAATGATGGCAGTAAGCTGGATGATGAAATTGAGCTTGCCATTGAAGCCGAATTGGAAAAACCGCTGATCTGCGCCGAGTCCCAGTTTTTGGGCAAGGTATCCCGCATCGATGATGCACGTGGCCGTTATATCGAATATTGCAAAGGGAACTTCCCGGCAGACCAAACTTTGAGTGGCCTGAAAATTGTGGTGGATTGTGCCCATGGTGCAACTTACCACATAGCCCCGGCAGTATTTCGTGAGCTCGGTGCTGAGGTAGTAGCTATTGGCGTTGAGCCTAATGGCATGAACATCAACGATAAGTGCGGTGCGACCTCGATGGGGGCCATCCGTGAGAAGGTACTCGAAGTCAACGCCGACCTTGGGATTGCCCTGGATGGTGATGGTGACCGGATCATGATGGTAACCGGAGACGGTGACATCATAGATGGCGACCAAATTCTCTACATACTGGCACTGGATGCAAAAGAGCGCGGTCTGTTAAAGGGCGGTGTCGTGGGCACCCAAATGGCAAACCTGGGCCTTGAACTGGCACTTAAAGACGAGGATATTCCCTTCGCCCGCTCCAAGGTGGGCGACCGCTATGTGATGGAACTTCTCAAAGAGCTGGGTTGGCGCATCGGTGGAGAAAATTCCGGGCACATTCTCAACCTCGACCACGGGACTACCGGTGACGGTATTGTGGCCGGCATTCTGGTGCTTGCGGCAATGCGTCGCAGCGGAAAAGATCTGCAACAGCTGATTGCCAAGCTCAAGATGTTCCCACAGGTGCTTGTGAATGTGCGCTTTGAAGGCGATAAAAATCCGCTGGAAGCGGAAAGTGTTACTGCCAAGGTAGCTGAAGTGGAACGCGAGCTCGGTGAACGGGGCCGGGTGTTGCTTCGTAAATCCGGTACAGAGCCGCTGCTGAGGGTGATGGTTGAGGGTGAAGATAAAGAGACAGTGACGCGTCTCGCCAACGCCATTGCCGATGCAGTAAAAGCGGCCGCTTAAAAGAGTTAATGTATAAATTTTAGTGGCTTAGCGCGCATTTTAAGCAAAAATGGGCTCGCTGGAATAAAAAAGCAACAGTCGGGCCTGTTTTTGCCAAAAAGTCGAAAATAGGTGTTGTAACTTAAAACGCGGTTCGCTATTATTCGCTCCGCTTTCAGAGGAGATGGAGATGGCACTCAGACGTCCAATGGTAGCAGGCAACTGGAAGATGAATGGCAGCGCAGCGCTGGCACAGGAACTCTTCAAAAAGTTTGCCGTTAAGCTCCAAAATGATTCAGCGGAAGTTGTCTTGTGTCCGCCGACAATTTACCTCGAGAGCGTCAGGCAGTTGCTCGAAGCGAATAAGGAAGCCTTAAATGGTAGCCTCGTTCGAATGGGGGCTCAAAACTTGAGTCAACATGACTTCGGTGCGTATACCGGAGAGATTTCCGGGCAGATGCTGAAAGATTCCGGATGCCGATATGTAATTGTCGGGCATTCAGAGCGGCGAAGAATGTATGGTGAAACCAGCGACATAGTCGCAGAAAAGTTCGCCGCCGCCCAAAAGCACGGCTTGACGCCAATACTCTGTGTTGGTGAATCAGGCCCAGCTCGAGAAGCTAGAAGAACCTTCGAGGTGATAGCAGAAGAGCTGGACGTGGTAATCGAAAAGAACGGTACCATGGCTTTTGATAACGCCATTATCGCCTATGAGCCCCTTTGGGCAGTAGGGACAGGTAAAAGCGCTACACCAGAGCAAGCCCAGGAAGTTCATGCGTTTATTCGCAGAAGGCTCTCTGAAGTTTCCCCCTTCATCGGGGAGAATGTCAGGATTCTGTATGGCGGAAGTGTAACGCCAAGCAACGCGGCAGATTTATTCGCCCAACCTGATGTTGACGGTGGACTGATTGGCGGAGCCAGTTTAAACTCGTCCGAGTTTTTAACTCTGTGTTCCATAGCAATGAGCGCATAATATGTACGAAGTACTGATAGTTATCTACTTGTTGGTTGCATTGGGTCTGATTGGCCTGGTTCTCATCCAGCAAGGTAAAGGAGCCGACATGGGTGCGTCATTTGGCGCAGGCGCATCAGGCACCCTGTTTGGTTCGAGTGGTTCAGGCAACTTTTTGACCCGTTCCACTGCAATCCTGGCTGTGGCTTTCTTCACTCTGAGCCTGATCATTGGCAACCTGAGTGCGAACCACATCAAGCAGGAAGATAAATGGAACAACATCGGTTCTGAACCTGCCGCAGAGGAAGTTCAGCAAACCGAAAAGTCAGAAACCAAAATTCCTGACTAAAAAGCAAGATTAGCCGAGGTGGTGAAATTGGTAGACGCGCAGCCTTGAGGTGGCTGTGTCCTAACGGACGTGCGGGTTCAAGTCCCGCTCTCGGCACCAATTAAAATGATTGTAACCAAGTCAAACAGGTAGCAATCATTGCAAGTAAGTTGTTAAGTCAATATACTTGCAGCAGTTGACGCGGGGTGGAGCAGCATGGTAGCTCGTCGGGCTCATAACCCGAAGGTCGTCGGTTCAAATCCGGCCCCCGCAACCAGCTCCCAGTTTCGAGTTTATGGAAGAATTCGCTACTGTAAACAGGTTCTTATAAGCAATGGCCTCGTTATTACGGGGTTTTTTGTTATATGGACTTTCAGATCCACCGCAGTGTTTTGCGGTACAGTTACTGGGGCTTTATAGCCCTTTTTTGTTTTTTCGGGGGTCACTTTGGCGACATTGGAAACCAGACTGGCAGAAATGCTGACACCGGCTGTCGAAGCCGCTGGCTATGTGGTGTGGGGCATTGAATACGTGCAGGCAGGAAAGCATTCAATCCTGCGTGTTTATATCGACAGCGAGCAGGGTATTTCCGTTGACGACTGTGCTGAAGCCAGTCGCCAAATCAGTGCAATCCTCGATGTGGAAGACCCAATTTCCAACGAATACACTCTCGAAGTGTCTTCGCCTGGGCTGGACAGACCGCTGTTCAACGCAGCCCAATACGCCCGTTATGTGGGTGAGGATGTAAAAGTACAACTGACCATGCCTGTGGAAGGCAGTCGGAACTTGAAAGGTGTTATCGACAAGGTTGAAGGCCAGATGCTGACCATCATAGTCGATGGCAAGACATTGGTCGTTGCCCTGGACAATATCCGCAAAGGCAACATTATTGCGAAGTTTTGATGGTTTCAAGGTGAACGAGGCAAGACGATGAATAAAGAGATTCTGCTGGTCGCTGAGGCGGTTTCAAACGAGAAAGCCGTTCCGCGTGAAAAGATTTTCGAGGCGCTGGAGACAGCTCTGGCCACGGCAACCAAGAAAAAGTACGAAGGTGATATCGACGTTCGTGTGGCCATCGATCGCAAGACCGGTGACTATGAAACCTTCCGTCGCTGGATGGTGGTTGAGGACAACGGCGAAGCGCTGGAAAACCCTTACCGCGAGATCACGCTCGAAGCTGCCCGCTATGAAGAACCTGAAATTCAGGTGGGTGAGTTTATCGAGGACGAAATCGAGTCCGTGGTTTTCGACCGTATCACAACCCAAACTGCCAAGCAGGTTATCGTGCAAAAAGTGCGCGAGGCCGAGCGTGCTCAGGTAGTTGAACAGTTTTACGATAAAGAAGGCGAAATCATCACTGGTGTGGTGAAGAAGAGCAATCGTGACAGTGTCATCGTTGACCTTGGTAACAACGCCGATGGCGTGTTGTACAAAGAAGACCTGATTGCCCGCGAATCCTTCCGCCCAGGCGATCGCGTTCGCGCACTGCTCTACGCAGTACGTCCCGAGGCCCGTGGTGCTCAGTTGTACCTGACCCGCACCAAGCCTGAAATGCTGATCGAGCTCTTCCGCGTGGAAGTGCCTGAAATTGCGGACGAGATGATCCAGGTGATGGGTGCTGCCCGTGACCCAGGCAGCCGCGCCAAGATTGCTGTGAAGTCTAACGACCGTCGCATCGATCCAATCGGCGCCTGTGTGGGTATGCGTGGTGCCCGTGTTCAGGCCGTGTCCAACGAACTCGGTGGTGAGCGCGTGGATATTGTGCTGTGGGACGATAACCCAGCGCAATTTGTTATCAACGCCATGGCACCAGCCGATGTGGCTTCTATCATCGTGGATGAAGATAACCACTCCATGGATATCGCCGTGGAAGCTGATTCTCTGGCCCAGGCCATTGGCCGTAACGGTCAGAACGTGCGTTTGGCCACTCAACTGACCGGTTGGGAGCTGAACGTGATGACAGTGGCAGACATGAATGCCAAGCACCAGGCCGAAAGTGCCAAGGTGGTTGCGCTGTTTATGGCGTCACTGGATGTAGATGAAGATTTTGCTCAGGTGCTGGCCGATGAAGGCTTCACCTCACTGGAAGAAGTGGCTTATGTACCGGTTGCCGAACTCTTGGCAATCGATGGCTTTGACGAGGATATCGTTGAAGCGCTGCGTGAGCGCGCCAAAGCGGCCATTTCTACCCGTGCGTTGGCGTCTGAAGAAGCGCTGGACGGTGCAGAGCCGAGTGAAGAATTGCTGAATCTGGAAGGCATGGAGCGCCACCTCGCGTTTGTACTTGCAAGCCGTGGTGTAGTGACGCTGGAAGATTTGGCCGAACAAGGCATTGATGATTTGATCGAAATAGAAGAATTGACAGAAGAGAAAGCCGGTGCGCTGATCATGGCTGCCCGTAACATCTGTTGGTTTGGCGAAGAGTCTTAAGTCGATCAACAGGGGAGGTAACCTATGACGGAAATTACGGTAGAGAAACTAGCCACAGAAGTCGGTAAAACTGTTGATAGACTTATCGAACAGTTTGCCCAGGCCGGTATCAAGAAGGCTAAAGTTGACACTGTGTCTGAATCAGAAAAACAGCAACTGCTGGACTTTTTGAAGAAGCAACACGGCGGCGACGCTCAGCCAACCAAAATGACACTGCAGCGTAAGACTGTGTCTACGCTGAGCGTGTCCAGCGGTGGTGGTCAGTCTAAAGACGTGAAAGTCGAAGTGCGTAAGAAGCGTACTTTCGTGAAGCGTGACGGCAACGAAGCAGCCCTGAAGGCCGAAGAAGAGGCCCGTGCTCAGGCTGAAGCAGAAGCCAAGGCAAAAGCTGAAGCAGAAGCCAAAGCGAGAGCAGAAGCCGAAGCCAAGGCAAAAGCCGAAGCTGAAGCCAAGGCAAAAGCCAAGGCCGAAGCGGAAGCCAAAGCCAAAGCAAAAGCCAGCGTCAGTGCTGCCAAAGAACAGCCAAAGCCTGTTGAGTCTGAAGAAGCCAAGGCTGAAGCTGCTCGCCTGAAGGCGCAGCAGGAAGAAGCTGCCAAGAGCAAGGCTACTCAGGAAGAAGCCGCTGCCAAAGAAAAAGCGCGTCTGCTGGCTGA
Organism: Shewanella sp. FJAT-52076; assembly: GCF_019457455.1. Taxonomy (NCBI): domain Bacteria; kingdom Pseudomonadati; phylum Pseudomonadota; class Gammaproteobacteria; order Alteromonadales; family Shewanellaceae; genus Shewanella; species Shewanella sp. FJAT-52076. The sequence goes on from NZ_CP080415.1 coordinate 1,110,804, forward strand.
AGAAAACGCCGCTCGTTGGGCTGAAGAAGAGCGCCGTCGTATCGAGGCTGAGCGTTATGGCGATCACCATGTGACCACGTCCAAGGTAGCCCGTGCTGCCGAAGACAGTGCCGATCTGGATGATGAAAAACGCGGTCGTCGCAACCGCAACAAGACTCAGACCAAGAGCAAGCGTGGTGGTAAAGACGCTCGCGAAGGTCGTGAGAAGCATATGAAGTACAAGAGCACTCCCGAGTCCATGGCACACGGCTTTAACAAGCCCGTGGCAGCTGTGACCCGTGACGTGCGCATTGGCGAGACTGTGACTGTGGCCGAGCTGGCACAGAAGATGGCAGTTAAAGCCACTGAAATCATCAAAGCCATGATGAAGATGGGATCCATGGTAACCATCAACCAAGTACTGGATCAGGAAACTGCCCAGCTGGTTGCTGAGGAAATGGGCCACAAGGTTGTACTGCTGCGTGAAAACGAGCTGGAGCATCAGGTTCTTGCGGATCGTGACGATGAAGGCACCACCAAGCTTGAGCCTCGCGCTCCTGTGGTAACCATCATGGGTCACGTTGACCATGGTAAGACTTCCTTGCTCGACTACATCCGTCGCACCAAGGTGGCGGCTGGTGAAGCCGGTGGTATTACCCAGCACATCGGTGCCTACCACGTAGAAACCGACAACGGCATGATCACCTTCCTGGATACCCCTGGTCACGCGGCCTTTACCGCAATGCGTGCCCGTGGCGCCAAGGCAACTGACATCGTTATTCTGGTTGTGGCCGCCGACGACGGCGTAATGCCACAGACCATCGAAGCTATCCAGCACGCCAAGGCCGGTAACGTGCCTTTGATTGTGGCTGTGAACAAGATGGACAAGCCAGAAGCCGATATCGACCGTGTGAAGAACGAACTGTCTCAGCATGGCGTAATGTCAGAAGACTGGGGTGGCGAGAACATGTTCTGTTACGTGTCTGCCAAGACTGGTCAGGGCGTTGATGAACTGCTGGAAGCTATCCTGCTTCAGGCTGAAGTTCTGGAACTCAAAGCTGTACGTGATGGTATGGCCGCCGGTGTGGTTATCGAATCTCAGCTCGACAAGGGCCGTGGTCCGGTAGCGACCGTTCTGGTTCAGGAAGGTACGCTGCGTCAGGGCGACATCGTTCTGTGTGGTCTCGAGTACGGTAAAATTCGTGCCATGAAAGATGAAAACGGTCGCCCAATTATGGAAGCCGGTCCATCTATTCCTGTAGAGATCCTTGGTCTGTCAGGTGTGCCTTCTGCCGGTGACGAAGCGACTGTGGTGCGTGACGAGCGTAAAGCCCGTGAAGTGGCCCTGTATCGTCAAGGCAAGTTCCGTGATGTGAAACTGGCGCGTCAGCAGAAGTCCAAGCTCGAGAACATGTTTGCCAACATGACCGAAGGCGAAGTACAGGAACTCAACATCGTCCTCAAGGCCGACGTACAGGGTTCTCTGGAAGCCATCACCGACTCGCTGCGTAAGCTGTCTACCGATGAAGTGAAGGTGAACATCATCGCTTCCGGTGTAGGTGCTCTGACCGAAACCGACGCGACTCTGGCTGCCGCTTCCAACGCCATCATGGTTGGCTTTAACGTACGTGCCGACGCCCAGGCCCGTAAGACCATCGAATCTGAAGCCGTTGATCTGCGCTACTACAGTGTGATCTACGACCTGATTGACGAAGTGAAGTCTGCCATGAGCGGTATGCTGTCACCTGAGTTCAAGCAGCAGATCATTGGTCTGGCCGAAGTGCGTGACGTGTTCAAGTCGCCTAAGCTTGGCGCTATCGCCGGCTGTATGGTGATTGAAGGTATCGTGAAGCGCAGCGCGCCAATCCGTGTACTGCGTGAGAACGTGGTAATCTATGAAGGTGAGCTGGAGTCTCTGCGCCGCTTCAAGGACGACGTGAACGAAGTCCGCAACGGCATGGAGTGTGGTATCGGCGTTAAGAACTACAATGATGTTCGCGTAGGCGATCAAATTGAAGTGTTCGAAACTATCGAAGTCGCACGGACACTCTAACAACCAAAAAAGGGCGGCTCAGGCCGCCCTTGTTGATTTTATGGTAAGTAATCATGGCAAGAGAATTTAGTCGTACCCGCCGCATCGGTCAGCAGCTGCAACAGGAGCTGGCCTTTGTACTGCAGCGGGACATGAAAGATCCTCGCATCGGCATGGTAACCGTCAATGACGTGGATGTATCCCGCGATCTGAGCCACGCCAAAGTGTACGTGACCTTTTTCGAGGAAGATCCTCAAGTTATCGAAGCCAAACTGGCTGCCCTCAATACCGCTGCACCTTATGCCCGTACCCTGGTGGCCGGTCGCATGAAGCTTAGGGTGATGCCTGAGCTGCGCTTTATCTACGATGCGTCTCTGGTTGAAGGTATGCGCATGTCAAACCTGGTGAGTAAGGTCATTCGAGACGATGAGGCCAAGAAAGGTCACAGCGGCGATGAACCCCAGGAAGGACAGCGCGAGGAAGACTGATGGCAAGACGCACCAAAGGGCGCAATATCGACGGTATCGTCCTGCTGGACAAGCCCACAGGCATGAGTTCCAATCATGCCCTGCAGCGGGTCAAGCGCATTTACAATGCGTCCAAAGCCGGCCATACAGGCGCGCTCGATCCTTTGGCGACTGGCATGTTGCCAGTGTGCCTCGGTGAGGCGACCAAGTTTTCCCAGCACCTGCTGGATGCGGATAAGCGTTATCTGGTTACCGCCAAGCTTGGTCAGCGTACTGATACCAGTGATTCCGACGGCGAAGTGGTCAGCGAAAGACCCCTGAACTTCACTCAGGAGCAATTGGATTCAGCCCTGGACAGTTTCCGTGGCGATACCCTGCAGGTACCTTCGATGTTTTCGGCGCTCAAGTATCAGGGCCAGCCCCTGTACAAGTATGCCCGTGAAGGTAAGGAAGTACCACGTGAAGCCAGGCCCATCACAGTATTCGAGCTTAACTTTATCAAGCTTGAAGGCGATGAGCTGACGTTGGATATTCACTGCTCCAAGGGCACCTATATCCGTACCATCATCGACGACCTCGGTGAAAAGCTTGGCTGTGGCGCCCATGTGATTATGCTCAGGCGTACCGCTGTCGCCGGTTATCCTTATGAGCGCATGGTGACCATTGAAGCTCTCGAAGCATTGCTCTCGCAGGCAGAGCAGGAGGGCGTTGAGCCGAGGACCTTGCTCGACTCGCTGTTGCTGCCGATGGATACTGCGGTGGCCGATTTTCCGGAGGTCAATATTCCGGATGCGGTTGCCCCTTATCTGATGAACGGAAACCCGGTGCGCGTTGCTGGTGTGGCCTGCGACACCCTGATGCGCATTACCCTTGGTGAAGCCAGACGGTTTGTTGGTGTGGGTGCCATCAATGAAGATGGCCAGCTGGCGCCCAAGCGCCTTGTTGTCTTTTACGATGATGAAGCCTAAAGCGGTTGCTACGGCAGTCGAATGTGGCTAAAATATCGCGTCTTCTTGGCTGAGTTAGTGATCGGCTGAGACAATTTACTGATATTTTGGAGATATTCATGTCACTAAGTACTGAAGCTAAAGCAAAAATCCTGGCTGAGTTTGGCCGTGGTGAAAACGACACTGGTTCAACTGAAGTTCAGGTAGCTCTGCTGACTGCTCAGATCAACCACCTGCAGGATCACTTCAAGACTCATATTCACGATCACCACTCACGTCGTGGTCTGCTGCGTATGGTTAGCTCTCGTCGTAAGCTGCTGTCTTACCTGCAGCGTACCGAGAATGAGCGTTACAACGCTCTGATCCAAAAGCTGGGTCTGCGTCGCTAATCCAGCGAAGCAAGAAAAAAGGAGGCATTTGCCTCCTTTTTTCGTTTCTGGAATCGGCTTTTATTGGTTAACCGTGGAGGTTTTGTATTTCAGCTGTCTGTGAACGGATGTATTTCTCTTCAAACTCTTCCATGGGTAACGGCGGACTGAAGTAAAAGCCCTGACCAATACCGCAACCTGCATTTTTGAGCCACTGCAGCTGCTGCTCATTCTCAATACCTTCCGCGACAATCCGCAGATCCAGCTGTTTCCCCAACATCAGAATGGTCGATGCGATGGCGCTGTCGTTGGGCAGGTCAGTCACGAAACAGCGGTCAATTTTCATGGTGGTAATCGGCAGATGTCGCAGATAAGACAGCGAGGAATAGCCGGTACCAAAGTCATCTACCGCAATACCAAAACCGGCATTTTTAAGCTGTTCCAGTTTGCTGATGGCCGTTTCTACGTCGCTCATCAATGAAGTTTCGGTGATTTCGACTTCCAATAAATCCGGCGATATCTGATAGCGCAGCGCCATCTGCTTGATATCAGGCACCAGGCTGGCATCGGCAAATTGCTGTGATGCCACATTGACCGCAATGGGAATGGCGAAGTTGTACTGCTTTTGCCAGTGGCGCAGTGTTTTACAGCTTTGCTCCAATACCCAGCGGCCGATGGGAACTATGATGCCGGTTTCTTCTGCGACCGGAATAAAAGACATGGGGCTTATCAGACGGCCATCTTTTTGCCAGCGGATTAACGCCTCGCAGCCCATGACCTTGCCTGTGGTCAAATCCAGCTTGGGCTGAAAGTGCAGTACGAACTCGTCGTTTTTGAGCGCATCATGCAAAGACGCTTCGGTGCGTAAACGCACAGCCGCGCGCTCTGTCATTTGCTGCTTAAAGAAGGCCCACTGGTTCGAGCCGGAGGCCTTGGCGCTGTACATGGCGATATCGGCGTGTCGGATAAGATCTTCGGCGCTGTTGCCATCCTCTGGGTAGAGGGAGATGCCCACAGAGGCTGCGGGATGGATAGAGTGGTCCCCAAGCTGAATGGGATTGTTCAGCTGTACCAATAGTTTATCGACAAAGTCTGCTGCCATGTCGGCACAGTGGATTTCGTCCGCCAGGATAACGAACTCATCACCGCCGAGGCGGGCAACCGTGCCTTTATCACCCACTACCCGCTCCAGCAGCCGCGCGATACGGGCAAGGAATTGATCGCCCAGAGCATGGCCCAGGGAGTCGTTGACGTTTTTAAAACGGTCGAGGTCGATAAACAGCAGGGTAAAAGAACGCTTGTGAACCCGGGCGCGCTGTATTGTCACAGCAATGGTTTCGAGCAGCAAGGTACGGTTTGGCAGGCCGGTGAGAGGGTCTCTGGTGGCCATCTTGCGCAGTTTGCTCTGGGTCTGGCCAAATTGCAGCAGGATTTGATTAAGTTTGGTGGTTACCAAGCCCAATTCATCGTCTTTATGGGCATCGGAAATGGGGAGCAGGTTTTCATCCGGTGACTCTGGCTCAATCTTGTCGATGGCTTCACTTATGCGGGCAATCGGCTGAGTGAGAAAGCGGTGAAACACGATGGACAACACCAGCGTCAGAAACAGCGCCCGCGCCAGGGTCGCCATAAAACCCACTTTTAGCTGGCCGAAGAGGGTATTTGCCAGTTCCTGGGTATCATAAAAAATAGTCAGGCTGCCAATCAGCTGCTGTTGTCTGGAGCCTTCAAAGTAAAAAGGGCGGTACAAAGGACGGGAGATTTCACGTAAATCCCCGAAGAGTTCTTCACTTAAACTATTAAAAAAATTTGAGTAGGTGTTTTTGCCGTTGGTGACCGAGACAAACAGCGAACCATCATCCAGCTCGATAACCGAGGCGCCTACATGCTCGACTTTAAGCACTCCTTCAAGGGTTTGACGGGCGAGGTTATCATCCAGAGCCCACACCGCATTGGCAGCAGGTTGTTCAACCGAATCAAGCAGTTCCTGCTGGCTGGAAGTCAAGGCTTCCCGGGTTGACATTACCATCAGAGCCAGCTCGATGATAAAAATCGCAACAGCAAAAAACAGCGCTGTGAAGACAACGAGGTTGGTTTGTTTCCAGGTAAGTGATTTGAACCGAATCGCCATCAATCAGTTTCCGGGCTAATAGAAGCGTTAGGGCAGGTCCGTTCCGGGACGGATTTCGCCAGTCCGATAAAAGCCACTGTAGTGAAAAGTTAAAGATTTGTCACCAGATTCCACTCTTTAACTATCTACTTGACTTGCAGTATACTTACGCGCGTATTTCAAGGTCATTAATTAAGGAATGGGTCACGTGAATCCTATCGTAAAAAGTTTTGAGTATGGTCAGCATACAGTCACTCTGGAAACAGGCGTAATCGCTCGTCAAGCCGATGGTGCCGTAATGGCAAGCATGGGCGACACAACTGTACTGGTTACCGTTGTGGGCAAGAAGGAAGCAGATCCAGGCCGTGACTTCTTCCCACTTACCGTAAACTACCAGGAAAAAACTTACGCAGCCGGTAAGATCCCCGGTGGCTTCTTTAAGCGTGAAGGCCGTCCATCTGAAGACGAAACTCTGATTGCCCGATTGATCGATCGTCCAATCCGCCCCCTGTTCCCTGATGACTTTACCAACGAAGTACAGGTCATCATCACAGTGGTATCGGTAGACCCTCAGATTGAGCCGGACATTGTTTCTATGATCGGTACTTCTGCTGCCCTGGCGATTTCAGGTATTCCATTCAATGGTCCACTGGGCGCTGCCCGCGTAGGTTATGTGAATGGCGAATACGTGCTGAACCCAGGTGCCGCTGAACTGGCTGGCAGCGAACTGGACCTGGTGGTTGCAGGTACCCAGAGCGCCGTACTGATGGTTGAATCTGAAGCTAAATCTCTGCCAGAAGAAGTGATGCTGGGCGCCGTGGTTTACGGCCACGACCAGCAGCAGGTTGTTATCAATGCCATCAACGAGTTTGCTGCCGAAGCGGGCAAGCCACGTTGGAATTGGACTGCACCTGTTAAGAACGAAACTCTGGTTGCACAAATCAAAGAGCTGGCCGAAGAAGGCCTGACAGCCGCTTACCAGATCATGGCCAAGCAAGAGCGTTACGAAGCCGTTGGTGAAGTGAAGAAAGCCACCATCGCCAAGCTGCAGGAAGCCAATCCTGAAGTGAACGTACGTGAAGCGGCCGATCTGCTGGGTAGCCTCGAGAAGAACGTGGTTCGCAGCCGCATCATCGCTGGCATGCCACGTATTGATGGCCGTGAGCCAGACATGATCCGTGCCCTGTCAGTTATGGCCGGTGTACTGCCACGTACCCACGGCAGTGCGCTGTTCACCCGCGGTGAAACCCAGGCGCTGGTAACCTGTACTCTGGGTACCGAGCGTGATGCACAGAAGATTGACTCCATCATGGGCGAGCGCACCAACCGCTTCATGCTGCACTACAACTTCCCTCCATACTCTGTGGGTGAAACCGGTATGGTTGGCTCGCCAAAGCGCCGCGAAATCGGTCACGGCAAGCTGGCATGGCGTGGTATCAACGCCGTAATGCCGTCTGCCGAAGAGTTCCCATACTCTGTACGTGTGGTATCTGAAATCACCGAGTCCAACGGTTCTTCTTCCATGGCCTCTGTGTGCGGTACCTCTCTGGCGCTGATGGATGCCGGTGTGCCTATCAAGACTTCCGTGGCCGGTATTGCCATGGGCCTGGTTAAAGAAGGCGACAACTTCGTGGTTCTGTCAGACATCCTGGGTGACGAAGACCACCTGGGCGACATGGACTTCAAAGTGGCCGGTACCCGTGATGGTGTTACTGCCCTGCAGATGGACATCAAAATCGAAGGTATAACCAAAGAAATCATGGAAATCGCTCTGCAGCAGGCTTATGGCGCCCGCGTTCACATCCTGAACGTAATGGACCAGGCCATCGGCAGCGCCCGTCCAGATATCTCTGACTTCGCTCCTCGCATCACCACCATCAAGATCAACCCAGAGAAGATCCGTGATGTTATCGGTAAAGGCGGCGCCGTTATCCGTGCGCTGACCGAAGAAACCGGTACCACCATCGAGCTGGAAGACGACGGTACTGTGAAGATTGCCTCCAACAATGGCGACGCGACCCGCGAAGCTATCCGCCGCATCGAGGAAATCACCTCTGAAGTGGAAGTGGGCCGTCTGTACACTGGTAAGGTTATCCGTATCGTTGACTTCGGTGCCTTCGTGAACATCCTGCCTGGCAAAGATGGTCTGGTACACATCTCGCAAATCAGCGATGAGCGTGTAGCCAACGTATCTGACCACCTGCAACTGAACCAGGAAGTGACCGTGAAGGTAATGGAAGTGGATCGTCAGGGTCGTGTGCGTCTGTCTATCAAAGAAGCTCAGGTTAAAGAACCTGCTGCCGAATAACAGATAGCCATAACGGTTAATAAAAGGAGACCTTTGGGTCTCCTTTTTTATTGAACAGTGAAAACCAGGCCGACAATTTATAATAAATATCAATGGCTGATGGCGGGTGACAGTATGGATTGCTATGATGGAGCGACACAGGGCCCATTAGGGTTTCGCAGGTCGAAAGGTGAGAGTTGGATGGAGCTAAAACTCAGAACATTGTTGGTGTCGGTCCTGATTGGGGCAAGTATGATGTCTGGCGGCTGTGCGTCGACCAGTGGCAACACCTCGCTCAATGATGCAGATGGTCGCTTGGTTGTGGCGCCACTATTGCCGGACTACAAGCACGAAGTTAGCCTGGCGCGGCTTAACGAAGTGCTTGCCACCATGGACCTCAACGAAGAGCAATTGGCGCGGGTCTATTACGAGCGCGGTGTGCTTTACGACACCCTGGGGCTGAGATTGATGGCGCGACTCGATTTCCATCAAGCGCTGAAAATCCTGCCTAATATCGCCGATGCTTATAATTTTCTGGGCATTTATTACACCCAGGAAGGCGATTTCGATAACGCTTACGAAGCCTTTGATGCCGTCCTCGAGCTTGAACCCAATTATGACTATGCCTATCTGAACCGTGGTATCGCCCTTTACTACGGTGAGCGCAGCGATTTGGCTGTCAGCGATATGGACATGTTCCTCAGACGCGACCCCTCCGATGGTTATCGGGCGCTTTGGTATTATTTAATCGATACCAAGCTTGACCGACAGAATGCGCTGAAGAATCTGGCCGAGCACAGGCAGTTGCTGAAAGACGACTGGGCGGCCGCCATTGCCGATTTTTATCTGGGGATTGTGAGCAAAAAAGCCCTGTTTGAAAAGGCGAAACTTGGCCTTAATCATCCCCGTGAATACGCCGAACGGCTGTGTGAGGCTTACTTCTATGTTGCCAAGGCGGAAGAGTCGCTGGGCAACAAAGATGCTGCTGCCAACTACTTCCGTTTGGCGCTGGCCACCAACATCTACGACTTTGTTGAGCACAGGTATGCCAGGGTCGAACTGGCCCGTATGGCAGAACAAGCTCAGGCAACAATCGACAAGCCTTAAGCGCTGTCGTTGTACTCAAGGCCAATTTAGGCGAAAATACCCCCCAATTTAGTGCCATTCGAGTCGCCGCCTTAGGGCGGCGACGCTACTTGAAAGAAAGCTATCCATGTCAAATACATTGCTTGCCGAAGTGGCTTCACGCCGCACCTTCGCCATTATTTCTCACCCGGACGCCGGTAAAACCACCATTACCGAAAAGGTGCTGTTGCACGGCCGCGCTATCCAAAGCGCCGGTACTGTAAAGGGGCGGGGCAGCGGTCAGCATGCCAAGTCTGACTGGATGGAGATGGAAAAAGAGCGTGGTATTTCGGTTACCACCTCTGTGATGCAGTTTCCTTACAACAGCTGTCTGGTGAACCTGCTCGATACCCCCGGTCACGAAGACTTCTCGGAAGATACCTACCGCACCCTCACGGCGGTGGATTCCTGTTTGATGGTGATTGACGCCGCAAAGGGTGTGGAAGACCGTACCCGTAAGCTGATGGAAGTCACCCGTCTGCGCGATACCCCTATCGTGACCTTTATGAACAAGCTCGACCGTGATATTCGCGATCCTATGGAGCTGCTCGACGAGGTAGAGACCGAGCTCAACATCCTCTGCGCTCCCATCACCTGGCCCATTGGCTGCGGTAAGCTGTTCAAGGGCGTTTATCATCTGCATCGTGATGAAACCATCCTGTATCAGACAGGTCATGGTCACACCATTCAGGAACTGCGCATTGTAAAAGGCCTGGATAATCCTGAGCTGGATGCTGCTGTCGGCAGTGACTTTGCCGAGCAACTGCGTGAAGAGTTGGAGCTGGTACGCGGCGCCTCCAACGAGTTCGACAAGGAATTGTTTTTGAGTGGTGAGTTGACACCTGTCTATTTTGGTACAGCTCTGGGGAACTTTGGTGTAGACCATATGCTCGATGGCCTGACGCAGTGGGCACCTGCTCCTATGCCACGAGAGACCAGCGAGCGCACCGTGGAAGCGGGTGAAGACAAGTTCTCCGGCTTCGTGTTTAAAATTCAGGCCAACATGGATCCCAAGCACCGTGACCGTATCGCCTTTATGCGTATAGTCTCGGGTAAGTACACCCAGGGCATGAAGATGAAGCACGTGCGCATCGGTAAAACCGTGAACATCTCAGATGCCGTGACCTTTATGGCCGGTGACCGTGAGCGCGCCGAAGAAGCCTTTGCGGGCGATATTATCGGTCTGCATAACCACGGTACTATCCAGATTGGTGATACCTTCACCCAGGGTGAGGATCTCAAGTTCACCGGTATTCCCAACTTTGCACCTGAAATGTTCCGCCGTATTCGCCTGAAAGACCCTCTAAAGCAAAAGCAGCTGCTTAAGGGCCTGGTACAGCTTTCAGAAGAAGGTGCTGTGCAGGTATTCCGCCCGCTGGACACCAACGATCTTATCGTGGGCGCTGTGGGCGTGCTGCAGTTTGAGGTGGTAGTTGCCCGCCTTAAGTCCGAATATAACGTTGAAGCCATCTATGAGGCGGTCAACGTGGCGACGGCACGTTGGGTCTATTGTGAAGATGGGCGTAAACTGGAAGAATTCAAACGTAAGTGTTCCACCAACCTGGCATTGGATGGTGGTGACAACCTCACTTACATTGCCCCCACCATGGTTAATCTGAATCTGTCGATGGAACGTTATCCCGACATTCAGTTTGCCAAGACCCGCGAGCATTAATCGCGGAGCCAAAAGGCGGGGATACCCGCCTTTTTTATTGCCTGTTGTACGGAGGTGAAGCATGTTGTCCTGGATAAAGCGTGGTTGGAAAGCCTACACGGATTGGTGTGACCGCATGGGACTGGCACCGGAAAATCGACGCTGCTGTGCCCCCAGGTTGGAAGAGCCCGAGCTCGAGTCAAAGTGCTCAAGGCATACCGGGGCAGATCATTCAGGGATGCCCCCCGCAACGGTCGCATCTTACGAGCGCCTGACAACAAATTCCCCAGAGAGCGACAAACACAGACAATGAGGCTCGATGGGCTGATTTAGTGCATTTATCCTGAATACAAGCAACTCTTCATCATGAGTATCGGAGGAAAAACCTTTGTCGGCATCCCTGAGGCTCATTGACAGCCATGCACATCTGGATTTTCCTGAGTTTGACCCCGACCGAGACGCAGTGTTTGCGGCCATGGCAGAGGTTAACATCTCGACGTGCATTATTCCCGGCGTTTCTCCTGCCCATTGGGACAGGCAGCTTCAGGTTGCCCACCAATATGCCTGTCCCTATGGGCTGGGTCTGCATCCCTGGTATGTGGACGCCAATTGGCAGAGTGCCATAGATGAATTATCCGAACGATTGGACAGCCACCGCAGTGATAAGAAGTTGGTTGCTGTGGGTGAATGTGGTCTGGATAGGATCCGGGATGGGAACTGGCACTGGCAGCTGCAGGCGTTAGAAGCCCAGTTGTTGCTTGCCAGCAAACATCAATTGCCGGTTATTCTTCACAGTGTTAAATCCCACGAACCCCTGATTTCCCTGCTTTCCAGTCATTCGTTACCTCGCAGAGGGGTGATACATGGTTTTTATGGCAGCGTTGAAGTAGCCAAGCGCTATATTGAGCTGGGATATCTTTTGGGTATCGGCGGCCTGTTATTGAATGATGATGCGAAAAAGCTGCATAAAGTTGTTGAGACATTACCGATAGAAAGTTTCATTTGCGAGACAGATTCGCCCGCAATGGCACCCAAAAGTGCTAGAGGAAGTCGTAATTCCCCCCTCTTAATTGGTCAAATTGTCACCAAAATGGCCCATTTGCAAAAAAAATCCAATGTTCTAATATCAGAACGACTGTTAAGCAATGTAACGCAACTGTTTGAGCTATAGGTTTTTTCACTTAAACAGGTGTTTGTCGCAATGTTTGTTGTTGCTAAGCGGTTGAAATTTAAGTTCAAAAATTTGATCAAAACGACGATTTTCAGCAAGGGCTAAGGTATAATCTTGCTCGGAAATAGGTTGGTTAACAACATAACTAAAAAGTGTTAACAAAAGGGTGATGGTTAATGAGTATATTAATGAGCTTGGTAGGCGTTGCAGTCCTACTTGGAATAGGTTTCCTCCTTTCCAATAACAAAAAGGCGATCAGTGTACGTGCCGTTGGCGGTGCGCTGGCTATTCAGGCTGCCTTTGGTGGCTTCGTTCTGTATGTACCTTGGGGTAAAGACATCCTGAAGACTGTGTCTGACGGTGTATCTGCCGTTATCGGTTACGGTCAGAATGGTATCAACTTCCTGTTCGGTGATCTGGCTCAGTTCAAAGTTGGCTTCATTTTCGCCATCAACGTACTGCCAGTTATCATTTTCTTCTCTTCTTTGATTGCCGTACTGTACTACCTGGGCATCATGCAGTGGGTCATCCGTATCATCGGTGGCGGTCTGCAAAAAGCCCTGGGTACCAGCCGTACCGAGTCTATGTCTGCTACTGCGAACATCTTCGTAGGTCAGACTGAAGCACCTCTGGTAGTGCGTCCATTCATCCCAACCATGACTCAGTCTGAACTGTTCGCCATCATGGTGGGCGGTCTGGCTTCTATCGCGGGTTCTGTTCTGGCTGGTTACGCTTCTATGGGCGTTAAGATTGAGTATCTGGTAGCTGCGTCATTCATGGCCGCTCCAGGTGGTCTGTTGATGGCCAAACTGATGCACCCAGAAACTGAAAACACCAAGAACGAAATGGATGAGCTGCCAGAAGATCCTGACAAGCCAGCCAACGTTCTGGACGCTGCCGCTGCCGGTGCTTCTTCTGGTATGCACCTGGCCCTGAACGTAGGCGCGATGCTGATTGCCTTCGTGGGTCTGATTGCCATGATCAACGGTATCATCGGTGGTGTAGGTGGCTGGTTCGGTGTTGAAGGTCTGACCCTCGAGCTGATCCTCGGTTACATCTTCATGCCACTGGCATTCCTTATCGGTGTTCCATGGAACGAAGCCCTGGTTGCCGGTTCTTTCATCGGTCAGAAGATCGTTGTGAACGAATTCGTAGCCTACCTGAACTTTGCTCCTTACCTGAAGGACATCGCTGACGGCGGTATCGTAGTAGCTGAGACTGGTGCTGCTATGTCAGACCGTACCAAGGCTATCGTATCTTTCGCTCTGTGTGGATTCGCTAACCTGTCTTCTATCGCCATTCTGCTGGGTGGTCTGGGTGCCATGGCGCCTAACCGTCGCCACGATCTGGCCAAGCTGGGTATCCGTGCTGTTATCGCCGGCTCTCTGGCGAACCTGATGAGTGCGACTCTCGCAGGTCTGTTCCTGGCGATTTAATCGCGCAGAGGGGCCCTGATATCGGGGCCCCTGTTAATACAACCATTTTCCAACGAATCGTCTGAAACTTATCCATCACTGAGACAATCGGCGATGGGGCTTAATGTAAACCAATTGTAAAAATGGTTAATTGGGCTAAGGGGTCGTTTCACGACGTTGTTCACAAATAAGAATTTAATGTTCGTGTTTTCTGCCGCCAATATTGTGCTTTCGCACGGGCAAGGTAGAATACACGGGCAAAATAAAAACGCTGCCTCGAGCAGCAAACCTAGATAAATGGGGTTGATGATGAAAAACGTTAAAATGATGGCTGTTGCCGCCGCTACTTTTGCTGCTCTGTCTACCGGTGCTGCTCAAGCTGAACAGTTCTACGGCTTCTCTAACATGTCCGTGAACTACCTGGACTGGACCGCTAAAGCAGAAGATCGTTCTAACAACGGTTACGGTGGTGCTAAAGAAGATTTCGTATACCTCGAAATCGAAGGCGGTGCTGGTTACTCTTGGGGTGACGTATACGGCTTCGTCGATCTGGAAAACCCAGAAAACATCAACAAGAGCGAGCGTGACTTCAGCGGTAACCCAGTTACTGACTCTTTCCGTATCGCTGCCAAAGGTTCTATCGCTGCCAACATCGGTAGCAGCAACTGGAACGTTTACTCTCACCTGTACAGCCTGACTGTTGCCGGCGAAGGTTTCTTCGACCAGAACCTGGTTGTGGGTGTGAGCTACGACGTATTCACTGATTCAGGTTTCTGGATCAAGCCATTCCTGGGCGTACACTACGAAAACCAAACCTTCGCTGGTTCAGGCTTCAACGGCTACATGGCTGGTTGGGTTCTGGGTTACAACTTCGAACTGGGTGGCCAGAAGTTCATGGTTACCAACTGGCACGAAACTGAATTCGCCCGTGAAGACCAGTTCCGTGGCAACGGTACTCAGTACACTCTGAAGTCTACCGGTCAGAACGGTGCAGTATCTCTGTGGTGGAACGCCACTCAAGAGCTGACCTTCGGTCTGCAGTATCGCTATGCTGATCACAAGCTGGGCACTGCTGCTTACCACGATGCGGCTATCTTCACTGCCAAGTACAACTTCTAATTGTACTGTGGAGCCGTGCGTTGCACGGCTCCATGCTTAATGCTTAGGTCTTAATCTTTACTCAAGCATGGTTTTATCCCAAAGAGCATGTTTAAGTAAGGTTTGTGAGCTCTCGCGTTAAAAGGGATTTTTCGCGGAAAGCAGAAACTCACTGTTTCCCCTTTCCGGTCTTCAAGGATTCAAGTCGTGGTAAACATTATCGACACTGAATACCTGTAGCTATGTCGTCATGACATCTGGCATCGCCTGAAGGCCCGGCCATAATTATTCCAACAACCTGCCACCTCACGGCGTTGCCCAGGACTAGATTTCTGTTTCATTTGAATTACGTCTCGGAGAACAACTATGAGCGATCTTAAAAAAGCAGCCCAGCGTGCCATTGAGTTGATGGACCTCACTACGCTGAACGACGACGATACCGCCGAAAAAGTGATTGAGCTTTGCAAAAAAGCCGTTACTCCAGCCGGTCATACCGCCGCTATCTGCATCTATCCCCGTTTTATTCCCATCGCCCGCAAGACGCTGATTGAACTTGATGCTGAAGATATCCAAATCGCCACTGTGACCAACTTCCCTCACGGTAACGACGATATCGCGATTGCTGTGCTCGAAACCCGTGCGGCCGTGGCTTACGGTGCTGACGAGGTGGACGTAGTATTCCCATACCGCGCCCTGATGGAAGGCGATGAAACCGTGGGCTTCGAGCTGGTTAAAGCCTGTAAAGAAGCCTGTGGTGACGATGTGCTCCTTAAAGTCATCATCGAGTCCGGCGAGCTGAAAGATCCAGCCCTTATCCGTAAGGCCTCTGAAATTTCTATCGATGCAGGTGCTGATTTCATCAAGACCTCCACCGGTAAAGTACCAGTTAACGCCACTCTGGAAGCCGCTGAAATCATGCTGACCGTGATCGCCGATAAGAACCGCGCTGTAGGCTTCAAGCCTGCCGGTGGTGTGCGTGATGCCGCAGCGGCAGCCGAGTTCCTTGGCACTGCGGCTCGCATCCTCGGTGAAGATTGGGTGACTCCACGTACCTTCCGCTTCGGTGCTTCCAGCTTGCTTAGCAGCCTGCTGCACACCCTGGAGCTGGCAGAAGCACCAAAAGGCGCCCAAGGCTACTGAGCCCGGGTCTGATTTGTGATCCGCGTCGAAACGGTCAGCTTCATCTTTGGCTAATATGAGTCTGTAATATTTTTACAGTTTCGACGTTCCAGAGGACGAATTGTCGGTAGAAACTGAAGGCTACCGACATTCTTGGAGACAGCAGTATGTTTCTGGCACAAGAGATTATTCGCAAAAAGCGCAACGCAGAGGCTCTCAGCAAAGAAGAAATTCAATTCTTTGTGAAAGGGATTACCGACAACAGCGTATCCGAAGGACAGATTGCCGCGCTGGGTATGGCGGTATATTTCAATGACATGACCATGGACGAGCGTATAGCGCTGACCACGGCCATGCGTGATTCAGGTACCGTCCTCAACTGGGATAGTCTGGGGTTGAACGGCCCTGTCATCGACAAGCACAGCACAGGCGGTGTCGGCGATGTGATTTCGCTGATGCTTGGCCCCATGGCCGCAGCCTGTGGTGGTTATGTGCCCATGATTTCAGGTCGCGGGCTGGGTCATACCGGTGGCACACTGGACAAGTTTGACGCCATTCCCGGTTACCAAACGGAGCCCTCCAGCGAGCTGTTTCGCAAAGTGGTAAAAGAAGCCGGGGTTGCCATTATTGGCCAAACAGGCGATCTGGTTCCTGCCGACAAGCGTTTCTATTCCATCCGCGACAACACGGCCACTGTCGAGTCTATCTCTCTTATCACTGCATCGATTCTGTCGAAGAAGCTGGCCGCTGGCCTGGATGCGCTGGCGATGGACGTGAAAGTAGGCAGCGGCGCCTTTATGCCTACTTACGAAGCCTCGTTGGAACTGGCGCGCTCTATTACCGCCGTGGCTAACGGTGCTGGCACCAAAACCACAGCGCTGCTCACCGACATGAATCAGGTGCTGGCCTCCTGCGCCGGTAACGCGCTGGAAGTGAAAGAAGCCGTGGATTTCCTGACCGGTAAATACCGTAATCCCCGCCTCTATGAAGTCACCATGGGCCTGTGTGCCGAGATGTTAGTGCTGGGAGGTCTGGCGGCCAATGAAGCCGACGCCCGAGTCAAGCTCAACACAGTGCTGGATAACGGCCGCGCTGCCGAGATTTTCGGCAAGATGGTGTCTGGTCTGGGTGGTCCTGCAGATTTTGTTGAAAGTTACGATAAGTATCTGCCCAAGGCATCCATAGTACGCCCCGTGTACGCAGAACGTGACGGCTTTGCCTATAGTATGGTGACCCGTGAGCTGGGTCTTGCGGTGGTCACTCTGGGTGGTGGTCGTCGTAAGCCCGGTGATGCGCTGGATTACAGTGTGGGCTTGTCCAACGTGTGCGCCCTTGGCCAGTCGATAAACAAAGACACGCCGCTTGCCGTAATCCATGCGCAGTCTGAGGCCGCTTTCGAAGAAGCCGCCAAGGCCGTTCGTGGGGCTATCACGGTCAGCGATAAGCAACCTGAAAAAACACCTGAGATCTATCAGTACGTCCGTGCTGAAGATCTGTAAGGGGAAGAGTTATGAAACGTACCATTATTTTGATGCTGGACTCCTTCGGCATAGGTGCTGCAGATGATGCAGACAAATTCGGCGACGTAGGTTCAGACACCTTTGGTCATATCGCACAAATGTGCGCCGATGGTAAAGCCAACAACGGCCGTGAAGGTGAACTCAAGCTGCCAAACTTAAGCCGTCTGGGTCTCGCCCATGCAGCCAAAGAAGCGACCGGTGCATTTGCCCCAGGCTTTGGTGGCAACGTCGATATCATCGGCGCTTACGGTCACTGTCAGGAGCTGAGCTCAGGTAAAGACACCCCCAGTGGGCACTGGGAAATGGCTGGTGTGCCCGTGCTGTTTGAGTGGGGTTACTTCAGCGAGCATCAAAACTCATTCCCAAAAGAGCTCACCGATAAAATTCTTGAGCGTGCGGGCTTAACCGAGTTCCTGGGTAACTGCCACGCCTCTGGCACCACCATTTTGGAAGAGCTTGGCGAAGAGCACATGAAAACCGGCAAGCCGATTTTCTACACCTCTGCCGACAGCGTATTCCAGATTGCCTGCCACGAAGAAACCTTCGGGCTTGAGAATCTCTATCGCCTGTGTGAAATCGCCCGCGAAGAGCTGGAGCCGTACAACATCGGCCGTGTGATTGCCCGTCCATTTGTAGGCACAGGTCCAAGCGACTTTGCCCGCACCGGCAACCGTCGCGACTACGCGGTTGAGCCGCCATCAAAAACCGTGCTGGATAAGCTCAAAGAAGCCGGTGGTGAAGTGGTGAGTGTGGGTAAAATTTCCGATATTTACGCCCACTGCGGTATCACCAAGAAGGTAAAGGCATCAGGCCTGGAAGACCTGTTCGATGCCACCCTTGAGCAAATCAAACAGGCGGGTGACAACACTATAGTGTTCACCAACTTTGTCGATTTTGACTCCCACTACGGCCATCGCCGCGACGTATCCGGTTATGCCAAGGCACTGGAATACTTCGATGCCCGTCTGCCAGAGCTGATGGGGCTGCTGGAAGAAGGCGATCTGCTGCTGCTCACTGCCGACCACGGCTGCGACCCAACCTGGCAAGGTACCGACCACACCCGTGAGTTCGTGCCTGTGCTGGCTTATGGTGCCGGTCTCAAGGCGGGGTCCCTGGGGAAGCGCGGTAGCTTTGCGGATATAGGTCAGTCTATTGCCAGCTACTTTGGTTTGGCGGCAATGGAATACGGTGAGTCATTCATGCCAGCCCGCTAAGGGTGGCTGAAAAAGTTTCGTTTTGGCGGCTTCCTTTGAGTCGCCTATTATCAAAGACTTAAGTCTTAATCAAAAATACAGGGGTTATACAGATGGCTACACCACACATTAATGCTGTAGAAGGTGCATTTGCTGAAACCGTACTTTTCCCGGGCGATCCGCTGCGTGCCAAGTACATTGCCGAAACCTTCCTGGAAAACGTTGAGCAGGTTACCGATGTGCGTAACATGCTGGGCTTCACCGGTACTTATAAAGGCAAGCGCATCTCTGTGATGGGCTCTGGCATGGGTATCCCAAGTTGCTCTATCTACGCCACTGAGCTGGTAAAAGATTACGGCGTGAAGAACCTTATTCGCGTAGGTACCTGTGGTGCCATCAGCACTGACGTTAAGGTTCGTGACGTGATCATCGGTATGGGCGCCTGTACCGATTCTCAGGTTAACCGTCTGCGCTTCAAGGGCCAGGACTTTGCCGCTATCGCCGACTACAGCCTGCTGAGTGCCGTGGTTGAGTCTGCCAAGACCCACGGTATCCAGACCCGCGTTGGTAACGTATTCTCTGCCGACCTTTTCTACACTCCCGATCCTGAAATGTTCGACGTGATGGAAAAGATGGGCGTGCTCGGCGTAGAAATGGAAGCCGCTGGTCTGTACGGTGTAGCCCACGAGTTCGGTGCCCGCGCCCTGTGTGTGGTAACTGTCTCTGATCATATCCGTACCGGTGAGAAGACCACCTCTGATGAGCGTCAGACTACCTTCAACGATATGATCATCATGACCCTGGATGCGGCCATCAACCTCTGATGCTGAATCTGTGACAGGCCTTGGCCTGTCAGGTACGAAAAAGGCTCCCTAGGGAGCCTTTTTGTTATCGGTGCTTTTTATGCTTTTGCATCTGGCTGGATTGCAGCATCGACATGTTTCCAGCGTGGGCGGCTATTCTCAGTTGCCTTTACCGCGATCATGCTCTTTATCTGCATCGGTATTAACCGCGTTGCGGATTTCTGAATTCATCATCTCAGCTGAGTCTGGGGCCTGAAGCGCTTTATCCGTCTTTGACTCACCTTGCTCCGTTTTTGACTTACCTTGCTCCGGCTGTGTCTCAACCGGGCTCATCACTTCTTCTGGTTTTTCACCCGTCATGGTGGCAAGCAGTCGTTTGGCTTTGAACTTACGTCGGTCAAAGTGGGCACGCTTAAATGACATAGAGCGAGACAACAGCATGCCAATCAAACCCGCCACCAACAGCATGATTTGCTGCTGCTCCATATTGAGTTTGTGGGCTTCTTCAATCTCGGCCAAAAATAACTTGGGTTCCAGGCGAACCTCAACATAACCCAGGTTTCTGTCTCCCTGCATTACGGGTTCTACATAGGGCGGAAAGGGGGCGAGCAGGTCTTTCAGCTCCTCAGAATCGGCCTCCAGCCATTCGGATGACAAGCTTTGGGCGAAGGAGAGGCGAGTGCCCTGTTCGCCATAGATGGCCGCTGCCATTACCTTGGGATCCTCCACCAAGGCCGTGGCTAGCCACTGCAACTGTTCATCGTTCTGTAACAGCAACGCCGGTGCAGCGCCATAGGCCGTCTGTTGTACCAACAATCTTGCCATCTTTTCGGTTTGGGACTTCAGAAGCTGCTGGCCTTGTAGTAGGCTTGACTGCCACAGCTGGACAAGCCCCGCCAGCAGCGCCAGTGCAATGGCAATCTGCAGCAGTCGGCTGATTTTCTGGCTTTTCTTTAGTCCTTTAAGATACAACACCTTGACCCTTAAAAATTGACGCTTTGAGCTAATCATAAAGGATAAGGCATCAAGCGGATAGCCGGAGAACTCTCACCCATGGAAAACACCTCTGAGTATGTGCTGCAAACCCGTCTTCACGCTTTGGCGGCTTCCCGTCAGGGCAAATTGAGCCTGTATGAAGAAGGGCAAGCGCCACAAGGAGAGCGGGTGAGATTGGTATGGGAAACTCAAGCCACCGAGGAGCTGATTTTTACTCGCCTGGCAGTGCTTAACTGTGCGGTCGCCCCCTTGGTGAGAAGCAATGCCCTCAAAGGGTTAGAGTTGGTATCCAAAGGACAGGACAATCTGCCGGCAGCATTTGATGGCGTAGCCAGCCTGGAAGTTTTTCCCGTCACCGAATCTCTGCCTTCACTGCGTCATCCGGGACTGCTGGTGATGGATATGGACTCTACAGCTATCAAGATTGAGTGTATCGATGAACTTGCTGCCATGGCGGGTGTTGGTGAAGCCGTCGCCGAAGTTACCGAGCGAGCCATGCAGGGAGAGCTTGATTTCGAGCAGAGCCTGCGTCAACGGGTGGCAAAGTTGGCCGGTGCCGATTCAGGCATTATCGATACCCTGTGCGCCCGCCTGCCGCTGATGGACGGGTTGACCGAGATGCTGGCCGAGCTTAAAGCCCATGGCTGGAAGCTGGTGGTCGCTTCTGGCGGCTTCACGCCGTTTGTGGGGCATCTCAAGGCCACGCTTGGGTTGGACGCTGCCTTTGCCAACGAGCTGGTCATTGCCGATGGCAAGCTGGTGGGCGAAGTGACAGGCACCGTGGTCGATGCCGACTTCAAGGCCGATGTAATCAGTCGACTCGGCGATGAATACGGTATTAAAGACGGTCAACGCCTCGCCATTGGTGATGGTGCCAACGATATTCCCATGGTGCAGCGAGCCGACTTTGGCATCGCTTATCATGCCAAGCCCAAACTGGCTGCAGCTGCCGATGCCCGTATTCAAACCCTGGATTTGAGGGTGCTTCCCTTCTTGCTACAAGCCTGAAATCCCGAAGGTTTGAGTAATTGCTCTTGAGTTTTGTCTGTGCTCTGGTTTAGCCTGATTGAATATAGGCCCAGGCACAGACCTTGATAACCATGACAGCGCTTTCGACCCAAACTTCTTCCAGCCCCCAGCAAAAAGACACTATTTCCCAGCAATCGTTGTTTTTACCTTACGACGGCGGTCAGTTGCACCTTAGGCATATCAGTCCTGCTTCCCCTTCTACTGCGCGCTCACCCTTGCTGATGCTTCACGGTGCCATGTCCAATGGCCGGGTGTTTTACAGCGACTCTGGGCGGGGACTGGCGAGCTTTTTGGCCCGGCAGGGGTTTGAAGTGTATGTACTGGACACGGCGGGACGGGGCCTGAGTACCCCAAAGCTGTCCAAAGGTATTGACCCGGGGCAGGGCAAGGTTATCCGCGAGCAGTTACCTCTGGTGCAGGCATTCATTCTCGAGCGCCATCCGTTAACGCAGGGTGTACACTGGTGTGGCCACTCTTGGGGCGGAGTTCTGATGGCAAGCAGCCTGGTGAGATACCCGGACATGGCAGCCAGGGTGCGGTCTTTGCTGACCTTTGGCAGCAAAAGAACCATCCGAACCCGCTCGCTTAAAAAATGGTGGATGGTGGACATGTTCTGGAACCGGCTCGCCCCAGCCATCGCCACACAGCGCGGATATTTACCGGCCGATAGCCTGAAACTCGGGATGGATAACGAGAGTATCAGATCCCTCAGCGAGAGCATCGACTGGGTGCGTGGTGACTGGATAGATCATGATGACGGTTTTGACTATGCCAACGCGGCCAGGGCCAATGGCCTGCCACCGGCCTGGTTTATTGCGGGTGCCCGGGATACTGTGCTGGGTAACCCCAGTGATGTGAAAGACATGATGGCAGAATGCTGCGCAGCCGATGCCCGCTATACCTTGCTGTCACGGGAAAGTGGATATCGCCACGACTACGACCATGCAGGCATGCTGACACACCTTGATGCCCCGTCGGATCATTTTATACAGGTGGCTGACTGGTTGCTTGGCTTTGATGTGACGGCGCTGAAAGACCCGCTTAACTAGGCCGCTTTTTACTGAGCAAGCGCCGGGAAACGAAGCACAACTTCGTCCGTGACATCCAGTAACTCTCCCACGCCAACGATGCGCCACAACTGTTCTTCAAGTTGCTTGGCCTTGTGCTGCGCGTGTATATGTATGTATTCGAGTTCCCGGCGAATGCAGCTGTTGTCTGGTTTACCTGTGGCGCCGCGGTAAAGACGGATAGCCATAAACTTACCCACCTGATTACTCTGGTTGATAAAGTTCAGTTGTGTGTCGACTGACCCCAGCTCTTCGGAAGGTACAAACTTCAGCAGTATGCCGCCTCTGGATTGCCGCATCACCTGCACAAACAGCTCTACGTAGCTCATTTCATCGTTGGGGCGCAGGTTTCGTATGGGGTCCAGGACCGCCTGTTTCAGTATGCCATTTCCAAGCAGTGGTGACAGATTATAATGCTGAGGCTCGCTGCTCAGCGCAGCAAACATGTCGGTAATGTCATGGCCCTGCACGCTGGTGCCGAGGAAGCTGACAACCTGCGTCTTGGCGGTTTTTTCGATAAAGAAAGGCACGCCGTAAAGCTTGCGCATCACCAGGTTTTTCAGGCCGTCCGACAGCTCTTTAATGTCACTGTTGTTTTCGCTGAGCTGGGTAAGCTTCTCCCGATTATGGACAATCAGCTTGTTGAGAAATTCGACCCCGGGATGTACTTCATGGCCAATGATGGCTGCAAGGTGCAGTACCATGCCGTCCTTGCGGGATTTCACCAGGCGATAGGGCAGGTCAACCAAGCGGCTTTTACCGGCAATGGCCTGCAGCTTTGGCAGTGAGAGGGTCACGGGTTTGCCTTCTTCAAAGGCACTGGCATTATCCAACACCACCTGTAGCCCACGACTGGAAATGTCGTTGGTCAGTCCCTGTACCTTCAAACCACCCTGGTGAATTTCTGCCAGGGTTTTAAAGGCAAACCTGGCCTCCCTGCGCCTCTCACTGAATTCCAGTGATACCTGTTTAATGCTGCTTTGAACCGCTTTCTTCTGGCCATAGACTTTAAGCGCGTTGGCGTTGGCATTGTTGTACCAGCCTTTATATTGCGACTTCGCGGGGTCATGGGTCAGGTCCATCAGCTGCAGTACGTGGCTGAAGCTGGCGAGCTGTTGCTCGGTCAGGGCGGAATAGTTTTCCGGGTCTCCGGGGATCACCGAACTTTTGTATCGCTTGCCGTGATCTATGGTATCCAGGGTTAACTTAAACACCCGCCAACTGGGTTTGCCCGCACCGAAGCCAAAAAAGAGCTCCCGCTCTTTACGGTGTTTAAGCTCAGCCAGGGTCGCTGAATAGAAAAACAGTTTGCCGTTGGCGTTATGGGTGAAGCAAAAAAAGGTGCGGTGTTCGGCGTCATCGGCATTGCGAAGGGCCATGGCAAGCCTGCCGGGGGTCAACATGCCTTCCAATTGGCTGATGTCGTTCTCATCCTGGAAGTAATGCAAAATTGCCTGATTATCAGGGCTTAACAGTAGATGGCTTAACCTGGGCTTATCGCCCCTGTTGTCCAGAAACAGCGGCAAGTGTGGCAAATGAGGCAGGTAATGGCGCTCAAACCCGAGACCTGTGGCCGTGACCAGCACGTCGTTGATATCGACCTTATAGCGAAACTTATAACCACGAATGAGATTGGCGAGCATCTCCGACAGCCCTTCCGAGCCGCCAAGGCGCTTGAGTCGCATCCAGGTAAATTCGCCATTGCCTTCGGCACTGACTATCTGATATTCCACCCCGTGCTGCAGATCCTCGTAATAAAACTCCTGGCTCAGTTCAACCAGTTTTACCTTCAAGGGGATATCGAGGGAAAACGGGTGTCTCGATGGCAATCGTATGCGGGCACCACCCACCGACAGGTCAGCCGTGATCCCGGGGATTTCACCTCGCCCCGGCTGCGATACCAGAATTTTCATGCTGTAATTCATCCGCTCTTCGGTGCGGCTGAAATAGTTGCCGAGTACTATACCGGGCACAGTAAAAGGCTGAGATTCTGCAGAGGAAACGGCTGACGGATTTTCCTGGGATTTTTGCCGGCGCTTACGATGGGCATTCATCACCTCTTCATACACGCCCAGAGTGTATTTACCCTGATACAGGGCCAGAGTCTGCTGGAAAATCTGTTTGGCAGGCTCGTCGAGGAAATGGGTTTGACGCCCTGCACGCAACTCTTCGCAGGGGAGTTCAGACTTGTCACGCAAATCAATCAGACGGGTGCACTCTGAGCCGAGGCGATTTAATTCCATCTTCAGCAAAAAGCGGGTCGAGTTGGACTCTCCCGCAGTCAATTGCTCGAACACCTGCGGGAAGTTGGGTTCCAACATCAGGGGTTTGAGCTGTTCTATCAGTGCTGAATGTTCGGTCAGGCTCATGGGTATTTGTCTTTTTGCCGTGCCATCGGAGAGAGGAATTGCTAGTCTATTATCGGCAGCTTTTCTGGGTTCTATACTCAATTTTATACAGAATTTAGGCAGTTATGGCAAAAAATAAAACCGCGTACGTATGCAATGAGTGTGGTCAGGATTTTCCCCGCTGGCAGGGGCAGTGCAGCGCCTGTCTGGAATGGAATTCCATTACCGAAGTGCGACTTGGCGCCGCCACTACGACCCGCAGCAGCCGTTTCAGCGGATATGCAGGCGCCGGGGCATCTGAGGTTAAAACCCTTGACCAAATCGATTTGAATGAGCTGCCCCGAATCCCGAGCTCCTTTACCGAATTTGACCGGGTTCTGGGCGGCGGCATAGTGCCCGGCAGCGCCATCCTGATTGGTGGCCATCCGGGGGCGGGTAAGAGCACGTTGTTATTGCAGACCCTGTGTCAGTTGGCGGAAGTCATGCCGGCGCTCTATGTTACCGGCGAAGAGTCGCTGCAGCAGGTGGCCATGCGGGCCCATCGCCTGGGGCTGCCGACCTCCAAATTAAAGATGCTCTCAGAAACCAGTGTCGAAACCCTCTGTGACATCGCCCTTAAAGAACAGCCAAAGCTGATAGTGGTGGACTCCATTCAGGTGATGCACATGAGTGATGTGCAGTCCTCCCCGGGCAGTGTGGCACAGGTGCGTGAATCAGCTTCATTCCTTACCCGGTTTGCCAAGCAAAACGGTATCGCCGTTATCATGGTCGGCCATGTTACCAAGGATGGCAGCCTCGCTGGCCCCAAGGTGCTGGAGCACTGTATCGACTGCTCAGTCATGTTTGAAGGTGACTCCGACAGCCGCTACCGCACCCTGCGATCCCATAAAAACCGCTTTGGTGCCATCAACGAGCTTGGGGTATTCGCCATGACTGAGCGGGGCCTTAAAGAAGTGGCTAACCCATCGGCGATTTTCCTCTCTCGCGGAGAAGAGGCTTCCAGTGGCTCTCTGGTCATGGTGGTCTGGGAAGGCACACGGCCACTGCTGGTGGAACTGCAGGTGCTGGTGGACAACTCGGCACTCTCCAATCCGCGGCGGGTGGCGGTGGGGATGGATGCCAACCGTCTGGCCATGTTATTGGCGGTCATGCATCGCCATGGCGGCCTGCAGATGTCGGATCAGGACGTGTTTGTGAACGTGGTTGGCGGTGTGAAGGTGACTGAAACCAGTGCCGACCTGACTTTGCTGCTGGCCATGGTGTCCAGTTTCCGTGGAGAAGTCTTGCCTCGGGATCTGGTGGCCTTTGGTGAAGTGGGGCTCTCGGGCGAAATTCGGCCCGTGCCCAACGGCCAGGAACGATTGGTGGAAGCGGCCAAACACGGCTTTAAACGGGCGATAGTGCCCAAAGCCAATATGCCGAAAAAGCCGCCAGAGGGCATGGAAGTGATAGGCGTGTCAAAGCTCGCTGAAGCCTTGGCAGCCCTTTAAACCAAAGTGCAAATCATATGAAAAAGGGGACATCAGTCCCCTTTTTCATGGCTTTCGATAAAGTGTTCCAACTCCCGGTTAAGCAGGGATGCATCCCCCAGATTCAGCTCCACCATGCGTCTTAGGTGGCTGATACTCTCCACATCGATATGTTCGCATTTAAGCCCAATCATCCCGGGTTTTCGATGGGCTATAAGGGTTTGCATCTGCACTTCCACATCTGACTCTGGGAGCGAGAATGCCAGTGAAAGACTGTTACCCGGAGGGGAGAAATCATCGGGTGACACGACCAGAGCACCATTGAGACTCAAGTCCAGAATACGGGTTTTCCAGACCTGGGAATCGGTAAACAGCCGGGCCTCGGTATCAAACAGAATTCGGGAGAACTTACGCCTCTCGTCCATGGTGTGTCCTTTTGGCTGGCCGCTGAAACTTGTTTAAGCATAAAACATGCGGTACTTGCTGTAAAAGTGCAAGCCCACTTTTACGTATGATATCCGTTATTTCAGCATTGGGGTTGCAAGCGGGATCTCAGTTCTTTCGCCCTGAATGTGAAATATGAAAAATTATGAATATACTGGTGCCATTCAAGTTCCCGGAGATACCCCATGGCCTACACAGTTTTGGTCGTCGATGATGAGGCGGTTATTCGCACCCGCCTCAAAGGCTATTTCAGCAAGGAAGGTTATCGGGTGCTGGAGGCCGCCGATGGCGATGACATGTGGCAGCAACTGGCGCTGGCCCATGTGGATTTGATTATGCTGGATATCAATCTGCCGGGAACCGACGGTCTGTCGCTGACCCGGGAGCTGAGAAGTCGCTCTGAGGTGGGCATCATTCTGGTGAGTGGCCGGGATGAAACCGTCGATAGAATCGTGGGCCTTGAAATGGGCGCCGATGACTATGTCACCAAGCCCTTTGAGCTGAGAGAATTGTTGGTGCGGGTGAAAAATCTGCTGTGGCGTATTTCCCTGGTCACCAAGGCAAAACAGCAGGCAGTGGCCGCCATGGATGAGGGCGACGACAGAATCGAGTTCGACGATTATGTGCTTGAGCTTGGCAGTCGCAAGTTGTCCCGGGGAGACGAAGTTATCAAGCTCACCAAGGCGGAATTCGAGCTGCTGGTGGCCTTTGCGCTGCACCCACGGCAGGTGTTGTCGCGGGAGCGTTTAATGCAGCAAACCAGCCATCGCAGCGAGGATGCCAACGACCGCACCATAGATGTGATTATCCGCCGCCTGCGTGGCAAGCTGACCCCAGAGCTGTTTGTGACTGTTCACGGTGAAGGCTATCTCTTTGCTGCCAGTGTCAGGGATTAAAGCGGTAAACCGGATAGAACTCGGCAGGGGGCAATGAATCCGTCAGCGCTGCTGCATCGCTGTTGTCGGCGGTTCTGACCACAATCGCCGGCCCTATATCGCCAAAGGCAGATTCGCCCTGCAATTGCCTAACCGCCAATTCCACCGCCACCATGCCCTGCAATACCACCTTGTCGTCACAGGCCGCAACGATTTTGCTGCGCTGCAGCGCGCGGGCAATGGCCGGAGAGAAGTAACTAGCTCCCAGCACTATGGGATAGGATGGCGGGGATTGGCCGAACTGATTGACCGCTACTTCAATGGCCACGGCGCTGCCCACAATGGCGTCGGGACGGCTCGATTCCAGCAGTTGCTGCAGTTGTTCCCGCTGCAGATGGCGGTTGTTGTCGGCGTGGCGAATGGCGCCGATACTGAGCTTGCTGCCACTGATACTCTGCCCAATGCCCTGCTCAACCAGGTCGGTTCCGCCCACAGACTCGGGGCCGGCGAGCAGCGCCAGACTGGCCTCTGATGTGAACTGGCTTTTGATGGCATTGCCGATAAGGCTGCCCATTTGATACCAGTTCACGCCGATATGAGTGCCCACCCGGGGATCATCCAGCTTGTTCACCAGTGCCAGTACCGGCTTATTCAGTTCACCGGGTAAGTCTTTGAGCAAATGAGGGGTAACGGCGCCCAGCAGCACAGCATCAAACTCGCCACGTAAACAATGCGCCAACTGGGCCTGCTGGCGGTCGTGATTGGGATAGCCACCGGCTTCGAACATCTCAAAGCTGACACCGAGTTTCTTGGCCTGAGTCGCGAGGCCATAGTTAATGCCAATCCAATAAGCATCCTTTAAGTGGGGCACCAGCACACACAGCTTCCAGGGCGTTTGGGCGCGGTCAAGGGGCGTCAGCATCAGCGCCTTGCTTTGCTGCTCGATGGCGTTGAAGGGCGTGCGCTGCTCAAGTGGCCATGGGGTGGCCTTGGCGGTTGAAATTCCCAGCGCTATCAAGAGTAAAAAGATCCTGGGGCTTATGTTCACGGCAAGAGTTCCGTAAGATGATCACAGCCGAAGTGTACCAGCTATAGGTGAGCCTGTGACCCCTCCTTCATTGTCCTTCTCCAGTCTGTCCGGACGCCTCATTCTGGCCTTCGTGCTGCTGGCCGCCTTGTTGCTGTTACTGGTGAGCTTAGGTTCGGTGAGCCTGCAATGGGTAAAACAGGCCGACCATATGCTCTACGAGCGATCGTTACCTGCATCAGACGCGGCGAGGGAGTTGGTACAGTCTGCCGCGGCGCTCACCGAAAACACCCAGCTGCTGGCCAGAGTCAGCGAAGAAAATCAGCGGGAGTTAATTGGCCGTAAGCTGTCCATTGAGACCAGCAATCTGCTGAGCGCCGCCGAGACGCTTAAAAGCCTTGGGGTAGATACCGCCGTGGACGCCCCCAGTACCCTGGGGCGTGACTCGGGTGAAATTGTGTCGGCCCTTGCCGAGCTTGGCAACAGGGTCGGGCGAAAGCTTGAGCTGCACGACACCCTGACCCTGCAGGCCAAGACCCTCGCCCTTGCCAGCGCCCATGCCCGTGAGCTGGTACAGGCAGAGCTGGCGGTGGTGGATGCCGCCATTCTGGCGAAACTCAGCCAGGCGTACCCGCAGCAGGCAGGTCAGGGCCGCAGCGCCCGTTTGCTCGATGACATCATAGAAACAGAGCTTGATATTCAAAGCCAGTTGCAGCGCGCTCTGTCACTTATCAACCGTATTGCGCTGGTGGCCGAGCTCGCCGATGAAGGCACAGACTCGGGGCTGCCCCTGGGTGATATTCTCGGTGAGGGCGCTGCGGATAGCTCAGCTGATGGCGCGCTGGAAAGCGGCCTTTGGCCACTCAAGCGCGTCAGCCAGCTGGTGCGTGATCCTGTGCGTCAGGCCTCCCTCGAAGAAGAAACCCGGCGTTTGCTGGGGGTGGGTGAGATGCTGAAACTCAGAGCCGAGTTTCTGACCGCCAGCCGCTCGGTTAACTCCTTGCAACAGCTGCTGCAGGATAAGCTGTTTGGTCTCAGTCAGCGCCTCGACAGGGCGCTGCAAACCCAGAGTGCCAAAGCGCTGGAGGCCCGCCAAGACTATCTGCGTCAGCTCTCCTGGGCGGGCATTGGGCTGTGGGGAACCGGCCTTGCCATGTTGCTGCTTATTCTGCTGGTGTCGTACCGGGTGATTTACAAAGGCATAGCAGTGCGCCTCGGGGAAGCCACTGCCGCCATGCACAGTTTGGCGAGGGGCAATACCGATATCAGTCTCGACCCCCAGGGCGACGATGAGCTGACCGCCATGGCAGAAGCCATTGAGGCCTTTAAAGCCAAAACCATTCGTAATCAGGAACTGGCGGGCGAACTGCGGGAAAGTGCCCGTGAGCTTGCCAGCCATAAGGCGGCGCTGGAAGTGAAGGTGATAGAGCGCACCGCCGAGCTTGCCAGTGCCCGGGAGGCGGCGGAGAGCGCTAGTCAGGCCAAGAGCCGCTTCCTTGCCACCATGAGCCATGAAATTCGCACGCCGCTTAATGGGTTAATGGGCACTCTGGAGCTGCTCGATAAGGATAAAAGCCTTACCGAGCCACAGCATCAGTTACTGGGGCTGTCGCGTTACAGCGCGGTGCTGCTGCAGACCCTATTATCAGACATTCTCGATTTCTCGCGGCTTGAAAAAGGTGAGCTTAAGGCTCAGCCCTCGCCTGTGGATTTCCCCCGGCTGCTGGATGAGGTGATGAGTGTGATGCTGGCCGGTGCCAGCCTTGCCGGGCTCAGGCTCGAGTTGTTGGCGCCCGATGTGCCGCAATACGTGAGCCTCGATGGCCCAAAACTCAGGCAGGTGCTGTTAAACCTGCTTGGCAATGCCATTAAGTTTACTCAGCGTGGAACTGTTGTGTTACGGGTGAGCACCGAGGGGCAAAGGCTTCATTTCAGTGTGACCGACACAGGTGTGGGGATGGATGATGCGACCCGGCAACGGCTTTTTATCCCCTATGAAACCGGTGATGTGCAGGGCAGGGTCCGAGGTACCGGCCTTGGACTTGCCATCAGCCGTGAACTGGTGTGGCTGATGTCCGCAGCGGACCAGGAGCCTTGC
Source organism: Shewanella sp. FJAT-52076 (assembly GCF_019457455.1). Lineage (NCBI taxonomy): Bacteria > Pseudomonadati > Pseudomonadota > Gammaproteobacteria > Alteromonadales > Shewanellaceae > Shewanella > Shewanella sp. FJAT-52076. The sequence goes on from NZ_CP080415.1 coordinate 1,141,445, forward strand.
TGCGGCAATGAGGGCGGTATTCGGGTTGAAAGTGAGCTGGGCGTTGGCAGTTGCTTCAGTTTCAGTCTGCCGCTGGTTCACTGCAATGCCCCGACCGAGCCTGAAGCGCAATCCTTCGTTGCCGTGCCGCCCAGGCGGGTGCTGCTGGTGGAAGACAATCAGGTGAATGCGCTGGTGGCCCGTGGCTATCTCGCTACCCTGGGCCACGAGGCATGCTGGGCGTGGGATTTGGCCGAGGCGCGGCGACTGCTTGCATCGGAGCGTTTCGATGCCCTGATGCTGGATATGCAACTTCCCGATGGTGATGGTCAGAGCCTGTTACCATCGCTGCCAGAGGGCATTTTGGTCGCGGCTTTTACCGCTCAGGTTGATATTGATGCGGTGGCAGGCTATCAGCAGGCGGGCATAGAGACAGTGCTTGCCAAGCCGCTTAATCTGGCGGCGCTGGGCAATTGGCTGGGGGATGCCTCACAGACGCAAGCGTCGCTGACACAAGTGAAGCAGACACAAGTGAAACAGATACAAGCGCCATCTGTCAGCGGGGCGCAAGCCTTGACCACTGGCTCTGAGGCGTTGAGCTGCGATTTGCTAAACACCGCGCAGCTTAAGCTCGATTTGGATATTCTCGGCCGCGAGACCCTGGATGAAATGGCGCAGCAGTTTCACTCATCAAGTGAAGAGCAGTTTGCGGCCTTTGAACGGGGCGTGGACTGGCATGAGTGTCAAACACGCCTGCATGCGCTAAAAGGCGCCAGTGCCAGCATGGGTTTGGAGGCGCTGGCACAGGCAGCGGCTGAGCTGGAAAAGGCGCTCCAGCGCAGCGAGATAACGGAAAGTGAGTGGCAAGAAAAACGCCTGCCAGAACTCAGGGAACTTTGGCAGGCGTCGTTGCAGGCGCTGACGGATTGGCTCAACGCCATCGATTGATTAAGCTCAGTGATCAGCGACTGACTCAATGGTCAGCGGCAGACCCGCGGCAGACCATCGCGACTGAACAGAGATATGCGGGTCAGCCCCGCAATATCTCAGCATCGAGCTTTGCCCACGCGAGGGTAAAGTCGCCAAGGGCACCGTAGAGTGGGCTGGCAAGCTTAAGCCTGCCAAGCCTTGCATTAAACTCTGGCAGCCAGCTTAAAATGGCGCTTTCAAGAAACGCCCGCTGACTCTCAGCGCTTGCCTGCTCACAAAGGTGCGCCATTAAGGCAAGGATCACCGCTAGGTGGTCGCTTGGCTCACGAAAATCATCCGCAAGCCCAAGACCTGCCGAGCGCAGATAATCACTCATCAGCTGATGCTTCTCGCCGTAGAGGCTGCGCTCGGTTTTATCCTGGGCAGCTTTATCATGACCATCCGTCTCATTCTCCGCTTTTTCGCCAGCATCACCAAGATACAGGCTTGCGTAGGGCGCGGCGCAGTGCTCGGCATTTTGCAAAAAGGCGCTGCAGAAATCCGCGGCAAGCTCGAGGCGGGCATTGTTGTCCTGAGCCTGGCTGGCTTCAATCAGGGCCTTCTGGATTTGCGCGGCGGCCGCCTCAAGCTCGGCGTCCCCGGCAAATGCCTGCCAAAGATCTGAGCCTGCAAGTTCAGTGATGCGCTCAGCGCTTAACTCTTTGGCAAAGAGTGAGCTTAAGAGCTGCCACACAGAGGCGCGCACGGCATTCATGTCGCCAGCGTTCATGTCGTGCGCGGCCATGCCGTAATCTGTTTCTACAAGCGAAGAGTGAGACGTTTTCATTACAGTGTTACCTCCACAGGGCCTGTGAACGAACTGACTTCGGGCAGTTTGCCTTCAAACTTCTCAAAGTCCACCAGACAGGTGTAGGCCGCACAGGCCTGGGCCAGTTTGGAAGTGCCAATGTCCATGGTCAGGGTGTTTGGGTCACCGTAGGAGCAAAGGGCGCCGATTTCGCTGCCGCCTTCTTTACTGCCATCCTTACCCACCGGGCCGTACCAGGCGCCTTCGTGGATACGGATAACCCCTTTGGGGAAGCGCTTGGAAATCACCGCACCGGCCAAGAGCTGCCCGCGGTCATTGAATACCCGAACAATATCACCGTCTTTTACGCCACGGGCCCTGGCATCCTCGGGGCTGATGTACACCGGCTCGCGGCCCTTGACTGTGTAAGTGGCACGGTACGCTTCGCTTTCGCACATCTGTGAGTGCAGGCGCTGATCCGGGTGGCAGGATTGCAGCCAAAGTGGGTGCTTGTCGCTGCCGGGCCCACCGTGGCTGCGCTCCTTTTTCTCCATCCACATGGGGTGGCCGGGGCAGTCATCGTAGTTAAAGGCAGCAATCTTGCGGCTGAAAATCTCAATCAGGCCCGATGGGGTGCCCAGCGGATTGATTTCTGGGTCGGCACGGAAATCCGCATGGCGGGTCCACTCTTCACCCTCACCAAAGTGCACATAACCTTCTTTCCAGAAGGTAGCGAAATCCGGCATTGGGTACTTGGCTTTATTGGCCTCACGGCACTCGTTGTACAGGTGCTCAATCCACTGCATTTCGTTCATGCCGCGGGTGTACTCCTGCTCGCGGCCGAGGATGGCGGCAAAACGGGTGAATATTTCAAAATCGGACAGACTGTCGAACAGCGGCTCCACCATCTTGTGCATCGCCAGAATGCCGCGGTTGGCGTAGCTGCCGTACACGTCGATATCGTTGCGCTCAAGCGTGGTGCAGGCGGGCAGCACTATATCACTGAAGCGGGCGGTGGCGGTCCAGTTAACATCGACTGTGACCACTGCTTCCAGTTTCTGGAACGCCTGCTTCATGCGGTTTCTGTCCTGATGGTGGTTCCAGGGGTTGTTGCCCGAGAACACCATCATCTTGATATCGGGGAAGGTCACCCGGCTGCCGTTGGCGTCGATGGTTTTGCCGGGCTCAAGGATGGCATCCACCCAGCGCGCCACCGGAATGGTGCTGCTGGCGCCTTTGAAGTCGTTGCTGTCAAACAGCGGCTTTTTGCCTTCATCGAGGTTACGGGGGAAGGCGCCGGGGGCCGCCGCCGAGGTGGCTGGCACGCCGATGCTGGAGTAGTGGTGGCCATAGCTGATGCCACCGCCGGGCAGACCAATCTGACCTATCATGGTGGCGAGCACCGCCGCCATCCAGTAAGGCTGCTCGCCGTGCTGCTGGCGCTGGATACACCAGCCCATCATGATTTGGGTTCTGTCTTTGGCCATCACTTTGGCGAGGTCGCGAATGGTTGCCGCGCCCACGCCGCAAATGGCTTCGGCCCACTCAGGTGTCTTGGGGGTGTTGTCGGTTTTGCCAAGCAGGTAAGGCAAAAAGTCCTCAAAGCCCAGGCTGTAGCTCTTCACAAATTCGGCATCGTACAGCTTTTGCTGATACAGCTCGTAAGCGATGGCGAGCATCATGGCCACGTCGGTCTGGGGGTTGATATACAGCCGCTCGCAGCCAAGGTAAGCCTGAGTCTTGGTTTCAACAGGGTCGATACTGATAACCCGGATTTCCCCTTTGGCGACTTTTTCTTTCAGCTCAGCCAGATAGCCGAAGGACTCGTGGGTCTCGGCGTTCCAGCCCACCTGCAGGTTTTTCACAGGATCGTTTGACCACAAAATCAGGGTCTTGGTGTTTTTAAGGATAAGCGGCCAGGAGGTACCCTGGGCATACACCTCGGTGGAGCCCAGCACATAAGGCAGAATGGTTTGGCCTGCGCCGGTGGAGTAGTCGCCCACCTTTTTGACGAAGTTGCCGTGCATGCTCACCGCGCGCTGCATATGGCTGGTGGACGAGTGCAGCTGGCCGGTGGCGCGCCAGCCAGTTTGACCGGCATGCAGGCCGCTTGGGCCGTATTTGGTCTGGATTTCATCCAGCGACTCTTTAAAGAGCTGCAGCGCTTCATCCCATGTCACCCGCACAAAGCGGAAGTCGCCTCGCTCGGCGGTATTGCTCTTGCGGCCGTTCTTGTAAAAGTCGAGCCTGACCATGGGGTAGCGAATACGGGATGGGTTGTATACCAGGCCCTTGATACCCTTAATCATATCTGTTGGATACTTGTCGAGCTCGAAGGGTTTGACCTCGGCAATCACGCCGTTTTTACGGCGAATTTTAAAGGCGCCGAAGTGACTGCCGGTAGTAAGCCACTCGTCACGGCCGCGGGGCGCGGCCAGCGCGTTCAATGGGCTCAGCAGGCTGGTGCCGCCAATGGCCATACAGGAGGCTGACATCAGGCCTTTCAAAAAATCACGTCTTTTCATCTGACTGTCTCCCCTTAGTGGGCATCTTTGTTAAAGGTGGCTGAGTGTTCCTGCAGGTACTTCTGTACCAGTGCCTGGGTGTCCTGATCCATGTTGACGAAGGCCAACATGCCCTGGAACATACCCGGCCAGGTGTTGGCATCGAAGTGCGCTTCGTCTGGCTGGGTGTGGCACACGCTGCAGCTGCTGCTGTAGGTGGTTTTGGCGTAGCTCCACAGCGGGGCAATGTCGCCAAGCAGGTAGTCGGCGTCTGTCCAGATGTCGGCTTCAACCCGCTCCCACATCAGGCCCGTCATGGGGTCCTGTTTTTCTTCAAAGGTGCGGATAAGGTCTGGCGTTTTGGCGGCATCCAGCGACAGCTGAGCCGAGAGGATATTCACCCCAAAGTCGAAGTAAATCACCCGGCCTGCGCCCACGCGCTTGCGCCAGCCTTCGATGGCCACTTTTACGCGCTTGCCGCTGGTTTCCAGCACCTTGACCCTGGTGGCCACGTTCAGAGTGCCCGCTTCTTCGGCGGTGGTGGCATCAAGATACAAAGGCTTGGTCAGGGCGCTGAAGTAGCTTTCGCCCACGTTTGGGGTGACGCCGCTGCCCACTTCGGCAATCAGCTCAGGGGCGCGGGCGGTGCCCATATCTGGCAGCTTGTGGGCAATGCCCTTGTGGCAATCGATACAGGACTGGTCGATTTCGGCGGCGCGTTTCATTTGCTTTTGCGCCAGCGGTGACATGGTGTTCCACTTCATCGACTTGTAGTCGTGGCAGTTTTTACAGGCAAGGCTGTTGTCTCTATCGAAACGTTTCCACTCACGGCTCGCCATCTCAAGACGCTTGGCCTCAAACTTTTCGTCGGTATTCACGGTCTGGAACAGCCAGCCCCACACATCGTGGGATGCTTCCATCTTGCGGGCGATTTTACGGCTCCAGTCGTGGGGCACGTGGCAGTCGGGGCAGGTGGCACGCACGCCGGAGTGATTTGACCAATGCACAGTCTGTTGCAGCTCCTGATAGGGCTTGCTTTCCATGCTGTGGCAGCTGATACAAAACTCTTCGGTGTTGGTGGCTTCCAGTGCGGTGTTAAAGCCGCCCCAGAACACGATACCCATGATAAAGGCGCTGATGGCAATAAAGCCCAGACTCAGGCTGAGTGCGGGCTTACCGAGGGTTTGCCGGATAGAAGAGAACCATTTCATATGCAATATCCTCGAAAATCAGTGGGGCGCAACGCCGGTGACGGCCTGGTAAATCCAGAGCGCCAAACCGTAGAGGCTGATGAAGGTGACGGTAAGTGCCGGAAAAAGCAGAAAAACAATAAAGCCTAAGCCCTTAAGCTCCCGGCTTCTGCTCTCCTTGGGGGATTGAGTGGGGTGTGACATGGACGCATCTCCGTTTCTTTGATGCGTCCAATATAAAAAAAGGATGTGAATGGCCTTGCGGGCGGGCGTGAATGGCTTTTGATAAATTATGTAAAAATATGAACAGAATGCTCAGGGGCGGTGACCAAGGTGGCTGTAGGCCCTGAGCAAATCCCTCCAGGTGATGATGCCGACGAGCTTGCCGTCTTCCAGCACCGGCAGCGAACCAATGCCGAACTCCAGCATCAGTAAACTGGCGTCATCCAATGATTTATGGGGGGCTATGGTCACAGGATCGCGGGTCATGACCTGATGCACCCGCTTTTGCAGGGTTTCCTGATCGCGGGTGGTTTCGCCAATAGCGCCGAGATGGGGACTGATGGCCCGCAGCAGATCCCGCTCCGACAGCATGCCGCTGAGGCTGCCGTCCTCATCCACCACAGGCAGGTGATGAAAACTCGCCTGATCAAAGATTTCCTTTGCCAGCACCAGACGGTCGTCCATTTCGATGGTCACCAGGCGGGTGATCATAATATCGGCAATCAAGAGTTCCATAACCTGCCCCAGAGAAATCCTGTTTCTCTAGGTATATCAGACTCCTTCGTCCTCTGCGAGCACCGGCTGGGCATTTTCTGGCCTGTGTACGCCCAAATATCGCTCGCGTTTTTTATCTTTCAGGCGGGTCAGATCCACTGTCACCAGCCCATCGACACAGTGACCAAAGTCCGGGTCAACACTGAATGCGGCAAAGGAAACGCCGCCTTCATGGCAGAGTTCTGTGTACTGTTTGTAGAGGGTGGGCACGGCTACGCCCATGCCAGACAGCGTATGCTTCAGGCGTTTAAAGGCATCCTCAATGGGCAATCCCTCATACAGCTCGTCAAGCTCGCGCCGACGCTCATCAGACAGTCTGAATGCCTGTTTCGGGGTTGCCAGTTGGGTGTTGGCACCGTAATAACGGCCATAAAAATCCACCAGCATTTCTCTGGCTGCCAGGGGTAACTGGCCACTGATGGAAACCGGGCCGAACAAATAGCGATATTGCGGGTTGCGGGCGAGGAAGGCGCCGATACCAAACCAGAGGTAGTCCAGACTGCGTTTGCCCCAGTACCTTGGCTGCACGAAACTGCGGCCCAGCTCCAGCCCCTCGGCAAAGCAGGGGGCAAAGGCATCCGTGTAATCAAACAGGCTTTGGCTGTAGAGGCTGTTGACGCCCAGCTCTTGATGCAGCTTGCCGGCACTGGCAAAACGGTACGCGCCCACCACTTCCAGCGCCTCTTTGTCCCACAGCACCAGATGCAGGTAGTGGCTGTCGAAGGCATCTATGTCACGGCGCTTGCCTGTACCTTCGCCCACGGCCCTGAAGGCCTGCTCCCGCAAACGGCCAATCTCGCGCATGATGGGGTTTGAGCCCTGATGCTGGTACAGGTAAATGGCTTTTCCATCCTGGGTGGACCCCAAATGCTCGCAGGCGCCAAGCGCCGCTTTTAACTCGGCGCGGCACTCGGGGCGGGCAATGGGACTTTGGGTTTTGAACAGTGGCGGGCGGTTTTTACCGATGCGATACAGGTGGTTTTTCAGCAGCGTGACTTTGGTTTTGAGGTCAAAGTCCTTTGCCTTGAGCGCGTCCAGGGCGATGAGTTCACCAATGCGGATGGGCATGGTGCGCTGTTTTTGGCGGAACATTTCTTTCACCAGCAGTAGGGTGGAAAGGGGTTTGTAAATCATGGAGGTGCCGTAGAAAGTGGCCGAGTTGCGGGCATCGGCAAACATGGGAAGCAGCGGCGCATCACAGGCCTGGGCGATTTTCAAAAATCCGCTTTGCCACTGGGTGTCCCTGACGCCATTGGGGCGCAGTCGGGAGACTTCGCCAGCGGGGAAAATAAGCAGGGCGCCGTCGTTTTGCAGGTGGCGATGAATGGCTTCCAAGTGCTGTTTTGGGGTGCCACCGCCCATGTTGCGCACTGGCAACAGTATGGGATGGAGTGGCTCGATGGCCATCAGGATTTCGTTGGCCACCACCTTGATGTCGGGGCGAATTTCACCAACGAGCTTTATCATCGCCAGCGCGTCCAGTGAGCCGATGGGGTGATTGGCAAAAATCACCACCCGGCCTTTGGCCGGAATATTATCCAGGTCGCTGTCGGGCACGGTAAAGCTGAAGTTGAGGGTTTCCAGCACGGCACCGGCAAAATCGACACCCTGCATAAAGGCAAATTCGGCGGCAATGCGGTTGCATTCTTCTTCGTGGAGTAAAAAACGCAGGGCCGCCGATACAGGGCGTTTCAACCAGCGGCTTGCCGAGATACCGGGCAAGCGGGTGTCTATCAGATTATCTACGGTAAAAATCATATCAGGTCCTGTTTCAGGCAACCCTTACGCGGGCCTTGCTTGTGTTGTTGAGCAGCACTTCCTGCTCCAGCTCCAGCCGGTGTTCGGCGTGGTTCCACCTGAGCAGTTGGAAGTTTCCCTGGGGTGTTTCGGCAATCAGGGTGGTGTTTTCCACCCAGTCACCTGTGTTGGCATAAATCAATGGTCCCTGCTCGATAAGCGCAGGCTGGTGGATATGGCCACACACCAGCATGTCTGCTCCCTGGCGGGCACAGTGCTTGAGGGCGACTTCACGGTACTTGCTGATGGCGGCCTGTGCCTTGCTGACCCTGGCTTTGATGTAACCGGCCAGGGACCAATAGGGGTAACCCAGCAATTTGCGACAGCGGTGCAGTGCCCGGTTGAGCCACAGCAGCAGGTCATAGAGGTTGTCGCCGAGACGGGCGTGGAAACGGCCTATGGCTATCTCGGCATCAAAATCGTCGCCGTGAATAGTCAGTACGTCCAGCCCGGTGCGGCTGTGGTGTCTGTGACTGCGCTCGATGTGAATGCCACGAAAGCTGATGCCATGAAAGCGGCGAAACCACTCGTCATGATTTCCGGGCACGTAGACGATATCTGTGCCTTGCTCAGCCAGTGACAGCAGCAGCTCCAGCAATTGTCTGTGGCTTTCTGGCCAAAAACTGCGGCGCTTGAGGGCCCAGAGATCGACGATATCGCCGGCGAGAATGAGTTTGTCGTAATGGTAGGATGAAAGCAGGCTAAGGAGGGGACCGGCCTGGCAGTCGGGTGTACCCAGGTGTACATCCGAAATCCACAGGCAGCGAAAGTGTCCCAGTGCTCCGCGGCGCTGTGTGGCAGAAGCGGCTTTATTGGTGTCCATATCGGCTCCAAACCCTTGGGATGCTTACAGCCTAAGGAAAGGGTTTGACCGACAAATGACAGCCCTGTGACTTTCTGATGACAGGCTATCTGCTGACAGCTCACTGAGGGCGGGTCAGCTCCATGCTTTTGGGCAGGCGAATGATGAAATGGGCACCCTGATTGGGGGCGGTAATCAGTTCGATGTCGCCTTCAAGCACCTGATGAACCAGGTTGTAAACGATATTCATGCCAAGGCCGCTGCCGCCCTTGCCGCGTTTGGTGGTGAAGAATGGTGTGAAGATATTGTCCTGGATTTCCTGACTCATACCGCAGCCATCATCACGGTAATCCAGCACTATGCCCTCAAGGGTTCGCTTGATGGTAAGCCGCAGGGTACCGCTGCGGCCATCCGGGTAGGCGTGAACAATGGAGTTGTTAAACAAGTTGCTGATAATTTGATAGAAAATGCCGGGGTTGCTGTTCACCAATAACTGAGGATCGCACTCGTAGCTGTAGTTGTGAGGGGTACGGGATAACAAGGGATTGAGGGACAGAAATATCTCATCCACGTATTGGCTTAAGTCGAACTCCCGCAGCTCTTCATGGGACTGGTCGACCGATACCTTTTTGAAGCTGCTGATGAGCTTGGCCGCCCGCTCCAGATTGGTGAGCATCAGCTTGCAGCAGTCATTCACTTCACTCTGGTACAGCACGAAGTCATCTTCATCCACTTCCCCCTTTTCAAAGGCGGCGGTAAATTCTCTCACCCTGTCCTGCAGGTGGGAGGCCGCCGTAACCGAAATGCCGATGGGGGTGTTTACTTCGTGGGTAATACTGGCCACCAGACCGCCGAGGGTGGCCATTTTTTCTTTATCCAAGAGGTCGTCACGGGTTTGGCGAAGTTCCTCAAGCAAAGTATTGAGCTCTTCATTTTTGGCCTGCAGTTCCTGAGTTCTCTCGGTAACCCTTTGTTCCAGCCCGGCATTGAGCTGTCGTAGCGCCTCTTCGGCTTCCTTGAGCCGTTGAATGTTTTTGATGGTGCCCATAATCCGCTCGGGGCGGCCGGTCTGGTCGCGGGAAATGACTTTGCCGTGATTGAGCACCCATAGCCACTGGTCTTCACTTGTTCGGCCACGGTAGCTCACTTCAAATTCATCCAACCCGTGGTAGAGGCACTCATCCATCACAGTTCTGGCGTTGGCGACATCATCGGGATGAATAACCGCCAACAGGGTGTTGGCCAGATTCAGTTCCTGAGGTGGGTAGCTTAAATACGTATTGGAGCGGGTGAGCCGCTGGGCGGCAATCTCCCAATCCCAGAACTCATCGCCACTGCTGGAGAGCGCCTGCTGCAAACGCTGTTCACTGACGGCTATCTTGTCCATGAGTGCCATTTTGGCGCGGTATTTCGACAATTTCATGTACAGCAGTAGCCCCAAAATACCTGTTGCCATAAGTAAATACAGACCATAGGCCCACCAGGTTTGCCATGGCGCGGCTTCGATGGTGATACCCATGGCCGTGATGGGGCTTTGGGCGCCGTCGATATTCCTGGCCCTGACTTCAAATTGGTACTGCCCGGGGCTCAGGCCGGTAAAGGTGGCCTGTTGCAGGTTGTTGTCATTAAACCAGTTGTCATCCAGGCCGAGCATGCGGTACTCGTAGCTGAGTTGGTCGGCATCGGTGAGTGCCGCCGATTGATAGCCAAGGGCAAACAGGCTGTCTGTGTGACTGACCCTCAGTGAGGCCGGTTCACCCTTGCCTGCGGGGGATTGGGGCAAGGCGGCCGGTTGGTTCATTAACATCAGGCTCTGAATCGATGGTGCCCTCGGAGGGGCTCGTCTTGGCAGATCCTCCGGGTGTATATGGTTGAATCCGTTAATCCCGCCAAGGTACAGGCTGTTGTCTCGGTCGAGAAAGGCGGCACCAAAGTTGAATTCGTTGTCCTGCAGGCCATCTTCTTTGGTAAAACTGCGTACCTTGCCAGTACGGGTGTCGATAACACTCAACCCACTGGCGGTACCGGCCCAAAGCCTGTGATGATTATCCAGTATCATCAGATAGACCACATCGCCTATTAACCCCCTGGATTTGTCGATTCTGTCTACGGCCATGGTTTGGGTATCGAGGGAAAATACTCCGTTGTCTGATGCCAGCCATAGCTTGCCATCATCCTCCATATAAATGGAAAACAGATGGTTACTGGGTAAAGCAGGGGTTGAATCCGTGTTGAAGTGCCGGTATTGGCCTTGGGTATCCAGCATAGCGAGGCCGCCGCCGTAGGTGGCTATCCAAAGCGTGCCATCTTTGCTTTGGGCCATACCTGTCACCTGATCTTCCGGCAGCACATTATTATTGCTTCTGTCGATGGCGCTGAACTGGCCACTGTTTACGTCCATGCGCGCCACGCCGCCATCCAGGGTGGTTATCCAAAATTGCTGGTCAGCATCGCGAAACAGGCTGTACAGGGTGTTGCTTGGCAGGCTGGCGTTGTTGCCGGGGGCGTGGCGATATTGCCGGAAACTCTGCCGGTCTTTACTGATAATCACCAGGCCGAGGCCACGGGTGCCTATCCACAGCTGGCCGTCGTCATCTTCCCTGATAAAACTGATAAAGGCCTGTGTCAGCTCAGGCAGAGGCAAATCATGGGGAAGAAACCCCAATATTTCGCCTTCGACAGACTCTTTTGCCCTCAGTAGACCCCCGGTTGAGCCCACCCAGAGTTGTCCCTGACTGTCGCGAAAGAAGCTGCGGATGTCGCTGTTTTGCAGATTATCATTCTCAAAGCTCTGGCCATGGATGTGCCTGAGTTGCCTTGATGGTAACGACAGACGGGCAATTCCGGCACTGCGGGAGCCAATCCACAATTGTTGATCCTCATCCAGCCACAGGCGGGTGAGCGTTTGGTTGCTGAGGCTGCGGTAATCTGCGGGGGAATGTTCGTAGCGCTCAAGCCGCCGGTTGCCAATATCCAGCTCGGCGAGGCCTGCACCAGCGGTTGAAATCCACAGGTGTCCCTGGGTGTCTGTGGTTGAGGGGGCGTTTGCTGTTTCCCCGCTGTGGCGGTGATTACTGTGGCTGTGCTCATCCAGTAAGAGATCGGCAATGGCAACCCGGGTGATGTCTGATGGAAAGAGATTGCTGAAGTCCTCCAGGGAGTCATCCTCCTGACGGTATCGCAGCAGCTCCATTTTTTCGGTGCCAAGCCACAGGTTTCCTGCGGGGTCGGTTGTCATGGCAGAAACCGTTAAGCCTTTAAGCTTATCCGGGCTCGAGGTTTGCCCATCCGGTTTCAGGTGGGAGACACCGCCAGACATGGCAAGCCAAAATCCGCCCCGCCCATCGGCCGTGATACCCAATACGTTACCGCTGCCCGCTATCTTATGGGTCTTGACTACCCGACCTGCATCCGGAGAAAACTCCAGTACGCCCAGTTTATCGGTGGCCAACCACAACGCGCCCGAAGTATCTTCGCTGATGCCAGTGAAACGGACATTGGGAATACCCGCCTCGGCGCCGAACACCCTGAAGGTATCTGTGAGTGGCTGATAGAGGTTAATCCCCGCGTTTTCGGTCAGTAGCCAGAGTTCCCCCTTGGCGGAGAGATGTAAAAAGGAAATATCGTTTGCTGATGGTCCGCTCGGTGCATCGCTCTGGGTATAAATTTTAAAGTGTTTACCGTCGTATCTGTTGAGCCCTGCCTGGGTGGCAATCCACAGATACCCCCGAGAGTCTGTGACCAGATCATTGACGGTATTCATGGACAAGCCGTGTTCGGCTTCCAGGGTTTGAAAGGCGGGTTTATAGCCGTATGCACCGGCGCAAAGCAGTGAGCAACACAGGAGAATGAGGGAGGAAAGAATCAGCTTCACTTACAAAACCCTTTGATTAAGTAGTTAAAGTGTAGAAGCTGAAGACAAAGTTGCGAGCCTGAAAACAAAAACCGGCGCCAGGCGCCGGTTTGTTATGCTCAGGTTCGGGCTCAGAATATCAGGTGAGCCACACCGGCGATGACCGGCAGGGTGACCAGAGTACGCAGAACGAAAATCACGAACAGCTCCGGCAGGTTGACCGGAATGCGTGAACCGATCAGCAGGGCGCCCACTTCGCTCATGTAAATCAGCTGAGTCACAGACAGAGCTGCAATCACAAAGCGGGTCATATCCGATTCGATACTGGCTGCCAGAATCGATGGGATAAACATGTCGGCAAAGCCCACCACGATAGTTTTGGAGGCAGCGGTGGCTTCCGGGATTTGCAGCAGTTCAAGCAGCGGAATAAAAGGCATGCCGAGGTAATCAAAAATCGGTGTGTATTCGGCAATCATCAGCGCCACAGTGCCGATGGCCATGACCACAGGCAAAATCCCCAGCACCATATCGGCGACGTTTTTCACGCCTTCGGTAAAGGTCTCTTTGACGCCACCACTGGCGGCTGCCTTGGCGAGTGCCATGTCATAGCCCCAGGAAAACACACTGTGACCGGCGGGAACCACTTCATCATCGGGATGTCTTGGGGTGCCGTCGATGTAGTTGTCTTTTTTCCAGCAAAGCGGTGGCAGCTTGGGCACTACAATGGCGGCCACAATACCGGCCAGACACACGGTCAGGTAGAAGGGTACAAACAGGGCCTCAAGCTTCACCTGGGAGATCACCACCAGAGAAAAGGTAATGGATACCGCCGAGAAGGTGGTGCCAATGACCGCCGCTTCGCGGGCTGTGTAAAAACGGCCTTCGTACTGTTTGCTGGTGAGCAGAATCCCCACGCTGCCATCACCAAGCCAGGAGGCCATACAGTCGATGGCACAGCGGCCGGGCAGGTTGAACACAGGGCGCATAATTTTGGTTAGCAGTGCACCAAAGAGCTCCAGCAGGCCAAAATTCAGCAGCAGTGGCAGCAGCATACCGGCAAAAATAAACACGCTGAGCAGCACGGGCAAAAGGTCGTTGAGTACCAGCCCCCCGGTATTGCCGGATGTAATGGCTTCAGGGCCTACACCGGCAAAGGTCATCAGGATAAAGGCTGCACCCAGCATACGGATGAAAAACCACATGGGGCTGACGTTGAACAGCGCATTCAAAAAACCGTTTTCGGTAATGAATTTGGGTTTTGCCACCTTGGTGATGAGCGACACCAGGGTAGTCAGAACCACCACCGCCGTCACTATGGCCGTCGCCTTATCACTCAGCGCATGTTGCAGGGCTTTTGAAATAATGGCGATGGGGATGGTGATGGCATCCTGATAGCTGACCGGCGTCATAAACAGCAGCAGCCCTATCAGGGAGGGGACGATAAAGGTCAGTATCGTCTTGATGTTGTGATTTTGTTTTTCTGAAGCCACGGTATTGGCACCTTAAGCTGTTGCGAATAAAGCTCTGTTCCCCACATTCCGTGGTCGAGTCGCAGTTTAACTGTTTTGCGGCCGGTGCATGTCCATGCAGGCCGGAATTTGGCGAGGGGCAAGATTACTCTCTAAGACCTGCGCTGTAAAACGATTCGCCGCCGATATTGTTCAAGTTTGAGCTTGAGCATAGTTATTGACGGTGAATGACTGGATATAGCTTACTCTGGAGTATTGGAAACATCACGTACTAAATCGATATTAATCAGTGTGTTGCCAATGTGTTTTTGAAATGTTTAAAGCAGGTTTCTTGAAAATGGGCAGGCGTTTGTCGCCTGCCCGTGAACCCTTGGGTGTGCCACTCAGTGGATGGCAAATGCCTCAGTGGCCAAAGGTTTGACGAAGGCTGCTGGCCTTATCGGCGCTGGATTGCAGTTCCAGGGTGGCCTTGCCCACCAGACTCATGGCGGCGAGGTTGTCACTGGCGCTGTGGGCAATCTGCTGCAGGTTTTGGTTCATGTCGGCCACCACGGCTTCCTGCTGGGCCGAGGCTACGGCGTTTTGTTCCGCGAAGTCGTGGATTTCGCTTATCTGCACATGAATATCCTGAATGTCATCAACGCTTTGGGCAATGGCATGGGCACAGGCTTCTGCCTCCTGCTGGCTGCGGCCCATCTCTTCGGCCCAGTTCCCCAGCATGGTGAACATCTGCTCGACACTGCGTGAAATACTCATGGTGGACTGCTGGGTGCGGGACGACAGTGCACGCACTTCATCGGCAACCACGGCAAAACCGCGCCCCTGCTCGCCGGCTCTGGCGGCTTCAATGGCCGCATTCAATGCCAGCAGGTTGGTTTGCTCGGCGATGGCATCGATTTCGGACATGGCGCTGGCGACTTTCTCGGCTTCACGATTAAGCCGTTCGGCGTTGCTGGCCGCTTCTGCCACGGCATTGGCAAGGCTTGCAATCCGGACACGTTTTTCAGACATGGCATGGGCATTGTGCTGACACAACTGCTGGGCACCACGAATTTTTTCGGAAGTTTGGCGACTGTTGAGTGCCACTTCGCCTATGGTAGCTGTCATTTCTTCCATGGCGCAGGCCAGTTGCTCCAACTGCCTTTGCTGCATATCGAGGCTGGCCTCGGTTTGTCCGCTGGCGACCACCAGGTTTTCGGCGATGCGCTGTAATTGCAGCGCCTGATCCTGACTGCGACCAAGTACGCCCTGCATGCGTGCCTGCTGGAGCAACAGCTGAAAGTCCAGAATCGAGGAGGTGTCATAGCCGCAATAGACGTGGCGGCTGACCGAGTCGAACTCCTGTTGCAACGCCATCAGGCGGGCAGGAATGCGAAACGCCTCATCGTAGAAAATGGCAAGATTAATCCCCATCAAGAGTGCGCCGGCCACCATCACGCCGGGGCCCCACAGCAAGCCACACACGCCTAAGCCCGTGGTGGCAACCAGGGCGGAAATAATGCGCTTTTGCCCGAGGGAAAGATGGCGTGGCAGGCCCTTTCCCTGCTGCAGACGCTGATAAATACGGGTTGCGCGATTGATCCACTGTGTCTGCGGCATGCGGCGCACCGACTGATAGCCGACGATTTTGCCCGCTTCAAAGATGGGCGACACAAAGGCATCCACCCAATAAAAGCTGCCGTCTTTGGCGCGGTTTTTCACCAGGCCCCGCCAGGACTGTCCGGCTTTGAGCTTACTCCAGAGTTCAGCAAAGGCGTCTGCCGGCATATCCGGATGGCGCACGATATTGTGGGAGTGCCCCACAAGTTCCTGCTCGGTATAACCGCTGATTTGAATAAAGCGTGGGTTGGCGTAGGTGATGACACCACGCAAATCCGTGGTGGAAATCAGCTCGTCATCCTGTTTGAGGCGAATTTCACGTTGGTTGATGGGGCGATGTTTCGACATATTCGACATAGGTACGGCCGTCGGCTCTGGAGGTTATTATGGTTCGGTAAAAGGCGATCAATGTAGCATAAGTAATCCATAATTTGATCAGGGTTTTACTCCGATTTAGGTATAAGTATTAGTCACTTGTTGTTGTGGTTTGATGCCAACGCCTTGGCAGACATGAAACTGGGCTCAGGGGGATATGTTTTACTTTCTCCAGACATGCAGACCGAAATACGGATGTGAGACAGCTAAAAAAATGTCATACGGTTAGCTGTAAAGCCCGGTTTTTATCTGTATGGTAAACAAAGTGATTTTACTATTCTGCCCAAGGATTGGAGACAAGGTGCCCCAGAGCTTTAGCGATACCCCAAGGGGATCTGGCAACAAGTGTCACAAGATATTCCGGCTCGCCAGGCAAATGTTTGCCGTCGGTATGCTGTTGCTGTGCGCGTGTTTACTTGGGGGGGCGCTGGGTTTCAGCTCGGCAGATAATCCGGGGTTGTTCAGCCCCTTCAATCACAACCTTTCAGAGCTTGGCACCTATGGGCTGTCGCCCCTTGCCGTGCTCGCCAATGGCGGTGTCTTCTTCGGTGGCTTGCTGCTGAGTCTGGGCTGCCTGCAGGGGATGCGCACCCAACGCGGTGGCGGCATGCTGGCATGGCTGCTGCTGGCGTTCACCTGGCTGTCTCTGGCCCTGACAGGACTCTTTCCATCGAACGTGTATCATCTGCATACCCTTGCCCTGAAATGGTTTTTTATCCTGGGGCTGGCAGCAAGCCTGTGTTACTGCCTCTATCTTGCGCTACGTCAGGCGCCGGTAACCGGCTTTTGGGCTTTGAGTCTTTGTTTGATGGCCTTGGTGGCAAACAGCGCTTTTTTGCTGTTGCCCAGTCTGGCGCTGGAGAGCCTGCCCTTCAGCAGGCCCTTTTATGAAGAGGCCTATTCCCCCTATCCAAGGCCAGCGTTTTGGTGGCCCGCCACACTGCAATGGTTAAGTCTGGTCACCATGCTGTTGTGGCAAGCCGAGCTCTTCAGACGGCCTGATTAAATCCCGCTTCCCCAAACCAGTATCCATTACATTCATTCCCCGACAGTGGGGTTGAGGTTTCCAGGTTCGGCAGTGACATGCCACTCGGGGAAATCCTGAACCAATCTACACCCATCGCGGCCATATTGTGCCATTCGCTGGCCAGATTCACGCAGGCCGCCGACTGGGTCTGGATGCCGTTGAGTCTGAGCAGCGGCTGAGATTCCTGGGTTTGCACCAACAGCCCCTTGCTGTGGCTCTTGCAGATTATCTGACAACCATCTTTGGCCAGACCATGGTGACGGGCCGTAAAACAGCGAGCCGAGTGGGCAAGTGGTATGTGCCCGTAGCCCAATACCTCTACTTCGGGCCGCGACGCACCCAGTTGGCTCAGCACCTCGGCCAGCCATTCACGGGAAAGCTCCACCGGCATGACAAAGCGCTGCATTCCCCAGTCGGCCAGTTTGCGGATGCTGGCGGCATTGTAGAGGTTGATATGGGGGCCACACACAAAGGGTACAGCGGCTTCGCGGGCATGGTGAACTGCGGCCATGTCGTTGGCTTCGATGATAAACTCGCCATTACTGACCAGTTTTTTAAGCTCGGTCAATTCTCCAGCGGCTTCAATCAATGCCAGGCTGGTGAGCACCACCTCTTTACCGGCATCCCGCAGCTCGCGGGCCAATGTCAGGTAGTCGCTGGTCTTGAGCTCGCGCCTGCGACTGCAGACGGCCTCACCCAGATACACCAATTCGATTCCGCTTTCGGCTATTGCCCGGTAAAACTCAAAAACTTTGGTTTTGTCCCAGCAATAGAGCAGGGGGCCCAGACTGGTTTTCATGTGCTTGCTCCTTACTGCCAGCGGCGCTCATAGGCGCCCAGGGTGGTGATTTGGCCTTCGGATAACTTACCCAGCGCCCTGTCCCAGTCGGCCTGAACCTGATATTGCTCAGGATTGCGCTTAAAGGTATCGATGGCGGCGCGCCACACCCGGGTAACCTGCTCTACGTAGGCCGGACTGCGCTGTCGTCCTTCAATCTTGAGCGATACTACTCCGGCACGTGCCAGCTCTGGCAGCAGGCTCAGGGTGTTAAGGCTGGTGGGGGACTCGAGCAGGTAATCCGGGGTATCGCTGTCTTCGGCGATAAAGCGCCCCTTGCATACCACCGGGTAGCCCATTTGCTCATGCCGGGAGGCCTTATCAATCAGGACTTCGTTGAGGCGGGTCAGGCTCTGATCGCCCTCTTGCTGCCAGCGTACGTGTTTGGCCGGTGAGCAGGAACCGCCGGTATTTGGGGACTGGCCCGTAACGTAGGATGACAGGTGGCAGCGCCCTTCGGCCATGATGCACAGGCTGCCGAAGGCAAAAACCTCCAAGTCCACCGGGGTGTCGGCGGCGAGATCCCGAACCTGTTTCATCGACAGCACCCGAGGCAACACCACGCGCTCGATGTTGAAAGCGTCCTTATAGAGGGTGAGCGCCCCGAGGTTGGTGGCGCTTGCCTGCACCGACAGATGCAGCGGCAGGTCGGGGTAACGATTGTGGGCATAATCCAGCAGCGAGATATCGGCAACGATCAGCGCATCGGCCTTCAGACGTGCCGCCAAATCCACCGCCTGATACCAACGCTGCTCTTCACCGGGTTTGGGAAAGGTATTCAGGGTGAGGTAGAGCTTCTTCCCCGCCGCCGCGGTGAGCCGTCTGGCCTCGGTTAACTGTTCCGGGGTAAAGTTCAGCCCGGCAAAGGAGCGGGCATTGGTATCATCTTTCAGCCCCAGATAAATCGCATCGGCCCCGGCATTAAGGGCGACCTTGAGCGCGGCCAGATTGCCGGCCGGACACAACAACTCCATAGTGTGACACTCTTCAAATATCCAAAAACGCCCGCAGTGTACCCATGTTTGTCGGCCCGGGACTTGATGTAAGACAAGAGGCTGAAACTAAAAGCCGCTTATGATGCCCTGAACCCGTTTGGCCTGAAAATAGAGGAGCCTTCATGCCTTATCCTTTTGCGGCACGCCTTGCCAAAGATTTGCTGGAAACCGCGCCTGCATTGGTGCGTTTGCCCCTGTCCAAGGTACCTTTTGCGGCCAAAGCCGCCCTGATTAAACCCCTGCTGTCGCTGCTTATGGCCGACGAAGCCAAGGCCGGTGAGCTGGATTTTCTCTCCGGTAAGTGGGTGGGTATTGAGGTAAAAGATTTGGGACTGTGTTTTGAGGTGAGCTTCGATGGCGCCATTAAAGTACAACCGCCCGGCGCGCCGCAGGTGCAGTTCAGTGCCAATTCCCGGGAGCTTTTGCTGATTGCCGCGGGTAAAGAAGATCCGGATACGCTGTTTTTTCAGCGCAGGCTCTCCATTGAAGGGGATACTGAGCTGGGGTTGATGGTAAAAAATATGCTGCTTGCCATCGACCTGGGCCGTTTGCCTGCGCCGGTACAGACCAGCCTCAGCCAGCTGGCCAATGCCCTGGTGGTTTTGGAGCAAAAGGCCGAGCCAGCCTGGGCCTGAGTGTGTCGATACGCATGTGGTCAGCGCCCGGTCTTTACCGGGCGTTTTTCTTTTGTCTTTGAGACCTTACTCTCGTTTGCTGTTGGCGGAACAGGGGGAAGCGCGCTAGCATGATGTGATTGAAATGGAGGTAAATCTGTCATGCCCGATTCTGTCAATGCGTCCAAAAAAATCAGTACCTACCTCTTTCTAACCGTGCTCGGCATCTGGCTATACAGCCTCTGGGCCGACCGGGTGACACCCATGACCACCCAGGCCTTTGTGCACGCTTATCTGGTACGCATTACCCCCGAAGTAGCGGGCAATATAGTGCAGGTGAACGTGGGTAACGATAAGCGGGTTGAAGCCGGTGAGCTGCTGTTTGAGATTGATGCATCCCAGTATCAAATTGCCCGTGAAAAGGCCCAGGCCGATTTGGAGCGGGTAGGGCAAAGCCTCGGGGCAAGCACCGCCGCGGTGCAGGTCGCACAGGCCAAGGTGGGCGATGCCCGTGCCGCGCTGGATAACGCCAAGGCGCAGGCCGCTCGGGTCGAAACCCTCGCCGAACGAGGGGTGCTCAGCCAGGCAGAGCTGGATAACGCAAGGGAGGCTGAGCAGCGTGCCCAGGCCAGTTTAGCGGCGGCCGAGGCGTCTTTATTGCAGGCAAAACAGAATCTTGGCCCAGTAGGGGAGAATAACCCTGAGCTTAAAGCGGCCATGGCTGCATTGGCGAAGGCAGAGCTGGACCTCAAACGTACCCGTGTAGTGGCACCGTCTCGGGGTGTGGTCACCAATGTGCAGCTATCGCCCGGTCAATACATGGCGCCCGGGCAACCGGCGCTGACCTTTATCGATCCTCGCGAAGTATGGATTTCAGCCATGATGCGGGAAAATTCACTGGAGCATATCCGCGAAGGGGTGAAGGTTGGACTGGTGTTTGACGCCCTGCCGGGGCGGGTATTTGAAGGTGTGGTCGACAGCATCGGCTGGGGCAGTGGCGGGGCCAATAACATCGATCAAACTACGGGCTTCGAAACCGCCCAAACCGGCAAGCAGCAGGCCAAGCGATTCCCGGTGCATATTCGCTTCGATACGGCGCCAATGGCGAACGAGCTGCGCTTTGGCTCCCAGGTGACAGTGGCTTTTTACACAGGAGAAAGCAGCGTGGGAGAAGTTCTTGCTCAGCTGTGGCTGTGGTGCTGGAGTAAGCTGACTTATGTCTCCTAATCGCGCATTGGGAGTTCGCCTTTGGTATTTCAAAGGCTTTTCCAGCAGGGCTAATCCAGTCCTCAGAATTGCCGTTGCCGCGCTGGTGCCGCTCTTTGTGCTCCAGTATCTGGAAAATCCATTGCCCATGTTGGTGTCGGTATTTGCGGTGATCATGCTCACTTTGATGCCGGGACGGCCTTCGTTGCAGGTGCTGTCGAAACTCAGCATGGTGGTGGTGGTCGCCGCCATGGTGCAGCATGCGGCCGGCATTCTGTTGTCGGGAACAGGCACCGGCTCATGGCTGTTTTTATTTGCGGTGCTCTTCTACAGCCTGTCGAGAATCCACCTGAACCCCAAGGATATCGTTGGGTTGATGATGATGATCCTGGGGATCATGGTCACCATATTGCACTGGCAATTTGCGATGACAGTATCCAATTTGCCGCTGGTTCTGGCGGCCAATTTCGTGGGCGCCATTGTGATGGTGTATCTGGTGTTTTGGCTGTTTCCAGGGGAAGAATTGGGCGCCGAAGCCGACACCGCCTGGGAGCTAACTCCCAGTCATTGGCTTAAGGTTTTTGTTAAGTCACTGTTTTTATTGTTGGTGATATTTTTACTGATTGATGCGGATAACAGCCAGAGTCTGCTGATTGCCATCACCCTTGCCAATCTCGTCAAAGACCCCAACCCCATGGCCGGGACCCACAATGGACGGCAAAGACTGTGGACCACTGCGGTGGGCGTACTGTTGACTCTCCCCTTACTGCTGGCATTTTGGCTGGATATGCACTGGTGGCTGTTGATGCTGTTTGCCATTGCTCTGGCCTTGTGGGGCAGCGCAATGGCGCTGGAGCACAAGGCTTCAATGGCAGAGTATCAGCTGCTGATGAGCAGCTTTGTGATGCTGGTTTATCAGGTCATCAGCCACGATGGCTCCAGCTCCCTCACTTCGTCCCTGACCCGATTGGGGGCCGTGGTACTGGCCGTTTTATTGGGGGTGATGTTGCTGGGGATGCTGTCTGGTCTTGGAGTGATGCGCACCGGCAGTCGTGCGACCAAGCCCGCTAAAATGGGCTTGGATTGAGTCAGAGCTTGCCGGTGAGACGGGCGTACTTAATCAGCAGCTCATCCTGAGTCTCAGGGTGCGCCGGGTCGGGGTCGATGCAGTTGATGGGGCAAACAGACACACAGGTAGGCTTGTCGTAATGGCCCACACACTCGGTGCAGCGGTCCGGATCGATTTCATAAATCTCAGCGCCCATGGCAATTGCCTGATTCGGGCACTCGGGTTCGCACATATCGCAGTTAATACAGCTGTCGTCAATTATTAAGGCCATAGCCTTGAAAAACCTCAAAATTTATCTGCCGTAAACGGCTGCGTCACTCAACATTGCTGGCCTATGGCCAATCCCGATTTTTAACGATGTGCCTGTACTGCTTATTTTAGCACTGAGGCCACCGGGGAGGCGCGATTCTACCATGGGGGCGTGGCAAAACCTAACCCGGTATCATGGGATACTGAATCAGATGGGACGGTTTGTCGCGCCGGCCGTTCTCCTCCATTGTGAAACCATTCAAGTCACTGTATCGGCGAAAGTTGCATACAAAGTGTCATGGAGCTGTGCTACTTTTTTATACAGGTACTGACCAAGGTTATTACCTGAGGCCCAGTGAAAGGGGACGCAGTCAAACCGGGTGAGTCTGAACGTGTTCTGGATGCAGCAGATTTGCTGGCAGGCAAAGGAGAAATGCCATGATGCTCGAATGGGTAGCGACAGATAAGGGAAACCAGGTCATTGAAAGCCTCAAGGCCGAGGGGTGGCGTGTAAAGGCCCAATACAGCCCCTTTGCCTTTGATAAAGGCATCGATTATGACAGCTACGAGCTGGTAAGAGCCGGTGATACCCTGAAACTGGAATGGGACAACTGGCTCGAATGGCGCCTTTGTGGGTCGGCAACCCTGTTGCAGTCGCTGAAACAGCGCTTTGAACTCTAACTGCTCTATTGGCAGCTTCAGCACGCCGCATTTTACTGCTCCCATGAAAGCGCCGGGGTGGTTGTGGGAGCTGCCAGTTCATCTATCCATTGAGATTGGTGCAATAAAAAAGCTGCGAAACTCGCAGCCTTTTTTATTGCATGGCGGGGATTATTCCACCTTGGTGGGGATCACTTCTGCTTCGCCGTGTGGGTTACGGGTGTTGTTGCCGTTTGGCAGATTGCGCAGCAGTACGCCCATGTTCACATCCACTTCGGCCGGCACCGGCAGGTACACCATGTGGCCTGAACCCAGACCGGCCTCAACAGCCTCGCCCTTACGGTTGTAGAGAGTGTCTACGGTCAGGTTGATGTTGCCCTGGGGTGTCATCAGCTCAACGCTGTCTCCCACGATGAATTTGTTTTTCACATCGATTTCGGCGAGGCCCGCTTCGTTGCGCTTACCGGTAAATTCACCCACAAACTGCTGGCTGTCGCTGATGGAGTAGCCATAGTCGTAGTTCTGGTACTCGTCGTGCACGTGACGGCGCAGGAAGCCTTCGGTGTAACCGCGGTGGGCCAGACCTTCGAGACGGGTCATCAGGTGAGGGTCGAAACCACGGCCGGCCACGGCATCTTCAATGGCCTGACGGTACAGCTGAGCGGTACGGGCCACGTAGTAGAAGGACTTGGTACGGCCTTCAATTTTCAATGAATCCACGCCGATTTTGGCCAGGCGCTCCACGTGCTGGATGGCACGCAGATCTTTGGAGTTCATGATGTAGGTGCCGTGCTCATCTTCAAAGGCGGGCATGTATTCACCGGGACGGTTTTCTTCCTGCAGCAGGAAAATTTTGTCGGTGGCAGGACCATTGCCCAGGGTTGGAGTTTCCAGCTGTACGGCGCTCTCCGGGGTGTGGATGGCAACCACGTCACCGGCTTCGTTCTCGGTGGCTTCGTGGGCGTCATACTTCCAGCGGCAGGCGTTGGTGCAGGTGCCCTGGTTGGGGTCACGCTTGTTGATATAGCCAGACAGCAGGCAGCGGCCTGAGTAGGCCATGCACAGGGCGCCGTGTACGAACACTTCGAGCTCGATGTCCGGGCAGCGCTGACGGATTTCTTCGATTTCATCCAGCGACAATTCGCGGGACAGAATCACCCGCTTGATGCCAACAGACTGCCAGAACTTAACCGATGCCCAGTTGATGGCGTTGGCCTGTACCGACAGGTGCACTACCTGATCAGGGAAGGCTTCGCGTACCATCATGATCAGACCCGGGTCTGACATAATCAGGGCGTCCGGCTTCATGGCAACCACGGGGGCCATGTCATCCAGGTAAGTTTTCAGCTTGGCGTTGTGGGGAGCAATGTTGCTCACCACGTACAGTTTTTTGCCAAGGCTGTGGGCTTCTTCGATACCTGTCTTCAGGTTTTCCAGTTTAAAGTCGTTATTGCGTACGCGCAGACTGTATCTGGGCTGACCCGCATACACGGCATCTGCGCCATAGGCAAAGGCGTAGCGCATGTTTTTCAGTGTGCCTGCCGGCGACAGAAGCTCAGGTTTAAACATATTCATTCCCGAAGAAAGTATAAAAGTGGACGCGACTCGCGGGGGCGGCATTTTACTCAATCATAGCCCCTCAGTGCAAATCTGAGTGCATAGGTCGGATATTCCGGGTGGGTTAGACTAAAATGTTGCGGGTTTGTCGTCGTATGATGTTATTTTGCACTTCGCCTGTTAGTTTGGGCTGGTATACTGCACCAATAAATAGAATAACCTTTTGATGGGAGCCAAGATGTCGAACGAGCACCAGCTTTTGGTCGGATTGCTGAAAAAGCTGAAGGACGATGCCCTGATTTTGCCAACCCTGCCTGAAGTCGCCATGAGAGTTCAGGAAGTGGTGGGAAGGCCCGATTCCAGTCTTAAACAGGTTGCAGAAATTATTGGCCAGGATGCTGCCATATCTGCCCGTATCATTAAAGTGGCCAACAGCGCCCTTTACAGCCGTGGTGTACCGGCAGAAAACATCAATTCAGCCGTTACCCGCATCGGTCTGACTCAAATCAAAGCCATTGCCACTTCCGTTGCCATGGAGCAATTGTTTATCTCCACCAATGAAATGGTGTGGGAAGTGATGGATGAAGTGTGGCGCACCTCCATCGATGTAACTGCTGCTGCCTGTTCGCTGCTGCAGATTTACAACAAAAAGCATCCGGGCAGTGGTCTGAATTACGATACCCTGACGCTGGCCGGGTTGGTGCACAATATTGGTGCCCTGCCGGTGCTGACCGAGGCGGAAGCCCATCCTGAGATGTTTACCACCATAGAGCACCTGCGCTCACTGGTGCGCAAGATGCAGGGCCCCATCGGCCGTGCTGTGCTTAAAAGTTGGGACTTTGCGCCTGAAGTGATGGAAGTGGTCGAACGCTGGGCGGACTTGCCTTATCTGGGCGATCATGTCAGTTATCTCGACTTTATCCGTGCGGCAGCCTTCTACACGGGTGAACTCAGGGCGGGCAATGAGCTTGAACAGCGTCTGGATGTGTTCGTTAAACGTGGCTTGCCGGTAAGTCCGGAAGATTTGGGCAGCGACGCGTTTCTTGACAGCTATCACTCCATCAAGGAAAGTTACGAGTAATCAAGGTCCGGGGCAGGGGCAACCCTGCCATGGAACAGGACCCGTTCTTTTCTCGCGCTAAGGAGGCTCAGTGTTAAGGTCTACCCCATGGTTTATCTGATTGCCTTCCTGGCTGCCTGCCTCTGCTTGCTGGTTTGGCTTTGGTATCGTCAGTCACGCCGTTCAGAGCTGTTTCTTCATAGTCTTACCCAGGAGTTGCTCAGTAAAGGAGAGCAGCGCCAGCCTCTGATGCTGACCGATATCCCCGAGTCTTTTTCAGCCCTGGTTCAGGCCATTCAGCATGTATTGCTGCATGCTCCTTTGCATACCACCAAGGACAAGCTTACCGGCTTGCCCAATCGGGTTGGTTTCAAACGGGCCATTACCCACTCCATGCCGCTCACATCCGGCACCCTGGTATTAATTGATCTCTATCGTTTCCGCTACGTTAATGACCTCTTCGGATTCGCCTTTGGCGATACCCTGCTGCAATTATTCGCCGACCGTTTACGTTTGATGCCGAAAAAGCCCCGTCAAATGGCGCGCATGAATGGTGACGAGTTTTTGCTGTATTTCGATACCTGTTTGGATGCCAAGGGGCTGCTTGAAATCAAGCAACTGTTGCAGCAGCCTTTCAGCATTCAGGACACCCCTGTCTCGGTCAGACTACAAATGGGGTATGTACAACTGGCTGAGCACCATGCCGATGTCAGCCAAATGCTCAGGCGCGCCGATTTGGCACTGAAACGCGCCCGCAGCGACAAAGATATGTTGGCGGCTTATCAACAGGATGATGATATCAGTCAGCGCCGTGAGCTATTTATTATCAATAACTTGCCCAAGGCGTTGGCGCACAATCAACTGTATCTGGTATACCAGCCCAAAGAATCGCTGCACCATGGAGGCTGTGAGCAGGTTGAGGCGCTTATCCGTTGGGAGCACCCTGAGCTGGGACTGATTTCTCCCGCAGAGTTTATTCCGCTGGCGGAATATGCGGGAATGATAGATTTGGTCAGTGCCTGGGCGCTGGAGCAAGTGCTGATGCAGCAGGTGCGCTGGCGCGCCGAAGGCATACATATACGGGTGGCGGTGAATCTGTCGGTGGAGGATATGCAGGAAGGCAATTTGCCATCGATGGTGGAGGCCGCACTGGCCCGTTACAATCTGCCCGGCGAGGTGCTGGCGCTGGAAATCACTGAAAGTACCCTGATGTCCAATTTGGCCCGCGCCACAGACAATATCGTCAAGCTGAGGGGCATGGGCGTAAAAGTTGCTATCGATGACTTTGGTACAGGTCACTCATCATTGGCCTACCTCAAAGACTTGCCTGCCGATGAGGTGAAAATCGACCGGGCGTTCCTCGATGGGATCATGGAACAGGAACGCGCCCGCAATATCATGACCACCAGTATCCAGCTGGCCAAGCGTCTTGGTTTTGAGGTCACTGTAGAAGGGGTGGAGTCGGACGCCCTGCGCAAGATGTTGGCCGCCATGGGGGCCGATAATATTCAGGGGCAGTATTTCGCCAGACCGATGCGGGCGTTGGAGTTGGAAATGGATCTGCGGCGTCTGGGCATCGCCAGACGCGCCTGATTAAGCTTCCAGTAAGGCAGTCATCAGCTTTGCCGGCATGGGCGTGAGCTGGCGCTGCTGATTCAGGCACACCATTTCGATATAGCCGCTGACAGCCGGGCGGGCACTTCCTTCGCGCCAGATTTCCTGTTGCCACAGGGTGCGGTACTTACTTTCTATCAATACCCGGCTTCTGACCTCAACGATGTCGGCGAATTCCACGCCTTCGTTGCACACCATGTCGCAGCGATACACGGCAAACCCCAATCCCTGCTCGAGCCACAGTCGGCGAAGTTCATTTGCGCCTATGACCTGTTCTCGGGCCCGCTCAAAGTATTTGATGAAATTGGCATGATAGACCACGCCGGAGAAGTCGGTGTCTTCGTAAAAAATCTGCACCGGATAACTGTGACATTTGGCGTGGCTGAAATCTGGTTGTGACATGAAGGACTCGCAGTATGAAAATCCGGCTCAGTTTACCCCGCCGGCGGTTTTTCTTAAACCCTGCGGGGCGGATGTGACACCGGGAATCAGGCTGTGGTATTCGCCGCTGGCCTTCAGTTGTTTGAGGCCTTTATCCAGTGCGCCAGCCAGAGCCGGGGAGTTCGGATTATTTTTATCAAATGCCACGAACAGCTCGCTGCTGTGATTGGCAATCACGGCACGAACCTCGCTGTTAACCCCCATGGTATCGAGAAACTGGGCTGCGACTCTGTCATACATTACTACGGCATCGACCTTGTCGGTCAGCAGCAGATTAATCAGCTGATATTGATTATCGACGATTTTCAGCACCATGTTGGGCAGGCTATCGAACTCATCGCCATATTCATAGCCCCTGACTATACCCACACGGGTGTCTTCGGGCAGCGACCATTTGTCTGCTGCCACGGGCGCTTTGCGGCTTAGCTGATAGAAAGATGCTGTGGCAACAAACAGGGGCTCTTCACCGAACAGAAAACGCTCGCGGGTGTTCTGTTGCATCGCAACGTTAAACACCGCATTCACCTTGCCTTGTTCGGTCAGGATCAAGCCCCGATTGTACGGTACCACCAGGGTGTCAACCTCGATACCTTCGAGGGCAAACGCTTTGGCTATCAGGCGGTGAGATAACCCTTCCCCGGCGGCATCGGCAAAAGGAGGCCAGCTGTCTTCGGCGGCGAGTCTGATGCTGGTTTCGTTGCTACTGGCTATGGTGGATAACAGCAAAAAGACGACAAAAATGACTGAACTTAGACACGGCCGGTTCATTTGCTTCCCTCTGATGGAACTCCCTGTTTTGCGGGCTATTGTACGTTATGTGATGGCAAAGCAACAGACAGGATGGTCATGAAGATTTTGCAGTCTGCCGTACTGAAAAGTGCACTTTAGTTGGTTTGGATTGTATTTTGGATGTTGTTCGATAAAAGTATTTTTTAATTTATTTAAGTTTTTGTTTTATATTTATTTAATAAATTTCAATATTAAAAATTTTACCTGATAAAACTTATGTAGGACACTCTGTTAGGTATTGCATTTGTGGTCAAAAATAGTGAGGCCACATCGCGGGTTGGTACAGTCTTTCAAAAATAATTACAGCCTCCCGTTTGAATGCTGACATCAGACCTCTGCGCAGTCAGGGGTGGCTTGATAATTTTATCCTGGATTGACTATGAGTAACGAACTTCCACCATCAACCTTGGCGGCGGGCCTCAGGGCTTGCGCGCGACTCCGGCCATCGGCCCGACAGATAATGACGGGTCTTATCAGTGTGATGGCTTGCCTCTCGTCGGCGCCCCTGTCTGCCGATGACACGTCTTTGTACGTTTATGAGTCCTCAAATCGCTCCGATGAACGGCCCCAGGTGCTCGTCATCTTTGATAACTCCGGCAGCATGGACACCACCGTATATGGTGTGAATCCGTCGTTTACCAATACAAGCGGAGATTTATCAGACGGTGAGCAGATTTATTACAGTCTTGATGCAGCAGAAACCCCGCCGAACCCGGCTAATCCTGCGGAAAAGCGCTTCTTTACCTACAAGCGAAACGCTTGTGCCAGCTCTTTTGAATTCCTGAAAGAACAAGGCGTTTTCACGGGTTTTATGCGCCACTACGTTTACAGCGGTCAAACCGGCAGCTGGGAGGAATTTCCCCGCAGCGATGGCGCCAGCATTCGCATGGTGGAGTGTTTTGAAGACATTCAGGATAAAAATTACGACAACGGCAGCGTGGCCAAAGATGGTCTTCCGGTAGACGGTGAGGGGCGTCGGGGCAGCCCTTCACCCTTTTATCGGGTCTCCAGTGGCAGCAGAGAGGCGACCAAAGAGCTGGCGATGTCCAAGGCGAAAAATACCGGGTTTGGTACAGGTAGAGTCGTTACTCTGTACACCAAGACCTACCTCACCTGGTATCACAGCAAGAAAAAGCAGGTCAATCGTACCCGTATCGACATTGCCAAAGAAGCAATAACCAACGTGCTGTTAACCACACCCGGTGTGGATTTTGGTTTGGCTATCTTTAACAGTAACGTTTACGAGGGATATGATGATGGCGGACGTATTATCGCCCGTATTAAACCTGCCACCGCCAGCTATAAAAAGGATTTGATTGAGGCCGTCGATTTGCTTGACGGGACGACCTGGACGCCGCTGTGCGAAACCCTCTATGAGGCGTATCGCTATTTTTCCGGCGGTGAAGTCTGGTTTGGTGATGATGACCCCACTCTTAAACCCTATCGCGACAAGGATGCCATCGAAGGCAAAAACTACAAATCGCCTTTTAAAGATTGTCAAAATCGCGCATACGTTGTGTATGTCACCGATGGCGAGCCCACCCGAGATACCAATGCCAACGATCTGGTACTGGGGCTGACAGGTGGTGTCGATGCGTACACAGATTCACCATCCAGTTACTTAAGCTCGCTTTCCTCATGGATGAACACCAATGATGTTAACCCTAATATGACTGGGAAGCAGAGTGTGTCTACTTACACCATTGGTTTCAGTCAGGGAGCCGCTTCCGCGGCTGGCCTGTTGCGTCATACCGCGGAGAAGGGTGGTGGCAAGTATTATGACGCTACCAATGTGGATGACTTGCAAAAGTCGTTGATGCAGGTGTTTAAAAACATCCTGGAGAAGAATGCCAGCTTTACGGCCCCGGCCGTTGCCAGCAACAACTTCAACCGTATCCAGACCTTCGATTCCGTCTACTACTCGATGTTTTTGCCAAACCGCGGTCCCCGTTGGAGCGGAAACCTGAAAAAATTCAAGGTCACTGACGGTGGCGACATCATCGATGCCAACAAAGCCAAGGTCATTGATGGTGATGGCAACATCGCCAAGACCGCCTGTTCCCATTGGAGCAGCAGCGCTGATTGCAGTGCCGGTGATGGCAACGATGTGCGCCGTGGCGGCGCTGCCGGTATGCTGCAGCGAATGCAGGCCAAGGACCGCAATCTGTTGTCGGATGTCGGCGGGCTTAAACCACTTACATTGAGTGCCGCCAGCACCAAGGCCGGTGGAAATGTCGCCCTTGCTGCCTTGCTCGGGGTTGATGAGGCTGAGGTGGCGAACCTGATTGACTGGGCCCGTGGTGTGGATGTGGATGACGACAATGACAATGGCAATCTCACTGAGATGCGCGCCGATATCATGGGCGACCCCCTGCACTCCAAACCCCTTGCCATTAACTTCGGCAGCGAGGGTTCACCGGACATTCGGGTGATAGTGGGTACCAACCAAGGTGTGCTGCACATGTTTAAGGATGAAGGTGCAAGTGTGTCTGAATCCTGGGCCTATCTGCCTTGGGAAATGCTGCCAAAGCAGGCCGCACTGCGGGAAAATCTGCCGTCGGGGCGCCACTCTGTGTACGGCATTGATGGCTCACCCGTCGCCTGGGTGAAAAGCGGCGCTTCCGGCATTCAAAAAGCCTGGCTGTTTTTCGGGCTTCGCCGTGGCGGCGATGCCTACTACGCCCTGGATATCACCAACCCAGACACGCCACGTTTTATGTGGCGCATTGATGGCAACAGCCCGGGGATGGATTTGCTCGGCCAAAGCTGGTCCAAACCTGTGGTGACTTTTATCCCAGGCAGGGAATCAAGCCCTGTACTGATTTTTGGTGGTGGCTACAGCCCGTCAAATAAAGATATCCCAGGCGTGGGTACGCCGGATAATTTGGGTACGGCAGTGTTTATTGTTGATGCAGCCACGGGCGCTCTGGTGCACAGCTTTGGCCCCAATAACGCCGGTAACATGACGGTGATGCCGAGCATCAAAGACAGTATCCCCAACGAAGTGGCCGTGCTCGATGCCAATAACGATGGCCTCACAGACCGTATCTACGCCACAGATACCGGCGGTAATGTGTGGCGGATGGATATGCCTGGGACCACCCCCAAAGATGCCAACAGGCGTTGGTCTGCCTTTAAGTTCGCCTCCCTTGGTGGCATGACGACAGGCTCCGACAGGCGATTTTTTGCCGCACCTGTGGTGGCCCAAACCGCACTGAACAATACCCTGGAATTCACCAGCCACGAGAAAGGTCGCAGCACCACAGTCACCACTGTCCAAACCATTCCCTATGATGCTGTGGTGGTGGGCAGCGGTATTCGCCCGGCCCCTCAGGATGATCAGCGCGAAGACATGTTTTTCACCCTGCAGGACCGCAATATTGGAATAAGGTCCTTCGATGGCAGCAACAAGGACAGGCTGCCTCCATCGGCTCTGACCCTGGCGGATCTATATGATGTCACCAGCGCACCACCAACCACCAAAGAGGAAGAAGTGCGTTTTGGAAAGCTGCGTGGCTGGTATTACAACTTCACCCGAAAAGGTGAAAAAAGCCTGTCGGCGGGCTCCATTATCAGGGGAAGGGTGTTCTTTACCTCCTACGTGCCTGGAAGTGCCGGTGCGCCGGGTACCAATCAATGCCTCATCCCTGGTAAGGGCTATCTCTATGGCTTTGATTTGCATAAGGGGACCCGATCTTACAATCAAACCTATCTGGAAATGGGCGAAAGTGTGCCTGATACGCCGCAGCTTGTGGTGCCAAGCAGTAAAGCCATGTACTTGATTGGTATAGGCAAGGCGCCTGAATTGATGGTGAAAACCCGCTGTGAAGATAACAACGAACACTGTGATGGCTGTCCGCCGGGGGACGAGAAATGCATCGGCGGTGGCATGAATACCAGGAAGATTTATTACTATGCAAACTGACATCCCTGTTGTCGCCTTTTTATTGGCGTTGAGTTTATCTTCCACGGCATCGGCCGCGACAGAAGCTCCGGAGCACGCCGAACGCGAGTCGTTCAAGTGCTTTATCAGCACCAACGTGGGTGATGGGGTATACGACTTCAGTTGGTACGCGGCCGATACCGCGCGCAACATGGCTGAGCTTGTGGGGCAGCGACTGGCCAACTCTGCCATGAGAGCCAAAGGTATCCGGGTTTACGCCGGTGAAGTTCACGAGTGTGTGCCCCAGGACCGTGATTTTGCAGCCCAGAAGGCCCGGACACTGGATGAGGCAATGGCACGCTAAGCACTGGGCTTCAGCACTTTGGTGCTGGTTGCCCAGGCGCATTGCTGCACTGGGCTTAGTTTAGCGTTATACTCAAAGGGGAGAGGATGGCCGTCATGCTGCCGTCTTCTTCCATACCCACAATGGCCTGATTGAAATCGTCAAGGAGTTGAAGGTTTCCCTCCCGCGTTTTCGACACCCCAAGATGAAATACCTCCTTTGCCAGAGGTTCACCCACAAACTCAAATTGCCCCTGATATTCCGCCGGGCCGTGGGCGATAAGATACTGAGCTACATTGCGGCTTATTACGATTAAATCCACCCTGCCTACCAGCAGCTTACGCAGATTCGTTTCATCCGAGTCGGCCTCTTCTGTATGTAATTTGCTGCTGGCAATAGCCGCCGGGTTGGCATAGCCCCGGCTTATTCCAATCCGTTTGCCCTGGAGTTCTGACAACTTATGATACCCAATCTGGTCCTGCTTCCTGGCCAAAAAGGCAATTTCCGTTCCCTGCAGAGGCCGCGAATAATAGGCCCAGCTTTCCCGTTCGGCCCTATACCAGAGTCCGATAATGGCGTCGGCTTTGCCGGCTTTGATGAGGGCTGTGGCGCGAATAAAGGGATAGAACTTAAGCTCTACCTGATAGCCCCGGCGCTGCAGTGCCTCTTGCACCAGAACCGCTACGGGTCCGTAATGGTCCAGTGACTCAGCATAGAAAGGGGGAAGGTCGGTAGCCACCAGTGTCAGGGTTTTGGGCTCCTGCGCTGTAACCCAGAGCGGCAGTAGCAGAAATATCAGCAAGGTTAAGCGCTTCGGCGACATAAAGCGGGTTCCAGCGGCGGGAAAGGCGGCGTTGCTTTTGAGTATAGTACGCCGCGTTTCTCCTGCCTCTGGCTGCGTCTGAGAAACAGATTGGAATAGTTGGATTAGTCACTGATAAGCGGTGATTTGCTGCCATCGTACTTACCCCGAAGCAGCGTATCCCCCTCCACCCAGAGCAATTCCCCGGCGTTACCCAGTTTGATGGAAGAATCGATGGCGATGATGCGGTTGTCATAAAGACCCAGGACCCGGGTTTGTGAGGTATGGCCAACCACTATGTGCTTGACACCAAAGTGTTTAAGCAGGGCATCGATTTGCGATTCATCCAGCTCCGACTTGAAGTAACCCCGATACCAGGTAGGCCCACCCTTATAAAACAGGAAGTTCAGTAACGGGTCTGTCTTCAGAGCGGCTTTTTCATCGTCGATATGTTTGCGGTACAGATCGTTGGCCTGGCCGATGGAAAGACCACGCTCCAGCCACTCGGGGCTGATGCCGCCGTGCATAAACAGCATATCGTTTATTTTTACCAGGGTGTTTTTACTTCTGAGCCACTGGCCGATTTCGGTATCCCTGTCGTAGAGGGCATCGTAGGAGCGACCGATAAGGGCGCTGCTGACACGGTAGCGATCGTTGACGTAGCGCAGGTCGCCCTGAAGCACCATTTGCTCGTGGTTGCCCATCAAGAGGTGCACCATGCCACCGGCGGCGCGAGCTGCCCGGTCGAGCTCGTACATCAACCAGAGCACCTCGTTGACCTCAGGCCCGCGGTCAAACATGTCTCCTGTCATCACCAGATGGCCATCCCCCAGCGCCCAGCGGTTGTTTTCATCGATGACCCTGTGGGCGCGAAGCAGGTTTATCAGCACCTGATACTGGCCATGGACATCACTGAGGGCAACCAGGGTTTTCACGCCGTTGACCTGATCCTCATCGATTGCATAGGGGCCAAACAGGGTGGGCTGGGGCAGGGCGCCGCAATGTTCGGGGCGCTGCAGCCTGGTGCCAGCCTCTGTCGTTATCAGTCGGCGGTGACAAATCCAATGGGCCTGCTTTTGGTGCGCATCATTGATGACGTACGGGCCATCATGAAAGTCTGTGTCGGCATCAGAGCCCATTTCTGCCTGCCTAAGGTCTGGCATTTTGGCCATCGCCTGAGATGCAATCGGCAGCACCAACATTGTTACGGCCATCAAGGCGGCACTAATCGAGCCTGCGCCACTGCTACTTAAGCCTGCACCAAAGCTGTGGGCACGCTGGGAGCTCCTGCTCTGGTGGGAGAAAAACCGGGTCAGTACAGACTTCACTCGATACCTCGGGAATGGATTCAAGCGATGCCCCAATAGCATCACCTTTGCTGCCAATGGGCCGCAGTATAACTCCGAAAAAGGAGCCGTCGGAGCGAATAGAGAAAGAAACGAGCTAAAAACGACAAGGCCAGAATTTTTGCAAGTTAATGATAAGTATGAATAAATAAAAAAGGAGACCCGAAGGTCTCCTTGATGGTTCAAGCCATGCGCTTATGCCGGACTTATTTGGTCATGCGCTTGTACTTGAGGCGATGCGGCTCAACCACATCGGTGCCGTAGGTGTTCTTCAGCCAGGTAGAGTACTCGGTGTAGTTACCTTCGTAGAAGTTCACCTGACCCTCATCACGGTAGTCGAGGATGTGGGTACAGATACGGTCGAGGAACCAACGGTCGTGCGAAATCACCATGGCGCAGCCGGGGAATTCCAGTAGGGCTTCTTCGAGGGCACGCAGGGTTTCCACGTCCAGATCGTTGGTTGGTTCGTCGAGCAGCAGCACGTTGCCGCCGGCCTGCAGCAGCTTGGCCAGGTGCACGCGGTTGCGCTCACCACCGGAGAGGGTACCGATGATTTTTTGCTGATCCGCGCCACGGAAGTTAAAGCGGCCCACGTAGGCACGGCTTGGGATTTCCATGTTGTTGATGCGCATGATGTCCTGGCCGCCGGAAATTTCTTCCCAGATGGTGGCCTTGTTGTTCATGGAATCACGGAACTGCTCAACCGAGGCGATTTTCACGGTTTCACCTATGTCGATTTCGCCGCTGTCTGGCTGCTCGGCGCCGCTCAACATGCGGAACAGAGTCGACTTACCGGCACCGTTGGCACCGATAATGCCCACAATGGCGCCCTTGGGCACGGTGAAGGACAGGTTGTCGATAAGGATGCGATCGCCGTAGCTCTTGGTGAGGTTACGCACCTCAATTACCTTGTCGCCGAGACGTGGTCCGGGCGGAATAAACAGCTCGTTGGTCTCGTTGCGGCGCTGGTAGTCAGAGTTGTTCAGCTCTTCGAAGCGGTTCATACGCGCCTTGCCCTTGGACTGACGGCCCTTGGCACCCTGACGCACCCACTCAAGTTCCTTGGAGATGGTCTTTTGACGGGCGCTCTCGGTGGCGGCCTCCTGCTTCAGACGGGCATCTTTCTGCTCCAGCCAGCTCGAATAGTTGCCCTGCCAGGGGATACCTTCACCGCGGTCAAGTTCCAGAATCCAGCCAGCGGCGTTATCGAGGAAGTAACGGTCGTGGGTAATGGCCACGACTGTGCCTGAGTATTCCTGCAGGAAGTGCTCAAGCCAGGCCACAGACTCGGCGTCCAGGTGGTTGGTGGGTTCGTCAAGTAGCAGCATCTCGGGCTTTTCGAGCAGCAGGCGGCAGATGGCCACACGGCGGCGCTCACCACCCGACAGCACTTCAATCTTGGCATCCCACTCCGGCAGACGCAGGGCGTTGGCGGCGCGCTCGAGGATGTTGTCCAGGTTATGGGCATCCTGAGCCTGAATGATGGCTTCCAGTTCACCTTGCTCTTTGGCCAGGGCGTCGAAGTCGGCGTCCGGCTCGGCATAGGCGGCGTACACTTCATCGAGGCGGGTCAGGGCGCGCTTGGCTTCGCCAACGGCTTCTTCGATGGCTTCACGCACTGTCTGGTTCGGGTCAAGCTGTGGCTCCTGGGGCAGGTAGCCAATCTTAAGACCGGGCATGGGGCGGGCTTCACCTTCGATTTCGGTGTCGATACCGGCCATGATGCGCAGCAATGTGGATTTACCCGAGCCGTTCAGACCCAGAACACCAATCTTGGCGCCGGGGAAGAAGCTTAGGGAGATGTCTTTAAGGATTTGCTTCTTGGGCGGCACGATTTTGCCAACCCGCAGCATGCTGTAAACAAACTGAGCCATGTCGTCTCTCTGCGATTTACAAATAGAATTAAGCGCTGAAAATTGGCCGAAGTTTACCAAGTCGGGGCACTATTCTCCAGATGGCGATGTGAAATCCCATCCCGTTACGGGTTGTTTTGATGATGAAACACAGTCATCGGCACAGAGAGGGATTTTCATCATATTGCGGCTGGGATTGTGATCAATTGCAGAGTAGAATACCGCGCAACCCTACCTATAAGATTTGCCAGCTGGAGTGACCAATGCTGAAGAAGACCATGAATATTGCCGACTATGATCCCGAGCTGTTCAAGGCGATTGAAGACGAAACCCTTCGCCAGGAAGAGCATATCGAGCTGATTGCCTCCGAGAACTACACCTCTCCCCGCGTGATGCAGGCTCAGGGGTCACAGCTGACCAA
This sequence comes from Shewanella sp. FJAT-52076, assembly GCF_019457455.1. NCBI lineage: Bacteria > Pseudomonadati > Pseudomonadota > Gammaproteobacteria > Alteromonadales > Shewanellaceae > Shewanella > Shewanella sp. FJAT-52076. Next base: position 1,178,274 of record NZ_CP080415.1, read on the forward strand.
CAAGTACGCCGAAGGTTACCCTGGCAAGCGTTACTATGGTGGTTGTGAGTATGTCGACATCGTGGAAACCCTGGCCATCGAGCGCGCCAAAGAACTCTTCGGTGCCACTTTCGCCAACGTACAGCCACACTCCGGCTCACAGGCCAACAGCGCCGTGTACATGACCCTGCTGCAGCCAGGCGACACTGTACTGGGCATGAACCTGGCCCACGGTGGTCACCTGACCCACGGCTCACCGGTAAACTTCTCTGGCAAACTGTACAACATCATTCCTTACGGCATCGACGAGTCCGGCAAGATTGACTACGACGAAATGGAGCGTCTGGCCGTTGAGCACAAGCCAAAGATGATGATTGGCGGTTTCTCTGCCTACTCTGGCATCGTTGACTGGGCCCGCATGCGTGAAATCGCCGACAAGATTGGCGCTTACCTGTTCGTGGACATGGCCCACGTGGCTGGTCTCGTGGCCGCCGGTGTGTATCCAAACCCGGTTCCACACGCTCACGTTGTGACTTCTACCACTCACAAGACCCTGGCCGGTCCACGTGGCGGTATCATCCTGTCTGCTGCCAATGACGAAGACCTGTACAAGAAGCTGAATTCAGCGGTATTCCCAGGTGGTCAGGGCGGCCCATTGATGCACGTTATCGCCGGTAAAGCGGTAGCCTTCAAAGAAGCGCTGGAGCCTGAATTCAAGGTGTACCAGCAGCAGGTTGTGACCAACGCCAAAGCCATGGTGGAAGTGTTCCTCGAGCGCGGTTATAAGATTGTATCCGGCGGTACCGACAATCACCTGATGCTGGTTGACCTTATTGGCCGTGACCTGACCGGTAAAGAAGCCGACGCGGCTCTGGGCGCTGCCAACATCACTGTGAACAAAAACTCAGTGCCGAACGATCCTCGTTCTCCTTTCATCACCTCCGGTATCCGTATCGGTACTCCAGCCATCACCCGCCGCGGCTTTAAAGAAGCTGAAGCCCGTGAGCTGACACACTGGATCTGTGATGTACTGGACAATGCCAAAGATGAGAGCGTGATTGCACGCGTGAAAGGTCAGGTACTGGAACTGTGCGCTCGTTTCCCTGTTTACGGTTAACCTTTTAACCTGAATAGGATACACTCATGGCCGCTGCAATAGCGGCCATTTTTATTTGTATTGCGGTTCCATTTTGCCCTTCAATCAGCACGCCAGGAGGCCCCATGCACTGTCCATTTTGCAACGCAACCGACACCAAGGTGATCGACTCCCGTCTGGTGGGAGAAGGGCATCAGGTCAGGCGTCGGCGGGAGTGCACCGAATGCCACGAGCGTTTTACCACCTTTGAAGGCGCAGAACTTGTGATGCCAAGGGTGATTAAGCGTGATGGTACCCGTCAGCCATTCGATGATGAAAAGCTGCGCAGCGGCATGCTCAAAGCCGTGGAAAAACGCCCCGTGTCCATCGATCAGATTGACCAGGCGATGAACAAGATTAAGTCGACCCTGCGCGCCACCGGCGAGCGGGAAATCCCCTCAGAGATGATTGGCAACCTGATGATGGATAGCCTGATTGAGCTGGATAAAGTGGCCTATATCCGCTTTGCCTCAGTTTACCGCGCCTTTGAAGACGTATCTGAGTTTGGTGAAGCCATCGCCAGACTGCAGAAATAAGCACATCAGCAACAATCAGGGTTTCAGAAAAGACAGCAGCGCGGCAATCATCCATGAGCACATCCGTCACCAGCCAGTTTTCTCCACATGACCATGCCATGATGGCCCGCGCCATCATGCTGGCCAAACGTGGCCAGTACACCACCCGCCCCAATCCCAATGTGGGCTGCGTGATAGTGAATGACGCCGGTGATATCGTAGGTGAAGGCTGGCATGTCCGCGCCGGTGGCCCCCACGCCGAAGTGCATGCACTGAGACAAGCCGGAGACCGCGCCCAAGGCGCCACAGCCTATGTCACCCTCGAGCCGTGCAGCCATTATGGCCGCACTCCGCCCTGTGCCAAGGCGCTGATTGATAATGGTTTAAGACGTGTTGTTGTCGCCATGACCGACCCGAATCCGCAGGTGGCGGGCAGGGGGCTTAAGCTGCTCCAGGACGCCGGTATCGAGGTGGCCCACGGCTTGATGGAAGCCGAAGCGCGGGCACTGAACCCGGGCTTTTTATCGCGAATGGAGCGTGGCTGCCCGTTCGTTAGCGTAAAAGTGGCGGCAAGCCTTGATGGTAAAACCGCGCTCTCCAGCGGTGAGTCCAAATGGATCACCGGGCCCGAGGCGCGCCGTGACGTGCAAAGGCTGCGCGCCATGTCCTGTGCTCTGATCACCGGCATCGATACCGTACTGCTGGATGACCCCAGCCTCAATGTGCGCCATGGTGAGCTTGGCAGTCTGGCGGCAAGCCTGACGGAAGCCGAGCTTATCCAGCCTATCCGGGTTGTGCTCGACAGCCAGCGGCGCATGAGCGCCGATGCCAAACTGTTCGGTATTGCCGGCCCGATTTTACTGGTATCCGCTGAGCCCTACGATGCCCATTTTTTGCATTCATTGCCGGACTTTGTCACCTGTTTGACCCTGCCGGGTGGTGATGGCCGTATTGACCTTGCCGCGCTGCTTAAACACCTCGGTGAAAACTGCAACCGGGTGCTTGTGGAAGCCGGCGGTACCCTCGCCGGCGCTTTTATCGCCGCAGGACTTTGTGATGAGCTGGTGCTGTATCAGGCACCCAAGCTCCTTGGCAGCCATGGCCGCGATATGCTGCAGCTGCCTGATTATCAGACCATGGCCGAGTTGCCGGGTCTTAAGCTTATTGATGAGCGCAAACTGGGCCAGGATTGGCGCTTTACCTTCACTGTGGCCTGAGCGTCAGCAGCCGCTGCATCGAGCCTAAAGAGGATTTATGTTTACCGGGATCATTGAAGCCGTAGGCCATTTAAGACGAATCGATCGCAAGGGCGATGATATTCGCCTGACGGTAGCAAGTGGCAAGCTGGATTTATCTGATGTGCGCCTTGGCGATAGTATTGCCACCAATGGCGTGTGTCTGACTGTGGTGGAATGCTTTGCCGATGGTTATGTGGCTGATGTTTCAGCCGAAACGGTCAAGCTCACCGGTTTTGGCGAGTATCGCCCCGGTCAGGCGGTGAACCTGGAAAAGGCGGTTACCCCAACCACCCGCCTTGGTGGACACCTGGTCAGCGGCCACGTGGATGGCCGTGCGATTGTCGTCAGTCGCAGCCACCTGGGCAAAGCCATCGAGTTTTGGCTCGAAGCCCCCGCCGAACTTGCCCGCTATATCGCCCACAAGGGCTCCATCACCATCGATGGGGTGAGCCTCACCGTAAACGAGGTAGACGGCAGTCGTTTTCGTCTGACCATAGTGCCCCACACAGCCGGTGAAACCACCCTGATTGATTTGGCTGTAGGCGATAAGGTGAATCTCGAAGTCGATCAGATAGCCCGCTACCTCGAGCGCTTGATGCAACGTGGCGAAGAAACCGCGTCCGGCGGTGTAACCCTGGACTTGCTTGCCCGCAGCGGTTTTATGCGCTGAGGGCTGATGCGCCGGTCAGTCAAAGCACCGCTTTGTGCGTCCGGCCCTGTTTTTTGGCTCGCAGGCCGCTAAAATTCACAACACTCTTAAAAGAAAATAAAGGTCTTACAATGGCGCTACACAGTATCGAAGAAATCATCGAAGACATTCGTCAGGGCAAAATGGTTATTCTGATGGACGATGAAGACAGGGAAAACGAAGGCGACCTCATCATGGCCGCCGAACTGGTGACCCCGGAAGCCATTAACTTTATGGCCACCTATGGCCGCGGCCTGATTTGTCAGACCATGACCCGTGCCCGTTGCCAGCAGCTCAATCTGCCGCTGATGGTCAGTAACAACAACGCCCAGTTCACCACCAACTTTACCGTATCCATCGAGGCCGCCAAGGGCGTGACCACAGGGATCAGTGCCCATGACCGCGCCGTAACCATCCAGGCCGCCGTGGCCAAAGATGCCAAGGCCGCTGATTTGGTGCAGCCCGGCCACATCTTCCCCTTGATGGCCCAGGAAGGTGGCGTGCTGACCCGCGCCGGCCACACCGAAGCGGGCTGCGACTTGGCGCGCTTGGCCGGTCTTGAGCCATCCGGCGTAATTGTGGAAATCCTCAACGAAGACGGCACCATGGCCCGTCGTCCGGACCTGGAAAAATTCTCCGAGAAGCACGGCATCAAGATTGGCACCATCGCCGATTTGATTGAGTACCGCAACAACACTGAAACCACAGTGGTACGTGAAGCCAGCTGTAAACTGCCGACCCGTTTCGGCGAGTTTATGATGCACACCTTCCGCGACACCATCGACAATCAGCTGCACTATGCACTGGTCAAAGGTGACGTCAATGACAACGTGCTGGTGCGGGTGCACCTGACCAACACCTTCAACGATATCCTGCACTCAGAGCGGGATCAGGAGCGCTCCTGGCCGCTCGAGAAGGCCATGGCCCGTATCGGCAGTGAAGGTGGTGTGCTGGTAATCCTCGGTAACCATGAACATGACAGTGACATTCTGGCCAAGGTGAAAGCCTTTGAAGCCGAAGATCAGGGGCAGGCCGCTGCGCCCGCCAAGTGGCAGGGGACGTCCCGCCGCGTGGGTGTGGGCTCACAGATTCTGGCCTCCCTCGGGGTGCACAAGATGCGCCTGCTGAGTTCACCCAAGAAGTACCACTCACTGTCGGGCTTTGGTCTGGAAGTGACCGAGTACGTCGCGGGCGAGTAAGTAATTCACGATTTCAGTTAAATAGCATAGGGATTGGGGCAAAAGCCTGTGGTATGATAGCGCCACTTTTTGTCCCGGTCCGTCCGGGCGGATTGCACCAAGCCGGGTGCCTTAAGTTAAACCAGGTGAGAGAATGCACATAGTAGAAGGTCATATCGAAGCCAAATCTGCCAAGGTGGCGATTGTGGTATCACGTTTCAACAGTTTTGTGGTTGAGAGCCTGCTGTCAGGCGCCATCGATACGCTCAAGCGTTTTGGTCAGGTCAGCGAAGACAACATCACTGTAGTGCGCGTTCCGGGCGCCTTCGAATTGCCGCTCGCTGCCAAGAAAGTTGCTGCCTCAGGCAAGTTTGACGGCATCATTGCGCTGGGCGCCGTGATCCGTGGTGGTACTCCTCACTTTGACTTTGTTGCCGGTGAGTGCAACAAGGGACTGGCCCAGGTTTCTCTGGAATTCAACACTCCAGTGTCTTTCGGTGTATTGACCACAGATACCATTGAGCAAGCCATTGAGCGCTCAGGTACCAAGGCCGGCAACAAGGGCGGTGAAGCTGCTCTGGGCCTGCTGGAAATGGTCAATGTACTTAATGCTATTGATAAAGAGCTGTAATTAGTAGGAAAAATCATGAAGCCTTCAGAGCGCCGTAAGGCCCGTCGCCTGGCGGTCCAAGCCATCTATTCCTGGCAACTGAGCGGCAATAACGTTGCCGATGTCGAGCACGAGTTCCTGACCGAACAAGAGCTGGACGGTGTCGATGTTGCTTACTTCCGGGAATTGTTTGCTGGCGCTGCAACCAAAACTGCACAGCTGGATGAAAAGCTGAACCCCCTGCTCGACCGTCCTCTCGAGGAAGTGTCGCCAGTAGAAAAAGCCATTTTGCGCTTGGCTGTCTACGAGCTCACTTTCCGCAAGGACGTGCCTTACAAGGTGGTGATCAACGAAGCCATCGAGCTGGCCAAATCCTTCGGTGCCGAAGACGGACACAAGTTCGTTAACGGTATTCTGGATAAGCTGGTTGCACGCAACTAAATGACAGACGGTGCCTGAGGGTGCCGTTTTTCATTTTCGGGTGTTCATTTTTCAATGGGCTGGCGTGCCGACTTAAAGGCCGACGCCGGAGTGACAGTGAAAGAATTCCAACTTATCGATCAGTATTTCTGTGGCCGTGGCCCGGTGCGTCGGGATGTAAAACACGGTATTGGCGACGATTGTGCCCTGGTTCAACCGGCTGAGCACAAGCAGATTGCCATCTCCTGCGACACCCTGATTGAAGGGGTGCATTTCTTCAACGATATGCCTGCCTGGGCTCTGGGCTACAAGGCCCTTGCCGTGAACCTGTCAGACCTGGCCGCCATGGGCGCCGAGCCGGCCTGGTTTACTCTGGGGCTCAGTTTACCCTCTGTGGATGAAAGCTGGCTTGCTGCCTTCAGCGAAGGCCTGTTTGAAGCCGCCGAATATTATGGCATCGCGCTGATTGGCGGCGATACTACCCAAAGCCCGGTGAAGGTCATTGCCGTTACCATTAATGGGCAGGTGCCGGAAGGCAAGGCGCTGACACGCTATGGTGCCCGCAGCGGTGACTGGATTTATGTCACAGGTTCTCTTGGTGACTCGGCGTTGGGTTTGGATATCCTCAGAGGACGTCAGCAGAGTCGCCCCGAGTACAGTGAGTACCTGATTGAACGTCATTACCGACCAACACCCAGGGTGCTTGCCGGCCAGTCTTTGCGTGGCCTGGCATCCAGTGCCATCGACCTGTCTGACGGCTTGATGTCTGATCTTGGTCATGTGCTCAAGGCGTCCAACGTGGGTGCCTACATTGAAGTGGAAAAATTGCCGTTATCAAAGGCGATGAAGGACTCGGTGCCGCTCGAGCAGGCGCTGGGCTATGCGCTCACCGGTGGCGAAGACTATGAGCTGCTCTTTACCGTGCCAGAGGCGCAGCGCGGCGCACTTGAAATTGCACTGGCCAATGCCGGGGTGAAGTTTTTCCGCATCGGACAAATCACTGCGGGCAGCAACCTCAAGCTGACCCATAACGGTGAGCCATTTACACCGATGAACAAAGGTTTTGAGCATTTCTGATGGGTTGGCGCAGTCAAGATGAGGCGCTGTCGCGCCTGTCATTAAAGAATCCCTGGCATTTTCTCGCCCTTGGCTTTGGCAGTGGCTTGGCCAAAAAGGCCCCCGGCACTTTTGGCACCCTGGCCGCCATACCTCTGTACCTGCTGTTAAGCCCGTTGCCGCTGGTTTGGTACTTACTTGCCACCCTGATAGCGGTGTTTGCCGGTATTTACATCTGCGACAGGGCCTCCAAAGACATGGGCGTGCATGACCATGGCGCCATTGTCTGGGATGAAGTGGCGGGTCTTCTTATCACCATGATTGCGGCACCCGCTGGTATCGTCTGGCTGGTGGCAGGTTTCATCCTGTTTCGCATCTTTGACATACTGAAACCCTGGCCTATCCGTGTGCTGGATGCCAGGGTGCACGGCGGCTTGGGTATCATGGCCGACGACGTGCTCGCCGGACTATTTGCCCTGTGCTGCCTGCAGGGGCTTGCCTATTTGTTTGCAGGTTGAGCACCGCGGCTCTGCAGGTTGAGCACCGCGGCTCTGCGGGTTGAGCACCGCGGCTCTGCGAGCTCGCGCCTTTCTCTCTTTTTGATGCCATCCGGGCTATGCTTAAAGGGCACTGGTTTTAAAAGACAGTGGACAAACAGGCTCAGGCGCTTCTAAAGGACTGACATTGTAAGCACTCCAGACACTGAGCCTTGGGAGTCGCTTATGTTCAATAGGTTGTTCAGCCCCGCGGTATTCCGGTTTCAGGCCTCGATTGCCCGGTCTGTCACCTCGATTGTCCGGCTTGGGGCCTCGATAATCGGGCTGTTTATATTATTGCTCGCTCTGCTGCTCGGCGGTTTGAGCTCTGCTGTGGCGGCACGCCCTCCTGCTGCTTTTTCCTCCGGATTTATCTTAAGCGACGCCAATATCGCCAACATTGCAGGTATCACGCCTGTATCAGGTCGCGGCATCGACTCAAACCATTCTGCTGACTTCGTCGCTCAACTTGCTTCACACCCAAATGCGGGAGCCCAGGACCTCAATGGGGCTGTGGCGCCTGTGTGGCTGCTGGAGGTAAAAGGGGCCATTGGGCCCGGGGTCGCCGACTATCTTATCCGTACCCTGACCAAGGCGCACAAGCAGGCCGTTCCTCCCCAATTACTCTTGCTCACCCTGGATACCCCCGGGGGGCTGGTGGCAAGCCTCAGAGATATTAATCAGGCCATACTCGCCTCTGACATTCCGGTAGCCTGCCTGGTGTATCCCGCCGGTGCCCGTGCAGCCAGTGCAGGAACCTATATGCTGTACGCCTGTCATCTGGCAGCGATGGCGCCCACCACCAGTTTGGGGGCCGCGACTCCGGTACAACTCGGGCCGCCAATGGGGGGCGAAGAGAAGAATAAGGGAGGTGAACAGTCGGGAGCATCGGATATGGAGCGCAAGGTGCTTAACGATGCAGTGGCTTATATCAAGACGCTGGCAGAGCTGAGAGGGCGAAACGCTGAATGGGGCGAGCTGGCGGTGCGCGAGGCCGCTACTGCCACAGCGTCTGAGGCGCTGACGTTGGGGGTAATAGATTTGATTGCCACCGACCCCAAAGCCTTGCTTGAGGCCATTGATGGTCGACAGTTTATGATAAATGGCACACGCCATGTATTGAATACCAGCACGGCTGAGGTGCTGGATACCAGGCCCGATTGGCGCGCGACTTTTTTAAGCACTATTACCAATCCCAATGTGGCCTATGTGCTGATGATGCTGGGTATCTATGGCTTGCTGCTGGAATTTTACAGCCCGGGCATTGGTATCTCGGGTGTGGTGGGGGCTATCTGTTTGCTGGTTGCCATGTTTGCCCTGCAAATGCTGCCAATAAATTATGCCGGAGCGGGACTGCTGTTATTGGGGATTGGTTTGTTGGTGGCCGAATCTTTGGTGCCAAGTTTTGGCATCCTGGGATTTGGTGGGGTAGTGGCTTTCGTGCTCGGTTCACTCTTTCTTATCGACAGTGAGTTGGATGCTTTTCGCATAGCCTGGCCGGTGATCCTGGCACTGGCCCTGGCGAGTGCGCTGTTCTTTGCTTTGCTGTTATCCCTGCTCTTTAAACAGCGCCACAGTGCTGTGGTCAGTGGGACTGAGGCCATGCTGGGTGCCAGGGCACAGGTGCTGGAGGGTTTTCCCGGTAAAGGCCAGGTGCTTTTTATGGGAGAGCGTTGGCAGGGCCACAGTGAGCAGGCGCTGCAGCCCGGATAGAGTCAATCACCGGGCTCTTGCTGGAGCTTGGTCCGCTGGATGAATCTAAGGAGAAACAAGATGAATGAGGTTATCTCAAGTCTGCAGGTTTCTTTCAGCCTTCTGATGTTGCTGTTAGTGCTGTTAATTATTTCGATGTTTCGCATCCTGCGGGAATATGAGCGGGCTGTGGTCTTTATGCTGGGGCGTTTTTACCGTGTCAAAGGACCCGGGCTCATCATAGTTATCCCTGTGATCCAGCAAATGGTGCGGGTCGACTTACGCACCGTGGTGATGGATGTGCCATCTCAGGATGTCATCAGCCGCGACAATGTGTCTGTGAGGGTGAATGCGGTGCTCTACTTCCGGGTTGTGGATCCCAAGAAGGCCATTATCAACGTGGAAGACTTTTTGAGCGCGACCAGTCAGCTCGCCCAGACCACACTGAGATCGGTCTTGGGGCAGCATGAACTGGATGAGATGCTGGCCAACCGCGACATGCTGAATGCCGATATCCAGCGGATATTGGACTCGCATACGGACATCTGGGGGATTAAGGTCGCCAATGTGGAAATTAAACATGTCGACCTCAATGAAACCATGATCCGGGCCATCGCCCGCCAGGCCGAGGCGGAGCGGGAGCGGCGCGCCAAGGTGATTCATGCCCTGGGTGAGCTTGAAGCATCGGAGCAATTGGTTGCCGCTGCGGCCAAGTTATCCCAGGAGCCGAACGCCTTACTGCTGCGTTATCTGCAAACCCTGACGGAAGTCGCCGGCGAAAATAACTCCACCATACTCTTCCCCCTGCCGATTGAACTGCTCAATCATCTCAGCGGGTTAACATCGTCAAAGACGCCGCAATAAACTACTGAGCGTCTGTTGGTGGTAGATTGCCGCAGAGTGTATTCCAGCTGATCAGGGCCTCAGGATTGCCGTTTTTGGCGCTGATATAGGTATTCAACTTGATGGCGATGGGGCTTTGCTGCTCGGGCTCCGTGGAGGTAGGCACTTCTATGAGATGCAACCCACCACGGGTGGCTACTTCCAGCGCCTCATAGAGGCGGTCCACAGACTGGCACTGATGATATTCGCCGCCGTATGCGCCAATCAGTTTTGCCACATCAAACCTGAGATCGTTGCAGGCGTAAATGGGGGCGTCACCGCACTTACCGAGGTGAAAGACATTGTTGCGCATATACAAAATGATGAGGTTCGCATTCTGTTTTTGAAGATTAATCAACTCATTACACTGAAAATTAAAACCCCCATCGCCGGTGAGCAAGAGTATCGGCTGTGGGCTTCCTTTGGCATTGAGTTCGTCAGCGATGGCTCGGGCGTAGGGCAGGCTGGTGCCCATAGCTGCATACCAGGGGTTGGCGAGAAAACTGCGGCCCACATCTGAGCCCCTGGCTTCCAAAGCAAAGGCCGCGAAAAGAGCGTTACCCACCTCAGGTACCAGAATAAAGTCCTTCCCGGCTGCGCGCTGAAATTGGTTGATGGCCTCTGCAAGGTTGGCATATCCCAGGGGCGATAAGGTATCAGGAGCCAGTGCTTCGAAAAGGTCTTTATCCTGATTGAACAGAGCCAGGTTACGTATCGGCAGGTTAGCCATCTCCAGTGCGTCCATCACCGCCTGTAAATCCAGCTCCCAGCGGGCAGTACCCTTCAGCAGCGTCTTATTTGGATGTGTGTCGATGGCATGGGTGCCGCTGGCGAAGGCATTGTTGGTGTCTGAGTCATAGATGGCGGTGCCAAACTCAAGCACGTAATCCACGTTTGCTTCGATATATGCCTGGCCACGGCATTGGCTGAATACCCCATTATATGCCCCCATGCACAAGGGATGAGACTCATCGACCATGCCTTTGGCAAACCAGCTGGTGGCGTAGGGCAGCCCCAGGCGCTGGCAAAAATGCACAATACGCTGAAGCAAAGCCGTGTTCATTCGCAGGCGCTCCCCCAGATATACCAAGGGATGCCTGGCTCTCACCAGACGACTGCAGATATCGTCGGCGATGAGTCCTGCGCCTGCCAGATCCAGCCGGGTCGTCGCATTTAACTCATCAAGATCCTGGGGAAGTCGCAGGCTCTGCGTCGGTTGCCTGACGAGATCCCGCGGCACTTCGATATACACGGGCTGGCGGGTTTGCACCGCCTCGCACACCAGTTCAAAAAACCGCGCGGCTGCCACGTTGGGCTGTCCCTGATGGCGCTGTCCCTGCAGCCGCTCGGCTCGAATTCCCAGTGCCTTAAAGGCATTGAGCGCCGCATTGAGGTCGGTATGCCAGCCAGACCCCGGGTGCACCGTATGGTGCAGGGCATGGCCGTGTATTTCATTTTCACCGGGGGCGCCGGATAAGAAAATCACCGGCAGGCCCTCGGTACGGGCGAGAGCCGCGGCACTGACACAAGGTAGGCTTCCCACTGTGTAGGTTGTGAGGCAGGCTCCCAAACCGGTCAGCTCAGCCTGTGCACAGGCACTGAATCCGGCGTGCATTTCGTTACTGGAAGGCAGTACCTGCAGGGGACCATCGAGGGCATTGATAAGGTTTGCCACAAAATCGCCGCCGACCCCATAGAGGCGCTTCAAACCAAAAAAACACAGGATGTCGCAAAGGCTTTGTCCCAGGCTGGGAAGTTGTTCACTGTATGCCTGGCCCAGATTTTGAGAAATAGAAGTCATAAGTTATCCGCCGCGAAGGGGCAAGGCGATTGCCCAACAAATGCTCGCAGCTTAGGACCGAGACGGCTTTCGGATGTTGATGTGGATCATTTGCGGTGCATCTGCCCGGATAACTCGCTGTCATCCGGGCGTGACACTATGGTGAGTGTTAAAGGCTATCCAATTGATTAGTTAGTGATATTTATTGGAAAGTCTTGCTTACGTTCCTTGCAGTAGCTCGCGGGCATTGGCGAGAGTATTCTCGGTAATGGTATCGCCACCCAGCAAGCGCGCCAGCTCCTGTATCCGGGCGTCTTTGTCCAGCGGCTTCATCGAGGTTTCTGTTTGTCCGCCCTTAGTGGATTTGTTCACAAACATATGTTGATGGCCATTACCGGCAACCTGGGGCAAGTGGGTGACACAAAATACCTGTGTCGCTTCACCGAGGGAGCGGAGCATACGTCCAACCACAGCCGCAGTTGGGCCTGAAATACCCACATCTACTTCGTCAAAAATCAGTGTGGGGGTTGAGACCTTTTTCGCGGTAATCACCTGAATGCCCAGTCCAATGCGGCTCAGTTCACCTCCCGAGGCAACCTTGGCCAATGGAGACAGAGGCTGGCCTGGGTTGGTGGTCACCAAAAACTCTACACTGTCACTGCCATTTGCGCTCATTTGCTTGTCGTTGAAGCTCACCTCAATGGTGAACTTACCCTTTGGCATATTGAGTTCCTGAATGGAGGCGGTGACCTGTTTATCCAGCTCCCTGGCATAGCGAAGACGGCTTTGACTGAGCTTCTGCGCGTGACTGAGATAGGCTTCCCTGCTGGTTTGCACCTGTTGCTTCAGTTCATCCAGCTGTGCCTCATCGGAGTCCAATCCAGTCAGTTCCCTGGCAAGCTCTTGATGATGTGCAGCCAGTTTATCGGCAGCAACATGGTGTTTTCGTGCCAGGGTCATGGCTTTGGAGAGTCGTTCTTCGAGATAGGCAAAATGTTCCGGGTCCAGCTCCAGGTTGGACAGGTAACGGCCAAGTTCGCTGCTGCTTTCCTGCACCTGAATAAGGGCGTCATTGAGCATATTTCCTATGGGGGCCAGGGTTGGGTCGAGCGACTCCAGGGTTGCAGCAAGGGATAAGGCTCGGTTTAGCAGCGACTCAATATTGCCTTCATCGGATTCACTGAGCAGCGACAGGGTGTGCTGACAGTCTTCAATCAGGGCGGTGCCATTGGCGAGGCGTTTGTGTTCTGCCTCGATTTGTTCGAACTCTCCTTCCATCAAGGCAAATTCGTCCAATTCTTCAACCTGATACTGCAGCAGCTGTTTGCGGGCAATGCGTTCCTGCTGACTTTGCTCGAGCTGCCTTAATTCGGCTTCGACCTGACGGCAGCGCTGGTAGGCGCTGGCGACCGACTCCTGCAGCATGCGGTGGTTGGCGTAGCTGTCCAGCAGTGTCAGTTGGTGTTCGTTTTTTAAGAGGGCGTGGTGTGCATGCTGGCCGTGGATCCCCACCAGATATTGCCCAAGGGATTTGAGCTGTGACAGGGGAACAGGATTGCCATTGATGTAGGCCCGTGAACGGCCATCGGCAGTGATGGTGCGCCTGAGAATACATTCGTCGTCCAGCTCAAGATCGTTATCCTCCAGCCAGCGTCGGGCCAGGGGCACATCATCCAGAGAGAAGCGGGCGCTGACCTCGGTTTTGCTGGCACCGGGGCGCACGGCACCGGCGTCTGCGCGGTTACCCAGGCACAACCCCAGGGCATCAATGGCGATGGACTTACCGGCACCGGTTTCACCGGTAATACTGGTCATACCCGGACGGAAGTCCAATTCCAGAAAGCGAACAATGGCAAAGTTATTGATGCTGAGCTGACAAAGCATGACGGCAATCCTGTGTGATTAGCAATCAAAGTACTGTATTGATAAACAGTATATACTGATTTTTTGTACAGTAAATCGTCCCGCAACCCCGACATGAAAAATTTTTGGCTACTGAGTTATCAGGTTTAATCCCATCGTCAGCAGAGGCAGGCTGAAAAGCGTCAGCAGCGTACCTGCCACTATGCCCCGGGCGATTTGCTTTTCCAGGGTTTTATCCTGATAGGCCAGCAGGTAAACGCTGGCGGCAGTGGGCATGGCGGAAAGCAGCACGCCCATCACGGTCAGCTGCGCACTCACCCCCAACCAACTGAAGAGTAGCCATACCAGCAGTGGCTGCAAAGCCAGTTTCGCCAGATTTACGTGCCAGAAGGGCACGCCCGTCTGAGTTTGTTCAGGCTCTCGCATGGAGCGGGCCAGCGCTATGCCAATGGCAAAGAGCGCGCAGGGACTGGAGCTTTTACCTATCCATGTCACCAGGGTATCCGGTATCGAAGGCAGTGAAAACTGCATCGCCGAGGCCAATACCCCGAGGGCACAGCCGATGACCACGGGATTTCTGCTCACCACCCGCAGCGCAAGGCTTAACCGTGCCATGCCGGTCAGAGGTTGGGTCGCGAGTCTTAATTGCACCACGGTAACGGCAAACATCAAGACTGATAAAAGGCTTGCCAGCGCAGCAGCCATCAGTGCCTGCGGATTATTCGGAAACAGCATCGCCAGCACGGGGATACCGATAAACGCGGTGTTGCCGAAGGTGGCCGACAGGGCTCGCAGGCTCGCGGGACGGGTTTGTCCCTGTTCATGTTTCAGTGACCACAGCTGCACCAATACATAGGTCACCACCATGGCAAGCAGATAACCCAGCACAAATCCGGGGTTGAGAATTTCTTCAATGGGAGTATTGGCCAGGCTCACATACAGGATGGCCGGAAATGCCAGGTAATACACGTATTGATTGAGAAAACGCTCTAACCAGCCTGGAAGGAGTCTGGAGCTGGCAGCGCCCGCAATCATCACGGCAACAACAGCGAGCAGCGGAATGAGGAGGTTGAACATCACAGCAGGGGCCTCGGCAGATCACAATTTCCCCCTTTGCAGTGGGGCTCGGCAGGCAAATTAGCATATCATGATGCGAGCTGACCATTGGTCCTTGGTCGCAGGCATATCCATGATTAACGGCGGGAAACGGCATGAGAGAGCATCCGGGTAGCGAACTTGAATTGATTTACCTCTTTGTGCAGTTGGTGGATGCCGGTAGCCTGTCTGCGGTGGCGGATCGTCTCTCGATGCCTGTGGCAACCGTCAGCCGCAAATTATCCCGCCTGGAAGAAAACCGCGGTCGTCAGCTATTGATGCGAAGTACCCGCAAAATTCGCCTCACCGAGGAAGGAATGGCGCTTTACGAGCGCTACAAATCCCTGGTGAGCGCAGTGGATGCGCTTTATGGAGATGGCGAAGACCCGCTCGAAGGCACGTTGCGTATTGCTGCCCCCATCTCCATCATCTCGATGATTTTTATGAAAACCATCAACGAGTTTCGGCGGGAATATCCGGGTATCAGGCTGCATATCACCCAAAAAAACGAGGTAGTCGACCTTATCGACAAAGGCATCGATATCGCCATCGTGGGCGGTATTCAACCGGACTCCTCCTGGATAGCGGTACCGCTTGGGACGCTGGATTACCGCCTGGTGGCATCACCTGACTATCTGCAGCGCCGCAGTATGCCAACTCATCCCAGCAGCCTTGCCGCTCACGATATTATCAAGGTGTGGCCTTTATATAACTGGTCGCTGAGGCATCCTCAGGGAGAGGCTTTTTATTATGACGGACCCGCGAGCCTGACGCTGACCGATCTGCAGGGGGCTATCAGCGCCTGTGTGGATGATGGTGGTATCTTGTATGGGCCGGAACTCTTCTTTAAGCAGGAGCTGCAACGCGGGTTGCTGCTGCCTGTATTGCCGGATTGGCGGGGAGAAACGCGGCGGATCTCGATTTTGTGTCACCAGCGGCAGCAACAACCTGCCAAGGTGAAAGCCTTTATCGATTTTATGAAGTCGCGGGCGCCGGGGTTATTTGCGATGGACGCTTAACCCAACTGTTTTTTGCGTCCCTTGGGTGGGTGGCCTGGTTTGCGCTTGGGGGATGTGGAAGTGGGAGCCGGATAGTCCTTCACCGGAGGGAGGACGCCCAGCTCCTGATAAAACGCCACCTGACGGCGAAGTTCAAACAAAGAGCCGATGCGCACTTCATCGGCTATGGTTAAACGCCAGCTGTCGGTTTTTCCGTCGAGATTAGTGAGTATAAAGCCTTGATAAAGTAAGGTTCTCACATGTCACCTCTGAATAGCCGTTTCAGGATTCCTGCAGGCTGATACCAATATTGGACACGCCGCTGGATACCAGTTCTTTGCGCAGTGCCTTGATAAAATCCGCCGACATATCCGGATTGTCTTCAATCAGCTCCAATAATGTGCCTTGCAGCTCACGCTCTGCGACCATGGCTTCATGGGCAAAGACAAAGTCATCCAGCGCCTCGTCTTCCAACTCCACATCGATGATGGCTTCAATATAGTTGGCCACGGTAGCGGAAGACAGCTTACTGATATTGGTGATGTCTTCTTCGATTTTGCTCTCGATGCCGCTGAGCAGGCTTATCAGGGCGACCACGGCATCCATGGCAGGGTACACGCCATAAACATCAAAGTTTTCCGGCTCAGGGATCACCTCTTCGAGTTTGTTGGTGTGCAGCTCCAGGTTTAACTTCAGCTTTCTGTCGTAGAGCGACTGCCACAACAGGTTAAGCACGGTGTCCAGCACCTTGGGATCGCCATATTCACAGACCTCTGAAAACAGCTGATAGTTGGGATACATGCGCTGGCACAGGGCTACGGCGAATAATTGCTTTTGTGGCAAAGACAGCGCTTTAAGACGCTTGAAAAATCCGGGTTTAGAACTCATTGGGTACTTCCGCTGACATCTGGGAAATTACTTGGGTTGCCGCCGATTCTACCTTAGTCAGCTCATCAAGTAACTCAAGGATTTCCGGTTCAACATCCGCCACATCGGCGCCACGCTTCAGCGCAGACTCAATTTGCTGGCAGAGTTTTTGGGTGGTGGGCACGCCGCAATAGCAACTGGCCCCGTGAAGTTTGTGCACCGTATACAGCATAGACTCGTTATCGCTGCGGGCCATGGCAAGCTCGATATCGTTAACCGTACCGGGCAAGGACTCCAGCATCATCTTCAACATGTCGATGGCCAGATCTTCTTTCTGATTGGCCTGGCTCAGGCACAGCTCCCAGTTGAGAGTGTTACTGTCGAAATGGGTGAATTTGGGCCGGGTTAGCCAGCGCGAAATCACCCCTTTAAGGGCGGCTTCATCGATGGGCTTGGGCAGATAACCGTCCATGCCGCTTGCCTGAATGCGCTCACGTTCTTCGTTAATGGCATGGGCGGTAACGGCAATAATCGGGGTATTGCGGTTGAGTGAGTCCTGACGGATAAGCCGGGTGGCTGTGACCCCATCGGTGCCCGGCATCTGAATATCCATAAAGATGAGGTCGAACGAGCGACTCTTGGCCAGCGCCACCGCCTGATCGCCACTGCTGACCGCCACCACGTTGGCAACCAGCTCTTTCAGCAAGGTGTCGATAAGCTTGAGGTTTGCCAGGTTATCGTCCACTGCCAACACATTGAGGGGATGGCGGGCGCTGGGTTTGGTGGCCAGCGCCGGTTTGGGCGCGGCGTTTTTCTTCACCGGTGGGAAAATCAGGTTTTGCGCCAGTTTCAGCTCACTCACAGGCAGCTGCAGCACCAAATCCACAAAGGGCTCCATCTCCTGGGTGTACACCTCAGGGTCGAGACAGTCGTTAAGCAGCAGCAGCGAGCCTGTATGGTCTTTCACCTGCGACAGGTGCCGCTGGAGATCTTCGCACGATTCGCAGCTTTGGCCAGATAACAGGATGGCGTCGTAGTGCCTGTCGTCCAAATGCCGCTCCAGTTCATCTTCGTTGCTCGCCAGTGTCACCATCATGTGCCAGTCCTTTAGCTTACGGGCAATGGACTCGCGGGTGAGTTTGCGGGGCTCAAACAAGAGTACCGAGTGGCCGATGAGTTTTTCCAGCGGCAGGGTATCGTGTACCGGGAAGGGGCTGAGCTGCAGCGGCACGGTAAACCAGAAGCTGGAGCCTTTGCCGACCTCGGAATTAAAGCCTATGCGGCCGCCCATCATTTGCACCACCAAACGCTTGGTGATAACCAGCCCAAGACCTGTGCCGCCGTAGCGACGGGAAATGGAGGAGTCGGCCTGACCAAAGGCCTGGAACAAGAGTTCCTGCTGTTCGGGGTCAATACCTATGCCTGTGTCAGTCACTTCACAGCGCAGGGTCAGGTTGTTGTCTTCCAGGCTGGCAAGACTAATTTTGAGATGGACACTGCCTTCCTCGGTAAATTTGATGGCGTTGCCCAGGAGGTTGGTCATTACCTGTCCGAGGCGCATCACATCGCCACTCAGGTTTTCCGGTACGTTGGCATCCACATCCACCACAAACTCGAGCCCTTTGGCGTGGGCGCTGCCTGCCAGCAGGTTGATGGTGTCCTCCAGTGATGCGCGCAGGCCAAAGGGCATGGTTTCGAGCACCATCTTATTGGCTTCAAGCTTGGAGAAGTCGAGGATGTCGTTGATTATCTGAAGCAAACTGGTGGCACTGCGCTCGATGGTTTTGATGTATTCCATCTGGCTGGAATGCAGCGGGGTTTTAAGAAGTTGCCGGGCAAAACCAATCACCCCGTTGAGCGGCGTCCTGAGTTCGTGGGACATGTTGGCCAAAAACTCAGACTTGATGCGGCTCGCTTCCTGGGCGTCTTTCTTGGCGCGATCCAGTGCTATGTTCTGGATTTCAATCTGTTCCAGGGTTTCGCGAAGATCAGATGTGGCCTGGTCGATGTTTTGCTGCATCTCATCATGGTATTCCGACAGCGATGCCGCCATGGCGTTAATACCCCGATTGAGCAGGTCCAGCTCACCGATGAGATTGCCTTCAAGCCGTGCATCCAGTTTACCTTCGCGGATTTTGCCCACCAGTTTCACCATGTCGGTGATGGGCTGGGTCACGTTTTTTACCAGACGGAAGGTAAACAGCAGGTTCAACTGCACGCCAATCAGCACAATGATAAAGGCGGCAACGGCGGCCCTGTGCTGCTCAAGCAGCGCTTTTTCCTTGTTCAGCATCATGGAGACGTAGCCGAGCAGGGTCGCGTTGGAGTTGTCCGGCATGATAACGGCTTCGCTGAAGCGGCCACCGCCTTCATCGCTGCTGTCGCCCATGGGCTGTTTGTCGCTGATGGCAAAGATGGGGGTGCGAACAATCAGGGTGTCTCCTTCATGTTCGAATTGGGTTTCTTTGAGGCTTTCCAGCGCTTCTTTGTAGCGCATCACCTCAAAGTCTTTGTGATAGTGCGAGGTGACAAATAACTGATTGTTAATGTCAAAAATGGCAATGGATTTGACCAGTGTCGACTTGTTGAGTTGAGCCCGAGCCAGGAGGATTTTGGTGATTTCGCGGTTATTGGTCGACAGGCTCTGCTCAGCCGAAATGGCCAGAGGTTCTATGATGTTACTGCCCATATCCTTGAGCGTGTCTTCAAGATCATAGAAGCGGTTTATGGTAAAGTAACTGCCCAAAAGGATACCAACGAGGATAGTGGGCGCGAGCGCCAACACCAATACCCAGGACCGCAGACTGTATTTTGTCATATTGTGCGCGGTATTCATGTGCTGGGTTGTCCCTGATTTCCTTTGAGTTTGAATGTACTAAGACTGCCAGAAACCCGGCTGTCTTAACAGATTTTTCTTGTATGAGGCCACAATGGCGCAGTTTTTCAAAGCGAAACCCAATCAAGCGAAAAAGCTCTCCCAAAAGATAGCACTCACAGTGCAAAGACTCGATCATTTGGGCGCTGGCATTGCCGAACATCAGGGCAAGGTGGTGTTTATTCCGGGCGCTTTGCCGGGCGAAACCGTCGAAGTGCAGCTCACTGAGCAGAAGAAAAACTATGCCCATGCCAAGTTGCAGCGGGTGTCTGAGGCGAGCCCTGACCGGCAAACACCGCCTTGCCCCTGGTATGGCAAATGCGGTGGCTGCGACTTACAGCATCTGTCGCTGCCACGTCAGCTTGAATACAAGCGCCAGGCACTGGGTGATATTGTCAGCCGCGCGGCAGCCCAGCCTGTGGTTGTGAACTGCGATGACCTGAGCGGTGACAGCTGGCATTACCGTCGCCGGGCCAGGTTGGCCACCTTGCTGGATAAGGACACCAACAAGCTTGCGCTGGGATTCCGGGAAGAGGGCAGTAAATCGGTAGTGGGTATCGACAGCTGCGCTGTGCTCGCCGGGCCTCTCTCTGACCTTATATCGCCATTTGCCACGCTCCTTAACCGTCTCAAAGGCAAGCAGCGGTTGGGGCATCTTGAGCTGACACTGGCCGCCAACGGGCTTTTTGCTGTGCTGAGGGTTACGGCCCCATTGGCCCAAAGCGATAAAAAACTGCTTTCGGCCTTCGCCGATGAGCGGCAAATTGCCTTCTTGTTGCAGGGCAATGAGGGGGAGCTTGAGTTTCTCTCCAACAGCCATGAATTGCCTTATTACCAATTGGATGAGCTTAAGCTTGCTTTCGCGCCGGGCAACTTTATTCAGGTCAATGGCGAGGTCAACCAGGCCATGGTCAAACAGGCCATAAACTGGCTCGACGTGCAGGCCGGTGAGCGGGTGCTCGACCTCTTTTGCGGCGTGGGGAACTTCAGTTTGCCACTTGCACAGCAGGGCGCTGAAGTGATTGGCGTTGAAGGTGTGCCGGAAATGGTGGCGCAGGCGAAGAAAAACGCCGCCATTAACGGTCTGGATAACCTCAGTTTTTACTGCGCCGACCTCAGTGAAGATTTGGTCGCCGAACCCTGGCTTGGCAAAATCGATAAGCTGCTCCTGGACCCGGCCCGAGCCGGTGCATACGAGAGCCTGAAGTGGCTTAAAAAAATGAAACCTTCCAGGGTGCTTTATGTGTCCTGTAACCCGGCAAGCCTAGCCCGCGATTCAGTGCTGCTGTTTGAGGCCGGATATCAATTGACCCGCCTTGGTCTGGTGGACATGTTCCCCCAGACCCATCACAGCGAAGGCATGGCCTTGTTCGAATTGGTCAATTAACGGATGAATTTTGCTGGATGTAGCAAAATTAATGGACAATCGGTCCGCTTGGGTTTGACAAGCGCGTGCCAATCCTGAAGATAAAGTCTTTAACTTGTTTGGCCCAGAGTGGGAAGAGGGATCCTTAAGCCTATGGTGTCTGTCCGCGAAGCACATTTCAACGATGTCGATTTCAATCTGGAAGACTGGGTGGTTCGTTATGTGGACGACGCCGAGGATGCCAGGGTGCTGCTTGAGCTGCTGCGTACTGTTCAGGCGATGCCGGTAAAGGACGCCAAGGCCCACGATGCCCTGATGTCCCGCGCCAGAGAGATGATTGAAATCCTGGCGCCGCTGAATATGGATCTGGAGACCCTGCAGGCGGCCGTGCTGTTTTCGGTGCAGGAAGCGGGGCTCTTACCCCAGGAAAAACTCATCGAAAAGTTTGGTGACAAGCTGGGCAACCTGGTGGCCAGTGTGGTGACCATGAATGCCATCGGCAGCCTGAAACTGAGTGAACAGTCGCGCTCGGCCGAAATGCAAATCGACAACATCCGTAAGATGCTGCTGGCCATGGTGGAAGATGTACGCGCCGTGGTGATTAAGCTTGCCGAAAGGGTGTGTTTGCTGCGGGCGGTAAAAAATGCCGACGAAGAAACCCGGGTGCTGCTGGCCCGAGAAATCGCCGATATTTACGCGCCGCTGGCAAACCGTTTGGGGATTGGCCAGCTCAAGTGGGAGCTGGAAGATATTTCGTTCCGCTATCTGCACCCAGAAACCTACAAGGAAATCGCCAAGCAGCTCGACGGTAAACGCATCGATCGCGAAACCTACATAGAGCAGTTTGTGAATGACCTGCAGGCCAAGCTCGATGAAGAGCACATTCGCGCCAAGGTCTATGGCCGTCCCAAACACATCTACTCCATCTGGCGCAAGATGAAGGGTAAACACCTCAAGTTCGATGAGCTGTTTGATGTGCGCGCCGTGCGTATTGTCACCGACCGTTTGCAGGACTGCTACGGCGCCCTCGGTGTGGTGCACACCCTCTACCATCATATTCCCCGGGAGTTTGACGACTATGTCGCCAACCCCAAACCCAACGGCTATCAGTCCATCCACACTGTGGTGGTGGGGCCTGAAGGCAAAACCGTCGAAATTCAAATTCGTACCGAAGCCATGCATCAGGACGCCGAGCTTGGTGTTGCTGCCCACTGGAAATACAAAGAGGGCCATGCCGGCAAGCAGAGCGGCTACGAAGAGAAAATTAATTGGCTGCGTAAAATTCTGCAGTGGCAGGAAGACGTGGTGGAAAGTGGCAACCTGGTGGAAGAAATTCGCAGCCAGGTGTTTGAGGACAGGGTGTATGTATTCACCCCCTCCGGCGAAGTGGTGGACTTGCCCGCAGGCAGTACCGTGCTTGACTTTGCCTATTACATCCACTCCCAGGTTGGCCACAAGTGCATTGGCGCCAAGGTGGATGGCCGCATCGTGCCCTTCACCTATCAGGTGGAAACCGGTGAGCGGATTGAAATCATCACCTCTAAGCACCCCAATCCCAAGCGCGATTGGCTGAATCCCAACCTGGGGTATATCAGGACATCCCGTGCCCGCAGCAAAATCCAGCATTGGTTCAAGCAGCAGGACAGGGACAAAAACCTGGCGGCCGGCCGCGAAATGCTGGAGGTTGAACTTGGCCGTGTGGGCCTGACGTTAAAAGATGCTGCCAGCGCCATAGAGCGCTTCAACATGACCAACATGGACGACCTCTTGGCGGCCATCGGTGGCGGTGATGTGCGCCTCAATCAGGTGGTAAACCACATTCAAAGCCGGATGCGGGTGCATGAGATTTCCGACGAAGAGGCGGTGGAAGATCTGGTTAAGAAAGGCCAGCATAAACCCATTGCCAAGACCCGGGATCAGATTGAAGTCAACGGCGTGGGTAATCTCCTAAGCCATATCGCCCAGTGCTGTCGCCCGGTGCCCGGTGATGAAATTTTCGGTTTTATCACCAAGGGCCGCGGTATTTCTGTGCACCGCGCCGACTGTGAGCAGGTAAAAGAGCTGATGCGCGCCCATCCCGAGCGGGTGGTGGACGTGGTTTGGGGAGAAAACTACTCAGGTGGCTACAAAATCCGCCTGCGGGTACTCGCCAACGACAGAACCGGTTTACTGCGGGATTTAACCTCGGTGCTGGCGGCCGAGAAATCCAACGTGCTTGCCATGAGCAGCTCATCGGATATCAAAAACCAGACCGCCGCGATTGAGCTGGAACTCGAGCTTTACAACGTCGATGGCCTCTCGAGGGTGCTGTCGAAGCTCGGTCAGGTGGATGGCGTGATTGAGGCACGCCGCCTCTAACGCCGGAGTCGATGAATCCTAAACCTTTCAAACAAGGGCTGCGTCGCAGCCTTTGTTTTTAACGTGTTTTAAATCATAGCTGCGCAGAATGCACAGCAGAAGGGAATGCAAATGAGCACCGAAATCAGTGCAAATGAACAGCCAAATGCTGACATCAATCCGCTGCTGGTCATTATGGCCAAATTGCGCGACCCGGAGCATGGCTGCCCCTGGGACAAGGCGCAGCGCTTCGAAACCATAGTGCCCTTTACCCTGGAAGAGGCCTATGAAGTGGCTGACACCATAGAGCGGATGGATCTTGATGAGCTGCCGGACGAGCTTGGGGATCTCTTGTTTCAGGTGGTGTTTTATTGCCAGCTTGGCAAAGAGCAGGGACTGTTTGATTTCGATGAGGTGGTCAGACGCATCTGCGCCAAACTCACCTCCCGCCATCCGCACGTGTTTGGCGATCTTGAAGTGAGCTCCAGCAACGAGGTCAAAGATAACTGGGAAGCCATCAAGGCCTCTGAGCGCAAAGCAAAAGACAAACATTCGGTGCTGGATGATGTGCCGGTTGGCCTGCCGGCCCTAAGCCGCGCTGCCAAAATCCAGAAACGGGTTGCCCGGGTGGGCTTTGACTGGGGCGAGCTGCCGCCGGTGGTGGCCAAGGTGGAAGAAGAAATTGCCGAGGTACTGGCCGAAGTGCAGGTGGATAATCCCGACCCAGAGCGGGTTGCCAGCGAGATGGGCGACCTTTTGTTTGCCGTGGTGAACATGGCGCGCCATCTGGGCGTCGAGCCCGAGCAGGCGCTGCGCCGGGCGAATCAAAAGTTTGAACGCCGGTTTCGCGGCGTGGAGGAGTTGGCATCCCTGGGAGGCAGACAATTGACTGATTATTCCCTTGCCGAGCTTGATGGCTTCTGGGATCAGGTAAAAGAGCAGGAAAAATCTCCCCGTTGAGGTTTGTCGAAAGCACAGGGCTTTGATATACTGTCGCCCCGTCCTGGTGCTTTCTTACAAGCACATATTTTCACACTCATATTTTCTCAGGTTCAGCATGACGACAAGGTATATCTTCGTGACTGGCGGCGTGGTTTCGTCGCTGGGCAAAGGCATTGCAGCAGCATCATTGGCAGCCATTCTCGAGGCACGGGGCCTCAACGTGACCATCATGAAGCTGGATCCTTACATCAACGTTGACCCAGGTACCATGAGCCCGACACAACACGGTGAAGTGTTTGTGACTGAGGACGGCGCAGAGACGGATCTGGACCTGGGTCACTATGAGCGTTTCATCCGTACCAAGATGAACCGCCGTAACAACTTCACCACCGGCCGTATTTACGAAGAAGTTCTGCGTAAAGAGCGCCGCGGTGACTATCTGGGCGCCACCATCCAGGTTATTCCACACATCACCAACGCCATCAAGGCCAAGGTGCTGGAAGGCGGCGAAGGCCATGACGTGGCCATCGTTGAGATTGGCGGTACCGTGGGTGATATCGAATCGCTGCCGTTCCTCGAGTCTATCCGTCAGCTGGGCGTTGAACTGGGTCGTGACCGCTCCATGTTCATGCACCTGACTCTGGTGCCATTCCTCGGTGCTGCCGGCGAAGTCAAAACCAAGCCAACCCAGCACTCAGTAAAAGAACTGCGTTCTATCGGTATTGCGCCGGATATTCTGGTTTGCCGCGGTGACCGCGCCATTCCTGCCAACGAGCGAGCCAAGATTTCCCTGTTCTGTAACGTGGAAGAGCGCGCTGTTATCTCTTTGAAAGACGTTGACTCCATCTACAAGATCCCGGCTCTGCTGACCTCTCAGGGTCTGGACGACCTGGTCTGCAAGCGTTTCCACCTGGAATGCAAAGAAGCCGACCTGTCTGAGTGGGAAAACGTGATTTATCAGGAAGCCAACCCCAACGGTGAAATCACCATTGGTATGGTGGGCAAGTACATCGAGCTGCCAGACGCCTATAAGTCAGTGAACGAGGCGCTCAAGCACGCTGGCCTGAAAAACCGCGTCACTGTGAACATCAAGTACATCGATTCACAAAGCGTAGAGGCCAAAGGCGAAGAAGCCCTGGCGGGCCTCGATGGTATTCTGGTACCCGGCGGTTTCGGTGAGCGTGGCGTGGAAGGTAAAATCATGGCCGCCAAGTATGCCCGTGAAAACGACCTGCCTTACTTCGGTATTTGCCTCGGTATGCAGGTAGCCCTTATCGAGTTCGCCCGTAACGTGGCAGGCCTCACAGATGCGCACTCTACCGAGTTCAACAAGCAAACTCCGCATCCGGTTGTGGGTCTGATCACAGAATGGATCGACGAAGAAGGTAATATTGAGCAGCGCGACGAAGCGTCCGATCTGGGCGGCACCATGCGCCTTGGCGCACAGTTGTGTCACCTCAAGGCCGGTACTAAGGCTGCCGAAGCGTACGGCTCCGAGAGCTGTATTGAGCGTCATCGTCACCGCTACGAAGTGAACAACCACTATGTGAAGCAGTTGGAAAAAGCCGGTCTGGTATTCAGCGGCCTGTCTTCTGACCGCAAACTGGTGGAAATGATTGAACTGCCAAACCACCCATGGTTTGTGGCTGGTCAGTTCCATCCGGAGTTTACTTCAACACCCCGTGACGGACATCCGCTGTTCGAAGGTTTTGTGGCTGCAGCCAGAGCGCATCAAAAGCGCAGCCTGAGCTAATGCCAAGAGGCCGGTACCGCGATGGCAGTACCGGCCTTTTTGTTCCTTGTGGTTAATTATTCGCCGTCACTAAATAAGCGATGGCACAAAAACATAAGAAAAATCAGATACCCATATCAGGGTGCATTCAATTTGGTTCATGAGCTCATGTAGCGCTGAGATGGGTATGGGTTTTTCTTTTCAACTTAACCTTTAATTCAAGACTAAATCGAGGACATTATGGCTAAGATTATCAAAGTGATCGGTCGTGAAATCATGGATTCACGCGGCAACCCAACTGTGGAAGCCGAAGTACACCTGGAAGGTGGCTTTGTGGGCATGGCAGCTGCGCCATCAGGTGCTTCTACCGGTAGCCGCGAAGCGCTGGAACTGCGTGACGGCGACAAGGCCCGTTACCTGGGTAAAGGCGTTCTGAAGGCCGTTGACAACGTAAATGGCCCTATCCGTGAAGCCCTGCTGGGTAAAGACGCCACCGCTCAGGCTGAGCTCGACGGCATCATGATCGCTCTGGACGGTACCGAGAACAAAGACAAGCTGGGCGCCAACGCCATTCTGGCTGTGTCTCTGGCCGCTGCCAAGGCCGCCGCCGCTGCAAAAGGCATCCCACTGTACGCCCACATCGCTGAGCTGAACGGTACCCCAGGCCAGTACAGCATGCCTGTGCCTATGATGAACATCCTTAACGGTGGTGAGCACGCTGACAACAACGTGGACATCCAGGAGTTCATGGTGCAGCCAGTGAGCGCCAAGAGCTTCCGTGAAGCCCTGCGTATGGGCGCCGAGATCTTCCACAACCTGAAGAAAGTGCTGCAGTCTAAGGGTCTGAACACCGCCGTGGGTGACGAAGGTGGTTTTGCCCCTAACCTGGCTTCCAACGCCGATGCGCTGGCTGTAATCAAAGAAGCCGTTGAAGCCGCCGGTTATAAGCTGGGCACCGACGTGACCCTGGCGCTGGACTGCGCTGCGTCTGAATTCTACAAAGACGGTCAGTACGACCTGTCTGGCGAAGGCAAAGTATTCAGCTCAAACGGTTTCTCTGATTTCCTTAAGTCACTGACCGAGCAGTACCCAATCGTGTCTATCGAAGACGGTCTGGACGAGTCTGATTGGGATGGCTGGGCTTACCAGACCAAAATCCTCGGCGACAAGGTACAGCTGGTAGGTGACGACCTGTTCGTAACCAACACCAAGATCCTGAGCCGCGGTATTGAGCAGGGTATCGGTAACTCAATCCTCATCAAGTTCAACCAGATTGGTTCTCTGACCGAGACTCTGGCCGCTATCCGCATGGCCAAAGAAGCCGGTTATACTGCCGTTATCTCTCACCGCTCAGGCGAAACCGAAGATGCGACCATTGCCGATCTGGCTGTGGGTACCGCTGCCGGTCAAATCAAGACAGGTTCACTGTGCCGCTCTGACCGCGTTGCCAAGTACAACCAGCTGCTGCGTATCGAAGAGCAACTGGGTGAGAAAGCGCCATACCGCGGTCTGACCGAAATCAATGCCAAGGGCTAATCGCCTGATAAAATTTGATTGAATGCGCAAAAGGCCACCCCCAAGGTGGCCTTTTTTGTTGTAATATCTCCCCAAATTCACCCAATCACTGCAATTCATCCATGAAGCCATTCGTTCTGGTTCTCTTTGCCTTGCTGGCGTTGCTCCAGTACCGGCTGTGGTTTGGCGAAAATAGCCTTACCGAGTACTTCACCCTGAAAGACAGGATAAGCCATCAGCAATCCGGTAATGCCGAGTTGCTGGAACGCAATGAGGTACTGAAAGAAGAAATTCAGGACCTGAAAAGTGGTACAGAGGCGCTGGAAGAGCGGGCCCGTAATGAACTTGGGCTGATTGAACAGGGTGAAACTTTCTTCCGGGTTGTGGGTAACGATAGTCGCAGTACCCGCTCTGAGGAACAGTCACAGGACAGTCAATGAATTCTAAAGCAACCTCCAGCGGCAGCATTGTCGCCATAGTTCCGGCGGCCGGTATTGGCAGCCGTATGGGGGCCACTATCCCCAAGCAATACCTGCCGTTATTGGATAAACCTATTCTGGCTCATACCCTGCAAAGGCTGCTCTCCCATCCGGCCATTGATAAGGTCATAGTCGCCCTGTCGGCCGAAGATAGCTGGTTTGACAGTTTGGCTGAGGCGCACAGCCCCAAGCTTACCCGGGTACAGGGCGGAAAAGAGCGCGCCGATTCGGTATTGGCAGCCCTTTCTGCATTGCCGGATAACAGCGATGCTTGGGCGCTGGTGCACGATGCAGCCAGGCCCTGTTTGACCCATGGTGACATAGATGCGCTGCTTAAGAGTCGGCAGCACTTCCCACAAGGGGCGATACTCGCCATGCCGGTGCGGGATACCATGAAGCGGGCGGCGAAGGATGGCAGCATAGACGCCACAGTCTGCCGAGAAGCCCTCTGGCATGCATTAACGCCGCAACTGTTTCCGGCAGCGAGCTTGAAACAGAATCTGGAGCAGGCACTGGCCGCCGGTGTTTCTATCACCGACGAGGCGTCGGCGATGGAGTGGGCCGGAGTGCATCCGGGGCTGGTCAGTGGCCGTGCCGACAACATCAAGGTTACCCACCCGGATGATTTACAGCTGGCGGCCCTATTTTTAGAAGCCCAGCAGGTTCTTCAGGCCCAGCAGCAAAATACTTAAGGAATTTCCATGAAAATCAGGATTGGCCACGGTTTTGATGTGCACAAGTTTGGCGCAGACCGTCCACTCATTCTCTGCGGCGTCGAAGTGCCTTACGAAACAGGACTTATTGCCCACTCCGATGGCGACGTGGTACTGCATGCCATCAGCGATGCCATCCTGGGTGCCATGGCACTGGGTGATATCGGCAAGCACTTTCCCGACACCGACGCTGCCTATGAAGGGGCCGACAGCCGTGTGCTGTTACGTCACTGCTTTAAGCTTGCCCGTGAGCGAAGCTTTGCCATTGGCAACCTGGATGTGACCATCATCGCCCAGGCCCCAAAGATGTTACCCCACATAGAGGCCATGCGTGCTGTGTTGGCGGACGATCTGCAAACTGAGCTTAATAATATCAACGTAAAAGCGACCACTACCGAGAAGCTTGGCTTCACCGGTCGCAAAGAAGGCATCGCCGTGGAAGCTGTGGTGTTGATGGAGAATGTGAAATGACTGAGCTGACTTATCTCTACGGCAAGCCGGCTGTAAGCGCCGATATCCGCACCCACAACAGCGATTTCCAGGTAAAGGAAATCCTGCCGTTCCTGCCCGAAGGTGAGGGCGAGCACCACCTGCTCCATATCCGTAAAGATGGGTTAAACACAGCTCAGGTGGCGGAGATGATTTCCAAATTTGCCAAGGTGCATCCCAAAGAAGTGACCTTTGCCGGCCAAAAGGACAAAAACGCCATCACAGAGCAGTGGTTTGGCGTACGTATTCCCGGTAAGGAAACCCCTGACTGGGCCGCCATGAGCAATGAGCAGATGCAGGTGCTGTCGTTTGCCCGCCATGGTAAGAAGCTGCGCACCGGCGCGCTCTCAGGCAACCGCTTTACCCTGGTACTGCGTAATGTTTCCGACCCTGAGGCGCTGGTTGCAAGGCTCGAGCAGGTGCGTTCTGGCGGTGTGCCCAATTATTTTGGCGAGCAACGTTTTGGCCATGACGGTGGCAATCTGGTTAAGGCGCGGCAGATGTTCGAAGGCCGCAAGGTCAAAGACAGAAACAAGCGCAGCCTGTATCTCTCAGCGGTGCGCTCAGAGCTTTTCAATCAGGTGGCCAGCGCGCGTCTGGCGCGTTTTGGCGCTGCGCCCATCGAGGGTGATTGTGTAATGCTTTCTGGCTCACGCAGCTTTTTTACCGCTGAAAGCTGGGATGACACCCTGAGTAAGCGTCTTGCCGAGCAGGACATTCAGTTGTCGGCGCCCCTGTGGGGCCGCGGTGAGATGCTCGCCAGGGGCGAGGCCGGCGAGTTTGAGTCTGAGGTGCTGGCGCCGTATGCACTCGAGCGCGATGGCCTTGAAAAAGAAGGCCTAACCCAAGAGCGCCGTGCACTGCTGCTCCGTCCTGAGCAGCTTAGTTTTAAAGTGGATGGCGATACCCTGACCCTGGATTTTTGCCTGCCTGCCGGTGCTTTTGCCACCAGTGTGCTCAGAGAGCTTTGCGAATACACAGACGTGAAAGAGCTGGAGTGGCGCCGGGCGGTGGCCGAGCGTCAGGCTCAGGAGGCAGCCAATGCGCCTGTTGGTGAGTAACGATGACGGGGTGCATGCCCCGGGTATCAAGGCGCTCGCCGAGGCGTTAAAGACCATAGCCCATGTGGATGTGGTGGCGCCAGACAGAAACTGCTCCGCTGCAAGTAATTCGCTGACCTTGACTAATCCATTGAGAATTAATAGGTTAGACAACGGATATATTGCGGTTAACGGTACACCATCGGATTGTGTGCACATCGCCATTCGCGAGATATGCACCCAAGAGCCTGAGCTGGTGGTGTCGGGGATCAACGCTGGGGCTAATATGGGGGATGATACCCTGTATTCCGGCACAGTGGCTGCGGCCATGGAGGGGCGGTTTCAGGGCCTGCCGGCCATTGCTGTGTCCCTGTCAGCCAGAAATCCAGATCACTATGATGCGGCTGCGCAAATTGCAGTGCGTATCGTTGAAGGATTGAAGGCTCACCCATTGCCAGCGGACCAAATTCTTAATGTGAATGTGCCCGATTTGCCTCTTGAGCAAATCAAGGGCATCAAGGTGACTCGCCTTGGGGCGCGTCACAGGGCCGAAGGGGTGGTAAGAACCAACGACCCGGCGGGTCGGGAAATTTTCTGGCTTGGTCCTCCGGGTGAGGAGCTGGATGCCAGCGAAGGCACCGATTTTGGCGCCGTAGCCGAAGGCTATGTTTCCATCACGCCGTTAACCGTCGACCTGACCGCACACAGTCAACTTAACGCACTGGCAAACTGGATAGAAAAGATATGAACCAGACCGGCTCGACGGTGGCTATCAACCTTGCAAAGAAGTTGTATGACGCGGGGATCCGCGACAACCTCGTTTTGCAGGCCATCGCCAACACGCCCCGGGAAATGTTTCTTGATGCCGCACTGGCACACAAAGCCTATGAGAACACCGCGCTGCCCATAGGTCAGGGGCAGACCATTTCCCAACCCTATATCGTTGCCCGCATGACAGAGCTGGTAATGCAAAACCGGCCTCAAAGGGTGCTGGAAGTGGGTACGGGCTCTGGCTATCAGGCGGCTATCCTGGCGAAGCTGGTACCAGAGCTTTGCACAATCGAGCGTATCAAGGCACTGCAAATTCAGGCAAGGCAACGTCTTAAGCGCCTCGATTTGCACAATGTGTCTTTTAAATACGGTGATGGTTGGCAGGGTTGGCCCAACCGTGGCCCCTTCGATGCCATCATGGTGACTGCTGCAGCTGCCAGCGTGCCAGCCGCTTTACTTGAGCAATTGTCTGAAGGCGGGAGGCTCATTATCCCGGTGGGTGAGGATGCCCAGCAATTATTGGCCATCACCCGTGCAGGGCAGGATTATGCTTCCGAGGTCATTGAGTCAGTAAAGTTTGTGCCCTTGGTCAATGGAAACCTGGCGTAAATCATGCTGACTTCGGGAGCTGCTCATTCATGTTGAGATTGACAACTTGCTGCCTTTGTTTGCTCCTGTTGGCTGGTTGCAGCATGCAGGCGCACTCGCCTGCACCAGTCGAAAGCCTGAATTCCAAAAAAAAGCCCGCACACCCCAAGGGAAGTCTGACCAGTTCAACTTATAAAGTAAAAAAGGGCGATACCCTCTACTCAATTGCCTGGGGAGCTGGCACGGATTACCACGAATTAGCCAAGATTAATCAACTAAATAAACCGTACACTATCTTTCCCGGGCAGGTTTTAAAGCTGTCATCGACGGCTAAAAACACCAAGCCAACAAAGCAAACCACAACGGCGTCCTCGAAACCGGAAACCAAGTCGGTAACAGCCAAAAATGATAGAAAACAAAGCGCTAGCCCAGTTGTGTCCAGCGGTCAATCATCCGTAGTAGCACAGAAAAAAACACTTGATCCGAAAAATAAAGCTGATTACGCTGTAACAAGTTCACAACAAGGCGATAACCTGGTAGCGGCTGCCACTGACGGTTTACCGAGTGAAGTAGCACGCTGGCTCTGGCCAGCAAAAGGACGCTTGATTGGGACTTTCTCTGCCAGAGAGCAGGGGAGTAAAGGGATCAAAATAGCGGGAAGACGCGGGGATCCGGTCAGAGCCGCCGCCGAAGGGCGAGTGGTGTATTCTGGCAACGCACTGAGAGGCTACGGCAACCTGGTCATTATCAAGCACAGTGAGGACTTCCTCAGTGCTTATGCCCATCTGGACAAGATCCTGGTGACAGAAAAGCAACGGGTCAGTGCAGGACAGACAGTTGCGACCATGGGGAATACTGACGCTGAACACGTGATGCTTCACTTCGAGATCCGTGATCATGGTGTATCAGTCAATCCACTTAAGTATTTGCCGAAGAAATAATTTACGGCAGCCAATTTTGGCATTTGGAGGATAAAAAAGTGATTTAAAGTCATCAACAAATTTTGGGTTTGGGAGACAATATTATGAGCTTGAAAAACAATACGCTTGTTGCCGAAAAGCTTGTAGATTTTTCCGGAAAAGAAGCAGATTGCGACACCAATATGGACGGTGAAGAAGTCAGTCTGGTTCAAGACCTGGAGCTGGAACAGCAGGTTCAGGACGATTTACAACGTAACCTTGATGCTACTCAACTCTATTTGAGTG
Source organism: Shewanella sp. FJAT-52076 (assembly GCF_019457455.1). Taxonomy (NCBI): domain Bacteria; kingdom Pseudomonadati; phylum Pseudomonadota; class Gammaproteobacteria; order Alteromonadales; family Shewanellaceae; genus Shewanella; species Shewanella sp. FJAT-52076. The sequence goes on from NZ_CP080415.1 coordinate 1,210,858, forward strand.
AAATTGGTTTTTCCCCTCTGCTGACTGCAGAAGAAGAAGTTTATTATTCCCGCAAAGCATTGCGCGGCTGTGAAAAGTCACGTAATCGCATGATAGAAAGCAACCTGCGGCTGGTAGTGAAAATAGCGCGTCGCTACAACAATCGTGGACTTGCTCTGCTCGACCTAATTGAAGAAGGTAACCTTGGCCTGATCCGGGCCGTTGAAAAGTTTGATCCTGAGCGTGGATTCCGTTTCTCGACCTATGCCACCTGGTGGATACGCCAGACCATTGAACGGGCCATAATGAATCAAACCCGCACCATTCGTTTGCCCATTCACGTGGTTAAAGAACTCAATGTGTATCTGAGAACCGCCCGTGAATTGGCGCATAAGCTCGATCATGAGCCTACCGCTGAGGAAATTGCGGCCAAACTGAACCTCCCCAGCGTTGAAGTGAGCCGCATGCTCAAGCTCAACGAAAAAATTACTTCTGTGGATGTGCCCCTGGGTGGTGACAACGATAAGGCGCTGTTGGATGTATTACCCGATGATGACTCTGTTGGCCCAGACTATAAGGTGCAGGACGAGGACATTTCAAATTCGGTGGTGAATTGGCTCAATGAGCTCAACACCAAGCAGCGGGAAGTGTTGGCACGTCGTTTTGGTCTGCTCGGTTATGAGCCATCAACGCTGGAAGATGTGGGTGCCGAAATCGGTCTGACCCGTGAACGTGTAAGGCAAATTCAGGTAGAAGCGCTTAAGCGTTTAAGAGACATTTTGAGTGCTCAGGGGCTGTCGGTAGAAGCCCTGTTCAGAACCTAAAAGATACTGGCAATAAAAAACGCCTCAATAAATGAGGCGTTTTTGTTTTATGGTTTCAGAGTCCTAAGCATCACAGCCCTGAGCATCACTGCCCTGAGCATCACTGCCCTTTACCTCACAGCCGAAAATATTCAGCTCGCGTCAGCTAATGCTTGGCTTTCAGACTAAACGTTTTAACTCGAACAGGAGTTCCAGCGCTTGACGCGGACTTAAATCGTTTGGATCTATTGCCTTAAGACGAAACTCTGCGGCAGAAGGCTCAGGTGTCATAGTCAATGGCAACGCTTGCTGCTTGCTCATATCGACCCCGTGATCGCGGCTTTCCAGCTGATGCAGCTTGTGTTTGGCAGCCTTGATGACGTTGGCTGGAACCCCTGCAAGTGCGGCCACCTGCAAACCATAACTCTTACTGGCTGCGCCTTCCTGTACTGCGTGCATAAAGGCAATAGTATCATCATGCTCAATGGCATCCAGATGGACATTATGAACCCCGGGGAGCATTTCTGGCAGCTGGGTCAGCTCAAAATAGTGGGTTGCAAACAAGGTCATGGCACCGAGTTTCTGTGCCAGATATTCCGCCGCCGACCAGGCCAGTGACATACCATCGTAGGTCGAGGTGCCGCGGCCAATTTCATCCATTAACACCAAGCTGTTGGCTGTCGCATTGTGCAAAATGTTGGCGGTTTCGGTCATTTCCACCATAAAGGTTGAGCGGCCGGAAGCGAGGTCATCACTGGCACCGATGCGCGTAAATATTCTGTCAACCGGGCCAATCAGGGCGCGCTCTGCGGGCACAAAACTGCCGATATGGGCCATCAGGGTAATAAGCGCAACCTGCCGCATATAGGTTGATTTACCGCCCATGTTTGGGCCAGTCACAATCAACATACGGCGCTGATTGGACAGTTCCACAGGGTTAGGGATGAAGGGGCTTTGGCTGACCCGCTCAACCACGGGGTGACGGCCTGCTTCAATTAAAATGCCCGTAATGTCGCTAAGCTCAGGGCAGTGATAGTTGAAGAGATCGGCCCTATCGGCAAAGTTTGCCAGCACGTCAAGTTCAGAGGCGGCGCGGGCAAAGTCCTGCAATTCCTGAAGCTTGGGCAATATCAAATCGAACAGCTCTTCCCACAGCTGCTTTTCAAGCGCCAGTGCCTTGCCCTGGCTGGACAGTACTTTCTCTTCGTATTCTTTAAGTTCAGGGGTGATATAGCGCTCTGTATTTTTAAGGGTTTGACGGCGCTGATAGGCAATGGGCACCAATGCCGATTGGGCGCGGCTGACCTCAATGTAGTAGCCATGTACCCGGTTATAGCCAACCTTGAGAGTGGCGATACCGGTGCGCTCCTTTTCGCGCTGCTCCATCTGCTCCAGATAATCGATGCCACCATCGCTGAGCTTGCGCCATTCATCGAGCTCGCTGTGATAGCCTTCGCGTATGACGCCTCCATCACGAATAAGGACTGGTGGATTATCCACAATTGCGCGGCAAAGCAGCTCATACTCTTCGGGAAAGGCCCCCAGAAGAATATTGAGTGACTTAAGATGGCGTGACTCACAGCGCTGCACGCGTTCGCGGATAAGGGGCAGAATGCCGAGGGCATCTCTTAACCGGGCAAAGTCTCTCGGGCGGGCGCTTCGCAGTGCAAGACGCGCCAGAATACGCTCTATATCGCCAAGGGCTTTAAGCTCTGCGCGAAGGTCCTCGTAAAGGCCTGTCTCCAACAATTCCTGCACTGCCTGCTGGCGACCGCGAATGGTATCGTGACATCGCAGTGGCTGATGTATCCACCGCTGCAGCATACGGCTACCCATGGCAGTCACTGTATTATCCAGCACGCTGGCAAGGGTGTTTTCGCGGGAACCTGACAGGCTGACAGTCAGCTCCAGATTGCGACGGGTGGCGGCATCCAGAATGATGCTGTCCCCCTGATTGAAGCGCACGATGGAATTGATATGGGGCAGGGCGGTGCGCTGGGTATCTTTCACATATTGCATCAAACAGCCTGCGGCCTGCAGCGACAGGCGCGCATCGGCAATGCCAAAGCCACGCAGATCGCGGGTACCGAACTGCTCAAGCAGCAACTTGATACAGGTATCGTAGTCAAACTCCCACTCGGGGCGGCGCCGCTTTCCCTTGATATGGTTAATCATCCCCATATCGGCGAAGTCTTCACTGTATAACAGCTCTGCCGGACTGGTGCGCTGCAGCTCTGCCTCCAGCGCTTCACGGCTTGGCAATTCTGCAATCACAAAACGGCCGGATGCCACATCCAAAGTGGCAAAACCATAACCCACCTTGCCTTGATAAACCGCCGCCAGAAGGTTGTCCTGCCGTTCCTGCAGCAGGGCTTCATCGGTAAGGGTTCCCGGCGTGACTACACGAACGACTTTTCTCTCTACCGGACCTTTTGAGGTGGCCGGATCGCCAATTTGCTCACAAATGGCAACCGATTGCCCAAGTTGAACCAGCTTGGCGAGATACCCCTCTACCGCATGATAAGGGATCCCGGCCATGGGAATAGGATCCCCGCCACTCTTGCCACGCGCGGTCAGCGAGATGGCCAGCATTTCTGAGGCACGCTTGGCATCGTCATAAAAGAGTTCATAAAAATCACCCATGCGATAAAACAGCAGCATATCCGGGTGTGCTGCCTTCATGGTCAGGTATTGACGCATCATGGGAGTGTGTTTTTCGAGATCAAGCAGGTCTGTGCTGTTCATTGCCACTCTGTAATTGCGATGGGACTTGTCAGGTCAAAGCCTGTACAGGACCGGGGTAAAGCCTATGGGCGCTCAGTCTACCAAGTTTTTCGACAAAGTGATCCTTTTCAATTCAAGGCGATGAAAGAGCCTATTTCGATGCTGTTGAAAATTATTTCACACAGGGGTTGATACTGTATGATTGTACAGTATACTAGCTTTCATTATGTACAAATACACAGGGCTTTTGCCTGAACCGCATTAACCGTTGCGTCTTCACAGCGCTTGCTGTGTGTGAGAGGGAACAATGAAAATCGATCCAAATAAAGAGAAAGCACTTGCCGCCGTTCTTGGCCAAATTGAAAAACAATTTGGTAAAGGCTCCATCATGAAGCTGGGCGAAGACCGCTCCATGGACGTGGAAACCATCTCCACCGGCTCGCTGTCTCTGGACGTGGCTCTTGGTGCAGGCGGTCTGCCAATGGGCCGTATCGTAGAAATCTATGGTCCTGAATCATCAGGTAAAACGACTCTGACCCTCGAAGTGATTGCTGCGGCTCAGCGTGAAGGCAAAGTGTGCGCCTTTATCGATGCCGAACACGCCCTCGACCCTGTATATGCCCGTAAGCTGGGTGTAGATATTGATAACCTGCTGTGCTCTCAGCCAGACACCGGTGAACAGGCGCTGGAAATCTGTGATGCTCTGACCCGCAGTGGCGCCGTTGACGTAATCATTGTGGACTCGGTAGCGGCGCTGGTTCCCAAGGCCGAAATCGAAGGTGAAATCGGTGACTCTCACGTAGGTCTTGCGGCCCGAATGATGAGCCAGGCCATGCGTAAGCTTGCTGGTAACCTCAAGCAGTCCAATACTTTGCTGATTTTCATCAACCAAATCCGTATGAAAATTGGTGTGATGTTCGGTAACCCTGAAACCACCACAGGTGGTAACGCTCTGAAATTCTACGCATCCGTGCGTTTGGATATCCGCCGCACCGGCGCCATCAAAGAAGGCGACGAAGTGGTGGGTAACGAAACCCGCGTGAAAGTGGTTAAAAACAAGATTGCCGCGCCTTTCCGCCAGGCCGATTTCCAAATCCTCTATGGTCAGGGCATTAACCGTACCGGCGAGTTGGTAGACCTGGGTGTACTGCACAAGCTGATTGAAAAGTCCGGTGCATGGTACAGCTACAAGGGCGACAAGATCGGTCAGGGCCGCGCCAACGCCACCAAGTTCCTGGCTGAAAATACTGAAATTGCAGCCGAAATTGAAAAAACACTGCGTGAAATGCTGCTGTCACACAGCTCATCTTCCGGTAGCGCCGATGAAGTAGAAGGCGATGAAAACATCGACTTCGAAACTGGAGAAGTGTTCTGAGTCAGGAACTGATGAATCACGCGCTGGCATCACTTGCCAGGCGTGATCACAGCCGCAATGAGCTCAAGCTTAAATTGCTCGCCAAGGGACACGATGCCCTTGAGATTGAGCGGGTACTGGATGAGTGTGAAGCCAAAGGTTATCTGAACGACAGTCGCTATGGCGCATCAGTCGTTCGCTCATCGGTACTGAAGGGCCACGGCGCCGCCAGAGCGCGTCAGGCCATGATAGCCAAGGGATTGGATAAAGAGGTTATTCAAAGCAATCTGGAAGGCTGCGAAGTGGATTGGTACGCCCAGGCACGGGCGAAGGCGCTGAAAAAATTTGGCGCAACCAAACCTGCCGATGCCAAAGACAGGGCAAAGCGCATACGCTATCTCGCCGGACAAGGATTCAGTTTTGATGAGATTGCCCACGCTCTGGATTTTGACCCTTACGATATGGAATGAAGACCGCAACTGTTGCGGTCTTTTTATATTTGCCTCTCGCTTCACTCTGGCCATTTTTCACAGTGGCTCTGTCCTTTGTTTGCCTCGGATTTCGCGGCCTGTGCGCTATCTTCTTCGAAAGTCTTGAGGTTATAATGAGCCCCAAATTTTTGTCGGCAGCCCGTGGAAGTGGCTGCGGCTTGTCGTATCAGGCTTATCCAACTCAGGACGTTTTCATGTATCAAACCACAGCCGCGCTTCGCAGTGCTTTTCTCGAGTATTTCAGGCAGCAGGGTCACCAGGTAGTAGACAGCAGCTCTCTGGTTCCCGGTAATGATCCAACACTGCTGTTCACCAACGCCGGTATGAACCAGTTCAAAGACTGTTTCCTCGGTATGGAGAAGCGCAGCTACGTACGGGCCGCGACTGCGCAGCGCTGCGTACGTGCCGGTGGCAAGCATAACGACCTGGACAACGTGGGTTACACCGCCCGTCACCACACCTTCTTCGAAATGCTGGGTAACTTCAGCTTTGGCGATTACTTCAAAGAAGATGCCATCCGCTTTGCCTGGGAATTCCTCACCGGTACCCTGAAACTGCCTAAAGAGAAGCTGTGCGTCACTGTGTATCACACCGACGACGAAGCCTTTGAGATCTGGAACAAGCAAATCGGTGTTCCTGCTGAAAACATCATTCGCATCGGTGATAACAAGGGGGCGCCATTCGCATCAGACAATTTCTGGCAGATGGGCGATACCGGTCCTTGCGGACCTTGTACCGAAATCTTCTACGATCACGGCGAGCACATTTGGGGTGGCCGTCCCGGCAGTCCGGAAGAAGACGGTGACCGCTTTATCGAGATCTGGAACATCGTATTTATGCAGTACAACCGTCAGTCCGACGGTACGCTGGACCCGCTGCCCAAGCCTGCGGTGGATACAGGTATGGGTATTGAGCGTATCTCTGCCATCATGCAGGGCGTTCACTCCAACTACGAAATCGATATTTTCCAGAAACTGATAGCCAAGACCGCCGAAATCATCGGTGTGACCGACTTGGAAAATAAATCCCTTCGCGTTATCGCTGACCACATCCGCTCCTGTGCCTTCTTGGTTGCCGATGGCGTGATGCCATCCAACGAAGGCCGCGGCTATGTGCTGCGTCGCATTATCCGCCGCGCTGTGCGCCACGGTAACAAACTGGGCGCTACCGACACCTTCTTCTACAAACTGGTGCCTACACTGATAGAGGCTATGGGGGATGCTGCCAAGGAACTTAAGGCCACCCAGACCATTGTGGAAAAGGCCCTCAAAGCCGAAGAAGAGCAGTTCGCCCGGACTCTGGAGCGTGGTCTTGGCATGCTTGATGCCGCGCTGGCCGACCTCAAGGGTGATACCCTGGACGGCGAAACCGTATTTAAACTCTATGATACTTACGGCTTCCCGGTAGATTTAACCGCCGACGTGTGCCGCGAGCGTAACCTTAAAGTCGACGAAGAAGGCTTTAATGCCGCCATGGCCGAGCAGCGCAGCCGCGCCCAGGCCGCTGGTCAGTTCAGTGCCGACTATAACGCCGCGCTGAAAATCGATACGGCCACCGATTTTTGTGGTTACACCGAGCTTGCTGCCGAGAGTAAAGTCGTTGCGCTTTACCGTGATGGTGAATCTGTCGATGCGGCAGAAGCAGCAGAAGCAGGCGCCGATCTGGTTGTCGTACTCGACAACACCCCATTCTATGCCGAGTCCGGTGGTCAGGTTGGTGACAAAGGTCAGCTGCTGGCCGAAGGTGTTGAATTCGTCGTTGCCGATACCCAAAAGTTCGGTCAGGGCATTGGTCATAAGGGCCAACTCGCCAGCGGCAGCATCAAGGTTGGTGACAGCCTCAAAGCCATGGTGGATAAGAAGCTGCGTCATCGCACCGAACTTAACCACTCAGTAACTCACCTGCTGCACGCTGCGCTGCGTCAGGTGCTGGGGACTCACGTGACCCAGAAAGGCTCTCTGGTTGACCCTGAGCGTCTGCGTTTCGACTTCTCCCACTTCGAAGGCGTTAAGCGCGAAGAGCTTAAGGCGGTCGAAGATCTGGTGAATACCCAAATTCGTCGAAACCACGAACTGAATTTCGCCGAAATGGATATCGAAGCAGCCAAGGCAAAAGGCGCCATGGCACTCTTTGGTGAAAAGTACGATTCCAAGGTGCGCGTTGTGACCATGGGTGACTTCTCCATCGAGCTTTGCGGTGGTACCCACGTGGGCCGTACCGGCGATATTGGTCTCTTTAAGATCACTTCTGAAGGTGGTATCGCCGCAGGTATCCGTCGTATCGAAGCCGTGACTGGTGCAGCCGCCATGGCCTATGTCGCTCAGCAGCAGGCCGAGCTTGAAGAAGCCGCCGCACTGCTTAAAGGTGACGTTGCCTCTGTGGTCGCCAAGCTCAAGGCCCAACTCGACAAAGCCCGTCAGCTTGAGAAAGAGAATGGCCAGTTGAAAGATAAGCTGGCCGCCGCTGCCAGTGCCGACCTTGCCGGTGACGCCCTGGACATCAATGGCGTTAAGGTGCTGGTTAAGCGTCTTGAAGGCGTGGAGGCCGGCGCACTGCGCGGTTTGCAGGATGAACTCAAGCAGAAGCTCAAGTCAGGCGTTGTGTTACTGGCCATTGGCAGTGGTGACAAGGTGAACCTGATTGCCGGTGTGACCCAGGATCTGACCGGCAAAGTGAAGGCCGGTGAACTGGTTGCCATGGTGGCTGCTCAGGTCGGCGGGAAGGGCGGTGGTCGCCCTGATATGGCCCAGGCTGGTGGCAGCGAACCTGCCAAGCTCGACGGTGCCCTGGCCAGTGTTGTGCCTTGGCTTAATGAGCGTCTGTAACAACGGACGGGTCTGAGTAGTAGCAGGCTGTTTGTGACAAAAATTTATGTAAAGAAGTTCGGAGGCACCTCTGTGGGTACCTTCGAACGCATTGAGGCGGTGGCAGATGCCATCGCCAAAGCGCATTTTGAAGGTGAGAGACAGGTGTTGGTGCTCTCAGCTATGGCCGGAGAAACCAACAGGCTTTATGCCATGGCCGCCAACATAGACCCTCTGGCACCCGCCCGGGAATTGGACATGTTGGTGAGCGCCGGTGAGCAGGTCAGTATTGCTTTAATGTCCATAGCACTGGCAAGACGGGGCATTAATGCCAGATCTTTGCTGGGTAGCCAGGTCAAGGTGCGCACCAACAGCCAGTTTGGCAGAGCCAGTATTGAGTCCGTTGATACAGGGTTGTTGATGCAGTTGCTGGACGACGGCGCTGTACCCGTTATCGCCGGGTTTCAGGGGGTCAACGAGCAGGGCGATGTGACAACCCTTGGGCGTGGCGGCTCAGATACAACTGCCGTTGCCATTGCCGCCGCGCTTGATGCCGCTGAGTGCCAAATATTTACTGATGTGACCGGTGTCTTTACCACAGATCCCAACATAGATCCCGATGCCCAGAAACTCGATAGCATCAGTTTCGAAGCCATGTATGAAATGGCACGGCAGGGGGCCAAGGTATTGCACCCGGACAGCGTTGCCTGTGCCCGCCGTCATGGTGTTGTGCTGAGGGTGTTGTCGAGTTTCGAGTCCGGCAGTGGCACCCTGATCCGCTTCGATGAGCCTGAACACTCCGGCTCGGGCATAGTGGGCATTGCCGTTACCCGCGGACAAGGCCTGGTGTCAGTTGCTGGTCTGGTGGATCAACCGCAGGCGGAAGTGGCACTGTTTCAGGCGCTTGCAAACGCTTCGGTGGATACTGACCTTGTGGTGCAGTTGGCGGACGAAAAAGCGCTGGCATTTACCCTGGCGCAGGGTGCACTCGATAGAGTGCTGACCCTGATAGACAGGTTGGCACTTGAGCAGCCTCTGGCGGAAGTCCGTCATGAGTCGCCACTGGCAAAGGTATCCCTCGTCAGCACCGGTAAAGCTGTCATGGCTGAGGTGGGGGCGCGTGTCACCGAGCTTTTGGAAGCACAAAACATTCGTGTTAAGTTACTCTCGACATCAGAAATCAAACTGTCGGTGGTAATTGATGAGGTACATCTGCAGCATGCCGTCAGAAGTTTGCACAGAGCGTTCGACCTCAATAAAGTATGAATATCCAAGCGTTTTGGTATTCAATACTATAATTTGTACTAAGCTGACTTTATAATAATGTGACGTCCAGGTGTCTGTCCTGGCGTATGGAATGGGACTAAAGGAGCAAGCGAATGCTGATTTTGACACGTCGTGTTGGCGAAACACTGATGATCGGTGACGAAGTCACGGTGACAGTGCTGGGTGTAAAGGGAAATCAGGTGCGCATCGGTGTGAATGCACCTAAAGAAGTGTCTGTTCACCGCGAAGAGATCTACCAGCGTATTCAATCTGAAAAAACAGGTTCGCCCGAGGGCGGTAACTACTGAGCCTGTTTTACGGCTCCAGCAGGGGCGTCCAGGACGGACAGTAGAAGAGTCAGCCAAGGGCTGGCTTTTTTATTGCCTGTAACTTAAGGACGACAACTTGTGACTGCGCGCAAAGGCTGATTGTGCTTGGGTTTCAAGCATGTGATTAAAAACAGGGCAATCAGATCTGCTTTGGGAAAAAGGGTTTGACTTATTTTCTTCAAACAGTAATATGTGCGCCAAGAAAAGACGGAGAGGTGGCCGAGTGGCCGAAGGCGCTCCCCTGCTAAGGGAGTATGGGCTTTATCTCCCATCGAGGGTTCGAATCCCTCCTTCTCCGCCATTTTCTTAAAGCGATAAAAGTGTGCGCATGTAGCTCAGCTGGATAGAGTACCTGGCTACGAACCAGGCGGTCGGAGGTTCGACTCCTTCCATGCGCGCCAGCTTTTATCGCTTTTAGCAGTAAAGAAAACAATTCGCGCATGTAGCTCAGCTGGATAGAGTACCTGGCTACGAACCAGGCGGTCGGAGGTTCGACTCCTTCCATGCGCGCCACTTCTTTCTTCTGTTTATCTGATAGTTTCAACGCGCATGTAGCTCAGCTGGATAGAGTACCTGGCTACGAACCAGGCGGTCGGAGGTTCGACTCCTTCCATGCGCGCCACTCTCAGATATCAGATTACTGCAGCAGACTTTTTGAAACGCGCATGTAGCTCAGCTGGATAGAGTACCTGGCTACGAACCAGGCGGTCGGAGGTTCGACTCCTTCCATGCGCGCCAAAAGTCTTTAAAGATTGAACGAATTCAATGCGCATGTAGCTCAGCTGGATAGAGTACCTGGCTACGAACCAGGCGGTCGGAGGTTCGACTCCTTCCATGCGCGCCAAATTCGCGGAGAGGTGGCCGAGTGGCCGAAGGCGCTCCCCTGCTAAGGGAGTATGGGCTTTATATCCCATCGAGGGTTCGAATCCCTCCTTCTCCGCCATTCTTTACTATACTCTTTAAGCTTGCCCTTAAGAGTCACAAAATTTGCGCATGTAGCTCAGCTGGATAGAGTACCTGGCTACGAACCAGGCGGTCGGAGGTTCGACTCCTTCCATGCGCGCCATATTAAAAGCCCCTGATTACTCAGGGGCTTTTTCTTTTCCGCTCATTTCGGTTTATCTCACTGCATAAGTTTCAGTTCGCCTTAACTGCCGTTGGCATATTGTCCGTGACTACGAATGCATAGTCTGCGTTTTCAAGTACCAATTTTATATCAGTGATTTTTCCCGCCTCAGATTCTCCTTAATTTAATTTCACGGCTATATTTTTGAGAATTATTTAAATCAGTCCTACTTAATCAATAAATATTGGTAAGACCAATTTACAAGTCGTTGCCTTTATCGTTAATAAAAGGTTATCTTTCGGGGTGCTATTTTTGCCTGTCGTTACATTTTGGTATCGATTGGGTTGAGTGAAGTGAGCGATTTTCCGCATTTTTATGCGGCTCAAGCCAACAAACTTTTGAGGGAAAGTCATGACATCAGTTATGGATCAAATGGGCGAGGCCCTGTGGATCATGGTACTGGGCATGGTGCTGGTATATGCGTTTCTGGGGATTTTGATCCTTGGACTTAAGCTGATTGCCAATCGATATGCACCCAAGGCCGAAGACAATGAGAAACGGCCAGAAACACCCGTGGCGTCCGCTCAGTCCAAGGGGCTGGATCCTCGTCTGGTGGCCGCTATCACCTCCGCCATACAACAATACCGAGCCCAGGAGGGACGTTCATGACCAAAGCCTTGGCCCTTACCGATGTGGTGCTGCGTGACGCGCACCAATCTCTGCTTGCCACCCGTTTACGTATCGAAGATATGCTGCCCATCGCCGCCAAGTTGGATCAGGTGGGCTATTGGTCGCTGGAGACCTGGGGCGGCGCGACCTTCGATGCCTGTATCCGCTATTTGGGGGAAGACCCCTGGGAGCGGCTGCGGCTGCTCAAGCAAGCCATGCCCAAGACCCCGATGCAGATGCTGCTGCGGGGGCAGAACCTGCTGGGTTATCGCCACTATGCCGACGATTTGGTGCACAGATTCGTTGAGCGCGCCCACGAAAACGGCATGGATGTATTCCGTGTGTTTGATGCCATGAATGACGTGCGCAACCTGCAAGAGGCGGTGCGTGCGGTCAAGCAGGTGGGCGCCCATGCACAGGGCACCATTTCCTACACCACCAGCCCGGTGCATAACCTGGACACCTGGGTGGACATGGCCAAGCGCCTTGAGGATCTGGGCTGCGATTCGCTCTGTATCAAAGATATGGCCGGTCTGCTGCGTCCCATGGAAGCCTTTGAGCTGGTGAGCAGGCTTAAGTCGCAAACCGGGCTGATGGTGGCCATGCACAGCCATGCCACCACCGGGCTTTCTACCGCCACCTACCAGAAGGCGATTGAGGCCGGTATCGATGTACTGGATACCGCGATTTCGTCCATGAGCCAGACCTACGGCCACAGCGCCACCGAGACACTGGTGGCCATGGTGGAGGACACGGAGCGTTCCACGGGGTTGGATATGGCGCTGCTGGAAGAGATTGCCGCCTATTTCCGTGAGGTGCGTAAAAAGTATGCCAAATTTGAAGGCGCGCTGCAGGGCATTGATTCCCGAATTCTGCGCGCCCAGGTGCCAGGTGGCATGCTCACCAACATGGAGAGCCAGCTTAAAGAGCAGGGCGCCAGCGATAAACTCGATTTGGTGCTCGATGAAATTCCCAGAGTACGCGAAGATCTGGGCTTCTTGCCGCTGGTGACACCGACCTCTCAGATTGTGGGTACCCAGGCGGTGATCAACGTGCTCACCGGCGAGCGCTACAAGTCGCTCACCAAGGAAACCGAGGGAGTACTCAAGGGCGAATACGGTGCCACCCCGGCGCCGGTGAACAGCGAGCTGCAGCAGCGGGTACTTAAGGGAGCTGAGCCTGTCACCTGTCGCCCTGCCGACTTGCTGACTCCAGAGGTGGAGCGTCTTCGCACCGAGCTGGTCCAAAAGGCCACAGCCGAGAACATCAAGCTCAGTGAAGATCTCGATGATGATGTGCTTACCTATGCACTGTTTCCGCAGATTGGCCTGCAGTTCCTTAAAAACCGTGGCAATGCCGATGCCTTTGAGCCAGCGCCTGTGGCCGTGGCTCAGGCCTCGTTAGCCCCAGTCAGGGCGAACTCGGGGCCAGAAACCTACACAGTGAAGGTGGATGGTCAAACCTACGTGGTTGAAGTTGCCGCCGGCGGTGAAATCAGTCAAATCCAGCCACAGGGAGCAAGTCAGTCCAGCGCCGCAGTTGCCCCTGCCGCCGCAGCGGCTGCACCTGTAAGCCACGAAATCAAACTGGAAATGAGCGCGCCTCTGTCTGGCAATATCTTCAAAATCCATGTGTCGCCTGGCGATACGGTGAAGGCGGGGGATGTAGTGATAATCCTCGAAGCCATGAAGATGGAAACCGAAATCCGTGCCCAGGCCGACGGTGTCATTGCCCGTCTTTGGGTGAAAGAAGGTGACTCCGTTGCCGTTGGCGCTCAGCTGTTGTCGTTGGCCTAAGGAGGCATGATGGAAGGATTGATGGCCTTTTGGGCCGAAACGGGCATTGCCCACTTTACCCTGGGGCAGCTACTGATGATGGCAGTGGGCCTGGTGCTCTTGTATCTTGCCATTGCCAAGGGATTTGAGCCGCTGCTGCTGTTGCCTATAGGTTTTGGCGCCGTGCTTGCCAATATCCCCAATGCCGGGTTTACCGAGGAAGGCGGTTTACTTTATTACCTCTATCACGTGGGACTCGAGACCGGCATCTTTCCGCTGCTGATTTTCCTCGGTGTAGGGGCATTGACCGACTTTGGCGCCCTGATTGCCAACCCCAAGACCCTGCTGCTCGGGGCCGCGGCCCAGTTTGGTATTTTCGCCACCTTGCTGGGAGCGATTGCGCTCAATCTGGTGCCTGGGTTTGAGTTTTCCATGAAAGATGCCGCCGCCATTGCCATTATTGGTGGCGCCGATGGCCCCACGGCTATTTTCCTCTCCACCAAGCTGGCGCCTGAGCTTCTGGGCGCCATTGCGGTGGCCGCTTACTCCTACATGGCACTGGTACCCATTATCCAGCCGCCAATTATGCGCGCGCTTACCACCAAGGAAGAGCGCGCTATCAAGATGGAGCAGCTGCGGGAAGTGAGCAAAAAAGAAAAGGTGCTGTTTCCGTTAATGGTACTGGGGCTGACCATTCTGTTTTTGCCGGCAGCAACACCACTTGTTGGTATGTTCTGCCTTGGCAACCTGATGCGTGAGTCCGGTGTCGTGGACCGTCTGTCCAACACGGCGCAAAACGAGCTTATCAACATAGTCACCATCTTCCTGGGGCTGGCGGTGGGCTCCAAGCTCTCGGCCGAGCAGTTCCTGCGGGTCGAGACTCTGGGGATTCTGGTGCTCGGCGCCGTTGCCTTCTCTATCGGCACAGCGGCCGGCGTGCTGATGGCAAAGGTGCTCTGCAAGCTCAGTGGCGGCAAGGTCAATCCGCTGATTGGCGCGGCAGGTGTCTCGGCCGTGCCTATGGCGGCACGGGTGGCCAATAAGGTGGGGCTTGAGGCCAATCCGCACAATTACCTTTTGATGCACGCCATGGGCCCCAATGTGGCCGGGGTGCTCGGCAGTGCTGTGGCTGCCGGTATCTTGCTCGCGGTATTGGGGTAGCGGTCAATCCAATAAAAAAAGCGCCTGAGGGCGCTTTTTTTATTGTGGGGGATTATTGGACCCGGGTTAGCCACAGCAGCAGCGTCATCAGGACAATCAGGGTGCCACTGATGGCGATGATATAGATATAACCGGTTTTGCCTTTTGACAGCGGAATACCGTTAAAGCGTAAAAAAATTGTCCACAACAGGCAAAGGATGATGGGAAACAGAAAGAGCTTGGTCATGGCAACGGCTTGTTATTATTGATATCACTAGGGTCAGTGTAGGTGCTTTGCGAACCAAGGTAAACAAGGGCCAACAGTAAACAAAAAAGGCCATCCCCCTGGGAATGGCCTTTCAGAGAACAGGTAACTCAGTTACCGATGAGCAGCTCAGGCGTTGCCTTCGACCATTTTATCTTCTTCTACCTTATAAAAACGCTCGCGGTCCAGCTCACCTTCGGAGTTGCCAACCACCACGGCGGTCATCATATCGCCGGTGACGTTGGTGCAGGTCCGTATCATATCAATCACACGGTCAATGGCGGCGATAAAGGCAATACCTTCCAGAGGCAAACCCACCACGCCCAGGGTGACTGTCAGCATCACCATGGCGCTGCCGGGCACACCTGCGGTGCCTACTGAGGCCACTGTGGCCGTCACAGCAATCAGCATGTAATCGGTCATATCCAGCGGAATACCGTAGATTTGCGCAATGAAAATGGCGGCAATGGCGGGGTAAATACCACCGCAGCCATCCATGTTCATGGTGGCGCCCATGGGCAGCACAAAGGCACTGTAACGCTTGGAGACGCCCATGGACTCGGCACACTTGGTGGTCACTGGCAGGGTTCCGAAGCTTGAAGCCGTACTGAAGGCAACCAGCTGGGCCGGCATGGCCTTACGGAAAAACTGTACCGGGCTTAAGCGGGCGGCAAATTTCACCAAACCACCGTAAACAAACAGGATATGGATAAGTGCAGCCACGTAGATGGCCACGATAAATTTGCCCAGCGGCAGTAGGGTAGAGAGGCCATACTCGCCCACCACCCAGGCCATCAGGCCAAATACACCGATAGGGGTCAGCTTGAGTACCATGCGGGTCAGTTGGAACATGACCTCGGCACCGGCGTCGAATACTTTTTTAAGTGGCTCGGCTTTTTCGCCAACCGCGTTGATGGCAATCCCCACCAGGGCAGCAAACACAATAATTTGCAGCACTTTACCGTTGGTCAGAGAGGCGAAGGGATTGACCGGGATCATATCCAGCAACACCTGGGAAAAGCCCGGTACGACGCGTTCGCGCACTTCGGTACTGGCAAGCTGCATGCTGCCGCCCATATCGAAGCTACTGCCCACCGCCAGACCAATCAAGGAGGCCAGGGTGCCGGTCAGCATAAAGAGTGCCAGCGTCTTGAAACTCAGGCGTTTAAGGTTGGTTGAGCTGCCAAGGGAGGTGATACTGACCACAATGGCGCACAGTACCAGAGGTGCAACCAGCATCTTGATGGCGGCAATAAAGAGATCGCCAAGGGGCTTGAGCACGGTCGCCGATTCCCCCAGTAATACCCCTGTGAGTATCCCCAGCGCAAAACCAGCCAGCACTTTCTGCCAGAAGGGAATTTTACTTAATGTTTGAATTATCATTGAGTTTCCGAATTTACTAAATCAGTGGCCCACAGCGAGGCTACCTTGCCCAAAAAAGACAACGGGGCAAAACCGCGGTAGCCCGTACATAACAGCAGTGTGGGAAAATACAGCCGAAAAGGCATTGTATAAACACATTGAGATGCAAAACAAACCGTTTTTGATATAACTTATTGTGATATCAGGGTTTGTTTTTATAGCGTTAAAGTTATCTATTTTTATTAACCTGGTTTTTGGGAGTCAAATGATGGAGCCCCTGTGGTTGATGTTTTCCGGCGCCTTTCTGGCGGCCACTCTGTTGCCCGGTGGTTCTGAGGTACTTTTGCTGGCGCTGGTGAACTCCAACCCGGAGCTGTGGTTTTCCCTGTTTGTGGTGGCAACCCTGGGAAATACCCTCGGGGCACTCACTAGCCTTGGACTGGGCCGGCTTGGCCGGGTTGCCTGGGAGCCTGAACACTTGTCCCTTTCCCAGCGCCGTGCCCTGGCCTTGGTGGAAAAGTACGGTATCTGGAGTCTGCTGCTGTCATGGGCCCCCGTCATCGGTGACATTCTTTGTGTGCTGGCAGGCTGGCTCCGACTGCCGTTACTAATGTCTATTATTCTGATTTTAATTGGAAAAGGTGCCCGCTATGGTTTGCTCTTATTGATGATGCAGGCCTTTTGACATTTTTTATTACAACACTCCTGGCAAAAGCCTGATGGGCCTGTTTCTGAGTCTGATATAGTCGGGCGTTGTTATTGGTTAACAAACTACAAGTAAAACAAGGGATAGCTAATGAAAAAGTGGATTCTGGCTGCCGCCATTTCGGCAGCGCTCGCGGGCTGCGCCCAGCACTCTTCTGACTCTCTGGCACTGCCGGAAGGGGTCACCCTGGTTGAGACCGTTGCCGTGGACAGTACCGGCGTCGGTATTCCTTACAAGAAGTTCCAGTTGGCCAATGGTCTGACAGTGATATTACACCAGGACAGTTCAGATCCTCTGGTGCACGTGGATGTGACCTATCACGTGGGCTCGGGCCGAGAGCTGCCCGGTCGCAGCGGTTTTGCCCACCTGTTTGAACACATGATGTTCCAGGGGTCTGAAAACGTTGCTGATGAGCAGCACTTTAAAGTGGTCACGGAGTCAGGCGGTACCCTCAACGGCACCACCAATACCGACCGCACCAATTATTTTGAGACGGTGCCCAGCAATCAGCTGGAAAAAATGCTGTGGCTCGAGTCTGACCGCATGGGCTTCTTCCTGCCTGCGCTCACCGAAGAGAAATTTGAGGTGCAGCGCGAAACCGTGAAAAACGAGCGTGCCCAGCGTATCGATAACCAGCCCTATGGCCGTATGTACGAGCGCTTCAGCCAGGCCATGTATCCTGCCGGTCACCCATACTCCTGGCCTGTGATTGGCTGGCCGGATGATTTGAACCGCGCCGAGCTTGCGGATGTGAAGCAATTCTTCCAGCGCTGGTATGGCCCAAACAATGCCACCCTGACCATTGGCGGCGATTTTGACGAGCTGCAGACCCTGGCCTGGGTGAACAAATACTTTGGTGATATACCACGCGGTCCGGAAGTGGAGGCGCTGCCCAAAACCCAGGTCACCCTGGATCAAGACAGATACCTGTCCATGGAAGACAAGGTGCATTTGCCACTTATTCGTATGGCATTGCCAACCGTGTATGCCAGCCATCAGGATGAAGCCGCACTGGATTTGCTCGCCAACATTCTTGGCGGTGGTAAAACCTCGCTGGTGTACAAAAACCTGGTTAAAGAAGGCTATGCGGTGCAGGCCAGTGCCAGCCATCCTTGCCGCGAGCTGTCCTGTGAAATGTCATTTTTTGCCCTGGCCAATCCCGCCAAGGGCGGCAGCCTCAAAGAGCTGGAAGGTAAACTTCGTGCATCCATCGCCGAGTTCGAGCGCCGTGGCGTGACCGATGAAGATTTGGAAAAGGTCAAGGTACAATTCGAGGCCGATACCATCTTTGGTCTGCAGAGTGTTCGTGGCAAGGTTTCTGCGCTCGCTGCCAACGAGACCTTCTATGGCAACCCCAATATGATTGCCAACGATTTGCAGCGCTATGCCAGCGTGACCAAAGAGGATGTTATTCGCGTATTCAACCGGTACGTGAAAGACAAGCCCATGGTCATCATGAGTGTGGTGCCTGAGGGGGTCTCGGCACTGGTGGCTGCGGCCGACAACTTTACTGCACCGGCGCCACTGGTGGCAGCCAATGCGGTGGCCGGTGAGTTAAACGTAAGTGAGGCCAAATCGTCCTTTGACCGCAGTGTGATGCCACAAAGTGGCAAAGCACCAGTCCTCAAGGTACCCACGCTGTGGCGTGACAATTTGGGCAATGGCATTGAAGTGCTGGGTACCCAGAGTGCCGAGACCCCCACCACGGAAATCGTGATTTACCTTGCCGGCGGTCATCGCCTGGCCGATGTGAGCAAGGCCGGTGTGGCTCAGCTCACCGCCGCAATGCTCAACGAGTCAACCAGCCAACGCTCCAGTGAGGAACTGACCCAGGCGCTGGAACTCCTGGGGGCTTCGGTGCAGTTTTCTGCCAGCGACTATCAGAGCGAAATCAAGCTTTCAGCTCTCACCGAAAAGCTGGATGACACGCTTGCGGTTTTGAAAGAGAAGCTGCTGATGCCGGGCTTTAAGGCGGAAGACTTCGAGCGAGTGAAACAGCAAACCCTGCAGGGGCTTAAACATTCCCAGTCTAACCCCAACTATCTGGCAAACACAGGTTTTGCCAAGCTGCTTTACGGTGATAAAAATGCCCTGGGCGTGGATGCCAGCGGCACGGTAGACACAGTTGCCGCCCTGACCCTGGACGACATCAAAGCCTTCTACCAGACACAGTACAAAGCCGGCAACGCCCAGGTTGTGGCTGTGTCCAGCGCACCTAAAGCGGCACTGCTCTCTTCACTGAAGACCCTCGACAGCTGGCAGGGGGAGGCCACTGCTATGCCAGCGCTTGGACAACTGCCAGACTTAAGCGGCGGCACCATTTATGTGCTGGATAAACCCGGCGCGGCCCAGTCAGTGATTTCCATTGGTAAGCTTGCGCTGCCATTTGATGCCACCGGTGAGTACTTTAAAGCCGGTTTGATGAACTACCCGCTGGGTGGTGCTTTCAACAGCCGTATTAACCTGAACCTGCGTGAAGACAAGGGATACACCTATGGCGCCCGCAGTCGTTTCAGCGGTGGCAGCGAAGTGGGTCAGTTCCTGGCTACCGCCAGTGTACGCAGTGATGTGACGGCACCTGCGGTATCTGAGTTCATTAAAGAGATCACCACCTATAACGCCACAGGTATCCGTGACGATGAGCTGAGTTTCATGCGCAGCTCCATCTCCCAGGGCCAGGCACTGGATTATGAAACCCCATACCAGAAGGCTGGCTTTATGCGGATGATCCAGCGTTACAATCTCAATGATGGTTTTACCGCCGAACAGGATAAAATCATCGCGGGTATTCAAAAAGACGAAATCGACGCTCTCGCCAAGAAACATCTGAATATCAACGAGATGGTAATCTTTGTTGTGGGTGACAAGGCCAGCATATTGCCTGAACTCAAGGCGCTCGGGTATCCGGTGAAAGACTTGGTATTGTAATATCACGGTGCAATCCCCATATCGTTGACAAGCAAGGGTGGCGACTGAGCCACCCTTCTTATCTTTCTCCCTTGCCGCCATAGGCAAATGGCATTATTTTGGACAAAAGCCGAAAGACCCGAGGGTCGCCACAGGTCTTGCTGTGTACGGCGGCGCAGCGCGCCATAGCAACCAGAGAAGAATCAATTGACAGCATTCAATGACAGACTCGGGGCTCTCTCCGATGCAGAAGGACGCAAGGCACTTGCCGGGCTGCGACGGGGTTTGGAGCGTGAGGCTTTGCGTATCACCAGCTGTTGCCAGCTGGCAATGGACCCTCATCCCAAGGCGCTGGGCTCGGCGCTGACCCACTCCAGGATCACCACTGATTACAGCGAAGCCTTGCTGGAGTTTATTACGCCGGTCAGTGGCAACATTGAAGACTTGCTGGAAGGCCTGACTGAGACCCATGCCTATACGCTTAAGCATTTGGATGGTCAGAAGCTGTGGCCGGTGAGCATGCCCTGTTATGTGGGCGATGTGAAAGACATTCCCATTGCCCAATATGGCAGCTCCAATACCGGCAGGATGAAAACCCTCTATCGCAAGGGGCTGACCTACAGATACGGCGCCCTGATGCAGATTATTTCCGGGGTGCATTTTAACTTTTCGCTCTCCAGCGACTTGTGGCCAAGACTGCATGTGCTCTCTGGCAGCAGCCTGACGCTGGATGAGTTTATCTCTGAATCTTACTTTGGCCTTATCCGCAATTACCGCCGTCTGGTGTGGGTATTGCCGTATCTCTTTGGCGCGTCACCGGCTATTTGCGGCTCTTTCCTCAAGGAGCAGAAAACCAGCCTCGAGTTTGAAAAAACAGCCGGTGGTACCCTGTATCTGCCCTACGCGACGTCACTGCGGATGAGTGACCTTGGCTACACCAACAAAGAGCAGGCCAGCCTTAACATCAGCTATGACTCCCTCCATGACTATTTGCAGGGGATCCGCGAGGCGATTTGCTTGCCATCGGCCAAGTTTGCCGAAATTGGCGTGAAGGTGGATGGCGAATATCGCCAGCTCAATGCCAATGTGCTGCAGATTGAAAACGAGTTTTACGCCCCCATCCGTGCCAAGCGGGTTACCCGCAAGGGGGAAAAGCCCTCCGAGGCGCTGGCTCGTGCCGGGGTAGAGTATATTGAAGTGCGGGCGCTGGACGTCAACCCTTTCAGCCCGGTTGGGGTTGAGTCCTCACAGTTGCGCTTCCTCGATCTGTTCCTGCTTTATTGCCTGCTGTCCGATTCGCCAAAGAGCGATGCCGCCACTGAAGCTGAAATCGCCGCCAACCTCAGAGCTGTTATCCACGAAGGGCGCAAACCCGGACTGGAACTCAGTCGTCAGGGCGAGCCTGTGGCATTGAAAACCTGGCTGCTGGAACTCTTCGATGAGTTTGATAAGCTCGCCAGTTTGCTGGATATAGACGGCAGCGATTATGCCGAAGCGCTGGCCCAATGGCGCCTCGCAGTTGAAGACCCCGCCCTTACGCTTTCCGGCAGGGTACACGCCGCCGTGGTGGAGCAGGGCATGAATCATGGCGATTTCGTGATGGGGCTGGCTGCCAAATATCAGGATTTCTTCCTGTCGTATCCGCTGTCTCCCGGGGTGGAAGCGGGTTTCCAGGCCGAAGCTGCATCTTCTCTTGCCGCTCAGGCTGAGATTGAAGCCAGTGATGAAGAAAGCTTTGATGAGTATCTCAAGGGCTACTTCAAAGGTGTGCCATGCGCGCTCTCCTGATCCTGTCACTCAGTGCAGGACTTACGGCGTGCGCCAGCAATGTGGAAGACGTCAATCAATGCGGCTGGGTCTCTGGCTATCAGGACCCGCCGGAGGCAGAGCGTCTCTATCGTGCCGTTGTCACCGATGTGAACGGCACGCCAGTGATTTCCCGCCCCAACTACCAGCTCGCCCCAGGGCGGTATGAGTTTTCGCTGGTGGAGCTGATTGACGCGCCGGATTTGAAAGTGACGCCGGATGCGCATCAAAGAAAAACGCTGACCATAGAGGTCGCAGCAGGGATGCGCTATCACTTTGCTGCCCGTTATAAAGATGACAGACGTTACTTCGGTAATAATCCCGACTTTTGGGAACCGGTTATCTGGCAAAGCGAAGCGGCAGAGTGCACCTTTGCCAACTAGCGTTTTATCGACCCAGGACGACGCCCGTCACCCTTAGCCTTGTACGAATTGCATCTTAATCAATGACATGGGAAACTCGACCCACTGGTTGTTGTAGGAGTTGATATGTACAAGGCCCTGACGCCACTGCTGTTGCTGGCACTTCTTGGTGGCTGTGCCAGCGCCCCGCCCAAAGATCCCGATAATATCTGCGCCATTTTCAGGGAGCATCGCAGCTGGTATGAGGCCGCGATCGATACGCAGGAGAAATGGGGCGTTCCTGTGCATGTTCCGCTGGCGATGATGTATCAGGAAAGCTCATTCAAGCATGATGCGGCGCCGCCCATGGAGTATTTTCTGGGCTTTATCCCCATTGGCCGCGCCAGTGATGCCTACGGCTATGCCCAGGCCAAGACCATGACCTGGGATGATTATGTCAGGGAAACCGGTAACAGCTGGTCCAGTCGCAGTGATTTTGATGATGCCATGGACTTTATGGGTTGGTTTATCACCAAAACCCACAAGATCAATGGCGTATCCAAGTGGGACGCCCGCGCCCAATATCTCAATTATCACGAAGGTTGGGGGGGCTATCGCCGCGGAACCCATAAATCCAAAAAATGGCTTATCAAGGTAGCGGCCAAGGTGGACGAGCGCTCCCGTCGCTACGCCGCTCAGTACAAGGGCTGCAAGGAAGAGCTGGATTCTTCCTGGCTGTACCGCCTCTTCTTTGGTTGAGGCCTCTTTTGAAAAGGCAGCAATACGCTGACGCAATTTCTGGTCGTTGAGCAAACCCGGTATCTGTGATTGAAGAGTCCGGTTCCTGGCGGGTAAAGACTCTCGTTATTGGCGGATAACAACAAGGGCATTCACGTGGAATGCCCTTTGCTTTTTTGCCCTTTGCCCGCAGGCCTGTATCAGTTGTGATGCTCGGTTTTAATCAGCTTGCCGAACTGGTCGAAGAACTGCCAGTCACCGGATTGTCGGTTGGCGATATAGTTGCCTTCAATACGTTTCTCTCCACCAGGCCAAAAGCTCAGCCACAGGCCTTCTTTCCTGTCTTTGATAAAGCTGCCCTGCTCAGAGAGTTTGCCATTGGGGTGGAAATAACGGGCTTGACCTTCACGGCGCCCGTTCAGCCATGACTCCTGGGCCTTGAGGATGCCTGTTGGGTAGTACTCTTTGTGATTACCGTTCCGCTCGTCATGCTGGTAATCCCCTTCCGACTTGGGCTGACCGTCGTCGTAGAAGGTCTTGTGGGGGCCATGCAGTTTGTCGTCATCATAGGTTGCAACCCATTTGGGCAGGCCGTTTTCGTACCAGGATTGCCACTGTCCGGTTTTATTGCCCTTGATGAGCTTGCCACTCAGTTCCATCTGGCCATTACTGACGTAAAAGGTGTGATAGTCGCCGGTTTTGGCGTCCATGTCGAAGGTGGTCAGGCGATAACGCACACCGCTGAAAGAGAACAGCTCTTCTGTGCCATGGCGCTTACCGGCATGGTATCGGGTCTTGCTGTAAACATTACCTTCAGGGATGGGGCCAAAGGTGGGGTCTTTCTCTTCGTAGCGATACTCGACCCATTCCCCTTCTTTTTGGTTCTCTCTGTACTCGCCACTGGTGCGGCGACGGCCCTCATAATATTGGATGTACTTACCGTTCAGTTTACCGGCCAGATATTCCTGCTCGCTGCTTATTTGCCCTTTCTGGTATAGGCGCCACAGGCCGGTTTTCTTGCCCTGGTCGTAGTAGCCCGTCTCGTTCAGGTCGCCATTGGCATACCAGCGGCTGTATTCGCCTTCGAGGGGATACTGATTGGCATTGGCTGGCTTTTCCTTGGCGTAATGTTTGAGCTCCTGAGGTGTGCCATCCCGATAGAAGCGCTCATAGCGGCCTACCCAAAGCCCATCGTGCATTTCGCCTCTGGTTTGCAGTTTGCCATCGTCGTAGTAGCGCTCTGATGTGCCCTCGAGTGTGCCATTTACATATTGATCAAATGCTTTGGGTTTACCTGAAGGATAAAAGGTACGCACATCGCCGTGGCGAACGCCTTGCAGCCAATGGCTCGATTCGATAAGGGTATCGCCCTGATAGCGCAAATACTCACCCTCGCGCAGACCGTGCTGGTAGACACTGGATTGCTGCAACAGCCCGTCACTGTTATAGCTTTCCTGCTTGCCATGGAGGGGATACTGGCCATTGTCGGCGGGGAGGTCAATCGCCAGTGTCTCAAGCTCTGCCAACTGGCTGTTGGGGTGAAAACGCTGCTGAATGCCCGCTTTGTTACCGCCCTGATACTGCAGTTTGGCACTCAGGCTGCCTTCGTCGTCATAATACAGCTGCTCACCTTCCAGCTTGCCTTTGTAATACTGCTCTTTTACCCGGGGCAGTCCTTCACTGCTGAAGCTCAGGCATTCGCCATGGGGCTTCCCGCCGAGGAAGTTGCACTGGGTTTCGGGTTGTCCGTCGGGATAAAACTGCTGCTCCAGGCCATTTTTCTTATCCTCGCTGTACTCAGTGTCCAGGCTAAGCCGCCCCTGACTGTCCCATTCCTGCCATTTGCCCGTACGTTGCCCCCTGGTATCGTATTGCCCCTGCAGCTTACGCTCGCCGGACGCATAGTAATGGGTAAGCTCCCCCGTTGGCAGGTTGTCGGCAAACTGGGCATTCATCGCCAGTTGGCCGTTTTCATGGAATTTTTGCCACTGGCCGTGGCGAAAATTTTGCCGGTAGCGCTCCACTTCGGCCAATTGCCCCGTGCTGAAAAATCGCTCCGTGAGTATCAGATCTCCGTCGGCGTATCGGCGCTGCTCTACTATCTGACCCGTGACGTCAAACTGCTGCCAGTTGCCTTCCGCCAGGCCATTATCAAAGTGCTGTGTCTCCACCAAGGCGCCGCTGCGGCTGAATGTTTGCCACTCCCCCTGCTGCTTACCCCGTAAAAATTGCCCCCTGGTCATGGGTTGGGACGGACCGTAGTAGGTTTCCCATTGGCCGTGGGGCAGGCCAGCGTCAAACCCGGCCTGGGTAAAGCTGCCATCTTCGCGGGCCAGCACAAACTCCCCCTGCAGTGGCAGGCCATTGGTGCGTTTGAAATACTGGGACACTCCCTCCCGGGTGCGAACATCCACCAATTGTTGGGAGAGCTGTTCTTTGGCGAATGTCGGGAAGATTGAAAACAGCAGGCTGCTGGCAAGCAGGCTTGCCCTTAGGATTGGATACATCTACACGTCCTTGTTGTAATTCCAGGGGTAACTCAGGTTCAGGCGGATTGGCTGCTGGTTACTTTTTGTCTGCCGCGCTTTTGCGCATACATGCGCTCATCGGCGAGTTTGAAGCTGGCGGCAAAGTCTCCATTGAATGGGGCGAACCCGGCACTGAAGAGCACTGGTGCCTCGGCGCTGGCCATGGTGTGTTTCAGCTGCTCCAATCGCTCAAGCAGTTGTTCTTCACTGCTCTGGGTGAGGATAACAAACTCATCACCGCCAAAACGGCTGATAAGGCAGTTTTGCGGCCAGGTCATCTTTAACGCATCGGCCAGTGTCGCCAGGGCCTTGTCACCGGCCTGATGACCTTGGCTGTCGTTGAGTACCTTGAGGTTGTCCAAATCCAGTACCACCAGATAGCTGCCGATACGGTTTTTGGGCCACCGGCTGACCTGCGATTCAAAATACTGCCGGTTGTGGAGTCCGGTGAGGATGTCGAAATTGGCCAGCCGCTGAATTTCCCGCGACTTTTGATACAAGGCGATGGCGCTGGCGGCTTCGTGGGTCAAAATCGCCACGAGATTGCGGTCGTAATCGCTGAAAGCCGCCAGATGGCTGCTATCGAGATTGAGCATGGCGTAGAGTTTGCCGTCGATATGAATGGGGCTTGAGAGGGTGGAGCGGATGGGCTGTTTGGCGGCGGTGAGCAAAATTTGCTGCTCGGCCGGGGTCAGGGTGCTTTGGGCATTGATATGTTGCATATCATCGATTACCACCACCTTATCGCAGCGACCCTTGGTCATTCGATATTCAAAAGACTGCTCCAGGGAAAAATCGATGGTTCTGAGCCGGGACAGATCCAGGCCTACAGCAGATTCAAACATCAGTTTATGGGTATCGGGATCGACGCGGATAATGCTGCCCATCTCGGCGCCGTTGATGACCGAAACCGCCTTGTTGAGCAAGGCATCCAAAAAGGCATGTTCGTTCTGGTATTGGCTGGAGAGGTGGATGAGCTCCATGCTGGCTTCGTTGATGGACACCACCTGCTCCAGGTGATCCCACAAGCGTTGCAGCCGGCCCTGATGCAGGTAATAGCTGAGGCTGTATCCCATCAAATACACCAGGCACACCAGCAACAAAATCATCCACGGCAGAGAACCTGCGGGTGAAAACAGATAAAAAATCCCGACGAACACTGACAGAGGCGTCAGCAGCAACATCAGGTGGTAACGCAGGCCGAGGGTATCAATTCGCTTGTGTTTGAGACTGTCCCATTGCTTCACTGAAAATATCCATATCGAATCTCTGGCCGGACCATTATACGGGTGAAATCCAGCTCTTGCACTGGCTAAAAGCGCGACAGAGGCCATAAAAAAGCCCCGAATTTTCGGGGCTTTGATGATGACGTTGCTTAGAAGTCGGCGTTATCGAGGATCCACTGAAGTGGCGCCTGATATTGTGTCGGCATCCAGTTTTTAAGCTGACTGATGCTGCCTTCGAGCATGGCAGGGTTGTGTACAGACAGGTTCAAATGACCCACCTTGCGGCCCGGACGCACGTCTTTGGCGTACCAGAAAAGCTCTGCGTTGGGCAGACTCAACCAGCGATCGTCCTTGTCGATACCGATAAGGTTAACCATCACACAGGGGAAGTTCACCTGGGGCTGCTGGATAGGAAGGTCGCACAGGGCGCGAAGGTGCAGCTGGAACTGGTCCATATGGGTGCCGGCCTGGGTCCAGTGGCCTGAGTTATGTACCCGAGGTGCCAGCTCGTTCACCAGCAGATGGTCGCCAACGCGGAAACACTCCATCGCCATCACACCCACATATTCGAGGCCTTGCATGATGGTGCCCAGCATGGCTTCGGCTTCGGCCTGCAGCGGCGCCAGGCGCGGCAGCGGCGAAATGGAGGCCATCAGGATGCCATCCTGGTGCAGGTTCAAGGTCAGTGGATAGAAGAAGCATTCACCACTGTGGGTGCGTACGCCAACCACAGACACTTCTTCATCAAAATTAATGGCTTGCTCGGCAATGGCTTCACCGCGCCAGTCGGCGGGGATCTGGCCATTCTCGGCCTGCTTGAGCCAATGTTGGCCCTTGCCATCGTAACCACCGGTACGGCGCTTCATCAGCACCCGCTCGCCATACTTGCCATAGAGGGCGTTGACGTCGGTGCTTTCATCCACCAGCTCCCAGGGGGCGGTGGCAACATTCAGCTCATCGAGCAGCGACTTTTGGGTGTAACGGTCGGCCAGGCGGCCAAACACAGGACCGTTGATGAAATTCTTGTGGGTAGAGAGTTGCAGACTCAGGCTCGACTCGGGCCACTGCTCACGCTCGGCGGTGATGATGTCATCGTCCGCCAGCGGCAGTTTTTCATCGCTGGGGGCCATAATATCCACCGGCAGCACTTCAATCGCCAGTGGCTGACCGGCGTGGGACAGCATGGCACCGAGCTGACCATTGCCCAGTACCCAAACGCGCTTTGTGTTTGCCATGATTACGCGCCCCTCGGGTCCGGGTTTTCCAGTACGCTCTGGGTCTGTTCGGCGCGGAAGGCTTCCAGGCGCTCGGCGAGGGCAGCGTCGTTGTTGGCGAGGATTTGGCAAGCCAGCAGACCTGCGTTAAAGGCACCGGCAGTACCTATGGCGAGGGTGCCCACGGCAATGCCCTTTGGCATTTGCACGATAGAGAGCAAGGAGTCCATGCCGTTCAGGGCCTTACTCTGCACGGGTACGCCGAGTACCGGCAGACGGGTCTTGGAAGCCAGCATGCCCGGCAGGTGTGCGGCGCCACCGGCACCACCAATGATCACCTGAAAGCCTTTGTCAGCTGCTGTGGCGGCGAAGTCCATTAACTTGTCCGGGGTTCTGTGGGCGGAAACCACCTCAACATGGTAAGGCACCTGCAGTTTATCCATGATCTCTGCGGCGGCTTCCATGGTGGGCCAATCACTCTTGGAACCCATTACGACAGCAACGAGGGCGTGCATGATAACTCCTTAACGACTGATTTTAATTATATTTGCCTGTTTTCAGGCGAGGGTACTTTTAGCCCTGGCTGCGGGGGAGTCCCCTCGGTAGTCGTTGCCAGGGCGAGATGGGGCGCAATGATAGCATGATGGATGTGGTTTCGCTGCCTTTTCAGTTGCCTTTATCAGCGCCCGCCTGGCCTGTGTATCGGATGCGATATAGCCGGTCGCGACCATCGTCGCTGACCAGCAAACTGCCGTCGGGCAGCATCATCACATCGGCGGGGCGACCATGGACCTCATCGCCCTGCAACCAGCCTTCGGCAAAGGTTTCGAGGTATTCCACGTCATTGCCGTTAAGCTTGGCGAAGCGCACCCGGTAACCGACCTTTTCGCTGCGGTTCCAGGAACCATGCTCGGCGATAAAAATGCCACCCTGATATTTTTGTGGAAACTGTTTTCCGGTATAGAAGGTCATGCCAAGACTGGCCACATGGGCGCCAAGCCTGGCCTTGGGCGCTTCATAGTCTTTGATGTTGTGGCCTTGGCCAAACTCCGGGTCCAGGGTGTCACCCTGATGCACATAGGGGTAACCGAAGTGCTGGCCCGGGCTTCTGAGCCGATTCAACTCATCGGAGGGCATATCATCCCCCATCATGTCGCGGCCATTGTCGGTAAACCAAAGCTCGCCGGTGGCGGGGGCAAAGTCGAAACCGACGCTGTTACGCACGCCGAGGGCTTCATCCCTTGTGGTCAGGGTTTCCAGCTCCAGGCTGATGATTTTGCTGTACTCTTTTCCCGCATCACAGATGTTACAGGGGGCGCCGATGGGGATGTAGAGGCGGCCATCCGGGCCGAATTTCAGGTATTTCCAGCCGTGGTGTAAATCCTTGGGTAACTTGTCGTAAATCAGGGCTGGCGCGGCCTTGCCCGGGCTTTGGGCCTCATTCACACGGTACAGGTTACCCACATCGGCGATATAGAGTTTGCCATCCCGGTAGGCAATGCCCGATGGCATGGTGAATTTCATCGCAAGCTGTCCGGCGCGCACACCGGCCTTTTCGGCCTCTGAGCCCGGCAGTGGCAGATAGTGCACCCTGCCTTCTTTACGTGAGCCCACATACAAAAGACCTGACTCAGTCACGGCCATCTGGCGATAGTTTTTAAAGCCATGGTGCAGCACCTCAATCTGAAAACCTGCGGGCAGCTTGATAAGGTCGAGCACCGCCTGATTTTCGGCGTCGCTGTAGGCGACTGCCTGCCAGGGGATGAAGAGCGCGGCGGCTAAGGAAGCCGTCAGTACGAGCGAGCGGTGTGGGGTGGCATGTCCTTTTTTGACCGATGTCATCGGCTCCTCCTGTGGGGCACTTTCGTGAAGTTGCTCCCAAGCATGCCAAAGCATGATGAAAAAAAACAGCGCCGGCTGGCGCTGTTTGTTGTGTGGCTACTCGTTTGGCCCATCGTTTGGCCGGTAGTTTGGCGCGTACGTTTGGTTTGGTGGCAATGGTTCCTGGCCTGCCTGCGGGCTATTGCTTGGTGTTATTGCCAAGCGCCTGACTTTTTTCCATCAGCCCCAACGCGGAGAACCCCGTTATCACGTCCAGATTAGAGGTCATGCCCCCATTGCCACCGATGTAGTTTTGCGGCATTTCCACCTTGAAGTTGGGCAGATTCTGATACAGCACCTTGGCCACATCACGGTTCATCTCGGCGGTATAAATTTTCTCGTAGGTACCCAGGGCTTTGTATTTGGCGGCCAATACCTCGGCTTCTGCGATACCCGTTTCGCGGATTGCTTTGGCTTCAAAGGAGGCTGCAGCGGCATTGGCCTTTTGAATTTCCAGGTTGGCCTGGGCCATTTCCAGTTCTTTGGCCTTGGAAAGTGCGGCAATTTCTTTCTTCTTGCGCTCTTCAACCAGTTCACGCTCGGCAATCTGGCGGGCAATTTCCACTTCTTTTTGCTGGGAGATTACCGCCAGCTCTTTGGCGCGCTGGGCGTCCTGGACTTCGCGGGTACGCTGGATTTCTTTGCGCAGCTGCTCTGTCTTGGCCTGGGCCTTGGAGGTTTCCTGCTCCTGGATGGTACGGATGCGCTCTGCGACCAGTTTCTTTTTGTCAGTCAGCAGTTTATCCAGCTGATCTTCAGGAGAAGGATCGCCAATAGTCACCTGGGTAACGGTCACACCGTACTGGCTCAGGGGATTGTCCTGGCGTATCGGTTGGCCGCTCTTATCGGTCACTGGGATGGTTTTCCACACCAGCTGCTTGGTGGCCTGCAGCTTGTTTGAATCATCCTGGTCGAAGCCGACGGGCACCAAATCAACCTGTTCCACTTCCACCTGACGGCGCTCTGTGGTGTAAATACCGTTGCTGAGCTGATCGGCCAGCTGCGCCTTGAACTGGTTCAGACCGCCTTGGAAAAACTCTTCGCCGGTGTACTGGGTGGCGGTGATCACGGTAACGTTGCGGGCGTTTTTAATCAGCATGGTTTCAATCAGGTTGTCGTTGGAGCGAAACTCCCGGTGCATCTGGATAATTTGCTCCGGGGAGTGGGACAACTTAAAGCGGAAGGTAGCAGGCACCTGGCCCGTGTAGGTATCGGCAAAGCGCACCTGCAGCGACGGCAAACGCTGATAGAACGCCTCGCCCTGATTATTGCCAAAGGAGACAGTAATCACTTGATCGTAGCGGGTTATTTTGGACAAAAACGGCATACGCACATGGATGCCCGGCTCGGTAAATACATCCAGTGCCCCGGTGATGTTGTTTTGATGCACATAGGTGTAACCGGCATCCGTCATCAAAATGGAGCTTTTCAGCACTGCCAGTGCACCTATGGCGCCCAAGGTGATAAAAATACTTTTGGGGGAAACGGCTTTGCGTGCGCGGGAAATGGTGGACTCTTCCATGGTGCTTCCTTGTCTTGTCCTTGTCGTTGAAAGGCGATTTAGCTGAAGGTTGCACATGTTACAGGGAAGTTCAGTTTGGGTCATGCATTTTGGCAAGACCCAAACCCTAAAACTATCAAAATGTTAATCCGTATTTGCGACAGTATCTTTCAAGGCGGCGGACATATCTGGATAGAAGGAGAGGACTCCCGGCTTCTCCTGAACGCCCGCCTTGACCAGGGCTCTCAGCGCCTGGAAGGGAACAGACACGATGCGGATTTCCCGCCCCTGCTTTTGCGCCCAGGCCACGGTGCGCTCCAGCGCACTGAGGCCACCTGCGTCCAGCAGCGACACATTCTGCCAATCCAGTACCAATATGGGGGCGCCATTCTGGCGGTGCATCAATTCGCTGAAGAGATTATCCGCAGCGGCAAAAAACAGCGGGCCGTCGATACGAAAGGCTTCGATATCGGGGCTGACGGTGTCACTGCCGCAGTCCAGTGCAACCAGTCGGGTGGACGCCGCAAGTTGCCCCATCAGCAGCAAGGACGCCAGCACTATGCCAACGCCAATGGCTATCACCATATCGAAGGCAACCGTAAGTATGAGGCAAGTGAGCAGTACCGCCACGTCCGACACATGGGCGCGGCGGATAAGGTGCAGACTCTTTTTGGCTTCACTCATGTGCCATGCCACCACCAACAGCAGCGCGGCCATGGTCGCCATGGGGATATAGGCCAGCACGGGCGCCAATAACACCAGCGCCAGCAGCACGGTTAGCGCGTGGAACACGGTGGCCAAGGGGCTTTTGGCACCGGCACGCACGTTGGCGGCGCTGCGGGCGATGGCCGCGGTGGCGGGGATAGCACCGAAAAAGGGCGCAATAAGATTGCCAAGCCCCTGGCCAAAGAGCTCACTGTTGGCGCTGTGACGATTCCCCGTCATGCCATCCACCACCACGGCGCAGAGTAAGGATTCGATTGCGCCCAGCATGGCGATGGCCATGGCGGAGGGCAGCAGATTCTGGACCAGTTGCCAATTGAGCGTCAGCGGCTCGCCTCCCACGCCGGGCAGCTCCCATGGCAGCAGAAAAGAAGGCAGTACCGAAGGGATCCCTGCCATCAGGGTGCCGTCATCCAGGGTGAATGAAAAACGTGAGCCAATGGTCTCTACATCAAAGCCAACACCGCCAAGCGCCAGGGCACAGAGGGTGCCTGCCAGTATCGCCGGTAAATGGGGCGGCAATTTTTGAGTGAGTTTGGGCCAGAACACCAACACAGACAGTGTGACTGTGGCCACCAGGATGCTGGGCCACTGGGCCTGGGGCATGACATGGGACAGGGTCGAGACCTTGTGCCAAAAATCCTCAGGGAGTGCTGCGATAGGCAGGGCAAAGATGTCCTTTATCTGCAACATGGCGATGACGATGGCAATACCGCCGGTAAAACCCAAGGTCACAGGCTCAGGAATATATTGAATAAGTCTGCCCAGGCGCATCAGTGACATCAGCAACAAGATGACGCCGGACATCACGGTCGCCAGCAGCAAGCCACCGAGACCATACTGCGCCGAAATGGGGGCAAGCAGTACCACAAAGGCGGCGGTCGGCCCCGACACCGACAGCTTCGAACCACCACTGATGGCGATGATGATACCGGCGATAATGGCCGTATAGAGGCCGTATTGGGGGGCGACACCACTGGCGATGGCGAGCGCCATGGCAAGCGGAATAGCGATAACTCCCACGGTAATACCGGCGAGTAAGTCAGCCAATAAATCGGCACGGGAATAGCGTTCTCCCAGCAGACTCTGACGCAGGGCAAAGGCCGGAATAAGAGAAGTCAGGTGATGGCGATGTGGCATCCTGGAGTCCTGCCGCGTGGGCGGCCAAAGCTGGGTATTTTAGTGAGCGCTCAGTTACCAATGTGTGAGCTTTGGCAAATTTTTGCAAGCCCTGACCCTTTTCGCTTTTTTCTCCGTTTATAGGGATATAGGGGCAGATTGGGAGGGAATATGGACTTTGCGGCGGTGGCTGTGCACACTGAGTACAGGTGCAATCAAGGTTGGGAAATACGGGCTGAACGCCGCTGTTTTGTCTCAACCATCAGGGCAATCATGACAGCAACGCAATCCATTTCATTGGTGGGTGGTGAGGACGACGAACTGCTGATGCAGCGTTACGCCTCCGGGGATATTCAGGCCTTCGACACCCTTTATCGTCGCCACAAAGGCGGGTTATACCGCTACTTTTTACGCCAGATTGGCGACAGCCAGCTGGCGGAAGATCTCTATCAGGAAACCTGGGGCAGGGTGATAAAGGCGGCGCCTGCTTACGAAATCAGCGCCAAGTTTACCACCTGGCTTTACCGTATTGCCCATAACCTGCTGATCGATCATGTGCGTGCCGTGAAACCTTTGAACGAAGCCGACACACTGGATGAAGAAGGATTGGGGCTGACCGATTCCCTCACGCCGGCGCGAAGCCATGAACATGAGCTTAAGATACAGGCGCTTAAACATTGCGTTGGCCTTCTGCCCCAGGTGCAGAAAGAAGCTTTCCTGCTCTCCAGCGAGATGGGGTTTACTGCGCTGATGATAAGTGAGATTGCCTCGGTATCATTGGAAGCGACCAAAAGCCGTATCCGTTATGCCTATCAGAGCCTCAAAACCTGCGTGACCAAGCGATTGGGGGAGGATAGCGATGAAAGATAGCCAGCTGGTGGACTCGGAGCTCAAGCAGACGCTTGACGCGCTTTACCGAGAAGGGGCCAATGAAGAGCCGCCTGAAGCGCTGGATGCGGAAATACTGGCACTGGCCGGTGCCCACCTCGCCAGCCCAAAGCCTGAGGTCGTGGTGCGACGTGGGATCAGGCGTTTTCCCTATGCCATTTCCAGCGCGGCTTCGCTGATGTTATTGGTAGGTCTGGTGCTGCTCAACCCGCAGCAGGTGTTTTTCAATGCCGACACTGTGTTACCTGAGACGGATATGCTGGTGGCCCCCACGGCAGAAAGCGATATTGTCGGGAGCATGGAGGTGAATGCCACCGCGGTTTATGACGCAGGCCTTGCGCCGCAAATGGCAGTCAGCCAGTCTGAATCAGGCGCGCAGCCTGCCCAGAGTGAACTGCGTCAAATGCTTGGGGAGCAGACCCGCAGCGCTCCGGCGGCGTTGTCTGCCCCGCCAACCTCCACGGACGTGACGGCCGAGCCGCATGTGGCGACAACTGCCATACTCAAATCAGCGGCGAAGACATCGGCATCGGAGCCACTGGTATTACGACCAGATGGTCTGGCGGATACAGACGACGTTGACTTGCTGCTCGCATTCCTGGAAGACACGCTCGCCGGGGGAGACAGCCAGCAGACCCAGCAAGTAATCGAGGCGTTTATTGCCAGGGAGTATGAGTTAACTGCGCAGCAGCGGGCGAGATTTGACCAGCTTCTATCCCGGTTGGCTGACTGAGCCACAGTCACAGCCTTAATTTCAGTGAAGGGGGCAAGTATGCAGGCAGTAAAATTTGGACTGGTCCTGTTACTGTTTTCCTGGCTCCCATCGGTGGTCCAGGCGCAGACGCTTTGCCAAACGCCGCTGCATGTTGCCTACAACGATTGGCCTCCTTATTCCTGGTCCGATGAAGGTGGTCAGCCACTGGGGCTGGATATTGACCTTTTGAAAGCGTTTGCCCGCCGCGTAGGTTGTGCACTCGAGTTTGATAAAATGCCGGCGCGTCGGTCCCATCAGCTGATGCACCTGGGGAAGGTAGATATCATGATGGGGGCCAGTAAAACGGCGGAGCGGGAGGAATATGCGCATTTCTCAGTACCGTATCGACTGGAGCAGGTGGGGCTTTTCAGTATTGATGATGGCGGCGTTGCATCGCTGGGCAGTTGGCAGCAGGTGCTCGACAGCAGTCTCAAGTTGCTGGTGCCTCAGGCGGGCTGGTACGGAGAGGCCTATGAGAGTTCAAAACGCAGCTTGGCGATGCACAATCAGCTGGTTGAAAGCCCTGACTTGCTCAAGAGCGTACAAATGTTGTCGAGGGGCCGTGCAGAGCTCGCCATTGGTGATGCACTTTCATTGCCCTTCATTGCCAGCCAACAGGAAAAAGTCCATCTGTTTCGCCATCCGCTTCGCCTGACCGAAAGCGATATACACCTGATGTTCAGCCGATTAACTTTCGACGACGCCAAAGTCAGGGCTTTCAATGATGCTATTCGCGGTGCGGCCGAGGATGGTGAAATTGCCACCTTGCTCCTTAAGTGGGAGCAAATATCGTTAAGCCGTATTGAAGGTGTGTCACAACAGTCCAAAGGCTCGGATGAGCCTATTTGGATTTTGGCTGACTGAGTTTAATCCTCGATATGTGCGTCAGTGCCATATTTCTCGCATGGCAGGCTCGCTGAGAAAGGCATCCACCAACAAGGGGTCGAGAATGCTGCCTTTGAGTCCTTTGATGTGGGTGAGAGCCTGTTCATAGGTCATCCGGAATCTGGGGTCGGGATGACAAAGCAAGTCATCCACAGTGTCTATCAGTGCCACAACCCTTGCAGCAAGGGGAATGGATTTTCCCTTGAGCTTACCGGGGAAACCTTCTCCATCCCAACGCTCATGGTGGTAGGCTGCAATGTCTCTTGCCATCGCCAGTAGCACACAGTCCGGTGCTTCCCGTAACAAATCGCCGAGCAAACGGTCACCGATAAGCGTGTGTTTATAACGCTCGCTTTCCATAGCCGGTGTCATGGTGAGCTGTTTACTTTGCAGATTTTCGGCCACACCTATCATGCCTATGTCATGCAAGGTGGCACTGAGACCAATATTTTCCGCGAATTCCGGGGTTAATTCGTCTGGGCGATGGGGCGAACGCAGCAGGGCCAGGGTAAGAAGTTCACTGGCTTTGGCGATACGATTCAGGTGCCTGGCAGAGTCGGCATCCTTAAAGCCGGAAAGCCGGGCAAGACCGAGGACTGTTGCCCTGCGCGATGCGTGGGTTCGCTCAAGTGAGTCGGAGAGTTTGTCGGTGAGAAAACCTGTCGCCAGGCATAACATCACGTTAATGGTCAAAAAATTAAGCACCACCACCAGGTATATTTCCAGGCTGTAGTCGGGCAGCTTCGGCCAGGGTACCCATCCGGCCTTAAAACCCAATCCCATAATGGTGAGCGTTACGGCAGTGAGCACCAGACAATAGATACCGAACCGTCGTCCGAGCAACAGGGTCCCAATCAGCGGAAACATAAACAGCCAAAAAAAGCCCGCGCCCGTGGGACCTATAGACCAAATAAAGGCTAACCCTATGCCATAACACAGCAGGCTGCCCATCAGGTAACGCTGCTTATCTTCCAGCTCCGGAAACAGCAGCAGTGCAATCAGTGTCAGGTACGCGAGGGTATCCACCACTACCATGGACCAGAGGCCCTGTTTCATACACAAATACACACTGGTGATATAAACAGGGACGCAAATGATCGCCATGGCGCCGAACAGGCGACGGAAGATAATCTGACGCCAATGGGCGAGGTCCGTTGGATTTTCATCCCGTGAAAGTTTGGACATGCAGTGTCAACCTATGCCTTTGGCCTATCTATATATCAGGAAAAGGTTAATATCCCTGTTTTTAGCAGAGTTGCAAGTGATTTCAACCCTTAAACCAGTCCCAGAGACCAAGCGAGGTCTCCGAAAACAAATCGATACCCCACATGGATTTGAGCAAGTAGAGTACCAGTAAACCAAGAAGTGCCAACATAAGCACAAAGAGTATGACGCAGCCCAGTAACAAGGCCAGCGACAGGTGCTTTTCAGTGCGGGTATAGGCGCGGCGGTTTTTGCCAAGCAAAAATACCCAGTAAAAGCGCCAGCGCACAAAAGGCAGTGAGAAGGTGCCCCTGCTGTCGATACTGTGGTGTCCCCAGGTGCGGTCGCCAAGGAGAATACGGATCCCTTCCAATTGCTCATCGCTGTAACTTGCTGCCAGCGCGGGCGGCAATTTACTATACAGGCGCAGCCTGAACTGCCCGCTCGTCACTGATGTTTGCTCTGAAAAGGAGTCTGTCTTGTCGTCCTGCATTGATAATCCAAACAATTTCAAATCGTTTGGCTTCAGTGTAGGACAGATAAAAAAACAGGGCGCCGTGGCACCCTGTTTTTATTGCACTGAATTACTCGTCTTTGGGCAGTCCGCCCAGCGCCTCAACCAGCGCATGCATCAGGGCAACGAGCTCGCTGCCCATGAGGGCGAAATCGGCATCGAGGCGGGCCATGGGGTCATCGTTGCCCAAATCATCGTTGCCGGCACGGAACTCCTCAGAGAACTTAAGACGCTTGAGGCTGGCATCGGATTGGAGCAGGAGCGCGATGGACTGGCCAAAATGCAGTGCCAGCTTGTGTACTTCTTTGCCGGTTTCCAGGTGAGCCAGCACTTCATCTTCGGTGAGAACCTGCTGCTTGAAGCGTACTATGCCACCTTCTTCGGCGGCCGATTTAAGCTCAGCCTCATCCTGCATGATAAAGGGCGCAGTAGCTTCACCGGCCTTGAGCCATTCGGTCATGGTGTGCTCAACCGGGACATTGAAAGACACGGGGATCACCGGCAGTGAGCCCATGGCTTTACGCAGCAGCGCCAGCAGCTCTTCGGCCTTGGTGGCACTGGAGCTGTCCACCAGGATCATGTCGATTTCAGGTAAAATCAGTGCATGGATCTGACTGCGACGGGAAAATGCCCGTGGCAGCAGACTGGTGGTGATTTCGTCTTTTAACGCATCTTTTTCTTTCTTGGTCAGCTTGCGGTTTTCTTCATCCTCAAGCTGCCCCACCTTTTCTTCCAGCGCTTCTTTAATGACTTGACCGGGCAGGATTTTTTCTTCTTTGGTGGCGCAAATCAAATGACGGTTGTTGGCACTGTGCACCAGGGCACTGCCGTGCTTGCCTAGGGCTTTGGAAAAACCAAATTTACTGATGTCCTGACTGGAGCACGGGCTGAAGGAGAAATCGGCCAGGGCCTTTTCCAGTGAATCTGCGTCTATGGTGACAGGCTTGTTGAAGCGATACAGGGTGAGATTTTTAAACCACATAATTGCACTCGGCCAGAAACAAAAGCCCGAGTGTAAGCCATCTCTGGTAAGCGGGCAAACCGGAAAATTCATGACAGTCAGATTGCGGTTTTGCAAATTCACAAAAGTGTCATCTGTCACTGCATGTGTGTAAAGTGATTGATTTTAAATGGATATGTGAAATTCAAGGATGGCGGGTGAATGATTCGTAACCGCTTAAGTGGATGCTGAAATAAAACTGAAACACTCAGATTGCAAACTTGCGCTCGTTCCAAACCAATAACCAGACGCACTGAACGTCGCAAAGGATTAAATGATGAACGCTTTTAACAAAACTCTGCTTGTTTCCGCGCTGACCGCTGCTTCTTTGGCTTCTGCCCAAGCGGCTGAACCTTTAACTGTTTACGGCAAACTGAACGTAACAGTACAGTCTAACGACGAAGCCGGTGATTCCGAAACCGTAGTACAGAGCAACGCCTCTCGTCTGGGTGTTAAAGGTGCTTTCGAACTGAGCTCTTCTCTCGAAGCCTTCTACACCATCGAGTATGAAGTGGATGCCGGCAGTGATGCCAAGGAAAACTTCCTGGCCCGTAACCAGTTTGTGGGTCTGAAAGGCAATTTCGGTGCGCTGTCTGTGGGTCGTAACGACACCATGCTGAAAATCGCCCAGGGTAAAGTTGACCAGTTCAACGACCTGTCAGGCGACCTGAAGAGCCTGTTCAAAGGTGAAAACCGTATCGAGCAAACCGTGACTTACCTGTCACCAGAATTCGGTGGTTTCAAAGTGGGTGCTACCTACGCCGCTGAAGGTGCCAAGTCTCAGGCCGGTGAAGACGGTTTCTCTCTGGCCGCCATGTACGGTGATTCCAGCCTGAAGAAAACCGCTTTCTACGCTTCTGTTGCCTATGACAGCGAAGTGAAAGGCTACGACATCCTGCGTGCCACTGTGCAAGCCAAACTGGCTGGTCTGGTACTGGGTGGTATGTACCAGCAGGAAGAGAAGTCAGTTGATGGTGACAGCAAGACAGGTTACCTGGTAAGCGCCGCTTACAACATCGCTGACGTGACCCTGAAAGGTCAGTTCCAGGACATGGAAGACAAGGGTGACTCCTGGTCTATCGGTGCCGACTACAAGCTGGGCAAGCCAACCAAGATTTTCGCCTTCTACACCAGCCGTGATATGGAATCTGCCGATGACACCGACAACTACATCGGTGTGGGTATCGAACACAAGTTCTAATCGGACTGTGTGACAGAAAAAAGGAGGCTTAGCCTCCTTTTTTCATATTTATAAACAGCTAGTTAATTCGTCTGAATATGACAATTTCTGCTGAAATGTGCCATCATTTACCCCGGCGATCATAAATTTGTCACAAAACTGACCAATAATGGCCATCGTGGACATTCACTGATAGAAAACCGCTTATGACTGCAAGGATTTTGATTGTTGAAGATGAGTTGGCCATCCGCGAGATGCTGACGTTCGTGATGGAACAACACGGTTTCACTACCTCGGTTGCCGAAGACTTTGACTCGGCATTGGGACAGCTTCAGGAACCCTATCCAGACCTTATTCTGTTGGACTGGATGTTTCCGGGCGGCAGTGGCATCCAGCTTGCCAAACGCCTCAAGCAAGACGAGTTTACCCGCCAGATCCCGGTCATCATGCTTACCGCCCGTGGTGAAGAAGAAGACAAGGTCAAGGGTCTGGAAGTGGGTGCCGACGACTACATCACCAAACCCTTCTCTCCCAAGGAGCTGGTGGCCCGTATCAAGGCCGTACTGCGCCGCGCAGCGCCAACCCGCCTTGAAGAAACCATCGATGTGCAGGGATTGACCCTGGACCCTGTCAGCCACCGTGTTACTGCCGGTGATACAGTGCTGGACATGGGCCCCACCGAGTTTCGTCTGCTGCATTTCTTTATGACGCACCCTGAGCGTGTCTACAGCCGTGAACAGCTGCTGGATAACGTCTGGGGTACCAATGTGTACGTAGAGGACAGAACCGTAGACGTGCACATTCGTCGTTTGCGCAAGGCCGTTGAGCCTTCGGGGCATGACCGCCTCATTCAAACCGTCCGCGGCGCAGGATACCGTTTCTCCACTCGGGTTTAGTTCGGGATAGGCACAGGTAGCCGGATAGGTTATCTTGTGCCCCCAGACACAACCCTCAGCTGGATATAGCTATGTTTGACTCTTATTCAGGGTATCGCCTGGCCTCCAGGCTGATGATTTACCTGCTTGTCACCCTGGCTTTCGGTTTGCTCATTGGTGAGCTTAGCCTGACGCTGTTGGCCGCTTGTGTGGTGCTGCTGTTTTGGCATTATCGTCAAATTGGCAGACTGACCCACTGGCTGTGGTATGACAAACGTCTGACTCCTCCCCAGGGCAGCGGTAGTTGGGAAGGGATTTTCAACGGCCTCTACCGCCTCCAGGGAAAAAATCGTCGCCGGGTATCTCAGCTGGCGGGGTTGCTTGGCCGCTTTAGGCAGGGTGCTGAAGCGCTGCCCGATGCGGCCGTGGTGCTCGATTCCGATAAAAATATCCTTTGGTGCAATAAACTCGCTCAGCTGATGCTTGGGCTGGTATGGCCCCAGGACAATGGTCAGCGAATCGACAACCTTATACGCCATCCGGATTTTTCGGCTTACCTCAAAACCCACGATTTTAAAGAACCACTGGAGCTGCCTTCACCGGTTTCTGATAAACGCCTGCTTGAACTCAGGCTGATGAAATACGGCGACAGGCAAATGTTATTGATTGCCCGTGACATTACCCGTATCCGTCAGCTCGAAGGTATGCGCAAAGAGTTTGTTGCCAATGTCTCCCACGAGCTCAAGACACCGCTGACAGTGCTGCAGGGGTATCTGGAAATGATGCAGGGGATGACAGAGCCGGACGACATGAATGCCAAGCCGCTGGCACTGATGCAGCAGCAGACCCGGCGCATGCAGTCCATGGTGGAGCAGCTGCTTACTCTGTCGCGCATCGAAGATGCTGCCGATGTGGATCTGGAAAAAACCGTCAACATGGCACTGCTGATGGCCGCCATCAAAGACGAGGCTGAAGCCCTGGCACAGGGTGAATACACCTTGCAATTTGATGTGCAGCAGGGGCTGAATGCCCATGGTAATGAGGTGCTGCTGAGAAGCGCCTGCAGTAATCTGGTGTCCAATGCTATTCGCTACACACCGCCCGGGGGCATCATCAAGGTCAGCTGGCGTCAGATAGCGACCGGAGGCCGGTTTCAGGTGGAAGACACGGGTGAGGGGATAGCGCCGCAGCATATTGGCCGCCTGACCGAACGCTTTTACCGGGTCGACAGTGCCCGTTCCCGGGCGACCGGAGGCAGTGGTTTGGGGCTGGCAATTGTGAAGCACGCGCTGGCTCACCACCATACTGAGCTGTATGTCAGCAGCCAACTGGGCAAGGGCAGTATCTTCGGGTTTGTCATCCCATCACATCTTCTTGAGCCCCAAAAGGGCGCATAAACAGGTTCCTGACGCGTAAAGACAGGCTTAAGCCTGTCTTTTCTTTTTGATAAATATTGTGTTTTAGCTTTTTTGAAAAAAATGTGTCGTGTCATCTAAGTGTCACATCAGAGTCATAGACTTGTCATTGTGGCAGTTGATACTGGCTGCGTCTTAAGAAAAAATGGTTCAACACTGGAGCAATTATGAAACTGAAACAGCTTGTCGGCGCCATGACCCTGACCGCCGCCGGTTTATTCACCGCCGCCGCCTCGGCTGCACTGGACCCAGCCCTGCACACCTACGAAAAAACCAGTGGTGTGTCTGGTAACCTGTCGTCTGTAGGCTCTGATACTCTGGCCAACATGATGACCCTGTGGGCTGAAGAGTTCAAAACCATCTACCCTAACGTGAACATTCAAATTCAGGCTGCCGGTTCTTCTACTGCGCCACCAGCGCTGACTGAAGGCACTTCTCAGTTCGGCCCTATGAGCCGTAAGATGAAGCCAAACGAAGTGGAAGCCTTCGAAAAGCACTATGGTTACAAGCCAACTGAAATCCGTGTTGCCATCGACGCCCTGGCGGTGTTTGTGCACAAGGATAACCCAATCAAGGGCCTGACCATCGAGCAACTGGACGGCATCTTCTCTTCTACCCACAAGTGTGGTGGCAACGACGTAGTACGTTGGGGTGACCTGGGTCTGGAGAGCAGCTGGGCTGCCAAAGATATCCAGCTCTACGGCCGTAACTCTGTATCCGGTACCTACGGTTACTTCAAAGAGAAAGGTCTGTGTAAGGGTGACTTCAAGGCCAACGTGAACGAACAGCCTGGCTCTGCCTCTGTAGTGCAGTCAGTGTCTCAGTCACTGAATGCCATCGGTTACTCAGGCATTGGTTACAAGACTGCCGGTGTGAAAGCCGTTGCTCTGGCCAAGAAAGGTAACGAGTTTATCGATGCCAGCGTAGAGAACGCTGCCAACGGTACTTACCCACTGTCACGTTACCTCTACGTATACGTGAACAAGCATCCTAACAAGGATCTGGCCCCAATGGAGCGTGAGTTCATCCGCTACGTGCTGTCCAAGCAAGGTCAGATGGTTGTTGAGAAAGACGGCTACATTCCGCTGCCAGCCAGCGTAATTGCCAAGGACCTGGAAAAGGCCGGTATCCGCCTGTAACAGTCCTCGCCAATCAAAACGCCTCCTTCGGGAGGCGTTTTTGTTTTAAAGCGATAACAGATTTTGCGAAACAGGCAAAAAAAACGGCTCCCAATGGGAGCCGAACAAGTGTCTTTCCAAACTAAGGATGGTCGCGCTAGAAACCATCAAAAAGGGAGGATGATGAACGATGAATAACTCG
The DNA here is from genome assembly GCF_019457455.1 of Shewanella sp. FJAT-52076. NCBI lineage: Bacteria > Pseudomonadati > Pseudomonadota > Gammaproteobacteria > Alteromonadales > Shewanellaceae > Shewanella > Shewanella sp. FJAT-52076. The sequence continues at coordinate 1,253,609 of NZ_CP080415.1, forward strand.
GTTCAATTATTCAGACCGGCCATTTTTGGATTGGTTCCCGCCATTGGCAAATTTTTTGAAATTTTTTTTAACCACAGGGAAAACTCCTCATCCATGCTGGTATGCCACTGTCGCACCAGCGCCTGATAGCGGGGATAATCGCCGTTGCGGGTGAAGCCGAGCATCTGTTCCAGTTTGTCCCTGTGGTGCTCCATCATAAACCGCACCGCCAGATAGCCCCAGCGGTAAACCCGTTCACTGCCACCGTTCTGCTCATAACTGGTGTCGAAGATTTCACTGAGGCGATAGCTGCCTCTGGCAGCCAGTTCAATGGCTGCAGCATTGTCATCCCCCCAGGCCAGGTACTCGGCAAGTCCCTCGGACCACCACACCAGATGGGGCAGCAAAGGCGCTGGCTTGGGGCAATACTCGGGGGCGCTGTGGGAGTCGTGCAATGAGGCACAAAAGTCGCCGTAGAGGTTAAAGCGGCCATCGAGATAATGCACATATTCATGGCGCAGATTCCAGATTCTGCCCTGCTTTTGATAGGCCACAAACTCGGCCTGATTGCCGGGACGCGCCGGATGTCCTTCCAGATACATGCCGCCATTGTCACTTGGCACATCGAAATGGGCGGTCACATAGGTTCGGTAAGCTTCTGCATCGGCATAGATGTTGGCTCTCATGGCCACATTATTGTCGTCCCTTACCGGCCTGTTGTGCGTATCGAGGAGTGTATGAAATCTCTGTTCCTGAGTGCTTAACAGGGTACAGGCTTCGTCGATTTGTGATGGCGTGAGCGCCTGGGCGCGGATAATCAGGGTAGGGCTGCACTGGTGGGTTATGGACAGTATGGTCTCGACAGAGGGCAGGCTTTGGGCATGGCTTACAGCGGATAGCAGGCTTAAGGCGAGGAGTGACAGGCGCATTCGATCTCTCAGTATTATTTGTGAATATTGTATGCAATATTGATTGATTTACAGGTGTTGTCAATCTTTCAGCGCCTGGCCCCTTGGTTGGAGCGCCTGGTAACTGCATACTTAAGTGTAGATTTTTCACTATGGACTTCGTTATGCACCAGTGGGACAACCGGCACGACTATCACTCTTTCGCCAATACCGACAGCATCAGGGTGACGCACCTGTCACTCGACCTCGCCATCGACTTTGATACCAGATGCCTGCAGGGAAGTGTGCGCCTGGACTTTGTCAGAACTGAGGGTGACGCTGCCGATGTGTTGGTGTTGGATACCCGTGCACTGGCCATTGAGTCCATTACCGATTTGCATGGGCAGCCGCTGGACTGGGGGCTGGGGCAGGCCAGTGAGATCCTTGGGCAGGCACTCGAAATTATGCTGCCCAATGGCATTGCCAGTGTGTTGGTGCATTATCACACCACGGAGGATGCCGAGGGCCTGCAGTGGCTCGATGGTCCTCAAACTCAAAGCGGCAAACCCTATCTGTTTTCACAATCACAACCCGTCAACGCCCGCAGCTGGATCCCGCTTCAGGATACCCCCAAGGCCCGGGTGACCTTTGATGCCAGAGTGCGTGCCAGCGAGACCTGCAGGGTGGTGATGAGTGCGCTCAATCAGGCCGATATGCCCGCAGACGGCGTGTTTGAGTTTGTGATGGATAAACCCATGCCGACCCATTTGCTTGCCATTGCCGCTGGTCAGATAGACAGGGTGCCTGTGAGTGAACGCAGTGCCGTATTTGCCGAGCCTGCCATGGCAGGTCTGGCCGCCCGGGAGTTTGAAGATATCGAAGCCATGATGCAGATGGCTGAGTCGATTCTTGGGCCCTATGCCTGGGAGCGATACGACATGTTAATTCTGCCGCCGAGCTTTCCGTTCGGTGGCATGGAAAACCCCTGTCTGGCCTTTTTGACCCCGACCCTTATCGCTGGCGACAAGAGTCTGGTGTCCACAGTGGCCCATGAACTCGCCCATTCCTGGACCGGTAATCTCGTGAGTAACGCGACCTGGCGCGATCTCTGGCTCAACGAAGGTTTTACCACCTACTTTACCAATCGGATTGTGGAAGCCGTTTACGGCCGGGAGCAGGCTCAGCTTGAACTCATACTGGAGTACGGCAGGCTGAAAGAAGAAATGGCGGGTATGCCACTGCCACGGCAAACCCTGCCGGCCAATTTGCAGCAGGAAGATCCCAACGCCGCCTTCAATCGCTTTACTTACGATAAAGCGTCCATGTTTGTGCATTTTCTCGAGGCACGCCTCGGCAGAACCGACTTTGACGCCTTTTTGCGGTCCTATATCGAGCACTATGCCTTTGTGGCCATCACTACCGAAGACTTTATCGAATATGCCAAAGGCACCTTGCTGCACACCCACGCAGATAAGGTGACTGAGGCAGAGCTCAGGGAATGGATTTATGGCGAAGGCTTGCCTGCGACCTTTATGCCGCCCATGTCTGAGAGTTTGGGGTGGGTAGTTGAATCCATGACAGAGTGGCTGGAAGGGCACCCATTGACACCAGAGCGCCTGTTTGGCTGGCGGGTTCAGCATTGGCAGTTCTTTTTGAATAATCTGCCTGAGCAGATATCCCAGGAGCAGCTGCTTGAGCTGGATGAGCGCTTTGCCTTGGGGGCATCCGGTAACGCCGAAATTGCCTGCGATTGGTTCAGGGTCGCTATCCGTAACCATTACGACCCGGTACTTGAGCAGGTCGAGGCGTTTCTGTGCCGAATTGGTCGTGCCAAATTTGTCCGCCCGCTGTTTTTAGAGCTGCAGATTGCCGGTTATCGAAGCGAGCTTGAAGCCATCTACCACAGGGCCCGCGAGAGCTATCACCCTTCACTGCGGGTACAACTGGACCGTATGCTGTTTAACGGGTAACAGCGGCCTGACTTGATTCAGCTTTCTAAAAAGGCGCCCTGATTAAGGCACCTTTTTTATTGGCAAAGCAAATTCACGCTTGTGTCAAAGGCCTTCTCCATCGAGATTGCCCTGCTTAATTAAGATAGCCTTGAAAGAAAGGAGGGCGAGCGCTTGGAGGCTGGATAAAAAAAAGGCAACCAATGGTTGCCAGAGATGTTCAAGTCAGTCACAAGTGCTTGTTCAATGCGCCAGCAACAAGCCTATGCTGAAAGGGAGAATGATGATGAACTTTACCCATGCAGCTGTCGACTCATGTCGACTGCAAAAATTCGGTTCACTTATTCAGACCGGGCCTTTTTCAAGAAGTTCATCGTCGGCGTAAAAAATTCAAAAAAATTTTTTCCCGGTGCAAAACCAATTATCCCAGTGGCCGTCCCGGCGGCGAATATTGCCTGTCGCTGTGCATTGGAGGCATAAAAAAAGGCAACCTGGGGAGGTTGCCATGTGATCCTTCAGTGGACCAAGGGGACTGCGCTAGTAAGTCCCAGGGAGAATGATGAACACGAAAACCCATTTCAATGTTCACTATGTTTGAGTCATGCGTTCGGTAAAAAGTTCCAAGCCCGGGCGCAAAAAATAGCGAAAACGGCAGAGTTTTTACTATCTCCCTGATCCAAAATTGTTTATTTCGCGGCTTCGTTCAGCAGTGCCTCGATATCCTTTGCCAGTTTTTGGGGATCTGTGGTGGGGGCGAACCTGCCTCTCACCTTGCCGTCACGGCCGACCAAAAACTTGGTGAAGTTCCACTTGATGGCCTTACTGCCCAGAAGGCCCGGCGCTTCCCGCTTAAGGTGAGTGAACAGCGGGTGGGCCTTGTCGCCATTGACATCGATTTTGGCAAACAGCGGGAAGGTCACACCAAAATTGAGTTCACAGAAACTCTGAATGTCTGACTCACTCCCTTGCTCCTGGGCACCAAACTGATTGCAGGGAAAGCCGAGTATTTCCAGACCCTGCTCATGGTATTTGCGATAGAGGCTTTCCAGCCCCTGATATTGCGGGGTAAAGCCACATTTGCTGGCGGTATTGACTATCAATAAGACCTTACCGCGATAGTTGGCCAATGGCTGCTGCTCGCCCTTGATGGTGGTGGCGGCAAATTGATAAAGATCCGTCATAAAAATGCTCCGGGTAGAAAATGAACAAACACATTCTAGATGTATTTATTTAGGTGCGCAATTAAATTGTGTGCAATTTAATTGCTCGGTTGATATGACATAAAAATCTCAATATAGTCAGCCACAAGATGTAACCAACGGACGCCGCCGTGACAGAAAATTTGCCAGAACAGGAACCCAACCTGGCCCCACAGAATGAAGTGGGCCTGGTTGTACAACAGTTAACCGGCGCTGAGGGCCAGGCACAGGCCGAGGTGTTCTCAGAAATTCTCGAAGACGCCGAACCAGGCACTGTCGCACTGTTGCTGGAAGCCTTGCCGCTGGATGAGCGTTACGAGCGGTGGCAGCAAGTGGAGTTCGCTGATCGGGTAGAAGTGCTCAGCCTGATGCGCGCCGATCCGCGTATGGGCATCCTGCGGCGCATGCCAGACGACGAAGTCGACCTCCTGTTTGCCCAGTTAAGTCCTGAAGATCTGATTGAGTGGAGTGATTATCTCCCCGAGAGCTTTACCGACAGGGCATTGGCGCAAATGGGTGAGCGCCAGCGCCAGCACTTCGAACTCTATAATCAATATTCCGAAAACGAGATAGGCCGTTATGCCGACCACCAGATGTTGGTGCTTTCCACCAAGGCAACCATAGGTCAGGCGCAGCGCTTTTTTCGCCGAATCGAGCTCGACTGTAACGACTCGCTGTTTTTGGTGGACGAAGAAGACCACTTCCGGGGTGCCGTGAGTCGCTACGAGGTGTTTCGCAGTAATCCCGATGAGCCATTACTGAGTCTGATGGACGAAGACAGTCGCGCCATCAGCGCCGATGCGACCCTGATGGAAGCGGCTGAACTGCTCGAACACAGCCGTGATGTCGAGCTGCCGGTGGTGGACGACGAAGGCGGGCTGATTGGCCGGGTCACGTTGAGAACAGCAACCGAGTTGGTTCGGGAGCACTACGAAGCCCAATTGATGGCGAGCGCCGGTATGAATGAAACCGACGACTTGTTTGCCCCCATTATGAAAGGTGCGCGGCGCCGCGCCGTTTGGCTGGGTATTAACCTGCTCACGGCCTTCCTCGCGTCTGCCACCATCGGTTTGTTTGAAGATGTGCTGTCGCAGGTGGTTGCCCTTGCGGTATTGATGCCCATCGTTGCCTCCATGGGCGGTATTGCCGGCAGCCAGTCGCTGACGCTGATGATCCGCGGCATGGCCATGGGGCAGATTTCGGCCGGTAACCTCTGGTCACTGATGAAAAACGAACTGGGCATAGGGGCAGTAAATGGCGTGCTCTGGGCCATTGTCATTGGCGCTGTGTCTGGCTGGTGGTTTAACAATGAAATCATTGGTATAGCCATTGGCTGCGCCATTCTGATCAATATGCTGGTGGCAGCGGGCGCCGGTGTGCTGGTGCCCATGGTGCTGCAAAAAATGGATCAGGACCCTGCGCTATCGGGGTCGGTGATTCTGACCACAGTGACAGATGTGATTGGCTTTCTCAGTTTCCTTGGCCTTGCGACCATACTCTTTCTATGACGCCAATCCTCACCATCAGCCAAGCCACCAGCGATGCAGACTTCGCCGCCGCTGCGGACCTGATTGACAGCCGGGATGATAACCATCATCCCCTCGACAGAACAGCACTGGCCAAGGCCAGATTGCTGCTGTTGGCGTGGCTCGATGATACCCTGGTGGGCTGCGGTGCCATTAAGGCGGGCGAGGGTGAGGTGGCGGAATTAGGCTATCTGGTGGTGGCCTCGGGTTATCGCCGCCTCGGCATTGGTGCCAGGCTCACCCAGGCCCGCATTGACTGGGCCAGCGCACAGGGGATAAAACTCCTGTGGGCGACGGTAAGAGCGGAAAACCAGGCCAGTCGTGACAATCTGCTCAAGGCCGGTTGGCAATTTTACGGGGATTACCTCAGTATCCGCGGCACGGGCAATACCATAGGCTGGTATGTGTTGCCGCTCAAGCAAGGACTCGATATCCAGGCTTTAATGGCGGGCCCCATTGGCAACAGGACACCCGTCATTCAGGGGAGCGGGGAGCCCGACTGACACGCTGGCGCCACAGCCCTTTAAGTTCCGGGTACACAGGCAGCACAGCCGAACACATCACCAGCCCAATGCCCACCAGGCTCAGCCAATTGGGCACCTCATCCAAGAACCATAATCCGAGCAAAGTGGCGAACACCAGTCCCGTGTACTCCGCCGGGGCCAGCTGGCTGGCATCGGCTCGTCGATAGGCATGGATCACCAGATAGGTCATGCCCAAATAGAAGAGTGCCAGCAGCATACCCACGATGGAGGCATCCCAAACCAGAGGCGCTCCTTCAAATGCCGCGGCGGGGATCAAAAACACCATGGCAAAAGCATTGGACCAGAACAGGGTGCTGAAGGGATGCTCAGCGGCGGAATAGCGCTTCAAAATGAGGTTATTGCTGGCGCTGATAAGAGCGCCCAATACCGCCAGCAGCAGGTAAGGGTTGAGGCTGCTTGGCTGGCTTATCATCAGGATGCCACAGAAACCGATAATGCCTGCAACACTGCGCCTGTAACCTATGGTTTCTTTTAAAAACGCGGCTGACATCACCAGCAGCATCAGCGGTGACAGGTATAGCACGGCGGTCACTGAGGCCAGTGGCAGGTTCATAATGGCAATGAAAAACAGCCCATTGCCAAGGCCAATCAGCAGTGCCCGCACCATGTGTACCCGGTACAGGGGACTGATGCGCAGCCCTCCCTGAAGCCGCCAGACAAACGGCAGCACCAGCAGGGTGGCAAACAGCTGGCGATAGAGCACCAGCTGAAATACCCCCGTGTTCGGGTCGAGAAGTTTGATTAACAGGCTGCCGGTGGCAATCAGCCATTGGGCCAGCAGTATCATCAGCAGAGCTTGCATTGAAACCCACACATCACAGGTCAGGCCGCCTAAAATACCACCGTACACATAAGCCGTCTTGCTGAAAATGAGCCGCTACAATTGAAAAAATGTGTTTGTAGCAATAAAGTTGCAGCTTGCTGCCTGCCCATCCTCATTGGGATGTCCTGTTATCAGGGAATGCGCACCTGTAGCCCCGTCTGAGCAACCGAGAATCACAATACAAATCATGGCTCGAATACTTGCAGCGATACTAGGCATTACCCTGTTCCTTCCCCTGTTCTGGTCAGTGAAGGCCAATGCCGCGGTTGCTCTGGATGCGCCTTACCAGTTTGTGGCTGCCGACGATGATTTATTGCCCACGGCCTTTGAAGCCGTGCCCGATTGGCTTGATAAGCACAAAGACATCAAAAAACTCCCTTTAAGTGGTGGCCAGTTTTATTTTGCCGTGCCCTTTATGGTGAATGAAAACCGCAGCGACTGGGTGGTCAATCTGCATAACTCCATCGCTGAAAAGGTGGATTATCTGGTGCTTGGGCGCGATGGCAGTCGTCAGCTCTCGAGCAGCGGCTATTACGCGCCTTATCAATATCTTTTCGATTACGGCCGTAATGTCACCCTGAGATACGGGGTGGAATATTGGCTGCTGGTGCGGGTGGAGTCGCGCTACTTCTCATCCTTTCCCAAACTCGAAATCAACCCTGTGCCGGAGCATCGGCAGCTAACCGATAGACTGGCGGTGGCCGTGCTGCTTTGCCTGGGAGGGCTGCTGTTTATTGCCTTCTATAACTTGCTGATTTACGGCTCCACCAGGGACAAGGCGTTCCTGTATTACGGGCTGTATGTCATCGTGTATTTGCTTGGTTGGGCCTTTACCTTCCATGTCCCCGCACATCTTTTGGGCATTCATGGGATTGGTGTGCATCACGTGTTTTTTATCGGACTGCCAATTTTTAATATTCTGTTCTATAAACATTTTTTGCAGCTTCCCAGCTACTCACCCCGTTTGTGGCGTCTCAGCCAGTATCTGCTCTGGGCCTGTATTCTGGCGCTGCCCACCAGTTGGTTGCTGATTTCCTACACTGCCATTATTGCCTCGGTATTGATTGGTGCCTGGATAGTGCTGGCCATTGTGGCGGGTAATGTGTGCCTGATGAAGGGTTTCTCACCGGCGCGTTATTTCATCATGGCGTTTAGCTGCCTGCTGTTGCCTGCCATGTTGATTCTGCCCGGTAACATGGGGCTGACATCGGATATTATTGAATACGCCGAGTTTGCCACCCTGGCAGGCGGCACGGCCGACGCCCTGCTGCTCTCTCTGGCGTTGGCCAATAAGCTCAAGTTGCTGTCTGAAGAGCGCAAGGCCTATATCGAAGAGCTCAGCTCCGCCTGGGAAAAGGCCCGGGTCGACAGCCTCACCCAGATAGGCAATCGCTACGCCTTCGATGAATATCTGCAAACCTGCAATACCTTTGGTGTGGCGGTAACAAAACCCACGGCCCTGGTGCTGCTGGATGTCGATGGCATTAAGAAAGTCAATGATACCCTCGGTCATCAGGTGGGGGATGAACTGCTGAGAGTCCTGGTGCAGGAGCTAAAGTCGCTGGATATTCCCAAACTTAAACTCTTTCGGGTGGGGGGGGATGAGTTTGCGCTCTTTTTGGATGGGGCATTCTTATCTCTGGTCACCGACAAACTGGAGAATATAGAAACCATCTTTGCCCAGCAGGGCTTTACCGATGCCGGTGTCAGCTTCGGATATGCCCTGGACAGCGAGGTGCAAAAATCTCACGAATGGTTAAGGGCCGCTGACACCAGTATGTACACCTTTAAAGCCGAAAAAAGGCGCGAGCTGGCCGTCGATGCCATGGAGGCATAAGTCTTGGGGCGTGTGGGTGACAATCTGTTTTGATTACCCGTAATGGATAAAAAGGCGGTCTGAAGGCCGCTTTGTTAATGCCCGACACAGGTTTGGCAACCCGATGACCAAGGGCTAACGCATTTTGCACTGTGCATGCTCGCCAAGGCCGCAGTATCCACCTCTATTCAAAAGCGAATTTTCCGGGAGCAGGAAAAGAAAAAGGCAAGCCAAACGGCTTGCCTGAGAGTATTTGGTTGGGGAGCTTCAGCGCCACTTGCTTTGGAGATATTCCACCTCGGCATTTTCGTCAAAGTAGCGGCGCTTGGTATCGCGTCTACGCTGTTTGACCCGCTTGTTCTTTTGCTTCCCTTTGACGTTATCGCCCCATGGCGAGTCTTCGTCTTCAAATTCGTAGGAGTGTGACATGACCTTTTCCAGCTGAACACTTGTGCCACTCTGGCACAGGATCTTTTTACCCAATGGTCATGACAAGCTAAAGCGAAAAATTTATTGTTTTATGGTGAAAAAAATTGCCCGAAGCGGCGAGGCGGTCACAGTCTGAAACCAGCCTTAAATCCCAGCCCCGGGCGATTCGTTTATGTTCGGTTTTATGAAGGCCGTAAACCTGTTTCAGCGGCGACGCACGCGGGCGACAAACATGCCGTCGGCATTGGCCTGCTGTGGCCACAGGGTGAGAACTGCGCTGTGTTCACCACTGAAGGGATGTACGGTGGCATCGAGCTCAAAATCTTCATCTGAGGCTAAAAAGGCCTCGACCACGGCTTCGTTTTCGGCGCGGGCCAGGGAGCAGGTGGCATATACCAACACGCCGCCACTGCGCACAGCGGCGCTGGCGCGGCGCAAAATATCCAGCTGCAGAGCTGGCTTATCCAAAATGGTGTTGGCATCGTCAATCCAGCGCATGTCCGGGTTGCGGCGCCAGGTGCCGGTGCAGGAGCAGGGCGCATCCACGAGCACGCCATCAAAATAGTCTGCCTTGACCGGCAGTTTGTCACTGCGCCAGGGGCTGATTTGAATCGGCGCAAAACCGGCTTTATCGGCGCGGCGCAGCAGCTCTTCCAGTGCCTTGGGGCGAATGTCGGAGGCGATGAGTTCACCCACGCCGCCGCGTTTTTGCATCAGTGAGAAAAGCTGCAGGCTCTTGCCGCCGGCGCCGGCGCAGGCATCCCACCAACGCTCGCCCGCTTTGGGAGCTGCCACTTCACCAATGGCCTGTGAGGCCAAATCCTGCACTTCAAGCTTGCCCGATTTATAGGCCGCCACCGCATCCAGATTGATGCTTTGGCTGGCAAGCTCAATGGCATCATTAAATACTGTGCTTGGAACGGCGCAGATGTCATCTGCCTCAAGCTGCTTTATCACCTGCTCGCGGGATTCGCCCTGGGCACGGGTCCACAGGGGCGGGCGGCGGCAAAGCGCATCGACAAAAGCGAGTTTGTCACCCTCGGCCAGGCTGATGTGCTCCCAGGCCCACTCAGGCAGCAGATCCGTTGGGGCGAATTCACCGCCAAACTGCTTACCTAAGGCGGCGCAAAGGGCGTTAAGGCCCTCTGGCGAATCGCCAAAGGCAGGTATTTCTAACTTAGCCAGATTGGCCTGTGACAGCCAGCCGCTCTGGATATCCTGCCAGGGGTGATTTTCAATGGCGGCCACCAGGCTTAACTGGGTAAACCAACGCGGGCTCTGGGCCTCGCCCAAACCTTCAATATTGGCATTTGCGTCATCGGCCGCAGGCAGGTTTTTCAGCCAGCCCCACCAACGGAACAGGCCAAACAGGGTCTCACGGATAAGCTTTCTGTCTTTGGAACCGTGCTTTTTATGCTCACGGAAATAGTTGGCCAGTACCCGGTCGGCACCTTCGCGCTGCTTAAAAATATGCGAAACCAGCAGATGTAGCGTGTTGGCATAACTGATGGCGCGGCGCTCGGCCGACGAGAGAGGTGCTGGATGTGACATGGGCTTGCCTGCGTGAAAAAACCGGCGCCGATTGTAGCAGATGCGCCGCGGGGGCGCATCTGGGAAGGCTGAAACTCGATTGCCGGGACTGGTGTCTCAGCGGGTTACCATCCTGGCGATGTCTTTGGCGCGCTCTTCAGCAGATTTCTCGCTTGGTGGCGGCACCGCAAGGCCCTTCGCTACGGCGGGCCGGGCGGCGATTCGCTCGAGCCAGTTTTGCAGTGCATCCAAACCACCGATATCCACGCCGCTCCAGTCATGGATTCGCACCCAGGGGAAGGTGGCGATATCGGCAATGCTGTACTCTTCACCGGCAAGATACGCATGCTTTTCAAGCTGGGTATTCATCACCTCAAACAGGCGCCGTCCTTCCTTTTGATAGCGCTCAATGGCGGCCGGAATTTTTTCCGGGAAGTAGCGATAAAACACGTTCGCCTGACCCATCATGGGGCCAACGCCGCCCATCTGGAACATCAGCCATTGGATAACCTGCGAGCGTGCCTTGGGCTCGGTTGGCAGTAACTTGCCGGTTTTCTCGGCCAGATACAGCAAGATGGCGCCCGATTCAAACACCGCAAAGTCGTCGTTATCGGTATCGACAATCGCCGGAATGCGGCCATTGGGGTTGATGGCCAGAAACTCTGGCTTTTTTTGCTCAAGGGTCATGAGATCGAGGGCATGCACCCGATACTCGAGCCCCAATTCTTCAAGGGCGATGGAAATTTTATGGCCGTTGGGGGTAGCGGCGGTATAAAGCTCAATCATGGTGTGCTCCTTTTATTGCTGGCTTGCCAGCAGGGAGGCCACTGCGGGACGTGCGGCAATGGCAGCGTGCCAGCGGCGGATGTTGGGCATGGCATCGGTCAGTTCAAGCTCGAGCCTTGGCAGGAAGCCAATCAGCACAAAACCTGTGATATCGGCAATGCTGAAGCGGTCGATGGCAACAAAGTCACGGCCTTCGAGGCGTGCTTCCAGGGTTGGCAGAAACTCGATGATGCGCTCGCGGGATTCGGCGCCCCAGGCCTCAACAAAGCGTTCGCGGTCTTTGAAAAAACCGGTGAGGTTACGAAATGCCTGAAACGCCACCATCAGGCCATTCAGCTCCAGCACCCGGTTCCACATTTCCACCTGTGCCTGCTCCAGCGGACTGTTGCCAAACAGGCTTTGGTCACTTGGGTGCAGGGCATCGAAATAGCGGCAGATGGCGACTGATTCGCAGATATGGGTGCCATCGTCCAGCGCCAGCACTGGAATACGGCCATTGACGCTTTTACGTTTAAATTCAGGGGTCAGGTTGTCGCCGCCCCGCAAATCCAGCTGCTCTCTTGGCACCTCAATGCCGAGTTCTGCCAGAAAAATGCCGACACGGCGGGCACTGGGGGTAGGGGCAAGCTCGAGGATTTTCATAAGGTCTCTCTTTATCTGAACGATCGGTTAGGATAGAATCTACTGCATAACTGAACGAACGGTCAATAATTAGATCGTGAGTTGATATTCACTTTTGCGACGAGATATTCCCCAATGGCGCGAAGCTGTAATTTTTGCAAAGAGGAAAAGCTGGAACAGGCCATGAACCTGTTTTGGCAAAAAGGCTATGAGGGGACCTCAGTGGCCGATCTGGTCGAGCATTTGGGGATTAACCGTTTCAGCCTGTACAACAGCTTTGGCGATAAGCTGACGTTGTACCGTGAGGCGCTGCGCCGTTACCTCTACACCCGCGGCCTGACCGGACTGGGGCCACTTCAAGCCGATGATGCCGACATGGACGCCCTGATGAATTTGGTGGAAGAGTTTGCCGCCAAGCAAAAAGACCAGCAGTTTGGCTGTTTTATGCAAAACGCCCTGCTGGAGCGATGCGTGGAAGATGAAGAAGTCAGGCGTCTTGGCAATGAACTGTTTGAGGGGCTGGAGCAGGCATTTTGCAAGGTGATTGCACGCTATCAGACCAAAGCGCGCGCCGCCGAACTGGCGGCCTTTCTGGTGATGCAGCTGCAGGGCATCCGAGTGCTGGGCAAGTCAGGGCAGTTTGCGCTGCTCGATGCTGCCATGGTGGTACTCAGAGGCGAAATCCAACGCTGGAAAACGCCCGCCTGAGCCCATCTTGCCATTTTGTCAGAACAACTCAGTAATCCAGCTCCAGCGCAAAGCACAAATAGCGCATCAGCTGTTGGCAGTGTTCAAACTCGGCGGTTAGCCTTGATGCAAAACCGGGTTGCAGCACCTCGTGATTTGCCAGGGATTTCACGGCGATAAAGTCTTTGCGTTTCAGCTCATCAATTAATGGGTGCCCCTTGTCAAAGCCGCGCGGCGGACGTGACAGGCTGTCGCCGTCCATGGCAAAACCGCCGTCAGTCACGGCCTTAAGCGCTTTTTGATAGGCGGCGGGGTTTTCATCGATACAGCTTCGGATGGCATTGAGCGCCTTGGGCTCGGGGTGCCAGATGCCGGCGCCAATAAAGCAGCCATCATTGGCGATATGCAGATACAGCCCGGGCGCATGCACATCTTTACCCTGAAAATGGCGAAACTGAATACCAACATTGGTTTTGTAAGGGCGTTTATCATGGCCAAAACGGGTGTCCCGCTGGGGACGCATCAGGCTGCCTCCCACCTTCTTTGCCACCGCCGTGAGCCTGAGTGATAAGGCCACTATGCCGGGGGCGGCCGCTTCAATTAACTCAAGGGCAGGGGTGCGCACCTGGTCTTCATAGGTGTGCTGATTGGCCTTGAACCAGTCTCTCTCGTTATTGCCTTCGAGTGCGGCAAGAAAGTCGAAGGTCGCTTGGGTGAACATGATGTACTCCATGAACCGGGCTCGCTTTTTGGGGAAGATCACTGACGGCGAGTAAGGTTTTTGATAGAATCCTTGGTTTTGGTAAAAGTGACAGATCAAGATGACCGATGCAATCAGCCGTGCCTGCGGCAAATGTGAACTCTGCAGCGCAGAAACCGAACTTTCCCTGTTTGAAGTGCCAGCCAGTGGCGATCGCACTGACAACGATATCGCCCTGTGCGGTACCTGTCAGGCGCAAATCGCCGATACCGCCACCCTGGATGTAAACCACTGGCGCTGTCTGAACGAAAGCATGTGGAGCACTGTACCTGCCGTGCAGGTGATGGCCGCCCGTATGCTGAAAGAACTTTCCAGCGAAACCTGGGCTCAGGATCTGCTGGATATGATGTATCTGGATGAAGACACCCAGGCCTGGGTAGACGCGGCCAACGCCGAAGCTGCGCTGGATGCCGACGCAGCCCCCACACTGGACAGCAATGGTGCTCAGCTCGCCGCCGGTGATACCGTGGTGATCATCAAAGACCTGAACGTGAAGGGCACCAGTTTTGTGGCCAAGCGCGGCACCGCCGTGCGTAACATTGCCCTGACAAACAATCCCGAGCATATCGAAGGCCGGGTAAACGGTACCCGCATCGTTATTTTGAGCTGCTACGTTAAGAAATCCTGAGTGCCGGTTCACTGAGCATTCAGTTAAAAGGCTGCCTTCGGGCGGCCTTTTTTATGGCTTATGCCCGGATGCCGGACTCCAGGCTGGTAATACAATCCCCAGGATTGTCGTGCCATTAAAGTCAGTGCAACGCCATGGCGCTCGCGGCGCTTCCTTTGCTAATTGCCTGAGTTACAATGGCTAAAAATGCCAGCGGGAAGCTATGATGGCCAGAAAACGTGAACCCTTCGAACTCGGCGGCACTCAGGTGGCTGCCGGCACTCAAGCCACGGTGCGTCTGCCGGTGGCACGACTCTACAACGATACGCCGGTCGACCTTCAGGTCGAGGTGTTTCATGGCAACAAGGCCGGCCCCGTGCTCTTGGTCTGCGCCGCTATCCATGGTGATGAGCTCAACGGCATCGAAATTTGTCGCCGTCTGCAGGGGCGTATCAATCCCAAGGCTCTCAGCGGTACCGTGCTCATGGTGCCCGTGGTCAACGTGTTTGGTTTTATTCAAAAGTCCCGTTATTTGCCCGACAGACGCGATCTTAACCGTTGTTTCCCCGGCTCAGAGAAGGGGGCTCTCACCAGTCGTCTGGCTCACCTGGTCACCCGGGAGCTGGTATCCCGTGCAACCCATATTCTTGATTTGCACACAGGTGCCATTCACCGCGATAACCTGCCGCAAATCCGCTGCAATACCGATGATGAGGTGCTGATGGGCATGGCAAGGGCCTTTGGTGCGCCCCTGATTATGCACAGCGATGCCAAGGGCAATTCGCTGCGTGGGTATGCAGCAAAAGCCGGTGTGCCCTGTATTTTGTATGAAGCAGGAGAAGCGCTGCGATTTTCCGAGGCGGCCATTCGTACGGGCCTCAAGGGCGCGGTTAACCTGTTGCGCCACCTGGGCATGCAAAAGGGCAGATTGTCCCGAGGCGGCACCGATGTGGCGGCGGCCCGCAGCTACTGGATACGCTCCGAGGCAGACGGCCTGGTGCTGCAAAAAGTAAAACTGGGGCAGCGGGTGAACAAGGGGAATATTCTGGCGTATCTGGCCAGCCCCCACAGCCAGGACACCCTGCCCATTCGCTCCCCCAGCGACGGTATCGTCATAGGCATCACCAATATCCCGGTTACCAATGAGGGGGAGGGGCTCTACCATATTGCTCAGTTTGCCGGTGACGAAATTGAAATCGTTAATGAGCAACTGGATGAGTTTTTGATGGAATACGCCTAAGGAGCAAAGATGAAGCAGGTGTTTTTATCGGGCCGGGCGGTATCGCCGTCCAAGGTGGTCTGTATTGGCCGTAACTACGTGGCCCATGCCGAGGAGCTCGGCAACGAAGTGCCCACCGAGCCCGTTGTTTTTGTTAAGCCTGCCAGCGCTATTGGTAATGTGCTGCACAGCATCCAGGACGAAGTGCTCCACTATGAGGCTGAAATTTGCTTTATGGTGGCCGGCGGCCAATTGGTCGCGGTCAGTGTGGGCCTGGACTTAACCAAGCGAGCAACCCAAAATCGTCTGAAAGCCAAAGGCTTGCCCTGGGAGCGGGCCAAGTCTTTCGATGGCTCTGCACTCTTTGGTGAGTTTGTGCCCTGTTCGAGCAGTGAAGGGCTTAGTCTGGTGTTCAGTTGTGATGGCGTCGTGTTGCAGCAGGGCGGCTGCGAGCTGATGTTGTTCTCACCGGAGCAACTGCTTGAGGAGGTCGCCTCATTTATGACTCTGGAAGATGGCGACATTCTGATGACAGGAACCCCTGCGGGTGTTGGCCCCTTACAGGCGGGAGGGCACTACCGCGCCGAGCTGCGCCGTGGTGATGAGCTGTTAACCAGTGTGAGTTGGACGGCACACTGAGCCTATCTCCTTCAATCTTTTAGCCTGACATGACTTGGGCGGCGCCCGAAAATACGTAATACTTTCGATTAGTGTATTCAGTCGGAGCTGCCATGGTCAGGCTCTTTCTCTTTGTGACATTGCCTTTCTGTGCCGTCCTTGCCTCGGCAGGGGAGCTGCGAGCCTGTATCGATGAGTTTCCGCCCTATCAGAGCCTGATACCTGAGCCCCATGGCGATAACATTGCCGCATTGAGGCTGCTCGCCAGGCTTATAGACCATGACCCCGTGTTCTTGCCCAGTCCGAACTTTGCCCGTTGTCAGCGCATGCTCGATACAGGGGATGCCGATATTGTCGCTGGCGTCATTGCCAGTCCGGAGCGGCAACAGCGATGGATTCTGTTACCTTACCGCCGGGACAGTCGCTACCTGTTTCTGACCCGGCCCGGCGGTGTCACAGTAAGCCGCTATGATGACTTACTGGACCACAGCATCGCTGTAAGTCGTAATACCATGTATTTTGATGATTTTGATAATGATAACCGCTTGAAAAAAGAGGTGGTAGGCGACCTGGTCACGGGGGTGAGAATGTTGCTGGCAGACAGGGTTGACGTGGTGATAGCCCCCGAAAATGCCCTTCCATTCCTCAGTCGCGAGTTTTCAAACTTTGCCCAGGCAGTGCAGGCATCTGAGTACCGATATCAGGAGGACAGGGTTATCCAATTTGCCTTAAGCCGCCAGCACCGCCTGGACATCGATGAGCAAAGGCTGCGGCGGGTGATTACCGAGGCCTTTGAACAATCCTTATTTGAGTCGGCGCTGCAGGCCATGCCCGCCAGCGCCCAATAGCTTGATGTCACTGCGCCTTGTGGTGGGATCTAAATAAATCCCAGGCGTTCATTGTGGTGCCGTCGGCAAGCTGACACATTCCTGTCTCACCCTCCAGCTGCTTGATAAGGTATTTGCCACCAATTTTTTCACAATATTCGGCGGCGGGGTTAGGCATGGACACAGGCGCTGTGCTGACCGGTTTTCCCGCGTCGGCACTGGCCGAATCTGTCACGGCTTTTGCGTGGGCGCGATATAGGGTCCAGGCATCCACTACCTTGCCGTTGGGCAGATGACATTCCCCTTTTTCGTCATGACTTCCTTCGCCTGGGGCTGCCAATGCATATCGCCCGCCCATTTTTTCGCAAAACTCTGCCGCCGGATTGGCCAGGGTGGGGGCTTGTGCACTATTGACCTTTGATGACTCATCCGCGGCGGTTTTTACCGTTTCGGGAGTGGCAATGTCAGCGCTTGGGGCCGGCGGCGCATTATCACAGCCTCCCATGGCGGCACAGATTAACAGGGCAGGCAGACTGATGTAGGGCTTGGGCATCTTAACTCCTTGATGAAGGTGGCTTATGGTTGCGGCTGCTGAAGGTCAATCCTGACCAGAATAGGGGGCTTCAGGGGGCGGCACCAGTCCAAGGGCGACTGATTTATGGGTGAGTTTGACCAGTGTCTCCGAAAGTCTTCTGCCGATGGTCGCCATTTGACAAAAACCGGGTGCCGGATAGGTATTCGGGGGGCGCTCATGCTATGGTAGCTAATAATCTCAATCACTTGCACAACCTTTTGGAGACATGCAATGAGACTTGTCTTAAGTGCGCTGCTGACGGCAGTCCTCTCCATCGCCCTCGTGGGCTGTAAGAGTACAGAGCCGCCAAAAGACATTAGCCTTGCCCAGGCCGATCCTGTGATGCTAAGGCTTTTTTCCATTAAAACCCTGGCGGGTTTTACGCTGTGGGTACCCGAGAGCGAAGCCGTTGCCCGCTTATCCACCTTTGTTGAAACGCCTCTTCCCTGGGTGAGCGGTGATTACAGCGACGGCCCTGTGCGGGGGCAGGTATTATTGGGATATCGTGATTTGCAAATGACCAATGCCAGGCTGGCGGGAGCACAGCTGATGGTGGCGCCCTTTGTGGTAACCAATCAGGGTTCAGGCAGTTTCTGGTATTTGGGGTTATTTGGCCTTAAGGCCGAAAGTGGCACTGTCACCCACCTGAGTTCGGTGTTCCTCGGCGACAGAATCGAGCTTCGGGGGATAAGTGTGGCGGCCAGCCAGTTTTTACCCCTGACAGTGACCACCGAGCTTCTGGTTCGGGATGCCAATCAGGCCATGGCCGAGACACCCGGTTTATTGGATTTGCGCCGGTTTGAGATAAGCCCTCAGGGGCAATTGATGGCGCTCGACTGAGGTTACTCTACCTCAAGCTCAATGTCGGTACAGCCCTTGGGGCAGCGGATATGGCCCAACAAGTGGGTTTCACCGGCAGCCGGTAAGCTGGCTGCCAGGGGCTTGCCGCAGTGACTGCAGGGGATGGTTTTGCCGGCGAGCAAATCTTTGATGAGTCTTTTCTGGGCATTAAAAGATTGGCTGCTGGATTTATTGATAGTGCTGAAATCGGTCATGGCATGCTGCTTGGGTTGGTACTGCCGGCCATTATAGCCATAAGAGCAGGGCGGTGACAGCCTGTTGGTCAAGCCCCGTAAATCCTGGTCTTGAGACAAGTTTAGGGCTTTTACCCGGTAATAAATGGAAACTCGCCTGGGAAAGTGTTCTTACCCCATAACATCAGGGAGGAATTGATGATGAAACAAATCCCCGGAATTGGTTATTCAAACGGTGTTGCACGAATGGCTATCCTCAGCCTGTTGCTGACAATCAGCGCCATGGCGTCAGCTGCGCCGGATACGGCCACTGGGTTAACCGCAGCCCCTTCGAAAGCCGCCCTGAGCACCGAGGTCAGTAAAGCAGCCGAGCCGCAGCAAGATGCAGAGCCGCAGCAAGGTGCAGAGCTTATCGATTCTCTGCGTCCCGACGGCGCGAGCGATACGGCCAGGGGCGCTGAAATTACGGGCACAGATTCGACGGCCATGGGTGCAACAGACGCTCAGGCACTGATTGGCAGTTGGGAGCTGGTTTCCGGGCGCTATCTGGATGGGGAAGGCCGCTGGGTGTCCTATAACACACTCGGGCTGGTCGCCATCAAGGTTATTTCCGCCGGCCACTTCAGTTTTACCACCATGAAAACAGTGAAAAACAAACCGGAATTTTGGGCGGCCGGCGCCGGTGAGTATCGCATCGATGGGATGAGCTACACCGAATACCCCAGTTTTAATTCTTTTCAGGTACCTCAGGGACAAGGCTTTAGTTTTGACTATGAATTGATTGGAAATCAGTGGCATACCAAGCGATTTGAAGATGGTGTTCTCAAAGAAGAAGAGGTTTGGCAAAGGCTCGACTGACAGGGCTTCTTCCCATTGCCTCAGGGGCTATCCCTTTACAGTATTTCAGGCCACCCCTAAACTGGCTGCGCATTCGTTGGGGGAGATCCAATCATGGCCTTGGGGGCTTGGTTAAAACTATTATTGCTGTCGGCAATTTGGGGCGCGTCTTTTTTATTTATCCGCATCGGGGTGACTGAGCTCGGGCCCGCGTGGCTGATGTTTCTGCGGGTCACCTTTGCTGCCTTATTCCTGCTCGGCGGCGCCATCTATCTGAAAAAGGCTCTTATAGGCTCGGCGCCCCTCAAGCACTTCGTCATTCTTGGCGGCATCAATACCGCGCTGCCGTTTCTGCTTTATGGTTTTGCCGCCACTGAGCTTGCTGCGTCCCTGATGTCCGTGCTCAATGCCACGGCGCCGCTGTGGAGCACGTTGCTGCTTGCCATCTGGCAAAGGTCCATGCCAAGGGGTGCCGCCCTGGGGGGACTTATCACAGGTTTTTGTGGCGTGGTGCTGCTGGCGGGCGTGGAGAGTTTATCGCTTTCTGCCGAGGGGCTTTGGGCCCTGGCTGCGGGGCTTGGCGCCGCTGTCTGTTACGCCTTTGCCAGCATTTACACCAAGGCATCCAATCATGGCAATGCCTACAGCAATGCCCACGGCTGCATGTGGGCCGCCAGCGCCTGGCTGTTGCCCACCTTGCTGTTTGCCGCGCCCCCAGAATCCATGCCATCCTCTGGCACCCTGGCTGCTGTGGTGACTCTGGGGGTACTGTGCAGCGGTGTGGCCTATCTTTTGTATTTCAGGCTAATCGATGAAGTGGGCGCCACCTCGGCATTAACCGTCACCTTCCTTATTCCGGTATTCGGTATCCTGTGGGGGGCCTTGTTCCTGGGCGAACATATCGGCTGGCACACCCTCATTGGCACCGCCATCATTTTGCTTGGTACGGCCATCAGTACCGGCAGCTTACCGCGGCTGCGCCGCTTTGCAGGAGAGCGAGTCTGATGCCCTTTATTGCCGATGAAACTCCGGCGTTTGCCGAGGTGGTGAAAAGCAAGATTGCCGCCTTCAATGCCGGGCACTGGGATGCCAGCCAACGTCGGCCCATAGGCTTCAAACAGCTCCATGACAACGGTGAGCTTGCTGCCGGTATCGCCGGGCGCACCTTTGGTAACTGGTGCCTGATTGATAATTTTTGGGTGTGCGACAGTTTGCGGGGGCAGGGGGTTGGCAGCGCCTTGCTGGCCACGGCCGAAGAAGAAGCACTTGCCAGAGGGTGTCGATGGTTACTGCTCGATACCCTGGCGTTTCAGGCGCCCGCGTTTTACCAAAACCGCGGTTATCACACCGTTTGGTGTCAGTCCGACTATCCATTCGACGGTGGCCAGCGCTTTTACATGGTGAAAAAACTGCAAGCCGAATGAGGCGTTGCGGCATTGCAATGAGGTGGTCCGGCGATACAATGGCTGCTTGCAGTCAATAAGAAGGATACCCCGTGAACCCAACCTACCGCCTGTTTTTGGGCCTTGGGCTGTGCCTGTCTGCCCAGGCCTTTGCCGCCCCCCTGAGTTTTGATGAAAA
Source organism: Shewanella sp. FJAT-52076 (assembly GCF_019457455.1). Taxonomy (NCBI): domain Bacteria; kingdom Pseudomonadati; phylum Pseudomonadota; class Gammaproteobacteria; order Alteromonadales; family Shewanellaceae; genus Shewanella; species Shewanella sp. FJAT-52076. The sequence goes on from NZ_CP080415.1 coordinate 1,274,443, forward strand.
CGCATTTCGCGAAGATGTGAAAACCCTTGCCAGCGACGCCTTTGGCGGCCGCGCGCCCCTCTCCGATGGAGAACAAAAGACCCTGGATTACCTCACCCAGGCCTTTAAGTCGATGGGCCTGAAAGGGGCGTTCAATGGCGAGTATCTGCAGCCTGTGCCCATGGCGAAGATCACCGCCGATCAGAGCATGGTGCTGAAGGTTGGCGAGCTCAGCTTTACCTCGGGTGAGGATTTCACTGCCCGTACCCAGCGGGTGGTTCCCAAGGTAGAGCTAAGTGGCAGCAAGATGGTGTTCGTGGGGTATGGCATCAACGCCCCTGAATACGGCTGGAATGACTATGCCGGTGTGGATGTGCGCGGCAAAACCGTGGTGCTGCTGGTAAACGATCCGGGCTTTGCTACCCAGGATCCCAAGGTTTTTAAAGGCAACGCCATGACTTACTATGGCCGCTGGACCTACAAGTATGAAGAAGCGGCCCGTCAGGGCGCCGAAGCTGTGTTTATCGTTCACGAAGACGCCCCTGCCGCCTATGGCTGGGGAGTGGTGAAAAACTCCAACACCAATACCAAGTTCACCCTGGTCGATGGCAACAACAACCAAAGTCAGGTGGGGGTGATGGGTTGGCTGCAATATGCAGCAGCCAAGCAGATCCTTGCCGCATCGGGCCAGGATATTGAAGCGCTGAAAGCGGCCGCCATGACGCCGGGCTTTAAAGCCGTACCTTTGACGGTGAAGGCCGATTTAACCCTGAATAACCATATCGAACGCGCCGAGTCCCATAATGTGGCTGCCATGCTGCCCGGGAACAAACAGGCCGACGAAGCCGTGGTCATGCACGCCCATTGGGATCACCTTGGCCAAATCGAGGAAGAGGGCAAAACCATTATCCTCAATGGCGCAGTGGATAACGCCACTGGTGTGGCCGGGGTGCTGGCGCTGGCAAGGCACTATGCTGCGCTGCCAGAGGCAGACAAACCCGGCCGCAACATGATTTTCTCTGCTTTTACCGCCGAAGAGACCGGGCTGATTGGCGCCCAATATTTTGCTGAAAATCCGCCGCTGCCTACCGCCAAGCTGGTGGCCTTTTTGAACATCGATGGCATGAATGTGGGTGAGGGCGTGGATTACATACTGCGCTACGGCGAAGGGGTATCTGAGCTGGAGGCCATGCTCAGTGATGCCGCCAAGGCCCAGGGCAGGCAGGTGAAAGCCGATCCCCGTCCGCAAAACGGCCTGATGTTCCGCTCAGACCACTTTGCCCTGGCCCAGCAGGGCGTACCCGGGCTGCTGTTTATGAGCCTTGGCGATACCGACCCTGACTACATTGCCCACAAGTACCATAAAGGCGCCGACGATTACTCACCCGAGTGGAAACTCGGCGGCGTGCAGCAGGACCTTCTGCTGATTGAGCAAATCCTTTCGCGCCTCGCCAACGGCAGTGAGTGGCCCAAGTGGCTGGAAGAGTCTGATTTCAAAGCCCGCCGCGCCAAAGATGGCCGTTAAGCTTTAGAGTGTGTAAATAAAAAGAGCGGCTTAGCCGCTCTTTTTTCATGCTGTTTTCGACGTTTTACCTGGAGGCCTTACTGTGGCTTGGCCGCACGGCGATATCTTGTGAATGCCAGCCCCAAAAGCAGCAGCGACCACAGGGGCATAGAGCCTCCGCCTGTATCAGTTGCAGGGGTGTCCGGTTCCACCACTGGCGCAAGGCTCACGGTCACATGTACTTCACCCTGGGCGCTGCCACCAAAGCCATCGCTGACTTGATAGCGGATGATTGCCGTGCCACTGAAGCCCGAACCTGGGCTGAAGCGCAGGGTGTTGTCAGCGAGCAGTTCCACCGCGCCATTATCCGCACTGGCAGCAATCACGCTTAAGCTGTCACCATCGGCATCGCTGTCGTTTGCCAGTACGTCAATCACCAGCGTCTGGGTGTCCAGAATGGACGCTGTGTCCAGATTTGCAACCGGCAGCTGGTTTTGGCTCAGCACCGCGATAACGCCCGGATCTTCAATCACGCCATTGGCATTGCCATCGGCATCGTTGGGACCGCCGTCTTCCAGCAGCAGCTGTACGCACTGATAACCTTCGACTAAACCCGCCTCATAGCTTGCGGCGCCAACCGCCGGGCACTCGCCGTCCAACAGTGGCGCAGAGCCTAAGCTGTTGCGACTATCTTCAACAAAGTTAAACCAGCCCTGCACTGTGTTGTATTTGCGGTATACCGCATCAACCGGCAATGCAGCGCCGCGGGGCAGAGGGAATACCACAGCAACTGACTGACCGGGCTGAATTTGACCACTCAGGGTAAAGTCCAGCACGGCGGTTACCTGGCTGAAGTGAGCATCATCGCTGTCTGCAGCGCCGGCGTCCTCTGCAACTGAACTCCTGAGTTCCGTCATGGTTAAACCGGCACCGCTGCTGATGAGGGCGCTGGTGATATTGCCAAGGCTAAGCTGCACACCGGCGCTGGTTTGCATCGACTCAGTGGTGCTATTGACCGGTAAGCGACTGCCATCGACATCGTTATCCAGATAATCGGCAATGCCATCGTTGTCGCTGTCGCCATAGCCTTCCTGACTATCGACTATGCCATCGCCATCGGTATCGGTTGCTGCACTCAACTCCGCCAGCGCAGCGACGTTAAAGCGAATACGACGCTTGCTGCTAAGCTGCTCGGGCGTATTCGTTTCGGTAACGGTCACGTCCACTGCGTAGCGCCCCTGGCTCAGCTCATCGGAGTTAATGCTCATGGTCAGACCGTCGGCAGAAAGCTCACCGCTAAAGGCCAGGTCGAGCACCTGCCAGTTGATTTGGTGTGAGTCGTTCACGTTCACATCACTGATACTGAGCCGTATTTGTGCCTCGCCTGATGCCGGGGCCAGCACTCGGGTCGGCACGCCTTGTTGCAGCACTTGCACCGAAATAGTCGGAGCCAGGTTCTGCTCCGTCAGCAGCAACTCGGTCAGGTGGTCATCGGCGACAAAGGCATTGCTGATGCTGTTCACCCGCACCAAAAGTTCAGTATTCAGCGCCAGTCCCGCCGGGATGCTAACCATCAGTTCGCCGCTGGTGCCAGATGCTATGCTGGCGCTCTGAGCTGGCTGGGTGACGCCATTAACTTCAAGCGAGTAGGCCATGGTCACCGGATAGGCAGGCGCCTCGCCGCTTAGCTGCACCGGCACTGAATAGCTGCCACCTGCTTCAACCGTCATGGTTTTCGCCAATTTAAGTCTGGGCAAAATGTGTAAGCGGAGCATGGCAGTCGCCGTGTTGCCTGAGCTGTCGGTTGCACTCAGTTCAAGCTCATGGGCGCCGCTGACAAGCTCGCTGCTGCCGCTGTGGGCTGCACTAACCTCGCCATCGACCAGGTCAAAGGCGCTGTAGTTCAGCAGTGGGCTGATATCGGTTAAGCGGCCGCTGGCATTGATTACCAGGGGACTCAATTCCTCAAACTCCGGCGCTGTGGTATCCACAATCGTGACCCACTGCTCGGCAGTAGCCGAGTTACCGGCACTATCCGTCGCCGTCCAGACCACTTTGTGCTCACCAAGGGCCAGTTCGCTCGCCAAATCAGAGCTGATGGTGAGGGTTGGGCTGATGTTGTCGGTGACCTGCGGTTCGGGCAGCGTAATCTCTGTCATTACGCCTGTGGCTTCGAAGGTCAGTGCTGCAAGCTCGGCAAACACCGGCTTTTGGGTATCGCCAATGTTGGGGTCGAGCGGCGCCGCGTCCTCTTCATCGGGAATACCATCGTTATCATCATCGGGGTCGGCATTGTTACCAATGCCGTCACCGTCTGTATCGACAGCCTCGCTGGCATCCAGCGGGAAGGCGTCGTCGCTGTCGAGCACGCCGTCGTTATCATCATCGGTATCGGCGTTGTTACCGATGCCGTCGAGGTCGGTATCGACACTTTCTGCCGCATCCAGCGGGAAGGCATCGTCGCTGTCGACTACGCCGTCGTTGTCATCGTCCGTGTCGGCGTTGTTGCCGATGCCGTCCTTGTCGGTATCGACACTTTCTGCCGCATCCAGCGGGAAGGCATCTTCTGTGTCCACTATGCCGTCGTTGTCATCGTCCGTGTCGGCGTTGTTGCCGATACCATCGAGGTCAGTATCGACAGCCTCGCTGGCATCCAGCGGGAAGGCATCGTCACTGTCGAGCACGCCGTCGTTGTCGTCATCGGTATCCGCATTGTTGCCGATGCCATCGAGGTCAGTATCGACGCTTTCTGTGGCATCCAGCGGGAAGGCATCGTCACTGTCGAGCACGCCATCATTGTCATCGTCCGTGTCGGCATTGTTCCCAATGCCGTCCAGATCCGAATCCATCCATTCTGAAGTATTCAAAGGGAAGGCGTCAGCAACATCCAACACGCCATCGTTGTCATCGTCGGTGTCGGCATTGTTGCCTATGCCATCGAGATCCGTGTCCATCCATTCTGAAGCATTCAAAGGGAAGGCGTCGGCACCATCCAATACGCCGTCGTTGTCGTCGTCAGTGTCGGCATTGTTACCAATGCCATCGAAGTCGGTATCGACACTTTCTGTCGCGTCCAGCGGGAAGGCATCGTCGCCGTCGAGCACGCCGTCGTTGTCGTCGTCGGTATCAGCGTTGTTGCCGATGCCGTCGAGATCGGTATCCATTGACTCGGCTGGGTTCAATGGGAAAGCATCGGCACCATCCAACACGCCATCGTTGTCATCGTCGGTGTCGGCATTATTGCCAATGCCATCGAGGTCGGTATCGACTGCCTCGGTGGCATCCAGCGGGAAGGCATCGCTGGCATCCAACACGCCATCGTTGTCATCGTCGGTATCGGCATTATTGCCAATGCCATCGAGGTCGGTATCAACAGATTCGGTGGCATCCAGCGGGAAGGCATCAGAGCTGTCCGGGACATTGTCATTGTCATCATCGGTATCGGCGTTATTACCAATGCCATCGGCATCGGAATCCAGCCACTCGGAAGCATCCAGCGGGAAGGCGTCTTCGCTGTCGGCAACGTTGTCATCGTCATCATCGTTATCGGCGTTATTACCTATGCCGTCTGAGTCGGTATCCAAGGTCTCGTTGGCATCATTGGGAAAGGCATCACTGTTATCGCCCACCCCATCGCTATCCGTATCCACTGTTTCAGTAGGATCGCTTGGGAAAGCATCGCTGGCATCCGGCACGCCGTCACCGTCGAAGTCGCCATTAAAGACATATTCGATGGCACCGATATCCATTTTGGGATAAAGCGGCCCGCCAAGCTCTGGTGGGTAATCCGGATTGTATTCCCCCATTACGCGGGCATTACCGAGCAAGTCTACCGCGTCTGGTGGCAGTTCGCCGTTCTCACCGGCATCGATATTGGCACTGCCAGGTACCGGGCGGTAATCGCCATTGTCCGGGTCCGCCAGCTCTACATAGCCGGAGGAAATAACGCCACATTCGCTGTCTTCTACCCAGCTGGCGCTTAGCTGCTCCCAGATTTCCACGTTACACACGGTTGAGCCATTGGCACCTTTAAGGAGCAAGCTATTGCGCAGCTGAGCTTTGCCTTCGCCCACTAAGCTGATGGTCCCGCCTTCACTGTTAACTATGGTGCTGGAGAACAGGGCGATATGACCATTTGAGGCGATCAGCGCAGGGGCAGTACCGCTTACATTCGCCACCAGGCTATTCTCCAAGTACAGCTGCATATTTTTACCGCTGATGGCAGGTGCAGTCATATTTTCAATCAGCACATGATCCATGATCAGAAACGCACTGGAACGTACATGAACAGCACTGGCCTGGCGTTGCATATCCAATTCGCTTTCAACGTTCAGATGGGATGTTGCGTTATATTGCTCACCAACGCCGTTACGTAACCTTAAGCCGCGTAAATTTGGATACTGGGTATTGAGCATTCTGTCGGTAATAGCAGCAACAAAGATGCTACTGGCGTTCTGACCATCAATGACAACATCACCTACGCCATCGATTTGCATCCCTTTGGTTATCACCAAGGGACTATCCAGTTGAATGGTCATGGCACCATTGAAGCTAATCTTATTTAAATCACCGTAAGGATCGCTGGCGCACAGGTCGGCCATGGCCTGACGTAACGTTCCTGGGCCACTGTCAGCATTGCTGGTTACTGTAATGGAATGTGCAGTACAGGCCTGGTAAGGGTTATCATCCCAGCGGAAAGTCGCCACCACCACATCACCTGTTTCAACACTGGTTTGCAGACCAGGTTTGTTCTCAACTGCATAAAGAAAATCGAGCACACCGTCATTGTCGCGATCTGTATCCACTTCATCGGCAATGCCGTCATTATCAAAATCAGGTAAATCACCATAGACTGTTGGTCGCGGGTCAATACTATCAACTACCCCATCACCATCAGTATCGGCATTTAACGGGTCTGAGCCCAACGTAATTTCGTCCGCATCAGTTAAGCCGTCATTGTCATCATCGGTATCGGCATTATTGCCAATACCATCACCGTCTGTATCGAGATATTCACTGGCATCTTTTGGAAAGGCATCTTCCCAGTCATATTTGCCATCATTGTCATCATCGTTATCTCTGTTATCTCCTATACCATCACCGTCAAAATCAGCCTGAACGGTAACGACGGGAGAGCACACTTCAAAGCCAAGCACGTTTTCCAACGTGCGAGGGGTGATGCAAAAACGGACCTCTGTGCCACCCTCAATATTGTCTGTTAACATTTGCTCTTTAGCGGTCGTACCGGATAAATCAAGCCATTGACCATCTACCCGATACTGCCACTGATACAGGCTGTGGGATTCAACATCATAGTTCCCGCTGCCTGGCGCAAAGTAAGTGTAATTCCCAATTAACGCACGCCCGACAATAGGCGCTGCTACACCCTGCTCAGTTTTAATATGAACGTTGGTTACATAGGGCAGTTTGCCGACATAATGCCAATCACCACAGCGTTCAATATCCCGATACGTCATACACATGGTCACATAGTTGTTCCCATCTGCTTGCTGTGCCTGATAACCAAAGACATCTGTCGCTATGGTGACGGCGTCATCTATGGAGCCAGTCGCGGAGCGAACCCAGCGAAAATTCGTCGCATCGGCTGCCCAGATTACGTTGGCAAACAGATAGTCACCATCTCGCAGTCGTTTAGTTAACGGGCTGACAAAGGGTTTTACCCATAGTTTTAAGCCGATGTCACGCCAACCGTCCCATTCAGAATTGAGTGAAGGCATTTTGATCATGGCTTTGTTGATGGTTTCAAAGTTCCCCTTATCACCGAAAGGCAGATTAAAAAAGGCCACCACCTCTTCGGGAATAGGGCCATCACAGGCGCTGCACCAAAATTCAGTGGCATAGGCCATCAGGTTGGTGGCATGCAGCATCCAGGTTTGTGCGGTTGGGCCTGACTCAAAGGCGTTATAAAATAATGAATTTCTACCGTAATATCCTGAGTTCCAGGAGTAATCTTCGGTCGGCAACGAGTCTTGATACAGATACTCGACCGTTTGCTCTGAAGCCCATTTGGGAGCAGTCAGGCTTTCAGCAAAAAAGTTGCTGTCACGCAGGGTCCAGTCATGGTTGATAAAGAGTTCCTGAGGGAGTTTTACTTCAGGCAGATGACCCCAGCCGCTGTAATCAATAAGGTCCTGGTAAGCTATCGACGCATCCCACTGCAGGTCGTCACTGTCGATAATGCCCTCACCCGGCAAATAGTCGGTACAAGCCGTGTGCACGCTATCAAAGGTACAGGTGTTGTAATGGTAGAGTGCAAACCAGTGCCAATGGCTGTCACTGCCAAATATGACGTGATCCCAGCCCCGGTCGGCAACAAAATTGGGGTGCATCTGTGCCAGTGCACCTGTAATAGCCGCACCACTGCTATCCACCGTTGGATGGACAATGTCGGCTTCCAGCACCTTTTCCCAATCCCAGCCTTCAAATTCTGAGTACAGAGTGCGCTCCATTTGCAGCGGATCGTAATTCGCGTTGACATAAGGAATACGCGGCGTCTCAAAGGTGCTGCGACTGAACATGTCTACCGGCATGCTGAGGTAGGCACAAAAGTTTTGCACATCATCGTCTTCAGCGCAGGCCGCTTTATTAAATAACGGTGAGGTGGCTGCACTGTGCGGATAGTTATTGAAATTCGTCGCTGGCACGGTCAGGTAGCTGCCACCGCGAATATTGGTGCTGGTGTCTTCCACATAATGAAAGTCGTTTTCTATGGCGGTGAGATTACCCAGCACCATAAAACCAATGCGGCCAGCATAAACCGTATCGCTTGTCGTGGCTTCCACGCCATTTTGCTGCATCAAGCGCAGGCCAATACTGTCAAAGTCGCCCACACCGCTGGTGACTGTCGCCCCTTGGTACACCGCCATATCGAATAACTGACGAAAGCCTAAACTGTTTTTAAACAGCATAGGGCGCTGCAACTGCGCCACTGTCACGGCATCGGTAAAGCTGGCGCCGAGTTCAATCGTCTTACCACTAAAGCCGGTATGTTTTACTTCGGCACTGGATATCAGCAGCATGCGGCCATCCGCCAGACGGTGCCAGCCTTCTTCTGCTACCAGATAGTGCACCTTGGCGCCGGTTAAATCGGTGCCAAAACCGTCGGTCTGGCGCACGTCAAATAAAAACTGATTACCGGCTGTGATGGGCGCCGTCGGCACTATGCTGACGCCGTTGTTGAGGTTAGGGTCTTCAAGGCTGACAAACACCACCGGGCGGGCATATATACGCTGAGTCCAGAGATCGGCAATCTCATTGTTGGCACCAATGGTTAAGGTGCCGGACTCTGCCGGAACCCCCAGCAGCGCCGGCGCACCGTTAAACTGCAGAGCAATCGCAGCTACATCTGGTGTGTTGGAACCGTCATTAGTGGCGAAGCCCCACTCGCCGTTGCCTTGAGTAATAAAGCCCGGCTTGGACGGATTTATCGCCTGCAGAAACACCAGATTATCGACGTCGTTGACTACACCGATATCTTTGGCATTACCAGAAAAGTTGACTGATTGTTTTGTCAGGCTGGCGGCGAACAGGCTGTGAGAGCTGCACAGGCCCACGATCAGGGCCATGGTTAACAAGCGCTTCATGCTGCATTTCCTTGCATAGAATTATCTACCCTGCAGTAAAACAGGCAAATGTGCAGGAAAAATGCAGAACTGACTGAAAAGTGCAGACGTTGGAGCAGCACCTAGGCTCTGCAGATAAGCGCACTCTGAGGGGACTTAGATTGCGGGCAGAGAGATGAGAATACCCAGGCCACCAAGGGGCGACTTGCTGGCGCAAATACTGCCCTGATGGGCGACAATGATGGATTTGGCCACAGACAGCCCCAGGCCTGCGCCGCCTGTATCCCGGCTGCGGGAGCTATCCAATCTGAACAGTGGCTCAAACAGCTGGGGGTGACTTGCATCTTCCACACCCGGGGCACTGTCTTCAATGCTGATACAGACCCGCTTATCCTCTGTGCTTAGGCGCACACTGATGCTGCCCGGTGCCTCGGTATAACGCAGGCAGTTCTCAAGTACTTTCCCCAGCGCCATGGCAAAGCTTGCTTCATCGAGGCGGGCCCTGAAGGTGGGTTGTGGCTCGGAGCGGTTTTCTCTGCTCTTTGTGGTTGTCCCAGTGTCTTGGATAAACATCAGTGTGAGCCCAAGTCCTGCGGCCCGCTGCTGAAAGGGGGCCAGCACCCCCGGCAGGAAACGCTCCAGTGCCACCTCGGTGGCGTTGGCATCGAGGGTGATTTGGCTGAGCTTACTGGCAGTGGTGATATCGGATATCAGTGTTTGCAGCTGATCCACTTGTTTAAGCAGCGTCGCCATATTGTCGCCGCTTGGCACCATGATCCCATCTTTCATGGCTTCCAGACGCAGGCGAAGGGCGCTGAGTGGTGTTCTCAATTCGTGGGACACGTCGCTGAGCAGCTTTTCCTGTTTTGCCAGGGTGGTGAGCATCAGGCGGTTTCGCTCCTGTAACAGTTGCTCGGTTTCTGAGTGGGATTTTTGCACCTCAATATAGGCGCGGCTTAAGGTTAATTCACTGAAAAAGCAGGTAAACACCATCACCAGCGAGGCCAGAACAAACCGCGTCAGGCTCACAAGATTCCAGTCGCCATCCTGCCATTGTCCCAATTGACTGAAAGCCAGGGTAAAAAGCACCAGATAAAACACCGCCACCAAGGCGCTGCCCAGCAGTCGGCCGTTGAGCATAAACACGAATACCGGCAGGAAAAAGGTCCAGATAAGGCTGAAGTTTTCGGCTTGCCCCTGATATGCCAGGGCCCATAAAAACAGCATCAGAATGAGGCTGACCAGCAGCGACGTGGACTTGAGGATGCGAAGTTGTGCCGCTTTATGTTGTTTGTCCGGCGCCGCAGCTTGGCGATCATCGGTATCAACAGTCTGGCGGGGTGAACGGTTGCTCAGGTGCAGGCGAATGTAGGCAAACAGGCAGGCCGCCAGGGCGCATAAGTCCAGTGCGGCAATCTGCCCCATACCCCTTAACTGGTTGTAAATGGCGAAAACACTGAGCAGCAAAATAATGGTCAGCAGCAGGCCATTGAGCACCAGTTGCCGACGTTTCAGGGCAATGCCATTTAAGGATTCGGTCTCACTGAATAACCGGATATCGCGTAAAAATTGGAACATGTTTACCCCTGACTCCACACCTTTTGCGGCTTCGCACCTTGGTTACTCACGGGCCTTTAAGGGCTGAGACCATGCCGTTATGCCACATAAGAGCACAGGAATGTGCAGCAATTATGCAGTTTTCGCCGGGCGTCACAATTGGTACTGCCTTAATGGCTGTACGGTGTTTTAGCCTTCGAAGCGATAACCCAGACCATAGATAGAGCGGATCATTTCCTGCTCAGTATTAAGGCCTGCGAGTTTTTTACGCAGGTTACGAATATGGCTGTCCACGGTTCGGTCCGACAATACCCTGAAGTCACTGTAGAGCATATCCAAAATCTGACTGCGGGAATAAATGCGGTTTGGTTGGCTGTAGAGCAGGTTAAACAGCCTGAATTCCAGCGCCGTCAGGACGACAGTCTGGCCACCAAAGCTCAATGACAACCCGGCCTCGTCCACCTTGAGGCTGGGGCCTGCGGCAGTGAGTTTGCCATCGAGCCGGCGAAGCACTGCCCGTACCCGGGCGGTCAGCTCACGGGCGCTGTAGGGTTTGCACACATAGTCGTCGGCGCCGGTATCAAGCCCCAGCAGGCGGTCCACTTCTTCCACCCTGGCGGTGGTCATAATGATGTAAAGCTCTGAAAAGGCTCTGAGTTCCTGGCAAATGCTGAGGCCATCCTTACCGGGCAGCATCAAATCGAGCAGCATCAGACTGGGAGCCTCGTTTTTCACCGCCTCGACCACGGCATTGCCGTCATGAAATACACGGGTTTGCAGACCTTCAGCCTGCAGGTACATCTGCATCACTTCGGCGATGTTCTTTTCATCTTCTACGATAAACACCTTGTGGGTCATGGCGGTCTTTTGTCACCTGTAAGCTGTGTTAAGCGCTGTGCTCAGACGCATTGGGTTTGGACGGTGTGGCAGGCAAAAAGGGATCCCTGGCCGATGATTGGATACTGAGCGGCAATTGTATTTCAATGGCGACCCCACCCAAAGGGGAGGGCGAAGCCGTTATCGTGCCGCCGTGGGCGCGGACAATCGACTGGCAAATCCACAGTCCAAGCCCCGAACCAGAGGCCGTCTCTGCCCTATCGGCGTCCCCAACGTTGCTGGCCCGGTAAAGGCGGTCAAACAGTCGGGAATATTCATCGGCGGCAACGCCGGGGGCCGAATCCTGGATGCTGAGGGTTACCCAGGCATCAAGGGATGCGTCAGCGGGCTGTGCCTCTTGGGGGGCATGAGACGGCGATACCGTCAGCGACAGTTGTACCTGGCCACCCTGATTTGTGTATTTATAACTGTTTTTCATAAGGTTACCCAAAACCTGCTCCAGTCGTGCCTTATCGGCAAACACGGTCGTCTCAGGGGGCAGCTCAGGCTCACAGGTGAAGCTAACCCCGATCCCTTTTTGTGCCAGCAGGGGGCGGAAGCTGGTTATCTGCTCTTCAATCAGCGGCAAAAGCTTGAGGTGCTCCTTACTCATGGCAAGGTTTGTTGCTTCCTCTGCAGACAGCTGCACTATGTCGCCCACCATGCGATTGAGATTGCCCAGGCTATTTGCCATCGACTCAAAGGTGGCATCGGAGCTTTGCAGCAAACCGTCCTGCATGGCCTCCAACTGCACTTTAATCATGGCCAGCGGCGTGCGAAGGTCGTGGCCAACTTCAGCCAGCATTCGGTTTTTTTGCTCCATCAACTCCGACAGCATCTGGGCTTTTCTTAAGGCATCGCGATGCTCAAACTGGGCCAGCTGCTGCCTTCTGGCATGGGCAAGACGCCAACGAAACAGGCCATATAGCATGGCAATCAACAGGGCAGCCAGCGGCAGCTGAAACCACAGGGTTTGATAGTATTTGGGCGCTTTACTGACCTTCAGTTGCAGCTCTGGCCCCCAGTCTGCGCCTTGCACCCTCGCTTGTAATCTCAAACGATAATTCCCGGGGGGCAGGCCTGTGTAGCGCGCCAGCCGCATATCTTCCGGGGCCGTTAGCCAGTCATTATCATAGCCATCGAGGCGATAGCGATAATCCACCTTACCAAGGCTACTGGCGTCGGGGCTTGCAAAGCGTACCGAGAAGCGTTGGTCGTCAGCGCCCACCACTAACCCCGGCGCCTGGAGATCGAACGGAATATCGACACTGCCAAGCTGTATCTGGGTAATGGCGACAGTTGCGTCATGGCCTGGCCGGGGGCGGGCCTCAGTGCTTATCAGCTGCATACTGTTATTGGTGGCATAGACGAAGCTGTTGTTGCCAAGACGCGGTGTGCTGCGGCTCCAGCCCAGGTCGAGCGCGCCCTCACGCTCACCAAATTGCGCCAGCAGCAGGCCATTTTTATCGAGTAAATGTGTGTTACCCAGCCAAAGGTTTCCCGTTGGCAGTGCGACTAACCTGGCCGGTACTGTCATCCGGTCTGTGATGTCTTTGGCAAAGGGACTGAATCTCAGTACCGCGGCATCCTTTTCTGGTGCCGCCTTGTCAAGGCCAGAAGCTTCCTCGGCAAAGCCGGGTGCTGGCATGCGCGCAAACGTTGCGGTGAGTTTTTCCAGCTCGCCGCTGCTCAGCCTGTCTACGCCTTCGGGGTGGGTGATTAACAGGTTGCCCTGACTGTCACTCAGGATTTGATTTATCTGATTGTGGCGCAGACTGCCTTCGGTGGCCTGCTCGTTGCTGAAGATATTGACGGTGTCAGAACCCGGAGCCACCAACCCCAGTCCGCCCAGGGTGCCTACCCAGAGCCGATTTTGCCCATCCAGATAGAGGCAGCGAACGAAGCTGATAAAGCGACTGCCGTCGGCATTTTTTAGCGGTGACATGGTCAGATCGTCGAGGGACACCCTGACCAGCCCCCTGTCGCTACCGGCCCAGAGTACTGGCTCTTGTCCAAGGGCGAGGTTTTTCACGAACACCCCGTCGTTTTTGGTTAGCGGCAATTGCAGTTCGTTAAGCCAATGGCCATCGGCGGTGGTGGCTATCAGGTTGCCGCTGTCACCCCCAAACCAAAAGTTGCCTTCGCTGTCTTTGATGGCGGAAACCAGCAGTTTTTGTTGAACTTTCGCATCGTCGCTGAACGGCGCTGTGTGGCCGCTACTGAGATTAAGTCGACTCGCCTGCTGCTCAGTCAGCACCAGTAACTCATCTTCACCCAGGTTAAGCACCTGATGAATATTGGTTGAAAACAGGTCTTTCAGTGCTGGGGCAAAGCGGTCAATCAACGAGAATCCCCGGGCTTGGGGCGGATGATATTGCAGCCCTACACCCAATACCCCAAACCACAGGGTGCCCGAGGGCGAGTTGGTGATGGAGTAAATCAAATCGCCGGCAAGCCCCTGAGGGTCCAGCAGATTTCCCTGCAGATGTTTGATAAGCCTGCCGGATTCGCCATCGCGAATTTCGACGCCCCTGGTGCCACTGAGCCAGATACGGCGACTGCCATCGGCTTCAAACGTTTCGGCAATGCCTGTGTTGATGACCTTGCGGGTCTCATCGCCATCGCCTTCGCTAAGCAGCACTTCCCGGGTGGCCGGGCTTAAGAGGTATGTGCCCTGATTCTGGCTGGTGAGCCACAGGCGGTTGTCGCTGGCAAGGTACAGTCTTCGCAGCACCACCTTGTGCAGCAACTCGCCCTCACTGGCAAACAGCGCGAAACCGGCGGCGCCCTTGTCCATCCAGGCCAGTCCCATGGCGGTGGAAAGCCAGAGTTTACCCTCGGCATCAAATTCGATATCCAGCAGGTAGTTGTGATAACGATCGTCGGGTTTATCGAGGGAAAGATAGGGGGTGAATTGCGCGCTCTGCTCGCTCCAGCTGTCCAGGCCACGGTCATGGGCAAACCAGAGTCTGCCATTGCGGTCTTTTTTGATGGCATTGACCTGATTACCGCCTATGCTGCCCGGCGTCTCGGGGCTGCGGGCAAATTGGGTGGACTGCCGGGTGCTTAAATCGACCCGGTAGACCCCCTGAGTCATGGTGCCAATCCACAAAAATTGGCCATCGGCCAGCAGGGAGCGTACATGCAGCTTTGACAGTGCCGGATTGTTTGCACTCTCAAGGGGCAGATATTCATAGCCATCAAAGCGGAACACGCCTCTGCGTGTCCCAACCCAGATAAAGCCCTGTGGGTCGGTTTCCAGTTTAAGGATTTCTTTACTTTGCAGCTTGTGATTGGCTTCTACCTGAAACAGCGGTGGGGTAAAGAGCGAGGGTTCAATGGCATGGGCGTGCAAACTGAAGGTGAAGATAAGCGCCACCGCCAACAGATACCAGCCATGGCGTACTCTGGTGCTCATTGAGCGACTGAAAAACGATGCTGTGGGCCGCGAGTTGCAGCGCATTCTGATCTGCCGGATCACCAGAGGTTCTCTTTGAGCCAATGAGTTGAGACGCGTTATTGTTAACGGCAAGGGTATCTTGTTAATGAAGGCGGGAAAAGCCTTTACCTCTGATGCCGGGCAAAAAGGCGGGTTAACTGAGTGAATAGCATAAGGTTTCACCAAGCCCCAGCGGCCTGTTGACTCGTGTCAGGGCCTGGTGAACCTGTCAGCGGCTTGTTGACTCTTGTCAGGGCATGGTGAACCTTTTCATCTGGTTCACAGGGCCTTGGTCATAAACAGGCTGTGGGGGTCTTCGCGGTAATGGCCAAAGGGGGCGCACTGTTCAAAGCCGTGGGCCAGATACAGGCGCTGGGCCGGCAGAAAGTAATCGGCGGTGCCGGTTTCCAGATACAGGCGTTTGAAGCCGAGGCGGCGACTCTCATTTTCCAGATGCATCAGCATGGCGTGGCCAAAGCCGCGACCGCGCAGTGCTCGGGTGGCACGCATGGATTTGATTTCGCCGCTGTGAAAGTCCACCTGCTTCACGGCGCCGCAGGCGGCGAGGGTATTGCCCTGCCACAGGGTATAAAAACGGATATCACGTTGCTTGAGACGGGCCAGATCCAGCGCGTGTACGCTGTCTGCGGGGGAGTTGTCGTACATGTCCTCCAGATGCTCGTGCAGCAATCTGGCAACTGCCGGGTGGCTTAAATCATCAAGCTTGATATTCATCCCTAATACTCCATAAGTAGTGACATCCACATTGACAAAGCAAAGGCTGTGCCTGAATTCAGAGTATTGATAGATATAGATTTTTAATGTCGTCACTATGCTTTTAAGCACCTCAAGCGGGAGCTTTGCCTCTTTTTAGTGCAACACCCAGGTTTCATCTTTGTGCCGTTTCTATTGCCATTCCTGCGCCGTCTGTGCGCCAATTTTGCTCAGGGTCGCATCCTGGCCGATGGCATGGGCCCAGTGGGGACAGAAATGACCCAAAACCCGGTTTTTGTTCCGCTGCGCAGATTCGGTTAACTTTTGCAGCAGTTGATGTAGCAGGAGCCGACCATGGGCAGACGATTCTTTGTATTAAGGCACGGGGAAACCCATTTTAACGTTGAGCAGAAATTGCAGGGCCACTGCAACTCGCCACTGACACCCAAGGGCCGCGCCCAGGCCCGGGCGGTGGGCACGGCGCTGAAATCCTATCTGGGGCCAGAGTTTCATTTTTACGCCAGTTCCCTTGGCCGCGCGGTACAGACCGCCGAGATTGTGCGCGCCGCCCTTGGCAGCGCCGAAACGCCCATCATCAAAGAGCCGCGGCTGATGGAGTTCTCCCTGGGGCTGTGGGAGCAAAGAACCGTGCCCAGCATCAGGAGTCAGCACCCCGAGCTTGATGGGGCAGGGGACTGGTACCTGCACGCCCCCGAGGCCGAAAGCTTTGATGAGGTGAGGAGTCGGCTTGCCAGTTGGCTGGCGCAGTTGCCGCCACAGGGCGACATAGTGGTGGTCAGCCATGCCCTTACCGGCATAGCGCTGCGGGGCATGTTGCTGGATTTAAGCTACGAAGACTGCTGGCGTCAGGACCTGCCCCAGGATGCCTTTTTCATCATTGAAGATGGCAAGGTGACCCGCATCGACTGCACTGTCACTGTTGAGCAGAATGTTGAGCAGAATGTTGAGCAGCTTACTGAGCAGGATGTGGCCGTGGTCTGATCTTCAGGGACTCAGTTTCAGGGGCAGCGCCTCCGGCTGCCGGGGATGCCCATTTTGCGAACGCCCTGTTAACGCCGGGGTTAATTAGCTGAAGTTTAAATGTAATATCTTGTTTATAAAAGATTAAACAGGGCATTCATTCATCTTTTGTTAAGGATGTCGCCGCGACACTTGGGCCAAACCCGCCGCGCCATGGCTGCGCCCGGGTATTTCCCAAGGCAAAGGAGACATCCATGACCCTGAAACGTACTTTTTCAATCGCCACCCCCTTATTGCTGAGCCTCGGCGTGCTTTCCAGCGCCGCCCATGCCATCGATATGGGTATGGAGCTGAATGACGATCGCGCCTCTGTATCCCTTGGCGGCCAGCTTACCCCCAGCGCCAGACTCGAAGGCGAATACCTGTATGTGGACGGTGATAATCACCTGCTGCAGAGTGCGCTGCTGTTCAGCCACAGCGCCGGTCCGCACCGGTTTGAGTTTGGCCCAATGGCCTCCCGTGTATGGCTGGATAACAGCCCCAATGGCAGCATGCTGTCCCTGGGGGGCAAGTATCAACTGGCTCTGGGTAACGGCCTGTCACTCAAGGCCACCGGCTTTGTCAGCCCCTCGGTGCTGAGTTTTTCCGGTGTCGATGGCCACTATCAGTGGAGCACGGCGGTGGGTTACGAGCTGAACCCGAATCTTGGCTTTGAGGCGGGCTATCGCCAAATCCGCATCCAGTACGATGACCACAGAAATCGTGACCTGGAGGACGGCTTTTATGTAGGGGCGAACTTCCGCTTTTAATGGCTGAGTTAACGCTTTAATAAAAAACGCCGCAGGTTTTGCCTGCGGCGTTTTTTTCAGCTCAGCGCGAGGCGCCCGTCGCTCACAGCGCTTTTAAGCGTACCGCCGCGCCGCCACCGTCGGCCAGATGCAGGGTGAGGGTATCGCCCTTGCGTACCTTGAGCTTTTTGATGTCAATCTCGTAGGGGCGCCATTTCCATTCGGCGTCTTTGCCGTCCTGATAAATCTGCGCCTCAAAGGTTTTGCCGGGCTCGAGGAAATCCAGCTTCACTGTCACATCCCGGGCCTGCTCGTCGGTCACTGCGCCCAGGTACCAGTCGTTGCCGCTGTACTGGCGCGCATTGCGCTCTTTACGGGCCATCACCACAAAGTCGCCCACCTCGCCATCGAGGGCAATGCTCTGCTCCCAGTCGGTGGGTACGTCCTTGATAAATTGAAAGGCGTCGGGACGTTTTAAGTAGTTCTCAGGCAGGTCGGCCGCCATCTGAATAGGGCTGTAGAGCACCACATACAGGGCCAGCTGCTTGGCGAGGGTGCTTTGTGGGCGATTGGTGTTGTCACCAAGGCCGTTAAAGCCCATGTCGAAGATACCCGGGGTAAAGTCCATGGGGCCTGCCAGCATGCGGGTGAACGACAGCATGGCAACGTGCTCGGGTGGGTTGGGCGGATTGCCCCAGGCATTGTATTCCTGACCACGGGCACCCTCACGGGCGAGCCAGTTGGGGTAGGTGCGGCGCAGCCCCGTGTCCTTGATGGGCTCGTGGGTATTGATGCTTATCTGGTATTTGGCGGCGGTTTTCACGTTATCCAGGTATTCGCCCACCATAAACTGGCCATCGTGCCACTCGAAGCGCTCGAGGCCGTTTTCATCGATGCGTTTGATGTTACCGCCATCGGCCACGTAGCCGGTTTTTACCTGACTGACGCCCATCTTCTGGTACAAACCGAAGGCGCCATCCCACTGCTTACGGTAGTTGCTGACGCTGCCGGAGGTTTCGTGGTGGCCTATGAGTCTGGCGCCCACCTCGCGGCCATAATCGGCAATGGCCTTGATATCAAAATCGGCAAAGGGCTCAGTAAAACTGAACAGATCGCCATTGTGGAACCAGTCGCCATCCCAGCCGATATTCCAGCCCTCCACCAATACCCCATCAAAGCCATTGTCGGCGGCAAAGCGCAGGTATTTTTTGGTTTCATCTGTGGTGGCGCCATGCTTGCTGCCGCTGCCCCAGGTGTTTTGGTTAATGTGCATGCCCCACCAAATGCCCACGTATTTACCGGGCTCAACCCAGGAGACATCCCCAAGCTGGTTGGGCTCGTTAAGATTAAGAATAAGGTGCGAGTTAATCAGCCCTGTGGCATTGGCCGCGATTTGCAGCGTGCGCCAGGGGGTGTTGAATTTGCCGTTGGTTTTAACTGCCACCCCATCTGACCAGGGCGTCAGCTCAGAGACAAAGGTGCCGGGACGGCGCTGATTCAACGTCATGGCGGCGTAATCCACCAGGGCCGCCTCGTGGATGGCAATATGCACTCCATCCTTGTTCTTAAGGGTAAAAGGCGTTTGCACCAGGGCGGCATCGGCAAGCTTGCTGTGCTGATAGAGATACTCGTAGCGGTTCCAGCCACGGCCGGGGATCCACCAGGCTTCAGCCTTGTCGGCCTCCTCAACGGCAAATTCGGTGAGCTCGCGGCCGATGTTCAGCGGTGTATCGGCATTCACCTCGTAGCGAAAGCCCACACCGTCGTTAAAGGCGCGAAAGCGCACCTTGTAGCCTTGTTTGCTGTCTGGGTGAGTAAAGCTCACCACAAGCTCATTGTGCTTGTCTTCAATGATGCGCGCCTCGCCCCAGGGCTGCTCCCAGCTGCTGTCTACTGTGGCCCTTTGGCTGTCTGAGATATCAAAACCGCCGCGGAAGTTGGCGGCATTGGTGAAGTCAAACCCCAGTTTGGAGGCGCCAATCACAGGCTTACCCTGAAACAGCACGGCATAGTGGGGGGCGTCATCGTCGCTGACCTTAACTTCAATCTCGCCATTGGGGGACTTGAGGATTAAGGTTTTGGCCTGCAATGGCAGGCTGGCGGCCATGGCCAACAGCAGCAGTGAATAGCGCATTCATCATTCCTTGTAAGGTGTCATTTTTATTTGTGACCACCTTAGCGGAGGCTTGCGTCGGGGGACATAAGCTGCATACGTATTCAGGGACGTCAGTCCAGCTGACGAGAGCTGGTTTTGTCGCTTTGTAAGCGACTTAAGGTCGAAGCCCTCCAGGCTTCACCCGGGTAAGGGACCTTGCTCGTCCAAAGCCCCTTGCATCCCGAATGACGCCCCCGCCGAAGCCAAGCACTTTGGGTTTATGGACTGGAAACGACCACCGAAACCGACTCGCGAATTGACATCCCTATAAATTCATCCCGGCTCGGCTTTCCTTGCCTCGCGCTCATAAGCTTGTCGCTTCGCGACATTCACCCCTTCTCGACGGTTTCTGCCTCAATATCCCTATCTCGGCTTACCCGTTTCTCTCAGCCCAACTCCCAAAGCGGCTTCTAAGGGGGGAATGGTGCATTCCGCTGCTTTTGAGGTTGTCCAGATTCTTGGCTTTACTGCAGATGATATGAAGTGCGTGAAGGGCAGCCCCAAGTGTAGTGCACCTGGGGCTGCCGGGGAGATGGAAGTCCTGCTTATGCCGGTTTGATGTTCTGATTCATCCGCAGGAGATTATGGGGGTCGTACTTGCCCTTGATTTTGGCAAGGCGCTGGTAGGTTTCGCCGTAGGCAAATTCCACCCGGTCTGCTTCTTCTTCGGTGAGGAAGTTGATATAGGCACCGGCGCTTGCAAAGGGTTTGGACTTGGCAAAAAACTCCCTTGCCCAGCCGATACAGCGCTGGTCGTCATCGGCACTGTCCCAGCGGCCGTGCACGTTCATCACATAGTTGGCATCGCGGCTGGAGTAGGCCATGGCATCGGCCGCCACCCGGCCGGTTTGGGCACCAATCACACCGATAAAGATTTCACACTGGGGTGAGGGCAGGCAGGCGGCGTATTCCAGAATGCAGTCGATGGCGCCTTCGGCCAGCGAGGTAAAGTTGTGGGACTTCCAGTAGTTACGGGCGCCCGGGGTCAGCAAGGGGTCGAACGCCTGCTGCCAGGCCTGGAAGGGCTGCACCCCAATGTGCTCGCCTATCATGGGGGCAAACTCCCGCAGCGGGGCTATCAATCGCTCGCCTTCGGCGGGATCGCCGCAGTAACACATGGCCAGTGCCACCATCTCTTTACCGTGGGCGGACTCGGGCAAAAACGGCAGTGGCGGCGCCTTGCGGGTCACCATCCACACGCTGAGCTCGTCAGGTATGGTTTGGGTAAAGGCGGCAAAGCGGGTCAGCACGGTTTTGGCGTGCTCGAAGGGGAACACCATCAGGCCGCTCAGCAAGTCCGGCCCCACCGGGTGCAGGCGAAACTCAAAGCGGGTGACTATGCCAAAATTGCCGCCACCGCCCCTGAGGCCCCAAAAGAGATCGGCGTTTTCGGTTTCGCTGGCCCGTACCAAACGGCCATCGGCCAGCAGCACCTCGGCCGCCAGCAGATTATCCACCGTCATGCCGTACTTGCGGCTAAGCCAGCCAAAGCCGCCGCCCAGGGTCAACCCCGCCACCCCAGTAGTAGAGTTAATGCCAAGGGGCGTGGCCAGGCCGTGTTTTTGCGCCTCGGCGTCAAAGTCGCCCAGGGTGCAGCCCGGCCCCACGTGGGCAATGCGCTTGGCGGTATCTATCACAATGTCTTTCATCAGCGACAGGTCAATCATCATGCCGCCATCGCACACCGCATTACCGGCAATGTTGTGGCCGCCGCCGCGAATGGAGATGAGCATATTGTGGTCCCGGCCCACCGCCAGGGCCTCGGCGGCATCCTGACTGCTTTGGCAGCGGACTATCAATGCGGGCTTTCTGTCTATCATGGCGTTCCAGATTTCCCGTACCTCGTCATAGTCGGGGTCGTCCGGCAGTACCAGTTGGCCTTGCAGCTTACTTTTGAGCGTGTTCAGGGTCTCGGAAGAGAGGGATGACATGGCTTGTTCCTTAGCCGTGCTCCTGGCAACGGCGGGTAAGGTAAAGTGCCCGAACGACCAAGCTTCGCGGGCGGTTAGAGGACTCAGGTCCTGACAGTCGAAAGTGTTCAGCGCGCCCTGTATGACTTCTTCCTGGCATTTTCTTAAGCATGCTTTCAGGCATCCTTTAATGATAGTCCCTGAGACAGGAACCGCAGCCGGGCGGGAAATAAAGGCGGGCATAAAGCTGGGCGTAAACGCCCGGACAAGGGCAGGCCAATGGCATCCAACGAAAGTCGCCAATAAAGGCGTTTTTTGCCGTAAGGCTCCAAACGGAAAGCAAACTCTTGTATAACAGGGGCTTGTATAAAAGTGTTCTTGTAGAACAGCGAAAGCACCGGCAATCAGGAGGCCGCCGCCATGATCCAGTCAGAGGTTCAGTCAGAGATTCACACAGAGGTTCAGACAGACATGCCCCACTCGGAAAGGAATCACTCTTCTCAGCAAATCAGCCCCACCAAATCGGCCACCGCCGCCGTGCAGCGGGGTGTGGCCCGCGCCGATGGCAGGCTCAGCCTGGCTGACTCAACGCTGACCTTTACCCCCTACAACAGCCAGTTTGGCTTGGGCCCTTATCAGCTGGCGGTTACGGATATCGCCAAGGTGGAAAAGTGCCTCGGCAAGGGCGGCGGCATTTTGCCCGTGACCCGGGATGCGCTGCGCATCACCTTAAGCGGCGGCGACAGCTATGAGTTTATCCTGGCCAATCCCGACGACTGGATAGCCGCGCTCGGCGCGTGAGTTTATAGCGGCGCTCGGCGCCTGAGGTTGGCGCCAGAGTATAGAGAAAAGCGGCGAGCCTTGCGGCCATCTCAGCCAAAGGCTCGCCCTGATGTGCTTTCTGGTCTTTCCTGATGCTTCAACCTTCAACCTTCAACCTTCAACCTTCAACCTTCAACCTTCAACCTTCAACCTTCAGCATTCAACCACTGTGCTTAGCCATTGGCCGAGCAGAACCAGAGCTTGTTGCCTTCGCTGTCAAGAAAACTGCCCACCAGATAGCCTTCTTCCACCACAGTGACGGGGTCGGCTATGGTCACGCTCCTCGCCCGTAGATAGGCCTCGGTGTCCGGCGCATGGTCACACTCTATGGTGATGCGCGGATTGGGTTCGCTGGTGGGGGTGCCATACCACTCGTCCTTTAACATCAATACCAGCTCCCCGAGGCGATAGCCCCTCAGCTGGCCCTTTTCCATTGCCGGTTCCAGCGCCAGCACCTCGCTGTAAAAATGGGTTGCCCGTGCCATGTCGTTCACGGCGATGGCGATCACTTTAACGGCCCGCAGGCCATGGGATGAGGTGTTCATTTTGCTGTGCTCCTACCACTTTCTATCCCGTTAAGTATAGTTGTCTGGACTTTGGCACGGTTGGTATTGCTGCTTTTTACTGCATGTTATACAGTGGATGCCATTGATGAATAATCAAGCGAAAACAATGGTTAAGGCATGGCTGATATAAGTGTGTAACCAGAGTTTTCGTTTTGATGCTGACAAAGGTGCTGATTAGGGATGATGGCCGTCGATTCGATACGCTTTCAAAGGGATTTACCTCGCTTTCCGTTTTCCCTCTCCCCCGAAATTGGACTTTTTGAAGCCGCCGCTTCTGGCTTTTTGTTTGTCGCTTTGCAAGCGACGGGAAGTCGTGGGTCAAATGCTTCCATGCACAACGGCCAGTTCGCCATGCATGGCTCTCGCTCGTTAGCCAGTCGCTGCGCGACACTCGCCAACCTACACCCGGGGAAAGGAGATCTGCAGAGACTCCCCTCTTACACATTTAGAAAGCAGGCCCGCGCCGCCCCAATGAATCCGAGCACCTTGGGCTTATGGGCTGAGAACGGCCACCGCGTCAGACGCTCATCCCTGATTCGACTGACGCTGCCTCGGCATCCATGCCTTGGCTCGCCCGTTTCACTCAGCCCAACATCCCAATCGGCTTCGAAGGGAATTGAATTTACTTTATCGACCGATGGGAGCGAGACCGCAAGTTTGGGCTATTTCGATAGTTCGAATGGATACATTTTTAGGCTCACTATCGGTGTTTTGTATTAATTAGAAGAGATAAATTTCAATGATTGACAAGGCGATTACTAATCCAGGTTTCCATAAACAGTTCGATATGACTCGATTCAATCCCGAAGAGCAAAGAATATTGAAATCGCTCTCTAGGGGTTGGTATCTAACTAATTCTGGTGAAGCGTTGCGTGTCGCGCAGTCAACTTACAATTACTTCCTAATGAAACCCACTCTGAAGACATCCGAGATGTTCAATATCGAGCGGGAGGTTGTATGCGTATTTAGTGACTATGACAACTTTGAACCGAGGTCACTAGATTTCTTCGAACAAGTGTACACGCGGTTGCCGAAAATGCGGGCCGAGACAGTTTGTGCAGTTCTGATTAGCAGAGCTCATGATGTAGAGAGAAAAGTTGAGCGTCTTCTGAAGTCAGATCCTGAGCACCAAATCATTATTCCGGTTAGCTACGTCGAGATGACGGATAATGATGCGCTTTCACTGCTGGAGAATAGATTCAGGAAGCATTTCTATTCACGGGACTTATTCTCATTTTTGTCACCATTGAAGAAAGATACCTATTTCTTTGGTCGTTCAAATCTTATAAACGAGATCGTCAATCGGTTTCAATCCGGAGAGCACACAAGTCTCTTTGGCCTTAGGAAGAGTGGTAAGACGTCGATTGTGTATGCAATTCAGCGCCGCTTGGAGTCCAGTGGAGACTGTGTTGTTTCATTAGATTGTGAAAGTCCATCGGTTCATGGGCTGCGATGGAACGAGCTACTCGAACGCCTTGTTCGATTGTATCGCGATGCAAAGGGATCAAAGGTAAAAATTGATACGTCTGGAAGGTACGACCCCAAATCTGCCGCGGATAGCTTTGAAGAGGATATCTTAAAAATTCACACATCAAAGAAGGCTGCTTGTGCAATTTTTATTTTCGATGAAATAGAAAGGATTACACCAAAAACAGGAGCCTCTATTCAATGGAGGGAAGGAGAGGACTTTATATATTTCTGGCAGACGATGCGTGGCTTCTACCAAAAGCATCCTGCTGTATTTTGCTACATGCTGGTTGGAACGAATCCAAGCTGTATTGAGGCTCCATCACTGGTTGGGCATGACAACCCAATATATGCTTCAATTTCAAGTCAATATGTACCTCCATTTACGGTCGAGCAAGTGAGCCAAATGGTAACGCGCCTTGGTGACTACATGGGGTTGAAATTTGATGCGCTAATAGCCGCGAAATTAACAGAAGATTATGGCGGACACCCGTTCTTGATTCGCCAAGCATGTAGTCAAATCAACCGGTTGGCATCGACAGAACGGCCTGTGGTTATCGACAAGGCGCTATATAACCTGTCCAAGGCTGAATTCAGAGCACATTCTCAAGACTACTTGGAAATGATGATTCATGTTTTGGCCGAGTGGTATCCGGATGAGTATGAAATGCTCTGCTTCCTAGCTCAGGGGGACATGGATAACTTCAATGCATTTGCAAATGAGCATGCGTCCTACACGCGGCATCTAATTGGATATGGACTCATCCAGAAAGGACCGTCAGGTTATTCATTCAATCTTGAAGAAGCCTCCGAGTTGCTTCGCAAGAAGCACCAAAATGAGAGGCTGAACTTGACCGACGATGAAAAGGTGCAAGAACTCTCAATCAGGCGGAATCGCTTAGAGAAGGGACTACGAATTCTCGTAAGAAACTCGCTAAAGATATCTCTTGGCGCGATTAAATCAAAGAGTGCTGTAATTGCATCTGTGCCTGAGGGGAGAAGACCCGTCCTGCTAAACTACGATCTATCTGGATTGCTTGATCGAGATAATTCTCCGTTGTTCTTCCTTGAATTAATCAATGTGATTAAAAGGGAATGGGCAACTTTCGAGAATGTATTTGGGATAGATAAGACCAAACTAATCTTGATGCTTGAAGAGATTAACAACAAAGGTAGACCAGATGCACATGCAAAGTGCATTGACGAAGATGATTTCCAGCAATTGCGACTCTATTTTAAGAAACTCGAGTCAACACTTGAGGAATGGTTGTAATTCTTAGAATTCAAGCAGAAAAACAAAGACACCGATAATTGTTGGCGGTTTTGGGAGGGATGACTAAGTATTAGTTAAGCTAATTCAAGAAGCGAATAGACGGTTGATTTTACTGTCAAGGAATACTCGCTGGATTCGAAAATAGGTACAGGTTTAACACTTTGCTTGCCGGTTGCACCTGTTCTTGACCCCATTGAAGCGGCCGAGGGTGTTGCTGAAAATGGCGTAGCGAGGCATGGATGCCGAAGCAGCGCCAGTCGAATCAGGGATGAGCGTCTGGCGCGTTAGCCAATTTTCAGCATAAACCCGAAGGGGCTTTCCGCTTCGTCGGGGCGGCAGGGGAGATCCAAGAGGGGATTGCTGTAGATCCCCTCTTGGTCGGGTGTGGGGCGAAGCTCCACGACTTTCCAGTCGCTTGCAAAGCGACTTAATTTAATAAAAAACACGCAGGTTTTCCCCTGCACCCATCAGCAAATGCGAGGAAACAAAAAACCAGCGCTATGGCTGGTTTTGTCATTCATACCGCCCAGTGCAACTGACCACCGACTATCCGACTGGCGCCATGCACATTGAGCGTTAGTTTGGCTTACGCACTAAGCCCCACGAAGTTAGGCTAAAGCCTCCAACGGTCGATACCGTGCCACCGAAGCTGGCAACACCACTCCTTGAGACTTCAAGGTATTCACCCGATGTAAATACGCCGCACCGGTCAAAAGGTGCAAAGCCAAATCCACAGCCCGGCGCTCGCGGTAATCATCCAGATACGTCCCCTTCGACCAGCCGTTAAAGGCCCCCAAGGCGGGTCCTGCCCAGATTTGATAATCCATCTCACGGCCAGCCTCACCGGTATTCGACCAGCGGCTGGAGAGCCCCAGATACCAGCGGAAAATCAGCGCCATCTTGCGCTTGGGGTTACCCTGGGCGCGTTCAATCTGGCTGGGGTCGCGGGCCATAAAGTGCTCCACCGTGCCTTGCCAGATATCATCGAGGCTGGCGCGAAACACCTGGGCTTCGAGCTTGGCGCGCTCGTCGGCCGGAATGGCTTCGATGCTGTCGTAGCGGCTGTAAATCTCGTACAGCTTGTTGGCGCGCATGGGGAACAGTGTGCCGCGCTTTACCACCTGCAGCTTCACGCCCATCTCGAACATGTCGGCGGCAGGAGCCATGGTCACATCGGCCATCTCTGTGGTGGAGAGCAGCCTCCGGGTGTGCTCGCTGGCACCGGCCTCGATACAGGCCTGATTGATGGAGCCGGTCACGATAAAGTCGGCGCCCATGTTGAAGGCGGCCAGCGCCGCATCCGGGGTGCCTATGCCGCCGCCTGCGCCCACGCGGATGGGGGTGGCAAAGGCGTGCTGGGTTTGCAGCTCGTCTCTGAGCGCCAGAATAGTCGGCAGCAAAGTCACCAGCGGACGGTTGTCGGTGTGGCCGCCGGAGTCGGCTTCGGCGGTGATGTCGTCGGCCATGGGCACCAGCAAGGCAAGCTCGGCCTGCTCAATGCTGATATGGCCATCGGCGACCAGGGCATCGAGCATTTTTTTCGGCGCACTCTTCATAAAGTGGCTGGCAACCTCGGTGCGGCTGATTTTGGCGATGACCTTGTTTTTGATGACAATATTGCCATCGTTATCGCGGCTCAGGCCCGCGGCGCGGTAACGCACTATGTGCGGGGTGAGCGCCAAAAAGGCCGAGGCCTCCACCGTGTGTACGCCGTGCTTTAAATAGAGCTCCACCGCGCCTTGCTCAAGCGCTGGCTCACTGGGGCTGTGGATGAGGTTAAAGGCGTAGGGGCCCTGGGGCAGCTCGGCCTGAATGCGCTTGATGGCGGCTTCAACCCGCGCGGGCACGAGACCTGCGGCGCCAAAGGAGCAGAGGATGCCTGCTTTACCCAGGGCAATCACCAGCTCTTCCGAGGCGATGCCGTTGGCCATGGCGCCGGCGTAGTAGGCGTATTTTACCCCGTGGCAGCGGCGAAAATCCGCACTGCCAAGTTCAAAGGCGGCAAAGGGCGCGGCAAAGGCGGCGACCTCAAGGGAGCCCGTTTTGCCTTGGTCTGCTGCCTCGTGGCTGACGCCCAGCTCACTGCCGGGCAGACGCGCCATGTACACAGGCTTATCCAGTGCAAGCAGCGCCGCTTTGATGTTTGCATCGCCACTCACGCTGAGGGCCGGGTCTATGGCCCAGGGCCACTTGAAAGGTGTGCTCATCTGTATTCTCTGTTTGGGCGGTTTATACCGCTGGTCATTCTTGTTTTGTTGGCGGCCGTAGCCGCGCGGAAAGCGTTTAGATTCTAGATTCTAGATTTTAGGGCCCGGCGTATTCATCGCCGCTCAGGCCTCTTCAATCGCCAGCGCCAGTGTGCTGATTTCGTATATGCGCAGGCCATCTTTGGCAAGCCAGGCGTCGGCCTTGAGGGTGACGCGGCCTGTTTCCCTTTCGATGGCGGTAATGTGCAGCTCCAGCGACATCTGCCTGTTTAAAGGGCTGATTTGGCCACGGTATTTCCACTTCACTTTACTCAGGCAGTGATTAAAGCGCGGATTTTGGAACTCATTTCCAAGACCCGCATCCAGGGCGAAGCTTGAAAGCAGCTCGATAATGGCCTCAACCCCCAAAGAGCCCGGCATCACCGGGTCCTGATGGAAGTGGAAGCGGAAGAACCAGTCGCTTGGGTCAATGGTGCGCTCGCCGTACACATAGCCAAGGCCTGCCTTGCCGCCGGCACGGACGATATCCACCCTGTCCACAAAGTTCAGGCGGCCGCCGGGCAGGCGCAGATGGGGCTTGCCGGGGGCGGCCCGATACAGGGTGCAAGCGCTGTCGCGCAGGTTATAGCTGATGTCGGGGCTGAGGTTCTTTTCCTCAATCCAGGGCGTGGTGACCTTGCCGTTATCCAGCCCCAGCTGGTGGGTGAGCGCCTCGGCCTTGAAGTAACCAAACACCGCCTTGCCCTCATAGAAGGGCTCGCCATCTGCCGCCAGCGCAAAGCTGAAGGTCTGGATGATATTGGTGCCGGACATGACAGTGCTTAAGAGGCGCGAGTCGTTGCTGATGGTCTTGCCCCGAAGGTCGATGTCTTTAATCAGGGTGCCTTCGCCGTCGAGATTACGGAAAAACAGCTCAAGCCCCGGGAAGCCCAGAGTGGTGCCCATGTAGCCCGAGATAAAGCCGTTTGGCTGCAGGGCGATTTCCATCAAAATAGAGTAGGGCATGCGCGCCGGATGGCTGTTTTCGGCAAAATACCAGGCCTTTGGCGGCACTTCGTATTCGCCGAGGCAGGATGCCGGGGATTTGAAGTCGCCGCGCTTGCCCTTAACCTCCACCACCCGGGTGGTGAGCTGCAAATCGCCGCAGGGGGTGCGCGGCGGAATCAAGCCACGGTACACAGCGAACTCGGGGCCGAAGCAGTTTTCGATATTGCCGGTGGCAAACTCGAACAGGTGCCAGGGGGTGAAAGGCACTGAATCCGGGATGCGATTTGCCGATTTTGGCGAATAGTCTTTCGTCACCGGCGCTTCGATATGCTTCACCGGCACCACACCCTTGATGGGGGTGGCATTCAGGTCTGGCTCATGGGTCATCAGCGGTGCATGGATGGACGCCTGACGGCCTTCCAGCAGTGCCTTGTTGTTGCTGACGGCAGCTGTTTGGTTTGTTGCGCCGTAGCGGGTGCAGTCATCATCTTCCTTGAGCATCACGCCCAGGTTCTGAAAATCCACCACCACTTTACCGTCGAGGATGATTTCGATATTGGCCTTGGCCCAGGGGGAGGGGGTAAGACCTATGTCGGTGACTTCCATGCGGTAGCTTAGGCGGTTTGACTGGGGCAGTACCTGACCACGGCAGCGCACCTTTTGCGGCGCGTCCTTCAATGGTTGGAAGCGGCCGTTTTTGGTGAGCTTGTGCAGCCCCAGATGCAG
This sequence comes from Shewanella sp. FJAT-52076, assembly GCF_019457455.1. Taxonomy (NCBI): domain Bacteria; kingdom Pseudomonadati; phylum Pseudomonadota; class Gammaproteobacteria; order Alteromonadales; family Shewanellaceae; genus Shewanella; species Shewanella sp. FJAT-52076. Next base: position 1,303,977 of record NZ_CP080415.1, read on the forward strand.
CATGTAAAACTGCAGCAGTTGACCACAGCCCTCGGCCATAAGCGAGCCTGCCATCACCTGATCGTCTTTGAAATGACAGGGGAAATACCAGTGATCCGGCTCCAGCTGCTTATGGCCTTCGATAAGACCAAGGCCCCAGGCGCCACCTTTGATATCCACTTTGCTCACTTCTTCAATCATCAAAAACTTTTCAGAAGCAAAACAGATGGATGGCTGATGGAAGCCCAGATCGTGGCTTGGGCCAAAGCAGCCCGCCACATCGGCGGCGAGCAGGCGCGAGACCTTATCGTAGCCAAAGGCGGTTGTATCGCAGGCAATCAGCGGCGTGAAGCTACGCGGATTAGCCATGGCGGCGCTGCGCTGCTTGATTTCATCCTCGGTGCGGATAACCCCTTTGCCATCGGCAAGCTCGGCATCGGTAAAGAAACCGGCGCAGCCGCCGTCCATCTTGAGGATAAGCCTGTCGCCCACGAAGCACTCGTAGGAGAAGAAAAACAGCAGGGTGTCGCCATTGCGGGCGTAGTTGTTGATGGAGATATCGTACCTTAGGGTATCGCCGCCACGGGGCAGGTCACCGAGGAAGGTGAGGGTACAATCCAGCAGGCGATAGACCCGCTCGCCCTTGTTTTCAAGGTCGATGCCAAGGAAGGAGATAAGCATGAGATCGCACTGGCCCGATTCTACCGCCACCGCCCAGGGAATTTGCCCGTCCACCAGATAGGGGGCGTCCACCGGGATATCGTATTCTGTGGTCATGGTGCTTGGCTTGTACTCGCCAAGTTTGGCGTTGAGTTTGGTGACCCGGGACACCAGCAGATAGTCGGTGGTGGGCAGGCGCACCCGGCGTCGGTAGCTGTCGATAATGGCGTAATCGGGGCCAAACACCGGGGCGATATCGCCCTCGGCGTACTCAACCAAATCGGCGTAATCCCAGATGCAATCTTTAACCGCCTGGCTTAATGGTTTTTGTGCCGCTTGGCGAGGCGGCTTTAGTGCAACTTCGGCTGGTGTTGCCAGCTCTGGCTTGGGAAGGCTGACTTCTACCTCGGGAAGGCTGCGCTGGGCCTTGGGCAAAGTGAGTTGGAGCGGCTTTTGCTCACTCACCGCTGCGGCGATGGTGGCATTGCAGATACCGGCTGCGTCGCCGGTGATATCGGCCATCAGGGCGCGGGCAAGCTTGAGCCCGGCTTCGCGGCTTTGCAAAAATGCCTGATGGGCCGCCATGGCTGCCAGACGATTCTGGACCACAGGTCCGGTCTGGCTGATGTTGAGACTGGAGCCGCTATTGGAGCCGTTATTGGCGCTGATGCCGGGGCTCGATGGCTGATAGCCGGGCGACTGGGGTGTTTTATTTTGTGTCATTGGTACTTCAGTATCTTTCTGCGAAGGCGGCTGTTCAGTGGCGTTTGGCGCCGCGCTTATTTGCGCATTGCTTGTAAGCGCAGTGTTTTGTGCGAGCTTGGCGCGGATAGAAGCTTCATGGGGCAGTTCGCCGCTGAGTATGTGGCCGCGAATATCTCTGCCGCCGAGCTGTATGCGCTGCAGCAGCTGCTTGCCTGCGGGGGCGGGCAGCCCCTCTGTGAGGCGCTGACTGAGGGCAGCTTGTTGTGCCTTTGTCTGGCGAAGCTCGACCCGGGCGCTGTGCATGGCGCCATCCAGCAGTACAGCTGCTATCGACTCTGCCCCATGGCCTTTCAGTGTCAAAGACAGGAGCGCATGTTGCAGGCTCGCCATATTGGCGGCGGCAAAGCTGTGGCCCAGGCGGGCACTGGCGCTGTGGCCACTGACGTTAAGCATGCGGCCAAGCTTGCAGCTGGGGCTGTGCTCTGTGATGCCTTGCAAATCGGCCTGGTTGGGGCGGCTGAATGTTGGCGGCGTGAGCGCGCCATAACGGCCTGCTCTGCCTGCCTTCAATACCAGGGCACCTGCCCCTTCACCGGGAGGCAGACCCATGGCGCTTAAGGATTGGCCATAGTGCCATACCTTCTCGGCGCTGGCGGCCAAGTCCACCGCCGCCACCACCACGGCGTCCAGCTGCTGGGTGGCGCAAAGGTTGTCGGCCACCTCCAGCGCGCGGGCAACCGAGAGTTCGCCCGCCGACAGGGTAAAGGCCGGGCCGCTGAAGTCCCACTGGGAGGCCACCCGGGAGGCCATGATATTGCCTATGTAGCTGGTGTACTGATTCAGGCTTGCTGAGGGCAGCACCGCATCCATGGCAAGTTGCTCCAGCGCCTGATATTCATCATCGCTGAGCACTATGCCGGCCCGGGTGAGGCTATCGGCAATCTGGGTGTGCAGGTTAACCCGGCCGCGGAACTGATGCAGCTCAAGCTCGGTTTCCATGGCAACCAGCACCGCCACCTTGCTGCCGGGGGCAAGATCCGCATCGCGGATGGCCTCGTCGGCCACCTTCATCAGCAAAAGCTGCTGGGCAACCAGTCTGTCGCCGGGGTGGGGCGGCAGCCTGAAGCGCAAAAAGTCCAGCTCGAATCCGTCTATAAAACCGCCAACATGCAGTGTCGCAGAGTCATGGGACTCGGCGCTCAGGTGCTCGAGGCCTTTCCAGCGCCCCTCGGGCAGCGGCACAAGGGCGTGTTTGTTGTCTGTTATCAGGGTCGCAAGCTCGCCCACATGGGTTGCGGCGCCGAAGTGTCCGGCGAGGCCGTCGATGGCAAAGCTGTCGCTGGCTGAGTGGCTGACGTCAGGACTGCTCAATGCTTGAAGCGCTTCTGCTCCATCGGGGGATTCCAGCACCAGGTGGGCGTTGCAGCCTCCAAAGCCGAATACCGACAAACCGGCCACGGCGGCATTATTTTGCGGTTTTGCAGGCCAGGGGCGGGCAGAGGTGACCATCTGGTCGTCGCCAAAAAGCCCCTTGGGGGAGCTGATTGGGCTGGTTAGGCGCACCGTGGGCGGCAGAAGTTTATGCTTCATCGCCAGCATCAGCTTGATGATGCCGGGCATACCTGCGGCAGTGAGAAGATGGGTCAGGTTGGACTTTACCGAGCCGATAAGGGGCGGCGTGCTGCCATCGAGGCGCGACTCAAAAAAGCTTTCCAGGGAGCTCAGCTCCACCTTGTCGCCAAGGGGCGTACCTGTGGCGTGGCATTCCACCACTTCCACGGCGCCGGGGGCTATGCCTGCGTCTTCGTAAGCGCGCTCGAAGGCCTTGATTTGGCCCTTGCTGGCGGGACTTAACACAAACTGGCCGCGGCCATCGTTGGACAGGCCAACACCGCGGATAATGCCGTGGATGGTGTCGCCATCGCGTTTGGCGTCATCCAGGCGTTTGAGCACCAGTACCCCGGCACCTTCACCGGCGTACAGGCCGCCGGAGTGCTTATCGAGGGGGGCGCTCAGGCCATGCTCCGGGAAAGCATGGAAAATGGAAAAGCCCATGCTGATGAAAAAGGGATCGGCGCCGCTCACCGCACCGGCCAGCATGACATCGGCCTTGCCGGTGGCCAGATAGTCGCAGGCAAGCTTGATGGCATACACGGAGCTGGCGCAGGCCGCATCCAGGCTCAGGCTCACGCCCTCAAGCCCCAGACAGTCGCTGATAAGGGCCGAGGCATCGGCGGCCGTATCCTGTAACCAGGGCTGTGACCCAAGGGTGCTTTGTCCATCGAAGGGCTCCAGCGGCGGGAAGCCGGGCAAGCGGGCCTTGAGGCCATTTTCCACCGCCTTGTGGTACAGGGGCAAAAAGGCGCGGTTGGAGGCCTTGGTGGGAAACGACAGGGTGCCCATCACCACGCCGCAGCGGCGTTTATCCACCCCGGAGTCAAGACTCTGCAGTGCCATTTTCGCCACATCCAGGGCCCACAGCTGATGCTCGTCCACTTGGGATGCCAGGGCGGCCATGGCAGCCGCTGGTTTGGCGTAACCTTCGGGTGAAAAACGAAAGTCTCTCAGGTAGCCGCCCTTGTCGCAGTAAAAGCGGTCGCTCTTACCCTGTTCACCAAGATAGGCCGCCACAGGCGCGCCGAGTTTGTCCCGGCAAATTGGGCTGTGGGCATCTTTGCCCTCGGTTATCAGCGACCAGAAAGCATCCAGGTCGTCAGCACCGGGAAAACGCCCCGCCATGGAGACGATGGCAATGGGGCAGGCGCCTTTGCTTGTTTGTGCGTGTTGGGGCTGGGTGTTCTTTTTTGTATGTTGGCTCAAGGCGTTGTCTCTTGGGCGGTGCGCGGCGCCTCTGCTTCAGCAGGGCGCAGGCGGGATAAATTCATCGGAATACTGTGGGCAATCAGGCGCGCCAGGGTCTTTTGCAGCGCTTTGCCATCCTGTCCATCGCAGGGGTGGGCGCTGAGGCGCATCAGGCGGGCGTCGGCAATGGCCTGAATGATGCCACTGGTTTGCCGTCCGGCACCCACTTCCACAAAGAGTCTGGCACCGGCCTTGGCGGCGCGAAGCACCAGGGCGGTGAAGTCCAGCGGCTCGCTGAAGGTAGTGGCGATGGCTTCGGCAATGGCCTCGGAAACAGCCTCGGAAACAGCATTGGAGGCATCATCGGAGACTGTATTGGTCTCGGGTTTATCAGCAAACAGCAGCGGCGCATCGGCGCCTGCGCTCAGCATCACGGGCAACGCTGCCCTGGCCTCGCCGGACCGTTCTGCCAGTGGGCGCAGATAAAATGCCTGCAGCTGCGCTTTGATGGCGGCGGCGGCCGGGGTGTGCATGGCGGTGACCAGTCCCGTGGTGAGCGGCCGTTTGCCAAGGGTCTTGCACAGGCGCTTAAGCTCGGTTTCGTCTCCGGCAAGCACAGTACTGGGCCCCTGGGCGATGGCGATGCTGACCCGGGGGAAGTCTGCCAGATGGGGGCGTATGTCGTCTGCGCTGAGCCTGACCACGGCACTTTGCCATTTGAGCGCACTGCTGGCGGCGGCTTTTTTACGGGAGCGGGATTTGGCCGCCTTGGGGGCCGGGTTGTCGTCCGCTGATTCCTCATCGAGCTGCCACAGGGCACGCACTGCCCTGAGCTCCCCTGAGATCTGCTCATTGAAGAGCTCGCTGCTGAGGGTGTCCTGCGCCATGGCAAAGGGGTCTTGCCACAGACCATGGCTCGCCACCATGGCGGCTTCGCCCATGGAGTAGCCAAGGGCGAGGGCGGGCTTGATACCAAGCTCTGTCATCAGCACCCTTGCCATCAGATAGCTGGCGCCCACGCCGGCCACTGCCTGTTCGGCGAGGCTGGGGTTATCTTCCAGCTCTCTTGGTTGCAGCAGGGCATTGAGACCGTCAAGCCCGTGCTCGCGGCTTTCCTGATCCAGGGCATCAAAACTCTCGGCAAAGCGCAGGTGCAGGCTTGAGAGCATGGACGCAGAGGCAACGCCCACACCGGGGTAAGCGAAGGCGAGCCCGTTGGCCGTAGCCGGGCTTGGGGCGAACACGCTGCCTGCGGGGGTGACCAGTTCAATGTCGTCCCGCAGGCTTTCGGCTATCCGCCACGACAGGGTGGCGGCCTCGGCGGCCAGGGCCTTGGCACTGTCGCCAACCAGCACCAGCGCCCGGCAGCCCGGGGTCATTTCATCGAAGGCATCGGCAATGAGTTTGGCCAGCGCCGCCCGGCCCTTGGCCGAGTCATCCTTGAGGGCATTGAGACTTGCCTGTACCTGGGTGAGCCGCCGTTGAATATGGGACCAGTCGGCACTGGGCAGCGCCAGTGGCAGCAGCCAGGGCAGCGCACTTTGCGCTTGTGTGTTGGGGCTGGTGGGGGCTGCTTCAGGGCCATTGAGACCCAGCGTCAGCCGCGCCGAGCCCTGGGTAAGTACCAGGGTTTCGCCGCTGGCCAACTTGCTGCTTGCTTCGTCTGCACTGGCCTGGTCGTTACTGGGCTGTTCGTTACTGGGCTGTTCGTTACTGGACTGTTCGTTACTGGACTGGTCCGGGGTGTTCACCAGCGCCACCACCCGCGCCTGATAACGTGGGTGGCTCCAATAGCTGCCGTACACCGGATGGGTACGGCTGGCGAGTTGCTCCGCGTGGCGGATAACGCACTCCAGTGTAACGGGTTCAAAGAGGATTTCTGCATCCGCCGGGGCGCGCCCGGCCTGGGCGAGGGCGGTGTGAATGGCATTTTTGCCCGAACCCAGCGCCTGCAGCAGTGCCAGCGGGTGCAGGCGCTGTTTGGCGGCCTCCAGTGCGGGCAGCATCAACAGGGTGCCGTCTGCACCCAGTGCGATTGTTGAACCCTTTTGCGCCTTATCAATCAGGGCGTGCCAATCGGGTTCGTTGGCGGTAACCCTCAAGGCATCGGACGGGCAGCGTTGCACCCGGCACAGCGCCAGTCTCAGGGGGGGCGTCTTCACTGACATTAACTCTCCTGGCCTTTGGCGGACAAAAACGCCTGATTCAGGCTTTTGCTGATAGTGACCTTGACCCCTTCCATCGCCGAGGCGAGCTGCCCCTGCGCATTATAGAGGGCGACATCGGCACAGAGCTGGCGCGATGAGTGGCTCTTCACCCACAGGCGAAGCTGGCCCTGCTCACCGGGGGCAAACTCGAGGTGTTGCACCGCGCGCCCAAGGCTCGCCGGCAGGCTGGCGGCATCGTATTTAAGCCGCGCCCACACCAGCAGCGCCTGCAGCAAGGCATCCTGCTGGACAATGGCAGCCTGTCCCGGTTCGGCATTTGTTGACAGGGTATTGGCAGGCAGCGTCACTGAGCAGCCAAGCCCTTTATCATCAAACCAGCTCACATCCCCCATCATCTGCAGTGCTGGCCCATGAAACAGGGCGCCATCCAGATAGAGCTGCTCACCTGTGGCAACCGGCTTGTCCGACGACTGCCCGATATCGGCAGCAAGGGCTTCGGCTGGCAATGATAGTGGGCTGGGGGCTTCAAGCCTTGCCTCGTATTGGAGGCGGCCGTCGCAGCTGATAAGCGCAGACAGGCCTGTGTCTGTCACCGACAGCACCATGGTCAGGGCTTTTTCATCGCTGTCGAATACCACGCCCTTGAGCAGTCGGTAATCATGGGGCTGCCACTGCCCGCCAAAGTGGCGCGTTGCAGCGGCTTGCATCCAATCCAGGGCACAGACGGTAGGCAGCACAGCGTTACCGCCAATCTGATGATCCTCAAGGATCGCCAGTTGTTGGCGGCGCAGGGTGCGACCGAGGGTAATCCCGCTGTGCCCATCAGGCTTTTTTAGGTCGGCGCCTGCCTTCTCTGCATTGCCCTGCATGCTGGAGCCCACCAGAATCTGGGATTCGGCGCGGCCAAGCACGGCCTCGGCAAAGAGGGCTGCACCCAGTGGCCGGGGGATGACATACACGCCCCTCTCCTGGAACATTTTTTTCAGGCTGTCGGTCACCATGCCGCCATCCCATGGGCCCCAATCGAAGGCCACCACGCGGCAATCCGGCCTGGCGTGGGCCAAACGGTGGGCGGCCTTGTTGAGGATTTCATTGGCCATGGCGTAGTCGCTCTGGCCCTTGTTGCCATAAAAACCCGCAGCGGAGGAAAAGAGCGCCACCAGTTTCAGCTCATCAAGGTTTGCCAGAAGGCCCTTAAGACCCTCTACCTTGGTGCCTGCCACCCGCTTGAGCTCATCCAGGGTCTTGTCCTGAATAAACTTGTCAGCGAGTACGCCTGCACCGTGGATAAGGCCTGTAACAGGCGCCAGTGCCTGTATGGGGCCAAGCGCGTTGGCGATGGACTCGGCCGATGACACGTCCATGGAAAGGTATTCGGCGCTGGCACCCAGGCCGCTGAAGGCTTGCAGTGCCTGCTGAATTTCAAGGGCACTGGCAAGGGGCGCAATCAGGGCATCCACTTCCCTGGGCGTGGGGCGTTTGCCACCGGCCAGCAGCTCCTGAATGGCAGCTTGCTTAAGCTCAGTCGCCGCAACCCCTCTTGCCCAAACCGGGAACTCAGTGAGGCTCAGCGCCTTGCTGCGTCCGGCCAGAATAAAGTGGGCCTGGGTACGCGCGGCCAGTGCCAGGGCGCAGTCGAGGGTTACCCCTTTTGCACCACCGGTCACCAGTATTTTATCTGTGCTGTTTAGCGTTGTTTTTGCTGAAATTTGCTGCGCATCGGTTGCCAAAGCACCGAAGCGGCCATCTGCGGCGATACCCCATTCAAGCAGGTCATCGGCGCCATAGAGGGCGTCAATGACGGCATCGGCAAGTGCGGTGGCATCCAACTGGGCCGCAACATCCAGTGCCCGGCAGTGGGCATGGGGCCATTCCTGGGCCAGGGTTTTGGTGAGGCCAAAGAGGGCGCCCTGATTCAGCTCCACATCGGCACCAGACAGACCCAGTTTGCCGTCCATGCGCGCGGCTGTGATAAAGGCGCGTCTGTGGGCGCCGTTCGCGGCAAAGTCCGCGGCCAGGTGCTTGGCGAACAAAAACGCCAGTGATACCTGAGAAAACGCCTCGTCACTGAAGCGGGCAACCGTCTTACCGTCGGCAGTGCCTTCATCTGCGGCCATGACAGGCTGCAGATGAATAAAGGCCGACACCGGCTCAAGCTCCTTGAGCAGCGACTGGATTTCGGTGTCCATGTCGCCCTCTTGGGAAAGCGTACGGGCATCTATGCTGGCATCCAATACCGACTGGTGGCCCAGGCTGTCGCTTCGAACGACAGTGACCGCCAGCCCTTTGGCATCGAGGCGGCCAGCCAGTACACCGGCATTGTGACCATCATCGAGGATGATGACCCGACCATTGGCGGCAAACAGCTCTGCGGCCGACGCGGCCTCGAGTCTATCTGCCGCCGGCAGCTTTTTTAGGGCAACCCCCGTGTGCGGGGCAAGCTCGGTATCTGCACTGGCATCTGTGCCCACAAATTGGTTTGGCAGGGAGAAGCTTTCGACGATTTGCCCCAGGGTTCGGCATTCGGTGAGGGTGGCTGCATCCACTTCGGCGAGACCCGGCAGGCGCTCCTGCACCGTGCCTAAAATCTCTACCCGTTTGATGGAGTCGATACCCAGATCGGCTTCCATGTCCATGGCCAGGTCCAGCATCTCCACCGGATAACCGGTTTTCTCGGCCACCACAGTGAGCATGGTGTCGAGCACTTGTTGTGGCCTTGGGGCCGGCAGTGTTGCCCCAGCCGCTGCGGCAGGAACGGCAGCGGCTCTATCGGAAGCTGCATCGGAAGCGGTGGCAGATGCGGTGGCAACTATGTCCTGGGCAGCCGCCAGTGCGGAGACGGCGATGTCTACTTCCACTTCAGTACCCGTGTCCGCGTCAGCCGCTGGTTGCTGGGCTGCTACCTTGCTGTCGAGGCTGGTTTCCTTTGCGCCGTCCTGTGAATAGCAGGCAATGATATCGCCCAGAGTGCGGCATTCAGCCAGGGTGCTGGGGTCAATTTCCGGCAGGGTTGGCAGTGCATCCTGCACTGTACCGAGAATTTCCACCCGCTTGATGGAGTCGATACCCAGATCCGCTTCCATGTCCATGGCAAGTTCCAGCATTTCGGCGGGATAACCTGTCTTGTCGGCGACTACGTTCAGCATCACGGCGGTGATATCGCGACTGCTATGGACGGTCTGGTTTGACGCTTGCGCAGGTGCCTGAGATATAGGGGCTTCGGCGGCGCCTGTCATGCTGTGCATGTAGGCAACTATGTCGGCGAGGGTGCGGCACTCGGCGAGGGTTGCGGCATCCAATTCGGGCAGCGAAGGCAGCTCATCCTGCACAGTGCCGAGGATTTCCACCCGCTTGATGGAATCGATACCCAGGTCGGCTTCCATGTCCATGGCCAAATCCAGCATCTCGGCGGGATAACCCGTCTTGTCGGCCACTACTTTCAGCATTACGGCGGTGATATCGCCGCTTGCAGTTGCTGACACGGGCGCTTGCGCTGCGTGCACTGCGGGAGCAGCTTCTGCTGCAGGCGCTGTTGTGCCAGCCACGCTTTGCATGTAGGCGACTATATCTTCGAGGGTGCGGCACTCGGCGAGCGTTGCGGCATCCAGCTCCGGCAGCGAGGGCAATTCATCCTGCACTGTGCCGAGGATTTCCACCCGCTTGATGGAGTCGATACCCAAATCCGCTTCCATATCCATGGACAAATCCAGCATCTCAGTAGGGTAGCCAGTCTTGGCGGCCACCACCTGCAACATCACGGCGGTGATATCGCTGCCTGCTACTTCAGTTGCGGCTGCAGTGGCGGCTGGCGCCGCTTGCACTGCGGGAGCAGCTTGCACTGCAGGGCCTGATGTGCCCGCCACGCTGTGCGCATTCGCCACTGCATGCATGTACGCGACTATATCGGCCAGGGTGCGACACTCGGCAAGCGTTGCGGCATCCAGCTCAGGCAGCGAGGGCAATTCATCCTGCACTGTGCCTAAGATTTCCACCCGCTTGATGGAGTCGATACCCAAGTCCGCTTCCATATCCATGGACAAATCCAGCATCTCAGTGGGGTAGCCTGTCTTGGCGGCCACCACCTGCAGCATGATGTCCTGAATTTGTGAGGCCGCTGTCGCTGCAGCTTTGGCAGCCACAGTTTCTGTCGCCGGGGCCACTTTCGCCGGGGCTACAGGTGCTGGGGCAACAGGTGCAGGAGTAACAGGTGCAGGAGTAACAGTTGCGGCCGTTACTGGCGCAGCGGCAGTGACAGGCGCAGCGGCAGTGACAGGCGCGGCAAGGGCAGCTGAATACACAGGTGCAGATGCCTGAGTGACAGTGGCCGTTGGTGTCTGGCTTACCAGAGTCTGCCCCGAGAGGGCACTCAGCATCTGCTCACTGCCGATGGCCTGAGCCCGCATAAAGTCGCTGTGGATCTTCAGGGTGTCGGCCTGATGCTGGTGGAACAGCTCCAGAGCGCGTTCAGTGGCGGCTGGGACCGGCAGACCGGCGCTGGCGAGTTCCAGCTGCTTTTGCATCAGCGACTGCACCCCTTCGCCGTATTGGGCAGGAATAGTCAGAAACTGTTGATGCAGGGCCGCCAGTTGCTGCTGGGCGGCAAACAGTGCTTCCAGAGTGCCGCTTGCTGTAACCAAAGCTCCTGTAACCGGAGCTCCTGCAAGCTGTGTGGGGGCAACCGGGGAGGCTGCACCCTGGGCAGGGTGGCTCTCATTGCTTGCCTGTGCAGCGGCAGTGGGCTGGACGGGATTGGCCTGGGGAATGTATTGGGTCTTTTCCACGATTTTCTCGACAATCTGGGTTTGTTTGCTGACTTGGCCGTCCTTGAGGGAGGCCTGCATGCGCGCGGCAGTGGCCGGACTCAGGTAGTTGCTGGCGCTGAGTTTTACCGTAAGCGGCGACTTCGGCATGGCCTTGTGGGACAGCTGCTCGCGGTACGGGTCCGGGTTGGTGATGGCAAATCCTGCGGTGGCCAATTCAACCGCCGCCAGCTTGAGCTTGCTGTCGGCGCGGCCCTGACTGAGTGCAGCCTGGGCATCCAGCGACAGAATCAGGCACTCCTTTGCCCGCTCGCCAAGGATGGCATCCACCAGGCGGCTTAAGGTGTTCTTGGGGCCAAATTCAATAAAGACCCGCACACCATCGCGGTAGAGGCTTTCGATTTGCGACTCAAACTGCACCTGCTCCAGCATCTGGGCCTTGAGGCTCTGCTTGAGGCTTTTGCCATCGGTGGGACGTTTGTCGCCGGAGGCATTGGCATAGAGTACGGCACCGGCGTCTCTGAAGGTTTCTTTGTCGATGGCCTTGGCAAAAGGTGCGTGGGCATGGCCAACCAAAGGGGTATGGAAGGCGCCTGACACCGGCAGTGCGATGGCGCGAATGCCTTTGTCGGCAAGTGCCTGCACCAGCTGGTTCACCGCGTCCGTGGGGCCTGCGAGCACCAGCTGGGTGGGGCTGTTGTGATTGGCAATCACCACGGCCCCGTGCTGGGTAAGCAATGTGTCCAGGGTGCTTCTGTGGCTGGCATCCGGCAGGATCACCGCCGCCATGGTGCCTGCATCCTTGCCTTCAGGGACTGATGCCATGGCATCGCCTCTGGCAAAGGCAAGGCGATAGTAACTGGCCTGGTCAATCACACCGGCGGCGCGCAGGGCAGAAAGCTCGCCAAAGCTGTGTCCTGCCACCGCATCCGGGGTTAACCCGGCGGCCTTGAGGATTTCAAATTGGCCCATGCTGACAACGCCAATGGCGCTTTGGGCGATGCGGGTATTGGTGAGCGCCGCTTCGTCTTGCTTGCGGGCATCGGCATCGAACTTGGGAATGGGGAACACGCGGCTTGAAAGCTCGCCAGTACCATAACGGCCCGGATATCCGCGCTGGTGGAAAATCTCATCGGCGGCAATAAATTCGGCGCGCATCTCGGGGTAGAGCATGGCAAGCTCGCCCCCCATTCCGAGATACTGGCTGCCCTGACCGGCAAAGAGGGCCGCGACCTTGGCCTGTTTCGCCATGGCCTGGGCGCGGAAACTCATGTCCGGGGTGTGCCAGTCATCTGATGGGATGGCAAGCCTTGCTATGGCATCGTCCAAACAGGCTTTCAGGGCCTTTGCATCGGCGGCCACAACTCCCAGACGCGGCCATTCGGCCTTGGGGGCTTCGCCCTTGAGGGTGAAAGGGGCGGTCAGGGTTTCGAAGGTTTCTTCGCTGGTTGAGAGGCGATCACTGAGAGCCTTGAGCTCGTCGCAGAGTGCCTCGCGGGTGGCGGCGGCAAACAGCAGCGGCACCTGGGTGGCACGCAAACGATAGGGCTTGCGGTCGTGGTCGCGCTGATATTCTTCCATCACCAGATGGAAATTGGTGCCACCAAAGCCAAAGGAGCTTACCGCTGCGCGGCGCGGCGTACCGTCGGGGCGCGGCAGCCAAGGACGGGTTTCGGTGGACAGATAAAAGGGCGAAGCTTCGATATTAAGCTTGGGATTGGGCTTGTTCACATTGATGGTGGGCGGCAACACCTTGTGGTGCAGTGCCAGTGCGGCCTTGATAAGCCCGGCGGTGCCTGCTGTTGACTTGGTGTGGCCCACCTGCGACTTGATGGAGCCCAGGGCAATGTGCTGGGTTTCGTCGCTGCTTTCGCCCATCACGAGACTCAGACCGGAAAACTCGGCCACATCCCCGGCGGCCGTGCCTGTGCCGTGGGCTTCCATCAGACCCAGGGTATGGGCCGGGAATCCGGCATCATCGTAAGCGCGGCGCAGCGCCTTGGCCTGCCCTTCGGGACGCGGGGCGTAAATACTCTTGAACTTGCCGTCGCTGGAGGCGCCAACCCCTTTGATTACGGCATAAATTTTATCGCCGTCGCGCTCGGCATCTTCGAGGCGCTTTAGGGCAACCATGCCGATACCTTCGCCAATCATCATGCCCTTGGAGTCGGCATCGAAGGGCTTGATTTGCTCATCCACGGTGAAGGCCGGGGTTTTGGAGAAGCTCATGTACATGTAGGCGGAGTTGTCGGTACAGGCGCCGCCGGTGAGCATCATGTCGGCGCGGCCTTCGGTCAGCTCGGTGAGGGCCATGCGGATGGCAGCGAGGGAGCCTGCGCAGGCCGCATCCACCACGCAGTTCATGCCGCCCAAATCAAAACGGTTGGCAATGCGCCCGGCAATCACGTTGCCCAGACTCCCCGGGAAGGAGTTTTCTTCCCAGTGGATGTATTGGTCCTGGAACTTGCGAATCAGCATCTCGCTGTCGGCATCGCTGATACCGCTCTCGCGAAATACTTTTTTCAGCACTGGATATTGCAGCCGGGCATTGAGGCTCTGGCTGATTTTCTGGCCGCCGCCAATGCCCAGGGTAATGCCGATTTTATCGCGATCGTGGGCCGAGCTTTCACTGACGCCCGCGTCTTCCAATACTTCTTTGGCCACAATCAGCGACAGCAGCTGGGCGCTGTCGGTGAGCTCCAGAATATTGGGCGGCAGGCCAAACTCCATGGGGTTGAAGTCGACTGGTGGGATAAAGCCGCCGCGTTTGCAGTAGCTCTTGTCCGGTGAGCGTTTATCGGCATCGAAGTAGTCATCAATCTGCCAGCGATCGGCGGGTACCTCTGTGATGGCGTCGATTTTGTCGCAGATAAGATCCCAAAAATCGTTCAGATAACGACTGTTGGCAAAGAGACTCGCCATGCCGACGATGGCAATGGGGGTGTCCTTGAGACGCTTGTTAAGGCGCAGATCCTGCGCGTCCTGAGTCTTGGACTCGCTCATTGGGCAACTCCTGTTGGCGCCGGGCGTTCCGGCGTCTTTTTGCGGGTCTTGGCGCCGCGGACATCGGGAAAGCGCGCCAGGAAGGTTTGATAATTGCGGGCGAGCAGCTTTTTCAGCTGGAATGGCCCCTGATTGAGCACATGGCTCATGTAACGGTCGGCCGCTTTGAATTCGGCGTCGGCCTCTGTGTCCGGGTAAATATCCACGTACACCCAGTCATGGGCAGTGGCCATGCCAATCAGCACCGAATATGAGCCGTCCTGTTCGATGGGCACATGCATGGCTTCTACCTGCACAACGGTATGCTCGTCTTCGGCGGGCAGTGCCAGGGTTTGGGCCAGGGTGTGGCTATTCAGGGCATAGTTTTCGGTGCCGCTGTCACGAAACACGGGTAACAGGGCAAAGTGCTTGTCTGGCAGGGCATCGACGGGGGTGATATCACCCAGGCGCGATACACCGTGGCGCTTGAGGCAACGGGCCAGCCCCGAGCGGGACACGCCGGGATTGATATGCTGCTGGGTGACTTCGAGCAGTTTATCCAGGGTGAGCTTGAGCTGGTATCTGAGTCCCACGACCACGTACTCCTGCACCGGGGTCAGGGTAGTGTTGAGATGGTGGGGCAGATTGGAACTGTCTGCGACCGTGGCGCGGTTTTTCCACTTGCGCACCGTGGCCGGGGTGATATTGAGCAAACGTGCGAGTTCGGCCACCGGCAGCGGCGACTCCTGAATAAAACGGCGCATCTCCACCGTGGTGGTGGCATTGCGGTGCCTGGCGCCGGTTTTGATTGGCGGCGCTGATTTATCCGCACTCATGCGGCTGTGGTTCCCATCGTGTTTTTGACTGTCCCTGGATGGTGTTTATCTGCTTGCTGACGGTAAAGCGGACTTTGCATTCAGTGCATAATCTACCGGAACCGGATACAGGCATGACCCGGTATGCAGTGTAGGTAATTGGCACAAACCCCGTCAGTGCAGCTGGCGCAATTCAATGGTGAAGCAGATTACCTGAGGAAGAGAGAAGATACAATCAGGCGGGACTCATTGTGCGGGCATAAGTCTAATTGTTTCTAATTGTTCCGCTTGTTGTATTTGTGTTTTATGTATGTTGCTATTAGGGTTCGCGTCGGTCCTGAACTGATGCAAAATTCATTTTCTAGGGAGAGATATTATGTTTTTACAGAAACGGAATGCATTTGTTGCAGGGCTTTTGTTGGCATCGGCCACCTTGGTGGGCTGCGCCAGTTCAGACAGCAGTCTGACTGACGAAGAGCGTCAGCTTGCTGAGCAGCGTAAGGAAGCGCTGGGTAAGGCCGGATACAGATGCGATACCGTTAAAGTGACGGGCTCCAACCTGCCGTCCAAGCGTTGTACTACCCGCAAACAGCGTGAGCAGGAGAAAGACAACGCTCAATCTTATGTCGATGAAGTGATCCGCGGCACGGTTCCTGAAGAGACAAAATAGTCTTTAACTTCCCACCCTGCTGGTTGGTCTTGTGACCTCAGTCAAATCCTGTGTTCATTCTCAGAACTATACTGCTTTTGTAGCCAAGTAGAATGTGACACAAGGAGGCCGTTATGGCTGAGTACCAGACCGCGAGGATCCGCAACTTTGCCTTGCTTGGGCATACCGGAGCGGGTAAGTCCTCGTTGCTTGAGGCACTGCTTTATGGTGCCAGGGTAATAAACCAGCGGGGCAGGGTGGATAAGGGCACAAATCATGCCGATTTCACTGCCCAGGAAAAAGCCCACCAACATAGTCTCGAACCATCCTTCCTCAATCTCGATTTCGACGAACACCACATCAACCTTATTGATACCCCCGGATTACCCGACTTTTTCGGACGCGCCCTGCTGCCATTGCCCGCCGTTGAATCTGTGTTGCTGGTGGTGAATGCCGCCACTGGCATAGAGCCGGTTACCGCCAGAGCATTTGAAGCCGCACGGGCACAGGGCAAGGTGGTGTGTATCTGTGTGAACCACATCGATGGGCATTTGGATAAGTTGCCCGCCATTATCGAAGAGCTGCAAACCACCTTCGGCCCCCGTTGTCTGCCCGTTAATCTGCCGTCTGCCGATGGAAACGACGTGGTTGACTGCTACTTGCACTGCGAAGATACCCGCCCCACGCTGTTTTCCCAGGCTGCTTCTGCACGGGATGAGCTGGTGGACACAGTGCTTGAAGAAGATGAAGCCCTGATGACCTTGTATTTGGAGCAGGGTGAAATGCTCAGTGCCGAACAGCTCCATGAGCCTTTGGAGACGGCGCTCAGAATGGGGCATCTGGTGCCTATTTGCTTTACCAGTGCAGAGCTTGATATCGGCATCGGCTCTTTGCTTGAAATCATGGTTAAGCTGATGCCCAGTCCGCTGGAGGCCAATCCCCCACAGTTTATCAAAGGCTTCGGCGACAAGGCCGTGCCGGTTGATGTGACCCAAAGCCCCGACGATCATGTGCTGGCACAGGTGTTCAGGGTGGGTATAGACCCCTATTTTGGCCGGGTGGCCGTGTTCCGTTTGTATCAGGGGATGATGGAAGCGGGTATGCGGCTCTTTATTGGTGCCGACCGCAAGCCGGTGAAGGTGGCTCACCTTATCAAGCTTCAGGGCGCCGAAACCACTGAGGTCGAAAAGGCCATTCCCGGCGATATCTGCGCGCTTTGCAAAATTGATGAGCTGGAAGTGGGTTCGGTACTGCACGACAGCCACGACGAAGATGAATTCCATCTGCGGGAGCTGAAAATGCCCCAGCCGATTTTTGGTCTGGCGGTATCGCCCAAACGCCGCGGCGATGAGCAGAAAATTGCCGAGGTGCTGGCCAAACTGATTGCTGAAGACCCCAGCCTGGCGGTGTCGCAAAACGATGCGGAAGGCCAGACGGTGCTGAGTGGTTTAGGGGATCTGCATTTGCAGATTGCACTGGAAAAAGCCCAGAGCGTGTTCAGGGTCGATATGGAGACCTGTAAGCCGGCGGTGGCTTACCGGGAAACCGTGTGTAAAGCGGCAACGGCCCGCTATCGACACAAGAAGCAGTCCGGTGGCGCCGGGCAGTTTGGTGAAGTGGAGCTGACCGTTGAGCCGTTGCCACGGGGACAAGGGTTTGAATTTGTTTCCAAAGTAGTTGGCGGCGCCGTGCCCACCCAGTTTGTTCCTGCTGTGGAAAAAGGCGTGCGGGAAGCACTCAAGGTGGGCCGTCTTGGCGGATATCCAGTGGAAGATGTGCGGGTTACCCTGCTCGATGGTAAGCACCACAGCGTTGACTCCAAGGAAATTGCCTTCGTGATGGCCGGTAAAAAAGCCTTCTATGACGCCTTTTTGCAGGCAAACCCGGTGATTTTGGAGCCTCTGGTATCCATGGAAATTCTGGTGGGGGCCGAGGATGTGGGCGACATTACCGGGCACCTCAGCTCCAGCAGAGCCATGGTGTGTGGCACCGAAGCCCGCCGTGATGGCAAGGTAAAGGTATTGGCCGAAGCGCCCCTGTCCACCGTGGATGACTATGCTACCCGGCTTAAGTCCATGACCTCTGGCGAAGGGGAGTTCACCTTAAGCTTTGCCCGCTATGAGGTCGTTCCCCCTGCGGTGCAGCAAAGCCTGCTGCGCACCATAGAGGATAAAGACGACTAGGTCTGCTGTTTGTCAGCAGCTGTTTACAGGCATCTCTCCCAAACCTTTGCGGCGCTTTGTGGACCTCCCCCGGCGCCGCTTTTTTATGTCTTGGGTTTGTGCGCCAGGGACGGGGTAGAACATCCTGAATGGCGCCAGGTGGTGAACATCCGGGACACAAGGGCCTTGGGTTCAGGTGAAAGGCCTCCGAAACCCGGTTGGTCTCGGTTATACTCTGTCGGCCGTTTTATGCCTTTTTATCACCCACGCGAGTAGCCAATGCCCAATTCTGTTACCAACCGCGGTTTAACCCTGACCCTGACCCTGACCCTGGTGACATTGCCCGGGCTTAAGGATGTGGGGGAGGAGATTGAGCAGTTGGCGCATCGTTGCAGTCACTGGCTCAGCGATGATGAGCTGGCACGCATTGGCAGAGCGACCTTGCCCGGTTTGTCCCTGCGACAACGCCTGGTGAGGCTCTGTCTCAGAGCCGAGCTTGCGCGCCAGACCCAGACGGCTCCCGACGCCTTTCGTTTCGATTACGGCCCTCAGGGCAAGCCGGAATTGCGACGGACACAAGGCGGACCCTTTGCCTTTAACCTCAGCCACAGTGGTGACCGGCTGCTGCTGGGGGTGATTAGTGGGCAAGATGGCAGCAGCGAATATAACAATGATTTGTATCTTGGCGTGGATATAGAGCGAAAACGCACCAACACCGACATTAACGCCATTTACCGCCACTATTTTTCGGCGCCGGAACAGGCTTATCTGGTGTCACTGGATAATGCCCGTAAGCGGGATGCCTTTTTTGATTTGTGGGCGTTAAAGGAGTCGTACATCAAGGCAACCGGCAGGGGGCTCGCTGAGGGATTGCATAGCTTTGCCTTCGACCTTGAACTGGCAACTCTAACGGAGATGGAAGGCTTTACCCATTTTTATCAAGGTCTTGAGCCAAAACTTGTCGGTCAGGACACAGGGGGTATCAAGTGGCAATCCTGGCTTGGACACATAGACAGTGATTATCGCGTGGCCGTTACCCTCGGAGCCTTTAGTGCAGTTGGCACAGAACTGACGCTGACACAGCGCTCATTACACAGCTTGCTGAGCGAGTGCGATTCCCACATTCCGTTTTAACGCTTAAGCTCCGTTTTAATGTTTGAATTCCGCTATAAAGCATGCTCAAGCCGTAGCTTCAATCGTTTCCCAATAATAAAGCAGCCAGATGGCTGCTTTATTTGTTGCCTTAACGCTTACGTGCCTTATTGGCGTGCCAGACGATTGTTTTCCGGCAGGTGCTCGAAGTCACTGCGAAACGGATTGATGTCCAGCCCACCGCGGCGGGTGTAGCGAGCGAATACCGTCAGCTTACTGCAACCACAATAGTGTTTAAGATCGGTAAAGATACGCTCAACACATTGCTCGTGGAACTCGTTATGCTGGCGGAACGAGATGAGATAACGCAGCAATTTCTCTCTGTCTATCTTGGGACCCTGATAACGGATCATCACACTGCCCCAATCCGGTTGCGAGGTGATAAGACAGTTTGACTTGAGCAGGTTGGAGTTCAGTGTCTCTGCCACCAATTGCTTGTCGTCAGTGCTGTTTTCAAGATAGTCCGGATTGAAGTCGTAGTTATCGACTTCGATGTCCAGATCGTCGATACAGGTACCTGGCAGCTCTACTATCCGGGCCAGACCAAAGTGTTTGGGCTCAATCACCTTGACCTTGACCTCGCCATTGGCACACTGGGCCAAGTCTTTTTCCAGGGTACGGCTGACATCGTCAACTGAGTCAAAGCGGGTCTGGTTGAAGCTGTTGAGGTACAGTTTAAAGGACTTGGACTCGATCAGGTTTTCGCTGTTTACATCCAGTTGAACATCCAGAATGGCCACCATGGGCTTGCCCTTGGCATTCAGCCAAGACAGCTCATAGCCGGTCCAGAGATCGGTTCCGTGAAAAGGCAACGTGCCTGTGAGGGCGATGGCATCCCGATTGAGTTTTCTGGGAACCCCTTGCAGCAGTGATGGCGCATACTCGGCCTGATACTCTGTGGTCTGACCCAGGGTCAGCCCCTCAAGCTCGGCGGCACCACTATAGGGATCGTGATTTCGTGTCATCAAACATCTTTCCGTGTCAAAATAGGGGCACATTATAACCTAGTTTGGACGGTTCTTAAGTGTCTTGTCTGGCTGCACTGACAAAATTTCACGAAATCTATAAAGTCGCCTTCGTGGAGCGATTGGGTGAACTGCCCCGTTGTTTTACCCACGGCAGGCCCTCTCCTTGCCTGGCTGATGACGCACTTTCCGTCAGCGACGAGCCCCAGCCTTGGCAGATGGTTTCAAGGCAAGAAGTCGCGGTGTTCGACAACGTATCCCATGCCATGGATATCGAATTACACCGCGATATCAACGATTTTTATGGACATGTATTTGCCGGTCCGTTGCAGTTCGATTCCCCCTGGGGCGAAGGGGAGCTCATTCAAATTTGGAACGAAGACGATTTTGTGTTGTTGCAGCAAAACATACTCGGCCATCTGATGATGAAAAAGCAGCTCAAGCAGCCCCAGACCTGGTTTGTCGGCTTGATTGGCGACGTGGATGAGATGGTCTCGGTAAACAATGCCGATGGCAGTGTCTGGCGTGAGGTTGCAGGGCAGGAGCCCCATGAGCAATTGGCAGAGAGTCTCGAAGCGTTTTTGCTGCAGCTAACCCCCAGGGTAGCGCCGCCTCAGCGCCATCAGGAGTCAGCGGTTACAGTAAATTCGCATCCGGGCATTTTCGCCAGTCTCAAGCGGATGTGGCAAAACCTGACGGGCCGCTGAATAGTAAATCCGAAGCATCAAAAAGGCGCCTTCTGGCGCCTTTTTTGTTGGCCACGTTTTGTTGGTCAAGGTTGGCAGATTTACCTGATGTCTATCCGGTTTACTGATAATCCCAAGACAGATTGGAGACAATACGACAGGGCTCGCAGCGGAAATGGAACATGTCGAGCAGTGGCTCATCCAAACGCCAGTCTGTGCTGCCACAGCGGGGACAGGGCCGCGCCAGCTCATCCTGTAAACTGCTGCCGCCTACCCGATACAAGTAGTAGTAGGTGGGGATTTTGGTGAGGTATTCGATGCGCCCACGGAGATCCCAGCCGCGGCGAAACAGATCGCTGCCGACACTACAAAGCTCATCCAGTGCCGCAAATTCCGCCTTGGTAGCAGAGGCCATCTGCAACTCGTCGCAGGCCTGCCACTCGGTCTGCCAGCGGATCAATTGCTTGTGATCGCCATTAAAGGTTGCCGGCAGCTTGTAGAGCGGGATTGGCAGCATGTTATCGCCGCTGCGCACCGGTGAACACATGTGCACATAGCTGGTGTACAGCAGTTGCCACTCGGGTGTGTGGGTGGCGCTTTCATTGGCATTGATGTCCTGCCCTAAGAGTTTTTCCCTTGGCGGCAGTATCTTGGCATCAGTGAGTCCTTTTAAGGCTGCTTTGGCCCACGGGCTGTTATGGCGGTTAGCCAGACTATCCTGTGCCGGCAACATCAGGCGCGCCTTAAACTCGCCGTCGTTAAAGCTGACCGCAAACTCGCGACCGAGAATTTGTCCGTTGGCACGCCAGGCTTCGAGCAGGTGATTGATGGCATGCTGAGCTGCACTGATGGTGGTGTCTGCAAAACACTCAAAACGCACTTCGCAAACGAACATCAGTGTTTACCCTCTTCGAGCGATTTGAGGCGCTCATTCAGGTTCTGACATAAGGTCTCAAGCATGGCTACCCGCTGACGCAGTGCATCCAGCTCAGACGGTGCTGTTGTTCTGGGCTCTTCGCTGATGGGTGTTGCCAGTTTTGCTTTGTCGGCATGACTGAGTTGCTTGTACTGAGTCAAGCCCTTGATGATGACCGGCATAGGGACGGCCTGCGCCAGATTGGCCTTGATGAGGGCCACACTGGGCTCCAGGCCTTTCTGTTCCAAAGAACGGGCAACTGCCAGCACCTGCTCAATTTGACTCATAGTTAGTGAAATTCCTTAATAGATCCACAAGCAAAAAATTAAATTACCTATAAAACAATTGCTTATATTTTGGCTTGTTTCTTGCTGACCCTTGACCGCTATGGCTGTGAGTTTACCACAGCGGTCATCATAAGGAGAAAAGGAATGAAAGCAGTTTATTTGGGGCTAATGTTAGCCGGGAGTCTGGTGCTCGGTGGTTGCGTGGTTAATGTGGGTGACGGTGTCAGCAGTTATCAGGATTGGGAAAAAACGCAGCAGGTTAACAGAGATCATCTGACGCAGCTCAGCTTGGGGATGGATAAATCCCAGGTACTGACATTGATGGGTAAAGCGGATTTCCATGAAGCCTGGCAGGCCGATGGTAAAGAAGTGCAGGTGTTTTTTTACCGCACCCACAGATTACACGGTGATGGCAGCACCACCAAAGAAGAATGCACACCGGTGGTACTGCACGATAACCGTTTGGTTGGCTGGGGTGAAACTGCCTATCGCAAGGGCTGATCTATTTACGTAGCCGGGTGTCCAACAGGTCAATGAGTTCTGACCAGTTGGCATCCATTTCAAGCGATTCTTTTAAAAATCCGGCTTGTGCCGGCGTCCAGAAGTCGGCCTGCCAGATGGCCAGGTCGGCGCCTATTGTGTGATTATCAATGAATTGGCTGATGGCCTTATCATTGCTGTCCAGCCCCAACTGTTCAAATAAATGACTGAGATCCACGGGAGTTGTATCCATCTTAATCCTCCGGCTGACACCATGGGTTAATAATTGATTGCTCGCGTTAAAAAGGCAAACTCGATTAATAATTGCACTTTTTTTAAGGCTTGTTACATTGGTTTGTGTGTGATCTGGATCAAGGAATAACAAGAGTGGAACACCAGACTCAGGAAAGGTTTCGCGCTGTTTATCTCACCGCCGAAGATTTGAGAGTTGCCGCCTCAATTCTTTATAACGCATACCATGATGACCCGTTTTTCATGCAAACCCTTGGGTACGAAGACAAGGTATCCTACGAGCAAAAGCTCCGGGCAGCCATTCGTGAAGAGCTTAACGAGCTGTGGCAACAGGAGCAAACCCTGGTGGGTTGGTTTGATGAAGACCGCCTGATAGGTATTGCCTGCGTGGTTAGCCAACACGCGCCCCTGGGGGAAGCTAAAAATTGGCATTGGCGCCTGAAAATGTTGTTGGGCACGGGGTGGCAGTCCACCCAGATGATCTTGAAAAAAGAGGCCCAAATTTTGGAGCATCTGCCCGGTAAGGCCTGTGGCATTTTGCAGTTTATTGCGCTGGCGCCAACAGAGCAGGGTAAAGGGCACGGCCAGCAACTGCTCAAAGCAGTGCAGTCCTGGTGTGACGATCAACCTGAGTTGGATGGCATAGGGGTATTTGTCAGCCATCCATCGCATAAGCATCTTTTCCAATCCAATGGTTTTGAAAGCCTTGGTCCCATTCACTTTGATAAAGTGGAAGGTGAGTTGATGTTTTATCGCAGGCCATCCAATGAAGCCTAAGTTTCAGAGTTTCAGCGAGTTTTACCCCTATTATCTCAGTGAACACGCCCATCCGCTTTGCCGCGCCTTACACTACCTGGGATCATCCTTGGTGCTGTTACTTCTGCTTATTCTGTTGATTTCAGGTGAGTGGCAGTGGGCCTGGTTATTGCCGGTAGTGGGATATGGCTTTGCCTGGATAGGTCATTTTTTTATTGAAAAAAACCGGCCTGCGACATTTCGTCATCCTTGGTACAGCTTTCTGGGTGATTGGGTAATGCTGTGGGATTTTATTTCCGGCAAAAAACGCAACACATGTGACTGATACAGATCTCTACAGTCCGTGTGAGACATATCTCACACGCGGCGTAGGACAAAATGGCTAAATCTCTCCGATATAGACTACCCGCTTGGGGCTGCCTCCTTTAAAAACATCAAGTTACCAGATGTGTAGGTGTTTTAAGCCCATCATTCAGCATCCAGTGCCTGGGTGTGACACCGTGTTCCTCCCCCGTATTTGTTAGACTTTATTTGCAGTCAGGGAATGACTCACACGCTGAATAAGGATGTTCCAATTCCATCGGTGCCAATGAAGGTGCCGCGCCCGGCAGGATGCGCAGGGTATCAGGCAGGTCAGGGACGCAGTGGCCGTAAGGACAGGCAGGATGCCTGAGTCAGGATGACAGCAGGATATTCAGGACAGGTTCAGGATGAACAGCACCGTTAAGGATTAGCGGTTAATGGAATCAGTGCTGAAAGGATCAGTAAGCAGGACGCGATAAGGATAGCGCTCAGGGATGCAGCAGGAACGGTAGCTGGAAGCGACCGGTCAAAGGATTGAGTACGAAAGTACAGGGAACATGGCCAGGATGCCAAGGATATGCTGGATGCAACGAGACGCATGGATGGTGCAGGGAGCACAACTTAGCGGGATGGCTAACAAGGTAAAAATGGGGCGCGCCTTTAAGACGCGCCCTTTTTCTTTGCGTCAGTTTTCCATTTGCCTGTTAATTGGCGCTGTCGATAGTCAGACTGCTGAGTACTGTCCGGGGGTTAAGACAAACTGACTACATGCCGTGTGAGATATTTCTCACACCTTATGTAAGATATGCGGGTTTGCGCATGGGATGAATTTCCTTATGGAAATTAAATAATGAATGAAAACATGCAAATAGATTTGATTTCGTCCTGTGACATTTTTGCGTCAGTGATCACAATCGTGTAAACCCCATCCCTAAACTCGCTGCAATCAGTAAAATTCAAATTGTCGAGGGAATGATGCTGGCAAAGGATGCCAAATCAGGACGATGACAGGAAAGTCTCCAGGAACGGAGCACCGATGCAGGATGTATCGGACAAGGAAGTAAATCACAGGATGTGCCAACAGGATGTTGGAATAGCGGCAAAGGACGCCAGAGCTCTCCAGGAAGGAAAGTTTGAGTGCCCCGGATGGCGCAAAACACGGACGGTTGAGTATGGAAACTCGTCAGGGATGAAGTCAGGACACGCTCACGGATGGAGCAGGCTCGGTCAAGGGATAACCGAGTGAGATGGAAAGTACGCAAGTACAGGGACAAGCAAAGGAAAGCCAAGGACGACGCAGGAAGCAACGCATACGCATGGATGGTGCAGGGAGCACAATAATAGCTGGATGGCTTAACAGGGAAACAGATGGGTGCGGTCCGAAAGGGCCGCACCCTTTCTTATTTTCAGCCTCTGTGTTTTGCCTGTTTAATCAGGTACGGACAGGTTGGAGACAGCTTTCCATCAACGTCTCAACTTATCCGCATCTCAGCATCTCGTCTTATCGCTCTCTTACGCTGATGTTAACCAAGCGCACTGATTCACTACACGATGAAATGGCTTACGCCAGGAGAGCGGCTTACACTGGGAGAGCGGCTAAGCTAAGTGCTAGAGGCAAGTCGTGTCGCCAATTGAAGGCAAAGCTTGGTAAAGAGCAACGCTTTGTGTTGGTTAACGCGCTCTTATCCGGAATCGATTGCTTGCATCGGTGTTATGTCAGTCGCCATTCCTGGCACTAAAAATAGAGCGGGCCGGTGCCCGCTCTTCGATGCGTTATTCGATTTAACCTGCGAACGAACTCCTGACTGACATTCCGATGAGGGTTGTTTTCCCTATGGAAATAGCGGCATTCGCGCGGCTTAAGGCTTACACTCAGCGACAGCTTCCGGAACTACAATTACTTTTGCTGCCGCAGCCCCCACCCAATGAACCCCTTGCTGTAGGCGCCTGATGCCATTCAGGTTCGGGAAAAATCGGCCATTCAATTTTCTGAATCTTTTTGCCCAGCATATGAATTTGGCCCCGATATTGATTGATGCCATCGGTCGAGAACTCAAACAGATAACTTGCTTTCCAACCTATTCCGGTACTGGCTCCCAAAGTTGGTTTGGCACTGAGCTGGGCAATTGCCAGTAATTGCACGTTTTGGCGCTTTGCTTCTTTTTCGGCGAACATGCGGGCAATTTCTGCCATTTGTCTCAATTGCCAGAAAAACGCTGCAATCAAAGCAACGCCAAGGAGTAAAAGCAAGTCGGTCATCATGATTTGGTCGCCTTGAAGAGTCCGCCGATGGCCAGAGACAGGGCATCGCTGCGATTCGGGTCCCGGATAGCCATCAGCATGGACGTGCGCAGTGCCGGGATAGCCACAATATCAGCAAAGACTTGATTGAAAAAGTCTTGCGGCATCAAGGCCAGCGCTTCCAGGAAGTTTTTGCGACACACATCATCCCGCAGCGCCAACCAATTGCGTCCTGCGATGCAGATCAGCACCTCTTCGGTTAGCAGCCGCTTCTCGGTCAGGGTGGCGATGGCTTGCACAGAGGCATCAGATTGGCTGCCAAGGGCGCGCAAAAAATAGATGAGACGTGCATCCCTGTATTCTTCGAGGCCCGCCAAGAGCGCGTCTTTTACTTCATCAGATACCAGCACATGTTCGAGGCACTGACAGAGGGCTATCTGAACTTCCATAGGCGCATTGTTCAGGGCACGGGCCACTATGGCAGCATGGTCCAACTCACCGAGTCTGACACAGATGTCGGCGAGCCCCTGAAACCCCACGTTCGGCCAGGACTCTGCCGGCAGTTGGCCTGACAGATACTGAGCGGCAAATTCATACTGACTGGAGGCCGCACGTCCCAGATGACGGCGCACCAACGCATTAAAAATAGCCAGTTTCTCCTGAGTGGGTTTAAAGCTGAACGGATGATTGGCCATCTTCTGCTGCTCATCTTCGCTCAGCGTTCGGGTCAAATCCTGACCAAGCGCCTCCAAAATCATTTGAATGAACTGGCTGCGCGGTGCGGGGCTCAGCAGGCCCCGCTCATCCAGCGGCAGACTGATAAACCACACAAAGTGCTGTTCGCTGGCATCCCAAAATACCAGTGCCATTTTGGCGTGCCCCTGAATGGGGTAAGGGTAGGGGGCCTGCAATGCTTCAATTTGGGCAAAGGCCATGGCGTCGATATGTTGCACCCGGCGCCCCAGATCGTACACCTGAAACTGGGTCTTGGCGGTGGAAAGAAATTGACTGATGCTGGTGATTTCTGCCATCTGAAAGCGGCCTGTAAAAGAGAGTGTTCCGATGGGGCGTCATTATAGGGTTAAGTGGCGCAAGATGGTACAATTGCCCTTTTCAGCAGAGTCTTTCCCCATGTCCGCTGCCAGTTTGCCCATGTTCGACACTAAACTGATTTCACTGCTCGACGAGTTGGAGCATGCGCTCAAAGCCGCGTTACTGTGGCGGGATGAGATGCCAACCGCACAAGCCCTGGCCAGTCAGGCCCCATTCGGTTGTGACTTATTGGCGTTTGAAGAGTGGCTGCAGTTTATCTTTTTGCCACGGTTTCGCACGCTTCTGGAGACAGGACAAGCTCTTCCCTCGGCGATGTCCGTATTGCCTATGGCCCAGCATGTTTGGGGCACTCACGCAGACAAAGAAACCCTGTTGATTATCCTTGCAAATCTGGATGATGCCGTTAATGGAAAATGAAACAGTACAGGCCGGTACTTTTGAGTTGGCATTTGCCGACACGGCGCCTGCCATTGAAATCCTCTACGAAGATGAAGCCATGGTGGCCATTCATAAGCCTGCCGGGCTGCTTGTGCATCGCACATATCTAGCGCGAAAGGAACATTGGTTTGCGATGCAGCTGACACGGGATCTGGTGGGTTGTCATGTGTTTCCGGTTCACCGTCTTGACCGGCCTACATCGGGTGTATTGCTCTTTGCCAAATCCAGCGAGGTGGCCAATAGCCTGTGCGGTCAGTTTGCCAGCCACAACATCCGCAAACACTATCTGGCATTGGTTCGCGGCAATATGTTTGACGCAGGCGTACTTGATTACGCTCTCAAAGAAGAACTTGATGAGCTAGCTGATAAAGACGTTGACCCCGATAAGCCTGCCCAAGAGGCGATTACGGCTTACCGGCCACTGCTGAACAGTGAAATTCCCTATTCATCCGGACGTTATCCAAGCAGCCGTTTTGCCCTGATGCATCTGCAGCCCCAAACGGGACGCAAACATCAACTACGCAGGCATATGGCGCATCTGCGCCATCCTATCGTGGGTGATACAACCCATGGTGATGGCAAGCAAAACCGCTTTTTCCGCGAGCACTTTGGGGTCAATCGCTTGTGGCTGATTGCGAAACGACTGGAGCTGACACACCCACTTACGGGGGTGCCTATCGCCATTGAAACTGAATTGGAGCCTGAGTGGCTTGATGTGTTTTCCGGGCTGGGATGGGACGAGGCAACCTTGGCGTTATCGCCATCCATGCTTATTGCCTGATCAGCCTGTTTGTTTCAGCCTTGCTTTGATTTCGGCAAGGCTGACAAAACCTGCCACTTGAGTATGGGGAACATCGGGCCAGATTTTTTGACTTTGAAAGTAACGGCTTCGTCTGTGCTGACAGGCTTTGTGCTGTTTCTTGCGGCAGCTCGGTTGCATGGCGTGCTTCCCGTAAATGAGCATCCGTCCATGGTTATCTGTGCTTCAAATCTGTCCTTCCCCGAAAAGGGCTTGAAGCAGAACCCTTAACAAGGTAGCACGAATAACGGAAATGTCGCCAATGAATATGATAACTTGCCTGTGATTGGTGCTTTCGCGTATGTTTGAGTCCATATTACTGATTATTTTAAATTAAACCGGGAGATTTACCCCGAAATGAAACACGTTGACCTGGCATTCGGTACTGTTTATGGCAGCGCGCAGTTTGTGGCTGAAACCCTGGCAGACGAACTCGCAGTTCTGGGTTATGGCGTGCGGCTATGGCAATCCCATGAGCTGAACGCCTTCACTCCCAGTAATGAAGGATTATTGATTCTGGTGTCGTCCACCACTGGCAGCGGTGATTTACCGGAAGACATCCAATCCTGGTATTACCGCATCCTATCCACCGCGCCCTATCTACCCGGTCTTCATTACAGCGTCATTGGCCTGGGAGATTCCAGCTACAGCGAGTTTTGTGGTGCCGGCGAAAAGTTGGATGCACTCTTTGCAGAGCTGGGGGCCAAACAGGTCCTGCCGCTGCTGCGCATAGATTCAATGGAAACCATGGAACCGGAATTAGAGGCCAAAACGTGGCTGACGCAATGGCACCAGCAAGTTCAGCACGGCCTGAACGACTAACCCGCCTGAACCGTCATTGGTTCAGGTTTGCCCAGCGGCTGTCGCAAACGCTGCTTATTCCCATCGCCATACTGCCGGCAGCGGGCGTCATGATAGGGATTGCAACCAATCCCTTGCCCTTTATTCCGGATGTGTTCAATGTGTTGATGTTGAGTGTGGGCAAGCTCATCTTCGACATCATGCCCATGCTGTTTGCCATTGCCGTCGCCATTGGTTTCTGCCGCGATCAGGGTATTGCCGCCTTCTCTGCTGCCTTTGGTTACGGCGTGCTGCTGTCTACTCTGGCAGCGGCAGCCAAGGTCTATCATTTGCCCTCCCACATAGTCTGGGGTACGCCCACCATAGATACCGGCATAGCCGGCGGAATGTTGGTGGGGGGGATCACCTGTGTTGCGGTGCGACTCAGTGAAAAACTCAGGCTGCCTGCCGTGTTTTCGTTTTTTGAAGGCAGACGCAGCGCCCCGCTGATAATGATCCCCTTGGTCATGTTGCTCGCCGTGATGCTGGCGTTTATCTGGCCGCCACTTGCCTTATTCATTGAGCGTTTATCTGACTGGGCCGTGTATCAGGAGCCTGCGATTGCTTTTGGATTTTACGGCATGGTTGAGCGGTTATTGCTGCCACTTGGGCTTCACCATATCTGGAATGCGCCGTTTTATCTGGAAGTGGGTCAGTATGCCCGTGATGGCGACATTGTACGGGGGGAGATGGCGAGATATTTTGCCGGCGATCCCTCTGCGGGTAACCTTGCTGGTGGCTACCTGATTAAAATGTGGGGACTGCCCGCTGCCGCACTGGCGATATGGCGCTGCGCCGACAAGAATCAACGCAACCGGGTGGCTGGGGTGATGTTATCGGCGGCGACCGCCAGCTGGCTGACCGGGGTGACCGAGCCGATAGAATTTGCCTTTTTGTTTGTGGCACCACTCCTGTACCTGTGCCATGCCCTGCTGACTGGCCTAGCTTACAGCATCGCCATTTTGCTTGATATTCACCACAGTGTGGTATTTTCCCATGGTCTGGTGGATTTCGTACTCCTGTTTCCCCAATCGAGTAATACCCATTGGATTTGGTTCCTGGGGCCGCTGACATTTGTGATTTACTACATCCTGTTCCGGGCCTGTATTCTGGCCTTTAACCTGAAGACTCCCGGCCGCTTTGAAGCCGATACGGGCCAGCAGCGCAATTTGCTCGCCATCGTTTCAGCACTGGGCGGCGGCGGAAACATTGCCGATCTCTCTGCGTGCCTTACCCGTCTTAGGATCAGCGTTGCCGATCCCACCCAGGTAGACAGGCAAAGGTTGATGTCATTGGGAGCCAAAGGTGTCATCGTGGTGGGCAGTGGCGTTCAGTTGGTGTTTGGCACCAAGGCCGAGACTTTAAGAAAGCTGCTGCAGCGTTATCTGGATACCCGTAGCTAAGCCGTCTGTTGTGAAATCTTGAAATTTACTGCCAATTTTTTGCGTTTTTCCCTGTTTCCTCCCGTGTGTTTGCCTGATAGCTGATAAAAATCAGCGTAATTCGCTATTAATGCTGTGCCTGTGGCATGCTGCCCAAAATACAACGAATAGGGGAAGTGTGTGTTGCAACCATCAGATCGCCGGGTATTGATTACCGATTGTGCCGATGCCAAGGGGCTTATCGCCAAAATCACGGGCGTGTGTTTTGAAAATGGCCTCAACATCATCAAAAACGACGAGTTTGTCGATAATACCGAAGGGCGCTTTTTTATGCGTACCGAGCTCGAAGGCCTGGTAGATGAAGCCGGCTTACTTGGCGCGCTCGATGAGGTGCTGCCGGCACACCATCACACCAGCCTGAAGCCGGCCGGGCGCAAAAGAGTGGTGGTATTGGTGACCAAGGAGGCGCACTGCCTGGGTGACTTATTGATGAAGGCCTATTATGGCGCTCTGGACGTGGATATTGCTGCCGTGGTGGGTAATTACGACAAACTCAAACCGCTTACAGAGAAATTTGAGATTCCTTTTCATTATGTCAGCCACGAAGGGCTGGACAGACACCAACATGAAGCGGCGCTGGCTGAGGTCATTGCGCCTTACGCCCCGGATTATCTGGTGCTGGCCAAGTTTATGCGTATTCTGACGCCGGAATTTGTTGCGCGATATCCCAATCGCATCATCAATATTCATCACTCGTTTTTGCCGGCCTTTATTGGTGCCAATCCCTACCGGCAGGCCTGGGAGCGTGGCGTGAAGATAATCGGGGCTACGGCTCACTTTGTGAATAATTGTCTGGATGAAGGTCCTATCATTAAGCAGGATGTCATTCACGTTGATCACAATTACAGTGCAGCGGAGATGGCAAGGGCAGGACGGGATGTGGAAAAATCGGTGTTGAGCCGGGCGCTGGGTTTGGTACTGGCCGATAAGGTCGTGGTTTACGGTAACAAAACCGTGGTGTTTTAACGCAGCACCCACCAAAAAGGCGCCTCGGCGCCTTTTTGTGCTACTTGTCGAACTCTACATAAAGCATTTCATCGGCGTGATTCATGGCCAAATCTTTGATGGTGACTTTACCTGGCAGGTAGCGGGCAATGCGTTCGGCAGTGCGGTTTGACCCGTTGGATACGGCGAAGTCATAGAAGGTTTCACCGTTGCAAACCAAACGGGGGAACACACGGGTTTCGTTAATGCGGTGTTCTTTCATAGTCGAATGGAATTGCACCTGGCTGTCACTCAATCCGGTTTTACATACTGCAATCAGCTTGTTTTCCACATCGGGGCTCATGGCGGCGGTAGCACCCAGACTCAGACATCCTAAAGTCAGTGCGGCAAAGGCGTGTTGTATCTTCATTTGTACTCTCCTCGTTGTACAGACACCCCTAGATTACAGCTCTCTCCTTACACAAAATCGACACATAAAGTATGTCATTCTGTATGAATTTGTGACTATCCACCGTGCTGTATCCCCCATGGAGCCTGGTGGGGGATACTTTTGCATGCAGATTGGCAAGTGTTTGAAAATTGATTGGTGTAATGCACCGCCATTACATTGCGGTGGATAAGTTCAGACAATAAAAAAGCAGACCTGAGTCTGCTTTTTTATATTGTGTACTATTTAATCGACAATACGCAGCAGTTCATTGATACCGACTTTACCGCGGGTCTTTTCATCTACCTTCTTCACTATGATGGCGGCGTACAGATTGTACTTCCCACAGGAAGAGGGCAGGGTACCTGATACCACCACTGAACCGGCAGGAACGCGGCCGTAGTGGATTTCACCGGTTTCACGGTCGTAAATGCGGGTGCTCTGGCCAATGTACACGCCCATGGAGATCACAGAGCCTTCTTCTACCACCACGCCTTCCACGATTTCAGAGCGGGCACCGATGAAGCAGTTGTCCTCAATGATGGTAGGACCGGCCTGCAGCGGCTCGAGTACGCCGCCGATGCCGACGCCACCTGACAGGTGCACGTTTTTACCAATTTGCGCACAGGAGCCCACGGTGGCCCAGGTATCAACCATGGTGCCTTCGTCAACATAGGCACCGAGGTTAACGTAAGATGGCATCAGCACGGTGTTTTTGCCGATAAACGAGCCCTTGCGAACGGCAGCTGGGGGCACAACGCGGATGGCCTCGGCGCGGAAACGTGCTTCGTCGTAGTCAGCAAACTTCATGGGTACCTTATCGAAGTACTTGGTTTCACCGCCTTCGATAACGCCATTGTCAAAAATGCGGAACGACAGCAGTACGGCCTTTTTCAGCCATTGGTTAACATGCCACTGGCCGTCGATTTTCTCGGCCACGCGCAGTTCGCCCTTGTCGAGCATGTTGATGACTGTCTCAACATCGGCACGCACGCCTGGCTCGACACTGCTTGGGGTGATGGTTGCGCGAGCTTCAAAAGCCGCCTCGATACGCTGGCGTAAAGCCTCCATGTGGGTTCTCCCGTTTTGATAAGGTGTTAAAAAATTGTCTGGGACAGGGCACTGACCAGTGCCTCTTTAAGCCGTCGCTGCTCCTCTTCACTGAGGGCCTGACCGTCATTGGTTTGCAGTACGAAAAAGTCTTCAGCCCGCTCACCGATAGTGGTGATTTTTGCTGCCAGCAAGGTTATCTCACAGCGGTAGAAAATGTCACCCACTCTTGCGAGCAGGCCGGGCATATCCAGAGCGATAAGTTCCATCATACTTGTACCATGACGGCTACCCGGCAGAAAACTGACCTGTGTTGGTACGTTAAAAGGTTTCATCTTGCGGGAAAGCTTACGGAACTTTGGCGGTCTGGGGTTTTCACTGGCAAGTGCCTTTTCAAGGCCCTTGCGGATACTCTGAATGCGCGACAACTGCATCAGGGGTTCGCCATCCTGCTCAAGGATAACAAAGCTGTCCAGGGCATAGTTGTCCTTGGATGTCATTACCGTCGCGTCGTGGACATTGATGTTTTTGTTATCCAGTACCGCCATCACTGTGGCAAACAGCTTGGGTTTGTCGCGGCAGTAAACAAATAACTCAGTGCCGCCCCGGGTGGTGTGCTTGGAAATCAGCACCAGCGGCTCATCCTGGCGGTGTTTGAGAATGCCCTCGGCATGCCAGGCGATTTGATTGGGCTGATGGCGCAAAAAGTAATCGGCTTTGAATCTCGCCCACAGGGCATCAAGCTCTTTTTCCTTCACGCCACGGCGAAGCAGCTCTTTTTTGGCCTTGGCTTGGTATTCCCGCACCCGGGCGCGGATATCCACCGGTTTTTCTTTCCCCCGCGCCAGAACCCTTTGAGTCGAAAAGTACAGGTCCCGCAGCAGTGAGCCTTTCCAGTTGTTCCAGGTTTTTTCGTTCGTGGCGCAGATATCCGCCACCGTCAGGCAATAGAGATAACTCAAGTGCACCGCATCGCGCACCTTGCCGGCAAAGTCGGCCACCACATCGGGGTCTGAAATATCCCGCCTTTGGGCTGTCACCGACATCACCAGGTGGTTTTCAACCAGCCAGCTCACCAAGCGCCCATCGTGATCGTTCAGGCCATGGGACTTGCAAAACGCCAGCGCATCCACGGCGCCAAGCTTGCTGTGATCGCCGCCGCGGCCCTTGGCGATATCATGGAAGATGGCCGCGAGCACCAGCAGACCTTTTTTCGGCAGCTGGTTAATCAGCACAGAACCCAGGGGGAACTCATCTTTTTGCTCCGGCTGCGAAAAGCGTTCGATATTGAGCAGCAGCCTGTGGGTGTGTTCATCCACTGTGTAGGCGTGAAAGAGGTCGAACTGCATTTGGCCTTCGATGGCGCGCCAGGCGGGCAAATAGGCCGACAGAATACCGTGCTTGTGCATCAGGGAAAACGCCGAAATTCCCCGCGGATGGCGCAGGATTTCCATAAACACCTGGCGGCATTCTGGGTATTCCATCAGTGGCTGGGTGAGCGCCTTGCGTGCCTGGCGCATTGAGCGCAGGGTAGGGGCGTAGATACCCCGTATATTGGAGTTGCGGGCTATCAGCAGAAACAGCCCCATGATGTCTTCCGGCTTCACGAACGGATTGGCGGAAAGGGCCTCAATAAAGCTGCCACGGCGCTGAAAGTTGTCGTTTATCGGCACAATTTCCAACGCTTTGGTGTGGCCCAATGTTGCGCGTTTGAACAGCTGCAGCAGCATCTCATTGAGCTCCATCACCCGCCGAACCGTGCGGTAGTAGAGCTTCATCATCTGTTCGACCGCAAGCTGGGTCTTGTCTTCGTAGCCCAGGAGCTCAGCGACCTGGCGCTGCAGGTCAAACAGTAAGCGGTTTTCGTCCCGTCCAGAGGCGATGTGCAGGGCAAAGCGGATTTGCCACAAAAATTGCTGACACTCCAGAAGCTCTTCAAGTTCTATCGGCTCAAGAAAACCGTAACCGACCAGCTCTTCGAGGCGCGACGCATTGAAGTGACGCATGGCAACCCAGGCCACGGTTTGGATGTCGCGAAGGCCACCCGGGCAACTTTTGACGTTGGGTTCCAAATCGAAGGCGCTCGCCTTGGTGTGTCGGGCATGCTGCTCATCCCGCTTGGCCACAAAAAAATCGCTGGATGGCCAAAAATCCTGGGTGCGGATGGCATCGTACAGCTCATCAAACAGGGGCTCTTTGCCGGCGAGAAAGCGCGCCTCCAACAAATTGGTGGCGATGGTGATATCGTCCCGGCCGAGGGTAAGAGTATCTTTGATGGTACGGACGCTGTGGCCAATTTCCAGGCCCGCGTCCCATAAAAAGGCAATAAAGTAACCGAGGACAAACTCCGCTTCTTTGGGGAGCTTTTCATCCACCAACATCAGCAAATCTATATCTGAGTGGGGATGCAGCTCACCACGACCATATCCCCCCACCGCAACCAGCGCGATGGGGAAGTTGGCCAGGCCATGTTGGCTCCAGGCGGTTTGCAGTAATTCATCGACGACCCGGCAGCGGCGCCTGACCAGTTCGACTACATCTTCACGGGCCGCGAAGGCCAGCGCCAGTTCCTGATTCAGCGCCTGCAAAGAGGCTTTGGCCTGCTGAGCCGTCGTCATGGATTACCTTATTTGTGATTGATAATACGGGGGAAATCTTCTTCGCTGCGCAGGGTGAGCACTTCTACACCCGTTTCAGTCACCAGTAGAGTATGTTCGTACTGGGCTGAGTTTTTGCCATCGATGGTGGTCACAGTCCAGCCATCGTCTTTGTCGAGCACTGTTTGGTGGCGACCGGCGTTAATCATGGGTTCAATGGTAAAGCACATGCCAGGGCGCAGCAGGGTATTGTCGGTGTTTTTGTAGTGCACCACCTGAGGCTCTTCATGGAACGTGGCACCAATACCGTGACCACAGTAGTCACGGACAATGCTGTACTTCTCCAGACCGGTTTTGGCACCCTTGACCACTTTTTCGATGGTGGCGCCGATTTCACCCAGCTTCATGCCGGGGCGAACCTTGCGAATGGCGGCATACAGGCTTTCCTGAGCGATGCGGCACAGACGCTTGTCTTTGGGAGACACGTCACCGATGAAAAACATCTTGGAGGTGTCACCGTGGTAGCCATCTTTAATGACGGTGATGTCGATATTGAGAATATCGCCGTCTTTCAGTGGCTGGTCAGAAGGAATGCCGTGACAGATCACTTCATTGACAGAGGTGCAGATAGACTTGGGAAAACCGTGATAGTTGAGCGGCGCGGAAATGGCACCCTGTTCTTCGGTGTATTTGGCGCAAATATCGTTGAGTTCATTGGTGGTGACGCCAGCCTTGACAAAGGGGGCAATCATTTCAAGAACATCTGCGGCCAGCTTACCTGCGGCGCGCATTTTTTCTATCTCATCGGCGGTCTTGATGACTATACTCATGCAGTTGTTTTCTCACCTAGTATCACAGGGAATTGGGGCGCTGACGTGCCATAAATCAGCCCGCAAAAATTTGTGTTGCGGGCTGATTTATGGTATAAAGCGCGCCGTTATGTTTGACTCTCAAAAACACCGCGTGGGGAGAACCCGGGCAGTGGTGAGTGAAATATGGCTGCCATTATACATGGCTAATCTGTAAATACTAAATCGCACACGTGTCGGCACATGCCTCGGGGTGCTTCCGGTCAAAGGCCGGGGGTCGAGGTCATGGGACGCGTGGAGGTCAAACCCCTTTTACTTTTTAAGGTATTCAAAATGACTACAGTTTCAATGCGCGACATGCTCCAGGCCGGTGTTCACTTCGGTCACCAGACCCGTTACTGGAACCCAAAGATGAAGCCATTCATCTTCGGTGCCCGCAACGGTGTACACATCATCAACCTCGAGCACACTGTACCAATGTTCAACGAAGCTCTGGCTTTCATCAGCAACGTAGCTTCCAAGAAAGGTAAAATCCTGTTTGTTGGTACCAAGCGCGCTGCCAGCGAAGCTATCAAAGAAGCTGCTGTTTCTTGTGACCAGTACTATGTTGATCACCGCTGGCTCGGCGGTATGCTGACCAACTGGAAAACCGTTCGTCAGTCTATCAAGCGTCTGAAAGAGCTGGAAACCCAGTCTGTTGACGGTACTTTCGACAAGCTGACCAAGAAAGAAGCCCTGATGCGCACTCGCGAGCTGGAAAAGCTCGAGAAGTCTCTGGGTGGTATCAAGAACATGGGCGGTCTGCCTGATGCTCTGTTCGTGATCGGTGCCGACCACGAGCACATCGCCATCAAAGAAGCCAACAACCTGGGTATCCCAGTAGTTGCTGTGGTTGATACCAACGCTTCTCCAGACGGCGTGAACTACATCGTTCCAGGTAACGACGACGCTATGCGTGCTATCCGCCTGTACACCGAAGCTGCTGCCACTGCTGCCAAAGCTGGCCGTGGTCAGGATCTGGCTGTACAAGCTGAGCAAGACGGTTTCGTTGAAGCCGAATAATAAGGTTGATGAGCTTCATCTCCCTTATTAACCAAGATCTATGATTGGTTAACAGGGGCCCGT
Source organism: Shewanella sp. FJAT-52076 (assembly GCF_019457455.1). Lineage (NCBI taxonomy): Bacteria > Pseudomonadati > Pseudomonadota > Gammaproteobacteria > Alteromonadales > Shewanellaceae > Shewanella > Shewanella sp. FJAT-52076. The sequence goes on from NZ_CP080415.1 coordinate 1,341,222, forward strand.
GGGCCCCTGTTTTATACCTGCTTACTCGGCAAATGATTGCCGAAACTCAAAGAGGAATTTAACAATGGCAATTTCTGCTGCCCTGGTTAAAGAACTGCGTGAGCGCACTGGCGCCGGCATGATGGATTGTAAAAAGGCTCTGGAAGAGACTAACGGTGATATCGAGCTTGCTATCGATAACATGCGTAAGAGTGGCGCTGCAAAAGCTGCCAAGAAAGCCGGTAACATCGCTGCTGAAGGTACCATCCTGATCAAGCAAGGTGCTGGTTTCACTGCTCTGCTGGAAGTTAACTGCCAAACTGACTTCGTAGCCAAAGATTCTAACTTCCTGGCTTTCGCTAACCAGGTTCTGGAAGTGGCTGCTGCCGGTAAAGTATCCGTTGAAGACCTGAAAGCACAGTTTGAAGAAGCTCGTGTTGCACTGGTTGCCAAAATCGGTGAAAACATCAACGTACGTCGCGTTGAGTACATCGACGGTGAAAACGTTGCTGCCTACCGCCACGGCGACCGTATCGGTGTAGTTGTTACCGGTACCGCTGACGAAGAAACTCTGAAGCATCTGGCCATGCACGTTGCTGCATCCAAGCCAGAGTACGTAAACCCAGAAGACGTACCTGCTGAAGTAGTTGCCAAAGAGCGTGAAGTTCAGGTTGAAATCGCCATCAACGAAGGCAAGCCAAAAGAAATCGCCGAGAAGATGGTTGAAGGCCGTATGAAGAAGTTCACCGGTGAAGTTTCTCTGACCGGTCAGCCATTCATCATGGAGCCTAAGAAGACTGTTGGCGAATTCCTGAAAGAGAAAGGCGCTACTGTTGCTAACTTCATCCGCCTGGAAGTGGGTGAAGGTATCGAGAAGAAAGAAGAAGATTTCGCGGCCGAAGTGGCCAAGCAAATCGCTGCTTCTCAAAAGGCCTAATCGCCGCTAGGTAAGTACCCCAAGACCGCAGCAGCCGCTGCGGTCTTGTTATAATCAGGATAAAAATCATGAGCACCAATCCAAAACCAGCATTTCGACGCATTCTTCTTAAGTTAAGTGGTGAGGCCCTGATGGGCTCTGAGGGCTTCGGTATTGATCCCAGCGTACTGGATCGTATGGCTCAGGAAATCAAAGAACTGGTAGAACTGGGGATCCAGGTCGGGGTAGTGATTGGTGGTGGTAACCTGTTCCGTGGAGAAGGTCTTGCCAAGGCAGGTATGAACCGCGTGGTGGGTGACCACATGGGTATGCTGGCGACCGTGATGAATGGTCTGGCAATGCGCGATGCTTTGCACCGTGCCTATGTGAATGCCCGTCTGATGTCTGCCATTCCCTTGAAAGGGGTGTGTGACGATTATAATTGGGCCGAGGCTATCAGCCTGCTCAAGTCCGGACGTGTGGTGATATTCGCTTCCGGTACTGGTAATCCTTTCTGCACCACCGACTCGGCGGCCTGTCTGCGTGGCATTGAAATTGAAGCCGATGTCGTGTTAAAAGGCACCAAAGTTGATGGCGTCTACTCCGCCGATCCTATGAAGGACCCGGAAGCCGTCAAATACGATGAACTCTCCTATGCTGAAGTTCTCGACAAAGAATTGAAAGTGATGGACTTATCTGCCTTTACCATGGCACGTGACCATGATATGCCTATTTTGGTATTCAACATGAACAAGCCCGGTGCCCTGCGCCGTGTTATCATGGGTGAAGGTGAAGGCACCATCATCAAGAAATAAGCGACAAGTTTGCGAACATTAATGACCGAAAAGGACATTTAACGTGATTGAAGATATCAAGAAAGATGCTCAGGATCGCATGGGCAAGTGTGTAGAGGCCACCAAGGCCCAAATGGCCAAGGTCCGTACTGGCCGTGCCCACCCAAGTCTGCTGGATACCATTCAGGTAAACTACTACGGTTCCATGACGCCCCTGAAGCAAGTGGGTAACGTAACCATTGAAGACTCTCGCACTCTGGCGGTAAACGTGTTTGACCGCAGCGCCATTCAAGCGGTAGAGAAAGCCATCATGAGCTCAGACCTGGGTCTGAACCCCATGTCTGCCGGTGCGACCATCCGCATTCCGCTGCCTCCACTGACTGAAGAGCGTCGTCGTGACCTGGTTAAAGTGGTTCGCGCCGAAGCAGAGCAGGGCCGTGTAGCCATTCGTAACGTACGTCGCGATGCCAACTCCAGCTTCAAGCAGCTGGAAAAAGAGAAAGAGTGTACCGAAGACGACGTACGTCGCTCCGAAGAAGAAGTTCAGAAAATCACCGATCTGCACATTAAGAAGATCGACGAGATCCTGGCTGCCAAAGAAGCGGAGTTGATGGAGGTCTAACCCTCCGGTCAGCAAGCTAGAGTTAAGACGCCGTGTAGGGGTATACTACACGGCGTTTGTTTATTTATAGGGTTGTATATCGATGTCTTCCAATAGGGAAATTGCCGCTGATTTGGCGTTGGATGCTCAACTCGGTGATGTCTCAGGGTTGGTCAACCAGTCTCTGCCCCAGCATGTGGCCATCATTATGGATGGCAATGGCCGTTGGGCACAGGCACAGGGCAAACCCAGAGTAATGGGGCATAAGGCGGGCGTTAAGGCCGTGCGCCGGGCTGTGAGTACGGCAAGCCAATTGGGCATCAAGTCGTTAACCCTGTTTGCCTTCTCCAGCGAAAACTGGCGTCGCCCCGATGCGGAAGTCAGCTTGCTGATGGAGCTGTTTTTCACTGTGCTTAAACGGGAAATCAAGCTGCTCAGTAAAAATGGGGTCAGGTTGAACATCATCGGTGATACCAGCCGTTTCTCGGACAGGCTGCAGCAGCAAATTCGCGACGCCGAAGAGAAAACAGCCAAGAACACTGGCCTTGTCCTAAACGTTGCAGCCAACTATGGCGGGCGCTGGGACATACTCCAGGCAGCACAGCAGCTGGCACAAAAGCTGGCATCTGGTGAAATCGACAGCAGTCAGTTTACCGAAGAGGCATTAAGTCAGCATTTATGCATGCAAAATCAGGGCGAAGTTGATTTAATGATCCGTACTGGTGGCGATTACCGCATCAGCAATTTTGTGCTCTGGCAGGCGGCCTACGCTGAGTTGGTGTTTACTGACACCCTGTGGCCGGATTTCGACGAGCAGTGTTTCAAAGAGGCTATCGCTTTATTTGCGAGCCGCCAGCGCCGTTTTGGTTTGACCGGAAGTCAAATCGAAGCCTTGCGTGCTTAAGTCATCTTTTACGAGGGACGTTTTTTGCTAAAACAACGAATAATAACAGCAATCTGGCTTATCCCACTGGTATTTGGCGCCATCTTCTATTTGCCTTCATCCATTTTTGCCTGGGCGCTGGTGGGCGTATTTTTAATTGCCGCAAAAGAGTGGGGACGAATTATTGATGCCGGTTGTCAGATGACCCAGTGGAGCTTTACGCTGACCCTGGGCATTTTGCTGGTGGCCCTGAATATATTGGTGCCGGCATCCGAGGTGTGGCATTCGGGGCAATTGCACCCCATTTTTCTGGCGGTGACATTGCTGGGCGGATTGTGGTGGGTTATTGCCATGGCGCTGGTCGTGACCTATCCCAAAAGCGCTCGCCTGTGGCAGCGCAGCCATATGCTGAAATCCATGTTTGGGCAGCTGACGCTGCTGCCCTGTTTTGTCGCACTCATTGCCCTTAAATCCCTGAGTACCGCCGCATCACCCTACTTCGGTGGTGTGATGGTCTTTTTGGTGATGTTGGTAGTCTGGGCTGCAGACTCGGGGGCTTACTTCGTTGGTAAGGCTCTGGGGCGTACCAAGCTTGCGCCCAATGTCAGCCCCGCCAAAACCGTGGAAGGCCTGGTGGGTGGCTTGCTTACCACCATGATAGTGGTGGCTATTGTGATGAGTCTGTCACCCCAGCAGGAGTTGGGACTGGTGATTGCCGTGACCCTCTTTACTGCACTGGCTTCGGCGCTCGGTGATTTAACCGAGAGCATGTTCAAGCGGGTGGCCAACATTAAAGATTCAGGAACCATTTTGCCCGGTCACGGTGGGGTGCTTGACCGCATCGATAGCCTCACGGCGGCGCTGCCGGTCTTTACCCTTATCTACATCGCCTTCTGGATGTAATCATGCAAAATATGGTGATCCTCGGGGCCACAGGCTCTATCGGTAAAAGTACTCTGGATGTCATCAAACGTAACCCGGAGAGTTATCGGGCATTTGCCTTGGTGGCAGCCACCAGTGTGGAACGGATGCGGGAGCTTTGCATTGAGCATCGCCCTCGTTACGCCCACATGGTGGATGAGTCAGCGGCAAAACGCCTGGCCGATACTTTGCCGACGGGACTTGGGATTGAGGTTTCCAGCGGTGATGATGCGCTGATTGGGCTGGTGACGGCCGCCGAAGTAGATACGGTTATGGCCGCCATTGTGGGCGCTGCGGGACTTCTGCCAACCCTCGCTGCGGTTCGTGCCGGTAAACGGGTGTTGCTTGCCAATAAAGAAGCACTGGTCATGTCCGGTGAACTCTTTATCGAGGAAACCAAGAAGAGCGGCGCCCAGCTCTTACCGGTGGACAGTGAACATAATGCGATATTCCAGTGCCTGCCAGAGCAGGTACAGCGAGAAATCGGTTACTGTGATTTATCAGCAGCCGGTATTTCCCACATTTTACTGACCGGCTCCGGTGGCCCGTTTTTAACATCGCCGCTGGACACGCTGGCCGCCATGACGCCCGCTCAGGCCTGTAAGCATCCCAATTGGTCCATGGGCCCGAAAATCTCAGTAGACTCGGCCACCATGATGAACAAGGGGCTGGAGTTTATTGAGGCCCGTTGGCTGTTCAACACCGCCAGAGATGAGCTCAAGGTCGTTATTCATCCGCAAAGTGTCATTCATTCCATGGTCCAGTACCGTGACGGCAGCGTGCTGGCACAAATGGGTAACCCGGATATGCGTACTCCCATTGCCCATGCCATGGCCTATCCGCAGCGAATTTCAGCCGGTGTGGAACCTTTGGACTTTTTCAAAGTCGGACACTTAAGCTTTTGTGAGCCGGATTACAGCCGTTTCCCGTGCCTGAAACTTGCCATGGATGCCTGCCATCAAGGCCAGGAGGCGACCACTGTGCTCAATGCCGCCAACGAAGTGGCGGTGGCTGCGTTTTTGGACGGACGGATTGGATTTACTGATATCGCTGTGATTAATGGCGAATGTCTGGGTAAGATAGCCAAGACGCATCTGGACTCACTGGATGCCATACTCGCGCTGGATTTGGAGGCGCGCCGACTGGCGAACCAACTGATTAGCCGGGTTCAATAGGAATTTACTCGAAGGAGAGACATGTACGACATCCTCTGGAATGCCGCATCTTTCATCGTTGCGCTGGGTTTACTGATCACTGCGCACGAATACGGACACTTTTATATTGCCCGGCGCTGTGGCGTGAAGGTGGAGCGTTTCTCCATCGGTTTTGGTAAGCCCATCTGGCGTCGTGTTGGCCAGGATGGTACCGAGTATGTCATCGCCATGATCCCACTGGGTGGCTATGTCAAAATGCTGGATGAGCGCGTTGACGACGTGCCTGCAACGCTCCAGTCCCAAGCGTTTAATCGCAAAAACGTTTGGCAGCGCATCGCTATTGTGGCAGCTGGCCCGGTGGCAAATTTCATTTTCGCCGTGTTTGCGCTCTACATCATGTACCTGATTGGCGTGCCCTCCTTAAAGCCGGTGATTAATGCTACCCACCAAAATTCTTCGGCGTCTGTCATCACAGTCACGGAACCCATGCAAATCCTTGCGGTCTCAGGACAGAAGGTGCGCAACTGGGAAGAGGTTAACCTCGCCCTGGTTGGCCACATAGGGGATGACAGCCTGAGCCTGACACTGGCACCTTTGGCTCGCCTGGAAGGGCAGAGCGGTGGCGAGCGCACCTACACCCTGGATACCCGCAACTGGAAATTTGACCCTGAAAAAGAGTCGGCTATCAGCACTCTTGGGCTGGGTATGCTGAGGCCTCAGGTGTTGCCCTTAGTGGCGGCTGTGACGCCAGGCAGCGCCGCCGATGAAGCGGGGATCAAAGCCGGAGACGAGATTGTCGGTATCAATGGCGTCAGCTATGGCGGGTGGGAATGGTTTGTGGCCACAATTCAGACCTCAGCCAACAAGCCGCTGCAAGTCACTATCAAACGTGGTGGCGAGCAAAAACAGCTGACCGCCACGCCGAAACTCGGTAAAGACGCCCAGGGTAAGGACGTTGGCTTAATTGGCATTACACCCCAGGCCAGCGAACTGCCTGAATCCATGCGTATTCAGTTGAAATATGGCGTGTTAGACTCACTGGCTGTTGCTGCCGACAAGACCTGGCAGTTGACTGTGGTGAGTGTGAAGATGATAGGTAAACTCTTTACCGGAGATGTGTCGGTGAAGAATCTGAGCGGTCCAATTTCAATCGCTCAGGGCGCCGGGAATAGCGCCAACTACGGCTTGGTGTACTTTTTGGGATTTTTGGCTCTTATCAGCGTGAACCTGGGCATCATTAACCTGTTGCCTTTACCCGTGCTCGATGGGGGCCATTTGCTGTATTACTTTGTGGAAGTGATCACCGGGAAGCCTGTACCCGAAAAGGTACAGGAAATAGGATTCAGATTTGGGGCAGCCCTGCTGCTAATGTTGATGAGTATCGCCCTTTTCAATGATTTTGCCCGACTCTGAGCAAGGACAGACAAATAATCAGAAGTGCTCTATGAGATTGAATAAGCTTTTTGCCTCTATGATGCTGCTAGGCGCATCATATTCAGGGACAGGTCTGGCTGAGACCTTTGCGCCATTCACAGTCACCGACATTCAAGTAGAAGGTTTGCAACGTGTTGCACTGGGTGCTGCCTTGCTCAGCCTGCCAATCAAGGTAGGTGATACCGTTGACCAGCTGAAACTGCAGCAGGCCATCAAGAGCCTTTATGCCACTACCAACTTTGATACTGTCTCGGTTGCCAATGATGACGGCGTCCTCGTTGTGACCGTCAAAGAGCGTCCCACCATCAGTGAGGTGACGTTTGAAGGTAACAAGGACATCAAAGACGAGCAGCTGCAGGAAAGCCTTGATAGCAGTGGTGTGAAGGTGGGTGAAGCCCTCGATCGCACCATGCTGTCCGGTATCGAAAAAGGTCTGCAGGACTTCTACTACGGTGTGGGTAAATACGGTGCCAAGGTTGAGGCTCAGGTGATTAACCTCCCCCGCAACCGCGTCGAATTGAAATTCAAATTTACCGAAGGTCTGGCGGCCGAAATTCGTCAGATCAATATCGTGGGCAACAGCAAGTTCTCCGACGCCGAGTTGATTGGCATGCTGGAGCTCAAAGACTATGTGGCCTGGTGGGATCTCTTTGGTGAGCGTCGCTACCAGAAGCAAAAGCTGCAGGCGGACCTTGAAACCATCAAGACCCACTACCACAACAACGGCTATATCCGCTTTGATGTGACATCCACTCAGGTGGCGATGACACCCGATCGCAAGGGCCTGTACATCACTATTAACGTGGATGAAGGTGAGCAGTACAAGGTGAAGGAAGTTAACCTCACCGGCGATCTGATGGGCCGCGAAGAACTGATGCGAGCCATTCTGCCTATCAAGGCGGGCGATCAGTACAACGGCGCCGACGTGACCTTTACCGAAGAAATGTACTCCAAGTATCTGGGGCGTTTCGGTTATGCCTATCCCGAAGTGAAGACCTATCCGGAAATTGACGACGAAAGCAAAGAGGTGACCCTCAATGTGAACGTGCGCCCCGGTAAGCGTGTGTATGTTCGCTCCGTTAACTTCACCGGTAACACTGTGACCAAGGATGAAGTGCTGCGCCGTGAGCTGCGTCAGATGGAAGGCGCCTGGCTCAACTCCGCCAACGTTGAACTGTCGAAAAACCGGTTGAACCGTTTGGGCTTCTTTGAAACCGTCGATACTGAAACCGTTCAGGTTCCCGGTACTGATGATCTGGTAGACGTGGCCTTTAAAGTGAAAGAGCAGCCATCTGGCTCCTTTAACGCCGGTATTGGTTATGGCACCGAGTCGGGCATCAGCCTGCAGTTTGGTGTGCAGCAGAGCAACTTCCTTGGCACGGGTAACCAGGCCGGTATCAACATCAATACCAACAAGTATTCCAAGAACGTCAGCCTGTCGTACTCAGATCCTTACTTCACTAAAGACGGTGTGAGTTTGGGTGGAAACATTTACTGGAACGAATTCGATGCCAACGAGGCCAACCTTGAGCGTTATAAAAATAGCTCTTACGGTGTTGCCCTTAGCAGCGGTTTCCCGGTGAATGAGTACAACCGACTGAACTTTGGTATTGGTTTCCGTCACAACACCATTTCGGAAATTTCGGCGTACGAACAGGCGCTGCGCTTCTATAACATTTACCGTGATGAAGACGATCCTAACTCCGACCTCAGCTTCAATAACTTTGAGCTGAACGCCGGTTGGTACAGAAGCACCCTGAACCGCGGTACCTTCCCGACTGATGGCTCCAGCCAGCGCTTGTCAGGCAAGATGTCGACTCCGGGCTCGGATCTGCAGTACTTCAAGGCAGACTTTGATACCAACTTCTACTTCCCGCTGACCCGAAGCCACAGCTTTGTGGTGCTGAGCCGTGCCCGCATCGGTTACGGTAATGGTTACGGTGACTTCAACGGTAATGACCAGATCCTGCCATTCTGGGAAAACTACTACTCGGGTGGTTCCAGCAGCCTGCGAGGCTTTAAGTCCAACTCAGTGGGTCCACGTTCATTCTACGTAGTACGTGGCAGTGAGCCATGCTCTCCAGACCCCAGTGGAGATGGTTGCGGCTTGCCGGGCGATCCTAACCAAATTCAGGTTAGCCAGGGTCGCTCCATCGGTGGTAACGCCGTGGCCACAGCCAGTCTGGAACTGATCGTGCCAACGCCATTCCTGGATGAGGCCTACACCAATTCAGTACGTACCAGCTTCTTTGTGGATGCCGGTAACGTCTGGGATACCGAGTTTGATTACGACAAGTATCGCTCTTTGCCAGCTGAGGAATTTTCCAAGCTCGAAGACTACAGTGACCCAAGCCGCCTGCGGGCTTCATGGGGTATGAGCGTACAGTGGTTGTCACCCATGGGACCCATGGTATTCAGCCTTGCGTGGCCAATTAAAGAGTACGAAGACGACGAAACCGAGATCTTCTCCTTCAATATTGGCAAAACTTTCTAAAACACATACACTCGGCGACGATTGTGACAAAACACCACAACAAGGAGTTTATTTTGAACAAGATGCTTAACCGTGCACTCGTAACTCTGATGCTGATTGGCGCGCCACTGGCTGCCAACGCAGAGAAAATTGCTGTCGTTGATATGGGTGCCGTGTTTGAACAGCTGCCTCAGCGTGAAGCGATTGGCAAGGCGCTGGAAAAAGAGTTTGGCGACCGTGAAGCCGAAGTGAAAAAGCTGCAGGGTGATCTGCGCAGCCTGATGGAGAAAAACCAGCGTGATGCAGCGCTGATGAGCGAAACTCAGAAAACTGAGGCTCTGCGCAAGATGGAAGCTCTGCAGGCAGATCTGCAACTGAAGGGCAAAGCCCTGCAGGAAGACGTGCGTCGTCGTCAGGCCGAAGAGCAGAACAAGATCCTGGTTAAGGTTCAGCAAGTCATCAAAGATATCGCCGAAAAGGAACAAATCGATGTAGTGATGCAGAGCGGTGCCGTGGTATTTGCCAAGCCTCAGCTTGATATCTCCAGCAAGGTAGTAGAAGCGCTGGGCAAGGCCAAGTAATAAATGAAGCAAGTGACTCTGGGCCAATTGGCCGAACATTTGGGAGCAGAACTCAAGGGCGATGGCAGTTTACTGATCTCCTCAGTGGCCACCCTTGAAGATGCAGGTGCCGGACAAATCAGCTTTTTGGCAAACAGTAAATACCGTGCTCAGCTGGAAGGAACCAAAGCGAGCGCTGTACTCTTGGCCCCGAAAGATGCTGACACCTATGAAGGCAATGCCCTCATTCTCAAAGACCCCTACGTCGGTTTTGCCCGGGTCGCGCAATTGCTTGATACAACCCCAAATGCAGCTGAAGGTATCCATGCTTCAGCTGTGATTGACCCCAGCGCCCGTTTGGGTGAGGGAGTCAGCATTGGTGCCAATGCCGTCATTGGTGCCAATGTGATTTTGGGTGACAAGGTGCAGATAGGTCCCGGCAGCGTGGTGGGGCAGGATTCCATCATAGGCTCAGGAACCCGTCTTTGGGCCAACGTCACCGTTTACCACGATGTACATTTGGGCATGGACTGTATCGTTCATTCGGGTGCAGTTATTGGTTCAGATGGTTTTGGTTACGCCAACGAGCGGGGCAATTGGGTTAAGATCCCCCAAACCGGCGGTGTGCGCATTGGCAACAATGTAGAAATCGGCGCCAGCACCACCATTGACCGGGGCGCCCTGTCCCATACTGAAATTCACGATGGCGTTATTATCGATAATCAGGTGCAAATCGCACACAACGATGTGATTGGCGCCCACACTGCGATTGCTGGCAACACCACCATCGCCGGCAGTGTGACTATTGGCAAATACTGTATACTTGGTGGCAACAGTGCCGTTGCCGGCCACCTGAGTATCGTCGATGGCACCCATGTCAGTGGCGCTACCAACGTTACCAGTATTATCCGTGAGCCTGGCGTGTATTCTTCCGCCACTGTAGCCATGGAAAACAAGCTGTGGCGCCGTAATACAGTGCGCTTCAGACAACTGGATGAGCTATTCCAGCGCGTGAAGGTGCTGGAAGGCAAACAGCAAGAAGAAAAGTAACGCACAGCCGCTTGCGAGCCAGTGCATCCTGAGGAACAAAATTCGTGTCTAATCAAATGAACACCATGGATATCAAAGAGATACTTAAGTATCTGCCTCACAGATATCCGTTTCTGCTCATTGACCGTGTACTGGACTTCACCGCTGGTGAATCTTTGCACGCCATCAAAAACGTCACCATCAACGAGCCATTTTTTGTAGGGCATTTCCCTGTCGCTCCCGTGATGCCTGGTGTATTGATCCTTGAAGCCATGGCCCAGGCAACTGGCCTTCTGGCATTCAAAACCATGAGCAGCGAGCCATCGCCGGATGTGCTTTATTATTTTGCCGGTATCGACAATGCCCGTTTTAAACGGGTTGTTGAGCCGGGCGACCAGCTGCACTTTGAAGTGAAAATGATTAAAGAACGCCGCGGGATTGGTGTGTTCTATGGTGAGGCCAAAGTGGATGGTGAGCTGGTTTGCAGCGCAGAAATCATGTGTGCCCGCAGAGAGATTAGCAAGTGATAAGTGAATTAGCCTTCGTCCATCCCGACGCGAAAATTGGCAACAACGTGACCATTGGCCCCTGGAGCTATATTGGCCCCGGAGTCGAAATCGGTGACGACAACATCATTCACTCCCATGTGGTGATTAAAGGCCCGACAGTGATAGGCAAAGGCAACCGGATTTTCCAGTTTGCTTCTGTCGGTGAAGACTGTCAGGACAAGAAATACGCCGGCGAGCCCACCAGGCTTATCATCGGTGATAACAATGTCATCCGTGAAAACGTGACCATCCATCGTGGCACAATTCAGGACAACAGCGAAACCCGCATCGGCTCCAATAACCTGTTCATGGCGTATGTTCACATCGCCCATGACTGCGTGGTGGGCAACAACGTTATCATGGCCAACAATGCGTCTATCGCCGGACACGTCCACGTGGGTGATTGGGTTATTCTGGGTGGGATGACCGGTGTACATCAGTTTGTGCACATAGGCGCCCATGCCTTTACGGCAGGCTGCTCGCTGGTGCTTCAGGATGTGCCGCCTTTCGTGATGGCTGCTGGTCAGCCAGCGATTCCCCGTGGTTTGAACAGCGAAGGTCTAAAGCGTCGTGGTTTCTCCAAAGAAGCCCAGCTTGCCGTGCGCCGCGCCTACAAGACCTTGTATCGCAGCAATCTGACCGTGGAAGAAGCCACTGCGGCACTGGCCGACGAAATCGCCACTGTACCGGAAGTGAAGCAACTGATGGACTTCGTTGCCAGCTCCAGCCGCGGCATTATTCGATAACGGATTATGGGTCGTTAAGAGAAAACATGAGCCAATCCAAGCCACTTGTATTTGCCATGGTCGCCGGAGAACTCTCCGGCGATATTTTAGGTGCCGGTTTAGTTAAAGCCCTCAAGGCCAGACATCCCGACGCCCGCTTTGTCGGTATCGGCGGTCCCCGTATGGAGGCGCTCGGATTCGAGTCCCTGTTCGCCATGGAAGAGCTGGCCGTGATGGGGATAGTCGAAGTCCTCTCCCGCCTGTCAAGACTCCTGAAGGTACGCTCCTCTCTGGTCTCTCAGCTCCTCGCACTTAAACCCGATTGCTTTATTGGTATAGATGCGCCGGATTTCAATATTGGTGTCGAGCTTAAGCTTAAGCAACAGGGCATCAAGACGGTGCACTACGTCAGCCCCTCCGTGTGGGCCTGGCGTCCCAAGCGTATCTTCAAGATAGCCAAGGCCACCAATATGGTGTTGTCCTTGCTGCCGTTTGAGAAAGCCTTTTACGACAAGCATCAGGTGCCCTGTACCTTCGTGGGGCATACTCTTGCGGATGATATTCCCCTTGAGCTGAATAAAGATGATGCCCGCGACATCCTGGGGCTCGATAGGGACGCCGAATATCTGGCGATACTCCCCGGCAGCCGCGGCGGTGAGCTCAAGATGCTCAGTGAGCCTTTTATCAAGGCCGCTGTTGCCATTAAAGAGGCGCTACCCGATGTGCGTTTTATCACCCCTCTGGTGAATGAGAAGCGCCGCGAGCAGTTCCTCGCCGCCCTCGAAGCCCATGCCCCCGGGCTCGAAATTCAGCTCTTTGATGGCCACAGCCGTGAAATTATGGCGGCCAGTGACGGCATACTGCTGGCGTCCGGCACAGCCACCCTGGAAGCCATGTTGGTTAAGCGCCCCATGGTCGTCGCCTATCGGGTAGCGCCGCTGACCTATAGCATTGCCAGCCGCATGATGCTGATTAAACGTTATTCGTTGCCCAACCTCCTGTCCGGTAAAGATCTGGTGCCGGAACTTATTCAGGCCGATTGCACGCCAGAGAAGATTGCTTCTGAGGTGGTTGCCATGATGAACCGGGATAACAGGGCTCTGATAGCTGAGTTTACCGACATGCATCGCAGCCTCAGGCAAAACGCCAGCGAGCGGGCAGCGGATGCGGTCGATGCGCTGATGGGTACCAAAGCGCCGCTGGGCAGCACTTCAGAGGTGCTCTGATGGCAGTGTATAAAAACCTAAGTGCTGAGCAGGCATTGCTGCTGCAACAGGGACGGGTCGCCGGCGTCGATGAAGTGGGCCGTGGTCCGCTGGTAGGCGATGTGGTGACTGCCGCCGTTATTCTGGATCCAAGCAAGCCCATTGCCGGCCTGAATGACTCCAAAAAGCTGTCGGAAAAAAAGCGTGATGCCCTTTATCTTGAAATTATGGATAGGGCGCTGGCGGTCTCGGTAGGCCGCGCCAGTCCAAGGGAAATCGATGAGCTTAATATTCTCCATGCCACCATGCTCGCCATGCAGCGTGCTGTTGCCGGATTGGCTATAGTCCCCGAGTCTGTCTTGGTGGATGGCAACCGCACACCGGATTTTGGATTACCGGCCCATGCGGTGGTAAAAGGCGATGGCCTGATAGCCGCTATCAGCGCCGCGTCTGTGATTGCCAAGGTCACCCGTGACCGTGAGATGGAAGAGCTGGATGCCAGATATCCCCAGTACGGCTTCGCGGGGCACAAGGGATACCCGACCAAGGCACACTTTGAGGCGCTCAGTGCCCATGGTGTGTTGCCCGAACACAGGCGCAGTTTTCGCCCGGTGCGGGAGTGGCTTGAAGCCAACAGCTAATCAGACATACAAAAAAAGCAGCCCGGGCTGCTTTTTTTGTTACTGCTTGGCTCAAGTGGTGTGGAACGTCATTCTGGCATTGCTTTAGCGTTCAGCTTTCCCGTTCGATTTAACGGATTGCCTTAAGAGGGCGTCATTCTTGCCTTACATGGGGCAGCAAAAACGCCATATAGTCAGCTTTGCCCAGCGGCGCCCCAAGGTGCCTCAGGATGGCGTAGCTGGTGTTGATGTGAAAGTAGAGGTTGGGTAGCAGATAGTCACTTACATAGTCCCACCCCGGCAATTCACAGTAACGCCCCGGGCCCAACCCGATGCGCTTGATTTCGTCCAGCCGGGCATCATCAACCTGGATTTGCTCCACCATGGCCGCAGTTTCTGAAATCAGTCGCTTAAGCTCAGCTGGGCTGTACTCTCCTGCCGGCAGATTATCCACGGTAAGTCCCTTGCACCACTGCGAAAATCCCCTCGGCTGATTACAGGCAAAGATTACCTGCACCGCCAATGGATGCATGTCCGGCGCCAGTCGCTGTTTCACAGCGTCATCGAGGGTTCCAAGGTGTTTTTCTGCCGTATTCAGTATGTGTGAAAGCACCTGGAGGCGGCTGATAAAAAGCTGTTTTAACTTGCTTATTTCCTGATTTGCCATGGAGTGTCCTTACGCTGCGGCGGTAATAGTGTGTTTGGGCAGCTACGTGCGTTTAAGGAAACTAGCCTGCTATTTATCCCCTTGTCCAGCAAGGCTGTCCAGATTGGCATATCTCATTCCGGACTTAAATTTACAGATAACCCGGAGCATCCATACTTGGAAGATTATGATGACCGCCTCGGAGTTATGTCATGCAAAAAGTCAGTCTTGAAAATTTGGTCAGTCACGTCGACCCGCTGGGCTTGATACATCAACTTTTCGAGCAAAGTTTTGATGCGATTTGTATGTTGGCAGGTGACCCTGAAGATTTACACTTTGTATACGCCAATACTTCAGCGTGCAATTTAATGGGTTATGAGTTTCGCGAGTTAATGGGAATGCCGGCTATTCGGCTGGTAGGTGAGCGTACCAATCAGCAGTTCGTTGACAGAATTAATCAGTGCATTGCAACGGCGAGATACTGCAGAGGTGCAACCACCTTTTATCGTAAAGATGGCTCAACATTTCAGGTCGTATGGACGATTCATCCTGTTATGGCGAAAGAAGGCCATGTCTCGTTCTTTATGGTCACCATGCGTGACTTGTCAGTGATGAGAAGTAAGTTGGGACAGCTTGAAAACACCACTGAGAGTTTCAGAAGTCTCCTTAAAGTCTTCACCGGATTGATGGAAGAGCAGTCAGAAGGCGAGCGTCAAAGACTCAAGAAAACCTCCCAGGATGCGACTCTACAACTCATCCAAAATGCGACGCTGTTTTGTCCTGAGCTTCGAAAAGAAGAAGATATAGCCTTGTTTGGGGAAGATGATTTATTCGATTTTTCTGACTCGGATGTAGGCGTACTGCCAAAAAGGCATGACATCAAACACATCTCTGCCCGCGATTTTGCTGTGATACACGGCATCTCAATGGATGACATTCGTGATCTCGCAGCAATTTTGAATGACTGTAAGATCAACATTGAGTTGCTAAAGCTTGGAACATCAAATCCTCAATCTTTTCAAAACGTCATTCAGGATTTAAGTGATCTTGCCAGTCATTTGTTCTTAATGGATGAATTCATCGATATTTCAACCGTCGTGGGCCATCTGGCGAACAAACTGATGCAACGCAGGGGAAGCGCTATTGACCCTATGCTCTTGGAGATTTTACTGTCGTTGGTTGAGGACTTTTCAATCTGGCATACGCAAATATTTGTCACTCAGGATGCGCCGGATATCCATCAATTGGATGCGAGTATCATAGGTTCAGCGAAGCAGTTGCTGGCATTTTTGGGGGGAACAGGAGGAGTTTCAAGTATCGCCGTGGGCATTTCAGTGGGAGTGGCAAAATGGGCTATGGTCATTGACTGTGGATCTTGATTAGCCCGTATAAAAAGGCCCCATCGTCAATTCAAACCACCAGTTAAGCCTTTTGTTGACCTTAACTGCCATGTTATCTTTCCCTATTGATTTCAGAGCAAACCCAAAGCCCAATATTCATGTCACAACCCCGTTTTGTTCATCTGCGCGTTCACTCAGATTTTTCCATGACCGATGGTCTGGCAAAGGTTAAGCCCATTTTAGGCAAGGCCGAGGCCGAAGGCATGGCGGCAATCGCGCTGACGGATCAGAATAACCTCTGTGGTCTGGTGAAATTTTACAGCACCTGCCATGACAAAGGGATTAAGCCCATTATTGGTGCCGACTTCTGGATGCTGGTGCCTGGGTTTGAAGACGAGTTTTGTGCCGTCACAGTGCTGGCGATGGACAACGAGGGTTATCAAAACCTGACTCAGCTTATCAGTCAGGCTTATCTGCGGGGCCAGGTCCAGGGCAGGGTGGCAATCGACCAGGAATGGCTGCTGACCTACAACAGTGGCATTTTGTTGCTCTCCGGCGCCAAAGAAGGGGACTTGGGTAAGGCGCTTATCAAGGGCAATGCAGCCCAGGCCACCAGCTTAACGCAGTTTTATCAGCAGCATTTTCCTGACCGGTATTTTATCGAGCTTATCCGCACTGGCCGGGCCGACGAAGAAACCTATCTGCACATGGCGGTGAAGCATGCTGCCGAGGTGGGACTGCCCGTGGTGGCTACCAATCAGGTGGTGTTTTTGAGTCCGGAAGACTTTGAAGCCCACGAAATCCGGGTGGCCATTCACGATGGTTTTACTCTGGCTGACAATCGCCGCCCTAAAAAATACAGTGAGCAGCAGTATCTTCGCAGTGAAGACGAAATGTGCGAGCTGTTTGCCGATATTCCCGAGGCCATTGAGAACACGGTGGAGATCGCCAAGCGCTGTAACGCGACCGTGCGCCTCGGTGAATACTTTCTGCCGAACTTCCCCACCGGTGATTTAAGTACCGAAGACTTTCTGGTGGAGCGCTCCAAAGAGGGCCTTGAAGAGCGGCTGGAATTCCTGTTCCCCGACCCTGAGGTTAGAGCCGAGAAGCGCAAGGAATACGACGAGCGCCTCGATATTGAGCTTCAGGTAATTAACCAGATGGGATTTCCCGGTTACTTCCTTATCGTGATGGAGTTTATCCAGTGGGGTAAGGATAACGGCATTCCGGTGGGACCGGGCCGGGGCTCGGGCGCGGGCTCTTTGGTGGCCTATGCCCTGAAAATTACCGACCTTGATCCGTTGGAATTCGACCTGCTGTTCGAGCGCTTTTTGAACCCCGAGCGGGTTTCCATGCCCGACTTCGACGTCGACTTCTGCATGGACAGACGCGATGAGGTGATTGACCACGTGGCCGAGCTTTACGGCCGCGAGGCTGTGTCGCAGATCATTACCTTCGGTACCATGGCCGCCAAGGCGGTGGTGCGTGACGTAGGCCGGGTGCTGGGGCACTCCTACGGCTTTGTAGACCGTATTTCCAAGATGATCCCACCCGAGCCGGGCATGACTCTGGCCAAGGCCTTCGAGGTCGAGCCCGGTCTTCAGGAGGCCTACGACGCCGATGAGGAAGTGAAAGACCTTATCGACATGGCGCGTAAGCTTGAGGGCGTGACCCGAAACGCCGGTAAACACGCAGGTGGCGTGGTAATTGCGCCCACCAAAATCACCGATTTCTCGCCGCTGTATTGTGACTCCGAGGGCAAAAACCCGGTTACTCAGTTCGATAAGAACGATGTGGAATACGCCGGACTGGTAAAGTTCGACTTTTTGGGGCTCAGAACCCTCACCATTATCGATTGGGCGCTGGGGATGATTAACCCCAGACTGGCTAAGCTTGGTAAGCCGCCGGTGGATATTGCCGCTATTCCGCTGGATGACAGCAAATCATTTGGCGTGCTCAAACGCTATGAGACCACAGCGGTATTCCAGCTTGAATCCCGCGGCATGAAAGACCTTATCAAGCGTCTGCAGCCCGACTGCTTCGAAGACATGATTGCATTGGTTGCCCTGTTCCGTCCGGGCCCACTGCAGTCGGGCATGGTAGATAACTTTATTGACCGTAAGCACGGCCACGAAGAGATTTCATACCCGGATGCCACCTGGCAGCACGAGAGCCTCAAACCCATACTCGAACCCACTTACGGCATCATCCTCTATCAGGAGCAGGTGATGCAGATTGCCCAAACGCTGGCGGGCTACACCCTGGGCGGCGCCGACATGCTGCGCCGGGCTATGGGTAAGAAAAAGCCTGAAGAGATGGCCAAGCAGCGAGCAGGCTTTGAAGCCGGCTCGGTACAAAATGGCGTGGATGGCGAGCTCGCCATGAAGATCTTCGACCTGGTGGAAAAGTTCGCCGGTTACGGCTTCAACAAATCGCACTCGGCCGCCTATGCTCTGGTGTCCTATCAGACGTTGTGGCTCAAGACCCACTTCCCGTCTGAGTTTATGGCAGCGGTGATGTCGGCGGATATGGACAACACCGACAAGATTGTAACCCTGGTGGATGAATGCGATCGCATGGGGCTTAAAATCATTCCGCCGGATGTGAACAAGGGCCTGTTCAAGTTCACCGTGGATGAAGACCTCAACATCGTTTATGGCATCGGTGCCATCAAGGGTGTGGGTGAGGGGCCGGTGGAGGCCATTCTCGAGGCCCGCAAAGACGGCCCCTTCAACGACCTGTTCGATTTCTGCGCCCGTATCGACTTGAAAAAACTTAACAAGCGGGTGATTGAAAAGCTGATTTACTCTGGGGCACTGGATAGCCTGGGGCCGCACCGGGCCTCCATGATGGCGACACTGCCAGATGCCATGCAGGCGGCGGATCAACACGCCAAGGCCCAGGCCACAGGCCAGCACGATATGTTTGGTCTCCTGAACGATCATCAGGAAGACGCCAAGCAGCAATTTGTTGAGTGCACCCCCTGGCCGGACAAAATCTGGCTCGAAGGTGAGCGGGAAACCCTGGGGCTGTATCTCACGGGCCACCCCATCAATCAGTATCTGAAAGAGCTGAAGAACTACACCTCGGGCAGGCTGAAGGATATTCACCCCACCGAGCGGGGCAAAACCGTCAAGGCCGCCGGTTTGGTGGTGGCCAGCCGGGTGATGCTCACCAAACGGGGCTCCAAAATGGGGCTTCTGACCCTGGATGACAAGAGCGCCCGCCTTGAGGTGATGCTCTTTACTGAAGCCTTTGAAAAGTTTGGTCATCTGCTGGAAAAAGACCGCATTCTTATCTGCGAAGGGGAAGTGAGCTTCGATGACTTCTCCGGCGGCAACCGCATGACCGCCCGCAATATCATTGATATCAGCGAGGCCCGAAGCCATTTCGCCAAGGCGCTTGAGGTCGATTTGACGTCACAGCAGGCCACTGAGCCCATGCTGGACAAGTTTTTTGACGTGATTACGCCCTGGAAGGGCGGCGCCGTGCCCCTGATTGTGAACTTCAGCCGCGCTGATGCCAGCGGCCGCTTGCAACTGGGCGATGAGTGGCGGGTTAACCCCTCCGATGACCTGGTGCTGGCACTGCAAACCCTGATAGGCCCGGATAAAATTCGGATCCAGTTCTAAGATGAAAGGCATGCAAAGCTCGTTGCCAGCAATTGCAAAGCTTGATTCGCTGGTCTCGTTAATCGAGGCCGCGCTTGCTGGCATGAGTCCTTCCAAACTGGTGCTGGGTTACAGCGGCGGGCTGGACTCAGAGCTTATGGCCTGCGCCCTTTCCCATTACGCAAAAATCCATCCCGGCGCCCAGTGCCTACTGGTGCATGTGCACCATGGCTTAAGCCCCAATGCCGATGTCTGGGCCCGCCACTGCGAGAGTCGCGCCGCGCACTATGGACTGGATTTTGTGCTGGAAAAGGTCAGGGTAAAGCAAGGTGCCCGCTTAAGCCTGGAGGCCGAGGCCCGCAGCGCCAGATATGCTGCCTTAATGTCCCATTTGGCCGAAGGCGACGTGCTCCTTACCGCCCATCATCAGGACGACCAGTTGGAAACCCTGCTTCTGGCACTGGCCCGGGGTTTGGGCCCCAGGGGACTTGCGGCCATGGGGCAACAACAGTCCCTCGATGGCGGCGCATTTCAGGTAAGGCCTTTTCTGGGGGTATCCCGTGAGTTCCTTGAGGAAGTTACGTCGGCGCTTGGCCTTAGCCACATCGAAGATGAAAGCAATCAGGACACCCGTTTCGACCGCAATTTTTTGCGAGCGGACATTATTCCGCGACTCAAATCCCGCTGGAGTGCCATAGGCGCGACAGCAAGTCGCAGCGCTGAGCTGTGCGCCCAAACCCAAATGCTCCTGGATGAAGAGGTCAGTGAGCGTCTGACACCGCTTATCAGCCGCTGCCCTTTAACTGACGTATACAGGTTGGCATTGGAGCCAGCGGCTGCCTTATCAAAAGCCTGGCAGGCGCAATTGGTCCGTGGTTTCCTTGAGGCTGCGGCTCTTCCCCCACCATCAAAAATTCAACTGGAAGAGGCACTAACCCAGCTCTTTGCCGCCAAGGCGGATGCCGCTGTCTCGCTGCGTTTTGGTCACACCCGCTTAAGACGGTTTCAGTGCTGGCTTTACGCCGATACTGAAGCTGATAACGGCAGTCATTCACTAGCCTGTGTCACTCAAACGTCTGTCATCCAAACGTCTGCCGTGCAAGCCCCAGTCACGCAGCAGATGTTGGCTGAGGGTATTGCTACCCCTTTGGGTAAGCTGCAGTTGCTGCCAACAGGCGCAGAGAATGAAGGGCTGGACGGGTGTTTTTGGCAAGCCAGAGTGCCTCAAGGGGCTCTCACAGGCAACCTGACGCTGGTATATGCTTTACCCGGCAGCACCAAGGCCTGGCCGGTGGGCCGGGGTAAGCAGCGGGAATTAAAGAAGCTCTGGCAGGAGTTTGACGTACCGCCCTGGCTCAGAACATCCATCCCCATGCTCTGCTGCGACGGGGCGCTGGTGGCAGCTGCCGGGGTATGGGTTGAAAAGACGGCCCTTGAGAAGTCACAGCCGCAAGACAATGAAGACTGGCTGACCATCAGGCTTTTACGTAACTGACTGTTCTTGCTACAGTGAATATCTCCCCGCCGAAACCTCAGACTCTGACACCGAGCAGTGTTCAGTGCTGTTTGTCTGGGTAAAGCACCACGCAGGCGGTTTGTTTTTTGCGCCCAAATCCCATCACTTTCGCCAGCTCTGCCCGGCTGACGGGCACATAGGCGGCGGACACAGCATCCTTTTGATGCTCGACAAAGGGGTCGTGAAAGAAAAAATACTCAGGGTTGCAGCCACTCAGGGCAATCCAGTGTGGTCCCTTTTCACCGTTGAAACGGTAGGTGCTGATAAGCAGAAGCACTGCGGCCCCAAGTTGCAAATAGCCCTCAAGCTCTTCCAGCGTCGGTGCCCGCGGCAAGGCGCTCACGCCTTTTTGTGCCAGCTGCCCAACAAAATCCTCATGCACCAGGCTGATAATGGCCTTTTTGTTCTCATCCCTGACACTGTCGATAAAAGGAATAGTATGAGACTGACTGAAGAGTGTAACGTCAAAGCCCCGATTCACCGCTGCCAATGCCAGCCCTTCGGCGCTGCAGCCCCCATGGCCGCTGGTCATGTAAATGGTGGTGGCCTCGCGCCACAATTGCAGCTCCAACAGTCTGCTGGGCTGAAATGAGTGGCGCAGTGCCGCAAACGCCATTTGCAAACAAGCGGGGCCACAGCTGAACGGAGTGGTTTGTACGTAGAGTGGCATGGACAGAGTAGTGCTTGGGCCGGGCGGCTCCAATCGCTTGTGCATTCTCACACCGTCGGCGAGATCGTCGTAATAATGCACCAAGGATTTCAGCACCTTATAACCCATTTTTTGATACAGATTCCGGGCCGCCAGATTGTCATTTCGTACCTCCAGGCGTAAGGTGATATAGCCTTTTTCCACCGTAATTTGCTCAACCCGGCCAAGAAGTTCCCGGGACAATCCCCTGCCGCGATAATCGGGGCTGACTGCAAGTGAGTAGAGCCGGGCAAGGTGAGTGCCACGATGAAAAAGCACCAGTGCGTAGGCCGCCAGTGTGCTGCCATCGAGGGCCAACATCAGGCAGGCATGGGGGGATTGTATGAACCGGCGCATCTGTCTTGGCGAAATGCGGTCTCCTTCGAAAGCACTGTTTTCGAGGGCATTAAGGGCGTCGAGTTGGGCTAGGCTCGCGAGGCGATATTCCATGGTGATGGCCATCCACAATAGGATAGGCTCATTAAATCCAGTTCAGTGACAGGAGGCAAGTTCAATTATGGCGCAGCTGTTGATAGTGACGGATAACAAGGAGGACTGGCGCCCCTATCTGCCCAGCGAGCAGATGGTGACGGTGAATGAGTATCTGGCCATGGGGGCCTGGGGCAACAGCAAGAATGTGCAGGTATTGAACCTGTGCCGCAACTACGACTACCTCTCCAACGGCTATTATTGCTCGCTGCTGGCCGAAGCCCGCGGCCACAGGGTCTTACCCAGAGTCATGACCATCAATGACTTGTCTCAGGACCGTTTTTTCAGCCTGCCTCAGGGGGGGCTTGAAAAACTGAGTGCCGAGTTGACCCAACTCAGCTTCAAACTGTTTTTTGGTTACTGCGATATCCCCGCCCTCGAGCGCATAGGCCGCAAGATCTTTGAACGTTTTACCGTGCCTGTGCTGGAAGTGAAACTGGTGAAGTTACAGGAAAAGTGGCAGGTCGACAGTATTCAGCCATTTCCCTACCAAGCGCTGAGCGATGCAGAGCAAGATGCTTTTGCCAACTCTCTTGAGGTGTTTTCACAGAAGGTGTGGCGTAAGCCCCGGCGTTCACGTAAGTTTCGCTACGAGATGGCAATGCTGGTGGACGAGCGGGAAAAAATGCCGCCCTCCAACAAGGGGGCACTGAACCGCTTTATCAAGGCCGCCAACCGGTTGGGGATGGAGCTTGAGCTGATTGGGCCACATGAACTTACAAGGCTGGGAGAGTTTGACGGCCTCTTTATTCGCTCCACCACGAATATCAGTAACTTCACCTACCGTTTTGCCAAAAGCGCCGAGCAACTGGGGCTTATTGTGATGGATGATCCCGAGTCCATCATGAAGTGTACCAACAAGGTGTTTTTATCCGAGCTCCTGGCCAGCCACAAGGTCCCTGCGCCAAAGAGCATGATTTTTAAAGCATCCGATGAAGGCTGGCAGGATGCGCTCATCGCTGAAATCGGCTTGCCTGCTGTACTTAAGGTGCCCGATGGCGCCTTTTCCCTCGGTGTCGTTAAGGTGAAAGAGCGGGCACAGCTGGAAGCAGAGGCGCTGCGTATCTTCCAGCACAGCAGTTTGATCCTGGCCCAGGAATACCTGCCGACCGAGTTTGATTGGCGTATTGGGGTACTTAACCGTCAGCCTATCTACGCCTGCCGTTACTACATGAGTCGTGGTCACTGGCAAATTTACCAGCACCACAAGAGTGGACGGGTAAGCAGCGGCGGATTCGATGCCCTGGACATGAAGTCTGTCCCCAGTCAAGTGGTGGATGCCGCAGTAAAGGCGGCCAATTTAATTGGCAGTGGTTTTTACGGCGTCGACCTGAAAGAAGTGAACGGCAAAGCCTATGTGATTGAAGTAAATGACAATCCCAGCGTTGATCACGGCGTGGAAGATAAATACCTCGGAGACTTGCTTTACGACAGGGTGATGACCGAATTTCTGCGGCGTATTCAGTTACGGGGATTTTAAGTCATTTGGAAGGAGCATCTTGCCCATCCCTGGGCGACCACTGTCAACTTATTGTCAGTCTTTGACAGGGTGTTGAAGACTGAGGCGATAGCAATTGCGGCCGGCGGCCTTGGCTTGATACAAGGCCTTGTCGGCCCGTTCGTAAAGGTTATCCTGGTTTTCTCCCGCCTGAATCTCTGCAGCACCGAGGCTGGTGTGTATCCGGTTGCGGGAAAAGAAACTGCCTTTGGCCAGTTTGCTTAATATGCGCTCACACAGCAAAGTCGCCGAGTCCAGCTCGCCCCTCACCAGCACCACAAACTCATCGCCGCCGATACGAAAGGCCTGATCGGTATTGCGGATGGCGGACTTGATAAGGGCGCCAAATTGCCTGAGCACGGCATCACCAAACTGGTGGCCGTGGGTGTCATTGAGCTGTTTGAAGTTGTCCAGATCCAGAATGATCAGGGATAACTTGTCCTGATGACGGCTTGCCCTTGCCACCGCATGCTTGATGGCCTGGCCGTAAAAGTTACGGTTTCCAAGGCCTGTCAGGGGATCAAACATGGCCTGCTCAGACATCTTTTGGTATTGAATCGCATTGAGCAGCGGTTGGATGAGCATCGACTCCAGCGTTTGTAAAACGCGAATTTGTGCCGGTGTCAGCGGGGTATCGAGACGGTAATCCAGCACGGCACCACGGCAGGATTCAGTGTTGAGATGCCGTTTCAAACTCACTCCAATGCGTTTGCCCCAGCTGAGCTGCATCTCGGCAAATTGCGCCTGAACGCCGGCAAGCGGCAAATACTGGCCCAGGACTTTGCCAAAACAGGCAAAAACGGTCCGTGGATCCAGGCTTGCATGAAGCTGCTGAACTATGGTGACCAGAGCAAGCTGATCGGGGCCATCATGGATGTCGGCCACGGCGGCGCTGCGGCCAAAGTGGTAGTCATCGGGATATACTTGTGCGGCAATACCAAAGTCCATATTTATTACTCCGGCGGTTCAGGACTCATCTGATTTAAATAAAGCAAAATCTGTGCCGTAAAAGCTGTTAAATAAATTTGTCTTTGTATGTCACTCAGTTAATCTTTGTTATGGCAGTGCAAATTTTCCCGTGCCGGTAATTTGACAAGGAAACTTCATGGAACAGGGCATACTTCTCAAGATTTTGTTGATGCTGCTTATCGCCATTGCAGCCATCGCGCTCTTGAGACGTTTGGGTTTGCCCGCCATTCTTGCTTACCTGCTCACCGGTGTGGTTGCCGGCCCCGGCGGATTTGATTGGTTCAGCCAGCACCAGATGCATTCGGTGGCCGAGCTTGGGGTCGTGCTCCTGATGTTTACCCTGGGGTTGGAATTTTCAGTGCCTAAACTCTGGGCCATGCGCCGTACCGTATTTGGCCTTGGCAGCGCTCAGGTGCTGGTCACCACGCTTATCACCATGTTGATAGCCATGGCCCTCGGGCAGCAGCCGGTACAGGCCTTGGTAATTGGCTCAACCATAGCGCTGTCTTCCACGGCCATAGTACTTAAACTCCTGAATGAACAGGGATGGCTGCGGCGACGCCATGGCGAGTTATCCGTGAGTGTGCTGCTGTTTCAGGATTTGGCTGTGGTGCCATTACTCATCCTGCTCCCCTTGCTTGGCGAGGCTGATGGCACGCTTGCCCTTCATAATGTGATGTTTGCTTTGCTCAAAGGCACAGTGGCCTTTATTGCTCTGATGGCGTTTGGTAAGTGGGCACTCCCCAAGGTATTTGATGAGGTGGCGCGTTCCCGCTCCAATGAGCTCTTTGTGCTCTCAGCGCTGGTGGTGGCGCTGCTCACAGGTGCCTTTACCCAATGGCTTGGGCTCTCTATGGCGCTGGGTGCCTTTATGGCAGGCATGCTGCTCGGGGAGAGTCAGTACAGGCGCCAGCTGGAGGCCGATATCAGGCCGTTCCGGGATCTCCTGATGGGTCTCTTTTTTATCTCCATCGGCATGCTGCTGGATTTCCAGTTAGTGATGGCTTACTGGTGGCAAATCCTGCTGGTGCTGCTGGCAGTGATCAGTGGCAAGGCGCTGGTGGTTCATGGGCTCCTGAAGCTTGCCGGTGAACCATTCCGTATCTCCTCGGTGTCGGCCCTTATTTTGGCGCAGGTGGGGGAGTTTTCTTTTGTGGTGCTGGCACTGGCGGTGAATTATCAGCTGCTGGAGCCCGAGGTCAGCACAGTGCTGGTGATGGTCGCCGTGATCTCCATGGCATTGGCGCCAACCCTGGTGCGCCATGCGGTGAACATCAGCAAATGGCTGCAGGGGTTAAAACCTTCGGTTAAAGACGATCCCCATCTTCCCAAGGTGGAAGAGGGTACAGAACTGGTACTTATCCTGGGATATGGCCGGGTTGGCCAAACCATCGCCCGCTTTTTGAAGGCCGAAGCTGTGCCATTTTTGGCGCTGGATCTTGACCCCACCCGGGTGCAGGAAGCCAAGCGTGCCGGCGAGCCTGTGTATTTTGGTGATGTCTGCAAGCGTGCCATTTTAAAGCAGGCAGGCATCAGTCAGGCAAAGATGATAGTGCTCACTTTCTGTGAAAGCCGCGCTGTGGATGAGGTGATACACCTGTGCCGCACTTTGGCGCCTACGGCGAAGATTCTGGTTCGCACCCGGGATGACAGTGAACTCAAACTCCTGGAACAAGCCGGCGCCAGCCAGGTGATACCAGAGACCCTGGAGGGCAGCCTGATGCTGGTCAGTCAGGTGCTGTATCAGTGTGGTGTTCCTCTAACGCGGATTTTAAAGCGGCTCGAATTTGAGCGGCGCAATCACTATCAGTACCTGCATGGCTTTTTCTCGGGCACAGAAACCGACTTTACCCTGGAGCTGTTGCATGCCGTCGCGCTGCCAAGGGGCGCCAGTGTGGTGGGGCAGCGCCTCGGTGACATCCCCTGGGCCAAGCTCAGGGTCGAACTCAGAGCCATTCGCCGTGGGGGAGAGGAGTTCGACAGTCCGAGCGAGGACTGGCAGCTTCGTGCCGGTGACGTGTTGATTTTACTTGGTAAACCCAGGCGGGTGGAAAAGGCCGAGGCGCTGCTGCTTCAGGGCTGATGATTGGTGCGGATAGGCAGCTTTTTTAAGCCCGCTGCTTGCCGATTATTGGCACAAGCAGGGGATTTCTGTCTTCAGGCTACCGCGTGGTTCTATTTAACAAGTGGCTTACAGCGTTGAAGGCGAGAAGCACGCCACAGGAAGCTCAATCTGCTGTGGGTGCTGCCTAAAGCGCCCTTCGCCAGCGCTTATTGGCAGCGGTCAGCTGATATTGAAAAATGCCTTTATTTCATCGATTTGGCACATGGCATCCTGGTAGCCGAGGTCTATCAGGGCACTGGTATAGGCCTTCTCAAATAGCAGATAGGACACGATACTGGAGTCTGAGTCTTCGTTGATGCCAATAAGCCCCAGCAGGGTTCTGACAGCGAAAGGCATTTCACGATAATAGCGGGCAGCAAGTACGGTGAGATCTTCACTGGGCTTGATAACCAGCGTGTGTATGGGTTTGAGCTGTAATCTGTCCCGGCTTTCTGCCGGAATCAGCTTCAGGGTGTTGTTAATCCTTTCCAGACGCTCAAGGTCGCTGTTGAGTGTGTCCGAAAAGATGGTGTCCAGCAGGTGGCCTGCGATGGTGGCGGTTTTCGGATGATGCTCAAGCTCGCGGGTGTCTTGCTTGTGGGGACTGTCGAGGTTTATCACCAGAATACGTTCTGCCCCTAAATGTATGGGGCTTGCCAACGGCGCCAATTGGTGCACCGAGCCATCGCCATAGTAATGTTGTTTGAGCTTTATGGACGGGAACACCATGGGAATGGCGGAGCTTGCGAGCAGATGCTCGGTATTGAGCCGGGTGCGCTCTCCACTGCGTCTGGCGCGATACCAATTGTCCAGATCTCTTGATGCCTGAAAAAAGGTCACTGAACGGGAGTTGTTGTAGCAGGACGTATCTATCGACAGGGCTGTTAGTGCCCCCGAGCGAATGTTTCTGTCGATGCGGCCAAAATCGATAAGCTCGTTTAACAGCCGCCTTAAGGGTTCATTGTCCAGCAGACTGCCCGCGTCGGTATTGACCTTGTCGTGTTGCAGGCCCTTGAGTGCCATACGGCCCAGATGCTTCATCACCCCGGGGATTGAACTGGTATAAACTTTGGAAGTTTCAAAGTGGCGCCAGACCCATTCAAGCTTTCTTACACCCAAATGAAAACAGGACGCGTGGGTGGCAATAGAGGTGCCATTGATGGCCCCTGCCGAGGTGCCGCAGACAATACGAAAGGGAATGCCGTGATTTCGCGGGTAAAACTGCACGATAGCCTTCAGTACCCCCACCTGATATGCGGCGCGGGCACCACCTCCCCCTAAAACCAGCGCAGTCGATGACGGCAAGGCGTTCTCCAATAGCTTGATAGTTAACTCTTTCCCTTAGGCTAATTAAAGCCGTTCGTCGACAGTGTTGGCAATGCTGCAGGCAAAAAAAAAGCACCCCGCAGGGTGCCTTTATTGAATGTTTCAAGCCTTAGCCGTGCTGAAACTGGGCTTTGAGGAAGCTCACGAGCTCTGCAAATGGCACTTCGCTCTTTTCACCGGTGCGGCGATTTTTGTACTCGTAGACACCTGTGTCTATGTTGCGATCGCCGATGACCACTGTGTGGGGGATGCCCAGCAGCTCCATATCGGCAAACATCACACCAGGGCGCTCTTTACGGTCGTCAAACAGCACTTCGAAACCGGCTTCGGTCAGTTCTTTGTACAGGGCTTCGGCGGTATCGGTAACCCGATGAGACTTGTGCATGTTCATTGGCAGAATGCCTACGGTGAACGGTGCAATAGCTTCGGGCCATACTATGCCGCGGTCGTCATTGTTCTGCTCAATGGCAGCAGCGACGATGCGGCTTACGCCCACACCGTAACAGCCCATGAGCATGATCTGTGACTTGCCGTTTTCGTCCAGCACTGTGGCGTTCATGGCTTCTGAGTACTTGTTACCCAGCTGGAAGATGTGACCCACTTCGATACCACGGGCGAAGGCATAGGTGCCTTTACCATCGGGAGTCGGCTCGCCTTCTACCACGTTGCGGATATCGGCGCCCTGAACCAGCGGCAGATCGCGCTCCCAGTTGATACCGAAGAAGTGCTTGCCATCTTCGTTGGCACCGGCAGCGAAGTCACTCATCACCAGCACACTGTGGTCGGCGATGATGGGCATCTTAAGATTAACAGGTCCGATAGAACCTGTACCGGCACCCACGGCGGCGCGGATTTCCGCTTCACCGGCAAACTCCAGCGGAGAGGCAACCAGTTCCAGCTTGTCGGCCTTGATTTCGTTGAGCTCATGGTCGCCACGGACCAGAAGGGCAACCAGTGGGGCGTCTTCGGTAGCACCTTTGACAATCAATGTCTTGATAGTCTTTTCAATGGCCACGCCGAATTGCTCGACCAGCTCGGCAATGGTCTTGGCATTGGGAGTGTCCACGGTGCGCAGCGCCTCAGTTGCACCGGCGCGGGGTTCGGTTGGCAGCGGGGCTTCGGCCTTCTCGATGTTGGCGGCGTAGTCGCTGCCGGTAGAGTAGGCAATCAGGTCTTCACCGCTCTGGGCCAGTACGTGGAATTCGTGGGATACGCTGCCACCGATGGAGCCGGTATCGGCCAGCACGGGGCGGAATGCCAGACCCATGCGGCTGAAGATGTTGCTGTAGGCGGTGTACATCGCCTGATAAGTTTCGTCCAGGGTTTCCTGAGTCAGGTGGAAGGAGTAGGCATCCTTCATCAGGAATTCACGTGAGCGCATCACGCCGAAACGTGGGCGTACTTCATCACGGAACTTGGTCTGGATTTGGTACAGGTTCAGCGGCAGCTGCTTGTACGAGCTCACTTCCTTACGGATAAGGTCGGTGATCACTTCTTCGTGGGTTGGGCCCAGTACGAAGTCGCGATTGTGGCGGTCGGTAAAGCGCAAAAGCTCGGGACCAAACTGATCCCAACGACCTGTTTCGACCCACAAGTCACCCGGCTGCACCATGGGCATCAGGATCTCAATGGCGCCGGCCTTGTTCATTTCTTCACGAACAATGGCTTCTACTTTGCGCAGTACCCGCAAACCTGTGGGCAGGTAGCTGTAAAGGCCTGACGCATTGCGGCGGATCATGCCCGCACGCAGCATGAGTTGATGACTGACTACCTCGGCATTGGCTGGGGTTTCTTTCTGTGTCGATAGCAGGTATTTGCTGACTCGCATTCCCGGTGTCCATAGTTGAAAAGAATGGCCTGCATTGTATCACCTGCATCTGTGTTGTCACGCTCAGCATGCAGCAAAAACCCTGACCAGACGCGAGTTTGACGCCGGTATTACCTCAATAAATTGCCTCAGTGGCCAGCCAACTGCTGTCGGGTAAAAGACAGGGCGCAACCAGGGCCTGATTCCCACCCTGAGCCCTTGCCTGCAGTAGTGCTTCCTCCGCTTCCTGCAGCAATATATCCCAGCCATGGGTGGAGCGTGGGATGCGCGAGGCGACGCCCACTGACAGAGTCACCCAGGGATGGGTGGCCAGCATGGGGGTAGGGATGTGGGTCTGATGAACGCGATAACAAAGCTGGTGGGCAAGTTTAATGGCCTGCTCAAGGTCGGTGCAGGACAGCACTATGGCGAGTTTATTGCCTTCGTAGTGAGCCAGATAATCCTGCGCCCGTGCTGTGTGTTCGACCGCGATACTTACCAGTTGTGTCAGGCTGTTGGGCGGCAGTTCGGCCAGTTCGTGGCCGTTTTGCAGCATCACGGGATCGGCACTCAGCAGCAACATGGACACAGATTCGTTGCGTCTTAAGCCCCGCAACCATTCCTGCTGCAAATGATGGTTCAGTGCACTGCGAGACGCGAGGCCTGTGCGCTGGTCTACATTGGGGTTCTGTTGCTGGTGTTGTAACTGGCGATGGATGTGGCGCAGGTTTTCAGAGATATCTTTAACTTCCTGATTGGCGGGCTCAACCTGGGCAGTATTATTTTTGCGATGTGCCGAGAGGTTGTCTATCTGCCTGCCAAGCTCTATCAGCGGGCGGATAAAGTGCCTGCCCAGCAGATGCCAGGCCAAAAACTGGGTGAGCAGGATACACAGCAGTGATAAAAACATCACAGTCATGGTTAACTGCCAGCGCCGCTGCTCTATGTCCGTCAGCACTTGCTGTGCCTTACCGACATCCAGGGAGCTGACTCTGATGGCTAAATCCCGGCTGAGCTCTGCAAGGCCGCCGATAACGGGGGTGTTTTGCCCCTCGGGTTGCAGGCTGGTAAGCCCCTGCAATACCCGGATGGCCATGTCTCGCTCCGTACCAGGGGTGTTGGCGAGGGCGCCGACCAGTCCCTGTTGACGGGCGCGCATTTCGCCGAGTAATTGCGAACGGGACGAAGGCGGCAGGGTGTGCCAGTCACGGCCAAGATTTTCAAGCCCCAACTGCTGCATTAAGGCATCGCGTACCAGATAACGTGAATGGGCCAACCCGAGCTGGCTTTGGGTAAACTCGCTGGCCTGCTGATGGATGGCGCCGAGGGCAACTATCCCTGTGAGGATGCCAAGCAGGGCAATACACATAAAACTCTGCCACAAGCGTCTGCGCATGGCGGGCAAAGGTTTTGAGGAGGGGATTTGGGCAAGCTGTTCATCCTTGTTCACTGCGTCATCCTTGATTAGTTCACTTTTTGTCGCGCCTGTCGCCAATTGGCCTGGCGGGATTGCCTGCGACTATACTGTAAGGCGCAACGTCTCTTGTCACTATAGCACCCATACCCACTACGGCATGATTGCCTATGGTCACGCCATCCACAATGCCAGCCTGGGCGCCAATCCACACATCTTCGCCTATCACAATGCCATTGGAGCTGACCTTTTGAGTGTAGATGGGCTCATCGGGGGCCATGCCGTGATTAAAAGCATAGATGGTCACGTTATTGGCGATACGGGTTCTGCTGCCAATTTTGATGCCCACACGGCCACCATCCAGCGAGCTGCCGTGGTTGATGGCCACTTCATCGCCCATCTCAACCGGACCGTGAATAAACACGCCCGCGGCAATCATACATTGGTTCCCGATGCGGATATCACGGCCGGGCTCGGCGAAGAGCTCGGCCTCCGGGGCCACAAAACACTGGCTGCCGATGTGCACGGTTTCCAGTTGCATCAGCCTTGTCTGAATATCCGCCTGCCAGGGCAGAGCCCAGGCCTTGTGTTTCTCTTTCAGTGAAAAATACAGCCAGGGCATCCAGGAGAGCCGCTTTTTATGCTGCTCACGAAAATCATCAGCAGTCATGGGATTGGCCAACCTTGGTGGGTTTGAGCTCAAGCACATGGGCCTTACCGTCCTGAATACACCAGAAGATGTCCAGATCGTACAGGGCGACCTGATACAACTTGGGATCGTCTTTGGCCTTTTTGTAGGCTGGGCGAGGGTCCTGGGCCAGTACCCCGTCAATCAATGCCGCCAAATCCGGGCGGGCATCGCCTTGGCCGAGGGTAGCGATTTGTATGTTGGCAAGCTCGCTGTAGCTTACTTCAATCAGTACCGGGGCGTCCTGCGCCATGCCGCCACGGGCATCCACAATGGCATCCGAGAAGGGAATATAGGGCTTGATATCTATGATGGGTGTGCCATCAAGCAAATCCATCCCACTGATTTCAAGGCACAATTTCCCTTTACGTTTGACTATGCCATGCAGACGCACCACAGATTGGCCTATGCCATTGGGACGAAAGGTGGAGCGGGTGGCAAAGACACCCAGCTTTTCATTGCCACCAAGGCGCGGTGGCCGCACGGTATTTTTCCAGCCCTGGGCCAGATTTTCGTGAAAGCAAAACAGCAGCCACAGGTGGGAGTATTGCTCAAGCCCGCGCACTGTGTCCGGGTCGTTAAAGGGGGGCAACAGCTCCACAAACCCGTGGGCATTCACCAGCCCGGGTTGCCGTGGGATACCGAATTTTTGCCGGTACGGGGTATGGCACACTGCCACGGCCTGAATGGTATTTTCAAAGGCTTTCATAGCTTAGTTGGCGGGCGCTGCCTGACGAATGGCCTGTCCCACACACAGACTGCGGGTTTCGCAGCCACCACCTGCTTCGGTGATGAGGGTGCAGTTTTTGATGATAAGACCGTTGGCGCCCTTATCAGCGGCTTTTCGTCTGGCGTCTGTGCGGGCATCCGCCAGGGTCGCGGGCATGTCCTGAGGCGTGGCCTGACAGGCTTCACCATCCACCAGACCCAGAATTTCATAACGTCCTGAGGGTTGGTTTTCACCTTCAAAGAGCGTCACTTCACCAGCCTTGAAATACTCATTGAACGCTTTGGGGTCCAGGTTGCTGGAGAACTGGTAATCAGAAGCGCAGGCAGACATTAACAGGGCAACCGCGATGGCTGCGGCGGCTTTCAACGGGTGTGGGGTCATGATGGGGTCCTTTCGGGAGCGGGGCGGAGACATTCCTGCCCCGCCTTGAATGCCAAAATTCTATCGCTTCAGATACTTTTGATAAAGCTGATCGGCGCGGGTTTTCAGGGTTATCTCACGGCCATCGATAAATACCCGCTCAATACGGCTGCTCAGGGGGTCGAGAATATCACCGGCCGACAGCACCAGGTTGGCTCTGTAGCCCACTTCGATGGCACCCATATCAGAGACACCCAGGATACGGGCGGCATTGAGGGTGACCGCTTTGAGCGCCGCTTCTTTCCCTAAACCATGGGCTGCGGCGTAGCCTGCGGCATAGGGCAGGTTGCGTGCATCCCAATCGCCGCTGTAGCCAATGGCAAAATCGATACCGGCATCCGCCAGGCGGGCCGGAATGCTGAAGGCTTCGTCGATATTGTCGTCCCGGTATCTGGGCAGGCTGAATACCGATGGGTATACCACGGCAATGCCCGCGGCCTTAATGGCATCGCCATGGTGCCAGGCTTCATAACCACCCACCAACACGGCTTTGAGTCGATACTTTGCAATAAAGGCGAGGGCTTCGCCGATGGCGCCAGCGGTATTGGCATGGAGGAACAAGGTCGCGTCGCCACGAAAGAGCGGTGCCATGGCTTCAAAACGTCTGTGGGTAAGGCTGGGCTCTGCGGCTTTACGGGCGACAAAGGCGCTGGCCTCACTAAAGAGGGTATCGACTTTCGCCAGGGCCTCGCCGTGGGCGGCGAGTGCCTTGCTGCGATCCTCATCTTTTACCGGCAGATTGCCAAGCTCGGGCCAGTAGAGGTGCAGCGCCCTGGGCGAGTCGATTAGGGCATCTTCCACTGTCCAGCTGTCAAGATTCACCAGAGCGCTTTGCCCGGCAAGCAGCTCACCACGGGGCACGATTTGTGCGTGTGTAATGCCGTTTTTGCGTAGGGTCGGGATAATCTCTGAGTCAGGGTTAAACACCGCCGAGGCCTTGAGCTCGGCATTGTTAAGGCCTACGTCCTGGGTGTCCACTGTGGGACGCACCATCTCAATTTCTACCATACCCACCTGGGTATCCAGGGCAATCAGCCCGGGGTAGAGGTGCTTGCCAGTGGCATCTATCACTCTGGCATCGGCAGCCTCAATTTGCTCGCCCATGGCTGTGATACGGCCGTTCTCAACCAAGACGTTGGTGTTCTCAAGCACCCCATTGGATGCGGTATGCACTGTGGCATGGGTAATCAGGATGGCTTGCTGCTGCGCCGTACCCGGCACCATATCGTGGGCCAGGGCGCAAACGCTTGTCAGGAGCAGGGATAGGGTCAGGATTCTCATTAGTGTGCTCCTTGATGCTGATGTTGGTTACCCAGATGAGTGGCGCGGGTACCAAAGGCGATGTAGTGGCTATCGCAATGCCATAACGGCTCTTGTTTTTGTTCTGACTTTTCACCGGTTTTTTCGGATTCATCCAGTGACAGGAT
Organism: Shewanella sp. FJAT-52076; assembly: GCF_019457455.1. Taxonomy (NCBI): domain Bacteria; kingdom Pseudomonadati; phylum Pseudomonadota; class Gammaproteobacteria; order Alteromonadales; family Shewanellaceae; genus Shewanella; species Shewanella sp. FJAT-52076. Next base: position 1,375,737 of record NZ_CP080415.1, read on the forward strand.
TTTTGCCACCAATGCCTGGCGCTCGCTTGCCTGGGCTGCCTGCATTTGTTTGTCTGTTTCCCTGTCATAAAAGCGTTTGCCATCAATCCACACGGCTTCGGTGCGGGCATAGACTGACAGGGGGTTGGCATCCCAGAGCACCAGGTCGGCCACCTTGCCTTCCTTGAGCGACCCGGTTTCCTTATCGATACCCAGCTGCTTGGCGGGGTTGATGGTGATCATCTTCCAGGCATCTTCTGCAGACATGTCGCAGTACATCATCGACTTGGCCGCTTCCTGATTGAGACGGCGCTGCATTTCAAAGCTGTCGGAATTGAGGCTGGTCAGTACTCCTGCCTGATGCATCAGGCAGGCGTTCTGCACTATGGCGTCGTACACCTCAAACTTATAGGCCCACCAATCGGAGAAGGTGGATGCGCCTGCGCCATGGGCGGCGAGTTCTTTGGCCACTTTGTACCCTTCGAGCACATGGGTAAAGGCCTTCACCTTGAAACCGTAGGTTTCGGCGAGACGAAGGAACATCAGGATCTCTGATTGCACATAGGAGTGAATATGGACGTCTCGCCCTTTATCCAGCACCTCTGCCACAGCCTCGAGTCTGAGGTTGGGGCGCGGGCTGATACGTTCTGCCCGGCTGCGTTTATCCAGGGCATTAAAGGCCTTGATGTCACGCTGATATTCACGGGCGGCATCGAAGGCATCAGCCATCACAGACTCAACACCCATGCGGCTTTGGGGGAAGCGAATGGTGAATTCATCCCCCCAGTTGCTCTGTTTAACGTTTTCACCCAGGGCAAACTTGATACTGGCCTGGGCCCCCTGATACTTGAGATCTTCGGCGTTTTCGCCCCAACGCAGTTTAATTAACTGGCTCTGACCGCCGATGGGATTGGCGCTGCCGTGGAGGAGCTGCGCCGTGGTTACGCCCCCAGCGAGGGAGCGATACAGCGACACGTCCTCCGGATCCAATACATCCCCGATACGGACTTCTGAGGTGACCGCATCTGTGCCTTCGTTGGTGCCGCCATTGAGGGCAATGTGTGAGTGTTCATCTACGATACCGGCTGTCACATGTTTGCCTGTGCCGTCGATGCGCTGGTAGCCGGGTGGCGTCATCAAGTCAGTGCCGATGGAGAGAATTTTACCTTTGCTGATGATGATGTCGGCGTTTTCGAGCACGCCCTGGGACTCAGAGGTCCAGACTGTTGCCCCCTGAATATGCACCTTGTCTTGCTCTGGCAAAGAATCGCGGCCAAAGGCAACGTTGGGGAAGGTGAGTTTCCCCACATAGCTGCTTGCTTTGGGCTCGGATACAGCAGGCTCTGAGTCGGTGTCGCTGTTGTTATCTATCTTGACCAGCATCAGAGGCGTTTGGCTGCCGTCGTTGGCGTAGGCAACTGCTTTAAGCGCGTGAAAATCGAGAGTAAGTCTGGGCTTGCCATCGAGTCCCGGCAGTTCGATGCGGGTAGTGAACGCCGAGCCTGTGCCCGTTAATGGCGCCGATTTATCCGCAACCTTGAGTTTCAGGCCTTGGTCATAAGACACCTCGACTGGCACTGTCTGGTCGTTAATTGTGACCGTGTAGTCGCCGGTCACTGCGAGTTGCTCCCGCGGGACAATGACTTTTTCCTGCCCCTGCAAAAACACGCTCACCAGCTTGCCGTCACTGAAGGGATTGCCCTGATAAATGGCGAGATCTGCCACAAAGCCCGGGCTCAGTTTGCCTGCAGTATCGGCTATGCCGGCAATACTGGCTGCCTGGGTGGTGAGTGCCGCCAGTGCGGTTTGTTCACTCAGCCCCGCTTTGATTGCTTTTTGTAATCTTGGCCAGAAATCCTTTTTGTCTTCGATACCATGAAGGGTGAGCGCAAAACCAATACCGGCTTGCTCCAGAGCCTGGCCATTGCCGGCGGCTCTTTCCCAATGGCGTAAATCTGCCAGTTTTAACTGATATTCCCGACCGGGCTGGCTGACATCCGGTGCAGCTGGAAAATTCAGTGGCAATATCAGCGGGTAACCTTTTGCTTTTATTTCATCAATCCGGGCATATTCCCGGCCATTTCCCAATAACGCACCTGTTAATTTGAATTCATGCATCAGCGCCGATGCGCGCTGCTGATTATTCAGATCGGGCGTATCAAAAATAAAATATTGTGCTTGAGTGTTTCCCAGTCCCTGCAGGGCTGCGTTAAATTCGAGCTGGCTCGCTGATGCCGCTGCTGAGAGTTTACTGCGATTTTCATTATACCAGGCCGCATCCATAAAGGTCTGGCGGATAAGGGCCATGGCGCCCATCAGTGAGCTTGGGTAGTCCTGAGCTGAGCTGCCTTTATCGAAAGAGAGATAATGATTACCCTGGGCGCGATACACCAGATCGTTGGCAATTTTATCGGCAAGCGAAACATGGACACCCTGACCGCGGAAAATTCCGTCCAATTTCGCCGATTGCACACTGGTAAAACCATTATTTATCCAGCTTGATGCCGCCTCGTTATCAGGGGCGAAATACTGCGACCATTGTTTCTCTGCGTGCACGGCACCGTTGGCGGCATTACCCCCGATGCGTTTTATTTCATATACCGGCGTACTTTTGGTTTCAGTGGGATAATCAAAACTAATGCCATATTGGGTAAAGGGATCGATAAACCCAGGATAGATATCCAGGCCAGCCATTTCTACTACCCGTGCACCAGCAGGAATGTCGTTTCCTGTCAGCACGGCTTTAATACGGTTGTCTTCAATCAGCAGTGTGCCTTGTTCCAGGATTTGCCCTGGAGCCAGGTGTAATTTGGCGCCTTGCAGTGCAATGAGGGGAGTAGGGTCCGAGGTGAGTAATGTTTTTGCGTGACTGTCGGTGGCGACAAGCGTCAAACCTATCAGCAGCACTGCCAAATTATTGTTATTTATCATTATGAAAGCGTCGCAGTTATTTTAGGCAAAAGTAGCTGAAAGGTTAGCGGAATTTGCGGCAGAATGGCAGCGAAGAAATGTAAAAAGGTTTTCTTAAGGTAATAAAAAAGGCCGATGGGGATCGGCCTTTAATTTGGATGACAGCTTAGATAAGGAAGTCATCCATGGATGCACCACCTTCAACGGCGTTCTTGAATACCGTTGGCATGCGGCCCTGACCGGTCCAGGTGATTTCTTCACCATCAACCACAATCTTATATTTTGGTGGACGGGGGGCTCGTTTCTTCGCGGCAGGTTTTGCAGCAGTCACACCCAAATCTTCAACAGACAGACCGATTTCGGCCATTTGCTTGCGGATTTCTTCAATTTTGGCAATACGCTCGGCGTTGGCTTTCAAATCTTCTTCGGCTTCGGCTTCGCGCTCAGCAATGATTTTTTCGAGTTTGGCGCCAAGATCACGCAGCTCATCCAAAGACAAATCTTTAACAGCTGCTTTCAGACGACGACCGTGGGTCAAAATTTCGAGGAATTCGCTCATGGTAAACTCGCTTCCCAATTTAAATAACAAGTTAATTTTCACATCGAATGAAATAATAGAAATAAATAATTCAATCTGCAATTAAAAAACTGAAATTATTAAGTGATGTTTGTCAAAAGGATTATTTTTATCCTGGGAAATGTGTTCTTTGCCATTTTGCAGCAGTGGTAAAGCGTGAAAACTGTCCGTTGCAAATGTATCTGGCATCTTGGTCCAGCCAATACAGCCAATAATAAAGGCGACGGGTTTACCGGATGAGATAAGGTACGCTATCCCTAAAGTCGTATGGGAACCACGTACGAGAATGCACGAGAACGCACGAGTAATTGTGAGCGAATTGCTTCTTTATATCCGTTTTCAGGGGGAGGGAGCACACCCCCGCTGTAAAATTCAATTCCCCAACCCAGTGATATTGCCTCGCTTGTGCGCGTGTGGTCCCTATTAAGAGACCGGACCATTTACTGCAGAGCCTCATTGTGAGGTAGCCGTGAGGTACAGAGTTAAGTAGAGCTAAGTACACAGAGAAGTAGAAAGTGAAGCACAAAGTGAATTACGCCCGATAAACCGCCGCCTTCCATCATCAGGCCGTCATATCTTGTTGTCATCATCCGTTACCCTCAAACGCGGCCACGCAAAGAGCAGGCCGACATAGAGTGTGTTCATAAATCTGGCCAGTGATAAACCAATCAAACTCGCAAACGCTCGTTTGAGACAGGTTGACGTTTACGTTAACAGCACTTAAAGTTGCGCTATTGTGTGATGCTCACCCATACAGTGGCGTGCATCACGTCCCCAACAAAGAAGGTGCAGGAAGGAAACCCTATGAAGATACTGGTGCCTGTAAAGCGCGTGGTGGATGCCAACGTGAAAGTGAGGGTGAAGGCCGATAACACAGACGTGGACACGGCTAACCTCAAAATGGCGATTAACCCCTTTTGTGAAATTGCCGTTGAAGAAGCAGTTCGCCTCAAAGAAGCGGGTCATGCCAGCGAAATCGTGGTGGTGAGCGTGGGCAGCAAGGCAGTGCAGGAGCAAATGCGTACTGCCATGGCCCTGGGTGCTGACCGTGGCATTCACGTCGAAGCCGACGACAACCTGCCTGCCATTTCCATTGCCAAGATTTTAAAAGCCGTACAGGACAAAGAGCAGGCACAACTGGTGCTGCTGGGTAAACAGTCCATCGACGGTGATAACAACCAAACCGGTCAGATGTTGGCCGCGCTGATGGATGCCCCTCAGGCAACATTTGCTTCCAAAGTGGTGGTAGAAGGCGGTGAGCTGCTGGTGACCCGCGAAGTGGACGGCGGCCTGCAAACCCTCAAACTGCCTATGCCAGCCATCGTGACCTCGGACCTGCGCCTCAATGAGCCTCGTTACGCCAAACTGCCCGATATCATGAAAGCCAAGCGTAAACCGCTGGATACCGTGAGCCCTGCCGATCTGGGTGTGACCCTGAAACAGCATCAAAAGCTGCTGAGTGTGGCTGCGCCTGCAACCCGTCAGGCTGGTATCAAGGTGTCTTCTGTCGAAGAGCTGGTGGAAAAACTGAAAAACGAAGCAAAGGTGATCTGATATGAGCATTCTCGTCCTTGCAGAACATGATAACGCCAGCCTGAAACTGGATACCGCCAAGGTTGTGAGTGCCGCCAAGGCCATCGGTGGTGAGGTTCATCTGCTGGTAGCAGGCCACAATTGTGGCGCTGTTGCTGACGCCGCTGCCGCCATCGACGGTGTGGCCAAAGTGTTGGTTGCCGACAATGCTGCCTATGCTGCGCATCTGGGTGAAAACCTGGCCGCGCTGATGCTGGATTTGGCTGGCAATTACAGCCACATTCTGGCTGCCGCCAGCTCCACGGGTAAAGATGCGCTGCCACGGGTTGCGGCACTGCTCGATGTGGCTCAGCTATCTGAAGTGGTAAAAGTGGTTGATGCCAATACCTTCGTGCGTCCTGTCTATGCCGGTAACGCCATGGCAACCGTAGAGAGCCTCGATGACAAGAAGGTGATGACAGTTCGCCCAAGTGCCTTCGATGCCGCCGGCAATGGTGGCAGCGCTGCTATCGAAGCCATCGACAAGGTATTCACTGCCAAGAGTGCCTTTGTATCCCAGGAGCTGACGGTTTCTGAGCGCCCTGAGCTGGGTAACGCCGGTATTATCGTTTCCGGTGGCCGCGGCATGGGCAGCGGTGAAAACTTTGCTCTGCTGGAAAAACTGGCCGACAAACTCGGCGCCGCCGTGGGTGCATCCCGCGCCGCGGTTGACGCAGGTTTTGTGCCCAACGATCTGCAGGTGGGTCAAACCGGTAAGATTGTGGCGCCTCAGCTGTACATTGCCGTGGGTATCTCAGGTGCCATCCAGCATCTGGCGGGTATGAAAGACTCCAAGGTGATTGTCGCTATCAACAAAGATCCCGAAGCGCCTATCTTCCAGGTGGCGGATTATGCCCTGGAAGCCGACCTGTTTGAGGCCGTGCCCAAGCTGATAGACTTGCTTTAATTTGTGATTTTGGTCACGATATGCGGCCTGGGGGTAGCTTCCCCCGGGCCGCTTGTGTTTTTATGTGCCGCACGCCTGCACACAGGCGTCCTGAGTAGAGGTGCGCCAAGCATCAGTAACAGTCAACAGGGTGATGCCGTTGACGGGCTGTGAAAGGGCATTGGCGCCGAAGTGGATGTGTGTATCACCGCCTTCCGCTGGGGCCGTTATCGAAAGAAACGGCACTGCCATAGTATTTTCTGTCGGGATGACAGAGGTAGTAATTACTATGGAGCGCTACTGATAGGACAGGTGTTTTTGGGTATCTTTGCCGTTTCCCACCAGTTCAGTCGCCCTCCATTCGTTTAAAGCGAAGATATTTCAATGACATTGATAAGTTATGCCGACTCGGCGCTCTCCCTGCTGCCGCCGGTTGTGGCTATTGTACTGGCGGTACTGACCCGCAAAGTACTCTTGTCCCTTGGTTTGGGTATTCTGGTCGGCGCGCTGCTGCTGAATGATTTTGCCCCCCTTGCCAGTGGCGAATTTCTGGCCCACCGGGTTACCAATCTGGTGTGGAGCGATGGCGCGCTCAATAGCTGGAACCTATATATTCTCGGCTTTTTGCTGCTTTTGGGGATGATCACCGCCCTCATTACCGTATCCGGTGCTGCCCGAGCCTTTGCCGACTGGGCCAGACAACGCATCCGCAATAAGCGCGATGCCAAGTTGCTGACCATGTTTTTGGGCTGCGTGGTCTTTATCGACGACTACTTCAACAGTCTGGTGGTGGGCTCCATTTCCCGTCCCCTGACAGACCGTTACTATATTTCCCGCGCCAAGCTGGCCTATCTGCTGGACTCCACCGCCGCGCCTGTGTGCGTGATTTCACCGGTTTCCAGCTGGGGCGCCTACATCATTGCGCTGATTGGCGGCATCCTCGCCAGCCACGGCATGGCTGATGCGGGCCATCTGTCGGTGTTTATCCAGATGATCCCCATGAACTTCTACGCCATCTTCGCGCTCTTGCTGCTGCTGTGTGTGGCCTTTATGGGGCTGGATGTGGGCCCGATGAAGACCCATGAGCAAAACGCCATGCGCGGTAATTTGTACGATGAAGCCAAGGGCACGCCACCGGGCGCCAGTGCCGAACTGCCGGAGGCTGACAGCGGCCGTATCGCGGGGCTCTTCGTGCCCATCGGCACTCTGGTATTTGCCACCCTGTTTTTTATGATCCAAAGCGGCGCTTCGGCTCTCGCTGACGAAAAGCTGCCGTTTTCGCTGATTGGCGCTTTTGAGAAAACCGATGTGGGCGGTTCGCTGTTCTTCGGTGCGCTGGTGGGCCTCGGAGTAACGCTGGTGCAGGCCATCATGCAAAAGGTTGAGAGCAAGCTGATTATCACAGCGCTCACCCAGGGCGCCCGCTCCATGGTGCCTGCCATCTATATCCTGCTGTTTGCCTGGACCATTGCCGGCATTATCGGCGAGCTGGAAACCGGTAAGTTTATGGCAAGTCTTGCCAGCGGCAATATTCCTTTTGCGCTGCTGCCAGCGGCGATGTTCATCCTCGCGGGGCTTACCGCCTTTGCCACCGGTACCAGCTGGGGCACCTTCGGCATTATGCTGCCGATTGCCGCCGACATGGCCATGGGCAGCCACACCGCCATGATGTTGCCAATGCTTGCCGCCGTGTTGGCTGGCGCTGTATTTGGTGACCACTGCTCGCCCATTTCGGATACCACGATTTTGTCGTCTACCGGCGCCAGCTGCCATCATATCGACCATGTGGTGACTCAGCTGCCCTACGCGCTGATTGTGGCTGTCATCAGTTTGGTGGGTTACACGGTGATGGGCTTTACCGAGTCGGTGTGGGCCGGATTTGGCACGACTTCAGTCCTCTTTGTGCTGGCAGTGATTGGTCTTAGAATCAAGGCCGGTAAGGGCTGAGTATCAGTGATTTGGCAAGACGTTTAACAATAAAAAAGCCGCTCAATTGAGCGGCTTTTTTTGTGGCTGAGGTTTCGCTTACCAAAGCGCGGCGCAAATCAGGCCGCTGCTTATTTCAGGTTGCTTATTTCAGGCCACGGCTTACTTCAGGCCACGGCGTTCCAGCAGACCGTCGGTGGTCGGTTCCTGACCACGGAAGTTGATGTAGGCTTCCATCGGCGGCACGCTGTTGCCCACTTCACGGATGGCCTTGCGGTACTTCATACCTATCTCACGGTTCAGGCCGCCCTGGGTTTGCACGTAGGCGTAGGCGTCGGCTGCCAGAATTTCAGACCACATGTAGGCGTAGTAACTGGCGCTGTAGCCGCCCGGGAAGGCGTGGGCGAAGTAGGTAGAGCGGTAACGTGGCGGCACGGCTTCAATGTCCACACCGTGCTTCTTGAGCGCTGCGGCTTCGAAGCTGGCAACATCTTTGAGGCTGTCACCGGCTTTCAGAGAGTGCCATTCCAGATCCACCAGGGCCGCGGCCATGTACTCCAGGGTGTCAAAGCCCTGGTTGAAGCTGCGGGACTTGAGTAGCTTGTCCAGCAATGGCTTGGGCAGTGGCTCACCGCTCTGGTAGTGACGGGCGTAGTTGGCCAGTACCTTGGGATGGGCAGCCCAGTCTTCTTCGAAGGTGGAGGGGAACTCAACGAAGTCGCGGGAAACCTTGGTGCCTGCCAGCGTTGGGTATTTCACCTTGGACAACATGCCGTGGGTGCCGTGACCCATTTCGTGGAACATGGTGGTCACTTCATCGTAGCTGACAAAGGTCGGCTCGCCGTCCGGTGCCTTCTTGATGTTCATCACGTTCACAACCACTGGCTTGTTACCCAGCAGGCCGGACTGATCCACGAAGGAGCTCTTCCAGGCGCCGCCACGCTTGCCGTCGCGGGCAAAGTAGTCGGCGTAGAAGATGGCCAGGCTGGTGCCGTCTTCATCGAACATTTCATAGGCCTTCACGTCCGGATGGTACACCGGCAGATCCGGGCGCGGCTTCATGGTCAGGCCGTACAGTTCCTTGATGGTGTAGAACACGCCATCTTCCAGTACACGGTTGAATTCGAAGTAAGGCTTGAGGCTCTCTTCATCCAGGGCGTATTTTTCCTGACGCACTTTCTCGGCGTAGAAGGCCCAGTCCCATGGCTTGAGCTCGAAATTGCCACCGGTTTTATCAATCATCGCCTGAATGTCGGCGGCTTCTTTGCGGGTGTTGGCCACGACTTTTGGCACCATGGTGCCAAAGAGCTCGTACACGGCTTCTGGGCTGCCGGCCATTTGTGGCGCCAGGCGGTAGCTGGCCCAGTTGTCAAAGCCCAGCAGGGCAGCACGCTCGGCACGAAGCTGCGCCAGACGGGCAACCAGAGAGGCTGTTTCGTTCTCGCCTTCAAGGCCACGGTTGGCTGAGGCTTCGAATACACGCTTACGCAGCTCGCGGTTTTCAAGCTGTGCCAGCACCGGCTGACGGGTAGTGTTGGTGATAGACAGTAAGAACTTGCCGTCATGGCCTGCGGCCTTGGCATCGGCGGCTGCCATACGAATAGCGCTGTCAGACAGACCGGCCAGCTCGGCTTCGCTGTCAACAACCACGGCAATTTCCTTGGTCAGACGACGCAGGCGCTGCTGGAATTCATCGGTAAGCTTGGAGTGTTCTTCGTTCAGAGCACGGATTTGGGTCTTCTGCGCTTCGGTGAGCTTGGCGCCGGCCATCACAAAGCGCTGATGGTACACCTCAATCAGGCGCACTTCTTCTTTGGTCAGCCCAAGGTCATTGCGCTGGTTGTACAGGCTCTCGATACGGGCAAACAGGGTGGGGTTCAGGTTGATGTCGTCAGAATGGGCAGACATCAGTGGTGCCATCTTGGCCTGGAGTGCTTGCAGGCTGGGGTTGGAGTCGGTGCCCGCCAGGTTATAGAACACTTTGGAGGTGCGGGTCAGCAGGGCGCCGCTTTTTTCCATGGCCACCAGGGTGTTTTCAAAGCTGGCAGGCGCTGGATTGTTGGCGATAGCGAGGATCTCAGCCTTGTGCTCGGCAATGCCCTGGAGCAGTGCCGGTTCGAAATGGCTGTCCTTGATGGCGGTAAAATCGGGCGCCTGATATTGCAATGCGCTTGGCGCGAAGAAGGGGTTGTCGGCACTGATACCTGCTACAGCGGTGGCTACATCGCCACTGTTAACGGCGCTTTGGGATGGACCAAGGGCGCAGCCGCCCAACAAGAGCGCGCCGCCTACGGCAAGGGCGATAAGGCTTTTATGCATGGTTTCTTCCTGCTTGTTGTTGTGATTGTGGTTTTTTGATGACTGGCTAGGCTAACGAGGCGGCCTTAAATAAGTCTGAATTGTTGCCGGAACTGGCACTGGGGCTGGGGCTGCGCTAAGATAGCCCGGCATTTTTATCAGGGGATCTTCGCGTTGGCTCAGCTCTATTTTTATTACTCGGCAATGAATGCCGGCAAATCCACCTCGCTGCTTCAGTCTTCCTATAACTACCGCGAGCGGGGCATGAACACCCTGGTGCTGACCGCTGCCATCGACGACAGATATGGCGTGGGCAAGGTAGCCTCACGTATTGGTATTCAGGCCGATGCCACTGCGTTTGGCAGTGAAGATAACCTGATGGATTTGATTGCCACTCACCACAGCCAGCAGCAGTTGCACTGCGTACTGGTGGACGAGAGCCAGTTTTTATCTAAAACCCAGGTGCGTCAGCTTACTGATGTGGTGGATAAGCTCGATATTCCTGTGCTCTGTTATGGCCTTCGCAGTGATTTCCGCGGCGAGCTTTTTATTGGCAGTCAGTATCTGCTGGCCTGGGCCGATAAGCTGGTGGAGCTGAAAACCATTTGTTTTTGTGGCCGCAAGGCCAATATGGTGGTGCGCCGCGATGGTGCCGGTAATCCGGTGCGCGATGGTGCTCAGGTGGCCATTGGTGGTAACGAGAGTTACGAGTCCATGTGCCGCAAGCACTTCAGCGAGCTGGTGTGGGACTGACACAGCCCCCAATAGAAAAGCGCCCGAGGGCGCTTTTTGCTTTTTAGGTAGCCATTATCAGGCGTGGGTTAAGTACCACTGCCAGTCCTGCTGGCCAACCTCTGCCATAAATTGCTGATATTCGGCGCGTTTAATTTTTCCGTAAATCCGGTGAAAATCCTCACCCAAGACGGACTTCATCCACCCGGAGCGCTCGAAATTGGTCAGCGCCGACAACCAGTCGGTGGGCAGGGTCTGGTGCTCGCCCTGATAACCATTGCCCACAATCGCCTCACCGGGGGATAACCTATGACGAATACCATGGTGGCAAGCCGCCAAAATTGCCGCAGCGGCCAGGTAAGGGTTGGCGTCTGCGCCACAGATCCTGTGCTCCACATGGCGACTTGCCGCCGGGCCGCCGGGGACCCGGAAGGACACGGTGCGATTGTTCACGCCCCAGGTCTTGGCGATGGGGGCGTAGCTTGCGCTCTGAAAACGGCGGAAGGAGTTGGCATTGGGGCAAAACAGCAGCTGTGCATCCTCCAGGGTGGCCATCATACCGGCAATGGATTGGGTCAACTCCGGTGTGCCTTCGGGGTTGTCGCTGGCAAACAGGTTATTGCCATCGGCATCGGCCAGGCTGACGTGCATGTGCATGCCGCTGCCCGCCAGCTCGCCAAAGGGTTTGGCCATAAAACAGGCCTGCATGCCGTGCTTCGCAGCCACACCCTTGACCAATCTCTTGTAGCGCACCGCTTCATCCATGGCCTGCAGCGCATCGAATCTGTGCTCAAGGGTGATTTCCACCTGACCGGGAGCGTACTCTGAAATGGCCGTGCGGGCAGGAATGCCCTGCACCTCACAGGCGTGGTAAAGGTCATCCAGGAAGGGTTGCAGTCGCTCCAGCTCCAAAATGCCATACACCTGAGTTTGGGTTGGTCTGTGACCATCGCTTTGCATTGCTGGCTGGGGTTTGCCATTGGCATCAAAGCGCTGATCAAGCAGGAAAAACTCCAACTCCGCCGCCATTACAGGATAAAAACCATCCGCTTGCAGGGATGCTATTACCCTGGACAGCACCAGGCGGGGATCGGCCACCGCTGCCGGCAATCCGGCGTCGGGATGCATAGCCAGATGCACCTGAGCGGTGGGCTGGTTGCGCCATGGCTGCATCAGCAAACCGCCTTCAATGGGAAATGCCAGACAGTCGGCGTCACCCACTTCCCAAACGAGCCCGGTATCTTCAACATCGTCACCCTGAACCGTCAGTCCCAGAATAGTGCTGGGCAGAGGACGGCCGTGACGATACATAGACAGCACTTCCTGACGGTGCAGGAGCTTGCCCCGGGGAATACCGTTGGGGTCAATGATAAACACTTCGACGTGCTGAACCTGGGGATGTTTATCTAGAAAGTCTATCGCTTCCTGTGGATTGGCAAAGAGCATAGCGGCCTCGGATTGAGCAATCGCAGCTTGGGGATACCACAGAACTCCGGCGAGCTTGGATTGATATTGAACATGTTGTTTTATTTATTTGACAGTATTTCTTGCCTTGTCAGGGAAAGTCAATGGGGGGCAGCAAGCGAAAATATCCCTGACGCGCTACCTTTTTAGATGGCGGGAAGAGCGTGACTCATATCCTGTGTTGGCGTTAAAAGCGGGTTATGGCCGCCTTTTTAGGGGCTTTTGTGGTATCCTGCGTCGCCTCTCCAGCAATTTGTGCAGGACCTGGCCCGACATTTCAGCTATTTCTATCAGTGTTACCAGGGACGACGTTCTGTCTTAGCCAAGGGAGCTACAATGGCACTCAAATACAGTATTAATCCGCCGGTTTTTTTCGGCTCTCTCTTTCTTATCACTCTGTTGGTGGCCCTTGGTGCCATCTGGCCTGAACAGGCGCAACAATGGTTTGGCGCAGTGCAGCACTGGCTTGAAGTCAAAGCCGGCTGGCTTTACGTGCTCGCGGTGGCCGTCTTTCTGGTTTTTATCGTTTTCGTGATGGTCAGCCGCTTCGGTGATATCAAGCTTGGCCCGGATCATGCCGAGCCCGACTACAGCTACAAGAGCTGGATTGCCATGCTGTTTTCGGCGGGCATGGGCATAGGGCTGATGTTTTTTGGGGTGGCAGAGCCTGTCATGCACCTGATAGCCCCCCCGGATGCTGCGCCTGAGTCTATCGAGGCCGCCAGGCAGGCGATGAAAATCACCTTCTTCCACTGGGGTATCCATGCCTGGGCCATCTATGCTGTGGTGGCCCTGAGTCTGGCGTACTTCGCCTATCGGCATAAATTGCCGCTGCTGCCAAGAAGCGCGCTTTATCCCTTGATTGGCGAACGTATTCACGGCCCTATCGGCCATGCGGTGGATGCTTTTGCGGTACTTGGCACCATGTTTGGTGTCGCTACGTCCCTGGGGTTTGGGGTGCTGCAGGTAAATGCCGGGCTTAATTTTCTCTTTGGTGACCAAATCCCGGTGAGTGCGCCCCTGCAGGTGGGGCTCATAGTGGTCATTACCCTGATAGCCACAGTGTCTGTGTTCTCCGGGCTGGATAAGGGGGTTAAGCGACTCAGCGAGCTGAATCTCTTCTTGGCGGTGCTGCTGATGCTGGTGGTGCTCCTGGTGGGGCCAACTGTGGCGCTGCTGCAGGCCTTTGTACAAAACACCGGTGCCTACTTCTCTGATATTGTTGGGAAAACATTTAACCTATACGCCTATCAGCAGAAAAACGACTGGCTGGGTGGCTGGACCCTGCTGTACTGGGGGTGGTGGATTTCCTGGTCGCCCTTTGTGGGCACCTTTATCGCCCGGGTATCCCGTGGCCGTACTATTCGTGAGTTTCTGCTGGGGGTGCTCTTTGTGCCCAGCGGCTTTACCTTCTTGTGGATGACGGTATTTGGCAATTCGGCCATAGATCAGATTTTGCATCAGGGTAACAGTGTGTTGGCCGAGGCGGTTTCCAGTGATGTATCTGTGGCGCTGTTTGTGTTCTTCCAGCAACTGCCGCTCACATCCTTGCTATCGGCGGTGGCCCTGTGTCTGGTGGTGACCTTCTTTGTGACATCTTCCGACTCCGGCAGTCTGGTGATTGATAACCTTACTTCCGGCGGTGATATGTCGGCGCCTGTGTGGCAGCGAGTGTTTTGGGCGCTGATGCAGGGGGTGGTGGCTTCTGTGCTCTTGCTGGCCGGTGGATTGCAGGCGCTGCAAACGGCAGCTATTGCCAGCGCCATGCCGTTTTTGTTGGTGATGCTGCTGATTTGCCTTGGGCTCTTCAAGGCACTTCAGGATGACTGGCTTAAGCTCTCCAGTGTGCAGTTGCACCACACCAGCGTGCAATATGCCAGTGCCAATGTTGAGTGGCGGGAGCGGCTAAAGGTGCTTGTTAATCAGCCATCGGCGAAGGATGCCCGTGCCTTTATCCGTGGCCCGGCGCGCCAGGCACTCAAGCAAGTGGCTTCGGCTTTTGTGAACGAAGGAATAGACGCCCGGGTTGTTCAGCAGGACGACAGGGTCAGGTTGCTGATTGCCAGCGACAATCATCCCGACTTTGTTTATGGTCTGCGGCTTAGGCAGTACTCCAAAGTGCCGGTCCATGGCGTTGAAGAGACGGACGAAGATTTCTACCGGGTGGAAGTGTTTTTGGAGCACGGTGGCCAACACTACGACGTGCTCGGCTACACGGTTGAACAGTTGCAGGCCGATGCGGTGACTCAATATGAAAAGTATCTGCATTACCTGCATTTGTCAGTGAGTGAAGCGGTTAATCCGGATAGCTGAAGCACACCGATTGCACCGGGCTGATTGGCGCGTTATGCTGCGCCAATCAGAAGCTGTAATCCGACTTTTATGACCCAAAGTAAACTCGATAAGGTATTGGCCGCAGAGCGCGAATACCGTGAAAAACGTGAAGGTGGCTATCGCGAAAAGGCGCTGAAGCTGTATCCCTGGGTGTGTGGCCGCTGTGCGCGTGAATTTACCCATAAAAACCTGTCGGAACTGACAGTGCATCACAGGGATCACAACCACGACAACAACCCGCCCGACGGTTCCAACTGGGAACTCCTGTGCCTTTACTGCCACGATAATGAGCACTCTCGCTTTGAAGAGCTTATTCGCTATGGCAGCACTCAGGAGGCCAAACAAGAGGCGGCAACGTACAATCCCTTCGCCGATCTTAAATCCCTGATGAAACATAAAAAGTAATAGAGTTCTTCACATAAAAAAGCGCCAACCAGGCGCTTTTTTTATCTGTGCCATTTGTCACCTTTGTTTGCCGTGCAAGTGAACAAATTCTGATTGGTTTGCCGCCATGCTCCCCCTATACTCGGGCTGGATCACAACAATAATCAAGATGGGAATTTGGCTATGACAACAGGGAAAATACAGGTCTCCAAGACCCGTTCCTTTATGACGGTGTCGCTGATTGAATTGTGGGAGCGTTTTGGCTTCTACGGTATGCAGGCACTGATTGTTTACTTTATGGTGCAGCGCCTTGGCTTTGCCGATGAGCGCGCCAATCTGGTGTGGAGCGCCTGCGCCGCACTCATTTATGTGGCGCCCGCCATCGGTGGCTGGGTAGGGGACAAGGTGCTCGGCACCAAGCGCACCATGCTGCTGGGTGCGGGGATATTGACGCTGGGTTACGCCCTGATGGCCGTGCCGACCGATAATACCTGGTTTTTGTTCTCTGCCCTCGGGGTTATCGTGGTGGGTAACGGCTTATTCAAACCCAATGCGGGTAACCTGGTACGTAAAATTTACGATGGCGACGACTCCAAAATCGACAGCGCCTTCACCATCTATTACATGGCGGTCAACGTAGGTTCGACCTTCTCCATGCTGCTCACCCCCTGGATTAAAGACTACGTCAACGCCAACTATGGCGACGGCTTTGGTTGGCACGCCGCCTTTGCCGTGTGTTTTGTGGGCCTGATTGTGGGTATTGGCAACTACATGATGATGCGCCACACCCTGGATGATTACGGCTCTGAGCCAGACTTGCTGCCGGTGGACAAAAGCAAGCTTGCGGCAGTGCTGGGAGCATCATTGCTGGCGGTGGTTGTGTCAGCGGTTATCCTCGAATTTGAAGATATCGCCCGGGTATTTGTGTACGGCGCGGGCCTGGTTGTGCTGGGCATCTTTATCCACCTTATCCGCACCAGTGAAGAGAGCGAGCGGGCAGGACTCTTGGCCGCGCTGGTACTGACGCTGCAATCCGTGTTCTTTTTTATCTTTTACCAGCAGATGTCCACTTCGCTGGCGCTCTTTGCGCTGCGAAACGTCGACTGGGACTTTGTGGTGATGGGGCAGCATTTGTGGACCTGGTCTCCGGCACAGTTTCAGGCGCTTAATCCCATCTGGATCATGGTGTTAAGCCCCATCCTTGCCTGGGCGTATGCCTGGGGCGGCAAAAACAACAAAGACCTGTCCATTGCGGCCAAGTTTGCCCTCGGGTTTGCCGTGGTGGCCGCGGGTTTCTTTATCTATAGTGTGGCCGGTGAGTTTGCTGTAAACGGCAAGACCTCCAGCTGGGTGATGATTTGGGGCTACGGCGCCTATTCTCTGGGCGAGCTGTTGGTGAGTGGACTGGGCCTTGCCATGATTGCCCGCTATGTGCCCGAGCGCATGGGCGGCTTTATGATGGGCGCCTACTTTGTGGCAACGGGTATCAGCCAATATCTGGGCGGTGTGGTGGCCAACTTTGCCAGCGTGCCCCAGGGGATTACTGACCCGCTGGAAACCCTTACCATCTACACCAGCCTGTTTAATAAGCTGGGATTTGCGGCCCTGGGTTGTACCCTGATTGCACTGGCGGTATTGCCGCTGATGCGCCGCTTAACCCAGACGCACCATAGCCATAATGGCAGTGAGCATGTCGACGCCTGATAAGACGTTTTGAGCCGACACCGCTTGTTAACCCAATGATGTTTGAATAGCGCCGCCTCGTGCGGCGCTGTTTTTCTGATAAAGGAGTGTCCATGAGAATTGCGATACGCGGGTGTGCTGCGTTGATGATAGGGGCCATTGCCAATGCCCAGGCACTGGAAATCACGCCCCTGTCAGAGCAGCTTTTCCTGCACCAGAGTGAGAATGAGGTGGAAGGCTTTGGCAAGGTCTCCGCCAATGGCCTGGTACTCGTGGAGGGCAAAGAGGCCTTTGTGGTGGATACGCCCTGGACGGATGCCGATGCTGAGGCTTTGCTTCAATGGGCAAAGGCTAAAGGCTTAACCGTAAAAGCCGTGCTCGCGACCCACTGGCACGAAGACAGGGCCGGCAGCTTTGGGGTATTTGAGAAGGCCGGTATCACCACCCTGAGCTCTGAGGCGACCCAGGCCCTTCTCAGGCAACATCAAAAGACCTTGGCGACCCAAACCTTCAGTGGCGACGAGATACGGTACTTTGGCAACAAGGCCCAGATGTTTTACCCGGGCGCCGGCCATGCGATGGATAATCTGGTGGTGTACCTGCCTCACGAAAAGCTGCTCTTTGGCGGCTGTCTGGTGCGGGAGGCGTCAACGCGGTCGATGGGATTTTATGGCGATGGGTCGCTGCAGGCCTGGCCTGAGTCCATGTCGCGGGTGATGGCGAAATTCCCTGATGTCATCACTGTGGTGCCGGGCCATGGCGCGCTGGGGGATAAGCGCCTGCTTGAGCACACCAGGGTACTGGCCGAGGCGGCGCTCAAGGCGCAATAAAGTGGGTTAATGTTACCCGGATTAATCGAGTCCCAACCGTGCTTCTGACTCCAGCCACTTGGCCCTGCTGAGTGGCTGATTATTTTCACCTTCGAGGGCTTTTTTACGGGCGGGCAGACTGGCCAGGATCTCCAGTTTGCGCTCATCACTTGATTGAGACCAACCGACGATTTCATCGATATGGCGCAGGCAGCCCATACAGTAGTCATCATCATTCAAGCCGCAGCGGGCAACGCAGGGCGACTGTATCATAGGGGTCTCCAAACTGGCAGCGGGTGTTGTGGGAGGCCAGAGTCTACCACCGCAAAGACAGGATTCCCACAGAAGCCAGGGCAGCAAAGGGCGTTGCCGAGGCCCACACTGTCAAGGACCCGGGCCTGAGGTTATAATGATGCCCTGTTTAATTGGGTCACGGCTATGGTGTGGCCCCGGATGAGTTATCCATGTCCCCAGAAGAAAGAGCGCCGAACAATACCCATGTCAGTGAGCCTGCAAAAGATACTCATGAAGCCTTCGCGCATTCCTTTGATGATGCAAAAAACGGTGTATCTCCGGCACCCCTGAATCCGGCCTTTGAGCTTCAGTTGCCCAGAGTTAGCCACACCCTGAGCGAACTTGCCGCTTTACTCATCGATGCCCGCGCACTGTGGGACATACGCACTTTTAATTGCCAAACCCTGCCGTGGGAGGCGTCTTTTCCGGCTCTGGCATCCTTTGTATTGGCGCTGGAAGATGAGGCTCTGGAGGCGCTTGATGCGAGTCAGGATAAGTTATACGAGACCCTAAGACCGGCGCTTGAAACCGACCTCAGCCAGGCGGGACTTAGCTGGAACAGCGCGTTGTTTTCATGGAAACTCACCGAGCTTAAAGGCATTGAGCAGCGTTCTGCCGCCTTACTGCCAGAGCGGCAAGTCAGCCGTTTTGCCGCAGGCATCAAGGGGCGCAAGTGGGAGCAAATCAGCCGGTTCGCCGCCGCGCTCTCGCAATCACCCACACCTTACCCCGTGCTGGAGTGGTGCGCCGGTAAGGGGCATCTTGGGAGACTCATTGGCGCGGTAAGCCACAAACCCGTGCTGAGTCTTGAGTGGCAGCAACAGCTGTGCCTTGACGGGGAAAAAGAAGCGCAAAAGCGCGGTGTCAACCAACGCTTTGTGTGTGCCGATGCCTTTTCCGAAGAGGCGGAGCTGCTACAGGGTGAGCAGCATGCGCTGGCGCTCCACGCCTGCGGTGAGCTGCATCTGGTGCTGCTAAGGCGCGCCGCAGCGGCCAAAACCCGCGCCATCAGTCTGTCACCCTGTTGTTATCATCTTATTCAAGGGGAGCAGTACGCTGGGCTCAGCGACAGCGCCAGAGCCACCGGACTGGTGCTCGACAAGCATGGCCTGCAGCTCCCCCTCAATCACTCGGTCGTCGCCAGCGCCAAAGAAAACCAGGACCGGCTGAAGGAAGTTCAGTGGCGCCTGGGGTTCGACAGCCTGCAGCGTCATCTGCGCCGGGACGACAGTTACTTACCCTTGCCCTCGGTGCGCCAAAGCCTGCTTTCCGGCAGTTTTGATGCCTTTTGTCGCTGGGCCTGTGAGCTTAAAGGCCTGGCGTTACCTGAGGATTTTTGTGGTAATGAGTGGTTGGCGCAAGGATGCCAGCGCCAGCGCCTGACCCGACGATTGGATCTGGTGGCGCACCTGTTCAGACCTGTGATTGAGCAGTATCTGCTACTCGACAGGGCTGCATTTTTGTTGGAGTCGGGCTACCGAGTCAGCCTCAGTGCGTTCTGCCCTCCGGGGGTGACGCCCCGTAATGCCCTGATTGACGCCCGTCGTGATTGAAACCGCGTCACTTACCCCTCTTTATTGGCAGCGGCATTTTTCGTTTGCCGTACCCTTTATCACCGATTGAAAGTGGGCGAAAAGCCGCGGCGTTCTCAGGCTGGTTTCAGCCAGGGCTGTTTGAATAGCGGGCCGACTGAGGCTCAAACCTTTGCTCAAGGGGTCGGATGAGCCGACTTCGAGGGCCTAAACTTGAGTATTTTGGTTGGCGACAGAGGCATTTCTCTGGATAATGGCCCTCTATTATCGGGCCTTAACGGCATTCGGCCGGGCGTGCTTTGCATCCTAGATAACAAGAACTGAATGAAATATTCCCGCGTTTTTATCAACAGCATGGCCTATGAATTGGCCCCTGTTGTGGTGTCAAGCTCAGAGCTTGAACAACGTCTTGCTCCCCTGTATCAGAAGTTTCGTATACCCATGGGACAATTGGCAGCCCTTACCGGTATTCGTGAGCGCCGCTGGTGGCCGCTGGGGCATAAACTGTCCGATGGCGCCATTGCCGCTGCCAACAAGGCACTGAATGAAACAGGCCTGAAGGCGACCGATTTGGGCGCCGTTGTGTACACAGGGGTGTGCCGCGACCAACATGAACCCGCCACCGCCTGCCGCATTGCGGCCGCACTGGGTGTGGGCCGCGACAGCGCCATCTATGACATCTCCAATGCCTGCCTGGGTGTACTGTCAGGCATTCTGGATATCGCCAACCGCATTGAGCTTGGCCAAATCCGCGCCGGGCTGGTGGTGTCCTGTGAATCGGCCCGCGACATAGTGGATGCCACCATAGAGCGGATGCTCGAAGAGCCCACCATGCAGAATTTTGCTCAGTCGCTGGCGACCCTGACCGGCGGCTCCGGCGCGGTGGCGGTATTGCTGACCGATGGCAGCTTTAATTTGGCGACGGCGCGCAACCATCAATTGCTGGGTGCCAGTCAATTGGCCGCTCCGGAACACCATGAGCTGTGCCAGTGGGGGCTTCAGGAAACAGGTCATCGCCTGTACCGTGAGTTTATGCGCACCGACGCAGTGGCGCTGCTTAAAGAAGGGGTAGAGCTTGCCAAACAAACCTGGCAGCACTTCCTCGGTCAGCGTGAGTGGCTGGCAAGCCAGGTGGACAAGGTGATTTGTCACCAGGTGGGCGCGGCCAACCGCAAGCAGGTGCTCTCGGCACTGCAAATTCCTGAAGAAAAAGAATTTCCCACCTTTGCCGAGCTTGGCAATATGGGCACAGTGTCCTTGCCGGTATCGGCGGCCATTGCCCACGACCAGGGCTTTTTACGCCCGGGGGATCAGGTCAGCTTCCTCGGCATAGGTTCGGGGCTGAACTGCATGATGTTGGGGCTTCGCTGGTAATGGATAATCATAAAATGCTGGACAGCCTGCTGCCTTTCAGTCGCCGCTTTTTCAATCACGGCGGCCACAATATTCACTTTATCGATGAGGGACCAGAGGGCGATATTGAGCCAAAAGGTACTGTCGTCATGGTGCACGGTAACCCGAGCTGGACCCTGTATTACCGCAATCTGATTGGCGCCCTCAAAGGCGAGTATCGCTGCATTGCCATGGACAACGTGGGTTGTGGCTTGTCGGATAAACCCGATGACAGCCGTTATCATTACACCCTGACAAGCCGGGTTGGCGATCTCGAAGCCTTGCTCGCGCACCTCAATGTGACCGAAAAAGTCACCCTGGTGGTGCACGACTGGGGTGGCATGATTGGCATGGGCTGGGCGACCAAATATCCAGATGCCATTGAAAGGTTGGTGATTTTAAACACGGCAGCATTTCACTTGCCTGCCAGCAAGCCCTTGCCGCTGAGGCTTAAAATCTGCCGTGATACCTGGCTTGGAACCCTGCTGGTGCGTGGCTTTAATGCCTTTGCCGGGCTTGCCTCTGTGATTGGCTGTAAGCGCAATC
The DNA here is from genome assembly GCF_019457455.1 of Shewanella sp. FJAT-52076. Classification (NCBI taxonomy): domain Bacteria; kingdom Pseudomonadati; phylum Pseudomonadota; class Gammaproteobacteria; order Alteromonadales; family Shewanellaceae; genus Shewanella; species Shewanella sp. FJAT-52076. The sequence goes on from NZ_CP080415.1 coordinate 1,397,055, forward strand.
CTATGAGTGCAGAGATGCGTCGCGCTTACGTCGCGCCCTTTAACAGCTGGGCCAATCGTATTTCTACCCTGCGTTTTGTACAGGATATCCCCCTGAAGCCAGGCGACACCGCCTGGGATGAAGTGAGCCGAATAGAGCAGAGCCTGGCGCAATTTACCCGTGTGCCAACACTCATTTGCTGGGGACTCAAAGACTTTGTGTTCGACCGGCATTTCCTCACCGTGTGGCAAGAAAAGTTGCCTCAGGCCGAGGTGCACGCCTTCGAAGACTGTGGTCACTACATCCTTGAAGATGCCAGCGACGAAGTGATAGCCCACATTCAGCGTTTCGTGGCAGTCCCTGCGACCGCCGAGGCCCTCGCATCATGAATGCCAACCTGTGCCGCCATTTGGTTTCGGCTGCACAGGCCCAGCCCCAGGGCTTGGCTGTTGCGGTACAAAGGCACAGATTCGGCAAGCCACCGCGGGGAATTGGTGAGCTTTGCTACGACGAGCTGACCCTGAGTGAACTTAATCGCCGCAGTGACGCCATCGCCCATGGGCTGAATGCCATAGGTTTGAATGCCGGTGACAAGGCCGTGCTCATGGTGACCCCCGGGCTGGATTTTTTCGCCCTGACTTTCGCGCTGTTTAAATCCGGGATCATCCCCGTGATGGTTGACCCCGGCATGGGTATCAAAAATCTCGGTCAGTGCTTTGATGAGGCGGCGCCCGATGCCTTTATCGGTATCCCCAAGGCCCATGTGGCGCGGATGCTGTTTTCATGGGGCAAAAAGACGGTTACCCAGTTGGTCACCGTTGGCCGGGGGCTCAAACTCTGGGGCGGCAATACCCTGGCCCAGATAGAAAAACGCGGCCAGGATATGGGACCCTATCCCATGGCACTGCTCGATGAGCAGGCGCTATGCGCTATCCTGTTTACCAGTGGCAGTACTGGTATCCCCAAAGGTGTCGAGTACAGTCACCAGATGTTTGAGGCGCAAATTCAAGCGCTTAAACAGGATTATGGCATTCGTCACGGCGAGCGGGATCTGTCGACTTTCCCGCTGTTTGCCCTCTTTGGCCCTGCGCTTGGCATGGCCTCCATCGTGCCCTGTATGGATGCCAGTCGGCCTATCAAGGCAAAACCCGAGTACCTGTTCAAGGCCATCGCCGATTACCAGTGCACCAACCTGTTTTTGAATCCGGCGCTGCTGGATAAGCTTGGCCGTTACGGCGAGGCGAATGCACTGACGCTGAATGGCGTCAGGCGGGTTATCTCTGCCGGGGCACCTGCGTCCATTGATGCCATCAGCCGCTTCCGCCAGATACTGCCGCCGGATGCGCCTGTGCTGAATTCTTACGGCGCCACTGAAGGCCTGCCACTGTGCTTTGTCGCCAGTGATGAGCTCCTTGACAGCGGTGAGGTGACGGCCAAAGGTGGTGGCATCCTGGTGGGTAAACCCGTGCAGGGCGTCGCGCTTGAAATCATTGCCATCGATGAGGCGCTAATTGCCGAGTGGCAGGACGAGCTTAAACTGCAACCCTATGAAATCGGAGAGATAGTGGTGAAAGGCCCCATGGTGAGCCGCGCCTACTATCACAGAGATGAAGCCACCAGTGTGGCCAAAATTGCCGATGGCGAGGGGATGTGGCATCGCATGGGTGACCTTGGCTATCTGGATGAGCTGGGGCGTCTGTGGATGTGTGGCCGCAAGGCCCATCGGGTGGATGCCACCGAAGGCGGCGCCTTCAGGAAACGCTATTTCTCCATTCCCTGTGAGCGAATTTTCAATACCCATCCACTGGTTGCCCGCTCGGCACTGGTTGGGGTACATCGTCATGGGGATAAGATCCCGCTGGTTTGCCTGGAACTCGAGCGGTCTCAGGCCTGTAACAATGCCAGCAGCCTCTACCGTGAGCTGCGTGAAATGGCCGAGGCCCACGAGATAACCCAGGGAATAGATTTCTTCCTTATCCACGAGTCCTTCCCCATGGATGTTCGCCACAACGCCAAGATTTTCAGAGAAAAACTGGCGCTGTGGGCCGAAAAGCAACTCTCAGGTGGTCTGAACAAATGACCCAGGCTTTTTCCTTACATCCGGCGCAGCTGGATGCCGCCAAACGACTCAAAAGCCACGTCAGCCGCGTACTGGTGACAGGCGCAGGGGGCTTTTTGGGGGAGGCGCTTTGCCGGCAGTTGCTGAGTGCCGGTATTGAGGTCGTCGGCATTGCCCGCTCGGCCTATCCAGCCCTTGATGCCATGGGTGTAGAGATGCACCGTGGCGATATCACAGACCCTGAGGCCCTAGCTGCGGCCATGAAAGGCTGCGAGCTGGTGTTTCATGTGGCGTCCAAGGCAGGGGTGTGGGGCAGCCGTGAAAGTTACTATGGCCCCAATGTCACCGGAGCTGGCAATGTGCTGAAGGCGGCCCGGTATCTTGGCATCAAAGCCATTGTTTACACCAGCACCCCCAGTGTGACCTTTGATGGTAAAGATGAATCGGGTATCGATGAGTCTGCGCCCTATGCAGCGCACTTTTTGAATCATTACGGCGCATCCAAGGCCGAGGCCGAGGCCATGATGTTGAAGGCGAGCTCGCCGTCACTGGTGACGACTGCATTGAGGCCCCATCTGATTTGGGGGCCAAACGATCCCCATCTGGTACCCAGGGTGCTGGAACGTGGCCGCGCCGGTCGTCTGCGTCTCCTGGGGGCCGAAGATAAGCTGGTGGATACCATTTATGTGGATAACGCCGCCCATGCCCACGTGCTGGCGGCGCTTGCTTTGCTCGAAAAGCCCGGCGAGTGTGGCGGCAGGGCATTTTTCCTCAGCAACGGCGAGCCGGTCACCATGGCTTCAATGTTGTCGAAAATTCTCGCCTGTGCCGGTTTGCCGGGCGTGACCCGCCGGGTACCCGTGTGGCTTGCTTACGTCATGGGCGCGTTTTTGGAAGGGGTGTATGGTCTTCTTGGCAAACAGGAGGAACCCCTGATGACCCGCTTTGTGGCAAGGCAGCTGTCTTGCAGCCACTACTACGATATCAGTGCCGCGCGGGAGATTTTAGGCTACGAGCCGCTGATTTCTCTGGATGAGGGCATGGCGCGGCTCAAGGCGTCACTGAAGCAATAGATTCCAAACGGAAACCCCAAAAATCAGCGCCCCAAACCAGCTCCCCAAATAAGCCCCAAGACGATTTGTCTCGGGGCTGACGCTATTGCCATTCAAAATACCCTCACAGACTTCACGCCAGATGAGGCACAAAGCTGGCTTACGCCAGCCCCGGCACCATCATTATTCCAGTCGCAGCTGTTGCCCGGGTTTGATAATGCTCTTCATATTGAGCCCATTCAGCGTCAGCAGCTTGTCCAGGGATAATCCATGGCGCTTGGCAATGCCACTCAGGGTATCGCCTGATTTCACCTGATAGCTGCCGCCCTTACCGGGGGTAGATGGCGTTAAGTTCACCAGCGCCGTGTTAAGGGCGGCCAGCTGGGTCTTTGGCAGGTTGATTTGATATTTGCCGCTGAAGGGCACGATGCCGTCCCTGAAGGCCGGATTCAGTCTGGAGAGTTCTTTGGCAGACATGCCCAGCGCCTGGGCAATGTTGGACAGTGCCACACCGTTGGGCACAGCTTCCCTTGCCATTACGGGCGCGTTGGCAATGGGGGGGAAACTGGCCGACTGAGTTTGTGGGTCCCGTAAAACCGCCAGCGCCGCCAGCCATTTGTACAGGGTGGGCGCCTGATTACGACTCAGTCCGAGCGCCAGAAAGTCCTCGGCTTTGCCCTTGCGGCGATTGCGCTCAATGGCCGATTTCAGCTTGCCTTCACCCATGTTGTAGGCTGCTACCGCCGACAGCCAGTCGTTATTGAACATCTCGTACAGGTACAGCAGGTAATCCAGGGCGGCGCGGGTGGCTGGGTTCGGGTCCAATCTGCCATCGTAGCTTTGATTGACCCGGAGATGGTGATTGCGACCTGTCTGGGCGGCAAGTTGCCACAGTCCGGCGCCCCCCAATCCCTTGATACCTGGGTGGTAGCCACTTTCTATCAGCGGCAGCAGGGCAAGTTCCAGCGGCATATCCCGTGCATCCAGCTCACTGATGATGTCGTACAGCCAGGGTTCGGCGGCAGCGGGCGCATTGATGGGGAAGAGGCCGTTATTGCGGTGAAGTCCATGGAAATAATCGACTTCCGGGTGCGAAGGCACGGCAATGGTCTGTGCATCGGCGATTTTTTGCCACAGGTTTTGCTGCGGTGTTGCTTCAGGCGTCGGTGACTCCGGTGTGCTGGTGTCTTCTGTTATGACGGGGACAATCGCTTCAGGCTGAGCGCTTAACTCTGTATCCCGGGAGGCATCGGGTGTTTGGGTGTTTACCTGACAGCCTGGGAGGACTGACAGACTTAACAGCAGCAAGAACCAGGCCCTGATACGGCCTTGTCTGCTGGCAGGCAGAGCGTTCAAAAAGATTGTTTTTCCCATGATTATTCCCTCCCTGTCTGCCCTGCGGGGCGAAAAGCGCTAAATCATACGCCTGTTGTTACCCCTTGGCATCGGGGGGATGAATAAATATTTTTGCCGGGAGCCCTTACCGGTAAAAAAGCGCGTTAAGCCGTCAGTATGACCGCAAACAAATAACAATGTTGCAGATATGTAGAATGTCGTGCTGTAAATTATTGAAAAATTATTACAATTATTAGGGTGACGTTAAGGTTCATTCTGGTATGTTCGGGTCGGATTAGCGAACTCGAATAAGCGGAAAGGACCCATGCTAAGCATTAAAAACCTCACCAAAACCTACGATAACGGGGTGAAAGCCCTGAACAATGTCAATCTGGAAATCCCCAAGGGTATGTTTGGCCTGTTAGGGCCCAACGGAGCCGGGAAGTCCAGCCTGATGCGTACCATTGCAACCCTGCAATCGGCCGACAGTGGCAGCATTCATTTCGATGGCATAGATGTGATGGCCGATCCCATGAAACTGCGCACCATGCTGGGCTATTTGCCTCAGGATTTTAACGTCTACCCCCGGGTGACTGCGCTGGATTTGCTGGATCACCTGGCGGTGCTTAAAGGTATTGGTAATGCCAAAGAGCGCAAGGAAATCGTTGAAGGCCTGCTGGCTCACACCAACCTCTATCAACACAGATTCAAATCGGTCAGTGGCTACTCCGGCGGCATGCGTCAGCGCTTTGGTATTGCCCAGGCCTTGCTGGGTGACCCCAAATTGTTGATTGTGGATGAACCCACCGCGGGCCTCGACCCCGAAGAGCGCAACCGTTTCCACAATTTGCTGGTGAGCCTGGGTGAGGAGCGGGTTGTCATTCTCTCGACCCACATAGTGGAAGACGTGGCCGAACTGTGCCCACAAATGGCTGTACTGGCATCGGGCAGCATATTGCTTGAAGGCAACCCGCAAGAGCTGGTGGATTCCCTGAATGGCAGAATTTGGCGCCGTACCGTGTCCCAGCAGGAAGCCGCAGAGCTTGAAGCGCGCCTGCCGGTGATTTCCAAGCGCCTGTTCGCCGGCCGCACTGTGCTGAATGTCATGTCGGAAGCCTGTCCCGAAGGGTTTGAAGGCACGGATGCCGGGCTTGAGGACTTGTATTTCTCGACCCTGCACAGCCACAGAAGCCATCAGGCCGCATAAGAGAGGGCAGCATGTTTTTACACACACTCTCCTTTGAATGGCGCTACTATTTGCGTCAGCCGTCCTTTTACGTGGTTGGGATGTTGTTGTTTCTGGTGTGCTTTTTTGCCACCGCAACCGATAACGTCCAAATCGGCAGTGGCGGTGAAGTCTTAAAAAACAGTCCCTTTGCCATCGGCCAGACCCTGCTCATCACCGGGGTGATCGCCATGTTTGCTGTGGTGAATTTCGTTGGCAGCACGGCGGTACGTAACCAGCAATGCCTGATGGAAGAGCTGCTTTATGTTAAGCCGCTGTCGCCAATAGGCTATCAGCTTGGCCGCTTTGCGGGCAGCGCGCTGGTGGTCATGACTCTGTTTACCCTGGCGCCACTTGGGCATTTGCTAGGTTCTTTGATGCCCTGGGTGGATTCCAGCCGTTTTGGGGACATCTCCCTCTGGTTTTACCTCAAGCCCATGTTGCTGCTGGTGATGCCAAGTCTGCTGTTTTTGTCGGCTCTCTTCTACGCCATGGCGCAGAAGTTCCGCTCCATGATGGCCCTGTACCTGACTGCGGTGGCGGTATTTATTCTCTATGGTTTGGCCGGGCAACTGGCAAGCCAACCACAGTACCGTGAGATTGCGGCCTTACTCGATCCTTTCGCGCTTCGCACCTACAGCCAGGTGGCGCGCTACTGGACCATTGCCGAGAAAAACACCATCAGCATGGGCCTTGAGGGCCTGATGCTGCAAAACCGGGTTCTCTGGCTCAGTATTACCGCTTTTATTCTGGCTATCAGTGGTTTGCACCGTCAGCCATCCTTAACCCGCCGCACCGAAGGGAAAAAGCAGCGCGCCTACAAGGTGCCTGTGATGCCGCCATTGTCGGCGTTGGTGCGCACACCCACTATCAGTGGCAGCGCCCAGTTCTGGACCCGGGTGCGTTTTGAGGTCAAGCAGGTACTCTTTACGGCGCCTTTCTACATCCTGGGTGCCCTGAGTATCTTTAACCTGCTCGGGCCCATGATTGCCGGGGACCTGAATTGGTATGGCACCAGCAACTGGCCACTGACCCAGGACATGGTGGATCTGATTTTGGGTTCCACCGGCCTTTTGATGGTCATCATCCTGGTGTTTTACTGCGGTGAAATCGTCTGGCGTGAGCGCAGCACCGGCATGGGCGACATCATCGACAGCCTGCCGGTGTCCAATCGGGTGTTCCTGAGCTCCAAGTTCGTGGCCTTGTCGCTGGTGATGGTGATTCTGTATCTGATTGCCATGCTGACCACCATTGTATTCCAGCTTATCAAGGGGCAGATGAACCTGGAGCTGTCGCAATACGCCATCCGTTTGGGCTTTATGATTTTGCTGCCCCTGATGATGTCGGCGGTGCTGGCATTTTTCTTCCAGGTATTGGCACCCAATAAGTATGCCGGTATGGGGCTGTACGTGGGCTATTACGTCCTCAGCCTGATCCTGGCCAGCTGGGGTTTTGGTCACAGCCTGAATAACTTTGCCAGCTCACCCACCTTACCATACTCCGACATGAACGGTTACGGCTGGTCGTTGCAAAGCCATGCCCTGTATATGCTGTACTGGGGCGCTTTCTCCGTGCTGCTGTTCCTGCTCGCGTTCGGCTTATATCGTCGTGGCCCGGAAGTGGGGCTCAGGCACCGTTTGGGCCTGCTGAAATATCAGCTCGGCAACGGCGGCCGCGTGCTGGCGTTTGCCTCGGTGGCGGTATTTGCGGGGATGGGGGCTTATCTCTTTTACCAAACCACAGTGGTCAACGACTATCGTATTCCTGATGAGATGACCGACAGCCAGGCCGAATACGAAAAGCGCTATCGTCAGTACGCCGATGCGCCCGTGTTGTCACCTGTGAGTGTAAAGGGTCACTTCGATATCTACCCCGGCGAGCGCCGCCTGAAGGCACGTGTCGAGATGCGTTGGCAAAACCGCAGCGGCGAACCTATCTCCCGCATGTTGGTGAGCCTGCCGGAGCATACCAACAGGGCGTCGCTGAAGTTTGATATTCCCGGTGCCCGTTTAACCGATGAGGATGAATCCCTGCCGGTGGCCTGGTTGGTGTTTGATACACCCATTGCCAATGGCGCCGACGTAGCGGGTGAGATAAGCCTGGTGCGTGAAAACGCGGGGATTGCCGAAAACAACTTCGACCTGACCCTGGTCGAAAACGGCACCTTCATCAATAACTTCGAATTGTTGCCAGCCTTTGGCTACCAGAGTGATGCCGAACTGCTCGACAGACACGAGCGCGAAAAGCGTGGTCTGCCTCCCAAGGACAGAGCCAACAAACTCGAAGACGAACGTTTCCATCAGGTCAACTTCTTTGGTCCCCAGGGCAGCTTTGTTGACTTTGAAGCCACGGTGTCCACCGCGGGTGACCAAACGGCGCTGGTTCCGGGTTACCTGACCAGGGCATGGCAGGAAAATGGTCGCAACTTCTTCCACTACAAAATGGACAGCCCCATGGTGAATTTCTTCGCCATCGTGTCTGGCCGTTTTGAGGTGAAAAAGGAGCAGTACAAGGGCATTAACATCGAGGTGTATTATCACCCCGACCATCCCTGGAACGTTGACCGCATGGTGGAATCGGTGCGGGATTCCATCGACTATTTCAGTGAGGCCTTTGGTCCTTATCAGCATCGTCAGCTGCGGATTATGGAGTTTCCGGGATACCGCTCCTTTGCCCAGAGCTTTGCCAACACAGTGCCTTACTCTGAGCGAATCGGCTTTATTACCGACCTCAGGGATCCCGACAAGATTGACCCTGTGTACTACGTGACTGCCCACGAGGTCGCTCACCAGTGGTGGGGCCATCAGGTCGGTGCCGCCGATGTGCAGGGCAGTGCGGTGATTTCCGAAAGCCTGTCGCAGTATGCCGCCCTGATGGTGATGGAAAAGAAATACGGCGCCCATATGCTCAGGAAGTTCCTGCGCTACGAGCTTGACCGCTACCTGCGCGGCCGCGGCGGTGAGCGTATTGGCGAGATGCCGCTGCTGCGCAGTGAAAATCAGCAGTACATCCATTACCAGAAAGGGTCTGTGGTGATGATGGCCATTAAGGACATGGTGGGTGAAGAGAAGCTTAATGCCAATCTTGCCGCCTTCCTCGAGCGCTATCGTTATCGTGCCGACCCCTTCCCAACCACCCTGGATTTGCTTTCGTACCTGAAGCAAGGCCTCGATGATGACGAGCTGGCGTTTGTGGACAGTGCTTTCAGAGACATCAAGCTCTATGATTTGCGCCTGACCGATGCCAGGATCACCGAGCTTGAGAACGGCAAGGTGCGGGTGGATCTGGATATCCATGCCGGGCTGCTCAAGGCCGACAATGAAGGCAAGGAGCAGGAAGAGGCCTTCAATGAGCGGGTGGATATAGGGCTCTTTGCTGCCGACCCTGACAGCATTGACTCGGAAGAGCAGGTGCTTTTGCTGGAGAAACATCCACTCAAATCCGGCGACAATCAGTTGTCCTTTGAGCTGGATAAAGCCCCAAGCTACGTCGGCGTTGACCCCTTCGTGAAGCTGGTGGACAGAGACAGTAAAGACAACATCTTTAAGCTGTAACTGCTTGACATTAAAGGCGCGGTCTCCCTGTGGGGCCGCGTTTTTTTATGTCTGGTATCGCGGCGCAAACTGCAAATTTGCTTGAGTGCTCATGGCTGAGTGCCTATTGTGGTTTCAAGAGGAAGCGCCCGTATCCAGATATCAGGCTGAGCCTGACAGCGGTTTTTTTGCCGCTTATCGGGTCTGTATTGGAGCGCTTGGCACAGGTTAGGGTGACGGTAAGGTCACCGGGTGGCACAAGGAGAGGTTATGGATACCCAGCTCGCATTCAAGGTAAAAAACTGGTTGGCAAGGGATCCCGATGCCAAAAGCCGCACCGCACTGGAGGCTTTGGTGGCGGCAGGGGATGACAAGGCGCTCGAAGCCGCCTTCGGTGGCAGACTGGCCTTTGGTACCGCCGGAATTCGCGGCATTGTCGGTCCGGGCCCCATGGGCATGAATCGCCTGTTGGTGCGCGAAACCAGTGCCGGTCTGGGCGCTTATCTCGAAGCACAACTCAAGGATGCCAAGCGTCGGGGATTGGTTATTGGCTTTGATGGCCGCCATGACTCACGGGTATTTGCCCACGATGCGGCCTGCGTGCTCAGCGCCATGGGCTTTAAAGTGCGCCTGACCAGCCATGTTGCCCCCACGCCGCTGGTGGCCTTTGGCGTAAAACACTTCGAAGCCGCCGCCGGGATTGTGGTCACCGCCAGCCATAATCCGCCCAAATACAACGGCTATAAGGTGTATTGGGAAAACGGCGCGCAGATTATTCCGCCCCACGACGCCGGCATCGCGGCCTGCATCGACCGGGCTGCCAATCTCGAACTGCCCTGGATGCCTGAGCCCGAAGCGGTAAAACAGGGGCGGCTTTCGTTTTTGCAGGATGATTTTTTTGAGCGCTATCGCCGCGCCATATTACATTCGCCACTGCTGCATCCCGCCGGTGAAAGTCAGGCCGGGCGTGCCAATCTGGGGATTGCCTATACCGCGATGCATGGGGTCGGTGCGCCCATGGCCGAGCGGGTGCTCAGGGATGCGGGTTTCAGCCAGGTATACAGCGTGGCGGCCCAGCGCGAGCCCGATGGAAATTTCCCCACGGTGAACTTCCCCAATCCTGAGGAGCCGGGCGCCATGGATATGGTTATCCATGAGGCCAGTGACAAGGGCGCCATGCTGGCCTGTGCCAACGACCCGGACGCCGACCGGTTCGCGCTGGCGGTCCGCCAGAGTGATGGCGGGTATCGGATGCTGTCCGGGGATCAAACAGGCGCCTTATTGTGTGATTATCTGCTGTCCCATTGGCAAGGTGCAGGCGTGCCCCTGGTGGGCAATACCATAGTCTCGTCGGCGCTTCTGCACGCCATTGCCGCCCATTATGGTGCCCGCAGCTACACCACACTCACCGGCTTTAAGTGGCTGATGAACACGGCGCAGCAGCTGGAAACCCCGCAGCAGCCGTTTCTGTTTGCCTATGAAGAGGCCCTGGGTTACACCGTGGGCAATCTGGTGTGGGATAAAGACGGCATCAGCGCCCAGCTGTGTTTTGCCAATCTGGCGGCGGAGCTTCTGGCCGAAGGCCAGGATGTGTGGGCGGCGCTGGAGCGGCTCTATCGCCGCCATGGGCTTTATGTAAACCGACAGGTGAGCATTGCCCTTGGGGAAGGGACGCCGGACATAGGTGCCTGGCTCAGGGAGAATCCGCCAACCGAGATAGACAGGCGGCCTGTGGTAGCCCGGGAAGACTTAAAGCACCTGCGTAAAGTCTATGCCGATGGCCGGGAAGAGGTAATAGCTCTGCCTGCGAGCGATGTACTCATTTACCATTTGGGGGCATCTGCCGCCACGCCGGGCTCCAGTGCCCGGGTGATAGTCAGGCCATCGGGCACCGAGCCCAAGATAAAATGCTACTACGAGCTGGTATTGCCCATGGCAGATGGGATTGCCATGGCCGATGCCCAGCGAGAAGGGGATGCCCTGATGGCTGCGCTGGTGGATGGTCATCAGGCGAGTTTGCCCCGCTGACACCGAAAAAATCCGACTCCTGATAAACCCTGCTGACACCATGTTGTCAGCAGGGGGGGATTAAGCTGACTCTATCGATGAAGCGCGAAGTAATATCTACTTCAAAGCATTGATATATAAAGTTTACTCAACAAGGAGATAGGGATATGCAAGCAACTCAACCCCTGGTGTGGGGCGAAATCGCTGTCAGTGACATGGCAAGAGCCATCGCCTTCTACCAAACCCAGTTTGGCGTGAGTTTTCGCCGGGAAGACATGGATGAGGTGGAATACGCCATCCTCGAATGCAGCGATGAGAAGGCCGCCACCATAGGCCTGATGAAACACCCCGAGTTTAAGCCAGGTCAGGGTGGCGCCTGTCTGTACCTGCATCTGACAGATAATCTTGGCCCGCTGGTGGGCAAACTGGAACACAGCCAGGTACAAATCGTCATGCCACCCATGGGCATCAAGGGCGGCGAGTGTGGCTACATAGCCCTGTTTGTCGACAGCGAAGGCAACACTGTCGGCCTGTGGAGCCCCTCGCTCTGACGATGTTGGGCATAAAGGCATGGGTATTTTGGTACTGAGCCAGCAATGACAGAAGAGCTTGGGCCGGGCGCATTGGCGTACCTGCCCTTGCATGGATAGGGTATGCGCCGCGCAGACAGACTGTTTCAAATCGTGCAAATCTTAAGGCACAGACGCCTGACCACGGCGGCGCAGCTTGCCGAGCGCCTGGCGGTGTCGCCAAGAACCATCTACCGGGACATTCAGGATCTGTGTCTTTCTGGCATCCCCATCGAAGGGGAGGCCGGTGTTGGCTACCTGCTGCGCCAGGAAGTGAATGTGCCGCCGCTGATGTTCAACGAGGTGGAGCTGGAAGCGATTCAGGTGGGCATTCGTATGGTGCAAACCTGGGGTGGCAAGGCCCTTGGGCAAGCGGCAACCCAGGCGCTGATCAAGGTTGAAGCCGTACTGCCAAATCGCCTGAAAGACATGCAGTCCCTGATGTTTTCGCCGGACTTTTATCTCGATGATGCCGAGTTTCAATTTCTGGACCCCCTCAGGATTGCCGCCAGAGAACGGCGGTATTGCCAGATTTGCTATCGGGATGCCAAGGATGAGGTGACAGAGCGGCGTCTCAGGCCTCTGGCGATTTATTTCTGGCGTGGCACCTGGACTCTGCTGGGCTGGTGCGAACTTCGGGGGGATTTTCGCAGTTTTCGCGCCGACCGTATTGTGAGCCTCGAGTGCGAAACCAAGCAGTTTGCCCATACTCCGGGGCAGGAGTTGGCGGATTTTGTGGCGCGCATGGATGAGGCGAGCCGGGAGTATGAAAAGGCCCAAAAGGCCGATTGATGCGCATAAAAAATGGCGGCCGGGGCCGCCATTTTTACGCTGTGGGGGTTAGAAGCTGCCCCTGACACCGAAGGCAACTTGGGTACCGAAGCGCTCCAGGTAGTTCACCTGATCGGGGCGTTTGATATAGCCAGAGTAACGGTCGTTGCCAAGGTTGGAGGCTTCAACAAACACAGTCAGGTTTTCCAGCAGCGCATAGCTTAAGCTGGCATCCAGCTGGCCGTATGCGTTTATCCAGGCAGGACCGCCCCAGGCTTCTGGGTCAACCAGGAATTTGCTGCGCCAGTTGTAGGCAACACGACCCTGCAATCCGTACTTCTCGTAGTAGAGCACTGCGTTGTAGGAGTTTTCAGACATACCGGCGAAGGGCAGGTTCTGCTCTTTGCGGGCCGGGTCATCATATTCGCTGTCCACATAGGTGTAGTTCAGCTGCACGCCGAAACCATCCAGGGGTGAAGGCAGCCATTGTTCCAGTGACTGTTGCCAGGCCACTTCGTACCCTGTGATCAGGGCGCCATACTCCCCTGACTCAGGCTGATTGACCATATACAGGTTGCCTTCTACCTCCATGGCGTTTTCATCGTTTTCGATAAAGGATTGAATATCCTTCACAAACACACCGGCCGCCAGTGAGCTGCTGTCACCGTAGTACCACTCCAGCGTCACATCGCCCTGATAGGCTTCTTCAGCACTCACGCCGGGGTTACCACGGCTCAGGGTCGGCAATCCTTCCTTGCGGTTGACGAAGTCGGGATTGGCCCAGGTACGCAGGGCATACAGGGATGGGCGGCTCAGGGTTTGGGCGGCAGAGACACGCAACAGCAAATCATCCTGCAGGTTCAGGCGGAAGTTCAGGCTCGGCAGCACGTTGCTGTAACTGCCTTCATGTCCCACCGGCAACACTGCGCGCCAGTCGTTGTTGCTGGGGTTGCCGGCGCTGTCGAGTACCACTTTGGACAGGTCATAGCCAAAACCGCTGGAGTCGACCTGGGTGTGGCTGGCACGCAGGCCCAGGTTCAGCATGTAAGGAAGTTCCCACAGCTCATCTTCCAGGGTGACCTGCACGAAGGCCGAGGTCACGGCTTCAGATACCTCATAGCTGCCGGACTTGCTCTGGGTCGCGACTATACTGGCGTCGGCGGCCTCGGCATTGATGGAGCGGTAAAAGGCCAGCAGGGCATCATAGTCAAAGCTTGGCCAGGGGTCTGGCGATACGCTGTTTTCCCCGTCGAGGAAGTTATCGAAGTTGGCAGGTACAAACACGTTTTCCGGAATGCGGAACAGCTCAAATTCGCCCTGGGTAAATACCTGGCCCGGGGCAAAGTCGTAACCGTCGCGGGTCAGATAAAAGCCGCCGCGACTGAACTGACTGGGGTTACGGGAACCATAGGCGTTCTGGGTCTTGGACTGTTTGACATAGTTCACCCCAAAGTGCACCTTGCTCACCAGGCTGTCTTCGGGTTCATAGATGGCTTCGAGTTTAAGGTCATTAACCTTGTCTTTTACCCCGGTACCGCTGTTGTAGCTGTAGTGGGCGCCGTAGGTTTGATCAGAGGTGAGTGCCGGGCTTATCACCACATCCGGCAGGGTGTTGCCGGTGCTGTAGTCGATGCCGATGCTGTCTACAAAACCACGGGCCACGATGAAGCGGTTATCGCCCTTGTTTTTGTTTTCGGCCTGGGAATAGGCCGCATCTGCGTATACAGACCATTGGTCAGTGGGGTGCCACTCGGCATTCAGGCCCAGCTGCCAGGTGTCGGTCTGGCGCGGGGTTGAAATGTTCAGCAGCTCCACCATGGTGTTGTCACCGGTCTGCTTCATCTTGACCACCCGGCCCAAATCGTCGAACTCGGCGTCGGTAAACAGCGGCGTGCCCGGCGTCCAGGACTCGTCGTAGTTCACAAAACCAATCTGATAGCGGTTACCGTCGGTGTTGTAGCGGGAAAAGAGGCCATCCAGGCTCAGGGTCAGGTCATCGCTCGGGCGCCACTGCAGGGCAAGGGTAGAGCCGATGCGCTCACGAACGTCCTGGGCGTTGGCAAAGTACATGTAGCTGGGAATTTTGGAGGCGAAGATTTCACCCTCATCTATGGTGCCATTGTTGTTGGCATCCACGGGCACCCCGGCACTGTCCACGCCCCAGCCTTCGTCTTCATCGAAGAAACCGTCAGCGGAATAGGTGTCGGCCCTCAGGGTCTTTTTCGAATACACGGCAGAGAAGAGCGCGCCCAGGCTGCCATCATCATTCTGATCGCCAATGATGAAAGAGGCATGGGGATGGATGTCGCCGGTGCGTGACTCGTGGATCCCCTTGGCGGAGGCCTGCAGGGTAAAGCCATTCAGATCCAGCGGCTTGCGGGTTTGAATGTCGACGATTGCGCCAATGCCACCTTCGGTGAGACGGGCTTCGGGCGACTTGTACACCGCCAGCACATTCACCAGCTCAGAGGCGATGGTATCAAAGTTAAAGTCACGGCCCGCATATTCTGACGCCAGTTTACGGCCGTTGAGGGTAGTGACGTTATAACCGGCGCCCAGACCACGCACCAGAATGTTTTGTCCTTCACCGCCGTTGCGGGTGATGGTGATCCCGGGAATACGCTGCAGGGCTTCGGCCAGGTTTTCATCGGGGAATTTGCCTATGTCATCGGCCACCACCAAATCCACCACGCTGGTGGCGTTTTGCTTGAGGTACATCGACTCCTTGATGCTGGAGCGGATACCGTAAACCGCAATACGCTCAACATCCTCTTCCTTGGCTTCTTCGGCTTGCTTGGCTTTTTCCTCGGTGTTTTTGGTTGTTTGTTCGGCTTCGGCCGCGCACACAGGTGTTATCCAGAGTGCGGTGCTGACCGCCAGCGCCAGAGTGGCGACTTGGGTACGTAAAGAAGACATGCTCTCCCCTCCATTCAGATGCTTTTGTGACTCGTTCTTATGGCTTATTCGAAAATAACAAAAGGCTTAATTGGCTTTCGAATGCTTACATATAATGTTAAAAAAGTGTTTTGATCAACAAAAAAATGTGAAATAGCTTTTATTTTCTTTCGAATGGAGGCATATTGATTGATATCGAAAGCCGGCAAGGTCACAAAAGTTAAACTTAAGTCGCTGAATTTCAATGGTTGATGGCATTAATAAGCCGCTTTGACTGATATCGAAACCTATTGAAAGTTTATCCGCTGTGATACATTGAGGCTTTCGAGCAAATGATGGGATAACCGAAATGAACATTCTCAACACCATAGAGAGACAACAGGAAATCGTGCGCCTGACCCAACAGCAGGGAAAGGTGTCGGTGAGCGATCTGTCGGCACGCTTCGGGGTGTCAGAGGTCACCATTCGCAGCGACCTGGCAACCCTGGATCAAAAGCAGTTGCTGGTGCGCTCCCGCGGCGGCGCCATCGTTAATACCGAGCTCAGCCGCGAGTTGTCCCTCAAGGAAAAGGGCAGTTGCTACTCGGCACTGAAACGGGAGTTGGGCGCGGCGGCGGCAAGTCTGGTGCAAAACGGTGACAGGTTGCTCCTGGACTCGGGCACCACCACAGAGCAGGTCGCCCATCATCTGATGCAGCACGATGACCTTATCGTGATGACCAATGGGCTGAACATTGCCTCTGTGCTGTCCAAGTCCGAGTCGGTGGACGTGATGCTTACCGGCGGTCTGCTGCGTAAAAAATCCATGTCCTTTTATGGCAGCGCTGCCGAGAAGAGCCTGGGTGACTACAACTTCAACAAACTTATTCTCGGTGTGGACGGTTTCGACTTGAAGGCCGGACTGACCACCCATTTTGAGAAAGAAGCCTGTCTGAACCGGATGATGGTGGACATTGCCACCGAGGTCATAGTGGTGACCGATTCATCCAAGTTTGATCAGCAGGCCTTTCACGTGATCTGCCCGTTGCTTCGCATACACAGGCTGGTCACAGACACAGGCATTCCTGAGCGTTACGCCCAGGCACTCGAAAAACAAGGGGTGCAATTGCACCTGGTAGAACGCACTCAATAGCGATTTAAGGGGAGAACAATGGCGGGAATCGATCGTCGTGGATTTTTGAAGGCCTCTATGGCATCTGTGGCTGCAGCGGCGCTGGCGGGTTGTGCCAGTCAGCAGGGCGGCAGTGTAACACCCAAGGCAGCGGGCAAGTCCGTGATGGGCCTGGTGGTGCCAAAGATGGCCGAAGTGAGAGTGGGCCTCATAGGTGTGGGTGAGCGTGGTGTGGGTTTTATCCATCACTTCAATAACATCGAAGGCGCGCGCATTACCGCCATCTGCGATACGGATCCCCTGGTTATCTCCCGTGCCCAAAAAATCATGACCGATTATGGCCGTGGTCAGCCTGCCTATTACAGCAAGGGGCAAGAGGCCTATCTTGATCTGGTGGCCCGCGAAGATGTGGACATAGTGGTCATTGCCACGCCCTGGGCGCTGCATCACCCCATGGCCAAAGCCGCCATGCTGGCCGGTAAGCACGCCTTTGTGGAAGTCCCCATGGGCATGACCATCGAAGAGCTGTGGGATCTGGTGGACACCGCCGAGCTGACCCAGCGCAACTGCATGATGATGGAAAACGTCTGCTACGGCCGCGACGAACTGATGGTACTGAATATGGTGCGCCAGGGCCTCTTCGGTGAGCTGCTCCACGGTGAGGCCGCGTACATCCATGAACTTCGCTGGCAGATGAAAGAGCTGGACCGCAAGACCGGCTCCTGGCGTACCGGCTACCATGCCCAAATCAATGGTAACCTGTATCCCACCCACGGCCTTGGCCCGGTTGCCCAGTACATGAACATCAACCGTGGCGATCGCTTCGACTACCTCTCGTCCATGAGCTCCCCGGCCCTTGGCCGCGCAGCCTATGCCCAGCGCGAGTTTCCAAAAGATCACCAGCGCAATCAGCTCAACTACATTTGCGGCGACATGAACACCAGCCTTATCAAAACCATTAAGGGCCGGACCATCATGGTGCAGCACGATACCACCACACCGCGCCCCTACAGCCGCCATAACCTGATCCAGGGCACCAATGGCGTCTTTGCCGGATTCCCCAACCGTATCGCCCTGGAAAACAATGGCCGCGGCAGTTTCCACGAGTGGGATCAGGACATGGAACACTGGTACGGTAAATACGATCACCCGCTGTGGACCCGCATGGGCCGCGAAGCCGAGCAGAACGGCGGCCATGGCGGCATGGACTTCCTGATGTGCTGGCGCATGATTTATTGCCTGCGTAATGGTGAGCCATTGGATCAGGACGTATACGACGGTGCGGCCTGGTCGGCGGTGCAGCCTCTGTCTGCCGAATCGGTGGCTGACCGCGGTAATTCCCGCGACTTCCCCGACTTTACCCGTGGCGTATGGCAGAGTGCCAAGCCTCTGGGAATCGTGGGGTAAGCAGATGTCGGTACTCAAATCCATTATTGAGGCCAACAAGCGTGGCGAGCAGCGGGGCATCTTTGCCGTCTGCTCGGCACAGCCGCTGGTCCTGCGAGCCGCGCTGCGCCACGGCGTAGCGACGGGCTCTCCCGTGCTGATTGAGGCCACGGCCAATCAGGTTAACCAATTTGGCGGATACACCGGCATGGTGCCTGCCGACTTTATCCGCTTTGTCGAATCCCTGGCCGAGGCCGAAGGCCTGCCCCGTGAACGCCTGCTCTTTGGCGGCGATCATTTGGGCCCCGTCGTCTGGAAACATCTGCCTGCCGATGAGGCCATGGATAAGGCCGAGGCCATGGTGCGAGCCTTTGTTAAAGCGGGTTTTGAAAAAATCCACCTCGATGCCAGCATGGGCTGTCAGGGTGAAGCCGAGCCTCTGGGCGATAGCCTGATTGCCGCGCGGGCTGCCCGCCTTTGCAAGGCGGCGGAGGAGGCTGCCTGCGGGCGGCCACTTTGCTACGTGATTGGCACCGAAGTGCCGCCCCCCGGCGGTGTTGCCAGCCTGCATGCGCTGGAAGTCACCCCGGTGCCGGCTATCGAGCAAACCGTTGCGGCCCACAGAATGGCGTTTGACGCCGCCGGGCTCAGTGATGAGGTATGGCAGCGGGTGATTGCCCTGGTGGTTCAGCCCGGGGTGGAATTCGGCCACAGTGACATACATCAGTACAACAGCAGCCTGCTGGATGCTCAGCGCCGTTTTATCCGCCGCCAGCCCGGCTTGGTGTACGAGGCGCATTCCACCGATTACCAATTGCCGGAACACTATAAGTCGCTGGTGGCGGACCATTTCGCCATTCTCAAGGTCGGGCCTGAACTGACCTTCGCCCTGCGCGAAGCGCTGTTTGCCCTTGACCATATCGAGGCCTTGTTGGTGCCCCAGGCGAAGCGCGCGGGACTCAGAGCCCTGTGCGAAGACAAGATGCAGGCGGACCCCAAATTCTGGCAGCACTTTTACACCGACCCACTGGCGCGGGACTGGCAACTGGGATTCAGCTACAGCGACCGTATTCGCTATTACTGGCCGGAATTGTCTCAGGCGATAGACACCCTGCTGTTTAATCTCAAAGACCCCATCCCTTTGCCACTCATCAGCCAATACCTGCCGCTGCAATACTCCAAAGTATTGCGTCAGGCCCTGCCGGCGACGGCCCTGTCGCTGGTGCTCGACCATATCAGTCTGGTGCTTGAACGCTACGAAGACGCCTGCCAGTTGAGCGCAATTAAAGGATAATATTTATGCAAGTCAACGACCTATCAAAGACCAAGATCTGTCTGGAATTCGGTGAAGACGCGCTGCGTCAGCCACCGAAGGGCAGTCACTGGACGGCAGAGGAAATTTGTCAGCAGCCCGGACTGTGGCGGCAAATGGCGGAGCAGTTTGTGCAGGAGAAGGACAGATTACACGACTTCGCCGCGCCCTTACTGGCCCTGCCTGACTTGCGGGTTATCCTCACTGGTGCGGGGACGTCGGCGTATATCGGCGAGGCGCTGGCGCCCTTTCTGGCGACCCAGATGCCGCTGGTGGGGCAAACGGTGGAGGCCATTGCCACCACGGACCTGGTGTCACATCCGCATCTCTACCTGCATCCGGCAAGGCCGACACTGGTGATTTCTTTCGGCCGCTCCGGCAGCAGTCCCGAATCCATGGCCGCCATCGAACTGTGCGATGCTCTCTTGCCCCAGTGTTACCACCTGCTGCTGACCTGTAATCCACAGGGCAGCATGGCAAGGTACGGTGAGCAAAAGGCCGACCGTGCCTGCCTGTGGCTGATGCCGGAAGGCAGCCATGACAGAAGCTTTGCCATGACCAGCAGCTTTACTTGCATGTACCTGGGCGTGCTTCTTCTGTTTGCTGGCAATTACAGTGCCCTGGCGAGGGCGATTACCCTGGCAGAGCGCCTGCTCAGCGACAGGGTGGATGAGATTGCCCGGCTTGCCGCATCACCGCTATCCCGGGCGGTATTTTTGGGCGGTGGCGCCCTGCAGGGCATCGCCCGGGAAGCCGCGCTCAAGTTACTGGAACTCAGTGCCGGCGCCGTGATGGGGGTACATGAGAGTCCCCTTGGCTTCCGCCATGGCCCAAAGTCCCTTATCGATAGGGATTCTTTGGTAGTGGTACTTTGCTCATCCGAGCCCTATGCCCGCGCCTATGATTTGGACATGGCCGCCGAGCTTGAGCGGGATGGCGCGGCCAGTGCCGTGGTACGTCTTTGCGAAGAAAATATCGGTGCAGATGGTCAGACCTTACTCGAGGATGTCTGGCTTACCTTCCCCTATATCCTGTATTGTCAACTTTTTGCTTACTTCAAGGCCCTCAATCTTGGGATCAGTGCCGACAACCCTTGCCCCGGTGGCCAGGTGAATCGCGTGGTCCAGGGGGTCAAAATCCATCCCCTCAACCAATACCGGTTGCCGGGAGTCGGGGTATAACGGATGCATTACGGACTGGATATCGGCGGCACCAAGATTGCGCTCGCCTTATTTGATGACAGCATGGCCTGTGTGAAGCGCTGGCAAATTCCGACCCCTGTGGCCGATTATGGTCAGTTTCTGGATGAGGTCTGTGCCCAGGTTGAGCGCGCCGATGAACTGGCGCAGCAGCACCCAGGTGTTGCAGTGCAGCCTGCCGCGGTGTCCAAGGGCTCTGTGGGCATTGCGCTTCCCGGGGTTATTCTCAGCGACGGTACGGTACTCTCAAGCAATGTACCTTGCCTCAATGGTCGCATGGTGGCCAATGAGCTCACCGCGCGGCTCGGCAGACCGGTTGCGCTTGGGAATGATTGCCGCTGCTTTGCCCTGTCGGAAGTAATGCTTGGTGCCGGTGTGGGCTTTGAGCGTGTGCTTGGGGTTATCCTCGGTACAGGCCTTGGTGGCGGCGTCTGTATCAGTAAGAAACTGATTTTAGGCGCCCATTGTCTGGCCGGCGAGTTTGGCCATATTGGTCTGCCGGCCTCTGTCATCATCAAACATCAGCTGCCGCTGTTCGAATGTGGCTGCGGCTTAACCGGCTGCGCCGAGACCTATGTCTCGGGCACCGGCCTTGGGCGCCTGTACCAGCATTTTGGCGGCACTGCCGATACCTATACCTGGCTTGCGGACTACCGCGCGGGCAAGGCTGCGGCGATCAGCACCTTTGAAGCCTATATGGATGCCCTCGGCAGCGTGCTTGCGGGGCAAATTCTCAGCCTGGATCCGGACTGCCTGGTGTTCGGTGGTGGTATTTCCGAGGTCAATGAAATCATCGCGGCGCTGCCCGATGCAACCGCAAGGCACCTCTTTGCCAGTGCCAAATTGCCGCAGTTCCGTGTCGCGGAATTTGGCGCAGCCAGTGGGGTGCGCGGCGCGGCGCTGCTGGGTAAGGCCCTCAGCGAAGATTGCCTTGCCGGCACGAGCGGCATAGCGACGGCTGCCGATGACATTCAAAGGAGGCATCATGGCTGATTTTGATGGAAACAACTTGCCTGAAAACCTCAACGATTGCTGGCTTTGCCCGGAGTTTGCGCTCCTTGGTACAGACTATGGGCGTGAGTTTTGCTCCACCGGCGATACCATTGCGGCTTTGGTATCTGCCGCTTTGGTACCGGGACTTTGGCTTAAAATACGCCAAGGCCGCATCGAGGCAATAGCACGCGAACCGGACGCTGATTTACCCCATTACCGGCTACCGGGCATTCTGGCCCCGGCGCTGGTGGATACCCAGGTCAATGGCGGTGGCGGGGTACTTATCAATCATAAGCCCACCGCGGCGGGCATCAACAGGCTTACCCAAACCCACGGCCAGTATGGGACCGGCGCACTCTTGCCCACGGTAATAAGCGATAACATCACTGTGATGAGGCAGGCGCTCGACGGCGCCATTGCCGCAAGGCAAGGGGGCGATGACGCTGTGGTGGGCATTCATTTTGAAGGGCCGCATCTATCGCTCGCCAAAAAGGGATGTCACAGCCCGGCGCTTATCCGCCCCATCGGAGAGGCCGAATTTGCGCTCTACGCCCAGGCCGTCTCCGCCCTCGGGTGCTGCATGGTGACACTGGCACCGGAAGCGGTATCGCCTAACGATATTGCGCGTTTGGTCGCGCTCGGCGTCAGGGTCAGCCTTGGCCACTCCAACGCCGATGTTGCCACGGTCGAGGCAAGCCTCGCGGCCGGTGCCAGCGGATTTACCCACCTCTTTAACGGCATGTCGGGCTTGCAGGGCCGGGAGCCGGGTATGGTGGGCGCGGCGCTGACCAGCCCGAATGCATATTGCGGCATTATTCTGGATGGTGAGCATGTGCACGCCACCTCCGCTACCCTGGCCTGGCGACTTAAAGGCAGTGACAGACTTATGCTGGTCACAGACGCCATGTCGCCCACGGGTACCCGTGAGGAGAGTTTTGACTTTTTCGGCGGCAAGGTACGAAGGGATGGCATGGTGCTCAGGGACGAACATGGCTCGCTGGCTGGCTCTGTGCTGACCATGACGGCGACCGTGCGTCAGGCCTGCGCCATGCTCGGGGTGAGCGCGGCCGAGGCGTTGTGGATGGCAACGGCCACACCGGCAGCGTTTTTGGGTCTAAAGGACAGAGGCCGATTGGCACCGAACTGCCGCGCCGATTTTGTGCTCCTGAATGATGCCCTTTATCAACAGGGCCGCTGGCAAGCCGCTCAACTGGTGGCAGGCCAAGAGCCTTCACTGGAATAAAAGCGCCTTCATTGGCATAAAAGTACAGAAAAAAAGCAACCGGAATGGAATAGAAGCTGGATAACCCTATGGAAAATATAATGAAAACAACCAAGACCTCTTCCACGCTGTTACCCATGGTGCTGATAGGCATCCTGTTTTTTGTGTTTGGGTTTGTCACCTGGCTCAATGGCGCCCTGATCCCGTTTTTGAAGATTGCCTGCGAACTCAATGAGCTGCAGGCCTATATGGTCACCTTTGTGTTTTACATCGCCTATTTCGTGATGGCGCTGCCCATGTCCGGGCTACTCAGCCGTTTTGGCTACCGCGCCGGGCTGCAAATCGGTTTGGGGGTGATGGCACTGGGGGCTTTGCTGTTTATTCCTGCGGCGTTCAGCCACACCTTCGGACTGTTTTTGCTGGCGCTTTTTGTGCTCGGCACCGGGCTGACCATACTGCAAACCGCCGCCAACCCTTACATAGTGGTGATTGGCCCCAGCGAGAGTGCTGCCATGCGCATCAGCTGTATGGGCGTGGTGAATAAGGGTGCAGGTATTCTGGTGCCCCTTATCTTCAGTGCCTGGGTGCTGACCGGGATGGACGCCTACACAGAAACCGCGCTGGCGGCCCTGTCTGAAGCCGATAAAGCAGAGGCTTTGCTGGCCCTGTCGGCAAGATTGGTGGAGCCCTACCTTGCCATGGCGGCAGTCCTGATAGCACTGCTGTTTTATGTGCGCTTTTCGCCCCTGCCTGAGCCGAATATCAGTGCCGATGAGTCATCTCAACAGAGTCACTGGCGTGAGCTGCTCAAGTATCCTCAGGTAATGCTGGGGGCCCTGACACTCTTTTTATATGTGGGCGCCGAAGTCATCGCCGGTGACAGTATTGGCCTTTATGGACAACACCTGGGGCTCAGTAATTTCGGGGTACTGACCTCCTACACCATGGCGTTTATGGTGCTGGGTTATCTGGTGGGCATCGCCACAATCCCAAGATTTATCAGCCAGAAAACAGCACTGGCGGGCTCGGCCATTGCGGGTCTGGTGTTTACCCTTGGGATAATGTTTGGTGATGAGCAGGGCACCACCCTTGCCGCCTGGCTGTTGCAACCCTTTGGCATAGCCGCAGTCCCCGATACCGTGCTGTGTCTGGCACTGCTTGGGTTTGCCAATGCGCTGGTGTGGCCCGCTGTCTGGCCCTTGGCGTTGCAGGGTCTTGGTCGCCTGACCGCCACCGCCTCGGCGTTGCTGATTATGGGCATTGCCGGTGGCGCTCTGCTGCCACTGGCCTACGGTGCGCTGGTACAGTCGGGCCTCAGCCATCAGCTCGGGTATGGGTTGCTGCTTCCCTGTTATGGCATGATTTTCTTCTATGCCGTTAAGGGCCACCGCTTGCGCCAGGCCTGATAGTTCCTTTCGCCTAAGCCTGAATAACAAAGCCCGGCATCTCTGCCGGGCTTTGTTGTTTGTTAGCCGTTTCTCCAGACTCAGTACCGGTATCGGCCGCCTGGTATTTCACGCTCAACACAGAGCGTCGAGGGCCTGCAGTATGTCAGTTTCCCCGCTTGCCAGCACACGCTGCTCATCCAGTACGGCGGCCAATATGGCTTCGGTGGTAAGGGGATTGGCAAGCACAACCCTGAACACGGTGCGCTTGTCGTTGCCGTAGACTTTGGGCGTGATACGGGTGCGTGAGACAAAGGATTTACCCTGCTCGCGCTGGGTTTTCTGGATAGCGCGGGTGAGGTCATCAAGCAGACTGCCAATGGCGTCCAGTTTCGCTTTATCCTGCTGAGCCACGGCCTGTGCCAGTGTCTGGCGCACCTTTGCAGGCACGTACCTGTAAGTCAGCAGACACAGCTCTGGCTCGCTGATAAGCTCAAAATCCGCCTGGGCTTGAATGAGCCCGGCAAAGAATCGGGCGCGTTCCAGTGAGCCGTTGATAAGGATTTCGTAGCCTTGGCGACCGATGATGTTCAAGCAGGCATGAACCAGCATGGCCATCCCGGGACGTGAACCTTCCAGGGTCTGGCTGCCCAGATCCTTGGAGCCCTGACGCAGGATGTACTCGGCATGATGTTCGATGGCAGAGGCGAAGCTTGGATCTTTAAAGAGCACCATGCCTGCGCCCATGGGCACATACATTTGCTTGTGGGCATCAATGGTGACTGAATCCGCAAGCTCGATACCGCCAAGCAGGTGGCGATACTTCTCGGACAGCAGGGTAGCGCCGCCCCAGGCCGCATCCACATGGAAATGGCAGTTTATCTCTTTGGCAAGCGACGCCATGTCAGCCAGGGGATCCACATTGCCGGTTTCGGTGGTGCCGGCGACGCCAACTATGGCCATCACCCGAATATTGCGCGCCTGCAATTGGGCTGCAGCAACGCGCATGGCTTCAACATCCACCTTATTGTGAGCATCCACCGGCACGCTGATGATATTGTCCCGGCCGATGCCGAGCAGATCAGCGGCCTTACCGAGGGAATAGTGGCCACGCTCCGACACCAGAATTGCCAAATCATCCCAACCGTAATGTTTGAGCGCTTTGTGCAAGCCTTCGCGGGTCACGCCTTTGAAGTTACCGCTGGCTTTCAGCAACTGGTTGCGGGCAATCCACAGCGCTGTAATGTTGGCCACGGTTCCGCCGGAGCAAAAAGCCCCCAGTGCATGGCTGGCACTGTGGAGGAAGCCCTGATAGAAATCCTTATCGCGGCCATAAATCAGGTGGTGCATCATGCCGAGCACCTGGCGCTCCATGGGCGTAAAGGCCTTGGAGGTTTCGATTTTCACCAGATTCTGATTCAGCCCCACCATCAGTTTCGACAGCGGCAACAGGAAATAGGGCAGGGCAGACGTCATATGGCCGATAAAGGATGGTGCGGCAGTGTGTACCGACTGCGCCACCAAATGGGACATGATGTCTTCCACGTAATCGGACACAAATTGGGGCTGTGGTGGCACTTCGACACTGTAGAAGTGATCTTCAATGTCTGACAGAGGTTGTTCCAGCGCGGCAATATTATCCTGCAAGAAACCGGCAAGATCGGCAGACAGCTGCTGCTCGATACGGCCAAGGGTTGAGTCTGCCGCCTCGGGTACGGTAAAGATCCGCATCAGGTTGTCTTCAGAGGCTGTGGCTTTGCGCAGGTGTTTTTCTGTCATCTCATCACGTCTGGCTGTCTTGTGCACCGCCAGTGGCATGTATGGCGGCGAAAAGGGAGCTCACTTTACTGCAAGGTCTGGTTTGCATCAAGGGTATGCAACGCCGGGCTGGGGATAGCTGCCCAAAAGCGGCTTGCCTTGCGCCGCACCAGCATACCATCAAGGGCCAGCGGAAGGATTTTATGTCGGCCTTTGCCGCTGGGGGCCTGTGGACTTTACCTTATCTTTGCTCCACAAACCCCAGCCGCTTGACCGCGCCGAAGGGGTTCTGCCACTGGTGAGTCATAGGGGCTTTCCTTAACAGATTTCAGTGCGTTCGAAATATTCTGTGGCATTTTTATTCCATAATTATCAATTATTTGGGATGCCATTCTGTAAGTGGTGGGATTGGCTGTTATAGCAAAACCCGAATTAAATCTAACACTTGTATCATTATGTAACCAATGTGTTACACAGTGGTAAATTTAATTTTAATTTAAGGTTGCATTCATTCTTGAGCACCCGATTGTTTTGTGACAGTTTGTCCCGACCAAGGGGAAACTCTTGGACAAAACAACTACAAAAGGATCAGGACATGAAAGCATACACTTTAATCCCTGCAACACTGGCTCTGTGTGTTTCCGGCGCACTGCAGGCTGGCAATACCCTGGAACACCGCATGGGCCTGGCCCATGGCAACAGCTTTGCTGCCGGTAAATCTTTCACTACTGCCGCTGGTCACCAAAAAGTAAAGCAGCAGCAAATGTTCAATGGTGTAAAGGTATACGGCCACCACCTGGTCGTGTCTTCTGATGGCGATATCTTTGGTCAGGCTGCTGCTATCGACGCCGACTTTAACATCACCCCAGCATTGACCCGCGGCCAGGCGATTGCCGCGCTGAACAAAGTGTATCCCGGCGCCTTGGCATCTGGCCATAAAGACGTAGAGCTGGTTATTCTGGCTGAAGGGGAGGCCCCTCGTCTGGCTTACCGCGTGTCTTTCCTCAGTGAAGGTGTAAACGAGATTTCCCGTCCGGCTGGTTTGGTGGATGCCATGACCGGTGAAGTGGTGCGTCACTGGAACGAGTTGATGACCGCCAAGAACAGCGCCGGCAAGCCAGGCAATGGTGGCGGCACGACTCCGGGCAGCGCATTTGATGCCACTGGCCCGGGTGGTAATGCCAAGACCGGTCAGTACTACTACGGCAGTGACTTCGGTCCGCTGAAGGTGGAAGAGGCCAACGGCGTATGTACCATGAGCAACGCCAACGTGAAGACGGTGGACATGGCCAACAGCACTCGCCGTGGCACTGTTTACTCTTTTACCTGTCCTGAAAACACCTACCGTGCCATCAATGGCGCATACTCTCCGCTGAACGATGCCCATTACTTCGGCGGCGTGATTTTCAACATGTACAAAGACTGGTACAACACAGCCCCGCTGACCTTCCAGCTGGAAATGCGTGTTCATTATGGCCGCAACTATGAAAACGCTTTCTGGGATGGCCGTGCCATGTCCTTCGGTGATGGTGCCAGCTATTTCTATCCTCTGGTGAGCCTGGATGTGTCGGCCCACGAAGTCAGCCACGGCTTTACTGAGCAAAATTCCGGTCTGGAATACAGTGCCCAGTCAGGTGGTATGAACGAAGCCTTCTCTGACATGGCCGGTGAAGCTGCCGAGTTCTTTATGCGTGGCAGCAACGACTGGATGGTGGGTCATGACATCTTCAAGGGTAATGGTGCCCTGCGTTACATGGACGACCCAACCAAGGATGGCCGCTCAATTGGTCACGCCTCTGATTACACCAGTGGTATGGATGTGCACTACTCTTCCGGTGTGTACAACAAGGCCTTCTACCTGCTGGCCAGGAAAAATGGCTGGGATACCCGTAAAGCCTTCGAAGTCTTTGTACTGGCAAACCAGCACTACTGGACTGCGACAAGCAATTATAACCAGGGTGCTTGCGGCGTGCAGGCTGCTGCTGCAGATCAGGGCTACTCAGTTTCTGACGTGAGCTCTGCTTTCGCCTCTGTTGGCGTAAGCTGCCAGTAAGCCAAAGCGCACGAAAAAGCCCGGAGATTCCGGGCTTTTTTATTGGTTTTTTTTTGTCTGTTTGGTGCGCTTGTGGTGGTACATGCGGGCATCGACGCTGGGCAGTAAGCTGTCCAGCTCGTATTGGGTGGCGGGGTCCAGTTGCAGCATACCCACGGAGTAGTCAAATTTAGGCAGCTGGGTTTGGTGGGCAAGGTGTTCATCCAGCCTTACCAGTACCGAGTTCTCCAACTGCTCGGTTTCTGAGTGGGCCAGCACCAAAAACTCATCGCCACCCCAGCGGGCAACTAAATCACTGCCGCGGCAGCTCGATTTCAGACTGGTTGCGAAAAAAGCCAGGATCTTGTCTCCCGTGATGTGGCCGTAATTATCATTGATGGGCTTGAACCCGTCCAAATCAAAACTGAGCAACACCATTTTACGGCCCAGACGCAGCGCCAGTTGCTGATTCTTTTCAAACAACTCTTCAAAGCCACGGCGATTGTAGATTTTGGTCAGAGGGTCAAGATAGCTTTGATTAATCAGCTGATTTTCACGGTACATGTGTGCCAAATCGGCGTTGATGACATCACGAATGACATTGAGCACCTTCAAGTAGGTGGCAGGGTACTGGGTAACGACATCGGATAATACGCACAGGGTGCCAAAGGTATCGCCGTCGGGCCAGATGATGGGCATGCCCAGATAGGATATGTAGTGGTCGTCCTGAAATTCGGGATTGTCATGCCAACGGGGATCCAGACTTGCATCAGGTACATACAGCAGCTGATTTTTTTGCACCACATAGTGGCTATATACGTTCTGGTCTATGGTGGCGATATGGCCAGGGGAATAACGCGTGGTGGGGAGCTCGGAGGCTATCAGCACCTCAATCCCTTTGGTGTTGGCCTGATTGATAAAGGCCGCGGGTGCGTGGAACATCTCTGCCACCGTGTCCACAAGCCGCTGCCACCTCAGCCAGTCGATTTCGTTGACCTGTATGTCACGAAATGAATGATATCCGTAGGCCCTCATCGGTGACCTCCGTGTGTCTGTCCCAAGTATTAAGTTTAGTTCAGCCCGAGCAGGCCTGATACCCGTTGTTGCAACTTAGGGATGACGTTGGCTTCGAATTCAGGATGGCGTTTCAGCCAAAGGCCGTTGCGGGGGCTGGGGTGAGGTAACACCAGGAGCTTGGGCCAGTGGGCTTGCCAATCGGTGGCTTCGACCGTGAGCCCCCTGTGCTGTGGCAAATGCCAGTCAAGCGCATAGGTGCCAAGCACCAGAGTGAGTTCGACATGGGGAAGATGGGCGAGCAAGCGTTCGCGCCACGCAGCAGCACACTCGGGCCGGGGCGGCATGTCTCCCTGACGTCGTCCCTGCCGGATGATGGAGCCGGGGAAGCAGAACCCCATCGGCAGTATGGCAAAGCGCCCGGGATCGTAGAAGGACGCCTTATCTACACCAAGCCAATGGCGAAGCCTGTCACCGCTGGCATCATCGAAAGGTCGGCCTTTCTCATGGGTTTTGGCACCAGGTGCCTGACCGGCGATAAGGATTTTGGCGCCGCTTGCGGCTTGCAATATGGGGTTGGGGCCAAGCGGCAGGCCCTCACATAAATGGCAGGCCCGCACTTCTTCAAGTAGTACCGCCAGCGTTTGCATCAGAGCTTGCCTGCCAATTGATACAGGTAGTAGCCCAGCAGTGGATACCCAAGGCAGAGTACCAGTACACACAGATATTTACCGACAGGGGTTTGTTTGGGCCTGGCGGCATGGGCCGTGATAAGTGCAAAGGCCGTAACGGGGCCGATAAAACAGCCCATGGCTAAAAAGAGCACCGGTAGAACGGCTGCTATGAGTGGCCTCGCCGTGACGGATTTTTCAGCCAGCAGCCAGGGCAACAGGGCAAAGGCGAGTGACACCAGCAGCAAGCCGCCATTCATCACCAGATCGGCGCCTCCCCGCGTGTCCCAAAGGGTAAGCACTGCACCCAAAGCGACCGGCAGCAAAGACAACAACAGGTGTTTTTTGGTAAATCCGGGATGCTGATAAAAGCCAGCGGCGAAAAACGCCAACTGAGCGAGTAAATTCAGCGCCGTAAATCCCCCGAGGCCCAGCAGTAAATACGCCGTGGCTCTTGTTCCGGATGGGTCAAAGGCATACACGGGCAATGCGGTCAGTAAAAAAGGTAATAACAGTAATATTCTCAACGGCATGACATCAAACCCTGGAGATAAGTTTGGTTAACCTTCTCCTAAAGTGGCGCGGCATGCAACGGTGATGATGGGATTTATGATGGCTTTTGGGTGTTTCTCACGCTTTGGCGGTAAAAGCGTAAAAAAAGAGGGCAGATCCTCTGCCCAAAATTCACAAGGTAACTGGCAATTCCCAAAGGGAGTGCCGGTCCACAGACCGGCGGGTAAATCAGTTTTGGAACGGTGTATTTTCAGCAAAGTATTCGTGGCTGTCGGCGTTCTGGATAGCTTGGTCCGGATTGCTCTGGGCCAGGCTCTTGGCGCCACTCTGGCCGTATACGACATCGTCGGTGCCGGCGACCACATCAAAGTGGCTCATCTCATGGACGATGGTTCCGCCTTTGGAGTCGGTGCCTGACACTGGCGCGCTCCAGAAGGCACTGCACAGATAAATCTTGTAAGGCTGATTTGGATACACGTAGGCGTAGTAGCTCTTCTTACAGCTGCAATCGAACGTCAGTGGTTGGGTATTCAGGGCCGAGTCGATGGCGCTGAAATTGTTGCTGACGGTGTTCCAGCGGCTGCTGTTGTAGCTGCCAAACCAGGTGTTGTAGCGCACTGAACTGGCAGGGCTGTTGTTATTGGCTAGATAGCCTTTGGCATCGGCAGCCATGGATTTGGCGGCGGCTAAACCTGCCAGGGTGTCACTCATCTGGCTGTTGGAACAGCGGCCACTGAAGCTCACGCCTTCGGTTGGGGTACCGCCATCACCGCCGCCAGGTTTGCCTTTGTTCGCGCCGCTCTTGGCTTCAATCCCTTCGTGGAAGAAACTGACTGCATCGGATTGAATACCCTCAATACCCAGACGTGCCAGTTTGTTTTGCTGGCCAGGATTCGGGGCGAAGAGTTGCAGAGAGCTGACCTGGTAAGCGATTTCATAATTGCCCTGTTCGGTCATGTCGTACAGGGAAGACAGCTCAACGTCATAGCTGACGCTCTCACCGGCCTTGAGCTTGATGTAGTCTTTGCTTTGTGGTGCCGGGCGCTTGAAATGGGCGCCGAGGTAATGTTTTTCTTCACCGTTAACCGACACTTTAAACAATGACTCTTCCACACCGTCTGCCGCTGTGTACCACTTGAGCACCTTCACAGGCACTTTTTCATCGTTGGTCAGGGTAACGCGCACGGTCACGTCTTCATTGGCGGCGAAGTTTTGCTTGCTCATTTCGAGGCTGGCACGTATCCCATCTGCCAGCGCTGAAGTAGAAAACAACATTCCTCCCAGCAGTGCGCCGGTCAGCAGAGTCGAGTGTTTCATGTTTGCGAGTCCTTTAGCTTGTTATCAGGTTTGTAACTGTGATTGTTATATATGTTATAAAAATGTAGCGCTGGCAGTGTAAGACTTTTGTCTTTAGCGATGCAACAGGTATTTTTGTCTTTTTGATGGCTTATGGCGTAATTCGCTGTCAAACGGTTGTTTTTATGGGTTGTCATTCTGTAATGCATCCGGGCACCACAAATGCCCTTATCCGGTATGCGGCAGTTCTGGCTTGCTGAAACCCATAGACGCCAGAAGGTGGGAAAGGGGGATTTGACCAATAAAAAAGCCCGCAGCAGCGGGCTTTTTCGGGGGGAGGTGTTAGAGACGATAACTCATGCTCAGCATGATCAGGTGGGCATTGTAGTCATGGTTCATGGGACCAAAACTCACCAGATTCCAGATGCCATCCACGGCAATATCCCGGGCTTCATCGTTGTCACGGTAGTTTTCCATGCGGTAGTCCAGACGCACGGCCATGCGCTCACTGGCCTGGAATTGAGCGTACAGGTTCAGATTGTGCACCTTGGCAAAATAATCGCCGTAGTCGCCGGTGATCCCCTGACGTACCTGAGTTGTACTCTGTGAATCCGAGAAGCTGTAATCGGCACCGAGTTTCAGCCTGCCATCCATCAATTGGTTGTAGGCGAGACCCAGACCGTACACATCCACCTTGTCTTCGATATCGGAGAACCAGTTGGCGGTGGCAAAGTTGCTGCTGCCAGCCTGGGCCGAGTCAATGGTTTGGTGGGTGTAAAAACCGCTCAAAAGCAGACGTTCGGTAAGCTGCCAACTGAGGCTGGCATCGTAACCCAGGTCCTTGGATTCGGTCAGGCCAATCTGGGTCGCATCGTAATCATCGAGGGCATAACGCACTCCGAAATCGAGACTCAGGGTGTCGAGCGGTGTGTGGGACACGCGCATCTCAGCCTGAGTGCGATTGCGATCGGCCAGATAGTACTTGCGCAGCAGGGCATTGTTTTCCGATGAGGTCCATTCGCTCGCCTGGTATTCACTGCCACCGCGGCTGCCGTAACTGCCCTTGAGTGAGAAATCCCAGTGTTCGAAGTTACCCAGGCGCAGTCTTGCCCAGCCAGTGGTTTCTTCCGTGGTTTCTCTGTCCTGGTAGTTACGCTCATCGACCCTGTGATCCACACCGCCATCCAGCTTTATGCCGCGGCTGATACGGTAATCGGCACCGGCCTTGAATCTGTGGCTGGTATGGTCATAGGGGGTGTTGTACGCCACCTTGCCGGACACATTGTTGATGCTGATTTGGGTCCACTCTTCAACCTGAGTCTTGTTGTCACGGTCACTGTAATCGTAACTGCCTGACAGGCGAAGGTCCTTGTTGACGCGGCTGGACGCTTTCAGGGTCATGCCAATGATGTCCACTTTGGCATCCAGTGCTTCAACGGGCAGGGCATAACCATAGCCCGTGGTGACCAGTGGCTCATCCTGGCTCATCTGGCCTGCCATCAGGCGTCCGGTAAGCTGACTCTTTCCATCGTTGTAGAGCCCCTGCAGTGACACTGTGTGGGCCTGATTATCAGGGTCCAGCGCCATGGCACCACTTCTGGCCGCACCAAAGGTGGGGTGGAAGGGATTATCAAAACTCAGCTCACTGTAGCCATTGGAGAAACGGCTGCCGTTGTACACCAGCGCCAGGAAGCCATTATCGCCTTTAAGCTTTACACCGGCTTCCACCGTGTCCGTGGTGTAATCCAC
The DNA here is from genome assembly GCF_019457455.1 of Shewanella sp. FJAT-52076. Classification (NCBI taxonomy): domain Bacteria; kingdom Pseudomonadati; phylum Pseudomonadota; class Gammaproteobacteria; order Alteromonadales; family Shewanellaceae; genus Shewanella; species Shewanella sp. FJAT-52076. The sequence goes on from NZ_CP080415.1 coordinate 1,430,121, forward strand.
AGGCTCTGGCAGCATGATGGACTGGTTGAAGAAACTGCCGGAGGCGGTTTTCAGCCCCGTCTTTTCTTCCCGCTGATAGTGCACATAGGTGGCAAAAGCTGACTCGCTCTGATATTCAAAGCCCAGACCCGCCCGCTCGCGCTTGAGTGACATTTCAAAGGGATTGGCCGAAGCAAGGCCGCTCATACCGTCACTGGAGCCTGAGTAAACCCAGTCTCGGGGCAGGGTAAGGCTACCCGAGCCAATGCCCTCAAATGGGCTGACCAGGGTATCAGACTCGTAAGTCTTGATGCTGCGATAGTCCAGACTCAGGTTGTAGCTGCCGGGGCGACCGGTTTTCAGGTTGGCACTGGCGTTATCCATGCCAAGGTTCTCGGCATTGAACTCGGTGCGATAGCCTGACTCAGTGACGTGGCGCACGTCCGCATCGAGTTTGTAAGGCACTTCTTCGTCGCTGTCAAAGCTGTTGGCGGAGCGAACATCGTCTGTGTCCTGATAGCCGACGCCTACGCCTATGATACCCTGAGTGCCCGTTTCCAGCGTACAGCCCTTACAGGCCCAGGCATCGAATTTTACCTTGTCGGTGTTGGCATTGTTCAGGCTGTAGCCACCGGCCAGTGCCGGAGCCGAGGCCGCAAGCAGCGCCAGGGTGATCATATTGAGTTGAAATCTCATGATGGCGCCTCCTTAACGTTGCAGCAGCTTGCCGGATGGATGATTGGAACCATGCACCTGGCTGTGACAATTCAGGCAGCTTCTGCCGCCGGTGAAGGCGTTATCGCCCACTTCGCTGCCAAAGCCGGTGTTGCCCAGATTGGCGCGGCTGGCGTGGCCATCGCTGGCGTGACATTCCTGACACAGCATGGGGGCACGGGCTTTGAGCATGGCGTCATTCACACTGCCGTGGGGATTGTGGCAAGCGGCACAATTCTCAGTGACGGGCGCATGCTCCCACAGTTTTGGGCCCCGCTTCTCCGTGTGACAGGCATAGCAGGTTTCGTTTACCGACGGTTTCACCAGTGCGGCATCGCCCAGGCTGCCATGGGGGTTGTGGCAGTCGCTGCACACCATTTGAGCCCATTTGAGCGGATGGCTGGAGCGCTTGTTCAGCTCAGTCTTTTGCTTGGTGTGACAGCTGGTGCAGACTTCCATCTCTGTGCTCTTGGACAGCACAGGGTCTTTGGCAGTGTGCACACTGTGGCATGAGGCGCAGGCCACATCGGCGTTGTCGTGGTGACCACCGTTCCAGGCCATGCGCTTGTCATCCTGGTGACAGGACATACACACGCTGTTTTGCTTCTCGGCGCTTAGGGTGGAATCCTTGCCGAAGGTGATCATCGGCTCGTTGCCACCCTTGTTGTGTTTGCCCATGGGGCCGTGGCAGGACTCGCACTGCAGCCCGGCCATGGGGCTCTTGCTTGAGTCGGTTGCACCATGGACACCCTTGAAGAGATCCATGACTTTTTCAGACTTCTTGTGGCACATCAAACAGGAATCGGCCCCTTTGGGCGAGTAGTCGCCTTCGGCGAACTTCTTGTCCAGTGTGGCCTCAACCTCGTCGGGGGTCATCTTGGCGTCCCATTTTGCGGCCTGTGCGGGGCTGTGCATCAGTATCCCCGAGACAAGCAGCGAGCCAAGGATGGCGCTGAGGGTTAGTGTTTTCATCATCTCGTTTCCTTATTTGACCAGTCTCCAGAGGGGAAGGGGAGAGAAGACTCTCCCCGGGATACGGTCAATTACATTTTCACCACAGTGTGGTCGGTAACGGTTGGCTGGTGACAGAAGAAACAGGTTTCCTGCTGCGCCGCCTGATTGGCTTCCACGTAGTCACCGTCGACGATGGCACCCATGTTGGTCAGACCGTGGCCAATGCTCTCAGGCGCGTGGCAAGAGGTACAGGTGGCCGTGATGGGCGTGGTGTATTTACCGGCAGAGGTTGCCAGCGCACCCTTGACCTTGAAGGCGTCCAGATTGAAGTCGTTGTGACACTGACGGCAGTCGTTAAAGACGCCTTCTTCACCGTGCACAACGTGCAGTTTCATCTCGAACGCACCTTTATTGGCGCCACCGGCGTAAGTACCGTCAGGGGTGTGACAGGCCACACAGGCATCGACACCCACTGTCAGCTTGCCATTCACATCGCGGCCCAGCTGCTCGCTCATGATAAAGCCGGCATGGTAGCCCTTGTGAATGTCGAAGGTTTCACCGTGACAACCCTGACAGCTGGCGAAGTTCACCGAGTCGATGTGGCGGAAGTTTGCAGTCTCACCGGCCTTGGTGCCGTGAGCCAGCTGAGCTTTCATGGACTGGGTGGCAACGCCTTGGGCACAGTCAACAAACTCGGTGCCGCTGACACACATTTCCAGGCCAACGAAGGTAAAGGCAGTATTGGTATCGCCGGCGCCGAAAGGCAGGGCGGGGGTGGTGTATACCAGCTTGCCGTCAACCACAGTCACATCGGCTTGCAATGCGCCTGACTTCGCCAAGTCTTTGGTCACTTTATGCAGACCATTTCCTGGGCTTGGGTTGTAGCCCATGATGGGGAAGTTGGGGCCCACGTTGGTGATGGTTTCAATGCGCTGGATTTTGCTTATCAGGCTATTGGCATCCACCGCATTGCCTGCGGCATCGGTAATCACCAGAGTCAGAGTGGCGCTATTGTCCTCATTACCCACCAGTGTGGTACTCATGCCAAGCTTGGCGACCAGCTCTTTTGCAGCCTTGCCCTGGGCGGTGTGCAGCTCGGCAGTCCAATCACTGTTGTGACAGGCCACGCAGTTGCTGTTATCGGCCTGCATGGAGTGGCCTTTCCCGGCCGCAAAGTCGATGTTGGTGTGGCAGCTGCCACAGCTTTGGGCGGTAGGGATACGGGTCCAGTTGGCCCAATCAGGGGCAACTTCGGTTTCAACGTGGCAGCTCTGGCAGTTTTCCAGTGCCGCAACGCCAAAGGCGGGTTTAATCTTGTTATCGGCGTCATCCAGGTCGAAGTGGATATCGTGGATGAAGACGTTGAATTCTTTGCCTTCACTCACGCGGCCGGGGGTGTGGCAGCTGGCACAGAAGTTCACATCACCGGTCATGTGGCCAGCTTCCTGTACGTCACCGTGACAGGCGTTACAGCTCTCGCTGACAACGATTTTGCGGCTGTAGAAGGCATCAGCTCCGGTATCGCCCATAAAGTCGACCAGAGCAGTGGTGCCTGGCACTGTGGTGCCATCCGGCAGGGGCACGTTGTAATTGCGGATTGCCAGGCGCTGTGCCAGCTCGGCTTTGTATTCTGAGCGGGTAGAGTCGGCCAGGTTGGCACCGAAGGTATAGCTGTAGCGACCATTTTTGTGGTCCACGAAAGTGCCAGGACACTTGCCGGCAGGCAGGTCGCAGGTTTCGTCCAGCAGGTATTCCCACTGGGAGCTGTTACCGGCGCCGGTTGCACCTTCAGGCAGCAACTGCTCGGCATAGAAACGCATTTTTTGCAGACCAACAACGGGTTTGTCTTCTTCGTTGGTCACGGTGAATTCTACCTTGGTGATACCCTCGTTAATGCGGGTATCGTTGAAGGTGAAATGAAGTTCGGCGATGGCACCTGCAGGCTCGCCGCCTGGGTTACCTGGGTTGCCGTCGCTGCCATCACTGCCACCACAGGCGCTTAAGCCCAGGGCGCTGGCTGCTATCAGCAGTGCGATTTTGGTTTTTTGTGTGTTCATCATGATGTTCCCTGCATAGGTTGACATTGCTCTGCGACCGGGCGGCTTACCATCTGGGGTGCCGTCTAGTGGGTTGGCCATCTAAGTCAATGTTGGAAATAGCATTCCCCAGGGAAAAGTTACCTCATAGGGGGTAGAAAATCTGTCTTGGCGTGTTCAATGTGTGAACTGGATCCGGCTATTTCAAAAGGGGTATCAGCGGCGGGATAATAAAGCTGTTTCAGATCAAAAAATGCGTGATTTTATTGCACAATTTGCATCAAGTTGCATCAAAAAAGGGGGAGCCCAAGCTCCCCCTTTTTTCACTTTAAGGCTAAGCCTTATTTGTTGTGCAGTCCACGGATCTGCTCTGCAGTGTGGCAGGTAGAGCAGCTTTCCTTGGCACGGTTGCGCACGTCTTCAGCACTGGTACCATCGACAATACCGCCATTGGTTTCGATGTGAGACTTGGCCGCATCACCCATGTACTTCTGGTGACAGCTCATGCAGGCACCGGCATCGGAAGATACCCAGATATCCACGCCGCCGTTGTCCTTGTCGCCATAGCGCCATACACGCTCAGGAGCACGGCCCAGGTTGATACCCTTGTCGGTGTGACAGGTGCTGCAGTCGGTCTTGAGCACAGTACCAGTCTGGGCACCGGCATACTTGAGGTAGTGACCTGCGGCGCCGTGAGCCTTATAGGCGAAGCTGGTTGGCTTCTTGCCACCGGGGTAGCTGCTGTCATTGGAGGTGGTCTTGTCAGAGGTGTGGCAGGTCTGACAGTTCACACCGTTACTGTAGTGATGGTATTCCTGATTGTGGCAACCCTGACACTTGTTGGCGTCCACAATTTCGCGGCGCATGGCAGGTTTGGCGGTATCATCCACCCCTGCGTCTTTCCAGACGAAGTGGTATGGTGCTTCCTTCACTTCAATCTTACGCACGCCGTCGGTGGCGCAGTCGGTCATCACCACGTCAGGGCGACCGTAACCGCCGTTGTTGAAGCACACCTTCAATGTTGACCACAGCTCGAAGGTCTTGCCGTTGGCGTCCGCAGGCAGGTCAATCTTGCTGGCTGTCAGGGTGTAGCTCTTGTCAGTGGCATCGTAAGTGCCGTCTTTCAAAGCGATACGACGGTTGCCGTAAGAACCCTCATAGTAACCGGGGAAGTCTTTATCACTGTCCCAGGCCATGACCACGCGGCTACTGGTGTCGAGGAACTCGGTGCCAACGGCGTTGCCGTCTTTATCCAGCACCTGCACCTTGAAGGTGAACTTACCGTCAATATCAACGCCGATGTTGCTGAACTTGACCGACATCCCCTTGGTGGTGTCGTAAGCCTTGAGCACATCACCGTGGGCTTCGGCGCCGCTGCGTGAGTAACCATCTTCGATGTGACAGCTCATACAGTCGGTGCCTGCACCGTACTTGTAGTGGGTGTCCGATGGCAGCTCGCTGTGACAGGCGATACAAGCGGTATTACTGAGGTTGGCTTTAAAGAGATCTGCATTGGCCGGGGCACCTGCGCCTTCGACGTGACAGGCAGCGCAGTCAGCGGCCGGTCCCTGCGGGTACATGACCTTGCTGTAGTCATGCACACCGCCACCATACCCAATCACCTTGTAAGGCGCCTGTACCATTTTCTCCTCGGTAGGAGAGTAGGTCATGCGATGTTCGCCTTTGTGGATGGCGTGGATCATGTAGGTAAAGTCGACGCTGTTGCCTGACTCAGGATCGCCGGAGGTGGCAGTGTGGCAGGACGCACAGTTTTCAAGGTCGATACGACGGCCACCGTGGAGCTTGAGGCTCTCGGGCTGGTGACAGGTGTAACAGGTCTCAATACTGACCACATCGCGGGTTTGAATGCCTTCGGTTTTGCCGGAGGCAGGCTGCCAGTCATAGTGGGCGTTGGCGGTGACCTGGGGCAATTCCAGCTCCAGGGTAGCCCTTTGGGTGTTATTGGCGTCAAACACGACCGGCAGTGGCTCGGTAACGTTGGCGATATTAATCTGGAAAGTGTAGCTGTAGCTGCCGTCACCATGGTCAACCAGGCAGGTATCGCACTTATTGGCGGCTTCTACGTTGGCCTGATACTGAGCTGAGGGGTTGATGTCGGAATCGCCCTCGGGCACCCAGGCTGGATTGGGCTCTTTTTTGCCGTTGATGTAGGCCTGCCACTGGTAGCCGCGATTGGCTTCGGTGGCCTGGTCGCCTTCACCCACTGTTTCTGTCACTTCGGTGAGCTGGGCAATACCAAAACGCAGATCGTGATCCTTGGTCAGCCCCAACACGGCGACGCCGTTGGCGTTTTCCAGGGTGAAGTCAACGTTCAGTACACCGGCATCGATGCTGGCATTGGTAAAGGTGGCTTTGAGGGTCGATGTTTTGTCAATGCTGACGCCAATGACACCATCTTTGCCGTCTTCACCATCTTTGCCGTCGCTGCCGCAACCGACGAGCGTTAAAGACAGTAATCCGGCACCCAATATCGCTTTGGTCGCGGCATTGAAGTTGAACCGTTTCATCATAATATTTCCCTGCAAGTGTATTTGTCATCGCCATTAACTTGCGGTTAATCAAAACAAATCTCATTAACCACAGCGAATGGGTGGATTTATGTTTCCAAGGTTAAGGCTAACCAAGTGATGCAGAATAATCAGTCACTTTCGCCGGGTTATGTGATTGAGATCGGACTATTTCTTTAGAGGTAGATTGGGCGTCGGAGCAAAACATAATCTTGATCAATAAAAGCGGATTTACCGAGTGCGGATTACAAAAAGACACAATAAAAAGGGAGGCAATTGCCTCCCTTTTTATTGTTTACCATTTAAAGGTATTCAAGCTGCTGAAACACCTCAGTTGCCGTGCACTTCCATCAGTTGTGTCGGTGTATGGCAGGTAGAACAGGCCTCTTTGGCACGATTGCGGACATCGGCCTCACTCATACCATCCAGAATACCGCCGTTGGCCGTGATGTGTGACTTGGCGGCATCACTTAAGTACTGCTGGTGGCAGCTCAGGCAACTGCCCGCATCGGAAGATACCCAGATGTCGGCGCCGTTGTTTTGGGTATCGCCATAGCGCCACACCCGGTCTGGAGCGCGGCCAAGGGTGATACCGGTAACGTTGTTGCCAGCCTCTGTGTGGCAGGTGGCGCAATCTGTCTTGAGTACGGTTCCCGATTGCAGCCCACCATATTTGAGGAAGTGCCCTTCGCGCTCGTGTGCCTTCCAGGCAAAGCTGGTGGGTATGCGGCCACCCGGATAAGTCGAACTGTTGCTCAGGGTCTTATCTGAGGTATGGCAGGTCTGACAATTCACGCCATTATCATAGTGGTGAATTTCCTGACCATGGCACGCCTGACACTTGGCAGTGTCGATAATGGCTCGGCGCATAGCCGCTTGCTGCGAGCTGTCGATGCCATTATTTCCCCAGACAAAGCGATATGGGCTTTCTTTGATGGCCACAGTTCTGACGCCATCGGTGCTGCAATCGGTGAGTTGGATATCGTCGACCCCATAACCCCCGTTGTTAAAACAGGCTTCCAATGTTGACCAGATCTCGAAGCTCTTTCCGTCCGGCATAGCGGGCAGGGCCGCATTTGGCGTCAAGGTGTAGCTCTTTTCAGTGGCATCATAGGTGCCCTCGCGCAGGCGGATGCGACGATTGCTGTAGGAGGCATCATTGTAGGCGGGATAGTCTTTATCAACATCCCAGGCCACGACCATGCGGCTGCCTTGGTCGATAAAGGTCTGATCCATTGGGGCGCCGTTTTTGTCCAGCACCTGCACCTTAAAGGTCATTTTGCCTGCATTGGCACTGACATCGAGAACTTTGACGCTCAGTTCGCCTGCCAGGGTGTATGCCTTCATCACATCGCCATGGCGTTTGGTGGGGCTGCCGGTACCATGGTAGGTGTTGTCGGTATTGTGGCACGCCATACAGTCAGTGCTGGCATGGTGGGCAGAGGGTTTTTCGGAGTGACAGGCCACGCAGGCGGTGTTGCTCTTTTCGGCTTTAAAGAGAGCTGCATCGGCCGGTGCCCCTTGACCTTCCTGGTGACATACACTGCAGTCAGAGGCGGGTTTCCTCGGGAAGTGCACCAGACCATAGTCATGCACACTGCCGCCGAATCCAACAATCTTGTAAGGGGCATCTACCTGATTGCCATCGGCATCAAAGGTATGACGCTCTGCACCACGGTGAATGGCGTGGATAAGATAAGTGAATTCCACACTGTTGCCTGATTCAGGATCCCCGGAGGTTGCCGTATGGCAAGCCACACAGTTCTCAATATCAATCCTTCTTCCTCCGTGCAGTTTGAGGCTGTCAGGTTGGTGACAGGTATAACAGGCGTTGATGGTGACCACGTTTCGGGTTTGGATACCCTCAGTGTTGCCAGTGGATGGCTGCCAATCGAAATGACCGTTTGCAACCACCTGAGGCAGCCTCAGCTCCATGGTGATCCTTTGGGTGGCATCCGCGTTGTAAACTACCGCCAATGGCTCTGTGACCTGGGCGATATTCACCTGAAAACTGTAGCTGTAGCTGCCATCGCCATGGTCAACCAAGCAGGTGTCACACCCGTTGGCGGCTTCCACGCCTGCCTGATATTGGGGGGACGGAGTAAGGCCATCCACACCCTCCGGCACAGTGCCCGGCTGGCGAAGGCTGTTAATATACGCCTGCCACTGATAACCCAGGTCCGCTTCTCTGGCGTCGTCTCCCGCACCTATGGTTTGGGTGACCTGCGTTAACTGGGCGATACCAAGTCGGAGGTCATGCGTCTTGGTTAACCCAAGCACGGCAACGCCATTGGCGTTAGTCAGCATAAAGTCGGCAGTGACTTTGCCATCTTCGACCCTGGCATCGGTGAAGTTCACCTTAAGCGTGGCGGTAGAATCAATATTGACGCCAACAACGCCGTCCTCGCCATCTTTACCGTCCTCACCGTCGCTGCCACAGGCAAATAGTGTCAGCGATATCAGGGCGGCCAATGCCAGGCGGGTAGTCCTGTACACCTGTCTTTGGAAGTTCATCTTTGTATCCCTGCATTGCGTTTATTGCACGAATGGGGCCGATGACAGCTGGCCCCCTAATTATCGCCGCCCACTCTGGGCGGCTTTTTAATCATCAATGAATTGGGTGAACCTTAAGCACATCGGCCATGCCACCTTGGCTGTGACAGGTGTTGCAGCTTTCTGTGCCCGCGGTGGCATCGGCCTTGGTTCCGGCAAACACGCCACCCTGTTGGGTCATGTGGTTTTTGGCGCTGTCGGACTCGTGGCAGTTACTGCAAATGGCAGCGGTGGGGCTGGTAAAGCTGCCATCGCTGAGCGCCATGGGCTGCACTGCTGTGGAGAGCGGCAGCGCTACGCTGAGTACACCATCGGCGTTGTTGGTGTGGCACTGGGCGCAGTTGCCAATGTTGCCGGGATAGTTGAGGGTCTCGAAGCCTTCAAACTTGCCCCTGTGCAGCGCATGAATGAGCTGCTTGAAATCAGCCGTTGTATGGGCAGGATTGGCGGCAGTAGCATCTGCCTGCATATTGTGGTTGTGGCACAGCTGGCATTGGCCTTCCAAATCGTTGCGGGCGCCATGGAAGTTAAGCTTCTGATCGCCATGGCAATTACCACAGGTTTCATTGGTCACTACGGTGCGACGTCCAGCGGTGGTCAGCATGGACGAATCAAAGAAGCGGTGCGACGATTTGATGACCAGCACATCTACGCCGTCACCACAGGCAACCAGTTTGCCATCGGCGGCGCAAACGCGCCCCTGAACGGCAAGGGTGCCGGTGTCCGCTTCAGTGCCGGCTGGGACCGTCAATCCGGTGATTTGATAGCTGTTCACCCCATTTTCAGAGGCCACAGCCGCTGTGCTTTGCAGCCGTATTGAGCGGGCGCTGCGGGTGGTGTAATCCATGCTGCCGCCCCAGTTGGCGTATACCCGCAAATCCGACACGAAATCCAGGCTATCGGCGGCGCCGTAGACTTCACCATTTTGCGGATTGACGAGTTTTACGCCCACCGTGACAGTGCCAGCGGCCATGCTGGCTGATGTTAGCTGTACCTCAAAGGCGGCCAGTGCATCGTCGGCTGCTTTATCGGAGTGCACCTCTGCAGTCCAGTCGGCATTGTGACAGGCTACACAATTGGCGTTGGTTGGCTGGGCAGGGTGGCCTTCACCAGCGGGGAAGTTAATGTTGGTATGACAGCTGCCACAGGCCTCCATGGTGGGAATTTTGTGCCAATTCTGATTGTCGGCGAGCGCCTCATCGGGCTTATGACATGTCTCGCAATCGGCCAGCGGCTGGGGGAACCCTGCCAGGTGTTTGCTGTGAACCATGGGCGCGAACACATTCGCGGGGTTGGATACCCGGGTGGCGTTATGGCAGGTAACACAGGTTTCGACCTGATTGTATCTGCTGCCATGGAAGGCCAGATTGCTGTGACAACTGTTACAGGTGTCGATACTGACAATATTACGGGTATAGGCGGGCTCGCCAGCGGTTTGCCAGTCTTTGTGGGCATTGGTAATGGGCAGTGGTGTGCCGTCGGGCAGGCTATCGCCCCCAAGCTTGATCACCAAACGCTGGGTGGCACCCTCTATCAGGCTTTGACCATTCATGCCATCAAAGGGGGCGCTGAAACTGTAGGTGTAAATACCGGTTTTCAGGTCGGTATAACTGCCGGGGCAGGTGGAGGCACAGTTTTCAGAGCCGAAGTATTGCCAGGTGCTGGCATTGCCTGCGCCGGTGAAGCCTTCTGGTACCAACTGGGCTGCGATAAAGGTAGCGGATGGTATGCCCACCACCACCTCATCATCCTGGTTGGTTACCCGATATTTTACCGAGGCAATGCCATCGGTGAAGCCGACATCCATAAACTCCACATGCAGGCTTTGAATCGTCATGGCCGGTTCGCCGCCCGGGTCACCGGGTTTTCCGGGATCGCCATCACTGCCGCCACAGGCGGCCAGTGCCAGCAGCGTTGCTCCCGCCAGTGGCAGGTGGCAAAGGCGTTTGATGCTTATTCTTTTGCTGATACTCATGGTTGCGTTCCTTCCTTGCGTGCCTGTTACCACTGATAACTGAAACTGAATCCGAGATAGTGCGCCTGATAATCGTGGCCCAGTGAGCCAAGCAGGATCAGGTTGGGTATGCTGGCCGGTGTGAGACCTTCGTTGCCCCAGTCCATGTCGCTGTAGTTCTCATAGAGCCAATCGAGACGAAGCGACATGGCATCGCTGAGCTGGTAATTGGCATAAGCACTGACGTTATGGCGGGTGGCGCTGTAGGGACCGTAGATATTTGACAGACCCAGGCTGACTTCGGTGTCACTGCTGCCATCGCTGTACCCATAGTCGAGCCCGAGGCTGAGTTTGTTGTCCATGAGGTTTTGCCATTTCAGCCCAAGGCTGGCGGATGTGTGCTCATCCCGGCTTTCACCAGTCCAGCGACTGACGCCAGAGTTGCTGCCAAACTGAGTGGTATCACGCCAGTCCATGCCCAAAAATCCGTTCAATAGCAGGTGTTCAGTCAAGGGATATCCGGCATTCATGCCAAAACCTGTGTACTGCACTTCGCCGAGGCCAAGCTCACTTTCACTGAAATCTTCATTGCCCGAGTGGACATTGAATTGCAGTGATAAATCCGCGAAGTAATGGTCTGTCATCAAGCGGATTTCGCGCTTGTCTCTGTCGGCAAGAAAATACTGGCGCATGGCGCTTTGATTCTGTGCCTGGGTATTGCTGCTGGTCTGGTAGCTGTCGCCACGGCGTGCGCTGACTTCGCCTTTCAGGCTGACGCGCCAGCCTGCCATAATCTGCCCTCTGACAGTGGCCTCAAAGTGGTTTTCGAATACTGAATCCCGGCTCAGTTCGCTGTAACTGTTGTGGTCGTAACGGTAGAGGGTGTCCAGGTCCCATTGGCGGCTGAAACGGTATTTTGCGCCCAGTTTCAGCAGCTGGCGGGTCCTGTCGTAGCCTTTGTTGTAGTACTCACCACGATAGATGCTGTCGGTTGTAACCAGAGGGTAAAGGTACTCCGGGGTTTTATTGTCGCGGTCGCGAAAATCATATGAGGCGCGCACCGAAAATTCCCGGCTAAGCCTGTTGCTGTAGGCGAGCCCCAGCTCCATCAGGTCCACCTGAGTATCCGGGCTAATGACGGGCAATGCAGGCGATGGGCCGGTTACTGTGGCATTCAGCAGCGGCTCATCCTGGGTCAGGCGGCTGAAGCGCGCCCGCATAATGGCCTGCTGCGCGCCTTCAAAAAACTGCAGGTCGGTTCCCAGGCTAAAAGCCTGATTATCAGGATCAACCGCCATTTGCCCGTTATAGGCTGCACCAAAGGTTGGGTAGAAGGCATTGTCGAATGCAAGACGCTGATGATCGTTACTGTATTTGCTGAATTGGCCGTTGATGCCACCCAAAAACCTGTCACCGCGCCAATATACCTTGGCATCGAGGGTGTCTGTGCTGTCGTCTATGGGTTTGGCAACCATGGCAGCGTTGGTCAGCAGGTTAACGCTGCTTCGCTGGGCGCCTTCGCGGGTTTCGTGCCGAAAGTTGAGTTCACTGGTAAAACTGTCACCGGTAACGGCGCCGCCAAGTTCAAAGCGCTGACGTTTTTTCTCCAGTTTCACGGCAGTTGCATCCCGCAATCCTGTCATGCCTGCGGTGGTACCGGCGGTTTGCCAGTTATCCGGCAATACCAGCAGGTCACCCTCGGCACTGTATGGCGTTACCCCTTGATTGGTGTCGTATCGGGCAAGCGCGCGATAGTCGAGATAAAACTGATAGTGGCCGGGCTTTCTGATGGCGAGCCTGGCGCTGGATGCATCAAATCCCAGCTTGTCGGCCTGGAAATCGAGTCGGTAATCCTTGTCGCCGCGGTGTTGAATGTCAGCACTGACATAGCCAGTGGCACCATCGGCGTCTGTGCCTGTGGTGTTTGCAAAGTGGCTGTCTTCGCCGTCCTGCCAGGCGATGCCGGCGGTGATGGCTGAGGTGGATTCAGATTTGCTTTCACATCCTTTGCAAACCCAGGCGTCTTTCTTCACTGAGGTGCGGTTGGCGTCTTTCAGCCCGTAACCCGCCATGGCCTGTCCGGACAGCCCCAGGAGTATGGCGGATGCAATCAGGCTCAGCGTGGGGGAGAAATGGGGTTTCATTTGAGTCTCCTTAGCGCTGCAGCAGCTTGCCGGATGGATGATTTGAGCCATGAACCTGACTGTGGCAGTTCATACAGCTCTGCCCGGCTGTAAAGGCACTGGGCGCCGTGCCGAACTGGGCATTGGCGGTATGGCCAACACTGGCATGGCATTGCTGGCACAGCTGCGGCGCCTTAATGGTGAGCATGGCTTCGTTAACGCTGCCATGCACCTGATGGCAACTGGCGCAGTTGTCCGTTACCGGGGCGTGTTCCCAGAGTTTGGGGCCGCGTTTTTCGGCGTGGCAGGCATAACAATTTTCATTGATGCTCATCTGCTTGAGGCTGGACTCCCCCAGACTGCCGTGGGGATTGTGGCAGTCACTGCACACCATCTGGCCGTTTTCGACCGGATGACTGGAGCGCTTGTGGATATCGGCTTTTTGTTCGAGATGGCAGGTGGTACACACCTCAACTTCAGTGGTTCTTTGCTGAACCGGGTCTTTGGCGGCATGAATAAGGTGGCAGCTTGCGCAGGGAATGTCGGCACTGTTGTGATGGCTGCCTTCCCACGCCATACGCTTGTCGTCCTGGTGGCAGGAAAGACACACGCTGTTTTGCTTGTCTGCGGCAACCGGGGCGTCTTTACCGAAGGTGATCATCGGCTCCTTGCCGCCCTTGTTGTGATTGCCCATGGGGCCGTGGCAGGCTTCGCATTGGAGATCGGCCATGGGGGATGCGCTGGAGTGGGTACTGCCGTGGACGTTGTCGAACAGCGCCATGACGGTTGCGCTCTTCTTGTGGCACATCAGACAGGTGTCAGCGCCCTTTGGGGAGTACTTGCCTTCGGCGAATTTTTTGTCGAGCGTTGCCTCAACTTCTGAGGGCGGCATGTCTTTCCAAGGCGTTGCTGCTGCCTGAAACGAAAACAGCAGGCTCAGCAGACACAGGGTCAGCATCCTGCATTGAACGGGGATTTCCATCTTCATTCTCACACTTCCTGAGGCGCGTTCGGGTTTATAGTTATTTATGGTTCGCTAATTGAGTAATTGAGCGAAACACTAATGCAAAAGTGTAGTTTAAATTTGCGACAAGTCATTAACACATCTGCATCCAGGTATTAATAATTAGTTTGATTTTTCAAGGAATATAGTGGAAGTGTGATGCTGGTCACGTCTGGATTTGCTGGTTGGTCTAGGCAACGTACCGATTTAGTTCAACAGAGGCATTTATTCTGCGTATCTTTTGCCGCATAATTGATGACTAATTGAAAATTATTATCGTTACCAGTCAAAAAGTTGATCCAGGTACGATTATCGACTGATGGACTTGGTTAGAATGCCAGGCAGTTGATGATTGAGATTAAGCAGGGTGGACCTTGTTAATGAAATTGAGTGACCTTCGCCCGGGTGATAAAGCAGTAATCGCCGAAGTAGGGCAATTGGACCTGCCTCAAACAGTTAAACGCAAACTGTTGTCCATGGGGATAACGCCCAACACCCGTTTGACATTTATCCGTAAGGCGCCGCTGGGCAGTGGTATTGAACTCGATATCCGCGGCAGTAAGCTTTGTATGCGTCTGGAGTTGGCTCAAATCATAGAGGTCAATCCCATTGAGGCGGGAGTCGTTCATGGCTAAGCAATTTCACTGTGTCACCGTTGGCAATCCCAATGCCGGTAAGTCCACCCTCTTTAATGCCTTAACCGGTGCCAACCAGCAGGTGGGGAACTGGTCAGGGGTAACGGTAGAAAAGAAAACCGGCCATTTCAGTCTGAGCGGTGCCGATGTTTACCTCACTGATTTACCTGGTATTTATGATATTTTGCCTGCAGGCAAGAGCTGCGATTGTTCCCTCGATGAACAAATTGCCCAGCAGTATCTGGCAGAACAGCACATGGATGGCATCATCAATCTGATAGATGCCACCAATATTGAGCGCCATCTGTATCTCACCGTGCAACTGCGCGAACTTGGCATCCCCATGGTGGTGGTGGTCAATAAAATCGACATCGCCCTGAAACGTGGTGTCCATGTCGATATTCAAAAGATGTCTCAGGAGCTGGACTGTCCTGTGATTGCGGTATGCGCCAGAGAAGCTAAAGACGTTCTTAAGGTGCAGGAGCAGGTTGTTGCCCTGCTGGAAGGCAAGGTCTCAGAAGCTCCCTTGATGCTCGGTTATGAGGGTGCCATTGAGCGCGCTGTCACTGAGCTTTTGGCAAAAGATAACGGCCTTAGCCGTGGCCGTGCACTTGCCATGCTGGGCAACGGTTTGGGCTGCGGTCAGTGCAAGAACAGCGAGTTCGAGTCGGAAGTAAGTCGCTGCGCCGATGGGCTTAAGGCCAAGGGGCTGGACATCGAATTGATGGTCGCCACGACCCGCTTTAATTTTGTGGAGCGTGTTTACCGTGCGGCTGTTGCCAATGATGATGCGCCTACGTTAAGTGACCGTCTGGACGGATTGGTGTTGCATCCGGTATTGGGTGTGCCCGTGTTCCTGCTGGTCATGTATCTGATGTTCATGTTCGCCATTAACGTGGGCAGTGCCTTTATTGATTTCTTCGATATTACCGCCGGCGCCTTGTTTGTGGACCACTTCGGCGCTCTGCTTGGCGATTGGGGCGCGCCAGAATGGCTGGTTACCCTGCTGGCTGGTGGTATTGGTCAGGGCATTCAAACCGTGGCGACCTTTATTCCGGTGATTATGGCGCTGTTTCTGGCCTTGTCAGTGCTGGAAAGCTCTGGCTATATGTCCCGTGCCGCCTTTGTAGTGGACGGGCTGATGCGCCGCATCGGGCTGCCCGGCAAGGCGTTTGTGCCCATGATTGTTGGCTTTGGCTGCTCTGTGCCGGCCATTATGGCTACCCGTACTCTGGGCAGTGAGCGTGAACGTATCGTCACCGGTATGATGGCGCCCTTCATGTCCTGCGGTGCCCGTCTGCCGGTTTACGCGCTGTTTGCGGCTGCATTCTTCCCGAACTCAGGTCAGAATCTGGTGTTCCTGCTTTATATCATAGGTATTATCGCCGCCATCGGCACCGGGCTGTTGCTGCGAAGCACCCTGCTGCCGGGGGTAAGCAGCGCCGTGGTAATGGAATTGCCAAACTACGAGATGCCTAAATTCAAGGCTGTGGTATCCCGTACCGGTAAGCGTACCAAGAGCTTTATCCTTGGCGCCGGTAAAACCATCGTGCTGGTGGTGACTCTGCTGAACTTTATCAATGCCGTGGGCGTGGATGGCACCTTTGGCCATGAAGACAGCAGCGAGTCTGTGCTCAGTGTAGTGAGCCAGAAGGTGACACCCATTTTCTCACCCATGGGAATTGAAGAAGGCAACTGGCCTGCCACAGTGGGTATCATCACTGGGATTTTTGCCAAAGAAGCCGTAGTGGGCACCCTGAACAGCCTGTACAGCACGCCAGGTGCTGATGAAGAGGAACTGACGCCGCTGTCTGAGTCTTTCGGTGAAGCGCTTGCCACCATTCCTGCAAACTTGTTGGGGATTGCCCCTGAAGATCCTATGTCCATGTCGGTGGGTGATGTATCCAGTGTGGATACTGCAGCAGAAGAGCAGGGCGTTGATCGCTCAACCTTCAGTGCACTGCAGTCCGGTTTCAGTGGTCAGCTGGCAGCCTTCTCTTATCTGGTGTTTGTGCTGCTTTACACCCCATGCGTCGCCGCCATGGGCGCTCTGGTAAACGAGTTTGGCAAGGGCTGGGCTGTGTTTGCGGCTACCTGGACCTTTGGCCTGGCCTACGGCACTGCAACCCTGGTGTATCAGTGGGGCAACGTGGCTTTGCATCCGCTGCAAACTGTGCTCTGGACTGCGGTTATTGCTGGTGCTCTGATAGCCTTCTTCATCTATCTGAAGCAGAAAGGTCGTAAGACTCAGCAGATTATTCCCGGGATACGCATCATCACAGAGTGATGAGCGTCAACGGGAAATCGAAAAGCAGCCTGTGGGCTGCTTTTTTACTATCAAGGCACTGAACCGGGCTGTTTTTTATGTGCAGGCATTGTCAGCGGCAGGTTTCTGTAGGATCATGCAGGTTTTGAAAAATTTGCCACTGTTTGCAAGAGGAACTCCATGAGTCACGTGGACAACGAAGTACGTCCCAGTAACTTCATTCGCAACATCATAGATGAAGATTTGGCCAGCGGTAAGCACACCAGTGTGCACACACGTTTTCCGCCGGAGCCAAACGGCTATCTGCACATTGGCCACGCCAAATCCATCTGCCTGAACTTTGGTATTGCAGAGGATTACAAGGGCCAGTGCAACCTGCGTTTTGATGATACCAACCCTGAAAAAGAAGACATCGACTACGTGAATTCGATTCAGGAAGACGTTAAGTGGCTCGGGTTCCAGTGGGATGGAGAGGTTCGCTACTCCTCCAACTATTTCGATGAGCTTTACGGTTATGCGGTTGAGCTCATCAACAAGGGCTTGGCCTATGTGTGTTTCCTCAATGCTGAGGAAACCCGTGAGTATCGTGGCACTCTGAAAGAGCCGGGTCGTAACAGTCCATATCGTGATACCTCACCCGAAGAAAACCTGGCGCTGTTTGAAAAGATGCGCGATGGTGGCTTCAAAGAAGGTGAGTGCGTGCTGCGTGCCAAAATCGATATGGCGTCGCCCTTTATGTGTATGCGCGACCCCGTGATTTACCGCGTTAAATTCGCCCATCACCATCAGACCGGTGACAAGTGGTGCATCTATCCGATGTACGACTTTACCCACTGTATCTCGGATGCGCTGGAAAACATCACCCACTCGCTGTGTACGCTGGAGTTCCAGGACAACCGTCGTCTGTACGATTGGGTGCTGGATAACCTCAATGACTTCCAGGCGCCAAACCGTACCCGTCAGTACGAGTTTTCCCGTCTGAATCTTGAATACACCCTGATGTCCAAGCGCAAGCTGAACGACCTGGTGGTACGTGGCCTGGTGTCCGGTTGGGACGACCCTCGTATGCCAACCATCGCCGGTTTGCGTCGCCGTGGCTACACGCCAGCGTCTATCCGCGAGTTTTGTCAGCGCATTGGTGTGACCAAGCAGGACAACCTGGTTGAAGTGGGCATGCTCGAAGCCTGTATTCGTGAAGATCTCAATGAAAACGCCCCACGCGCCATGGCCGTTATTCGCCCTATTAAGGTGATCATCGAGAACTTCACCGCCCCTGAGCTCGAGTATGTGAGGGCGCCTGTGCACCCCAACCTCGAAGAGATGGGTGAGCGTGAGCTGGCGTTTGGCCGTGAGATTTACATCGACGCCGCCGACTTCCGTGAAGAAGCCAATAAACAGTACAAGCGTTTGGTGCTGGGCAAGGAAGTGCGTCTGCGTAATGCTTATGTAATTCGAGCTGAGCGCTGCGAAAAAGATGCCGAAGGTAATGTAACCACTGTGTACTGTACCTACGATCCTGAGACTCTGGGCCAAAACCCAAGTGATGGCCGTAAGGTGAAAGGTGTGATCCACTGGGTTGAAGCGACCACCGCTCTGCCTGCTGAGTTCCGCCTGTACGAGCGTCTGTTCAACGATGCCAATCCGGCAGCCGCTGAAACCGTGGATGAAGTACTCAATCCTGCCTCGTTGGAGGTGGTGCATGGTTTTGCCGAGGCGCCGCTGGCCAATGCTAAAGCCTCTCAAGCGTATCAGTTTGAGCGTGAAGGTTATTTCTGTGCTGACAGCAAAGACTCAGCTCCGGGCAAACTGGTGTTTAACCTGACAGTTGCACTGCGCGAATCCTTCTGATTATTGAGCAGATAATAAAAAAGGCGCCAATGGCGCCTTTTTTATTGGTAAGTTTTTGCAGTATTGATTACTGAAGCATGGGGCCAAAGCCGAGGCTCCACAAAATCACGCTGCCCGCCATCAGAGCAACCAGCAATACAAGACCTGCGGTAACCACAGAGCTGGCATAGATAAAGCCTTTTTCTTCAGGGATGTTCATGATGATGGGCACGCCGGTGTAAAGCAGGTAAACCGAGTAAGCCAGACCAATCAGGCCAACCACCATCATAAACCAAAGCACAGGGTAGAGTGCCGACAGGCCCACCATAAAGAGGGGAGTCGCGGTGTAGGTTGCCAATTCGAGGGCCTGAGTAAAATCAGGTTTGGCATCGAAGGTAATGGCCATCCAATGCGCCAGGTAGGCAAGTCCAAACACACCGGCTATCAAGCCAAAATACATACCAACGGACATATAGATGGCACTTTGACTGGTCAGGAATAAAGGCTCTCCTGCGCCCGGATTCCAGCCGATATGGGCCATGGCAAAGTAACTGCAAATGGGTGGAATGAGTGCGATGAGCAATAGATGGCTCATGCTGCTTTTCAGTGCTTCGTGGTTCTTTTCAATTGTGTGCCACTCTTCTTTTGGATGAGTGTATAACCCCAATAAGTGATTCAGTACCATTATAATTATCCTTGTTCAGCAGTGATCCCCGAGCTCGCCAAACTGCAGACGAGCCTGTTACAGCTCTGAGATTATTTATTGAACAAAAATTGACATCCGTCAAGGTGGGCAAATCTTGCTACTGTTAACGCGCGGGCGAAGCCAGTAGAATGGCGGGCTTTAATCGAATGAGGAAAGCTGTGTGATAGAGCAGTTGTTGGCGCCGGTCAGAGCATTTCTTGCCTGCGAAACCCCGGATGCCTGGATTGAGAAAGCCAAAGACCCCAGTGTGTTACAGTCGATTTTGGTTGACCATTGCAACTGTGAGCTTAAAGCCGCACAAACGGCCCTGTTCTTAATCCGCAAATATGCGGTAGACCCAGAGTGCGGTTCGGCGCTACTTGCCTGGGCTAAGCCTTATGAAGAATTTGTCTATCACAAAGACCGGGATATGGCGGCCTTCCTGGCCCGTACCGGGAAAAAGAACGAACTGGCTACTGAGCTTAAACCCAAATCAGGCTTTGCGTTTGGCGACGAACTGATTGCCAGAATGGTTCGATTGATTAAGGAAGAGTTTCATCATTTCGAGCAGGTGCTTGAAATCATGCATGCCAGAGATATTCCCTATACCAATATAAACGCAGGGCGTTATGCCAAGGGCATGATGAGTCATGTGCGTACCAGTGAGCCTGCTACCCTGGTTGATAAGCTTATCGTAGGCGCCTTTATCGAGGCCCGATCCTGTGAGCGTTTCGCCAAACTGGCCCCCTTTATGGACGAAGAGCTTGAGCGTTTTTACGTGTCGCTTTTACGTTCAGAGGCCCGGCACTATCAGGATTATTTGACCCTTGCCGAGATGATTGCGGGGGAAAATATCGACCAGCGTATCGCTTATTTTACCGGGGTGGAAGCGGCGCTGATTCAAGGAGTCGATGAGGAGTTCCGCTTTCACAGCGGCGTACCGCTTATCTGAGCGCTTTTAGTTGGCGCAGCTTTCAGTTGCCGCCAAGCGGCTTAGCTTGAAGGTTGGGTCCTTCGGCGGTCATCTCCAGTACGCTGCTTTGGCTGTACCAGTCACCCACCACAATACGGGTACCGGCACTTTCATGGTGTATAGCTGGTCTGTGGGTATGGCCGTGGATCATCTGCGTGCAGCCGTGCTTTTGCAAGAGGTCGGCAACGGCATGGGGTTCAGCATCCATGATGTACTGGCTCTTCAGCTGATTACCGGCCTTGCTTTTGGCCCTGAGATTAGCGGCAATGCTCAGTCGTTTACTTTGGGATAGCTTGCTGTATATCCACTTCACCCAAGGCTGGTTTCTGAACCAGCGAAAGCGCTGGTAGCCCTTATCAAGCGTACAGAGACTGTCGCCGTGAAGCAAAAGGGTGGGTATTCCGTAGAGGTCGATTTGATGCACTTCATCAAGGAGCTGCATCTTACTGACCGCGGCAAACTGCTTTCCAATTAAAAAATCACGGTTTCCGTGAATAAAATAAATTGGCAGCCTGTGGCTGAGCGCAGCAATATCGGCGGCAATATCCAGTGCAAAGGGTTCGGCAATATCATCACCCACCCACACTTCAAACAGATCGCCCAGAATATACAGGGCGTCCACATCATCGAAGGACTGGGAAAGAAAGCGACGAAAGGCCGAGGTAATATCGGGGCGATCTGCACTTAAATGCAGATCGCCGATAAAAAGGGTGCGCATCTGACCTGAATTAGCCTTCGATGCTGACCTTTTGAATAACAACGGCTTCCAGCGGCACATCCTGGTGCATGCCACGGTTGCCGGTGTTTACGCCCTTGATGGCGTTTACTACGTCCAGGCCTTCAACCACTTCACCAAACACGCAGTAACCCCAGCCCTGCATGGACTCAGATTTGAAGTCTAGGAAGGTGTTGTCATTTACGTTGATGAAGAACTGGGCCGTTGCCGAATGCGGGTCGGAAGTACGGGCCATGGCGATGGTGCCAACCTTGTTGGACAGACCGTTGTTGGCCTCGTTTTTCACTGGCTCATGGGTGCGCTTTTGCACCATATCTTCGGTAAAACCGCCGCCCTGGATCATAAAGCCATCGATAACACGGTGGAAAATAGTGCCGTCGAAGAATCCCTCGCTGGCATAGCGTTGGAAGTTTTCGGCAGTGACCGGTGCTTTTTCGTGGTTCAGTGCGATTTT
The DNA here is from genome assembly GCF_019457455.1 of Shewanella sp. FJAT-52076. Lineage (NCBI taxonomy): Bacteria > Pseudomonadati > Pseudomonadota > Gammaproteobacteria > Alteromonadales > Shewanellaceae > Shewanella > Shewanella sp. FJAT-52076. Next base: position 1,451,541 of record NZ_CP080415.1, read on the forward strand.
GATATCGCCAAAGTTGGTGTGCAATGTGATCATCGTTGCGGTACTCATTTGAAAGTGTCGGCGGATTCTAACTTATCTGGAACGGCCCTGAAAGTGCAGTATTCAAGGGCTTTGGAGCATGATAGACTCACAGGCTTGATTTTACACCCAGTGCTTAGCGGAAAGAGAGCAAGAATGTTGAAGATATACAATAGTATCAGTCGTCAAAAAGAGGAGTTTAAACCCATACAGCCAGGCAAAATCGGCATGTATGTTTGTGGTGTGACGATCTATGACCTGTGCCACATTGGCCATGGTCGTACTTTTGTGTGTTTCGATATGATTGTGCGTTATCTGCGTTACCGCGGTTACGAGGTAAATTATCAGCGCAATATCACCGATGTGGATGACAAAATCATCAAGCGCGCCAATGAAAATGGCGAAAGCTGTGACAGCCTCACCGAGCGTTTGATTGGTGAAATGCATGCCGACTTCGACGCGCTGAATATGGTGCGTCCAAGCTTCGAACCCCGTGCGACTCTCCACATCGACGAAATCATCGACATGGTGACCCGTCTGCTTGACCGTGGTCATGCTTATATAGCTGCAGACGGCGATGTACTGTTTGATGTGTCCTCTTATGCCGCATACGGCCGTCTGTCAGGGCAGGACCTGGAGCAGCTGCAAGCCGGTGCCCGCGTTGAAGTGGATGAGAACAAACGTAATCCGATGGATTTCGTGCTGTGGAAGATGTCCAAGCCCGGCGAGCCTACCTGGGAATCCCCATGGGGCCCGGGTCGTCCAGGTTGGCACATCGAGTGCTCGGCCATGAACAGCAAGCACCTGGGGCTTCATTTCGACATTCATGGCGGTGGCAGTGATTTGCAGTTCCCGCACCATGAAAACGAAATTGCGCAGTCCTGCTGCGCCCATGACACGCCATATGTAAACACCTGGATGCACACAGGTATGGTGATGGTCGACCGTGAAAAGATGTCCAAGTCCCTTGGCAACTTCTTCACCATCCGGGATGTGCTTGCACACTACGATGCCCAGACCGTGCGCTATTTTCTGCTGTCCGGTCACTATCGCAGCCAGCTGAACTACAGCGAAGACAACTTGAAGCAGGCTCGCGCGTCCCTCGAGCGTATGTATACCGCACTGAAAGGTCTGGACCTGACCGTTGACGCCGCCGGTGCTGACGAGTTCGTCAGCCGCTTTGTTGCTGCCATGGACGATGATTTCAACACCCCAGAGGCCTATTCGGTCCTCTTTGATATGGTGCGCGAAATCAACCGTCTGAAAACCAGCGACATGGCTGCGGCGTCCCAATTGGGTGTAGCGCTCAAAGCGCTTGCCGAAGTGCTGGGCATTTTGTCTTCAACGCCTGAGGCTTTCCTCCAGGGGGATGGCAATGCCGACGAAGTGGCGGAAATTGAAACTCTGATCGTTGAGCGTAACCGTGCCCGCGCCGAGAAGGACTGGCCTGCTGCCGATGTAGCCCGCGACCGCTTGAACGCCCTCGGTGTAGTGCTTGAAGATGGTCCGGAAGGCACTACCTGGCGCAAGAAGTAAACTACTTTTGAGTTCAAACAAAAACGCCTGCAATTGCAGGCGTTTTTTATGGCGCTATCACCTTGTTGACTCAGTCGTGATAGTTCTCAGCGGCATAGAGGGTGTTTTCCAACAGACTCGCAATGGTCATTGGACCCACACCACCGGGCACAGGGGTAATAAAGGCTGCACGTTCGGCGGCCACATCGAATTCAACATCCCCTACCAAGCGGCCGTCATCAAGACGGTTGATACCTACGTCAATCACAATGGCGCCGGGCTTAATCCAGTCACCGGGAATGAAGTTGGGTTTACCCACAGCCACCACCAGCAAGTCTGCCTGACGCACCTTATCTTCAAGGTTTTTGGTAAAGCGATGGCAGGTAGTAGTGGTGCAGCCGGCAAGCAGTAGTTCCAGCGTCATGGGGCGGCCCACGATATTGGAGGCGCCAACAACAACGGCGTCCAAACCATAGGTATCCACGCCGGTGGAGCGGATAAGGGTCATGATGCCCATAGGGGTACAGGAGCGCAGCACAGGAATGCGCTGTGCCAATCGGCCCACATTATAAGGGTGGAAGCCATCGACATCTTTATCGGGGCGAATACGCTCAATCACCTTGGAAGAGTCAATGTGTGCAGGCAGCGGCAGTTGCACCAGAATGCCATCGATGGCCGGGTCTTCATTGCAGCGGTCAATCAGCGCCAGCAGATCGTCCTCGCTGGTGGTGTCGGGCAGGTCAAAGGACTGGGATAAGAATCCGACCTCTTCGCAGGCCTTGCGCTTGGAACCAACATAGACCTGAGAGGCGGGATCCAACCCCACCAGGATTACGGCAAGACCCGGAATGCGCTGGCCGGCCTCTTTACGGGCTTTTACCTTGTCGCTGAGGGTAGTGCGAATGGCACGGGCAATGGCCTTACCATCGATATTTTGGGCTGTCATGGTTGTAGGGCTTCCTGTATTCGACTGTGTTAAACCAGCCTGAAGTTTTTAGCGCGCACATTCTAACAGCCAAGGGCCACAGTGTCATTGTCCCCATTGGCGGCAAATCCCGATAACTCTGTATTGTTCTATAATTCGCCAGGCAGATTTCAGCATTAAAAAAATCGTTGACGGGTGTCAGGTGAGGGGATAAGATGCGCTCCGTTCTGACGCAAGGCGTCGATAATAGAACGATTTCGGTGATTAGCGCAGTCCGGTAGCGCATCTGCTTTGGGAGCAGAGGGTCAGAGGTTCGAATCCTCTATCACCGACCAAATTATAAGTCGATGCAGGTATGCGTCGACTCCCCGGATAGGCTTCAACGATTGTTGATACCTTGCGCCCGTAGCTCAGTTGGATAGAGCATCCGCCTTCTAAGCGGATGGTCGCAGGTTCGAATCCTGCCGGGCGTGCCATAAAATTCAGTGGTGACTGTAGCTCAGTTGGTAGAGTCCCGGATTGTGATTCCGGTTGTCGTGGGTTCGAGCCCCATCAGTCACCCCACTTCTTCAGAAGGTTAAAAAGCGGCCAATGGCCGCTTTTTTTCTAGCCTTAAACGCCGGTTTCAGGCTCGACTCAAGCAATATCGGTGGCTATAATGTCGCGTCTTGATAACTGTCAACCATCAGCGACCAGTGCCGACGCGCCCGTCGTGACAGGCATTAAAGTCAATTTAAAAGATCAAGAAACGAACACCTTAATAGTTGAACACTCGGCTATTTACAAAGGACGTTAGACATATTTCGAGGTAAAACAATGCAAGTTTCTGTTGAAACAACTCAAGGCTTAGAGCGTCGCCTGACCATCTCTGTACCTGCCGAGCAGATCGAAAAACTGGTTAACGAGAGCCTGAAGCGCGAAGCCAAGCGTGCCCGTATCCCTGGTTTCCGTCCTGGTAAAGTACCAATGAGCGTTGTCAGCAAGCGCTACGGCGCCGCTATCCGTCAGGATGTGACTGGCGAAATCATGCAGCGCAATTTTGTTGAAGCCATCATCGCCGAGAAGCTGAATCCAGCTGGCGCACCTACTTTCATGCCTGGTGCAAGCGATGCCGACAAGTTTGAATTTGTTGCCACTTTTGAAGTGTATCCAGAAGTAGAACTCAAAGGTCTGGATGCCATCGAAGTTGAACAGCCAAAAGCTGATGTGACCGATGCTGACGTAGACAGCATGATTGAAACCCTGCGCAAGCAACATGCTACTTTCGACGCAGTCGAACGTGCCGCTGAAGAAGGCGACAAAGTAGTTATCAACTTTGTTGGCAGCGTAGACGGTGAAGAGTTCCAGGGTGGCAAGGCCGAAGGCTTTGAGCTGCAACTGGGCAGCGGTCGTATGATCCCTGGCTTCGAAGAAGGCATCAAAGGCCACAAGGCCGGTGAAGAATTCGAAATCGACGTGACCTTCCCTGAGGAATACCACGCTGAAAACCTGAAGGGCAAAGCGGCCAAGTTTGCTATCACCCTGACTGAGGTGAAAGCGGCTAACCTGCCAGAAGTAAATGACGAGTTTGCCAAGCTGTTCGGTATCACCGATGGCGGCGTTGAGGCTCTGAAGGCCGAAATTCGCAAAAACATGAGCCGTGAGCTGGATCAGGCCCTGAAAGCCAACGTGAAAGAGCAGGTGATCAACGGTCTGCTGGCTGCCAACGACATCGAGCTGCCAAAGGCACTTATCGATGGCGAAATCAACGTACTGCGTCGTCAAGCCGTTCAGCGTTTCGGTGGCAATGCTGCCAACATGCCTGAGCTGCCAGCTGAGCTGTTCGCTGAGCAAGCCGAGCGCCGCGTAAAAGTGGGCCTGCTGCTGGGCGAAGTTATCAAGTCTACCGAGCTGAAAGTAGAAGAAGAACGCGTTCAGGCGCTGATTGCTTCTATGGCTTCTGCCTATGAAGACCCAGCCGAAGTGATTGAGTACTACAACGGTAACAAAGAGCTGATGCAGAACATGCGTAACGTGGCTCTGGAAGAGCAAGCCGTTGAAGCTCTGCTGAAATCTGCAAAAGTGACCGAGAAGGAAGTTGCTTTTGAAGAATTTATGAACAAGGCTACCGGCCGCGCTTAACCGCAGCTTGACTTGATTGGCGTTAAGCCATTTATAATGGCTCGTATGAGGCTCCTCATGCGGGCCATTTTTATTTAGGGAAGGGATAAATGCATAACGCACCGGAATCAGTATTCAATGCGCTCGTGCCCATGGTGGTGGAACAAACCGCAAAAGGTGAGCGTTCCTACGATATCTATTCACGTCTGCTGAAAGAGCGAGTCATCTTCCTGGTGGGTCAGGTTGAAGAGCACATGGCTAACCTGATTGTTGCGCAGCTACTGTTTCTGGAATCCGAAAATCCAGATAAAGAGATTTATCTCTACATCAATTCACCCGGTGGCAGCGTAACTGCGGGTATGGCGATTTACGATACCATGCAGTTTATTAAGCCCAAGGTCAGTACCGTTTGTATCGGTCAGGCCTGCAGTATGGGCGCGTTCCTGCTTGCCGGTGGTGAAAAAGGCATGCGTCATTGTTTGCCAAATTCCAGGGTAATGATCCACCAGCCTTTGGGTGGTTTCCAGGGACAGGCATCGGATATCGCTATCCATGCGCAGGAAATTTTGGGTATCAAACACAAACTCAACCAGATGTTATCGCACCACACTGGCCAGCCAATGGAAGTGATTGAGCGTGACACTGACCGCGATAATTTCATGAGTGCAACCCAGGCCGTAGAATACGGTCTGATTGATTCAGTGCTGACCAGCCGCTGATTTTTGCATCTCTCTGGGCTAAGCTCAGATTGAAAGGTTGAGATAGAGAGACAAGCGACTGACAGGTCGCAAACGGGGTAAACTAATGGGTGAGAACAAGACTGGTGATGGCGGCAAACTGCTGTATTGCTCCTTCTGCGGAAAGAGCCAGCACGAAGTGCGAAAGCTGATCGCCGGACCATCCGTGTACGTCTGCGACGAGTGTGTTGAACTGTGTAACGACATCATTCGCGAAGAGATTAAAGAGATTTCGCCAAAGCGGGATCAGGACAAGCTGCCAACGCCTCATGAGCTGAGAGCGCACCTCGATGACTACGTCATTGGTCAGGAAAAGGCCAAGAAGGTGTTGTCGGTGGCAGTGTACAACCACTACAAGCGCTTGCGTAACGCAGGCCCCAAAGATGGGGTAGAGCTGGGTAAGAGCAACATTCTGCTCATTGGTCCCACAGGTAGTGGTAAGACACTGCTGGCCGAAACCCTGGCGCGCTTCCTCAATGTGCCTTTCACCATGGCCGATGCCACTACCCTGACCGAAGCCGGTTATGTGGGTGAGGACGTTGAGAACATTATTCAGAAGCTGCTGCAGAAATGCGATTACGATGTGGAAAAGGCCCAGCGTGGCATCGTCTATATCGATGAAATCGATAAAATCAGCCGCAAGTCCGACAACCCCTCCATCACACGTGATGTGAGCGGTGAAGGCGTGCAGCAAGCGCTGCTGAAACTCATCGAAGGTACCGTTGCTGCCGTGCCTCCTCAGGGCGGCCGTAAACATCCGCAGCAGGAGTTTTTGCAGGTTGATACCTCCAAGATCCTCTTTATTTGTGGTGGCGCCTTTGCTGGCCTTGAGAAAGTGATTGAGCAACGTACCCACACCGGCAGTGGTATTGGTTTCGGTGCTCAGGTAAAGGGCAAGGAAGAAAAAGAGAGCATGTCTGACATCCTCTCGCAGGTTGAGCCGGAAGATCTGGTTAAATACGGCCTTATCCCTGAGTTCATCGGTCGTTTGCCTGTGGTCGCTACCCTGGCAGAGCTGGATGAAGACGCACTTATCCAAATTTTGTCTGAGCCAAAGAACGCGCTCACCAAGCAATATGCAGCGCTGTTTGAGATGGAAAACGTTGAGCTTGAGTTCCGTGAAGACGCCCTTAAGGCCATTGCTCAAAAGGCGATGTCACGCAAAACGGGCGCCCGTGGTCTGCGCTCGATTGTGGAAGGTATTCTGCTGGATACCATGTATGACTTGCCGTCCCAACAGGGTGTGAGCAAGGCGGTGGTGGATGAGTCAGTGGTGAAGGGCGAGTCTGCGCCTATCCTGATTTACGAGCAGACCGAATCTCAGGCGGCCAGCGGCGACCAATAATTGCCCATCCGCGTTGAAAGCACGAATAAAGGAGTCCAATTGGGCTCCTTTTTTACATTTATGCCATTGAAAGGGCCGAAACAGCCCCAATATACTCGAATATAGTCCATCTGATACGGAATCGAATTATGTCCCAAGAGCGTGAAGCGCATTTCGAATTGCCGGTATTACCCCTGCGAGATGTGGTGGTGTACCCCCATATGGTCATTCCGTTATTTGTGGGTCGTGAAAAGTCTATTCGCTGCCTGGAAACGGCCATGGCCCAAGATAAGCAGATCATGCTTGTCGCTCAGCGAGATGCCGATCTGGATGAGCCCGGTGCTGACGACATTTTTGAGGTGGGGACCATCGCCTCCATTCTGCAGCTGCTGAAACTGCCTGACGGTACAGTTAAAGTGCTGGTTGAGGGGGGGCGTCGAGCCCGTGTGGCCCGTTACACACAGGAAGAGCCTTTCTTTATCGGCCGCATCGAAGAGCTGCCTTCGGCGCCACTGGAAGACAAGGAAGAAGAGGTGTTGGTGCGCAGTGCCATCGCCCAGTTTGAAGGCTACATCAAGCTCAATAAAAAAATTCCTCCCGAAGTGCTGACCTCCATGTCCGGCATCGATGAGGCTGCTCGCCTTGCCGACACCATGGCCGCCCATATGCCACTCAAGCTTGAAGACAAACAGTCTGTGCTCGAAATGGTGAACGTGGGTGAGCGCCTCGAGTACCTGATGGCCATGATGGAAGGCGAAATCGATTTGCTGCAGGTGGAGAAGCGCATCCGCTCCCGCGTGAAAAAGCAAATGGAGAAGAGCCAGCGCGAGTACTACCTGAATGAGCAAATGAAAGCCATTCAGAAGGAGCTTGGCGATCTCGACGACGGCCATGATGAATTTGAGACCCTCAATCGCAAGATTGAAGAGGCCAAGATGCCGGCTGATGCCAAAGACAAGGCCCAGGCAGAGCTGAACAAGTTGCGGATGATGTCTCCGATGTCAGCCGAGGCCACTGTGGTGCGCTCCTATGTTGATTGGATGACCTCAGTGCCCTGGTTTGAGCGCTCCAAAATCAAGCGCGACCTCTCCAAGGCCGAGCAGGTGCTCAATGCAGACCACTATGGACTGGAAAAAGTCAAAGAGCGCATCCTTGAGTATTTGGCGGTACAGACCCGGGTGAAACAGCTTAAAGGCCCAATCCTGTGTCTGGTGGGTCCACCAGGTGTGGGTAAAACCTCGCTCGGTCAGTCCATTGCCAAGGCTACCGGCCGTAAATATGTGCGGGTGGCGCTGGGTGGCGTCCGTGACGAAGCGGAAATCCGCGGTCATCGTCGTACCTACATCGGCTCAATGCCAGGCAAAATCATCCAGAAGATGGCCAAGGTTGGGGTGAAAAACCCACTGTTCCTGCTGGATGAAATCGACAAGATGAGTTCCGACATGCGCGGCGACCCGGCTTCAGCTCTGCTGGAAGTTTTGGATCCCGAGCAGAACGCTACCTTTAACGATCACTATCTGGAAGTCGATTATGACCTGTCCGATGTGATGTTTGTGGCAACCAGTAACTCCATGGATATTCCAGGCCCGCTGCTCGACCGTATGGAAGTGATTCGTCTGTCGGGTTACACCGAAGACGAAAAGCTCAACATCGCCAAGCAGCATTTGCTGCCAAAGCAGGTTGAGCGTAACGGCCTTAAGCCACAGGAAATCAGCGTCGATGATGGCGCGATTCTGGGCATTATCCGTTACTACACCCGTGAGGCAGGTGTCCGCGCCCTTGAGCGTGAGCTGTCGAAGATTTGCCGTAAAGTCGTGAAGCAAATTTTGCTGGATAAAGCGGTGAAACACGTGGATGTGACCGGTGACAACCTTAAGTCATTCCTGGGTGTTCAGCGTCACGACTATGGTAAGGCTGAGTCCAATAATCAGATAGGGCAGGTAACAGGTCTTGCCTGGACTCAGGTTGGCGGTGACCTTTTGACCATTGAAGCCACTTCGGTGGCGGGTAAAGGCAAGCTTACATACACGGGGTCTCTGGGCGATGTGATGCAGGAATCGATTCAGGCCGCCATGACAGTGGTGCGTGCCCGTGCCGAGCAACTGGGTATCAACCCTGACTTCTATGAGAAGCGCGATATCCATGTGCACGTGCCTGAAGGTGCCACGCCAAAGGATGGTCCATCAGCCGGTGCCGCCATGTGTACCGCACTGGTTTCAACCCTGACAGGTAATCCGGTTCGCGCGGATGTAGCCATGACAGGTGAGATTACCCTGCGCGGTGAAGTGCTGCCTATCGGTGGTCTTAAGGAGAAACTGCTGGCGGCTCACCGTGGTGGTATAAAGCATGTGCTTATCCCCAAAGAAAACGAACGTGACCTTGAAGAAATCCCCGCTAACGTGGTGGCAGATCTGGAAATTCACCCGGTTCGTTGGGTGGACGAAGTGCTGAAATTGGCGCTGGAGCGCCCGGTTGAAGGCTTCGAAGTGGTCAAAAACGCCGGATAAGGCAAAAAAGTGCGCTACAGGCTTAAAAAAAGTGAAAAAAGGGGCTTAACAAACCCTTGACCTGTGGTAGCCTAGGTTCGTGGAGAGCCAGTACCTCCCAAACCCTTGGCAGGGCTGGCTTTGAGCTGTATCCAACTTTAATTCTTTGCTTTTTCGTTGACGCTTGAACTTTGGTTTCAAGCTTGTTATAAAAGCCTCCGCAGACCGCTCTAGAGAAGGATTTGGTTGCGGCGCAAAAACTACATTCAAGGGGATGACATGAATAAATCTGAACTGATCGAGAAAATTGCTTCTGGTGCCGATATTTCCAAGGCTGCTGCCGGTCGCGCACTGGACTCTTTCATCGCTGCTGTGACTGAAGGTCTGAAGGACGGCGGTAAAATTTCCCTGGTTGGTTTTGGTACTTTTGAAGTTCGTGAGCGTGCTGAGCGTACCGGCCGTAACCCACAGTCTGGCAAAGAGATCAAAATCCCTGCCGCCAAGATCCCAGCGTTCAAAGCTGGTAAAGCACTGAAAGACGCAGTCAACTAATACTGACTCGCCTTTGTAGGCTTTCGTTCTTCAAGCACTGCCACTGCAGTGCTTTTTACGAATTGAAGGTGTTGAGCAACTAAGCGCAGCACCGGAGTGACGAAGCATTCAAGGTCATTCCTGAAAAGTTACATAAAGGCGCATCCTCACAAAGATGCGCTTTTTTATTTCAATCACAAGAGTAACAAGCGGGACGTCTGATGTTAGAAAAGATCCGTGAAGGTGCCCAGGGTACCATTGCCAAGAGCATTCTGGTGCTGGTGATACTTTCTTTTGCCTTTACCGGTGTGAGCAGCTATCTGGGCTCCTCCACCGAACCTGCGGCTGCCACAGTGAACGGCGAAGAAATTCCCGTCTCAGCACTGGAGCAAGCCTTCCAAAACGAAAAGGCACGTATGGAGCAGCAACTGGGTGAGATGTTCCAGACCCTGGCCGCCGACGATAACTACCTGCGCTCCATCAGACAGGGTGTGCTCGAGCGTATGATTGCCGACAAATTGCTGGATCAAACTGCCAGTGAAATGGGGCTGCGCATCTCCGATGAGCAAATCAAACAAGCCATCATGGAAGAGCCCGCCTTCCAAACCGAAGGCAAGTTTGACAACGAGCGTTACCTGGCTATCCTGCGTCAGCTCGGTTACCAAACCAACAGCTTCCGCGACATGATGCGTGTCGACATGACCCGTCGTCAGCTGGTGAACGCCCTGATAGGCAGTGAGTTTGTGCTGCCATCTGAGAGCAAGGCAGTTGCCGATCTGCAAGGCCAGACCCGTGACCTGCGTTATTTGGTGGTTGAGTCCCAGCCATTCGAAGCAGGTATCACAGTGGCCGACGATGAAGCCAAGAGCTTCTACGATGCCAATCCCGACCAGTTTATAAAACCTGAGCAGGTGAGCCTTGAATACCTTACGCTGTCTGCCAAGTCACTTGCCGATGACGTGAGCGTGACCGACGAGCAGGCAAAAGCCTATTACGACGAGCACATGAGCCAGTACAAGACGCCTGAAAAACGTCTGGCTGCCCATATCCTGGTGAACCTGGGCGACGACGAAGCTGCCGCAAAAGCCAAAGCCGATGCGATTTATGCCAAGCTTCTGGCCGGTGCAGACTTTGCTGAGCTCGCCAAAACCGACTCCGAAGACACTTTCAGTGGTGAGCTGGGTGGTCAGCTTGACTGGTTTGAGCAGGGAGTGATGGATCCTGCGTTTGACGAAGCCTTGTTTGGTCTCGAAAAAGATCAGTATTCCGCTGTGGTGAAAACCGCCTATGGTTTCCACATCATCAAGTTGCTTGACCTGCAGGGCGGTGCACAGGCCAGCTTTGACGAAGTGAAGGACCGCATCTTCGCCCAGATCAAAGAAAAAGATGCGCTGGACAAGTTCTACAGCCTGCAGCAAAAACTGGCCGATACCAGTTACGAAGTCCCAGACAGCCTGACCGAAGCGGCCAAGGCCACCGGGCTTGAAGTGAAAACCACTGGTCTTTTCGCCCGTGAAATGCCACCGGCTGACATCAGCAACCCAGCACTCATCAAGGCGGCGTTCTCTGAGCAGGTACTGCTGAGCGGCATGAACAGCGACGTGATTGATCTTGGTGACAACAATGTGGCCGTTGTGCGCGTTAAAGAGCACAAGCAAGCCGGTACTTTACCATTTGATGAAGTCAAAGCCGGTATCGTGGCCCGTCTTACCCAGGACAAGGCCAACGATGCGGCGAAGTTGCAGGCGCAGGAACTGCTGGCCAAGTTCAAGGCGGGTGAAGCACTGGAGCTGACTGCCAAAGCCAAAGTTGCCCGTTTCGACCGTGAGCTGGATCCCTCCATCGTGAACAAGGGCTTCCAATTGGCCGTAGGCGGCGCTGATACCATCAGCATGGCTTCCGGTTATGCGCTGGTAGTATTGGACAAGGTTAACGCAGCAGAGGGCGTTGAAGACGCTCTGGTGCAGGCCCTTGCTCAGCGTCTGAGCAACCAGTATACCGAGCTTGCCTATCGCGGCGTTATCGACTCGCTGAAGGCAAAAGCCGAAATCAGTTACGCTGCTGCGGAATAACGATAAGTTGCAGCATTAAAAGCCAGCCCTTGGGCTGGCTTTTTTGTTTACGAACACGAGAGGTTTCGTCATCAGGGCAGGGTTTTGCGGGCTTTATGAAAGCTTGCTAAGCCGCTTCACAGTCGCCAGTCTATGGGCGATTTACCCTGATGTCTCAGCATGTCATTGACCTTGGCAAAGTGATTGCAGCCAAAAAAGCCTTTATGTGCAGACAATGGTGACGGGTGCGGCGCTCGCAGTACTTGATGCCTGCTGCCGTCAATCAATCCCGCTTTTTTGCCGGCATGACTACCCCAGAGTAAAAATATAACCCCATGACTATGGGTACTGATGCCGCGTATCACCGCATCGGTAAACCGCTCCCATCCCAGATGGGCGTGGGAATGTGCCTGTCCGCGCTCCACTGTCAATACGGTATTGAGTAACAACACGCCTTGATTCGCCCAATGAGTTAAGTCGCCATGGGAAGGCGCAATAAAGCCCGGGATTGAATTTGTAAGCTCGATAAAGATGTTCTGTAAAGAGGGAGGGGGTGGGCATGGGGATTTTACTGAAAAGCACAGACCGTGCGCCTGATTGGGCCCGTGGTAAGGGTCTTGCCCTAATATCACCACCTTTACCTGCTCAAGGGGAGTAAATCTAAAGGCATTGAAGATATCGGCCTTCGGGGGATAGACGGTCACTCCGGCGCGTATGCGCTCATTGACGTACTTAAGGGTGTCTTGAAAGTAGGGAGAGCGTTTCTCATCACCAAGAAGTTGTTGCCAGTCCACCTTGAATCCTCAATCTTTAGCTGATTGTGTCTATTATGCTGATTTTCAGCCATAAAAAAACGCCGCATAGCGGCGTCTTTGCAAAGCGTTTGTGCTTACAGCTCAATCACATCGAAGTTAACTTCAGGATTGACGTCCGCTTCGTAGTCGATGCCTTCGATACCAAAACCAAACAGCTTGATGAACTCGGCCTTGTACTCGAAGTAGTCGGTCAGCTCAGGCAGGTTTTCGGTGGTGATCTGAGGCCAAAGATCGCGGCAATGCTGCTGAATGTCATCACGCAGTTCCCAGTCATCCAAACGCAGACGGTTGTCTTCGTCTACTTCAGGTGCGCTGCCATCGGCTTTGTACAGACGCTCAGAGAACATACGCAGGATTTGTTCCATACAGCCTTCATGCAGGCCTTCGGCGCGCATCTTCTTGAATACCATGGCGATGTACAGTGGCATCACAGGAATGGCAGAAGAAGCCTGAGTCACCACGCTCTTGAGTACGGCCACGTTGGCGCTGCCGCCTTTGGCTGCCAGCTTGTCATTCAGGGCGTGAGCGGCGCGGTCGAGGTCCATCTTGGCCTTGCCCAGCGCGCCGTGCCAGTAGATAGGCCAGGTCAGCTCAGTACCAATGTAGGAGTAAGCCACGGTCTTGCAGCCATCGGCCAGAACACCGGCTTCATCCAGGGCGTTGAGCCACAGTTCCCAATCCTGACCACCCATTACGGTGACAGTGTCGGCAATTTCCTGCTCGGTGGCGGGCTCAACACTGGCTTCGATGATGGTGTCTTTGTTGGTGTCCACTGCGGTTGAGCTGTATGGCTGACCGATAGGCTTCAGTGATGAGCGCACCAGCTCGCCGCTGTCAGGCAGTTTACGCACGGGCGATGCCAGCGAGTAAACCACCATGTCGATTTGCCCCAGGTCGGCTTTAATCAACTCAATCGCCTTGGCTTTGGCTTCATGGCTGAAGGCATCGCCATTGATGCTCTTGCTGTACAGGCCTTCAGCTTTGGCAAACTTGTCAAAGGCGGCGGAGTTGTACCAGCCTGCAGTACCTGGTTTGGACTCGGTACCTGGCTTTTCAAAGAACACGCCTATGGTGGCTGCACCGCTGCCAAAGGCTGCCGCGATGCGGGAAGACAGACCGTAGCCACTGGAGGAGCCAACAACCAGCACGCGCTTGGGACCATTGACGACGGGGCCACGGGCCTTGGTCAGATTAATCTGTTCCAGCACATTGGCTTCACAGCCTACCGGATGAGTGGTGGTACAAATAAATCCACGAATTTTTGGTTTGATAATCATGTTTATGCTTCTTCAGTCAACACTGGCAATAGAATAATGACTTGAGCGGCCGAAGGCAGCTCCTTTTTTACAATTCACCCCGGTGGTTGGATGAGTTCAGCGCTTTCTCACCTGACGGGTTTGCTCGGCAATCAGCCTTGCGGTGTACTCATGCTCCGGGCTTTCGAATACCTTTTGCACCGGGCCTTTTTCTACAAGCTGGCCCTTGTGCAGCACCATGATTTTGTCGCTCACATGGCGCACCAGATTGAGGTTATGGGACACGAAGATGTAAGACAGGCCCATTTCCTTTTGCAGGTGTAACAGCAGATTGAGAATTTGTGAGCGAACAGAAAGATCCAGCGCGGTCAGCGCCTCGTCGGCAATAATCACCTTTGGGCTAAGCATCAGCGCCCGAGCCACTGCCACCCGCTGTTTTTGACCTTCAGAAATCATATGCGGATAAAAATCGGCATGCTCAGGTAAGAGCCCAACTTTGCGCAGGGTTTCAGTGACCTGAACACTGCGCTCATGTGCTGACATATCTGTATTGAACCTCAACGGCTCTTCGAGCAGCTCGCCAATTGATAAACGGGGGTTTAGCGAGGTATTGGGGTCCTGAAAAATCATCCGGATAAGCCGGCAACGCTGTTTTAGGTTGCGACTCTCAAGCGATTCGCCTTCGAACTGGATATCACCGCTGGAGCGCTGCTCTGCGCCCACCAATATTCGTGCAAGGGTACTCTTGCCTGAGCCTGCCTCGCCGACAATGGCAAGGGTCTCGCCACGGCCAAGCTCGAATGAAATGGGAGCCAAGGCCTCGTTATACTGGCGCTTAAACCTGTGATAACCGGTGAAGTAGCGCTTCGACAGACCGGTGACCTTAAGCAGCGGTGTCGTCATTATTCGTCTCCGTGCGATAAGGGAAATGACAGGCATAGTATCTGTCTTTTTGGTGCTGCAACTGCGGCTGATGGACACACTCGCGCCTGGCTTCCGGGCAGCGTGGTCCGAGGCGGCAACCTATAGGTAAATGCTGTAAGGCCGGCGCCGACCCCGGTAATACCGGCATCAGGCTCTTGTGGGGCAGGTTGCCACGGTAATCGGGAAGGTGATCCATCAGCGCCTTGGTATAGGGGTGCAGTGGCTCACGGATAAGCTCATCGATGGGACCGGATTCCATCACCTGACCGCAATAAAGCACGGTGAGGTTGTTGCACCAGTCCGCCAGGGTCTCAAGCTCATGGCTAATCATCATAATGGTTACCCCCTGCAGCTGATTGAGCTGTGCCAGGAGGCGGAAAATCTGGGCCTGGGTGCTGGGTTCCATGGAGTTGGTCGGTTCATCGGCAATCAGCAGTCTTGGCTGATTGGCCAGCGCCATGGCAATCATCACCTTTTGGCATTCGCCTTCGGAGGTTTCCCAGGGATAGGAGGCCATGACCCGCTTGGGATCCTTGATCCCCACCTTGTGCAGCCATTTTTGTGCCGTCAGCCGCCGCTCACGACCACGTCGCCAGAAGGGCACATTCTTGTCGGCGGGCATGGCTTCAATCAGCTGGGCACCAATGGTGATGACCGGGTCGAGGCTACCGGAAGGGTCCTGAAATATCATCGCCATGTCTTTGCCCATCAGATTGCGGCGTTCGACATCGCTCATTTCCATAAGGTTACGGCCATCCCACATCATGCGGTCGGCGGTGATGGTCCAGTTGGGCCCCGGGATCCCCAAAACGGCCCGGGCAAGCAAGCTGCGACCCGAGCCCGACTCGCCCACCAAGCCATGAATTTCACCTGCATGGAGCGTCAGGCTGACTTTTTCCAGCGCCTTGACCCGCCCTTGTGGGGTGTCGAGTTCGATAGTGAGATTGCGAATATCCAGTAGCGGCATAATCAGTTCTTTATCGGCGCGAGGGCCGAGCGTAATCCATCGCCCACCAGGTTAACGGCAAGCACGGTAAAGAGTATCGCGAGCCCGGGAATGGTCATGGTCCAGGGGGCGGTCAGCAGGTTATCGAGCCCCTGAAACACCATGGCACCCCACTCGGGGCTGGGCGCCTGAGCCCCCAGATTCAGAAAGCCCAGTGCGGCAATATCCAGAATCGCGGTGGAAATGGCGAGGGTGGTTTGAATGATCACCACTTCCCAGACGTTGGGCATGATCACGTACCAGAAAATCTGGGCACTGTTGGCGCCATCGAGGCGGGCGGCCGTGACATATTCTTTTTGCAGTTCTTCGTGGATGGCCTGATGAATGGCGCGCACAAACTGTGGGGTGAGGGCAATACCCACGGCCCAAAATACATTGCCAAGCCCCGGCCCCAGCACCGCGACGACCAGAATGGCCATCAAGAGTGATGGAATAGACAGGAGCGCGTCCAGGAGGTGACCGAGAATACTGGATTTCAGCCCTTTCATCATGCCCGAGATGGCACCTATGACAAAGCCAAGCAGCAGCGCCGTAATCACCACGGCCAGCGACATGCCGAATGTCAGCTGTACACCATGCAGGATGCGGCTGAATATATCCCGGCCCAGGTCATCGGTGCCCAAAAAGTGTTCCACCGTACCGGCGGGATCCCAGGAGGGAGGCAAGAGCAAGGCTTTGGGGTTTTGCGCTTCCGGACTAAAGGGCGCAAGCCAGGGCCCCAACAGGGTGAAAAACAGCAGCCCTATGATGACCCAAAGCCCCGCCAGGGCGAAGGGGTTGGATGCAAATGCCTGCCAGAGCCGCCTCATGGGAGACGGAATGTCGTCTTCCTGATAAATCTTAATTTGAGGCATAAAGTTCTTTCCTGCTCAGCGGGTTGGAGGCTGTGTGTATCACTTCAATCAGGATGCTCAGGAAAATAATGAGCAGGGCAACCGCCAGAATCCCGCCCTGAATGACAGTGTAATCACGCTGATAGATACCTGACACCAGCCAGGAGCCCACACCGGGCCAGGAGAAAATCACTTCCACCACAATGGCATAGCTGGCGAACGCACCGAGCATCAGGCCCAGGTGCTTCAGCACAGGGATGAGGGCGTTGGGCAGCGCATGTTTCAGGATGATCATGCCCGTGTGCAGTCCACGCGCCTCGGCGGCACGGATATAAGTCTGGTTCATCACGTTGACCATGGCGGCGCGGGTAATACGCACCACCACGGTAAAGGGCAGCACCGCTAAGGTGACTGCCGGCAAAACGATGTGCGCCAGCGCATCCTTGAACGCCGAAATACGGTAACTTGAATCTGACAGCAGGGTGTCAATCAGCATAAAGCCGGTGACAGGTTTGATTTCGTAAAGCAGGTTGATCTGGCCCGAGATTGGTAACCAACCCAGACGCACGCCAAACCACAACGACAACGATAAGCCAAGCCAAAACACCGGCACTGAATAGCCGGTGAGGGTAATGGCCATAATGGCATGCTGGGTCAGCTTATGTTGGTTGTGGGAAGCCAAAACCCCGAGTGGGATCCCAAGAAGTAGCGCCAATAAGCCAGAAAAACACGCCAGCTCAAAGGATGTCGGCAGCACAGTGGCCAGCTCTTTGGCCACACTCTGCTGAGAGGTGGTGGAAATACCCAGATTACCGGTCAGTCGCTGCTGAACATAGGCGATATACTGGCGGAACTCTGACTTATCCAGCTGATAATCTTCGATAATCTGAAGTGCCTGCTCGCCGGAAGGATTGTCGATGCCTGTCAGGGCATACACCCTGTCCGTTGGGAACTGGCTGGTTGCCAGAAACAGAATGCTCACCATCAATATGGAGGTAGCGATAAAGAGGTTCAGTCTGCGGATAAGGTAAATACCCATCAGTTCTCCTCCCCCGTTGCGGGCTGGATGTCGGCAAAGGCAATGCCGCCAAAAGGTGTTACCGGCATATGCTGGATATTGGTGCGGTGTACCAGCGAGCGCTTGGCGTGTGCAAAGGCAAACAGTGGCAATTCTTTGGCAACTGTGGCCTGAGCCTCCTGATAGAGGGCGGTGCGCTCCAATCTGTCGGTGGTCGAGCGGGCTCTGGACAGCAGCTGGTCAAATGCAGGGTTGCACCAACGTGAGCGGTTACTTCCCGATGCCATGGAGGCGCAGCTCAAAAGCGGGCTGAAAAAGTTGTCAGGGTCGCTGTTGTCGGCGTTCCAGCCAATAAGCACAGAGTCATAATCGCTCTGATTCAATTTTTGGGTAAACACCGACCAGTCATAACTGACGATATTGGCCTTTACCCCGATATTGGCCAAATCCGCCTGAATGAGTTCTGCCGTTTTCAGGGCGTTGGGGTTGTATGCCCTGGCAACCGGCATGGCCCAGATATCAATGTTGAGGTTACGAACGCCGGCGTCCGCCAGAAGGGTCATGGCTCTGGAGGGCGAATAGTCTATGTCGAGTTCATAATCCCTGGCATACGCCCAGGAAGAGGGCGGCAGCAGGCTTTGCGCCTCGACAGCGGTGTCCTGATATACGGCCGCAAGAATATTGCGCTTATCGATGGCTAGCGACAGGGCTTTTCGTACCCGCACATCATTGAATGGCGCTTTTTGGGTATTGAATGCCCAAAAGGCTACGTTGAGGCCAGGTTTTGACTCCAACGTAAGCTCAGGATGGGCCTCAATCAAATCAAGTTCACCGGCTTTGGGCAGGGCCGACACGCTGCAGTCGCCAGTGATGAGCTTTGACAAGCGCACAGTGCTCTTGGAGGTGATGTCGTACACCAGCATGTCTATTTCAGGGGCCTTGCCCCAATAGTCTTCGTGGCGACGGTAGCGAATATATTCGTTCTTTACATATTCCACCAAATGGAACGGTCCAGTGCCTATGGCCTGGATGTCGAGCTGTTCCGGGGTACCTGCCCTCAGTTGCTGGGCTGCGTATTCGGCCGACAGGATAACGGCAAAGTCCGTGGCAAGATTCGATAAAAACGATGCATCGGTGTGATTGAGTTTAAACACCACTTCGTTATCGCCGGCCTTGGTAACCGAGGCAACCTGATTGGCAAAATCGATGCTTTGGAAAAATGGATAGCCGCTGCGGGAAACCCAGTGGAAGGGATGCTCATCATCGAGAATGCGCTGGAACGAAAACAGCACATCGTCGGCATTCATTGGGCGACTGGGGGTGAACTTGGCTGAATGATGAAATTGCACGCCCTGACGCAATACGAAACGATATTCCAAACCGTCGTCGCTGATGCTCCAACGCTCGGCCAGCGCAGGCACTATCTTGCCTTCTTCGGCATCGTAATCCACCAAACGACTGTATATCTGTTGGGATGTGGCATCGATAGTGGTGCCGGAGGTCACTGTCTGGGGATTGAATGATTCAGGGTTGCCTTCGGAGCAGTAAACCACCCCAGGTGGCAATTGCTGATGGCCACAGGCCGCGAGCCAACCACCTAGAAGGGGCAGCAAAGCAAACCGATAGAGCCGGGTTGTCAGCGCATTCATTAAAGAATCGTTATTGATGTAAGCGGTAATGGTTGATTCTAACAGCCGCTCGCCGCCCCCGGCAATCCACTTATGCCTTATCCAGTAAATTGTATTTCTTCAGGATCCCGCGCAGCTGGTGATAGCTGAGCCCCAACATATCCGCCGATTTTTTTTGATTGAACTGACTTGCTGCCAGCGCCTGTTGGATGAGGTCTTTTTCTACGGCTTCCAGATGCTCTTTCAAATCCAGCGGAAAACTTGGCGTTGGCGCGCCTTCACTGACGGCAGCAGTTGTTACCAATGGGGGCTCTGATTTGGGCTCCGACGCCAGCGCGGGCAGAACCTGGCGCTCCCGGGTCTTAATCCGGCCTTTTGGCCGCCATGGGGAATCGAAGGGGTCCAGCACTATGTGTTCGATGGGCTCGCCATCGGCACCGCTGCGATACACTGAGCGTTCAATGACGTTTTTGAGCTCGCGGATGTTTCCGGGCCACTGATGACTCATCAGCTGCTCAATGGCGTGGGGGGCAAATCCCGGAAAATATTCCAGTTTCAGCTGACGCGCCATGCCAACACCGAAATACTCGGCCAGCGGCATGATATCTTCTTTACGGCTTCTCAGCGGCGGCAGGGTGATTACGTCAAAGGCGAGTCTGTCCAGCAGGTCGGCGCGAAACTCGCCGGCTTCGGCCAATGATGGTAAGTCTTCGTTGGCGGCGCAGATAAGGCGCACATCGGCTTGCAGCGTTTTACTGCCACCCACACGCTCATACTCGCCATATTCGATGACCCTGAGCAGCTTTTCCTGGATAAGTCCGGAGGTGTTGGCCAGCTCATCCAAAAACAGGGTGCCGCCATCGGCACGCTCAAAGCGGCCTTCGTGACGCCCCTTGGCGCCGGTAAAGGCACCTGACTCATGGCCAAAGAGTTCACTTTCGAGTAGATTTTCACTCAAAGATGAACAATTTAGCTTAAGAAAACTCTGATCCCAGCGCTGGGACAGATAGTGCAGACGCTCGGCGATCAGTTCCTTGCCGGTACCTCGTTCTCCAATAATCAGCACAGGCTTGGAGAGGGGAGCGATTCGTGAGACATGTTCAAGCACTTCCAGTAGTGCATTGGACTGTCCGATGAGGTTATCCTGTTTAAATGCGTTGGGCACTTTTTGTTGGTCTTATTCGCTAACAAGTGGTGAAATTCATAATAGGTGTCTGCACTTATAAAATAAAGCGAATCTTAAAATATCGTCTTTGTTATTGAAAAATATATAAAAACCAAAGTTGGCACGCTCTGTGTATTACTCATAGCGACAACCAACTATATGTGAGGATTGAATTATGGGTATTTTCTCTCGTTTCGCGGACATCATTAACTCCAACATCAGTGCCCTGCTGGACAAGGCAGAAGATCCGGAAAAAATGGTTCGCCTTATCATTCAGGAAATGGAGGACACTCTGGTGGAAGTGCGTTCTACCTCAGCCAAGGTTCTGGCCGAGAAGAAAGACATCCTTCGCCGCATCGCCCGGGTTGACTCCCAGGTGCAGGATTGGGAAGAGAAAGCCGAGCTGGCCATCTCCAAAGAGCGTGAAGATCTGGCCCGTGCCGCCCTGGTAGAAAAGCAAAAAGCTTCTACCCTGGCCGACACCCTGCAGCGTGAGCTGGAAGTGGTTGAAGACCATATCCTGCGTCTGAAAGAAGAAGTGACTCAGCTTCAGGAAAAACTGGCCGACGCCAAGGCACGTCAGAAGACCATCATCATGCGCAAGCAGACTGCTTCCAGCCGCCTTGAGGTAAAAAAGCAGCTGGATTCAAGCAAAATCGACAATGCCATGTTGAAGTTCGAGCAGTATGAACAACGTGTCGAAAGCCTGGAAGCTCAGGTGGAGTCTTACGATCTGGCCAACAAATCCAGTTTGAACGACGAATTTGCCGCCCTGCAGGCCGAAGATTCAGTGAATGCCGAGCTGGAAGCCCTGAAGGCTAAAATGAAGGGCAAGACCAAAGAAAAAGCTGGCAAGTAATGAATTATTCGGGGGAGGTGAGTTATGGATATGGATGTATTGATGGCGCCCATTATTATTTTCATGGTGATAGTGGCACCCATATGGCTGGTTCTGCATTACCGCAGCAAGCGGCAGGTGAGCCAGGGACTTACCGACGAAGAGTTCAAACAGCTTAACGAACTCATCGCCCTGGCTGACAAGATGGATCAGCGTATCGAGACTCTGGAAGCCATTCTGGACGCCGAGTCTCCTGAGTGGAGGAACAAGCATGAGCACGCGTGATGGCAGGACCCTCTATCGCATACCCCAGCAAGGCAAAATCGCCGGGGTCTGCGCCGGAGTCGCCGAGTACTTCGGCTTCGAGACCTGGTTGGTGCGAGTGGTGGCAGTGTCCATCTTCCTCCTTGGCGGCTCAGGTATCATCTTCATTCTTTACGTGGCCCTGTGGATGATTTTGGATGTAAAGCCGGCATCCACCAAAGTCCACGACGACATCAGTGACATCGAGGTCAAGCGCAAGGTCTGGCAGGCCGGAGAACCCGCCAAACAGGCACTGGCCGATGTGAACAGTCGCTTTCGCTCCCTGGAGTCCAGGCTCCGGTCACTCGAGCGCTACGTGACATCAGACAACTACGACTTAAAGCGGCAAATCAATAACCTTTAAGTTGACTACGGGCGACTCGGTCGCCCTTTGTCTTTGTTGGCAGCGTATAAAACAAAGACGCCGTTAAGGGAATGACACAGGAGATTCTATGGCGAGCAGCCCGGTGGATAAACTCACACAAAAGGCACGCGATCTGCTGGCAAGGAGCACAGACCGGCATTTAAGACTGGCGGTAACCGGCCTCTCGGGTGCAGGGAAAACCGCCTTTATCACAGGTCTTGTTCATCAGCTTCTGAGTGCCACCGCTGCAAACGATAAAAACCTACCACTGTGGCAGGTGAGCCGCGATGAAAGACTGGTTGGTGTTCGCCGCGCCAGTCAGCCTGATTTAAACATTGCCAGTTTTGACCTTCAGGGGGCACTGGCGGCCTTATCACATACGCCGCCAAGCTGGCCTGCATCTACCCGCAATTTGTCTGAGCTCAGGCTCGAAATCCGCTATCGCCCCAAAGGAGGCTTGTTATCAAAACTCTCTGATGTGTCCACCCTGTATCTTGATTTGGTGGACTACCCCGGTGAATGGCTTTTGGACTTACCCATGCTGCGGCAGGACTATGCCAGCTGGAGTCAGAGTGTGTTTGCTGCCATCAACAAGCGCACGCCATCCGAGTCTTTGAAGGCTTTTATTGAGGCGGCGAGCCGGGTTCGCCTCGATGAGCCGTTAAGCGATGAAGAATTTGAACGTATCGCAGGCCTGTATCGCGCCTACCTTGAAGAGTCTGTACATAGTCAGGGCTATTATTTTGCCCAGCCCGGACGCATGTTGCTGCCCGGGGAGCTTGAAGGCGCGCCGCTGCTGGCGTTCTTCCCACTGCCGCTGGATGATGCGTCCCACAAACGGGCTGCAGAAGCGGGCAAAGACAGCGCCTATGGACAGCTTTGTCGCCGTTATCGCGAATATGTGGATGCGGTGGTCGAGCCCTTCTTTAAACGTCATTTCGCCCGTTTTGACAGACAGTTGGTGTTGGTGGACTGCTTCAGTGCACTTAATCGTGGCCGGGCCCAGTTTGAAGACATGAGCCTGGCGCTGGATGGCATTCTCGAAAGCTTCAGGTTTGGTCAATCGAGCCTGATTAAAAGACTGTTTTCCCCTCGCATCGATAAGCTTCTGTTTGCGGCAAGTAAAATCGACCATGTGACCCGGGATCAGCAGGGCCGGGTGCTCGGGCTGCTTAAACAAATGCTCGGGCGAAGTGAGCACTTCGCTCGCTTTGAAGGTTGTCAGGTTGAGGCCATGGCCATCAGTGCCATTCGCGCCACCCGGCCTGGGATGGTCAATACCGAAAATGGCGAAGTGGAAGTGGTCACAGGCACCGAGCTTGCTACCGGCAAGCCCATTACGCTGTTTCCCGGCGAAGTGCCCCAAAGCTTACCCAAACCGGATTTCTGGCAAAATCAGGGCTTTGAATTTGTGCAGTTTGCGCCCATGGCCAGAAATGGCGAGAGCCCCATGGCCCATATCCGCCTCGATCATCTGCTGGAATACCTGCTCGGCGATAAGCTTGCCTGAGTGGGAACCAGTTAGTAGCAGGAGATGACTGAAATCATGAAAGACGAGACGCCGCTGGCGCCCGCGCGCCGCTTTGAATCCGAGCAGCCAAGCGATGATGCCCTTGCCGGCACCCAACGCTTCGCCGTCGAGACCGAGGTGCGCACCCTCGATGAAACCGAACTTGAACAGGCGCTGTCACCCCTCGATGCCCATATCACCCTGCAGGGGCTGAAGGGCCGCCGCTGGTCGCCGCTGGCGAAGTGGGCACTCACAGGCCTGGGTGTACTTGTGGTCACCGAAACCGCACTGGGATTGATGGATGCGTATCGTCAAAGCCCCTGGCTGTTTGGACTATATGGTGTGGTGCTTGTGCTGGTGCTCACCTGGGGGCTTAGTGCCGCCTGGCGCGAATACCGGCTGCTCAAGCGTCTTAAAGCCACAGATGACGCGAGAGAGCAGGGGACTCGAATTCGTGAAAGTGTACAAATCGGCGAGGCCGACGCGTTTATTGACGGCCTTAGTGCCAAGGCGCCGCAAGAGGCTCTCAACAAGTTCAAGGGGTTGGTGCGGGATGACCATAACGACGCGGAAAAGCTGACCCTTTACGAGGAGTGTGTACTCACAGCCCAGGATGAAGCAGCCAAGCGCAAAGTCAGCCGCTACGCCATGGAGTCGGCCGCGCTGCTGGCGGCAAGCCCGTTGGCGGTGCTCGATATGGGTATCATCCTGTGGCGTAATCAAAAGATGATCCGTGACGTGGCTGACTGCTACGGTGTGGAGCTGGGTTACTGGAGCCGCATCCGGCTTATCCGCGCCATTCTGGTCAATATCTTCTATGCCGGGACTACCGAGCTTGTGACCGACCTTGGCAGTCAACTGCTGTCGGTGGAGATGACAGGCAAGCTGTCTGCCCGCTTGGCTCAGGGCCTCGGAGGCGGGCTGCTCACTGCCCGGCTTGGCTACCAGGCCATGGCGCTTTGCCGGCCACTGACCTTCAAAACTGATCAGAAACCCAAGCTTTCCCGTATCCATCAGCAACTGCTTGTCGAACTTAAGTCTTTGTTTAGTAGCACTCTAAATGGCCAGGTGGATAGCCGTCTGCGTCGTAACAAAGATTTTACAAATAGCTGACGCTTAATTCTGCTGCGGCCCTTGGCGTTTGCGTCCGGGGCCGTCATGTTAGTGCCCACACCACCGCCACAACCTATAATTTCTTAAGGTGGTGCTTTTGGGAGAGCAGTTATGCAGGAGAAAAGCAAGTTAGCCACCCTCGTTGTTCATGGTGGCCACGAGCGTGATGCCATGGGGGCGCTGGTGAGTCCCCTCTATCAGAGTGCGACCTTTGTATTTGACAACGCCCGTCAGGGTGGTGCCCGTTTTGCCGGTGACGAAGCCGGTTACATCTATACCCGCCTGGGAAACCCCACCACAGCAGAACTTGAGCGCAAGCTGGCCATTCTTGAAGGGGCCGAGGCTGCAGCCGCCACGGCGTCCGGTATGGGCGCGGTGTCAGCGGCGCTGCTTGCCAATCTGAGCCAGGGCGAACATTTGGTGGCGAGCCGTGCCGTGTATGGCTGTACCTTTGCCCTGATGACTGACCTGATGGCCCGTTTTGGGATTGAAGTGACCTTGGTGGATTTTACAGAACCCGCTGCCATCGAAGCCGCTATCCGTGACAATACCCGGGTGATTTTCTGTGAAACCCCGGTGAATCCCCATCTTGATGTGTTCGACCTCGATGCCATCGCCGCCATCGGCAAGCGCCACGGTTTGCTTACCATTGTCGATAACACCTTTATGACCCCGCTGCTGCAGCGTCCCCTGGAGCACGGCATCGATATGGTTATTCACAGTGCCACCAAGTACCTCAACGGTCATGGCGATGTCATTGCCGGCATGGTGGCAGGCAACAAAGAGCAGATTGATAAAGTTAAATATCAAATCATCAAAGATATAGGCGCCGTGATGTCGCCCCATGATGCCTGGCTCATTCTGAGGGGCATGAAAACCCTGGACGTGCGGGTTCAGCGTCACTGTGATAATGCGGAAAAAATTGCGGATTTCCTTGAGGCTCACCCCCGGGTAGGACGAGTCTACTACCCGGGGCTTAAGAGCCATCAGGGACACCGATTCCTGGGTCAGCAGATGCGCCGCGCCGGGGGCGTTATTGCCTTTGAGCTTAAGTCAGATATCGAGGGTTCCATCAATTTTGTCGACAGTCTTAAGGTATTCACCATTGCCGTAAGTCTGGGGGATGCCGAGTCCCTTATTCAGCATCCGGCATCCATGACGCACTCACCTTACACCCCGGAAGCACGGCTTGAGGCGGGTATCACCGATACCCTGCTGAGAATTTCCGTTGGACTGGAAGATGTGGATGATTTGATTGCGGATTTATCTCAGGCATTGACAAAAATCTAACGGGAGATTTGCGCTTTTACAAAGGGTAACTAGAGTTATTGAAGTGGCAAGGAAAGGGAGCCCCGGCCACGTTAAAATCTCAATGGAGTGAACCTATGAACAAACTACTTGTTACCCTTTTGCTTGGCGCCGCAGTGACGCATTTACCGCTGCTGGCCGCCGAAGCCCCCAAAACAGACACAGCCCCCAAGGCTGAGGCGCAGATGCCTCAGACCAGCAAAATCAACATCAACACCGCGACTGAAAGCGAACTGCAGTTGCTCAAAGGTATTGGGCAGGCAAAAGCCAGGGCGATAGTTGAGTACCGTAATCAATATGGCCGCTTTGCCAGTGTGGAAGACCTCACCAAGGTGGCAGGCGTCGGTCAGAAGGTGCTGGACGACAACAGGGACGTTTTGAGTCTCTAACTGACAAAAGGCCTGCTTTGCAGGCCTTTTGTTTATCTATTGTGCTGTTGTGCAGGGTAAAGGCGCTAATTTCCGGTTTTAACTTGATTTGCCGCTTGGCATTGGGGGATAATCGGCGCCGTTCCATCGCTGATGGAAATCTATGGCGGACCCAGGGTCCCCCCGCAATGATAACCTGTGAACTCGGCCAGGTCCGGAAGGAAGCAACCGCAGCAGGCGACTCGTGTGCCGGGGTGTGGCTCTGGGTACGTCACCAATCTAATCGCGTTCGCGAAGCCGCTCCAGATTACGTTTCTTCAAAAATGCCCGGGACTTTTCCAGTGCCGTTTGTATTTCGTTGCGCATTTGCTTCAGCTCCTGATAGTCCTCAAAAAAATAGGTGTCGACCAGGTGGCGGATATAACGCACGGGAAGTTGATTGAGGGTAATACAGGACAGGTCGGCCAGATAATCTTCAGGAAGCTCATCCATCAAGCCTTCGTCAGACAAAATTTCCATGAGCAGCACTTCATAGTAGTTTCTGATTTCGAGTTGCATAAGATGCTCCGCGTTATTCATTATCCCCTTGCCATACCTGATTGGCGGCAATAAATAATTGGCTGTGTCTTTCGCTCAAGTGTAGTGGATTTACAGAGTAGCCGCCGCCAATCACAGCGGCCAGCGGTAACCCGGCGTCCCTGGCCATGGTTAATACCAATTTGTCTCTGCGAAGGAGGCCTTGGGTACTGATATTAAGGTGTCCCAGCCTGTCACCATGATGAACATCGACTCCTGCATCATAGAGAATGACATCCGGCTTTTCCAGATGCAGAAGGTATTGAAATATCTGCTCCAATGCATCGAGATAGCCGTCGTCCTCTAGCCCTTTTTGCAGCGGAACATCATAGTCGGACGCGGGCTTGCGACTGGGGAAATTACTGTCGCAGTGCACAGATACGCTGATGATATCGTCCATGTCTGCGCACAGGGTTGCAGTGCCATCGCCCTGATGTACGTCACAGTCAAGGATCATCACCCGGCCGGCATGCCCCTCGTCGATAAGATGCCTTGCCGCCAATACCAGATCGTTAAATACACAATATCCGCTGCCAAAATCACGGTGGGCGTGGTGGTAGCCTCCTGCAAGGTGCAGTGCAATGCCGTGGCTCATGGCAAGCTCGGCCGTAAGCAGGGACCCGCCCAAAGAGTGGAGGGTGCGTTCGACCAAGGCGTGGCTCCAGGGAAACCCCAACCTGCGAATGGCTTGCGGTGACAGATTGCCACTGAGAAAGGCATTTACGTAGCCCGGGTCGTGTACACCTTTGATAAAGGCTGCGTCCACCGGTTCAGGTGAGACAAACTGCGCTTCCAAAGCATGCCCAGACTCCAGCAAATGCTGCCGGAGATGGGCGTACTTGGTGATGGGGAACTGATGCTTTGGGGGCAACACCAGCTTGGAATAGCTGGTGTGATAGACCAGAGGGATCATTTCAGAGCTGTTTGATTGCCCAGCTCATAAACTCCTTGCGGGTTTTTTCATCAGCTTGCAGCCACCAGTATTGCAGCATTTGCTGCGCGTGAGCGCCGCCAACAGCTGGAGGAACCGGGCTGGTTGCTGCGGGTGCGACAGTGTCAGCGACTGCGGGGGCCGTTGCTTGGCTTACCGGCGCTGCGGGCGTCGTGCTGACCACTGCTGCAGTGCCAGCGGCGGTGGCGGCAGCGGCGGCTTCGTCAATATCCACGCCTTTGGAACCACCAAAGAGACGACCGACAAAGCTGTCTTCTTTGTAGTCTGTCTGGACTATTTTGTAGCTTACCTCGCCCTTGTCGGCACGGTTAACCACGACCTGGGGCGCTTTGGCAAACTGCTTGGGCTGCTTGACAACCTCACCACTGGCGGGTTTGAGGAAGTAATCGTGATCCCCATCAACCATCAGTGTCAGAATGAAAGGGGCTGATTTAACAAAGGTCTGGCTGTCACTGAACTCATCGTCCACCATATCGTGATAACGGATGGCAATCTTGTGGGTGCCCGGAGAAAGGTCTAGTTCGGCCTTGTGGGAAAAACTGTTGGTAGCAATTTCCTGGCCGTCCAGTGCCAAATACTCAAAAGACATAGGAATGGTGAGACTGCCGGCAAACACCGAGGATGAAGCGGCCAGCGCAAGCAGAGCGCCGACAGGCAAAACTGATTTCATTGTTGCTCCTTAACGATTGTGACTTTGATACGGCCGCTCGAATGCCTGGATGCGATCTTCTATGTAACTGATTGCCTGGCGACACTTTCCGAGCCTGCGGTGCATCAAAAGGATCTCATTTTGCGTTTTGATTTTGTCAGTACCGTGACAATTTTCAAGTATTGTTTCCAGTTGCTCGATCTTTGACTCGATTTTTCTGGCCCAGTTCAAATGTTTATTCAACTCTTCATAGAGTTGATGGCTGTTTTGCATGACGCCGGAAGCAATCCAGGCAAAACCACTGTTATCGTGACGCCGCTCCTGACTGGCGAGCATGCGCTTTCTGGCACTGTCTTTTGCCTGAACCGCGGCCTTGACGCCTATCCCTGTGGTGGCAAGCGCCCGTTTAACGGCACTGAACCTGTCGTTGATACGCTCACAGGCGGCGATGATGGTGGACGCGTTTAAATTGAGCTTAAGCCGCTGCTCCAGCTGTTTGATATCTTTTTCAATCTGGCCGATGCAGGGATAGAGCTGGGCACCATGCTGGATAAACAACTCTTCGTTAAACCTTTCGGTGTCCTGCATCAGCTTACGGCTGTGGGGTGGCAGCGCCGCATCGTGCTGAAGCACCTCCTGTTCCAGGGTTTTTAGCTGGCTGCGCAGGCGTGACAGCAATCCGTCGTATTTCAAAACCAGGCTCTCCAGGCGAGTTGGGTGGATGCGGCAAACACAATCAGAATAAACACTGGCCGAATAAAGGGAAGCCCAAAATGAATGGCGCTGCGGGCACCGAGGTAGGCCCCTGCCATCATGGATGCGCCCAGAAAGAGACCCACTGCAACCTCAACCTGGCCAAAGATCAGAAATACCGTCAGGGCGGTGATATTGCTAATCAGGGTCATGGCCCTCGCCAGGGCGCAGTTTTGCAACACCGGCAGACGGTAAAGGCGGCTGGAACTCAAGGTCCAGAAGGCACCAATCCCTGGGCCTGCATAGCCATCGTAAAATCCCAGTGGCAGGCCCTGAAGCCACTGACGTTTGCTACTGGCCGGTGTCTGTGGCTCCTGTGCTTTGGGGTGCTCTATGGCACTGGGTTTCAACAGGGTGTAGAGGGCAATAGCCATGATGATGAGCGGCAGTAGCTTTTGCAAAATCTCGGCGTCGGTAAGGTAAACGGCAATTGTCCCCAGCAGGGCGCCAATCAGGGTAGCCGTGGCACTGTGGCGCCAAAAGGCAGGGGTTAGCAGTTGCTGTCTGTAGTAGGTCCAAGCGGCGGTAGCTGAGCCAAAACAGGCCGACAATTTATTGGTACCCAGCGCCTGATGGGGAGGGAGCCCGAATGACAGCAGCGCCGGAATCGATAAGAGGCCGCCACCGCCCACAACTGCGTCAATAAAGCCGGCAATCAGGCCGACCAACGCCAACAGTATCAGGCTGGCGGGGTCTTGCAGTAATTCCACAGAGGGTTCCTATTCAATAACCCTGCGATAGGGTGGCAGGGCGTCCAGCAGAGACTTGCCATATCTTTTACTCACAAGGCGTCTGTCCAATATGGTGATCCTGCCATAGTCCTGCTCTTTTCGCAGCAAACGGCCGCAGCTTTGGATGAGCTTGCGTGAGGCGTCGGGGATGGTCAGTTGCAAAAAGGGATTGCCGCCTTTTTCCTTGATGTACTCCGCATGGGCCTGCTCTACCGGTGATGTGGGCACCGCAAAGGGCAGTTTGGTGACAATCAAGTTGGTAAGGTATTCACCGGGCAAGTCGAGGCCCTCTGAGAAACTGCCGGTGCCAAAGAGCAACGACGGCTTGCCTTCATCACAACGCTTTTTATGACTGTCCAGCAGCAGTTGGCGCGGCGAGTTACCCTGGATAAGCAACGGGAT
Organism: Shewanella sp. FJAT-52076; assembly: GCF_019457455.1. Lineage (NCBI taxonomy): Bacteria > Pseudomonadati > Pseudomonadota > Gammaproteobacteria > Alteromonadales > Shewanellaceae > Shewanella > Shewanella sp. FJAT-52076. The sequence continues at coordinate 1,481,740 of NZ_CP080415.1, forward strand.
TTTCAGTTTGGGGCCAAGGATATCGGCGACTTTTTCCATCTGCCAATAAGAGGCAAACAGCACCAGGCTGGCCATTTCATGCTCAGTAAGTTTTAAAATATGTTCGGCCAGTTCGTCGGTGTAATTGTCGTCGGTTGGCTCAGTGCGCATTTTGGGCAAATACAGGGTGGCATTGTTTTCAAAGTCGAAAGGCGATTGGAGCGCTAGATAGCGACTGCCATCGTGTAGTGAAAGCCCTACCTGATGGGCGAAATAGTCAAATTGGTTGAGTGCCCGTAAGGTTGCACTGCAAAGCACCACCCCAGCCGCCTTTTCCCACAGCATGGATTCCAGCATAAAGCCCACTTCGATGGGGGAGGCGCAAAGCAGGTAGTCCACTTGTTTGGTGGCCGGCAGGAGTTCAATCCAGCGCGCGGTGGGCGCCCCTTTTTTACTGTCCTCTTTTGCCATCATTTTCCAGAGCTTGTGCAGATTCTCAAGCCGCTGCAGCATAAAGCCGGTCTCGGTTTGCAGCGTATCGGCCTGATGACGCGGAATATCGCCATCTTTAATGGCTTCTCCAAGCAGCAGCTGCATTTTATTGAACTGCTTCAAGGCGCCACTGGTGGCAGTAGCCAGGTTTTCCGCGTGGCGTTTAAGCACCTCGGGCAGAGCGCCATGGGTGAAACGCAAGCGGTTTTCCGGGTTATCGAAGCGGGCTTTTTCGCCGTCACAATAATGGGCTACCTGATTGAGCATACCGGCGATGTCAGCGACATGGTCTTGCATGGCCTGAGATGGCGCTATGATGTTGTTGCTCTTGATTTGGTTTTGCAATTTGGCGGCGGTTTTGCCAATTTTCTCCAGCCAATCGGCAGCGCCTCTCAGTGTCGCCTGCGCACTGGAAAAGTCTCTGGCAACCACAGGCAGGTGGTGGGCTTCGTCAATCACGTAAAACATTTCTTCGGGATCGGGCAGTATCACCCCGCCGCCGAGCTCGAGATCGGCGAACAGCAAACTGTGGTTGGCAATCAGCACATCCCAGGTGTCCACATCTTCCCTTGCTTTGTGGAAAGGACATTGGCGGTGGCTGGCATTTTGCCGATGGCAGGAATGCTTATCACAGGCTATCTGTTGCCACAGGTGATCCGGAATGGGCGTTTCGAGGGTGTCTATTTCGCCGTTCCAGAGGCCCTTATGAAAATCGTTGTGCAGTTTCTGCAGCATTTCAACCTGCGCCGTATCAGGCTTGGTCTGCCACATGGCCATTTGAGTGCCATTGTTGTCGCCGATGAGCATCTCCAGCTTGGCAAGGCACACATATCTTTGCCTGCCTTTTACCAGCCCAAAACGAAAGTTCAGTCCGGACTGTGCCAAAAAAAAAGGCAGATCCTGGTGCAGCAATTGCTCCTGCAGAGCAACGGTTGCAGTGGCGATACAGACTTTCTTTTTTTGGGCCAATGCCAGGGGAATGGTGCCCAGAATGTAAGACAGTGACTTACCAATACCAGTGCCAGCCTCAACGACTATGATGCGTCTGTGCTTGTCATACTCCCCTGCCAGTGTCTTGGAGATCTCCGCGACCATGAAGTTTTGCTCGCGGCGGGACCGGAAGTTTGGCAATGCGGCGGCAATATCTTTATAGATGGCACGGATCTGAGTTTTGACTTTGTCTGGCAGCATGGGGCTCTCGGCAGCTCAATTATGCTGTACATAATAACAGTGATTGCTTAGGCTAAGAACCCTGCAATCATTGCTAATGTGTGTTTTTTGACCCTCTGCCCATGGAATTGTCATCCGTTTGCTCCCCAGGCTCCAATGAATCAATGGCTCCAACGCTACTTAAGGGGCGGGTGCTCACACGCGCCAGTGTGCAGCGCGGCGGTGACACAGTGCTCGAATACCTGATTAAAACCACCAATGGGCCCGTGAAGGTGGAAGTACACAATCAAAGGCCGATGGCCTTTTGCCACAGTGATGAAGTAGAGCGAATACTCATCGGGGTTGCTCAGACCGAAGCCTGGGCTCAGCCCCTTACGCTGCAGAGTTTCAGCAGGCAACCTGTACACGCTGTCTACTGCCGTACCGGAGTGATGCTCAAGCGACTGGTCAGCCGGGCTCAGGAGCTGGATGTTGCGCTTTACGAGGCCGATATCAAGCCCGAGCAGCGGTTCCTGATTGAGCGCTTTGTGGCGCTGGATGCGGAATTTTACGGTTACTTCGATGCAAGTGACCCAAGCCGGTTTGTTGCCAGTCGGGTAAGAGCCGCCAGTGAAGACATATCCCTGAAAGCAGTCTCTCTCGATATCGAGTGCAGTATGTCGGGGGAGCTTTATTCTGTGGGCTTGTTTGGCGACTGCGAGCCCAAAGTTATTATGGTTGGCGAAGGGGACGGTGTGCTCACATGCCATCGCGATGGTGTGGATCACAGGGTTGCTGTGGAGTGGGCAGCGGATGAAGTGTCGCTGCTTTTGTCGCTTCAACGCTGGTTTTTGGAGGTTGACCCCGACATCTTGTTGGGCTGGTCTGTGGTGACATTTGATTTGTCACTCCTGTGGCGGCGGGCGAAACACCATGGCATGAGGCTTTGCATCGGGCGATTTGGTAAGCCGCTCAATTGGAAAGTAGAGGATAAACACAGGCCGGAGACGCTGGACTTGCCGGGCCGTGTGGTACTGGATGGTATCGACTGGTTGAAAGCGGCATTCTATCAGTTCGACAGTTTCGCACTCGACAGGGTGGCGGGTGAACTTCTGGGTGAGGGCAAGGCTATTCATAATCCGGATGACCGGGGGGAGGAAATCACCCGGTTGTTTCGCGAAGACAAAGCGGCACTGGCCTTTTATAACCTAACCGACTGCCGCCTGGTGTGGGATATTTTTCAAAAGACGGATCTGATTCATTTCGCCCTCGAAAGGGCGCGCCTTACCGGATTGGAGTTTGGCCGGGTGGGGGCCAGTGTCGCAGCCTTTAATCATCTCTATCTGCCCCATTTGCACCGCGCCGGTTTTGTCGCGCCTGCCATGCAAAAAATCCCAGGGCCTGACAGCCCGGGGGGCTATGTGATGGATTCGTTTCCGGGCCTGTATCGCAACGTACTGGTACTGGATTACAAGAGTCTCTACCCCTCTATTATCCGAACCTTTTTAATTGACCCAAAGGGTTTGGTGCTCGGTCTGACTGAGCCGGAGGCAATGTCGGTTGAAGGATTTCGCGGGGCACGATTCAGTCGCAAATCGCCCATTTTGCCAAAGCTCGTAGAGACCCTGGCCAGTAGAAGAGAAGAGGCGAAGGCGAACCAGAACGGCCCCATGTCTCAGGCGGTGAAAATCATCATGAACTCGCTCTATGGGGTGCTGGGTTCCAGGGGCTGCGTATTTCACGACTATCGCCTGGCGAGTTCCATTACCCTGCGGGGCCATGAGATCATGCGTACTACCAAGGCCTGGATAGAGGCTGAAGGGTTTCAGGTGATTTATGGTGATACGGATTCGACTTTTGTTTGGCTGGGAAATGATGCGCAGAATGCCAAGGCCACAGGATGCGCCCTGGTGGAGATGGTGAATCGACGCTGGCAACAGCAACTGCATGATGACAAGGGATTGGAATGCTTTTTAGAGCTTGAGTTTGAGCGTCACTTTGAGCAATTTTTTATGCCCACCCTCAGGCATTCCACTGAAGGCAGTAAAAAGCGCTATGTCGGACGGTACGATAATGGTGATGAAAAGGTACTGGTGTTTAAAGGAATGGAGCAGGTTAGAAGCGATTGGAGCCCGCTGGCGCGCAGGGTGCAGTATGAGCTGTACCGCCGGTTGTTCCAGCAGGAAGACCTGCTCGAGTATGTGAGTGATGTTGAAAAGGCGCTTTTTGCCGGAGAGTATGACAATGAGCTTGTGTTCCAAAAGCGGCTTAAGCGCGATATCAGCCAGTACACGGCAAAGTCTGCCCCCCACGTGAAAGCCGCCGCAGCGCTTGTCAGTGCAACCGGTGATAGCAGCCGTGGCAAGCGTGGTGCTTCTATATCTTATCTCTTTACTAAGGCCGGTGCAGAGCCTCTGGGTTATCTGTCTCAGCCCATCGATTATGACTACTACTTTGACCGCCAGCTAATGCCTATCCTGGAACCCATACTCGCCGTTTTGAAAGTTAATTACCAAAAGGCGGGCGCAGAGCAATTATTGTTAATCTAGTTTAAGGTCGTGTGACTTTGAGCTATTTGGGTTAATAGTCGGTTAAATGTCCTTTGGTTAGTGGTTTATCTTAATGTGTGGTGTGATTTTTAACACGTTTGCTGCATTTTTTCTTTGTCGAGTGCTTCGGGGTTTGCTAATCTTCGTCGGTTCCAGGATGGAAATAAAATTACGGAAAATATCCTGCGACTCGATCTCCATAAAGAAGGTTAGGCACCATGAACAAGACTCTCATCGCCGGCGCTATATTGGCCTCGCTGGTGGCTCCCACCGTTTCTGCCATCGAAATATACAAAGACGATAAAAACGCCGTCTCTATCGGTGGTTTTATCGACGCCCGCGCAATCCATACCCAGGACACCACAGAAGTGGTAAACGGTGCCTCACGTATTAATTTTGGCTTTGAGCGTGTCCTCAGCCACGACTGGAAGGCCTTTGCCCTGCTCGAATGGGGGATCAATCCCTTTGGCAGCAGTGAAATCGTGTATAACAACAAGTTTGAAACCGTACAGGATGAGTTCTTTTACAACCGTCTTGGCTATGCCGGACTGAGCCACGACACCTGGGGTACCCTCACCATAGGTAAGCAGTGGGGCGCTTGGTATGACGTGGTATATGGCACCAACTATGGCTTTGTATGGGACGGAAACGCCGCAGGTGTTTACACCTATAACAAGGATGATGGCGCCGTAAACGGTACCGGCCGTGGTGATAAGGTCATTCAATATCGTAACAGCGTGGGTGATTTCAGCTATGCCGTTCAGGCTCAGCTAAAAAACAGCACCTTCTTTACCTGTGACTTTGACGACATTACTCAGGCTGATTGCGAAGCTTTGTGGCAGCAGGGTAAACGCGAAGCTCAGCAGGTTGAATATAACTACACCTACGGCGGTGCTGTTACCTGGAAGGCTACTGACAAACTGGCTCTGTCGGTTGGCGTTAACCGCGGTGAATTTGATGTTACCTACGGTAATGGCGAACAAATCACCGCTGTGGATCTTATCTATGGTGTGGGCGCGACCTGGGGTGACTTCGAAGCAGACGGTTTTTATGCCTCGGTTAACTATAACTACAACGAAAACCACGATACAGACAACATCGGCCGCCTGATTAAAGAAGCCTATGGTATTGAGTCACTGTTCTCATACAAATTTGATAATGGTTTCCGTGCATTTGTTTCTTATAACTTACTGGATGCCGGCAGTGATTACGTTATCCAGCCAAACTTCAATGCCGATCCCAACGACGTATTTAAACGTCAATTCGTGGTAGCAGGCTTACATTATGTTTGGGATAAAGACACAGTGCTTTATGTTGAAGGACGTAAAGATTTCAGTGATTTCAGCAGTGCCGATGTCGAACAGGAAGCCAGAATGGCACTTTCGGAAGATGATGGTATTGCAATCGGTATTCGTTACACATTGTAATAAAAGCGTTACTGAAAGAACCCGGTTAATCCGGGTTTTTTTATGCCTGATTAAACACATAACCAATAGTTTGTTACTGACTTATCGACGTTTATTCCTTGCCAGTTTCGTCCGAGAAAGCTGTCCATGCTGGATTTACTTCGCTGACCGACATGAAATCACACCTGCATGTGTGTTGATTATTTGAGCGCTCACATCGAACAATTTGTATTTACCCTGTTTTTGGATGTTGAAAAAATGTTTTTTATGTGTTTCCATCCACAGTTGAAAGTGACAAGGCGTTTACTTGTGTAACGCCTGCAACACAAGCCCACAGGGCAAATTATAAAAACTGAAATCCAGGGAGATAGACGATGCTTAAGAACAGCATGCTGGCAAAATCTGTGCGTTTTGCCTTAGTAGCAGGTGCGACGACTGCAGCGTTTACCGCGCCAACTGTATATGCAGCTGACGAGGGCGAAAAAGTCGAGCGTATCGAAGTAACTGGCTCTCGTATCAAGCGTACTGACCTTGAAACTGCCAGTCCAATCACCATGTTTTCTGCTGAAGACATCGCGAACTCAGGTGTAGCTACCCTCGAAGACTTCGTACAAAACATTCCTGCCATCAACGGTGGCGCCGAAGGTTCTTCTGTAAACAACGGTAGCCGCGGTTTTGCGACTGCTTCTCTGCGCGGTCTGGGTTCAGGCCGTACTCTGGTTCTGATCAACGGTCGTCGTTTCGCTTCCGGCGATTTGAACTCTATTCCTACTGCTTATGTTGAGCGTATCGAAGTTCTGCGTGACGGTGCTTCTACCGTTTACGGTTCTGACGCTATCGCCGGTGTAATCAACTTCATCACCAAAAAAGACTTTGAAGGTATTGAGTTCGGTGCTCAGTACGATATCGCCAGTGAAGGCGACGGTGAGAAGACTCTGCTGTCTGTGACCACTGGTACCTCCAGTGATCGCGGCAACGTGGTTATGTCTCTGCAATACACCAAGCGTGAAGCGATTTGGCAGGGCGATCGTGATTTCTCTGCTTGCCCACTGTTCGAACGTAACGGTGAGAAAGTTTGCGGTGGTTCAGGTACCATCCCTTACGGTCAGTTCTTCTACACTGGCGCAAACAGCCCAGCTGGCGGTCACGTAATTGACCCATCAACCGGTGCAATCCGTAAGTTTGACCAAGCGGTTGATGGCTACAACTACTCTGTTGCCAGCTACATGGTTACCCCTCAGGAAGTGTTCAGCATCAACGGTGCTGGCCGTTACGAAATCAGCGATACCCTGACCGGTTTCGTTGAAGGTGGTTTCACCAACCGTCAGTCCGACCAGCTGATGGCTCCGGAAGGTACCTTCTGGGGACCAACCATGACAGCCTCAAACCCATACAACCCAACCGGCGAAGACCTGATTGTGGTTCGTCGTTTGTCTGAGACCGGCGGTCGTGGTTTTACTCAGGACTTCTCTGACTACCGTATGGTGTTTGGTCTGGAAGGTTCTCTGGGCGATTACTACTGGGATCTGTCATACAACTTCGCCCGTTACGTTGACTCACGCCTGGATTTGGGCCGTGTAAACCCAACCCGCGCCGAAACCCTGCTTGACCCAGACCTGTGTGCAGAAGATTCAGATTGCCCAGGTATTTGGAACCCTCTGGCCGAAGGTACACTGACTCCAGAAATGCTGGCTTACGCTTTCGTACCTAACTCACCGATCGTTCGCGGTGAGACCCGTCAGCTGCAGGGTAACATCTCCGGTAGCCTGTTCGGTCTGGAGCTGCCAGGTGGTGAAGTCATGTTCGCTGCCGGTTTTGAAAAGCGTTGGGACGAATACCAGAGCGTACCTGATGGTGCCGCTTCTATCGGCCAGATCTACTCTGTAGCCGGTGAGCCAACTTCCGGTGACTACTCTGTAAACGAAGCTTACGCCGAATTCGATATGCCAGTCCTCGAAGGCCTGCCATTTGCCGAGTCTGTACGTTTGACTGCTGCCGTACGTTACTCTGACTTCGACTTCCTGGATGATGGCTCTACCAACACCAAGTTCGGTCTGGAGTGGGTTCCATTCGACGGTCTGATGCTGCGTTCTACTCTGGCTGACGGTTTCCGCGCACCAAGCGTAAGTGAACTGTATGCTCCTCAGTCTGAAACCAACCTGGCCTATGCTGAACCTTGTAAGAACTACGCTACTGGTTCTCAGAATGCGACCGTTAAAGCCAACTGTGCTGCCGAAGGTCTGCCAGGAAACTTCGAACTGTCTTCTAACCAGTCTTCTACTGTAGTGGGTGGTAACCCAGATCTGCAGCCTGAAGAGTCTGAAAGCTTCACTGCTGGTTTCGTATACAGCCACGATATCGGTTTCAGCGCCAGTGTTGATTACTTCAACATTGAAATCACCAACGGTATTGGTACTGCCGGTACTGACAACGTGGTTAGCGCTTGCTGGAACTCAGCTAACTTCTCAAGCCCACTGTGTGACCTGATCAAAGGCCCAAGCTTGACTGGTGATGCGCCACACCCAACCTCTCCATACCGTACCGCGCTCGGTCCAGTTGCAGGTATCCTGCTGACCAACGCCAACCTGTCTACCTTCGAGACTTCAGGTTATGACTTTGACCTGTCTTACAAGACTGACATCGGTGAAGGCCAGTTCTCTGCACTGCTGAACGGTACTTACCTGGAGCAGTATGACTACCTGCCATACGAGGGTGCTGACATCGTTTCTGCCGCCGGTAAAGTGGCTGCCGACCAGTGGGAAACTACCCTGGCTGTGTTCCCAAGACTGCGTGCCAACCTGTCTTTGAACTACACCATGGATAACTGGTCTGTAAGCTGGCAGACCCGCTACCAGTCAGAAGGTGAAGACTACTTCGCCAGCGAAGACAACCTGGACAACATTGCTGATTCTATCTGGTATCACGATGTACAGGGCACTTACTTCGCCATGGACAACCTGTCTCTGACAGTGGGTGTGCGTAACCTGTTCGACGAAGATGCTCCATACATCTCCAACAACCAGGATATGAACACCATCCCAGTGTCTTACGACACTGCCGGTCAGTACTGGTACGCTCGCGTAAATGTTAAGTTCTAATTGAACTGATATTTATCGTAGCAACAAGCCAGCCTCCGGGCTGGCTTTTTATTTACAGGTGTAATGGTGATGAATACGCAACAGGTGTTTATCTCTGGAGTGCAACTCTTTCAGGCAGGAAATTTCGCTGGGGCTAGCCAGTGTTTTTCGACGGTCGTGCAGCAGACTCCGCACCATTTGGATGCGCACTTCCTATTGGCGCAGTGCCGCCGAAAGCTGAGCGACCTGGAGGGGGCCGAAAAAATACTTCGCTGGTTACTGTCAGTCAGAAGAAATCCCGAGTATCTGATAACGTTGGCGAATATCAACATTGCAAAACAGGCGTGGACTGACGCAGAAACACAACTGCGCGATGCGATTAAGCTACAGCCTTCATTCGATGCCTGGGTGAATCTCGGCAGGCTTTACTTTATGTTGGAAGATTGGCCACAAGCAAAAGTTGCTTTGCAGCAATCCCTTATTCTCCGCCCGAATGATGTGAGCTCGCTTATTTCGCTGATAGAATGCTACAGAAGATTGGGGGAGGTTGAACAAGCCACTTCCGAGCTTAAGCGTCTGGCTCAAAAAACCGATATCAATCCTAATCAACTCTATAAAATCGCTTTTTTGCTGCATTCCCTGAATCACAATCAACAGGCCTTCGATCTGCTGCGATTCCGAATTCCGGTTGCGGGCTTTAATGACGGTTTGATGGGACTGCTGTTCAAGATTGTGTTGCAACACGAAAACATCGACGGCGCTAAGGAGTTTATCTCCGGCATGTTGAGCGTCCCATCTATCAAGCGAAGAGCCCTTGATTTGCTGTTTCGACTTGAATGGGAAAGCGGGCAGGATTCTGCCTTTATCCATTATGAATCAGCACTTAAAAGTACTCCTTCAGCAGATGTTCTTGAAGACTATCTAAGAAAGCTGATTAAATGTGGCCGCTTCGAGTTTGCCTATCAACAACTAACCGAGTTAAATCAAGGGCAATTCAAGAGTCCAGCCCTTCAATTTCTTAAAGCGTTTATTGTCTGCGAGTTAGGGTATTTTAATGAAGCCCTGACCGAGATTAATGAGCTCATCGCACAGCAACCCGAAGATGGACAATTCATTGAACAGAAGGTTAAGACACTGCTGTCGATGAAAAGGACTGATGAGGCGTTTGCCCTGATGCAAGCCCGTTTGAAACTACCGGATGTTAAGCAGGGGACGTATGCGCTCTATGCCAGCGTATTAAAATTGAGTGGTAGGGAACAGGAATATAGACGATTGTACGATTTCGATAAGCATATCAACTGTATTCAGATTGATCTGGCATCGAACGACCTCCATGAACGGCTCAAGCAAAAACTGACTGAAATGCATAGTGCCAATCGGGAACCCTTTGAACAATCACTGCGTGGAGGAAGTCAGACCACTGGCCATTTGTTCGAAAGCTATGACCCTGATGTTCAAGATCTGAAAGAAAGGCTGATGGGGCAGTTGGCCGGGCTGTTCTCCCGTGTAGATTTCAGTTCATCTGCTCCGTTGAGTTCGTTAAAAATGGATGAATTCACTATCACAGATTCCTGGTCAGTCCTGCTCAACGACACGCACTTTCATGCTAATCATTTTCATAATGCCGGCGATCTCAGTGCGTGCCTGTATTTGGATGTATCCGGGGTGAACAGCCAACCGGGCGAAGGGTGGATAAAATTTGGGGAGGCGGGACTGGGAGATTGGGTGCAGGATAGCCCCGACTACTGTGTTAAGCCAGACACCGGGCTTTTGGTAGTATTTCCCTCTTATATGTGGCACGGAACTACCCCGTTCCAGAGTGACAAACAGCGGATGACAATCGCTTTTGATCTGCGCTTTTCAAGAGACTGAATCAGATGTTGGCTGGTCATCGGGTTTAGCATTCCAGTTGCCTACAAACCCAGTCCACAGCCCATTCTCCCATGTTGACACAGGTCAACATTTTGTGAAATGATGCGAGCGGGTCTATGCCCTGCGGGGCATAGGAAAGGGAAGAAAACTCTAACAATCACAAGAGAAAGACCAACTTATGTGTGACAAACGGGCGTTTGACACCTCAAACTGCCTAAGTTACCTGTAAGTTAAACCTTTATTCACTTCAAATTGGTTGGGAACTATGTCCAAGGTAAGCAATAGAACCAAAATCGCTACTGCACTCGTTGGCGCGTTGGCTCTGGCCGGCAGCAACCTGGTGGTTGCAGACCCTCTGAAAGAGGTTCAAAACGCCGACGCCCAGATCCACGCCGATGCTGCTGCATCTCAGAAGAAAGTAGACAGCTACTTTGATCAAGCTCAGGACATGCTGTTTGAATACGGCTCTGTCGCTGATGAGCGTGAGGCTCTGAAAGCCTACAATGACTATCTGGCGTCTCTGGTTGCAGACCAGGAAAAGACCATGAAGTCTATTCAAGATGACATCAACGGTGTTGATAAACTGCGTCAGGGCGTAGTGCCTTTGATGTTTAAGATGGTCGAGTCACTGGAGCAGTTTGTTGCTCTGGACCTGCCATTCAACACTGAAGCTCGTAAAGAGCGTGTTGAAAATCTGAAAAATCTGCTCAGCACTGCTGAAGTTACCTTGGCCGAAAAATATCGTCTGATCCTTGATGCATACAGCATCGAGCGTGAGTACGGTACTTTCGTTGCAGTTACTACTGGTAAGCTGAACCTGGATGGTAAGGAAGTTCTGGTTGACTTCTTCAACCTGGGTCGTGTTGCTCTGTACGCTCAGAGCTTGGACCAGAAAACCGGTTGGATGTACAACTCAGAAACCAAAGGTTGGGACAAGCTGGAAGACAGCCACCTGCGTGAGCTGACCAAAGGCATCCGTATCGCCCGTAAACAAGGCGCTCTTGACCTATTTGCGTTACCAATCCCAGCTGCGGAGACTGCAAAATAATGAAGAAGTTAATTTCTACCGCCGTTGTTGCGGCCAGTCTGTCACTCACTGCCGGTATGGTTAGTGCTGCTGACGCGCCAAAGACTATTGATCAACTGCTTCAGCAAGTTAAAACTGAGCGTGCCGCTGAAGGTAAAGTAAATGCCAAGCGCGAAGCTGAGTTCAAAGCTGAGCGTGGCGACAAAGCTTCTCTGCTGCAGCGTGAAAAGTCTGCTCTGGCTGCCGAAAAGCAGCGTGGCCAAGACCTGAACCAAGCTTTCATCGACAACGAGCGTAAAATTGCTCAGCTCGAAGAAGACCTGAAAACCGCTCAGGGTGACCTGGGTGAAATGTTCGGTGTGGTTAAAGGTGAAGCCGGTGACTTCGCTGGTAAGCTGGTAGGCTCTAACGTATCTGCTCAGTACCCTAAGCGTGACGTGTTCATCGCTGATCTGGGTTCTCGCAAGCAGCTGCCAAAAATTGAAGAACTGGAAAAGTTCTGGCAAGAACAGCTGTTCGAAATGGCTGAGTCTGGCAAAGTGGTTAAGTTTGAAGCTGCTGTAACCGACATCGACGGTAACGTAGTTAACACCACTGTGCACCGTATCGGTTCTTTCAACCTGACTGCCGATGGCAAGTATGTGGTTTACAACCCAGAACTGGGTCTGATCCAACAGCTGTCTGCTCAGCCTGAAGGTTACCAGGTTGCGCCAATCGCTAAGTGGGAAGCCACTACCAGCGGTGCTGCCAAACTGTACATCGACCCTGCTCGCGGTACTCTGCTGAACATCTTCACCCAGAAAGCCTCTTTCCAAGATCGTATCGAAGCCGGTGGCGTGATTGGTTACATCATCATCGGTCTGCTGGCCCTGGGTCTGCTGATTGGTCTTGAGCGTCTGCTGACTCTGTTCGTGATTGGTTCTAAAGTTAAGTCTCAGGCCAAGAACGTAGCTAACCCAGGCAACAACGCGCTGGGCCGTATCCTGAAAGTGTATCAGGATAACAAAGATGCCGACGTTGAAACTCTGGAACTGAAACTGGATGAAGCCATCCTGAAAGAAACTCCAGCAATCGAGACTCGTATCTCTATCATCAAAGTACTGGCCGCTATCGCTCCTATGATGGGTCTGCTGGGTACCGTAACCGGTATGATTGCAACCTTCCAGAGCATCCAGTTGTTCGGTACTGGCGATCCAAAACTGATGGCCGGCGGTATCTCTATGGCACTGGTAACTACCGTTCAAGGTCTGGTTGCTGCTCTGCCTCTGATGCTGGTTCACGCTATCGTTGTGGCTCGCAGCAAGACCATCGTTCAAACTCTGGAAGAACAGAGTGCAGGTATCATTGCTGAACACGCTGAGAAGAGGGCTAACTAATGATGCTATTCCTGATGGATGTATGGGATTCCGTCAGGGGCTTCATGGCCACCGGAGGCGACGTCCTCTGGCTTGTAGCGGTAGTGTTGTTTCTCATGTGGGTGTTGATGTTGGAGCGCTTTTGGTACCTTAACTGGATAGCACCAAAGCAGCATCTGGCGATCATCGCCTCATGGGAAGCCAGAGAAGAAACCACTTCCTGGTATGCACACCGTATCCGTGAAGCTTGGGTATCCCAAGCGAAGCAAGATATGAACGCACGTATGCTGATGATCAAGACTCTCGTGGCACTTTGTCCCATGATCGGTCTGCTCGGTACCGTAACAGGTATGATCACAGTGTTCGATGTGATGGCAGTACAGGGCACCAGTAACGCTCGTATGATGGCGGCTGGTATTTCTCAGGCCACCATGCCAACGATGGCAGGGATGGTTGCGGCACTGTCCGGGGTATTCTTCAGTACCCGTCTGGATGCCAAGATGAGAATTAGCCTTGAGCGACTGAAAGACAGTCTGCCTCACCACTAAAGAGAGATTTAACATGGCTCGTAAAAAGCATTCCAGCGTAGACGAGGAAGCTCAAATCGACATGACCCCGATGCTCGACATCGTGTTCATCATGCTGATCTTCTTCATCGTAACTACTTCGTTCGTGAAGCCATCTGGTTTGGACTACAACAAGCCTCCGGCAGCACAAGCGACTAAAAAGCCTTCAGCAAACATCTTTATTGGTGTGAGCAAGACTGGCGTCATCATGATGGAAAACCGTCAGGTTGACATCGAGCGTGTGACTGCAAACGTTGAGCGTATGTTGGCAGAAGCACCAGAAGCCTCTGTTCTGATCCAGGCAGACAAAGAAGCCCAACACGGCATCGTTGTTAAAGTTCTGGACCAGGTGAAGGCTGCCGGTATAGACAAGATCGCAGTATCTGCGGGGAACGACTAATTATGTTGAGAGCACTAGTATCTATCATTATTGGTGCTTTGGTGACATTTGGTTTGTTCTGGTTCATGGCTGCCTTGGTGGGGGGCGGTGCTCAACGCGCCGATACCTCCTCCGAAACCCCGGTGATTGAAATCACCATGGACAGGCAGGATGCGAAAGCGCAGAACAAACCAAGGGTGGTCCCAAAGCCACCCCCACCACCAGAGCAACCGCCTAAGCCGGATACAACGCCACCAGACACATCGAGTAATATCGATACTGGCCTGACCTTTAACATGGGTGGGCTTGAGTCAGGCGGTGCCAGCACTGGGCTTAAATTGGGCAACATGATGACACGTGACGGTGATGCAACACCTATCGTGCGGATTGAACCCCAATACCCGATTGCTGCGGCTCGCGACGGTAAGGAAGGTTGGGTACAACTGCGCTTCACCATCAACGAGATTGGTGGTGTGGATGACGTAGAAGTTATCGCTGCAGAACCCAAGCGCGTATTCGATAAAGAAGCGATTCGTGCGCTGAAAAAGTGGAAGTACAAGCCTAAAGTTGTTGATGGCCAAGCCCAGAAGCAACCCGGCATGACTGTACAACTGGACTTTAAACTGGATAAAGGAGGCAAATAAGGATGCGTCAAGTTAAACTTGCCAGCGCTTTGCTGCTGTCCTTGACTGCCGGTGCCCTGGTAATGCCAGTGGCACAGGCCGCCGAAAAATGTCCGATGGAAAAGCGTCAGTCACGAGCGGTTGGCGAGACTGTGGGTAAAAAGGTCCAAAAGTCCTTTGAAGCCTACACCAATGGCCAAGTCGACGAGGCAATCGCCATTTTGCTCGAAGCCAATGCCAAAGGCGACTTCGACAAGGCATATGTTGCTCGTATGTTGGGTAACTTTTATGCCGAGAAAGGCAAAATGGATACTGCCATCAAGTACATGAAACAGGCCGTTGAGGCTGATGTACTGGGTGGTACTGACCATGCGGCTTCCATGAAGTTGTATGCCGATCTGCTCATCCAGGAGAAAAAGTGGAAAGAGGCAATCGCCATTTACTACAAGTGGATGGATTTTGCCTGTAAGACTGATGATCCTGTGGTGTATCGCCGTATCGGTATTGCCTACAGCGAACTGAAGCAGTGGGATAAGGTATTGGAAGTGGCAGACCAAGGTTTGTCGCACGCCAAGGAGCCGGACAAAAACCTGTACCAGATGAAGCTAACTGCTTACTTCGAGAAGAAGCAGTACAAGAGCGCTGTCAAGGTACTGGAAACCATGGTTCCCTTGTTCCAGGACGACAAACGCTTGTGGATCCAGTTGGCGCAGTTCTACCTGCTGACCGAAGACTTCCCGCGCTCATTGCAAACTTATGACCTGAGTTATCGCAATGGCTTCCTGAAGGAAGATGCAGGCAGTTTGGTTCGATACTCTCAGCTGTTGGCGAGTCAGGGCTCACCTTATCGCGCTGCCACCATCATGGAAAAATTCATGAAGGCAGGTGTTATTGAGTCCAACGCCAAGCACTATGAGCAGCTCGCCGGCTTCTTCCAGAACTCCAAAGAGATCGAAAAAGCGGCTGAATACTACGGTAAAGCGGCAGAAGAAAAGAAAGACGGCAAGCTGTTCCTCAAGCAGGGACGTATGTTGGCACTGGCTGAGAAATATTCTGCAGCCGTTCCAGCTCTGGAGAAATCTCTGGATGCCGGTATTCCCAATCCTGGCGAAGCGCACTTCGAGCTGGCGTTGATTCATCTGCAACTGAAGCAGTACAAGTCTGCTTACTCACGGGCTAAGCTGGCCGCTCAGGACAAGAAAACTGAGCGTAGTGCCAAGAGCTACATCTCTTATATTCAAGAGAAAGCACGTATCAACAACGTGACGCTCTAACACTTGTATGTAATTGAAAAAGCCACCTTAGGGTGGCTTTTTTTTATTGCAGGTTTCCCACGACACTGTGTTTGTCTCTTTCCAGCGCCAAGGTTTGGGCCATAGCTTCTGTGTTGATAAATAGCTTTTCTATGCGTTTGTCCCTGTTAGGCGCACAGAGACAGGCGGCAAGCTTGTAGTTCATCTGGATACTCGGGTCTTTATCGAACCCTTTAATAAAGCCCTTGATGTTTTCTTCAATGCGGTTTGCCACGACAGCCGTGCCATCAATATCGATGTTAAAGAGCCCAAGGGCAAAACATTCATTACTCATACGGGCAATCAAATCGCTGGAACGGAGTAAAGCCTTCTCCAACTCTTTACTGAACAGCTCCATCAGACCTGGGTGTTTTCTTGTTTCACGAATGTGGGGGTATAGATACAATAGGGCCAGACTTTGATTGTCGCGGATATGTCTGTGCCATTCCCGGTTAAAGACTTCCATAAAGTAGGTTTGATTGTAGACGCCCGTTTCTGGATCCCTGAATCCGGAATTTCTAAACGAATAAATCATAAGGCGAACTCCTGCGTTAACTTAATTATCAGTATAGAAAACATCGCAGGTTACATCGTCATAGGGAGATGAAAGACTATGCAAAAAACGTTATTGGCAATGGTAGTGGCTTCGGTATTCGTGCTGTCGGGTTGTTCTCAGGAAAATACGGCCGCTTTACCGGGCGCAAACGTTGATGCACAGGGCAGCGCTGCAGTCCCCACTGAGGAAACAGCGCAGAGCCGCTACTTGGTTATGGTAGACCGCTACTTTAAGGATTACCTTAAGCTCGAGCCGATTTATGCCACGTTTTTTGGGGTAAACGATTATAACGCCGAGTTTGGTGGCGATCTGTCTGACGACTACCTCAAAGCCCGCCACGACTTTAATACCCACTATCTGGCACAGGCCAGAAAGATAGACAAGTCGGCGTTACCCGCGGATTTGCAGCTCTCCTATGACTTGTTTGTTTACGACCGCAACATGGCGCTGGTCGATGAAACTTTCCCAGCTCGTTTCCTGCCCATGAATCAGTTTTACAGTACCGTTATCACCATGATCCAGTTGGGTAGCGGTGAGGCTGCGCAGCCGTTTGCGACCAAACAGGATTACCTCAACTGGGAGTCAAGGGTAGACGGCTTTATCGCCTGGCTTGACCGTGCACAGGCGCGCATGAATGAAGGTATGGCCAGCAAGGTAGTTCTGCCACGCATACTGGTAGAGCGGATGATCCCGCAGTTCACTGCCCAGCAGGTTGCCGATGCCCAAGACAGTATTTTTTATGCCCCGGTAAAATCCCTGCCAGAGTCCTTCACTGAGCAGGACAAAGCGGACATTGAAGCGCGTTACCAGGCGATGATTGCCCAGCGCCTGCTGCCGGCATTGGCTAAAATGGAAGGCTTCCTGAAAGACACGTATCTGCCTGCCGCCCGAGCGACAGATGGTTGGTCAGGGCTGCCTAACGGTAAGGCCTGGTATCAACACCTGGCTAACCTGCATACCACCACCGATAAGTCCGTCGATGAAATTCATGAGACTGGCCTTAACGAAGTCGCCCGCATTTTGTCCGGAATGGATAAGGTTCGGCAGCAGGTCGGCTTCGAAGGCGACCTTAAAGCCTTTTTTGCGTCGCTTTCAAGCGAGCCTCAGTACTTCTTTACTGAGCGTCAGGGGTTAATTGACGGCTATATGGCTCTCAAAGACACAATCAATCAGGTGCTGCCTCAGTATTTTAACGTCATGCCAAAGGCTGATTACGTCGTCAAACCCGTTGAGTCCTTCCGGGAGCAATCGGCAGCGGGTGCCTCCTATGAATCGCCGGCGGTGGATGGCAGCCGTCCGGGGGTGTTCTATATCAACACCTATAACCTGAAGGCCCAGCCAAAGTGGGGTATGACCACCCTGTCACTGCACGAGGCGGCCCCAGGCCACCACTTCCAGATTGCCATCAAGCAAGAGCTGACTGGTGTGCCCGAATTCCAGCGCTTCAGTGGTTATACTGCCTTCGAAGAGGGCTGGGCACTGTATGCCGAGTATTTGGGTATCGAGATGGGGCTCTTCAGCGACCCTTACCAATACTTTGGTAAGCTTTCGGATGAGATGCTCCGCGCCATGCGCCTGGTGGTGGATACTGGGTTACACGCCAAGGGCTGGAGCCGCGAGCAGGCCATTCAGTATATGAAAGACAATTCGCCCATGGCCGAATCTGACATCATTGCCGAAGTAGAACGTTATATGGCCATCCCCGGCCAGGCGCTGTCTTATAAGGTCGGTCAGCTTAAGATCCTGGAACTGAGAGCCGATGCTGAAAAGCGCCTGGGTGATAAGTTCAGCCTGCCGGCTTTTCACGATCAGATCCTCACTTCAGGTTCGCTGCCAATGGCAGTGATGGAACAAAAGGTCGACCGTTGGGTTAAAAGCCAGCTGTAAGGAAAATCTCAAGCCCGGCTGTTAATTCGTACGCAAGTCCCTATACTGGAGTTCCTGCCGAGGTTAGCAGGCCATAGGTTGTAAAAAACGCCGGGCTTTGACCCGATAATGACAAGGAGCACTTTATGGTTCGTGCAACCGCCAGACATCTTCTGGTTAGCTCGCAAGAACAATGCGAAGTACTGAAAAAGCTCATCGAAGGTGGCGCGGATTTCGCCGACATCGCCAGAGAGCATTCTGCCTGTCCTTCAGGTAGCCAGGGTGGCGAGTTGGGCTCTTTTGGCCCGGGGATGATGGTGCGGGAATTCGATGAAGTGGTGTTTTCTGCCCCGCTGCATGTGGTGCAGGGGCCGGTAAAAACCCAGTTTGGCTATCACCTGTTGGAAGTGACCAGTCGGGGATGATAGATTAAAAAACGGCTGCCTCGGCAGCCGTTTTCTTTCGCTCTTGGTTTTTGTCGTTCATATTTTGGTTCCGCCATCGTTGCCCGTTGTTTTGGCCCGGCATTTTTGTTCGTAACAGGAAGGATACCCCGTGCATATAGAGCTTTTCACCGACCGCCTGAAACTCAGAACCCTCGTCCCTGACGACAAACCCATTTTTGTGGCCATGCAAACCGATGCTGGCGTAAATCGATTTGTGCGGGTGTGCGAGAGCCTGCCTCAGGTGGAGGCCAAGTTTGAAGCCCGGTTGGTGCCCTGGGAGTTTGATAGCGGCGAGTGGCTCACTCTAGTGATTGAAACCCTTGAGGGCGACTTTGTTGGTTACACCGGATTTCATCAGGACTGTGCGCTGTCGAGGCGTGCCGAAGTAGGCTATATGTTGAGTCCGGCGATGTCCGGTAGGGGTTTTGCCTCCGAGGCTACCCGCGCCGTTATCGATTGGGGCGTTCACCTTTTTAATATTCATAAATTTGTCGCCTGGTGCAGCGAGCAGAACCTTGGCTCACGCGCCGTGCTTGAGCGACTGGGATTTCAGCTCGAGGGTGTGCTGAAAAGCCACAGCCTTATCGGCGATGAATGGCACAACGACTGCGTTTATGGTCTGTTGGCCGATGACCGCGGCGATGTAAATTAACCGCAACTTCACGCTTAGCGCAGCGGTTATGTGTATAATGCAGCGGTTTATAATCAGTGGAGAGCGGCATTGAGCGGTTCAGCATCCAGCCTCACCCTGCATGCGGGTGAAGACTATATCGAGCTTTATAAAGTACTTAAGGTAGAAGGCATGACCGGAGACGGCGCCGAAGCCAAGCGTGTCATTGCCGAAGGCATGGTATTGGTAAACGGTGACGTGGAAACCCGCAAGCGTAAGAAACTGGTTGCCGGTGACTCGGTCACCTTCAATGGCGAAACCGTCCAGATCCTGGCGGGTTAAGGAGACAGATAATGCATTTTCCAGAAGATGATAACGGCCAGATGCTCAAAGCCATGCACGAATCGGGTATCGATTTGACCAAGCCATTGGACGTGGACTTTTTCCTGGTGTTTGACGACAGGCGCGACGCCGAGTCAGCTCTTGAAGATTTGACCGCTCAGGCAACCGAAGGCGAAGTGGAGCTCAATTTCAATGAAGAGCTCGACAAGTGGGAACTGATTGTGTGCATCAATATGCTGCCGGAGTACGATGCCCTGGTGGCTAAAGAAGTCGAACTCAATACCTTTGCCGGCCAGTTTGATGGCCAGAGTGATGGCTGGGGTGTTATGCAGCATCAGGAAGGCGACGATGAGTTTATGGACGACGAAGATGATGACCATGACCATCACTGTGGTCCGGGTTGTAATCACTGATATTCAGTCGTCTCTTATTAAAACCACCGCTTGCGGTGGTTTTTTATTGCGTAAACTGCCTACAGAACACAGTGGTCATTCTGGAGCATGGCTTCCCGGGCTGTTAAGCGGACGTTTGGTTCCAACGTTAATGGCCGATATGAACTTACGCTGTGCCTTTGCCTTTTGCTGATAAAAGGCGTTAAATGCCACAGCCCTGTCTTATCTGATGGGGCGATTTTTACCGCCTTTGATTTAGCGATGGATGTATTCATGGACTTTGCCTTTTCGATTGAGCTTGCCGCGCTGCTCTTCTTCGTGGCCATGTTGGCCGGATTTATTGATGCCATCGCCGGGGGCGGTGGCCTGCTGACCATTCCTGCGCTGATGTGGGCCGGTCTTTCACCTGCTGCGGCGCTGGCAACCAATAAGCTGCAGGCTTGCGGCGGCAGTTTTTTTGCCAGCCTCTATTTTGTGCGTAAAAAAATGGTGGATTTGGCCAGTATCAAGCTCGATATTTTCTGTGCCTTTGTGGGCGCTGCGCTCGGCACCATTGCGGTGCAGTTGATTGATGCGAGCATGCTCAAAACCCTGCTGCCTTTTTTGATGCTCGCCATTGGCGGGTATTTTCTGTTTTCCAAAAAAGTCAGTGAGAATGACAGACACAGGGTGTTAACTCCCACTTTGTTTGCCTTCACAGCAGCGCTTGGGATTGGTTTTTACGACGGTTTCTTTGGTCCGGGAACCGGCAGCTTTTTCGCGCTGGCCTTTGTGAGCCTGGCCGGATTTGGGCTTGCCAAGGCCACGGCCCATGCCAAGGTGCTTAACTTTGCCACCAACATCTCGTCGCTGATTTTCTTTGCACTCGGCGGCAAGGTGGTGTGGATGCTGGGCGGCTTGATGTTGCTTGGTCAGGCCATGGGGGCAACCCTGGGTTCGCGTTTGGTGGTCACTCAGGGAACGGCCATTATCAAACCCCTGGTGGTGCTGATGTCGGTGGTGATGAGTACCAAGCTCCTTGGCGATCAGTTTCAGTGGTGGTGATTGGCTGAGCGCCCGGTGCTGTGGAGGGGGTTTGCGCCTTCACAGCGTCATTGATATCCCCTAGTATGAGTCTCAATTTTAAAGCAAAAAGGCTTTTGCATGAGATTCATCCATACCTCAGACTGGCATCTGGGCCGCACACTGCACAATCAGTCATTACTGGACGAGCAGGCGCAGATGCTGGAGACCCTGCTGACACTCATAGAGACCCACCAGGTGGATGCCCTCGTGATAGCAGGCGATATCTTCGACCGCTCTGTGCCACCGGCAGCCGCAGTGAGTCTTCTGGATGATTTTCTCGACAAGGTGATTCAGCGCCTCAAGGTGAGCGTCATTGCCATTGGCGGTAATCACGATGGCCAGGAGCGATTGGCCTTTGGTGCGCGGCAAATGGCCGGTGCCGGTCTTTATATTCAGGGGCCGGTCAGTGCCAGTATTGATCCCGTCCGCATTGATGGGAAGCAAGGCGCTGCATTTTTCTACCCCATCCCCTACGCGGAGCCCGCGCTCGTTCGTCATTTGCTGGACGATGAGGATATTCACAGCCATCAGGATGCCATGGCGGCCTTGCTGGCAAAGGTTACAGCCCACAAGAGTGACGGGCTGCCCAAGATAGTCATAAGTCACTGCTTTTTGGACGGTGGCAGCGAATCTGATTCAGAGCGCCCCCTGTCAATCGGCGGCGCCGACAAGATTTCACCGGCGCTGTTCACGCCATTTGATTACGCCGCCCTCGGACATCTGCATGGCCCACAATACAAGGGTGCAGAGCATGTGCGCTATAGCGGGTCTCCCTTGAAATACTCCTTCAGCGAGCAGCACCAAAATAAGTCGGTCACCCTGGTGGACATGCTGCCCGGCCAGGCTCCGGATATCCGTTTGCTGCCCATCAAACCCCAGCGCGATGTGCGCATTATCGAAGGCTATCTGGACGCGCTCCTTGCACAAGGGGCAAGCGACCCTGGCCGCGACGATTACCTGATGGTGCGATTGCTCGATACCCATGCCATTTTAGAGCCCATGGCAAAGCTTCGGGCAATCTACCCGAATGTGCTGCACCTTGAACGTACCGGGCTGATGCAAGAACGGGCATTGGAGGGACCAGGCCGCGAGCGCATGCAAAAAAGCGAGCTGACGATGTTTGAAGACTTCTTCACTCAGGTTCAGGGCGAGTCCCTTTCCGGGCCGCAAAAAGCGCTGATGTCCGAATTGATAGCTTCGCTGCACAGGGAGGGCGGTCAATGAAACCTTTAACCCTCAGCATCACCGCCTTTGGTCCCTTCGTGGACACCCAAATCCTGGACTTTCGTGCCCTTGGAGAGTGGCCCTTGTTCCTGATTAACGGGCCGACCGGAGCGGGAAAAACCACGATCCTCGATGCAATTTGTTTTGCACTTTACGGCAAAACCACCGGCAATGAGCGCGAAGGCACTCAGATGCGCTGCGATGCCGCTCCCGATGATGTGCTGACGGAAGTGACCTTTGTGTTCGGTTTGGGTGACAAGGTGTACCGGGTGAAACGGGTACCCGAGCAGCAGCGCGCCAAAAAGAGTGGTGAGGGCTTTACGGTGCAAAAGAGTGACGCCCTCTTGGAGCGTATTGAAGGCAATAGCGCCACTCCCCTCGCGGCCGGCAAAGTTACTGAGGTCACAGCGTACATTGAAGACCTGTTGGGGCTAGAAGTGGAGCAGTTCCGCCAGGTCATGGTGTTGCCCCAGGGGCAGTTTCGAAAACTGCTTCTGGCCGACTCAAAAGAGCGTGAGGCTATTTTTGGCCAGCTGTTTCAAACCGGCATTTACAAGCGTATCGAAGACAGTCTCAAGCAAAAGGCGCTGGAGCTTAAAGCCAGGGCCAAAGAGCTCGAGGCCCGCAGAGCGGGCATTTTGGAAACCGCAGGCGCCGAGAGTGTAGATGCGCTGAATGATGCCATGGCAGCCTTGGCGCCAGATCTTGCCCGTGCCACCGAGGCGAAACAGACTGCCGAGGCAAAGCTTGCCGCCGCCAAAGCACAGCGTGAGGCTGCCGAGGCAAAGCTGCGTGAGTTCAGTGCCCTTAACGAAACCAGGCTGCGGTTGGAGGCGGAAAACGCCAAAGCGGAGTCTATGGCTGCGCTTGGCATGCAGCTTGAGCGTGCCGCACTTGCCGAATCCCTGGCGGGTACCTGGCAAGCGTGGGAAGAGCGTGAAAAAGAGCGCCAGAGTGCTGAAACTGCCACGGCGATGGCCGAAGAGGCCGCGAAACAAGCAGGATTAAGTTTTGCCAATGCAAAGGCCGCCGCCGCCGCTGTGCCTGAATTGGATGCCAGGCGGCATCAGCTGAAAAACGAAGCCGAGCGACTGGCAGAATGGCGCCCGCGGATGCACCGGCTGTCGGTGCTGAACGAGGCTATCACTGGACTCGGGCAGGCGCTTAACGCCATTGACGCCAATCTTGCCCAGGTTCGCGGCCGCCTTGGTGAAACCCAGGAGCGCATGGCAACTCTTACCCAGCAGCGACGCGACTTGTCAGCGCTGTCGAGCACGGCAGGCAGCCTTGAGGCCACTCTGGTGCAGCAGACCCAGGTGTTTGAGCGGCACCAGCACTTGATTGAGAAAGAGCGTCAGGCGCAAAAGCTCGCCACCGAGCTTTCTCGGCTGGAAGCGGATGGACGTCAGGCCAAGGCCAATCAGGATAATCTGACCCGTGCCCGTGAACTGCTGGAACTCGCCTGGCATCAGGGGCAGGCAGCAATGTTGGCGGCAAGACTCTTACCCGGCGCGCCATGCCCTGTGTGTGGCAGTGTTGAGCACCCCAGTCCAGCCCACCATGGGGGGGCACTGCCAAGCGATGATGAACTTGCTGCGGCAAGAGAATCCGAGCAACAGGCAAGGGAAATGCTGAGCCGCGCCCGCTCTGAATACAAAGCGCAGAAGCAGCGTCTCGAGGTTATGCAGCAAGAGCTTGCCAATGACGCCGCCACGCTCGGTGACGCGCTTGCCACCAGTCTTGAGCAAAAGCAGCATACGCTGGGTCAAAGCCGCGAGGCGTGCCATAACGCGAAGGCCGCCCAACAATCGCTGCAGGCGCTGGAGAGAGAGCTTGAGCAGCTCGATAACACGCAAAAGCAGCTACTTGCGGATATCGATGGACTGCAGCGTCAGCGTGAGCAGCAATCCGGAGAGCTTCAAAAAGCCAGCGGCGAGCAAGAAAGCCTCGTCGGTGCCATGCCGGAACTTTGTCAGCGACTTGGCAATGAGCAGGCGTTTGCTGCCCACCTTGCCGTGCTTTCCCAGGACATTGATGCCTTAAGCGGGCAAATGGAGAAGCTGCAAACCCAGCTGAATGACGCTCAAATCCGTCAAACCCAATGCAATGAGCGAAGTCAGGCGCTGCAGCAAACCCTGAGTGAAGCCCACAGCCGTGAAGCGGCAGCGAAGGCGCGCTTTGATACTGAGCTTGGGGCCAAGGGCTTTGATGATGTGGTGAGTTTTAATCAGGCGCGGATGAGCACAGATGACATGGGCGATGCTAAAAACCGTATCGCCGGCTGGCAGCAGCTGTTGGCTGGGCTTAAAGAGCGCCTGGCTGCACAGCAAGAGGCCCTTGGTGATGCATTGCCACCGGATCTGACTGAGCTGGCTGCGCTTGAAGCGGCAGTGCAGGATAGCTTTAACCAATGCAACCAGCAATGGCAGGCGCTTAACGATACCCATGTGATGTATAGCCGCGCCAGGGCGCAGCTTGGCACCGAAGCCGAAGTCGCCGCCAGGCTCGATGCGGAATATGCCGTAGTGGGCACCTTGTCGGATGCCGCCAGTGGCATGACAGGAGCGAGAATAAGCCTGCAGCGGTTTGTGCTGGGTGTACTGCTGGACGATGTGCTCATCGAGGCGAGCGAGCGCCTGCATCGCATGAGCAAAGGCCGTTACCGCTTGCTTCGTCGCGAAGACAAGGCCAAGGGCAACCGGGCGTCCGGTTTGGATTTGGAAGTGGAAGATGCCTACAGCGGCAAGTTGCGCCCCGTGGCAACCCTGAGTGGCGGCGAAAGTTTCATGGCCGCTTTGTCACTGGCGCTAGGCTTATCGGATGTGGTTCAGGCCTATGCGGGCGGTATTAAGCTCGACACCCTCTTTATCGATGAAGGCTTTGGCAGCCTGGATCAGGACTCGCTGGAGCTTGCGGTGCGCACCCTGGTGGACCTGCAATCCTCAGGACGCATGATAGGGGTGATATCCCACGTGACCGAGATGAAAGAGCAAATTCAGACCCGGGTCGACATCCATAAAGACACAGTAGGCAGTCAGATTCGCCTCACGTTAGCGTGAGCAAGGGTGAACAGGGCTTGACCAAGGGTGAATAGGGGCAGGATTTTTCCATGAAAGCAGATGCCAGCTCACATTTTTCAATGCTGGCTTTTGCTAATGTCCGGTTGTTTAAAGCCCATCGCAGGGCGCAGTATCGCCTGAAAAGGCTTGTGTCCTGCGGCTTTTTTGGTATAAAAGAAACCAATCCCTGCAAAATGACAGGGAAATATACCAATAATAACGACTGGCATTAAGGGAAACTTCAGGGTTGCTTAATCAAATATATAATAAAAACAATATGTTTTTTTCGCATATTGCCAGTTTGCCCAGCTTTCACAAACGTCTGTTGCTGGTGGGCGGTTTACTGGTAGGTGTCTCCTTTATGTGGCCCACGGCGCAGCAGCCGGTTGTTGGCCGCATTCCTATTGCGCTCGATATTGAATCTCTACTGCCACAGGTTTCCGAGGCGCCATTGCCATTGGCAGCCAGCGAGTCTGTGGCAGATTTCGATCATTTAATCGTTTCCGGCGACACGCTCAGCGGTTTGTTTTCCCGCGCCGGAGTGGACCAGCAGACCATGTACCGGGTGCTGGAAGCCGATATGAACATTCTGGCGCTGGATACCCTGATGCCGGATAACCGCATCAAATTCTGGCTCGACGATAAGGGTGATTTACAAAAACTCGAACTCTATTTCGGTCCAGCCCGTCAGGTGGTGTTCAGCCGTTTCGAGGATGGCAGTTTTAACGTCGATGAGATTGTGGTTGATGGCCTTTGGCAAAACCGTATCGCCAGCGGTGAAATCCGTGGCTCTTTTTATGTTTCGGCCCAGCGCGTGGGTCTATCTGCCGCCGAAATCACCAAAATCGAATCTTTGCTGAAAGAAAAAATGAATTTTGCCCGTGATTTGCGGGCGGGTGATACCTTTTCTGTACTGGTGAACGACCAGTACGTAGAGGGTCTGGCCACGGGCACCAGCCAAATCCTCGGAATTCAGATAAAAAGTGGCAAACGGGAAATCACCGCTTTCCAGCATACCGACGGCAACTTCTATGATGCCAAGGGACACAATCTTGCCCGGGCGTTTCAACGGGTGCCGCTGGACAAATCATTCCGCATGAGCTCTCGCTTCAACCCTGTGCGTAAGCATCCGGTTACGGGCCGTGTATCGCCCCACAACGGTACCGATTTCGCGACACCGATAGGCACCAGGGTGGTTGCGCCCGGTGACGGCGTGGTGACCATGGTGACCGATCACAAGTTTGCCGGTAAATACATAGTGATTGAACATGGCAACAAGTTCCGTACCCGCTATCTGCACCTATCAAAGTCACTGGTGAGAAAGGGTGACCGTGTCAGCCGTGGTCAGGTTATTGCGCTGTCCGGCAACACAGGGCGCTCCACAGGCCCACACCTGCACTATGAATTCCATGTTAACGGCCGTCCTGTCGACCCCATGAAGGTGCCGCTGCCTACCTCTACCCAGTTGAATTCGGCTGAGCTGTCTGAGTTCATTTCACTGGTGAGAAGCCGCCAGATGTTGATGGACCTCGGCTGAGAAAGCGTTTGACCACCGGAAACGGCAAAATAAAAAAGCGACCAATAGGTCGCTTTTTTAATGCTTTGAAATCGAATTATCACCGCATTCTCTTATGTTCTGAAGGGGTTAACCCACTTTACGCTTGGCAAGCTTAAGGGCACAGGCGCACAGTCCACCGCGTTTGGCGGGGCAGCCACCACAGGGTTTACGCTTAAGGGGCTTGAGGGCGAAAGCCATGCTGCCAACGGCGGGGCGCAGCTTGCGCACCTGTGGTAATTGGTCGTCATTGGCACTGCTTCGTTGGGCTGTTTGAGAGAGGGCCAGACGCTTAAGCTGTTGCGCCACTGTTTTTTTGTCGAATTTAGCTGCTTCAGATGCGGCCTTATTGGTGTCCGGCAATTTACCGTCGGCTGCCAACTGCTGTCTGAGGCGGCGGGCAAAGACCTTTACCTCAGACTTGTTTGCCTTGTCTTTTAAAGCATTTTTGCTCAGACCAAGTGCCTTGCGCGCTACCTTACGGCATAGCTTGTTGAGCTTTTTATCGACCTTGGCCATTAACATGTTCCAGCGAGGTGTTGTGTTGGAATGGATTTTAAATGAAAACTATTCTCAGTCAAGTTGTGTGACCCTGCAATGTGATACTCATCCTGTGAGCTCCTCTCTAGTCGTGCCTGTCGAAATGAGGTGAGATCTCGCAGTAGAAGCATGTCAAAGCGGCGATCTACAAGGATAAAGGAAGGGGACTCGGCATAGGGTTGACTAAAAGCTGTTGCCGGTGTGTTTAATAACAGTGGGCAAGGGCGCGGATGTTCCAGTTTTTTGTAAGTGGGCTAAGCCGTGTGCTGAATGCTTTCGGGAGGGGGCACTGGCGTGCCGTTAAGGCCTGACTCAAAAGAGGGGCTCAGAAGGGGGACTGACCTGCATCTATTGCAGTCAACAGCAGCCGTAAATCGAATTCCAATTGATGGTAGTCGCCTTCCATATGGCAGCACAGCTGATAAAAGGCTTTGTTGTGGTCACGCTCTTTGAGGTGGGCCAATTCGTGTACCACCACCATACGCAGCAAGGGCTCTGGCACTTGCTTGAGCATGGATGCGATGCGAATTTCACGTTTGGCCTTAAGCTTATTACCCTGAACCCGGGAAATGCTGGTATGCAGCCCGAGGGCCTGCTGACGCAAACTGATTTTATCGTCAAAGCACACCTTGGAAAGGGGCTCGCTGCGCTTGAGGAAACGATTTTTCAGCGCCATGGCGTAATCAAACAGCGCCTTGTCGGAGCGGATGTCGTGCTGGGCCTGGTAGCGACGGGCCAGCACAGTGCCCAGGGTGCCAGCCTCGAGCAGGGCGGCCACCTGAGTGCGCACCTGCACGGGGTAATGGGCCAGGTATTGGCTCACAGCTTGCCGTAGATGCGGCCGTTCAGGAAGGCATAGCCTGCTTCAAAGGCTGGCAGCTGGAAGCGCTTGAGCCCAAGCACGTCATAATCAACCTGCGGGGGATTGCGCTTGCACAGCTCGCGGATAACCGTGGGCTTGAGCAGGGTCACAGGTAACTCACCCAGCTGAATAGCGGCTTCCAGTTTAAAGCCGATGGCACTGCCAGCCAGTTTACCTTTTTGTTCACGCTCAACGATGATGATGTGTTCCACCTTGTAGTCGGCCATCAGCTTGGCAAACGCGAAGTGGAATTCACGGATGGCTTCCTGATTATCGGCATCGGTCACCACAAACGAGTGCTTGCGACACTCAGGTACATTGAAGGCTTCTTTATCGTAGCCCACGAGGCTGATAATGGCCTCTGCACCTTTCAGCTCTACGCCACATACTCTCATTTTTTTCCCTTATCTTTTTCTGTCACTTAATTGGTTCGGTGTTTTCGCTCAAGCGAAAACGTGCGGCTTATTCTGAAAGTCTCAGTCTTCGCCCAATTCATCTGCGTCATCGTCCTCGGGCACGATCGGTGCCGGGAGGGGCTTCTTACGGATCATTGGCGCATCGCCCACATCCACGCCGGTGAGGAAGCGTTTGTCACGGCTGCGCTTTTCGCCCTTGGGTGCATCTGCGGTCTGTCGTTTGGTTTTGCCCGCAGTCTTGGCCTTGGCGCCTGCGTCTTTGCGTTCACGCTTGGGCGCCAGTCCCGTGAATTTGGCTTCCAGGCCTTCGAGTACGCTGAAGTCAAAGGTTTTTTGCAGCAGGATCTGCACCTTGAGGAAGTTGTCCCAGTCTTTTGGTCCCACCAGCGAAATGGCGGTTCCTTTGTTTCCGGCGCGTCCCGTACGGCCAATACGGTGCACATATTCCTCGGCAAACTTCGGCATGTCGAAGTTCACCACCAGGGATACGTTGGAGATATCCAATCCGCGGGAAGCCACATCGGTAGTAACCAGAATGCGGTGATGTTCACGGCTGAAACTATCCATAATTTGATTGCGTTGTGCCTGACGCAGCTCGCCGGATAAGGCTGCTGTGTTGTAACCTTTCTCGGCCAGCAGGGTGGCCAGGCGCTCTGTGTCCTGACGGGTGGCGGTAAACACCATCACCTGACGGAAGTTATTGCCACTGAGCAGGCGCTCGAGCAGGGCTTCCTTGTGCTCCAGATGGTCGGCAAGCAGAATTTGTTGCTCGATATCACCGTGGCCCAGGTGCACAGCATCGATGGCGACATGCTCAGGCTCTTTTAACAGCTCTGCTGCCAGCTCGTGCACTTCACCATGCTCCAGGGTAGCCGAGAACATCAGAGTTTGTCTGCGGCGATGGTCGGCAGCGGCGTTGATGGCTTTCAGCTGAGGTGCAAAGCCCAAATCCAACATGCGATCGGCTTCGTCGAGAATGAGCAGTTCAAGCCCGTTCAAAAACAGGTGGCGCTGCTGCAGATGGTCGGCGATGCGACCGGGAGTGGCCACAATAAAATGTGGCTCCCTGGCAAGGGCTTTGGCCTGGTCGTTGAAGTTTTCACCGCCCAGTACGCTGATGGCCCGGTATTGGGTGTTGGCCACCAGTAGACGAAGCTGGGCATACACCTGCTGCGCCAGTTCTCGGGTAGGCAGCAGAATCAGTACCCGCGGATCTTTTTTCGACAGCGCCTTGCTGGAAATCACCCTTTGCATGGCAGGCAACAAAAATGCCAGCGTCTTTCCCGATCCCGTCTTGGACGAGGCCATCAAATCCTTGCCGGCGAGGGCAACGGGAATGGCCTGACTCTGGATGGGGGTAGGCGTCTCTATGCCCATGTGCTTCAGGCTTTGCATGAGGCGCTTATCGAGGGAAAAATCAGAAAATTGCAAAGGATGGTCTCCGGAAAAATTCAAGCCGGGAATTATAGCGCCATCGGCGGCTTGGCGCCATGACAAGTGTGTTTCTGCCTGCTTAACGATGCGTTCCCTATCGAAGTCATGCGTCAATATCTGTGATAACCGTCAAAAATCCGTTAGTGGCGCTTTATTCAGCGAAATAATTGCCTTATGTTTGGGCAATTGAAAAATTAACACTCACAACGACCCTGCCGCCCCGGAGGCGCAAATGGATTTTTGGATTGCACTCGCCATCGTGATTTTTGGTTGGATGATCCCGGTGTTACACATCGGCTTATCTGACGTGGTGACTGCTCGCCAAAAGAGCTGGTGGATACTGGCAGTCACTGTGGGGTCTTGGTTTGGCTGGCTGGGTTACCTGTTCAAGGCCCGGCAACAATAGATTGTTTCCTTTCTTCCCAAGCGCTGGCACCTGCCGGCGCTTGTCGTTTATAGTCAGAGTCATTCTTGCCTTCATCTTTGCAAAGGAGTCGTAGATGAGCCAACCCCGTATTGGAATTGCCCTGGGCAGTGGTGCCGCTAAAGGTTGGGCCCACATTGGGGTATTCAATGCCCTCGATGAGCTGGGAATAAAACCCGAACGGGTCGCTGGGTGTTCTATTGGGGCCTTGGTTGGGGCAGCTTATGTTAACGGTCGCCTTAGCGACCTCGAAGCCTGGGTCAGAAGTTTTTCGAGCTGGGATGTGCTCGGACTGATGGACTTAAGCTGGCGCCGCGGCGGGCTTATTCGGGGCGAAAAGGTGTTTGATGTGATGCAAAGTCGCATCGGCAGTATGGACATTGAATCCATGTCCATGCCCTTTATTGCGGTGGCGACCGATTTGTACAGCGGCCAGGAGATCTGGTTTCGCCAGGGGGATTTGCGCCATGCGGTGAGGGCATCCTGCTCCATGCCCGGAATACTGCCGCCGGTACGTCAGGGGCACAGATGGCTGGTGGACGGCGCCGTGGTGAACCCTGTGCCCGTGTCAGCCTGTCGTGCACTTGATGTGGATTTGGTGATTGCAGTCGATTTGGATGGACAGCGCCGCAGCCGTATTCAGGCGGTGCCGGTTGACCTTCGCAGTGAGGCCATCAGTCCTCAGGAAGAAACCCGGGCCCTTGCCGAGCAAGAGGGTGGCTTTATGGACCTCTTTGCCCGCGGCCGCGACTATATTGCCAGCCTGTCGGACAAATTTGCCCTTGGCACCCGGGACGATCCCGGCATGCTGGCGGTAATGAATCAGTCCATGGAGATAGTGCAGCAACGGCATAAGAGGGCGCGCCTGATGGGCGACCCGCCCGATGTGTGTTTGGTACCCAAGGTCGCCGATATAGGCACCATGGAGTTCCACCGCGCTGCCGAGGCCATCGATGCGGGCTACAGCGCAGTGATGGCCCAGGCCCATTTGCTGGAAGCCGCCCTCGGATAATCCCATTTTTTCTGCCTAAACGCCGCCACTCATTCGATGAGTTTGGCGGCTTTTTTGTGCCTGCCTAATGGTGATTTTTCTTCCGGTCAAGGGGCTAAATCGTGAAAGAGTTACCTGCCACAGGTTTTCAAAAAGGGGAAATTTATCTTTTTCCCAAACATGATCCATATCAAGGTATCGGTCTGGTATTTATCGCCTAATACACTACATTTTGTATCTGGATAAAAAATAAGCTCAACATATAGTGATTGGGTAAACAGAGAGGACCTGTATATGCCAGTGGTTATCAAGCGGGATGGTTGCCGCGCAGCCTTTGATGAAACCCGGTTGCGGGATGCTGTTATTGCAGCCCAGGGCGCAGCCGGTGTCGAGGATAAAGACTATGCGGCCACGGTGGCTTCGGTGGTGGCAGCCGAGGTGGAACAGCGCGACGAAGTTGCTATCCACGAGCTGCAGGATGCGGTGGAAAACTGCCTGATGTCCGGTCCCTATAAAGAGGTTGCCCGTCACTATATCGAGTATCGCCACGACAGAGACGTGTGCCGTGAAGCGACCAGCCGACTGAATCTGGAAATTCGTTCTCTGGTGGAGCAAACCAATGCGGCGCTGCTGCATGAAAACGCCAATAAAGATTCCAAGGTGATCCCGACCCAACGTGACTTGCTCGCCGGTATTGTGGCGCGTCACTACGCCAAGCGCCACATATTGCCCAAGGCGGTGGTGGCGGCCCATGAGGCGGGAGAGATCCATTATCACGATCTGGATTACTCGCCCTTTTTCCCCATGTTCAACTGCATGTTGATTGACCTTGCCGGCATGTTGACCAAGGGCTTTAAGATGGGCAACGCCGAAATCGAGACGCCCAAGTCCATTTCCACCGCTACAGCGGTTACTGCGCAGATCATCGCCCAGGTGGCCAGCCACATCTATGGCGGTACCACCATCAATCGCATCGATGAAGTGCTGTCGCCCTATGTGGCCAAGAGCTACGACAAACACTACCAAACTGCGCTGCATTGGGGCATTACCGATGCCGTGGCCTATGCCCGTGCCCTGACGGAAAAAGAGTGTCACGATGCCTTCCAGTCGCTGGAATACGAGGTGAACACCCTGCATACGGCCAACGGACAGACCCCCTTTGTTACCTTTGGCTTTGGTCTGGGCACCAGTTGGGAGTCGCGGCTTATTCAGCAGTCCATTCTCAAGGTGCGGATGGCGGGACTGGGTAAAAACCGCAAGACAGCGGTATTCCCCAAACTGGTATTTGCCATCCGTGATGGCATCAACCACAAAGCAGGCGACTGCAACTACGATATCAAGCGCTTGGCACTCAAGTGCGCCACCGAGCGCATGTATCCGGATATTCTCAACTACGAGCAAGTGGTACGGGTCACCGGGTCATTCAAAACCCCCATGGGCTGTCGCAGCTTCCTCGGGGTGTATGAAAAAGACGGCGAAATGGAGCATGAAGGCCGAAATAACCTGGGTGTGGTCAGTCTTAACCTGCCACGTATCGCCATTGAAGCAGATGGCGATGAGAATCGCTTCTATGCCCTGCTCGGGGAGCGCTTGCAGGTGGCACGCCAGGCACTGGACAGCCGTATCGAACGTCTGAAAGGGGTTAAGGCCCGAGTTGCACCCATTTTGTATATGGAAGGGGCATGCGGCGTGCGCCTGCGTCCGGACGATGATATTGAGCCTATTTTCAAAAATGGCCGCGCGTCCATCTCCCTTGGATACATAGGTCTGCATGAAACCGTCAATGCTCTTTATGGCACGAAGGAGCATGTGTACGACTCAGAGCTGCTGCGGCAAAAGGCCGTTGCCATCGTAGCGCGCCTCAAGCAGGCCACCGAGCAGTGGAAGCAGGAAACCGGCTACGGCTTCAGCCTCTACAGTACACCCAGCGAAAGCCTGTGCAGCCGTTTTGCCAAGCTGGATATCAAGGCCTTTGGCCTGATACAAGGGGTGACTGACAAGGGCTATTACACCAACAGTTTCCATTTGGATGTGGAAAAGAAAGTCTCGCCCTTCGACAAAATCGATTTTGAAATGCCATACCCTGAGCTCGCCAGTGGTGGCTTTATTTGCTACGGCGAATATCCCAACATGCAGCACAATATTGACGCGCTTGAAGACGTGTGGGACTACAGCTATACCCGAGTCCCTTACTATGGCACCAATACTCCCATCGATGAGTGCTACGACTGTGGCTTTACCGGCGAGTTTGACTGTACCAGCAAGGGCTTTGTATGCCCGGTGTGCGGTAACCATGAGCCCAGCCGCGTGTCAGTAACCCGAAGGGTATGTGGCTACCTTGGCAGCCCGGATGCGCGCCCCTTTAACCATGGTAAGCAGGAAGAGGTAAAACGCCGGGTCAAGCATCTCTAATGGCAAAGCTTTATTGTGGCAGCGCAGGGAGCATCATCTTGTGAATTACCATCAGTACTATCCGCTGGATGTGCTTAACGGACCGGGCACCAGGGCTACGCTCTTCGTGTCCGGCTGCGAGCACCAATGCCGGGGCTGCTACAATCAATCCACCTGGGATGTGCGAAGTGGTCATCTTTTTGATGAGGCGATGCTGAGCCGGATAATCGATGATCTCAATGACCCGCGCATTCGCCGCCGCGGACTTAGCCTCTCCGGTGGCGACCCCTTGCTGCCGGCAAATCTTGCCGGTATTACTGAGCTGGTGGCGCGGGTGCGCTCCCATTGTCCGGGCAAGGACATCTGGCTGTGGACGGGTTATCGACTGGAATCCTTGACTGAAGCGCAGCTGGCGCTGGCCTCCCGTGTGGACGTGATTGTGGATGGCCCCTTTGAGCAGGGGCTTGCCGACAGGCGGCTTAAGTTTCGGGGCAGCAGTAATCAGCGTATTTTTTGTCGCAGCGGCGATGGCTTTGTACCCTGGAGGGAAGAAAGCTAACCCCCAGGACAGGACTGTATCTTGGCGCTATGTCTGCCGATGTTGATATTATGCTCGCTGTCTGGTCCCGTGCTTTGCCTCAAATTGTCTATCTTATGCCGACTCCGATACCCCAGTCAGTCACTTGGGTATTCCTGCGGGCGACAAAAGCGCATAGAATAGGCCACCCGGTGAGGTTATCTTACCAAGGTTATTGAGCTGTCAGGGAAAGTGCTGGACTCAGGGATTGAGCGTAGTCGTTAGGAAAATTTCATGTCGATAAAGTATGTCGCCACCTCCAAGTTGCCAACGCCCTGGGGCGTTTTTGCCATGCACGGTTTTGAAGACAGTGAAACCGGTAAGGAGCATGTGGCACTGACCTTTGGCGATCTCAGTGGTGACGCTCCTGTGCTGGGACGGATCCATTCTGAATGTTTGACCGGTGATGCCCTGTTCAGCCTGCGCTGTGACTGTGGTTTTCAGCTGCAAACAGCCATGCAGCGTATCGCTGAAACCGGCCGTGGCTTTATTTTGTATCTGCGCCAGGAAGGACGCGGCATTGGTTTGTTAAACAAAATCCGCGCCTATGAATTGCAGGATAAAGGGGCCAATACCGTTGAAGCCAACGAGCAGCTCGGTTTTGCTGCCGATATGCGCAAGTACGATATGATTGCCCCCATGTTGGCGCATCTGGGGATTTCCCGGGTCAAGCTGATGACCAATAACCCCCGCAAAGTCAAAGCCATGAAAGACGTGGGGATGGATGTGGTCGAGCGCGTGCCGTTGCAGGTGGGTAAAAATCGCTACAACGAGGCTTACCTCAAAACCAAATCAGACGAGCTTGGACACATGATGTCTGAAGAGCACTTTAAGGCACAGCACCAGGACTGATTGTGCAAACTGGTGTTTAGTGGGGAAACCTTTTATAGTCGGGGCATTCATTGATGGATGCCCCGATTGCTTTGAAGCCTGCCAGAATTCTCGCCATCCTGCTTTTGTCTTCTCCCTGTGTGGCCCAGCAAGCCCCCGATGTCAGCCATTATGCCTTTGCCAACTACTTGGGCAGTGGTATCTACAGCTCTGCCGGTGACAGTGCGGCCGTGGTAAATATTCCCTTGTCTTTCGACATAGAGTCATCTTCAGATCACAGTTTGTTTCTGCGTATGCCGCTGTCGCTGGGTTTTTTCAACTACAACTGGGATGAGCTGCCGGAAGGTGATTTCCCGGACTCGGTGGGCACAGTTACTGTGACCCCCGGGATTGAATACCACTGGCAAGCAAGCCCAAATTTGAAGATGGAGACCTATCTTGATATCGGGTTTGGGCACAACTTTTCCGACAGCAGCAATGTGGGCATCCTGTCGGCCGGTATCTCAACGCTCTATTCCTTTGGCAGTGAAACATACCAACCCTTGTGGGTCAGTCGCTTCTACTCGGCAGGTTATCGCAGCATACAGAGCGGCAGTGAAGAGCATTACTCTGCACTTACCTCGGGTGTGGAGTCGGGCCTGGGATGGGGCTTTAGCGCTTGGGAGCGGCAGATGGAGCCCAGATTATTCGCTGCCATGCACTGGTATTTCGGCCGGGGAGAGCTGGCGGATGAGTTTGTCGGCGCCCTCTTTGGCGAGAGCACCCTGGAACTGGGGTTAAGTCTGGTGTTTGAGAAACCGCTGGAGTTTGAAGTGATATCAATAGAGCGGGTGGGTTTCAGCTACAGTCACGCCGGTGGCGAAGACCTGTGGCGGGTGTTTTTCAGCCACCCGCTTTAACGTCTCGCCTTTATATCGGCGCTGTTTCAGGGTTATTTTTTACCCCAAATGTCGGCATTGGTGCTCGTTGGAACGGAGCTCGCCGAACCCTTGCTCGGTGATTGAGTATCAGCGGTAACCGTTTTGCCGGTGCGCTTGAGGCTCAGCGTGGGCTGACGTTTGGGCGCTTGGGTGCCTTTGTCGGCTCCTGAACCTGCCTGATGGGCGCTTGCTCCCCCGCGATTTTTACTTTCTGCCGAGACTTTGGTGCCAACGCCGGGTTTCTTGCCTTTATCGGCAGCCTGGCCGTTGGCTCTCTTGCTATAGGGGGAAGGCTTATCACCGCCTGGCTGCCTGTTACGGCTATCAGGTTTCGCTGTCCTGGGCTTAGGCGCGCTTTTATTCGATGGCTTGTCCGAAGCGCCTTCTTTAGGTTGCCGCACCGAGCGCTCCGGCACCGGAAAACCCATATGGCTTAGGTACAGGTCTTCCACTTTTGCCCGGGCCCAGGATGTGCGGCGCAAAAACTTCAGACTGGAATCCAGACTGGGATCAACGGCAAAGCAGCGGATGCGAATTTCGTCGGCAAGTTTTGTCCAACCGAGCTCTTCCACCAGGTGTTCGAGAATGGCTTTCAGTGTCAGGCCATGGAGTGGATTGTTGGCCTGAGTTGGTGGAGTTTGTGGGGACATAGTGGCTCGTTTGAGTGGCAATCAGGGCGATTGGGGGAGGCATTGTAACCTGCCGGATGGATAAAAAACAAAGGCCGGCGAACGCCGGCCTTTTGGTGTGTATGAGTTACCCGGAGTTTGGGATCAGGCTTCTTCAGCCAGCTCCACGGATTTACCCTTGATTTTAATTACCAGCAGTGTAGCCACCGCGAAGGCAACCAGTACACCCACCACGGTGGAGACGGTCATCGGCAGTCCTGCACCCAAGGTTGCCGAGTTCAGCAGGAAGGTCACCACCACTGAGGTCATGAACATCGCCGGAATGGTACAAATCCAGTGCAGCTTGTTGTGGCGCAACAGGTAGGCAGAGGCAGTCCACAGCATCAGCACGGCTGTTGCCTGGTTAGCCACACCAAAGTAGCGCCAGATCACGCCGAAATCGACCTGGGTCAGAATGCCGCCCAGCACGAACAGCGGGATAGCCAGCATCAAACGCTTGGGCAGTTGGGTTTGTGGCATGTTGAAGAATTCAGCCAGGATAAGACGCGCTGAGCGGAACGCTGTGTCACCAGAGGTGATGGGCAGAATAATTACCCCAAGCACCGCCATAAAGCCACCTACAGCACCCAGCAGGCCGGTAGACGCTTCGTACACCACGTTGGCAGGGTTACCGGCCATACCGGTGGCCAGACCTTCAACACCACCGAAGAACGACAGGGCAATGGCACACCAGATAAGGGCGATGATGCCTTCACCAATCATGGCGCCGTAGAACACAAAGCGGCCATTGGTTTCGTTTTCCATGCAGCGAGCCATCAGGGGAGACTGAGTGGCGTGGAAGCCAGATACGGCGCCGCAGGCAATGGTGATAAAGAGGGCAGGCCACAGTGGCATGTCATTGGGGTTGAGGTTGGTTAAGAAATCAGAGGCTTCAACACCGGGCAGCAAGCTGTGCTCAGAAGAGACAATGAGTGCCACGGTCAGACCCACAGACATGAACAGCAACAAGGCGCCGAAGAAGGGGTACAGACGACCGATAATCTTGTCTACCGGCACAATGGTCGCAATCAGGTAGTAAACGAAAATGACGCCCACAAACAGGCTGACGCTAAGGCCAGTGAGTTTGCCAAGCAGGCCGGCAGGGGCAGAAATAAACACCACACCCACGAGCAGCAGCAAAATGGTGGCAAACACGTTCATAAAGTGTTTTGCACTCTTGCCCAGGTATTTACCGGCGAGGTTAGGCACAGACTGGCCACCGTTTCGCACCGACAACATACCTGAGAAATAATCGTGCACTGCACCGGCAAAAATACAGCCAATCACAATCCACAACATGGCGGCTGGGCCGTAAAGGGCACCGAGAATAGGACCGAAGATGGGGCCGACACCGGCGATGTTCAGCAGTTGGATAAGATAGACTTTGCCTTTGGACATGGGCACATAGTCCACGCCATCGGTTTGGGCAAACGCCGGGGTTTGCCGTTTGGCGTTAATTCCAAACACCTTCTCTACGAAGGCGCCGTAAACAAAGTAGCCGACGAGAAGCAGGCCGACACAGAGTAAAAACCAAGTCATGTTGAGGATCTCCCCTTTTTTGAGTAGTGCCAGTCTACGAAAGGGGATGTCCAGTGTCTCAGCCTTTTGGGTGAGCGGTCGAATTCGCAGGTTAAGCGGTTGTTATCAGACTTCAGCGGTTTACAGGAAACCGAAGTGGGATTTCAGTTCCTTAAGATAACGGCGGGAAACCGGCACCCGGGCCCCGCTGCGGGTAATCACTTCGGCGCCGCCATCGAGCAGCACGATTTCGGCGATGGCCGCCGGGGCTATCAGATATTGGCGATGGCAGAATATCAGCGGCGTTTTTTCTTCCAGCAGCTTGAGGGTCATTTGGGTGTGCACCCTGCCATTGACGGTCGATACATGGATGCCACCGACATCGCTGAATACAAACTCAACCTCCTCTATCGGAACCACTTTCAGGCGATTACCGCTGAAGCAGGGCAAGTGTGCGAGGCGTTCGGGGGCCAGAGCAGAGATATCCTGCGGCCGCAGATCTTTTCGAACCCTGTCCATGGTGCTTGCAAGCCGGGCATCATCGATGGGTTTGAGTAAGTAATCAAAGGCATTGAGTTCAAACGCCTTGATGGCGTATTCATCGAATGCCGTGACAAACACCACCCGGGGCAAGGTGTCCTTGTCGAGCATGGCCAGCAGTTCCATACCGCTTATGCGTGGCATCTGAATATCCAGAAATATCAGTGCCGGTTTATGCTGGTTTATCGCCTGTATGGCTTCGATGGCGTTACTGGCCTGCGCCACAATATTCACATCTGGATGGCGGGCCAAAAGCTCGGACAGGGCTTCCCGGGCAAAGGGTTCATCATCCACCAGAATGCATGAAATCATCTCGGATTGTCTCCCGAATTGTCGGTGTCGATGAGCGTATCGACGTTGATTGGCAGGCAAATTCTGACGCGGGTGAGCGTATCGGGTTCACAATCAACCGTCACGCCGTACTGCTCACCGAACTGATTTTGAATGCGTTTATGCACCAGGTTCATCCCCAGACCTTCGTTGTTGGGGGTGGGGTGATACAAACCCGCGTTGTCAGCGACTTCCAACACCAGCATCTCGTCCTGCTGTCTGCCAATCACTTCAATTACGCCTGGCGACAGCAACTGTGAGGTGCCGTGTTTTACCGCGTTTTCGATAATGGGTTGCAGGGTAAAAGCGGGCAACTTTTGGTGCATCAGTTCGGGAGGAATGGCGATATTCACACTGAGGCGATCAATAAAACGGGCTTTTTCGATGCCAAGGTAGGCGTCGATATGCTCAAGCTCGTCGGCTAATGTGACCATTTCCGGACTGCGTTTCAGATTAATGCGTAAAAACTGCGACAGTTTTTGCAGCAGTCCCCGGGCCATATCCGGGTCCCGGCGAATGATGGCGCCTATGGTGTTGAGGGCATTGAACAGGAAGTGAGGGTTTACCTGGGCCTGCAACAGTTTGAGTTCGGTTTGGGTGAGCAGGTTCTTTTGTTGTTCCACCCGGCCATAGAGGATTTGGTTGGACAACAGCTTGGCAATACCTTCGCCGAGTGTGCGGTTGATGTTTAAAAAGAGTTTGTTCTTGGGTTCGTAGAGTTTGATGGTGCCTATCACCTCGGTATCGCTGCGAAGGGGGATCACCAAACTTGAACCCAAACGGCATTGGGAGGAAATAGAACAGGCGTAGGGTACTTCCACCCCATCGGCAAACATCACCTTATTGTCTCGGATAGCTTCGAGAGTGATGGCTGAGGCAATAGGCGTTCCCGGTATATGGTGGTCGGCGCCAATCCCGATAAAGGCGAGCAGTTTTTCTCTGTCGGTGATGGCCACCGCGCCCACATTGGTTTCTTCGATAACAATTCGGGCGACCTGGGCACTGGTTTTCTCGTTGAATCCCTGAGAGAGCAGCCCAACGCTGCGCTCGGCAATTTTCAGTGCCTTGGTGGAAAACGCGGAAGACAGCTTGTCAAACATCGCTTTTTGATCTTTGAGCATGCTCATAAAGAGGGCCGAGCCCATGGAGTTCACCATTAGCATGGGCGGCGCAATCTGTCTCACCAGTGCCCAGGCTTCGTCATAGGGCTTGGCGACTAGCAGTATGATGAGCATTTGCATGACTTCGGCATAGAAGGTAACAAAGCCAGCCACCAGAGGGTGGAAAATCAGCTCTGTTTTTCCTGCCCGTCGCAGAGTCAGGCTGATTAGCCCGGCAGAAAGCCCTTCGAGCGTTGTCGAGAGCGCGCAGGCGACATCGGTAAAGCCCCCCATGCTATACCTGTGGAGGCCACCGGTAAGGCCAACAAAAAAGCCGGTCACAGGTCCACCGAGCAGGCCACCGAGTACGGCACCCATGGCCCGGGTATTGGCTATTGCGCCGTGGGTTTGCTCGCCAAAGTAGGTGGCCATGATGCAGAAGGCCGAAAAAATAACATAGATGATGACCTTGTGCGGCAATCTGGGGGCGTTTTCGGTGAGCACCTTAAACAGAGGTGTTTTACTGGCGAGGTAAACAAACACCAGGTAGAGGCACATTTGCTGGGTCAGTAGCAGGATAAGCGACATGAAGACTCCTGTGGGGCCTGTATTACCTGAACTTTGCGCTGGCGCAGGGAAATGCTGAGTAGGCTGGGTTATAAGATGCCAATGATTTGCCTTAAATCCCACATGTACCCGAAACAGCGGAGCTCCCAATGACCCAATCTGTTCACGGCCATCAAGTGATGGCCTTGATGTTAGCCCACGGTAAACCCCTGACTCAAGATGCGCTTGTGTCCTTGATTGCGCAAACTTTTGGTGGCGCGGCCAGGTTTCACACCTGCAGTGCACAAGGGCTAACGGCTGGCGAGCTTATAAGGTTTTTGAAGCAAAAGGGGAAATTTATTGAAACTGAGCAGGGCCTGGTCACACAACAAGCCCTGATTTGTGAGCACTAATTCTCTTCTTCGCCACGACGAAGAATGTGATCCTGTTCTCCTGCGCTTTTTTCGTGGAATTCTTTGATGAGGATACGAAGCAGCTTGGATTTGGCGATGCCTGATTGTTTTGCCAACTCATCGAGTTGCTTAATCGCTTTGGTGGTCAGACTGAAAGTGGCGTGACGGTAGACCTTGGCAGTGGATTTATCCAGCCCTAACTTAACGCGCGCGGCCTTGTGCTCCTCGTCGAGAAGGGTAGGCCGTCCGTGTGCATAATTGTTGGCATCATCGATGAAATCTTCCACCGAAATTTTACCGCGGTCCAGTTTGGGCTTTTTACGCTTTAAGTCAGTTAAGCTCATAGGAATTTTCTGGTGGTATGGCCAAGAGTTCATCGGCAATGGCACGAATTTCTTCGGCCGCTTTGCCATCGGGCTCGATTTCGATGACCGAAGATCCTTTTTCCTCACTGTCATCATAAATGTTGCGGCTGAAGGTGACAGAATCCAGCACCCGCAAACCGAAGGATGTAACAACTTCCTTGGCTTCAATGATGCGTTTGGCCTGGGTGGGCAAAGCAGGGCACTGAGTAAGCACCACAGTAGCAACCATCTTGGGGTTAACCATCTTACAGGTGCTGAGCATGTCTTCCATGTGTGGCAAGGTTTTGAGGTCGCGCCGTTTTGGTCTCAGCGGCACAACCACGTAGGTTGCCACCGACATGGCGGCACGCATGGCGAGGTTATCCTGACCACCACAGTCCACAATCACATAGTCGAAACGTTCATTCAGGCTCAGGAGGTCGTTACGGATTTTACCGTATAACTGGATGCAATTGATTTGGGGCAGGCTGGGATCGTTGTTGCGGGCCTGGATCCAATCAGAGGTTGTTCGCTGGGGGTCACAGTCCACCATGAGCACGTTGGCATTGAATTTTTG
This sequence comes from Shewanella sp. FJAT-52076, assembly GCF_019457455.1. Classification (NCBI taxonomy): domain Bacteria; kingdom Pseudomonadati; phylum Pseudomonadota; class Gammaproteobacteria; order Alteromonadales; family Shewanellaceae; genus Shewanella; species Shewanella sp. FJAT-52076. The sequence continues at coordinate 1,524,043 of NZ_CP080415.1, forward strand.
GGTGATATGCACTGCAATATTCTGCGCAAGGCAACTCTTGCCACTACCGCCTTTTTCACCACCAACCAGCAAAATCATAATGGACGCTCCGTAAAAGCCAATCTTTTCACATCAGTATAGAACAGTGTGTTGGAAACGATAGAAAAGCATCGCTTAAATCAATTGCATAGCAATATGATAACTCTGCGCTTTACTCTCTTTACAGCGGCAAACCTGACCCTGAACGCTATTCTGTTTGTCGGTGCCCGGATTAAAGGTCACTTCGACCAGTTCACCCAGCGCAAACGGCTGACGATATTCAAACAGCAAGCCACGCCTTGACAGGTCGATACAGACACCATCGTCATTTTGCTCAATACCGTCTTTATCTACCCAGCTGAGCAGCACGCGTTCGGCTTCCAAATCTACCCTGAGTGATCTGCGTCTTTCTTCGTAATCTTTTGGATTGTCATCCATCACGGCCTTCTCCTCTGGCACATTACAAGCGCTTAAAAATCAGCATAATTCCTTTTACTTAAGAATACCAATGCTCCATTAAAGTGAATGAAAAAAAGCCGGTAATTGACCGGCTTAAAGGAGGATACAGATTCAGTTGTCGTATTCCTGATTTTTGGGATAGGGCATTTTCAATTGCCCCCATCGAATGACTATCACGGTTGCTGCCAGGACCACAGTGGAGAGAGAGATAGCTAAAATACGCCAGTCATCCATGCTCTTCATATCGAGGATGAGGTAACGCGCCAGAGCAACGATGGCAATGTAAAGTGGCATTCGTACCGGTAATTTACCTGACTCGGCATAATTGGCCACCATGGCCAGCACTTCCAGATAGATGAATAACAGCAGCAAGTCTGCCAGCTGTACTTTACCCATGTTGAGGATGTGTGCGATTTCCTGGCCAATGGCCGCGACCGTGGCGACAGCAATGATTGCCAGCACCAAATTCTCGGTGAGCTTCAACAGCTTTGAGCCATATTTACGGTACAGATCCATCTCTATCTCCCTAGCATTGTTTAGAAAGATAGTAACAGCCTTTTGCCGGCACGGTGCATTACACACCGTGACTGGCTTCACAAATGAGAAAGGATGAGCCTAACCCGGACGGCCATCAGCTCTGGGGGAGGTCAGCATTGGGCCGTATTTGACGATAAACACGCCAAACGCCAATCCCCAGGCGACAGCGGAGGCGATAAGCAGCGGCAGATACGCAGCAGGAATGAGACCGGCCATCACCCGGAGTACAACCGCAAGCAGTACCAACACAAAACCAGCCACCATGGCTTTGGGGGGCTCAAGCATCCGGCCTGTATGGCCAAGAGAAACCCGTGCCATCATTGCCAGGATCATTCCACCCATCCCCCCGGCGGCCAGCGCGTGAAACCCGGCGGTAAAGGGCAGGCCAAGGGCAATGATCCCAAGCCCAACCGGAATGCACAGGTAGCTTAAATGCAAAGACCAAAGCAGTGGTACTGAAAAGGTATGGCGCCAGCCCCAGCGATGCCAGCGAAGTAAAATGATGATTGCCGCCACCGCAGCAACCGGGCGCTGCAGCGCGGTCAAATCAAAAATCAGCGTCCCAATCAGCATTAACAGCGAGATAAAGGTGCCGGCATCGAGGTACCAAAGATTAGTCTTGCGCTGATAACTGCTGGCACGTTCCGTGAAAAAGGGGATAACCCGACCGCCAAGGAGCGCCACTATCATGATTACCACCAACGCCGCGCCCTGCAGCGCCTTTTGTGCCAGCATCCCATTGCCGTCGGTCAGCGCCAGGTAGGAGAGGGCGTTGAGGCTTGCCATCAACAGCAGCATGGGCACAAACACCAGATTACGCCATTGTTTTACCTTGGCGACGCTGTGGCCCAGCGTAAGTGCCACAGCAGGTAAAAAAGCAAGATCCATTACCATTACCAGCTCAAACGGAATTGAGGTGATGGGCAGAGTGAGTCTGGGTGCAAGCCACAGTAATACCAGGGCCAACAACTTATTGCCACTGAGCCCAGGGACACCGGTCCAATTCTGGACGGCGGTAAGTAGAAAGCCGGCGATGATGGCGGTCACAAAGCCAAAGAGCATCTCATGGCCGTGCCACCAGTAAGCGCCGCCATGGGGCTCAAAGGTGATTACGCCGGATAGTGCCAACACCCAAAGGACTACGCCCAGGACGCTGAGGGCGGCACCCAATAAAAAGAAGGGACGAAAGCCCAGTCTGAGTAATGGCGGGATGGATTCGGTCTTGCGGGGATCATGGATATTGAGCATGGCGCACCTAAACCTGACTAATTTTGTTGGTCATTATAAGATGCTTAAAATATGCATGTAAATTGATGTGGCGCACAAAAACAAAAACCGCCGTGAGGCGGTTCTTATTTTGGCAATCTTTTCTGAATCTTAGCGCTTAAGGGCTTCGTTCAGCAGCGGGCGCATGGTTTTCACCAGTGCGGTAGTCGCTTTGGGTGAGCCTGCCACTATGTTGCCGGACATCAGGTAGTTGTGACCACCGGTAAAGTCAGTCACTGTACCGCCCGCTTCACGCACGATAAGGTCACCGGCGGCAATGTCCCATGGCTTGAGACCCAGCTCAAAATAACCGTCCATGCGTCCGGCGGCCACATAGGCCAGATCCAGAGAGGCTGCACCGGCGCGGCGAAGGTCAGCGCACTGGGCAAACACTTCGTTGAGCACATTCATGTAAGTCTGGGTGTGCTGACGTGACTTGAATGGGAAACCTGTGGCGATGATGGTGCCGTTGAGGTCCTGAACGTTACTCACGCGGACGCGGAAGTCGTTGACCTTGGCACCCTGGCCGCGAACGGCGCTGAACAGCTCGTCACGGACTGGGTCATAGACTACGGCAACTTCAGTTTTGCCTTTGTACTGCAGGGCGATGGACACGGCAAAATGGGGGATGCCACGCATAAAGTTGGTGGTGCCATCCAGGGGGTCAACGATCCAGATATAATCTTTGTTGGTACCGCGGTTTTCACCCTGCTCTTCACCAACGATGGTGTGGTCGGGATAAGACTTGCGGATCTGGTAAACGATAGCTGCTTCGGCTTCCTTGTCTACGCTGGTAACAAAATCATTGATACCTTTGGTACTCACCTCGACGCGGTCGAGATCAGTATAAGCACGCATAATGGTTTGGCCGGCGGCGCGAGCGGCGCGCACAGCGATGGTCAGCATCGGATGCATTGCAATCCCCTGGATGTTAAAGAACGAAAAATGAGCGGCGCGCATTATACCGCATCTGCCGGGTATATCAATTACAGATTTTCATATAAGGATTTAACCGCTGCTGTGGTAGACTGCATCGCTCAGGATTTTTATCAATTAAATTAAGTCGTTTCATGCTCAGTAATATCCGCGTCGTCTTGGTAGGCACTTCCCATCCCGGTAACATAGGCTCCGTCGCTCGGGCTATGAAAACCATGGGTTTATCAAATCTTTATCTGGCAGAACCTCGCTGCGAGCCCGATGGTCAATCGGTAGCTTTGGCCGCCGGTGCCTGCGATATTCTGAAAAATCTTACCCGGGTAGATTCCTTGCACGAGGCTATTAAAGATTGTGCTCTGGTCATAGGTACCTCGGCCCGTAGCCGCACGCTGGATTGGCCTTTGCTCGATCCCCGTCAGGCAGGTGGCAAACTGGCAGCTGAAGCCGTCAGTGGCCCTGTTGCTATCGTGTTTGGCCGCGAAAATCATGGGCTCTATAACGAAGAACTGCAGGCCTGCAATTATCACGTGTTTATTCCGGCCAATCCCGAATACATGTCGCTTAATCTGGCGCAAGCGGTGCAAATTATTTGTTATGAGACCCGCATTGCCCATTTGGCGCTGGAAAATCAGGCAGCCGAAGTGACCGAATTCCCCTTGATGGAAGAAAACGAGCGTTTCTTTGAGCATCTCGAAAGAACCCTGACCGGAACCGGGTTTATTATTAAGAATCATCCGGGGCAGGTAATGACCAAGCTCAGAAGGCTGTTTACCCGTGCCCGGATAGAAAGTCATGAGATGAATATTCTGCGTGGCATCCTGACTTCCATCGAAAAGGCAGTCGGCAGCAAGAAGTAACAGAGCCCTTGGCTCAACGACAAGGAAACGACATGGGTGTGATATCCAGGCTGAAAGAAGACATTGCCTCCATTTATCACCGGGATCCGGCGGCGCGCAGCGCCATTGAAATCCTGCTGAATTATCCCGGTATGCATGCCATTTGGCTGCACAGGATAAGTCATAAATTGTGGAAACGGGATTGGCGGTTTCTGGCCCGATGTTTGTCGACTTTCTCCCGTTGGCTGACCGGCGTGGAAATTCACCCGGGGGCCACCATTGGCCGTCGTTTCTTTATCGACCACGGCATGGGGATTGTGATTGGTGAAACCGCCGAGATTGGCGATGATTGCACCCTGTATCACGGTGTGACCCTGGGCGGCACCAGCTGGAATGCAGGAAAGCGTCACCCGACCCTTGAAAATAACGTGGTCGTGGGTGCCGGTGCCAAAATTCTCGGGCCCATCACCATGAAAGAGGGCAGCCGCGTTGGCTCCAACTCCGTGGTGGTAAAAGATGTACCAGAGCACACCACTGTTGTGGGGATCCCCGGCCGGGCCGTGGCGCAGCCATCAAGCCAGTCCAAAGAAACCTCAGAACGCCGCAGCGCCATGGCCAAGAAGTATGGCTTTGATGCGTATGCGGTTTCTCCCGACAATCCGGACCCCGTCGCCAATGCCATCGGACAGATGCTCGACCATATGCATCTGATGGACTCCAAGGTGCAGGACCTCTGCCAGGAGCTGCAGCGTCTGGGCGGCAATGTGTGTACCGAGCGCCTGCCTGAGCTCGATGTTGGCGAGTTCAGTGAGGCCGAAGCCGCCGCCGCAGAGAAACGCCAGAACGCGCTGGATGAGTTTGATCCCAGTATCTGATCCCAAGACCGCAAAATTGGCCTTTTTACATTGATAAAAAGACTGAAAAAAGGTTAAATACCCCAGCTTTGTGCGGGGGTATTCTGAGGCACACCAATTCAATACTTGAGTAAATTAGTTGGTTTTATAGTTGACTAAATTACTCGGGTATGGTGAAATTGCTCCCAGAATTACAGGGGAACCACGGTTGCTATGAAACTGACATCAAAAGGCCGCTACGCCGTAACTGCTATGCTGGATGTGGCGATTCATTCCGCCCAAGGGCCTGTACCGCTGGCTGATATTTCCGAGCGCCAGGGGATTTCACTCTCTTACCTCGAGCAACTTTTTGCCAAGTTGCGCAAACATGGACTGGTCGCCAGTGTCCGCGGTCCGGGTGGCGGTTATCGCCTCGGGCTCGAAGCTGACGATATCTCTGTCGGTATGGTTGTCCATGCTGTGGACGAATCCGTGGATGCCACCCGCTGTCAGGGCGCTGGTAACTGCCAAAGCGGCAGTCGCTGCCTGACCCACTCTCTGTGGGGCGATCTCAGCAAACAAATTTCTGACTTTTTGAACGGTATCAGCCTCGCTGCACTTATGCAGAAACGGGATGTTCAGTACATCTCTGTGCAGCAGGATCAGATACAGAAAGGGCACAGGGCATCGGCTTAAGTCCTTGTGAATCCATAATAATTAAGCGTGTACGTTGTAAGTAGCCTCGGTTGAGACTGCGAAGTACGGAGTGTGTGATGAAGCTTCCTATCTATTTCGATTACGCCGCAACGACCCCGGTTGACCCGCGCGTTGCTCAAAAAATGATGCAGTACATGACAATGGACGGCATCTTTGGTAACCCGGCTTCCCGTTCCCATCGTTACGGTTGGCAGGCTGAAGAAGCGGTTGATGTCGCCCGTGCTCAGGTGGCAGATCTGATTAATGCCGATCACCGCGAAATCGTGTTTACGTCCGGCGCAACTGAGTCAAATAACCTGGCTATTAAAGGCGTTGCCCACTTCTATCAGAAGAAAGGCAAGCACATCATCACCAGCAAAACTGAACACAAAGCGGTGCTGGATACTTGCCGCCAGCTGGAGCGTGAAGGTTTTGAAGTGACCTACCTCGAGCCAGGTGTAAACGGCATCATCCCCATGGAGCGCCTCGAGGCGGCCATGCGTGACGACACTATTCTATTGAGCCTGATGCACGTGAATAACGAAATCGGCGTGGTACATAATATCGATGCCATCGGTGAGCTGTGCCGCAGCAAGGGCATTATTTTCCACGTAGATGCTGCCCAGAGCGCCGGCAAACTGCCGATTGACGTGCAAAACACCAAGGTCGACCTGATGTCGATTTCCGGTCACAAGATGTATGGCCCCAAAGGTATTGGTGCCTTGTATGTGCGCCGTAAGCCACGTATCCGTCTGGAAAGCCAGATGCACGGTGGTGGCCATGAGCGCGGCATGCGCAGCGGCACCCTGCCAACCCATCAAATCGTAGGTCTGGGTGAGGCTGCTGCCATCGCCAAAGCGGATATGGAAAGCGATAACGCCCGTATTCACGCCCTGCGTGATCGCCTGTGGAATGGCATCAAAGATATCGAAGAAACCTATGTTAACGGTGACTTCGAACAGCGCTACTGCGGTAACCTGAACGTCAGCTTTAACTTTGTTGAAGGTGAGTCCTTGATGATGGCCCTGAAAGATTTGGCCGTGTCATCAGGCTCTGCCTGTACGTCTGCTAGTCTTGAGCCAAGCTATGTGCTGCGCGCTCTGGGGCTGAGCGATGAAATGGCCCACAGCTCAATCCGTTTTTCCATCGGTCGTTTTACCACCGAGGAAGAAGTGGATTACGCCATCGGCATTATCCAGGGCTCTATCGGCAAGCTGAGAGAAATGTCCCCACTTTGGGAGATGTTCAAAGATGGCGTCGATTTGAGCAAGGTTGAGTGGGTACACCACTGATTGGTGGTTTGAGAGATTTGGAGCAGTATCATGGCATACAGTGAAAAAGTGATAGATCATTACGAGAATCCCCGTAACGTGGGTTCTTTTGACAAGAACGATCCCAGCGTAGTGACCGGTATGGTGGGCGCGCCTGCCTGCGGTGACGTGATGAAACTTCAGTTGAAGATCAACGACGCCGGCATCATCGAAGACGCCAAATTCAAAACCTACGGCTGTGGCAGCGCCATTGCTTCAAGCTCTTTGGTCACCGAATGGGTGAAAGGCAAGAGCATCGAAGAAGCGGCTGCCATTAAGAACACCGACATCGCCGAAGAGCTGGCTCTGCCACCGGTGAAGATCCACTGTTCTATTCTGGCCGAAGATGCCATCAAGGCAGCTCTGGAAGAGTACAAGCACAAGCAAGCCAAGTAATTCGGAGTTCGTATGGCGATTTCTATGACACCCGCAGCCAATGAGCGAGTCAAAGCCTTCCTTGCCAATCGTGGCAAGGGCGTAGGCCTTCGTCTCGGTCTCAAGACGTCTGGCTGCTCGGGTATGGCCTACGTGCTGGAATTTGTTGACGATCTTAACGATGACGACGAAGTCTACGAAATAGACGGTGTCAATATCATCATCGATGCCAAGAGCTTCATCTACCTGCAGGGTATTGAGCTCGATTTCGTCAAGGAAGGCCTCAATGAGGGCTTCAAATTCAATAACCCCAATGCCAAGGGAGAATGCGGCTGCGGCGAGAGCTTCACCGTATAATCCGGTTTTATGAATTACTTCGAGCTGTTTAACCTTCCGGTTGCTTTCGATGTCAATACCAGTGAGCTCGCGGACAAGTACCGCGAGCTTCAGCGTACCGTGCATCCCGATAAGTTTGCCGCCGCCAGTGAGCAGGAAAAACTGCTCGCAGTCAGTCGTACTGCCATGGTGAACGACGGTTTCCAAACCCTCAAAGACCCCATTCGTCGTGCCGAGCACATGCTTGCGCTCAAGGGGGTCGATATCCGTCATGAAACCCAAACCGTGCGCGACACCGCTTTCCTGATGCAGCAAATGGAATGGCGTGAGGCACTGGAAGAGATTACCCACGCAGACGACCCCCATAGCCTGATTGCTGACCTGTACCAGTCTTTCGGAGACTTCCAAAAGCAGGTGACGGCCAAGCTCAAGCCGTTGCTTGTGAGCGACGACAACAATGACTGGCAAGCTGCGGCAGATCAGGTACGCAAGCTCAAGTTTATGGCAAAATTGCATTTGGAACTTGAGCGGGCGGAAGACGCACTGCTGGACTGACACATCCCTTTTTAAGCCGGCGCCGTTCGCCGGCGTAAGTTAAGTTGGACACCTATGGCCTTATTGCAAATCGCCGAGCCCGGCCAAAGCGCCGCGCCTCACCAACACAGACTCGCAGTCGGTATCGACCTTGGCACCACCAACTCTTTGGTGGCCGCGGTGCGAAGCGGTGAAGCCAAAACCCTGGCCGATGCCCAGGGCCGCCATTCTCTGCCCTCTATCGTGCGTTATGCAAAAGACGGTATTTCTGTTGGCCAGGATGCCGAACTGCACAGCGCCACCGATGCCGCCAATACCATAGTCTCAGTAAAACGTTTCATGGGTCGCAGCCTGGCAGACATTGAGGCTGGCAGTCAGCGTTTCCCTTATCAGTTCAGTGCCAGTGAAAACGGTTTGCCGCTGTTTAACACCCCTCAGGGACAGGTGAACCCGGTACAGGTTTCGGCCGAAATTCTGCGCCCGCTTATCGCCCGCGCCGAAGTTACCCTTGGCGGTAGCCTGGAAGGCGCCGTGATTACTGTACCTGCCTACTTTGATGATGCTCAGCGTCAAGGCACCAAGGATGCCGCCCAGCTTCTGGGTGTGAAAGTACTGCGTTTGCTCAATGAGCCCACCGCCGCTGCCATCGCCTATGGCTTGGATTCCGGTCAGGAAGGCGTTATCGCCGTGTATGACCTGGGCGGTGGTACCTTTGATATTTCTATTTTGCGTCTGAACCGCGGTGTGTTTGAAGTACTGGCCACCGGTGGTGATTCGGCCCTTGGCGGCGATGATTTCGATCATCTGCTCGGCGGATATCTTGCCCAGCAATGGGGACTGGATCTGGCCGATACCAGCCTCGGTCGTAAGCTGATGATTGAAGCGCGCAGAGTAAAAGAAGCCCTTACGGACACCAACACAGTCACTGCGACCCTTGACTATCAGGCCCAGCGTTTTCAGCTGGACATCGACCGCGGGACCTTCGATGGCCTGATTGCCTCCTTGGTGAAAAAGACCATCGCCGCCTGTCGCCGCGCGCTGCGTGATGCGGGTATCAATGCCGATGAAGTGCTGGAGACCGTGATGGTAGGCGGCTCGACCCGGGTGCCAATGGTGCGCTCTGAAGTCGAAGCCTTCTTTGGCAAGGCGCCGCTGACCAGCATTGACCCGGACCGGGTGGTTGCCATTGGCGCTGCCATTCAGGCGGATATTCTGGTGGGCAACAAACCAGAATCAGATTTGCTGCTGCTGGATGTCATCCCTCTGTCGCTGGGCATCGAGACCATGGGTGGTTTGGTGGAGAAAATCGTTTCCCGCAATACCACCATTCCGGTTGCCCGCGCGCAGGAATTCACCACCTTTAAGGACGGCCAAACAGCCATGGCGTTCCACGTGGTGCAGGGCGAGCGTGAGCTGGTTCAGGATTGCCGCTCATTGGCGCGCTTTACGCTGAAAGGGATACCACCGCTTGCTGCCGGCGCTGCCCACATTCGGGTCACTTTTCAGGTGGACGCCGATGGATTGCTCAGCGTTACCGCCATGGAAAAGTCCACCGGAGTGAAATCCAGCATTCAGGTGAAGCCTTCCTTTGGCCTGTCAGACACTGAAATTGCCACCATGCTCAAAGACTCCATGAAGCATGCCAAGGAAGACATCAGCCGCCGCATGCTGGCTGAGCAGCAGGTAGAAGCAGCCCGTGTACTGGAGTCCTTGCACTCGGCGCTTGCCAAAGACAAGCAGCTGCTGTCTGAGGCAGAGCTTAACGATATTACTGCGGCCATGGCCGAACTTGCCGAGATGGCCAAAGGCGATGATGCCGATGCTATTTTGGCGGCCATTGAGCGACTGGATACCCAAACCCAGGAGTTCGCCGCCAAACGTATGGACAATTCTATCCGCAACGCCCTCAAGGGCCAGTCGGTCGACACTATATAGGTAACAACATGCCGCAAATCGTATTTTTGCCTCACGAAGAACTCTGTCCGGATGGTGCCGTGGTTGAGGCCAAGGTGGGTGAGTCCATTTTGGATGTGGCCTTAAGAAACGGGATCCACATCGAACACGCCTGTGAAAAATCCTGTGCCTGCACCACCTGCCACGTGGTGGTACGTGAAGGCTTTGATGAGCTTGAGCCGTCGGATGAACTGGAAGACGATATGCTCGACAAAGCCTGGGGACTGGAGCCGGAAAGCCGTCTGTCTTGCCAGGCCAAGGTAGTGGATTGTGACCTGGTGGTCGACATTCCCAAGTACACCATCAACATGGTCAGTGAAGGCTAATCAGCGCCTTTAGATAATGAAAGCCAGTCTTATGACTGGCTTTTTTTTCGGCCGTCTCGCTATAGTTATTGGCACTGGCCACAGCAGCAATTGGCCGAGATTGCTTTTATGCAAAAGGCGCGTATGATGCGCGGGTTTTTCATTATCGGAGTCATGAATGCGGATCGCTGTTTTATCTCAGGGGCCAGAACTCTATTCCACCCGTCGTTTGGTGGAGGCCGCCAAAGAGCGGGGTCATGAGGTCAGGGTCATTAATCCCCTTGAGTGTTATATGAACATCAATATGCGGGCGTCCAGCATTCACATTGCCGGGGAAGAGTTGCCTATTTTCGATGCCGTGATCCCCCGCATAGGCTCGGCAATCACCTTTTACGGCTGTGCCGTGCTGAGACAATTTGAAATGATGGGGGTGTATACCCTCAATGAATCTGTCGCCGTGACCCGTTCCCGGGATAAGCTGCGCTCAATGCAGCTGATGTCTCGTCGTGGTATTGGTCTTCCCATCACCGGATTTGCCAATAAGCCGTCGGATATTCCTGACTTGATTGAGATGGTAGGTGGTGCTCCGCTGGTGATTAAATTGCTGGAAGGCACCCAGGGCATAGGTGTCGTGCTCGCCGAGACCCGTAAAGCGGCCGAGAGCGTAATTGAAGCCTTTATGGGCCTTAAGGCCAACATCATGGTGCAGGAATATATCCGCGAGGCCAATGGCGCCGATATTCGCTGTTTTGTGTTGGGTGACAAGGTGGTAGCGGCCATGAAGCGTCAGGCTGCGCCCGGTGAGTTTCGCTCCAATTTGCACCGCGGTGGCAGTGCTACTCTCGTTAAGCTGACGCCGGAAGAGCGCTCTGTCGCCATCCGCGCTGCCAAGACCATGGGGCTTAATGTGGCTGGCGTGGATTTGCTGCGATCAAACCACGGCCCATTGGTGATGGAAGTCAACTCATCTCCCGGACTCGAAGGTATAGAAGGCGCCACCGGTAAGGATGTTGCCGGCGCCATCATTGCCTTTATCGAGAAAGCCGCCCATAAGAAACCCAAGCAAACGGGTGCCCGTGGTTAAGGCCATTTTGTGATCCAGGATGGATTTTAAGGTTAAGTCTTTGTAAGCCCATGTGAACTTTGATCGCCGTCAAACTCGGCATTGTCCATGGGCGTAAGCTTGTCACATGGCCGCCCGGTGCGGCATTCATGCTTATAAATAAAAGGACGCTGCCATGAAATCTGTACTGCCTCTGCTCCTGCTTGTTCCCGCCGCTGCCATGGCCCATGAGGGGCACGGTGGAGTGGGGCTCTTCCACCATATGATGGACCTGCTGCCTGCCATAGCGCTGGTGGCTATTGCCGGTACCTGGTGGTGGGCCAAGGGCCGCAAATAAGCCCTATCAAATATTTCTGAACCAAACCTTGCAGAGCCCCGGCTTTGCAAGGTTTGGTTGTGCCTGTCTATGTGATAAAGATAGGCTTTGTGAAATAAATCCCGTATAATCCGCGCGAATTTTACAAACTTGCTCATCAAAGGAAGCTAGTTATGGCGATCGAACGCACTTTTTCTATCATCAAGCCTGATGCTGTTGCCAAGAACCACATCGGTGCTATCTACAACCGTTTTGAATCTGCTGGTCTGAAAATCATCGCTGCTAAAATGGTTCACCTGACCAAAGAGCAGGCTGAAGGTTTCTACGCTGAGCACAGCGAGCGTCCTTTCTTCGGCGCCCTGGTATCTTTCATGACTTCTGGTCCTATCATGGTTCAGGTTCTGGAAGGTGAGAACGCCGTTCTGGCCAACCGCGAAATCATGGGTGCTACCAACCCAGCTCAAGCTGCCCGCGGTACTCTGCGCGCTGACTACGCTGCCAGCATCGACGAGAACGCTGTACACGGTTCTGACGCTCTGGCTTCTGCCGAGCGCGAAATCGCTTACTTCTTCGCTGCTGACGAGCTGTGCCCACGCACTCGCTAATCAGTTACCGAAAATAAAAAAGGAGCCGAATGGCTCCTTTTTTATTTTCCATCGTCCAAGGTGTGGCCAGACTCATATGCCGTTTTCTGCAAATGATGGCCATGCCTTAACAGTGAATCCTCTGTGTTCGCGTGCTCTGCCCTCAGTGATTGAGCCGCAGCTCGTGTCTGTGCTCATGGCGATAATGGTCGTCACAGGCCAGGCAGCGCTGAACGGTCGGATCCCGTATCAACCTCTCCTGCTCTATTTCGGATTCGCAGTCGGCACACAGGCCGTAGAGTCCCAAGTCCAACTGACATTGCGCCGCATCCAGGCGGGTTAGTCTGTCATAGATGGGATCATCCGCCAGGTGCAGTCGGGTAAGGGTATCGATAAGCTCGCTCAGCGAGGCTTTTAAGGCCGAGCCTTGTAGCTCGGGGAAGGGGAGTGCCGCTATCTCTTCCCTGAGTTTGGCTTCAAGCTGTGATAAAGCTTGTCTGGTGTTGGCTATAGTCACGGTTATCCCCTGTCGTTACATAAGTCCAATTCAACATGGATTGGATTTCAGTCTAGTAGCCCCGGTGCGCGGGACTATGACAAGGATCAAAACACCGTTCGATTTTTCATTTCTGCTGGGTGTAAAGCCTTTGCAGATCAAAGATTGCCACAGTTGTAAGCGCGTGGCCCTGTTTAAGTGCCGCCCATTCTTACTCCATTGGCGCCAGCCTGGATGCCGCCAGTTTGAGGCCATCCAGTATGTCCTCGGTGGTTTTGTGAATGCGGATTTCCCTGAACAGCTCATCTGCTTCCGGATATTGCCTGCTCAGGTAACTGAACCACTGCTTGATGCGTGCCGGGTAATAGGTGGCCTTGAGCCCTGAGGTTTCCAGCTCCGAGTAATGGATCATTAATCTCAGGGTGGTGGCCCAATCATAGGGGGTATCACCCTTGATGCTGGCAGCCAGGTTTGGCATTGACAAGGCGCCTCGACCAATCATGATGCTGTCGCAGCCGGTTACTTCCATGCAGCGCTCTGCGTCCTCACGGCTCCAGATTTCGCCGTTGGCTATGACGGGAATGGGCAAGCGCTCACGCACCTCGGTGATGTACTCCCAATAGGCGGGCGGCTTATAACCGTCGACCTTGCTGCGGGCATGAATGGCAAGCTCGGTGGCGCCGGCTTCGTATACGGCCAGGGCGTTTTCCATGAACAGGGATTTGTCTTCGTACCCCAGACGAATTTTGGCGGTGACCGGTTGCTCGTCGGGCACTGCCTGACGCATGGCTTTAACAATATCGTGGATTAATTCGGGATATTGCAGCAGCACGGCACCACCCTTACTGCGGTTAACCATTTTGGCCGGGCAGCCAAAGTTGGCATCCACACCTCGGGAGCCAAGGGTCACCGCCCGCAGGGCGTTTTCGGCCATCCAACCGGGTTCCTGGCCCAATATCTGAACCCGCACCGGGGTACCACTCTTGGTCAGGCCGTTGTTTTTCAGCTCAGGACAGAGGCGATAGTAGACCTTTTCCGGTAATAGCTGATCCACCACGCGCACAAACTCGGTAACCAGGAGATCGTATGGGTTGATGGAGGAGAGCAGCTCCCTCATCAAATGATCCAGCACGCCCTCCATCGGGGCCAAAATAATTCGCAAGCTGATATCCCGCATCCATTAAAAATAAGCGCGGCATTTTACCGCGCGCCCGCAGCTTTACCAAGCGTGGAAAAAGATTGGAACAACTCTAATGCCAACAACTTGATACCCATGGTAAAAGTGTCTAGCTTAAAGGCTCTGCCTTGCACTCTTTTTAAAAAATTTCTGTGAGTGCATTGGAAATTTGAAATAAAAACAGGTCGCCATGGGTCTGGTTAAGCAGACTGGCAGCAAAAGGCGGCCGTCATAACTCACTGAAACACACAGAAGGAAGAAGACTATGAACAGCATCAAGAAAACCGCCGCTGCAGTTGCACTGGGAAGCGTTGTTGTGGGCGCAGCGTTTGCAGCCGAAGCGCAGGCCAACCCTTTTGGCTTCGATGAAATGCACGCCGGTTACCAGCTGGTGGGTGACGAAGGTAAATGTGGTGAAGGTAAGTGCGGCGAAGGCAAAAAGGCCAAAGAAGGCAAGTGCGGTGAGGGTAAATGCGGTGAAGGCATGAAGGCCAAAGAAGGTAAGTGCGGCGAAGGTAAGTGTGGTGAGGGTATGAAAAAAGGCCATGAAACTGCCGAAAAAGCCAAAGAAGGCAAGTGCGGTGAAGGCAAATGTGGCGAAGGCATGAAGAAAGGCCATGAAGCTGCCGAAAAAGCCAAAGAAGGTAAGTGTGGCGAAGCTAAAGGCACTGAAAAAGCCAAAGAAGGCAAGTGCGGCGGCGCTCACTGATAACAGGTCGCCACGCGGGAAATAACCCGCGTGGCATTTTATTCGCAGGCAGAGGTGATCACATGGCAGTATCCTCGCTGGCCGGACTGGGGCTAAGGCGCGAAATGTTGGCTGAATTCAGTCAATCGGTTCCGGCACAAATCGATTTTTTTGAAGTTGCCCCGGAAAACTGGATGGCGCTTGGTGGTAAATACGGCAAACAATTCCGTGCCTTAACCGAGCGTCATGCATTTTTCTGTCACGGCTTGTCCCTGTCTATCGGCAGCAGTGCGCCGCTGGACGTTGACTTTATCAAGGGCATTAAAGCCTTCCTCGATTTGCACGGAATCGCAGTCTATTCAGAGCACCTGAGTTACTGCTCTGGCTCGGGGCACCTGTACGATTTAATGCCCATGCCTTTTACCCCGGAGGCTGTTCGTCATATCGCCGGGCGGGTTAAGCAGGTGGAAGACATCATTGAGCGGCCGTTAATCCTGGAAAACATCTCGTTTTACGCCGCGCCCGGCGCACAGATGACAGAGCAGGAGTTTGTGCTGGCGGTGCTGGAGGAAGCAGATTGCCAGCTACTGCTGGACGTGAACAACATCTATGTGAATTCAATCAATCACAATTATGATGCGGCTGCCTATCTTGCGGCCATGCCCACCGAGCGCATTCGTTATCTCCATGTGGCAGGCCACTACGTGGAAGCCCCCGGCCTGATAGTGGATACCCATGGGGCAGACATAGTGGACCCGGTATGGCAACTGCTCGCCGACTGTTATGCGCTGCACGGGCCTTTACCCACCTTGCTCGAAAGAGATTTCAATATTCCGCCGACCGAGATCTTGCTTCAGGAAATTGATCGCATCCGGGATTGTCAGGCTGCGGCAATTCGCACCAGCAGGAGGGCCGGATGAGTTTTAAGGATATCCAGGCCGATTTTATCGAGGCCATCCGCAGACCGGATTTAGCCTGTCCCTATGGGATAGCCCCCGAGAGGATGGGGGTATATCGCGAACTTTTTTTCAACAACGTTAGTGGTTTTGTAAACAGTGCTTTTCCGGTGCTCAAGAGCCTCTATGGGGATGCGCAGTGGCAGGCGCTGTTGCGGCAGTTCTTTATCGAGCATGACTGCCAAAATCCGCTGTTTATTGGCATCGCCGGGGAGTTTTTGGCTTTTTTAAGTGCCCGTGAGCCCCTGGCTGGCGAGCCGCCGTTTTTGCTGGAGCTGGCGCACTATGAATGGCTGGAGCTGGTGGTGGCCACAGCGGTGGAGCAGGGCGATGAAGCCGCTTTCGATGACGGCGCATTGGCGCAAAAAGCCTACCTTCAGGCTCGGCTGGGGTTGGCATCCCATGCCCGGGTGGCGCAGTACCATTTTGAGGTCGAGAAAATTTCACCCCAGTATCAACCGGACTCCCCTCTGCCATCGCCTTGCTATTTTTGTCTCTATCGGGATGGGGATGATGAGGTGAGCTTTTTGAAACTCAACCCTATGACGGCGCAGCTGTTGGCAGTTTTGGAAGTCAGTACCGGTATTGAGTACACCGAGCTACTGCAAAAAATGCAGGCACTTTACCCCAACTTTGACGGGCAGCAGCTCCTGGAGGGCATTGCTCAGGTGCTTGGGCAAATGGCTGTCCGGGGTGTGGTAGTGCAAAAGTTGTAATAACCCTACACTTAGTTGGTTTTATCGTTCAGGACAAACCGCTAGAATGGCGCCCATTTTGTGAGCTGCATCACGGCAGTGGTCGTACATTTTGTAGAGGAGTCCACATGGACGCTAATTTCAAAGAGCCCTTCAACGTTTGGTATCTTATTGGTTTTCTGTTGGTTCTTCTGGTTCCAACCCTGCCTGCCAGTCTGTCATGGCTCAAACTTGCCGGCTTAATCTAAGTTCGGAACAAAGGTATACTTGGCCACTCAATTGAGTGGCCTTTGTTTTTGGGCCTGCATAAAAGGACGAAACCCAAGGGGGCGAAGGCGTGATAAAGCGCAGTGTGTTGCTGGTGATTGGTTTGATAAGCCTGGTGCTGGGAGTGGCTGGCGTGTTTTTACCCCTGCTGCCCACGGTGCCCTTTGTGCTGCTGGCTGCCTTTTGTTTTGCCCGCTCAAGCGAACGCTTGCACCGCTGGTTGATGACGCATCCCTGGTTTGCCGATGCTCTCAATAACTGGGAACAAAAAAAGGCCATAAGACGTGGGCTCAAGCGGAAAGCCATGGTGCTGTCGAGCCTGAGCTTTGCCATCAGCATCGCTGTCGTGCCGCTGCTGTGGGTCAAACTGATGCTGTTTTCGTTACTGGTGGCTTTGCTGGCTTTTCTGTACTCAGTGCCTGAGCTTGAAGATACACCCTGAGTGCCGATTTTGTGACCGTCAACACTGGCAGCCGGGTGTTCAGGCGGTTGCATCCACAGGCAAAGGAGCTTAAGCTTTAGCCGGATTAAATTTGAAGTCCACATTTCGTGGACTTTTTTGTTGTCAAAGTCCGGCGAAGCCGGCAAATCTAACGTGAATGTCCTATGAACACAGATAGCTTAGCGCTTATCAAGCAAAGCATTAAAACCATTCCTGATTACCCCAAAGCCGGCATTATGTTCCGTGATGTGACCAGCCTGCTTGAGGATCACACCGCTTATCAAACAGCCATGAAGCTGCTCGTTGAACGCTACAAGGATTCCGGCTTCACGAAAGTCGTGGGAACTGAATCCCGTGGTTTCCTGTTCGGTGCACCGCTGGCGTTGGAACTGGGTGTGGGTTTTGTGCCTGTACGCAAGCCTGGCAAACTGCCCCGTGAAACCATCAGCGAAAGCTATGAACTGGAATACGGACACGACACCCTGGAAATCCACGTGGATGCAATCAAGGCTGATGACAAGGTGTTGGTGATAGACGATCTGCTGGCCACCGGCGGTACCATCGAAGCCACGGTTAAACTCATTCGCCGTCTGGGCGGTGATGTGGCCCACGCGGCCTTTGTTATTTCCCTGCCGGATCTGGGTGGTGAAAAGCGTCTGCAGGCCATGGGCCTGGAAATCTGTAAATTGTGTGAGTTCGAAGGCGATTAATCCAACGCTTGAACCCTCACACTTCCTGCCCCGTCATGGCGTTATGGCATCGACCCCCTCAGCGTGGTATGTTTGCCCCATGACGGGACACAGGCTCCCGACCGATTTTGTAAGTGGGGAGTGACATGTCCTATCAGGTGTTGGCCAGAAAATGGCGCCCTGCCAATTTTGCCGAGGTCGTGGGCCAATCCCACGTGCTTCATGCCTTGACCAATGCCCTCGGTCAGCAAAGATTACACCATGCTTACCTTTTTACCGGCACCCGGGGTGTGGGTAAAACCAGTTTGGCCAGGCTTTTTGCCAAGGGGCTGAATTGCGAGCAGGGGATCACTGCCACACCCTGTGGCCAATGCAGTGCCTGCCGCGAGATTGCCGAAGGCCGCTTTGTTGACCTAATCGAAGTGGACGCTGCATCCCGTACCAAGGTGGATGACACCCGGGAAATCCTCGACAACGTCCAGTATCGCCCCAGTCGCGGCCGTTTTAAGGTGTACCTCATCGACGAAGTGCACATGCTCTCCAAAAGCTCGTTCAACGCGTTACTGAAGACCCTCGAGGAACCGCCTGAGCACGTAAAATTTCTGCTCGCCACCACCGACCCGCAAAAACTGCCGGTGACCGTGCTGTCCCGCTGCTTGCAATTCAATCTCAAAGCGCTGACACAGCCCCAGATTCAGGCGCAGTTGGCTGCGGTTCTCAGCGGCGAGGGCTTGGGATTCGATGAGGATGCCTTATCGCTGCTCGCCAAGGCGGCGGCCGGCAGTATGCGTGATGCCCTGAGCCTAACCGACCAGGCAATTGCCTTTGGTGGGGGAGAAGTGCGCCTGACCCAGGTGCAAACCATGCTTGGGGCCATAGATAAAGGCCAAATACTGAGTTTATTCGACGCTCTCTGCCAGGGAGACATCGAGACACTGCTCACCACGGCTCGTACCGCACTGGGCTTTGGCGCCGATGCCGATGAGGTATTGAGGGCGTTACTGGAGCTGCTGCATCAAATCAGTCTCGCCCAATTTGCCCCGGCCACAGCCAGCATCAGTGACAACGGCGCCGCGGTACTTGCCTGGGCCAAAATATTGAAGCCTGAGCAGGTGCAGCTTTATTACCAAATATTGCTCAGCGGCCGTAAAGATTTGCCTTGCGCTCCCGACCCGGCGTCCGGGCTGGAAATGAGTCTGCTTCGCGCCGTGGGCTTTGTGCCCGAAAAGCCGGTAAGCCGTTGGCAGTCAGGTGAGGGCCTGTCGGCTGCTGAGGCGCTCAAGTCTGCCGCGCCATCGACAGAAGAAAAGAGTGCACCTCAAGCGGACAACGCGCCTAAGCAAGCTGTTATCACTGAGCAGGCTCCAGTGGCTCCAGTGTCGGGTGCGGGTATTACAACTGCTCCGGTGACAAGTACCGAATGCCCAGTCAGGGCGACTGCGGAGCCAACAACCAAGGCTGACAGTTCGGTTGCCGCCGAAACGGCACTGAGCGGCGATGACGATGTACAGGAGGCCGAGTCTGCCGCCCTGTTTGCTGAGCAAAACGTGCTGATTTCCCAGGCCGAGAGCCAGGGTTTCAATCCCGGGTACGACTCAGTGAACGCCGGTAACAACGACCTCCCGTTACATGATGCTCCACCATTATTCGATGAAATGGCGTATGCGGACTATCCGCAAAGCTATTCGGCCGATTTCTCTGCGCCCCCAGTGGACAGAGGGCTTGAAGATGGCGCTGACGTTCAGCTCTCCAATGCTTCGCCCCAAAGCTTGCAGCCCCACAGCGCTCATTCTCACACAGATGCTGCGGGGGACGAGACAAAGGTCGTGGCAGAACAACCTGATAACGCCTCGGCTTCTGCGTTTGGTGATGACCTGCTCGATGCCGTTTTGGCTGCCAGAGAAGATTTACTCAGTGGTATCACCTCGGAGGCGAAAGAGGATGAGGCAAAAAAGCCGGTATCCAGTTTCGAGCGCCGCCGCATGGGGGCGCAGGAAAATAGTGCCGTCCCGGTAACCGCAGAGCCGGCAGACACGGGCGCGCAGGACCAAACTCCACCCGCTGCCATGTCAGCCAACACCCAAGCGGGTGCGCGTACCCAAACCGAAGTCAGTGTATCGCGTGCTGATGTGGCGGCCGATGACGACAGGCCGCCCTGGGAAACCCCGGTAGTACTTGCTGCTGACAGGTCAAAAGCGCCGGGATCAGCCCTTCATGAGGCCTCAAACAGAGACTCAGCACCGATTGAGACCGAGGCGCGAGGTAAGGCTCACCCAGAGGAAGACACATCGGCTGCGCTGCAAACGCAGACACCCGAGTCTCTCGCTGTACAGTCTCACACAGCACAATCTCAAGTAGCACCGCAGGCTAAAGTGGAAACACACGAGGACGAACTCTCGTCCAGCGACAAGCAGCATCCTGCCAATGTCGGTGCAGCCAGTCGCATTTGCGGTGACGAAACTGACCTTCGCTGGTACAAGCTGATGGGAGCGTTGGAGATTGGCGGACGGGTTCGCCAGTTGGCGGTCAATTCGGTGTGCCTGGAATGGTCTAATCCCATCCCCTTGGTGCTGAAACAGGATCAAAAGCATCTGGCTGCGCCTGTAGCTATTGCGCAGCTCAATGAGGCGCTGTCCAAAGCCCTCGGTCACGAGGCTGAAATCGCATTGGAGGTGGGTGAGGTCCAGGGACGGGAAACCCCGCTGGATATCCGTGCCCGTTTTCACCGTGAGCTGCTGAGTGATGCCAGAGCGGCGCTCAATACCGATCCCGCTGTGCTGAGACTGATGCAGCAGGCCGGCGCCTGGTTTGATGACGACAGCATTGGCTATCCGCCAGAACTGCTGGCCCAGCGGGGCAGGGCCCTGCCAACGCCACCGGCTTTGGCTCAGGAGCCTGTGGTCTGAATCGCATTTAATGGCATCCCTGTGACCGTGATAATTGCCAATGCCTGAGATTTCAGTAAGATTAGCCAACTTCATTTTCACCGTTCACAAATTCATTTTGCCCGCACGGCTGCGGGCCTCAACCGAAAGAGATTAAGCGTATGTTTGGAAAAGGCGGAATGGGCAACCTGATGAAGCAAGCCCAGATGATGCAGGAAAAAATGGCCAAGATGCAGGAAGAAATTGCCCGCATGGAAGTCACAGGTGAATCTGGTGCCGGCTTGGTGAAAGTCACCATGACAGGTACCCACAACGTACGCAAAGTGGAAATTGACCCAAGCCTGCTGGAAGACGATAAAGAGCTGCTGGAAGACCTGGTGGCTGCAGCCTGTAACGATGCGGCCCGTCGCGTTGAAGAAAACCAGAAAGCCAAGATGGCGGAAGTGACCGGCGGCATGCAACTGCCTCCCGGCATGAAGATGCCTTTCTGAGGATACGCTTCCGATGAAATTCAGTCCGCTGGTGGATGAGCTTATTCAAAGCCTGCGTTGCCTGCCGGGAGTAGGGCCTAAATCGGCCCAGCGCATGGCCTTTGCCCTGCTGGAAAGCGATCGTCAAGCGGGCATTCGCCTGGCCGACACCCTGTCCCGGGCCATGAGCGAAGTGGGTCACTGCCAAAAGTGTCGTACCTTCACCGAGCAGCCTTTGTGCCCGATTTGCTCCAGTAGCAGGCGCGGCGAAGCCGACACCCTGTGTGTGGTGGAAACCCCGGCGGACGTGCTGGCCATTGAGTCCGGCGGCCATTTTCAGGGGCGCTACTTTGTGCTGCAGGGGCACTTGTCTCCTTTGGACGGCATAGGGCCCGAGGAGCTTGGGCTCTCTCTCCTTGAAGGGCAATTGGTCGGCGGTGGTATCAGTGAACTGATTTTGGCCACTAATCCCACGGTTGAAGGGGATGCAACGGCCCATTATATTGCCGATATCGCCCGCCGAGCCGGGGTTGCCGTGAGTAGAATTGCCCACGGTGTGCCTGTGGGTGGTGAGCTTGAATACGTCGACAGCACCACCCTGGCGCTGAGCTTTAACGGCCGCTTGCCACTTTAAAACTGTTAAAGACGAAAAACGCCCCGCTTTGCCGGGGCGTTTTGTTGTTTTTTTGTTCGCTTAAACCTCGCTTGCACCCTTGCCCTTGAAAAGTGTGTCATCGCCCCCATTTCAGTTCTATCCGGGCAACGCGCCCCAATACCTGAATGTTTTTGTAACACTGAAAGAAAAGGGAACTGAGATGTCGCATCAAGAAACCCATGGTTTTCAAACAGAAGTCAAACAGCTTTTGCATTTGATGATCCACTCTTTGTACTCCAACAAAGAAATCTTTTTGCGTGAATTGGTCTCCAACGCCGCCGACGCCGCCGACAAGCTGCGTTACCTGGCGCTGACCAACGACAGCCTGTATGAAGGTGACGGTGAGCTGCGGGTACGCGTAAGCGCCGACAAAGACAAGGGCACAGTGACCATTGAAGACAATGGCATTGGTATGACCCGCGACGGCGTTATTGAACACCTGGGCACCATCGCCAAGTCGGGTACTGCCGAGTTCTTTAAAAACCTCTCCGGCGACAGCGCCAAAGACTCACAGCTGATTGGTCAATTCGGGGTGGGTTTCTACTCGGCCTTTATCGTCGCCAAGCGGGTTGAGGTGTTTACCCGCGCTGCAGGCCACAACGCCGACGAAGGCGTGAAGTGGGAGTCGGAAGGCGAAGGTAACTTCAGCGTTGAAAACATCACCAAAGCAGAGCGCGGCACCAAAATCGTGCTGCACCTGCGTGATGAAGAAAAAGAATTTGCCGATGACTGGCGCCTGCGTTCCATCATCACCAAGTACTCAGACCACATCTCCATTCCGGTAGAGATGTACCAGGAAGGCACCCCTGAGCGTGATGGCCCCGATGGTGAGAAAATGCCTGCCACTGAAGGTCAGTGGAAGGCAATGAACAAGGCCACCGCGCTGTGGACCCGCAGCAAGTCAGAGGTGAGCGACGACGAATACAAAGAATTCTACAAGCACATTTCCCACGACTTTGCTGACCCTCTGGATTGGAGCCACAACAAGGTTGAAGGTAATCAGGAATATACCAGCCTGCTGTATATCCCGGCCAAAGCGCCCTGGGATTTGTGGAACCGTGACCGCAAGCATGGCCTGAAGCTCTTTGTGCAGCGGGTGTTCATCATGGATGACGCCGAGCAATTTATGCCATCTTACCTGCGGTTCGTGCAGGGTTTGATTGACTCCAACGACTTGCCGCTGAACGTGAGCCGTGAAATCCTGCAGGATAACAAGGTCACCCGCAATCTGCGTCAGGCTTTGACCAAACGCGTGCTGTCGATGCTGGAAAAGCTGGCCAAGGATGATGCCGACAAGTATCAGCAGTTCTGGGCCGAGTTTGGTACCGTGCTCAAAGAAGGTCCTGCGGAAGATTTTGCCAACCGTGAACGTATTGCCGGTTTGCTGCGTTTTGCCTCAACCCATACGGGCGATGCCACGCCGTCAGTGTCGCTGGATGATTACATCGGCCGCATGAAGGAAGGGCAGGAAAAGATTTACTACATAGTGGCCGACAGCCATGAGGCCGCAGCCAACAGCCCACACCTGGAGCTGTTGAAGAAGAAGGGCATCGAAGTGTTGCTGCTGTCTGAGCGCATCGATGAGTGGCTGATTAACCACCTGCACGACTATAAAGAAAAGGCTTTGCACTCTGTGACCCGTGGCGATCTGGATCTCGGCGCCCTGGAAGACGAGGCCGAGAAGGCAGCGCAGGAGAAACTGGCCCAGGAATCAGAGCCCTTGGTAGAGCGATTCAAGTCTGCGCTGGGTGACAAAGTCAGCGAAGTGAAAATTACGACCCGTCTGACCGACACGCCCGCCTGTGTGGTTACAGGGGAAGGGGAAATGTCGAGCCAAATGATCAAGCTGATGCAGGCCGCAGGTCAGCCTGTACCAGAATCCAAGCCAACGCTTGAACTCAATCCAACGCACCCGCTGGTGGCCCGTTTGGATAAAGAGCAGGATGAAGCGGCGTTCGCCGAGTGGGCCGAGATGCTGCTGGCGCAGGCTACCTTGTCTGAGCGTGGCAGCCTGGCAGACCCATCAGCCTTCATCAAGCTGGTGAACCAGATGCTGCTTAAATCGGTTGGCTAAACTGATTGCGGGGGCGAATGCCCCCGTTTGTCTTTTTGATAATGGCTTTTTTACATTCAGGGGAAGCACCTATGACCCAAGGGATACCTCAACAGGAAAATGCTGCCATGGCCGGCGTGGCGCTGACCCGGGACAATATCCAGTCTGTGTTGGAAAAATCGCTCGAAGCGCCCATAGTCTTGAGTTTTTTCGCGCCGTCACATCCAGACAGTGTGGCGATGAATACTCGCCTGGCACAGGTCATCAATGGGCGCGGTGTGCTGGCCACAGTAAACTGCGAAACCGAAATGGAAATCGCATCCTATTTTCGCATTCAGGCGCTGCCAACCGTGTTGGTGATTAGCCAGGGCCAGCCGGTAGATGGTTTTGCCGGCGATAAAACCGATGCGGAGCTCGATGCCATGCTGGCTCAGCATCTGCCACAGGCCTGGAAGCAAGTCTTGCAGCAGGCAAAGCAAGCACTGGCCGATGGCCAGGATGCGGATGCCTTAGCGCTGCTTAAAAGCATCGAAATGGATGCCGCAGCCATAGGTGCCGAATGGGCGCTGCTGATGGCAGAAGCGGAAATTGCCCAGGGCGAGCTCAGCAGCGCCGAGCTGCGTCTGGCTGCCGTGGGTCTTGCCGATCAGGACGCGTATTACCACAGCCTCAAGGCAAAGCTGGTGCTTGCCAGAGAGGCGGCGGATACCCCGGAGGTTCGGGAGCTGCAAAGCCGGTTCGCCAGCGCACCCGACAATCACGCGCTGCGAATTGAGCTTGCCAGGGCGTTGGCACAGGCCAAACGTGAAGAAGAGGCGCTGGAGCTGCTTTTTGACGTGCTTAAACGGGATCTGGGCGCCGAAGGCGGTGAAGTAAAACAAGCGTTTATGGGCATTTTAACGGCTATGGGGCAGGGCAGCAGTATCGCCAACGGCTTCAGGCGCAAACTTTACAGCCTGCTTTATTGAGTAAAAGTCTGCGCCGATTTAGACACTTTTTTATGCCAACTGAGGCTAAAGTCGAAAGCGCAGGCCTTCTAAAGCGCGGGTTTATGTGCGAAGATCGCCGCCCTAAGAAGAATATCGATGCGAATTTAAGAGGACTCCCCGATGCGCATTATCCTATTGGGCGCCCCAGGTGCCGGTAAAGGTACCCAGGCTCAGTTCATCATGGAACACTACGGAATCCCCCAGATTTCTACCGGCGACATGCTGCGTGCTGCCGTAAAAGCCGGTACGCCACTGGGTCTGGAAGCCAAGAAAGTGATGGACGCAGGTCAGCTGGTTTCTGATGAGCTGATCATCGGTCTGGTGAAGGAGCGCATTGCTCAGGACGACTGCGCCAAAGGTTTCCTGCTGGACGGTTTTCCACGTACCATTCCTCAGGCCGATGCCATGGCTGCCAATGGCATCAGCATCGATCACGTGATTGAAATTGACGTGCCTGATGAAGAAATTGTGAACCGCATGAGCGGCCGCCGCGTACATCCAGGCTCAGGCCGTGTGTATCACGTTGTGTTCAATCCACCCAAGGTGGAAGGCAAGGACGACGTGACCGGTGAAGATCTGGTTATCCGTCCGGATGATGAAGAGAGCACAGTGCGTAAGCGTCTGGGTATTTACCACGAGCAAACCAAGCCATTGGTTGACTACTATGGCAAGGTTGCTGCTGAAGGTAACACCAAGTACACCAAGTTTGACGGTACCCAGAGCGTGGCCGAGGTCAGCAAGTTGATCCAGGCAGCCCTGAGCTGATAGCCAGAGATCGCACTTTGTAGAAAAGCCTGTGAAAACAGGCTTTTTTGTTTTTTGGCCTATGATAGGCTAAGCCAAAGTTTGCCAATTTGAGGTGAGATGTGAGCCAGGAAAAGCCAATGTTTGGAGTACTCCTTGTCAATCTGGGCACCCCAGATGCCCCCGACGCCCCTTCTGTGCGTCGTTTTTTAAAGCAATTTTTGAGCGATCCCAGGGTAGTGGATTTATCCCCTTGGATTTGGAAGCCGATTCTGAATGGCATCATTCTCAATACCCGCCCTGCCAAAGTGGCCAAATTGTATCAAAGCATCTGGTGGGATGAGGGTTCGCCGCTGATGGTTATCAGCCAGCGTCAGCGGCAGAAGCTTGCCGCCGAGCTGAGCAGCCTTTATGGCCATGAAGTTCCGGTTGAACTTGGGATGAGCTACGGTTCCCCGTCGCTGAGCCAGGGGCTCGAAAACCTCAAGGCCCAGGGGATAGACCGTGTGGTGGTGTTGCCTCTGTATCCGCAGTATTCCTGCTCGACGGTAGCCAGTGTGTTCGATGGGGTTGCCGGGGTGCTCAAGTCATGGCGACGTTTGCCAGACTGGCGCATGGTGCGCGAGTATTACCGCCATCCGCTGTATATCCGGGCTCTGGCTGACTCTGTTCGTCGCCTGTGGGAGGCTGACGGCAAAGCTGAACTCTTGTTGATGTCGTTCCACGGTGTGCCGCTGAGGTACATAACCGAAGGCGACCCCTATCAGGCCCAGTGCCAGGAAACCGCAAGGCTCGTTGCCAAAGAGCTTGGCCTTGGCAATGACGAATGGCAGGTCTGTTTTCAGTCCCGCTTTGGCAAAGAAGAGTGGCTGACTCCTTATACCGACGAGTTGCTCGAGAGTCTGCCGGGCAAGGGTGTTAAGAAGGTGGACATTATGTGTCCTGCTTTCTCGGCAGATTGCCTGGAAACGCTCGAGGAGATTGCCGAAGGGGGTAAAGAGTCCTTTATCCATGCCGGTGGCGAGCAATATCGAGTCATTTCCTGCCTGAACGATGACGATGGTCATATCCGATTGCTGGCTGAACTCGTCAGGGAGCAGAGCCTCGGCTGGCAAGTTGGCTGATGCGGCTTTCTCATCACTGGTCAGCGTCTTAAAATGTGATAGAATCTGCCGCCTTTGAGCCAGGCGGCGGTATTTGCAGCTTTCTTTTGTGTGGATCTCCCCGCCTTTTGGCGATGAATATCGCTCCGGCCTAAAATCAACTTTACTTGTTTAAGTCCGGTGCCATGCATGGCACCGGACCTGACCTGCATGGATGCGGCAAGTGCAACTCTGCAATAGTGCAAATAGGCAAAGAACAGAGATCCCGTTATGAAGTTTCCTGGCCAGCGCAAGTCAAAACACTACTTCCCCGTGAATACCCGAGATCCGCTGCTTGAGCAGTTGACTCAGCAACCTCAGCCAAAGCAGACCTATATCAGTGGCATCGACCAAACCCTGGTGGACATTGAAGCCAAGGTCGCGGAAGACTTGTTGGTGCGCTATCGGTTGCCCAAAGGCAATTCTACCCTGATTGATGATGTTACCGCCCACGCACTCTATGAAGAGCTCAAGCGCGATAACCTTATCAGTGACGAATTTGCCGGTGGCACCATTGGCAATACAGTACATAACTACTCCATTTTGGCTGATGATCGCTCAGTACTGTTTGGGGTAATGAGTAAGTCCATCGAGGTGGGCAGTTATGCCTATCGCTATCTGTGCCACACCTCATCCAAGGTCGACCTGAATCACCTGCAGCCGGTAGATGGCCCCATTGGCCGCTGTTTTACCCTGATTTCTGATTGTGGTGAGCGTACCTTTGCCATCAGCAAGGGCGCCATGGACAAGCTGACGCCGGACTTTATCGATAAGGATGTGGTGCAGGGCAGTGCGGCGCTGGTACTGACAGCCTATTTGATGCGCGCGGCCGAGGGCGATGGCATGAGCCAGGCAGCGCTCAAGGCCATTGAATACGCCAAGGCAGCTGACGTCCCCGTGGTGCTGACCCTGGGTACCCGTTTCCTCATTCAGGAAGACCCAGCATGGTGGCAGGCCTTTATTCGCGACAACGTCACCATTTTGGCCATGAATGAAGATGAAGGTGAGGCCCTGACAGGCTTTGCCGACCCACTGCTTGCCAGTGAGGCAGCGCTGGAATGGTGTGATATGGTGCTGACAACAGCGGGCCCCATTGGTCTTTACACTGCAGGTTACACCGAGGAGAGTGACAAGCGTGAAACCAGCCATACGCTGCTGCCAGGCGCCATACCCGAGTTCAACCGCTTTGAGTTTTCCCGTCCGATGCGTAAGCGTGATTGCCGTGAGCCCATCAAGGTGTATGCGCACATTTCGCCCTATATGGGCGGCCCGGAGCAAATCCGCAACACCAATGGGGCCGGTGATGGAGCGCTTTCAGCACTGCTTCATGACTTGGCGGCGAACAATTTCCACAAGGTTAATGTTCCCGGCTCCAGCAAGCACAGAAACGAGGGGCTCTGCTATTCGTCATTTTCACAGATTTGCAAATATGCCAATCGCGTAGCCTATGAAGTGCTGGCCCAGCACAGCCCGCGTTTATCCAGAGCTTTACCCGAGCGTGAAGACAGCCTGGAAGAGTCGTACTGGGAACGTTAATCCCAGCGCCCTGCAGTAGAAGAGATTTTACGTAGCGGGGCAGATAAATAGACAGAGATAAAAAAGGCGCCGATGGCGCCTTTTTTATCTCTGTTGTTACCGGGTTTTAGCAGTAAACCGAGAATTGCAGGGACCATAGCCCCCGCGACATATTTTCCCTGTATGTCCTTATTCGCCCCGATGGACCTCGGCATCAAAGCTGCCAGCCGTTTTACCGGCTTTGGGGTCGTTGAAGACGGCTTCATTGAGGGCGCCTTCAGACTTGGCAATCACCAAGGTGGCCACTGTATCACCGGTAACGTTCACCGCGGTACGCACCATATCCAGCATACGGTCGACACCCAAAATGAGCGCAATGCCTTCCACCGGCAAGCCAACCTGATTGAGCACCATGGCCAGCATCACCAAACCCACGCCAGGCACACCCGCAGTACCGATTGAGGCCAGAGTGGCTGTCATCACAACCATGGCATAGTCAGTAATGGTCAGGTCGATACCAAACACCTGTGCAATAAACACAGTTGCCACGCCCTGCATAATGGCAGTGCCGTCCATGTTGATGGTGGCACCCAGTGGCAGGGTGAAAGAGGCGACCTTGTTATCGGCGCCCAGACGATGCTCTGACGCTTCCATGGTTACGGGTAGGGTAGCGTTCGAGCTGGCTGTACTGAAGGCAAACAGCTGCACATCACGCATCTTACGGATGAACATCAGCGGGCTCAGGCCGGAGAACAATTTAAGCAGGGTTGGATACACCACAAATCCGTGGAACAGCAGCACCACCAACACCAGCATAAAGTACTTAATCACACTCTCGAGGGTTTCCATGCCCAGGGTCAGTGCGAGTTTCCCCATCAGGGCAAATACACCGTAGGGAGCCAGTTGCATGATGAGGGTTACCACACGCATGATGACTTCGTTAAGGTCATCAAACAGAGCCGCCACACGGCGTCCACGTTCACCAATGTGTGAAATCGCAAAGCCAAAAATCACTGCAAAAATAATTATTTGCAGCATGTTTCCTTCGCTCAGTGCCTTCATCGGGTTGGATGGCACTATATTGATAAGCACATCCGCCAGACTGGGGGCTTCCTTGGCGGAATACTGCATGCTTTCAGAGGCCAGAGAGGCATTGCCGGGCTGGACAAGTACCGCAGCAGAGATGGCCACGACCAGTGCGATAGCCGTGGTAAACAGATAAAACGCGAGGGTTTTACCGCCCAGTCTGCCTAACTTGGAAGGTTCACTCAGAGAACAGGTTCCACAGACCAGTGAAATAAACACCAGAGGCACAACCAACATCTTGAGACTGTTGATAAAAATAGTGCCTATCACATGGAAAAAACCCTCAGTGATATAGTCCTGAACCCATTCACTGCCGCCGAAAAAGTTACGAAGGAGCAAACCTATCAAAATACCGGCGCCCATGCCGATTAAGATCTTGCCTGTCAGGCCAATTTTACTGGATTGTGCAGCAGCCATAGATTTTCCTGTTTATTTTTTGTGCTTTTGTGTTTTGGCGCACAAAAGCCTAGCAAGAAAGCGGTGCCGAGGAAACGGGCAATTAACTAAAGTTTTCTGGTAAAACCACGAAATAAAAGAATCGGGTAATAGAAAAGTTACATGAAAATTGTGTATTGTTAGCCTATAAGTAAGAAGCGGAATGCTTAGATATTTTAACTAGAGTAACAGGGAGTCTGACAATGAAGTCAGCGTTTAAGTTATGGTTGGCCACCTTCCTCTCGTTTTTATTGATAGCCTGCGGGGGCGGTGGTTCGATTTCAGATACAGGGGGAGGAGATGGTGGTACGCCTCCAACAGACACCATCACAGTATCGGTTTCTATTTCCAACACTGATATTGATGCGGCTAACCCCGCTACTGTCACAGCTAATGTGACCGGCTCATTGTCAGGTGCACAGGCGGGTAAACTGGTTACCTTCAGCTTGAGCAACAACAATCTGGGAGCATTCACACCGGGCACGGGCACAGCCCTTACCGATGCAAGTGGTAATGCAACTATTATCTTGAGCACCGCCGATGTTCCAGGTGCCGGAACGGTTAAAGCTGCGGTTGAAAGTGGCGAGAGTGGTGTAGTCGGTTTTAATATGAAAGGTGATGGAGGTACAAGCACAGGTACTGGGAATGTACTCCAAATATCACTAACAAATGCCAGTGGCAACCCAATTACGACTATCAGTGCAGCTCAGCCAGGGGTGGTTAACGCCACATATAAAACGGGGAGTGGTGATCCACTGGTCAATAAAGTTGTTACTTTTTCCTCAACATTGGGCAAGTTTAATCCCAGTTCTGGAACTGCACTGACTAACAGCAGCGGTGTTGCAACAATTAGCTTGACTGCTGGCACTGTTGCTGGCGCTTCAAGTGTAACTGCGACTGCAGAACAAGTTAATTCACTTCCACTTGGCTTTACCACGTTGGGTGATGAAGTCCCTGCCAAAGCGATTGACCCATACAGCATCAGTCTTACTGTTGTTGATCAATCAGGTGCAGAATTGCGTAATGTAACCCAAGCAGAACCAGGCACAGTTGTCGCTACCCTAACAAAGGATGGCATACCAGCCAATTTCGAGCGAATTGCATTTGTCGTCGATGGTAAAGGTACTATCAACCCGACATCTGGTTCTGCATTAACAAATGCCAATGGCGAGGCCAGTGTCACTCTGCTAACTGGCAGTGATGCGGGGGCTGGCACAGTAACCGCTTCATTCACATTGGATGGTGATTCTATCGATGACAGCTTTAACTATCAGGTAGCAGGGGATGCTCCCGGTGGCAATGGCGAAGCAAATAACCTGAGTATTCAGTTAACTAGCGCTGTATCTGGTAACCAGACATCCTCAATTAATGCGGCCGAACCGGGAATTGTTACTGTATTTTTAACCGATAAAGACAACGCTCCTTTGGCTGGCAAGGTAGTAAGTTTCTCCAGCACCTTGGGTACATTTTTGCCCAATACGGGTACAGCGTTGACCGATGCGACCGGTAAGGCAAGTATCACAGTTACCGCAGGCAGTGTTGAAGGTGCGGGTGAAATTACCGCAAACTACGGTTCAACTTCTGCCATTGTTGGTTTCGTTACCGCGGGCGATGAGATTGATCCAGTCGAAGCAAGCCCTGAGATAAGCTTTGACATATATGATTGCAATGGTGTCGCATCGTGGGATAAGACGCTGAAAAATTTCGAGGCCTGTACCATCACTGACAACATTACCAGTGATAAACCTGGTATTGTCGGTGCTATTGTTACGCGTTCAGGTAGTACTCAGGCGTTGAAGCAGGTTTTGGTTTCGGCGACGACTTCTTTAGGGGCGATCAGTCCTGGGTCTGGAAGTGCCATTACTAATGACGATGGCAGAGCGGTACTAGATCTCTATGCCAACGGAGACGTTGGTGCAGGGGAAATTACACTAAAAGTCAAGGATGTATCAAGCACCAAAGCATTTGAAATCGGACGCGTGGATATCACGCTTGGTATTACCGATTCTTTAAACGGGGAAATCTTGCCGGCAGGCGGTTCAACAGTGCTGGAAGTTACCGTATATAACACTGATGGCAGTATATTGACGGGACAGCCCTTTACGTTGAACTTTAATTCTGAATGCCAGACAGCTGGTACGGCTATCATTGACTCTCCGGTTGTCACCAATGCTGGAATGGGGTACGCAACCTACCGCACCACAGGTTGTTCCGGGGAAGATACCGTCACAGTGTCCGCTGTGACAGGAGGTAGTGCAGTCATTGCATCGCGCACTATCACTATTGACAGTGTCAATGTGGGTTCACTGGAATATGTTTCTGCTACGCCTAAGCTTTTGGCCCTAAGAGGTACAGGCGGTATTAGTGGTGCAGGCAATCGCAGCGAAACATCTGTAGTAGCCTTCAAGTTGTTAAATGAGATTGCTCAGCCGGCTACTCAGCAAAAAGTGTGCTTTGAACTCAGTACCGACGTGGGCGGTATGACCTTATCGCCACAGCCTTTGGCCGAGGATTATTTGGATTGTGGGAATTTCCCCAAGCCTGCCGATGCGGAATATCCTGCTGACATCACAGTTCCAAACAAATATGCGGTTGCTTATACGAACGGTAATGGTGAGGCTAGCGTAGTCGTCAAGTCTGGGGATGTGCCAACACCGGTGAAAGTCTATGCCCAATGGAGCGGCAGCAATAGCACAGGCCACAACGGTGTCATATCCAATATCTCCGACGAACTGAGAATATCCACTGGCCTTACAGACAACAGTAATTTCTCCTTGTCAGCCAGCGTCTTTAACCCTGAAGCATGGAACTATGATGGAGAAACATCCATCATTACCATCCGTGCTGCTGACCATTTCCATAACCTGGTACCCGAAGGTACGGCAATCAGCTTCAGAGCCGAAGGTGGTGGTATAGATGGTTCTTGTACCACAGGTGTTAAAACCAATGGCGATCCAAGTGGCAATTGTAGTGTGACTTGGAATAGTCAGGATAGCAGGCCCTTTGAGTCCACCAATGTAACATGCCCTGTCGCATTCGTTGATGGCACCGCATCTGATAGTTCGCCCCCATGTACCGGTCACAGCTACAGTGCCTACCTTGATGGTAGCAACTCTGTACTAGCTGAACCCAGACCGGGTAGGGTGACTGTGACAGCCTATGCCATAGGTGAAGAAAGCTTTGTAGACCTCAATGGCAACGGATTATTTGATACCGGTGAAACCTATTCTGATTTGGCAGAAGCCTTTACAGATCATAACGAAGATGGTGTGTATCGCGGCACTCCTTTGCCTGCTGGCGCCGTAAATGAAGAGTTTGTCGATTACAACAGCAATGGAACTTATGACGTTGCAGATGGTTTTTATACCGGGCTTTTGTGCGCGGCGGGTTCCGAGTCTGCCTGTACGGACAATGGCTTTGGTACCAAAAAAGCACAATTGAACGTATTCCGGAATTTGACCTTGGTTATGTCAGGCAGTACGCCTATGGTTCGACTGACAAACATAGACAAAGTCGGTGATTCCATCAGCGCGGCACAACCGATAGATTTAACTGTTGCGGCCCCGCAAACTGTGTACTTATTCCTGTCTGATGTGAATAACAATACCTTGCCTTTGGGTACCACCATTACCGCAACTACAGACAATGGTGAGTTGAGTTCTGCAACCTCAAGTTACATCATAGGGAATAACAGCTCCAACAGACCAGCTATGTACCCCTTCACCATTGGTGTTGAAGCTTCGGCAAACGACAAAACCACTGGTACCTTGTACATTACTATAAAGACGCCTAAGGGAGATGCTGTTGTGGTATCTTTGACTGTTATTGATGCGGGCTAACTGAATTAAGAGCGACCATCGAAGGTGGATCTTCGCAGCACTGATTTTGATGGGTTTTCTTAAGGATATGATTTAAAAATAAAAAGCCACTTAGTCGAGTGGCTTTTTCATGTCTGGATAGCTAAAAATCAACGCTGGAATTGATACACGCTGCCAAGTTTCATGATTTGCGTCAGCTCATCAAGCGCGGTACGTGATTCCATCAGTAGCTGCGGATCTGCCAAATCCTGGGTGCTCAGGCGGTCGCGATAATGTTTATCGACCCATTGGTTAAGGCGGGCAAAGAGCGCATCGTTCATCATCACTTGTGGGTTCACCGCCGCCAGTTCGGTCTCGTTCATGGCGACCCGCAGGCGCAGGCAGGCAGGGCCACCGCCATTTTGCATGCTTTGCTTCACATCAAAATAATGTACCGCTTTGATGGGGGTATTCAGGGTGACGAGCTCATTAAGATAAGCGTGGACCGCTGGATTTTCCTGGCAATCGGTGGGGGCAATGATTGCCATGTTACCGTCACTCAGGGTAATTATCTGCGTATTGAAAAGGTAGCTCTTCACCGCATCCTGTACACTCACCTTAGCGGTGGGGACTTCGATAAAATGCATGTTGCCATGCATTTTTTTATCAATTTCAGCGAGTTTTGCCTGGGTCTCCAAAAATGCCTGTTCATGATAAAAGAGCACATTTTGGTTACCCACCGCAATCACATCGTTGTGAAAGACGCCCTGATCGATAACATCGGGATTCTGCTGCATGTAGACTGTGCGGTCATCGCTGAGCTGATGTAATCTGGCAACGGCCTGCGAGGCTTCCAGCGTTTGCCTGGCTGGATATTTTACCGGTGCAGGACGGGACAGGTCGGCAACGCTGCGACCATACACAAAGACTTCCACGCCGGCTTTGCCATAATCATGACAAAGACGGGTATGGTTTGCGGCACCTTCATCACCAAAATGTGGGTGCTCTGGTAAATGTTGGTGATGAGCAAAGTACCGCTCGTCGGTAAAAATGGCTTTCAATATATTACCTGTGGTGACAGGCTCAATGCTGCGATGCAACTTGTCGACCAGGTTTGCCGGTGTGAAGTGGAGCTTTCCGTCGTCACTGTCGGCACTGGGAGAAACGGTCGCTGCGTTGGCGGTCCACATGCTGGACGCGCTGGCGCAGGCTTGCAGAAGCACCGGTGAGGCTTTGGCTGCCTGAGCGAGCACATCGGCGTCAGATCCCGTGAATCCTACTCTGCGCAGTGTATGAATATCCGGGCGCTCCTGGGGTGCCAATATACCTTGCACCATGCCCATATCGGCTAATGCCTTGGCTTTTTTCAGGCCTTGCTTGGCAGCGTCTTTGGGGTTTGAAACTTGGGCGGCATTGCTTTGGGAGGCGACATTACCAAAAGACAGACCGGCATAATTATGAGTAGGGCCAACCAGTCCATCAAAGTTTGCTTCAAAGTGCTTCATTGCTTGTCCTCAGTAGGGCTCGAGCTTAGTTTTTGTATCGATTTTTTGTGATGAAGGCCTCAGTATACTGGGACAATCCTGCTTCACAAGTTGCCCAAAGACAGCAAAAGTCGTGACAATTGCCAGATTTGCATAACTATTGCTTGCTTGCTGGCGGAATATGAAATATTAGTTTTTAATTACGCAAAGTTATTTTTAAACATTTTTTTCATTATTGATTAAAAAGTGACTCGCTGGTCCAGATATCTGAGGGAAGCGCTTGAAACTGCCGTTTCAACCCTCTATATATGGTGCCAACTTCTACCTTCTCGAGACTTTTGGCGCAAATTAAGCTATGGGTAAATCGCTCGTTATTGTCGAATCGCCGGCGAAAGCCAAGACCATCAACAAGTATCTTGGTAAAGAATTTATTGTGAAATCGAGTGTTGGCCACATTCGTGATCTGCCAACCTCGTCTGCCGCCGAAGGCAAAGCCAGCACCAAGTCAGCTGCCGAAGTTCGCAAGATGAATCCTGAAGACAAGGCCAAATACAAGGCACAAAAGGATAAGCAAGCCTTGGTTGCCCGTATGGGTGTTGACCCCGAACATGGATGGCGAGCCAACTATCAGGTACTCCCCGGTAAAGAGAAAGTGGTCAAAGAACTGCAATCTCTCGCCAGCAGCGCCGACCAAATCTATCTCGCAACCGACTTGGATAGAGAAGGGGAGGCCATTGCGTGGCATTTGCAGGAAGTGATAGGTGGTGATGAATCCAGATATAAGCGCGTGGTATTTAACGAAATTACCAAAGGCGCCATTCAGGAGGCCTTCAGCCGCCCCACTGATTTGAATACCAATATGGTTAATGCCCAGCAAGCCAGGCGGTTCCTCGACCGTGTTGTGGGCTTTATGGTGTCGCCTTTGCTGTGGAAAAAGGTGGCCCGGGGCTTATCGGCCGGTCGTGTACAATCGGTTGCTGTGCGATTGGTGGTTGAGCGTGAAGCTGAAATCAAGGCGTTTGTGCCGGAAGAGTTTTGGGACGTGCACGCCACTCTGAGTACACCAGCGGCAGCTGAGTTGGTGATGGAGGTCAGTCGCTGTCGAAATGAAGCTTTTGAACCTGTTACCCAGTCAGAGGCCATGGCTGCGGTTAATGCGCTCGAAAAAGCGGCTTTCACCGTCACAGACCGTGAAGACAAGGCTACCTCCAGTAAGCCAAGCGCTCCCTTTATTACCTCCACCCTGCAACAGGCGGCGAGCACCCGTTTGGGCTTTGGGGTGAAGAAGACCATGATGCTGGCCCAACGGCTCTACGAAGCCGGCCACATCACCTATATGCGTACTGATTCAACCAACTTGAGCCAGGAAGCGCTGGAAAATGTGCGCGCGCACATTGAAAAGGAATTTGGCAGTAAGTATCTACCCGAGTCTCCAATTCGTTACGGCAGCAAAGAAGGTGCACAAGAGGCTCACGAAGCCATACGTCCTTCCAACGTTAAGGTAGAATCTGCAACCCTGACCGACATGGAAAGGGACGCACAGCGCCTTTATGAGCTGATTTGGCGGCAATTTGTGGCCTGTCAGATGACGCCCGCCGTTTACGATGCGACCCGCTTAACTGCCAAAGCCGGCGATTATGAGCTTAAGGCCAGCGGCCGTATTCTCAAATTTGATGGTTGGACCCGTGTACAGCCTGCGCTGAAGAAAAAGAACGAAGAAGACAACACCCTGCCGGACGTTCAGGTGGGTGATACGCTTTCGCTCAAGGCGCTGGATCCCAAGCAGCATTTTACCAAGCCTCCTGCACGTTACAGCGAAGCCTCTCTGGTAAAAGAGCTCGAAAAGCGCGGCATTGGCCGTCCATCAACCTACGCAGCCATCATCTCGACCATTCAGGACCGTGGCTACGTGAAGGTGGAAAACCGCCGTTTCTACGCCGAAAAGATGGGTGAGATTGTCACCGAGCGTTTGGTCGAAAGCTTCAGTGAGCTGATGAACTACGACTTTACGGCGGGAATGGAACAGACCCTGGACGATGTTGCCAAGGGCGACAAAGACTGGAAAGGCGTGCTCGACGGTTTTTACAGCGGCTTTACCGCCAAGCTTGAGAAAGCCGAGGCTGAACCCGATGCCGGTGGTATGCGTCCCAATCAAATGGTGCTGACGGATATTCCCTGTCCCACCTGTGGCCGCCAAATGGGGATCCGTACCGGCACAACTGGTGTGTTCCTGGGCTGCTCGGGTTATGCATTGCCCCCCAAAGAGCGTTGTAAGACGACCTTGAATCTGACGCCGGGTGAAGAAGCCATCAGCGACAGCAGTGAAGATGCCGAGACCGATGCGCTCAGGGCTATGCATCGCTGTAGTAAGTGCGGTACGGCCATGGACTCTTACTTGCTGGATGAAACCCGTAAGCTTCACGTGTGCGGTAATAATCCCGAGTGTGACGGCTATGAGGTTGAAAAAGGCGCATTTAAGCTCAAAGGCTACGAAGGCCCCATCATTGAGTGTGACCGCTGTGGCAACGATATGGAGCTGAAGAACGGCCGATTTGGTAAGTATTTTGGCTGTACCAATGAGAGCTGTAAAAATACCCGTAAGCTCCTTAAGAATGGGGAAGCTGCGCCACCGAAGGAAGATCCTATCCATCTTCCGGAGCTTAAATGCACCAAGTCTGATGCCTATTTTGTGCTCAGAGACGGCGCTGCAGGGATCTTCCTTGCGGCCAGTACTTTCCCGCGCTCACGGGAAACCCGCGCGCCTTTGGTTGAAGAGCTGAAGAAGTACCGTGAAGCCCTGTGGCCCAAGTATCAGTATCTGGCGGATGCGCCTGTTGAGGATGCCGATGGTAATAAGGCGCTGGTGAAATTCAGCCGTAAGACCAAGGAGCAATATGTGGCCACTGAAGTCAATGGTAAAGCTACAGGTTGGAGTGCTCACTTCAAAGACGGTAAATGGGTTGAGTCCAAATAAGACGCTTTACCGGGCAACCTGATATGGGTTGCCCACATAAAAAATCCCCGCAATGCGGGGATTTTTTATGGAACAGATGTAATCAGTGCAGGCGTTACCATTTCTTTTTGGGTTGGAACAGCATATCCAAATCGTCGCCTTCTTTGCGTGAGCTGGGCGCACTTGGCTGGGACAGTTTCTGTGCTCCCATGATTTCATCAAGCAACTGTTTGGCTTCATCAACTTTGCGACCGATAAAAGGATCGTTGGGTGTCTGAGCCTTAATGGCGTGCAGGGTTGAAAGCGCCTTGGTCACCATCTGCTTGGCAGAGCCGTACTGTTTCATGTAACAGGCAGCTCGCGCGCGGGAAATCATGGATTCAACGTTAATACGCAGTTGCAGGCTGTCTACCCGGGCCTCTTCATCGGCAAATATCATGGGGTCGACTTTGCCTTTATTGTGCTCTGCTCTCAGTATGGCTTTGAGTTTTTTAAGGGTTTGCACAATCACCAGAATTTGCTTGTCGTTATCCGGTAAGCGGAAGCTTTCGACGGGCGGTACATTTAAGGCACCTTTCATGCCTTCGATTTGGCTTTGCACATCAATTAATCGACGTTGGTAATCGGACTTGGGTTGCCCCGAACTCAGGTCGACTGCCACCGCCAGAGCTTCCTGGATGCGTCGATAAAGCACCATCACCACATGGGTGCTGCAGGGAAACATACCTGTGTTGGAAAGTACGCCTTCGGTCTCATCGATAATCGCCCGTTGCCGTGCAACTTCTGTACGCCGCTCGGCCTCTGCACGTTCCTTTTGCTGCTGAACGACATTGACTCCAATAATGAGCAGCAACAAGGCCCCACAGGCGAGCAGGATCATTAATAACATAGGTCGTCCATTATTGTTACAATTCAGCCAATGCTACAATAAATCAATAAACTAGCATAGATATCTTAGCGCAGCTTGGGGGACATGTCGCTCAAATTGGGCGATTGGGTTTTGTTATTCCTGTTTGATTTAATTTAATCGGTGTACTATAACCCATGATTATAGATAGCCAGCTGAAGATTGGCCTCCCGCCCCTTGGGAGTGGCTAAGGAAGCGAGATGAAACTTCAACAACTCAGATACATTGCCGAAGTGGTTAACCATAACCTGAACGTGTCCGCCACGGCAGAAAACCTCTACACCTCACAGCCGGGGATCAGTAAACAGGTACGCATGCTCGAAGATGAGCTGGGGATACAGATTTTTGGCCGCAGTGGCAAGCATTTAACCCACGTAACTCCGGCGGGTGAGCAGGTGATAGCCATTGCCAACGATATTCTGGGTAAAGTTGAAAGTATCAAAAAAGTCGCAGAAGAGTACACAAAGCCGGATCAGGGCGAGTTGAATATTGCCACTACCGATACCCAGGCAAGATACGCGCTGCCTCACATCATCAAGGGCTTTATCAAACGCTATCCCAAGGTGAACCTGCATATGCACCAGGGTACGCCCACACAGATTAGTGAGCTGGCTGCCCGTGGCGAAGCAGACTTTGCCATTGCCACTGAAGCCATGCATCTTTATTCAGATCTCATCATGCTTCCTTGCTATCACTGGAATCGCTCCATCGTGGTAACCCGGGATCATCCCCTTGCCGGACGCAGCCAAATCAGTATTGAAGAGTTGGCCCGTTATCCACTGGTGACCTACGTGTTTGGTTTTGACCGTGCTTCAGAGATTGAACGGGCATTCAATCGCGCGGGTCTGGAGCCAAGGCTGGTGTTTTCTGCCACCAGTGCCGATGTGCTAAAGACTTATGTTCGCTTGGGACTCGGTGTTGGGGTGCTGGCGTCAATGGCCATTGACCCCAATATAGACCGGGACCTGGTGGCCATCGATGCCAGTCATTTGTTTGCGCATTCCACCACCAAGATTGGCTTTCGAAAGGGCAGTTTCCTCAGAAGCTACATGTACGACTTTATTGAGCTTTTTGCGCCTCACCTTACCCGGGATGTGGTTGAAAAAGCCGTGGCTCTGCGTGACCCTATACTCATTGAAGAGATGTTTGCCGACAGAGAGCTGCCTATTCGCTGAGTTGGTTTACACCCATAAAAAATCCCGCATGAAGCGGGATTTTTTATGGAGTGAGAATTAACACTCAACACTCAACACTCAACACTCAACAATGTTCACTGCCAGGCCACCCTTGGCGGTTTCCTTGTATTTACTGCGCATATCACGGCCGGTGTCCATCATGGTCTTAATCACTTTGTCGAGCGACACCTTGTGATTGCCATCGCCACGAAGTGCCAGACGCGAGGCGTTGATGGCCTTGACCGCACCCATGGCATTACGCTCAATGCAGGGCACCTGTACCAGACCGCCTACCGGGTCACAGGTGAGGCCCAGGTTATGCTCCATACCAATCTCGGCTGCATTTTCAACATGCTCAACCGTGCCACCCATGATTTCAGTCAGCGCAGCGGCCGCCATAGAGCAGGCAACGCCCACTTCGCCCTGACAGCCCACTTCAGCGCCGGAAATAGAGGCGTTTTTCTTGTAAAGAATGCCAATGGCAGCTGCAGTCAGAAGATATCGTGCGCAAATATCCACGTCGACTTGCTGCACAAAGGTATCGAAATAGCAGAGCACCGCCGGGATAATACCCGCAGCACCATTGGTAGGGGCTGTGACCACACGGTCGCCCGCCGCATTTTGCTCATTCACCGACAGCGCAAACAGGTCCACCCAATCCATTGCATTCAGTGGGTCCACGTTGTTACGGCCTTCGGCTTGCAGGCGACGATAAAGGCCAGGGGCTCGACGACGCAGCTTGAGCCCGCCCGGAAGCATACCTTCCTTCTTGTAGCCTTTCTCGATACAGGTTTTCATGGTCTGCCAGATATGCCACAGCCGCGCTTTAACGTCTTCTTCGCTGGCCAATGTCAGTTCGTTTTGCATCATCAGGGATGAAATCGACAAGCCATTATCCGTGCACATTTCCAGCAACTGCTGGGCACTGTTGAAGTCGTAAGGTGCTGCCTTGATGGGCGTGGCGGGCGAAGGGTTTTTACTCTCGATTTGATCTTCATCCAGCACAAAGCCACCGCCTACCGAATAATAGGTGCGCTGATACAGACACTCACCACCGGCGAAGGCATAGAGAGTCATGGCGTTGGCGTGTGCGGGCAGCGTCTTGCGTCTGTGGTAGATGATGCCGTCTTCACGGGTGAACTTGACGGTTTTACCCTGTGCCAGAGTCAGGGTTTCCTGACTCGATACCTGGGTCAGAATGCCATCGATAGCGTCGGTATCAACGGTTTCAGGATCTTCACCCATAAGGCCCAGTATCACGGCCTTACCGGTACCGTGGCCCTTACCGGTTTGGCCTAATGAGCCAAACAGCTCGGCACGCAGTTCATCAACCTGTGCCAGCATGCCCATGCTCTCCACACGGGCAACGAATTCTTTGCCAGCCTTCATGGGGCCGACGGTGTGAGAACTGGAAGGACCTATTCCAATTTTAAATATGTCAAATACACTGATCATAACTTGGGCCCTGTTTGGATGTAGTTGTTATTTTAGTCGTCTGTCCGATGCTTGCTCGCTCACCGGAGTGCTTTGCGGTAACCTCGGCTGGTCTCCTCTGTAGTGAGGGCAGCAGAATTCGGGATATGAGTCTCCGCAGCCGATAAGTATCCCACAATCCTTTGAGATAGTTTCATTAGTTATTTTTATGCAGTCAGATTCGGATTAGTCTGACTAACGTCTGATGTTTGAACCGGGATTACCGTTAAGATAGCGTTATCGCAGTACGGATTTTTATTGAGCATGTATTGGCTTTGTTCAACTGGCCTGACATGTGATGAATTTTTATAGGGAGAATCTATGGGCTTTTTGATGCTTGATATTGCAGGCACCCAACTTGAGCGTGAAGAAGAAGCCTTATTGGCTTCCCCCATGACCGGCGGTCTTATTCTGTTCAGCCGCAACTTTGAAAATCGCGCCCAGCTAAATGCCCTTATCGCGTCCGTCAGACGGGTACGCCCCGACCTCCTTATTGCCGTCGACCATGAAGGTGGCCGGGTTCAGCGGTTTCGTGAGGGATTCACCCAAATCCCTGCTATGGGTGACATATTGCCAGCCGCTGGCCAGGATGTAGCGCTGGCAAAGCGCTGGGCAACGGAACTGGGCTTTCTGATGGCGGTGGAGCTCCTTGCCAGTGACATCGATTTAAGCTTTGCCCCCGTGCTGGATATCAATGGCGTCAGTGACGTGATTGGCAGGCGCGCATTCAGCAGCAATCCAGACGAGATTACCGAGCTTGCTGATGCCTTTATCCGCGGGATGGAAAGCGCCGGCATGAAGGCGGTGGGTAAGCACTTCCCCGGGCACGGCAGCGTTAAGGCTGACTCCCACGTGGCCATGCCTGTGGATAGCCGCGAGGCAAGTGAGATATTGAACTTTGACATGCAGCCGTTCAAACAGCTGATTGGTGCCCAGCGCCTAGATGGTGTCATGCCTGCCCACGTGGTGTACAACAAGCTGTGTTCCAATCCTGCTGGATTTTCGTCTTTCTGGTTACAGGAAAAGCTCAGAGGTGAGCTCGGGTTTGAGGGCGTGATATTTTCCGATGATCTGGGGATGGAAGGTGCCGCCTTTGCAGGCGATTATCCATCCCGAGCCCATGCGGCCCTGGCGGCGGGGTGTGACATGATTTTAGTCTGTAATAACCGCGAAGGCGCCTTGGCGGTATTGGCCGCTCACGCGTCACTGAGTGAGATTGATGGCAGGGCGCGCCGTAATGTCGCCACACTCAGGCCTGATCCTATCAAAGCCATTAAGGCATTGGATAACCACGAACGTTGGGAAAAAGCCCGTGAGCTTGCTCTGTCCATTGGTTATCAGCCTTAACTCTGTCCGTCCAAGTTCGCAAAGTTTGCGCATTATTTGATGATGCGCAAACTTTTCTGCCCCTTGCCCTGTTAGGGTTTAGCTATCACAGCACAGTGGGCTTCTCTGATGATCCTCTATTTCCACGGTTTTGACTCTACCAGTCCCGGAAATCACGAAAAAATGCGCCAGTTGCGATTTATCGATGCTGACGTGCGCCTGATTAGCTATTCCACCGAGCATCCCAGATACGACATGCAGCAGATGCTGAATGATGTTGCCCGTGAATTGGCTGAGGTAGATAAGCAGCAGGTCATTGCCCTTGGGGTCGGCTTGGGGGCGTTTTGGGCTGAGCGAATTGGTTTCTTGAACGGCATTCGTGCGGTGCTTATCAATCCCAATCTCACGCCGGAGCACAATATGGTAGGACGCATCGACCGGCCGGAGGAATACGCCGATATCGCCGCCAAGTGTGTTACCGAGTTTCGAAGGAAAAATCAGGGGCGCTGTCTGTGTATTCTCTCTCGCCATGATGAAGTGCTCGACAGCAAGGTGGCGGCAGCCACGCTTTCACATTTTTATTCCATCGTTTGGGATGATGAGCAGCCCCATAAATTCCCAGAGCTTGGCAGCCATCTGGCAACCATAAAGGCCTTTATGACGACTTCTTGAGCTCTGGTTTGCTGTTCAACCCGTTTTCGCGACAGTCAGATCTCTGGCGGTGTAGTGGTCGCTTCCAGGTGCGTAGAACCTAAGCCTGGAGCGCATGAGATAAATAGAACTTCCGTACCATATCACGCCATTTAAATACAGTACGCAGTCTTGATAAAAGCGCTTTCATTTGTGACGCGGATCACAAATGAAAGCATTTTTATCTTTGGGCTAAATCCCGGCATTGAAAATTCACAGTCAGGCGGTAGAGTGTCGGCCTTTCCTGATAGGATTTGTAACAAATCGTATCAATGAAAGCATTTTGGTCTTAACGGACCTACCGATTGCGTATGTCGCCCGATGCAGCTAACAGCAGTTTTGTTAGCTGTTTTTTTTGCCCCTCATAAAATTCCGCTTCAATTTTCCTTGTTCCGGTTGATGTCGTATGCTCATTACACAATCACTTAGGTGGAGAACCACATGAGGCGTGTGCTGATTCGGGTGAAGGGCAAAGTACAGGGTGTGTGTTTCAGGCGGTTTGCCCTGGAGCGGGCGAGGGAGCTGGGGGTTACGGGTTATGTGACCAATATGGATGATGGCTCAGTGCAAATTCTGGCCCAGGGAAGTGCGCCCTTGGTGGAAAAACTCATCGATTGGTGCTGGGAGGGGTCACCCG
Source organism: Shewanella sp. FJAT-52076 (assembly GCF_019457455.1). Classification (NCBI taxonomy): domain Bacteria; kingdom Pseudomonadati; phylum Pseudomonadota; class Gammaproteobacteria; order Alteromonadales; family Shewanellaceae; genus Shewanella; species Shewanella sp. FJAT-52076. The sequence continues at coordinate 1,568,226 of NZ_CP080415.1, forward strand.
CCGCCAGTGTCAATGCGGTCGAAGTCAATGAAGACGAGGCAGATGAAATCTACCTCGACTTCTCAATCACTCAATCCTGATTCTGCTGCTGATTTATCACGTCTGCCTCGGGGGTGTCATCACCCTCGGGTTCGGTGGCGGGTTCTTCCACATCCACGGCGCCAGTGGGCTGCGCCATCTTGCGAATTTGGATCACCATGCCGAGTTTGGGGTGATCGAAGTAATGCACCTGTCCACTGCGTACCCGACGGTTTTGCATCAGTGGAATGGCAAACAGGAACGGCTGCTCTTCAAATGCAATTTGCCGGTCAGTTTTGGCCGTAGATGCGCCAGCTGCCTGGCTGTCGCTCTGGCTCTGCAATACTTCATCTTCAACCGCTACTTTACGGGTACCCGGGGTTCTTAACACCAGATCGGTTTCAATGTAGAGATAGTGACTCAGATAAATGTTAAGCAGGCCGTCGAGTTGCCATACCGGCTCCGGGGCACGGTTTCTGAGCATACTGGTGCCGTACAGACCATTCTCTGGCAGCAGTTGGCCTGATACCCCAGTATCATCAGATGCAATCAGTACTTGAGGATCGGCGCTGTTTGAGCCGGACATATCCTGGGTAACTGATTGCGCGCTGTCCGAGGTAATCGTCAGACCAAAGGCATTGTTGGTCGCTCCGGCTTCCATTACCGGGTCCTGAGGCGGCCGCAGGGTGCCCATAGCCGTGAATCGGTCCGCAAAGTTCTCTCCACCGAATAAGCGAACCGGTGTTGAGGCGTGTCTGGGTTGCATTGCCTGCTGCCAACTCATGTGAAGCAAGGGAGTGACGCCGGACTCCCGGGAAAGCTGTTGCACTGCGTCATTGAATTGCAGTTTGGTGCTATCCATCAAAAGGGCGCCGGCACCGGGTTCTGCCACCATCTGGGATGGTGCGACCACCTTAACAGGCATGGGAGTTGGGTAACTGGGGACAAAGCTCGCTATTTGAATATCCATGGCATCGCAACGCAGGCTGTCAACAAGGCGTTCCTCATCGGAGCAGGGAACCAATGAAGCATCCCTTGGTACCAACACAGGGCTGATTAAATCCCGTCCCTTGGCAAACGCCGGCAAGCGGGTTTGCTCTGGCCACTCCTCGGCACTGGGCTGATTGCGCTCAAACAGGAACACTTCGACCTCAAACCAGGACTCTGCCATGGCCTGACTCAGGGGCAGCAAACAAAAAGCTGCGCTCATCGCAAGTTTGCGGATCATTATTTTCCTTCTCCAACGCTGTGTTGTTCGAGCTGCTCCAGCAGCAGTTCCAGGAGTTCCAATCGTTCCTTGGCGGTTTCGCAAGGCATGGTGAACCTGAGTTTATTGGGGCCGTCCATACGATAGACTTGGGGCTGAGACGAAAGCAAGCCGATGATAAAGCCGGGGTCGACCCTGTGCTCTTCACCAAACTCAATACTGCCGCCACGGGCGTGCATCTCGATTTTACTGGCACCCAGTCGGGTGGCCCTGTGCTTCTGTACTGTCATGGTTAACAGGTTACGGGTGGCATCGGGCAAGAGGCCGAAGCGGTCGATAAGTTCGACCTTCATTTCGTCCACGGCTTTTTCGGTGTCACAGCCCGCAATCCGCTTGTAGAGCGACAGTCGCATATTCACATCGTTTACGTAATCGTCGGGCAGCAGCGCCGGGATCCGTAAGTCGATTTCACACTGAGCGCCCAGCATTTGCCTGAGCGATGGCTCTTTACCCTGCTTGAGTGCCTTTACGGCGCCCTCCAGCATTTCCATGTAGAGGCTGAAGCCAATCCTGGAAATATGGCCGCTTTGCTCATCGCCAAGCAGTTCACCGGCACCGCGGATTTCCAGATCCTGAGTCGCGAGCATAAAGCCTGCCCCCAAATCTTCCAACGCATCAATGGCCTCGAGCCGTTTGCGGGCATCTACCGTCATCAATTTGGGATGGGGGGTCATCAAGTAGGCATAAGCCTGGTGATGGGACCGCCCAACGCGGCCCCTCAGCTGATGCAGCTGCGCCAAACCGAAATGGTCGGCCCTGTCTATCAATATGGTGTTGGCACTGGGGACATCGATACCCGTTTCTATGATGGTCGTACACACCAACACGTTAAAGCGTTGGTGGTAGAAGTCCGACATCACCCGCTCCAGATCGCGTTCACGCATCTGTCCGTGGGCAGTCACAACCCGCGCCTCGGGCAGCAGCTCTCGAATGTCCTGCGCGGTCTTTTCGATGGTTTCAACCTGATTGTGCAGATAATACACCTGACCACCACGGAGGATTTCCCGCAGGATCGCCTCGCGCACTGTGGCCTTGTCGTATTCACGCACAAAGGTTTTTACCGCCAGACGCTTGGCCGGTGGCGTGGCGATAATAGACAGGTCACGCATGCCTGACATGGCCATGTTCAGGGTGCGGGGAATGGGGGTGGCGGTCAGGGTCAGGATATCCACATTGGCGCGCATGGCCTTGATACGCTCTTTCTGGCGTACCCCAAATCTGTGCTCTTCGTCGATGATAAGCAGACCGAGCGACTCAAAGTTAAGCTCGGTATTCAAAAGCTTATGGGTACCAATCACGATATCGACCTTGCCTTCGCCCATGGCCGACAGCACTGCCTGCTGCTCTTTGGCGGTTCTGAAGCGCGACATCACTTCGATACGTACTGGCCAATCGGCGAAGCGGTCTTTAAAGTTTTCAAAATGCTGCTGTGCCAGCAGCGTGGTGGGCACTAATACCACCACCTGTTTTCCGCTGGATACTGCAAGGAAGGCGGCGCGCATTGCTACTTCGGTTTTACCAAAGCCCACATCACCACACACCAGTCGGTCCATGGCCTTGGGCTGGCACATATCGTCGATAACCGCCTTGATGGCAGTTTCCTGATCCACGGTTTCCTCAAAGGGGAAACCCTGGGCAAACTGCGCGTACTCGGCTTCATCCAGGGTACAGGGTTCGCCGGGGCGAGCCTCGCGGCGGGCATAAACGTCCAACAGCTCCGCCGCCACATCGCGGATTTTTTCAATGGCCTTGCGCTTGGCCTTGCTCCAGCTTTCGTTACCGAGGCGATTGAGCGGCGCCGACTCATCGTTACCCACCGCAAAACGGCTGATAAGGTGCAGCGCTGATACAGGCACATAGAGCTTGTCGCCACCGGCGTATTCGAGCTTGAGGTACTCGGCCACCAGGCCACCGGTGTCGAGGGTTTCCAATCCCTGATACAGGCCTACACCGTGCTCAAGGTGTACCACTGGCTGACCCACCTTGAGTTCGGCCAGGTTTTTGATGAGCACATCCTGACTCAGCTGACGCTGTTTGTCCCGGCGCCTCTCCTGAGAAACCCGCTCACCAAAAAGCTCGGTTTCACAGACCACAGCCACCTGGGATTTGCCAATTTTGAGCTGACAGCCCATAGCCAGCGGCGCCACGACCAGGCCGTGACGGCTGTCTGAGGCCAGAAACCCATCCAAATGACCATAGAGTTTGGGCTTTAGGCCTGCCTTGCCAAGGAGTTCCAGCAGCGCTTCCCTGCGGCCTTCCGATTCGGCCACAAAGGCGATGCGCTGACCTGCCTGGGCCCAGTTGGCCAACGATTCGAGCGGTTGCTTGAGTTTGTGATTGGCACGTATATCGGGCAGGGGAGTGGCTTCGAGGGCTTTATCTCCTTCATCACCGGACAAATCTATCCTGGGATACAGCTTAAAACGGGCAAACAGCTCTTCTGTTGTCTGGTACAGTGCCTTGGGCGGCAGCAAGGGCCGCAGCGGGTCAACCCGGCGGTCTTCGTAGCGGCTGTGGATTTCAGTCAGGTGATGTTCCGCCGCCTGATGCAGTGCCCCTGTGGTGATGATTTGCAGCTCTTCAGGCAGATAATCGAACAGGGTGGCGGTGTCATCAAAAAATAGCGGCAGGTAGTTTTCAATGCCGGCTGGCATCAGATTGCGGCTGACCAACTGGTATACCGACTCGGCCGCGTTGTTGACTGTTTCAAAGGTGCGGCGGTAGCGCTGACGAAAGCCTTCGATGGCCTGGCTGTCGGTGGGAAACTCCCTTGCCGGCAACATGCGAATACTGTCAACTTCGCCGCTGGAGCGCTGAGTCTCAGGGTCGAAATGGCGAATCGACTCCACTTCATCGTCGAATAGCTCAATCCTCAGTGGCTCACTGGCGCCGCTGGGAAAAATATCCAGAATCGATCCACGGATGGCAAATTCACCGTGCTCATATACCTGCTCAACCAGGTGATAGCCTGTGTCGACCAGATGCTGTCGCATCTGCTGCAGCTGATAGCGGTCCCCTTTTTTAAGGATCAGCACATTGGCGGCCAAAAACGCCTTGGGGGGCAAGCGCACCATCAGGGTCGTGAGTGGCACGATAACCAGCCGCCCCTTGCCACGCTCCAGATTGGACAGGGTTTCGAGGCGCTGGGAAATCAGGTCCTGATGGGGCGAAAAACTGTCGTAGGGCAGGGTTTCCCGGTCGGGAAACAGGCAAATATCGATACCACGGGACTTGAGCAAGTAACCAAGCTCGGCCTCCAGCACCAGGGCTGTGGGCGTGTCGCTGGTCACTATCAGGGTGGTACCCGCGTAACTGCAGGTCATTTCGGCCAGTGTCAGGGCGCGGGCAACGCCGCCAGGCAGCCTGACAGCAGACACCCGGCCTTTGGCCGGAGTCTTGGGAAGACGGTCTACCGTAAATGAGCTCATTCGGATTGGATTGCCGGTTTTTTTACTAAAAATCAGGCGCTCATTGTAGAGGCAAGCACTAAGGCTTGTCACCTTTCCAGGGGATGTGGTGCTTGCTGTTTGCGCGCTTTTAACTGCTTTTGTTGTACGCTGAGGCTGGCTTTAACCAGATGTTCCACGTCGGCTTCGAGTATGCCTTCATAAACGAGCTCGGCAAGCTCACGCCCCTCTTCGTGGTTAACTGAGCTAACCCGGGCGATACAGACCAGGGCAATCAGCTCGTCACGAATGTATACCGTGGTCTTGTAGAGTTCGCCGGGGCGCACCCCCCCCTGGGATTCAACCTGAATATTACTGCCGCCAAAGCTCACGCCCCGGTAGCGTTTGCCATCGCGCTGCTCGTTTTCCAGCACGTAGTGCAGCACCATGTCCACCTTACGGGACTGCAATTTCAAAAAGTCCACCACGGCTTTGGCTTCGTTATCGAGCTGCCTTAAATGCAACAAGCACCCGGCTTCGAGGGTTTTAACGTCACTGAGCAGTTGCAGGCCTACGCTTCGCATGGCCAGCAGCCCGGCATCATTAGGCATGGGGCCGTCAAACGGCAGCAAATAGGCATTGAAATCGTGCGTCACACTGAAATAGGCGTTGGGATCGGCTAACAAGGACATGCCTCTTTATTTATAGGTGAGATACCCCTATTATCGTGCCCACTCAAATAAATACGCAAGCACAGCCAAGGCATCAGCAGCGCACATGTTTTCTTCCTCTGCCTTTCTTATCGGATATCGCTACTGGCGGGCCCGCAAGGCCAATGCCTTCGCCTCCTTTATCACTCTGTTTGCCGTGAGTGGCATTTTCCTCGGTGTCGCCGCCCTGATTGTGGTCAGCTCGGTGATGAATGGCCTGGAAGGGCAACTCAAAACGCGCATTCTAGGCGCCGTCCCCCAGGTCGTTGTCGAAAAAAACGATGGCTTTGCCGACTGGCGTCAAACAGCCGACCAGCTGCAAGCAACATTGCCGGGCATTGTGGGCGTAAGCCCATCAACAGGGACCCAGGCCATGCTGCAATCGAGCAGCAACATCAGTGCCGTGCAGCTCTCCGGTATCCTGCCGGAAGTGGAATCCACTCTTGCGAGCCGAACCACCACCGTCTATTCCCCCGCCTTCGACAGCCTTATCAGCGGTGAATACCGGATAATCCTAGGCGTGCAGCTGGCGTCGGAGCTGGATGTGGCGGTGGGCGACACCATCCGGGTGCTGAGCGGCGAAGGCGTGGTGTTTTCGCCGCTGGGGCCAGTACCCAGCCAGCGTAAGTTTGTCGTCTCAGGTCTGTTTCAAATGGGATCTCAGGTGGATGCCCAGTTGGCCTTTATCCACTACGACGATGCCCGCCGTTTGATGCGAAAAGCCCCGGACAAGGTGGATGCCCTGAGGTTGTATCTGGACGATCCCTTCAAGGCCGAAGCCATAGGGAAGGCTGTGCCGCAGATATTGGCAGGCAAGGGCGAGGCGCTCAAGGTCCATGACTGGCGCGACAGCTACGGCCACCTGTTCGGCGCAGTCAAAATGGAAAAGAATATGACGTCGCTGATGCTCAGTCTGATAGTGGCGGTTGCAGCTTTTAACATAGTATCGGCGCTGGTGATGATGGTGGTGGATAAAACCACCGATGTGGCTGTGCTGATGACCCAGGGGCTGACCCGCAGCGCCGTGATGGGGATTTTTGTGACCCAGGGTTCCCTGAATGCCTTACTGGGGCTGGTGCTTGGTCTGATTGCAGGGCTGTTGTTGGCACTTAATCTTAATCCCCTGCTAAGCAGCCTGGGTATTGCCGTGCTGGGGGCTGGGCAGCCTCTGCCGGTGATAATCGCTGCCGAGCAGCTGTGGCTGATAGTCACAGGAACCGTGGTCATTACCCTGCTGGCGACCCTGTACCCGGCACTCAGGGCGTCCCGGGTGGAACCCGCTTCGGCGCTCAGATACGAATAATTTATGCCCAAGGCATTCAGGCGCGTGGCGCCGGTGAGAGAGAATACAGATGCAAGACATACTGCTTAAGGTCGAAAACGTCAGCAAAACCTACCGGGAAGGCAAACTGGAAACCCAGGTGCTGTGCGGGGTGGATCTTTCGGTATACCGCGGCGAGCAATTGGCGATTGTGGGCGGCTCAGGCTCGGGTAAAAGTACGCTCTTGCACATCATGGGTTCTCTGGATAAACCCACCAGTGGCAAGGTACTGCTGGAAGGTGAAGATTTGTATAGCTTGAGCGCGGCTCGCCAGGCGCAAATCCGCAACGCCAGCCTCGGCTTTATCTATCAGTTTCATCATTTGTTGCCCGAATTCAGCGCACTCGAGAATGTGGCCATGCCGGCTCGCATTGCCGGGGTGGATAAAAAGTCTGCCTTTGGCCGCGCAGAAGCCCTGCTGGAGCGGGTCGGTCTGAGTCACAGGTTGTCCCATGCGCCATCTGAATTGTCCGGCGGCGAGCGTCAGCGGGTCGCCATCGCCAGGGCGCTGATCAATCAACCCAAATTGGTATTGGCAGACGAACCCACAGGTAACCTGGATGCCGCCAGCGGCGAAGCCGTGTATGCCCTTATTCGTGAACTGGCAGCTCAGCTTGGCACCGCTTTTGTGGTGGTGACCCACGACAATGCGTTGGCCGCGCGCATGGACAGACAACTGTCGATGAAAAGTGGCAAATTAACCGCCGGAGCCCGCCAATGAGTTCAAGGGCCGGTGCTGCATTGTCACTGTGGCTGGGTTTTCGGTTTTACCGTGCCCGCCAGTCCAACAGCTTTATCAGCTTCATCTCCTTTGCTTCCACCGCAGGCATCGCCCTCGGGGTGGCAGTACTGATTATTGTCCTGTCTGCCATGAACGGCTTTGAGCGTGAACTCAGGGAGCGCTTTTTGGACGTGGTACCCCACGCCGAGCTGGTGGGTGTGAACGAGCCGGTGCACAGCTGGCAGGCCATGGTGGCCGATGCATCGAAAATCCCGGGTATTCGCGGGGCAGCCCCTTTTATTCGCTTACAGGGATTGGCACAGCGCCAGGGCGGTTTTCAGGGACTGAGCCTGGTGGGCATAGACACGTCACTGGAAGGGCAGGTCTCGGGAATCGAGCATTATATGCCCGCATATGCCTGGCAGGCTCTTGCTCAGGATGAAAATGCCATCGTGCTCGGTCAGTCACTGATGGAAAAGCTTGGTCTGAATGAAGGCGACGCACTGGTACTGTTCGTACCGGATTTAAGTGGTCGCCAAAGCGGGAAGCTTGGTGCTACCCGCAGCCACCGATTTGTGGTGCGTGGCAGTTATCATCTGGGCGGCGAGCTCGAGCTGGTCACAGCCTATGCTTCCATGACCCATTTGGCGCGGGTGCTGGAAATGGGGGAGGATGTCAGCGGAGTGCGCATCGCCGTGGACGATGTGTTCAAGGCCTCCAAGCTTATCCGTGAGCTGGGCTTTACCCAGAGTCAATATCTGTACATGAGTGACTGGACCCGTACTCAGGGGCACCTCTATCAGGACATTCAGCTGGTGCGCACCCTGATGTATCTGGTACTGGCGCTGGTAATAGCCGTGGCCTGCTTCAACATTGTTTCCACCCTGGTGATGGCGGTACGGGACAAAACCTCGGAAATTGCCATCCTGATGACCATGGGGCTAAGACGCAGCGCCATAGTGCTGGTATTTATGGTGCATGGCGCCATCAGCGGACTCCTTGGCACTCTGCTTGGCGTCAGCGCCGGTATGCTGGTGGCGCTGAACCTGTCCGGGCTTGCCAAGGCGGCTGAAAGCGCCTTTGGAGTGCAGCTGTTGTCATCCGACGTTTACTTTATCGACTTTCTGCCCTCAGAGCTTCATGGCCAGGATGTTGCCGTGGTTGCTGTAATGGCACTGCTGATGAGTCTGTTGGCGACCCTCTATCCAGCGTACAAGGCGAGCCTTACCGAGCCTGCACCGGCCCTGGCGGGGCGCTGACGCAACCCGAAGAAGCAACCCGAGGAAGCAACCAGAGCCAGTTCCCGAATATAAAAAACGCGCCTTCAGGGCGCGTTTTTTATATTCGGGAACTGGGAAATCGCAATTTTCACCGGAGCATTCATTGCCGAATGTCGCCATGCCTGATTGCCGGGGTATTAGCTGTTTATTGTCTGTGGATCAGCACCTGCTGCCAAGAATGGGAGTCATAACCCTCTAGCGTGTAGCGCGATTTTTCCACTTAAAGAGCACCGAATACTTCCACAGGTTGCTTATCACAAAGAAGCCCACAATGGCGCTGATCACCCCAAGCACCAGACAACCGAGCAGAAATGGTGGGCCTATTGTAGCCAGAGATGACTCCAGCCATTGCCAGCTCGCCTCAAAGGCAAAGGGCTGGGGTGTGTGGCCAAGCAGTCTGGCCCCCACCTGATAGGCGATATAAAACAGAAACGGCATGGTCACAGGGTTGGTTATCCACACCAGGGCTACAGACACCGGCAGATTCACATTGAAGAAAATCGCCATGGCCGCGGCGGCAACCATCTGAAATGGCATGGGCATCCAGGCCATAAAAAGCCCAACGGCAAACGCACCTGGCGCCGACCGGCGATTCAGGTGCCATAGATTGGGTTTATGCAACAGGGTGCCAAACATCTTCAGATGCTTGTGATCTTTCAGTGCATCCGGGTGCGGCATAAACCTTTTGATGAGCTTTTTTGGCATAGGCGGATAATGCTGTCTTAACTTACTGCTGTGAAGAACCCATTTCTGCTGGGCTTTTGTGCCCTTGTCATCTCATCGCTGCTCTGGCCAGTGCTGCCGCCCTGGCCGGCCTGCCTGCTTTTGCTTGTGGCATTGGGGTGTTACCGCAAGTTGCCTGTGCTCAGTGGAGCCCTGACTGCCGTGGCGTGGGTTGCTGTGTACACCCATATGCTGTTCGATTACAGCCACCTGCATCAAGCCGGTGATTCCTGGGTGCGTGGCGAGATAATAGCACCTGTGTCTGACAGCGGCGACTGGCAGAGTATAGATATACGCCTTGTTAAACCAAAATTAATCTGGCCTGTTGAGGGCAAAATCCGACTCAACTGGCGAACAACTGAACAAACTCGCCCCGGGGAGCAGTGGGAATTTCGTCTCGCCCCCCGTTCTATCACCTCCCCCCTCAACGAAGGCGCCTTCAACGGTCAGCGCTACCTGTTGTCACGCCATGTGGGCATCAAGGCCAGAGTGCTGGAAGCAAGAAAGGTGTCGGCGGCGTCAGGGCTTCGCGGGCTATTACTTGAACACATCGGCCAGGCTATATCGGATAAACCCCGGCAGGCGCTTCTGTATCCACTGCTGACGGGGGAGCAGCAGGGCATAGATACCCAGACCTGGCAGCAGCTTAGGCAGACCGGCACTGGGCACCTGATGGCCATTTCGGGACTGCACATGTCGGTGCTCGGTGCCTGGTTGTTGCTGCTGTGCCGGGCGCTGTTGACCTCGCTTGCGCCGCGCCAGGACAGGCGTAACCTGGTCATTGCCATGATAGTAGCCACCCTGGGGTGTCTGCTCTATGGTCTGCTGGCGGGCATGGGCATTCCTACCCGCCGGGCCTTTATCATGCTGGCATTGGTGGTGCTGCTTACCCTGAGTCGCCGTTTTGCCTCGCCCTGGGAGCGCTTGTTGTACGCCCTCGCTGCTGTGCTGTTTCTGGACCCGCTGTCACCTCTGTCAGCGGGGTTTTGGCTGTCTTTTGGCGCCATCATGATTATCTTGATGCTATTGACCCGGCAGTCCGTTCACCTTGAGGGTGTCCCTGGTCGGTTAAAACACTATCTGATGTCGCTGGTGACGCTGCAGTTGGCACTCAGTATCGGATTGGGGGTATTGCAGCTGGTGCTCTTTGGCGGTGTCAGTGTCCATAGCCTTTGGATTAATTTGCTGATGGTGCCCTGGTTTTCGCTGGTGACCATTCCGCTGGCGCTGGCAGGACTTGTACTTTTTATTCTCCTGCTGCCTTTTGGAATAGTGGCCGACTGGGCCTTTACTCCCGCACTCATGGCATTGATACCGCTGGATGGGCTTCTTAAGCTCAGTGACCACTTACCCGGCGCCTGGATAAGCGTGCCTGTACAGCTGATTGCGCCCCTGTGTTTTGCCATTACAGGGGCTACCTTGTTGTTTCTGCCGTTGGCGCGGGGTGTTAAGTGGGTGAGCGCCTCCATACTGGTGCCGCTACTGCTGACCCTCACTGTAAAAGGCGCTCCCCAATGGCAGGTGCATTTACTTGATGTAGGGCAGGGGCTGGCCGTCGTGGTGTTTAGCCGGGATAAAACACTGGTGTACGACACCGGATTGGCCTTTGGTGAGACCTTCTCCCACGGTGAGCGAACCCTGGTGCCATTTTTGCGCGCCAAGGGACGTCATCACATCGATGTGTTGGTTATAAGCCATGAAGATAAGGATCATGCCGGTGGCGCCGCCGCACTGGCCAGGTCGATGCCAATCGATTTACTCATAAGCGATACCCGGGCAGCCCGGGATATCAAGGCGATGGAACATGCGCCTTGCCGACCTCAGGCGTTTGCCCTTGGCAGTTTGTGGGTAGAGGTCCTGTCGCCCGGAGACTCACCCGTTGGCAGAGTGGGCAACAACGCTTCCTGTGTGGTTGCACTTGGCGATGGTCATTCGCGGCTGTTGTTGCCCGGCGACATTGAAGCCGAGGGGGAGGCGCGACTCCTTGGCAGCGGTGCTGCGCTTAAGGCCAGGGTGCTGGTGGCACCCCACCATGGCAGCCTGACATCATCCACGCCGGCTTTTATCGCGGGCGTCGCACCGGCTATCACCCTCTTTGCCGCCGGCGCCAACAACAGATACGGATTTCCCAAAGATGCGGTGCTGCAAAGATACCTGTCCCAGGGCAGTGAGACGTTCACAGTGGCAGATACCGGCCAGATAAGTCTGTACCTTGGTGATGAAATCACAGTAAAAACCTATCGGGGCTCTCTGGCCCCTTTTTGGTATAACCGGGTCTTTGGAGTTGGTGGCAGGCCGATTACAGAGTAGAATGCGGACTTTGTCATACTCTCAGATGAATCAATGACTACAGCTCATAATCAGGAAGTTTGGACGGTGTTCAAACGCCTCATGGGATACCTCAAACCCATGAAGTCCATCTTTATCGTCTCGGTTATTGCACTTTTGGTCTATGGTGCAGTAGACGCAACCTTTATCGCTTTTATCCAACCCTTTATTGATAAAGGCTTTTCTGGCGTTGGCATGTCGGGAAGTGTCGATGTGGGCACGTCATCCGGCTTTGATTCCAACAACAGCGTACTCTATTGGGCGCCCTTCGTTGTAGTGGGGCTTTTTACCCTCAGGGGCCTGGCCAACTTTGTGTCTACCTATGGTATTTCCTACATGAGTGCCAAGCTCATCATGGACATGCGCCAGCAGGTATTTGAGCATTATCTGACCCTGCCGGTGAGCTACATCGACAAGGAAAACTCGGGCAACCTCATTTCCCGTGTCACCTTCGATACCGAACAAATCGCCCGGGCATCCGGTAGCGCGCTCATTTCCATCGTCCGTGATGGCGTAACAGTCATCGGCATGCTGGGCCTGATGTTTTACAACTCCTGGAAGCTGTCACTCTGCATCCTGATTGTGGGTCCCATCATAGGGTTGGTTATCGCCACCGTCAGCCGCCGTTTCCGCAAGATTTCACGTCAAATTCAAAGTGCCATGGGCGGTGTCACCGCCGTGACCGAGCAGATGATCAAGGGCCATAAAAACGTGCTGGCCTTTGGCGGTCAGGACACCGAGGCCAAGCGCTTTGCCCAGGTTAACGACCACAATCGCCACCAGAACATGAAGCTTGCCGTGGCCCAGGCCATCAGCCAGCCCACCATCATGATCATCGGCTCTTTTGCGCTGGCCTTTGTGCTTTATGCCGCAAGCTTTGATGCCTTAAAGAGTGAGCTGACTGCGGGCACCTTCGCCACTGTGCTTGCCGCCATGATGGCAACCTTGCAGCCAATCAAGAACCTGACCCGCGTCAACGCCGAATTCCAGCGCGGTATTGCCGCCTGTACCACGGTATTTGAGCTGCTCGATACACCCGCCGAACATGACAAGGGCACATTTGAAACCGACAGGGTCAAGGGGCATGTACGTTTTGACGAGGTGGCGTTTCGCTACGAAGGCCAGGAGAGCAGAGCCCTCGACGGTATCAGCTTTGATGTGCCGCCGGGTAAAACCCTGGCGCTGGTTGGGCGCTCCGGCTCGGGCAAATCAACTATTGCCAGCCTTATCAATCGCTTTTATGGCGGGCTTGAGCAGGGCGCTATCGAGCTCGATGGCGTCAATGTTGAGGACTACCGCCTTAAAAACCTGCGCAGCCAGGTGGCGCTGGTCAGTCAGCAGGTCACCCTGTTTAACGACACCATCGCCAATAATATCGCCTATGCCTGCCCCTGGGAGGTTACCCGCGAGCAAATAGAGCAGGCGGCCACCCTGGCCCATGCCATGGAATTTATCAGTAAGCTGCCCAGCGGCCTGGATACCCAGGTGGGCGAAAACGGTGTGCTGCTCTCCGGCGGTCAGCGCCAGCGTATCGCCATCGCCCGCGCCATGCTGCGTAACGCACCCGTGCTTATTCTCGATGAGGCCACCTCGGCACTGGACACAGAGTCAGAGAAGGCCATCCAGGAAGGGCTTGAAAATCTGCGTCAGAACCGTACCTCTATCGTGATTGCCCACCGCCTGTCGACCATCGAAAGCGCCGATGAGATTTTGGTGATAGAGCAGGGCCGTATTGTGGAGCGAGGCAACCACAAGTCACTGTTGGCGCAGGATGGGATGTACGCCAAACTCTATCAGATGCAGTTTACTGGCTGATTATGCAAAGTTTTGTGCACAAAATCTGGTATCAGGGGCACCCGGCAGCTTGGCTGCTGTTGCCCCTGTCGCTGCTGTTTTGGTTTATCAGCAGCTTACGCCGTGCGGCCTTCAGGCTGGGGCTTAAGCGCAGCGAGCGCTTACCTGTGCCCGTAGTGGTGGTGGGTAACATCACCGCCGGTGGCAGCGGCAAAACCCCCACAGTGCTCTATTTAATCGAGCGGCTGCGCCGGGAAGGCTGGCGCCCAGGTGTCATCAGCCGTGGCTATGGCGCCGCCTTTGACGGTGAGCTGGACGTAGTGGCCGGCATGTCTCCCGCCCAGGTGGGTGATGAGCCAGCCATGATAGCCATGCGCACCGGCGTCCCTATGGTGGTGGGGCGAAACCGTATCAAGGCTGCCCATAAGCTGCTGCAAAGCCACGACGTTAACGTCATTCTGTGTGATGACGGCCTGCAGCATTACGCCCTGGAGCGGGATGTCGAAATATTGGTGATTGATGGTGAGCGCCGCTTTGGTAATGGCTGGCTGTTACCAGCGGGGCCACTGCGTGAAGGTAAATGGCGCAAAAGTTCGGTGAACTTTGTGCTCTGTAATGGCGCCAACGCAGAAGCGGACGAATACGCCATGACCCTTGAGCCAGCTGGCCTGGCGCCCGTCGCTGCAATCCGCGGCCACGCCAAAGGCTGCAACACCAATGAGCAGGATAATATTGCGCCGCGCCCCGGGGATACGGTAAACGCCATGGCGGGAATAGGTAATCCAGAGCGTTTTTTCTCAACCCTGAGGGCCCAGGGCTTTGTGCTTGGTAAGGCACATGAATTTACCGACCACATGGCCTTCAGCGCTGCGGATATCGCTGCGGTCGATGATGGTCGCCCACTGCTGATGACCGAAAAAGATTCGGTTAAATGTCGCGAATTCGCCAAACAACACTGGTGGTATCTCGCTGTTGATGCCAATCTACCGCCAACATTTTCAACCAGGCTGCTCGATGCCCTGAACCGGGCGGCCACAGCCAAGCAAGGAAACACCCATGGCCTTTGATAAAAAACTCCTGGAAATCGTTGCTTGCCCCGTGTGCAAGGGCAAGCTGGAATACGACAAAGCAGCCGATCAACTGATCTGTAAGTTCGACCGTCTGGCCTATCCCATCACAGAGGGCATTCCGGTTCTGCTGGAAAACCGTGCCACGCCCTGGCAGGAGCAAACTGCCGACTGAGTTTCAATGCCATAAAAAAAAGCCTCCCATCGGGAGGCTTTTTTTATGGCGATTGTGGCTGCTTCCTGTGTCCGAGTGATAGTTCATCGATGATAGGTTCAAGCGGGCTGATTTTGCCGTTTTGTGATCCGTTGAATGGGGCCAGTTACAACTTTGTAGCTTTGCTGTCTGAATGCTGAACCGACGGCTATAACATACTCAGGTTTCATTGAAATTACCGTAGGGCGCGGGGATAATGCCGCCGCAATCTGTGAGATGGGATACGAATGGAACACGATATCAGTACGCCTGCAACCTCTTCTTTGGCCTTCAAGGCCTTGGTTGCAGAGGTTTTGGCGACACATCAGGGCCACAGAGTGGTTCCCTTCGACTTTGAAGGACGCCGCTACTGGCTGAAACAGCCCGAGCGCCTGGAAGGCGCCATGAAACTGCTCAAACACAGCCCCGACCAGGCGCTGCAAACCGAAATTCGGGCACTGCAAACCCTCAATGAAAAACATGCCCCTGTACCCAATGTGGTGCTGGCGGGTGAGGGCTATTTTGTGATTGAGGATGCCGGTAAAACGGTCAGCGATTGGTGGCACTTATCTCATCAGGACGGCAGTGTCCCCTTTGATAAAATTTTGACTGACAGTGCGGCGGCGCTGGCTGAGCTGCATTCCCTTGAGCTTGCCCATGGCCGCCCGGCGCTCAGAGACATCGGCTGGCAGGGCGGAGCGGTAAAGTTTATCGACTTTGAAGCCAATCAACGCCAAAAGGACATGGCATTCCAGCAGCGACGCGATTTGCTGGTATATCTGCACAGCCTCTATCGCTACCTGGGGCCTGCGCACGAGCCCATCACCCGTGCCATGCTGGCCTACCGAGAGGCCGGGGGAGAACCCACCTGGCAGGCCGCAAAACGAAAGCTCGCGCCCTGGCAGTGGCTTCGTCCCTTACTGAAACCCTTCCGCAGTATCGGTGGAAGGGACCTTAAGCCCATGTACTGGGTGATGTGGCATTTTCATAACCAGGGGTGATCAATCATGGGCAGCGGGTTTGAAGCTGCCCACCTCAGGTTTAAAGGTCTTGGCGATACGGTTCCAACTGTTGATGGCGTTAACGGCGATGGTTAAATCCACCAGGCCTTGTTCGCCAAAGGCCTCCACCACCTGAGCGTACTTGTCATCGTTCACCGGCAGCCCCTGAGTCAGGTGTTCCGCCCAGTCAAGGGCCATCATTTCAGTGTCGCTGTAAAAAGGCATGTCGCGCCAGGCGCTTAAGCCGATGACACGCTCCTGGCTTTCTCCCTGTTGCAGCGTGGCCTTGCTGTGCATATCCACACAAAAAGCACATTGATTGATTTGCGATACCCTGAGTTTGACCAATTCCCACAGCGGCAGCGACAGCCGTACTGACGTGCTGAACTGTTGCTGTAAATAGCTTTCCTGTGTCATGAGTATCTGCATGCCCTTTGCGGCCAATCCAAAGTAATTTGCGCGTAATGCCATGTTGCTTTCTCCTTCGTTGTTAATGCCGCCAACATAGCCTTATATCCTCTGGCGACATTGTACGAATTCGACATGGGCCAAACATTGGCGTTTAGCGGGTATAAACAAGGTTGGAGACGGGCTCCGGTTGATGCCTGAGGGCACAGGCTTGGGTGTCATGGGAGCTGGAGAGTCGTCAGCAAGGCCATTCGATACCATTGCAAACCCGCTCCTGGGAAGTCCAGCAACGCTTGTGTCGGCGTTTCCATGCCCTGAAAACCCGGGGCAAGGAATACAACAAGGTGGTGACCGCCGTGGCACGTGAGCTGACAGGTTACATTTGGGACATAGCCCAAAAGCTTTGATGCCGACATACCACGAAAAGCGTGCTAGATCAGGGTTAACTTCTCTCTGGCAGTAAAGGCGGCGGCAGCGGTGCGAGCAACCCTCGAGGGCGTTAAGCGGTCACATCCGCGCTTCTAGACTGAGGCAAGGCTCCAGCGGCGAACACAAGTAATGCGAATAACCAAACTCGCGGCCTCACTATCAACAAGAGCGCAAGGTCAACAGCCGACACTTACTCGCCAAAGCCCGTCTGCCAGAGTGTCCTTACCTGAGATTTTTTGGGTCTCCGGTAAGGACACTATTATCCATTTGACAGAGGGAATCATATTAACGCCTGCAATAAGGTGTGCCCCACTGAACCAGCAAAGCACACCGAACTTCATACCAAAACCGCCGAGTGTAACGCATCACCTTGATTGCATTGTTATACCCACGCCTTGATATCGACTACTGAAACAAATTAAGACCAAATGCTCGTTTAACGCTACCTAACACCTGATTTGATTCATCTTGTGACTTTTCGCTACCAATACGAAGAATTTCAATCAATTGAGCTTTATCTGATATGAATGTTTCTCTACGTTCTCTAATTGGTTTTAGAGTTTCCTGCAAGCATTCTTCAAGAATTTTTTTTGTGGTCCCATCTCCTAGACCACCTTTTTGGTACCTAATCTTTAAATCATCAACATAAGCTAAATCTGGATGGAATGCGTCTAGATATGTGAAAACAACATTACCTTCAATTTTACCCGGGTCTTCAACTGCTAAGTGATTAGGATCGGTATACATTGATTTTACCGCCTTTGATATATCCTTTTCTCCAGAGCTTAAGAGGATACAATTACCCATTGATTTAGACATTTTACTTTTACCATCCGTGCTTGGTAAACGAGGGACTTTGCTTAATAACGGTCGACACTCAACTAAAATGTCATCTTGGGCTACATGATTTAGTTTTCTCACGATTTCATTCGTTTGCTCAATCATTGGTAACTGGTCATCACCAACAGGGATGAGCGTTGCTCTAAATGCCGTAATATCAGCAGCTTGGCTAATCGGATATGTTAAGAAACCCGTGGGAATTGAGCCTCCAAATGACTTACCTGCAATTTCATTTTTAACTGTTGGATTTCTCTGTAATCTAGCGACAGACACCAAATTTGAGTAATACATTGTCAATTCAGATAATGCAGGGATCGCAGACTGCAAGCAAATAGTAGTTTTCTGTGGGTCAATGCCAACGGCTAAATAATCAGCAACAACATTCAAAATATTTGAAGATACTTTATGGGGATTGTGACCGTTATCAGTTAAACCTTGTAAATCGGCAACCAAAATAGTTTGTTCATAGTCGTTTTGTAACGCTACTCTTTGCTGAAGTGAACCGACAAAGTGTCCGAGATGCAACTGCCCTGTAGCTCTATCACCAGTTAACACTTTTTCTTTTTTAATGGTATGTATTTGATTATGCATAATATGACTCCTAAATTGTACCATCGGAGACATAAATTACGTTATTCATAAGCAGTCTTCCGACGGCTTTGAACAAATGTGATTCAGCGCCGCTCTATAAGATAGAACGCCACCATGAAACTGAGATTAGATTAAACGTATGATTTACTTGCATTGTCTTAACCTATCACTCACCGGAAAACAATTCAAGTGGAGTTTTGCTTGCGTGGGTATAACACCCCGCTTAGGGGCAAAAATACGTGGGCTATAATAACGAGCGAAGCGAGGACAGCCCACGTGTTTTTGTCCCAGCACGCCTCGCGTGCGTCTACAGCGGTTTGTTAACTGCTAATGCGACACTCTCTAAAAATTGAACTGGCTTGCGAATATTTTATAACCTGTTGCCAATTCTTATTATCAAGATAACTAACAACAACCCAGTCTGGATGAACATTTATATTCAATTTTGATGATTTATATAAATAGCCCGGAGCCAAAGATGCTGGGTGATTTTTCCACCCATCTTTATTCAAAGAGAACCAGTGTGCTAAATCACCTGAACCACCTGACACATCACCATGACAAGTTTCGAAAGATTCAGGAAACATACTTAAGAAATCAATATGCTGTTCTCTGTCATACCAAACAACCAGGCTACCAAGTACTGCAAACAAAGCAACCAGTACAAAAATTGTGAGTTTTAAAAAGATCTTCATAGCTTAATTGGCAGTTAGACATAATGATTCCCTGCGCAGGTGTCGGCCTCCGTGTTTTCTCGTGGGTTAGTGAAACCAGAGCCACACTGTTTGTTGATCTAATAGCAAACAATCACAGGAGGCCGACATGTCTAAAGCTAACACACTTTTTATCGGTTTGGACGTGCACAAGGAGACCACTGATGTGGCCTGGGTTTCTGATAAGTTGGATGATACCGTGCACTATCATGGCACCGTTCCCACCAACCTGCGTTCACTCGATAAACTCTTTAAAAATCAATCAACCAAGGCCAGCAAGCTTTGCATCATTTATGAGGCTGGACCTTGTGGCTTCTGGCTTTATCGTCACCTGCAACATCGTGGCATCACCTGTTGGGTCGTGGCGCCTGCTTTAATCCCCAAAGCACCAGGGGACAGAGTCAAAACCGATAAACGTGATGCCATGACCCTGGCCAGATTGGCTCGCAGCGGCGATTTGAAGTCCATCTATGTCCCGGATGAGCGAGATGAAGCCATCCGGGACCTAATTCGTTGCCGAGAAGATGCCATGCTCGATTTACGTCAGGCACGGCAACGACTGAAATCCTTCCTGCTGCGCCATGGCCACCCGTGCAGTGGTCGCCAAAACTGGACCGAGGCCTATCGACGTCATCTGGCGGGTATCAGCTTTGCTGAGAGCGCCACTAAAATCACTTTCCAGCATTACATCCACACAGTTACCGAACGTTATGAACGTTTACAACGACTGGAGTTGGAGCTGCAAAGCCTCGCCGGAAGCTGGCGTTGGTATCCACTGGTTGAACGTCTGACTGTACTGCGTGGTGTGCGTTTCTTATCGGCCATGACGCTGCTGGCGGAGCTGGGCGACCTGTGGCGCTTTGCCTCGCCGCGTTCGTTGATGAACTTTGTCGGCCTCACGCCAAGTGAATACTCCAGCGGCCAGCGGGAGCGACGGGGCGGCATTACCAAATGTGGCAATGGCCACGCCAGACGTATCCTTATCGAATCAGACTGGGCTTATCGCTTTCCCGCTCGGGTATCACGGGAGCTGGAGAGTCGTCAGCAAGGCCATTCGATACCATTGCAAACCCGCTCCTGGGAAGTCCAGCAACGCTTGTGTCGGCGTTTCCATGCCCTGAAAGCACGGGGCAAGGAATACAACAAGGTGGTGACCGCCGTGGCACGCGAGCTGACAGGTTACATTTGGGACATAGCCCAAAGCTTTGATGCCGACATACCACGAAAAGCGTGCTGAATCAGGGTTAACTTCACTCTGGCAGTAAAGGCGGCGGCAGCGGTGCGAGCAACCCTCGAGGGCGTTAAGCGGTCACATCCGCGCTTCTAGACTGAGGCAAGGCTCCAGCGGCGAACACAAGTAATGCGGTTAAAATCCGCGGATATCAGCAAGGTCAACCGCCGACACTTACTCGCCAAAGCCCGTCTGCCAGAGTGTCCTTACCGGAGATTTTTTGGGTCTCCGGTAAGGACACTATTATCCATTTGACCGAGGGAATCATATCAACGCCTGCCACAGCCGCCGACAAATCTGGCACGTAATTGCGAAGCAATTTGAGTGACAGGTTTGGCGGTCGGTTGCTGGCACTTGTTATGCGCGCTCTTTAACTGAATATAATATTTCTTCAGCTAACCTAATACGCTGAATTGTTTGCTCAAGATCTAAGATACCTTCATTAGCTACTCTATATTCTCCATCAAATACACAAACAGTCATATATTCACCACTTCCAAATCTTTCTGGCTTGGTTAGACTAAATCCCAACTCATTACTCTTATCTTTAATAAGATTGTGCCACTTAGATCTTAAACGACTACGCTCGTTTTTATGCTTCACCCAAATTTTAAAACAGAACTTTCCTTGCTCAAGCTGTAGATACTGCTCACAATTATCATCTCCCTGAAAACGCCACCAATAGCCAAGAAAACCGCCTGAAGGATTAGCTACGTAATCCCAATGACCATCTAATTTATCGTGGATCTCCTGATAAAAACCTATCCATGAATGCCAATGCCATTTATCGATTGGAAGTAATTTGAAAGATTGGACGCTATCCTCAATTGACTGAAGGTGATCTCTGTAATCAATTAATATTGAGTTTTCACCTTGATATGAGATCAAAATCTTTAAAAAATCAGATCGTAAATATGGCATATAACCATTTTTAATGACGTCTTTATAAGAAGCCTGATCTTCAGTCTTAAAATAGATCGGAAATATCTTTTCTTCTGAATAAGAACGATCTTTTATTGTATTTAAATAACGCGAAAGTTGACCTGAGTGATGTTTTGTACCGGTCTTATCCTCAATTAATATTGGATATTCGTCGTTGATAATGCAAAGAACATCGATATTCTTATCCTGCTTTCCTACTTCAACTTTATTGATTTCTGTCGGGCATTCTTTTTCATGTATTGAAAAAAGAGAGTTCACAAATTCAGTCGCACACGTATGTAAATCTGGATCTTCATTGCGAAATTCTGGTGACGCCCATTCTAGTAGCCAGCAAATAAATGCATCTTGTGATAATTCACTAGTCGCATAGGAGAACAAATTTGGTGTTTTCACATAACTTCCTTATCTTAACTTGCGCATAACGCTGCCATAATTTGCAGTTTTGGAGTGGAGGCTTTTGTGCTATTTTTAAGCACAAAAGCCGTAACGGAAAAACTGTCAAATTGATGGCCTTGTTAGCTACCATATTCGCCTCATTTGCTATTACCACCTTGCTTACCAAAAGCAGGAGCAAGCTCATAAGATAACGCGTCTTCGATAATTTGAAGAACCTCTTTCGGCTGTTCAAAAACCTTTATAGTTATTTTATAGTCACCTCTGAACCAATATTTCAAATGTAAAGCATAGGTATCCTTTGCTCCTTCACCCAAATGTTGCTCTATTCTTTTCCTAACGCCGGTGGTAGATGAACCCACATATAAAACTGGAGAAGGAGCATTTAATTTAGGGCAAGCCCTCTGCTTTAACTTTTTATATTTTGATAGTTCAATAAATGTGCTTTCGCAGTTTCCATCTATTTCTTCAATTATATAGATAGCCTTGTCAATTCCGTCAAGTTGAGAGATATTCTCTACCACGAACTCTTTTTCTGGCTTTGCCATTTTAGCTTTATTGCAATTTTCAATCAGGTTCTCGATATAAGACATGACGTTTCCTAGCTAACATTTGTATAGTGCGCATGCGCATAATCTCACATCTGACCACTTGGTGAAATCTCACGCAACACGCTGTTTTTAAATTCGATTTTTAACTTAGAAAAAATCATCCTGGTGGAAAGTGCGCATGCGCATGATTTGCGCTCGCTTTATTTCGCGCACCATTTTTAAGTCTATGAATTTACTAAAGCTATAAAAAGTGTTTCAGAAATAGTGCGCACATTTTTTGTCGTTTGAGCTGGCAAAATCATCCATTTTAAAATAATACTGTATGTACGTACAGCTTTCGGGGCTTTCGACATGGCCTATCAAAGTCCGTTTCTGCAGGGCATTCGCGAAGAGATGCGGATGCGTGGTTACAGCATTCTAACAGAAAAGACATATCTGTATTGGATAAAGGCCTTTATCCGTTTTCACCATAAAAGGCACCCGGCAGAGATGGGGCAACCGGAGGTCGGACAGTTTCTGACCTTTATCGCCAATCAACGCAATGTGGCAATAAACACCCAAAAGACGGCGTTAAATGCGCTGGTCTACCTTTATCATAAGCACTTGCATCAGGAACTTGGCAGCCTTAGTTTTCATTACGCCAGCAAACAGCGATTCCTGCCTGTGGTACTGACCGTTGATGAAGTAAAGCGCATTCTGAATTGTCTGGAAGGACGTAGCCGCCTGATTGTCGAAATGCTTTACGGTAGTGGCCTGCGGATCTCTGAATGCCTCAGACTCAGGATCCAGGATGTCGATCTTGAGCATCTGTCTTTAACAGTGCGGGACGGTAAAGGCCGCAAAGATCGCAAAACAATGCTCAGCCAACATTGTGCGACGGCATTACAATCTTACATAAGCAGCGCGACAGCCCTTCAGCAGAAAGATAACTTACAAGGCCTGGGGCCATCGCTGCCCTATGCACTTGGGCGCAAATATCCCAATGCGTTTAGAAAATCTATCTGGATGTTTATCTTCCCATCACATGCAATCTGCCATCATCCCATTACGGGGGTGTTATGTCGGCATCATCTGCATCAGAGTGTTGTGCGTAAAGCGCTGGCGGTCGCCGTTGCTAAATCTGGGGTCAACAAGCGGGTGACTTGCCATACTTTTCGTCACTCATTTATAAAATACTTCCCTGTATTTTCCCCTTCGGGCCAGCGGAGCTGTTCAAATTCAGTCCCGCTGAATTTGTGCCACTCATCTTTTGCAGGCAGGCTACGATATCCGCACAGTGCAGGAATTGCTTGGCCACAATGACGTCAAGACAACTCAAATATACACCCACGTGCTGGGGCTACATTATGCCGGCACCGTGAGCCCGCTCGATAGACTGACATAAGCGGTTGGGTTGAAACGGTTGGGATGAAATGGTGTGGCTGTTAAGGCCATAGCTACCGCAGGACGCCATTGGAGTTCAATCGCATCTAATGCTGTGGGTGCTGGCGGCAAGCAGAGTAAATAACAGTGGGGGAAGTGTAAGTATGACCTTTGCGCTGTGCTTTTTCGCGCTTCCCTGCTGGTATGGTGCTGGTGAGTGTTGAAACGCATCGCCCACTGGTTGAATGTCGATTGCAACAAGCTGTTGCTCACCCGCAATACTGTTTGCACAGTGTCGAAGATACCCAAATCGCCGGGGCTTAACAAGCCTGTTATGCCCGTTATCAGCACAGTAAAAAACTTTGCTATCTGAATGACTTGATTCAAATAAAAACACCCGCAGCTGCGGGTGTTTTTGTAGGCTGGCCTGAAAGAGCAGGGCCGATTAAAACTGCATCTCAGGCACGTGCTCGGGCACGATAAGCTTGCCTGCGGTTTTCTCAATGATTTCTTCAACGCTCACGCCCGGGGCGCGCTCCAGCAGGTGGAAGGCGCCGTCTTTGATTTCGATAAAGGCCAAATCGGTGAGCACCCGTTTGATGCAACCAAAGCCGGTGAGCGGCAGCTCGCACTTGGGCAGCAGTTTGGAGTTACCGTATTTATCGGCATGCATCATGGTGACTATGATATTGTCGGCACCGGCCACCAAGTCCATGGCGCCGCCCATGCCTTTTACCAGTTTGCCGGGGATCATCCAGGAGGCGATAGAGCCTTCAACGTCCACCTCGAAGGCACCGAGCACGGTCAAATCCACATGGCCGCCGCGGATCATGGCAAAGCTCTCGGCGCTGGAGAAAAACGACGCGCCTTTTACTGCGGTAACGGTTTGTTTACCGGCGTTAATCAAATCCGGGTCGATAGTCTCTTCGGTGGGGAATTCGCCCATGCCGAGCAGGCCATTTTCCGACTGCAGCATCACCTGCATGCCTTCGGGGATGTAGTTGGCCACAAGCGTTGGAATGCCGATGCCGAGGTTTACGTAGTAGCCGTCTTTCAGCTCTTTGGCGACGCGCTGGGCCAGTTGTTCTCTTGAAAGTGCCATGGCGTGTCTCCTTATGCCTGCTTCACGGTGCGCTGTTCGATGCGCTTCTCAAAGTTGCCTTTGATGATGCGATCCACATAAATCCCCGGGGTGTGGATGTGGTCCGGGTCAAGTTCGCCCGGCTCAACAATTTCTTCCACTTCCACCACGGTGATTTTACCGGCGGTAGCCATCATGGGGTTGAAGTTGGCGGCGGTCTTGCGGAACACCAGGTTACCCATGGTATCGGCCTTCCAGGCGCGGATAAGGGCGAAATCGGCGGTCAGGGACTCTTCCAGCACATAATGGCGGCCCTTGATTTCGCGGGTCTCTTTGCCCTCGGCTACCGGGGTGCCGTAGCCAGTGGCGGTGAAGAACGCAGGAATACCTGCGCCACCGGCACGGATTTTTTCGGCCAGGGTGCCCTGTGGGGTGAGGATAACGTTCAGCTCGCCGCTCAGCATCTGGCGCTCGAAGGTGGCGTTTTCACCCACGTAGGAGGCGATCATGGTGCTTATCTGCTTGTTTTGCAGCAAAAGCCCCAGACCAAAGTCATCAACGCCAGCGTTGTTGGAGATAGCAGTCAGGCCCTTGGTGCCAAGTTTTACCATCTGATTAATCAGGCCTTCCGGAATACCGCACAGGCCAAAACCACCCACCATGATGGTCATATTGTCGTTAAGGCCCGCCAGGGCCTGGTCGTAACTGTCGACGACCTTGTAGAGTCCAGCCATCTTGTCTTCCTTTTGTTCTTAACCTGCTGTGACGTCAGGTCGTGTGCTGTGCTTTGTTCGCCTGCCCGCAACTGGGCAGGAGATAGTTATTGTTATCTTGCAGTGGCCAGGCTGCCCGTGCCACTTTCTTGAAGTGGCTAACGCCGCGCCCGCGCCACCTTCTTGACGTGGCTAGCTCAGCGCCCGCGCCACTTTGGAGCCGTTTTGTCTGCCAAGAGCGGCGCTGATGCGGTTACCCGCCTCAATCAGTTTGCCAAGGTCGATACCTGTGTCTACGCCCATACCATGGAGCATGTACACCAGATCTTCGCTGGCAAGATTGCCCGAAGCACCTTTGGCATAGGGGCAGCCACCGAGGCCTGCCACCGAGGTATCCACGGTGCGGATGCCTGTCTCAAGGCAGGCCAGGATATTGGCAAGTGCCTGGCCATAGGTGTCGTGGAAGTGCAGCGCGAGCTTATCTGCCGGTACTCTGGCCGCCACGGCTTCCACCATTTTACGGGCCTTTGCGGGCGTGCCAACGCCTATAGTGTCACCCAAAGAAATTTCATAGCAGCCGAGTTTGTACAGAATTTCAGACACCCGCGCCACTTCGCTTACGGCTATCTCGCCATCGTAGGGGCAACCGAGCACGCAGGACACATAACCGCGCACCGGTAAATTGTGCTCTTTTGCTTTTTCCATCAATGGGATAAACCGCTCAATCGACTCTTCAATCGAGCAGTTAATGTTCTTTTGACTGAAGCCCTCGGAGGCGGCGGCAAATACCGCAACCTCCGAGGCATTGGCGTCAAGGGCGAGTTCCAGCCCCTTCAAATTTGGGGTAAGGGCGCTGTAACGCACGCCGGCCACACGGGAAATCCCCTTGAGCACCTCGCCTGAGTCGGCCATTTGCGGCACCCACTTGGGGGAGACGAAACTTGCCGCCTCGATGCGCTTAACCCCAGCGGCGGCAAGGTTTTCGACCAGCAGAATTTTATCGGCGGTTGAGACCTGCTTTTCATTTTGCAGGCCGTCACGGGGGCCGACTTCAAACAGGCTGATGTATGAGGGCAGTGCCATCTCAGGCCTCCTTGCCGCTGGTTTCGCAAGCGCCGTCGCCTGGCTCCAGCGCCAGCAGCAGGGTGCCGTCGGACACCAGCTCCCCGGGGGCGAAGAAGAACTCGCTCACCACCCCATCGAAGGGCGCTTCTATGGTGTATTCCATCTTCATGGCTTCCATAACAAGCAAACCCTGACCGGCAGTGACAGTGTCGCCAACGGCGACCAGATGGGTCACCACAGTGCCGTTCATCGGTGCCTTGAGTTTATCCTCTGAGCTTGCGGTTTCTTCCAACACCTGGCCCAGCACTTCGCGGAAATGGTAGCTGCCGCTTGAGAGGAACACGGTAAGACCGCCTTCTTCCAGCGATACCGTCACCTTCATCTTGTGGCCGTTGATTTCGCACTTAAGCTCAGAGGCGTCAATACTGCCACTGAGCTCAATCAGCTTGTCGTTGAGGCTTAGCTGATAGCGGCCATTAGCCTCGGTGAGTTCGGCGCAGCGGCTCTGATGCGCGTCATCCAGCAGGGTCACGCTGTGGCGCTTTGGGCTGCTTAAGCGAAAGCCTTTCAGGCTCGACCAGGGGCTGAAAGGATCGTGGCCGGGAGCGTCCTGAGTGGTGGCTTCCCGCAGCTTAAGCTGGGTCAGTACCGCCAGCACAAAGGCGGTGTCGGCCTCATCGCGGCTGTCGCCAATCAGGGCATCGCCGTAGCGGCCGATAAAGTCGGTGGAGAAGTTGGCATCGGCAAACGCCGGATGCTCGGCGATGTTGGAGAGAAACTCGATGTTGTGCTTAAGGCCGCCAACACGGTAATCGCCAAGGGCGCGGTTAAGACGCGCCAGTGCGCGGGGGCGTGATTCGTCCCACACAATCAGTTTGGCAATCATCGGGTCGTAGTAGTTTGAAATCACATCATTTTCGCGCACGCCTGAGTCGATGCGCACATGGCGGCTTGGCTCTGGCTCTCGCAAAAAGGTGAGCTTACCACTGGCGGGCAGAAACTCGTTATTGGGGTCTTCGGCGTAAATCCGCACCTCAAAGGAGTGACCGTGGATTTGGATTTCGTGCTGCTCAAGGGGCAGCACTGAACCCGATGCCACCAACAGCTGCCATTTCACCAGATCCTGGCCCGTGACCATTTCGGTTACCGGGTGTTCTACCTGCAGACGGGTGTTCATCTCCATAAAGAAGAAGCTGCGCTCTTTCCCTGGCTGAGGGGCATCGAGCAGGAACTCCACAGTACCGGCGCCGCGGTAATCGATGGCCTTGGCAGCGGCCACGGCGGCCTCGCCCATTTGCCTGCGCAGGCTGTCGGGCAGGCCCGGGGCAGGGGCTTCTTCCACCACCTTTTGATGGCGGCGCTGAATGGAGCAGTCGCGGTCAGACAGATACACGCAGTTACCGTGAGAGTCGGCAAATACCTGCACTTCCACGTGGCGCGGCTGACGCAGATAACGCTCCATCAAGAGCTTGTCGTTACCGAAGCTGGAAGCAGCCTCGCGGCGGGCCGAGTCGATGGCGGCTTTAAGCTCGCTCTCGCCCTCGACAATACGCATGCCCTTACCGCCGCCACCGTAGGCGGCTTTGATAAGGAGCGGATAACCAATCTTTTTTGCCTCGGCAAGCAGGGTGGCATCACTCTGATCGTCGCCGTGGTAGCCGGGCACCAGGGGCACACCGGCTTTTTCCATGATGAGCTTGGCGGCGCTTTTGCTGCCCATGGCATCGATGGCATCAGAGCCAGGGCCGACAAAGGCGATGCCGTTTGCCTCACAGGCGCGGGCAAATTCGGCGTTTTCCGACAAAAAGCCGTAGCCGGGGTGAATGGCCTCGGCGCCGCATTTTTTGGCGATGTCGATAATCAGCTCACCGCGAAGGTACGAGCTTGCCGGGGCGCTTTCGCCCAGATAAAAGGATTCATCCGCCAGCGCCACATGGCGGGCGTCGCGGTCGGCGTCGGAATACACTGCCACGGTTTTAATGCCCATATCGCGGGCGGTGCGGATAACGCGGCAGGCGATTTCACCGCGGTTAGCAATTAAGAGTTTGTTAAACATGGAAAATCCCTTAGTCCTTGCTGCCGGTATCATTAACCCAGGCTGGGCTGCGCTTATCGAAAAAGGCGTTAAGGCCTTCCTGTCCTTCTGCGGACACTCGAATGCGGGCGATGCGCTCGCTGGTGTAGTCGCGGGTGTGCTCATCAATCACGCCGCTTTGCAGCCGGGCGATGAGCGACTTGCACCAGCCGAGGGCCTGGGGGCTGCCGCTGAGCAGGTTTTGAATGATGGGGGCAGCTGCGGCATCTAAATCGTCAGCAATTTCATGCACTACGCCTAAGGCCAGCGCCATGCTGGCATCGAAGCGCTCAGCCGTGAGCATGTAGCGGCGGCTCTGGCGTGGCCCCATGGCGCGCACCACGTAGGGGCTGATGACCGCAGGAATAAGCCCCAGTTTGACCTCAGACAGGCAGAAACTGGCTTTGTGGCTCGAAATTGCAATGTCGCAGCAGCAAATCAGCCCCAGTGCGCCGCCGTAAGCCGCGCCGTTAACAAGGGCGATGGACGGCTTGGGGAACCGGTCCAGGGTATCCATCAGGTTGGCAAGCTCACGGGCGTCTTTGAGGTTGGCATCAAAGTCCATGGCGGCCTGCTTGCGCATCCAGTTCAAATCGGCGCCGGCGGAGAAATGCTTGCCGTCGCTTTTAAGCACCATCAGGGCACAGTCGCTCTCGTGGGCGAAGGCATTAATGGCCTGGGTCATTTCGCTTATCATCACCTCATCGAAGGCGTTGTGCACCTCGGGGCGATTCAAGATGAGATAACCCACCTTGCCCTTAAGCTCGCAGCGCACGGCACTGAAGGAGGCAGACAGCTCGGCAATGGAAGTCATGGTTGTCATCTGCTTCTCCTTACATGCGGAACACGCCGAAGCGGGTCTCTTCGATGGGGGCGTTGAGGGCGGCGGAAATGGCCAGCCCCAGTACATCACGGGTTTGCGCAGGGTCGATAATGCCGTCGTCCCACAGGCGGGCGCTGGCATGGTAGGGGTGACCCTCTTTATCGTACTGGGCGATGATGGGCGCCTTGAATTTGGCTTCCTCTTCCGCGCTCATGGTTTCGCCTTTACGGGCCAGACCATCTTTACGCACAGTGGCCAGCACGCCTGCGGCCTGCTCGCCGCCCATCACTGAGATGCGGGCATTGGGCCACATCCACATCAGGGTAGGCTCAAAGGCGCGGCCGCACATGCCGTAGTTACCGGCGCCGTAGCTGCCGCCAATCAGCACGGTGAACTTGGGCACAGTGGCGCAGGAAACTGCCGTCACCATCTTGGCGCCGTGCTTGGCAATGCCTTCGTGCTCGTATTTTTTACCCACCATAAAGCCGGTGATGTTTTGCAAAAACACCAGCGGAATTTTGCGCTGGCAGCACAGCTCAATAAAGTGCGCGCCTTTCTGGGCCGACTCTGAGAACAGGATGCCGTTGTTGGCCACTATGCCCACCGGATAACCGTGGATGCGGGCAAAGCCGCACACCAGGGTGGCGCCGTAGTTGGCTTTGAACTCGTCAAAGTCGGAGTCATCCACGATGCGGGCAATCACTTCTTTCACATCGAAGGGCTTTTTAAGATCGGTACCGACGATGCCGTAAAGCTCGTTGATGTCGTATTTGGGCGGTTTGACTTTTGCGAGTTGCAGCTCAACCTGCTTTTGGTGGTTGAGGCGCGATACCGCCTTGCGGGCGAGCTCCAGCGCATGCTCATCGTTTTGCGCCAGATGGTCGGCCACGCCGCTGATTTTGGTGTGCACGTCGCCGCCGCCAAGCTCCTCGGCGCTCACTTCTTCGCCGGTGGCAGCTTTCACCAGCGGCGGGCCTGCTAAAAAGATGGTGCCCTGCTCACGCACGATAATGGATTCATCGGCCATGGCTGGCACGTAGGCGCCGCCCGCGGTACACAGACCCATCACCACCGCGATTTGCGGAATACCCTTGGCGGACATGCGGGCCTGATTGAAGAAGATGCGGCCGAAGTGGTCACGGTCGGGGAAGACTTCGTCCTGACGGGGCAGGTTGGCACCGCCCGAGTCCACCAGATAGATGCAGGGCAGGTGGCAGCGCTCGGCAATGGCCTGGGCACGCAGGTGTTTTTTCACCGTGATGGGGTAGTAGGTGCCGCCCTTTACGGTGGCATCGTTGGCAATAATCATGCACTCGACGCCGCTGACCCGGCCGATACCGGCAATGATGCCCGCCGCCGGTACGTCTTCATCGTACACCTCATAGGCTGCAAACTGGCTCAGTTCCAGGAAGGGTGAGCCTGGGTCTAAGAGTTTTTCCACCCGGGCGCGGGGGGCGAGTTTGCCACGGGATAAGTGGCGCTCCATGGCAACCGGGCCGCCGCCCTGCTCGATATGGGCGAGCTTGTCTTTGAGATCAGCCACCAGGGCCGCCATGGCATCGTGTTTTTGTTTGAATTCGTCGCTGCGTGGATTCACGCGGGAGGTAAGTTGAGTCACGTCTTGTGTCCTCCAAGGGGCAGGCCTGTTGCCTGCCGCAGTGTCCTTAAACCCCGGCGCTTTGCCGGGGAGTGGATGTGAAGAGTTGGCTTATTGGCTTATCAGCTTGGTTTAGCGGGCTGATTTATAAGACAGAGTTATTTAGTCTCGTTAAACAGCTCACGGCCAATCAGCATGCGGCGGATTTCCGAGGTGCCGGCGCCGATTTCATACAGTTTGGCATCCCGCAGCAGGCGGCCGGTGGCGTACTCATTGACGTAGCCGTTACCACCGAGCAGCTGAATCGCATCCAGCGCCATCTTGGTGGCCAATTCGGCGGCATAGAGAATCACACCGGCGGCATCTTTACGGGTGGTTTCGCCGCGGTCACAGGCGCGGGCCACGTTGTACACGTAGGATTTGGCCGCGTTCATACCTGTGTACATGTCGGCAAGCTTGCCCTGTACCAGCTGGAACTCACCAATGGATTTACCGAACTGCACCCGCTCGTGTACGTAAGGCACCACGATATCCATACAGGCGGTCATAATGCCCAGCGGGCCACCGGAGAGCACCACGCGCTCGTAATCCAGGCCACTCATCAGCACTTTGACGCCATTATTGAGGCCGCCGAGGATGTTTTCTTCCGGTACTTCGCAGTCTTCAAATACCAGCTCACAGGTGTTGGAGCCGCGCATACCCAGCTTGTCGAGCTTTTGCGCCTGGGAGAAGCCCTTGAAGCCGCGCTCAACGATAAAGGCGGTGATGCCGTGTGGGCCCTTATCGAGGTCGGTCTTGGCGTAAATCACATAGGTGTGGGCGTCGGGACCATTAGTGATCCACATCTTGTTGCCATTGAGGATATAGCGATCGCCTTCCTTGCGGGCGTGCAGCTTCATGGACACCACGTCGGAGCCGGCGTTGGGCTCGCTCATGGCCAGGGCACCGATGTGCTCACCGCTGATGAGCTTGGGCAGGTATTTGGCGCGCTGAGCCTCGTTGCCGTTGCGATAGATTTGGTTGACGCACAGGTTGGAGTGGGCACCGTAAGACAGGCCAATGGAGGCCGAGGCGCGGCTGATTTCTTCCATGGCCACCACATGGGCGAGGTAACCCATGTTCACGCCGCCGTATTCTTCAGCCACAGTGACGCCCAGCAGGCCCATGTCACCGAATTTTGCCCACAGCTCGTTGGGGAAGGCGTTGTCGCGGTCAACCTTTTCGGCCAGCGGCGCAATTTCACCCTTGGCAAATTCGTATACCGCGTCCCGCAGCATATCCACGTCTTCACCGAGTCCGAAGTTGAGAGTAGAGTACAGGTGGCTCATGTGCTTGTGTCCTTAAATCTGCTTGTTGTCTTGTTATCTTTGTTATTGTGTCGGTCTTTATTCAGTCTGGGCGCCGGCGTAAGCTCAGGAACTCTTGGATTGTCCATCCAGGGCACCACGGCACTGGGCCTCGGCGCTGGTGAGTTCCATCAATACCACCTTGATATCGTCCATCTGTTGCTGCAGCGCGGCTTTTTTCTCTTCAATCAGCGCCAGCATGGTGTTGAGCTGGGTTACGCTGGTTTTGTCGGCATCGTAAAGCTCAAACAAACGGCGGGTTTCGGCCAGCGAAAACCCGAGGCGCTTACCACGCAGGATAAGCTTTAAGCGAACCCTGTCTTTCAGGCTGTAGATACGGGTTTGGCCACGACGCTTGGGCTTAAGCAGCCCCTGATCCTCATAGAAGCGGATAGAGCGGGTGGTAATGTCGAATTCTTTCGACAAGTCACTGATTGAATAGCTGGTTTGCGCACTGTTGGTTGAACTCATCTCGACACCGGATTTTTCTTGTTTCAATTGGATGCAAGATATATGAAGTTTACGTAAAGGTAAAGTTGGAGTGCGCGTGGCTAAGGCATTTTCATGGTGACCAGTGTCAGGCTTAGCTTACAGCCCTGCCGGGTGCTGTTTCCAAGGGGCTCGCGTGCTATCCAGGGCCGGGGCATCTGCTTATCTCAATCATTCAATCTCATGGCTTACCCGTGGCCCCTGCCGTGATGGCCGTGCTTCTTTCGGTTACAGGCAAACCTTCCTAGGCTTTTGTCTAATGGGGGGCGGGGCGACTCCGCGCAATAATGCCGAAGATAAGGAAGGGACCTTACCGGCGCAGATGTCGCCACTCCACCCCGGAGGACCATTACAATGACAACAATAAGCACAAGCACAATGATGCCAGCGGATCCTGCTGAGGCGCTGCGCCAGGAAGCCAGGGACAACCCCGAGCAATACTGGCGAAAGGCCGCCACCATGGTGGACTGGCACAAGGCGCCGGAGACTATTCTGGATTCGTCACAGGCGCCTTTATATCGCTGGTACACAGACGGCGAAATCAATACCTGCTATAACGCCCTCGACCGTCAGGTGGATGCCGGGCGTGGCCAGCAGACGGCGTTTCATTACGTGAGTCCGGTGACTGAGACTGAATATTCCATCAGTTACAGCGAGTGTCTGGCCCAGGTGAAGCGCTTGGCGGGCCTGCTCCAGGCGCAGGGCGTAAACAAGGGTGACAGGGTGGTGATTTATATGCCCATGGTCCCCGAAACGGCCTATGCCATGCTCGCCTGTGCCCGCATCGGAGCGATTCATTCTGTGGTGTTTGGCGGCTTTGCGGCCAATGAGCTTGCCAGTCGCATCAATGATGCCAAACCTGTGATGGTGCTTTCAGCATCCTGTGGGGTAGAGCCTTCGGGTGTGGTGGCCTATAAGCCGCTGCTGGATGCCGCTCTGGCTCAGGCGACCCATAAAGTCAGCAAGTGTTTGATTCTACAGCGCCCTCAATATGAGGCCGAGATGACATCCGGGCGTGACCTTGACTGGCAGCAGTCTGTGGCAACTGCGCCGGACGCCGATTGGGTACCGGTTAAAGCAACCGATCCGCTTTATGTACTCTATACCTCAGGCACAACCGGCCAACCCAAGGGGGTGGTGCGGGACAACGGTGGCCACGCGGTGGCGCTGGCCTGGTCCATGCGCTACCTCTACGATGTCGAACCCGGTGATACCTTCTGGGCCGCTTCTGACGTGGGTTGGGTGGTAGGTCACTCGTACATTGTGTACGGACCTCTGATTGCCGGTGCCACCTCTGTGCTTTACGAAGGAAAGCCCGTGGGCACCCCGGATGCCGGAGCGTTTTGGCGCACCATTAAAAAGTATGGCGTGAAGAGCTTCTTTACCGCGCCTACCGCCATTCGTGCTATCAAACGGGAAGATCCCGAAGGCTTCTTCTGCCGCAACACCAACCTCGATTGCCTGAAACAGATGTTCCTGGCCGGAGAGCGCTGCGATCCCGATACCCTGCTGTGGGCCCAGGAAATGCTTGGGAAGCCAGTGATTGACCACTGGTGGCAAACCGAGACCGGTTGGCCTGTGGCCTCCAACTTGATGGGAATTGCACAAATGCCCATTAAGCCGGGCTCTCCCGCCCGACCCGTGCCCGGTTATCAGGTGGATGTGGTGGATGAAGCCGGTAACAGCGTGGGCGCCGGTGAATACGGCAACGTGGTGATCCGCCTTCCATTGCCTCCGGGTACACTGCCGACTCTGTGGCAAAACGACAAACGCTACATCGACAGTTACCTCTCCATGTACCCGGATTGCTATCTTACCGGCGATGCCGGTTACATGGATGAAGACGGCTACCTGTACATCATGAGCCGCATCGACGACGTAATTAATGTGGCCGGTCATCGCCTGTCCACGGGCCGGTTTGAAGAGGTGCTCTGTCAGCATCCGGCCGTTGCCGAAGCGGCTGTGATTGGGGTGGAAGATAAGCTGAAAGGCCAGGTGCCCCTTGGCTTGGTGGTACTCAAGAACGGAGTGAACATCACCGATGAACAGCTCAATAAAGAGCTGGTGGCCCTGGTTCGCAGTGAAATTGGCCCGGTGGCGGCCTTCAAGCTGGTGAGTGCCATTCCCAAATTGCCCAAGACCCGCTCCGGCAAAATCCTGCGGGCCACCATGCGCAAGATTGCCGACAATCAGGAATACAGCGTACCTGCCACCATTGAAGATCCGGCGACGCTGGAACTGGTACGTAACACCCTGACCCGCATGGGTTATGGTGACGCCCGGGTCTGACCCATAGTACGCCGATAAGCCTCCGATTTCACCGGAGGCTTTTTTCATCCCTAAGCTCGTCATTTAGCAACAGTTTTACACTGCATTCCTATGCATTATCTTGCCTTACTGTAATTCAGTTACCAAAATCGCTATAATCCGCCGCGAAATTTGGCTCTTCCTGTACCCGTGGAATAAAAAGCATGCAAAACCACACCCAATTACACGACATCGGGGTTATCGGCCTGGGTGTCATGGGCAAAAACCTTGCCCTCAATATCGCAGATAATGGCTATCGTGTGGCCGCCTTTGACCTGGACGTTGCCAAGGTGCGCGCCGCCGTCAGTCAATCCCAGGCCGAAGTTGCCGCCAAGCCTGCACACAGCAAGGCCACGGAGCTGACCGGTGTGGACAGTCTCAAGTCCATGCTGTGCGCCTTGACTTCGCCCAGACTCCTGTTGTTGTCAGTACCCGCCGGTGCCCCTGTAGACGGCGTTTGCTCGGCACTTATTGATGCCGGTATCAAGCCGGATGACATAGTTATCGACACCGGCAACAGCCTGTGGACCGATACCGTCAAACGCGAGCAGGAATACGCCGGCAAGTTTGTGTTCTTCTCCTCTGCCGTTTCCGGCGGCGAAGTAGGTGCCCGTTTTGGGCCTTCCCTGATGCCGTCAGGCAAAAAAGACGCCTGGGACAGTGTAGCCCCCATCTGGCGCGCCATTGCTGCCAAGGTAGATAACACCACGGGTTTGCCCATTGAGCGCTTCGAGCCGGGTAATCCGGTGCTGGAAGGCGAGCCCTGCACCGCCTATATAGGCCCGGCGGGCAGTGGTCACTACGTGAAGATGGTGCACAACGGCATCGAGTACGCCGATATGCAGCTGATTTGTGAAGTGTATCAGTTACTTTCTGATGTGCTGGGGCTGTCTGCGGTGGAGATTGCCGCCATTTTTGAGCGCTGGAACAGCGGCAAACTCAACAGCTACCTGATGGGAATAAGCGCCGAAGTGCTGCGCCAGACAGATCCACTCACCGGCAAGCCACTGGTGGAAATGATTCTGGACAAGGCGGGTCAGAAGGGCACTGGGTTGTGGACTGCGGTCAGCAGCCTGCAAATCGGCACGCCGGCACCGACTATCGCCGAAGCGGTATACGCCCGGGCACTGTCGAATCAAAAGGCGCTTCGTACTGAGCTGGCAGACCGTCTCGCCGGCGCTTTGCCACTGCAGGACATAGATGCGGCTGGTTTTATCGACGAGCTGGAGCAGGCGCTCTTTTGCGCCAAAATTTGCTGTTATGCCCAAGGCTTCCAGCTGATGGCCATGAACGCCGCCGAGCAGGGATGGGAGCTCGACTTTGCCGCCATCGCCCGCATATGGCGCGCCGGTTGTATCATTCGTGCCACCTTCCTGCAGTCCATCACAGAGGCCTTTGAGGCCGAGCCCAAGCTTGCCAATCTGCTGATGGCGAAAAGTTTTGCCAAGGCGCTGAGCGAGGCCCAGCAGTCCTGGCGCCATCTGGTGTCCAAGGCTGTACTGGCGGGTGTACCTGCCCCTTGTATCACCTCGGCCCTGGCGTATTACGACGGTTATCGCCGTGAAACCCTGCCTGCCAACTTGCTGCAGGGGCAGCGTGATTACTTCGGAGCCCACAGCTTTGAGCGTATCGACACCCCAGCGGGTGAAAAATATCATCTCAACTGGAGCAGCCCGGCCCGTGATCTGCAAAAGCTCTAATCTGCAAAGGCTCTGAGCAGCTGACGCGCCGCGCGTCACACCATTAAACGAAAAGGCTTCCCTCGGGAAGCCTTTTTCATCTCTGACTTACGATGCCGCCATCAGGCCTGAGCCGGAATGAGCAGCCCGACGGAAAAGAGTACGCTGAAGACCAGCGTCAGTCTTGCGGTGCGGCCCAGTAAAGGGTTTAAGGCGCCGCCGCTGGTCTCGCTGAACTCCCGCGACAGGCGTCTGGCAATCACCAGAGACACGCCTGAGAGCAGTACCGGCCAGCCCGGCAGTATGCCCATCAGAAAACTGCCGATGATTAAGCCAAAGGGCAAATACACCAATGCCTGATACAGCACCCGCGACTGGGCTTCGCCAATACGTACTGCCAGAGTGCGCTTGCCAGCGCGGGTGTCGGTGCGTATGTCACGGGTATTGTTTACCAACATAATGGCGGCGTTGAAAAGACCGATTGCCGCACCCAGTATCCATGCATCCATTGAGGTGTAGCCCGCCTGCAGATAAAAGCTGCCCACAACGGCCACCAGGCCGAAAAACACGAAGGCTGCCACTTCGCCAAGGCCATGGGAGGCGAGGGGATAGGGGCCGCCGCTGTAACAGAGTGCGCCCAAAATGGAGGCGGCGGCGAGCACGGCAATGGGGGCACCACCGTGCCAAATCAGGTAGGAGCCGACCGCCAGTGCCGCAAGCAGGGACACTATCATGGCCGCCTTGACTCTGGCCGGGGCTATCAGGCCGCTTTGGGTTACCCGCACAGGGCCCAGGCGCTCTTCGGTATCCACGCCGCTCTTAAAATCAAAATAGTCATTGGCCAGGTTCACGGCAATTTGAAGCAACAGGGCACAGATCATCGATGCGATGGCAATAGTCACGCTGAAGCTTTCCAGGCCAAGGGCGAGGGTATTTCCCACCAGGAGTGGGCCGATGGCCGCGGGCAGCGTGCGGGGTCTGATGGCAAGGATCCAGGGATTCATGGGGGCCTTTAAAAGATAAAAACGATTGCAGCCCATAGGATAACAAGAATTTCGTTGAAAGTTAGCACAATCGAAAACACGCATTTAGCAGACTGGGACAAGGCGCACATCGGCATCGGCGCCTTCGGGTAAATTTGCCGTCAAGGTCAAAGTTTTACCGTTAACGCTGTGCTTTATTTAATCGGCTGTTTGATTTTTGCGCCTAAGGAAAGCGAGATGCGATTCGATAACCAGTCTGCCCTGATCTCCGGTGCCGCATCCGGTTTGGGCCGCGCTTATGCGCTGGCGCTGGCCGAGCGTGGTGCCAGTGTCATGCTGATTGATTGCTTGCCAGAGGAGGCCGCAGAAGTACAAAGCCTGCTTCAAACGTTGGACACCACGGGGGCGACCTGCCGCTATTGGTCCGTTGATGTGGGGAGTCCCGATGCTATCGAGGCATGGGCGGCGGAATTTGACGCCACCGGGGCCAATGTGGACTTGCTTATCAATAATGCCGGTATGCACACCCATGGCAGCTTCGAGCATCAGTCCATCGCAGATATTCGCCGCCAGTTGCAGGTGGATTTACTGGGCAGCATTGCCCTGACCCATGTGTTGTGGCCGGGCATGATGAACAGAGGGTATGGCCGTATTGTGATGTCCACCGGGGTCAGTGGGCTCTATGGAGATCTGCATCAAAGCGCCTTTGCCTGTGGCAAAATGGCGCTCATCGGCCTGGTAAATGGCTTGGCCGCCGAAGGGCTTCCCCGCAATATCATGGTCAACAGCCTCTGCCCCCTTGCCCATACCGCCATGACAGATGCTCATCTGGCGCCTCAGGTCAAACCGCTGTTCTCCAAGGAAATAGTGACGGCTGCCATGTTATTTTTACTGAGCGGGCAGGCGCCCAGCGGCCGACATCTGCTTGCCGGTGGCGGCAGTGTCAGTGAGCTTTGTATTGCCGAACACAGGTATCGATATTTCGAATCTGAGCTGCGTACCCCCGAAGTGCTTGCTGCCCATTGGCCGGACATTGACAACGCCTGGCCCATCCAAAAACACGCCAACGGTGAAGACCAGATCCTTGCCTTTGCCCGACGTGCCGCCCACGAGCAGGGCATTCGACTCGACTGAGACTCGCCAGAGTATGGCGCTTTTTGTTACTCTCTTGGCAATTGACCTTAAATCAGAGAGATAACATGAGTCAGGTATTGAACGATCTATTGTCACTGCTGACCCTCGAAACCCTGGAGATTGGACTTTATCGTGGTCAGAGCCAGGATCTGGGCTTTGGTCATGTCTTCGGCGGCCAGGTGATGGGGCAGGCCCTGAGTGCCGCCCGGGAAACCGTTGAGCCAACACGCAAGGTCCATTCACTTCACAGCTATTTTTTGCGCGCAGGCGATGAGTCTCTCCCCATAGTGTATGACGTGGAAATCATGCGCGACGGTGGTTCTTTCAGTGCCCGTCGGGTAAAAGCCGTGCAAAAAGGCCGGCCGATTTTTTACATGACCTGCTCCTTTCAGGGCGAAGAAGACGGTTTTTCCCATCAGATAAGTATGCCGGATGTACCTGGGCCTGAGGGACTGCTCAACCAACAGGAATTGGCAGTGACCCTAAGGGACAAAATTCCCGAAAAAATGCTGGAAAAGTTTATGGCCGATGCGCCCATCGAGATGCGCATTGTCGACCCTGTCAGTCCGGTGGCGCCGCGCTCCCGGGAGCCGGTGCGCCACGTTTGGCTGCGTGCCAATGGTAAGGTGGAAGGCGACAGCCATGTGCACGATGCGCTTCTCGCCTATGCCTCTGATTTCAACTTTTTGGTGACGGCCGCTCAGCCACACGGGGTATCCTTTTTGACCCCGGGCATGCGTATGGCCACCATCGACCATGCCATGTGGTTCCATCGCCCCTTGGATATGAATGATTGGCTGCTATACAGTATCGATAGCCCCAATGCCAGCGGTGGTCGCGGTTTTGTAAAAGGACATTTTTTCAATCGCCGGGGTGAGCTGGTGGCGTCTGCAACCCAGGAAGGATTGATGCGCATGAAGAAGGACAGCAACTGATGTGGAACAAATTTGCCAAAGCGGCCCGGGCCATGGTCGCCCTGAGTATGCTCGGCGCTCTGAGCGCCTGTGTGACGGTGGAAGAACCTAAACCCATTATCATCAATGGTGCGGCGGGTTATCTGGAGTCCGTGGTGCTGCCGCCAAACAGTTCTATCACCATAGCTGTGATAGATCTGGACACCCCCGGCATTATCATCGCCCAGAAAACCTTTAATGTGGTGCGGGCGCCAGTGCCCTTTAAGTTTATATTGCCGGCCGAGTCTATCAGCAGCAATGTCAATTACGGCGTGGTGGCACTTATCAAGCACAATAACCAGGTGATTTTTCAGACCTATGACCGCTTCCCGGTGATCCATAACAACAAGTTCACCACCGAAGTGGTGATGAAGCCTGTTGGCAGGTAATCATCGGTGTCATCAGAGGCTGCTTACCCTGACATGGATCCCTGTGCCATGAGGCTGTCCACTGCGCTTACCAGCCTGCTGCGTGACGATGATTCGGCAATGGACTGCCTGAAAGCGGCCCGAGAGGTGATGACCGAGGCTGGTATCGGGGACTATCTGCTGGCGGCTGGTTTTGTGCGCCAGCGGGTGTGGGATAGCCTCCATGGTATGGAGACCCGTCAGCTTGCCGACGTTGACCTGATTTACTGGGGGGCAGGGGAGAGAGCGCTGGAGCAGCGGCTTACTGAGGCACTCGGTGCCAGACTCGCAGTAATCCCATGGGAAGTGAAAGATCAGCGTCGTATGCACTTGCGCCACGGCGATGCTCCCTACCGTAATTTGGTGGACGCCATGGCCGCCTGGCCGGAGCAGGAAACCGCCGTTGGCGTCAGGCTGACCCATGAGGATACATTTCACATCGAATCAGCCTGGGGGCTCGAGTCCCTCTTTGCCCTTAAACTCACGCCATCCCCGCGGCGGCCGATTGATGTGTTCTGGCAGCGGGTCCGCTCAAAAGGCTGGCTTGAGCATTACCCTAAACTTCAACTGGTTAAGCCATAAACCGGCCCGGCATTCTCCACTCAGGAAACATAGCGCCATCCCCTGTGATGTTCTCCCGCTGGCGCTATAGCAGGCGTGCACACGCATTCCTGCTCCATACCCTGTTCTCATCCTGGCGATTTACCTCGCTCCCTAAGCTCAATCGATGAATTGCCCGCAAAACCGGATGACAAACTCTGGGTTTGAACCAGACAGCTATCAGGCTCGCTATCAACCCAAAACCAGGCTTTCAGGCATTTTGTCTTCGCCGAGCCGTGAATGCATAAACCGCTAATCAAGTGAACCCGATTTGGCGTAATCAGGCTTATCTCGCTGAAGGTCCTGTGACGATGACAACACAATCTTGCTGAGCAACAAGACAAAATGCACTAAAAGCGTGAGCACGATCGCGCTCTTGTTACCCCAAAGTGGGTATCACACGGCGGTGTTGATTTGGATCAAGAAAGTTAACGGCCTGCTCTGGCAGGCTAGGCCTCAATTGTTACGGACGTAACAGAAAATAACAAAGCCCACGTGGTTAATGGAGTAAATGATGAAGAAATCCTATCTGTCCGGTCTGATCGCTGCCTCCCTGCTGTCTGTTGTTTCTGCCTCTGCCCTGGCTCACCAGGCCGGCGATATTATCGTACGCGCCGGTGCTGTTGTTGTTGCCCCCAATGAGTCCAGCCCTGTCGTAGCCGACGTAGCGGAATTTGGCGTGAGCAACAATACTCAGCTGGGTCTGAACTTCGGTTACATGCTGACTGACAACTGGGCTATCGAGCTGCTGGCTGCTACTCCATTCACCCACGATGTGTCTCTGGGCGTGCTGGGCAAGATTGCCGAAACCAAGCACCTGCCACCGACTCTGGTTGCCCAATACTACTTTGGCAACGCCAATTCTGCCTTCCGCCCTTACGTGGGTGTGGGTGTGAACTACACCAACTTTTTTGACACCGAATTCACCAACGATTTGGACGGTGCCCTGACCGATCTGAGTCTGTCCACTTCAGTGGGTTGGGCCGCACAGGTAGGCTTTGACTACAGCTTCAACAAAAACTGGATGTTGAACGCCTCTGTGTGGTACGCCGACATCAGCACAGACGTGAAATTTAACCTGGGTGATACCCCTGTTGTTGTTGAAACCGATATCGACCCATGGGTATACATGGTGAGTGTGGGTTACAAGTTCTAAGGTTGTCCCTTCCCTGCCAAACCTTGGATGAAAAAAGGCGCCCACCGGGCGCCTTTTTTATGCGGATTACTCAAGGGGTAGCAGTATTAATGCTTGCCTTTTTTCTTCCAGTGGCGGGTGTTATAGATGTATTCCGGCAGCAAACGTATCAGCCAGGCCACCAAGGCCCAGCGGCGGGTGATATAGGCACGGCGTTTACCTTTTTTCAGTGCCCGTAAAATTTGCCCGGCGACTTTTGGCAACGGCTGCAACCAAAAGCGGCTCTGCTGCATGGCGGCTTTGTCCAGCAAGCCCAGCTGCAGATCGGTAATGGTGATGGGTAACTTCAGCCGCTGGGCATGCATGGATAAGCCTTCAAGGTAGTTTTGTGCAAAGGCTTTGGATGCATGGTAGGCCACGGCAGGGCCACCGCGCTGACCGGCGATGGAATTGATGGCAGCCAGTTGTCCGTACCCTTGCTGGCGCAGTAATCTGAATGCCGTGTTGCAAATCACTGCAAAGCCCTGCACGTTAACCTTGATGATGTCGGCTTCTATCTGCCATGGCAGGTCAGGGTGGTAGCTATTGAGGCCTGTGTTGACCAACACCAGATGCGCGCCGCCCATACGCTGCCACAGGTTTTCAAAGGCTGCCATGGCGCCGTCGGGGTCTGTGATGGGTAAGGCTTCCACCTCAACAGTGCCGCCGAGGGACTGGATAAATTCAGTCATCTGTTCTGGATCGGGCACCAGGACGCCCACTCGGGTGCCTTCCTGTGTGAGCTGGGTCACTAATTCGCGGCCAAGGTGTGAGCTGGCGCCCACAATTATTGCAGTTGCTTGAGTCATAAGGATATTCAGCAAAAGTACAGGGCTACCATGATAGGGTGAAAGCCCATGCTGAACAAGATTCAAACTTGGATGTATAGACATCCAGAAGTCTTTATGTATGATTTAGGAGAATATCACCATGAAGAAATGGCTATTGAGTGTTGCCCTGCCGATGGCGGCATTGGTGGGAGCGGTTGGACTGGGTGGATGTGCCAGCAGTGCAGACGATGTGGAGATAAGCGGCAGCGTCTGGTTCCGGGAGCGCATCGCTTTGCCTGTTGATGCAGTGTTGACGGTTCAGGTGCAGGACGTTTCCCGTATGGATGTGGCGGCAGAGGTGCTGGGGGAGTTGAAGGTGCCTGTCACCGCCGTGCCCAAGGACTTTGCGCTGCGTTTTAAGCCGGACACGTTTAAGCAGGGCCACACCTACGCGGTGGGCGCACGTATCACCCAGGGCGATAAACTGCTGTTTATCAACACCCAAAGCTACAGAGTGGATTTCACACAGCCTACCGGCATGTCGGTAAGGCTGGACAGTGTGGGGCGCTGAGCCGGGGTAAGTTTTACACTTACCGGCATCGCCCCGGAGTTAATCAAGGGAGAGGCGCAGTATGCCGGTAAAAATCCCCGACAATCTGCCAGCGGCAGAGATACTGTCGGCAGAAAATATCTTTGTGATGTCAGAAACCCGGGCGGCCCATCAGGACATACGTCCGATGAAGGTGCTTATCCTTAATCTGATGCCCAACAAGATAGAAACAGAGACCCAGCTGCTGAGGCTCCTTGGCAATACGCCCTTGCAGGTGGATGTGGATTTGCTGCGCATCCACGACAAGGAGTCCCGTCACACCTCGCTCGACCACATGAATGCCTTTTACCGGGACTTTGAGGATGTGCGTCATAAAAATTATGACGGCCTGATTATCACCGGAGCGCCACTGGGGCAGCTTGATTTTGAAGAGGTGACCTATTGGGACCACATCCGCGAAATCATCGACTGGTCGCAAAGCCATGTGACCTCGGTACTGTTTTTGTGCTGGGCTGCCCATGCCGGTCTGTACCATCTCTACGGCCTCAAGCGTGAACTGCTGAAGACCAAACGCTCCGGGGTATTCGTGCACAGTCGCAGCTGCGACCATCATCCGCTGCTGCGGGGTTTCGATGAGGAGTTTTTCGCGCCTCATTCACGTTATGCCGAAATCCCGGTGGCGCAAATTCATGCCCATCCGGCTTTGCAGGTACTGGCGGAGTCTGACGAGGCCGGGGCCTATCTGGTGCTGAGCCGAAACAGCCGAAACCTGTTTGTCATTGGTCATCCCGAATATCAAAAATCCACCCTGAGTGACGAATATCATCGGGATTTGGCAGCCGGTATTGACCCAGACATCCCCAAAAATTACTTCAGAAACGATGATCCGGCCCAGGCACCGGTGGCGCGCTGGCACAGCCATGGCAGCCTCCTGGTCAGTAACTGGCTTAACTATTATGTGTACCAGTTGACCCCTTACGATCTGTCGGATATGAGTGCCATCACCCCCTGGGAAGATAGTGCAAAATCTTGAAAATCAATGTGAAAAGGCCGCGCTTATGCGGCCTTTTTATTTTGTCCGCAGGCACTGACAATCTGCGTTGGTGCCCGTGTCAATCTCAGTTCCCGCCGCTGTAAATCCAGAGTGACAAGCCTTGGCCAGAAAATGCGGCTTGTTAGACCAATTTCTACTTGCTTTACGTTCGCGTAAACGTCACATTCAATGCATCGGGTCGCAAACTGCGACTGCAATCACATTTGCACCGGGTTTTGCGCCCGGGCATCACAAGCAATTGGAGTGAGAAATGAGCGTATCGGATATCGTCATTGTTGCGGCAAAACGCACCGCCATGGGTGGTTTTCAGGGCAGCCTGTCTGAGGTGCCGTCACCAAAGTTGGCCGCGACCGCAGTCAAGGCTCTGCTGGATGACACCGGCCTGGATGGCGCCAAGGTTGACGAACTCCTGATGGGCTGCGTGCTGCCTGCAGGCCTTGGCCAGGCGCCTGCCCGTCAGGCCGCCCTGGGTGCCGATTTGCCACTGTCTGTGGGAGCTACCACAGTGAACAAGGTGTGTGGCTCAGGTATGAAAACCGTGATGCTGGCCCATGACCTCATCAAAGCAGGCAGCGCCAATGTGGTGATTGCCGGCGGC
Organism: Shewanella sp. FJAT-52076; assembly: GCF_019457455.1. Lineage (NCBI taxonomy): Bacteria > Pseudomonadati > Pseudomonadota > Gammaproteobacteria > Alteromonadales > Shewanellaceae > Shewanella > Shewanella sp. FJAT-52076. Next base: position 1,612,892 of record NZ_CP080415.1, read on the forward strand.
ATGGAAAGCATGAGCCAGGCCCCATACCTGCTGGACAAAGCCCGTGGCGGCATGCGCATGGGACACGGCAAGGTGCTCGACCATATGTTCCTCGATGGTCTTGAAGATGCTTATACCGGCGGCGCCATGGGTACCTTCGCCCAGAAAACCGCCGATGATTACGGCCTGACCCGCGAGTCCATGGATGCTTTCGCCCTAAGCTCACTGGAAAAAGCCAATGCCGCCATCAACTCCGGCGCCTTCGAAGCCGAAATCGTGCCAGTGACTGTGTCCAGCCGCAAAGGCGATGTGGAAGTGAAAATTGACGAGCAGCCTGGAAACGCCCGTCCCGAAAAAATTCCGACACTGCGCCCGGCCTTTGCCAAAGACGGCACCATCACTGCCGCCAACTCATCCTCCATCTCCGACGGCGCAGCTGCGCTGATGCTGATGAGCCGTGAGCAGGCTGACGCTCTGGGTCTTAAGGTGCTTGCCACCATCAAGGGCCACACTACCCATGCTCAGGAGCCCGCCATGTTCACCACAGCCCCTGTGGGTGCCATGCAGAAGCTGCTCTCCAACGTGGGCTGGAGCAAGGACGAGGTCGATCTCTTTGAAATCAATGAAGCTTTTGCGATGGTGACCATGCTTGCCATCAGTGAGCTTAAGCTGGATGCCGCCAGGGTTAACGTGAACGGCGGCGCCTGCGCCCTGGGTCACCCCATCGGCTGCTCAGGCGCCCGTGTGCTGGTGACTCTCATCCATGCGCTCAAGGCCCGTGGCCTCAAGCGCGGTGTGGCCTCACTGTGCATCGGCGGCGGTGAAGCCACTGCCATGGCCATCGAAGTTTAATTGCCAGGACACGGCAAGCTGCAATCAACAAGACACTCGACAGGAGACGCGGGCGCGGCCATACACAATACCTACAAGGCTGCGCCGCTACCTCTGACCCTCAAAAGGAAGCGATATGATCACACAAGTTAAGCACTACATCGACGGTGAGTTCACCACAGGACAGGGTGAGCGCATCATTACCGTGACCAACCCGGCCAACAACCAGCCCATCGCCGAAGTGCGCTGTGCCAGTGACGAGGAAGTGCACGGCGCCATCGCCAGTGCCAAGGCCGCGTTCCAAAGCTGGAAAGAAGTGCCTGTATCCGAGCGCGCCCGCGTAATGCTGCGTTATCAGGCGCTGCTCAAAGAACACCACGACGAGCTGGCGACCATTCTGGCCAAGGAAACCGGTAAAACCTTCGAAGATGCCAAGGGTGATGTGTGGCGCGGCATTGAAGTGGCCGAGCACGCCTGTAATATCGCGTCCCTGCTGATGGGCGAAACCGTTGAAAACGTGGCCCGTAAAATCGATACCTATTCTTACACCCAGCCCCTGGGCGTGTGCGCCGGTATTACCCCCTTCAACTTCCCGGCGATGATCCCGCTGTGGATGTTCCCCCTGGCTGTGGCCTGTGGTAACACCTTTGTGCTCAAGCCCTCCGAGCAGGACCCCATGACACCGCTGCGTCTGGCCGAGCTGTTTGAACAGGCCGGTGCTCCCAAGGGCGTGCTGCAGCTGGTGCACGGCGACAAGAGCGCCGTGGATATTCTGCTGACCCATCCCGATATCAAGGCCATTTCTTTTGTGGGCTCTGTGGGTGTGGGCCAGTACGTGTACAAGACCGGCACTGACAACCTCAAGCGGGTGCAGGCGTTTGCCGGCGCCAAAAACCACTGTGTGATCATGCCAGATGCCAACAAGCAGCAGGTGATCAACAACCTGGTGGGTGCCTCTGTGGGCGCGGCCGGTCAGCGTTGTATGGCGATTTCGGTGGCCGTGTTTGTGGGCGCCGCCAAAGAGTGGATCCCTGAGCTTAAAGAGGCGCTGGCCAAGGTTCGCCCAGGCCTGTGGGACGATAAAGATGCCGGTTACGGCCCGCTTATCAGCCCAGCTGCCAAGGCCCGTGTACTCAAGCTCATTGAGCAGGGCAAGGCCGAAGGCGCCGACTGCCTGCTGGATGGCTCCGACTTTACCGTGCCCGGCTACGAGTCAGGCAACTGGGTTGGCCCGACCATGTTTGACAAGGTCACCACCGACATGAGCATCTACAAGGAAGAAATCTTCGGCCCAGTGCTGTGCTGTATGGAAGTGGATGAGCTGGAAGACGCCATTGAGCTGGTGAACAAATCGCCCTACGGTAACGGCACCTCCATCTTCACCGCCAGCGGCGCTGCCGCCCGTAAATATCAGCACGAAATTGAAGTGGGTCAGGTGGGTATTAACGTACCTATCCCGGTACCTCTGCCATTCTTCTCCTTTACCGGTTGGAAGGGAAGTTTCTACGGCGACCAGCACGCCTACGGCAAGCAGGCTATTCGTTTCTTCACCGAAACCAAGACCATCACCTGTCGCTGGTTTGAAGACGATATCCCCCATGGTCCCAACATGACCATCGCCCTGCGTTAATCACTTTCGGGTGCTTAACCTGGCGAGGCCGTAAACCAAAACCACCTTCAAGGCCGGCGTTATGCCGGCCATCACATGAAGTGACCCCAGAGTCACGGGAGCAGTCAAGATGGATTTCAATTTCAACGAAGATCAACGTCAGTTTGCCGAACTGGCACGCCAGTTTGCCGCAGATGAACTGACCCCCTTTGCCGCCAAGTGGGACGAAGAGCACCACTTCCCCAAAGATGTCATTCAAAAGGCCGGAGAGCTGGGTTTCTGTTCACTCTATTCCCCTGAGTCAGAAGGCGGCATGGGCCTGTCGCGCCTGGATGCCTCGATTATTTTTGAAGAGCTTTCCAAGGGCTGTACCGCCACCACCGCCATGCTGACCATTCACAACATGGCCACCTGGATGGTGACCACCTGGGGCACAGAGGCGTTTCGCGCCGAATGGTCTGAGGCCCTGACCACGGGTGCCAAGCTGGCCTCATACTGCCTGACCGAGCCCGGTGCAGGCAGTGATGCCGCATCTCTCACCACCAAGGCGGTGCGTGAAGGCGATGAGTATGTGATTAATGGCAGCAAGATGTTTATTTCAGGCGCTGGTGCCACCGAACTTTTGGTGGTGATGTGCCGCACCGGTGAAGCCGGTCCCAAGGGCATTTCTGCCATTGCCATCCCCGCTGATGCTGACGGTGTCATTTACGGCAAGGCCGAAGACAAGATGGGCTGGAACGCCCAGCCGACCCGCCTTATCACCTTTGAAAACGTGCGCGTACCTGTGCAAAACCTGCTGGGTGAAGAAGGCCAGGGCTTTACCTTCGCCATGAAGGGGCTCGATGGCGGCCGTATCAATATCGCCACCTGCTCCGTGGGTACCGCCCAGGCGGCCCTTGAACGTTCAATCGCTTACATGAACGAGCGCAAGCAGTTTGGCAAGCCGCTGGCGGCCTTCCAGGCGCTGCAATTCAAGCTCGCCGATATGGCTACCGAGCTGGTGGCTGCCCGTCAGATGGTGCGCCTTGCAGCCTTTAAACTGGATAGCCAGGACCCGGAAGCCACGGCCTACTGCGCCATGGCCAAACGCTTTGCCACCGACATCGGCTTTGCCGTGTGCGACGCAGCACTGCAAATCCACGGCGGTTATGGTTATATCCGTGAATATCCGCTTGAGCGCCATTTCCGTGACGTGCGGGTACACCAGATTTTGGAAGGCACCAATGAGATCATGCGTCTCATCATTTCCCGTCGTCTGCTGGACGAAAACGCCAACGACATCCTCTGATTTGCCAGTGACTTTGACTGAATAGTAACGTCGACTGAATAGAGACTTCGACAGAAAAGGAATAACTGCCATGGCATTTTTGATTGAACGTATTGAAGGCAATACCGCCATCCTCACCATCAGCAATCCACCGGCCAATACCTGGACCCGTGAGAGCCTGAATGAGCTGAAGGAAAAGGTACTTGAGCTGAATAACAACAAAGAGATTTACGCGCTGGTGCTGACCGGGGAAGGGGAGAAGTTCTTTTCTGCGGGCGCTGACCTGAAACTCTTTGCCGACGGCGATAAAGGCAATGCCGCCACCATGGCCAAGGCCTTCGGTGAAGCCTTTGAAACCTTAAGCGCCTTCCGTGGCGTGTCCATCGCCGCCATCAATGGCTATGCCATGGGCGGCGGCCTCGAAGTGGCGCTGGCCTGTGATATCCGTATCGCCGAAATTCAGGCGGTGATGGCACTGCCGGAAGCCACAGTGGGCCTTCTGCCCTGCGCCGGTGGTACTCAGAATCTCACCGCCCTGGTGGGCGAGGGCTGGGCCAAGCGGATGATCCTTTGTGGTGAGCGTATTGATGCCACCAAGGCGCTGAATCTTGGGCTGGTGGAAGAAGTGGTGGAGAAGGGCGAGTCCCTGAGTGCCGCCATCGCCCTGGCCGCCAAGGTCGCCAAGCAGAGCCCCTCTGCCGTGGCCGTGTGCAAACAGCTCATTCAGAGTGGCCGCACCATGCCGCGCACCCAGGCACTGCCTTTGGAGCGTGAGCTCTTTGTTGGTCTTTTTGATACCGAAGATCAGGCTGAAGGGGTGAATGCCTTCCTCGAGAAGCGTGCCGCCCAGTGGAAAAACCGCTGAGGCCTTGCCTTGGACAAGACAGCAAGCAAGGAGCGAGCATGACACAGAAAGTTGTATTTCAAACCCTGGGTACCGCCTCGGGCAAACAGATAGGTGTAGCCACCCTCAATGTGGAAGCCGCGCTTAACGCCCTGGATCTGGACATGGTGCGGGCCTTAACTGCCCAGCTGAAAGCCTGGCAGGCCGATAGCAATATCGCTATGGTGCTGCTGGATGGCGCCGGTGACAAAGCCTTTTGCGCCGGTGGCGATGTGCGCGCCCTGTATCAGGCCAGCAAAGAGGCCCCCGGCAGTACAGAGACCCTGGCGAAGATCTTCTTCGAGGAAGAATATCGCCTCGATTACTTTATCCACGAATTCGGCAAACCCTTTATGGTGTGGGGAGATGGCATTGTGATGGGCGGCGGTTTGGGGCTGATGGCCGGTGCCAGCCACCGCATTGCCACCGAGCGTTCCCGTATTGCCATGCCGGAAATCACCATTGGTTTGTACCCGGACGTGGGTGGCACCTTCTTTTTGGCCCATATGCCGGAAAAGACAGGCGTGTTCCTGGGGTTAACCGCGTTTCAAATGAACGGTGCCGATGCGCTGTACGCAGGCACTGCCAACTTCTTATTGGAAAGTGATGACAAGGAGCCGCTGCTTGATGCCCTGGCCGAGGTGGCCTGGGATGACAACAGCGAAGCCAATCATCAGCGTCTGAGTGACGTGCTCGGCACCAGAGCCGTGCCCGAGCAGGAGAGCTTCCTTAAGGACAATGCTGAGTTTATCAGTGCGCTGTGCAGCGGCTCTCTGGAGACAGTCATTGAGCGTTTCAAAGCGCTGCCGGACGACAGCCACAAGTCCCTGCTCAGAGCCCGCGACACCCTGCTGGCGGGCAGTCCGCTCAGTGCTCATCTGGTATGGCACCAGGCCATCATAGGTGAAGAGCTGTCCCTGAACGATTGCTTCCGCTGGGAGCTTGGCGTCAGCATCAATTGCTGTGCCCACGGCGATTTTGTCGAAGGGGTGCGGGCACTGCTTATCGATAAAGACAGAAATCCAAACTGGCAGTATGCCGATGTGGCCTCGGTACCCGCCGAGGTGATTGGCCGCCTTTTGAGTTCACCCTGGCAGGGCGAGCAGCATCCGCTGCAGGACCTCTGAGGGATACCCTATTCACAGCCCGGCACTTACCGGGCTTATCCGATTTATGGCCCGGCTTGCCGGGCTTGGCAAGGAGCGACATCATGGCGAAGATAGCGTTTATTGGCCTTGGCAACATGGGTGGCCCAATGGCGGCCAACCTGCTGAAGGCGGGGCACAGTGTATCGGTATTCGATCTCAACCCGGCTGCGGTTGAGTCACTCAAGGCCCAGGGAGCAGGCAGTGGCGATACGGCGCAGGCCATCGCCGCCGATGCGGACTTTGTGGTGAGCATGCTGCCGGCCGGTAAGCATGTACGCGGTCTCTATTTAGGCACTGATACCGCCAAGGGACTGATTGAGGTGGTGAAAGCAGGTTGTCTCTTGATAGACTGCTCCACCATAGATGCCGATAGCGCCCGCGCTGTGGCCGAAGCCGCTGCGGCAAAGGGCCTGGAATTTATTGATGCGCCCGTGTCCGGCGGCACAGCCGGCGCCGCAGCCGGAACCCTGACCTTTATCTGTGGTGGCACAGACGCGGCCTTTGAGAAGGCGCGTACCGTGCTGGCCAATATGGGCGTGAACATTTTCCATGCCGGTGGCCCGGGAGCCGGTCAGGTCGCCAAAATTTGCAATAACATGCTGCTGTCGGTACTTATGGTGGGTACCAGCGAGGCGTTGTCGCTTGGGATTGACCATGGGCTCGACCCCAAGGTGCTGTCAGACATCATGAAGGTGTCCAGTGGCGGTAACTGGACCCTGGAAAAGTACAATCCCTGCCCGGGTGTGATGGAGAATGTTCCATCCTCCAAAGGCTACCAGGGTGGCTTTATGGTCGACCTGATGGTGAAAGACTTGGGATTGTCCCAGGAAGCGGCCCTTAGCAGTCAGTCGAGCACCCCCATGGGTGCGCTGGCTCGCAGCCTGTATGTGTCCCATGCCCGAGCCGGGAATGGTCCAAGGGATTTTTCCAGTATTTTTGAACATTTTGCCAAAGGCGATAAGGCCTAAGGAACCACAATGGAATTGAAGGATAAGGTAATTGTCATTACCGGCGGCGCCGGTGGTCTGGGTCTGGCCATGGCCAAGGACCTCGCCGCCCATGGCGCCAAACTGGCGCTGATTGATGTGGATCAGGAGCGTCTCGAGCGTGCCTGTGCCGATATCGGTGACGCCACCGAAGTACAGGGTTATGCCCTGGATATTACTGACGAAGAAGATGTGGTGGCCGGATTTCGCTATATCCTCGAAGATTTTGGTGTTATCCACGGTCTGGTAAACAACGCCGGTATTCTGCGCGACGGTCTTTTGGTCAAGGCCAAAGACGGGGTAGTGACTGACCGTATGTCACTGGATCAGTTCCAGTCAGTTATCAATGTAAACCTGACCGGCACCTTCCTGTGTGGCCGCGAAGCCGCTGCAGCCATGATTGAATCGGGTCAGGGCGGAGTGATTGTCAATATCTCCAGCCTGGCGCGAGCCGGTAACATGGGCCAGACCAACTACGCGGCATCCAAGGCTGGCGTAGCCACCATGGCGGTGGGCTGGGCCAAAGAGCTGGCCCGCTTTAACATCCGCGCTGCGGCAGTGGCGCCCGGTGTAATTGCCACCGAGATGACTGCGGCCATGAAGCCGGAAGCCCTTGAGCGTCTCGAAAAAATGGTACCCGTAGGTCGACTGGGCCAGGCCGAAGAGATTGCTTCCACCGTTCGCTTTATCATGGAAAATGATTATGTGAATGGCCGTGTGTTTGAAATCGACGGCGGTATCAGACTCTGAGTCGCCAGCCCCGGCTAACCTTGTCTGGCTGGGGCTGTTAACTTTTGTCACCCTTTATTTTGCGTATCAAGTTGACAGAAACTGACGCAGATTGAACAATGCGGCAGTGAAAGCTGCCGTTAAATTCTCTTTAAAAGCAACACGAAAGCCGCCTCTCGGTCAGTCGTTTGCCTTAGCAGGACCCGAGATGCTACGCCTGGAATTTGTTTTAAAAAAGCTCATGCTCTGGACAGGCTATGCGGGCGTTGTAGTGATTTACGGCGGATTTTTGTTTCTGTTGCTGAGCGGACAGGACACCCGGGCACTCCCTTGGTATATCCTGTTATCGCCCTGGGTTTGTGTGTTTTTTGGCTTGCCCTCTGCACAGCAACATGCGGTAGTCGGCTGGTTTATCAATAAATTCAGACGTTAACCTGCCTTTTGTATACAGAACTTCGCATACGAAGCGTTTTGGGGAATCAAGGACATGAGGCTTGGCATTGGGCACCGCGTTGCGGCGATTTGCTTAATGACACTGGCACTGCTGGGGTGTGAGCCCAGGCAGGAATCTGTGCTGCCCCAAGAGAGCGACAGCGAACCCATGGCCGCCCGCTATGGCACCTGGATTTCCCCCCTCACCGCCGAAGATGTCTATGCCAGTTCCGATGAACTGATTGAACTCAGGGCCGTTGGCGACCTGATGTATTTTTCTGAGTTTGACGGCAAAAGCGGCAACACCGGCATTAAGCGTCTCGAGGCCGATGGCAGTGTATCTCAGGTAGTACCAGCCGAATTTAATGTGGGCAGCCGGGTGCATGAATACGGCGGCGGCGACTTTCTTGGTATTGGTCAAAGCCTGTTTGCCACCGGCAAGAGCGATCAGCTGTTTTACCGTTTTGCCCCCAATCAAGCGCCACTGGCGCTCACGCCCAATTGCACCCGCCATGGGGATTGCATTTCCTACCCCAAGGGATCCCGCATTATTTGTGTGCGGGAAGATCACCGGCAGCAGGGCAGTCCAGCAGCCAGTTTGGTCACCATTAACCTGAATTTTGCCGGTGAAGGTGACACCTTCGTCGCCGGGCACGATTTCATCAGCTCGCCCAGCATTAACGGCGACAATACTCAGCTGGCCTGGCTCACCTGGGAGCATCCGGCTATGCCCTGGGACAACACTCGTCTGTGGCTCGGTGAGCTTGACCGCAAGGGGCGGCTTCATTCGTCACGGGTGGTTGCAGGCGAGGGAGGCAATGTGGCCGTTACCCAGCCAAGCTTTGGCCCCGATGGCAGGCTGTACTTTATTGCCGACTATGACGATTGGTGGAATCTGTATCGCCTCGGTGACGATGGCAAACCGGAACGGCTTTATCAGAAGAATGCGGATTTTGCCGGCCCCGCCTGGCGTCTTGGCGAACGCACCTATGCTTTTGAAAGTGAAAGCAGCCTTATCGCAAGCTACGTGCATAATGGTGAAGCCGGGCTTATCCGCCTCGATTTACAAACCGGCCACGCCGAAGATATCGCCGTGGACTTTGGTGAAATCAAGCAGCTCACCGGTGGCAAAGATGCCGTCTATTTTATCGGCAGCAAGGTAACCACAGAGAAAGGCATTTACCGGGTCAGTGGCCGGGGCGTGGAGCTGGTCTATGCGCCCAGACTCATGGTGCTGGACCCGCGCTTTATCTCCAGAGCCCAAAGCATCAGTTTTGCCACCGCCGACAATATGCGCGCCTGGGGTTATTTTTATTGGCCACGCAACCCGGCGTTTAAAGGCTTGTCTGACACACGCCCACCGCTTTTGGTGAAGTTGCATGGCGGCCCCACTGCCAAGGCCAACCTGGCTTACCGTGGTGATATCCAATATTGGACCAGCCGCGGCTTTGCGGTGCTGGATTTGAATTTCCGCGGCAGCAGTGGTTTTGGCCGTGCCTACCGTCAATCCCTTTATGGCAATTGGGGCAAGGCCGATGTAGAGGATGCGGTGAATGCGGCTCGTTTTCTGGTGAAAAAAGGCTGGGTGAATGGCGATGAAATGGCTATCACAGGTGCCAGCGCCGGTGGCTTAACGGCGCTGTCGGCACTCGCCTATGATGATACTTTTAAGGCCGCCGTCAGTCGTGCCGGGATAAGCGATATAGAGCAGCTGGCAGGTGAGACCCATAAGTTTGAAAAAACCTATCTGGATCAGTTGATTGGTCCATTGGCTAGCCACAGGGCGCTCTATCGTGAACGTTCTCCGGTTTATCAACTGGAGCGACTTAAAGAGCCTTTACTGCTGCTGCAGGGACTGCAGGATACCGTGGTGTTACCCAACCAGGCCCTGACCATCTACGAGGCGCTGGAGAAAAATCAGATCCCGGCTGCCTTGCTCACCTTTGCCGATGAGAACCACAACCACTGGAAAAATGCCAACCTGGTCAAGGCGCTGGAATATGAGCTGGGTTTCTATGGGCAGGTGTTCGGCTTTAAGGTTGCGGATGAGGTGCCTTCCCTGAACCTCCATCTGCGGGCGCCCGTCGAAGTATCTCAGTCCACGACACTCAAGGCTGACTGAGGGAATTGAGGATGGGGCAATCGGGTTGATTGCCTCCCTGGCACTGTTCCACCAAGGCGCCGAGCTGTTTTTGCAATGCCTGCATCCGGACGATTTTGGCAGCGATAAGGTCCAGATGTGCCTTTGCTAGAGCCTTGACTTCTCCCGCAGCGCGGCTGGGGTTTTGTTTTAAAGACAACAGGCTTCGACACTCCTCCACCGAGAACCCCATCTCTCTGCACTGATGGACAAAGTGCAGATTTTCCAGCGCCCTGTCGTCGTATTCACGGTAACCATTGTCACCACGTTTGGCACTGACCAGCTTGATATCGTGATAGTAGCGGATGCTTTTCACGCTGAGCCCGGTGATGCGGGCCACGTCACCAATTTTCATTCCATTTCTCTCCTGCTTCGAGGCAGAACACAGGCTGTTTTTCGGCTTGACTCTCCAGTTAATGGAGACTTTACGATGGGCTAAACTCAATAGAGAGTCAAGGAGTCCATATGTACAGCGTCCATCTCACAGTCCCCGCCATGAAGTGTGGTGGCTGCGGCAAAAAAATCACCTCATTGCTGGCCACCGAAGGCTGGGATATACACACAGATCCCGCCACTAAACGCCTCGATATCAGCGCAAGCTATGCGATTGATGTGGCAGACGTGCTTGCGCGGCTCGAGGCTGGAGGGTATCCCGCAAGCCTGACGGATGAAACTGCTGCAGCAGGAACCGAAGTCTTTGCAGCTTTGCACCCAGACAGTGACCACAAGCTGATTACTGACGGTAAAAATCCGCTTGGGGACACGAGCGCGGCATCAGGTAAGCCAACGTCTGATGCGGATGCATCCCTGGCGACACTGCGTTTCAGTGTGCCTGCCATGAGCTGCGCCAGTTGTGTGGCCAAGATTGAAGGGGCGCTGCGCTCAGCCGGCGGTGAGGGCCGGGTCGATTTGTCCCGTAAAGTGGTACGGGTGAAGGGGTTATCCGCCGATGCAGCGCTGGCGGCGCTGAACGGTGTGGGTTATCCCGGCGAGCTTTTAAGCGCACAGCCAAGGCCTGCCAGCGATGAAGGGCAGCATTTTCGAACCAGACTGTGGCAGGCGGCCGTGGGGCTGGGGCTGGGTGTGCCCTTAATGCTATGGGGACTTTTTGGCGGCGAGATGATGGTGAACGATGCCACCCGCCTTGGCTGGGGACTGGTGGGGCTGATAACAGGTATTGCTATGCTCTTAACCGGCGGGCACTTCTACCAAGGGCTTTGGCGCTCGTTAAAGGCTAAAAGCGCCACCATGGATACCCTGATAGCACTTGGCACAGGCACAGCATGGCTCTATTCCATGGCGTTGGTGTTGCTGCCACAGGCGTTTCCCGAAGGCAGTCGCCATGTGTATTTCGAAGCGAGCGTGATGATTCTGGGTTTGATAAACCTTGGCCATGCGCTGGAGGCGCGGGCGAGGGGCAAAACCAGCGAGGCGCTGGATAAACTCCTTGGGCTTAAAACCGATGAAGCGCTGCGGCTGGAAAACGGTACTGAGCGCTGGGTCAGGGTGGAAGAGATTGCCTGCAACGATCTGATTCGGGTACGGCCGGGTGACAGGATTGCCCTCGATGGCAAGGTTATCGAAGGTGAGTCGCTGATTGATGAGTCCATGCTATCCGGTGAGCCACTGCCGGTGGCCAAAACCGCAGGGGAAAGTGTGTTTGCCGGGACGGTCAATGGCAACGGAAGCCTGGTGATTGAAGTGACCGCAGAGTCCGATGACAGTCGATTGTCGAAAATCATAGCGCTGGTGGAAGAGGCGCAAACCTCCAAATTGCCCATAGGACGTCTGACCGATGCGATTTCGGCGGTATTTGTGCCCGTGGTGGTGGCCATTGCCATTATTGCCGCGCTGATCTGGTACTTTGTTGGCCCGGCGCCCGCGCTGTCACATGCCATGGTGGTGCTCACCACAGTGCTGATTATTGCCTGCCCCTGTGCCCTTGGGCTTGCCACGCCCATGTCGATTATGGTCGGGGTAGGGCGCGCCGCCTCCATGGGGATTTTGGTTAAAAACGGTGAAGCACTTGAGCTGGCCAGCAAGGTCACCACTGTGGTGCTGGATAAGACTGGCACCCTGACGTTGGGTAAACCAGCGGTGCGAAAAACGCTGTGGCTTCAGGGTGATGAAGCGGAGGCGCGGCATGTAATAGCCAGCCTCGAGCGCCAGAGCAGCCACCCGCTGTCAGAGGCGCTTGTGGCCCTGTCGGATGCGCCTTCACTTGTGGTGAGCGAATTTCAAAACCTGCCCGGCGAAGGCCTCATGGGTAAGGTCACCACCACAGATGGTCGCCAAGAGTGGCATATCGGCAATCCACGTCTGATGGCGCGCCTTGGCCTGGCATCAGAACTTGAAGCGCTTGAGGCCGAGCTTGATGCCCTGGCCAAAGAGGCGCTCACCCCTGTGCTGGTAGCTAAAAATCACAAGCTTATTGCCATACTCGGTGTGGGCGACCCGCTCAGAGACGATGCCAAAATCGCGATGGCGCGCCTTAAAGCCCAGGGCAAGCGCTTGGTGCTGCTGTCAGGGGATAACCGGCACACCGCCGAAGCGGTTGGCCGCGCAGTGGGTATCGATGAGGTCATTGCCGGGGTGATGCCAGATGAAAAGCATCAGCATATTGCCCGTCTTAAGGCGGCTGGCGAAGTGGTGGCCATGGTGGGGGATGGCATTAATGATGCCCCGGCGCTGGCCGAGGCCGATGTGGGGATTGCCATGGGCACGGGAACGGATGTCGCCATCGAGAGCGCGTCTCTGACCTTGCTGTCACCCAGGCTCGAGGCCCTTGCCGATGCCTTTGCTCTGTCGCGCGCCACCCTTGGCAATATTCGCCAGAACCTCTTTGGCGCCTTTATTTACAATGTGCTGGGTATTCCGGTGGCGGCGGGCGTGCTTTACCCGGCGTTTGGGGTGCTGTTAAGCCCGGTACTGGCGGGGGCGGCGATGGCGGCCTCTTCGCTCACTGTGGTGACTAACGCCAACCGGCTTAAAAGAAAGACGCTGAAGGACTAAGTAAGGTCCGAGCCAGTCCTTCGCTGACATAAAGCCACCCTTGGGCGGCTTTTTTATGCATCATTTGGGATGTAAGGTGAAGCCTTATTGCCCGGCAGCTTTCTCGAGTGCTGCTATGTCACCGTTTTTAATATCCAGCAGATGGGCGCTGATTTTCTTAACCGGCCAGTGCCACCAGGCGATGGCTTCAAGCCGGGCGATGTCCAGATCATCAAAGCGCATCTTTACTATTTTGGCCGGATTGCCACCCACAATGGCGTAGGCGGGCACGTCTGATGTCACCACAGAGCGGCTTGCGATAATGGCGCCGTTGCCCACTTTTACTCCGGGCATAATCAGGGCGTCGTAACCTATCCAGACATCGTTGCCTATTTGGGTATCGCCTTTAAAGGGCAATTCCCCGGGCTCAGGCGCTGCCTGCTCCCAGCCGTTGCCGAAAATGAAAAACGGGTAGGTACTCACCCCGGCCATGGGGTGATTGGCGCCATTCATAATGAACTTGACCCCACGGGCGATGGCGCAGAATTTACCGATAATGAGTTTGTCGCCAATAAAGGGGAAGTGATACAGCACATTGCGCTCAAAATTGGCACTGTCCTCGGGGTCGTCGTAATAGCTGTAATCTCCCACCTGAATATTGGGATTGCTGATGGTGTTTTTGATAAAGCACACCTGAGGGAAGCCTTCCATGGGAAACGGGTTATCGGGGCTGGGGCCATGGCCCGGTGTTACCGCGGTTTGCGGCTCGGAAGAAGTTGTTGTCATAAACAGTCCTTGTGCTAAGTGCCTTGTGCTACGTGGCTTGTGCTAAGTGCCTTGTGCTCGCCTTGGTTAACCCAGCGGCAAATAAAGGATGTGCTGGGGCCCGGCGCTGCCGCCCAAATATTGGCTTTCGCTGTCGATAAAGCCGTTTTTAAGATAGAGATCCCGCGCCGGGATATTTTTAAGATTGACGGTTAATACCAGGCGGTGGAACTGCGGATAGCGCGTCTGAATAAACTGTGGCAGTGCCTGCATCACGCCTCTGGCAAGGCCTTTACCCTGATGGCGCACATCAATCAGAAATGCCCTGAAACCTAAATCGGTGGCCTCGGCGAAGTCATGCTCCAGGCTGTATGCCTTATCCAGCAGAAAAAAGCCCACCAGGTTTTCGCTGTGATTGGCCTCGGCGCTATCCGTATCGGCAGTGTCAGTTTGATGCCACACCAACACAGGCACTATGGCGCCGCCAGCGGTGGCGAGAATTTCCTCCATGGTACCCACAAAGCGTAATTGCTCAGGGGCGACTTCCAACGCTTCGGCGAGCGTACGATTGGATTCAGTCATCTTTTCCAGCCGGATCATTCGCTTCTCCTTATCTACGCGCCGCTTTTTATTTATCCCCGACTATATTGGCGGCATCTGGCGTGGGGCCGCAAGTCGGTTGATAATTCACGCAGGGGTGTTATAGTACCGCGCTTTATCAGAGGGTAGGCTTAAGCTTCGCCCTTGGGATTTTCGCCGCAGGCGTCTGCCTCGGCCTACAGACAAACGGAAACCAGCCCGTGATCACAACCGCCAATATCACCATGCAGTTCGGCGCCAAGCCACTGTTTGAAAACATCTCCGTCAAGTTCGGTGACGGCAACCGCTACGGCCTTATCGGTGCCAATGGTTGCGGTAAATCCACCTTTATGAAGATCCTCGCCGGTGAGCTTGAGCCATCCGGCGGTAACGTTCATCTGGATCCCAACGAGCGCCTCGGTAAGCTGAATCAGGATCAGTTTGCCTATGAAGAGTTCAGCGTAATCGATACCGTTATCATGGGCCACAAAGAACTGTGGGCCGTGAAGCAGGAACGTGACCGCATCTATTCTTTGCCTGAAATGAGCGAAGAAGACGGCATCAAGGTGGCTGAGCTTGAGATGGAGTTCGCCGAAATGGATGGTTACACCGCCGAAAGCCGCGCCGGTGAACTGCTGTTGGGCGTGGGTATTCCGCTTGAGCAACACTTTGGCCCCATGAGCGAAGTAGCCCCAGGCTGGAAACTGCGTGTGCTGCTGGCCCAGGCACTGTTTTCCAATCCTGACGTGCTGCTGCTCGACGAACCAACCAACAACCTGGACATCGACACCATCCGTTGGTTGCAGGACATGTTGAACCAGCGTAACAGCACCATGATTATCATTTCCCACGACCGTTACTTCCTGAACTCTGTGTGCACCCACATGGCGGATCTGGACTACGGTGAGCTGCGTGTGTATCCGGGCAACTACGATGAATACATGATGGCCGCAAGCCAGGCCCGCGAGCGCCTCCTGGCGGACAACGCCAAGAAGAAGGCTCAGATTGCCGAGCTGCAAACCTTCGTGGCGCGCTTCTCTGCCAACGCATCCAAGGCCAAACAGGCCACCTCACGTGCCCGCCAGATTGACAAGATCAAGCTGGACGAAGTGAAGGCTTCCAGCCGTGTGAACCCTTACATCCGTTTCGAGCAGGAAAAGAAACTGTTCCGTAACGCGCTGGTGGTAGAGAACCTGAGCAAGGGCTTCGATGGCAAGCCGCTGTTCCAGAACTTCAATATGATTGCCGAAGTGGGTGAGCGTATCGCCATCCTCGGTGAGAACGGTGCCGGTAAAACCACTCTGGTGCGCACCCTCATCCATGAATTGCCACAGGATGAAGGCACTATCCACTGGTCTGAAAATGCCTCTATCGGTTACTACGCTCAGGATCACGCCAGTGATTTTGAAAACGATCTGACCGTATTCGACTGGATGAGCCAGTGGAAGAAAGAAGGCGACGATGAGCAGGCCGTACGCGGTATTCTGGGCCGAATGCTGTTTGGCGCCGACGATATCAGAAAATCGGTTAAGGTACTGTCGGGTGGTGAGCAGGGTCGCATGCTGTTTGGCAAGATGATCATGCAAAAGCCCAATATCCTGGTGATGGACGAACCCACCAACCACCTGGACATGGAATCCATCGAGTCGCTTAACAACGCACTGGAAATGTACGAAGGCACCCTGTTCTTCGTGTCCCACGACCGCGCCTTTGTAAGCTCCCTGGCCAACCGCATCATCGAAATCACCGCCAATGGCGTGACCGACTTCAAGGGCACTTACGACGAGTTCCTGCGCAGTAAAGGCATCGAAAACTAACAGACGCTTCAGCGCTAAAAGCCGGCACTTTGCCGGCTTTTTTGTGCCTTAAGCAAAGTTGCCTGCGTAAAAGTTGCTTGTTTCTTTAACATTTTTGGCCTTAACTGGAACCCTGTGTGCAAGCGCGGCAGGGCACCGGAAATGTACTGTTATCCCCATCTACAAGGAGAAAGCTGATGGCCAAAAACCCCATTGCCTGGTTTGAAATCTACGTGAACAACATGGACAGGGCCAAGGCCTTTTATGAGGCGGTGCTGGATATCAAGCTCGAAGCGCTGCAGGTGCCGGAAGAGCCGGGCTTCTCCATGTGGTCCTTTCCTGCGGATATGGAAAACTACGGCGCCAGTGGTGCCCTGGTGCACATGCCGGGGTTCGAAGCGGGCGGTAACAGTACCCTTGTGTACTTTGCCTGTGACGACTGCGCGCTGGAAGAGTCTCGCGTTGCTGCCGCCGGTGGCACAGTGCAGCGGGAAAAGATGTCCATAGGTCAGTATGGCTATATCTCGCTGGCCATAGACACCGAAGGCAATATGCTTGGCCTGCACTCCATGAAATAAGGCGTGCGTTCCAGACAGGGACAGGTCTGGCTCACTTCACTGAGGCTGCGAATGGCGCCAGCCATGTGTATTTAAGGCCGATAGTGGGTTTATATGCCCCATTCGGCCTTGCATAAATGCTCCACAAACCAGGCTAGCGCCTTGCCCTGATGCCCCTTATGCCAGGCCAGAAAAACCGGCTGGCTTGGCCGCGGCAGGGCGCAGGCTTTTTCAACCAGTGCGCCGCTGGCTATTAGCGGCGCCGCCAGATGGCGCGGAATAAAGCCAGTGCCCAATCCGCGGCATTGCAACTCAATTTTTGCTTCCATGGACGCGACTCTCAGGGTCTGGCGACTGCTGAATAGGCCGCTGCTTCGGGCGGGTAACAGCTGCGAGCTGTCAGACACCACCACCGAAGGGAAGGGCATAAGCTGTTCAAGCTGCAATACACCCTCAGCCGCTGCCAGTGGGTGAAAGGGGGCGAGGGCAAACACAAACTCGAGCTGACCAATACAATGGGTTTCAAAGAGTCCCCGGGGCAGGTCACCGTTGGCACCAATCACCAAATCGGCGCGGCGGCTGTGCAGCGCGTCCCAGCCGCCACCCAGTGACTCTTCCGCCAGGCTGATGTCCACTGGCACCGACAGGGCCAGAAACGCCGTGAGCGCATCCAGCAGCGGCCCCGGCGGCATGGCCGTGTCTCTTGCTATGCGCAGCTCTCGCTCCCAGCCTGACTCCAAAGCGGCCACCGCATCGGCCAGGCGCTGGGTAGACTGCAAAATTTCCCGCCCTTGCTCAAGCACCAGTCTGCCGGCGGCCGTTAATCTGGCCCTTTGTTTTGACCTGTCGAATAAAGGCGTGCCAAATTCCTGTTCCAGCTTTTGAATTGTGTAAGTGAGGGCCGATGGCACCTTATGGAGCGATTCGGCAGCTGCTGCAAAACTTCCTTTTTTATCAATTGCATCCAGTGCTCTCAGTCCGTCCAAATCCAGTGAGTTCGCCATGATTTTATACTGTTCAATAATTTTGAATAATTATATCGAAACATTCCGATTTTTTCTGTGCCTTTATCGCCATAAACTAAAATTCAATCAAGGCTGAGCGAAAGCTTGAGACCAATAACAGCGATTTGAAACATGAGGCACAGACTATGAACCGCACAATCAAAAAACTTGTACAAACCCAGGACAGCATTGCCCCGCTGGCGCTGCGTGTACCCGCCGGCATAATCTTTATGGCCCACGGCGCCCAGAAGCTCTTTGGCTGGTTTGGTGGTTATGGTATCGAAGGGACCGGACAGTGGATGGCATCCATTGGACTGGAGCCAGGCTGGCTGATGGCGGCCATGGCGGGCGGCGCCGAATTTTTCGGTGGTCTGGCTATTCTGCTTGGCCTGCTGACACGTCCAGCCGCGCTGGTGCTGGCCGTGACCATGGTGGTGGCTATCGTCACTGTACACCTGGGTAATGGTCTTTTTATGGCCAACAATGGTTACGAATTTGGCCTGGCGCTGCTGGCCATGAGCGTCTCCCTGGTGTTGTCCGGTTCGGGCCGCTTCGGTATCGACAGAGTGCTGCAACAAAGAGGCTGAGGAGTGGGCATGATAACGCTTCGTCCGGCCAATGAACGGGGTCATGCCAGCCACGGCTGGCTCGACAGCTTTCACAGCTTCTCGTTCGCCGAATATTACGATCCCAACCATATGGAATTCTCCGCACTGCGGGTTATCAACGACGATACCGTGGCACCGGGCGCTGGGTTTGCACCCCACGGCCACCGGGATATGGAGATTTTAAGCTACGTGCTGTCAGGGAGCATCCGTCATCAGGACAGCGAGGGCAACATTGCCACCCTGCCGGCGGGCGAGTTTCAGCTGATGTCGGCGGGTAAGGGCATACGTCACAGCGAGTACAACGGCTCCCGGACTGAGGCGCTGAGGTTTTTGCAGATTTGGATTATTCCGGCGACCCTTGGCGGTGAGCCGGGCTATCAGCAAAAGCACTTTGGCAGTCGTGAGGGACTCACCCTGATTGCCAGCCCGGATGGGCGCGACGGGAGTTTTACTGTGCGCCAGGATGCCCGTGTCTATCAGCTGCTGTTGGCACCGGGGCAATCCATCGTCCTGCCGCTGAGCGCCGCCCGTAAAGGGTATCTGCATCTGGTTGAGGGGGCTTTATCTCTGGAAGCTATGGAGATGTCCCCCGGCGATGGCGCCAAACTGGAAGGGGGCGACAGTCCCAAGGTCACCAACCCCGGAAAAGAGCCGGTGAGAGCCTTGCTGTTTGAGTTACCCTGAAATACCCCCGGTCAGTCCTTGAGTCTGGCCGGGGTGTCGTTTATGTTCTTTCTGGGGGCTGTGTTACTTCGTCATAAATACAAAATGGTTTGCCAGGCTCCTTCAGACCCGTCTTTGCCCAATCCTCAATAACCCCAGGGTGTGAGAGTTCATCAGGGAGCTGTGAACCTATGTCATCTGTTCTGCTGCTGTTTGCCCATCCATCGCAACATAAATCGGAAGTGTGCATGCCCATGTACCGGGTTGCCCAGTCGGTGCCTGGAGTGACCTGCGTGGATCTCTATGCCGATTACCCCACCTTTAACATCGACATCGCCACAGAGCAGCAGCGCCTCAGTGCCCATCAACGAATTATCTGGCTTTTTCCGCTTTATTGGTATTCCACGCCTGCCATCCTCAAGGAATGGCAGGATCTGGTGCTTGAGTATGGTTTTGCCTATGGGCAGGGCGGTACTGCACTGCACGGGAAATCCCTGCTTTGCGCCCTGAGCGCGGGTGGCAGCGAAAGTTCATATTGCGCAGAGGGTTACAATCATTTTGGTCTGAGGCAACTGTTGTCACCCATCGAGCAAACCGCCTCCCTTATTGGCATGGACTACCTGCCACCCTTTGCGCTTTTCGGTGCCCGTTCGGCGGTGGAGGAGGGACGGCTTGAACCCCATCTCAAACGCTGGCAAGAGGTGTTGGAAGCACTGGTGGCAGGTGAAATACCGGATACCGGCTGTAGGGACGGAGCACCGAAAAAGAGGGAGACCTTGTCATGACCGGGATTTTTCTGCAGGCCTTTGTTTACCTGCTTGCCGCTGTGCTCGCGGTGCCCCTTGCCAAGCGTTTGGGACTCGGCTCGGTGCTTGGCTATCTGGTCGCTGGCGTTGCCATCGGGCCTTTGTTGGGACTGGTTGGCCAGGAAACGCAAAGTATTCAGCACTTTGCCGAATTCGGTGTGGTGCTGATGCTGTTTCTGGTGGGGTTGGAGCTCGATGCCAAACAGCTGTGGCAGATGCGCCAGCGACTCCTGGGGCTGGGCGGTTTGCAGGTGCTGCTGACCACAGGCGCGGTGGCGGGCCTGGCGCTGATATTGAACCAGCCATGGCAGATAGCGCTCGCCCTCGGGATGATCTTTGCCATGTCATCCACCGCCATAGTGCTGCAATCCTTCAACGAGAAGGGCCTGGCCAAAACCGAAGGTGGTCGCGGTGGCTTCTCGGTGCTCTTGTTTCAGGATATTGCTGTGATCCCGATTCTGGCGATATTGCCGCTGTTGGCCCTTGGCGCCCCCCAGGTCGACGCCAGCCATGAGGATATGTCGCTGGTGGCCGGCCTGCCCGGCTGGGCAAATGCGCTGGTGGTGCTTGGCGCCATTGCCGCCGTGGTGTTTGGTGGGCGCTTTTTAACAAGGCTACTCTTTGGCTATGTGGC
The DNA here is from genome assembly GCF_019457455.1 of Shewanella sp. FJAT-52076. NCBI lineage: Bacteria > Pseudomonadati > Pseudomonadota > Gammaproteobacteria > Alteromonadales > Shewanellaceae > Shewanella > Shewanella sp. FJAT-52076. The sequence goes on from NZ_CP080415.1 coordinate 1,633,299, forward strand.
GCGTTCGGGTCTTCGGGAAGTGTTTACTGCGGCGGCGCTGATGATGGTGATTGGCATCGCCGCGCTCATGAGTCTGGTGGGCCTGTCGCCCGCACTGGGGACCTTTTTGGCCGGTGTAGTGCTGGCCAGCAGTGAATTCAGACATGAACTCGAGTCCACCATCGAGCCCTTTAAGGGCTTATTGTTGGGGCTCTTTTTTATCACTGTGGGCGCGGGCATCGACTTTGAGATGTTGCTGTCTCAGTTTGCGCTGGTGCTGGGGCTGGCACTCGGCGTGATGGTGATAAAGGCGCTGGTGCTTCTGCTGCTGGCAAAAACTTTCCGTCTGTCCGGCTCTGACAAGTGGCTGTTTGCACTGTCGCTGGCACAGGCCGGGGAGTTTGGCTTTGTGCTGCTCGGCTACAGCCAGCAACAGGGTATCTTTGGCAGCGAGCTTGGCGGGCTTCTCTCTATGGTGGTGGCGCTCAGCATGTTTTTAACCCCAGGGCTCTTTATCCTGTATGAGCGGGTTATCCTGCCGAGGGTGACCCGCAGTACCAATGAACGTGAAGCCGATACCATAGACGAGCAGGGGCCGGTGATCATTGCCGGCATCGGCCGCTTTGGGCAGATAGTTAACCGCCTGCTCAGGGCCAACGGGGTGAAAACCGTGGTACTCGACCGGGAATACGCCCAGGTGGAACGACTGCGTGAAATCGAGATGAAGAGCTTTTTCGGGGATGTGAGTAACCCCGAGCTTTTACACACTGCGGGCATTGAATCGGCCAAGATGCTGGTGGTGGCCATCGATGATGTGGAAGGGGCCACAGCGCTTGTGCGCCACGTGCGCCAACACTATCCGCAGGTGGCTATTCTGGCCCGGGCCTTTGACAGGGGGCACTTCTATGCACTGACTGAAGCCGGGGCCGACTGGGTGGTGAGTGAAAGCTTCTACTCGGCGCTTAACATGGGGGGAGAGGCGCTGATACGTCTTGGTATACATCCCTTTGCCGCCGAGCAGCGTAAAACGGCTATGGTGGAGCGGGAAAAAGCCCATGCAAGCGAACTCTATGAGGCCTGGCTCGAGGTGCGGGATAATCTCGACCGACGCGAGCGCTATTTGAAGCTCTTTATCAAGCTGGAGGCGGCGCTCAAGGAAGACATGGGCAAGGATAGGATGGATGGCCACAGCCGCAGTTTGAGCGGCTGGACACCGCCGCCCAAGGGCTATGACAAGGAGCTGGCCTCACAGGAGGAGAGCATGCGCCCTCAAGCAGTAAAGGAGTGATCTGGGTTGGGCTTTTGATGAGCAGGCCTTAACACAAAAATGCCGGACTCAATCCGGCTTTTTGCATTCTTGCAGGAGGCGCGCAAAAAACTCGCTGCCCTTGCGACGGGCAAAGGCGATATTGCGCTCGGGGATGCTTTCGGGTTCGTTGTAGCTCGCCAGCGCCGCCGCCATGCCTTCTTCGCGGATGATATGCAGCGTGGGATAGGGCGCGCGGTTGGTGAAATTGGCCGGGTCATCCTGAGGTTCGCCGTCAAAACAATAGTCAGGATGAAAGCTTGCCAGCTGATAAGTGCCCTCATAGCCTTCTTCAACCAGTAAGTCTTCGGCGATACCGAGTAGGTCCAGATAGAGGTAAAAGCCCTCAAAGCCCCTTGGCAGGATAAAGAGGCTGGTTTCCACCTCGGGGTGTGTATCGAGAAACTGACACTCATCCAGCAAGGCTTGCAGCACCAATTCCATGCGGGTTTCGTTGCACACCTGATAGCGGATACTGTTTCGCTCCACTTCGCGGCGGGCGAAAGGGCAAATATTGTATTTCATGATCACCTTGGTGACCCAGGCGCGGGTCTCATCGGTGATGGACTGAATTTCCTGCTGTTCGGACATCTCGGGTGGCCTCTTGGTGGCTCGGTTTTGCTCGTTGGTCGCACATGGTAGAAACCCTGTTGCCAACACGCAATAAAAAAGCAGCCCGGAGGCTGCTTTTTTCATCTGGCTTCGACCAGGATCAGAAGGTCCACTTCATGCCAAGATTAATCGTGGTACCCAGCCCCTTGGTGTTATAACCGGGGAAGGTAAAGGCCTGAGAACGCGCCGAGTAGTAGTCTTCGTTCAGCAGGTTCTCTACCCCAAGGGTAAAGAGCAGCTGGTCTATACGATAATGACCGGCCAGATTCAGCAGCGAATAGCTGTCTACGGGGCCCTGGCTGCCGGTGTACTGACCATTGACCGGCTCGAAGCGTTTGCGGTCGCCCACATGCAGCCAGGTCAGTGACACACTGCTGTTGTCTGTGGTGGCCCAGTCAAGATAGGCGGCAAACTTGGGCGGGGTGATGGCCTGGCCATCCAGATAAATATCCTGATCGGTATCCTTGCCTTCCATCCAGCTGTAATTCGCGCCGAGGGTAAGCTCATCATTCACGTCATAGCTGGCCGCAAGCTCTACCCCTTTGATTTCCTGGGGCGCACGCACAGGTTCATAAATACCGCTGGCGGGGTTCAGTACGGTACGGGTACCAAGCTCTGACTTACTCAGAAAAACCGCTGCAGAGTAGCTGAAGGCCTCCCAATGGCCGTCGAAACCGGCTTCGTAATTATCAATGAGTGCCGCCTGTGACTGAATTTTTGCCAGGTCGTCCACCGTGGCGGTACGCAGCAGCAAGCCCAGATCCGATACGTCCGCGCCCTGTGAAAAACTGATAAAAGGACTGAAGATGGATGAACCCTTATACCTCAGGCCGATATTGTAGGTGTTGGCATCAAACTCAAGTTCACCGCCTTTTACCGCAACGGGTGTAGAGCACTGTGTTGCTGTGCGGCAAAGGCGCAGGGTCTGGTAGTCGTCCACTTCGATGGCCATCTGATCCCGGCGCACACCGGCCTTGAGAACCCAGTCTTCGGCAAACAGCCATTTGGCCTGCAGATAGAAGGCGAGATTCTGCATGTCCATTTCGGGCACCCACATACGACCATCCACCAAGGGCTGGCTTGATATATCCTGCAGGTAATCAATGCCATAGATTAAATCCAACTCGGTATCGCCCAGAGTGAAATCCGAGTTGAAGTTGGCCCGAAGACCACGTTTTTCAGAGCGAATAATGGACTGACCACCATCAAACCCCTGTTCTGGATTGGCGAGTGTCAGGCTGTAAAAGAACACGTTTTCGATTTTCTGACCGTAGGCATCGATGGCAAATCGGGTATTGTCGAACAGCGCCAGGTCTTCGTACTTCACCATCAGGTTGTGGTTTCCATCGACACCCTGTGGCTCCCCGAGGATAAGGGTGTCGGGTCCGGCTTCGATGGCGTAGGTTTTCTCACCGGTGTTGACGCTGCCGGTGACATCCACCATGCGGGCATCCTGGGCGGAGCTGAAGTAGTTGTAAGTCAATTGCAGCGATTTTTCATCGTCGAAATTGAAATGGAATTTGGTAAAGAGGTTGTCCGTGGTGGTTTCTGACAGTCCGTATACCAGGCCAGGAACATCGCCTTCGGCATCCCGCTGCAGTCCATAATCATCACGGCTGGCGCTGATGAGGTAGCCCAGCTCTCCCACGCTGCCATTGAGTGCACCTTCAACCCGGCTGCCAACACTGTCTTCAAATTTCACGGCACTGAAACGGGTGGAAACGCCCAAAGTGCCGCCAATAGCGCCATCGGCCCCCGGCTTTTTGGTGATGTAATTGATAATGCCACCGGCCGCGCCGTTGCCATAAATGGAGGTGGCACCCTTGATGACCTCCACCCGCTCTATAGCGTTCATGTCGATGGAGCGAATGTCCAGCGAGCCGTTTCGCAGGGGAGTGGATTGAGGCACACCGTCAATCAAAATCAAAGCTTTACGGCCGCGGAGGGTTTGACCTGCGTTGCTGGAGGTGCCAGTGGCGGGCGACATGCCCGGCACCCGGGTTGCCAGCATATTCTGCAGTTCAGAGCTGATGCTCATTTCGGTGGCCAGGGTCTTGCTGTCAATCAGGGTGACAGAGGAAGGCACCTCATCGAGGCGCTCCGGCACCCGGCTGCCGGTCACTATCATGCGTTCAATTGCGATAGTGTCAGGGGACAAGGCTTCTGTCACCTCGGCAAAGGCGGGTGCAGCAGTGAGGGCCATCAAGGGAGAGAGCGCAATGGCAATAGGGGATAGCTTCATTTTCATTCCTTGGTGATACTTTATTTTTTGGGAATGATAATTACTATCAATAACAAATTCAGATTATTTACATATGTTGTAATTTTGTTGCGCCATGGCGGCGAGAATGGCGCCGGTAAAGTAAACTTTTGCAGACTGGTAATCCCCGGAGGGGAATATAAGCTTTTGTAGGCAACCTCTGGGGCACCGGCGCTTAGGCTTATGTCATCATCAGGCTGTCTTGATTGGTTATTTCAGGAGGAAATAGGTCATGAACTTTAAAGCTTCATCAATACTGGCTGGTACCCTGGCGATTTCTGCTGCGCTATTTGCCAATGCTGTGCTGGCCGATGACTGGTTTAAAATTGCCGATAAGGTGGTGGACTATAAGTCGGAAACAGACGAGGTCACCCCGAAATTTGACAAGAAAAACGTTACCCATATCAGGCTGGTTTGCACTCAGGGAACGGTTAATTTGCATAAAATAGTGCTGCACATGAGTGATGGTTCCGATAAAGAGGTGGATAACCTCGGCGTGCTCACCGATGGCATGTCCAGCCGGGTGATCAGTGTGCCCAAGGGGGACGCCACGCTGAAAAAAATCTCCCTTAAATACGACTCTGTGGGCAGCAAGGAAATGGCACTGCTTGGACTGACGAAAAAAGCCCATGTGGATGTGATGGGCAAGGATGACGACAAAGATAAATCGGAATAAACCAAAGCCCAATTGTGGATGCTGCGTTTACGTTTGTAATATCGCCTTGCGGCTCTCAGCCCATCACCTGGTGGGCTGAGGCTTTAAACTAACGTGTGTTTGAGTGCATCGTCTGGGGCACAAGTACACCTATCCATTCTCACGCCCCGGTTGCGGTTGGATTGCATACAGTTTTTCAGAACACCCTGTTCGGTCTCGTTATAAAAATATGTAGTTGTTGATATTTTTACATTTTTTCATGTTTCTTTACCCCGCTACTCAGGACGCTTTTGCTGTTTCGCAAATAGAGCGTTTCTGCCTGTACTGTGCTGGATTTCACTGCATGCCGCTGCCCCCGCTATTTTTCCTGAGTCCCTCCAGGCGGCCCTTGCCGATGCTTTTCTTCTGAAACCAATTAAAAATCCGGTTGATCTTTACATTATCTTTACTTATTTTATACAAATGTAAGCGCTTACATTTGGTTTCAAATGGAAACATCGGCAGTAGTTAGCGCTGGCATGGCTAAATTTATCCATAAAAACAGTGGGTTGGGCTGCAATGATGATGAAGAATTCTGGAACGAGCAAGTACCTTGCCTTTGGACTGCTTGCGGCGGCGCTGCAGGGGTGCGGGGGAGACACCAATACCGGCACCGATTTGGGCTCGGTCAACCTTGAAGGTCCGGCAACCGGTTGGGAACTGGTATGGAGCGACGAGTTTGACGGCAGCAGCATAGACGCGGCCAAATGGGCGCATGAAGTGGATTGTGCCGGAGGCGGCAATCAGGAGTCTCAATGCTATACCGCAGATGAGGCTAACTCCTTCGTTGCCGATGGCATGTTGAACATAGTGGCACTGAAGGCGCCCGAAGGTGCTGACAAGCCTTATACCTCTGCAAGACTGACAACCAAAGGCAAGGCGGATTTCACCTTTGGCCGCATTGAAATGCGGGCGAAATTGCCGTCGGGGCAGGGCAGCTGGCCCGCCTTCTGGATGCTGCCTACGGACAATGTTTACGGCATCTGGCCCAGAAGCGGCGAAATCGATATTGTGGAAGCGGTGAATCTTAAAGCCGCCACTGCTGAGGGCACTCCTGAAGCCTATGTCCACGGCACCCTTCACTACGGTCGTGAGTGGCCCAAGAACGAGCAATCCGGCAAAGCCTATCTGCTGCCCAATGGCGTCAATCCAGCCGATGATTTTCATACCTATGCCATTGAGTGGCAGCAGGGGGAAATCCGCTGGTACGTGGACGACTATCTTTATGCCACCCAGCGGCGCTCTGAACTGAGGTACAACTCCAAGGGGCAGGCGGTTGGTCTGGCTCACAAAGGCTGGTTTACGGAATATTACGATCAGTCCAGCGGCGACCTGCAGCTCAGCTGGACCGATGCGCCATTTGATGAAAAATTCCATCTCATCGTTAACTTCGCCGTGGGTGGCAACTGGCCAGCCTCGGTAAACGAAACCGGTATCGACGATACCGCCTTTAACGAGAACAACAGATATCAAATTGACTTTGTCAGGGTTTATGAGTGTTCTGCCAACCCTGATACCGGCAAGGGCTGTGAGACTGTGCGTCCGGGCTATGACAAGCCAGAGGATGCGCTGGTGGAAGGCAAGGCACCTGTGCCTGTACCGCCTTCTGATGGCACGCCAAAAGATCTGCTGATTTTTGACAGCACCCCCAACCCCAACTGGGCTGCATGGGATTGCTGCGGTGGCTCTACTCCAGGCCTGGTGGACGATGCCGACAAGGGTGCCGTATATCGCTTTGTGGTAGGTGACAGCCCCACAGTCAACGGCTTTATCAGCCGCGCGGCCTTCATTACCGATCCGGCCGGTGTGCCCAGTCCTTTTGATGCCGCGCCCATTGAGGCAAGCGGCGTATTAAGCTTTGCCATGAAGGTGGTGAGTGCCCCGTCAAATGCCGACTCGACCTGGATGATGAAGGTTGAAAGCAACGAAGGTGCGACCGCCGTTGAACTGCCGCTTACCGCAAGCAGTGAAGGTATGGCACCGGCAGTGGGCCAGTGGCAAACCTTCAGTTTCCCGCTGTCTGAACTTGCAGCCAAGGGCCTGGATTTGTCTGCCATTGATGTGGTGATGGTGTTCCCTGCGTGGGGCACCGGCAGCGGCGCTGAGTATCTGTTGGATGAAGTGAAGATTGCCCGTCCCGACACCAGCCTGCCGTCACTGACCATCTTTACCGACAACGAGAACCCCGATTGGCCCATGTGGGACTGCTGTGGTGGCTCGACCCCGCAGGTGGTATCCGATGATGCAGAGCACGGCATAGTGTCCGAGTTCACCATTGGTGCCAGCCCTACCGTGATGGGGTATATCAATCGCACCGAGCTGGGTGGCGGTGGCAATCCCTTCGATGCCTCATCCCTGTATGACAATGGCGTAGTGCAATTTGATCTTAAGGTCGTCACCGCGCCCAATACCGCCGATGCGCCCTGGCTGTTCAAGGTTGAATCCAACAATGCGGCCTCTGCGGTGGAGCTGCCGTTAACCAGCAGCGTTGAAGGCATGGCGCCATCTGCACAGTGGCAAACCTTCAGCTTCCGCCTGTCGACTCTGGCCGATGCGGGATTGGATTTAAGCGCCATCGATGTGTTGATGGTATTCCCCGCCTGGGGACAGGGTGAAGGCGCTGTCTATCGCATTGATAACGTTAAAATCCATCAACCCGGCTCCGGCGGCGCCATGAACGCCCTGAGTCTGTTTGCCGACACTGTGGCCGATGCTTGGTCAATCTGGGATTGCTGCGGCGGCTCAACCCCCACAGTTGAGGCCGATGATGCAGCCCATGGTGCCGTCGCTGAGTATGTAATTGGCGCGCAGCCGACTGTGGTGGGCTTCTTCGCCGATGACGGTGTCTATTACGATGCGTCCGCTGCTGTGGAGACAGGTGTGGTGCGCTTTGAGATGAAGCTGGTTTCGGCACCGAATGACCCAGGCTCGGTGTGGAAATTCAAGATTGAATCCGGTGATGCCAATACCGCTGCTGAGCTGAACCTGACCGACAGTGTCGAAGGCACTGCACCTGTTGTAGGCCAGTGGCAGACCTACACTTTCCCGCTTAAGACCCTGGCCGATATGGGGCTGGATGCCAGTGCCATTGATGTGGTGATGGTGTTCCCTGCGTGGGGGACCGGTGAGGGGGCGGTGTTCCGTTTGGATAACGCACTGATAGGCACGCCCTGATACACCTAACCCTTTGGCATGAATGGGAATGGCCCGCCGGAGCTTGTGATTTGTCCGGTGTGGCCGTAGCGAAAGAATAAGAGGCAATTATGTTAGATAAGGCATTTAAGCGTAACCGGTTGTCTGCCACGCTGGCAGCTATCCTCGGCGTTGGCGCCATCCCGCTGGCATGGGCTGCTGATGACGCGACCCCCGCAGCCGATGGCGTTGTGGCGGCCCAGAACGGATCGGAAGAAACCATCGAAGTGATTGAAATTCGTGGGATCCGGGGCAGTTTGTACCGCTCCATGGACTTAAAGCGCGGCGCCAACGGCGTTGTGGATGCGATTTCAGCCGAGGAGCTCGGTAAATTTCCCGATACCAACCTTGCAGAATCCTTACAGCGGATCACCGGGGTGACCGTCAGCCGTGCCAACGGTGAAGGCAGCCAGATCACGGTGCGGGGTTTTGGTCCCGAGTTCAACCTCATCACACTCAATGGCAGGCAGATGCCGGGCACGGGTTATACCCGTTCCTATAATCTGGAGAACCTCTCCTCTGAGGGGGTGAAGACCCTTGAGGTGGTTAAAACCGCCAGGGCCGATGTGCCCACCGGTGGACTCGGCGGAACGGTTAACATCGTTACCCACAAGCCGCTGGATAACCCCGGCCAGGCATTTACCTTCTCTGGCAAGGGTATTTACGATGAATCCAATGTGCACGGTGATGATGTAACACCAGAGCTGGCGGCCATTTACAGTAACACGCTGTTTGATGACCGTTTTGGCGTACTGGTATCTGTTTCTCATCAGGAGCGGGACTTCCAGCAGCAAACTGCCAACAGTCAGGGCTGGATTGCCCAGACTGACAATGGCCGCTTGCCAACACTGGCTGGCGATAAAGGCATAGACGGGCGCGAAACCGATGCCGATGGCAATCCGATTGCCCGCTTTCGCGATGCCGAAGGCAATGCGGTGGCCCCGTTTTTCTTCCCCCGTGATATGAACTTCAGTATCAATGATGTGGAACGTGAACGCACCAACGGCATGGTTACCCTGCAGTTTGTGGCAACGGATAATTTGATACTGACTGCCGACTATGTGGCGACCCGGGCGCTGACCGCCTCCAACGGTTTTGGTTGGGGGATCTGGAACTCCTCTACGGATGGTTCTCCGGTGATTGGCTATGAACTCGATGCCAACGGCACAGCGCTTTATTCCGACATCCGTGGTGGTGATGGCTCCTTTACCGCCAATCGCAATACCACAGAGGTGAATGCCGAGTCCGTTGGCCTGAATATCGATTGGAGCCCCAACGAAGCCTGGCGCTTTACCCTGGACTATCACAACTCCTCCAACGAAATCGATAATGGTGCCGATAAAGGCCTGGGCAGTGACGGGCAGGTGATCCTGGGTTCAGATAAGCTGATTTCCAAGGTTTACGACTATCGTACCGGTGAGGTGCCCCATTTTCTGATCAACTGGAACAATGGCACCCATGTGCTGGATGCCGGCGATATTGACTCCAACTTCAGTCAGTTCATCCACTCACCGGGTGAGAGTGAGATTGAGCAGGTGCAATTCAACACCAACTGGTACCCCGAGTTCAGCGAGCATCTGGTGAAGGTGGACTTTGGCGCGGCTTACACCAAGCAGACCATGTCGGGCACCAGTGCCTGGAGCGGCCTGCGTGGCGGCCCCGGATTTAATCCGTCCTATGCGGAAATTTTCCCCGATGCCATGTTTGTGTTGCAGGATGCCTCCGGCTTGCTTGATGCCCTTGGCGGTGGCGGCAGTGCACTCATGCCCGATTACTACTACACCTACAATTTCGATGAGGCCGTCGCCCGCCAGCTGGCCTTTATCACCCCCGAGATAGCCGGTGACAACTATTACTCCATCGATCCTTACTTTGATGGCATCGACAGCGCCACCCTGGTGGAAGAAAAGACTCTGGCGCTTTATCTCACCACCCAATGGGGTTTTGACATTGGCAATGTGCCGGTGAATGTGAATCTGGGGCTCAGATACGAGCAAACCGATGCCTCGAGCACCGTGAAACAGCGGGTGGAGAGTCAGGTGGTGTGGGCAAGTCCCACCGAGTGGATCATGCAGTATGCTCCCGGTGGCGATGATAACTACTTCACCCAGGGCGGTGATTACGATGTCTGGCTGCCGATGCTGGATATCAGCGCCGAGCCGCTGGAAGATATCGTCGTGCGGTTCTCCGCCGGTAAAACCATCGCAAGGCCTTTGCTTGGTGACATGGTGGCCGGCAGAAACCTGAGCGGCAGCCCCAAGATTGGTGCCCGCCGTGGCAGCCTTGGTAACCCCGGGCTGTTGCCGCTGGAATCGGTCAATCTGGATTTGTCATTTGAGTACTACTATGGCGATGCGAGCTACGCCTCGGTTGGCTTGTTTAAAAAGTACGCCGATAACTATGTGTCTCAAAAAACCACTCAGCTGACCATCGAAGGGTTACACGACGTCTATAACAGCCCCCGTTATCAGGAGGCTATCAGCCAGCTTGAAGCGGCAGGTACGCCGGTCAGCGAAAACAGCATCTTTGCCCAGATGATTGCCAATGGACATGGCAATGCCGATGGCCAGATAGTGCCCCTTGCCAGCGACCCGCTGATTGTATGGGATATCACCAGTCCCTTTAACAGTGACAGCAAGACAGTCCAGGGGATAGAGCTGGCGCTGCAGCATGTGTTTGGCGAAACCGGCTTTGGTGTGGGTGTTAACGGTACCTTCGTCGAAGGGGATGTGACCTACGATCCCTATAGCCTGGCACCGCAAAATCCGCTCAGTGGTATCGGTGATTCGGCTAACTTCCAGGCCTTTTATGAGAAGGATGGCCTGTCGGTGAAGTTGACCTACGCCTGGCGAGACAGCTACCTGATTGGTGTGGGTCAGTCCCAGGGCTCTGCCGATGCCCCCCCACAGTTTGCCAAGACCTTTGGCCAGCTCGATGCCAGCATCAACTACGATGTGAACGAGCATCTGACGGTGTTTTTTGAGGGCATTAACCTCAATAACGAAACCGAAGAAGGGTATGGCCGTTTCGAGGAGCAGTTCCTGTTTGCCCGGCAGTACGGCAGCCGTTACTCCCTCGGCGCCCGGGTGCGCTTCTAAGGTTATTCCTGTAAAACAGGCATAGATGAAAAACGCCGGGCATTGCCCGGCGTTTTTATGTGGCTGGTGGAATGTGAGTCAGGCTCCGCACTCATCACTCATCACTCATCACTCACCACTCACCACTCACCTCTCAGCATTCAAAACTGATTTCGTAGCCCGTGTATTTGCGAATATTGATAACACCGGTATCAAAAATCAGGTACTGGCCCTTGATGCCGGTCAGCACCGCATCGATAAGCGGTTCTTTGTCCAGGTTGAATGACTTCACCTTGGTGGGGAACGCTGACACCGGGAACGCAATGGGCTGTGGTTGGCTCACCAGTTCCTGCACCGCATCCTCGCCATATTGATTGCGAACCTCTGCAATCACAGGCGCCACTTCACCGAGTAAACGCGCGGCTTCGGCGGCCAAATCCATATTGGCATTGTTACCCTTGAGCATGGCCTGCCAGTGGGTTTTATCGGCCACGAGCTTGGCGATCTCCACTTCAATCAGCCCCGATATTTTTCGGGAAGCCACTTTGAGAATAGGCAGACCCTGTGTTGCGCCCTGATCTATCCAGCGGGTAGGAATTTGAGTATGACGGGTAATGCCCACCTTAAGCCCGGATGTGTTCGACAGGTACACAAAGTGGGGCACAAAGCAGTGGCTGTCGCCCCACTCAGGCTCGCGGCAGGTACCCTGGTCGTAATGGCAGGTTTCGGGTTTCAGGATGCACATGTCGCAGCTGGCGAGTTTTTGCATGCACACATAGCAGTGGCCTTCGGAGTAGCTTTTCTTGGTCTTCTTGCCGCAATTACAGCAATAGATATTGCCCGAGAAGATGAGCTTCACTGGCTTTCCAATCAGCGGATTCAGTGGGATTTCGTGCTCACCTATGGGCAGGCGATAACTGGCCAGGCCCTGCTCATCGAGCCCGGTGCGCATTTTTCTTAATGTTCCTTGCATAACACTCTCAATTGCGTTGGAGCCGTCCGCCGTGGCGCTGGCTCTTTTTGAATTTGCCCAGAGTGTACCAGTCTTGGCCTGGAAGATAAAAAAAGCCGCGGCAGATGCCGCGGCAAAGACCTCACCCTTGGGCCGCTACCTGACGGTGTTGGCCCCGGGCTTTCCCACTTAAGTACACAAGCAAAGGTGTCAGAAGTTGTAACGTGCGCCTATGGAGTAACGGGCGGAGTTTTGCTGAGCCAGCAGCATCTGCTCCTCATAACGGCCGTAAACGCGTTTTTCCTGTTCCAGAATGTTGATGCCTTCTGCGAAGATGGACAGGTTATCGGTGAGCTGATAGCTCACGCTGATGTCCAGCTGACCAAAGGCTTCGGTAAACTGCGGTGCAGGACCACCGGCTTCTGCCTGACCCATGCCTGACAGGAAGGTGTCACGCCAGTTGTAGGCCAGACGACCTTGCAGGCCATCTTTCTCATAGAACACGGAGAAGTTGGCGGTGTCTGACATGCCGGGCAGGGCAAACTGCTCATCCACACGCTCAACGTCGTAATCAATGTCACCATTCACCAGGGTGTAGTTAACGGCAAAGCCGAAGCCTGAATCCCACAGCCAATGTTGCCAGGCCAGCTCAACGCCGTTGATGTTCATCTGGTTCACGTTGTTGGGCTTTTTGATGTTCCAGCTGGCGACCGGGTCGCTGCCGTCCTGTTCAACACGGTTGTCAGCGTTACCATAACCATTGTCGAGCAGCCACTGGAACACGGCTTCATCACTTGGGGTTTCGTTATTGGCAATCAGCTCAGCACGTGCCTGCTCGGCAGCAGCGCCCAGGTATGGGTCACGCAGCCAGTCGTATTTCACTTCTTCGATGACATCCGCGAGGAAGTTATCGACTTCTTTATTGAAGTAACCAACAGACACATAGCTGGCGTCGTCGTAGTAGTACTCCAGCGACAGGTCGATGTTGTTGGAACTGTATGGCTTGAGTCCGGGGTTACCCGCAAAGCCGGTGCGCGAACCCACTTTGGGGATAGGCGTCAGCGAGGTGGTAGCGCGCATGGCGCCCAGATTTGGACGGGCCATGGTGCGGCTGTAGGAGAAACGCGCCATCACGTTTTCCATCAGCTCCAGATTGATATCCAGATTCGGCAGGAACTCTTTGTAGTCGTGGCTTTCGTCACTGAACGTGAAATCGTCGGCAAAGACGGTTTGCCACTCGGTGGGGTTGAGCCACACCAGTTTTTCGGCTTCCTGTTGCATGGAGCTGGCACTGACATCGGTTTGCTCATAGCGCAGGCCGGCCACGATGTTCAATGGCATGTTATTGAACTCGCTGTCGATATTTACCTGTATATAGGCCGCTGTGGTGTCTTCTTTGATCCGGTGGTCGTCCTGCCATGGCGCGGACACATATTCCACATCGTACAGGGCCTGGGCTTTGTCCATGGCCGCTTGCTGATTGTAGGTGTAGTAGTAAGGGATCAGCAGATCGCTGCCGCCACCACTGAAATCGGACAGGAAGTCACTGCCCAGGCCAACGTAGCTCACATCATCCTTCCACAACCCCATATTGCCATACCAACCGGCGCTGATAGGGCCTGTGTAAGAGCCCTGGGCGTGGGTTTCCATGGAGGTGAAAGACACACCAAAGTCGATGGAGGACAGGGCGTCGCTGTTTTCGTTCAGCCAGCGACCGTCAAATTGATACTGGTTTACATCGGTCTCGTTACGGCCTGCGCGCACACCGGCAAACAGAGAGGCGTAATGCTCGGGCAACAGATGTGGTTCGCCGTTGGGGTTCAGGGTGCCATAGTTGGCGCCAAGTAATGGGATTTCGGTACCGGTGGCATCGTAGGTTTTATCGGCCACGTTCAATGCACCAAGGATAAAGAAGATATTGTCGGCGTAATTGCCCAACTTCCCTTCGGCGGTGGCGTTGGAGTCGTGGGCATCGAAGCTCAGCAGCAGGTTATCCGTGGCCTGCCATTCGATATTGAAACCCAGCGACTTGTTGATATTGTCAGAGGCGTTCTGATTCATGGTGCCCGAGTAATCACCACCCACTTCGGTCACATAGTCAAAAGTGCCGTTTTCATTGATATGGGCGTAGGTGGCGTTGCCCGGACCCGAGAACCACAGACCCCAGGTATCTGTATTTGATACATCAGACAGCTTGGAATAGGTGTAATCCAGGGTCATTTCAATGGTATCGGATGGCGCATACTGGAACACCAGCTGGGCGTTGGTACGCTCACGCTCGGTATCCTGACTGGCATAGCCGATGTTACGGGCATAAAAGGTGTTGCCGTAGGGGTTTTTGTTCTCGTTTACCACAACCGCATTGGGGTTCAGTTCGCCGTGAATGTTCTGGCGCCAGCCATCGATGGTGGCTTTCTTGAGGTTGCTGTCACGTTCCTGATAAGAGGCATTCAGCCCGAAGCCCAGGGTGTCGTCCAGGAAGGTGTTGCTGAAAATACCGGAGATTTCGGGGGTGATGGAGCTGCCATCTTCCACATTGGTGTCGTGATGACCCTTAACGCCGAAACTGGCCACCAAACCACGGGTATCGAAGGGGCGGGCAGTGCGGATATTGATGGTAGAACCCATACCACCTGAGCTGATGTCCGACTTGCTGGTCTTGTAAACTTCGACACCACTGACAGCATCTGATGACAGGTTGGCGAATTCGAAAGAGCGGGTGGACTCACCGGCCACCTGGGCGGTGGGCATGGTGCGATTGTTCAGCAACACCAGGTTAAAATCCGGGCCAAGGCCGCGCACAGTCACCTTACTGCCTTCGCCGTTAATACGGTCGATAGACACACCGGTAATACGCTGCAGTGATTCGGCGAGGTTGGTGTCGGGGAATTTACCGATATCTTCGGCAGAAATGGCGTCTACCACACCGGCAGACTGACGTTTCAGTTCCATCGACTTGGCCTGTGAGCCGCGGATACCTTTTACCTGAATGACTTCGATATTGCCTTCGGCAATGGGGGCTTCTTCGGCCATAACAGGCACGGCAGTCAACAGGCCCATCATCAGTGAAACCTGGGTAGCCAACATGGATTTTTTGAATTGTAAGGGTCGCATCAAGTTCCTCTCCTTTATACCCGGAACCGCATCAGGGGTTCGGGACATTATTGTTGTAAAGCTTACTTGCTGGCATACAACTCTCCCTTGTCAGCACAAATGTAAGCGCTTACACAAATTAGGTTGAGTAGCGTTTTATGTCAACCACTCTGATGATGGATGTTGAATAAATGTTTTGATTGAGTGTTTGGGTTGGAGTTTTTCTTTTGTTTTTAAAGGAATTTTATTCGGCCAGAAAAAAGGGTGAGCACGCTGGCTCACCCTTTTTATGATAAAAATGCTTAACGTGTGATAACAGAATCCCGAACCACCAACTCAGGCTCAAAGCGGTGGCAAAAAGTCACGTCGGTTTGGTCATACACCTCGCGCAGTACCCAATGGGCCGCCATGCGTCCCATGTCCTGAATGGGGTTACACACGGTGGTCAGTTTGGGCGAGATATAACGGGGGAAGGGGATATTATCGAATCCCACAAAGGAGATGTCTTCCGGCACCCGCAGACCCCGCTCCAAACACTGGGCGATGGCGCCCGATGCCATCTGATCGTTTGCGCACACCACAGCGGTAAAGTCCCGTCCCCGGGAGAGCAACTCAGCCATGGCCTCATAGCCACCTTCTTCACGAAAGTCCCCTTCATAAAAGAGGTTTTCATCAAAGGCAATGCCTTGCTCGGCCAATGCCTGGCGATGACCTTCGAGACGTTCTCTGGCATCGAGCTTAAACAGCGGCCCTGAGATATAGGCTATCTGCTTGTGGCCCTTTTCCAGTACATGGCGGCTGGCGAGCAGACCACCCTGAAGGTTATTCAGGTGCACGCAGCGCTCATCGATGCCATCCACATGCCTGTTTATCAGTACCACCGGGGTTTTCCCCTGACACAGCTCAACCAAATAGCCGTTGGAGAGGATTTCGGCATCCACAATCAGGGCGTCACAGCCCCGGGAGAGCAGAAACTCCACACCGTCTTTTTCCTGCGCCGCATCGCTGTGACCGGCTGCGATGATAACGTGCTTATTGGCAGCCCGCAGCGCCGATTCCACTTCCCGCATCATGGGGCCGTAGAAGGGACCATCCAGCTGCGACACCAGCACGCCCACGCTGTTTGAGCGGTTAGAGGCCAGCGATTGAGCGATGGTATTGGGGCGATAGTCCAGCTTTGCCATGGCATCGTGGACCTTTTGACGGGTCTTGTCACTGACCTTGCCGGTGTTGTTCACCACCCTGGAGACGGTCGCCAGTGACACGCCTGCCAGAAAGGAAACATCATAAATAGTGGCCATATGCGCGGGCTTTCCTTGTACTACATCTATGTGCCTGAATGCTTTTGTTGCAAAGATACACTGATCTCGGCAACGCGTTGGCTGTTCAGTTTATAGTGTCGCATCACAAAGGCAACTGCGATTGATGCCAGAGCAGGGTAGAGGGTAAAGCACAATAAAATGCCCGCCCGGGTTTCTTCGGTTTGTACGACATCGGGGCGATAGCCGTAAGCGGCAAGCAACCAGCCGCCCAGGGCGCCACCAATGGCAAGCCCAAGCTTGATAAAGAAAATCACCGACGAGTAGACCAATCCTGTGGTGCGAACGCCGGTTTTAAACTGGCCGTAGTCCACGGTATCGGCCATTTTCGCCCACAGGAGTGGGGTGCCCATGTTAATGGTAAAGTTCCAGGCGATGTAAAACACCAGCGCCAGCACGTACTGGTCGGCCGGTACAAACCAGGCAGCCATACAGAGCGCGGCGGCAATCAGTTGCAGCCGGATATAGGCTTTCACCTTGCACATGTTATCGGCGAGTTTTTTGGCGAGGGCGACCCCAAAGATATTGCCAACCACACCGCTGGTGACAAACACGCTTATCATGTCTTCACGCCCGAGGAAGTATTTGACGTAGTAGATGGCAAGGGTGGATTTAAGCACCAATCCGGTCAGCAAAAAGATGGCTGCCGTCGACAATACCCGCCATTGGTCATTGGCCCACAGGGCGGCAGCGGCCGCCTTGAAGTTGCCGCTGCTGTCATCTGTGCTGAAATCGCGCTCTTTGGTACCGATAAAGCACAGTAAAAACATCACTGCGCCGACAATGCTCATCGCCAGTATGGTGAGCTGATAGCCTTTGGCTTTATCGCCCTGTCCAAAAAAATCCACCAGGGGCAGGGTAAGGGCACTGACCATCACGCCGCCGAGCATGGCAAACACGAAGCGATAAGATTGAACCGACACCCTCTCGGCTGGGTTGGTGGTCAAGGCGGCGCCAAGGGCACAGTAAGGAATATTGATAGCCGTGTAGGCCAGCATCAAGAGTGCATAAGTCGCAAAGGCATACCACTCCTTGCCACTTTCACTCAAATCCGGGGTGGTAAACGCGAGCACACTGATGGCGGCAAAAGGAAAGGCAAACCACAGCAAGTACGGGCGGTAGCGGCCCCAGCGGGTGTTGGTGCGGTCAGCCAGATAGCCCATCAGGGGATCCGTGACCGCATCCATGATGCGTACGGCCAAAAACATGGTGCCCACATAGGCCGCCGATATACCAAAGATATCGGTATAGAAGAACGTCAGGAACAGCATGACGGTTTGAAAAACGATGTTGCTGGCAGTATCTCCCAGCCCATAAGCAATTTTTTCTCTGACGCTCAGCATGGCGACCTCCGTTATTATTATTGTTGGCTGGCCTCTTGGCGTATGGCAAGCATTCCCTGATAGGCTTTGGCGCTGGATTTGAGTATGCGCTGCTGGGTCCCATAGTCTACATAAACCAGGCCAAAGCGCTTGCGGTAGCCTTCCGCCCACTCAAAGTTATCCATCAGGCTCCAGGCGAAGTAGCCTTTGATATCCACCCCCCGTTCGATAGCCTGATGAACGGCAAGCAGATGAGACTGCAAATAGTCCAGTCGCATGGGGTCGTGCACTGTGCCGTTAAGGGGCGCATCGTCTTCGGCGGCGCCATTTTCGGTGATGTAAATGGGCGGCAGGTTAAATTCCTGCGCCAGACCTGTCAGCAAGTCGGTAAAGGCCTGGGGACAAATCTCCCAATCCATGGCAGTACGGGGCACATTATCGAGGCGCACTTCTTCAAAGCCGAGCGGGCCGCCTGCGCGGTAGACGTTACGGGTATAGTAGTTGATACCCAGATAGTCGATTGGTGTACTGATGATATCCATGTCACCGGGCGCCACAACCGGGCGCTCATGGGGCTCCAGCTGGTTGATGATGTCCGGATAGCGGCCCTGAATCAGTGGCATCAAATACCAGGTGTTGTGATATTCATGGGCCAGCCTGGCGGCGTTGGCATCTTCGGTACTGGAGGTATATGGGTAGGCTGGGCTGAAATTAAGCACTATGCCCGCTTTGGCCTGTGGTGCTTCCCGGCGAAGCTCAGCCATTGCCATACCGTGGGCCAGCAGCAGATTGTGGGCGGCAGTGCGGCCCTGCTGACGGCTCTTGTGGCCGGGGGCGTGAATACCTGCCTCATAGCCCAGAAAAGCGCTGCAAAATGGCTCATTCAGGGTTGAATAGGCATACACTCTATTGCCCAGGGCTTTGGCCACAATGGCAGCATACTTGGCAAAGGCCACGGCGGTGTCCCGATTCAGCCAGCCACCTTTATCCTCAAGATGCTGAGGTAAGTCCCAGTGATAGAGGGTGACGAACACTTTAATGCCCAGACGGCCGAGCTCATCGAGGAGATTAATGTAAAAGTCCATGCCGTGCTGGTTCACACTGCCATCCGGATGTAACACCCGTCCCCAACTGATGGACAGGCGGTAGGCATCCACCCCAAGGGAGGCAATCAGGTTCACATCATCACGCCAGAGCTTGACATGATCGCAGGCAACCTGACCATCTGAGCCATCGGCGATTTTGCCCGGGGTGTCGCAAAAGGTGTCCCAGATACAGCGCTGACGATGTTCAGCGTCGCCTTCAATTTGAAACGAGGCGGTGGCAACGCCAAATAAAAAATCTTTTTGCATCATTGCTGAATCACCCGGCAGGGTGAAATGCGAGAGTGTTGTCATCGTTATCCTTTTTCCAGATCTCAGCCTTGCGCCCTTTACCCTGGCTCCCTGTGACAGCGTTTCAGCGCAGGGTTTTACCGGTAAAACAAGTTGACAAGGGTTACCGCAATGTTAAAAATGAAAGCGCTTACATTAATCTAGTGGCAGAATAGCCAAAGGTCAATCGCCAAAGCGGTGGACACTGAAAATCCGAACGAAGCAAACCCGAAAATACAAGGGGAGAACTCATGGCAACTGTACCTATTGCCAACACCAATCAGGCAAGCGCGGCCGGCGCAGAGAACTATCGTTTTGCGCTCGGCTCACTCACCACATTGTTTTTTATGTGGGGCCTTATCACCTGTCTTAACGACATCCTTATTCCGCATTTGAAAGCGGTATTCAGCCTGAACTATGCCCAGGCGATGTTGATCCAGTTTTGCTTCTTTGGTGCCTATTTTCTGGTGTCGGTACCGGCCGGGGTGCTGGTAAAACGCCTCGGCTACCAAAAGGGCATTGTGGTTGGCTTGTTAACCGCGGCGCTGGGCTGCGGCTTGTTTTATCCGGCGGCGGTATCGGCTACTTACGGCGTATTCCTGGGGGCGCTGTTTGTGCTTGCCAGCGGCATTACCGTGCTGCAGGTGGCGGCCAACCCCTATGTCACGGCGCTGGGACCGGTGCAAACCGCTTCGAGTCGTTTGACCCTGACCCAGGCATTTAACTCCCTTGGCACCACCATAGCCCCGGCCTTTGGCTCTGTGCTTATCCTGTCGGTGGCCGTGGGCGCCTCTGCCGAGGCAGAAGCCGATGCGGTCAAGCTGCCTTATCTTTTGCTGTGCGGCATGCTGATAGTGCTGGCAGTGGTGTTTGCGCTGCTGAAGCTGCCCCACATCCATGACCAGGAAGATGACGTCACAAGCAGCGGTCACAGTGCCCTGAGCCATCGCCATCTGGTGCTCGGCGCCATCGGGATATTCGTTTACGTGGGCGGTGAAGTGGCCATTGGCAGCTTTTTGGTGAACTTTTTGGGTGAATCCCATGTGGCGGGCATGGCCGAAGCCGATGCGGCCCATTACATCGCCTTTTACTGGGGCGGCGCCATGGTGGGCCGCTTTATCGGTGCGGCCGTGATGCAAAAAGTGGATGCCGGCAAGGTGCTGGGCTTCAATGCCACCATGGCGGCCCTGCTGGTGCTGGTTGCCATGAACAGCAGCGGCGCCCTGGCTATGTGGGCGATTCTGGCAGTGGGGCTGTTTAACTCCATCATGTTCCCGACCATCTTCAGTCTGGCACTGAAAAACCTGGGTCCGGCGACAGCTCAGGGCTCAGGTATTCTGTGTCTGGCGATTGTAGGTGGCGCTTTGGTGCCTTTGCTGCAGGGGCTTCTGGCGGATTCTGTTGGCCTGTCAGCCTCCTTTATCCTGCCGGTACTGTGCTACGGCTATATCCTTTTCTATGGCCTGAAGGGCTCTGTACCCAGGGAGGCGGGTCAATGAAGTTTGCATTATCCAAAACCACGGTAGCCCTTGCCTGTGTCCTTGGCGGCGTCATGTCAGGCAAGGTGAGCGCAGCAGAGCCGACGTCACTGACCGAGCGGGACGTTAATCGCTGGCCAAAGGCCGTGTATCAGGCCCCAAAACAGGCGGATGTAGAGGCAAAGGTCAATAAGTTGCTGGCCGCAATGACACTGGAACAGAAAGTGGCGCAAATTATCCAGCCGGAAATTCGCGACTTTGGTGTCGAGGACATGCGCCGCTATGGATTTGGCTCCTTTCTCAATGGTGGCGGCTCATTCCCCGGTAATAACAACAGGGCAAAGGCAGCCGACTGGGTGGCGCTGGCCGACCAGATGTACCATGCTGCCATGGATGACAGTATCGATGGCATCGCCATCCCGCCCATGTGGGGCACAGATGCTGTTCACGGTCATGGCAATGTGTTTGGCGCCACCTTATTCCCCCACAACATTGGCCTGGGTGCAACGCAAAACCCCCAGCTGATTAAGGCCATCGCCGCGGCCACCGCCAAAGAAGTGCGCGCAACCGGTATTGATTGGGTGTTTGCGCCTACCGTGGCCCTGGTGGACAACCTGCGTTGGGGTCGCACTTATGAAGGTTACGCCCGGGATCCAGAGCTGATTGAACGCTACGCCGAAGCCTTTGTGGATGGCATGCAGGGCGAGGGTAAAAGCTGGCTTGGCGAAGATTACACCCTGGCCACCGCCAAACACTTTATCGGCGATGGCGGCACTGAGAATGGTGACGATCGCGGTGATACCAGGGTAGATGAAAGCACCCTGCTTGCCCGTCATGGTCAGGGCTACGTGGGTGCGCTGGGTCATGGGGTGCAAACCGTGATGGCCTCCTTTAACAGCTGGAACGGCGAAAAGCTCCACGGCAGTAAATACCTGCTTACCGATGTGCTTAAAGAGCGCATGGGATTTGATGGGGTAGTGGTTGGCGATTGGCTGGGCCATGGCTTTGTGCCGGGCTGCAGTTACGAGCACTGTGCTGAAGCCGTGAATGCCGGTGTGGACATACTGATGGCGCCGGGGGACAGCTGGAAAGCGCTCTATGCCAATACCATCGAGGATGTGAAATCCGGGGTCTTGCCGCTTTCCCGTCTTGATGATGCGGTGAAGCGCGTGTTGCGGGTAAAACTGCGCGCTGGTCTGTTTGACAATAAAGCGCCGTCAGCTAACCCCTATGCCGGTAAACAGGAATGGATAGGGCATCCAGAGCACCGTGCCATTGCCCGTCAGGCCGTTTCCGAGTCCTTGGTGCTGCTGAAAAACAATCGCCCAGCCAATGGCGAGCGCCCTGTGCTGCCCATTGCTGCCAATGCCAGGGTGTTGGTGGTGGGCGAGGGCGCTGACAGTATTCCCCAGCAGTCAGGTGGCTGGAGCATGACCTGGCAGGGAACTGAAGTGACCAACGCCGATTTCCCCGGCGCCACCAGCATTTTTGCCGGTATCAAGGCGGCGCTGAACGCCGCTGGCGGTGATGCCCTGCTGAGTTCAGATGGCAGTATCCCCGTGGGATTTAAGCCCGATGTGGTCATCGCCGTTTATGGTGAGCAACCCTACGCCGAAGGCAACGGCGATTTGGATAACCTCGAGTATCAGCGCGCTGACAAGCGTTCACTGGCCATGCTTAATGCTCTGAAGGAAACAGGATTACCTCTGGTGTCCGTGGTCTTGTCCGGCAGACCGCTGTGGATGAACCCTGAAATCAACGTATCCGATGCCTTTGTGGCCGCCTGGCTGCCTGGCAGCGAAGGTGCGGGTATCGCAGATGTGCTGATTGGCGATAAAAACGCAAAGCCGCGAACCGACTTCAAGGGGCGCATGCCCTTCCCATGGCCCGCCACCCCGGCAGCCGATGGCTTTGTCTCTGTTGCCGACAGTGCAGGGCAAACTCAGCCCAAGCCCCTGTTCAGCCTCTGGCAGGGCTTTGATTATCAGACGGATGGGGCACTTGCCAAACTCAGCGAGGACAACGGCAGCTCTGAGGCGGATAACCGACTGGCGATTTTCGATAAAGCCATTAAGGCGCCCTGGCATTTGGCCGTGGGGGACGATAAGGGGCTACATCGCGTCGGCCCCGGTCTTTGGCAGCAGGGTCCCTGGGCCGTGCGCAGTGTGAATCGCATCGTGCAGGAAGATGCCCGCCGGTTTGAGTTCGGCGCCGCCGGTACCCTCAGCTTCCGTGATGATTTCACCCTGGATTTGCGCCGCTTTGCGCCCGACTCATCAATGCTTTCCTTCGATATTGCTCTGGCTGCCTTGCCCGGCAAATTGCAGCTGTCGATGGTTTGTGAAGGCGGCTGTCGTCAGGCTGTGGACTTGTCCGGGCAGTTAAAAACCGATGGCCAGTGGCAGCGAGTGGAAGTACCTCTGTCATGTTTCGGGGTAACGGCCGACGAGCTGGCGCGCACTTTCAGCCCCATGACCCTGTCGCTTCCCCAGGGCGGTACCCTGACGCTGGCGAATATCCGCCTCGAAGGGATTGTCCAACAGGATGAGCCTGCCAAGGCGCTGAAATGTGGACTGCCGCCGGTCAACAACAAATGACAGCACTGAGCATGAGCACTGAGAATTGGCAGGGGCAGGGGCAGGGGCAGGGGCATGACAAGCTGCGCTGAGATGAAAAACACCATCGACATGGAGAAAGAGATGTATCGCTCTGGGATTGATTTGGGCGGCACCAAGATTGAATTGGTGACCTTGAATGGGAAGGGGGAGGAGGTATTTCGCAAGCGTGTACCTACGCCCAAGGACTACCGAGCGACCCTCGAAGCGGTCGCTGGCCTGGTGCATGACTCTGAAATGGAAACCGGACAGGTCTCCAGTGTGGGGATTGGCATTCCCGGTGTGGTGTCTGCAGTTACCGGCAGGGTAAAGAACTCCAATGCCGTATGGCTGAACGGACAGCCGATGGATAAGGACCTCGGTGCCATGCTGGGCCGGGAAGTGCGTATTGCCAACGACGCCAATTGCTTTGCGGTGTCGGAGTCAGTGGACGGTGGCGGCGCCGGTAAAACGTTGGTATTTGGTGCCATTCTTGGCACCGGCTGCGGCGCAGGTATTGCGATTAATCACAAGGTACATGGTGGTGGTAACGGCATTGGCGGTGAATGGGGTCACAACCCGCTGCCGTGGATGACGGCAGATGAGTTTAACTCCACCCGCTGTTTCTGTGGCAATGCCGATTGCATAGAGACCTTTGTTTCCGGCACAGGCTTTGTGCGTGATTTTCGCGCCCACGGGGGAGAGGCCGCAAGCGGCATTGAAATCGTGGCGCTGATGGGCAAGGGCGATCCCCTAGCCGAAGCGGCGTTCGGCCGCTTTATCGACCGTCTGGCACGGGCGCTGGCCCACGTTATCAACCTGCTTGACCCGGACGTGATTGTCCTTGGTGGCGGCGTGTCCAATATCGATGAGATTTACGAGTATCTGCCAGCCCTGCTGCCAAAATACGTGCTGGGCGGCGAGTGTGCCACCAAAGTGGTCAAAAATCATCATGGCGCCTCCTCAGGGGTACGCGGTGCTGCCTGGTTGTGGGCGCCCGGTGAACAAGCGGCCTTGCCGGGCTTGCTGGAACGCAAATAAGGGGGCTGGTCACGCCGAACAAGTGGACAGTGTTCGTGCTGCCAAATGAATGAGGTTTGTTGCTTATCCCTCATGGATGAGGGCTTTTATGTGCTTATGCCGTTGGGCGCCCCGGTTGTAATGACCGACACGGGCGCCGTTTTTTATTTTGCACAGGGTGTTTTTGAAAATGCCTGGTTGGCGTTGTAAAACGGCTGGCATGCGGTCAGAATAGCGCGCTTGCTGCCAAGTCGATTTGGCCTTAAGTATTGGTTGTATGTTACTGAATCTGTTCGTTGGTTTTGGATATTGAGTGCCTTGGGGGAAAAATTGGCCAATCTGATGTTATTGTTGGCGGCGGCCATTTGGGGCTTTGGCTTTGTGGCGCAGCGACTGGGGATGGAAAGCCTTGAGCCTTTTGCATTCAATGGGTTGCGTTTTATTATCGGTGCGATGAGTCTGTTGCCGCTGATTTGGTTTTTAAAGGCGCGAGGCCGGGTAAAGGGCACGGGGGAGGCTGGTTTTTGGCGCCGGGCACTGGTGGGATCCCTTGGCTGTGGTGGCATTTTATTTATCGCGGCATCATTTCAGCAGGTGGGGCTGCTGCACACCACCGCAGCCAACGCCGGATTTATCACCGGCCTATATATAGTGCTGGTGCCTGTGCTGGGGATCATGCTTAAGCACAGCACGGGACTCAATACCTGGCTTGGCTGCGCCATTGCTGTGGTGGGGCTGTATTTTTTAAGCGTGGGCGATGATTTCAGTATCTCCTTTGGTGATGCCCTGCAGCTTGTTGGCGCACTCTTTTGGGCCATGCATATATTGGCAGTGGATCACTACGCCACCCGCATAGCGCCTGTGGTGCTGGCCTGTGGCCAATTCCTGGTGTGTGCGCTGGCGAGCTTTGTTGTGTCCTTAATGATGGAAACCACCACGCTGGAAGGTGTGCAGGCGGCCTGGGGCTCTCTGGCATACGCAGGCCTTATCTCGGTAGGCGTGGCGTACACCCTGCAGGTGCTGGCGCAGAAACACGCCCATCCTGCCCACGCGGCAATTATTTTAAGTCTCGAAACCGTGTTTGCCGCCATCGGCGGGATGCTGTTTCTCGATGAAACCCTGGGAGCGCGAGCCCTGTTTGGCTGCGGCTTGATGCTCTTTGGAATGCTGGTCAGCCAGATACCCTTAAGGTATCTGGTGAAATCAAGGCACCAAAAGGTGCCTTAGGCCTGCTCAGTTGCTGACTGGGTCCAGCACCACATCATCGCCGATGCGGTAGAGGGATTCGGTCAGCAGCTCCTGTTTGGCGATGTCATCCATCCCCAGCACAAAGGTCGCGCGAAACAGGGCGACCCCCGTGTGGCTGGCACTTTCAAATTGGCTGGAAAATTGCTCGATATTAATGCCAAGGGCATTGATTTTATTTGAAATATCCAGCACTAGTCCGGGTCTGTCGTAGGCCACCAGGCTGTAGCTTCGTTTAAAGGCTGGTGGTTTGCCCGCCCGGGTACTGGCGTGGGTCAGGGTCAGGCCATCGATGCATTCGAGATTTTCTATCAGGGGGTCCCAATTATCGGACGGGATCTCCAACATTATGATGGCGGCAAAAATACCGTCGATATGGCGCAGCTCTGAATCCAGCCAGTTGCCGCCATGGCGGCTCACGGCATGGGCAATCTGCTCAACCAATCCGGTTCTGTCCGGGGCCTGCAGTGTGATGAGGTATCTCAGCATTGCGCGCTTACTCCTTGTGTTTGCTACAAAATAAAGACAGAGTTGCAGATGATCTTTTGGCGGCTTGGGTCTATGGTCGTAACACAACTGTCATATTGACGTCATATAATGGCGGCCATTCCAGGTTGGGTCGCTCCGATGATTAATTGTTAGCACAGCAAATCGGCGCTGCCCAGCGAAAAGAGCTCAGGCCAATCAATCAGAGGTTATGAATGGAAATTCAGGTCACTAAGCCTGAAATGGCTGCCAGCAGTATACTGGCAGGCAGGGGCACGGGGCGACGCGCCCTCAAGGACAAGGCGACAGCCATCGGCGTCAGCGTAGGCGGCGTGATGGTGTTTGTCGCCCTTTTGCTGATCTTCTTTTATCTGCTTTATGTGGTGAAGCCCATTTTCGACAGCGCCGAAGTGACTGAGCGTGTCTCTGTTGCGTACGATGCGCAAAGTGCTCCCGCCCTGATGGTGGGCAGCGATGAGCAAAATGAAATTCTCTACCGCGTGGCAACCGATGGCAGTGTCGCCTTTTATCGTGTAAGCGGTGAGCTGGCCGATTCCTTTGCGCCTTCTCTCCCGGAAGGTTTCAGTGTCACCGGCGCTTATGCCGGCATGCCCTATGAACAAAGCTTCGGTCTTGGCCTCTCCAATGGTGAGCTTCGCCTTTACCGGGTGGAGTTTGGCGTCACCTATCCAGACAATCGCCGCCTTATTACGCCTAAACTGCGTCAGTTAAGCCAGGATGGTGAAATCCTGGTGAGTGAGTCCGGTGATGCCATTGCCCAGTTTGCCTATGCCCGCAGCAGCGAGCAGGTGAGTGTGGCGTATAAGGATGCCCAGGGCCGCTGGCAGCTCACTCGCCTCGAAGGCGAAGTGAACATGATGACCGAAGAGGTGGAGTGGAGCCGCGTGAGCGCGCCCCTCGAGGATGCCCCTTCCAAGGTTGAGCAACAGTTGATGACCCCGGATCAGCGTCAGTTGATGCTGCGCGGCGGCAACAAAATTTTTGTGTACGACATCCGCGATGCGGAGTCGCCTTCACTGCTGCAGGTGATAGATGCGGGCCGTGCCAAACAGCAGCTTACCAGCGTGTCTTTACTTGCCGGTGCCAGCTCGCTGCTGCTGTCCTACGACAGTGGCGATGTGGTGCAGTATTTCCAGGTCAGCAGCGACAAGGGTCGCCTCTACCGTGAAATCCGTGACTTCAAGGGCCTTGGCAATGTGCAGGCCATTGGAAGTGAATTTTACCGCAAGAGCTTTGCCACCATCACCGCCGAAGGCCGTTTGGCACTGCTTTATACCACCAGTGAGCGCGAGCTTTTGAGTGAAACCTTTGATATCGCCAAGCCACAGGCGCTGGGCTTCAGCCCCCGTGCCAATGGTTTGGTGGTGGATGCCGGCAACAAGCTGCATCTGTTTGATGTGAGCAATTCGCATCCTGAGGTGAGCTGGAGTGCCCTGTGGAACAAGGTGTGGTACGAAGGTTATCCAGAGCCCAAATTTGTGTGGCAGTCTACCTCGGGTTCTGATGATTTTGAGGCCAAGCTGAGCCTGATGCCACTGGCGTTTGGCACCATGAAGGCGGCACTCTACGCCATGCTGTTTGCCGTGCCCATTGCTATTGCCGGTGCCATCTACACCGCCTATTTCATGTCCCCCAAGGTGCGCGGTATCGTCAAGCCCACCATTGAAATCATGGAAGCTTTGCCTACGGTTATTCTGGGCTTCCTGGCTGGTCTGTGGCTGGCCCCCCTGGTGGAAGAGCATTTGCCCGGTATTCTGGCCCTGCTGATACTGTTACCTGTATCGATTCTGGCCAGTGCCTATGGCTGGAGCAAGTTGCCCGGCCGCTGGAAGCAGCGCCTGCCTGAAACCTATCAGGAACTGATGCTGGTACCCGTTATCTGCGCCGTGGGCTATCTGTCCTTCGCCATCAGCCCCAGCATCGAAGTGATGTTCTTCCACGGGGATACCCGTCAGTTCATCACCAACGAGCTTGGTATCACCTTCGACCAGCGCAACGCTCTGGTGGTGGGTATTGCCATGGGCTTTGCGGTTATTCCAACCATTTTCTCCATTGCGGAAGACGCTATCTTCTCTGTGCCCCGTCATCTGTCCAATGGCAGTCTGGCGCTGGGGGCTACTACCTGGCAAACCCTGACCCGGGTGGTTTTGCTTACCGCAAGCCCAGGTATTTTCTCTGCCATCATGATGGGCCTTGGCCGTGCCGTGGGTGAAACCATGATTGTGCTGATGGCAACCGGTAATACCGCCATCATGGAGTGGAGTGTATTTGAAGGTATGCGAACCCTCGCGGCCAACATCGCCGTGGAAATGCCGGAGTCGGCCATTGGCAGCAGCCACTATCGGGTGCTGTTCCTCGCGGCCTTTGTGCTCTTTATCTTCACCTTTATTTTCAACACGATTGCCGAGGTTGTTCGTCAACGCCTCCGCGAGCGTTACAGCTCGCTGTAATGGCGCTGTTGCAAGCAGGAATTGTTCTGATGAAATGCATTGAAATGAATTGGGGAAAGCACAATGGGTAAGTGGTTTAAATCGGGTTCCCCCTGGATTTGGATGACCGGCGGCGCGGTCAGCATCAGCCTTATTGCTGTGCTGGGCCTCTTGCTCCTGATTGCCTGGCGTGGTCTGTCGTACTTCTGGCCGGCCGATATCTACGAGTGGAAACTGCGTGATGCCAAAGGGGTGGAGTCCACCCTGATTGGTGAGATTTACGACAGCGAAGCCGTGCCCACCGAGCGTCTTATCACGGCCGGTGTGGAGTTTGCCGAGCATCCCGGCGAGTTCGTGACCCGTTATCTGGTGAAAACCGGTAACCGTGAATTTGTGGGGCTGGATTTCCGCTGGATTTTGGAGACCGACATCGTCTCGCGCAGCACCCCCGAGGGGATTGCCAAAATCGAGCGCACCAAAAATGGTAACTTCTACGGTTATCCGCTGGCGGTGATTGAAGATGGCAAGCGCCTGGACCTCACCGATGTGCAGCATTCTCTGGAAGAGCACATTGCCCGGGCAGTGGATATTGCCGACAAGGCCATGACACTGCAAAAGCGTGATATCGGTGCCATCAACTATGAGCTGGAACGTCTGCGTCTGAAGGAGCGCCGCGCCGAACTCGATGGTGAGCTCAACGACAGCAAAAAGCAGGAGTTTGAAGCGGCCCGTCAAAAGCTGGAAGCTGACTATCTGGTACTGGAAAAAGAGCTCTTTGCCCTGCGTGACGAAGCGGCCCGCGACAGCGTGATTGTCCGCGATATGCGTGGTGAGGAAGTGGTGCTCAAGCTCGATAGCGTGCTGGATGTAGCCTACGCAAACCGTCTGGGCTTTGTGGGTAAAATTGGCCACTGGTTTGCCGGTGTGGCGAACTTTGTCAGCGCCGACCCCCGCGAAGCCAACACCGAGGGCGGCGTATTCCCGGCCATTTTCGGTACCGTGTTTATGGTGCTTTTGATGGCTGTTATCGTGACGCCATTTGGGGTGATTGCCGCCATTTACCTGCACGAGTATGCCAAAAAGGGCCCGCTCACCAAGATTATCCGCATCGCCGTGATTAACCTCGCCGGTGTGCCGTCGATTGTGTATGGCGTGTTCGGTCTGGGCTTCTTCGTATACATGCTGGGTGGTTCCATCGACCAGCTGTTTTACCCCGAAGCACTGCCATCGCCCACCTTTGGCTCTCCCGGCGTGATTTGGTCGGCGCTGACGCTCGCCATTCTGACCCTGCCGGTGGTGATTGTGTCCACCGAGGAAGGCTTGTCTCGTATACCAAGTGCTGTGCGTCAGGGCAGTTTGGCTCTGGGCGCCACCAAGGCCGAGACCCTGTGGCGGATTGTTATCCCCATGGCGAGCCCGGCGATTATGACGGGGCTGATTTTGGCGGTAGCCCGCGCCGCCGGTGAAGTGGCGCCGCTGATGCTGGTGGGTGTGGTGAAGCTTGCGCCAACTCTGCCCATCGACATGAACTTCCCCTTTGTGCACCTTGACCGTAAGTTCATGCACCTCGGGTTCCATATTTACGACGTGGGCTTCCAGAGCCCCAACGTGGAGGCGGCCCGCCCGCTGGTATATGCCACCTCCTTCCTGCTGGTGTCCGTGATTGTGGCGCTCAATTTGACCGCCATCAGTGTACGTAACCACCTGCGTGAAAAATATCGCTCCCTTGAGCATTGATAATCCGACGATTATCCTGAGAATTGGTACAGAATATGATTTCGATAGACAGCACTGTAATGAAGACCGAAACCCTGGATTTGGCCAATCTGCCCGCGTCGGAGACGGCTCTGGAGATCCAAAACCTTAATTTGCACTATGGCACCAAGCAGGCACTGTTTGATGTGTCGATGAAGATCCCGAAAAAGCGCGTTACTGCCTTTATCGGCCCCAGTGGCTGCGGTAAATCGACACTGCTGCGCTGCATCAACCGTATGAATGACCTGGTGGATAACTGCAATATCACGGGTGAAATTCGCCTGCATGAGCAGAATATCTACGACAAGGCGGTGGATGTGGCGGCGCTGCGCCGTAACGTGGGCATGGTGTTCCAGCGCCCCAATCCCTTCCCCAAGTCCATCTACGAAAACGTGGTGTATGGCCTGCGCCTGCAGGGTATCAACAACCGTCGTGAGCTGGATGAAGCCTGTGAGCGCTCGCTGCGCGGCGCTGCTATTTGGGATGAAGTGAAAGACCGTCTGCATGACAATGCCTTTGGTCTTTCAGGTGGTCAGCAGCAGCGTCTGGTGATTGCCCGTGCCATTGCCATTGAGCCCGAAGTGCTGCTGCTCGATGAGCCAACCTCGGCCCTCGACCCCATCTCGACCCTGACCATTGAAGAGCTCATCACCGAGCTTAAGGCCAAGTACACTGTGGTTATCGTTACCCACAATATGCAGCAGGCGGCGCGGGTATCTGATCAAACGGCCTTTATGTACATGGGCGAGCTGGTGGAATATGCGGATACCAACACCATTTTCACCACGCCATCCCAGCGCAAAACAGAAGACTACATCACAGGCCGTTACGGTTAACAGCAAGAGGCGTTTGAATTCACATGGATAAACTGAGTACCAATAAGCACATTTCCGGTCAGTTCAATGCCGAGCTGGACGACATCCGTAACCGGGTTCTGGCCATGGGTGGTCTGGTGGAGCGTCAACTGGAGCAGGCCCTGGATGCCCTCGGCGGTTTGGACGCTGAGCTCGCCAAGCGCGTGATTGATGGCGACCACAAGGTCAACGGCATGGAAGTGTCCATCGACGAAGAGTGCACCCGCATCATCGCCAAGCGTCAGCCGGCGGCAAGCGACCTGCGCCTTATCATTGCCATCTCCAAGACCATTGCCGACCTTGAACGTATCGGCGATGCGTCGGTGCGCATTGCCAAGGCGGCACTGGAGAAGCGTAACAACAACCAGCAACCGCTGCTGGTGAGCATCGAGTCTATGGGGCGCCATGCCACCCGCATGCTGCATTCCACGCTGGATGCGCTGGCGCGGATGGATGTGGAGTCGGCCCTGGAGCTGCACCGCGAGGATGCGCGTCTGGACAAGGAATACGAGGGTATCATTCGTCAGTTGATGACCTACATGATGGAAGACCCCCGTTCTATCCCGGGTGTACTGGACGTGCTCTGGGCCGCCCGCGCGGTGGAAAGAGTAGGGGATCGCTGCAAGAACATCTGCGAGTACATCATCTACTACGTTAAGGGCAAAGACGTGCGCCATACCTCCTATGAGGACATGGAAAAAGACATTAACCTCTGATGTCTCAGCTGTAGCCAACATTAAAAGCCGGGTTCTCCCGGCTTTTTTGTACCTGTGGTTTGCATCCGCATCCCTGACTGACGGCCGATTGGGGATACCCCTTAACGTCGCAAAACCCCTGGTATTACCACAGGCAATGAAAAGGCTTGAGGCGCAGATAGCCAGAGTAAACGGCTGTGATACCATAGCGGACAATTTCCGGGGCAACTTGCCCCTCTAAAGCCACTGCGTTAATCGAGGAATCAATGAAAACCACCCTGACCCGTGGACTGATGAATGTATTGCCCATGGCACTGAGCCTGTGGCTTTTTTGGTCGCTGTTCGTGTCGCTGGACGAGTTGGGTGTCTTGCTGCTGAAGCTGGTGGGCTTACCCAAGCTGTTTGTGGGTGAGGGCTTCTTGTTGGTGATAGCCCTGGTATTCTCTGCCGGCTTGCTGTTTTCCGTGAGCCCCATCCAATGGATATGGGGTAAGATTGAGCGCGCGCTGATGCGCTTCCCGTTGTTTAAGTCTGTGTACGGCAGTATCAGAGACATAGCCTCTTTGATGAATCGCGATGGCAAGCCCAAGGATCAGCAGGTGGTACTGGTCAAGCAGGCCAACGGCGGATATGTGGTGGGTTTTATCATGACGGATAAGGCGCCTGAGCCTGTATCCCTGGCGCTGGGGGAGGGCGACTGGGTGCCGGTGCTGTTTCAGCTTTCCTATCAAATGGCCGGTGTCACTACCCTGGTTAAGCGTGAAGACCTAATCAAGGTCGACTGGAGCTTTGAAGAAGCCATGCGTTTTAACCTGACTGCCGGTTTGTCAAAGTCCTGAGCGGCTAATCGCAACGTCATTTAACCCCTAAGCCGGCCCTGCGGCGATGTCCGCAGGGCCATTCCTCTGTCCTGGTAGTTTCTATTCTGAATACGCGACTAATTCTCTAGCCTTGTGGGCGCGACCTGAGAAAGCGCGGCAGACTGTCCTGAATCGTCAGCCAGGGCTGCCGGCTATGGGTATGGATATGGTACTTGGGGGAAATCTGCGATGCATCGTCCAGTGAGCAGATGCTCAGGGTCAGATAGTCGGGGTATTGGGTGCTGCGGTAAGTCAGAGTGCAGCCACACTCAGGGCAAAAGCCACGACGGATGTTATCCGATGACGCATATTCTTTTACTTCACCAGCAAGCCAGGTGACCTGCTCTGCTTTAAAGTCCATCCAGGCGCCAAACGGAGCGCCTGAGGTCTTTTGGCAATCCAGACAATGGCAATAGTCCGCATCAAATGGGTCAGCACTGAGTTGATAGCGAATGTTGCCGC
This sequence comes from Shewanella sp. FJAT-52076, assembly GCF_019457455.1. NCBI lineage: Bacteria > Pseudomonadati > Pseudomonadota > Gammaproteobacteria > Alteromonadales > Shewanellaceae > Shewanella > Shewanella sp. FJAT-52076. The sequence continues at coordinate 1,666,377 of NZ_CP080415.1, forward strand.
AGTGGCAACCACCTTTGGTTGTCATACTTGCTCTCCTTTCTGGGCCTTTATCAGCTGGCGTATTCTCGCCTTTACTGAAGGGGCTTCGTCCTGCAGCGACATCTGAAACAAGGTGTTGCGCTCATCCCGGTACTGAGGAAATTGCCGAGCCAGAGTATCCAAACCCGTGTATGCCCAAGCCCGGACAAATTTATTGCTGTCAGCCAATGCCTCCCGAACCATGTGTTCGGTCAGCGACCGTAATGATTCGGGGATACTAAACCCCGGCAGACATTGCAGTATATGAAGTCTTGCCTGCCATTGCGTTAACGCCGGGGTTAGTGCCAGCCAGGTTGCCGATTGCTGGTCATCGAGTCGGTTGCCCTGTTCAAGCCAGACCTTTAATAACCAGGTTACTGAGGTGTGGTTTGCTGAATCGTTTGCACTGTTCAGCAATAGCGTGGGCCAGCAGGCACAGGTAGAAAAGGCCGTTGTCAGATGCATCAAGGCCTGTGTACTCGCGGCTTCCTGTGAATCGAGCACGGCCAGCAACTGTCGCTGCGCTTCTTGGCAGTTATCCATTTCGCGCCGCCGGTTTTAAGGGCGTGGGTTGAGGCCGGTAATGCATATTAACTTACCAGGGAGTCCACATGATGCCTGAAGTTGTTGAGGATGGCCTGCCAGCCCTGACGCTGCTGCTCAGCGGTATGCTGATCTTCATTGTCGAAGGTTTCTTCCAGCAACACCCCTTCAGGTGTTTGGCGCAGGGTCACCTGGACTTCGCGGCCATCCTCCATCACATAACCCAAAGCGCTGCCGGGAATAAGATGGGTGAAGGTGCCGCCAAAATCAAAGCCCATGGAGCCGTCGCGCGCCTGCATCCGATAACTGAAGCTGCCTCCTTCACGTAAATCGATTTCTGCGGCGGGGCAGCACCAGCTGTCGTCAGCAAAATTCCATTGGCAAATATGGCTGGGCGTTGTCCAGGCTTGCCACACAACGGCAATCGGGGCGTCAATCAGGGTTTGCACAGTGGTTTTCATGGTACTCAGTTCCTTGTACTCGGGGGATTTAGCAGCAGGACATCAAGACTCTGCCGCAATGAACTTAAGAGGACTTCAGCCCTTCATAAAGCGTGGCAATCCATTTTTCTTCGTTGATAAACGACCAACTCCAGCTCTGATATTTTTCGCCCAGGCCTTCGGATGTCATCTGTTCGAGACTCTTGCCCTCCCGGTGGGCTTCCTTGGCCCAATTGATACTGTGATCGAGCATATGTTTGAACGTTAACAGATCGGCCTTGGTGGCAAGCCCGCCGTGCCCCGGGATGACTTTGGTGTCGTCTCCGATCATCTGCAGCACTGCCGCTACATTGTCGCGATAGCCTATCACGTCGCCACCACCCTTAAGGTCAATGTAGGGAAATCTGTCTTTAAAAAAGAGGTCGCCCATGTGAATCACGTTGGCAGCTTGCCAAAGCACGACACTGTCGCCGTCTGTGTGGCCTGGGCCCAGATGGGTGACTTTCAGGTTGTCACCGTTGAATCGAATATTGATGCCCTTGTCGTAGGTAATCACCGGCAAACCTGTGCCGGGGAATTTGTCGTCCTTTTGCAGTCTCTGCAGGACATTATCATGGGCCATCACAGTGCCATGTTCGGCGAAGTGTGCATTTCCTCCAGTGTGATCGCCATGATAATGGGTGTTGATGATGTATCTGGGCATAGCGGCTTTTTTGGCACCCGGAGTTTGCGCGAGGGCCTCAGTTATCTTGTCTGCCAGGGGCGCGAACTGGTCATCAATGATCAGCAGGCCGTCTTCGCCGCTACTGACGCCTATGTTGCCACCGGCGCCTTCAAACAACCAGGCACTGCCATTGAGGTGAGTACTTTTGATTTCCACGGCAGCAAATTTATCGTCGGCGGACATGGCTGCGCTACAGCACAGCAGCAGAATCAGTGGCAGTTTGTTCATCTGTATATCCCTGTTGTTATAAACCTGTTTAAAGCTACAAGAATTCACCTTAAACGCAAGTAGAGATCCCCGCGAACCTTGTCCTTAGGCGCGCCATCGATGCGTCAAAATCGCTGCGCCTATTAATGGTGATTTATCCCGCCTGAACCCGAAATTTCGGATGAATTAACTGAGCATTGTTGCTTTCATTGCGCGCAATGAAAAGCGTCATTTTATGGTGTCAAAATTCAGACATTTGACTTTTTATTGACACTGGATAATTAAAGCCATGTTTCTCGTAAAAAAAGCAATTATCAAATTTTTAAGATTGCTAACTTGATGGAAATTAGTCAAAAATTCGTCTGGTATGACCAGATTAAAATTTAATCAATCTTATGTGTTGTTTTTAAAAGAAAATGGCTGAAACCCGCTAATTTACTGGGTTTTAGCCTATATACAAGCCGACGAATTTCTCTATAGAATGACCCCGCCGAACAGATCCACAGAGGTTTGGGTGAAAAAGTGAAGGAAAGCGTTTCAAATCGTAAAAAGGATGTCCTGAAACGCAAAAGCTTCCATCGTTATTCACATACAAATTCTAGTTTTATCAGTTATCTGGACCTGAAAAACTCCGAATTTGAATAGCCCAAAAGAGTAGCAAAATGACAAAGTTGACCCAAGTTACTGCAAGCACCACCCACATCCGTCAGTCTCAGCGCCTTTCATCAAAGGGGTTTGGCAAGACAGCCGCGTCAATGATGGTGATGTCCGCACTGGGATTGGCCGCCATGGTGCCTGTGGCTGCAAACGCCGCCGTGACCGGGGCGCAGAAAACCCTGGTGTTTTTGGTCAACTTTCAGGAAAACCCCAACGATCTGCCCATGAGCGTCAGCGAAGCCGATGCCATGGTGTTCGGTACTGTCAATGATTTCTACCGTGCGGCCTCAGATAACCAACTGTGGTTGACTGGTACTGTGGCTGGTGTGTTCACTGCGCCCATGTCCAATCAGGTTTGCAACAACGCCAATACCCTGGCGCAGTCCATCAATGAGCAGGCGATTGCCGCCGGTGTGCCCCTGAACCAGTATGACCGCTATGTGTATCTGACCACCAAGGACGCCTGTCAGTCTGAAGGCTCTGCAACCTTGACCGGTCTGCCATCACGGGCCGTAATTAATGGTCCTCAGCCTGCCCGCGTTGTTGCACACGAATTTGGCCACAACCTGGGTCTGGAACACGCCGGTGCCTGGGATTGTGATGCCGGTACTCTGGCGGGTAACTGTCGCGTAATTGAATACGGTGACAGCTACAGCACCATGGGCAACTCAGATATGGGTTATTTCGGTGCAGAGCAAAAAGAACAACTGGGTTGGGTTAGCGCAGCGTCTGGTGCGGTAGCTGTGGCTGCAGAGGATGGTGTTTACACCCTGGGCGCCTATGAGCAGAGCAATGGTCAACCCATCGCGGTAAAAATCCCACGCGGCGCCGATCCAGTCACAGGCAAACAGCGTTGGTTTTACATCGAATATCGCCAGTCTCTGGCCCATGACAGCTTCCTGGCAGCCCGTTCTTACACCATGTACCGCGGCGATGTCACAGAAGGGGTATTGGTTCGTATGGTGACCGAAGGTGAGCCACGCAGCCGCGTACTGCACATGAAGCCTGATGCTTACTTCAAGCAAAGATATGGCATGAACGACTGGAAAGATCCCGCCATGGCCATAGGTGACAGCTTTACCGATCCGGATTCAGGTGTGACGTTCAGCCTCTTGTCTGCCAACGGCAACACTGCTGACATCAGTGTCCAGCTGGGCAGCGCCGCTGGCCAGTGTCTGAAAGCCTCACCAACTGTTTCAGCGGTCCAAAGCGTTGCCTCCGGGAATGCCGGTGATACTGTGCAGTACAGTGTGAGAATTGAAAACCGTGACTCTGCAGATTGTGCAGCTAGCGATTACCGTGTTGCAGCCAACGTGTTGAGTGGTTGGCAGGCCAACACTGCCACTGTGACTCTGGCTCCCGGTGCCAGCCAGCAGGTGACTCTGGCCGTTACTTCTGCCGGCAACAGTGCTGACGGTAACTACAACGTGCCTGTGACTGCCACTTCACTGGCTGACTCCAGCGTGAAAGGCAGCACCAACCTGACTTATCAGGTAATCGCAGCCCCTGCTGCCAGTGAGCTGGTTGCCAACAATGACCTGGTGAATATCAGCAGCAAGCAAGCGGTTACCATCGCAGTGAAGGCCAATGACGTGATAGCCCAGGGTGCCAACGTGACTGTGCAGGTTTCTACCGCCGCCAAAGGCAGCGTGGAAGTACTGAGTGATGGCAGCGTACGTTACACTCCTGCCAAGGCGTTCAAAACCAGTGACAGCTTCAGCTACACCCTGTTTGATGGTATCAGCAGCTCCAGCGCTACCGTGACTGTGACGCTGAGCTCATCAACCACAGACACAGGTGACACCAGCACTGGTGGCAGCACCGGCGGCAAAGGTAAGAACCGTTAACAGTGACCCGATAAAAAAAGCCCGGTATTGATACCGGGCTTTTTGTTTGTGCACTTTCTGGAATCAGGTCTTGTGGCTCATAATCAAGCCACTGCCTGATTAGCCGCTAGTCGCTACTTGGACAAATAGGACAGGTGGCAGAGTTTTCACTGAAGGCACTTGAACCATCAATCTTCAGTTGTCCGACTGCAAAGACGGTGTCACTGAAGGTCTTGTCTACTGCAGAGGTAAAGGCTTTAGGTACGTAATCGCCTGAGTAAGGCATACATACGCCGCCGCCCAAAGTCACACCTGAAAGCACATCCACGTCATCGGATGGATCGGATGGAGTACCTGAGTCATCGGTGACTGTTACGTTGATCAGTGTGAGGTTATTGGCTGTGGTATTACAAACCTGTCCAGAGAAGCTGACCTTGGCAATCACACCATTTTCAGTTTCAACGAAGTTGGAATTACAGTCTTTGGTCACATTAATCATGGGCGAAATGCTCAGTGATTGACAATCGGCGCCACCGGTATCGGAGATGGTGGAATCCCCACTTGGTGTGCCGGCTGCTGTTACTGTAACCGTATTTTGCAGGCCGTTGAGGTTACTTTCAAAGGTGCCACCACCTTCAGCCATTGCACCTTTTGCCAGGGTGCCAACATTAAAGGTTTGATTGGCCACGTTATCGGTTACCACTACGTTGTACAGGGTGCCTGCGCCATCGTTGATGACTTTATAAGTAAAGTCATACTCATAGCCGGTTTCTGTTGCGTTGACCCGGGCCTGACTACAGGTCTTGGTAATATCAACACTGCAGAGTTCAAAGTCATGGATGACAAAGTCTTTCAGCGTGGCGGTAAACTCGCTGGAAGAACGGGTTTCTGCCATAAAACTGCTGAAGCAACTGTCACCACCCACCAACTGAGTCAGGTTAATGCCACCTTCAAAGAAGGTTTCATATGGGAACTCATTGGCGTTGTTGCTGTTTTTAGACTGATATGGCCATGGTGACGGGGTAGGGTCGTATGACCCGTTCTCATCATTGGTAATGGCGCATACCAAATCGTTACCCAGGCCAGAGCCGCAAATGGCTGCCCCTTTGTAAAGCAGACGCAGATTGGCGGCATCACACTCACCGGCAGCGGGATTGTTGTTGGCGGCCTTGGTACAGCTTGAATCCCACACATCCACACGGATTTCGGGGCTCGCGTTTACTGATTGCGGGAAGTTTGCCAGAACCAGTACATCACCGTTTGTGTGCATGCCCTCGAAGCTGCCGTTTGGCAAGGCTGCTACATGCTGTTTAAAGAACCAGAATCCCAGGAAGGCATCACCCTTGTTGGAGATCCTGTCAGCGCCAAAGTACACCACCAGGTCATCATTGATGTTATAGGCTGCCGCATAAGCGTGGGTAATTTCATCTTTATCCGGTGAGCTACCCATTTTGTGAGCCCAGTCGCTAACGTCCTGAATGTCTTTACGGCCACCTGTGAAAATACTGCTGTCGATTCCAGATGCATCTGGCGTATCGTCGACTATGCCTGTAAATCTCAGTGGGTCACCACCATTATTACTGCCATTGTTGTACAGGGTTGCCCAGTCATAGGGTGGTGCAACGGCATCCTGTACGGCATTGCCCTCCAATTCGAATATGTCATCATGAACCGCAAACGCTGGCGTTGCGGCCATACCCATCGTGAAACCCAGCGCCAGTGCGCTGAACCTACGAAGTATCTTTCCTTTACAGAGTAGTTTCATTTTTAGCTCCTTCTATGCATGCGTAACCCGTTACGTCTTCTTATGCGGACAGGGGGCGTAATGGGCGTGGTCACGCTTAGTCTTAGCAAGACTTGAGCCTGAAGTTATCTATATGTTTATATGAGGAAATTTATTTTATGGTGGGTAGAACTGTTGCATATATGAAGCAGGTTGTCGCGTTTACCTGCGACACTGACACACCTAACTGGGTTCTTTTTTCAGCAAGCGATAGAGGGTGGAGCGGGAAATATTCAACGCCCTCGCGGCGGCTGAAATATTATGTTTATGGTCGCTGATTGCTTTGAGAACCGCTTCAACGTCCAGCTCATCGCGCTGACTGACCAGGTCGCGGTGTTTGGCGTGAATGGCAACGCTTAGGCCTAAATCGTCCGGTGTAATAAGCGGTGTTTCCGCCATAATCACCGCTCGCCGTATGCGGTTTTGCAGCTCTCTGACATTACCCGGCCAGTCGTAATGGCGCATGGTCGCAATGGCACTGTCACTGAAACTCAAGGAACGGTTTGGAGGGGAAAGCTGGGCAAGAAAGGCTTCGGCCATCAACTTTACTTCTGTGCTGTACTCTCTCAGGCTGGGAACATGCAATCGGAGCACATTAATCCTGTGGTAGAGGTCTTCCCGGAAAGTACCTTCATCGACCGCTTTTTCAAGGTTTTGATGCGTCGCAAAAATGATGCGGCAGTTTATCTTCAGTGGGCTCTTGCCACCGATACGGGTGATTTGTCTGTCATCCAGGAAATGGAGCAGGTTAACTTGCAGCTCCAGCGGCAGATCGGCAATTTCATCCAAAAACAAGACCCCGTCTTTGGCTTGTTCTATGTGACCCTGATGCTGTCTGTCGGCGCCGGTAAAGGCTCCCTTCTCGTGGCCAAACAGGGTGGATTGGATAAGGCCATTGGGTAAGGCGCCGCAGTTAAGGGCAATAAAAGGACCATCGGACCGGGCAGACATGCGGTGCAGCCATTTGGCGCACAGACCTTTGCCGGTGCCGGTTTCACCACTGAGCAGCACTGTTTCGTCGGTACTGGCCAGTTTTTTCAGATCCTGTTTCAGCCGGAGGATACAGGGATGTGTTCCCAAAATATCGGTAATTTTAACCCCTGGGGTTTTTACCGGCAGTAATTTGGCCATGCCGTCGGCGTGGCCCAAGGCTTTGTTGACGCTGTCCCAGTCAAGGGGAGAATGGTGATAGTCGATAAAGCGGGCGCTGAGCAGCCACTGGCAGGCTTTATCCAGTTTTCCGTCGGTGAGGGCTATCCAGAGCAAGTGAGGGAAGTGGCTTTGAATGAGGGCGATGTCTGAAGACAGGGTATCGGCACGGGGGCACAGCATGGCGACGGCGACACCCAACTGCTGTCCGCTCAGTTTTAAAATTGCTTCATGACCGCTGGCGGCAGTCAGACAATGCCAGCCGTATGCCGCGAGGCGACGACTTACATCTGTTGCTTCCTGGGATTTAGACAGGAGCAACAGATGGCGGGGCATTGTGCCAGCAGCGCGGGTTTCCTTTTGCACCACTTTGTTCATGTCGGTTGCATTTCCATCACAACGCCGGATCCTGAGTGTATGCAAGAATTGGCGGTCTCTCAAGGAATCCGGAGTGATGTTTTTGGCCAGAGTTGTCAACAAAAAGGGCCGCAGAATGCGGCCCTTGATGCTTGTCAGATCAGTCTGTTTTACCTGCCAGCCAGGGCAGCATCTTGTCTGTACGTTTATTTGCCATCCACAATCCCTGGGCGGCCCTGTGTCTTAAGCGATAAAGCGCTTGATAGCACAAGGGAACCAGAAACAAACTGGTGACAGTGGAGAAGCTGAGTCCACCGATAATGGCAATGGCCATAGGGTAGTATGGGGGACCGCCACCGCCGATTTGCGTGTCGCCCATGGCAAGGGGCACAAGACCCAGCACTGTGGTGCCCACCGTCATCAACACCGGCCGCAGACGGGTGATACACACCGCATGTATGGTGGCAGACAGTTCTTCCAAAGAAGGTGTCATCTGGTTGATTTGGTCAACCAGTACTATGCCGTTGTTCACCACAATCCCCATCAGAATGAGTATGCCAATCATGGCCATCACGCCGTTGGGCGTGCCGGTAAGCCACAGTGCCCAGAATACCCCTGTGATGGAAAACAGGATGGAGGTAATAATGGCCGACGGCAGCAGCAAGGATTCAAACAGGGCTGCCATGACGATATAAATCATTGCCACGGCCAGCAGCATGTTCACCACCATGATTTGCTGATCTTCATCCTGACGCTCAAAACCGCCCCTGAGCGAGTATTCATAGCCATGGGGCAGATTAAGATGACTCATGGCCTGCTTGATCTTCTCCTGGGCTTCTTCGGTGGTAATGCCTTCCACGTTGGCGCCGATGGAGAGTGCCGTCTTACGGTTAAAGTGGCGTATGGTGTCAAAGCGGGGCGCAATGTCCACCTCCGCCAGTGACGACAGGCTGTACACCCGCTCGTCTATTTTCAGCACCGGCAACTGCTTGAGCTTTTCCAGGGACTGTTGCCAGCTTTTCTCGTAGGCAAGTTCGATTCGGATTTCCCCACTGGGGTCATGACGAAAACTTCTGAGCATTTGGCCACGCAGCGCCGTTGCGATGGCGCGGGCAATGTCGCTGGCCTGGGTGCCAAGGCGCGCCGCCATGTCGCGGTTAACCCGGATAAGCACCTCCTGCTGTGCACCACTGACCTCGGAATTGACGTCTTCAAGCCCCTCAATGGCGCTCAGCATAGGCAAGGCTTCCTCGCTTAAGCGCATCAGCTCGCTGGTGGAGCGACCCGTCAGGGTGACGCGTACGCCCTGGCGGTCATTGCTCCAGCCGAACTGTGGCTTGGCGATGGAGAACTTGGGGAAACCTTCCCGCATATTTTTCTTCAGGGTTTCGAGGTCAAACTCAGCGCCTTTTGTGAACAGCACGGTTGAAGAGGCGCGCTCGGGGTTGTAGTAGCTGTAAACCGAGTCGATGAAAAACTCCTCTTTGTGGGCGTAGAGGTAGCTCTCCATCTCGGCAACTACGGCTTCGGTAACGGCAAGGGCATGGCGACCTTCAATCTGATAATTGATAAAGAGTCGCTGCTTGCTGGCGCCATCTTCCTGATCCTGCTTCACATTCGCAAGGGGCAGCGCGGTTGATGCCAGCATCAGCACTGCTATCAGTGTGCTCCATCTGGGGTGGGTCAGCACCCAGTTCAGGCTTACTTCATAAAAACGCTGCACCCGGGATTTATGGGTTTTGTCCTCATGATGGATGTGAATGCGGGTCAGCATCAGTGGAATAAGTGTCTTGGCAACCAGCAGCGAGGCGCCCAGAGAAATACAGATGGCGATGGCCACGTGCTCGAGGAAGATGGTGAGCTGCACCTTGGCGCCAAAAATATTGGGGAAAAATACAATGGCCGTGGTCAGGGTACCGGCGAGTACGGCCAGCGCAACCTTATCCACCCCTGCCAGCACGGCCTTGTCCTTGCTCTCGTGGGGCTCTTTCTGTTTTTCCTGCAGTACGCTTTCGGTGACCACCACCGCGTTATCAATGAGCATGCCCACGGCGAGCAGCAAGCCCATCATCGACAGTATGTTCAGGCTGTAGCCAAGCAGATACATGGCGGCCAGAGTCATACAGATTGAAATGGGCACCGAAGACACCACTATCAGCGTCATTCCCATGTTGCGCAAAAACAGGTAGAGCACGGCAAAGGAGAGGGCGGCACCTATAAGGCCGGCCATCATCAGATCCCACAGGGAGGATTTTACCCCTTCTGCCTGATCTTCCATGATAAAGAGCTTGATACCGTTGAACTGTTTATCGGCTTTTACCTCTTCAATGACCCGCATAACCCGGGCTGACACTTCCACCAGGTTGGCACCTGACTCTTTAAATACATCCAGGCCCACGGCATAACGCTGATCCAGATGACGACCTTCGATACGCTCAGGCAGCTCATAGTTAATCTTGGCGATGTCGCCAAGACGCACGCCCCGCGTGAGGACTATGTCTTCAATCTCCTTGAGGGAGCGAAACTCTCCCTTGGGGGAAACCTGATAGACGGATTTGTCCTGACGCAGCGTACCACCGGCTATCACGAAGTTTTCGGCCTGCAGACGGCGGTTAAGTTCGGCAGAAGATATCCCGGAAGCGGCCAGCAAGTCGGCATCCACCCGGATACTGATTTGTTTTTGCTCCACCCCGTAGAGGGTAACCTGAGAGACTCCTTCCACGCGCTCAAGGGGCTGACGCAGCTGCTTTTCCAGCAAGTCGTAGGCGCCGGAAAGCTCCCGTTCACTGGAAATACGCAGGTTAAAGATGGGCATGTCTGATGTGGAGAACTGCTGGATGAATACCCGCTCTACATCTTTAGGTAGCAAGTGTCTTACCGCATCGACCTTTTCACGGGCCTCAAGGCTTTTGGTGGCGGTGTTTTCGCCCCACTTCATACTGAGTTCGATAAAGGCGCCATCCTGGCTGGATTCTGAGGTCATTCTCTCAATGCCACTCATGGTGGCGAGGGACTCTTCCAACACCCGGGTGATATCGCGCTCAACCTCGGCGGGTGTGGACCCCTTATAGGGGACCTGCACCATCACCTGAGGAATGTCGATTCCGGGAAAGAGTTCCAGTGGCAACAACCTGGTAGAGGCCATACCAAACAGCAGTATGGCGACAAAACACATTACAGTTGTGACCGGGCGGCGGACCGCGAGTTTGGTGATATTCATACGCCAGCCTCCACGGTCACAGGGGCTTTGGTGGCAAAGTCTTTGCGGTCAAACAGGGCGTAGAGCACAGGAATGAGCACCAGCGTCAGCAAGGTAGACAGCGCCAGACCAAAAATCACTGTGATGGCCATGGGGGCACGCACCTCGGCGCCATCACCCAGGCCAAGCGCCATGGGCAACAGGCCCAGTACAGTGGTCAGTGTGGTCATCATAATCGGGCGCAACCGGGACTTGGCGGCCTCGCTGATGGCCTCCAGTTTTTCAACGCCTTCGCTGCGCAGCTGATTGATACGGTCAATCAGGACGATGGCATTGTTCACCACAATCCCCGCCAACATGATAAGGCCGATAAACACCACCACTGACACATGGGTGCCGGTGAGATACAGGCCAAACACACTGCCACTGACGGCCATGGGCACGGCAAAGAGAATAAGCAGCGGATGCAGGAAAGACTCGAACTGGCTGGCCATCACCAGATAGACCAGGAATACCGCCAGCACCAGCGCGATTTGCAGCGACTGGAACGAGTGTTCCATTTCTTCATTCTGACCACCAAAACTGGCCTGAATGGAAGCAGGCAGCTGCTGTTTGGCCAAAATACTGCGGGCTTCCGTGACCGCCTCGGCCAGATCCCCATAGGCGAGGTTAGCCGATACCAAAGCAACACGCTGTTGGCTGATACGGTTGATGGCAGATGGACCCAACTCGAGTTTGACATCGGCCACTGCCGACAGCGGGATTGGGGTCGCCGCATCAGGGTTAATTATCATGTTGCCGATATCGCTGATTTGGTCGCGCTCGGTTTCTTCAGCGCGCACCAGGATATCAATTTTGCGGTCACGCAGGCTGTACTTACTGGCGACAGTGCCACCGATACGCTGTGCGATACGGTTGGCCACTGTGGGGGCTTCCATGCCCAGCGCCGCCAAACGGTTACTGTCGAAGTGAATGGCCAGCTCAGGCTGTCCATCCCGCAGGCTGGTATTGATATCGGCGAAACGCTCTGACTCGCCCAGTGCACGCACAAGACTGTCGGCGCTTTGCTTTAGCAAATCCAGCTCATAGCCGCGCAGTTCGATTTCGAGTGGGGTACGGAAGCTGAAGAGTTCGGGATATTTGACCTTGGCCTCGAGCTCAGGAATACGGCGGATTTCATGGCGCAGCACATCGCTGACCTGGTCAAAGGCGTCATGATCGGCGAGTACCACCTGCAAACGGCCCCAGTTTTCTCCACCACGGCTGACATCCGAGGTCATCAAGCCGCCGCTGCCGGCCTGGCTGTAGGCGTGTTTAACCGCTGGCATGTCTTTGATGGCGAAAGCCAACTGTTGAAGAACCCTATCGGTTTCACCAACTTCGGTGCCGGGCGGCAGCAGGATTTCCACATAGAATTCACCCTGATCCATGTTGGGGATGAGCTCCATGCCGAGCCGTGGCAGCAAAAGCCCTGCACTGGCTGTAATGCCAAGGGCAACCACGACTGTCAGAATTCTGGCCTTCAGGGCAGCGGCCAGCAGCGGACGGTAACTGGCTTCCAGTGCGCGGTAGCCCAGGTTAAACAACCAGGTGAAGGGCCTGAGCAACATGCCCATCAGCCAGGAGAGCAGACGGCTCAATGACAGCGCCATCGTCAATATCGCGGCAGGTAACCATTTGAAAAGCAGAACAAAGGGGAAACTGAACACAGTAGCGCTGTAATGCTTGAGCTTACCCATTTTACCTTCAGGTTTGGCCTTGGACTCTTTTTCCAGCAGTGGCGGCAGGGCCTTAAAGCCTTCCCGTGAAGCCAGCATGGGAATGGAGGTCAGGGCAACCAGCAGAGAGGCGAGCAGGGCAAAGGTCACGGTAAGCGCCTGATCGGAGAAGAGCGCACCGGCAATACCGTCCACGAACACCAGAGGTACAAATACCGCAAGCGTAGTGAGGGTCGAGGCAAATATGGCGCCGCTCACTTCCCTGGTTCCCTTGATGGCGGCGTCCATGCGCGAGAGCCCCTGCTGCTTGTATCTGTCGATGTTCTCCAGCACCACAATGGCATTATCCACCAACAGGCCCACCGCCAGTGCAATACCGCCAAGGGACATGATGTTGAGGCTGATGTCAGCGAAATACATCATGTTGAAGGTGGCTATCACCGAAAAGGGGATAGAGATGGAGATAATCAGTGTTGGGATGATGTCCCGCAGGAACAGGTAAATCACCAGCATGGCCAGAACAGAGCCAATCAACGCCGAGGAGGTCACCTCGCTGACGGCACTTTCGATAAACTCGGACTGATCGTAGATGATTTCCATCCTGGCGAGGGGATCTTTCCCGTTGATGCGTTCAATATCCTGCTTCAGCTTTTTCGCCACAGTCACAGTATTGGCATCGCCCTCTTTATAGATGGCAAGCTCAATGGACTCGCGCTGACCTATGCGGGTGATATCGCTGCGCTCTTTGTGGCCGTCGATGATGGTGGCCACTTCAAACAAACGCACCAGGCTTTGACCATTGCGGTACACCACCACCTGGCCCAGTTCCTCGAGGGAGTTGAACTGGTTAAGGGTGCGCACCAGATACTCTTTATCGCCCTGAACCACTTTACCTGCAGACACGTTGAGGTTTTCTGCCGCGATACGACTGCGAATTTGCTCAGCATCCAAATCAAGCTGTGCCAGACGCTCCTGATTCAGCAGGATTTGCACTTCCTGCTCCAGACCTCCCGACAGGCGAACTGCGGCCACGCCCGGTAAGCCTTCTAACTGGCGTTTGAGCTCTTCGTCGGCATAGGTACGCAGTTGCTTCAGTTCATCGCCGCTGGCTTCCTCCCGCGAGAGAGCGACACGCATGATGGGGTCGAGGTTGGGATTAAAGCGCAGCAGCAATGGCTTTTGCACGTCAAGCGGCAGGGCAATGATGTCGAGTTTTTCCCTGACATCCAGGTTTGCCATGTCCATGTCTGTGCCCCATTCGAATTCGAGGATGACATCGGACATACCAGAGCGGGACACTGAACTGATTTTACGCAGGCCTTTAACAGTACCCACTGACTCTTCGATTGGTTTGGAGACCAGTTGCTCCACTTCAACGGGCGCTGCGCCATCATAAAGAGTACGTATGGTGACTGTGGGGTAGCTCAAGTCCGGCAGCAGCATCACTGCCAGACGGGAGAAACCCACCATACCGAAGAGGATCACCGCGAGCATAAACATCCACACGGTGACCGGCCGTTTAACGGAAGTCGTGATTATTGACATGGGATGTGCTCCTTACTTTTTAACCGAAGCCACATCCAGTGGGGTGATGATTTCAACCAGCGATTGGTCTTTGAGGTTTTGCTGCCCACGGATCACCAGATGCTCTCCGGGAGCAATACCCGCGACTACTTCAACCATGTTGCCTTCGCGATAACCCAGCTCTACTTCGCGACGCTCGGCCGTGGTGTCCTGAATAACATACAGGGTCTGCTTGTTATCCTGGTTGATGATGGCGTTATAAGGCACTGTGATGACGTTTTCATGGGTGTCGTACTTTAGCTCAACCCGGGTAAACATGCCCGATTTGAGGACGCCATTTTGATTGGGCACCTTGAGTGTGACCTTAAAGGTGCCGCTTTGGGCATCGACAACCGGGCTGATGCGCAGTACTTCGGCATTCACGGCCTGGTTTTTCTGACCGCTGGCGTAGATATCGGCATGCTGTCCAAGACGCAGGCTGGAGAGCTGCTGTTCCGGCAGATGCACTATCCCGTGAAGCTCGTCCTGATTGACCACATAGAAGAGCTCTTCGAATTCTTTGGCCATGTTGCCGGCTTTAACGAAGCGCTTGGCGATGATGCCATCCACGGGGGACACGATTTGGCTTTCTTTAACCTGCAGCTTTGCCAGGTCCAGGCGCGCCTTGGCGGCCTGCAGGTTGTATTCGAGTTTGGCGATGGAATCGGCGCTGACATAGTCTTTGCTCTTCATCTTTTTCACCCGTGCAAGCTCCTGCTCGATAATGAGTACTTCGGCTTCGGAGCGGTCGAGCTCATACTGCTGACGCTTGGCGTCGATAACAGCCAGTAATTGTCCTTGCTTGACCCTGTCACCCTCTTCCACATGCAGGGCTTCTATCAGGCCGGCGATACGGGTGACCACATGGGCTTCAACGGGCGCTTCGAGGGTGGCGGTAGTGGAATAGAATGAGGAAACGTTGCCCTGAACCACTAACTGGGTTTCAACAGGTATGGCGTATTTTTCTTCTTCCTTCTTGGCTTCTTCCTGTCCACACGCGGCAAGTACACCAACAAGCAGTAAGGGGAGGGCGAGTTTGAATGATTTGCGGGCTTCCATTGTTATACCTGTACTGTTAACTGTGTTGCGCTTTAAAAGCAGCTTCCGTGCCATAATTGGATAATTCATTTATTACAATAAGATAGCGGTAAATTGGCTGCGTTTATCGCCATGCAAACTGTAAAAAAGTGGTGAAATTGTTTATCCGTTGGTGAGAAATACTAAAGACTGTTAACAAGTGAACTTCAAGGCAGTAATTGCAACAAAAGATGAAGCTGGAAGGGCGATACAGAAACAAAAAAGGCGCCAAAGGCGCCTTTTTGAACAGGAACAGACGTTATCGCTTGTCGACGCTGACAAAGTCGCGGCTGTGTTCGCCGGTGTACAGCTGACGTGGACGGCTGATCTTGTGACCAGGCTGATCCAGCATTTCTTTCCAGTGAGAGATCCAGCCAACGGTACGGGCCAGAGCGAAGATCACGGTGAACATGCTGGTAGGAATGCCGATGGCCTTCATGATGATACCAGAGTAGAAGTCTACGTTCGGGTAGAGCTTCTTGGAGATAAAGTACTCATCATTCAGGGCGATACGCTCAAGCTCCATGGCAACGTCCAGCAGAGGGTCGTTCACTTTAAGCTCGCTCAGCACCTCGTGGCAGGTTTCACGCATTACCTTGGCACGTGGATCAAAGTTCTTGTATACGCGGTGACCGAAGCCCATCAGACGGAATGGATCATTCTTGTCTTTAGCGCGTTCGATAAACTCAGGAATACGGTCAACAGTACCGATTTCTTCCAGCATACGCAGACAGGCTTCGTTGGCACCACCGTGGGCAGGACCCCACAGAGACGCAATACCGGCCGCGATACAGGCGAATGGGTTGGCACCGGAGGAACCTGCCAGACGCACAGTAGAAGTAGAGGCATTCTGTTCGTGGTCAGCGTGCAGGATGAAGATGCGGTCCATGGCGCGCTCGATGATTGGGTTTACCTTGTACTCTTCGCAAGGTACGGCAAACATCATCGACAGGAAGTTACCGGCATAGCTTAAGTCATTACGTGGGTAAACGAATGGCTGGCCGATGGAATACTTGTAGCACATGGCGGCCAGCGTCGGCATCTTGGATACCAGACGATAGGCAGCAATTTCACGGTGACGGGCGTCGTTCACATCCAGAGAGTCCTGGTAGAAGGCAGACAGGGCACCGGTCACACCGCAAAGCATGGCCATGGGGTGTGCGTCGCGACGGAAGCCGCGGAAGAAAAATGCCAACTGTTCGTGAACCATGGTGTGGCTCTTCACAGTGTGGGCGAATTGTTCGTATTGCGCTTTAGACGGCAGTTCGCCGTACAGGAGGGCGTAGCAGAGTTCCAGATAGTTGGATTCTACTGCCAGCTGCTCGATGGGGTAGCCACGGTGCAGCAAAATACCCTTGTCGCCGTCGATATAGGTAATTGCTGATTCACAGGAAGCTGTGGCCAGAAACCCTGGATCAAAGGTGAAAAAACCTTTGCTGCCCAGCTTGCTGATATCGATAACATCGAAACCTTCGGTGCCCTGTTTAACCGGCAGTTCAATTGAATCGTTCCCCGGTAATTCCAATTTGGCTTTCAAATCAGCCATACCCCGTTCTCCTTACTTCATTCTTGTGGTGAGTGCGGCATGTCAAAACGGCCACTACTTTACAAGCAATCGAGATCACATTTCAATTTAAATAAGCGTTTAAATTCCTTAGACCATGGTATAGGTCTGACCAATTTCCCTGTCAAGACTAGTACTTATCCCAGAAAAAGGCCAAAAAAACTAAATATGCATAATGTGACGTTTGTATTTGACTTTTGCGGCGAGTATACTTGCTGCGGCTCGAAAGGGCTGATTACAGAAGGCTTTAGGCACCTTTTCTCTGCATGAAAAAACGGCAGCCAAAACAGCCCTCTGGAGATAACACCTTTTTCTTTTGTGACGACTGTCGCCGTGACCGAAATCATGGTTCAAAGTTTGACCAGAAGCGGTTCGCATAACAATAAAATGCTCAATGGAGCTGAGTGAGCAGAACGTGAAAAAGCAAAGACCTGTCCATTTAGATCTGCAAACCATCCACTTTCCTGCAACAGCGAAAGTGTCCATTCTTCATCGCGTCTCTGGTGTGATCATGCTGTTCGCCATGGGTATCCTGATTTGGTTGCTCCATGCGTCTCTGGCATCCGCCGAGAGCTTCCAAGGCGTTCAGGCTCTGTTTGACAACTTCCTGGTGAAGTTTGTTATTTGGGGCATTCTGACAGCACTGGGTTATCACCTGCTTGGCGGTATCCGTCATCTGGTGATGGACACCGGCCGCTGGGAAGAATTGGGCTCTGGTAACGCATCAGCCAAGGCTGTATTCGTGCTGGCGATTACCTTTTCTATCATTGCGGGGATCTGGGTATGGTAACCAATGCAGCAAGTTTCGGACGCAGTGGTGTCCATGACTTTATCCTTCTTCGTGCCAGTGCGGTCATTCTGGCCTGCTACACCATCTTCTTGGTGAGCTTTATTGCACTGAGCGCGCCTCTCACTTTCGAAATCTGGCACGGGCTGTTCAGCACCCTGCCGATGAAAGTGTTCACCCTGCTGGCTCTGATTGCCCTGCTGATCCATGCCTGGATCGGTATCTGGCAAGTGCTGACTGACTACGTCAAGCAAACAGCGCTGCGTGGTGTATTACAGTTTACTTTTGTCGTGACTGCCTTCGCTTATCTGGCCGCCGGCATTGTGATTGTGTGGGGGGTTTAAGGTGAGTATTCCAGTTCGCGAGTTTGATGCAGTCGTGATTGGTGCCGGCGGTGCCGGTATGCGCGCTGCACTGCAGATTTCCAAAGAAGGCAAGAGCTGTGCGCTCCTGTCTAAAGTATTCCCAACCCGTTCTCACACTGTATCTGCCCAGGGTGGTATTACAGTAGCGCTGGGCAACGCCCACGAAGATAACTGGGAATACCACATGTACGATACCGTAAAAGGTTCCGACTTTATCGGTGACCAGGACGCTATCGAATACATGTGTCAAACCGGTCCTGAAGCCATTATCGAGCTGGAGCATATGGGTCTGCCATTCTCCCGTTTCGAAAACGGCAAGATTTACCAGCGTCCTTTCGGTGGCCAGTCCAAAAACTTCGGTGGTGAGCAGGCTGCTCGTACTGCCGCCGCTGCCGACCGTACCGGTCACGCCCTGCTGCACTGTCTGTATCAGCAGAACGTGAAGAACAAGACTCAGGTTTTCTCTGAGTGGTACGCTCTTGACCTGGTCAAGAACGAAGATGGCGCCATCGTAGGCTGTACTGCCATCGACATCGAATCCGGTGAAATCGTTTACTTCAAAGCCAAGGCCACTGTTCTGGCTACTGGTGGTGCTGGCCGTATCTACGCATCTACCACCAACGCTCACATCAACACTGGTGACGGTGTTGGTATGGCTTACCGTGCCGGCGTTCAGCTGCAGGACATGGAAATGTGGCAGTTCCACCCAACCGGTATTGCCGGTGCCGGTGTACTGGTAACCGAAGGTTGCCGCGGTGAAGGTGGTTACCTGCTGAACAAAGACGGTGAGCGCTTTATGGAGCGTTACGCGCCAAACGCCAAGGACCTCGCGTCCCGTGACGTAGTGGCCCGTTCCATGATGACCGAAATCCGTGAAGGTCGTGGCTGTGATGGTCCTATGGGTCCACACATCAAGCTCAAGCTTGATCACCTGGGTAAAGAAACCCTGGAAGCCCGCCTGCCAGGCGTGTGTGAACTGTCCCGTACCTTTGCTCACATCGATCCGGCCGATGGTCCAATCCCTGTGATCCCAACCTGTCACTATATGATGGGTGGTTTGCCGACCAAGGTATCCGGTCAGGTGATCCGTAAGAATGAAGATGGCAGTGAAACCGATATCGTTGGTCTGTTCGCAGTGGGCGAAATCGCCTGTGTGTCTGTTCACGGTGCCAACCGTCTTGGCGGTAACTCACTGCTCGATCTGGTAGTATTCGGCCGTGCGGCTGGTCAGCATCTGGGTAAAGCCCTGGACGAGACAGCCGATCCTAAAGCTGCTACCGACGCAGACATCGACGCGTCACTGGCTCGTCTGAACCGTTGGGAAAGCAATAAAGACGGCGAAGATCCAGCGCAAATCCGTAAAGACCTGCAAATGTGTATGCAGCTTAACTTCTCTGTGTTCCGTACCGGTGAAGCCATGGCCGAAGGCCTCGAGCAGCTGCAAGCCATCCGCAAGCGTCTGGAAAATGCCAAGCTGTCTGACAACTCCAAAGAGTTCAACACTCAACGTATCGAGTGTCTGGAGCTGGATAACCTGATGGCCACCGCCATCGCGACTGCTTACGCCGCTAACTTCCGTACTGAGAGCCGTGGTGCTCACAGCCGTGAAGACTTCACCGAGCGTGATGATGACAACTGGCTGTGCCACAGCCTGTTCGACCCCGTGACTGAGGCTATGTCCAAGCGCGAAGTGAACATGTCACCCAAGCACCGTGAAGCCTTCCCACCGAAGAAGCGTACCTACTAAGGAGTTGCGAAGATGAAGTTGGAGTTTTCAGTTTATCGTTACAATCCTGACGTAGATACCAAGCCACGTATGCAGGATTACAGCTTCGAAGTGCCTGATGGCTCAGACATGATGGTGCTTGACGCACTGTTGAAGCTGAAAGAAATCGATCCCACACTGTCGTTCCGCCGTTCATGCCGTGAAGGTGTGTGTGGTTCGGACGGTATGAACATGAACGGTAAGAATGGCCTGGCTTGTATCACGCCTATCTCTACCTTCAAGGGCAAGAAGATTGAAATCCGCCCACTGCCCGGTATGCCCGTGGTACGTGACCTGGTGGTAGACCTGTCCCAGTTCTACAAGCAGTACGAGAAGATCAAGCCATACCTCATCAACGATGAGAAGAAGCCTGCCCGTGAACACCTGCAGAGCCCAGAGGAGCGTGCGCACCTCGACGGCCTGTATGAGTGTATCATGTGTGCCTGCTGCTCCACTGCCTGTCCATCTTTCTGGTGGAACCCCGACAAGTTCGTGGGTCCAAGTGGTCTGCTGCATGCCTATCGCTTCCTTATCGACAGTCGCGATACTGCGACTGAAGAGCGTCTGGCCGAGCTTGATGACGCCTACAGCGTGTTCCGTTGCCACGGCATCATGAACTGCGTAGACGTGTGTCCGAAAGGACTGAACCCGACCAAGGCGATTGGACACATCAAGTCCATGCTGCTGAAGCGGGCCGTGTAAATGCAAGACAATGAGCTAACGATAATAATGATATAGCTCAGCGAGAGTCACTGTCCCTTTCGGGGGATGGTGGCTCTTTTGTGTAAAGGAACTACTTGAAGCCGTAATATTGGAACCCCCGGGGCGGCTGTCGGCATACCTTGTATGCCAAACCATGGCTAAGCACGTGTATAAAGTTTGAAAGGATAAGAAATGCACCAAGGCAGCATGAAAGCCTGGCTGGAGTCATCTCACCTGTACGGATCGAACGCGACCTATGTGGAGGAGATGTACGAAGCCTATCAAGAAGACCCCACTTCAGTGTCCGATGACTGGCGTGCGGTGTTTGACAATCTCCCTCCCGTGAACGGTGCCTCTGCTGATGTACCTGAAGCTTCCCACTCCAAGATCCGTGATTATTTCCGCTCACTGGCCCAGGAAGGCCAACGTAAAGGCGCCGGTCGTGTGACCGACCCCGAAGTGGATGCCAAACAGGTTAAGGTACTGCAGCTCATCAACGCTTACCGTTTCCGTGGTCACCAGAACGCCAATCTGGATCCGCTGGAACTGTGGAAGCGTGACGCAGTAGTTGAACTCGACCCGGCATTCCACGGCCTGACCGCCGATGATATGCAGCGTGAATTCAACACCGGCTCGTTCGCCTATGGCGGTGAAACCCTGAAACTGGGTGAGCTGGTAAAAGCACTGAAGGCCACTTACTGTGGTTCTATCGGTGCCGAATACATGCACATTACCGACACCGACGAAAAACGCTGGATCCAGCAACGCCTCGAGCCAACCCTGGGTCGCGCCGCATTCGATAAAGGTGTGAAAAACCGTATTCTGGAAGGCCTGAACGCCGCAGAAGGTATGGAAAAGTACCTGGGTGCCAAGTTCCCCGGTGCCAAGCGCTTCTCTTTGGAAGGTGGCGATGCACTGGTGCCCATGATGCGCGAAATCATCTACCGCGCAGGCGAAGCCGGCACCAAGGAAATCGTCGTTGGTATGGCCCACCGTGGCCGTCTGAACGTTCTGGTTAACGTGCTGGGTAAGCGTCCTGCAGAGCTCTTTGACGAATTTGCCGGTAAGCATGCCGACAGTTCAGGCTCCGGTGACGTGAAGTATCACCAGGGCTTCTCCTCTGATTTCGAAACCCCCGGTGGCAACGTGCACCTGGCGCTGGCATTTAACCCGTCGCACCTGGAAATCGTTAACCCTGTTGTCATGGGTTCAGTCCGCGCCCGTCAGGACCGCCGTGGCTGCAAAGATGGCCTGTCTGTTATGCCTATCACCATTCACGGTGATTCGGCGATTGCAGGGCAGGGCATTGTGCAGGAGACATTCAACATGTCTCAGACCCGTGGTTTCCGCGTAGGTGGTTCTATCCGTATCGTGGTGAACAACCAGGTAGGCTTTACCACCTCTAACCATCAAGACGTGCGGTCTACCGAGTACTGTACCGACATCGCCAAGATGGTACAGGCACCGATTTTCCACGTGAACGCCGACGATCCTGAAGCCGTGGCCTTTGTGGCTCAGGTTGCCGTTGATTACCGTAACGCCTTCAAGCGTGACGTGGTGATCGATCTGGTGTGTTACCGTCGTCATGGTCACAACGAAGCTGACGAGCCAAGTGCTACTCAGCCGCTGATGTACCAGAAGATTAAAAAGCACCCAACCCCACGTAAGATCTACGCCGACCGTCTGATTGCCGAAAACGCCGTCAGCGCCGACGAAGTGACTGCCATGATTAATGGCTACCGCGATGCCCTGGATCAGGGTGACTGTGTCGTGAAAGAATGGCGTCCCATGTCACTGCGTACCGTTGACTGGTCTCCGTTTATTGGCCAGGACTGGGATGTGTCTTATGAGCCAACCGTTGCGCTGGCTCGTCTGCAACGACTGGCTGAGAAACTGGCTTATGTGCCAGAAGCTCACCCACTGCAGTCTCGCGTAGCCAAGATTTACGCCGACCGCGTGGCCATGGCCAAGGGCGAGAAGCTGCTGGACTGGGGTTTTGCCGAGACACTGGCTTATGCCACCATCCTGGAAGACAACAACCGCGTGCGCATCACAGGTCAGGATTCTGGCCGTGGTACCTTCTTCCACCGTCACGCTGTGCTGCACAACCAGAACGATGCCACCACCTATATGCCGCTGCGTAACCTCGCAGAGGAGCAGGGCCCGGTTGATATCACTGACTCTGTGCTGTCTGAAGCCTCGGTACTGGCTTTCGAATACGGTTACGCCACTGCCGAGCCTGGTGGCCTGACCATTTGGGAAGCTCAGTTTGGTGACTTCGTTAACTGTGCCCAGGTAGTGATTGACCAGTTCCTGTCGTCCGGTGAGCAAAAGTGGGGCCGTCTGTGCGGTCTGACCATGCTGTTGCCCCATGGCTACGAAGGTCAGGGTCCAGAGCACTCTTCAGCCCGTCTGGAGCGTTTCCTGCAGCTGTGTGCCAACCACAACATGCAAGTGTGTGTGCCTTCAACCCCGGCTCAGGTTTATCATATGCTGCGCCGTCAGGTGGTTCGCCCACTGCGTCGTCCTCTGGTGGTTATGTCGCCCAAGTCATTGCTGCGTCACCCTCTGGCCGTGTCTTCTCTGGAAGAACTGGCAAACGGTACCTTCCAGAACGTGATTGGTGAAATCGACAGTCTGGATCCGAAAGCCGTTAACCGCGTTGTTTTCTGTAGCGGTAAGGTGTACTTCGAGCTGCTGGAGCGTCGTCGTAAGGAAAACCTCACCAACGTTGCTATTATTCGTGTCGAGCAGCTGTATCCGTTCCCTGCCGAAGAGATGGCAGCGGCACTTGCCGAATATCAGCACGTGACTGACTTCGTATGGTGTCAGGAAGAGCCGCAGAACCAGGGTGCCTGGTACTGCAGTCAGCACCACTTCTGGGCCGCAATTCCCAAGGGTGCCACTCTGACCTACGCTGGCCGTGAAGCTGCTGCTGCACCGGCCTGTGGCTACCCAGAATTGCACGCTCACCAGCAGGAATCTCTGGTGGTAGACGCTTTGAACTTGAAGTAACAGACATTTATAAAAAGGATAGCTTTCAATGAGTATCGAAATTAAGGTACCCGTTCTGCCAGAATCCGTGGCTGATGCCACTATCGCCACCTGGCACGTTAAGCCTGGTGAGGCTGTATCTCGTGACCAGAACCTGGTTGATATCGAGACCGACAAGGTTGTATTGGAAGTGGTTGCGCCAGAAGATGGCCACATCAGTGAACTCCTGTTCCAGGAAGGTGACACCGTTCTGGCCGAGCAGGTGATTGCCAAGTTCGTGGCCGGCGCCGTTGCCGGTCAGGAAGTGACCAAGGCGCAAGCCGAAGCTGCTGCCCCTGCTGCTGAGGCCGCTGGCGATGAGAGCAACGACGCCCTGAGCCCATCAGTACGTCGTCTGATTGCCGAACACAACCTGGATGCCAGCAAAATCAAAGGCACCGGTGTCGGTGGTCGTATCACCAAAGAAGACGTTGACGCCTTCGTGAAGAGTGGTGCCGGTAAAGCTGCTGCCCCTGCGGCCAAAGCGGCTGCTCCGGTGGCTCTGTCTGGTGACCGCTCAGACAAGCGCGTCCCTATGACCCGTCTGCGCAAGACCATTGCCAGCCGTCTGCTGGAAGCCAAAAACTCTACCGCCATGCTGACTACCTTTAACGAAGTCAACATGAAGCCCATCATGGATATCCGCAAGCAATATCAGGATATCTTCGAGAAGAAGCACGGTATCCGTCTTGGCTTTATGTCTTTCTACGTGAAAGCCGTAACCGAAGCCCTGAAGCGCTTCCCGGAAGTGAACGCGGCTATCGATGGCGATGACATCGTTTACCACAACTACTTCGACGTGAGCATCGCTGTGTCTACTCCCCGTGGTCTGGTTACCCCAGTTCTGCGTGACACCGACACCATGAGCCTGGCTGACATCGAGAAAGCAGTACGCGATCTGGCCATCAAGGGCCGTGACGGCAAGCTGACTGTGGAAGACATGACCGGCGGTAACTTCACCGTGACCAACGGTGGTGTATTCGGCTCTCTGATGTCTACCCCAATTCTGAACCTGCCACAGAGCGCTATCCTCGGCATGCACGCCATCAAGGACCGCCCAATGGCAGTCAATGGTCAGGTTGAAATCCTGCCCATGATGTACCTGGCTCTTTCTTACGACCACCGTATCATCGATGGCCGTGAGTCTGTTGGCTTCCTGGTAACCATCAAGGAATTCCTGGAAGACCCAACCCGTCTGCTGCTGGACATCTAATCAGTACAGACAAAAAACCTCGTGACTGGCCCCTCGGGGCCAGTTGGATTTAAAACGTAGTATACGGATAGATCATCATGAACTTGCATGAGTATCAGGCAAAAGCCCTCTTTGCCGAATATGGTTTACCAGTGTCAGAAGGCTATGCCTGCGATACCCCTCAAGAAGCGGTAGAAGCGGCTGGTCGTATTGGCGGAAATATGTGGGTAGTCAAGTGTCAGGTACACGCTGGCGGCCGCGGTAAGGCTGGTGGCGTTAAAGTGACTGGCGACAAAGAAGAAATCCGCGCCTTCGCTGAAAAGTGGCTGGGCAAGAACCTGGTGACTTACCAGACTGACGAAAACGGTCAGCCAGTTGCCAAGATCCTGGTTGAAAGCTGCACCGACATCGCCAACGAACTGTACCTGGGTGCCGTAGTTGACCGCGCGACCCGTCGCGTAGTGTTCATGGCTTCTACCGAAGGTGGTGTGGAAATCGAGAAAGTGGCTGAAGAGACTCCAGAGCTCATTCACAAAGCCATCATCGATCCTATCGCCGGTCCACAGCCTTTCCAGGCTCGTGACCTTGGCTTCAAGCTGGGTCTGAACCCAACTCAAATGAAGCAGTTCACCAAGATCTTCATGGGCCTGGCCCAGATGTTCCTGGATCACGACTTCGCTCTGCTGGAAATCAACCCACTGGTAATCACTACCGAGGGTAACCTGCACTGCCTGGACGGCAAGATTGGTGTAGATGGTAACGCTCTGTTCCGTCAGCCAAAAATCAAAGACATGCACGATCCTTCTCAGGATGATGCCCGTGAAGCCCACGCTGCCAAGTTCGAACTGAACTACGTAGCTCTGGACGGTAACGTAGGCTGCATGGTGAACGGTGCTGGTCTGGCCATGGGTACCATGGACATCGTAAACCTGCACGGCGGTAAGCCAGCCAACTTCCTCGACGTAGGCGGCGGCGCGACCAAAGAGCGCGTTTCTGAAGCTTTCAAGATCATTCTGTCTGACAGCAATGTGAAAGCCGTTCTGGTTAACATCTTCGGTGGTATCGTGCGTTGTGACATGATCGCCGAAGGTATCATCGGTGCGGTGAAAGAAGTAGGCGTGAAGGTGCCTGTAGTTGTGCGTCTGGAAGGTACCAACGCTGAACTGGGTGCCAAGGTGCTGGCTGAATCTGGTCTGGACATCATTGCTGCCAAGAGCCTGACCGACGCTGCTCAGCAAGTTGTTAAAGCTGCGGAGGGCAAGTAATGTCTGTATTGATCAACAAAGATACCAAGGTAATCTGCCAAGGTTTTACCGGTGGTCAGGGCACTTTCCACTCTGAGCAGGCTATCGCTTACGGTACTCAGATGGTTGGTGGTGTGTCTCCTGGTAAAGGCGGTACTACTCACCTGGGTCTGCCAGTGTTCAACACTGTGAAAGATGCCGTTGCTGCCACTGGCGCCACTGCTTCTGTTATCTACGTACCTGCGCCTTTCTGTAAAGACGCCATCCTGGAAGCCATCGACGGTGGTATTCAGCTGATCGTATGTATCACCGAAGGTATCCCAACTCTGGATATGTTGCAGGTGAAAGTGAAGCTGGAAGAAACCGGCGTTCGCATGATTGGTCCTAACTGCCCAGGCGTTATCACTCCAGGCGAATGTAAGATCGGTATCATGCCAGGTCACATCCACAAGCCAGGCAAAGTGGGTATCGTTTCCCGTTCAGGCACTCTGACTTACGAAGCCGTTAAGCAGACCACTGACGAAGGTTTCGGCCAGTCTACTTGCGTAGGTATTGGTGGTGACCCAATCCCAGGTACCAACTTCATCGACGTACTGGAAATGTTCCAGAACGATCCTCAGACCGAAGCCATCGTGATGATCGGTGAAATCGGTGGTACTGCCGAGGAAGAAGCTGCTGCTTACATCAAGGCTAACGTGACCAAGCCAGTTGTGTCTTACATCGCCGGTGTTACTGCACCTGCCGGTAAGCGCATGGGCCACGCCGGTGCTATCATCGCCGGTGGTAAAGGTACTGCCGAAGACAAATTCGCTGCCCTGGAAGCTGCCGGTGTGACCACCGTTCGCTCTCTGGCCGATATCGGCAAGGCGCTGCGTGAAAAGACTGGTTGGTAATCCCACCCGGTAGAAAAAGGGCGCCTTCGGGCGCCTTTTTTTGTGTGTATAGATGTATAGAAGTAGGTATAGATATGTGTATTAACCCATTGATAGGCGTGGCATGTCCGTAATCGAAATCGTCTTCCCGCTGCTGTTTATCGCTGCTTTGGGCTATGGTGCCAGCCGCAGTGGCTGGTTTAGCCGCGAGCACATCGCCGGCATCAGCAAGTTCGCCTTTTATGTGTGCATCCCCGCGCTGCTGTTTTCTGCCATGCTCAAGGTGCCGCTTAAGGACAGCATCCGCCTGCCGGTGCTGGTGGCCTTTTATGTGCCTGTGATACTGAGTTTTGCATTAACCTTGCTGCTTTCGCGCCAGGCCCTTAAACGTTCATACCGCGACTGCGCTGTACTGGCCCTCGGCGGTAGCTATTCCAACACCTTGCTGGTGGGCTTGCCGGTGATCATGGCGGCCTTCGGCCCTGCGCAGATGGCAAGCGTGTTTTTGATTATTCCCTTTCACAGCGCAGTGCTGTTTGGGCTGACTTTCGCTTTATCTGGTAATACGGATACTGAGGGTGGCAGCAGGGGCGCACAGCTTATCAAGGGGCTGCTGTTTAACCCTGTGGTGGCGAGTATCACCCTTGGGCTTATCGGTAATGTCGCCGGGCTGAGCCTGCCCACAGCCCTTGGCAGCAGTCTTGAGATGCTCGCCAAACCTGCCATTGCTTGCGCGCTTTTTGTGCTGGGTGCCAATTTGAATCAATATCGCCTCTCCAGCGCCTTTGCCCTGACGGCGGTCTTAAGTGCAATTAAGCTTCTGCTACTACCGCTGCTTATTCTGATTGCGGGTAAACTGCTGGGGCTTACCTCTCTTGAGCTTGCGGTAACAGTGCTGCTTGGTGCTTCGCCTCTTGGGGTGAATGCCTACCTGATTGCGGCCCAGCTTAAGCGCGACAGCGACATCATTGCTGGCGCTGTGGTGCTGTCATCCATGCTTTGTATCCTGACTGTGATCTTCTGGTTAACTGTGTTAACGTGAGGCCTCTTTTTGGGTTGAAGACTCTTTTTGCGTTGAGGACTCTTCTTTGTCTTTGGCTGAAGACTCTTTTGGGGGAGCTCTGAGAAGGGCAGTGCAGGAGCGCATTTTATGATAATTACAACAACAGACAGACTGATTTTAAGGCACTTCAACGAAGGGGATATCGAAGCCCTGTTTTTGATGAACAGTATTCCTGAGGTACTGACTTATATTCCGATGGCGCCACTCACTGATGTAGCCCAGGCTGAAAAGCTGCTGCACGAGGTGATTTTTGAAGACTATCGCAGCCGCGGTTTCGGTCGCTGGGCAGTAGAGCACAAGGCCAGCGGCAAGGTGATAGGTTTTTGTGGCCCTAAGTTTATTCCAGAGTACGACAAGGTGGAGCTGGGTTACCGCTATCTGCCTGAATATTGGGGCCAGGGCATTGGCAGTGAGGCTGCATCAGCCGCCATTGCCGAATTCAAGCCAAGACTTGGCATAGACGAAGCCATAGCGCTCATTCTTGATGGCAATTTGGGCTCCATGGGCGTTGCCCGACACATAGGCATGGAGCCGCTGCAGCGTGATAAATTTATGGAGCATGACGTGACCGTGTTCCATAAGTGGCTTTAAGGCTAGCTGCATTTCCCACAAATTCCGCCTTCATTGCTGGCATTTGGCGATAAGGCGGGGTAGAGTCTCCCTTGGTAACCTTGGTCAGACTCCAAAGCAAGGGTTCGATTTTTCTTCGGGTTACCTCACCAAGAGCCTTCAGGCTCACCGCTCTTTCGCCTGATCCTGACATTTTTATTGGATTATTTCTGACCCGCATCTTTTAAGGTGCGGGTTTGGACTATTTGGTGCGCTAAACCCTCCGTGGGGGAAGGGATAACGCGATTGTTGGGCGCCGCCCAATGGGGTGGCCTTGTTTAAGAAAGTAGAGGACTGCTGTGACTGAACAACCCAAGATTGTGATCTCCGAAATTGATATGGAGCGTCTTGAACGATTATTGGAAAGCCTGCCGGGGAATGATGTCGGCAAGGCGGCACTGGAAGCTGAGCTCAGCCGCGCTGAGGTCAGACCGTCGAAGGAAATGCCAGCCAATGTGGTGACCATGAATTCCGAGGTGCGCTTTACAGTGTCATCGTCATCGGAAGAGTTTTGCCTCAGGCTGGTATACCCAAAAGATGTGTCGGCCAAGGGGGACACAGTCTCCATTCTCGCGCCGGTCGGCAGTGCTTTGCTGGGACTGGCCCAGGGGGATGAGATGGACTGGCCCCGTCCCGGTGGCGGTACCACCCGGGTCAGAATCGAAGAAGTGACCTATCAGCCCGAACGCAGTGGTGACTTTCACCGCTGAACGGGTCGCTTGTTGAGCAGCGTTTCAGGATAATACAATAAAAAACCAGCGCTAATGCGCTGGTTTTTTTAAGGAAAATTGCGATTACTCGTCGCCGTGATCACAGGTATCGTTGGTGCACACGCCGTACAGATACAGGCTGTGGTTGGTGAGCTTGATATTGTGGCGCATGGCGATTTCATTCTGACGACGTTCAATCAGGTCATCAGAAAACTCAATCACTTTGCCACAGCTCAAACAGACCAGGTGATCGTGGTGATGTTGAGTGGACAGCTCGAACACGGCCTTGCCGCTTTCGAAGTGGTGACGGGAGACAATGCCCGCATCGTCAAACTGGTTCAGTACCCGGTACACGGTGGCCAGGCCAATCTCTTCACCAATCTCAAGCAACTTCTTATACAGGTCTTCGGCACTGATGTGTTGATTGTCTGGTTCTTGCATCAGCTCCAGGATTTTTACTCGTGGCAGGGTAACTTTCAATCCCGCTTTTTTCAGCGCCTGATTTCCATCTGTCATGGTTAATCTCTTGATTGCAGAACCATTGGGCTCTTTGTGGACAATGGAATTCATTATATGTGTCTGGATTCAAAACTTAAACCTTTGATAGCCCTTAAATGAACTCATATGGCAATATTTACTGGTGTATCAGACAATCGTCCATGATTGGGTCAAAAAGGCACATTCAGACAAGGGTTATACCAAGGCACAATTGTCAGCGACCTGCGGGAAATGGCAGGCTGGAAACAAAATAATAAGGAAGGCATCAGCATGTACCGGCATATAGTAGTACTCACAGGCGCGGGCATTTCTGCAGAGTCGGGGATCCGTACCTTTCGCGATCAGGACGGCCTGTGGGAAGAGCACCACATAGAAGATGTGGCGACCCCAGAAGGTTATGAGCGTGATCCGCAGCTGGTGGAGCGTTTTTACAATCTGCGCTGGGAGCAGTTAAAGTCGACCGAGGTTAGCGCTAACGCGGCCCATGAGGCCCTTGCCCAGCTCGAAGCCGAATTTGACGGTGAGTTTTTGCTGGTAACCCAGAACGTGGACGACTTGCACGAGCGCGGTGGCAGCCAGCGGCTTATTCATATGCATGGCGAGCTTAATAAAGGCCGTTGCCCCCGCTCACGTCAAACCTTTTTACTGCGCGAACCCTTTGGTCCGGACAATGTTTGTACCTGCTGTATCCCTGCTCAGCGCCTGCGGCCCCATATCGTCTGGTTTGGTGAAATGCCCTTTGGCATGGACCGTATCCACGATGCATTGGAGCGTTGTGACCTCTTTATTGCCATAGGCACCTCGGGCACTGTCTATCCGGCTGCCGGGTTTGTGGATATTGCCAATCATCATGGTGCCCAGACTGTGGAAGTGAATCTGGCTGCTCCCGACAGGCATAGCCAGTTCCAGTGGCACCTCACCGGCAAAGCGGGTGACATTGTGCCGCGACTGGTGCGCGCTGTACTTCAAGGGAAAAGCTTGTGTAGCCTGGCCGATGTGTTGCAAGAGACCGACTGAAGAATGAAAAAAGCCATTATCCTCAGAGGGTTGCCAGGCAGCGGAAAGTCGTATTGGGTGAAAGCGTTTCTGGCTTCGTTGCCCGAAGGGGCTCACTTGGGCAAACCCAATGCCCGGGTGTTTTCCACCGATGCGTTTTTTACCAAAGAGGGTGTGTATTGCTTCGATGCCAAAAAGTTGCCCGAATACCATCAGCGCAACCTCTGTGAATTTATCGAGGCGCTGGCAGAGGGTACTCCTGTGGTGATTTGCGACAACACCAATCTGGCACACTGGGAATATTTGGCTTACGAGACTGCAGCCAAAGCCCTGGGATATGAGGTGGAAAAGGTGCTCATAGGCACCCCGGGCGACAGGCGCCATCAGGCGCTTTGCGCCGAGCGAAATAGCCACGGCGTGCCACTTGCAGCCATCAGGCGTATGGCCAGGACTTTTCAGCCCTGATATCGCGTTATCCGTGGGCCGGATTGTGGGCCGTTTTGCAGATACCTTCCATAGCGGCGACCTCCACCATGGCATGGGTCAGCATACCAAGCTCGTCATCACTGATGCAGTAGGGCGGCATCACGTAAATCAGTCTGCCAAAGGGGCGAACCCACACACCGCGCTCGGCAAAGGCCTTTAGTGCAAAGGCGGTATCCACGGTTTGGACCATTTCAATCACACCTACCGCGCCAAGTACCCGTACGTCGGCTACCTGCGGCAGCACTCTGGCGGTTTCCAGCGATTGACTCAGCTTGGCTTCAATATTGGCGACTTGCGATGGCCAGCGGTTTTCAGCAAAAAGCGCAAGGCTTGCCAGCGCGGCGGCGCAGGCGAGTGGATTAGCCATAAAGGTGGGGCCGTGCATAAACACGCCGGCGGGTGAGTTCGATATGCCTGCGGCGACTTCATCAGTGCACAGGGTTGCCGCAAGACTCAGCATGCCGCCGGTGAGCGCCTTGCCAAGGCAAAGTAAATCTGGGGCTATACCCGCATGCTCGTAGGCAAACGCCTTGCCGGTGCGGCCAAAGCCTGTGGCAATCTCATCCAAAATCAGCAGCACCTTATACTCATCGCACAGGGTGCGAATGGACTTCAGATAATCCGGGCTGTGAAACCTGAGGCCACCTGCGCCCTGCATGATGGGCTCAATAATCAGGGCGGCGATTTCATGGTGATGGGTTTGCAGTAAAGTGCACAGTTCGGCCAGGTCTGACTCTTCAACCGAGTGGCCAAAACCAGCGGGCGGTGCCTTGGCGAAAATCTGTTTGGGTACCAGATGGCCGAACATGCCGTGCATGCCTGAGTTGGGATCGCAGACGCTCATGGCCGCAAAGGTATCGCCATGATAGCCGCCAAGTACTGTGAGTAGTTTGTGCTTTTGCGGCTCGCTTCTGCCTTGCCAGTACTGCATGGCCATCTTGAGGGCCACTTCCACCGCCACTGAACCGGAGTCAGCATAAAACACCTTGGTCAGCTTTGGGTGCACCAGCTTAAGCAGTGCCTTGCCGAGGTCAGTGGCAGGCTCATGGGTGAGGCCGCCAAACATCACGTGGCTGAGTCTGGCGGCCTGAGCTTGAACCGCGCCAACCAGTGCAGGGTGGCCATAGCCATGAATCGCCGACCACCAGGAAGAGGTGCCGTCAACCAGCTCGCGACCATCCTCCAGCGTCAGGCGGCAGCCTTGGGCACTTTGCACACCCAGTACCGGTAAAGGCGCTGCCATTGAGGTATAAGGGTGCCAAAGGTGGTTACGGTCAAACTCAAAATCTATGCTCATTTAGTGTGCTCAAAAATTAATCACCAGTAAACCCTGCCAACTGGTTGGCGTTGACAGTGTAAGGGCCAAGGTTATCCTAGCCAACAGAAAACATTAATTGGGGTATTACCATGTCATCCTTTGCCGTTCGCCACGACTGGAGCCGTCAGGAAGTCGAGGCGCTGTTTGCACTGCCAATGAACGATCTGCTGTTTCGTGCCCACAGCATACACCGCGAAGTGTTCGATCCCAATGAGGTACAGATAAGCCGCTTGTTGTCGATTAAAACCGGCGCCTGCCCAGAGGACTGCAAATACTGCCCTCAGAGCGCCCGTTACGATACCGGTCTGGAAAAAGAGCGCCTGCTTGAAATTGAAAAGGTGCTGACCGAAGCCCGCGCCGCCAAAGATGCCGGTGCCACCCGATTTTGCATGGGTGCCGCCTGGCGTAATCCCCATGAGCGCGATATGCCGTATCTGACTGATATGGTGAAAGAAGTAAAGTCCATGGGGTTGGAAACCTGCATGACCCTGGGCATGCTCTCTGCCCATCAGGCCAATCAGCTTGCCGAAGCCGGACTGGATTATTACAACCACAACCTGGATACCTCTCCTGAGTTTTACGGCGATATCATCACCACCCGCACCTATCAGGACAGGCTCGATACCCTCTCCAACGTGCGTGCTGCAGGCATGAAGGTGTGTTCAGGTGGTATCGTCGGCATGGGCGAGCAGGCCACCGACCGTGCCGGTTTGTTGCAGCAACTGGCAAACCTTGAGCAGCATCCCGACTCAGTACCCATCAATATGTTGGTAAAGGTGACGGGCACGCCGCTGGACAGCGTGGATGATTTGGATCCGCTGGAATTTGTGCGCACCATTGCCGTGGCCCGAATTTTGATGCCGCTCTCAAGGGTGCGTCTGTCGGCCGGTCGCGAGAACATGAGCGATGAGCTGCAGGCCATGTGTTTCTTTGCCGGTGCCAACTCGATTTTTTACGGCTGTAAGTTGCTGACCACACCAAATCCCGAAGAAAACGATGATATGAGCCTGTTCCGCCGTTTGGGCCTGAAGCCAGAACAAGGCAAGGCTGCCATCGTCGAAGAAGACGCAGCCGTGGTGGCGCGCGCTGCCAGGGAGCAAAAGGCTGACGGCGTGGCCAAGACCAAACCGCTTTTCTACGACGCGGCCAAGTGAGCCGGATTTAACAGTGATGAATCGGTTGCTGCATCGCCTGGCTGACGCCAGAGTGAAAGCCGAATCAGCGGGGCTTTGGCGTCGACGTCAGCGCCACAGCCCGGCCCTGATGGACTTTTCTGCCAACGATTATCTGGGGCTCGCCCGGGATAGGCGTTTGGTTGAGGCGCTGGCGGAAGGCGCACGCCGCTATGGCGTCGGCAGCGGCGCTTCACCACTGGTGAGTGGTTATTCCGAGGCCCACGCTGAACTGGAAGCGGCACTCTGCGCGGCAACCGGCCATGAAGCTGCGCTGCTCTTTTGCTCAGGTTTTGCCGCCAACCTGGCGTTGTGCCATGCCCTGTTTGACAGCACTGATACCCTGGTGGCCGATAAGCTCATCCATGCCTCCATGATTGACGGTATTCTTGGCAGTGGCGCCAGCCTCAAGCGTTACCCCCATTGTGATCTCAGTAGCGCGGCGCGCCTGATAGCGAAGTTCCCGGGCACAGCGCTCCTCACCGAGAGTGTTTTCAGTATGGATGGGGACTTGGCGCCCCTGTCTGCGCTCTCAAATCTGTGTGAATCCCATAACAGTTTGTTTATTGTCGATGACGCCCATGGTTTTGGTGTTATCGGCGAACAAGCGATGGGGGCCAGCCGCCTGGAAGGGGTGAATATCTCGCTGCAGCTGGTGACCTTTGGTAAGGCGCTGGGGTGTCAGGGCGCGGCACTGCTCGGCAGCCAGGCGCTTATTGAGAGTCTGGTGGCGAGTGCCAGGCACTATATTTATTCTACGGCCTTATCTCCGGCGCAGGCTTATGCGGCGCGCTTCTCGCTCTCACTGGTGCAGCAGGGCGAACAAAACGCAACACTGGCCGCGAATATCTGCCATTTCCTGAACAGCGCCAAGGAAGCTGGTCTTAAGTTGCTGCCTTCTCAAAGCCCAATTCAACTGCTACCCGTCCCTGATGTAGAGGTTTGCCTGATGGCTGCGAATGCCCTCAAGGCCAGAGGCTTTTTGGTTGGGGCAATTCGCCCTCCCACGGTACCTGTCCCAAGGCTCAGAATAACCCTGAGTGCTGCCCAAAGCATGCAAAGCATAGAGGCGTTGGTACACGCCCTCGCGGACATCGAAAAAGGCTTTGGCGAGGGTGTTAACGAAGGCACAGTTAAAGGCTGTGACGCGCCATGATGACAAGCCAATCCGACGTGGCTGGGCACTTCTCCCGTGCCCATCAGTACGACTGCCACAACCTGCTGCAACGACTGACCGCAAATAAGCTGCAAACCAAAGCAGGACTTCGGGGGCATTTACTGGATATTGGCGCAGGTCCGGGCACCGATTTTTCGCTGTTCCCCGTCAATCGGGTGACCACGGTGGATATTGCGTTTGCCATGTGCCAGCGGCTTCGCAGTCTTCATCCATCCTACGAGGCTGTCTGCGCCGATGCCTCCGCCTTGCCGTTTGCAGACGGGCGCTTCGACTGCCTCTATTCCAATCTCGCGCTGCAGTGGTGCACCGACTTTACCGTGGCACTTGCTGAGGCGTATCGGGTGCTTAAACCCGGGGGCCGTGGTTACTTTGCCATGGTGTGTGACGGCGCGTTACCTGAGCTTGAGACATTGGGGTTTTGTGTGAATCATTTTGCCCCGGCCCCTCAAATGGCATCGGCCTTCAGCGACCATGACTGGTGCGAGTTATCCACCGAGGTGGCGACAGAGACCCTCCATTTCGACGATTTGCGGACACTGCTTTATTCCATTAAAGGGGTGGGTGCCAGTGCCCGACATGGCGCGGGGCAGGCAAAGGCCCTTCGTGGTCGTGCAGACTGGCAGGCGCGGGTGGATAACGCCGAACGCATGAGAACGCCTATGGGCTTGCCGCTGAGCTATCAGATTTTGTACGTCAGTGCGCAGAAGCGAGGAGCTACGACATGATGTATTTTGTGACAGGTACCGATACGGACTGCGGAAAGTCCTTTATCTCCGCTGCCTTGCTGTCTGCGGTGACCAAACACAATCCCCATGCAGGCACGCTGGGCATTAAACCTGTGGCGTCGGGCTGCAGGGTTACGGAGTCTGGTCTTAGAAACCCGGATGCTGAACTGCTCATGGCCCACAGCAGTCACAAGCTGGATTATCACAGCGTTAACCCCATCGCCTTTGAGCCCGCCATCGCTCCACATATTGCTGCCGCGAATGTGGGGGTGGATATATGCCCTGAGGCCATTATGGCCAAACTCGACCTGGCCCGGATGAAAGCCGCCGATTTCTGTTTGGTCGAAGGTGCCGGTGGCTGGCGATTGCCGCTTGGCAATGGGCGGTTTATGCCGGAAATGGTGCAGGCACTCCAGTTACCTGTTGTCCTGGTGGTGGGGATGAAGCTTGGCTGCCTGAACCACGCCATGCTGACCCAGGAGGCCATCAAGGCCGATGGACTGCGTATTGCCGGCTGGGTTGCCAATCGGATTGACCCCGAAATGGCGTGCTATGAAGAGAATCTGGCGACGCTGATGTCTGTAATGGACGCGCCCTTTCTGGGGACTGTGCCTTATATTCCTTCGGCGAGGCCCGCCGATGCGGCTGACTTTATTAAGCCAGGCCCCTTGTTGCCAGAACAGCGCTGACAGACGCCAAGGTGTGTTTGATGAGCCTAGCCTTATCACACAGGTATGCCAGAAATAAAAAGGTCGCCGATTGGCGACCTTTATTATTTACGGTCGATTACAGCAGCTCACTGAGATCGGCGCCTGCTGCGATAGGGGACTTTTGAACGCTGCCTTTAAAGAAGTAAGCTTCTTTATCGCCCAACAAGGTCAGCTTGTCGCCCTGGCGATAAAGGGCACTGCCTTCCTGAATACCCACGACCGGGGTTAGAGGGTCTACCATGGTGAACTCCAGCAGACGCTGGGCACGGGTCTCACCGTTATGGCCGGGGGCCTGATAATCGGTGTAATGGGGGTTAAGCTGAAACGGCAGCAAACCCAGGGCGGTGAAGGACGGCGGCTCTATGATTGGCATGTCGTTGGTGGTACGGATTGACAAGCCAGCGATGTTGGAACCTGCGGACCAGCCAACATAGGGCTTACCGGCTTCAACCTGCTCGCGAATGACAAACAGCAAGTCGTAGCGGTACAGCTCGTGCAGTAGATGGAAGGTGTTGCCGCCGCCAACAAAAATGCCGTCGGCATCGCGAATCGCCTGACGGGGATCGGCATGCTCGTGGATGCCACTGATGTTGATATTCAGGTTGCGCAGGCCCTGGCGAACCTTCTCGAGGTACACATCATAACCCAGGCTGATCCCGGCATAGGGAATAAACACCCAATTGCGGGCATTCTCCGTCAAAGGGGCGATAAAGGGCAGAGTGTGTTCAAGATATGGGGTATCGCCAACGCGGGAAGCGCTGAGCAGCAGGGCGCGGATGGTCATGGGAATTCCTGATTTTCAGAGGTCGTTATTAGATCTGTATGCCCGTGTAAAAATAAGACGTAATGGGCTTGGGTGGACCAATGTTAACAAAGATTCATCGTGATAAACATCTAAAAGGCAAGCCATTGTCAGGGGGGCTTGCGCACACTGTTAATCTTAAGATTTGCTTAAGAAATCCCGCATAGACTGCCGCCATATGTTCCGACAGGGGATTTGGGCTTTTTCACCAGTGTACCCTTGAAAATCGAATTTTAAGACATATTATGTCCCTTGTGAGTGTGAATGGGCGATTTGCCCGATAAAGGAGCTGAAATGAAACGTGTATTTCTTTTCCTGTTGACCAACCTGGCAGTGCTGCTGGTTGCGTCGATAGTGATGTCTATTCTGGGCGTTGATACTCGCTCTATGAGTGGTCTCTTGGTGTTTGCGGCCATCTTTGGTTTCGGTGGCGCCTTTTTCTCGCTGGCCATTTCCAAGTGGATGGCGAAAAAATCCATGGGTTGTGAAGTTATCACCACCCCACGGGATGCCACCGAAAAATGGCTGATTGATACGGTTGCCCGCCAGGCGCAGCAAGCCGGTATCAAGATGCCTGAAGTGGCTATCTATAATTCACCTGAAATGAACGCCTTTGCCACAGGCCCCAGCAAAAACAACTCGCTGGTGGCCGTGAGTACCGGTCTGCTCTACGGCATGACTCAGGATGAAGTAGAAGGCGTACTGGCACACGAAGTCAGCCACGTGGCCAATGGCGACATGGTGACCCTGACCCTTATTCAGGGCGTGGTGAACACCTTTGTTATCTTTGCCGCCCGTGTGGTAGCTGGATTTATCAATAACTTCCTCTCCAGTGATGAAGAGGGTGAAGGTCTGGGTACTTTTGCCTATATCGCGGTGGTGTTTGTACTGGAAATGCTGTTTGGTATCCTGGCGTCTATCGTGGTTGCTTACTTCTCACGTATCCGTGAGTATCGTGCCGATGAAGGCGGTGCCAAGCTGGCGGGCCGTCACAAGATGGTTGCCGCACTCGAGCGGTTGCGTACTGGTCCGGAAACCGGCGCCATGCCAGCTCAAATGGCAGCGTTCGGTATCAATGGCAAACGTTCAATCGGCGAGTTGCTGATGAGCCACCCTCCACTGGAAAAACGCATTCAGGCGCTCAAAGCGCAGTAAATAAAAAAGAGGTCTTCGGACCTCTTTTTTATTATCAGTGGTAGGTCGCATTTGACGAAAACGCTTTTTACGTTATGTTAGTAAAGCGGGATGGCATGTTGTTATGGTGTAAAAATCCATTTCTCGCAGTCAGTTACATGATTCAGCGCACATTTTGTCGCCCCCTGAGTTGTTACACTGAGCCAACGTGGATGCTGGGCCGTGCAGGCCTGGGCATCAAAATTGAGAACGTCGTGCTAAGACCTGGACGGAACGATGGAAGTCGATTTAAACAAGAACTTCCACAACGCCGTCCCTAATGGAGGATACCATTGTGAGTAAAACACTCTTGAGCGCCCTTTTCGGCGCAGCCTTTGCAGCCCTGGCTCTGTCTCCTGCGGCCTTTGCCGGTGATCAGACCCTGGCTGAGTTCCACGTTGAAAACGGTGGTTGTGATTCTTGCCACAAGGATGAGTCTCCTTCGGCTGACGGTGCTTATGAGTTCGAACAATGCCAAAGCTGCCACGGCACTCTGGCTGAAATGGACGACGTGCACAAGCCACACGATGGCAATCTGGTGTGTGCTGACTGCCACGCCCCACACGACAATAACGTGGGCCAGAAGCCTACCTGTGAGTCCTGTCATGACGATGGCCGCACAGCAGACAGCGTACTGAAAAAGTAAGCTTTTTGACCTTAAGGAGCCGGCAATCGCCGGCTTTTTTGTGCTTGGCGACTGCTGCAGGATAGGGTAGTTTTACCTGACGGGATATTTCAGGGATGTCGCCATGGTACAGAATGGATTAGGTGCAGTCGTACTGACACTGATTGTCATGCTAAGCGGTTGCAGTCAAACAAGGGATTTGCACAGTGCCGACGCTTTCCCAATCCCAATAAATAAGTCACTTTACTCCGATTCATTGGCTGCAAACGTCATCAGTTACTCGAGTCTGTTTACGCTAACACAGTCCCAATACGATGACATCGAACGCTTTATCCAGCGGCCTCATATTGCCCCATTAGCGCCTTTTATTCAGGCGAGGCATTATTTACTTGATACCCTGACCGAGTTTCACTATGAAGGCCAAAGCCTGAGTGCCTCAGACGCCTTGATGCTCAACAGTGGCAATTGTATGAGTATGGCCGCAGTAAGCTACGCCGTATCCAAAGCATTAAAGGTTCCGATACAGTTTCAGATGGTACAAAGTGAGCCTGTGCTGCTGGATGTAGTCAATCACACCATGATTATTTCGGACCATGTTCGGACGCTGCTATATGACGCCCCTGAAAATACAGGGTTGCTGAGTCCCTATTGGGGAGGTCATCAATTCGTTACGATTGACTACTTTCCCAGTTCAACAAGCCTGACGGGGAAATTGGTAAACGAAGCAACTTTCGTCGCCATGTTCTATCGGAATTTAGCCTCAGATGCTCTTGTTGAGGGACGTTTGGCAGATGCATATTGGCTTGCACTCGAAGGGCTTAAGTGGGCGCCAAAGTATGTTCCTCTTATCAATGTGGCGGCAATCGTCCATAGACGCAGTGGAGACTGGCATTCCGCTGAGGCGCTTTATCAGTATGCGTTGGAGATTGAACCCGATAATTTGGCTGTGTTGGATAATTATCGTGCTCTTGCTAAGTTGGCGGGTAATGCCGATTTGGCCGAGATGCTGAAGAAGCGAATTGCTCAGATTGAAGATTATCGTGGCTTTGATTTTTATGTACTGGGTCATGAAGCCCTTCGCCAGGGTAACTACAACGAAGCGGAAATGTACTTTTCCAAACTTTTGAAAAACGCGCCTTATTTTCATCCGGGATGGTTTGAGCTTGCTAAAGCACAGGCGGTTCAGGGCAAGTTTGATATAGCTAAACAAGCACTAGAAAAGGCGCTGGCACTTTCGTCACGCAGCGAAGACGTGCGTCGGTATCAGGCTAAACTCTCGTTATTCGAATAGCCCATGGCGGCAATCACGCTAAGTCGATATCAGTCAAATCAGCATAGAATTCAGAATCATAGAATATTGCGATGTGGCTCCTGTCAGTGGCGTGGCTTGTCCTTTGGGCGGTTGATTGCTTTCATTAATGGGCTCAAGCGTTATGGAAAATAACTTCAGCTAACACTAATATTATTTAGCGATAAGACGATTGCTTCGGGCAGAGCTTTGGCAGCAGCATGGGGACGACAGCAGAATAATTGACGGTATGTTACTAAGTAAGGGGTAGATACTGCCTTTTAATTGGTGTAACTTGTGCGTGTTCTGCTTGGAGATTAGCGCAGAGCAGGTTTACCCGGAATTAACACGGAGGTTGAGCGTTATGTTCAAGATAATACATTGGATGGTGGTATCTCGTTCACACTTGTTGGGTGATTTACTGGACTGCCGTTGGCCACAGGAGTTTTTGGTCAAGCTGACCAAAGCGGCGCCAGAAGAGATGTGTAACAAGTTGCACCTCAGTCAGGTTTCTCTGGTGGTGATTGACCTGGCGTCGGTAGACTTGCAAAAGGCCTATCAGCTGCAGAAGCATATCGAAAGGGAATATTCGTCCATCAAGGTGGTGTTTATCCACTTCCCCCGTCAAACCGATGCGCGTTTCCTCGTTAATCAATCCGTTACTGCAGGCGTATTTTTCTTTGACGCCAGTCTGGCAGATATTGGTGAAGGTCTTGGTGAAATCCTGAAAGGTCGCAGCCAAATTCCGGCACAGTTACTGCGCAGCAGCAATGGTGAAGAGTACGAAGAAGACAGTGAGAAACTGACCATTCGTGAGCGTGAAGTGCTGCAGGCACTCTTGTCGGGTAGCACAAATCTCGACATTGCCAACCGACTTTTCGTCAGCGAAAGTACCATCAAAACCCATCTTTACCGTGCATTTCGCAAGATTGGCGTATCCAGCCGTGGTCAGGCCATCGCCTGGGCCCAAACCCATTTGCACGAAGTCCACGTATGACGGTGACGTTGTTCTGTGATGAGCAATGCAGATAAGCAGTAAAAAGGCGTCCAGGACGCCTTTTTTGTTGGCAAAAACGCCGTTAACCAAGCCAGGCGGTGATCGCCCCGGCGTCTTCCAGATGCAATGACACTGTATCCAGCGGTGCTGGCTTAAGTGTCAGGGTTGAGGTCATCAATTCGTCGCGGCGGAAGAAATGCAGCGCCAGCTCATCACCTTCGTTGTAACTGTTAAGCACGTTTTCAAGATTGGCAGTGGCCTGAAGCCCATCCACGGCAATCAGTAAGTCACCGGACGATAAACCGGCCAGATGCGCACTGCCTGATTCCGCCACCGTTTGAATTCTCACCCCCAATGCCTCGGCCTTGAATTTGGCTCCAAGGGATAGGGTCAGTGGTGAAGGTTCACCGCCTCCGGTGTCGTTTTGACCGCTGGCGGCCCTAAGCTCCATACGAACACCAAACTCGGAAAGAAGTGGAGCAAGGGGTAAGTCGTCCGTGTTGTCCAGGTAGGCAAAAATATCGCTCACATCCCGGCCAAGAAGCTCTGCCACCAGTGCCTGATGGCTCTCTTCCTCTGTGCCTTTACCGGTCAGGCCGAAGCGCGTCCATAACAGACGCATCAGGGAGTCCAGGCTCTCTTTACCTGCGGTTTCCTTTCGGATAACGAGGTCCAGGTACAGACCAAAGAGCGCCCCCTTGGCGTAGTAACTCACGATGGCGTTTTGGGCATTCTCATCCTGTTTGTAGAACTTGGTCCAGGCATTGAAGCTCGAATCCCTGAGGCTTTGCTTGAAACGGCCAACCCCACGGTATACCCGGGTCATGGTTTCACTGAGCATGTCCAAATAGGTTTGGGTGTCGACTTTGCCTGCTTTCAGCGTCAGCAGGTCGTCATAGTAGGACGTGACTCCTTCGTAGGCCCACAGTTGCCGGGTGTAGCTTTCACTGTCCAGCGCGTAGGGGATAAAGGTGGCGGGTTTGATCCGTTTGACGTTCCAGCTGTGGAAATACTCATGGCTGCACAGGGATAAATAGGTGCGATAGTCCTTGTTGACTTTGTCATCCATGGACAGCGGCAAATCTTTGCGTGAGCACACCAGCGCCGTGGAGCTTCGGTGCTCCAATCCGCCAAAGCCGTTGTCCAATACCATGGTCATAAACAGGTATTCATCGAAGGGGGCAGGCGTACCAAACAGTTGTATTTGAGTTTCGCAGATGGCTTTTAAATCCTGGCACAGTCGCTCCATATCGCAGCGATGGCGGCCGGTCAGCACGACGTGGTGGGGCACACCACAGGCCTCAAAGCTTGCCTGGGTAAAGTCACCCATTTCCACCGGATGGTCGATAAGGGCGTCATAGTTTTCGGCTTCAAAAGCGCCAAATTGCCAGGCATCACCGCTGCGCCTTGGCAGTGTAGTCGCCACTCGCCAATGGTTGAGGGCAATCTCGGTCGGCGCCTGAATTTCAACCCGCTGCGGCCTGTCGGTTTGACCGTCTACCGCCAGGAACACACTGGAGCCGTTGAAAAATCCATGGGTCATATCCAGATGTGCACTGCGCACTGACAGGTCGAATGCGTACACTTGATATGACAGTACCAGCGGCTCTGTAGAGCGGTTTTCCACTTGCCAACGTTGTTTATCGAGTTGAGTGAGAGCGACGGGATTATTCCCTTGCCAGGCTTTGATGCCAATCAGATTACGGGCAAAGTCACGCACCATATACGAGCCCGGGATCCAGGCTGGCAACGAAAGCACTTGGTGAACACTGGGGGTTGGGATCTCCAGATTGACCTCAAACAGATGAGCCTTGGGATCACTTGGAATAATGCGGTAGCTGATCATAATGGTTCCCGAAATCAATGATGCAGGCATGCTGCCAAATTCCAGCTCTGTTGGCAAAGGGAGTTGGCTTTTCTCTTACCCAAATGTGCTGGGTCTTGCTATGATAAGGCCATTGAATTCAAGGCAGAAAACAGCCACTTTTTTCTCAGGAATGGATAGCCAACCCTGACAGCATATGGAGTTCACCATGGCCGAAGAAACCATTTTCAGCAAAATTATCCGCCGCGAAATCCCTGCCGATATCCTGTATCAGGATGAACTGGTGACCGCGTTTCGCGATATTGCCCCCAAGGCACCTACCCATGTGTTGATAGTGCCCAATCATCTTATTCCCACTGCCAATGACGTGAAGGCATCGGATGAGCTGGCCCTCGGCCGTATGTTTACCGTGGCCGCCAAGCTCGCAGACGAAGCGGGCATTGCCAAAGATGGTTATCGACTCATCATGAACTGTAACAGTCATGGTGGCCAGGAGGTTTACCATATTCACATGCACCTGGTGGGCGGCGAGCCTTTGGGCCCCATGCTTGCCCAGCGCTGATTGGCGGTGTTATGAAAGTTAATCCGGATTTTTTTGAGCTCACGCCGCTGGCACAACGCTTTGTCAGCCAGCTGGCCCAGTGTCGGCGTCTGGGTATCAAGGTGCATGAAGGCAGTGAGCATCATGTACTTTTGGAGCTGCCCTATAGTCAGGCGCTGATTGGCTACCCTGATACCGGGGTTATCCACGGCGGCGTGATTACCACCCTGATAGACACCGCCAGCGGCACGGCCGTGGTCTGCGCCATTCAGGATAAATTCCAAACCCTGGAAATTTCGCCCACCCTGGATTTACGGGTCGACTATATGCGTCCGGCCGAACCCGGCAAGAGTGTGTATGCCTTTGCCGAATGCTACCGCTTATCATCCAACATCGCCTTTACCCGTGCCATCGCCTATCAGGACAGCATAGATGAACCCATTGCCCATGCGGTTGGCTCCTTTATGCGTATCAGTCCTGAGATGGTGGGGGAAACCTTCCGAAATGCGCTCTTGGAAGACAACGTGATCCTTGGCCCTGTGGTGACTGAACTTGCCCATTGTCCCGATGAGGGTAAAAGTCCCAAACCCATGGATGTGAAGGAAATTGTGCGCCGGGTGGCCGAGCTCAATGACTTTGGTCATCTGCTGGAGCAAGTGCCCTATGCCCGTTTCATCGGTATGGAAGTAGAGCGATTTGGCGATGAGCTGGTGTGCCGCTTGCCCTCACGGGACGCCAATATTGGCAATCCCGTGCTGCCCGCCATTCATGGGGGTGTGATTGCCGGTTTTATGGAAATGTCGGCAATTGTGCAGTTAATGGTATTTATGCAAACCTCGAGAGTGCCAAAAGTAGTCGACTTTTCAATTGATTATCTGAGGGCTGGTCTGCATAAGGATACCTTTGCCGAGTGTATTATTACCCGGCAGGGGCGGCGGGTTGCCAATGTAAACATCAGTTGCTGGCAAACCAACCGC
Source organism: Shewanella sp. FJAT-52076 (assembly GCF_019457455.1). Taxonomy (NCBI): domain Bacteria; kingdom Pseudomonadati; phylum Pseudomonadota; class Gammaproteobacteria; order Alteromonadales; family Shewanellaceae; genus Shewanella; species Shewanella sp. FJAT-52076. Next base: position 1,710,854 of record NZ_CP080415.1, read on the forward strand.
AAACAGCTGATAGCCACGGCCAGGGCGCACTTCCTGATTGATTAAGCTAACGGATTAATACGGTAGGCTTCACTTTAATCAGCCGGTATTCAGCAAAGTGCAACTACACTGACGCAGATCCACTGACGTGGATGACACAGGTTTTTTATGCTTAATTTGGTCTGAAGCCTGACGGCACAGGCGCTGCGCATGGTTGGCAGAACAGGAGGTTTTATGAAGATTGCACAGCTGGTTTTATTGGTGGCCCTTGTGGTGCTTGCTGGTGGCTGCGCCAAACATACGGCAGGGATTTCGGCGTCGTCGTCGGGGGAGACCCGGGTAGATAACAGCACCTTTGGTCGAGAGGTGTCTGTGGGGGAACTTAAAATGAGCAGCAGCGGAGACTTGCTCACGGCCCATGCGCTCATTCAGAGCCGGGTGGCTACCGATCTCAGGTTGCAGTATCGCTTTACCTGGTACGATACCCAGGGACTGGTGATTGACGGAGAAGGGCAGAGCTGGCAGTCGCTTAAGCTCCACGGCATGCAGCAGATGCAAGTCAGCTCGGCGGCGCCCAATCCATCCGCCAGCCGTTATGAGGTCTACGTGCGCAAGGCATTTTCCAACTAAGCTGCGCTGGCGCTCGATGGTCATGATTAAACACCGGCATTGCCGGTGTTTTTGTTGCTGCGGGCTTATCGTGTGTACTTTACCTTTGTGTGCTGTTTCTCACATCGGTGACTTACCCAGAGCTGCTGTCACGGGAGTGAAAATTTCCACCCGAGGTTTGCAACAAAAGTATCATCCCGGTGGAATATGGGCGTATAATTGGCCGCGCCAAGGGGTGTCTGCTGTAAGCAGACTGAGATGTCTTCGGACAAACCCTTAGAACCTGATCCGGCTGATACCGGCGTAGGAATGGGCTGATACTGCAAATTGATTGCCACTCCGAGCTTGCCGGATCTCATACAAATTTTGTTGAGGTCCAAATGTTTACTAAATCCCGTATTCCCCTGTTTGCCCTGGCACCCGTGTCTTTGGCCGTATGTTCGTCGATGGCCTTTGCCGCCGACAGCAAGGCTACCGCTGAAGAAAATCCCATGGAAGTGATGCTGGTGACGGCCGATTTTCGGGGACTCTCGGTTGAAAAAATTCCCTCCAGCGTGACCGTGATTGATGCTCAGAAGATAGAAGATGAAGGGGCTCAGCACTTTGAAGATATTTTGGGTTCGGTGGCCAATTTCAACTGGTCCGGTGGCACCTCCAGGCCCCGTTATTTTCAGATCCGCGGTGTAGGCGAGCAGGAAGACTACAAGGGCGCGCCCAACTCATCCGTTGGCTATTTGATTGACGATATCGATCTGTCAGGCCTGGGCATGGTGTCCAGCATGTACGATCTGCAGCAGGTCGAAGTACTTCGTGGTCCTCAGGGTACCCGCTATGGCGCCAATGCGCTGGCTGGGCTGATTTACCTTAAGAGCAACGACCCCACAGAGCAGTTTGAACACGGCGCCCAGCTGAGCCTCGGCAATGACAAGCTCAGAACCTTTGCCGGTTTCAGCTCCGGCCCCATGATGGATTCTGGGGAACTGCTGTACCGTGTTGCCATTGAGCAGCACCGCCAGGACGGTTTTCGTGACAACCTGTACCTTGGCCGTTCAGACACCAACGAGCGTGATGAACTGAGTTTCAGAACCAAGGTGCGCTGGTATGCCAACGACCATACCCAGGTAGACTTCACCCTGATGCACGCCGACTTTGACAATGGTTACGATGCCTGGACGCTGGATAACAATGGCTTTGATACCCTGACCGACATGCCGGGCACAGATGCCCAGCGCACCACGGGTGTGGGCTTGAAGGTGCTGTACGATGGCTTTGATAAGGCCGAGTTAACCTCGCTGACCAGTTTTGCCGGAACTGACCATCATCACGGTTACGATGGCGACTGGGCGAACCCCGAATATTGGGCCGCACGCCAGTGCACCGATGATTACGATGTCAACGGTAATGGTGACTATGCCGAGCTCCTGCCATGCGAATACGATTACACCTGGGATAAGCGCGGCGATCGCAGCACTGTGTCCCAGGAGTTCCGTTTGGCCAGTAACGAGGCCGGCAAGATTTGGGGTGACAGCACTGCCTGGCTCGTTGGCCTGTATGGTATGCAGCTTAAAGAAGACAACGACCTTGCTTCTTTTTACAACGGTTGGCCAGATGAAGCCCTGCGCTCCAGCTATGAAGCGACCAACCTGGCCATCTTCGGTCAGCTCGACAGCGACCTGGGGCAGGAGATAAACCTGTCCGTGGGGCTGCGTCTTGAGCGTCGTGATGCCGATTACAGCGATGATGCAGGGGATGCCTTTGACCCATCTGAGACCATGTGGGGAGGCCATATTGCCATCGGCAAGCAGCTGAATGAGCAGCATAATCTCTATGGCCGCATTGCCCGCGGTTACAAGGCGGGCGGCTTTAACATGTCGCTGCCTGCTGAGTTTGCCGATAAGAAGGAGTTCGATACCGAAGTCCTCTACAACTACGAAATTGGTCTTAAGTCGAGCTTCCTAGAAGGCAACTTCGACACCAATCTGGCACTGTTCTTTATGGACAGACAAGATCAGCAGGTATCGGCATCCCAACAGGACCCTGCCAAACCCCAGCGTTTCGTTCTCTTTACCGAAAATGCCGGCAGCTCAACCAATTACGGGGCCGAGCTTGACCTGAACTGGTATGCCACCGATAACCTGCACTTCTACGGCAGCCTGGGCTATCTCAAAGCTGAGTACGGTGACTACAGCTATCAGGACAAATATGGCAGCCTGGTCGACCTCTCTGGCCGCGAGTTGGCACATGCACCCAACTGGACCTGGTCACTGGGCACTACCTGGCGTGCCGACTCGGGCTTTTTTGCCAACCTCAATGCCAATGGCAAGAGCAAGTTCTACTATTCAGACTCCAACGACTCAGTTTCCAAAGACTATGCGGTGCTCAATGCCCGCGCAGGCTATGAAGGCGATATTTGGTCTGTCTATGTGTGGGGACGCAATCTGCTGGATGAAGATTATGGTGTCCGGGGATTCTATTTTGGCAATGAGCCGGATAATGGCTGGGCGGACAAGCAATATATCCGCTTTGGCGATCCCCGCGCCTTTGGCGTGACCCTGGATGTGCGTTTTCTGTAATTGAAATGATTGAATCCGGGCGCGCATGTAAGCGCGCCCGCGAAGCTTGATGAGGAACCTAATGATGAAACTCACCGCTGAAATCAGCATGTATCCACTGCATGATAATTACCTCGAGCCCATCCGCTGGTTTATCGGCAGGCTCGACAGTTACCCGCAAATTGTCCGTCGCACCAACGCCATGGCAACTCAGGTGCAGGGCGACTATGCCGAGGTGATGGCTATGCTGGCCAGCGAAATGCAGGCGGCACACGAAAAATTCGGCAAGGCTGTGTTTGTCTGCAAGTTTATTGGCGGCGAACTCGACCTGTCCCACTCGGAGTAACCCATGCAGGCGGATTTTTGGGGCTGGCTTGGCGGAGCCTTTCACAGCGCCTTTGGTGAAATGCAGGTGCTGTCGGCCTGGGAAGGGGTTGCCGTGATACTGGCCATGGCCTACTTGCTGCTGGCGATGAAACGCAGCCGCTGGTGCTGGGTAGCGGCCTTTGCCAGCACAGCCATTTACACGGTGCTCTTTTATGAAGTCGCGCTGCTGATGGAGTCGGCGCTGAATGTGTACTACATGGGCATGGCCATTTACGGCTATTGGCTGTGGCGTCAGGATGGCCAGGATGAACTCAAAGTCCAGCGTTGGCCGCTTAAACAGCATCTGGGCATCATAGCGCTGACCTCTATCGCATCCCTTGCAGTGGGGCATTTGATGGCCACCTTTACCGAGGCCTCATTCCCGTATCTCGATGCGGCAACCACCTGCTTTGCGGTGATGACCACCTTCCTGGTGGCGAAAAAGGTGTTGGAGAACTGGCTTTATTGGGTGGTGATAGATGTGGTGTCCATCTACCTCTACCTCAGTAAGGGATTGATGATGACGTCCCTGCTGTTTGTGTTCTACGTGGGGCTGGCGGTGGCCGGTTACTTCGTGTGGCGTGCGGCGGCGGCAGAGCAGCGCCCCCCCGAGCTGGCGCTTAAGTCATGACAATGCCTCTGGCGACCAAGCCAAGCGAGGCATCCCGGATGCAATCGCTTCCGGGTATTACCGACGAGGTGCTGGCATTTATCGCCGATACCGGTTTTTTCGCCGATGGGTATCGCCTCGAGCCGCTGACCCGGGGGCTGAGTAACCATAACCTGGCGCTCTTTGCCCGCGAAGGTGCCTATGTGCTGCGGGTGAACCGCGATGAGAGCAGCGCCTTTTGTCAGCGGGCCTTTGAAGCCGACAACTGGCGCCTTGCGGCGACAGCGGGACTCGCACCGACCTTGATGGCCCAAAGCGCCGATGGTCGCTGTTATCTCTCTCCCTTGCTGGACGATGGTGGCTGGCAGCAACGCTATCAGGAAGTCCCCCTGAGTCAATTTCGCCCCGGTTTAGCGTCTCAAACGGATACTTGCCATCCAAATGCAGCCTTGGCGTCTAAAATTGCAGTGGAATGCACAGGCCCTTCAGACGCGGCCCGGCTGCTGCTCGACTTGCTGCTGGGACTGCAGGCCTTGCCGGTGCCGACCAATGTAAAAGGTTTTGCCACCCAGTGGCAGGATTATGAGTTGGCGCTGGAAGCGAGCAAATCGCAATGGGCCCGGGATCCCCGCTGGTGTATGGCCTATGAGGCACTGGCTGCAGAATTTGCCAATGTTGAGGCTGCCATGGCACGCCTCGAAGCCATGGGGCTTGCTTACCAGTACAGTCATCGGGATCTCACGCCCCATAATTTGCTTTGTCATCAGGGCAAATTGTTTTGCATCGATTTTGAATATGCCTGCGCCTCGCATCCCCTGTGGGATCTCGCCGCCGTGCTGGCAAGCCACAATTTGTCGGCGCCAGAGCGGACTGCACTGAAGAACGCCTACCTTTATGCCCATCCACAGCTGGAGTCCTCCATGTCTGCGAGGGTGGTGGATGCGGTGGCACTGCATTGGTATTTTGGCGCCATCTGGGCGCTGCTGATGGCAGGGGAGTCGGGGGATGATGACTATCTTTGCTGGTTTCACAGATACTTACAATTGGCCAAGAGTTGACGCCTTGTCCATTTCCGCTGGCCCTTGTTACCCTTCCCTAAGCCATAACAGAAAAGGACATCTATGAAACGTGCTCTGGCAGTAATGGGTCTGGCGCTTTTGTTACTCGCGGGTTGCTCGACCAAGATGAGTTACTACTTCCTCGATTGGGCCATCGAATGGGAGTTGGATGACTATGTGGATTTAAACCGCGACCAGCAGAAGCAATTTGATGCGGTGCTGGACGAGTTTATCGACTGGCATCGCCGTGAGGAGCTGCCCCGCTATGTGGCTCAGCTGGAAAGCATCAAGCAACAGATGCAGTCCGGTACCTTAACACCCGCCGCCTGGGCCGAAGAGGTCAACTATGCCCAGTCTCACTGGTTTCGGCTGTTTGAACATGTGTTTGAAGGCATCTTGCCCATTGTGCAGAGTCTGTCAGACGAGCAGGTATCCGGCATTATCGAACAGCTTCGTAAGGAAGAGGCCAAACTGGTGGCCGAATATGCCGGTAAAACACAGGAAGAGTTGATTGCCGACTCAGATGAACGGCTCACCGAACGGGCCGAAAAGTGGATAGGCAAGTTATCGGACAAGCAAAAAGCCATGATCCATGCATCCAACACATCAAGGCTGTCGACTCTGGATATGTGGCTTGAATACCGTCACGAATGGCTCAGACAGTTTGAAACCGCCCTCAATCAAAGAGCCGATACCCCTTTGCTGCGCAGCAGGCTGCAACTCCTGATGACAGCCCCGCAAACCCTGAAGTCAGAGAAGCATCAGCAGGCGGTGCGCGAAAACAGCGAGAATTTTGGTCGTTTGGTCATGAGCATCTATCGGGACCTGTCCGATAAGCAAAGCAAAAAGCTCTGGCATGAATACGATGCTCTGACAAAAGACCTGGCAGAGCTTGCCAACGAGCCCGACTAAACTGGCAACAGGTGGCTGGCCGCAGATAAGGTGTTCTGCGGCCTTTTTATTAAACAGGCTTCAGCAATAAACAGGTTCCTGCAATAAAGATGGGTTGTCACAGGTCTTAATCACACAGCATCTGATTTTGGCGAGGACCTATGGCGCACTTTATTCATTCTCTTAACCTTCAAGCCCGGCATCTTGGTGAGGCAGTGGCCCCCCTGGCGTTGAGGTTGTATCTGGCCCCCGTGCTGATGCAGGCAGGCTATAACAAACTCAGCCACTTTGACGACACTGCTGCCTGGTTTGGCAATCCGGACTGGGGTCTTGGCTTGCCCTTTCCTGAGCTGATGACGGCACTTGCGGCAGGCACTGAGTTTTTTGGTGCCATCCTGCTGATATTGGGACTCTTTACCCGACTTATCTCCATTCCGCTGATGATTACCATGCTGGTGGCCGCCTTCACGGTGCACTGGCAAAATGGTTGGCTTGCCATTGCAGACCCTTCCAGCTGGCTTGCCAACGAACAGGTTATTGCGTCGTCCGAGCGGCTCGCCAAAGCCAAAAGTTTGCTGCAGGAGCACGGTAATTACGACTGGCTCACCGGCAGCGGCAATTTTGTGGTGCTCAACAACGGTATTGAATTTGCCATCACCTATTTTGTGATGTTGCTGGCGCTGTTTGCCATGGGGGGCGGCCGGTTGACCAGTCTGGATTGGTGGCTGGCAAAACGCTTCGGCCTGCACAAGGACTAGGCACAGCGGGTTATCCGGATTCAGTTGTAAAGGGCAGGGCAGCGGGGTAAATCTGCTTTCATTGCCCCGACGATTTGCTATCCTGCACAGGATAAATGAATAAGAGGATAACTCATTGGATGCTTTAACCTTATTACTTACCCGTCAATCCTGTCCCCGTTTGGTCGACCCGGCGCCAAATGACGCCGAGCTGAAAACCATACTCGATGCCGCCCTGCGGGTGCCGGACCATGGTGCCCTGAGTCCCTTCGAATTCATTATCGCCACCGGCGACGGTCTGGACCGACTGGGTGGCATTTTTGAGTCCGCCGCCAGAAATCAGGGGGCGGACGAGGCCTTTATCGCCAAAGCCGCGTCTATGCCAAAACGGGCGCCCATGGTCATTACCATAGTGGCCAAGTGCCAGACGCACCCCAAGGTACCAGTGCTGGAGCAGCAAATTGCGGCCGGCTGTGCGGCCATGGCCATGCAGCAGGCGGCGTTTGCTTTGGGCCTGGGGGGTATTTGGCGCACTGGCGATTTCGCCTTTGACCCTGCGGTGCATCAGGCGCTTGGCTTGACTGAAATGGACCAGATAGTCGGATTTCTGTACCTGGGGACGCCCGCCGTTGATGCGCCGGTGAAGCCCGGCAGAGATGGCATGCAGTACGCTCGCTACCTCTGAACGAGTGCAGTAAATCAAAAAGGCCCCACAGGGGCCTTTTTGCGTTAATCCAGACCGATACCCACATCCAGACTGTCGAACCAATCCAGAAAGGATTTCACCTGCGGTCCTTTAAAGATACGCCCGTGTTGGGGACACATGTACTGAATATCCAGATCCCGCATCCGCGCCACCCAATTACTCTTGGCGCGATTGGAGGGCATCCAGCGGCGGTGGAAATATTCCATCTTGCTGATGTGGCTCGCAAAATCATCCACAAAGATGTCGGCCTCGGCGGGCTCAAGGGCCGCGCCCACATCCCCTGACATCAATACTTTAGCTACCGGGTCGTAGACGTGAAAATTGCCGGACGCATGCAGATAATGGGCAGGGATGAACTGCAGCTCAACGTCGCCCACCTGTAACTTGCCGCCCTTGTCCTTAATGGGTTCGTAGCTGATGTTATTCATACCGAAATGACGGATGAATCCCTCCCATAACCAGGGAGCATAAAGCTTGGCCTTGGGCAGAGTCTGATCCCACAGGCCAAGGGATGAGATGATATCCGGATCCTGGTGGGAGGCAAAAAGATAGGTCAGCTGTTCAAGGGGGATGTGGCGAACCAGACTGGCCAGCATGGGGGCAAAGAGTTCAATGCCGCCTGGGTCCATTAACAGCGACTGATTACCGCTTTGAACCAGATATTGGTTGGTGTCGATGATTTTGTCGTTCTTCTCAGGGTCTCTGCCGAAATACAGCCACTTGTGAGTCGGGGTCTCGACCAGTAATTGTGTCTTCATTGGTTAATCCTTAACGTCAATGGGAATCGAACAGGCGTATGGCGGTGTCAACCCGCTCACGGATCTGAGCGGCAACCGTATCGACCTTGTTGGCCACGTCCACGAAGATGGTCTGAAATCGTCCATCGACCCGGCAAGCCTCTACCCGGCAGATGGAGGCGAGGGCGTTGGCGCTGCGCAGGTTTTGTTTTAAATCCAACAACTGTACCTGCATCTTGCTGAGCACCTGATTGAAATCACTCTCCAGTTTGGCGTAATGCTCTTCTGTGGTTTCGATGGCGCCAGCCATGCTGTAGGCGTAGGTGGCTGTGCTGGCTTTATCGCGGGCGGCATGAAAATAATGCAGGGCCGTGGCGGTGCGTGCGGTGCGGGTGGCCAGCTTGCTGGCTTCCTTTGCCAGCTGATTGATTTCGTTGGCCGCACGCTTGGTGTAACCGGCCAGCTCATCGATATAGTGGGTTAACGCCTTGAATCCGAGGGCGGCACTGCCAATCCGGCTTGAGGCGGCCTGGGCGTTGCTGGCGGTGAGATTAATTTCCTTGCAGCTGGCGAGTGTGTGGTTCAGCTCTGCGGCGACCATGGCCGCAGTCACATAATAGGGCCGTCGTCCCTGAGAAATATTCTGCATGATGAATTTCCTTCCCGATGACAGCTAAAGTATAGTCAGGGTTAATAAATTTGCGCCGCGAAGAAAAATCCTGCGGCCTTGCTGAAGGAGTTACCTTGGAGCCCATCTTCACTGAGCGCTTAATGTTGCGCGAATTCACTCTGGCAGATGCCGATGACATTCTTGCGCTGCTCACCACACCAGACTTTATTCGCAATATTGGCGACAGGGGAGTCAAGGATCTTGAAAGTGCCCACAGCTACCTCAAAGACGGCCCTCTGCAGAGTTATCGCGAGCATGGTTTTGGGCTTTGGCGCATTGGGCTTGCCGGGGACGACCGCTTTATCGGTACCTGCGGCCTTATCCGGCGCGATACTCTGCCGGCAGTGGACATAGGTTATGCGCTGCTACCCGAGTTTTACGGACAGGGGTTTGCCATCGAAGCTGCCAGAGCCTGTATGGCAATGCGGCGGGATTTTGGTTTGGCGCAGGTGATCGCCATCGTTGCGAAAGATAACCTGCCGTCCCAACGGTTGTTGGAAAAATTGGGTCTGCAGTTCTCGGGTCACATCCCTTTTGGCGAACCTGCGGTGGACGTACGACTTTACAAGCTTCTATCTGACTGATTTATAACAATCTATTTTGATTGTCACTGAGTCGTTTCTCCACTAAAATTTGCGCGTTTTCCGGGGCCTTTGCAGCGACTGATTTGCGAAGGCCGTATTGACGCCCTACCTCGAAATAATGGTCCATTTTCCCGCCCGGACCCTTGAGTACAGCGAAAGCGTGGCTTTTGTTTGAGTCTTGCAATCATGGTTTGTGAGTTCAGTGAGTCTGTGCTCGATGGCATCGCAGATGCGCTTGTCGATCGCGGTTATATTTGTATCGATGATTTGTTCGAACCCGGGGTAGTTGCCAGATTAAGGGATAAGGTCTTTACCGAGGCTGACGAAACCTTTAAACCCGCCAGTATTGGCAGGGGCCAAGAGCTGCACCGCAATACCGACATTCGCCGCGACAGCATTCGTTGGCTCGAGCCCCATTGCGCGGTGGACAATAGCTATTTGTCGCTGATGGAGTCGCTTAAAAATGGCCTTAACCGCCGCCTGTTTATGGGGCTGTTCGACTACGAAAGCCACTATGCGCTCTACCGTCCCGGTGCTTTCTATAAAAAACACGTCGATGCCTTAAAAGGCAGCCAGAATCGTATTTTAACGACGGTCTTTTTTATGAATCCGGATTGGCAGCCAGAGCACGGCGGCGTGCTCAAGCTCTACGAAGAAGACGACAGTCTGATTGAAGAGCTGGCGCCATTGATGGGGCGCTTGGTCATTTTCCTGTCGGAGCGCTTTCCCCACGAAGTGATGCCCACAAAAGTCGACAGAGCCAGTATCGCGGGCTGGTTCAGGGTCGCGGGCAGCCAGCACGGCTTTTAAGTGCTGACTGACACGAGGCTGAGTTTGCCCCAATAAAAAAGGATGCCAACGGCATCCTTTTTTTGCATGGTAGTGCATTAGAACGCCAATATCAGGTCGCTCGAGAACACCCAGCCATTGGCGCCCACCTGGAATGGCACGCTGGAGTAGCCCACGGGTGAATCGTTCAGGTACAGCCCCTGGAAGTTTAACCTCAACTCACGCCGTCCCAGCGGGAAATAATTCACCCCTACGGTGATATCGTACGGATCGCCATAATCACCAAATATTTGCGAATAGCCTGCATAGGCTTGCAGCTTATTGGGGATCACCATGGCACTGCCCTGGATTTGGAAGCCCGAATCGTCCACCGAGTCCACCGGAATGGGGCCCGTGGTCACAAAGTCGTCCAGCCAGCGCTGGTACACCTCGGCTTCCAGCGACCATCCCTTGTACTTGAAGCCCCCGTTCACCGCCGCCATCTGATAGGTCGCTTTACGGATGTCTCCACCCGTCATAAAGGGATCGGTTCTGAAAATAAGTGTCCCATCTGACAATCTCAACTGACTGTTTTCAAAGCCTTCGGTACCGGGCTGGCCCTGGGCATCTTCGCGGCTGTGGGTGAAGTGAACCCCAAAGAGGGTGGCAAATTCGTCATGGTATTCATAATCACCGAGGCCCTGGCCCGGGCCATATTCACCAGTAGTGGGCATCCACCAGAGCGCGCCGGACATCGTATTGAACTCGCCGTCGAGCTGGGCAGCATTCACCCCGAGCTGGCTTAAGTTGTTCCCTATCATGGCGCGGTATTCAAGCCCTTCGGCCAGTTTACCGTTGGCCCAGATCCCCGTGGTGTAAGAGCCGCGGAAAAACTCATCGGCTATGGTGCGATGGTCATTCTTGAGCCAATTGGGGAAGGTGTAGTTGGTGGAGCGGGTGGATGGTAAGGCACCGATACCGGCGTAGAGATTAAAGGCTTCATCAAATTGGAAACCCATATTGCCGCCGAGCACCACCTGCGCCGGGTCGCCCTGACTGGTGTTCGAGGTCCAGGCATACAGCAGGTAGCGGAATCTGGGGTCAAACAACCAGCCTTTAAAGTTCAGGGTGATTTTCTGAAACTGCAGATCGTTGCGGATATCCAGATTGCTGGTACGGCCAAAGCTGTCTGTGTAGCTTTCATCCAGCCCCTTTTGATTGAGATAGCGGGCATAGGTAAAGGCGCTGATATCCAGTTCGCCCCACTCATCACGGGCGAGAACAAAGCCCTTGCCGGGCTCAAAAATACCACTTTCCCGTTTGGGCTCTACCCGGGGTTTTGGCGGCGGGCGTTTTTCCGGAGTCTGATTGTCAACACCCTTGGCCTGGGCACTCAGGATGGCCGCCGACTCCGGCGAGGCTTCAGTCACTTCAGACTCAAGTGATGTGATACGGCGTTCAAACTCGCGGCTTTGGGCATCGAGCTCCGCTTTCATGGCCTTGAGGGCTGCCAGCTCTTTAGCTATCTCCTCGGCGCGCTTGTCGCTGATTTCCGCCAATGACATCCCGGGGGCCAGCAGCGCTGCGGTCACCAGGATGCCTGTTAAGGATGGTTTCATGGGGCTTTCCTTGTCGTTCGTGGGATCACAGTAGGTTGAAGTCGTAATTGACGATGATTCTGAAATCGAGGAAATCGTCAGCGCCGGCAAAGTCGTTGTCCTGATCCACATAGGCTGCACGCATCCTCAGCCAAATGCGGTCACTCCAACTCTCTTTGAGTCGCCAATCCAGAGTCAGGTCGTATTCGGTTTCATCGGCGCTGGCGGCCGGGCCCGTCTCAGGGGTATCGCCATGAACGATATTGGTGAAAAGGCTCATGTCCCCCGGGCCCACCCGGCCCAAATCCAGCGAAAAACCCAACATATAGGCATCTTCACCGGCCCGGTCAAAGTCATCCACAATCACTGACAGGTAGTTGGCCGGGTTGCCAAAGGGCTTGATGATGCCATGGTCTTCATCTGTGGTGCTGGCGCCAAAGCGCCAGCTGAATGGCCCATGCTTCAGCTCGACCTTGGCGGCCAACATCTGGGTGTCAAAGTCGCCAATGAGTTCATCACCGCTGCTCTGCTGGGCTGTGTACTGCAGGTTGGCACTGATGGTACTGCCCTTGACGATTTCGAAGGGGTGTTCGACCTTGGCAAAGAAGGTGTCGAAGGTGTCGAAGGTGCGCTGATATATGGCGCCCACAGTCGTGCCACCCGCTGCTATGTATCTGGCACCGGCGAAACCTGTGCCCTCATCGCTGCCCTCTGCGCCCGCGGCCTCCGACATGGAGATAAAATCATCGTCGCTTTTGCCCTTTATCTTGTCCACGTAGCCTGCCATGTAGCCAAAGCCAGTTTTGGAGGTGTTGCCGATGGCAATGCCCTCAAAGGTGTTGGGCACCATGCGGATATCGTGGCTGCCAAGATAGGGCAGTTCGAAGCGCTGACGGCCTATGCGCATACCGTGATTTTCGGCAAAGCGCACCGTCAGGTTGGCTTCGCCGAGCACGGTAAAACTCTCCTGCCCCGGCTTGAAAAGACCCGTGCCGTCCTTGTCGTCCGGCCCATAGAGCTTTTGTGAGGTGTACAGGGTGGCATTGACTCTGAGCCAGTCTCCCAGCCAGCCTGATTTGTACTCCAGTGCCCCCCCCAATGCCCAGCCAACGCTGTCAGCCTTGGTATCCCTGTCTCTGTCGAGATAATAGGTTCGGGGTTTGAGAATAAGGCTGGTGTCCTCCCAAAAGGCGGCCTTATCCGTGTCCGGGGTTTCTATGGGGTTTACATCACTTTGCTGATTCGGTTCATGATCGCGCTCGTCTGATACCTGCTGCTGAGCCAGGGCAGTGACAGGCACAGTCACCGCCGGGGTCAGCACACAGGCCACGAGCCATAATGATTTCGTGGCCATAGTCCGTCCTTAGTTGCCGGTCTTCTTGCAGACTTGAGGGGCGTGGTAATCGAGGTTCATCAGGCGGAAGTAGTTTTCCCCCAGGGCAATATGACGAAACGCTTTGTCATCCATGAACTTATGGGCTCTGCCGGTGACATCAAGCTCCTTGGCGTATTGGTCTCTGGCCTTGGTATTGGCGGCCACAAAGTCAGAGCCCGGCAAGATGCGGGTGGGGTAGGCGTTGAAGAAGTCGATAAATATCGGCCCCCACTGGTGGTACGCGTTGTAGAGCACGTCCCAGGAGATATCCAGCATCAGGTTGGGATACTTATCCAGCAAGTCCTTCATGATGGACACGTGCAGGTTGGGCGGAATGGTGGTGAGTTCTTTCGACAGTCCCATGTGGGCCCAGACAATTTTATTGTCGGGATACTTATCCAGCAGGTATTCCATCAGGGGCAGATACTTGGTGGGGTCTTCATCCTTTCCGAGATCCGAGTGCAGGGTCACCGGAATATTGCGCTCACGCAGTACCGCCATAAATGGTGCCCAGCCATCGATGCTCTCGAAGGTGGCAGGTTCATGGAGGTTGCCGACCAGAGCCTGTTTCATCACGTTAAGCTCACCGCTCCAGCTGAACATGCCGGGGTATTCTTTGTCATACAGCTCGATGATTTGGACAATATTCTCCGGATGGGCAAGATCCATAAAGGTCATCGACAGCGTGATATGCAGATTGTCGTGGGGATACGCCACCACTTCCATACCGTTGACAAAGTCATTCTTGATACTGGGCGAGGCGGGTACGCCCTGACAGTCGAGGTAGTAGGTACAGCCTGACTTGAGGTCAAGCACCTGGCCAATACCGAAATAGTTCACAAAACGCACGCTGGTTTTATCAAAGAGACCGAACAGCTCCTCGGGTGGGATGGCCGCGCCGCCAAAGGGCCTTGGGTGAAAGTGGGCATCCACCACCGAGGTATAGGGCTCTTTCTCGCGATCGTAACAAGCCTGCTCCTCGGGGGGGAGCTTGAAAGACGCCAGGGTGCGCGTGCTGGCGACCATGGCCTTTTCTGCAGGCGCGGCACTTTCTGCCTCGGGCGCCGACGCGGCGCAGGCCGATAAGAGTGCCAGGGTGGGCAAGGCGACAAAAAGTGGACTAAGTGCTTGGGCTACACGGGTGATGCGAGGTGCGTTCATGGCGGATCCTTGTCGTTACATTCCGGTCAATGGAATAAAACCGCGTGGCTGAACGAGTGCTGATGGAAATTTGCCTCGATTCAGTCGCTTGGCTGGTTTGAGGTACTCAAAAAAGAGTAGGCGGCTTTTTGCTGCTTTGGACTCGTGCGAAAGGATGATTTACAAGGGTATAAAGTATGATAGGTAAGGGGTATTTCTTTCGCTGTCGCTATGGTTTTATCGATTTTTTCTGATAAAACAGGGGAAGCCATTCACACTCCCGGGAAGTCTGATGTTGAACCTCACTGTGCCACAATTGTCTGGAGAACTCGTTGTTCTCGAACCCCTCAGTCTGAATCATGTTCCGGCGCTGCAACTGGCCGTGACTGACGGCAAACTGTGGGAGCTGTGGTACACCAGTGTGCCTGAGCCCGATGGCGTAAAGGCCTATGTCGAAAAAGCGTTGGCGCAGCAAGCGCAGGGCAGTGCCATTCCCTTTGCCGTCAGGGCGCGTCACAGCGGTGAAGTGGTGGGCTGTACCCGCATTTGCAATCGGGTGCTTGAGCACAGACGGGCTGAGATTGGCTACACCTGGTATGGCAGGAGTATGCAGCGCAGTGGCATCAATACAGAGACCAAGTTGCTGCTGCTCGACTACTGCTTTAATGAACTCGATTGCATTGCCGTGGAGTTTCGAACCCACTGGCATAATCAGGCGTCCCGCGAGGCCATTGCCCGTTTGGGAGCAAGACAGGATGGTGTGCTGAGAAATCACCAAATTATGAAAGACGGCACTTTGAGAGACACAGTGGTGTTTTCGCTTTTGAACACTGAGTGGCCAGCGGCCCGCACACACTTGCGCTTCCGTCTGGCACGTCATGCCAGTGCGTGATAAAGCGCTGGCAAAAGGCGGTCTCAGGCAAAGTCTTACGGCAATCAATACTTGATTGTCGTCCACCGCTTCGTGTAGTTTTGCCAAAAACCTTGAAGGAAATCACAGTTATGGCTTCAATGCGCGTTACATTCTCCCATCTTTTAGTCTCCCTGGGCCTGACTGCGGCCATCAGTGTGCCAGCGCTGGCAGGCGAAGCCGAAAAAGCCCTGGCAGGTGAACTGCTGGAATGTGCGGCCTATTATCAAATCAGCTCAGAGGCCATTGCCGCCATGAATGCGCCGCAAATGAAGGCGGTGGGTGAGCGTCTTAAGGCCTCTGCCGATGAAAGTTTGGCTCTGGCAGGCAAATACTACGGTGAAGGCGATCTGGATGCGGCGCTCAAAGATACCCGCGACCGGCAGATAGCCTCCATGGCGGGTTCATCCAGTCTTGGTAACCTGATGGCCAAGTACAAGGAAAGTTGCAAGACCTTGCTGGCAAACCCCAACGCCAGGCTTGAATACTGGCAAATGGCGACCATGTAAGGCCATCATCCATTTTCCAAAACGCCCGTAAGGGCGTTTTTTTATGGCTAAGCGAAAGCCTTAACGCGCCGGGACTGTCTATACCTTTAAGACCGGAAAATGCCCTTGGTGTGATTGTCCCAGCCTGAAACGGCGTGCATAAGGTATTCAGCTGATATCACAGTGAAGCTAAGGTTATTGGACTCAGGTTAATGGAGGTTAGGGATGAACATGGGATTACTTGGGGTGGTAGTGCTTGCCATGGGCTATGTTATCTGGCTGTGGCGCTGTGTCAGGCGGGAGTCTCACGCCTTGCCTCAGGGCTCGTTACACTCGGGGCTCGCCAGTGCCCTTGTCCTGCTGCTGACCTGCGTGAATCTCATGCTGTTTGGCGCCTCGCTGAATCTTTTTTCACCAACTCAGGCGATGGTGCTCTGCTGCGTGTTTGCCCTCTTTTACGGTGTGCAAGCGGTGTGGCTGGCCGGACTCGCCTGGCTGGAGGAGTTACCCCAATCCATGGGGAGTCGTTGGCTGTGGCTGGGTAGCGCTGGGCTTTGCCTTGCCAGTTTGCTAGCCTGCGGCCTCTTCGATTCAATCTCTTTGTAATGAAACGTAAATCTCTATTGCAAAGCAGGTGAATTTATTAGAAAACAGGGGCACTAAATCGAATACCATCACTTAAACGTCCAGGATAGGACGTAAGAGCAAACCGTCATGATATCGCTACAGGCATTGACCAAGTCCTTCAGGATGGGGGACGCCGAAGTTCAGGCTCTCCGGGGCGTCGACATTCATATCCGCCAAAACGAATTTGTTGCCATCATGGGCCCCTCAGGCTCTGGCAAATCCACACTCATGAACATCATCGGCTGTCTCGACCGGCCCACGTCAGGTAATTATCTGCTTAATGGCAGTGCCGTGGGCGGCTTGTCGGACGATGCGCTTTCTGCGGTGCGCAATCGTGAAATTGGCTTTGTTTTTCAAAGTTTTCATCTGCTTCCCCGCCTATCTGCGCTGGACAATGTGCTCTTGCCGCTGCGGTTTTCCGAAACGCCCCGGGGCGACAGGCAACACGCCATCGAACTCCTGGAGCGGGTGGGTTTGGGGCAGCGGCTAGACCATCGCCCCAATCAGCTCTCCGGCGGTCAACGTCAGCGGGTGGCCATTGCAAGGGCGCTGGTCAATCGCCCCACCTTGCTGCTTGCCGATGAACCTACGGGGGCGCTGGATTCCAAAACCTCGGTGGAAATCATGGCGCTGTTCGATGAGCTGCATCAAAGCGGCCAAACCATAGTGCTGGTGACCCACGAAGAAGAAGTGGCCGAGTGCGCCGGGCGGATCATCCGCATGCGCGATGGTGTGGTGCAACAGGACAAGCAAAAAAACCGGGAGGTGAGCAATGGTTAATCCCAAGCCATTCGTTTTTGCCCTGGCCTTGTTACCCTTTTTCAGCCCTGTCGCCGGGGCACAGGCCCAGTGCGGCGGCGGTGATCAAAGCCTGCTGCTCACCGGCAGCATCAGTTCAGCCAAGTCACAGCCCTTTGCCGTGCCCAAAGCCGGCGACTCCTGGCGCCATCAAATTCAGTGGCTGTTTCCCGAAGGCAAACTTGCCAGCGTGGGGGACACCATAGTGATTTTCGACAAGAGCCAGATTGCCAATCAGATAGAGCAGCTCGAAGCCAGTCTGCTTCGGGTAAAAGCCCAGGAACAAAGTCAGGGAATAGATCTTGAATCGGCCTTGCTCTCTGCCCAGTTTGAGGTGCGCCGTGCCACCCTGGCGGTGGAAAAAGCCCGCCTCGATGCCTCTATTCCCGCCGAATATATTGCTGCCAAGGAATATGCCGATAACCAGTTCAAACTGATGCAGGCCAATACCGAGCTGGAGAAGGCCAATCAGGCGCTGAAAGAAGCCGTTGAAAAGCGCAAGTCCAGCCTTGAGCAATTGGCCATAGAAAAGCGCAAGGCCGAAGTCGAGCTCGGCGCCGCACTCTCGGCGCTGGATGCGCTTGAGCTTAAGGCCGACATCGCGGGGCCTGTGATCATTGGCCGCGACTGGAACGAAAAGAAATACCAGGCCGGTGACACGGTGCAGTTTGGTCGCCAGATTGCCAGCATTCCCGCGCTGGATGGTCTTGAGGCCTCGGCATGGGCCAACGAAGTTGATGTGGATAAAATTCGCCTGGGTCAGCCGGTATGCCTGTCGCTGGATGCCAAGCCCGGCCTGCAGGTGCAGGGCAAGGTGGCCAGTATTGGACGTCAGGCGGTGACCAAGAGCGCCTGGGGGCAAAGCAAATGGTTCCGAGTCGAAGTGGCCTTGAGTGATGCCGCAGGGCTTGAGCTGTCGCCTGGAATGAGCGTGATGGTGGAGGTGCAGCCATGAGCAAGCGGATGCAAACCGGATTGAAGGCGGTGTCACTGTGCATTGGTGCTGCGCTTCTGGGGGGCTGCGGCGACAGTGCGACTGTCGCCGTCGCCGAAGGGCAACTGGTGCAGCAGGTTGAGGTGACAGGGGTATTAACCTCTGCCGACACCCTGTCGATGATGCCGCCGGCCATGCGCCGGGTGTGGCAGTATCAGGTCAAGAGCCTCGCCCCCGAGGGCAAGGAAGTGAAACAGGGCTCAGTGGTGGCAAGGCTTGATACCTCGGAGCTGAATCAACGGCTGCAGGTAAAAAGTGCCGAGCTTGAGGCGACTGTGCAGGACATAGAAACCTCGCGCCTGAGAAACGCCAAAAAGCTTGAGGAGCTTAAACTCGAGCTTGCCGAAGCCAGGATGGAAGAAGAAAAGGCGCTGCGCAAGTTTGAACTGTCAGACGAAACTGTGGCGGCCATCGACAAAGAAAAGTACCAGCGCGATGCCATTATCGCCACCGAGAAAGTGGCCCTTATCGAGCGTAAATTCACCCTGGAGCAGGAAAGCATCAAGGGCCGCATGGCCATGCTCGATGGCGACAGGCAAAAGTTTGCGGCCGAGGTGGCGGCCCTCAAGCAGGGCATCGCCGCCATGAGCCTCAAAGCGCCCCGCGATGGCATGGTGGTGTATGGCACTGACCCCCAGGGCAACAAAATCAAGGAAGGCCAATCGGTGTTTGCCGGGGACGCGGTGTTTTCCATGCCGGATCTGGACCGGATGCAGGTAGCCATGGCCATACCCGAAGTAGAGGCCAACCGGGTGCGAGCGGGCCTCAGGGTCAAGATTCGATTGGATGCCAACCCTGAGCGAGTGTTTCACGGCACCTTGTCGGAAACCGGCGCCGTGTTTCGCAGTAAAAATGACGATATCCCGCTGGTGGTGTTTGACGCCGTGGCCCGCTTTGATGAGGTGGACAAGGAGCTGATGCGTCCGGGGATGACCGCGAAAATCAATATCGATGTGGTACAGGAAAAGCCTGCACTGCTGTTGCCTTTGGAGGCGGTGCATTACGAAGAAGGACGTCCCTTTGTGTGGCAATCGGGACTCTTTGGTGACAGTCGCCAATATGTGGCACTGGGCGACTCAGGGCGCGACCGGGTGGTAGTGCTTTCCGGCTTGGCTGTGGGGGATGAGGTGATACTGAAATGAAACGGCTACTGTTATTACCACTGCTGCCAATGGCGCTGCTGCTGGGCTGTCAGGAATCCACGGAAACAGCGGTTCTCACCATGAAAGTAAGCCGCAGCGATTTCAAGGTAGAAATACCTGCCCGTGGCGAGCTAGAGGCCAAAAGCGCCACGCCAGTGTCTGTGCCGGGCGGGCTTAGAGGTCCCCAGTCCCTTGCCTGGATCCTGGACAATTTTTCTGAGGTGAAGGCCGGGGATGTGGTGGCCAGGCTCGATGGCCGCCGCGAGACGCTGGAGCTTGAGCTTGAAAAATACGATTTCAACAAGCTGGCACTGGATGGTGACATTCAGGCCGAAAAAAATCTCACCACGGCCCAGGAGCTGGTGATAGGCAGGGATGTAACCGAAGAAGAGCTCAGCCTGTCGGAGCGCTTTTTCACCGACGATGAGCGGGTATACACCAAAATCGACATCATAGATCAGATGCGCAACAAGGATTATCTGCAGGCGCGTTTGGGGTATTTCGATTGGGGTAAGGGCAGTCATGATGCCCAGGCAACCGCCGAGCTTGACCTTATCCGATTGAAGCAAAAAGGAATTCAGGCAAAAATCGCCACCTACCAAAACAACCTGTCCCAGATGGAAATTACGGCGCCCCACGACGGCCTGTTTGTCATGCAGCCCGGCTGGAGCGGCGCCTTGCCCATGGCCGGTGACATGGTGTGGTCGGGGATCCCGCTGGGCACCTTGCCGGACACCTCTGTGATGCAGGCAAAGCTCTGGGTGCTCGAGTCCGAGGCGGTGGGACTTGCCGTAGACAAGCCCGTGGTGCTGACACTGGATGCGTACCCCGATAAGCCCTTTACCGGCAAGGTGACCCAGGTGGATGCTCTCGCCAAGCCCAAAGACAGGGACAGCCCGGTTAATTACTTTGAATTTACGGTCACCCTGGATAACACCGACACCCAAATCA
The DNA here is from genome assembly GCF_019457455.1 of Shewanella sp. FJAT-52076. NCBI lineage: Bacteria > Pseudomonadati > Pseudomonadota > Gammaproteobacteria > Alteromonadales > Shewanellaceae > Shewanella > Shewanella sp. FJAT-52076. The sequence continues at coordinate 1,731,144 of NZ_CP080415.1, forward strand.
TGTTGCCCGGCCGTCAGGTGCAGGCAAGGGTGTCGGCGCTGAGTGAAGACCAGGTGCTGGCCGTGCCCAATCAGGCCATTTTTCAGCGTGAAGGCCGCTACTGGGTGTATGTCAAATCAGCGGACGGATTTATCGAACAAACGGTTACCCCCGGCAGTCGCAGCCTGAACCGAACCGTGATCCTTGAAGGCCTGAAAGAAGGGGATGTGGTCGCCCTGACAGTACCGCGCAGGAGAGCACAGGCATGATGCAGGATACTTTTCGTCAATATCGGGCGGGCGTGGTGCAAGCCCTGGGTGAGATGCTGCACCACAAATTACGCACGGCCCTGACGCTACTGGGGATGATTTTTGGGGTAGGGGCGGTGATTGCCATGCTCAGCGTGGGCGAGGGCGCCGAGCGCGAAGCCCTGAAAATGATTGAGTCCATGGGGATTAAAAACCTGGTGGTCAATGCACGCCAATCGGAAGGGGAAGCCCTGAAAACCGTCCGCGAACACAGCATCGGCCTGAGTGTGCGCGACATCGAGAGTGCCATGGAAACCCTGCCTTTTATCGAGGCCTACAGCGCCGGTAAGCAGGTCAAGGTGTTTGGGCTTTTCAGTGTGCAGGGCCGAAGTGACGCGCTGGTGCAGGGCGTAACCCCCAGCTATTTTGATTTGAGCGCCCTGAAGCTAGCCGAGGGCCGACTCCTCAGCGCAGAAGATGAACAGCACTTCAGGCAGTTGGCGGTACTGGGGCCTGAAGCGGCACGCAGCCTGTTCCCCCGGGGGGACGCCGTTGGTCAGCGCATCAAAATCAACCATCAATGGTTTACCGTGGTTGGGGTGCTTGATGAAGGCGAAAAGGGCAAGTCGGCCATCGAAGGTGTCAAGGTAGGCGGCGAGCGTAATCAGGTGTTTATTCCGCTGGCGACTGCGCTGAAAAAAATGCAGTTCAAGCCCCTTGAAGACGAGCTGGATACCATCAAATTTGCCCTGAAAGAGGGAATTGACCCCTCACTTGCTGCGCAAAGCGTGGATCATCTGTTATCCCGTCGTCATGGCAATGAGCAGGACTACGACATAGTGGTGCCCGCCGATCTGCTCGCTCAGCATCAGCGGACCCAGCAAATTTTCAATATTGTCATGGCCTGTGTGGCGGGAATTTCGCTGCTGGTGGGCGGTATAGGGATCATGAATATCATGCTGGCCACCATACTGGAGCGCACCTCCGAAATCGGTTTGCTGCGGGCGCTTGGCGCCACTCAAAAGGACATCGCCAGACAGTTTTTGATAGAAAGCATGGTGATTTCGGCCACCGGAGGCCTGATTGGTATTGGTGTGGGATTATTGCTGGCGCTGGTAATTTCGGCGGCGGCCGGTTGGCCAGTGGCCTGGTCGGTGTTCGCCATTCTTTTGTCACTCTTGGTGTGTATGGCTGTGGGGATAGGCTTTGGCCTGTATCCAGCCAAAAAGGCCGCCAGGCTCGACCCTATTGTGGCACTCCAGCGTGACTGACGAGGGCCTCGCGGGACAGGCGATACTCGCTCAATAGCCGGGCGAGTTCACCGGAACTCTCCAGCAGCCCAAACAAGGCCTGCAGATTGTTTAAATCCAGCGGGCTCTGTGGGTGTATCAGGGCGGTGTGTTTGTACTGCTGGTCCACTATGGTCGACACCACCAGTTTTTGCGCTTTGTCCGGGAAGCTGCGCTGAAAATAACTGATATAGGCCTGGCTGATGGGGGCTACATCGGCCCGCCCCAGCAGCAAACCCTCAACAGCAGCGCGAGTGTCGGGCACCAGCTCCGCCAGAAATTGAGTCCTTAAAAAGTGTTCGTCGGAGTTGAATCCGGCAAAGCGGTAATGATACCCGCGCACCAGAAGCAGCCGCCGCTGGGCCAAATCGGTAAAGAAGCCCTCGCTGTTGGCCTCGGGGCTTCGGCCCACAAACACCTCACTGTCCAGGATCCCCAGAGGCAGTACCGCCTTTGGGATCTGTTGCCAGCCCCAATCGGGGCTTTCAAACAGAATGACATCGAAGCGGCGGCGCTCAAACGCTTCATATCGCCGCTCAATGCTGGTGGGGACGAAAACGAATTCATAGTCCCCCTGAAGCCTGTTCAGGGTGTCGATAAGCTCCGGCACCAATCCAGAGTAGTCGCCTTGCTTTTCAACCACATAGGGTGGAAACGAGTAGCCGCCAACGGTGACGGTTTTAGGCGTGGCCCAGGCACTGGCCGTGATGGCACAGCTGAGTGTCAGCAGCAATAGGGTCACGCAGCGGCGAAAGAGAGTCATGAATTCACAGGCCCTGAGACAATGGTTCAGCTACGGGCAAGCATAACCCGAGCACACTCAAGTTTAAAATAGACCTTTGACGTGTGATTGACGGTAAAATTCATCGAGGCAGGTCCCTTTAAGCGCTCTGCATTAGGCACGGATGAGTAGCAGGCAGGGATGAGCCTTATGAAGAAAATCAACCAGGAGCAAGTATGCAGGGAAACGCAGCGCCACCCGATAAACCCAGTCCTATGGAGCCGCCACTCTTGCCGGCGTCTCCCTCTGTTCGTGCTCAGTTGGCACATTGGCTCGATGGTGGATATTTACGCAAGGGCGCCCTATCTCAATTGCCCGCGCTCGTGGAAGCCTGTGAGTCCCGGTATCCACAACACTGGTTAAAGCCCCTTTACACCATGATGCTGTACCTGGGCGCCTTGTCCCTGGGGGCCGGGATTATTTTCTTTTTTGCCTACAATTGGGCGAATCTGCATCATTTTACCAAATTTGCCCTGGTGGAAGCGGCCATAGCATTCGCCGTGCTGGGTCTGTATACCGTGAGTCGGTCAGCGCCGGGAAGACAGGTCTCTCATTGGCTTACGGGTGCCCTGTTACTGCTGCTGGACCTGCTGGTGGGCGCCTTGTTGGCGCTGGTGGGGCAGGTATATCAAACTGGCGCCGATCCCTGGCAGCTCTTTGCCATTTGGGCGGCATTTACCTTGCTGCCCGCACTCGCATATCGCAGCGATATGCTCTGGAGCGCCTTTTGGGCCCAGAGCAATCTGGCGCTGTGGCTCCATTTTGCCGATCTTGGCAGTCTCTGGGGCATAGTGGCTGACTTCGGTTGGGCGATACTCATTATTGCTGTCTGTAACCTGGGCCTGCATGGGCTCCTTGAAGTCGGGCAAAGACGCAGGTTGCACCTATTTACCCAGCCCTTTGCCAATAACCTGGCGCTGACGACGGGCGTGGCAGGTTTAGCCTGGTTTGGCGCCTATCACACCCTGGATAGCCGACTTGGCTGGCAACATGGGGCACTCTTTTTCGCGCTGCTGGCCCTGGTGCCACTGCTGTATCTTGTGTATCGGCGATGGTGCCTGCGGGTGACGGCGCTGGGCATTTGGGGCTTTGCCATCATTGCCGAGTCAAGCATGCTGCTGGCGAGGCTGCTGTTTGAGGGAGGCGAGCCAGCGGGCAGTTTTTTGCTGGTGGGCTGCTATGTGATTGGTTGCAGCAGCGGCCTTGCTATTTATCTCAAGGGCCTGGTTCGGGATGGCAAGCAGCAGGAGATGCAACATGGTGGATAAATCGAAGCTTTGGCAGGGGCTTGTTGAGCAAGGCCTGACAACCCGGGACACCTTGCCCGAGCATCATCATGGACCTCTGTGGTTAACCCTGCTTACCGGCTTGTCCGGTTGGGTCGCCGCCTTCTTTTTTCTGGGGTTTTCTGTGGTTCTGGTGGAAGAGTTTTCCCGGTTTGAAGACAAGATGGCCTTGGTAGTGGGGCTGATTTACGCCGTTATTGCCAGGGGCATTTACAGCCAGAGCAAGGGAGTGGAGTTTCTCACTCAGCTTGGTTTTGCCATTAACCTTGCCGCCATGCTCGCGACCCTGTGGGGGCTTGCCCATTACTTTGACGATCCAGGTGTTGTGTATTGGTTGTCCGGTGCTTGCCTGCTGGCGCTGAACGGCTGGTTTTGCCGTTACGGCGCCGATGGGCAGCTGTCGGTATTTGGTGCTCTGGTGCTGCTGACCCAGGCTTTCGACAGTGTGAAGTGCGCGCAGTGGGTGTTACCGGTATTGATACTGGGGCTGGGATTGGTCAATGGCCTTTGGCAGCCCTGGATTCGCCTGCGCCTTTGGGGTTTGCACCCGTTCGCGCGGCGATTATCCCATGGGATGGTGCTGCTGGTACTCACATTACCCCTGGTGCTGGATGAGCAGCTGCTGTATCTGGGGACTGGCTGGGCACTCGCGGGGCAGGCCGGTTGGGCGCTCAGCATCGCCAAGGCCGCGAGTTACCTGGTGTTCATCATCTTTTGTGCCGCCTTACTCCGGCAGCTCAAGGTGCCGGTGTTGGGCATGATATTGGGCACACTGGGTTTAACGCTGCTTTTCAGCCAGTTTTCCGGGCTGGCCCTTGCCATGGTGCTGTGGCTCTTTGGTTGGCTTCGCCGGGAGCGGCTCTATGTGCTACTGGCCTCTATGGCGGCGCTCCTCTATTTCAGCGCTTACTACTATGAGTTGTCGCTGACTCTCCTGTACAAATCCATCGTGCTGATGGGGCTGGGTATCTTGTTACTGTCGGTGGGATTTATTCTTTCTCGCAGGGAGGCATCATGAAAGGACATCACGCATTCTGGTTAACCCTCATCGCCACTTTCGGGTTGTTGGCGGTAATTAATGTCGACATTGCCTCAAAGGAGCGGCAGCTTGCCGAGGGCACAGTGGTGCGGTTTGCTCTGGCCCCTGTCGATCCAAGATCTTTAATGCAGGGCGACTATATGGCGCTCGCATATGCACTCGAAACGCCCATATTGGGCGCCCTGACGGAGGAAGAGCGTGCCGGCAGCCTGAATGCTTATGTGTGGGTGACCCTAGATGAGCATGCCCAGGCGCACTTTGTCGCCATTGACCGAGGGGAGCCAAAGCCTGCCGATGTGCAGCGCGTACAATTCCGGCTGCGGGACGGACAAATAAAGCTGGCCAGCAACGCCTGGTTTTTTGAAGAAGGCAGTGCTGCGCGCTTCGATATCGCCAGGTACGGTGAGTTCCGCTTGGGCGATGATGGCACAGTGCTGCTCAGCGCCCTGCTGGACGAGCAATTCAATGTGTTATAGCTATAAAAATTAGCCAGGTTGTGTAATGGGAGCAGGGTCTGGAACGCTACTGGAACGCACCGTCCTTAGCCGGGTTTGATACTTTCTGAGGTTAACCATACAAAAGTGGTAATTGCTTTACATATGACACCCATCTGTAACATTTCTGATGTAGAATCGGTTCCGATTTTCGCAGAATGTCTGGGTAAATCAATACGATAAAGTATGTTGTGCGGATAATTATATAAAAAGCACATCCACAATTTTTAGGGGTTAACACATGAAAACCAAAGCGTCCCTGGTCGCTCTGGCGTTGGCGGGTGTCTCTGCCAATGTCTTTGCCGCCGACACCCTCGTCATTTCCGAATATGTCGAAGGTTCCAGTAACAACAAAGCCATTGAACTCTACAATCCAACCGCGGCTGCGGTAGACCTGAGCCAATATCAGCTTAAGTTCTACTTTAACGGCAACACCACCGCAGGCAGCAACATTGCTCTCAGCGGTATCCTTGCCCCCGGCGCCACCTTTGTGGTTGCCGACAACGATGCCAGCGCCGACATTTTAAGTCGTACCCAACTTGCCAGTAATGCCAGCTTCTTTAACGGTGACGATGCCATAGTGCTTGAACACCTTGGCAGTGTTATCGACAGCCTGGGCCAGATTGGTGTGGATCCAGGCAGCCAGTGGGGCAGCGGTTTGTTGTCCACTGCCGACAACACTCTGCGCCGTGATGCCGCCAACCTGATTGCTGACACAGATCCCTTCGATGCTGTGACCTTAAGCACCTGGATTGGGTTTGACCAGGACGATTTCTCCAACCTGGGCCAGTTTTCCAGCGGTCCAACCGATCCCACTGACCCAACTGACCCACCGGCAGAGGGCCTGGTGTGCGGTACGTCCGCCACTGCCATCCACAGCATTCAGGGCGCAGATGCAGCCAGCCCTCTGGTTGGCCAGATTGTAGAAGTGGAAGCCCTGGTCGTCAGTAATCAGGAGGCAGGCCTCAAGGGCGTGTTCCTGCAAATGGCGGACGCCGAGCAGGATAGCGATGCACAAACCTCCGAAGGTGTGTTCCTGTATACCGGCAACGCACCTACTGGCTATCAGGTGGGCGACCGGGTTCGCGTCAAAGCCAAGGTGGTGGAATATCAGGGCCTGACCGAGCTGACTAACCTCACCGACAAGACGCTTTGCGCCACGGCTCAGCCGCTGCCAACTGCTGCCGCCCTCAGCCTGCCGGTAACCGATGTGACCGAGCTTGAAGCCTTTGAAGGCATGCTGGTTAATTTCAGCCAGAATCTGGTGGTGAATGAGGTTTATAACCTGGGCCGCTACGGCGAAATCATGTTGGGTGGCAGTCGTCACTTTATCGGTACTCAGGTTGCTGCCCCCGGCGCCGATGCCGTTGCCGTCACCGCCGCCAACCAGCGTGACAGCATTTTGCTGGACGATGGCCGCACCAGCCAGAATCCTGATCCCGTGATTTACCCTGCGCCCGGCCTCAGTGCCACTAACACTGTGCGTGTAGGTGATACCGTGACCAACCTGACTGCCGTCATGCACTATGGTTTTGGTGTGTACCGCCTGATGCCTGTGGATACAGTCAACTTTGTTGCCAGCAATCCGCGCACCGATGCACCGGCGCTGGATGCGGGTAACCTCAAGGTCGCCAGCTTCAACGTGCTGAATTACTTCAATGGTGATGGCCTGGGCGGCGGTTTCCCCACAGCGCGCGGTGCTAATACTGCCGTGGAATTTGAGCGCCAGCGCGCGAAAATCATCAGTGCCATGAAGGCCATCGATGCCGATGTACTGGGCCTGATGGAAATCGAAAATGATGGCTTCGGCAGCGAGTCGGCCATTGCCGATCTGGTCAACGGTTTGAATGCTGCCACCGAAGCGGGTCGCTACAGCTATATCAATCCGGGTGTGGCAGCCATAGGCACAGATGCCATCAGCGTGGGTATCATCTATCGCGCTGACCGGGTGACGCCAGAAGGCGCTGCCGCCATTCTCGACAGCAGCAACTCGGCTGTGGATGAAGAAGGCAAGGTACTGTTCAACGACCAGAAAAACCGCCCCATGCTGGCTCAGGCCTTCCGTCATCTGGAAACTGACGAGTCTGTGGTGGTTGCGGTAAACCACTTCAAGTCCAAGGGCAGTGACTGTGTGGCCGAAAATGACCCGGATCTGGGTGATGGCCAGGGCAACTGTAACCTGACCCGTACCCGCGCCGCCAAAGCCGTGGGAGAGTTCCTGGACACTGAGTTTGCTGACGCCCCTGTGCTGGTGATTGGCGACCTTAACTCCTACGCCATGGAAAACCCACTGACGGCATTGAATGAGGCCGGGTTGACCGAGCTCTTTGCTCATCTGGGTAAAGAAGCGGCCTACTCTTATGTGTTCTCCGGTGAGTCTGGTCAGCTCGACCATGCACTGGCGAGCGCCGCCTTGCTGGACAAGGTGGTGGATGTGACCGAATGGCACATCAACACCGACGAGCCACGCGTTCTTGACTACAACGTCGAGTTCAAGAGTGCAGGGCAGGTGGAGTCCCTCTACAGCATGGATGCCTATCGTTCATCGGATCACGACCCTGTGGTGATTTCACTGCAGCTGGAACGCGCCAATGAACTGCCTGTTGCCAACTTCAGCTATGAGGTGCGTGGTCGCAAGGCGGCGTTCGTGGCCAATGCCACCGATGCCGATGGTGACATAGTCGCCATTCACTGGAACTTTGGTGATGGTACTGAGGCCATGGGGGATGCGGTTGAGCACAAGTTTGCCAAGCGCGGTGTGTATCAGGTGAGCCTGACCGTGACCGACAATCTGGGTGGCAGCACCACGGTGACACAGCAGGTAGGGGTTGGCGTAAACGCCGACAACCAGGCGCCTGTGGCTGCCATCGAACATCTGGATTTTGGTCTGTTCCATATGTTCGTTTCAGCAAGCTACGATACCGATGGTCGCATCCGCAAGCAGCTGTGGCAGTTTAACGACGGCGTCCGTTTCGCAAGCTCCGTGGTGCTGCGCCGCGCTGGCCGTGCCACTGAGGTCAACCTCACAGTGACTGACAACTATGGGGCTACCGACAGTACCAGCTTAAGCTTTTAAGCACACAGCAAACGGCCTGCACTCTGACTGACTGGCTGTGCAGGAGATGTTTACCGCTCGGCCCTTTGAAAAGTAAGGGCAGAAAAAACCGGCGCCATGCGCCGGTTTTTTATTTGAGTTTGCCGCTCACCCCACTGGCACCTCCGCCCAAGGGAGCTGGGTATTCATGGCGGTATGATGGACTGGGATGGTTCATCCTGCGCTTTGTTCATGGTTTTGCGAGTCGAACAAAAACGAAAATCTGCGACTTATTCGTGCTTTCTTCGGGGTATTGGGGCGTACATTGGCCTTATGTAGGTATGCGTTTTTGATGGTGGCCCTGATGTCGATTGGTTTACCATGTCATTGATATTATGAATTATCTGAGTTTTGTGGAGTCTTTCGATGACCACCAATAGTTGTCCAAATGTGCCTGTCAGCCAAAAGATGAGTTTTCTCGACCGCAATCTGACCCTGTGGATCTTTGTCGCCATGTCCTTGGGGGTGGCACTTGGCTATCTGTTTCCCGGTATTGCGCAGCTTAATGAGGCAATGTCCGTTGGCTCTACCAACGTGCCACTGGCGATTGGCCTTATCCTGATGATGTATCCACCACTTGCGAAGGTGAACTATGCCACCATGGGCACCATGGCAAGGGATCGCCGTGCCATCACCCTGTCGCTGCTGATGAACTGGTTGATTGGTCCGATATTGATGTTTGCCATAGCGCTGCTGTTTTTACGGGACTACCCGGGTTATATGGTCGGCCTGATTTTGATTGGCCTTGCCCGCTGTATCGCCATGGTGCTGGTATGGAATGACCTTGCCGGCGGCAGCAAGGAATATGGCGCAGGACTGGTGGCCTTAAACAGCGCGTTTCAAATTCTGACTTACAGCTTTATGGCGTGGCTGTTTATTACAGTCCTGCCCCCACTGTTTGGGCTGCAGGGGTTTGCCGTGGATATCACCATGCTTGATATTGCCAAGAGCGTGCTCATTTATCTGGGTATTCCCTTTATTGCAGGTTTCCTGAGCCGTAAATACTTGATTAGGGCGAAGGGCGAGCAGTGGTACACAGAACGCTTTATCCCGGCTATTTCACCCATCACGCTGATAGCGCTCCTGGCAACCATAGTGCTGATGTTCAGTCTCAAGGGGGAAATGATAGTTCAGCTGCCCATGGATGTGCTGCGGGTGGCCCTTCCTCTGGTGCTCTACTTTGTGCTGATGTTTTTCTCCAGCTTCTTTATTGGTAAAAATCTTGGGCTTCCCTACGATAAAAACGCCTCCATAGCCTTTACCGCCACGGGAAATAACTTTGAGTTGGCCATTGCCGTTTCGATTGCGGTATTCGGTTTGAGTTCAGAACAGGCGTTTGCCGGTGTGATAGGTCCGCTGGTGGAGGTACCTGTGCTTATCCTGCTGGTTAACCTGGCCCTTCGCTTCAAGCGGCATTACGCCAAGTCTCTGAGTGCGTCCTGACGCCTATGGCGCCAACGCTTAATCACTCCGAGCCGCAGATCCACTGACCAATACCTCAAGGATAATAAGCAATGACGGAGTACCCGGGATTTGGGTACTCCGTCAGGTAGTGAAACGCTGTTTGTGCTAATGGCGAAAAACTATTTCTTTATCCACTTCCCCGAAGGGTCCTGAATAAAGTGTCCCTTGTCGGCTGCTTTGATGGCCTTTTCGGCGGCGAGTTTGGCCACATCTGAGGTGGCAATCTTGTTTTTGGCTGCAATTTTTTCGTAGTGGGCGCGGCGCTTGGTGTTCACTTCGTCCATCAGCGCACGGGCGTCCGGGTTGTCTTTTACCAGGCCCAGGTAGCCATTTTGCTGCTCACCCAAAAAACCTTCCGATTTGGCCTGCTGCAGATCCATGGCAAACACATTGAAAGAAAGCAGGGCGGCGGCTGTCATCAGTATCCATCTTTTCATCGCATTCTCCGGTCAGAACAGCTGGTCGTCGGCGAGCAGGGCATCAAGCTCCTTGTCCACCTTGATGCGGATTTCGTGTTCAATTTTCACGTTTAGATTAATAACGATCGGCTTGTCGGGCGGCTCAATTTTGACCGTCGGCGAGCAGGCTGTTATCAGTAGCGCCATCATGGCGATAAGGCCGGGTGCGACTAATTTCACGGGCGAGTCCCTCAGTTAACACTCTGTTCAATATGACTTTGCAGCTTTTCGCTTATGGTCAGGCTTCGGATAAGCTGCAGTAAGTTCTCTTCATGAGAGTAATTCAAGTGTATAGGGCGTTCAATGCCCTCACTCTTACCCTTTACTTCGACACTGATGAGGGCATCGCCGCTCTCTACCATGTCGAAGCTGCCGGCAAGGCTCGAATAATCAAGATGCTTAAGGGCATCAAATACCAGCGCCAGATGGGGCTGTGACGCCACCAGTTCATCCACCGCCGGGTTGTTGGAGACTTCTATCAATCCTCCCGGAGCGCGGGCGGCAATGCGGCCCCCGGTGACGCTGACTTTGCGCTCTCGCACATCCACCGGCAGTACACCATCAAAAATGCCATCGGCGCGGATACCTTCTACCGGCTGCAGCGCCAGTAGCTCCTTGAGGCTAAGGCCTGTGAGTACCAGATAGGCGTGGGAGGGTTGCTTGAGATTGAGTTTGAACAGGGGGAGTAAAAACTCGCCCTCCAGCAATTTGCCGCGGCTGGTCAGGTCGATATCAAACTCGGATAAGGTGCCATCCTCGGCACTTTGCAGCGCAAGTGTACCCTGACCACGGATGTCGCTGAGAATGATACCCGGCTGAAAATGGGCAAGGGACCAGCTCAGGTTGTCGCAGCCCAGGCGAAAATCACTGTCACGGCGTTTGTCCTGAAACAGGCCGCAGGTGGCACTGAGGTTGCCGCCCCGAAATGGATAGCTGCCCACGCTGCCTTCAAGCTCTGATAAGTCGGTTTTCAGCCGAATATCTGTGGTGTGTTTGGCCAAATCCAAGGCAATCTCGGCGCTAAGGTGGGTATCGCCGGAGAGGGGGACGTCACTTGAAAAATTCAGGCTGCCGGCTAGGGCCTCACGCCAATTACCAAGCCTGTTATCGCCCTGCCAACTGGCGTTAAGCGTTTGCACTGCACCTGCTGTTAAGCCAAGTCGGTGTTGGCTTTGCAGCCGTATCGGCTGATGCTGACCGAATTGCCACTGCTCGTGGGTTTGTATCTGTCCCGGCTTAGCGGTGAGCCGCTGCGTAAGTTCTACCCAGTCCACATCGACGCGGGTGGTTTTAAGGCGCTTGCTGCCGGCACTGCGTGGCACCTGCCGCTGCGCCCTGATGTCACTGAGGTTCAGCGTTGAGGCGAGTTCCGGCACGGCTGACAACAGCGGTTCGAGCAGCGCACTCTTTGTGGGCGCTGAGTCCAGTGGCAGTGAGAATGCCCAGGGCTTTTGTACGGCGGAGTTTAAGGTGATGTCACCCACGTCGAGTTTGGTCAGGGCCTGAGCTTGCGCTGGTGCCTGAGCTTGTGCTTGCGCCAAAGCCGCCTGCGTTGCGGGTTGTTGGCTGATGGACACGCCGCGCAACCTCAATTCAAGCGCTGTCCTTTGCGGCTCTGCGCCTTTCACGCCCAGCGCCACATCAAGGGACCCCGGATGGGATGCTGTGGCTGGACGGTAGCTCGCACTGATGTGGCTTGCAGGGCCTTTATTCAGATGAAACAGGCTTTCACCCAGATTTAACTGGTACTGATTTTCTGCGTGTGGGGCAGTCAGTGCGCCGCTGTCAAAGCCCAGCCTGAATGCATCAAGCTCAAGCCCAAGCCCAATGAGGGTTGACGTGCTTGAGCTGCCCGAATTGCCTGCGTTATCGTCTGTGGCCTCCCCACCGCTTTTCTGTGATATCGGCTGGGATGCTTGTTTTGAAGCCAGCTGTGAAGCTAATTGAGCCGTCAGGGCCAATTGAGGCTTGTCGAGGCTGACGCTTACCGTATGGCCTGTGTCTGTCGCCTGAGCTGTATCTGACACCAGTGTCAGGCCGAGCCTGGATAACAGGTCGCTGAGAATCAGCTCGCCGTTATGGGCAAGTTTTATTTCAACGGGGCTTTGCAGGTCATTAAGCGGCTGCTGTAAATCGCCATTGATTGTGGGGGTTGCGGCCACTGCCAGCTGCCATGGGCCAGCGCTGGCATCGGCAATGATATCGGCGGTCAGGGGCTCACCGCTTGCGACGGAAATGCCCTTTGGCAAAGCAAGGCTCAGGCTAAGTGGATTTGCCTCAAGCAGCGCCGAGTCGAGCCCTGTCAGCCAGGCATGGGGGGCTTTAGTGTCTGCAGCATTGGTCGCTGGGCCCGGGTTTGTCGCTGGGCCCGGGTTTGTCGGAAGCCTTGCCGAGTCAGCGTCAGGCTCCGGGCCAAACGCTGCCAGCAGCGCCTGGCGCTGGGAATGGCTCAATGTGGTGTTAATCCGCATCGGGCTTAACTGGGCTCGGGCCATTCCTGCATCGACATTTGCCGTCAGTTGGGTGTCGCTCAGGCTGAAATAGACTTGCTCCAGTGCATTCAGAGTCAGGCCAGCCTCTTTAAGAGTAAGCTCACTCCTTAGCGCCGCCGTTTTCAGAATGAGGCTGCTTTGGATTGCGAGCTCACCGGTGAGGGAGGGCCCAAGTTGGGTCTCAAGCACACGCACCTGCTGCAAAAAACCAAACAGCGGGTTGTCCGGTGTGATGGGCAGGGCCGTATCGGCCAGTCGTTTGAGTAACCCATGGGCGGCAGGCAGCGATAGCCCCAGCTCCGTTTGCCAGGCGTCTTTCCCCAGTGTTGCTTGTAAATCCAGTATTTTATGGCCATCCGGATTGGCGATCCGGCTGAACAGTCGTCTGTCTTCACTGAGTGACAGATAGTCCAGTCGCAGCAGCTTACCTTGTTGGGTGTCTATCTCCACAGGGCCCAGTGCAATATGGGGCAGCTTGTTCAAATTCAGCGCCATGGCGGGCCTGTCGTCGGCCTGATGGGTGCCGGCGGCCATCAGTGAGCGACTGCCCAGAAATACGTAGCTGTGCTCGAGCGCGATACTTTGGGGCAGGGGAAGGCTCAGTTCGCCATTAAAATAGTCGGTGATGAGTTTCTGGGTGAGCTCGGTGAGGGGCATGTCGAAGGTAATGCGCAGTCCGGCAAGCTGCAAGCGGCTGTCTTCGATGTCCAGATTGAGGTTTTCCAGCGTGATGCCCTGGGGCTCGAGTCGCCAGGCGAGGCTGTTGAGGGTGACGCCGGACTTGGCCAGCTCCTGCCGGGCAAGAGAGGTCAGCCAGTCTTTGCCCTGATACCACAGCAACGTCGCTGTGCCCGTGATGAGCAGCAGCAAGCACAGGAGCAAGATCCCAAGTAGGCGAACAGCGCGTTTTGCCAAAGTCCCGTTACCATAAAATCCATCTATGGCGCGAGTTTAGCATGATGGGCCCCGGTAGCTACAGCCTAAAGACTGAGCCGTAAAAGTACAGACGTGGGAGAACTGTGACAGTTTGGCTTCCACAGTTCTCCAGAGGCTTACAACCTGGCTCCCTCGATGGCAAGGAGGCTGGTCAGGGCTTCATCGAGTGTGCTGACCAGCTTGTCCACATCGGCAACGCTGGTGTGGGGGCAGCACAGCGTCATGTTGTGGAACGGGGTTATCAGAATGCCGCGGTTGATAAAGTACAAATGCAATGCCATTTGCAGCTCATCGTGGAAGGCGGCTTCGGCCTCGGCGCCGGTGCGCGGCGGTGTCTGGCAGAACTGAAATTCGCAGCGGGCGCCAAGCTCGGTCACAGACCAGGGCAGCCTGTGCTTCGCGATAACATCGCGAAAGCCTGCAGCGAGGCGTTTTGCCAATGGCAGCATATGGTCGTATGCGCTTTGATTCATCACCTCTTCCAGATTGGCACGCATGCAGTGCATGGCGAGCGCATTGGCCGACAGTGTGGTGCCCATGCCGCTGTGACCATGGCCGTGGGACTGCTGATTGATTCTGGCTTTGGCTGCCTGCATGGCCTGACTCATGGCCTCGCTGCAACCGAATACGCCGCAGGGCACGCCGCCGGCGACGGGTTTGCCCATGACGAAGAAGTCAGGGTCGAGTTGCCACAGACGCGTACAGCCACCTATGTCGGTGGAAATGGTGTGGGTTTCATCAACCACAAACAGGGCGCCGTATTGACGGGTCAATTCACGGCACTTTTGCATAAAGCCTTCATCCGGCATCACCATCCCTATGTTGGTCATGGCCGGTTCGCACAGGAGGGCGCACACATCCCCTTGCTTCAGCGCCTGCTCGAGCGCATCAAGGTCATTGAACGGAATAGCGCGGCTGTACTGACTTAAGTCATACACCTGGCCCACCAAACCCGGGCGATGCACGGTTTGGTCACCCTGTGTGCGCACCATGACATCATCAACTGTGCCGTGGTAACAGCCGTCAAACACCAGCAGTACCGGCTTTTGGGTGATGGCCCGGGCCCAGCGCACCACATAGCGGTTGGCGTCGGTAGCGGTGGCGGTCACCTGCCAGTAAGGCAGACCAAAGCGCTCGCTTAAAATCTCGCCGCACACAATGGCATCTTCGCCGGGCAGCATGGTGGTGAGGCCCTTGGTCGACTGGCGCGCCAGTGCAGAGGCCACAGGTGCGGGCGAGTGGCCGAACATGCTGCCGGTGTCACCAAGGCAAAAATCCACATATTCGTGGCCATCCACATCCCGGAAACGGGCGCCGCTGGCGCTTTCAACAAACAGTGGAAAGGGCGTTGACCAGTCTGCCATCCAGTGCATGGGCACGCCGCCATAGAGAGATTTTTGAGCACGTTCGGCCAAACTGCGGGACTTGGGGTTTCGCTCGATGAAGTGGCTTCGCTCATGGCTCATAAACGTCTCTACGGCATGTGAACTGATCCCGCTCGCGGTCATGTGATGGCTCCTTGTTGTTTGTTTTATTGAACGCGGTGTTGATTATTATCATTGCCAGAGGGGCTTGGCAATAGCCCCCGCGTGATGGCGCACGTTGGCACCAAGGCGTTGGCTTATTCTGAATGGGAGAACAACACTGACAGGAAACAAAAAAGGAGCCCGGAGGCTCCTTTTTAATCATCTAAAGCAGATGATTATTTGGCAGTGACACATGTCATCAACGCTTGTAGCTGATGTGTTGGTGGAAGCGGATAACCAGGTCCTGACGTTCGCCATCGAGATCTATGTCCCGGGCAAACTGGCGCAGTGCATCTTCCACTTCATTCATAAAGCGGCCAAACCCTGCATCTGTGTGATCTTCACTGCCGGCTGCAATCACAAAGTAGGCGGTTTCTACCAGGTTGTCCGGCTGCCAGTGAGCCAAAAACTGGGGCTCGCTGGCGTTGGGATCAAAGCCCAGCATCTGCACGCCTTTATTGGATTCCAGGCGATCAAACTTACTGTTTCTGACCAAGGGCAGCAGACCGTTGGCGACCATGGCAGCGCGTTTAAAGCCATGATCCAGTACGGCCTTCTGGAAGCTGTCCTGCAATTTGGCGTAGATATCGCCGTAGTTGCTGGGATGCTCACCACCCAGGCGCTGTTTGAGGCGGCGACCCAGCGGCAGAGTCACAGTGGCGTAGCTCAGCGCGCTCACATCCGCGGGCAGCTCGCACTTGCGGGCCTTGTAGCGCTGAGGGATCCCACGCAGCTTGTAACCGTAGGTTTTCTTGTTGCCCTTGGCGCGGGCGAACAAATCGTAGGTCAGGTGCTGGTGGTCGCGGATTTTAATGGGCTGCTCCAGAGCCAGCTGGGGCGCGAGCTCTTTGAGCAGCTCCTGTACCTGGGTGTGGAAGCTGGCGGAGTTGGCGCGCAGCTCGTCACCCACGGCCAGGAACAGGAAACGAATTTTGCGGGTGCGGTAATCGGCGCGGGCAAACAGGTTTTGTGCTTCGTGGTAGCGGGGGTTGTAGAAGAAAATGACCTGCTGATCAGTTTCCAGACAGTAGGCCTCGGTGTGAAATCGAACAACAGGCAGTTTATCGTTGGCGATAACATGAACGTTTCGCAAGTCATGGCGTTCGGCCAGTTCGAAGAACTGCTTTGCCAGCGCCTGATAGCAGCTCATGACATCAGGATATTGGTTCAGCAGGGCGTCCGTGAGTTTGATTTCTGCCGTAATGTACTGGTTAGTACGGGCGTCCGTGGGCAGATAGACTTTTTGCTGATGGTTAAAAGACATAGTCACTCCTTGGGTACAATAACCATTGACTGGTTTCTTTGCAGCGGATCCTACCGGGGAATTGCTGCAGAAATGTTGTTCCGGCACACACTTTCGTTCACTTTATTCCCGGTGCATGAGTTTTCGCTTAAAAAGCGGGTGCTCAAGCTCGGTTGTGAGCGGGATTTCGTTGCTGTTTGGCATATGTGTGAGCTGATTCTCACAAATCGATGCCAAACCCAATAATCAGCTGATAGTCGTTACTCTTGGGGACTGCGCCGTCGTTATCCGCCTTGGGTTTGTTGGTTCTGTCCCAGACAAGGGACACATCCAAATCAAAGATATCGGTTAAATCGATGGAAAAACCGGTGAGTGCATGGTGGGAATATCCCCCTGAGGCCTCGCTGCCATAGAGCATCTGGTAGCGGGCATTGAAGTCGATATCGTCGGTCAGCTCGTGCTCGAAGCGGGTATCCAATACCAGTGCCGCAGAGCTTTCATCTTCAGGCTCACCGGCACCCACTTCAACGAAGCGGGTATAGCTGTAGGCCGGACCGCCGCCTATGGTCCACTCAGTTTTGGATGTGTCGATAAGATCGTACCCCGCACCGGCACCCAGGGTCAGTTTGGTGTCGATATTGAGAAACGGGTCGCGGTAATACTCCACAAATACCGGGCGCAGGTAAAAACGCTTTGAGATAAACCAGTCGAAGTTACCGGCCAGCCTGTGGTTGTTTACTGTGTTTTCGCCTTCGCTTTTCGAATATTTGCCAATGTAGTCGCTGTTCAGGCGTGATTCGGTTGTGCGCCGCTTAATGGAAGCGCTGGCGCTGTAATCCACCTGACTGGTGTTACCCGAACGCAGGTTGGCTCCGAGGGATACTTTGGCCGACCAATAGTTTGCTTCCCGCTGTACGCCGGGAATGATGGTGAGGATTTGACTGCGGTCAAAGGGCTTACCATCCAGCCAGGCCGATTGATTGCGGATTTCGAGCTGACCGGTGAGTGTGCTTAAGTCCACCAGGCCCACCGACAGGGTACCGGCACTTTTCAGGGCCTTGATGTCTTCCCAATCGATAATCAGGGTGTCGAGTTTATCGCTTTCAAACTCCAGTCTGTCGTCGTAGAGGTGCTTGATTTCCCCTTTGAGCAATTCATTGGAAGACAAAAGCAGCCAATCGTATTGGCTGTCGACCGAAACCTCAAAGGGCGGAGGCGCCGCCTGAGCCAGCGGCGTTTGCAGCGTAAAAATTGTGGCAATGGCGAGCAGACAGGCCAAATTGGGATTGGCGATGGCCTTGGGCACACTGGCGGCCTGCGGGGCCGTGCTGATGCCGATTGGGGATGATTTCACTTTGATGCTCCTTGCAATGTCATCCGACCGGGATTGCGTCCTTCAACAATCACTCAATACTGTTACCTAACAGCTTATAGAGGAGCCGGGCACTCTCCTCAAGTCAATCCCTCATTTGGCTGTAAGTGCGCCGCTGAAATAGGGCAGCATAATCTTGGCTATCTTTGGCTGAGCCGCTTCGTTTGGATGTATGCCATCCCTTTGCATCAGCGCCGGGTCGACAATGATGTCTGTCATGAAAAATGGCATCAGGGTAACCCCTTCACGCCTCCCCAACTCTTGATAGACGTCGGCAAAGGCTTTGGCGTAGCGCCCACCGTAATTGGTGGGCACCATGACTTCGCTTAAGAGCACCCTGGCGCCGGACGCTATGCTCAGGTCAATGATTTTTGTAAGATTCTTTTTCAGCTCTGCGGGTGAAAAACCCCGCAGGCCGTCATTTCCCCCCAGCATCACAAACACCAGCTCGGGTTTGGCAGACTCAAGCAGGGCGGGCAATCGGCGCAGACCACCGGCGCTGGTTTCGCCGCTTACGGCGGCATTAATCAGGGTATGGGATGGCAATTCAGGGCGCATCAAATTGATCCAGCCTTGGTTTTCTTCCATACCGTAACTTGCACTCAGGCTGTCACCGAGGATTAATATAGTTTCGGCCTTCAGGGGGAACGCCAGGACAAGGCAGGCCAGCAAAGCGGCCACACCACGGGATTTACGGAAACAGGAAAATATGTCACACATGCATGCCATCAAAGTCGTCCACCTCAAGAAAAAGGTTCAAACCCAGGAAGGGGAGCTCACTATCCTGAAAGGCGTGGATATGGAAGTCAAGCCGGGAGAAAGTGTGGCCATTATCGGGCCATCCGGCTCGGGCAAGTCCACGCTGCTGGGGCTGCTGGCGGCCCTGGATACACCTTCGGAAGGAGAGATCTGGCTGGACGGCAGCGCCTTGTCCAAACTTGGTGAAGAAGCCAAAGCGGCCCTGCGAAAGAAAAAAATCAGCTTTATTTTCCAGTCGTTTATGTTGGTTGATACCTTAACTGCACTGGAAAACGTGATGCTGCCGGCCGAGCTTGCCGGGATGAAAGATGCCAAAGCCAAGGCCGAAGCCATGCTCGAGCGGGTAGGGCTTTCCCACCGGGTAAATCATTTGCCCAAACAGCTTTCCGGCGGCGAGCAGCAGCGGGTGGCCATTGCCCGCGCCTTTATTTGTGAACCCAAGGTCCTCTTTGCCGACGAACCCACCGGCAATCTCGATGGCGGCAATGCCCACAAGGTGGCAGATATGCTGTTTGCCCTCAACGCTGAGCTTGGTACTACTCTGGTGCTGGTAACCCACGACAATCAACTGGCGCTGCGCTGCCAGCGGCAGTTCACCATGACCGAAGGCGAGCTTGCCGAGACAACCGCAGGGCAGGAAGCTTCTGGACAGGAAGCAGCGGCACAGGGCGACACCAAAATGAAGGAGGCCGCATGCTGAAGTCTCTGGCATTGCGACTCTTCTGGCGCGAGCTCAGACAAGGGCAGTTGCTGCTTATCCTGTTTGCCATTTCCCTGGCCGTGCTGGCTGTTACAGGCCTCGCCCGGGTGAGTGAAAGGCTGCAGGTTGCCATCAGCGGCGAAGCGGCCAAATTTACCGCCGCCGACAGGATAGTGGACTCACCCCAACCCCTCAGTACAGAGCTGCTGAGCAGGATAGACGCTATCGGCCTTGAGCGTTCCGACAGCGTGTTATTCAACTCCATGGCCTGGTCGGGGGATGCCTTTCAATTGGTCACGGTGCGTGCCGTGGGCAACAGCTACCCGCTCAAAGGCGAAATTGAGCTGGCGGATGGTCCAACGCAGACGCTGCCCGAGGCCGGTACTCTCTGGTACGAAGGGCGACTGGCGGGCCTGATTGGCCAGTCAGAGTCACTGGAGCTGGGTGACAGGCAGTTTAAGCTAGCCAAAGAAATCAAACGTTTACCCGATGCAGGCTTTAATCCCTTCGCTTCGTCACCCGTGGTGTTGATGGGCTTGGATGATGTGGCCTCCACCGGCATTGTTGGCCCCGGCAGCCGGGTCACCTATTTGTATCAGTTCAGTGGTGACAGCGCGCGCTTGGCTGAACTGGATGAGCTGCTCAAGGCCGAACTCACCAGCTCTCAGCGCCTTCGGGATGTAAAGTCCGGTGATTCCCCCATCGCCAGCGCCGTTGCCCGCGCCGAACGCTTCCTGTTATTGGCAAGTTTGCTGGGCATTGCGCTTGCCTGCGCTGCCATAGGTATCGCCGCGCAGCGATACTGCCAGCGTCACTACGACGTGGTGGCCATGTTCAAAACCTTTGGCGCTTCAGCAAAGGAAATCCGCACCCTGTTTGCGCTGCATTTGTCTTTGGTGACTGCTTTTGGCGTATTGGTGGGTATTCTTGGGGGGCTTGGGCTGGATGCGGTGATAGCCCGCTTTTTGCCGCCGGAGCTGACGGCCTATGAGGCGCCGCTGCTCAGACCCGTGCTGCTTGGCGTACTGACAGGCAGCATCAGTGCGCTGATGTTTTCGGCCTATCCGCTGCTGCGCCTCCTCGCCATTCCGCCCCTTCGGGTGCTTCAGCGTGAACTCACCGGGCGAAGTGCCGGTGTCTGGCTGCATGCGGCGCTGAGCCTCAGTGCCATGGCGCTGCTGGGGTATGCCTATTCCCGCTCATGGCAGCTGACCGGCGCTGTGGTACTTGGGGCTTTGCTGCTGGGATTGATTTTGTTTGCGTTGGGGTTTGTGATGATCCGCCTTGGCCATGGCGCCGGGCTTAAAACCACCAATCCGCTGCAATTGGCGTTGGCGGGGCTGAGGCGCCGCGCGGCGCAAAATTCGGTGCAGTTGGTGGGCTTTTCCACCGCGTTGGTGTTGCTGCTGACCATATTTGCGTTGCGCCAGGACCTCCTGGAAGACTGGCAGCAGCAACTCCCTGAGGGGGCACCCAACTTCTTTTTGGTGAACATCAGCCCGGAAGATGAAGCGCCCATGGCCGATTTCCTGGCTGAAAATCATATCGAACGCACCGATATTTATCCGGTTATCCGTGGCAGGCTTTCGGCCATCAACGGTGAGGCGCTCATCAGTGAACGCCAGGCCGAAGAAGGTGCTTCCGGGCGGGTAGGGATTGGCCGCGAGCTCAACATGACCTGGCGGGACAGTCTGCCACCCAATAACCGGCTGATTGCAGGCGAGTTTGATAATGCCGCAGATGGGGTGTCGGTGGAGACCAAGGTTGCCGAGCGGCTGGGGCTGAAGCTTGGGGATCGTCTCAGTTTTGTTATCGATAACCAGACCCTGGATGTGCGGGTGACCAGCTTGCGGGAAGTACGCTGGGAGACCATGCAGCCCAATTTCTTTATGATTTTTTCAAAAGAAGCCCTGGCACCCTTTGCCTACACCTCGATGCTGAGTTTTCACCTCGAAGAGGCCAAGCGGCCCCTGGTCGTGTCGCTGATTAAGCAATTCCCCACCGTATCCGTGATAGACGTAGGCGCCATGGTGGCCCAGCTCAGAAGCATAGTGTCCCAGGTGTCGCTGGCACTCGGGGTTGTGCTGGCGCTGGTGATTGCATCCAGCAGCCTGGTGCTGTGGGCGCAGACCGAAGCAGGCATGTCGGTGCGAAGACGTGAGCTTGCGGTACTGCGCACCTTTGGCGCCGGTGGGCGCTTGTTGCGGCTGGCAACCACGCTTGAGTTTGCTGTGCTTGGCGCCGTGGCAGGGATTGTGGCCGTGGTAGTCACTGAAGCCGTGCTTTATCTGCTCAAAACCTGGGTGTTCGAGCTTGGCGTGAACTGGCATCTGCAGTGGTGGCTGCAGGCCCCGCTGCTGGGGGCCGCACTGGTTGCTGTGCTCGGTTACTGGCGCTGCAGAGAGCTGTTGTCCCAGAGCTGCCTGTCGCTGCTTCGCACCGAGACCTGAGCGTTAAAGCAGATCTTCCAGCGCCTGACGTAAATAGGGAAAACGAAAGCCGAACCCCGCCTCCATTGCCCTCTGTGGGAGCACGTACTGACCGGTGAGCACCATGATGGCGGCTTCCCCCAAAAGGGCATGGAGTGCAAAGGCGGGCGCCGGGAGCAGAGCCGGGCGGTGAAGCACTTCACCCAATGTTTGCGAAAAGACTCGGTTACTCACGGGATTCGGCGCAGTTGCGTTAAAGATGCCACTGCATTTGGGGTTATTTAGCAGGAAACGTATCAGGCCAATCATATCGGCCATATGGATCCAGCTCATACCCTGTTGACCGCTGCCGATGGGGCCACCCAAACCGAGTTTGAAGGGGGGCAACATCTTGGCCAGGGCGCCGCCGTGTTTTCCAAGCACAATACCGGTGCGCAAAATACACACCCGGGTGGTGTCACTTGCGGCATCCAGTGCCAGTTGCTCCCATTTTTCGCAGAGCATATGGGTAAATTCGCTGTGTGGACTTGAGGATTCGGTGAGCGTTTGGCTACCCTGGGCACCGTAATAGCCGATAGCCGAACCACTGATAAACACCGCTGGCGGCTCGCTGCTTTGCTGGACAAGGCCCGTGAGCAAGGCGGTCATGTCCCAGCGACTGTGGCAGAGCTGTTTTTTCTGGGCGTCGCTCCAGCGTTTGCCGACTATGGGCTCTCCGGCGAGGTTGATTACGGCATCGAAACCATTGAGGTTTTCCAGTTTATCGAGAGAGCGCAGGTAATGGTGCTGCTCGCCCAATAACTCAGCTGCGGCGCCGGTGTCCCGGGTGAGGATGGTGAGTTGGTGATCAGACAGGGCACTGACCAGTGCCCGACCAATAAAACCTGTGCCGCCTGTCAGTAATATGTTCATACGCTGCTCCGAAAAAACCGCTTCTTACAAGCATATACTCTGAAAAGGCATAATGAGATCAGGCGTCTTTGTGGTAACTGAGCTCCATGGAAACTGAATCGGCAAAACGCAGTGCGTGTGGCTTATCGACTTCCACCCGCGCGTCGATAACGCTTTCGTGCTCAGAGGCGATATCCAGTACCCGTGTGGTCAGGTGTTCAAGCAATGAAAAGCGGTTTTCTTCCACCAGGGAGATGATGCGTTTGGTGATGGTGCGATAGTTCAGTGCATCGTCCATGTTGTCGCTCATTTGAGCGCGTCCGGCGTGATAGGCGATGACCACATTGATGATAACGTCCTGTTTATTCTGGATCTCGTCCTCTTTGATACCTATATGGGTACGCAGGCGCAGATTTTTGATGCGAATCGTGGCGATCTCTGATTTCATAACCCTGTCCACTTGTCTGTCTTCAATGGAAATTGAGGGCAAGGTTAGCAAGTTTTGTTTGAAATAGAAGGATTTTATTTTGCCAAACCCCTTTGAACAGACCTCGGTAGCCTTCCGTGGTTTTGCCATCATGGCCTTCGTGGTGGTCATCCTGGCCGGCATTAAAGCGGCCAGTCCCATCGTGGTTCCTTTTGTGTTGTCGGCCTTTATTGCGGTGATCTGTAACCCGGTTATCAGTTGGATGATGCGTTTTCGGGTGCCCAAATGGCTCGCGGTGATGCTGCTGATGTTTTTTATTGTGATGTTGGGGCTTTGGCTCGCCACCCTGGTGGGCAGTTCCGTCAACGAGTTTTCCAAACAGTTGCCCCACTATCGGGATCAGCTGATCCAGCAATTCGGTTGGATATTGGAAAAGCTGCAGACATTAAATATCCGCATTTCCAAAGAGCAGGTGCTGGCTTATTTTGACCCGGGCATGGCTCTGTCGATGACGACCAACATGCTGTCGGGGGTGGGGAACGTGATGGCGAACCTGTTCCTGATTATCCTCACCATTGTCTTTATGTTGTTCGAAGCCCAGTCCCTGCCGAAAAAAGTGCACCTGGCGCTGGATGACCCGGAGATGCGCTTGCAGCAAATCGATAAGTTTCTGCACTCGGTTAACCAATATATGGTGATTAAGACGCTGGTGAGCCTGGCTACCGGTGTCGTGGTGGGGATTGGCCTGGCGGCCATTGGCGTTGACTATGCACTGCTTTGGGCGGTGATTGCCTTTTTGTTTAACTATATCCCCAATATAGGCTCGATTATCGCTGCCATTCCCGCTATTCTGCTGGCCTTTATTCAGCTTGGTCCCGCCGCTGCCGGGGGCACAGCGCTGCTCTACCTTGGCACCAACATGGTGATGGGCAACGTGATAGAGCCCAAATTCATGGGGCGCGGACTGGGGTTGTCGACCCTGGTGGTGTTCCTCAGCTTGATATTCTGGGGATGGCTCCTTGGCTCTGTGGGCATGCTCCTGTCGGTGCCCCTGACCATGATTGTAAAAATTGCCCTGGAGCGAAGCAGCAGTGGCCGCTGGCTGGCGATATTGCTCGCCGATGATGTGGACTCAGAGCTCAAACCGGCCAATGACGCACCTGTCGACAAGGGCTGAACGCCAAACCTATTTCAGTAATGGGCGGCCTGGCCGCCCATTGTATTTTCAGAAGCCTATTTTTTTAGAGGAACCGGGTTTTCATGCAGGCTTTTATCGACTTTTTAGCGACGGCCGAATTACCGGATGACTGCCGACGTATGTTTCACGGCCGAGGTGGCCGTTATCCCGGCGCTGAGCACCTGTGCCTTGACTGGTATGCACCGGCGTTGCT
Organism: Shewanella sp. FJAT-52076; assembly: GCF_019457455.1. Taxonomy (NCBI): domain Bacteria; kingdom Pseudomonadati; phylum Pseudomonadota; class Gammaproteobacteria; order Alteromonadales; family Shewanellaceae; genus Shewanella; species Shewanella sp. FJAT-52076. Next base: position 1,755,442 of record NZ_CP080415.1, read on the forward strand.
GTTGACCTCGTTTTGTGAACTCAGCGCAGATGAGCTGGCGACGGCAAAAGCTGCCTTGGAGACGTTTTGGCAGCGGGTGGGAGAAGCCGCTCCCCTGGCACTGGTGTATCAGTATCGCAGTGGTGCCGGTACCCGCACAGAATGCCTCTGCGGTGAATTGCCGAACGATCACGTGATAGAAGAGCAGGGACTTAAATTTCGGGTGCACTTGATGCGTGGCCAGAATCACGGGCTATTTCTCGATATGCGCGAAGGTCGCCGCTTTGTACATGAGCATGCCAGGGGAAAGAAGGTCCTTAATCTTTTCAGCTACACCTGCGCCTTTTCGGTGGCAGCCCTTGCCGGCGGCGCAACCGAGGTGGTGAATATCGACATGGCAAAGGGCGCGCTTTCCATTGGCAAACAAAACCATGAACTCAATGGCCTGGTGGGGGGCGCACGCTTTCTGGGTCACGATATTTTCAGTAGCTGGGGCAAACTGACCCGCTACGGTCCCTACGACCTGGTGATTGCCGATCCTCCCAGCAATCAGAAGGGCAGTTTTATCGCCACCAAAGATTACGTGCGTTTATTGCGACGCTTACCTGAGCTGGTAAAAGAAGGTGGCGAGCTGTTGTTGTGCCTTAATGCCCCTGAGCTGGGGAGTGATTTTTTGATGGCGCAGGTCGCAGAGACGGCACCATCTCTGGCGTTTGTAACACGTATCGCCAATCCAGCCGTGTATGCCGACGTGGATGAGGAGAAGTCCTTGAAGGTGCTGCACTATCAAAAGCGCACATCCGACATTGAAGCCTGATGCTGGCTATTGAAACCTGCTATTGATACCCGATGTTTGCAGGGCGAGGCTATCAGTGTGGGTGGTTTTGTGTGGTTACAGCAGTCGAATCAGTAGCAAACAAAAGGGCCATGATTGGCCCTTTTGACTGTTGAGTCAGTAAGTTAAACGTTCCGGGATCAGAGATTGTCCGTTATTTTCGAGCCAGGATGCGACGCGCATTGGGTCGTTCAAACTGTGCATCTCATTACATAACCTGTCTTGTACATCCAGCGGGATATGCATGTTTTCCATAAACATCCTCATCCCCAACATGTCCCCACGTCCTATAAGGGCCGCAAGCCTACCGGCTTGAAAGTCTATCAGCGCATTCATATGACAGCCTCCAACAGTTGACTTTTAACTAATAGCACCGCAGTAGGCTCAGCGCCTAGACTGTTTCGTTGTAAAAATCAATCCCTACCAAATAAATTCAGCTGTTGTTGGCAAGGAGGATAAGAGCGCTTAAATACCCGTAATTCTGAAAGACTTTCATGCAAGGCTACTGATTGGTGACTTTTTGAGCGCTTTTTTGTGGCATCTAGCCAAAAAATGGAAACAAAAGTGAAAGTAAACTGTAATTTTTGGTTTTGAGTTGGTATACTGCGCCCCGTAATCGAGCCACTCGCGATACCCTTGGACAAGATGCCTTCAACCGTAAGGAACGTCATCGGGATGTGCACAGAGTTGGCGCTGTCAGCCCTCAGACAAGGATTACACCGAGTTCATGTCTGCGAAGAATAGACAGAACCTCAGTACCCGACCCAAACCAAAGCTGGAGTCCGTTATGGAAATTCATGAGTACGAAAACGCGTATTATCAGGTGCAGGATGAAGTGATTGAGTCTTTGCCTCTGGAAAAGGACGAAGAAGCGTTTTTGGATTGAGAATCCTCCATGTCCCGGGACATGCAGACCTAAAAAAATAATAATCAGCAAAAAGGCCACCCTCGGGTGGCCTTTTTCATGGTCGGTGGCGTATCAGCCATTCGCGGCGCGTTTTTCGGTCATTATCTCAACAATTACCCAGTTTTTTCCGCGCTTGTTCAGTCTTACCGTTCTGTCATCCAGCCAGGGCTGGCCGCCTTTAAGACCCTTGAGCTTCACCTTTACGGTGACGTCGTCGGTGAATTTGCGAAAGAAGTCGATATCGATTTCTTCGATTTCCAACTCCACATCCGTCATTGACAGATTCAACATGTGCCGCTGCACAGAGGCGGCAATATGGTAGTGACCGAGCACTTCTTGCATGGGGGCATCCACAAAGCGTTTGGCCTCTGCCACATCACGGTTGACATAGATGGCACTGAAAAAGCCGAGGCTAACCTGCTCGGGCGTCAGGTTTGGGCTTGTGGCGCTTTCAACGGACTCGTTGCAACCTGCAAGCATGAAAAACACTATCAACAAAAATGCGCGCATGGGTACCTGCTGACTGATGATTAACACCCTAAGTATCAGAAATTTCAGCTTTCAGTACAAGGGATGGATTTGATCTCTTGCGATCTGCAACGAAAACTGTCATATCTGTAAAGCTGTGCTTGGCATCTTATCCACAGAATCTGTGGACAAGTATGTTGAAGAATGAGGATATTTATCTTAAGTGGTTGCTACCGCAGTATTTTGACGGTTGGCTAAAAAATTGTCGCTTGTTTGTTCGACGTTTTTTGGTCGACTTTTCTACGCCTTCATTTCCCGATTTCCCACGCCGAAGATCCCTTACCTGATCCCTTTAACGTTGGTGGATCGTAAAAGCCGTCAATGAGCGAGCCATAAAAAACGCCGTCAGTTGACGGCGTTTTCATTATGGGTTGCAGGCTTACTGCTGCGTCGCCTGAATGGCTGTCAGGGCGATGGTGTAGACGATGTCGTCTACCAAGGCGCCGCGGGACAGGTCGTTCACAGGCTTTCTCATGCCCTGCAGCATAGGGCCAATGCTGATAAGCTCAGCGCTTCGCTGTACGGCCTTGTATGTGGTGTTGCCCGTATTGAGGTCGGGGAACACAAACACGGTAGCCTTACCGGCAACAGGACTGTCGGGTGCTTTGGAGCGTGCCACGTTTGGCATCACGGCAGCGTCATACTGCAGCGGGCCATCGATAACCAGATCGGGGCGTTTCTCTTTGGCAATGCGGGTGGCTTCGCGAACCTTGTCCACATCGGAGCCAGTGCCCGAGTTACCGGTGGAGTAGCTTATCATGGCGACGCGGGGCTCGATGCCGAAGGCCTTGGCAGACTCAGCGGACTGAATGGCGATATCGGCCAGCTGTTCGGCGTTCGGATCCGGGTTAATGGCGCAGTCACCGTATACCAGTACCTGATCCGGCATCAGCATAAAGAAGATTGACGATACCAGGCTTGAGCCCGGGGCAGTTTTAATCAGCTGCAGCGGTGGACGAATGGTATTGGCTGTGGTGTTTACCGCACCTGACACTATGCCGTCCACTTCATCTTCGGCCAGCATCATGGTGGCCAGTACCATGTTGTCTTCCAGTTGCTCACGGGCGACCACTTCGGTAAGCCCCTTGTGGCGGCGCAGGTTCAGCATAGGCTCGACATACTGCTCGCGAATATCTTCAGGGTCGAGGATCTCAACGCCTTCACCCAGCACCACATCCTGTGCTGCGGCAATACGTAAAATATCGTCTTTCTTACCCAGCAGTACACAGCGGGCGATACCGCGCTCGGCGCAGATGCTGGCGGCCTTGATGGTGCGCGGCTCGTCGCCTTCCGGCAGTACAATGCACTTTTTGGCGGCGCGGGCCAGTTCAGTCAGCTTGTAGCGGAAGGCCGGTGGAGACAGGCGGTGTTCGCGTGGCGAGTTTTCGGTCACGCTTTCAATCCAGCTCTGGTCGATGTGGCTTGCCACATATTCCTGTACCAGCTCAATTCGTACTGCATCGTCCACGGGTACTTCGTGGTTAAAGCGCTGAATATTGAGCGAGGTTTGCCAGGTGTTGGTGTCTATCATAAACACCGGCAGGCCGGTCTCGAATGCCTGTTCACACAGCTTCAGTACTTCCGGCTCAGGCTCGTAGGAGCCGGTCAGCAGCAGGGCACCAATCTTCACGCCGTTCATGGCTGCAAGGCAGGCAGCCACAATCACATCTGAGCGATCGCCTGAAGTCACCAGCAGCGAGTCGGTACGGAAGTGACTCAGCATGTTGGGAATGGAGCGGGCACAGAAGGTCACTTTACGCAGGCGACGGGTGTTCATTTCACCGGCGTTCAGGATGCGGGCATGCAAGTGCTTGGCAAGGTCCGATGCGCGGGGTGAAACCAGATCCAGGTTGTAAGGCACGCTGCCGAGAATACGCAGCTTGCTCTTGCCGGGCAGCTGGAACATGGCCGTGGCATCACCTTTCTGGATGTCCTGATGGTCGAACACTTCCGACAGATCAGGGCGGGTGCGGCCTTCATCGTCCACCGGTGCCCCAATCTTGTTGATCACAGCGCCAATCAGACGTTTGTTTTTGGCGCCGCCCCAGCTGTTGTAGGCGATTTCCAAACGGTTCATCAGCGCGTTCGGGGTGTCGTTACCCGGGGTGGCGATGAAAATCACGTCTGCATCCAACGCCTTGGCGATGGCGTAGTTCACGTCATCGGAGAACGAATGGCTGCGGGTTGGCACCAAACCTTCGATGATAAGAGTCTCGGTGTTGGCAGCAATTTCGCTGGCGCGGGCAATGATTTGCTCCATCAGCACATCGGTCTGGTCGGTACGGATAAGCGACTCGGCGTGCTGCATGTCGAAGGGCTCAAGCGGGTTCACCGTGGGCGACTTGGACAGAATAGTGGTTGAGCGCTCCGGGCCTGAGTCGGCAGGGCGCTGCTGGCTGATGGGCTTAAAGAACTGCACCTTCACGCCGTGGCGTTCCAGTGCGCGCACCATACCCAGGCTCAGAGAGGTGAGGCCAACGCCTGTGCCTATGGGAACCAACATGATGTTGCGGGACATAAAGTACCTCTTGTGGTGTTGCTTTGATGGTCGGGCCATCAGATGCTTTTAATGCAAAACCGCCCGCGGGTGTCCGCGGGGCGGCAGGCGCCTTATTTGTTAACCAGGCGCAGCGAGTCTTCGGCAATGACCCACTCTTCGTTGGTGGGGATCACCATGGCAATGGGGCTGCCATCTTTGGTAATCACGCCCTGGTTGCCGAACCGGGCGGCTTTGTTGCGCTCGCTGTCGACTTCAAACTTAAAGATTTCAAGCAGGTTCAGTACTTTCTCGCGAATAAGGTCTGAGTTTTCGCCGATGCCGCCGGTGAATACGACAGCATCCAAACGGCCAAGTGGCACCGTGTAGGAGGCGATGTACTTGGCGAGGCGATAGCAGAAAATTTCCAGCGCCAGGGTCGCACCCTTGTGGCCTTCGGCGTAGCCTTCTTCGATACCACGGCAATCGTTGGTAAGCTCAGAAATACCGAGCAAACCACTTTGCTTGTTCATCAGGTTGTTCACTTCATCCAGGGTGTAACCCAGCTGATGCACCAGGTGGTAGATGATGGAGGGGTCGAGATCGCCACAGCGCGTCCCCATTACCAGGCCTTCCAGCGGAGTCAGACCCATGGAGGTGTCTACACTCTTGCCACCTTTCACGGCGGTTACAGAGGCGCCGTTACCCAAGTGGGCACAAATTACATTGGTGTCGCTCACGTCTTTGCCAAGGGCCTTGGCAGCCTCACGGCTGACAAACAGGTGGCTGGTGCCGTGCATGCCGTAGCGGCGGATGCCGTGCTCACGATAGAGCTTATAGGGCAGGGCGTAGATATAGGCACGGTCTGGCATACTCTGATGGAAAGCGGTATCGAACACGGCCACCTGAGGCAGCGCCGGGAACGAGGCCTGAGCGGCACGAATACCGATAAGGTGCGCCGGGTTATGCAGTGGCGCCAGCGAGGCACAGTCTTCAATGCCCTTGAGTACCGCATCATCGATAATGACGGAGTGGGTAAACTTTTCGCCGCCGTGCACGATACGGTGACCAATGGCGATGAGTTGGCCTTTCAGTTCAGGCTCATTCACCAGAATTTTGTTGACTATGTATTCCACCGCTTCGCGGTGAGCGCTGAAGGCGCCCAAACTGGCATCGTGTTTCTCGCCACGTAATTTCCATTTGATACGGGCATTTTCCAGACCGAAGCACTCGGCGAGACCTGAAATTTTTTCGTCGCCATTGGTGGCGTCCAGAATGGCAAACTTCAGTGAAGAGCTGCCACAGTTGAGTACCAGAACCAAAGTATTGGACATGATAAAACCTTCTTGCGTCATGAAATAGTTGGCCGGGTCTTGTTCCGGCGACTTTGCCTGGCGGGCAGGCCATTAAAACTTGTCATCTGCTTCCCTGAGCCACGCTTGGGAAGCCGACTGCCTTTGTGCTAAGGTTAAAGCAGTCTGTGTTGTCGATAGGTTCCCGGGTTGATGAAATTGCAGCTGTTTTCCACCCTGCGAGATGGCCATCGTTATATGAAGGCCTGGCCGATGGCGAAACCTCTGGGGTATTTTTTCCCGGAATATCGCGTCGTTAAGGCAACGTCCCTCGCCATACGTTTTATGCCGCCTTTCGCACTCTTGGCGGCAGCCAGCCAAATTTATCTCCATGGCTGGGCATTTTTGCCTCAGGCGATTGCCATTGGCCTGTTTTTCTTCAGTCTGCCACTCCAGGGCATGCTGTGGCTTGGGCAGCGTGCCCGTCATCCGTTGCCATTGTCTCTGTTAAGCTTTGGCAACCAAGTGCAGGAACGACTTCAAGCCATAGGCGTGGCTTACATTCCCCTTGGCGCCAAGGCCTGCTACCTCGATATGGCCAATCTCTTGAAGATAGCCTTCGACCGACTCGATGCAAGTTACTGGGACGAGCTTTGAGCCTCTTCAAGGCTCAACGAGTACCTCGGTAACTGCGAGTATTCCGCTGTAACCGTCTTAATAAGTCGCGGTCAGTCCGCGGCGGGTAAACACGGCCTTGATGGCTTCCATGGTATCGGCGGTGGGCGGATGAACACCCTTGAGCGGATACTCCTCACCCATGGCCTCCCACTTGTGCTTGCCCAGCTCGTGGTAGGGCAGCAGTTCCACCTTTTCCACATTGCCCATGGGCGCGATAAAATCGGCCAGTTTTTCAGCACTTTCTACATCTTCGGTGAACCCGGCGACGACCACGTAACGGATCCAGGTTTTCTGGCCGCGTTTGGCGAGGTATTCGGCAAACTGCAGGGTGCGATGATTACTGACCTTGGTTAAATCCTGATGTTTGGCATCATCTATGTGTTTGATATCCAAGAGCACCAGATCGGTGTTGTCCAAGAGTACATCAATGGCGGGCGTGTACTTGCGCACGAAACCATTGGTATCCAGACAGGTATGAATGCCCTCGGCGCGGCAGGCCTTGAAGAGCTCGGCCACAAACCCGGCCTGCAGTATGGCCTCACCGCCACTGGCTGTGACACCGCCACCACTGGCATCCAAAAAAGGTCGATAGCTGAGGATTTGACTCATCAGCTCATCGACCTGCATTTCCTTGCCACCATCCAAATCCCAGGTATCACGGTTATGGCAGTATTGGCAGCGCATCAGACAACCCTGCATAAAGGTGATAAACCTGATGCCGGGACCGTCCACTGTGCCGAAGGATTCCACTGAATGAACCCTGCCTGTGACTGTCATTGAAACTCCTGGGATTGGCTGAAACTGAGGACAATTGTGGCGAGCCACAATTGTCCTTTAGCGACCGGTGAATTACCAGCGCCTGAATTACAAACCTTGAGTAAAGGTGCGGGTGATCACATCCTGCTGCTGCTCTGGTGTCAGTGAGTTAAAGCGCACTGCATAACCAGACACACGGATGGTGAGCTGTGGATACTTGTCAGGGTTTGCAATGGCATCCTCAAGCATTTCACGGTTCATCACGTTCACGTTCAGGTGCTGGCCACCTTCGCGGCTTTCACTGTGGCGGAAATAACCGTCCATCAGGGCTGCCAGGTTGCGTTCACGGGCCTTTTCATCCTTACCCAGGGCATTGGGTACGATAGAGAAGGTATAAGAAATACCATCCTGTGCGTGGGCAAAGGGCAGCTTGGCCACTGAAGTGAGTGAGGCGATGGCGCCTTTCTCATCACGGCCGTGCATTGGGTTGGCACCCGGGGCAAAAGGTGCACCGGCGCGGCGGCCATCGGGGGTGTTACCTGTCTTCTTGCCGTACACCACGTTGGAGGTGATGGTCAGGATAGACTGGGTTGGGATGGCGTTGCGGTACATCTTCTTGTTGCGAATTTTGGCCATAAAGCCTTCAACCAGCATACAGGCGATATCATCCACGCGGGCATCGTTGTTACCGAACTTGGGATAGTCACCCTCAATTTCGAAGTCAACGGCGATGCCTTGCTCGTCACGTACCGGCTTCACCTTGGCGTACTTGATGGCAGACAGGGAGTCGGCAGCAATCGACAGACCGGCGATACCACAGGCCATGGTACGGCGCACGTCGCGGTCGTGCAGTGCCATAAGCGCGGCTTCGTATGAATACTTGTCGTGCATAAAGTGAATGGCGTTGAGCGCGGAGACATACTGGGTCGCCAGCCATTCCATCAGGTTGTCCAGACGACTCATTACATCGTCATAGTCCAGATATTCGCTGGTGATAGGCTCAGATTTAGGACCTATCTGCACTTTCAGCTTTTCGTCCACACCGCCGTTGATGGCATACAGCATGGTCTTGGCGAGGTTGGCACGGGCACCGAAGAACTGCATGTGCTTACCCACCACCATGGGGCTCACGCAGCAGGCGATGGCATAGTCGTCAGACTCGAAGTCCGGACGCATAAGGTCATCGTTTTCGTACTGGATGGAGCTGGTGTCGATGGACACCTTGGCACAGAAAGTTTTGAAGTTTTCTGGCAGCTTTTCAGACCAGAGCACAGTGATGTTTGGCTCAGGGCTTGGGCCCATGTTGTACAGGGTGTGCAGGAAGCGGAAGCTGGACTTGGTGACCAGAGTACGGCCATCGAGACCCATGCCGCCGATTGATTCAGTGGCCCAGATTGGGTCGCCGGAGAACAGCTCATCGTACTCAGGGGTACGCAGGAAGCGCACCATACGCAGCTTCATCACGAAGTGGTCAATCATCTCCTGCGCCTGCTCTTCGGTCAGAGTACCGTTTTTCAGATCGCGCTCAATGTAGATGTCGATAAAGCTGGAAGTACGGCCAAGTGACATGGCGGCACCGTTTTGGCTCTTCACCGCGGCGAGGTAGCCGAAGTAGGTCCACTGGATGGCTTCCTGGGCGTTTTTGGCAGGGCCAGAGATGTCGTAGCCGTATTTGGCGGCCATTTCCTTCATCTGAGCCAGGGCGCGGTGCTGCTCGGCGATTTCTTCGCGCAGCTGCATGGTGGCCTGCAGATCTTCACCTTCTTCAAAACGGGATTGCAGCGAAGTGAATTGCTTCAGTTTGTCGGCCATCAGGTAATCGATACCGTACAGGGCCACGCGGCGGTAGTCACCGATGATACGGCCACGGCCATAGGCATCGGGCAGGCCGGTCAGTACGCCGGATTTACGGCAGGCAAGGATTTCCGGGGTATAGATGTCGAATACGCCCTGGTTGTGGGTCTTGCGCAGCTCAGAATAGACATACTTGATGTCGGCATTCAGTTCACGGTTGTAGGCGGCGCAGGAGCTTTCCACCATACGGATACCGCCGTTTGGCAGCATGGCGCGCTTGAGTGGCGCATCGGTTTGCAGACCAACAATGGTTTCCAGCGCTTTTTCGATATAACCGGCATCGTGGGAGGTGATGGTAGATACCTTGTCGGTATCAAAATCCAGCGGCGCGTGGGTGCGGTTCTCTTCCTTGATACCTTCCATTACCTTGGCCCACAGGGCGTTGGTAGCGGCGGTGGGACCGGCCAGGAAGCTGTCGTCACCTTCATAGGGGGTGTAGTTGGTCTGAATAAAGTCACGTACATTGACATCGGACTTCCAATCACCGGGAACGAATCCTTCCCACGCGGTTTGGAACAGCTCAGTTTTATCGGTCATCGTACTTCACCTTCTATTTGAGAAAAGGGTTGGGGATGTTTCCCCTTGTGAGTCTTGTTACATCCCGGCGAAACATCCCCTGATGAAGCCAGGACCCCGGAAGACTTTCCGGTGGATTCCGTGAACGCCTTACCAATCTCCAATTTAATTGGTAAGACCAATTGTCCATTTGCATATTAACATAAGCCCCATAGGGTCGCATCCAAAAGCGTTCGAGATTAAGGCGATTAATGCGAAAATTGTTACCGAGTTAGCAGTTTTTAACCGGCAATGACAAGTTGGCATCAGATAACGCTGAAATTCACCTTGCTCAGCATATTAGATAGCGCTCAAGACCATGAAAGCACAATAAGAAAAAGGGGCACATTTGCCCCTTTTTTATCTTATGCATGAGTGTTACAGCAGCGCTGGAATGCCTTCAATCATGCCCACGGCCAGCATGGCGGCAAGGCAGATAACGAACGCGAGCCCGGGAATAACGACCCGGTCAACGAATGACAGGTTGGCGGCACGCTCTTTGTCACCAATCAGGCCATTGTTGTCCAAAAGCATGGTCAGTGCCCAGGCCAGCACAGGGTTGGCCACGAACGAACCGAAGATACAGATCCCGGCAGCCTGGCTGCTTTGGTTGTCTTTCACCATCTGCAGACCGGCTTCCAGCAGCGGCAGGAATACACCTACCAGCAGGGCAATGGACATCACTGGACGCCAGGTGGTCAGATCCATCGGATAACCTACAATCGCCACGATAATACACAGGCTACCCAGCAAAATGGCACCGGCAGGAATAGGACGCTTGGCGATGGCGGCCGGGATCATATATGTACCCCAGCTCGATGTAATGTTACCGCCGCCCACGGCAGTACCCACCATTTGGCGCAGTGAGCAGGTGGTCATGGTGTCATCCACGTCCATCAGTACTTTTTCCGCGCCCTTTGGGTAGTTCAGCTCCTGGAAAATACGGTGGCCGAGGAAGTCCGGGGACCACATGGCAACCGCCAGAATGGCAAAGGGCAGAGATGCGATAAAGTGCTGCATATTGGGCAGGCCAAGCTGCCAGCCGGTTTCGGTAGAGCCCCACCAGTACACAGGGTTCAGGTTGGGTAAACCGGGGGCCGTGGTGAATTTAAGATCAAGTCCGGCGCCCAGGGCAAAGGCCATCACAATGGCGGCAATGGAGCACAGTGGAATGGCGAGCCAGCGTTTTCCGAACTTGGCAAGCAGGGCGTAAATCACCACGTTGGCGAGCAGAATAAAGAAGGCGACATAGCCTAAGGAGTAATCCAGCGCGTGCTTGGCTTCGAGGCCGCCAGCCCAGCTGAACAAGGATTCAATCTGGCTCTTGGCCCCCATAAAACCGAGGAACACCAATAGGCCCCCGGCGACCCCGCTGCTGGTAAGATTCACCAGCCGCGACCCCCCTTTAAAGAAGGACAGCAAGAGACCAAATACCCCCAACAGAATTGCCAGTGCCAGTGGGTGAGCACCGGCCAGCGCGATGGCACCAATCAGCGGGATCATGGGGCCATGGTTACCGCCAAGGTTGGCGCGGGGATTGATAAAGCCGGAGCTGATGATACAGAAGAGCAGGGCGGGAATGAGCATTTCGACCCGCACCACAGAGATGATAAAGTCGGCACCAAGGTTAATGTGATCCCAGCGCTCGGTAAGACCCGAGGCCCAGGCCGCCATCACGGCAGAATACATCACGGTAATGCCGATGGTGCCGGCAATGGCGGGAACCAAATCTTCCCATTCAAAGTTAAAGTCACGACCGGGCAGGTTGAGGCCCCAGCGTCTGGGATTCATGATTTTCAGTTCATGATCCAGATAGGCTTCACGGGATGAAAACTCCGACGCAGGACGATGGAGCTCGCGGTAGCTTTTTTCCGCGTTATCGCTGGTGGCCGTGTCGGTCTCGGTGAGGCCGATGGCCTCAGGTTGATATGCTGTTTCTGACATGTTAATCCCCAAAACAACAGCGTGTTGAGCCTGCTTGACCAGCTTTGAAAGCATCCTTGTTGCTCTGGCCTGTTACTGTCGTAAAAAGCCTGTCAGAAACGGTTTAGATGGTAAAAACGCGTCTGTTTTACCACCCCAAACCCGGGGTCCTAAAATCTGCTCAAATTGGTCATACCAATTTACCTGTTAAAAATGTTACCACAGCCGTTATAGCCTCTCATCAACTATCAATCTTTCTGAAGCACCCTGATGACGGATTTGCGACACAGCTAACATAGCTGGATGTTGGGCCATGCAGTCTATTGCACTGGGGCACAATAATTGCGTAGGGGAGAGGGTTTCAGGGGGTAACACCCGCAACCAGGCGCAGCCGCAGGGCCGACGTAGGGAAGAACACCGGCTTTTTACCTGAGTATCAATTATCCCGCGTCAGCTAGTCTGGCTTATTGCCACCTTTTTACCTTAAAAGCTCTGCGCACTGCTTCAAGGCTCTGCTCACCGGTTTGGGAGTGATTATTCCGGAGGTGCCATCCCGGCATGACCGGCTTGTTTCACTGCCAGGTGCTTCACATGTCTGGGTTCACTCACGAGCCCGTGCAGGCCACGGATGTAATTGAAAACCCAAACTCTGCACTTTTCATTTATTTTCAACTTCTTGGCTTTATTTCTGTGAACTTTGTGACTTTGGCGACTACCGAGTGTTCTGACTGACACTCAGTCTTGTTCAAAAAGTCGCTTTCAATCTCTTTCCATCAAACAAACTGATATCCAGCATCAAAAGTATTCGATATTGCTCATGGTTGCTGCTTGCTACATTTGGGGCAATGCAGCAGCCAAGCTGTTGGTACAGAAACTTTTTATTGATATGGGTGCCAGATATGCCAACTCATCTCCACCAGCGTAAAACGCCGTTGGCGCCGCCGCGCTCAACCAAGGGCGCGACACCGCCCGGGACACGCGATGGCGGCCTGATGGCCGATATCTGTTATGCAAGCCGAAAGAAGCTTGCCAAGGGACAGCGGCAACGGTTTGCCGAGGCCGTGTATGCAGGGATTTTCATCGGTCTGGGGTTTGTCTTTTACCTGACGGTGACCACAGGCAGCGCCGGCGCGCCATGGGGCATGGTGCGTCTCGCCGGTGCGCTCGCCTTCAGTTTGGGGCTGATGTTGGTGGTACTGCTGGGAATGGAGCTTTTTACGGGCACAGTGCTGACCGCCATCCCCTGGGTTCAGGGCTCGGCCCGGTTATCGACCCTGCTTAAAAGCTGGCTTTGCGTTTATTGTGGCAACGCCTTGGGGGCGCTGAGTCTGGCCGTATTGGTGCTGCTTGCGGGAGTGTGGCAACTCGATGGTGGGCTGTGGGGGGTTAATCTGATATCCACGGCACTTCACAAGCTGCACCACGGCTGGTGGGAGGCGTTTTTCCTGGGGGTACTTTGTAACTTTTTGGTTTGCCTTGGGGTTTGGCTCAGTTTTCTCAGTGCTAATCCGGGCACCCGGGCGCTGCTCCTGATGCTGCCGGTGGCGCTTTTTGTGAGCAGCGGCTTTGAGCACAGTATTGCCAACCTGTTTTTGCTGCCTCTTGCCGGCATGCTGGCTCAGCACATCCCGGATACGTTATTGCTTACCCATGGCATTGAGCCGGCGCGGCTTGCTGAGCTGACACCCGCCAACATGCTGCAACTCAATCTGCTGCCCGTCACCCTCGGCAACATCGTTGGCGGCGCTGTGCTGGTGGGGATGGGGCTCCTGGGCGTGCACAGGTTGGGAGAGCGCTCGGCGCACTCTGTCTCTGCTACCGCTGCCAATATTGGGGCAGGGCTTAGTTTGGTTACCACCGAAGCCTGCGTATCTGTTGCCGATGGTGCTCCGGCAGACCTCCGCCATTCCGGGCAGCCAAGCCGGTTCACCAACACGCATTTAAAACCCACACCCAGTTCACCTTGTCTGACACCACTGCCCGATGGGCTTCATCCTGCGGCAGCGTCACCCTTATCGTTGGAGCAAACCATGATGAATAAACACCTGAATACCCTTACCGTTTCCGCCTTGTTGGAGCCAGCTGTCACCTTAACGCCAGATATGAACCTGTGGCAGTCGTTGGCACTGATGGAAAGTGCGGGTGGCGTGTCCTGTCCTGTGGTGGCCGACGGTGGCCGCCTTGTGGGAATGCTCGCACCCCAGGACGCCATGCGGGGCCTGTGGGCGGAGGAGTTTGCCGCCGATGGCAGTTACCGGGTAGGGGACATGATGCAAAAAGTGCTGCATACAGTCGCTGCAGATGAGCCGCTTTTGACCGTGCTTGAATACTGGGTGGTCGACAGGCAGCGGCTCTTTCCGGTGACGGGCGAAGGGCATTGGCTGGGAACGGGATATCAGGCCTACGAAGAGCGTCTGAGGGGCGCTGTGGCAGCCAGTCCCGCAACCTTGCCGGTGGTGGACGCCGGGGTGCTAAAGGGCGTCATTCACCGTGATGCCTTGCTGCGATTGCTGCAAAGTGTCAGAGAAAAAGTCCCCGAATAACTCCTTTCAGACTTTCTCCTGGCTCGTGTGCCTGTGGCGCGCGAGCCTTTTTGCTTCGGATATTACACAGTCACGCAGCGGGTTTTCGGTGGCATCGGCGCGCCATACGAAAGACAACTGGCGCTTCATGTTCAGTTTGGGCGTTGACAGGATAATGAGTTGCCCGGCTGCCACATCCCGCTCCACATCCAAATAGGGCAGTGCACTGAGGTAGGGGCCATTTTTTACCAGCGCCTTCAGCACAGGTACCTGCTCATACTCCCGCCATACGTTTAATCTGTCGAGATTGCCATGGATAGCAGCATCGAAAATGCGCCGGGTTCCGGCGCCCTGTTCCCGCAGTACCCATTTGGCCTGCTCCAGCTGTGACAGGCTGACATTGCCGTACTTGCCGTAGGGATGGTGGGGCGCGGCAATCACCACCAGATGATCGTCAAGCCAGGGCTCCAACACCAAATGGGCATCGTCGCTGCGCCCTTCGATGATGCCAAAGTCCACCTCATACTCCTGCACCGCCGTGATAACGTTTTCGGTGTTTTCGACCATCAGCTCAATATGGATTTGTGGAAAGTCGCTATCAAGACGGCTGATGAGATCCCCAAGCAGGTGTTCAGCCGCCGTTTGGCTGGCCCCCATGGACAAACTGCCGGATAGCAGGTGCTGGTCGTGCAGTCCCATGGCAATTTGTTGAGCATCGGCCAACAGCTTGCGGGCGCGGGGTCTGAGCCAGTGTCCCCAATGGCTCAACATCAGCCGGTTTCCCTGACGGATAAAGAGCGGCCTGCCGAGCAAGCTTTCCAGTTGTTGCAGCGACATGCTGACGGCGGACTGGGTCATGGACAGTTTACGGGCTGCGCCGGACACACTTTCGAGACTGGCGACAGCATCAAATACCGACATTTGTTTGAGGGTGTATTTCATGACAGCAGCTATCAGAGGAATTGATGGTTTCCTGTCATTCTATAAGGCGCGCGGCCTTGCCTTAAATGGCCCATGGCAGAGTTTTTGAATTCTGCAGCCCGGCGCACACTTTGGGCGTGGGCTTTCTGCCACAGAGACTGTGGCGCCGATATCTACTGCCTGGAAATCGTGATGTGGCTTTATATTTTTACTTTTTATTCAACCGCATAAAAAATTATTGAGCCTTGTTGGTGTGGGCGGTGTTAAGGACAGTTAAAGGCTTTTGAGGTATAGTCAGCGCCTTTCGTTTCAATGCGTTCATGGATATGTAATGTATTCGTGGATGATTAACTGGATAAGTACAGACGATGACGACCAGACCTGACCCTTCACCGAGTGCCACTGCCATTGCGCCACCGCCCCGGACGGGTACCTGGGTGATGCCGGACACCCTGGTGATCATATTTTTTGTGGCGCTTTTTGCCGCACTCATGACCTATTTGGTGCCAGTGGGGTCTTTTGATACCCAGACAGTGGCCTTTGTGCAGGACGGGGTGGAGAAAACCCGTCAGGTGGTCGACCCGGATTCGTTCCGTTACGACCTCGATGAACAGGGTGAGCCGAAATTGGCACCGATCCCTGCCTTCGACCCTCAGGGTAAAGGCTTCTTCAACTACATGTTTGAAGGCCTGGTATCCGGCGACAAATGGGGCAGTGCCGTTGGCGTAATCATGTTTATGCTGGTGATTGGCGGCTCCTTCGGGGTTGTGATGGCCACAGGCACCATAGATAACGGCATATTGCGGCTTATTCATCACACCCAGGGGCGGGAGTTTTTGTTTATTCCCGTGCTCTTTAGCCTGTTTTCCCTCGGCGGCGCCGTGTTCGGCATGGGGGAAGAGGCCATTGCCTTTGCCATCATCATCTGCCCGTTAATGATACGTCTTGGCTATGATGGCATTACCACAGTGATGGTGACCTATGTGGCTACCCAGGTGGGCTTCGGTGCCAGTTGGATGAATCCTTTCAGTGTGGCCATTGCCCAGGGGATTGCCGGTATTCCCGTGCTCTCGGGCGCAGCGGTGCGTATCCCCATGTGGATAGGTTTTACCCTGCTTGGCATCGCTTTTACCATGATTTATGCCCGTAAAATCAAGGCAGCGCCGGCGTTGTCATACAGCTATGCCACCGACACCCACTTCAGACAGGCCCAGCAGGGCAGTGACGACCAAAACCATGCTGGCAACAGCCGGTTTAATCTGGGTGATTATTTGGTGCTCGCCACCATAATCGCCACCATGGTGTGGGTGATTTGGGGCGTGGTAGCCAAACACTGGTTTATCCCTGAGATTGCCAGCCAATTTTTCACCATGGGGCTGGTTGCCGGTTTGATTGCAGTGATCTTTAACTTAAACGGCCTCACCCTCAATGGCATGGCCAGGGCCTTTAAAGATGGTGCAGCCACCATGCTGGAGCCCTGTTTGTTGGTGGGCAGTGCCGCGGGTATTTTGATTTTGCTTGGCAAGGGCGGCCCCACAGAGCCTTCGGTGCTCAACAGTATTCTCTCGGCTGCAGGCGGCTTTATCGGGCATTTACCCGATGCGCTGTCGGCCTGGTTTATGTTGCTGTTTCAGTCGGTATTCAACTTCTTTGTGACCTCAGGCTCTGGCCAGGCGGCGCTGACCATGCCCTTGATGGCGCCGCTCGCCGATATCGTCGGCGTGAGCCGTCAGGTGGCTGTGCTGGCATTTCAGTTGGGTGATGGTTTTACCAATGTGTTGGTGCCTACATCGGCCTCTTTGATGGCAACCCTGGGGGTATGCCGGGTTGAATTCAGCGCCTGGGTGAAATTTATCTGGCGCTTTATGCTGTTGCTGCTGATTGCCGCCAGTGTGATGGTAATTGGGGCACATTACCTCGGCTTCAACTGACGGAAAAATGCCGCTTCGCTCTGGTGACTGGTGATTTAAGCGCCGCAGTTTGCAGTCTAAGCGCGGCTGCCTATCTAACGCCAGCTGTCTGATTACAGGTCTAATTCCTGAAGTCCTGTAAGCCTATGACTAACAACCAGGCAACATGAATAGCGCGCTTTCAGGCATTGAACCTATCAAAGCACATAAAAAAAACGGCACCCACGGGTGCCGTTTTTATTCAGGACTCAGCGTCGATTAGAACTTCACTTCGCCTTCTACGAACCACTCACGACCACGCGCGTTGTACACGGAACGTGGGTAGTGTGGCCAAGAGGTGTCAGTTGGGTCGAAGTTAGGACCTACGTTGAACAGGTTCACAACACCGGCCTTAACCTTGATACCGTCGGTGATGTTATAACCGGCAGTCAGGTTCCACTTGGTCTGAGAAGCAACTTCATAATCGCTTTCGTTGAACTCAGGGCTGTCAGACTTGAATGACTTGTAAGAAGAACCGTGCATGCGTGCAGTGTGGTAGGCACCCACAGTGGCTTCGAAGTCTTCGATGAACCAGCTCAGCACCATGTTGGCGCGGTACTGTGGCAGGCCGCCATCGTCCAGATCGTCATCTACCGCAGCGGTAGGATCGGTCTGGCCTTCAGACTTCAGCAGGTAAGAACCGTTGAAGTTCAGTTTCAGTTCACCGAACTCGTTGATATCCCAACCGTAACCGGCAGTCACGTCGATACCGCGAACTTTCTGGAAAGCCAGGTTCTGGGCAACGGCGTTGATGTGAGTGATGGTACCGGTCTCATCACGGGTGATCATGTTGGCATAGGTTTCGTATTCGCGGGCAGCTTTGCTGGCGCTGATATCGCTCACCATGTCATCCAGTTTCCATTCCCACACGTCGATAGAGGCGTTCAGGCTCTCACCGCCCCATACCGCGCCGATGTTGGCAGTGTAGCCTTCTTCAGCCTTCAGGTCCTTGTTGGCACCGGTGGTAGAGTCGATGTGCAGTTCGTTACACACTGTGTTGATGGTGGCATCAGGATGTGTCTTACCTGGAGAACCGCCCAGTTCCTGACACTTCTTGAAGTCGATTACAGTGGCGAAGCCCTTGGTGGCATCACCGTATACACGGTGCATGTCTGGGGCGCGGAATACCTTACCGATGGTACCACGTACCAGCAGCTCGTCCATTGGACGGTACTCGATAGCTACCTGAGGAGTCAGGTTGCCGCCAAAGTCTGAGTAACGGTCATAACGTACAGCGGCATCAACAACCAGATCTTCCAGAACTGGCAGACGCATTTCCAGGTAAGTTGCCCAGTAAGAACGCTCACCGGCACCTGATGAACCGCCGCGGCTCAGGATGTTACCTTTCTTGGACTCAGAATCTGTGTCAGTTTCGTAGTCTTGCTTGGTGTATTCAGCACCGAAAGCGAAGTCAGCGTCACCGGCTGGCAGTTCAAACGCAGTACCGGAGATGTTGGCCTGTACGTTTTTCTGGGTAGACTGAGCGCGCTCGAATGGAGAGTAAGCCACGCTGGCTACTTCAGCGGCAGTCATAGGCTTGAGGGCAGAAACACCGTTCTCACCCTGAGACAGGTAGCTGAACATGCTGCCTACACTGGCGTAACCTGAGCTGAAGATATCCAGTTCAGTGCGACCATAGTTAACAGACGCATCCCAGTTGTAGCTGTCGGCAATCACACCTTCCAGACCAGCGGTAAAGAAGAAGTTTTGGGTGTTGGTTTCACCGCTGCGGTTGCTGAACTCGTGCAGACGACGAACATAGTAGTATTCGCCATCGGGAGCATCAGCAAAGTCACCGCCCAGACCAGTGGTCTTGTTGAAGCTCTTGGTCAGGCTTGGATCCAGGTCAACACCCAGGGTGATTTGGTCACCGGCTACAGTTACTGTGTAGTTGTCGATACCCATTGGTTCGATGCGGGTAGTGGACTGTGCCTTGGCATAATCCATACGGCCTACGAAAGACAGGTCGTCAGACAGCTCATAGGTGAAGTTGGTTGAGCTGATGAAACGGCTGCTTTCCGGTGCCAGATCGCGCCACGCAGAGCGGTCGAAACCACAGAGGTTCTTCTCGGCTACCCACAGGTAACCTTCAGCAATACAGCGCTCCATTGGGATGCTGCCGGCAAAGGTGTTGCCTTTTGGACCACCGGCGATACGGGCACCGTAAGAGCTGTAGGCAGAGTATTCGCTGTAAGGCACTTTATCAGTGTGCAGACCGAATACTTCACGGTCAGAGGCTCTCAGACGCTCGTTATCGGTGAATTCGATAAAGGTAGACACGTTACCACGGTCAGAAGAGGCACCCAGAGACAGGGCGATACGATCTGAACCGCCACCACCCTCAGTGGTGTCACCGTGACGGTATTTCAGGGCAACGCCTTCGAAATCGTCTTTCAGGATGATGTTAACCACACCACCTACGGCGTCAGCACCGTATACGGCAGAAGCACCGGATTGCAGTACTTCGATACGGGCTACGGCTTCCATTGGCAGGTTGGCCGTGTCAACGAAGTTGTCAGTACCGCCGGCTGGCTTTGGATACTGGTTCAGACGCTTACCGTTGATCAGCGTCAGAGTACGGCTGGCACCGGCGCCACGCAGGCTGATAGAAGAAGCGGCTGGAGTAAAGCCGTGCACAGACTGAGTGGTCATGGCGCCTGTGGTAGAAGTCAGGCTTTCCAGAGCGTCCTGAATAGTGGTGAAACCTTGCTTGGCCATTTCTTCAGAGCTAAGAACGGTAACAGGCGTTGCTGATTCCAGATCGGTACGCTTAATACGTGAACCTGTTACTTCGATGCGTTCTACTTTTGCACCATCGGCTTCTTCGGCAAAGGCGGTAGCGCTGGTGATAGCTACAGAAGCAGCACCACCGATCAGCGCAAAGCGTACCGCTTTGGCCAGAGTGTTGTTAACGAGCATGATAATCTCCCTGACACTTAAATGTGTTTTGCTTTTTATAGGACGATATCCCGATACAAATTAATTAAATCCGTGATCGAAATTCGTCTGGCTGGAGATATAACCACACCGAATTTACATGTGCAACACAGAGCTAAAGTATTAGAAGTTTATGAATATAAACCAAAAATAAAACCAAAAAATAACACAAATAAAACAATGTGACGTTTTGTGAACGTTGGCTTTGGTTTAAATGGTTTCAGGTGTTAATAAAAGGTTTTTTATTATTTAATAAAGGTTTCATTATCGTATTTTTAGTGTGTTTACGAAGATATAAATTCCTTTAAATCGCAATGAAAAGTAACAAATTGTCATAATTAAAAAAATGTGTAAGAGCAAAAAATCTGCAAAAAGAGAGATTTTTTCAAGTATATAAGGGTCGCTATTCTGTATATTTTGTCGGCTCCACCTCGGAATATTTTAAATACTCCTATTTGTTAACAAATATCATTTGGGGAGTTGTTAATAAATTTGATTGAATTAATCTGCTCAAATATTAACTTTTGTGCTGTTTGAAGTAGAAAGCCAGATATTTTGCGCTCACAAAAAGTACCACTGCCGCAGCGACAGTCAGCTCAAGATTTGCCAGATGTGACAGCCCCTGAGTCAGCTTGCTGACATACCCTTGGCCAGCCAGCCAATCGTGGGTTTTGTACAGAGCCGTGGCGCCAATGACCATGGGGAAAGTAAAGGCCGCAAACCCCGGGCTGAAGGGCAACCGCAGCAAATGGAAGAAGGCAAGATAGATGATACTGGTCATCAGCACTGCCAGGGTCAGCAATAAACCTATTATTACCACCGAAGGTTCGGGGATAAGGCTCAGGTAACCCGCCAATGACAGGCTTGCCGGGGCGGCGAGAATCGCCAGGGTTGGCTGAGCGGCCTGGGGCACTGCGGCGCGAAAAATAAGCCGGTACAGCATCACTGGCAGCATCACAAGGTAGGCCAGCATACCAAACCACAGCAGAGCCTCTGCAAGCACTCTTGGGCCATGGGGAGGAAAGGCCACCGCCGCCACTATGATGCCAATGGGGGGCACGAACCAGCTGGGTACCATGCTATCCAGAGAAAAATTACGGCAGCGATGAACACTAAAGACGGTCAGAAAGCCCAGGTGTGCGGCCACGGCCAATAACCACAGCAACTCACCTGCGCCGGCAACATAATTACCAAGACAGCGGGACACCACCATCCATCCCATGGCATAGGTGGGGATAACACTGCCCAACACCGGATGGGCCAGCTCCTCGGCCAGGATTTTGGGGTGAAGGATAAACTTGATGGTCAGGGCCATCAGCAAAATGGCACCGAGCAGGCTGCCCGCAAGCTGGGCCATCCCGTTTGCTGAGGGAAGGACATTCTCCAGCGTCCAGCCCAGGCTGGCAATGGCCAGTGCCAGCCCCCCCAGTGGACTGGGCAATTTGGCCGCGCTTGCGTGGAGGCGTTTATGCAGCCCCGTCTCAAAGGCGCCCTGTGTCGGGTTGGTTTGCATGGATTGCCGGTTCATATAGCACTCCTCATAAACAGTCAGTTCCTGAACCTGAATCGGTCCCTGGGTGAAAACAGTTTAAGGTGGGTGCTATGGTAATCATATTTGAATGTTATTAATCGTAAGGTAAGTATTATTTAATCTCGCAACAAAGCAGGGTATGGCCCAGGCCAATATTGTGCTTTTGCCAGCTGATAGCGAGCCCGGTCTCAGCGATAAGGCGCTCAAACACACTGGAGTGGTACATACGGCTGTTGCCATTGGCGATGGCGGTAAAGTAGAGACTGGTGGCATTCACACAGTAGGCGGATGCTTCATTGGGCTGCTTATCCCAGAAGGTTTCCAGAATATAGAGACGGCTGTCCCTGCCCATGGCCTCGCGGGTGTGGCTGAGCACGGCGCGGATTTGCGCCTCGCTGAAGCAATCGAGAAACTGACTCATCCAGTACACATCTGCGCCTTGGACAAAACTCGGAGCCTCGGTAAGTAAGTCCACCGGGTGATAATGGATGCGTTCGGCAAAGCCCGCCTCCGCACAGGCCACGCTAGCCAGCGCAAGTTGCTGAGGTAAGTCCATGATGGTGACTTTGAGGTCTGCCTGATAACCGCAGCAGGCCCTGGCCCACTTGCCGGTGTTACCGCCGATATCGACCAGATGCGCGGGCTTATCTGCCAATACCAGAGGCAACAGGCTGTCGAAGGCATGGTCTGAATAGAAGTGGTCGAAGGCGAACCAGCTTTCTTTTGCCGCCAAGGGCAGGGATGACAGTGCAGGATACAGGGTGTCCCAATCGCCAAACTGACTCAGTCCGGCCGGGGTGCCGCTCAGTAATGACTCTTCCAGCTTAAACATGCCCTGATAACAAATATGATGCACAAACTCGAGGTTGGTCCGGCTCATGCCATCGTGGAGTAAAAAATGGCCGGTTTTGTCCAGTTGATATTTGCCGTCTTCGTGCCACAACAAACCCATACTGAGTCCCATGTCCAGCAAGACACCGAGTGCATACGGGGATAATGGCTCGCCGGCAAACTGGATCTTCTGGTGTATTTCCGCAACGCTCGCGCCCCCGGTCTGGTCTATGGCATCAAGGACACCAAAGCGCAGCAGACAGCGCGCGGCCTGGAAACTGATAGGAGCAAAGGCGATTTTCTGCGCTTCACATTTGGCATCGAATGCATGCAGCGCTTTTGGCTTGGAATAGAAAGGCATAGCTCGGCCCTGAATTCAAAAAGGCCATTTGTATCAGGCTTTGCTGGCCTGGCTTATGATCTATGCCAAGGCTTGGGTAAAAAAGCCCTGGCCTTGGTGTCCTTGATTGCAACAGTGGGCGGCAGCTCATGTCGCGAAAGTAAAAAAAAGCGCCCACAGGCGCTTTTTTGCTGTTTTCATGCCATCAGCCCAATCAGCGCTGACTTAAGGCATAACCCCCTGCCACGTGGGCAACTGCGCTGAAACCGAAACGCTCGAGAGCCCTTGCTGCCACCAGTGAGCGACTGCCACTGCGGCAAATCAAAACCAGGGGGAGACTGCGGGCATCAGGCTCCCGCGCCACAAACCCGGCCAGGCGGGTGAGGGGGACGTTAACGCAGCGGCTCTCACGATGGGATAGCTGGTACTCATGAGGTTCACGGATATCCAATACCAAAGCCTCTGGATTGCTGTGAAGCAACTGCTCCAGGGTATCGACACTGTATTCTTCGACCCCTTTAGCCTGTTGGCACTGACCATAGGCACCGCACATGATGGTTTCACCCTGCACATCCTGAAGAGTTGCATCCATGGCGTCTTTACGGGCAACAAAGGTTGCTTCATCCAATGCGCCGGTCAGAACGTCCTTTAGCAGCGCTGACTGTTTAAGTTCGACGCCAAAATTAGTGAAGAAATCATTGTGGTAATCATGGGAAGACAGCAGCAGGCTCTGGTCTCCCAACACCCGGTACAGACGCTTGAGGGTATGGAAGAGTGCCACGCTGGAAGAGGATGGGAAGTTGCTGCGGCCAATACTGCCCGGCAACACGGTATCGCCCACAAAGGCAAACTGAGGTGTGTCAGCATCGTCCAGCATGATAAAGCTGTGGCTGTCGTCTGTGTGACCGGGGCTTGGCAGTGATATCAGGGTCTGGTTTCCAAGCACCAGACGCTTTACCTGTTCGTCATGCCACATCTGGCCTTTACTGCTCAAAGGCCAGCCCAGGTGATCGCACGTTTCTGTGAGACCAAGCTCGCCGGTCAGCTCGGTACGTATGCTCTGATGGTCGCCATGGCCATGGGTATCCAGCACGGCCACCACCTTGAGTTCCTGACAACGAACCAGATTGAGCAAACGGTGTTTCAGGGCTGGCAGCGGGTCAACTATCAGGGTTTCACGGCTGTCTTTATCGGTGTACACCCAGCAGCAGGCACCGTCGTCTTTAAATTGCACCAGGCCTTGCAGCGGCTCGCGGTCTGCTTCGCTGCTGCGGGAGTCGCGGGTGAGCAAACAGGAATGGGTCAGGGAGGACGCGGCGGTCACGATACGCTCGCAGGCGGCATCCAGTTCGGCAGCTGTCATGGCCGGGCCAAATGACAGGCGAATAGCCGATTCACTCTGCCAGCGGGGCAATCCCATGGCATCCAGCACAAAGCTGCGGGTGACTTTAGAGCTGCAGGCAGAGCCTGAGCTGACACGGATCCCGGCGGCATCAAAGAGATCCATGATTTCCTTGCTGGAAAAGCCCGGAATAGCAAAGTTCAGGGTAGTAGGAACTGTGTTTTCCAGGCTGTGGTTCAGCGTCACTTCGCCGAAGGCTTGCTCAAGTGCCGCAAGCAACTTGAGACGATAGCCCTTGAGGGTTTCCTTGGACTCAAAGCGCTCCTGGGCATCACCATTGAGCATATCCAGCACTACTTTGAGCGCCGCCATGGCCGGCAGGTTTTCGGTGCCTGAACGCAATCCGCCTTCCTGACCACCACCGGCGATAAAGGGTGTAAAGGGAGCGCCGTCGCGAATATAGAGCATGCCAATGCCTTTGGGGGCATAGAGTTTATGGCCACTGAAGGGCGCGTAGTCAATGCCGCTGCAGGCCAAATCGATAGCGAGTTTTCCCAGTGCCTGCACGCAGTCGACCATCCAGAAGACCGTGGGGTTGGCCTGTCTGATGCAGTGTGAAAGGGCATTCAGATCCTGATACACGCCGGTTTCGTTATTCACCGCCATGGTACAGATAAGCAGCGCGTTGGGGGCCTTGTCGCGGATAAACGCCATATCCAGACGACCTTGGGTATCCACCGGAATCGCCAGCACCTCGGCATTGATGCCAAGGACCTTGTTCCAGTGTTTGAGGGATTCAGGAACGGCCTTGTGCTCGGTGGCGCCATACAGTAAGCAGGCCCCTGCTGTGACGCCCTTGTCCCTGGCTGCCACCAGTGCAGACAAAATGGCGGTTTGGATGCCTTCGGTTGCACCGCTGGTGAACACCAGTTTACCTGCACCGGAACCCAGTTGTTTGCGGGCGGCTGCGCGGGTTTGTTCCATCAGGGCTTTGGCCTGCAGACCCGTAATATGGCTGCTGGAGGGATTCCCGTAGATATGCTCCATGGCATCCATGGCGGCTTTGGCAGCGGCGGGTAATACGGGAGTGGTGGCGTTGGCGTCGAGATAGATCAACGGCTTTGACTGGCTCATGGCTTTTTCTGTGCTCGTGTTGAATTGTTATAATTATTGGTTATATGAAATTCTTATGGATTATATTAGCAGTTTTTAGTGTAACGACAAGATGGCTTGTCGAAATTGGTATAAGCCTCGGCAGTGGGCCATTGTGGCAGCCGAACTGCACGGAAATAGCCATAAACCGCGGGATGCAATCACCCTTTAATATTCAAAACAGGAATTTAATGCAGGCAGTAAAGGTGATAGCTTTTAAAAACAAAGGCGGTGAGGCCCAACGTCAGGAAGCGCGAATGTTACAACCCTTACTTTATATCGGCCGGCAAGCGAGTCGCAGTGATGGCCAGGCCCGCAGAGTTGCCATTCTCGAGGCTACCCTTAAGCTGATAGTGGCCGAAGGGATCCGCGGAGTACGCCACCGGGCGGTGGCCTCAATGGCCCAGGTTCCACTGGCATCAACCACGTATTACTTCAGTGATATCAAAGAATTGATCCACGATGCCCTGACATTTCACGTGGAAAAAACCATGGCGGCCAATCTGGCCCTGGAAAAGCGGAGTTTTGCCGCGCTGGGAGAGTTTAACGCGGCCTCGCTTAAAGACCGCAGTCGCCGGGCGCAATTGGTGGCCATGCTGGGCGGCTTTGTTTGCGAGCACATCAAGGGCCATGCCAAAGACAGGGAAGGGCGGTTACTTGAGTTGGCTTTCCATGAAGAGGCGCTGCGTAACCCAGCGCTGGCCCAGGCCATAGTCGCACTCGATGATGCCATTTTCGGCCCCATGATGGGCTTTTTCGGTCAAATCGGTGCCAGTGCGCCGCGGGCGCTGGCGTGTCAGATGCTGGGACTTATCAGGCTGCTGGAGTATCGCTATACAGTGCGGCCATGGGACGAAGAAGAGTGCAAGAGCGCCGTGACGTCCCTGCTCGAATCCCAATTCGCCGCGATTTCTGCATAACGACTTTATGTGAAAAGCCCGCCCCCAAATTATTGGGGGCGGGCTTTTTTGTGTGGGTTGCCAAATGAACAACCCATCGTAAGACATTTACCGGTGCTTGTTACTGCACGTTTTCCTGATCGCCAAACTGACCCTGGAACAGTACAGAAGACAGGTACCGCTCGGCAGCTGACGGCAGCACTACCACGATGTTTTTGTCGGCAAACTCGGGCAGGGCAGCGATGCGGTTGGCGGCAACCACGGCAGCGCCGGAAGAAATACCCACCAGAATGCCTTCTTCTTTCATCAGGCGGTGGGCCATTTCGATGGCGTCTTCGTTGCTGACGGTTTCAACACGGTCAATCAGCTCAAGGTCAAGGTTGCCAGGAATAAAACCGGCACCGATACCCTGAATTTTGTGTGGACCAGGCTGTACTGGCTGACCGGCCAGTGTTTGGCTGATCACCGGTGAGTCTACAGGCTCAACAGCCACAGACACTATGGCCTTGCCCTGTGCCTTCTTGATGTAGCGGCTCACACCTGTGATGGTACCACCGGTACCCACACCGGCCACCACCACGTCAACGGCACCGTCGGTATCATTCCAGATCTCGGGGCCTGTGGTTTTTTCGTGGATTTCCGGGTTGGCAGGGTTGTCAAACTGCTGCAGCAGAACGTATTTTTCCGGTGCAGATTGACGGATTTCTTCGGCCTTTTCGATAGCTCCTTTCATGCCTTTGGCGCCTTCGGTCAGCACCAGGTTGGCACCCAGTGCCTTGAGCAGCTTACGGCGCTCCAGGCTCATGGTGTTGGGCATGGTCAGGGTCAGCTTGTAACCACGGGCCGCTGCCACGTAGGCCAGCGCAATACCTGTGTTACCGGACGTTGGTTCGATGAGTTCCTTGTCTTTGGTCAGCACACCACGCTTTTCGGCATCCCAAATCATGTTGGCGCCGATGCGGCACTTTACAGAGAAGCTGGGGTTACGTGCTTCAACCTTGGCCAGCACCTTGCCGTTGCTGACGCGGTTCAAACGCACCAGGGGGGTATTGCCAATCGTGTATGAATTATCTTCAAAGATTTTGCTCATGGGAATGCAGCTCCTGTGACTTTATCGCATTTAAGCATAATCGCTGTTACGCCGTTGAGAAGTGATTCTTTGTTCTTCGTTATTTCTTTTAGTTATTAAAGCATCCTCTTTTATTCATAATGTCTGATTTGTTCGGCAATTGAATGTGATAACCTCGAATCAATAATAAGAGAGTTGTCATCCACGGGTGTACAACCGCCGGACACAAGCATGACAGAGCCTCAAGCCAATCACACAGGTGCCTTGCCCGGTGGCAAGGACCCCCGCACCATCATTACGCCCCACGCCTTCAGTGTGAATGAAGGCCTGCTTTACACGCCGCTGGCATCCCCCCTGAAACGTGCCCTTGCCATCACCATCGATGGTTTGGTGATTACTGTGCTCGCAGAGGAAGCCGGTGTGGTGTTTGTGCTACTGGTATTGCTCGCCTCTTATCTGAATAAACGCCTCACCAGTGTTGGCCGCTATGCCAAGCTGGCTATCTACCTCTTGATGACCCTGGTTATGCTCTATGTGTTATCTGAGTCGCTGGCGCAGCGTGGCGACGGCGCAGAAAATGCCGGTGCGCAACAGTCCGATGGCATATCGGTGACCCAGTTAATCGCATTGGCGCCAAACACAACCGCACTTGCGCTTTGCGAAAACCAGCGCTGTGCCGAGGAACAGGCAGATGCCCTTGCCCAAAAGCTGTCGACCTCATCACTGTCCCGGGAAGAAGCCGAGGCGTTGCTTTTTGGCACCCTCGATGAGGTTTCGCTGACGGATGCGGAGCGTATGGCGCTGAAAGAGCGGCTAAAGGTGCATTTGGCCGGGTTACCAGAACGCGGCAGCGCGGCCTTGATAGAAGATAAAGCCACTTCAGCCGTGTTGCAGACTGGTTCGGCTCCGGACGCTGCACAGTCTCAGGATACATCGCCCGCAACCATGAAGATGTCCCCTGGGGATGATGAAAGAGACATCCAGTCTGGCAGTGGATTTAAAGATTTCGAGGCCGCCCCCATAGGCAATTACAGCCTCATTCAGTGGGTAAAAGGCATTTTAAACGACCTTGGCCTCGGTTTCGGCTGGGCCGCTTTCTACTTTACTGTGTTTACCGCCTGGTTTGATGGCCAGACACTGGGCAAAAAACTCCTTGGGATCCGGGTGATTTCATTGGACGGCTCCAAGTTGGGACTCTGGGCTGCTTTTGGCCGCTATGGCGGCTATGGCGCCGGGTTCGCGACCGGACTATTGGGTTTTTTGCAGGTGTATTGGGACGCAAACCGCCAGGCCATTCAGGACAAGATATCGTCCACCGTGGTGATTGATTTAACCAAACCACGGCAGACCCCAGATCCAGAAGGAAACAAAACATGACTCAGTCAATTGCCATTACCGGCACCGGCGTTTTTACGCCGCCGGAGGGGATAGACAATGATGCCCTTGTCGCCAGCTTTAATGCCTATGTCGATCTCTTTAACCGGGAGCATGAAGGCCAAATCGACCTTGGCCACATTGAGCCACTTGCCTACTCTTCCAGCGAATTTATTGAAAAGGCCTCGGGGATTAAGCATCGCTATGTGATGGTGAAAGACGGGATCCTCGACCCTGAAATCATGATGCCGCTGATCCCGGAGCGGCCAGCGGATGCCCTGTCACTGCAGGGTGAAATGGGGGTGTTGGCCGCTCAGGAGGCTCTGGCCAATGCCGGGCTGCAACCATCAGATATCGACCTGGTCATAGTCGCCTGCGCCTATACCCAAAGGGCGTATCCCGCCATGGCCATCGAGATTCAGCAGGCCCTGGGTACATCGGGCTTCGGGTTTGATATGCAGGTGGCCTGCAGCTCGGCCACCTTTGGTTTGGCTGCCGCCAAGGGCTTGATTGCCCAAGGCAGTGCCAGACGCGCCCTGGTAATTTGCCCCGAAATTTGCTCGGCGCAGGTCAACTACCGAGACCGCGACAGCCATTTTATTTTTGGTGATGTGGCCACAGCCATGGTGGTAGAGCCTTTGGTCGGCAGTCGCAGCCACCAGAGCTTCGAAATCCTCGGGCATCGCTGTGTGACCCAGTATTCCAACAACATTCGCAGCAATTTTGGCTTTCTCAATCGCTGCGATCCGGCTACCGCCTACGACGCCGACAAGCTGTTCCATCAGCAGGGCCGAAAAGTGTTCAAAGAACTCTTGCCTATGATCTACAGTCATCTCGACAGTCAGTTTGCTGAGGCAGGCCTCACGCCTGAGGCCATGAAGCGGCTGTGGCTGCATCAGGCCAACATCAATATGAACCAGTTTGTGGTGAAGAAGCTGCTGGGGGATGATGTGAGTGCAGATAAGGCGCCGGTGGTGCTCGACCGTTATGCCAACACGGCATCGGCCGGCTCTGTCATTGCGCTGCATCAGCACAGAGCAGGGCTTGGCAGTGGCGACCTGGGACTTCTGTGCTCCTTCGGCGCGGGTTATTCCATTGGCAGCTTTATTTTGCGGGCAGTGTAAGGAGTCTCAGGGTGCGGATTCTGGTCGTCGAAGACAGCAGCGTGGCAGCACGCGTCCTCAAGCATATGCTGACCCATCAGCTCGAGTGCAGCATTGACGTTGCGCCGGACTTAGCCAGCGCCGCGGCTCTGCTCGCCGAGCATGACTATTTTGTGGCCATCTGCGATCTCAACCTGCCCGATGCACCGGGCGGGGAGAGTGTCGAGCTGGTGCTTGGCAGTCAAACGCCCTGTATCGTGCTGACCGGCAGCCTGGATGCGCAGCAGCGACGGCGCTTGTTGCAAATGGGCATAGTGGATTATGTCTACAAGGAAAACCGTTACAGTTACGAGTACGTCGTCAAACTCATCGCCACCCTTGCCCGCAACCGCCACACCAAGGTGCTGGTGGCCGACGACTCGGCCCTCAGCCGCAAGTTTGTCCGTAACCTGCTGGAGCTGCATCTTTTTGAAGTGATTGAAGCCGAAAACGGTACCAGGGCCCTGGAGCTGCTTGACGCCGTGCCCGGCATTCGCCTGCTTATTGCCGATTACAATATGCCGGGTATCGATGGTTTTGAACTTATCCTAAAGGCCCGGGAAAAATTCAGCCGTGAGGAAATGGCGATTATCGGTCTTTCAAACGACACAGACGAAACCCTCACGGCGCGATTTATTAAAAACGGTGCCAATGATTTTTTGCAAAAGCCCTTTGTACACGAAGAGTTTCACTGTCGCGTCAGCAACACCCTGGAATCCCTTGAGATGGTCAGGCAGCTCTGGGAGCAGGCCAATCTGGATTACCTGACTTCAGTGTATAACCGCCGTTTTTTCTTCAATCGCTTCAGTCAGCAGGTGCCAGTGCTGGGGCAGCAGGGCGCGAGTTTTTCGCTCGCTGTGCTGGATATCGATTTTTTTAAAGACGTCAATGATAACCATGGCCATGATGTCGGCGATTTTGTACTCACTGAGTTTGCTTCCCGCTTGAAGCAGTCGCTCGGGCAACATTTTACCGTGGCCCGTTTTGGCGGCGAGGAATTTGTAGTGGCTTTGAAAGGGCTGGACGGCAAGCGTGTGCTGGCACTGATGGAAGGCTTTCGTGAACGCCTGGCGATGGAGCCATTTGTGTTTGGTGAGCTGGAACTGAGATTGACCGCAAGCATAGGCATTGCTGAGCTTGGGCAAGGCAGCGGGGATACTCTGGATAGCCTGATAAAACGTGCCGATGTGGCACTCTACCAAGCCAAAACAAGCGGGCGTAATCGCTGCGTGTTGGCAGAGTAAGTTCGTTTTGAAAGCGTCGCAGGAGTACTGAAAGCGCAGCAGATGAACCATGCTGCGCTTTTTAATACCTTTCAGTCAGTTACAAAATAAACGCGTAACTCATCTTCATAAACAGCGATTGTTCGGTACGGGTCAAGCCCGGCCAATGGTCGTCCGCCTGCATGCCATCGGCATAACCCAGATAAAACACACTGAGCGGGTTGAGCTTATAGCCATACAGCAGCTCTGTGCCCAAATCTTTGCTGAGGTTATCCGGCGTGTGGTAAAGGTAAAGCCCAGGGTCACGGCGAATGTGGGTATAAATACCTGAAAATCTAATGAAACTTTCTACATTCAGCTGCCAGTTGATGCGCACATCCGTGAGATTGGCGGTGATGAGTCGTCCTTCGTCCACATCGAGGGCATAGTAAGCGTGGCTTGCCTCAATCATCAGGCCGTCGGTCAGCTTGAGCTCAAGCTCGCCGCTGGCCCGCAGGCTGGTTCCCAGGCGGTTATTTTGCAAGTCAACTTCGTCTCCCCAGGATGCGGCCAGACCCCCGCCAACCCACGACAGCGGATGCGCGCTGGCTTCAGCCCAGAAACGGGTTTCATCAAACAGGGTTGTGTTGCCGTCAATGGCGAGTGAGCTTGCATCGAGTCGACGCCCCACCTTTTCACGGGTTAACCAGCCACCGCCTACCCAGCTTTGCCAGCCACCTTCAGCCGAGAGCCAGCCTTCCAGCTCCTGCTCGATTTTCTCGCCATTCTGGTTTTGGGTAATGTCCCAGTCGCCGCCAAGCTCCACTTCATTGAACCAACTGTCGGTGGGGTACCAGATATAACCGCCTCCCAGCACGGCTTTACGTTGGTCGACTTTCTCGATAAAGCCCAGATCGGCGCGAAAATCTTCACCCACCGACTCGTAATCGGCCTTGAGGTAGTAGTCTCTGGTGGCGTGCTTATAGCCAAGCCGGTACATCTCGCCCCGAAGCGCACCCTCTTTATGGGTTCTGAGTACCTGTTCATTAAGTTGGCAATCATTGAGATTGCAGCTGTCTGCCGGCAGGCAGTCATCATCAGAACCACAAAAGTCCCGATACAAATCGACGGGATACTGGGTGTCTGAACTGGCAAACTGGCCGATAAAGGTGTCCTGGGCCGTTGGCTGGTATTTGATATCCGCCGACACCACCAGATTGTGGTAATCGTTGCTGCGCTTGCCGGTGATGACTGCACCTACGGCAAGCCGCTCACTGCTGGTGTAGAGATAGCGGCCGGCAAGGTTGTGGCTCTCGCTGTCGATAGTGGCAACCGAAGAGCCCAGGTTACCGGGCACCAGAAAGTGGCTGGCGCTGTCGTTGGCACCCAAAAATGCAAAGGTGTGTGCCTCTGACTTGTGGGTAAATTTTACCCCATAGTCCGGGTCAACCAGATTGCGGGTATGCAGCAGTGAGACCTGAGAGTCGAAATACTCTTTGTTATCAAGGAAAAAACTGCGCTTTTCATCGAAAAACAGAGCGAAACTCGAGTTGACATCCAGCTGGCCGGCATCGGCTTCCACCTGCGAAAAATCGGGATTCAGGGTGGCATTGAGCAAGGAAGATGGGCTCAGCGCCCAGCGAAGGTCCACGCCCGCATCCACATCCTGCTCATCCTGCCATTCACTGCCGGGGGCTTGTCCTCGAACTCTGTGGCCCTTGGCGACGAGGGAGGGCGTCACCTGAAGCCCGTTGCCAAGATTGACCGTGGCCAAACCGCTCGCCACACCGAGCTGGCACAACTGGCAGCTGTTTTGCCGGGAAATGGCGTGGGTCGATAGCCTGCGCTCGGCGTCTCTGGGATGAAAGCGGATGAGCTCAAATCCCCAGGTTTTGTCACCGGGGCTATCATCAAAACTCAATTGCGACAGTGGGATAGCCACTTCAACCTGATAACCTGTGTCTGTGATTTGCCCCGCGCTCTGCCAGATGCCATCCCAGGCGGCACTTTCAGTCTTATTAAGCTCATTTTCGATGGAGTCGAGTTGAACCCCCAGTGGATTGATAAAAAACTGATAGGCAAGACGGGCATTGTTAAAGGTATCCAACTTGATACCGACCATGTCATCGCCCCAGATATCGTCTCTGGGGCGTAAGTGGGCCCGGACGTCGCCCGGGTTGGGATCGTCAGCCTTGAATGCCACATACAGGGTGGAGTCTGTGGCATATACCCATGCCTGGGTTTGCACTGTTGCGGGGGCATTTTCGGCCGGACGGGTTTCGAATGTCAGAAAAGTGCTGGATGCCTGCTGCCAAACAGGGTCGCTGAGATCGCCGTTAATCTGTGCCTCTGTGGCAAGTGAGGGAATGCGAATATCAAATTGGCTGGCACTGCCGGCAAGGCTGAGCTCTGGGGTTAAGGCAAACAGCAGCGCCGCAGCGGGGGCTAAAGGGAAACGAAAGGGTTTCATTGAGTGTGTTCTTGTCATTATTTTGTGGGCGAGTGTAACCCAGCCGAAGGTCGCTATGTAGGTGGATTTGTTACAAATTCTGAATGGAAATAAAACGCCCGCATATAAGCGGGCGTTTTGTGGTGCGGATTGCAAAGTTGAGGCCGATTATTCCGGCGCTATGTTGGGGTGGCGGTAGGCTTCGCGATAACGGTCAACCCACATGGCGGTGGCGCCGCAAATGGCCACTGGCATCACAATAAAATTCACCACAGGGATCATCGAAAACAAGGTGACGGCGGCACCAAAACTCATGCTGGTGCCCTTGGTTTGCCGCAGGGCGAAACGCATGTCGTTAAACGGGACCTTGTGATTATCGAAGGGATAATCACAGTACTGAATCGCCATCATCCAACTGCTGAACAAAAACCACAGCACAGGGGCGGCGGTTTGCCCAACAAGCGGCACCCAAAACAGCAGTAAAAACAGGATTGCGCGGGGCAGGTAGTACTTGAGCTTGAGCCATTCACGGCCAAGGATCCGCGGCAAGTCTTTGATTAAGTCCGAAGTCGTTCCTGTATACAGAGGCTTGCCGGTGAGCAGCTGCTCTACCTTTTCCGCGAGCAAACCATTGAAGGGGGCGGCGAGCCAATTCATTACTGAGCTGAAAATAAAGGCCATCACCACCAACATGGTCAAGACCGCCAGCGGCCACAACAAAAAGTTAAGCCAGGACAGGTATTCGGGCAGCTGGCCGCTGATGTAGGCAAAAAGCTGCTCAAGCTGGCCAAACGCCACGTAAAAGGCACCGGCAAACAGCAGCAGGTTAATCATCAGTGGAATAAAGACGAAGGTACGCAGGCCGGGGCGGCGAATAAGATGAAAGCCTTCCACAAAGTAGTTAAAACCACTCTTGGCCTGGCGGGCGGATTCCCGGGTAGATGAAAGCGACGGTCGTGACATAAGGGGCTTTGCTCCAAACGTTTGTGTTTGCAGGCATTGTCGGCCAAGGTCCGCCAAGGTTGCAAGGTTGAAATTGTGGCGAAATACGTCCGGCACTCCTAGCCGTATTCACCTTGACGCCTGTTTGTGTGGCCGGGGCCTCTTTTAGGGTGATAAAAACGTTACAAATTCAAATGGGCTTTGGTAAAGTTGGCAGCAAACAACAGGAATGAAAGCTCTCGCCAACCGGCGGGGCAATTTTTTCATCGGCGCGACGGCTGCGTTGGCGGCCACTGAAGCGATTTGACTGGCATTATGAGACTGAAACAAATAAAACTTGCTGGCTTCAAGTCGTTTGTCGATCCCACCAGGATCCCATTCCCCAATCCCCTAACAGCCATCATAGGCCCCAATGGCTGTGGTAAATCCAACGTGATTGATGCTGTGCGCTGGGTGCTGGGCGAAAGCTCCGCCAAGCACCTTCGCGGCGATTCCATGACCGACGTTATCTTCAATGGCTCCAGTGCCCGCAGGCCAGTGTCTGTTGCCGGGGTAGAGCTGGTATTTGATAACAGAGAAGGGCGTCTTGGCGGCCAGTACGCCAGCTATGAAGAAATTGCGGTAAAGCGTCAGGTCAGTCGCGATGGCGAGTCGCTGTATTTTCTCAACGGCCAGAAATGTCGCCGCAAGGACATCACAGATCTCTTTATGGGCACCGGCCTTGGGCCGCGAAGCTACGCCATTATCGAACAGGGCATGATTTCGCGCCTGATTGAATCCCGGCCCCAGGAACTCAGGGTTTTTATCGAAGAAGCCGCCGGTATCTCCCGCTATAAAGAGCGTCGCCGCGACACCGAAAACCGTATCCGCCATACCCGCGAAAACCTGGAACGCCTGGGGGATATTCGACTGGAGCTGGGTAAACAGCTCGACAAGCTCGCGGTGCAGGCCGAGGCCGCTAAACGTTACCGCGAATACAAACAGGCCGAGCGTACCACCCACGCCGAGCTGCTGGTGATGCGCTATCAGGAAATCTGTCAGCAGGCCGATGCCCTTGGCCGCGAAATTGCGCAGCAGGAATTTTTATACCAGAGCGCCAAAACCTCCCTTGATACCACCGCCGCCAGGCTCGATGAGCAAAAACTCGTGCTCGCGGCTTTGGTGGATGAAGAGCAAGACACCCTCGAAGCCTACTATCTGGCCGGCACCGAAGTGGCGCGCCTTGAGCAGCAACTGTCACATTTGGAAGAGCGCAGTCACAGTCTGCGAAGCCGGGGAGATAGCCTTGCAGAGGAGATTTCCGGGCTCATGGCAAGGCAGGAGTCGCTCGAGGCAGCTCAGCAAGACGCGGCCGACAAGCTTGCCGGGCAGGAAGAAGTCTTACTGGGATTGGAAGAAACTCAGGACGCCTGGAGTCAGAGTGCGGAAGACGCCGAAGACGCGTTGGAGCAGCTCAAGGATACCGTGACCCAGGCAGAGCGCCGCCATGCTGAGACGAAAGCAAGATGCGAGCTGACTTCCCAGCGACTCGTCCATCTTAAACAGGTGAGCCAGGAAAAAGCGCAGTCGCTGTCGGGATACCGGGAGCAGCAAGCGTCCCATGTGGATGAGAACGTTGACTCTGTTACGCCGCCATCGCAGCAAAGTCTGGCGCCGCTGATGGAAAGGTTGGATAACGCCAAAGCGGCACAGGCCCAGGCAAAGACGGCACTCGCCGAGTGTGAACAGGCACTGGCAAAGTGCCGTGGCGAACAGAGCGAAGCTCAGGGGCGCTATTCGGTGCTGTCCAGATTGCTTGAAGACAATGCAGGCAATGCAGCCGGACCTGCGCGTACCAAACTCTGGCAGCGTCTTGATGTGGCAGCGGGCTGGGAGAAGACCGCAGAGCTACTGCTTGGGCATCTGTTGGAGCAGCCCCTGTTTGAAGACACCGCCTTTGGTCAGGACGCGTTTGATGGTCAGGGATTCAGTTATCAGGAAAAGCGCGACTGGGGCATTATGCGGGCGCCGGTCAATCTTGCGCCCTGGCTGGATAACGTTGGCTTTGCCGAAAGCTTGAATGTGGCACAGGAGCGCCTGGTTGGTACAGCACAAAGCACGCTCATCGCCACCAGGGACGGCTATCTGGTCGGCCATGGATTGGTGCTGCAACAACAGGGTGCCGGCACCGACAAGGTGGCACTTAAAGCAGAGGCTGAAGCACTGGGTGCCCGCCTTGGCCTGATACAGGCTGAGCTTGCTCAACTTGAACGGGCAGTGGCAGAGCAGCGTGATGGGCTGAATCTGGCCCGTATTCATCGGGAAGCCGTTGAAGCAGAGCTGTTTGAAGCCAAACAACTTCAGGCTCGCCAGCAAACCCTGTGGGAGGCGAGCGTCGCTCACCAGGCCCAGCGCGCCAAACAGCGAGCGTTCATCGATGAACAAATCCAGCGTTTGACCCAGCAGCACGAGCAGTCGGTGCTGGAGCTGGAAGTGGCAGACGAAGCCCTGATGCAGCAGGAAGAAGCATTGGAGCAGGCGGCAGAGGCCTTGGCACAGGCACGGGAGCAACTCATCCCGGCCAGACGCATGGCGGAAGAGCGGCGAGCCTCGGTCGCAAATATTGATAAATCCGTCGAAGCGGCTAAGGCGACACGTGCCGAAATGGCCACGTCTCTGGCCCTTATCAGCCAGCAAATGGCATCGGGAAAGGAGCAACTGTCAAAATTATTGACGCAAAAAGCGACCCTGGATGCCGAACTTAAAGCCCAGTCTGAGCACAGTGGTGACGCCGACCGCGAAGCCTTATCCATGAAATTGCGTGAGCAGCTTGCCACCCAGCAAACAAGGCAAACGGCACTGGCGGAAAACCGCAGTCGGCAGGCTCAGGTTCAGGAACAGATTGATGCTTTACTATTGAAGCAAAAACAAGAAGTTGGCAAGATAGACCACTTGACTCATACCCTCGAATCGTTAAAGCTACGACGGGAAGGTTTAAAGGGGCAGGGTGACACTCAACTTGGGCAGTTGGCCGAGGCTAATATTCGACTCAATGAGGTGTTGCCAAGCGTACCTCCCCACGCTTCAGTGGAGGAGTGGCAGCAAAGATTGGAGAAGCTTCGAAGTAAAATCAGTCGCTTGGGCGCCATAAATTTGGCGGCGATTGAAGAGTACGATGAAGCCAAGGCGCGCAAAGATTATCTGGATGAGCAGGACAGGGATCTCGAGCAGGCGCTGGAAAGCCTTGAAGAGGCTATCCGCAAGATAGACAGGGAAACCCGCAGCCGCTTCAAAGCGACCTTTGAACAGGTCAATGCCGATCTTGGGACCTTGTTCCCCAAGGTGTTTGGTGGCGGCAGTGCTTATCTTGCGCTCACAGACAATGATTTACTGGAAACCGGTGTGACCATCATGGCGAGGCCGCCCGGGAAAAAGAACTCCACAATTCACCTGCTCTCGGGTGGTGAAAAGGCGCTGACCGCTTTATCATTGGTGTTCGCAATTTTCAGGTTGAATCCAGCCCCTTTTTGTATGCTCGACGAGGTCGATGCACCGCTGGATGATGCCAACGTTGATCGATTCTGCAGACTGCTGCAGGAAATGTCGGCCAGCGTGCAGTTTATATACATCAGCCACAATAAGATAACCATGGAAATGGCTGATCAGTTGGTAGGTGTGACCATGCATGAGCCCGGCGTATCCCGCATCGTTGCGGTGGACATCGAAGAAGCCGTGGCCATGGCACACACGGAATGAATTCAGGAAAGACAGGGTATCCAATGGAAGATTTACAACTGGTTTTGTTTGTGCTCGGTGCCATCGCGATTGTGGCGGTGCTTGTGCATGGGTTTTGGTCTATTAGAAAGCAGCAGCCCCGAACCATTAAAGAACAACCCAGAACCCCTTACGCCATGTCTCCCGGGCGTCGTGACGCCGAAGGCTTTGATGCCGATGGCATTGGTGAAGTGAGGGTGCGTAAACTGGCCCCTGACGATAAAAAGCCAGAGCCTGTGCAAGTGACTCAGGACGATGCCTTTTCCCTGTCTGACGAGCCCAAGGTTCGCCGTGTTAAAGAGCGTCAGGAACCCGTGTTGGAGTCGCGCCCTGAAACGGCACCAAGCCATACAGTTCATGAGCTTCGCCGCCATGAAGAGCCTTCACCCAGTGCCAGACAGGTACAGCTGGGACTTCTGGACGAGCTGGATCAGGAGCCTTCTCAAGGCGACTTGTATGAAGATGTAAACGCCTCGGGCGCCGACTACGAAGATGAGTATGACGCCTATGAAAACCAGCCTGCGTCCGTAAATCCTCAAGAGACTGCCCAGGGGCAAGCGACTCATGCACAGGCGACGCAGACTGAGCCTCAAGTGAAGGCTGAAGAGCCGCTGCCGGATCCCCGCGATGTGCTGGTGTTGCACGTGGTGGCCCGGGAAGGCCAGGTACTGGCCGGTGCCGAGCTGCTGCCCTGCCTGCTTGAACTGAATTTCAAATACGGTGACATGGAAATATTCCATCGCCATGAAGATAACGCCGGTAACGGCAAGGTACTGTTTTCGCTCGCCAATATGCTTAAGCCTGGCACCTTCGATCCCGACACCATGGAGCAGTTCAACACCCACGGCATAGTGCTCTTTATGACACTGCCATGCCACGGTGAAGCGGTGATGAACTTCTCACTGATGCTGAACTCTGCCTGTCAGCTCGCGGACGACCTCGATGCACTGGTGCTTGACGGTCAGCGCCAACTCTGGAGCGATGCCACCAAGGCGCAGTATCTCGCCCGCATCCGCGCCAGCGCATAACAAGTTATTGATTTACAAAGTGGGGCCGCATGAGCGGCCCCGCGCATTTCCAAGGTACCATCATGCAAGTCAAAGCCGAAATTCAAC
The DNA here is from genome assembly GCF_019457455.1 of Shewanella sp. FJAT-52076. Lineage (NCBI taxonomy): Bacteria > Pseudomonadati > Pseudomonadota > Gammaproteobacteria > Alteromonadales > Shewanellaceae > Shewanella > Shewanella sp. FJAT-52076. Next base: position 1,794,695 of record NZ_CP080415.1, read on the forward strand.
GTCTTACCGCTGAAATCAATCGTCACAACATTGCCTACTATGTGCAGGATGCGCCAAGTATTCCCGATGCGGAATACGACCGGCTGATGAACCAGCTCAAAGCGCTGGAAGCCGAGCACCCGGAGTTTGCCGAGCCAGACTCGCCCACCCAGCGTGTGGGCGGCGCGGCACTGAATAAATTTGAGCAGGTCAGCCACCTCAAACCCATGCTGAGCCTGGATAATGCCTTCAATGAAGAAGACTTTGTTGCCTTTGATAAGCGCCTGACCGACAAGGTGGGTCCCCAGGTGTACTGCGCCGAGCCCAAACTCGATGGCCTCGCAGTGAGCCTGATTTACCGACATGGCGTGCTTGAGCGTGCCGCTACCCGTGGCGATGGCGCCGTCGGGGAAGATATCAGCGTGAATATGCGCACCATCAAGTCGGTGCCCTTGAGACTGCAGGGCGATGATATACCGGCATTGGTGGAAGTGCGTGGCGAGGTCTTTATGCCAAGGGCTGCTTTTGAAGCGCTGAACGACCGCGCCCGGGCAAGAGGTGACAAGCTGTTCGTCAATCCCCGCAATGCCGCCGCCGGCAGCCTGCGTCAGCTGGACAGCAAGATAACCGCCGAGCGCTCACTGGCCTTTTATGCCTACGCCCTGGGCGTAGTGCAGGACGACAACGGTGCCGATTTGGTGCTGGCGCCCACCCACAAAGGCCAGCTGGAGCGCCTTACAGCCTTCGGTTTGCCGGTGAGCAAGGAAGTGAAACTCTGTGAAGGCCTTGCCGAGGTGATGGCCTACTACGCCGACATCCTCAAGCGACGTGACGAGCTTGCCTTTGAAATCGATGGCGTGGTTATCAAGGTTAACGACATCGAAGCCCAGCAGCAGCTCGGGTTTGTGGCCCGAGCGCCGCGTTGGGCCATTGCCTTTAAGTTTCCGGCACAGGAAGAAATGACCTTGCTGGAAGGCGTTGATTTTCAGGTGGGCCGCACTGGCGCCGTCACCCCTGTCGCCCGCTTAAAACCTGTCTTTGTGGGCGGCGTGACCGTATCCAACGCGACTTTGCACAATGGCGATGAAATTGCCCGTCTTGGGGTGAAGATTGGCGATACCGTGATTATTCGCCGCGCCGGAGATGTTATTCCGCAAATTGTGGCCGTGGTGGCGGAGCGCCGCCCCGAGAATGCGCAGGATATCCTGTTCCCCGATACTTGCCCCGTGTGTGGCTCTTTGGTGGAGCGGATTGAAGGCGAGGCTGTGGCACGCTGCAGTGGCGGGCTTTTCTGTGAAGCCCAGCGCCGTGAGGCCATCAAGCACTTTGCCTCCCGCAAGGCCATGTATATCGATGGCATGGGTGACAAGGTGGTTGAGCAACTTATCGATAAAGAGCTGGTGGAAAGCCCGGCGGATCTGTTCAAGCTCAATGTGTCCAAGCTGACCATGCTTGAGCGTATGGGCACCAAGTCGGCCACCAATCTGATGGCGGCCATTGAAGAGGCCAAAACCACCACCTTGCCCAAGTTTTTGTATGCACTGGGTATTCGGGAAGTAGGGGAGGCCACAGCCGCTAACCTGGCGAAACATTTCCTGAGCCTGGATGCCATAAGGAAGGCCGATGTGGACGCCCTGATGCAGGTGGAGGATGTGGGCACTGTGGTTGCTCAGCACGTGGCGCACTTTTTTGCCCAGCCCCATAACCTTGAGGTAATAGATGCGCTGATCAATGCTGGCGTGAACTGGCCTGCCATCGAAAAGCCATCGGCCGATGCACAGCCGCTGCTTGGCCAAACCTGGGTGCTCACGGGTACCCTCACCAGTCTTGGCCGCACCGAGGCCAAGACCAAGCTTGAGGCACTTGGCGCCAAGGTGGCGGGCAGTGTCTCCAAGAACACCCACTGCGTGGTTGCCGGTGAAGCAGCTGGCTCCAAGCTTGCCAAGGCCCAGGAACTGGGTATCCCGGTATTGGATGAGGCTGGTCTGATTGAGCTGATAGGCCTCTGATTATATTTAAAAACTTATCCAGTTGAAAAAACGTCAACTTCAGGTTGGCGTTTTTTTGTTGCCAGCATTTGATAAATAAAATATACAATATCCAGCAACATAAATATAACAACTGGAGATAACACATGCACTCACCCAAGTCCCTTATCGCCGCCGGTTTGCTGCTGGCACTCATCAGTGCGGTTTCCCACGCCAAGGGTCGGCCAGGTACCAACCCCACCGAGCCTGCCGACCCCGATGTGGTCTTGCCTATCCGTGTAGATTGCAGCGCCACCATCAATTTGTGGGCCCAGAACATGACTGACCCGCAAATCGCTGATACCTGCGCGCAGCTCTCAAGTCAGGAAAGTGATTTCCACCAGAGAATGCAAACCTTTGGTGAGCCGGTGGCAAACGATTACAACGACAGCCTGCGGGTGGTGGTATTTGATGATTACAACCAATACGACAAATACGGCTATGAGCTTTTCAATATCAACACCAACAATGGTGGCATCTATATTGAGGGCAATCCGGCGGATGTGAACAGCCAGGCGAGTTTCTATGCCCACGAAGCCGATTGGCTGCGCCCTGAGTTTGAAATTTGGAACCTGCGCCACGAGTATATCCATTACCTGGAAGGGCGCTTTGTCAGCTATGGCGGCTTTAATTTCTACCCGGACAAGATGGTGTGGTGGGCAGAAGGCCTGGCGGAGTACCTCTCCCTTGGCACCGACAACGCCACGGCAGTGAACCTCGCAATCAACACCCGCGCCAATCGTCGTCCGACACTGGCGACCATTTTTTCAACCAGTTACCGGGACGGCACCGACAGGGTCTACCGCTGGAGCTATCTGGCAATCCGCTTCCTGTTTGAGCGCCACGAAGCCGAAGTGCTGGCCATGACAGAGCATCTGAAACATAACCAGTTTGCCAGTTATGATGGGGCGCTTGGCAGCTTTGCGACAAACTATCAGGCCGAGTTTGCCGAGTGGCTGAATGGCCTTGCGTCGCAAAAGGCTACGGCGCTGGATAGCAAGCGTGAGCAGATGCTGCTGCGTCATGCCGAGCACCAAGCGCGCAAGCAGCGCTAGTCCCTTGCGATAGTCGCTTCGCCTGGGACGACCAATCTTCATAATAAAGGCCCGCATAAGCGGGTCTTTGTGTTTCTCAGGCCTTGAATCCCGGCCACCTTGCCCCCAACTCAAGGGAAAGACATGACGTGGAGCACACTTTGCTCAAGTTTGAACACATTCGCTGGGTCGATGACAAGGGCCATATCAAACCGCCGCTGGGGCTCTATTTACTGCTGACATTTCTTGCCCGCGGCTGGGTGGTATTTGTGGCCTCGCTTACCCAATTCAGCGACAGGGCAGGCTTGGTAAGGCTGTTTTATCCCCATAAAGAAAGCTTTTTGCTGGCGCTTGCCACGGGATTTGGCGCCTTGCTGTGTTATGGGCTGATTATCCTAGAGCGTAAGGCGCGGCCGGATTGGGCGATGAGTCTCTTCAGCCATTTGAAATGGCTGCTGTGGCCCTTGTTGGTGCTGGATGCTGTGATGCTTGTAGCGCGTTTGCTCTCCAGCGGCTTTTTGTTTTCATGGACCGCGGCCGCCGATGCGGTGCTGATTTTCTGGTTTGCCATTTATCTTCTGAAATCCAGCCATTTACGGCTTTACCTCGCGGACTGGAAGCGTCCTGTTATCCATCAATAAGTAGCGCAGCGCCTGCTCAAACGCCTGCTGAGTTCGTCGCTGTTATGGAAGGACTGATTGGTGTTTTCAGGTTTCGGACTTTGTTTACTGTTGATGTGCGGGGATAAAGTGCCGGGCAAAAAAAAGCGCTGCCGGGGCAGCGCCAACATCTGAGGGCTGATAAGCCAAAAACTTACCTTCGCCCCTTGACCAACAAAAGGAATGTAACCTGAGTCACAGGCGTGAGCCTGTTACCCGGGACAATTGACAGCAACACAATCCACCACGGGCCCGGGGTGCGAAGCGCCGCAGTGACAAAGCTATTATGCATAAGATGGATAATGTATACAATTGTGTTAAGCTGAAAACAATTCAACCCAGGTCTGCTGTGTCAAAAATGCGTCACTGGCCCCAAACTTGTCAGATAAATATTTGCCTTATGCTGGATATGGATTTACGCTTTTAATTCATAGGATTGGCGTGTTATCAACCGCTATTCCGTCATCGAGGTTTTTACACCCCTCTTCGGAGGCTTTGATTGGCCAAAAGCAACCCCATTTCCATTCCGGTCTCAGAACTTAGATTGGGACTCACAGTAAAGCTGCCGCTGTCCTGGACGGAGCACCCGTTTCTTATCAATCGTATTGAACTCAAAGAACAGGCGCAGATAGAAATGATCCGGGGCCTGAAGGTGCAACATGTGTTGGTGCTCGCCGGCGCTGAGCTGCTGGATGAAGACGTACCCAAGGAAGAGGTGCCAATCGAAGATGATGGCTTTGACGAAGACATGCCTGAGCGGGATGTAAAGCGTGAGGCCAGAGTCGCGATACGCAAAAGCCAGAAGCGTTTTTTGGACTGTGTAAATGACAGCCGCAGCCTGGTGGGGAAACTTGGCAGCGATCCCGAAGGGGCTTACCGTTTGTCTGCCACTTTGGTTGAGCAGATGCTGGAACACTTGTTTGAGCAGGAAGCCGCTTATCTTGCACTGGTGAGCGCAGGAGAGCAGGGCACCTCGGTTACCCAGCATGGGATCAGCGTAGCCGTGTTGTCGCTGATGATTGCCAAGAGCATGGATATGCCCAAAAAAGACATGCGGGATATCGCGCTGGGTGCGCTGCTGCATGACATAGGTAAGCTCAGGGTGCCGGATAATATCCGTCGAAAGCGCGGGCCGCTCACCACCCAGGAAATCAACTTCATGAACCAGCATCCCAACTATGGTCATGAGATGCTCAGTCGCAGCGGTTTGTTTCCTGAAGAGGTGCTGCACATTATTCGTCATCATCACGAATTTATTGATGGCACAGGTTTTCCGGATGGCCTTACCGGGAAAAAAATTCCCAGAACCACGCAAATCGTCGCATTGGCCAATGATTTTGAAGATCAAATGACCAGCCACAGCATTGTCTCACCCCAGGTCGCCCTGGGTTATTTATTCAAACACAGGGTAGGTAAGCACGACGAAGCCCTGATTGCGACCCTGGTGAAGGTATTGGGCATTTATCCACCCGGCACTCTGGTGCATCTCACCGACGGTTCTTTGGGTAAGGTGATGATGACAACCCGGGAAGTCAAGCAGCCCCAGGTGTGGGCCTGCAGCGCTGCCGGAGGCGATCCCGGGCTCAGAATATTGATGAATGAAGACGTCAGTATCGACAGGGTCATCAAAATCGAAGAACTCTCCGAAGCCGCGATTCGGGTGCTCCAGGCAGATGCGCCTATCAGCTATTACTTTGCCGCGCTCGAAGCTTGAGTTTTCTGCTCAGGTGCGTATTCTGAATCCCTCCTGTATCCATACTGGGATTAAGCTGTTACTTCATGTCTGATTTTAAAACCATTTCTATTGTCGGCTGTGGCTGGTTCGGGTTGCCCCTTGCCAGGCTGCTGAAAAGCAAGGGCCTCACGGTTAAAGGGTGCAAACGTACGCCTGCAGGCGTGGATGTACTCACACAAGAAGGCATTGAAGGCTATTGTGTGGATTTGGACCAGGATGCCGCCCTGCCAGAAGGATTGCTCGATGCCGATGTGTTGGTAATCAATCTGCCTCCCGGTCTTCGCCGCGGCGACACAAGCTATCTTGAGCGCCTCGCGACATTGCGTGACGCCATAAAAACACCTCCCAAACGATTGATTTTTATCAGCTCCACCGGAGTTTATCCCGATCTTCCCAAACTGGTGGATGAAAAAGACAGCAGTGCTCATTCCCCCACGGCGGCAATCTTGCTGGGTGCTGAAGCCCTGTTTGCTCCGTTTAATACCACAGTGGTTCGTTTTGCCGGACTGGTGGGGCCCGAGCGACACCCCGGGCGCTTTTTTGCCGGTAAAAAAGACATCGCGGGTGGCGCCGTGCCGGTTAACCTGGTGCACCTCACCGATTGCATTGAGGGTGTTGTGGCGCTTATTTTCGCCGATACCCTGGCCCCCTGTTACAACCTGTGTGCGCCGCAGCACCCCACAAAGGCCGAGTTTTACACCACGGCTGCACAGGCCGCCGGCTATGAGTTACCAGAGTTTTTAGCCGGCGACGACACCGACGGTAAGCTTGTCGACGGCAGCCTGATTTGTCGTCTGCACGGCTTTAAGTATTCTTACCCCGATCCTGTGGCGATGCTGAATGCTGCAGATGCGTTTTAAAGCATAAAATCATTGATAAAAGGAAGTTTGTCCGTGAAAACATCGTTAAAGCTCTTGGGTGCCTTTGGGGGCCTGCTGATGTCCTTGTCTGCCATGGCCGCGACTTTTGTGGAAGGTAAGGACTACGTCAGGGTGGAAGGGTTCAGCGAGAGCCATACCCCCGTGCTGCGGGAGTTTTTCTCTTATAACTGTCCACATTGTTTTCGGATGGATCATACCATCGAAGAAGCAGCGGGTTTGGTCGCCAAAGAGGTGCGTTTTGAGAGAACGCCGGTTGGCGCAGGCCGCAAGCCCTGGCAAATGAGCCAGCTAGCGTATTATCTCGCTCAAAAGTTCAAAGTCACCGAGCAGACCCACGGTGCCATTTTCAAGCATGTACAAGAAGTCGCTCCTTTTCAGTCAGAAGCAGACGTGCGGCAGTTTTTCGTGTCCCAGGGGCTCAAGGCTGACGAGCTGGATAAGGCAATTGCGTCATCCGACCGTAAACTGGCCATGATGAACTTTGATACCGAGGCGCAGCTCTCAGGCATACGTGGCGTGCCAAGCCTGTTGGTGAATGGCAAGTATATGCTGCACATTCAGGGCCGCAGCAGCGGTGAGATAGCCGAGTTGGTGCAATACCTAATCAAGCAGTGACAATAGGCTTCAGACAAAACGCCCGGCTATGCCGGGCGTTTTACTTTGTTAGACCTAGGTCGGAATGGGCGTAATAAATCTGAATTAAGGCTATTCATCATGAATGGATCAAGATGATGTTATTAAAGAGAAATATGCAATTTAGATGCGATAAGCAATCATCACTTAGACTAAGGTCGTGATTGAGGTCACACTCTGCCTTGTTAGATTAACCGTGACTTAACTTAATTATTACAAACACAGGGGAGTCACAACAATGGCATTCGAAAGCAACGAAAAGGCTCAAGGTTACTGGCGCGAGAATCTTCGCCTGGTTATCAGCCTGCTGGCAGTGTGGTTTGTCGTATCTTACGGCTTTGGCATTCTGTTGGTGGATGTGCTCAATCAAATTACCTTTATGGGCTTCAAACTGGGATTCTGGTTTGCTCAGCAGGGTTCCATGTACGTGTTCGTGGCGTTGATATTTATCTACGCGTCCAAGGCGAATGCACTCGATAAAAAATATAACGTTCACGAAGACTGAGGAGCACTGCAATGGATGTTAAAACTCTGACATACCTGATTGTGGGGCTCTCATTTGCCCTTTATATAGGTATCGCTATCTGGTCCCGTGCCGGTTCGACCAAAGAATTCTACGTAGCCGGTGGCGGCGTTCCCCCTGTGATGAACGGTATGGCCACTGCGGCCGACTGGATGTCCGCGGCGTCTTTTATCTCTCTGGCCGGTATCGTGTCCTTCGTGGGCTATGACGGCTCTGTATACCTGATGGGCTGGACCGGTGGTTATGTGCTGCTGGCGCTGTGTATGGCACCGTACCTTCGTAAGTTTGGTAAGTTTACCGTACCTGACTTTATCGGTGAGCGTTACTACTCTCAGGCGGCGCGTACTGTTGCCGTGGTCTGTGCCATCTTTATCTGCTTTACCTATATTGCAGGTCAGATGCGCGGTGTGGGCGTGGTGTTCTCCCGCTTCCTTGAAGTAGACGTGGATACCGGCGTATACATTGGTATGGCAGTGGTGTTCTTCTACGCCGTACTCGGCGGTATGAAGGGTATCACCTACACCCAGGTTGCCCAATACTGCGTACTTATCTTCGCCTTTATGGTGCCTGCTATTTTCATCTCTGTGATGATGACGGGTCACATCATTCCTCAGCTGGGTTTCGGTGCTGAGCTGATTGATGCTGCCGGTAACGGCACAGGTGTGTATCTGCTGGATAAGCTCGATGGTCTGTCTACGGAGCTAGGGTTCTCCCAGTACACCGAAGGTTCCAAGAGCATGATTGATGTGTTTGCAATCACTGCAGCCCTGATGGTGGGTACTGCCGGTCTGCCACACGTTATCGTACGCTTCTTCACCGTACCTCGCGTAAAAGATGCTCGTTCCAGTGCCGGTTGGGCGCTGGTGTTCATCGCTATCATGTACACCACAGTGCCAGCACTGGCAGCCTTCTCCCGCGTTAACATGATTGAAACCATTAATGGTCCAGATGCCACTGGTGTGGCCTATGAGACAGCACCAGGTTGGATCAAAAACTGGGAAAAGACCGGTCTTATCAAGTGGGACGACAAGAACGGTGACGGCAAGATGTACTACACCAAGGGCGATGCCAATGAGATGAACATCGACCGTGACATCATGGTGTTGGCGACCCCTGAAATTGCCAATCTGCCAGCCTGGGTTATCGCTCTGGTGGCTGCCGGTGGTCTGGCTGCGGCCTTGTCGACTTCTGCAGGTCTCTTGTTGGTGATTTCAACGTCAGTGTCACACGACCTGATGAAGAAAGGCTTCGCACCCAATATCTCGGATAAACAGGAGCTGTTGTACGCCCGTATTGCAGCGGCCGTGGGCATCGTGATTGCCGGTTACTTTGGTATCCACCCACCCGGATTTGTGGCAGCAGTAGTGGCGTTCGCCTTCGGTCTGGCTGCATCTTCACTGTTCCCTGCCATTGTAATGGGCATCTTCTCCAAGAAGATGAACAAAGAAGGCGCTATCGCCGGTATGGTGGTTGGTCTGGGCTTTACTGCGGCTTACATCGTTTACTTCAAGTTTGTAAACCCTGCGGCTAACGTACCCGCCAACTGGCTGTTCGGCATCTCCCCTGAAGGTATCGGTATGATTGGTATGCTGATTAACTTTGCTGTGGCGGTTATTGTAGCCAAGCTGACTTCTGCCGTACCTGCCCATGTGGAAGAAATGGTTGAAGGTATCCGTTTCCCTAAAGGTGCCGGTGGCGCACAGGATCACTGATACTGCCCATAAGGGTTAATAAAAAACGGCGCATCGGCGCCGTTTTTCTTTATGGATGCAGGATTTTACTTAGGTCGTATGGTGACATTGAATGCAGCTGCCTTATAGTGGATGCACAAGGCGTATATTTGCACTAAGCGGATGATTTGTATGGATGCCAGCGAAATTCAGCCCCTAACCCAGTTTCTCAGGCAATTGGTCCCTTTTGACTCTCTGTCGGATGCCTCTTTGCTGGCCTGTGTACGGCATCTGAGTGTGGCTTACTACAGTAAGTCCATGGGGCATGTTCCCCTGGATGAATCCCATCCAAGGCTCTATATCGTCCGCAGCGGCGCCTTTGAGGTGCGTGATGAAGAGGGAGAGCTGGTTGACCGCCTGGGGGAAGGGGACTTCTTTGGCTTCCCGTCGTTGCTCAGTGGTGAGGCGATTTCCAATAAGGTGGCCATTCTGGAAGATGGGCTGGTGTATCAACTGAGCCCGGATATGTTCAACAGCTTACGCCAGGAAAGCCGTGAATTTGACCGCTTTTTTAACCGTGCCTTTGCCAAAAGGTTGCGCCATCAGGGCAGATTCAAGGCCAAGGAGCTGACCACCACGAGCCGTATCAGCTCACTGATGACGGGCTCGCCGCTCACCATAGACTGCAACCACAGCATACGCCAGGCGGCGATGATGATGCGCGATGCCCGGGTGTCATCACTGCTGGTGACAGACCATCACAAACTCTGCGGCATTCTTACCGATAGAGACTTGCGTAACCGGGTGCTCGCCGAAGGTTTTGACGGCGCACTGCCGGTACATCAGGCCATGACCCGAAATCCGGTGACCATAGGGGCTGGGGCCTTGGTATTCGAGGCCATGCTCGCCATGAGCGAGCGCAATATCCATCATTTGCCGGTGCTGGACGGCGATACCCCGGTGGGGGTGATATCCAGCACTGATATTCTGCGAAGCCAGGGCTCGCAACCTTTAATGCTGATTGGTGAAATCGAGCGGCAAAAGGATGTGGCCAGTTTAATTTCAGTCAGCAAAAAAATCCCCGAACTACTTCAAAGCCTTATCAGTGCCGATGCCAGAGCCGAAGAAATTGGCCGGGTGTTGACGTCGGTGACAGACGCCCTGACCAGGAGGCTGATACTGGTCAATCAGCAGATTTTGGGGCAGGCGCCCATGGCGTTTTGCTGGCTCGCCTTTGGCTCCCAGGGGCGCCAGGATCAGGCCGCCTGCTCAGATCAGGATAATGGGTTGTTGCTTGCCGGTGAGCCTGACGAGCATGCCGCCGGCTATTTTGAGGCACTGAGCCGCGCCGTTTGCAGTGGGCTTGATGAGTGCGGATACCGCTTTTGTCCGGGTGATATCATGGCGCAAAACCCCAAATGGCGCATGTCTCTGGAGCGCTGGCAACAGGTCTTCGACAACTGGGTCAGGGCGCCCGAGCCCAAGGCCTTGATGCACGCCTCGATATTTTTCGATATGCGGCCCGTGTTTGGTCCTCAAAGCCTGTTCGATGCGCTGCAGGACAAGGTGCTTGCGGGAACCAGGGACAATGACATTTTTCTCGCCGGCATGGCGGGCAACAGCCTTACCGAGGCGCCGCCTCTGGGGTTCTTTCGCAAGTTTGTGCTCGAGCGGGATGGCTCCGAGGTAAAAGGTATTGATTTAAAACACAAAGGTAACGCGCTGATTAATGACATTGCCCGTGTATATGCCCTGTCAGCGGGCATCAAAGAGGTGAATACCGCCAAGCGTATTCGCGCCCTGATGGAACTTGGCGTGATTGGCCGTAAAGATGCGCTTAATCTCGCCGATGCCCACGAATTTATCGCCCATATGCGTCTTGCCAATCAGGGGGTACAACACCGGCAAGGACAGGAGATCAGTAACTATCTCAAGCCGCAGCAGTTATCTTCTCTGGTTCGTCACCAATTACGGGATGCCTTCAAAGTGGTGCATGATGCCCAGTCGGGGCTCAGGCTTAAATTTATGCGGAGCTTTTAATGGTCTCCCGCGCATTTTTACGCCCGCGCCTGTGGTGGCGCAGCCGTGCATTGGACGATGGTCTTGCGCGCACCCTCGTCGATAGCCAAAGAGTCCTGCTCAGTGCGACGGCAGAAATGGCACCCATGCTGGCGCTGGACCTTGAAATGACAGGACTGGACCCCGGAAGAGATCAGATCCTGGCCATCGGCGTAGTGCCCATCGACGGCGGTGTTATCCAGCTGCAGGGCGCCGAGTCGGTATTGGTGGAAATTCAGGGCAGTGTGGGGCAGAGCGCGGTTATTCATGGGATCACTGATAGAGAGCTTCACAATGCGCTGCCCTTGGCCGATGCCATGAACTGGCTGATGCAAAAAATGCGCGGCAGAATCCTGGTGGCTCACCATGCACCTCTGGATTTGGCCTTTATCCGCGCCAACATGAGCCGCTGCCTCGGGATAAGCATGCCAATACTGGCCATAGATACCCTGGCGTTGGAGCGGCAGCGACTGCTTCGGGTACATGAAGTGATCCAGGAGGGGAGTCTGAGACTTGGCGCCAGTCGGCATAGATATGGTTTGCCGGTTTACGATGCCCACAATGCACTGACAGACGCACTGTCCTGCGCTGAACTCTTGTTGGCACAGCTTGCCGCTATCGGCGGTGTCCGTACCCGTATTGACGAGCTCGTCACTCTCTGCGACTAGTCATATTCATTTACAGATTTTCATTCTGTTTTCAGGCGCTTTGGTTCTACTCTTCAGTGAATGTTCATTCCTTTGGGAGCGCGTATGCCTTTACCCCTTCTCTGGATTGGTGGCGCCGCACTCGGCGCGCTGGCCATGGCGGATGCCCGGGAGTCACGTCGCCGCTTGCAGTATCAGCGTGCCCGCGGCCAAACGGCTGTTGAGCACGCTGACAAACCTGTGGTGCTGTCGCCCAGCACCTGGCAAACCGGAGGCAAACAAAGTACGCCGCTGCCAGGGGCTTTGATGTGTTGTCATGTGTTTGGTGTGATTGAACATACTGGTATTTACCTTGGTGATGGTCTGATTGCTGAGCTGCACGGCAGTGGTCTTATCCGCGCCGTGTCGGCGCAGCGCTTCCTCCATGGCCGTACCGGCAGCCGCATTTTTGTGGCGGCAGACGCCAACCATCAGGCGCTGGCACACGAAATGGCCACAGAAAGAGCGGCCATGGCACTGTTTCAGTATCGTGATTACGACTTATTGGAAAACAACTGTCATCGATTTGTGTGGCATTGCATCAGTGGCGATGACAGGGAAATCAAGGGCTTTGGTGAGCTCAATGAATTGGTGGCCGCTTTTTATGGCAAAGCCATCTATTGGGACGAGGCCAGGCTGGCATATCCGCGGGAATGAGTTGTCTGAGATTGACGGGTCGCAATCCAGCCGTGGCCCAGGATGGGTGAACTCGTGCTGAATTATCTATGGCTTCATCCACTGTGGGGATGAGGCTTATTTGCACCCGATGCAGTACCCTGAAAGCAAAAAAGCCACCCGAAGGTGGCTTTTTTAAAACTGATATTACTTGCAGAAGTAATTCACGGCGCGGCTAACCAGCTCAATGCCGGTTTGATCGCAGGGCGGCAATTCGGCATCGCTGATGCTCACAGGTGTTACCCGCTCGCCCCATTTCAGCAGCAATGCTGCTGACGTCAGGCCGGCACCAAACGCACAGGACAGAATGGTGTCATTGGGTTTGATCAGGCCTTTTTCCAACGCGTCACAAATGGCGATTGGGATAGTCGCGGCCGACGTATTGCCGTAGTTGGCAATGTTGACGAACGCTTTTTCTTTCGGAATGCGCATTTTGCTGACCAGAGTATCGATAATGCGCTCGTTGGCCTGATGGGGGATTACCAAATCTACCGCATCCTTGTCCACGCCACATTTTTCCAGCACCTGGGCACTCAGCTTACCCATGCCATTAATGGCGCGCTTGAAGATTTCCTGGCCATCAAACTGGATATAAAAGTCCAGCGATTCTGCGCTGAATCTGTCCATGGCAGTGCCGAAACCGGCCTTGAGGATATCGCGGCCATCGGGGTCGTTATTGAGCTCATAGCCCAACACGCCGCCGGGAACGTCGCTGGCTTCCACTACCACGGCACCGGCGCCGTCACCAAAGAGCACGGCCGTTTCACGGCGAGACCAGTCCAAATAGAAGGTCAGACGCTCAGCACCAATCACCAACACCTTTTTGCACTGGCCGCTCTTGATTTGCGAGCTGGCAAGACCGAGGCCATACAGGAAACCCGAGCAGGCGGCGTTGATGTCAAAGGCTGCGCAGCGCGCGCCCACATTGGCCTGTACGGTAGAGGCGATGTTGGGGATCAGGGTATCCGGGCTTGCGGTGGCCAGAATAATCATGTCCAGTTCGCTGCCGTCGATACCGGCAGCTGCCAGGGCGCGCTGGGCGGCCACGCTGGCCAGCTCTGAGGTATTGACGTGGCTGACATGGCGCTGACTGATCCCGGTTCTGGGCTTAATCCATTCATCGGACGTGTCGATGAAGGTGGCGAGATCATGGTTGGTCAGAACGGCAGGGGGAACACATTTGCCCCAACCGGTAATGGTGGCGTACTGCATTGATAATTCTCTCAAACAAAAAAGGCAGTGCCTTGGGACTGCCTTGAATATCCGACAACAGGGCTTTGGAAAACAGCCTGTTGTCTTTTATCATTTGACCTGTTCGGCAACCAGATCGCGAATGGATTCTGCCGCGTGCAGTATGTGCTCGCGCAGCAGGACGACGGCCTTGTCGGTTTGTTTCTGCTTGCAATAAGTCAGCAGATCTCTGTGATCTTGCTCGGCCCGCGGGATACCGCCGGTCAGCAACAACTGCAGCCGAATATAACGGTCACAATTGGTATTTAAACCGTGAACCACTTCCAATGTGTGTGGACGGTTGGCAGCCTGATACAGCGTAGTATGGAATTTGGTGTTGAGCTCGGCCCAGCTTCCAACTGCATCTTCTTGTTTAAAAGCAGATTCCAGTTGTTCCAGCACTTTCTCGGCCTGGATCAGGTCTTCATCTTGCAGATTCGGGATGGCTTTTGCAAGCAGATCTGTTTCAATCAGCGCCCTGAGTTCAAACAATTCGGTTACCTGTGCGACAGACAGCTCGGTGGCGGTGGCACCTTTGTGGGCCTCAAACTTCACCAGACCTTCGGCTTCAAGTTGCAACAGGGCTTCACGGACAGGAATACGGCTTACATTAAGCGCTTCGGCCAATGCGCTCTGACGCAAGGGCTCTCCGGCAGCAATTTCCCCGGAGAGAATTTTCTCTCTGAGTACTTCTACCACGACCTGAGTACGAGTTTTATGGACAATAGGCGTGTGTCGACTCATTTTTTATTTTTTATACCAAGACTTTTTGATCGCCTAAGATTAACGCCAACTCAGCCATAAATAAAGGGAAACCATGGGTTTCCCTTTATCAATTCGTTCAATTTTTCGGTAGTTTAGAACATCATCAACCGCCTCGACGAGGCTTTAAGCTCATTGGGCAACAGCACGTCAGGCATATTTTGGTAGCAAATGGGTCGCATAAAGCGCTTCATGGCTTCGGCGCCCACCGATGTGGAGCGGCTGTCGGTACTGGCGGGGTAGGGGCCCCCGTGGTTCATGGCTCGGGCTACTTCAACCCCGGTTGGCATTTGATTGAACATGATGCGGCCTACTTTAAAGGCCAGTCGGTCAATGATGTCACTGAAGTCTGTGACTTCTGTTTCCAGCCCGTGGATGCTTCCGGTCAGCTGGCCGGGGAGGCGTTTCACTAGCTCAAACATCTCATTCTTTGTTTCACAAATCGCAACCAGGGCGAAGGGACCAAAGACTTCTTCGAGCAGTTCGGGTTGCTTAGTTAAGGTGCTTGCCGCAATGCTGGCAATCAGCGGTCGGCTGTGGTGCGCCGCTTCGGCCGCTTGTCCCTGGGCAATGACGTTCACTTTTGGCACCACGGCACTGACAGCCTGATTAAAAGCGTGGCAGATCCCGGCGCTTAACATGGCAGAGGCACTTTGGCGGCTGGCAATGTCGGATAAGGCCGCAAGATAGCTCTCAAGCCCCGGGCCTTTGATGGCAATGACCAGTCCCGGGCTTGTGCAAAACTGCCCATGGCCCATCATCATGGAATTGACCTGCGCCTCGGCGAGGGTCACTGCATCTCTCGCGAGTCTGCCGGGCAGCAGAAGCTGAGGATTCACTGAACCCAGCTCACCGTAAAAGGGAATGGGTTCGGGGCGCTGAGCACAGCGGTCAGCAAGAAGGCGTCCGACCTTAAGAGACCCGGTAAAGCCAACGGCTTTCACCAGCGGATGTTCAACGAGCGCCACTGAAAGCGACGGTTCATTGCCCTGGATAAGTGAAAATAGCCCCTTCGGCATACCGGATTGCTCGATGGCTCTTGCCATTGCCCGGGCTACCAACTCGCTGGTGCCAGGATGGGACGGATGGCCCTTGACGATGACAGCGCAGCCGGCCGCCAGTGCAGAAGCGGTATCGCCACCGGCGGTGGAGAACGCCAGCGGAAAGTTGGATGCGCCGAATACGGCCACCACCCCAAGGGGCAGTAGGCCCAATTTTAACTCCGGCTTGGGCAGCGGCTGGCGCTCGGGGTTGGCCTTGTCCATCAAAAGCGGGGCATAGGGCTCACGAAGAACACTGGCAAAGAGCCGCAGCTGGCCCGTGGTGCGGCCAAGTTCGCCCTTCAGACGCGCTTCGGGCAGGCCCGACTCCAACATGGCACAGGCAACAATGACGTCGCCATCCTGCTCAATTTCGCTTGCCATGGTTTCCAGCAGATTTGCCTTTTGGTCGGCGGACGTTTGCTGGAATTCCCAGAAGGCGGCATCCGCCGCAATGGCCGCAGCTTCAACCTCAGAAGCTGTGCCCTGGCAGAACTCGCCGGGCAACACCTCGTTGGTGTTGGGGTTGAAACGGGTAAAGGTGGGTCCACTTTGTTGCCATTCATGGGCAATGAAATGCCGGCCACAGAGAACGGTGGTCATAATGACTCCTTTAAATATCTTAAATGGATAACCGGGTTACACGACCTGGAACCCAAATGCATAGGGGTCTGAGTCATCCACTGTGATGGCGTTTTGGCCAAATACCCGGGCCCAGCCCTGAATACTGGGGCGGATGGCATCATAGTCGCCGACCTTGGTGGCAGACTCGATGCGGCCGATAAATTGGCTGCCGATGATGCTCTCATGGGTATAGCTGTCACCAACCTTGAGCTTGCCGCGGGCGTAAAGCTGAGCGAGGCGGGCGCTGGTGCCTGTGCCGCATGGAGAACGGTCAATGGCCTTATCGCCATAAAACACCGCATTGGCACCGTCGGATCCTTCACTGATGGTGTCGCCAGTCCACAGCACGTGGGACACACCGCGCACAGTAGGGTCGTTGGGGTGAATACAGCTGAGGGTGTCGTGGGCCACCTGGCGCACAATCGGGCTCCAGCGCAAAATGTCAGTGGCGCTCCAATGACGCAGGCCGGGAAAGTTCTCCTGTGGGTCGACAATCACGTAGTAATTGCCGCCGTAGGACACATCAACCTTGAGGGTGCCAAGGCCTGGGATATCGAGAATAGCGTCTTTGTGGGCCAGATAGGCTGGCACATTATAGATGCGTACCCAATCCACTTTGGCACCGGTTTGCTGATAATCAATTTCGATTTGCCCTGCGGGCACATCCAGCACCAGCTTGCCGGGTGTTTTTGGTTTCAGCAGCCCGGTTTCGATGGCGGCCGTGATGGTGCCTATGGTGCCGTGTCCGCACATGGGCAAACAGCCGCTGGTTTCGATAAACAGGATGGCGGCATCGGCATTCTCTGAGCAGGGTGGGTACAGGAACGAACCCGACATCATGTCGTGGCCACGGGGCTCAAACATCAATGCCTTACGGATCCAGTCGTGGTTGGCGAGGAAGTCCTGGCGTTTTTCACTCATGGTGCGGCCCTGAAGGTGCGGATGGCCACTGGTGACCAACCGCACTGGGTTACCGCAGGTATGAGCATCAACGCAGAAAAATGTACCTTTCATCATAGTCGTAGAGCTCCGGTAGTCTTGTTTTTATCGCTCTTGGCTATCAGTCCAGATTGTATTTGGACAAATCGATGCGATTGGCCATGGCTTCACCCACGACTTTCTCAACGTAGGCCCGCTCATCGCCGATGAGTGTCATGCGGGGCATGCGCACCTGCTCGTTGCCACGACCGGCCAGTTGCTCGGCGAACTTGATGCACTGCACGAGCGTCGGAATGGTATCGAGGCGCAGCAGCGGCATAAACCAGCGATAGATTTCGCGGGCTTCTTCAATGCGACCGGCGCAGGCGAGCTTATAAAGGGTGACCGACTCACGGGGGAACACGTTGGTCAGGCCGGAAATCCAACCGGTGGCACCCAGTAGCAGAGATTCCAGCGCGATATCGTCCACGCCGCAGAACAGGGTGAAACGATCGCCAAAGCGGCTTTGCAACTCGGTGAGGCGGCGGGTGTCCGTGGTGGATTCCTTGATCGCCACTATGTTGGGCTCGTTGGCGAGAGTTGCGGTCATTTCCAAATTAATATCAACGCCATAACTCACAGGGTTGTTATAGATCATGATAGGCAGACTGGTGGCACGGGCAACCATCTGGTAGTGGGTCAGCACTTCACGGTCGGTGCCACGGTAAACCACGGCTGGTAGCAGCATGACCCCGTCAACCCCTATGGCTTCCACATCCTGGACATACTGGATGGCTAACTGGGCAGTGTTTTCGGTACAACCGGCAATTACTGGAATACGTCCGGCAACGGTTTCGACTGTGTGTTTCAGAAAGGCACGTTTTTCTTCGGCGCTCAAAGACGCGTTTTCACCTATGGTTCCCAGGGCGATGATGCCGTTGATGCCATCCTGGATAAGTTGTTCCAACATACGGGTGTTGGAGGCGAAGTTGATAGAGCCATCTTCATTGAATTGGGTAGAAATCGCTGGATATACGCCTTGCCAGTTAACTTTCATTTTTAAACCTCAAAATAGTCTTGTTTTTGTCTAACGCTGTCCGCCTTGTCAATTCGGACACAGGGCTATGCGCTCGGCATTGCGTAAAGTTATAGTATACTGTATACAATAATGCAATCGAGAAAATCTCAGATTTCAGATTATTTGAATCTGTGTCGCTCGTCACTATATATTGCATACATTATTACAATAGGAAGTCGCCTGATGGGACCCGTTCAGTTAAGCCCTGAATTACTTGGCCAATTTCGGCAAATAACCACCCTGGATGCCCACACGGAAGGAGAACCTTTGAGGATCATTACCTCGGGTTACCCCGCTGTGCCCGGGAACACCATATTGGAAAAACGTCAGTTTTTGGCAGCGCACCTCGATGAGTATCGCCAGCTGTTGATGTTTGAACCCCGGGGTCACGCAGACATGTACGGTGCGCTCCTCACTGAGCCGGTGTCAGAAGGCGCCGATTTCGGCGTACTGTTTTTGCACAACGAAGGGTATTCCAGCATGTGTGGCCATGCTGTGCTGGCGCTGGCCACCGTGTTGTGCCAAACCGGCGCTATCGCCTTTGACGGAAACCGGGCCGAAATAGGGATAGACGCGCCGGCAGGATTTATTCGTGCCTTTGCTGAAAAAGACCAAAATGGCTGCATTCAGGCGAGCTTTTTGAACGTACCATCCTGGGCTGAAGCATTGGATTTATCCCTCGACGTGCCGGGCATAGGTAAAGTGGCGTTCGATATTGGCTTTGGTGGCGCTTATTATGCGTACGTGGACGCTGATGCCCTGGGGTTGGAGTGCAGCGCAGACAATGTAAGCCAGCTGATTGACTGGGGAAGGCGAATCAAGCAGGCGGTGATGGCATCGTATCCTCTAACGCACCCTCTTGATGAGGATCTGAGCTTTTTATACGGCACCATCTTTACCTCCAGGCATACCTCTGTGCCGGGGGCGCATTCGCGCCATGTGTGTGTTTTTGCCGATGGTGAAGTGGATCGCTCCCCCACGGGCACAGGTGTGGCCGGACGAATCGCTCTGCTGCGTGCCAAGGGGGAAGTGGGGCTGACAGAGCCTCTGACCATCGAGAGTATTGTGGGCGGGAAAATGACCGTAGAAGCCATGGAACTGGTGGATTTTCATGGCAAGGATGCGCTTATTCCACGGGTGTCAGGCCGCGCCTTTATTACCGGAGAGCACAGGTTTTTACTTCACCCGGACGATATTTTTCCAACCGGCTTTTTACTGCGTTGAGGGCAAGCGTATGGAAACTCATCCTATGAAAGTAAGGGCTGGTCTGCCGGATGGCCCAGATGCAGTCAGCGAGCGGGTGATAGTGATAGGGGCGGGGGTCGTGGGGCTCGCCAATGCCGTTACGCTGGCCCGACGGGGCTTTAAGGTGACGGTAATGGATAAAGAGGGCGTTGCCGCCGGTGCCTCCTTTGGTAACGCCGGGCATTTTGCCATAGAGCAGGTTTTTCCCCTGGCCGATCCTGCTTTGCTGCCCAAGCTACCCAAAATGCTGCTTGACCCGCTGGGGCCTTTTCGTATTCGGCCGGCATATTTTCATCGGGCCTTGCCCTGGTTTTTGCGTTTTGTCGCCAATATGCTGCCGGCAAGGCGCCAACGCAACGGCAATGCCATTAAAGCGCTCAATGCCCGGTCGATGGCCTCTACCAGAGAACTGCTGACCTTTTGCGGCAGGGCGGATTTGCTGGTGGAAAATGGCTCCTTGCTGGTATTTGAAACCCGGGATATCCGAGTCATGGAGCGGGAGCTTGCACTCTACGGCGGCGCTGGGGTTGCTGTTACCTTGCTGAGCGGCGATGAAGCAAGGGCACTCGAGCCCAGCTTATCGGATGCGATAACCGGGGCTCTGTGGTTTACTCAGGTTGGGCATACGTCCAATCCCCGAGCTATTTGCGAAGCCTTGGCTGATACCCTGAAGGCCTTGGGTGGACGGATTGAAATTAACTCGGTGAGTTCTTTACAGGGGGGAAACACGCCGTCAGTAACGACTGTGGGTGGAAAGGTCACAAAAGCCGATAAGTTACTTCTATGCGCTGGCGCCTGGTCACGGCCATTGGCCTTGAAGCTCGGTCACAGGGTGCCGCTGGAAACAGAGCGGGGTTATCACCTGATGATGCCCCAACAGAGTGGCCTTAAAAGGCCTGTCGCATCCTATGAGCGCAAATTCATCATAACGCCTATGGAAGGCGGTACCCGCCTTGCCGGTACAGTTGAGTTTGGTGGGCTTGATGCCCCCATGTCCAATGCCCGGGCCAACTGCCTGTTGTCCCACGCCAGGGTGCTCTTGCCCAGAGTGTTTGATGGGGCTAAGGTCTCTGATGGCGAGCGCTGGATGGGATTCCGGCCATCACTTCCGGACAGTCTGCCTGTTTTGGGCGAAAGCCAAAGTCCAGGTGTCTATTTTGCTTTCGGACATCAGCATCTGGGACTGACCTGGGCCGCAAGCACCGCCGAACTGATGGGACAATTGATAAGTGGTGAGACGCCGGCCATCGATATCAGCCCCTACAGTGTAAAGCGGTTTGACTGAGCCTGCAGACTGAGCTGTTCAAAGGCATAAAAAGGCGGCCAACGGTCCGCCTTTTTCACCATTCCCTCTCCGGCACCGCTATCTGCCTGCGGCCATAAAGGCTTCTATTTCGTCGCTGCTGCGGGGGCAGGCGGCGGAGAGATTCTCGCAGCCCTGATGGGTAACCAGAATATCGTCCTCGATGCGAACGCCCATGCCCCGATATTGGCTTGGTACGTCCATGGCGTCGGCTGGAATATAGATGCCGGGCTCTATGGTAAACACCATGCCGGGTTCAAATACGCGCCAATCACCGCGATCATCCTGATAGGGCCCTACATCGTGTACGTCCATCCCCAGCCAGTGGCCGGTTTTATGCACCGTGAAGCGTTTGTAGCTTTCGCTTTTCATCACCTCATCAAAGGGGCCTTCAAGTAAGCCAAGCTCAATCAGCCCTTTGGCCATCACCTCCATGCAGGTCTCGTACAGCTGATTCCAGCGGGTGCCGGGGCGCACTCTGGCAATGGCGGCATCGAGCGCCGCCAATACCAGGTTGTGGATCTGCCGCTGTGCAGGGCTGAAGCGGCCAGTTGCCGGGAACGTGCGGGTAATGTCAGCACTGTAGTGGCCATACTCGGCACCGGCATCAACCAGCACCAGTTCGCCCACCTTAACCTCACAGCAATTTTCTTCGTAATGCAGGCAGCAGGCGTTGTTACCGGAGGCCACTATGTTGGGGTAGCCCACATCCACACAGCCATGTTTGGCAATCTCCAGCATAAAGGTGGCAGCGAGCAGCCCTTCATTGATACCCGGGGCAACGGTTCGCATCAGTGCCTTGTGCCCTTCGATTGAGGCATTGACCGCATGACGGATAAGTGCGATTTCCGGATCAGACTTAATCACCCGCATGGGATGCAGCACAGCGCCCAAGGCTGACAGTTGCCGATAGGCCTTGGGTACGTCAAACGGAGTGTGAAATCTTTCACGATTAATGAGCTGCCAAAGGGTCGGCAGGCGGTTTAGCTCATCGCCGACATAAACCTGGGTCTTGCCTTTGAGCGCCTCAAGTAACCTTGTCTCAAACTCGTCGATAACAAAAGCGTGGTCGGCACCATATTCGACAACGGCGCCTTCTGGGCCTGCACGCTGGCCAAAACTGACTTCGGCAGCCTGGTCACGGGGGCGACAAAAAAGCGTAAGGCAATCACGATTGCCTTCCCGGTAAAGGAGGGCCAGGGCGTCAGGTTCCGCAAAGCCGGTTAAATACAAAAAGTCGTTATCCTGACGGAAATGGTACTTAATGTTTTTACTGCGTACTTTTTGCTGGTATCCGGCCAGCACTATCAGGCTTGCAGGTGGTACGCGGTCCAGAAGTGCACTGCGACGGGCGGCATAAAGCCCGCTATCTGTTGGGTCGGCCATATTCTTCAGATCTTAGGGGGAAGTGGGAAAACATGGATAACAGGATATTTGTATGCAATATCCAAAACAAGTGAAAAACTTGCGTGCAGTTGCCAAGTTCGCGGTGCAATTCCAAAACAGGAATGAAATAATAGCGCCACTTGCAAAACCGGAGTGAAAGAAGTGAAACGAGCAGTGTTTCTGGATAGGGATGGCGTCATCAATAAAGACCATGGTTATGTTCATACCGTGGATGACTTTGAGTACATTGAAGGGGTATTCGAAGCCTGTCTCGCATTGAAAAACATGGGGTTTAAATTGGTGGTGGTGACCAATCAGTCAGGCATTGCCCGTGGCATGTATACAGAAGACGACTTCCACAGCCTGACCGAATGGATGGACTGGAATTTTGCCGATAAGGGCGTGGATCTCGACGGCATCTATTACTGCCCACATCACCCGGAAAAAGGTATCGGTGAATACAAGCAGGATTGTGACTGCCGCAAACCCAAGCCCGGCATGCTGGAGTCCGCAGCCAAATTCCTGAAATTGGATCTGGCCAATTCGGTCATGGTAGGCGATAAGGCTGACGATATGCGTGCCGCCGAGGCCGCAGGGATTCAAACGAAAATCCTGGTGAGAAGCGGTAAGCGGGTCGACAGCAAAGGCGAGACCTTGGCAACCGTAGTATTGGACAGTATTGCCGACGTACCGGTTTATCTTAAGTCGCTCAGCTAAAAGTCTCTGGCGATTTGCCTTGCCCAATAACCTGATTCGTTAGCCTCAACCGATATAGCCTTAACCGATAGCGCCTTAACCGAGAGAGGCACTGAAGCGACGCTTCCTCATCAATAGAGCTCCATTCTATTTGGAGCCTATGGTTTTCGAAGTTTGCGTGAAGTTGAGCATTATGAAGTTGAGCATTAAAGTGGCAAGAAATACACGGATGGCTAAAATATATCCACTCGATACATTGATTCAATAAAAGGGCTTGCGCTCGCTGACCAAGCCCCTATAATGCGCCCCCATCGACCGACGGCAAATGCCGAACACGGTCCCGCTCTTTAAAAATTTATCAAGTAATCTGTGTGGATACTCGCAGGTTGATGAAGTCGACAAAACGATTTTATCAATGAACGAGTTTTCATGCAAAAGCATGACAGCAGAAATTCATTGAGACCAAAACTTTAATTGAAGAGTTTGATCATGGCTCAGATTGAACGCTGGCGGCAGGCCTAACACATGCAAGTCGAGCGGCAGCGGGAAGATAGCTTGCTATCTTTGCCGGCGAGCGGCGGACGGGTGAGTAATACCTGGGGATCTGCCCAATCGAGGGGGATAACAGTTGGAAACGACTGCTAATACCGCATACGCCCTACGGGGGAAAGGAGGGGCTCTTCGGACCTTCCGCGATTGGATGAACCCAGGCGGGATTAGCTAGTAGGTGAGGTAATGGCTCACCTAGGCGACGATCCCTAGCTGTTCTGAGAGGATGGACAGCCACACTGGGACTGAGACACGGCCCAGACTCCTACGGGAGGCAGCAGTGGGGAATATTGGACAATGGGGGAAACCCTGATCCAGCCATGCCGCGTGTGTGAAGAAGGCCTTCGGGTTGTAAAGCACTTTCAGTGGGGAGGAAAGGTTGATGGTTAATACCCATCAGCTGTGACGTTACCCACAGAAGAAGCACCGGCTAACTCCGTGCCAGCAGCCGCGGTAATACGGAGGGTGCAAGCGTTAATCGGAATTACTGGGCGTAAAGCGTGCGCAGGCGGTCTGTTAAGCGAGATGTGAAAGCCCCGGGCTCAACCTGGGAACTGCATTTCGAACTGGCAGACTAGAGTCTTGTAGAGGGGGGTAGAATTCCAGGTGTAGCGGTGAAATGCGTAGAGATCTGGAGGAATACCGGTGGCGAAGGCGGCCCCCTGGACAAAGACTGACGCTCAGGCACGAAAGCGTGGGGAGCAAACAGGATTAGATACCCTGGTAGTCCACGCCGTAAACGATGTCTACTCGGAGTTTGGTGTCTTGAACACTGGGCTCTCAAGCTAACGCATTAAGTAGACCGCCTGGGGAGTACGGCCGCAAGGTTAAAACTCAAATGAATTGACGGGGGCCCGCACAAGCGGTGGAGCATGTGGTTTAATTCGATGCAACGCGAAGAACCTTACCTACTCTTGACATCCAGAGAACTTTCCAGAGATGGATTGGTGCCTTCGGGAACTCTGAGACAGGTGCTGCATGGCTGTCGTCAGCTCGTGTTGTGAAATGTTGGGTTAAGTCCCGCAACGAGCGCAACCCTTATCCTTACTTGCCAGCGGGTAATGCCGGGAACTTTAGGGAGACTGCCGGTGATAAACCGGAGGAAGGTGGGGACGACGTCAAGTCATCATGGCCCTTACGAGTAGGGCTACACACGTGCTACAATGGTCGGTACAGAGGGTTGCGAAGCCGCGAGGTGAAGCTAATCCCAAAAAGCCGGTCGTAGTCCGGATTGGAGTCTGCAACTCGACTCCATGAAGTCGGAATCGCTAGTAATCGTGGATCAGAATGCCACGGTGAATACGTTCCCGGGCCTTGTACACACCGCCCGTCACACCATGGGAGTGGGCTGCACCAGAAGTAGATAGCTTAACCTTCGGGAGGGCGTTTACCACGGTGTGGTTCATGACTGGGGTGAAGTCGTAACAAGGTAGCCCTAGGGGAACCTGGGGCTGGATCACCTCCTTACCTAAGCGACACATTATCCTGCTGAGTGTTCACACAGATTACTTGATAGACGATAGAGACAAATGCGATGGGTCTGTAGCTCAGGTGGTTAGAGCGTACGCCTGATAAGCGTAAGGTCGGTAGTTCGAGTCTACTCAGACCCACCAAATCTCATTGATGCGTCGTTGGAAACATCGTCGTTTACACCAGTAAACGTCCTCCGCTTCCGCCTCGCCTGAATGAGATTTTTAATCAACGCATTTGTGTCAGACTGCATATTGCAGAAACGGGGCTATAGCTCAGCTGGGAGAGCGCCTGCTTTGCACGCAGGAGGTCTGCGGTTCGATCCCGCATAGCTCCACCACTGTAAATATGTGAGTCTCAGGACGTAAGTCCCAAGGATAGAGACGCCAAAGATAAGTGATGAATTTATCTTTGGCTTTTTTAAGCCCGCTCTTTAACAATTTGGAAAGCTGATAGTAGAAACTGAATCTTCGGATTTAGTTAATACAAAAATTGAGTTCTCAAACACTTCAATCAAGTGTTTTGGAAATTCTTCAAGGCGAGTTCATGTAAATGAACTATCGAAAACCAGCTGGTTGCAATACAGCACGGTGAGGAAACTCATCCGGGTTGTATGGTTAAGCGACTAAGCGTATACGGTGGATGCCTTGGCAGTCAGAGGCGATGAAGGACGTAGTAACTTGCGAAAAGCGTTGGTGAGGTAGTAACAACCGTTATAGCCAGCGATGTCCGAATGGGGAAACCCGGCACCATAAGGTGTCATCACTAAGTGAATACATAGCTTAGTGAGGCGAACGAGGGGAACTGAAACATCTAAGTACCCTCAGGAAAAGAAATCAACCGAGATTCCCTCAGTAGCGGCGAGCGAACGGGGATTAGCCCTTAAGTCTTCGGGGTGTTAGTGGAATGGTCTGGAAAGTCCAACGGTACAGGGTGATAGTCCCGTACACGACAACTAACCAAAGATGAAATCGAGTAAGGCGGCACACGTGATATGTTGTCTGAATATGGGGGGACCATCCTCCAAGGCTAAATACTCCTGACTGACCGATAGTGAACCAGTACCGTGAGGGAAAGGCGAAAAGAACCCCTGTGAGGGGAGTGAAATAGAACCTGAAACCGTATACGTACAAGCAGTGGGAGCGGTTCTTGAGACCGTGACTGCGTACCTTTTGTATAATGGGTCAGCGACTTACGTTTTGTAGCGAGGTTAAGCGAATAGCGGAGCCGTAGGGAAACCGAGTGTTAACTGCGCGTTTAGTTGCAAGGCGTAGACCCGAAACCCGGTGATCTAGCCATGGGCAGGTTGAAGGTTGAGTAACATCAACTGGAGGACCGAACCGACTAATGTTGAAAAATTAGCGGATGACTTGTGGCTGGGGGTGAAAGGCCAATCAAACCGGGAGATATCTGGTTCTCCTCGAAAGCTATTTAGGTAGCGCCTCGGACGAACACCTTTGGGGGTAGAGCACTGTTAAGGCTAGGGGGTCATCCCGACTTACCAACCCTTTGCAAACTCCGAATACCAAAGAGTGCTATCCGGGAGACAGACGGCGGGTGCTAACGTCCGTCGTCAAAAGGGAAACAACCCAGACCGTCAGCTAAGGTCCCAAAGTAATTGCTAAGTGGGAAACGATGTGGGAAGGCTTAGACAGCTAGGATGTTGGCTTAGAAGCAGCCATCATTTAAAGAAAGCGTAATAGCTCACTAGTCGAGTCGGCCTGCGCGGAAGATGTAACGGGGCTAAGCAATTCACCGAAGCTACGGGTGTACACGATAACGTGTACGCGGTAGAGGAGCGTTCTGTAAGCCGTTGAAGGTGAAGGGGTAACCCACACTGGAGGTATCAGAAGTGCGAATGCTGACATGAGTAACGATAAAGGGGGTGAAAAACCCCCTCGCCGAAAGACCAAGGGTTCCTGTCCAACGTTAATCGGGGCAGGGTGAGTCGACCCCTAAGGCGAGGCCGAAAGGCGTAGTCGATGGGAAACGGGTTAATATTCCCGTACTTCTGCTAACTGCGATGGAGAGACGGAGAAGGCTAGGCCAGCACGGCGTTGGTTGTCCGTGTTTAAGGTGGTAGGTAGTGTGCTTAGGCAAATCCGGGCACATATATACCGAGAGCTGATGACGAGTCACTACGGTGACGAAGTGGTTGATGCCATGCTTCCAGGAAAATCTTCTAAGCTTCAGGTTAGCAGGAATCGTACCCCAAACCGACACAGGTGGTCGGGTAGAGAATACCAAGGCGCTTGAGAGAACTCGGCTGAAGGAACTAGGCAAAATGGTACCGTAACTTCGGGAGAAGGTACGCTGCTGTTGGTGACGGGACTTGCTCCCCGAGCTGACGGCAGTCGCAGATACCAGGTGGCTGCAACTGTTTATCAAAAACACAGCACTGTGCAAACTCGCAAGAGGAAGTATACGGTGTGACGCCTGCCCGGTGCCGGAAGGTTAATTGATTGGGTTATCGCAAGAGAAGCTCATGATCGAAGCCCCGGTAAACGGCGGCCGTAACTATAACGGTCCTAAGGTAGCGAAATTCCTTGTCGGGTAAGTTCCGACCTGCACGAATGGCGTAATGATGGCCACGCTGTCTCCAGCCGAGACTCAGTGAAGTTGAAATTGCGGTGAAGATGCCGTATACCCGCGGCTAGACGGAAAGACCCCGTGAACCTTTACTATAGCTTGGCACTGAACATTGACCCTACATGTGTAGGATAGGTGGGAGACTTTGAAGCGGGAACGCCAGTTCTCGTGGAGTCAACCTTGAAATACCACCCTTGTAGTGTTGGTGTTCTAACCTCGGTCCATGAATCTGGACTAGGGACAGTGCCTGGTGGGTAGTTTGACTGGGGCGGTCTCCTCCCAAAGAGTAACGGAGGAGCACGAAGGTTGGCTAAACACGGTCGGACATCGTGTGGTTAGTGTAATGGCACAAGCCAGCTTAACTGCGAGACAGACACGTCGAGCAGGTACGAAAGTAGGTCATAGTGATCCGGTGGTTCTGCATGGAAGGGCCATCGCTCAACGGATAAAAGGTACTCCGGGGATAACAGGCTGATACCGCCCAAGAGTTCATATCGACGGCGGTGTTTGGCACCTCGATGTCGGCTCATCACATCCTGGGGCTGAAGTCGGTCCCAAGGGTATGGCTGTTCGCCATTTAAAGTGGTACGCGAGCTGGGTTCAGAACGTCGTGAGACAGTTCGGTCCCTATCTGCCGTGGGCGTTGGAAGATTGAGGGGGGTTGCTCCTAGTACGAGAGGACCGGAGTGAACGAACCGCTGGTGTTCGGGTTGTCATGCCAATGGCATTGCCCGGTAGCTACGTTCGGAATCGATAACCGCTGAAAGCATCTAAGCGGGAAGCGAGCCCCAAGATGAGTCTTCCCTTGGACCTTGAGTCCACTGAAGAGCCGTCCGAGACCAGGACGTTGATAGGCAGGGTGTGTAAGCGTTGTGAGGCGTTGAGCTAACCTGTACTAATGACTCGTGCGGCTTAACCATACAACCCAGATGGGTTTCAGATGGTGTAGATAGTCTTGAAGAAACCAGGCTTGATTGAAGTGATAACTCAAACAGCTTTCTAAATTGCATGTTCTTGCTGAGAAGCGGGGGCATAACGAATTTGCTTGGTGACAATAGCGCTCTGGTCCCACCTGATCCCATTCCGAACTCAGTAGTGAAACGGAGCAGCGCCGATGGTAGTGTGGGGTCTCCCCATGTGAGAGTAGGTCATTGCCAAGCGCCTAATAAGTCGAAGAGGCCACCCAATAGAGTGGCCTTTTTGCGTTTGGAGACTAGATTTCTATTCCTTGCTGATCCAAGTCTGGCATTGCTCATCTCAGGTGACTTTTCGATTTAATGTCGGTGTTGCATGCCTAGGCCCGATATCAGTCGATAAATGCTCCTTCTATATCGACACTTCCGCCATCCTCAGCTCGCAGCCAGATGCTCATCAAACTACGCTTGATAATCGAACACCTTCCGCCCCCATATGAGGGTAGGTCATTGCCAAGCGCCTAATTCTGGTTTCCACTTTAAAAGGTGAAATCAAACAAAATCAAAAAGGCCACCCAATAGGGTGGCCTTTTTGCTTACGGGATGGTTTCAGCAGATACCGAGTCTTATCTGAACTGCCACTCCCACATTCTGCGAGTGCTCAGAGCCTGCATGACAAGCGAGCCTAACTCTTTACATTTACGCACCTGCTGCTCCAAGGGCCTATCACTAGAGCAAGTTCCGTTTGTACTTACGCTCAACTTCAGTTACCCGTTGGTTAAAATCTTTCAGATGAGCCAACATTTCAGCCTCCGCTCTATCCCCATCTTTGGCAATAACAGCCTCAATAATGGCGTTATGCATACCTGGTGGGTGGATCTCATCGGTTGGAGGTTGAAATCTGAGGGCATCTTTATTCAGTAGGAGTAAAAGCGATTTAGTCATCGCTTCCAAAAAGCGGTTACCACACATTTCCGCTAACAAATAATGCACTCGAGAACGTAGATATACTGTCTCAGGGTATCGCAAGGTGTCATTTTCGTGCTGATTCGCTGCTAACAACTTTTCGGCTAGCTCTTGGGTGCAATTCATTGCTGCTAATCTGGCAATTTGCGGCTCAAACAGGATCCGGGCTTGTACAATTTCAGGCAATGACATTTTGCCCATCAGTAATAAATCCTGGCATGCATCACTTAACCGCTCAAAGGTCAGGTGTTTAACAAAAGCGCCACCCATGGCCCCTTGACGGATTTCGACTAATCCACTCGCTTCTAAGATTTTTACCGCTTCTCTGACGACTGTACGGCTAACCATAAAAAGATCGATTAACTCGCGCTCAGAAGGAAGTTTATCTCCAGCTTTGTACCTGCCATCAAAAATGGCCTCTTTTAATTGCTGTCCAACCTCGGTGGATGCCCTGAGTTGCCTAACTGGTTTAAACGAGTTCAAATTGTCATCTCACATCATAACTAGGTCGAAATCTTAACATGGATCAAGCTGATGTCTGAATGTCAGTCGGTATCAGCCAGATATAAATTAACTTAGACTAATCCACGCCATTGTCACAGAGTCACTCTTCACAAAATTCACATAAAAATATGAATTTATTAAATTTATCCCATAAAAATGCTGTGGATTAATACCAGCAGACCGCAGGCATCAATCAATCGCTACATTAGAGCTTAAAAAACAACCGCTTTTGTTGATCTAAGTTACATCTCAGCGAATTTCATAACTCAATTCTCATATCTCAAACGACGCCATTGTTGTCATATTTCATACGTCATACATTTGACGTCGGAGTGAGCGTCCACGTTCAGCAAGCCTGAAAATGGCTTCAGGCTACGAATAATAGGAAGAGATGATGATGAAAATGTCATATTTATCTTTGGTTGTTTTATCAGCACTGGCTGCGCCTGCAATGGCCGATACCAGCATCGACAAGATGTTCAGTGAAGGCACAGTGAAAGGTGAGTTACGTCTATTAGACTTCACCAAAGATTTCGATGGGGATACCACCACAGCGCATACTACTTCATTAGGCGGGCTGTTTTATTACCACACTGCCAAAGTGAATGGTTTGAGTATTGGTACCAGCTTTGCGTCTGCCAACCCGATTTGGGTAAACGAGTCTGATGCGGTTTACAACTTAGTCGGTAGAGATGCCAACGGTGATCACCAAAGCGTTAACCGTATGCAGGAATATTATGTTCAGGGTGATTGGTGGAATACCCAATTTCGATTGGGTGCCCAAGAGCTACGCACACCTATGATGAACCCCCATGATATTCGCGCCATACCCCGTACCTTCCGTGGCTTTACCACCGAAAATCATAGCATCGACAATCTCACGCTATCGGCACTTTACATCACAGATTCAATGGGGTGGACCGATGAACGCTTTATTAGTGTGAGTGAGGCTGTTAAAGCGGAAGTTAAACGGAATACAGGCAATGTGGTGGATGTAGAAGACAATCCTATGTACGCCATTGGTGCTAAATATCAGCTGCCATTTGAATCCGTGAAAACCCAAATCAACCTCTGGCAATACTATATGGAAGATGTGTTCCAGCAGACCTATGCCAAGGCTAATCTTTCAACCGAGTTGGGTGGTGCCAACCTGTATTTCACCCCTTCTTATCTCAACCAACAGGCAACGGGCAACAAATCTGCCGGTGAACTGGATACCTATCAATATGGTTTCCACTTAGGCGCCAAGTTTGCCGGCACCAATATCACTTACATGTACGCCAAAACCGGCGATGACACCGTTCTGACACCATGGGGTGACGACAAGGTCGTCATTCAACAGGTATACCAATCTGCTCTCGCCAATGAAGCAGTGAACGCCTTGAAACTGGAGTACGACTTCGGTCAGGTTGGTGCTAAAGGCCTCAGCGCTTATGTTTCCTACGGCGACTATGACTCTCCCGAAAGCCTGCATGACTTTACCGAAACCGACTTCTCAGTGACCTACAAGTTTGGCGGAGCCTTCGAGGGCTTAGGCGTGAGGGCTCGTTATGCACTGGTGGATTTTGAACAGAAGGAAGATCTTAACGATCTCCGCCTCTACCTGACCTACAAGTTCGCTTTAGGCCATTAAACCGCGCGCTCCCTTGCGCCTACCGGGGTGTATTGACGTCCTTTGAATACACCCGTTTTTTTAGGCCTGAGTCATTTGGCTCGCGAGCCGTTTGCCAGACAGACCCTTGGCCAAATTTTATGTCGTTGTTCGGTGTGCTACATCCGCTTACGACATAGCCGACGGAGTAATGAAAATGAGTAAAGAATCGAAAGAAATTGACCAATACACCGCAAATGTTCTCCAAAATGGTCTTTCACGCCGAAGCTTCCTGACACGTGCTGCTATTGGTACCGGGGGCTTGGCCTTTGCGGGATTGACAGGTTCTGTCAGCGCATCTTCTGCTGCACAAACCCAAGAGTATGCACAGATTGGCCATGCGACCCTGGAATTTATGCCAAAACCAAGAGCCATCCCGGACAGTGAAATAGCTTCGACCCAAACCTTCGATGTGGTTGTGGTGGGGGCCGGTGCGTCGGGCGTTCCTGCCGCATTGTCGGCAGCAGAGAACGGTGCAAAGGTTGCCGTTCTGCAGAAGCAGGCCATCGTTGTTGCCCAAGGTAATACGGGGTCGGGTTTGGACCTCAAAAAAAGCGATAAAGCAGGCATCGAAGCGCTGATCAACCGCTTAATGGCTGACAACGCCCACCGCAGTAATCCCGCGTTACTGAGAAGTTGGGCTTACAATTCCGGCGAAGCCATTTCATGGGTTATCGACCGTGCTAAAAAGGGCGGTGCAACTGTTGTTGATCAAGGCACTAAACCGCAACATGGCATCAAAGGGATTACCGAGTACCCACTGGAATTTGTTACTTCCTACTTTGGCCCAAAACCCTACACCGCGGGTGACGGTATGCGCGCCCTGGCAAAAACTGCAGAAAAAGCAGGCGTTAAATTCTTCTTTAACACCCCTGCGAACCAATTGATCCAAGATGCCACAGGCAAAGTGATTGGTGTTATCGCCCAAAACCGTGATGGTAAATACCATAAGTTTATGGCTAAAAAGGGCGTTATTTTGGCTGCTGGTGACTACCAAAATAACAAAGCCATGTGCGACTTCTTCATTCCAGATCTGAAGAACTTCGAACGTAAGCAAATGGACCGCACCGGCGATGGCTTCGTGATGGCGTACTGGGCGGGCGGTGTAATTGAACCTGCTGGCCATACCAAGATGCTTCACGATTTTGATGCTGGGCCTGCGGCTATGTGCGATATGCCCTTCCTGGTGGTAAATCGCAAAGGGGAACGTTTCGTCAATGAAGCGGTAGAAATGTCCCTGATGAATAACTACCTGCGCAGCGAAGCTGATCAAGGCTGTTACTCTCAGGTTTTCGATTCTGACTATATGGAACAAGCTAAAAACTGGCCAGGCAAGGCCTATACACCGGAAGAATTGAAAAATTACATGCCTGAAGATCCGTCAGAGAAAAAAGGTGTATTCCCTTCACAAATCAATACCTTCGTTGCAGAAACCCTGGAAGGATTAGCAGTGAAACTCGGATGTGATCCCAAGACATTCGTGAAAAACGTTAACCGTTACAACGAACTGTGCAAAACGGGACGTGACGAAGACTTTGGTAAAGCCCCAAGCAAAATGGCACCTGTGTTAAAGGCACCATTTTATGGTATTCGCCGCCGCATGCGTCTATCAGCCATTACCTCGGGTGTACTCGTCAACGAAAACCATCAAGCCCTCGATGCAGATGGTAAACCAATCGGCGGTTTATTCATCGTCGGCAATATGGGAGGCGGATTCTATGGTGGTGTGGACTATCCATTAACGGTATTCGGTCTGTCTCTGGGGCGCTGTTATACCTTCGGTTACTTAACCGGCAAGTATGTCGCCAAGCTCTAAGCCTTAAGGTCATCAATAGTGGAGCCTGATTATCAGGTATCTTTCAGGATTAATAAGGGAATCACCCCATGAAGAACTTAACTATTATTCTTTCGCTGGCGTTAAGCCTGTTTGCAGGCAGTACCTTCGCCGCAGACCAGTTACTGGACCAGACTCATATGGCCAAAGGCATGAAATGTGCCAGTTGCCACCAAGGCGAAAGTCGTGATGCTGTGCCTATGTTGAAATGCGTCCAGTGCCATAACACGACGAAATTAGCCACTAAAACAAAAGACTTTAAGCCAACAAATCCCCATGATAACCGCCACTTCAGTACAGAAACTGACTGTGCGAAGTGTCACCATGTTCACAAAAAGTCGGAAAACTACTGTGAAGGCTGTCATTTAAGGTTTGATTTCGTTACACCCTAATCAGTTTGCGTAATGCCACCTTCAATAAAACCACCTCGCATAGCAGGTGGTTTTATTTTGATCTTTGGTGAACCGATGGATTTATCGATATTTTTCACCCGGACAGACAGTATTGATAGAGGGGCGTTAATCGAGAGGCTATGGAACCCAGAGGTGTTTACTTCCTGAAATGAATTATTCCCATCTACCAGTATTTAATAAAGCCAGAGCAGATTTGTTCTCTGTGCTGAATATTTCCAGCACCAGCACCAGCGCAGCGTTTGCGCCTAATTTCAGCAATGGACTATCCCATCAGGTGTTATCCAGTTTAAAAAGTAGTGTTTCGGACCTCGTGAGGTTTTCTTTAAGCTTGGAATGAACTGCTCCGGGGGCTGTTTGGCAACCGCAAACTGGCTATATCAGACTTTCTTAACAGAACTAACCGAATGCTTGGGGTAGACTATGGCCATTGCCGTGAGGAATTTGCCATGTTGCTGAAAATACTGCTGACTCTGGCCGTCATTGTTGCGGCTTACATGAAGTTTCATAAGCGTAAGCCTGTCATGCCCTCGGTCAGTGCCAATAGTTTGTTGGTCCGTTATCTCGCCCTTGGCATTCTGTTTACCACGGTCCTTCTGAGCTCTGTGTGGCTAGGTTGGCGCTGGTATGATGGCAATCGCGTGTTGTCTGTAACTATCATTTCGCCTGAGCGGGGTGAAGAACGTATCTTCAAGGTTCGCAAGCGCAACCTGGGCCAGTCGGAACTTGAAACCCTGGATGGCCTTAAAATCAGGCTATCTTCTCAAGAGCGAATAATGATCTCCAGCTCCGACCAGAACTGAATCAATGCCTTAAAGCAGACCATAATGCTTTTCATTCGAAGGTTATCAGGTAAACTAGCCGCGGTTTAACGTTACTCCCCGTGTGAACGGGTAAGGAAGGCTCGATGATCACTGCTTATGTTTATGAAAATCGTCAATTGACTGTTCTTGAACTTGGCATTGAGGACAGCCTTCCCCCATCGACGCTGTGGCTTGACCTTTATAAGCCGGAAGATGAAGAGCGCGAGTGGCTCGCCCGGTTTTCGGTAGAAGAATTACCTGACGAAGAAGACATTAACGAAATCGAGGCGTCGGCTCGTTTCTATCAAAACAGCGACGGTTTGCACATCAACTCCCTGTTCCCGCAGCGAGTTGGGCAAGACGTTCGCGCGGTGAACGTGTCCTTCAACTTACGCACCAAATTCCTGCTGACCATCCGTGAAGAAGATGTTGGTCTTATTCGGCTCCTGCGAAACTATCTTCGCCTTGGGCGCCTTGAAGTAGCTACACCTCAGGAATTGTTTATCGAGCTTTTCAATCTCAAGGTGGATTACCTCTCTGACTTGATTGAAGACGTTTACACCGTGCTCGAAAACGTAGGTGAAGAAGTATTTGAGAGCCAGGAGCTGGATGATGTCTTTAAGCTCATCACGATTCAGGAAGACGCCAACGGTAAAATCCGCTTGAGTTTGCTCGATACCCAGCGTTCGCTGAGGTATATGCAGCGTTATTACCGGGGACAACTCTCAGATGACGATATGAAAGACTTGCGGGAGATGCTCTCAGATATCGAGTCTTTGATGCCCCACAGCCAATTTATCTTCGATAAACTCAACTTTCTGCTGGATGCGGCCATGGGCTTTACCAGTTTGCAGCAGAACAAAATCATCAAAATCTTCTCGGTTGCCGCTGTGGTGTTTCTGCCTCCCACGCTAATTGCATCCAGCTACGGTATGAACTTTACCACCATGCCCGAACTCGAATGGCAGTATGGCTATCCCATGGCCATCGCCATGATGCTGGCGAGTGCCGCCGGCACCTATTTCTTCTTTAAGCGCAAACGTTGGCTGTGAGCCTCAGGCCTTGAACAGGGGAATAATCTCGGCGCAGGACCGTTCGAGAAAGTCGGGTTCATTGATGACGCATTGCAGAGTGTGAAGTTTATTTCGCATCAAGCCCGTGGCAATAACACATCTGTGATAAGGGTTGGTGCAGCGGGAGAGTTGACGGTCGAGGTCGTAGATAAGGCATTCAAGCTGTGCTTTATTGGTTTCAGAGCCGTCTATGACTTCCCGGTTGAGTTTATCCCGTAACTCGTCGAGGGCCTGCGGCTCGTTGTCCGCCATCCATCTCAAGGTATCGAAATCGGGTAAGGGTGTCATGGTGCCCCCCTTTCGCGTTTGCGGCAAAGGAATACACTTTCACACTAGACAAAGGGGCGGGCAGGGGCAAGACAACTTGCGTATAAATGCGAAAGCCTTGGCTCTCGCAGGTTATAAGCCAATCAGCGTTTACTCTCATGACCAAAGAAGTACGTCACGCGCTCCCTTGGATTCAAATAGTTAAAGATTTTTTCGGGCAGGGCCGCCGGTGGCAGGCAGCGCACTATGCTGAGTCCTTCTGCTTCCAGATCGATGATGGGGGCTTGATCTTTGGGCACCAGGGCATCGTAAACCATGATGCGCGGGAACAGCAGCTTGCTGATGTTTACCGCCATCACCATACCAAACTGGCCGCTTGTCAGCTCCACCACAGAGCCTGGCGGGTAGATCCCAAGCATACGAATAAGCTGACCAACAAAATCATTGTTGAGCTTGCCCTTGTAGTTCTTAAATAAATAACCCAGCGCTGAATAGGGGGTCTTTGCCTTGCTGATATTGTCAGGATGGCACAGGGTATCGTATTCATTTACCACCGCGACTAACTGCGACAGAGGGCAGAGTTCCTTGGCCTTAAGGCCTTTGGGGTAGCCACTGCCATCGAGAAACTCGTGATGATTGGTAATAACGGGAAGAGCCGCCTCGGGAAAGGTGTCGGTTAATTTGACAAACTCCACCCCAAAGTTTGGATGCTGTTTGATAAAGTTGATTTCCGGGGTGGTTAAATCGGCCTGTTTTTTTAGAATTTGTGCGGGCACCTTAAGTTTTCCCACATCATGAAACAGCGCCCCCATCCCTATGGCCTCGATATCCGCTCTGTCCCAGCCAAGCTCCTTGGCCAGCAACATGCAAAGTACAGCCACGTTAAGAGAGTGATAGTAAAAGCCATCATCTTTTTTCGCATCGCCCATCAAATGTAACACCAGGTTCTCATTGGCGAGCAGCTGGCGGGTGATGTCCTGGATGAGTTCTTCGGCTTCCTGGATGGCATTCAGCGGACGGCTTCTGAGCTTATTGATGAGGTTGCGCATTTTAGCCAGGGAGCGATCAAATTCCTGTTCGGTTTTGCCAAGCTCCCGGCGCATCTTCTTCAGCTGTTCAATCTGTTCCTGTTTTTTCTTGTCCAGCTCGTCAATCAGCGGGGCAAGATCCTTTGACGGCGCACTGACGGAGACAGATTGCTCCTGCAGCGGCATCACGTCGCTACGGTCCAAATCGACAAAGACATGCTCTATGCCCAGGCTGCGGATCAATTGAATTTGTGCTTCTTGTTTGACACGGAAACTGTTGAATAAAAAAGGGTGATCCTTCCACGCAACAGGCAGGCGAACAAAATTTCCAACCTGAAGTTGGTTGACGTGAACCTTACAACTTTTACTCATAGTGGGTCTGTGAGAGTCCGGGTGGGGTTAGTCTAGCCCAATGGTAATACTTTACAATTACTTAACTGGCATGTCAGCATAGCAAACCACAAGAAATTACTCTGAGTGTGACATGGATTTTATTGAAGTCTACCCCAATGCGATACCCGGCGAACTGTGTGACCGTTTAATCTCCACCTTGGAGCAACATTCCGGCGTGGTGGATGGTCGTACGGGCAATGGTGTGGATATTGAGAAAAAGCTGAGCCGGGATCTGACCCTGGACTCCTTTGCTGACCTTATTCCCCTTCGCAATGAACTGCTGAGTCATGCCCTGAAGGGCTCGGTCGATTATTTTGATAAGTATTCCATGGCATTGATGGGGGCGGTGGCGGTCAAAGTCGCAGACAATCAGGGCCAGCCTGTTACGCTAAATCCTGACAATTACGCCGAGCTTGGACACCCAAGGGCGGATGCACTGGTGAAATACCTGTACCGCAGCGGCACCATCAATGTGCAAAAATACCCCAAAGGGAAAGGGGGCTATCCCCATTGGCACTCGGAGCAATTCCCCCAGGCTGGACATAACGAAGCGCTGCACAGGGTGGTGCTTTACATGTTTTACCTCAATGATGTGGAAGAGGGCGGCGAGACAGAGTTTTTCTATCAGGGGCGCAAGCTCAAGCCACAGAAAGGCACCATGGTGATAGCGCCGGCCGGATTTACGCACACCCACAGAGGCAATGTCCCCGTCAGTGGCGATAAATATATCGCCACCTCGTGGGTCATGTTCAACCGCGCCGAGCAGCTCTACGCCGTGGGATAACAGGCTCAGGATTCAAAACCACGGTTTAAAGTGGGATGCGGATCCTGAACATGGCGCCTTCGAGGTTGGACTCTTCAATGGTCAGGGTGCCGTTGTAGCTTTGTACTATCTCGTGGCATACAGCAAGGCCGATACCCTGACCAGGGCTATGGGTATCGGCGCGCACACCCCGCTCAAGGATTTTTTGTCGCAGGCTTTCCGCGACGCCCGGGCCGTCATCTTCAACCCTGAGTTCAAATTCGCCCTTGTCGTTAATTTCAGCGCTCACGCGTACAGTCGAAATACAGAGCCGGAAGGCGTTTTCCATCAGGTTGCCACACAGCTCCATCAGATCCCCTTTATCTCCCGGGAATTGCAATAGCGGCAGGATCCGGGTCGAAAACTGGACGTCTTTATCGCGATAGATTTTGAACAGCATCTGCGACAGTTGATTGACCAGCGGCAGCAGCTGGGTTTGTTCCTGTTTCAGGCCTTTACGGCCCAGCATGGCCCGTTTCAATTGATATTTCACCAGATGATCCATCTGGCTTACCTGTTCCATCACTTTCTCGCTCACCTCCTGCTGATGCAATGCCCTGTCATCCAAAATGGCATGCACCGCTGCGAGGCGGGTTTTCAGGCTGTGCGCCAGGTCGTTCATCGCATTCTGGTAACGCTCCTGCTGGGCGGAGGATTGCTGCAGCAATTGGTTCAGTGCCTGAGTTACCCCTTCGAGCTCTACCGGATAACCCTCAGACAGCGATTTGGCCTTGCCATCGGCAATGGACTTGAGCTCCTCGCGCATTCGCACCAGCGGACGCATTCCCCAGTAGGCCGCACTGACCAACAAAATCAGGGCCAGCACCAGCACCAGAGCAAGGCGGATATAGGTACGGCGGCTGAATTTATCGTACTCCTGCTCCAGTTTTTCGGCATCCTTCATCACCAGCAGGTTGTAATGAATTTTGGCGATTTCCACCGACAGCATGTAGATGTAGTAGCCACGATTGTCGGATAGGGTCAGGTAATAGGGAGGGGAGTCGTTTTTGATGTCGGCAAAGCGTTCGCAGGTGTCAAACAGGCCTCTGTCCACGGCCATTGCCGAGGTCCACACCTGCTTGAATCTGTCGTCACAGCTTGCCATCACATAGCGTTCGCCTTTGCGGTTCTCTTCAAGCCAGGCGCTGGTGTCAGGGATGAGATCATGCTCCCGAAGCTCTGCCGCCACCTGAGGGATTTCGGCAATCAGCTGCGCAGTTTCTTCGTTATAGGAGTTTTGGGCATGCAGAATGTTCACCATCCATGCCAGGCCAAAACCCACGAGGGTAATAATTGACAAGGATGTCAGATACATCCTTGTCAGCAGGCGGCGTTTGGGTTTTAACTTAAAGCGCATCATCAGCTACAGGGCAGGTTGAATTTATAACCCTGGCCACGAATGGTGACTATGGGATTATCCATGCCGTCCCGGGTCAGCTTTTTACGCAGCCGGCTGACCATGACTTCGATGGTGTTCGGGTCGCCTTCTTTGTCACCGTATATCACATCAAGTAGTCTTTGCTTGGCCACGACTTCATGACTGTGTCGCATGAGATATTCCAGGATAAGATATTCAAATGCCGTGATTTCAAGCACTTCTGAGTCAAGCGTAACCTGTTTGGCGGCCAGGTCCAGTTCCAGCGAGCCTGAAGTAATGCGTGGCTTCACAAAGCCCGCACTGCGGCGTACCAGGGCGTCCAGACGGGCGACCAGCTCTTCTTTCTGGAAGGGTTTGACCAAATAGTCATCGGCACCGGCATTGAGGCCTTCGACCTTGTCCTGCCAGTTCACCCGTGCGGTCAGGATCAGGATGGGTGCCTTGAGTTCGGCATCCCGCAAACGGGTGATGAGTGCTATGCCGTCTTGATCCGGTAAACCCAAGTCGATGATGGCAACATCAATCGGGTAGTTGGTGGCTTGATAAAAGCCTTCCTGTGCAGTGTTGGCAACCTGCACCTGATTGCCCAGTTCACTCAGCTGAACCTTAAGGTGATGCGACAATAAAGGATCGTCTTCGACAACCAGAATTCTCATGAATAACTCCCGAAGAAATTTGGGTCAGTTTACGCGCTAACGAATTGACTGTAAAAATTTTACCCGATTCTATGACGAATATTCTTAATGAACGCTGACCGGTAACCGCAACTGTTTTGTCTGTGCCTGCAGATACGT
The DNA here is from genome assembly GCF_019457455.1 of Shewanella sp. FJAT-52076. Taxonomy (NCBI): domain Bacteria; kingdom Pseudomonadati; phylum Pseudomonadota; class Gammaproteobacteria; order Alteromonadales; family Shewanellaceae; genus Shewanella; species Shewanella sp. FJAT-52076. The sequence continues at coordinate 1,834,962 of NZ_CP080415.1, forward strand.
TACAATCTGCGCACTTTGACTGCCCGGATAGACGAAAATGAAACTCCTGAGAAAATATTTAGCGCCGCTGCTTATTGTCCTTGCCCCTGCCGCTATGGCAGAAACCTTTACCTTTACTGCTATCCCTGATGAGGATGAAAGCCAGCTGCGTACCCGATTTGAAAAGGTGGCCAATTATCTCGAAGCCCAGCTGGGTGTTGAGGTGAAATACGTGCCGGTAAAATCCTACTCCGCAGCGGTTACGGCGTTTCGAAATAATCAGGTTCAACTGGCCTGGTTTGGTGGCTTGTCCGGTGTACAGGCCCGCCGTTTGGTACCGGGCTCTGAGGCTATCGCACAGGGGTATGAAGACCAGTTCTTCAAAAGCTACTTTATTGCCCACCACAGCACCGGCCTTGACCGCAGTGCAAACTTTCCGGCCATCGGCGGGTACACCTTTACCTTCGGCTCCAAAGACTCAACTTCTGGCCGTTTGATGCCGCAATTCTTCCTTGAGCGTAATTTGGGCAAGCGTCCGGAAGACCTGTTCAAGCGTGTTGGCTTCTCGGGCGATCACAGCCGCACCGTGGCTCAGGTCGAGGCTGGCGTATATCAGGTGGGCGCAGTCAACTACAAGGTGTGGGATTCCATGGTGGAAGCCGGCAAGGTGGACACCAGTAAGGTGAAGGTGGTTTGGGAAAGCCCGGTTTACCCAGACTATCAGTGGACCGTACGTGGCGACCTGGACACGCGTTTTGGCGATGGTTTTAAAGCTAAGGTAACCCAGGCGCTGCTGGAGATGAAAGATCCCGATTTGCTGGCGTCTTTCCCCCGTCAGTCATTCGTCCCAGCCGATAATGAAGACTTCCAACCTGTGGAAGACGTAGCCAAAGCCATTGGTCTGATTGACTGATCATGCTGGTTATTGACCGGCTTTCGCTGGACTACGGCGGCCGGGAGGTCATCAAAGACCTCTCGGTCGTTTTACATTCCGGGCAAAAGGTTGCCATTATCGGTGCCTCCGGCGCCGGTAAATCCACGCTGCTGGCACACATTCACCGTCAGCTGAAAAACAGGGCAGCCCTCTGTGCCCAGTCTCAGGGATTGGTGGATAGCCTGAGCCTGTATCACAACATCTACATGGGCGCTTTGGCCCGCCACAACGGGCTCTATAACCTTGCCAATCTGCTTAGCCCGTTCAAGGCCCCTTTGGCTGAGGTGAGCGCGCTGTGTCATACCCTCGAATTGGACATGGCACCATCGACACTGGTGAGTCGCTTATCGGGTGGGCAGCGGCAGCGGGTCGCCATTGGTCGTGCACTCTACCAGCGCCAGCCAATATTTTTGGGCGATGAGCCGGTATCGGCACTCGACCCCGCCATGGCTGACCGAATCATCCAGCACATCATAGGCAGTCACGATGCGGTTGTGATGGTGCTTCACAATCGCCATCAGGCATTAACCCATTTTGACCGTATTCTGGGGCTGAAAGATGGTCAACTGGTGTTGGATTCCCAAGCTTCGGCGTTGACCCTGGCCGACCTCGATGCCTTCTATGGCGAGGGGATGAAAAACGAAGAGGCACAATGCTGAACCTGGCATTTATCGGCCGTTGGCAGCGGTTGACCCTGGGGTTGTGGCTGGTGTGTTTTTGCGCCTTTTTGCTGGCAGACACCGAAGTTATTGCCCTCGAACCCTGGAATGAGCTGGGGCGTATGCTCGCGGGTTTTATGACGCCGGATTTTTTTGCCACTGAGCACTTGATTGATGCGCTTTGGCAAACGGTGAGCTTTGCGCTTCTGGGGATAAGTCTTGGTCTGGTTATCGGGGTGCCATTGTCGCTGGTGTATCACCATCCTCTGGTCGCCGCAGGCTGCGCCTTTATCCGCGCCATTCACGAGATATTCTGGGCGCTGCTGTTTCTGCAACTGTTTGGCCTGTCGCCGGTTACGGGCGTGTTGGCGTTGGCGCTGCCTTACGGCACCACCTTTGCCCGGGTCTTCCACGATATTCTCTGCCGCGCCCCCAAAGACACGGCCGATACCTTCCCCGGCGGAACCGACGTTCTGAGCCGGTGGCTCTATGGCAAGGTTGCCCATGTTTTACCAGAGCTTCTGGCTTATACCCGCTATCGATTCGAGTGTGCCTTGAGAAGCAGTGCGGTGCTCGGATTCGTGGGCATGCCAACCCTGGGCTTTCATCTGGAAAGTGCCTTTAAACAGGGTAACTACTCCGAAGGCGCCGCGCTTTTGCTGCTGTTTATTTTGCTGATAGGCACACTGTCATATTGGTGCAGGCGATGGCTGCTGCCGTTTTATGTGGTTGCCGCGGTGTATTTTTTGCCCCCGGCCGCTGGGCTTGATGGCAGCCTTATCTGGCGTTTTATCAGCGAAGATATCTGGCCCCACGGTTTGCGGCAGTGGCAACTGGGTGACCTGGGGTTAGGGGCAGCACTTGCCGACACCCTGGGCTGGCTTCGAGGTTTAGTCCTGTCTCAGGCTCTGCCCGGTATTATGGCGACGCTGGTGCTGGCATTGGGCGCGCTTGGGATGACGCACTTGCTGGTGTGTTTTTTATTGCCACTGGCATATAAGCCCCTGTCCGGCCGACTTTTGTCTGGCACCAGTACGCTTTCACTGCTGTTGATGCGCTCTATCCCGGAATACATCCTCGCCTTTGTCTTTATGCTGCTGCTTGGCCCTTCGATGTTGCCTGCGATGCTGGCGTTGGCGCTGCACAATGCGGGGCTGATTTTATTTTTGACTGCGAGAAGCGCAAACCGCGTGCCAGTGCGCGACGAAGACAAGGGTGGACTCGATGGCTTTGGTTATCGCGTATTGCCAGCCATTTACCCCGGGATGATGGCCCTGCTGTTTTATCGCTTTGAAGTTATCCTGCGGGAAACAGCCATTCTCGGCATGTTAGGGGTGGCGACCCTTGGTTTTTATATCGACAGTAACTTTTCCGAAATTCGTTTTGCCGGTGCCTTGGTGCTGATGGGAATAACCGCCATGGTGAATGTGTTTGTGGACGCCGCTGCCCGCCGGGTGCTGGGGCAGGGGATGCATAAAACCGAGCGATGCTGAGGCTGGCAAAGGGATATGGAAGAAAGTGATTAAGGGACTGAGGGATTAAGGGAATAAGGGATTAAGGGATTAGGATCAAGTAAGGGGAATGACGCCAAATGAAAATCGTCATTCCCGTTACCGAATGGATACTTACCCTTCTGGTGAACCTTTGTTCCTGCGTAATTGGGTAGAGTCGGACGGTCATTCCGCCGTAAAGGGCTAACGATACAAGGTGCGCTGTCGTTTTTTGGCAATCAGTCCTTCAACGCTCCAGGATGCCACACCCACAAACAGCATAACCGTTGACATAATGGCCAGAAGGCGCAGCCAGGGGGCGTCTGCCGCGATACGCAAACTGACATAATCAAAGGTTGCCACACCCCACACCAACACGAGCGCCGCTGCCAGCAACAGTTGCAATGCCCTCAACGCCATTACCCGACCAAAGCAAAGTAGCGGTGCCAGGGCAAAAGCGGCCGCAGCCAAATGATTTCCAAAGCGTAAAAAGTGGGCCCCGGTTAATAAACAGGCCAGCACAATCAGTATGATACGCCACCACATGGGGACACCTTAACAAATCAGTATGGATTGTGAGGCAAGCTTAACCCCATCCCCGGAAGGCGTCTTTAAGCTGCATCACATATCCATGATTTAAACTGCTGCTGGTTTACCGCTAGTTTGTGAGCAGTGCCTTAAGTTCGTCTTTTTGGGGCTGAGTCAGCTCGGCATCCTCCAGCAAGTCTTTGAGCATCTTGAAGCGCATTGCGCCTTCGTCCACAGAGAAATGGCGCAGCTCCACTGCGTTCTCATCTCCTGCGGCCTGATGCAGCACTATGGTGCGGTGACCATCGCCATCAAGCTCAATCTGCTGCACGCTGGACATGACCAACGCCTCGATTTCTTCCCCCATTTTGGCGATATCGTCACCCATTTCTGTCAATGCGTGGCTGCGTGCTGTCATTTCATGCTCGCGGCTTTTGAGTGCCAGCGTGAGTGTTTTGAGTCGCTCACGCCCTTCATTGTCTATCACCCGGATTTTGCCATCGTTCAGGGATTTCAGCGTTTTGATGATGTCAGCGCGGGTATCGTCATCCAGAGCGGCAAGCTTGTTGTCTATCAGGGCTTCATCCTTGAGTTCATCGCCCTTGAGGGTAAAGCTGGTTTCATCGCCGTCTTTCATGACACTGACAAAGACCTGATCCGGATGGGACTTTTTGATTTCGACTCTGTGGTGCATTACCTCAGACGCCTTGGCCGGCGCGGCCGTTTCCGGTACGTCTGGAATGCTGCTCGGTGCGGCAATGGCAGTAAAACACAGGGCAGCAGCGACAGCAGCGGCCAGGCTCAGGGGGCGGAGTACAGGTTTGTTCATTGCAAATTTCCTTATGATGCTATCAAGACGAGATTGCCAATGGGGCTCGAACGGTATGGCTGTGCAGGTTCCCGTTCCGGTTGTGGCCCATTCTTCCCTCACTACGGCGAAAGTTGTGCCAACCTGGATAAAACTCTTAAAATCAAGGGTTTTTGCTGATGCGCCTTCACTCATCGCTGTTTCAGTTCCCCGATATCGGGAGCTGGGTTTACCCATATCGGGAAATCCCATCGACCCGGAGCCGATAGCTGGACGTTACCGGCGTGCTGTATTAACTTATCTCATGATTTCTATAGAAAAATATTTCTTCTCAGTTGAGCGGTAGAGTCGGGAAAGGCTGGCATTGAATTTGAATTTAATTGTGTTTGATAAATTGGGAACCTGGATTCCTGTCATCACAAGGGGCGTATTTGCCCGGGGGTTAGTCAATGTCGATTCGACATTATTTATTTTTACTGTTCGGTGGCCTGATATTGCTGCTTGGACTGAGCCAGTTACTGATTGGTGAGGCGTTGAAACGGCAACTGGAGTCGGACTTGAGTGAGGACTCGGTGGCGCTGTCCCGTCAGTTGGTGGACATAGTCGTTGAAGATCTGGATGAAAACCTGCGGTTTGTTACCAAAGCGCCTGAAGTGGCCGCCATTGCAGAAGTGGCCGCCATTCCTGAGGAAGCTGAGCTTGCTCTGACCATCGAAGACATTCGCCGACACGTGCCCTCTGAGGCACAGCTCATTGAAATGCACCAGCATGAGCTTGAACGGGCCATGGCCGAGGTTGAGGCCATGATGGCAGAGCAGGAAAAAAATGAGGCTGCCGAGCAGCACCGCCAGCAAATACTGGCGTCATTGAGTCGGGAGCTTGAGAAACTGGCCCGCACCCGTGAAAGCCTCGCCAAGGAATATCAGCAGGCACTGCACAAGTCTCTGAGCACCATAGAAATTCGGCCGGCAGTGCAAAATAACGGCAAGGTCACCATCATACGTCAGCTGGATGGCGGCCGGGTAGAGCGCAAAAATATCGAGTTTAATCAAAGCAATGTCTCTGAGGCACTGACACGTTTCAGAGAGTGGATGTTCGCCCTTATCCTCACCAGCAGTTTGTTTGGGCTGGTGTTTGTGTATTGGCTGAGTCGCCGCGTCAGCGGTCCACTGAGCGAGCTCGCCACGGGTCATCGTAAGCTCGGTGAGGGGCAGCTTGGCTATCAGGTGACCCCCCGGGGTGTGGATGAAATCAAAACCATGCTCGAAGGTTTTAATGCCATGAGCGACAAACTCGCGCAGCTCAGTGCCCGTGAGCAGCAAATGGCCAGTCAGCAGCACCTGGTGGAGCTTGGCGAAATCACCCGCGGCATTGCACACAGTCTGCGTAATCCGCTGCATACGCTGGGACTGCTTGCCGAAAACCAGAGTCACACCGACGATGCGGCGGCAAGAGCCGTGCAGCTTGGTCAAATACAGCAAAAAATTGCGATGATGGACAAGCACATACAATCCTTGCTGACCCTCTCATCCAGCGAAGTGGACCGCAGCCGTGCCATTCCGCTCAATGCGGTGGTGCAGGATATACTGCTTGAGCTGTCGGTGGCCGGACTCAAGCCGCAACTCAACTTGACCGGATTTGACCGGGAGCACTGGCTGCCCGGGATGGAGTCGGAAATTCGCAGTATCCTGCATGCGGTTATCATCAATGCAGTAGAAGCCCAGGCTGACAGCAATACGCCCTGGCTCGGTATTGATGTGGAGGCAGTACAGGGGGAGTTACTCGTCACCGTAACAGACAAGGGGGTCGGCATGGACGAGCACTTGATTGAACGGCTCGGCCAGCCCCATGTCACCACCAAACCCGAGGGCACGGGGATGGGGCTTTACATTGCCAGCCGGCTGCTGGCGAGCCATTATGGCGGCAGCCTGACATTTACGCGTCTCGATGAAGGCGGCAGCCGGGTTGTAGTGCATTTTAAACAGCAGGAGGCTTGATGGCGCTCAGTATTTTGGTAGTGGAAGATGAGCCCGGCCAGCGTGAGCTTATCGTGGGTATGCTCAGGACGGAAGGCTATCGACTGCGCGAGGCCGACTGTGTTGAGGCGGCCATCGTATCCATTAAAACGGATACCCCGGATCTGGTGTTTTCAGACTGGAAACTGGGGCAGCTCAGCGGTATGGATTTACTCAACTACGTCAAACGCGAGTTTCCCGACGTCGGCTTTATCATGGCCACCGCTTACGGCACCATCACCCATGCGGTGGATGCCATTCAGGCCGGGGCGGACGATTATCTCACCAAGCCCTATCAGCGCCAGGCTCTGCTGCTGGCCATTTCCAAGGTGGCGCGGTCACAGGCGCTGAGAAAAGAAAATAAAGCGCTGAGTCTGGCCTTATCGGAGCAACAATCCCTGGTGGGTCTGGTGGGAAAGGCGCCCTGCATGCAAGGGGTGTTTGACCGAATCAGCCGTATCAGCGGCACAGATGCCACTGTGCTTATTGGCGGCGAGAGTGGCACCGGCAAGGAGCTGGCAGCTCGGGCCTTGCATCAACTGTCCCGCCGCGCTCACATGCCGTTTATCGCCATCAACTGTGGCGCTATCCCCGAAAACATTGCCGAAGCCGAGCTGTTTGGGGCGGAGAAGGGGGCCTTTACCGGCGCCACGGCACTGAAGCTTGGCAAGCTGGAGGCGGCACATGGCGGCACGGTGTTTCTGGATGAAATAGGTGAGCTGCCACTGCTGCAGCAAACCAAGTTGCTGCGTTTTTTACAGGAAGGCACCATCACCCGGGTGGGGGCCCAAAAAGAGTTGCAGCTCGATGTGAGGGTGATTGCCGCCACCCACAGGGACTTGCGTCTTGAAGTCGCCGAGGGTCGTTTTCGGGAAGATTTATTTTACCGTTTGAACGTGGTGCCTGTGCTGATGCCGCCGCTTCGGGAACGCCGGGAAGACATAGGCCGCCTGGTGGAGCATTTCCTGAAACTGCATGCCAGTCAGTACGGATTTGACCAACCTAAAATCAGCTCCACCGCCATGCGGTTTTTGCTGGACTATCGCTGGCCGGGGAATGTGCGTGAGCTGTCCAATCGTATCGAGCGCTTTGTGCTGCTCGGCGATGAAGAGGAGTTGATGCAGGAAAGCGAGCATTCGTCCAAAGAGCAGGGCCTGCAGCTACCAGATGAAGGTATCGAGTGGGAGGCCTTTGAGGCCCGCTGTTTGTCTCAGGCCATGGCCCGCTTCGATGGAAACCGCACCAAGGCAGCCAAATGGCTGGGCATGAGTTATAAAGCGTTTTTGTACCGCCTGGAAAAGCACCGTCTGGTGTAGTTCCCGATGAGAATGCGCGAGCCGGGTTCGTTTATACCCGTCTCGCGTATCACAGGGCTAAGGAAGGTGCGAACAAGTCCTCACGCAGAGCAAGCTCATGACTTATGCGCACCTCCCCTAGCTTCCTGTTCAAGATGCTTTATTTCCAGCGTTGGAAAAGGATCAGGTGCTTAGCTTTCTTATCCCACATACTCGGTGGCCAACCCGAAAAGTATGGCCACACTCACCATCAAAAAGAGCACACCCGTCACCAGATCAATAATGGGCCCCAGGCGCACCAGCGCGCGCTGACTGCTGTTTTTTGTGAGCAGCACCGCGAGCAGTCCAAACCAGGCGAAGGACAGGGCAAACATCAGCACCAGTAACGCCATCCGGGTAGCGCTATTTACCTCGGGGCCCACCATGGCAGAAAACAAGGTCAGGAAAAACACCAAAGCCTTGGGATTCAATAAGTTGGTGTAGAGACCCAAGCGAAAGCCCTTTGCAGTGCTCAGCATGGAATCTGGGTTTGGCGGTGCATCCGTTGGCGTTGACTGCGATGACAATGGCAGCTCCCTTCGCAATAAAAACTGCTTTCGCACCGATATCAAAGCGCCCAACCCCATATACCCCAGATAAGCGGCGCCCAGCGCCTGCACCGCCCCAAACAGCCAGGGGGTAGTGTGGATAAGCAGGCTAAGGCCCGTGAGGCTGGCAAGGGTATGGGCCAAAATGGCCGCAGCAATGCCCAACGCAGTCATCATGGCAACAGCGCGGGTTTGATAGCGAGATACCTTAAGCATAATGGCAAAGTCCGGCCCCGGACTTGCCAGCGCTATGGCATGAATGACGGCGATGCTGCCAAGGAGGGTGAAGTCCAACATCTATTAATTCCTGATAGCGCGGCGATAGGCGCTGGGTGAAGTTAAAAAGGCCACCCGAAAGTGGCGATTAAAGTGGCTCAGATCGCTGAAACCGTGCTGATGGGCGATGTCAGTCAGCGAAGTGTCATTATTTTGCATCAGACTTTTTTTGGCCCGTTCAAGCCTTAGCCTTAGTTGCCACTGGTGGGGGCTTAGCCCCGTCTGTGCCCTGAAATGGCGCAGCAACCGGTAGCGACCGAGCCCTGTTATTTCGCCAAGAAGCTCAAGCGTCACGGGCTCTGGGCTGTCGGCCATCAGCGCTTTGGCCAGGCGAATTTCGTGGCTTAATCCGGCATTGGTTGTGCCTGTGTTGCTGACTTTTTCAGATGCCGTAGAGTGACCCAGCAGGCACTGAAAGAAATCCAGCAGCGCGGTTTCTTCAAGCAAGGGATTTTCGCCGTGATAAAGCAGCCGGTGCAGAGACACAAAGGCCTGGTAAAGCGCCATATCCTCGCGTTTAGGCTGGCAAAATCCCCCAAAGGTAACACCCAGCTCTACCGCTATCCTGTCCAAATGCCACTGAGGCAGCGACAATACCAGCACCTCATAGCCCGCGTCAGATGCGGCAACCCCATCGTGGCACTCATCGGGGCTTAAGGTAGATACATCGCCCCGGCTGAGGGTATGTCCGGTCCCCTTATGATTGAACGCCTGAGCCCCACGGACAACGGCGCCTAAGTGCAGGTCTTCGTGGACATGGCGACCAAAGTCAAAATGTTGATAACAGGCGCGGCTGAGCTCTGCGCCTGCCAGCGACTGACTTTGCCTGAAATCAATAATTTCCTGTTGCATCTGCCACCTGATATGAAACAATTTACCCCAGTTTACGGGGCGGTCCCGGCCGCGCGCTAGAAAAATATTGCAGCGGGTTCGGGCTTTGTTTGCGACAGCGGAGTGAAGTGTGAAAGGACAAATTTTGCGTGAAATGCGGGTACTCAAAGCCATTACGCCAGACTTTGAAGTGCAGCGCCGGGTAGCGTTTATCAAGGCCAAGCTGCGTGAAGCCCACAGCAAAACCCTGGTACTGGGGATTAGCGGCGGGGTGGACTCTTCAGTAGCCGGACGCTTGTGCCAACTGGCAGTCAATGAGCTCAACCAGGAAACCGACAGCCAACAATACCGTTTTATCGCGGTCCGTTTGCCGTATCTGGTGCAAAAAGACGAGCATGAAGCGCAAATGGCCTGTGAATTTATTCAGCCAAGCAAGCTGGTGACTGTAAACGTGGGCAGTGGCAGCGATGGCATACACACTGAAACCCTGACCGGGTTTAAAGCTGCAGGTCTTGAACTGCCTGAAACCAGCAAGGTGGATTTTGTCAAAGGCAACGTGAAAGCCAGAATGCGCATGATTGCCCAGTACGAAATCGCCGGTCTCACCGGTGGGTTGGTGGTGGGAACCGACCACAGTGCCGAAAATATTACCGGTTTTTATACCAAGTGGGGCGATGGAGCCTGCGATCTGGCACCACTTTTTGGCCTCAACAAGCGCCAGGTAAGGCAGATAGCGAGTCATCTGGGAGCCCCGGAAGTGCTGGTGATCAAGGCCCCAACGGCTGATCTTGAATGCCATCGCCCGGGTCTGGAAGACGAAGTAGCACTGGGACTGACCTACGACCAGATTGATGACTTTCTCGAAGGTAAAGAGGTGCCCAAGTCGGTTGAAGACAAGCTGGTGGGTATTTACAAAGCGACCCAGCACAAGCGTCAGCCCATACCTACTATCTACGATTGAAAAAAAGCCGGCTTTTGCCGGCTTTTTTTATCTGGCATAAGGACATCCACCCATGAAAACCCTGCTGCTGAGTACGTCAAAACACCTGTTAATTGCCGTGGTGTACGGCACCTTGGGCGTGTGTATTACGGCATTGGGATTTGGCGTGTGGTATCTGAATAGCCGTCCTGACTTGGATATTTGGCATACCACAGACTTGCAGCATCGTTTTATCCGTCAGTCTGAGGTAAGGGATTTTGCCGGGTATCTTGCTCTGGAGGAAGCGCTCAAGCAGGAAATCCAGACGCGTATCTATGCCAAAACCGCAGGTCTGGACTCGCCGGTGAACCGTTATGTAAAGGGGAGTTTATCGGCGCCCAGCCATTGGTCGCAGGATTGGAACTGGAGCTACGAGTGGCCCAATGCCGCCGCCGATTATGGGGTGTTATTGCTCCATGGCATGTCTGACTCGCCCTATGCCTTATCAAATCTGGCAAAGGATCTTAAGGGGAACGCCCATGTATTGGGCCTGCGATTGCCGGGGCATGGCACTTTGCCTTCAGGGCTGGTACGACTCGAGTGGCAGGACATGAGTGCGGCGGTTGCACTGGCGATACGCCACCTTAAATCCGGGCTCGGTGAACGGCCACTGTATATCGTGGGTTTTTCAACCGGCGCAGCGTTGGCGCTGCACCATGAGCTTGAGCGTATAGGGGCTGGCGAGGCACCAGATAGTCAGGCCATGGTCTTTTTGTCGCCTGCCATCGGGCTAGCGCCGGTTGCGCGCGGCGCATATTGGCAGGCGCGTCTGGGGGAGTGGCTTGGGCTGGAGAAGCTTGCCTGGAATGCCCTGGGAAGCGAATACGACCCCTTTAAGTACGTGTCGTTTGCGGTAAATGCAGGGGATATGGTGTATCAGTTGGCGGAGGAGAATCAGCGGCAATTGCAGTCCTTAACCCCAGCTCAAAAGGCGTTGCTGCCAACGTTACTGACCTTCCAATCCATGGCTGATGATACGGTGTCCAGCCGCGCGGTAGTCGAGTCCTTATATCTGAATTTGAATGAGTCCAGGCATCAGTTGGTGCTATATGATGTTAACCGTAGCCCAATTAATCAACGGCTTACTCAGAGGGACCCGAGACTTGAGCTTGAGCCGCTATACCGCTCCCCCCAAATGAAGGCAAGAGTCGGTGTGGTACAAAACCGAACTCTGGACGATGGCAGTCACCCGCATGCGGTCGAGTTTACCCCTGTGGTACCCCAAGGGGAGGCGATAATCTTGGCACAGAGTTGGCCGATGAATGTCTATTCCCTATCCCATGTGGCGCTACCATTTTCACAATCCGACAGCCTTTATGGTCAGGGTGTCGCACCGCACAAAGACAGGATCCAAATTGGTGCGGCAGCATCACGGGGGGAGCGCGGTATCTTTGCTGTCAGCGCCGATGAGATGCTGCGCCAGAAGTGGAACCCGTTTTATGAATTTCAGCTCTCGGTAATCAAGGACTTATTTGATACACAGCAAGCAAAGGAAGTAGAGCCGACGCCGTAGCTTTGACCGCTGACAAAAGACGCCGTCACTGGGAAAATACGTGAACGATGGCGTATAAAAAGGCCTCGGCGTGATGCGTTGTGAGCTGTGGGGTATCAGCAGAACCAATAATTATCTCCTGCAGAACATGATCTATGGTGTGGGAACGCCGTCACTGATTAAGGTGCAGACCACCCGATTGCGGCCCTGGGCTTTGGCCTGATAGAGGTTGTCATCGGCGACCTTGAGCCAGGCTTCCAGAGAGTCAGAGAAGTTGGCATTGGCCACCATGGCGCCGATTGAAACAGACAGGTTAATCGGCTCATTCCCGGATGGATGATTCACAGGATGCCTTGCGAGATTCTCGCGCAGCTGGTTGAGGTGATGCTCAATTTTCAGTGCATTGGTCATCGGCAGGATAAGTAAAAATTCTTCCCCGCCATAACGGGCAACCAGATCAGAATCCCGCTTGAAGTGTTGTGTGAGCAGAATAGCCACCTGACGCAGACACTCATCCCCGGCCAAATGGCCGTGGGTATCGTTGATGGCTTTAAAAAAGTCGAGATCCAGGATAACCACCGCGATGGCTTCACCGCTGCGCTCACACAAGGCCTGCAAAGGCGCAAATTCTGCAGTTGCATGGCGCCTGTTATATAAACCCGTGAGGGGGTCGCGTTCTGCCAGCGCCTGCAGCTTCTGATTGGCTGTTTCAAGCTCGAGGGTGCGGATGGCAACCTTTTCTTCAAGCTCCAACTGATAGCTCAGCAATTGCCGCTGACTCGCTTTCAGGCTCTGATAGAGCGCCTGTACTTCGGCGGGTGCATCGGCGGGCAGGGGCTTGGGTTGCTCACCGGGACTCTTGAATTCATGGGCGATGGTTTCGAGTGAGCCTGTCATCATCCGGCTTATCAAACGGGCCAGATAGAAGCAAAACCCCATGCTGAGAATGAGCAGTATACAGGTGCGTAAAAACTGCGTTTCGGCCAGTTGCATCAGTGGTGCGAAGGGCGTTAAGACCATGAGGCGCCAACCATTCGCCAGTGGCTCCACAGCATAAATATACTCGGGGTTGGGATTGTTTAAATCGTGCAGGTTAATCAGCTGCAAACTGGTGCGATACTCAAGGCCACTCTCTGCTGATGCGAACTCGCTGAGCGAGGCGATATTCAGCGGCGCCGAGGCATAAATCACCCGATTGTTGTCATCGGTCAGCAGCAGAAATTGCTCGGAATGATGCCGATTTTGCCTGTCGATTAGCACAAAGCGTTTTAAATCCAGCGAGCCTTCCAGGATACCGGCGGGATGACTCGACCGGCCTGGGCTGTATATCGGGGCGCTGACAGCGACTATGGGGTCACTGCCAAAACCTCTGCCCAGGAATACCGGCGAGATAAAGGGCGTCTGATTATAAAAGGCTTCTTTAAAGTAGTGGCGGTCGATAACGCTGTAAGCCCCGTTTTTGATCGCATCATCCATCATGCGCGCCGCAGGGCTCGCGGCCACTATGTTGCCTCGGTCATTGGCAATCAACATGGTTAAAAAGGCGGGGTAGCCATGGTTGAATTGAGTGAGCCAATCCTGCCTCTCAAAGTCATCTCCCATCATCGACAGCCATTCAGCACCCTGAATGATGGCCCTTTGATGCTCGCGCAGGTAATCAAAGGTCAATTGCGACAAATGTACGGCATTGTCCTGCAGATTCTTTTTGATAAGCAGCTGCTGGCGATCAATAAAAAACTGGTTGAACAGTAAGGCCGCAATCAGCAGTGCCAGCGAGATAAACAGGGTAAAGCTGTAGGTCAGCTTATCGCTGAAGCGTTCCGGTGCGTTCCTGTAACCGGGATTGATTTGTGCCAGTTTAGGCATCATCAGAAGCAGGACAGCCCCCAGACCTATGTAAAACAGGCCATTAATTGCTTGTTTAAAGGCGATAAAGGGCAGGTGACTTACGGGCAGGGAAGTTAAGGTCAGGCCGTAAAGGTAGAACAGGGGAGTTCCAATCAGCAGCCAGAACCCCACACCGGCATAGAGGGAGTAAATGCCGCGTCTCCTGGCAAGCGCCAACACCAGGGCCTCGAGTGGGAAAAGGACAAATACATGCTTGGTATCCCAAGTCAAAAAGAGGCCGGCAGCGCAAACCAGAGCCACGGCAACGGCGTAGCGGGGGCCCAATATAACGGCGGCAATCACATAGGCAGCATTACCCAAAATCAACTGCACGTTGGCAAACAGTGGCAGCGGATACAGGTTCAGTAAAAAGCCAAAAATCGCCAGTATGATGGCAGTGCGTGGCGGCGATGCAGCAAAAAAAGACCGCAAGAATGCTCCCCTAAAAACTCAACCCGGTTTCTGCTATTCACTGTAGAGTGTTAACGCTTTGTTCACAACATTCGGCAGCGTAAACTGATGAAAGTGATGTGAAAATCAGTGTGAGATAGGATACTGGTTAGATGGGAGATAAAGCGAAAATCAAAAAAGCCCAGCATTGCTGCTGAGCTTTTATTGTTGAATTTGGTCGGTATGAGAGGCGGCGATGGTCCGACACTCGGCCGATGGCGCCTGACACCCCATCCGCTTTGGTTTCAATGTGACGTCGAGAGCATCACTAAACAAAAAAGCCCAGCATTGCCGCTTAGCTTTTTATGTTGAATTGGGCCGGTATGAGAGGAGGCGATGGTCCGACACTCGGCCGATGGCCCCTGATACCCCATCCGCTTTGGCTTCAATGTAACGTCGAGAGCACTACTGAAACAAAAAAGCCCAGCATTACTGCTGAGCTTTTTTGTTGAATTTGGTCGGTATGAGAGGAGGCGATGGTCCGACACTCGGCCGATGGCCCATGACACCCCATCCGCTTTGGTTTCAATGTGACGTTGAGATCATCACTAAAACAAAAAAGCCCAGCATTTATGCTGAGCTTTTTATGTTGAATTTGGTCGGTATGAGAGGAGGCGATGGTCCGACACTCGGCCGATGGCCCCTGACACCCCATCCGCTGTTGTTTCAATGTACGTGAGAGCATCACTAAAACAAAAAAGCCCAGCATTGCTGCTGAGCTTTTTTGTTGAATTTGGTCGGTATGAGAGGATTCGAACCTCCGACCCCTGACACCCCATGACAGTGCGCTACCGGGCTGCGCTACATACCGAATACTTTGAGCGGCTTGCGCAGTTCAGTGCCGTCTCAACGAGGCGAACTTTATCAAGAGGCGCTAAGCAGTGCAAGCCTTGATGACAACTATTTGGTTTGATTGCTTAGTTTGTGTCCTAAGCTGTCGTTTTGTCACCAATTGCCGAGCGCACGGCGGTTTCACTGGTGATAAAGTCGCCTGCCTTCACGCATGACCTGGATAAGATCCGGGGCGCTTAATTTCTTGTTTAATCGGGTTTTAAAATCACTGCTGTAGATATCGTATTTGCCATGGCGGTCGATAACTGTGATTTCATCATCCTGATAAATGGCAAAGAACCGGTTATCACCCACATACACCCATGGCTGCTCGCTTGGCATCAACAGTTGGCGTCCTGCGCTGTAGTCGGTAATGGGATTGGTGCAGCCCAGCACCCGTGTCATCAGGGTAGGGGCCAGACCATGATGGCTGGTGGTGTAGTTAATCTGTGCCTGCTCACCGCCGGGCCAATGAATAATCAAGGGCACGCGAACGCTTTGTGGGGACAAATCCCGCCTGGCTTCTGTCTCATTGCTGGTGAAGGCCTTGCCACTGGTTCCGGTGATAATTACCAGGGTATCGGCAGGGAGGTGATTGATAAGGCTTTTTAGTTCGCTATCAATAAAATGCAGCGATTGACGGTATTGGCTGAAGAGCACCCGCTGAGCCGGTGCCATACCTTGAGGAGCCTTGATGGTTTCAATACCGGCAAAGCCCACCGGGGTGTCGTATGTGTCCGGTGCGCCCAGATTCACCAGAGCAAACCAGGGCGATATTTGTTGCCTGCGCCAGTCTTCAAAGGCTTCGCGGCTTTGAATATCGGCCAGCGCTCTGGATTCACTGTCATCCATCAGGGCGGCGTCAAAGTCATTAAAGAGCGCCAGTGGACGGGGATTGATTTCGTTGGACGCAGGACCAAAGCGCTTGAGGGCATAGCCCGAAGCGGCAAACCCCTGGGTTAACAGTGGCGATATGGTTTGGAAGTCGGCCGCTGCCATGTAACTGCCCTGCAGACCATAAAACAGGGAGAACATGCCGCTTTGGAACTGATTGCCACCGCTTAAATGTTTATCAAAGAATTGGTTATCACTGCCGTAGCTGCTCAAAAACGGCATGGTTTGCGGATTAAGCATATCGGCCCGCAGGGCGTCAACGGCCACAATCAGTACATTGGGCTTGCTTTGAGGTTTGCAGCTTAAGGCATCAAGGGAGTAGCCCAGTTGCTGCTGCTCGCCGAGTTTGGAAAGCCCTCCGGCGGAGTCCAGCCCGTGTGACTCCATAAAGCTTTTTGCCGTGGCCGGATAAAACAGTGGATAAGCATCATCGTAGCGGGTGATGTCCTTCACCTTGGCGGCGTCAGCCCAGATATGCACCAGATGACTGGCAATAAAACAGCTGCCCACCACGGCCGCCACCTTGCCACCGATGCGCCATTTTTCAATTTTAACAATGCGCTTCCACAGGAAATTGGCTGCCGTCAGCTCCAGCGCCAAAATCCCTATGGGCGTTACTATGTAAGAGGTACCGCTCAGGAGTGAAGGTAAATCGGCCCAGGCCACATCGAAGGCAAAGGGCGACAGGTGCACGCCGTAGTCGTCGTACACTATGGTGTCGTAGAGCAGAATACACAGGCCCAGGGTGGCCACGGTTGCCGCCAGCCCCCTCAATATTTTCGAGTAGGGCAGCAGCAGGGTGACGGGAAAAATCAGCAGCAGATACAGTAAGAAGGCGAGAAAGGAAAACTGGCCTATGCTCGCCAATGCGAGATAGCCCCAGCCGGTGAGGGTCTCAGGAAGACCAACGGTTTCCAGATAACGGCTGCCAACAATCAGTGCCAGAAAGCCGTTGAACAGGGCAAACCAGTGGCCCCAGTTAACCAGTCGTGACACCTTGTCACGCTCCAGTTGTTGTTTCCTCTCAACCATTCCGCTCGCTCTTATCCTTGGGACAGGTTAACACCTTGGTATCTTAAGCACTTTTCCCGTGTGGGTGCCAGCTTTATCAGGCTTTAGTCACCGACTGATTAAGCGCTTTGGCAAACTGCTCGGCCACAGCGGCGCGGCTGGCAGCAGGCACCTTGGTTTCCAGCAGGTGGCTGACGCAGTTGCCCAGTACCATCAGACCAAGGTCGGTGGGGGTCTGGTGTTTTTCCAGCACGGCCAGTACTTCTGCAATCAGGGTTTCCACTTGGGTATTGGTGTATTTGGATTGAATAGCCATAGTCAAAAAATGTTTCACAAAGGATTGGGTTAGCGGCATATAATACCGGATTTCCACGGCTATCACTATCAAGGCGTATGACGATTAAAGTAGAACAGGCAATCATCCATGAAATCGCCCAAACCCATGAGGGCCAGCTCAGCTGCCGTCTTCGCCCGCAGCCACTGCTGAACAGTCAGGCGGTTGAGCTGATGCTGGAAGAACTGCATCAGTCTTACACCAGCAAATCCGGCAAGGGATTCGGCTTTTTTGGCACCCATGGCAATGACGGCGAAGCCAATCCGGCCTTTGCAAACGGCCTGAAGGACTACCTCGATGGTGGCCTTGGCTTCGTGGAATTTACGGGCCAAGCCAGTAAGTTGCTGCAGGATGAACTCGGCAAATACGATTTCAGCCAGGGCGGCTTTTTACTGCTGGCCTGCTACAGCCATATGGCCAGTGACTACTTGTTTGTGGCACTGCTCAGTGCCAAGTCTTCCATGACGGTGTTGGATGACATGGAGCTGACCCAGGTGAATCATCTGGACCTGAACAACATCCAGCTTGCCGCCCGTATCGATTTGACCGAATGGCAGGCCGATAAAGAAAGCCGTAAGTACATCTCCTTTATCCGTGGCCGCGCCGGCCGCAAGGTAGCGGATTTCTTCCTCGACTTTATGGGCTGTGTTGAGGGCATTAACCCCAAGGCGCAAAACAAGAGCCTGATGATTGCGGTGGAAGACTTTGTGGCTGGCAGCGAGCTGACCAAGGATGAACGTCAGGCCTGTCGCGACAAGGTGTTTGAATATTGCTCTGAGCGTTTCGATGCAGGTGCCGAAGTAGACATTAAAGATCTCGCCGATGAGTTGGCTGACTCGGGCATGGACTCCTTCTACGACTTTGCCACCACAGGCAACTATGATCTGGAAGAAGAGTTCCCGGTGGACAAGTCTACTTTGAGGCAGTTGAAAAAATTCTCAGGTACCGGCGGCGGTGTCACTATCAGTTTCGACGGTCATCATCTGGGCGAGCGGGTGATTTACGACCCCATCTCCGACACCCTGCTGATTAAAGGCGTACCGGCCAACCTGAAAGATCAGCTCCATCGCCGCTTAAAGGGCGAATAAGCTCCAAAAGGCATAAAGGAAAGCATAAAGAAAGGCGACCCAGGTGGTCGCCTTTCTTATTCACCCGGTTCACAGTTTGTCTCAATAGTTGCGTATTACCGGCACTTTAGGCTCAGTTCAGCTCACGATACCTGCACTTTGGCAGCAAGTCTGTGTACTGCCCATGCAGGTTTGCTTCGGTAGAAAGTATCCTTTGGGTCCTATGCAGGTGCTGATTCTGTTTGCTTAAGGCCGACCCAGCTGAACGAGCGTTCCACAAAGTCCATGGCGTTTTCATGTACGCATTCTCCGTGGGCGAGTATCAGCTGCTCAGGCTGCCAGCGACGAAACTGCGCCACCGCCTCTTTTGCCTTGTGCCGCCCATTCATAAAAGATAAGCGCCAATCCAGCGGCGTTTTACCGTTGGGAGCCAGAATGCCTGTTATCCGGGCAAGTGGTCGCTGCCAGGCATTGAAATACCCCGGGCTGAAGTTTTCAATCAAATCAGTGAGAATGAGGGTGCGCGAGCCTTTGTGATAAAACACCGCTTCTTCCATCACCGGCGATCCTTTAAAAATGCATTGCTCGATTTCGCTTCGCCACTCTGCCGGTGCCTTGTCGGTGAGGTCTGCATCAAAGTGCAGGTGTTGGCATTTATTGGCTACACCGGGGGCGGCAAAGGCCGTGGCCTCTGGCCAGCGTGTCTGCCAGGCGGCAATGTAGAGGTGATGCAGTTTGTTGGGGGAAATCAGATAAGCGACTTCACCAAGAGCATTCACCTGACGTATCAACTCATCATTGAGTTCAATGGGGGAGTGCACCCAGAGTTTGTCATTTTTAAGCCGTACTATGGTCATGCGGGTGGTATAGGGCATGCCATAAAAGGACACCGCTGGACCATCAAATACAAAGATGTTGGCGCCGAAACTTTTCATGTCATCTCCTTTGACTGCCTGGGGTTGCAATCGGAATTGTACGCCGACCCTTGCAGAAGTGGCATAGGTGAATAGTGCGAGCTGCAGCCTTAGTGTGCAGCAGAGGCACAAGCCGTTGGCGAGCGGCGTAAATTTAGCCCTGTTCACGCCATTGAGACTCGCCGGGGGCGAGTGAATTGTTTAGAATTGACATCTGAGTGACCGCCTTTCGGCTATTGCCCGTCAGACGGTGTTGCGGCCCGGCCGCTAATCACGGCAGACTGTTTCTCTGCCCGGGAGTGTTATGCAACTTTTTGTTAAAGATTTAACCGTGCTCGATTTTTCCTACCTTTGCGCCAAGCGTGGCATGGTGGGAGAGAGCTGGATAGTGGATGTGGTCCTCGAAGGGGGACTGGACAGTCAAAACATGGTGCTGGATTTTGCCAAGGTCAAGCGCACCATTAAAGACACCATCGACAGAGTGGCCGACCACAGGCTGCTTATCCCAACGGCCTCATCCAATGTGCGCTGGCAGCAGCAGGGCGACAGAGTGTGGATGGACTTTCAAAGTGACGTAGGCAACATACATCTGGCTTGTCCAAGTCAGGCGTTTGCCCTTATTCCCGCCGAGCAAGTCGATTTTGAAGCCGTGAACGCATTCCTGCGTAAGGCCCTGCGTGAAGCGCTGCCAGACAATGTCGATGGCATTCATTTGACGTTGAGAACCGAGTCTCTCAGTGGCCCCTTTTACCATTACAGTCACGGGCTTAAAAAACACGATGGCAACTGCCAGCGTATCGCCCATGGCCATCGCAGCCCGGTGCAGATATTCGAAAATGGTGAGAGTGCGCCAGACTGGGATGCCTACTGGGCCAAGCGCTGGAAAGATATCTACCTGGGTACCGAGGAAGACGTGGTGCCGGTGGCCGAGCTTGAGCTGTCGGCCCAATGCCGCATCGATGACAATTCCCACATAGGCTTTCGTTATCAGGCGCCCCAGGGGGATTTCCAACTGGCTATGCCCAGGGCCATTTGCGACATCATCCCCCACGACACCACGGTAGAGCTGCTGGCTGACTTTATGGCTAAGACCCTCGCCGAAAAGGTGCCCGGCAGCCACTTTAAAGTGATTGCCTATGAAGGCATTGGCAAAGGCGCCATTGCGGCAGCCGAAATCGCTGCCGACTGAACCTATCACGCTGCTTAAGGAAGACCACCAATGTTAAAGCCCTGGATTGCCGCCCTGTTACTGACATTCACCCATGGTGCGATGGCGCAGATTGAACTCAGTGGCAAGATGGAGCAGGGCTCGCTTATTCGTGGCAAGGTGCCTGCAGGCAGCAGTGTCAGCCTCAATGGCGAGCCACTGAGGGTCACCCCGGAAGGTAACTTTGCCTTTGGGGTGGAGCGAGAAGGTGAGCTTGAGCAGACTCTTGAAGTGATCTACCCCGATGGGCTCACCGAATTCAAACCCCTGACCTTCGCCAAGCGGGAATACCGCATTTCTGAGGTCAATGGTATCGCACAAAAAATCATGAAGCCCGATCCGGCGGCGCAGGAGCGTGCCGCCGAAGACAGCGCAATGACCAAGGCTGCAAGGGCAACCGATTCGGATATTACCGCGTTTGCCAAGCCTTTTATCTGGCCCTTAACAGGCCGTATCTCTGGGGTGTATGGCAGTCAGCGTGTGTACAACGGGGTGCCCGGCAATCCGCACTTTGGTGTGGACGTGGCGGCCAAAACCGGCACCGTGGTGGTGGCGCCCGCCGATGGCGTGGTAACGCTGGCGGTGCCGGATATGTTCTACTCCGGCGGCACCCTGATTATTGACCATGGCTATGGTGTCAGCTCAAGCTTCCTGCACTTATCCAAGCTCTATTTAAAGGTGGGTGACAGGGTAAAGCAGGGCGACAAGATAGCCGAAGTCGGTGCCACCGGCCGCGCCAACGGGCCGCATCTGGATTGGCGCCTTAACTGGTATCAGATGCGCCTCGACCCTGCTACTCTGGTGCCTCCCATGAAAGAGGTTTTGGCCACAAAAGCGGCCACGAAGGCAAGCAAGCAGTAAGCCAATTGCCGCGCTGGCAAGTCATGGCGCGTCCAACAAAAAACGCCGCAGATGAGTTGCGGTGTTTTTGTTTCTGGTGAATGCTTTTTTCAGCGTTTAATTCTCATGGGCACAAAACGAACACCATTCTTTTGCGCTTGCGGGCCAGTGGGGGAAAAGCCCAGGTGCTGGTAAAAGCCCACGGCATTGACAGAGGAGCACAGGTTCACCTCATTGGCCTCAGTGCGGCCAAGCAGGGTGCTCAGCAGCGTCTTTCCAAGCCCACTTCCTTGCACGCTTTTATCGACAAATAGGTGAGTAAGGAAGTTGCCGTCCCGAAGTGCAGCAAAGCCGACAAGTTTACTGCCCTGACATGCTTTTAAGGCGATGAATTTACTGCTGTCGAAGGTTGTTTCAACATCTGGCAGTACCCTATTTAAAAAGGTCTCTTGCCCCTCCTGACTAAACAGGGGTAACACATCTTGCTGTGCAACCTCCAGCACCAGCTGCATAACAGCCTCCAAATCCGCTTTGGTCACGGGGGCTATATCGGTATCTATACTCTGGCTCATGCTATTTCCACATTGTCGAAGCTGTATCAATTAGTTGCACCGTTCCGGGCGCTGGCTTTCACCAAAATGATGATTTGGTTGGCAATTGCTGACTCGGATGAAGCGTCCCTGTCTGTGCCTGCATGAAAGGCCTATTTGGTGGACTGGCGGCCCAGCTATGTCGGCAGTCCATCAAAACGCGGCAAATTCTCCAAATCATGCTCCCAGGCGGCGCGGCTGGCCATATACAGGTGCGCGTTGGGGGGAATGATGAGGTCGCTGTCGAGGCTGCCAGCCGGGACGACCAGTAGATTATCGGTCGATTGCTGTGGCACCGGTGAGCCGCAAACGGCACAAAATGCTTTGCTGTGGCGCGTTGAAGGCAAGTTGAACAGGGTTACCTTATCAACGCCTGAGACCCAGTTCAGCGTCGCTGAGGTGCTGAAAAGATTCGCCCCGTGGGCAGAGCCGGTATCTTTCTGACAATAATGGCAGTGGCACAGAAAAAAACGCTCAAAGTCGCCATCAATCTCATAACGCACTTCGCCGCAAAGGCAAGAACCAGAATGCTTTTTACTCATAATCTGCTCTCCACTGGTTTGACACCTTTACTATGCATTAAACGCTGGGCTAAGGCACAGCCCCCTTCTGACTGACTTGTTCCGGTATCGCTCGAGAGAGCCGATACTCATAAAACACCGGGCTGTTTCCATCCTGTTTTTGGGCTGTAAAGCCCAACTTTTCAAGCAGTTTAGTTGATGCTGTATAGGCCTGGTCAACGCCGCCAACAAGGGTTAACCATGACTCAGTGTTGGCAGCTGCGCCAATGAATCCCTGCAGTAATTCAGTGGCCAGGCCCTTGCCCCAATACGCTTGTGCAAGCAAATAACCGATGTGGGCATGGTGCTCGTTTTCTACGTAGATAAACAGAAAACCCATGATTTCGTGTGTTTTTGATTTGACCTGAAGTAACCGGCTTTCTCGCAACATGCGTTCAAGCCACATGTCTGCCGCACCGCGGGAGTTAACGCCGTGAAAGTAGGGGGGAAGATGTTCAACTACTGCCGGGGTTAACATCGCGGGCACACGCTCAAGTAAGTCAGAGTGTTCAGACAAAGCAACGCCATCCACTATTTCGACCACGCTCAGTCTTTGAGTCTCAAACGCTATTGTCATGTTAACTACCTGATTGGATAAAGATAATCACCCTGTAAAAACCGGCTGAGAATCGATTGTGACCTAGTATGACTGATTCTGATTGGGTTACGCTGGCTTTCATCGTCTTGGATCGGTTCCCGCCAGGGCACCTGTACCGGTACTGGTGAAGAGTACTGTGTCATGCCAGAGTTCTGGGCCGGGTTTGGCTCAGCGGGGAAATAAGGTGCGGAGCCAGAGTACCTGACTACAGCGTTTTTTACTGAAAATTTCTCAAAAAATAATCACTTTGATGCAGCCTGTGGATTTGGCGTGGTTCCTGAAAATGCAGCTTATTCACCCCATTAAGTGGAAGTGGGATGACAGAAGCAAACCCGCGTTGCATCAGGGGATTGTACTCTCTGGTAAAACGCAGGTTTATCTGCAGCACACCCGATGAAGGGTAATAAAAAGGCGCCCGGGGGCGCCTTTTTAATCGGTCACTGAAATTTGCAGACAATGATTATTTGGTCAAATCGATGCGATACACGGCATAACCCAGCTCGTCTTTGCCGACCTTGGTCATGGCGCGCTGTTTGTTTTGCTCGATAAAAGCATCGGCCTTGGCGCTGTCCTGGGTTTCGAAGCGCACATCCAGCGCCACGGCGCTATTGATGGTCACAAAGTCCCAGTTGTAGTCGGCGGTGGGGTTTACCATGCCCTCGTACTGGCCAGTGGTGTCGTTGTACTTCGACTCGGCGGTGATGTAAGCCGCCAGCGCTTCACGGTTGGTGTCCGGTAGCTCCAGCACCACATGGTCGCTGCCGGTGCCGGCAAACTTGCCACCGAAGGCGCGGTAGTTGTTGGAGGCGACAATAAACTCTTTGGTCAGCAGCTCTTCGCCGCTGTAAACCTTACCGTCGCTGTCTTTAAAGGCCAGATCCACAATACGGTTGGCGTTTTCATTCACAACCTTACAGTCGCGGTCGAACTTGCTTGGCTGGGTTACGTCAATCTTGTAGGTCATGCCGTCGAGCACATCGAAGTTGTAGGTTGGATGTCCAGCCCAGTTGATGAGGAACTGAGGTTCGGTCTTGGCGGGGTCAATCTGGTTGAACTGGTTGGCCGAGCATTCGAGCCAGTCTTGCAGCTCTGCGCCCGTGGCTTTTACCGCCACCATGGTGTTGGGGTAGAGGTAAAGATCGGCGGCGTTTTTAAAGGTCAGTGCGCCCTTGTCCACCTGCACGTACTGGTCGGCATCTGAGGTGGTGCCGTGGCGGCCACCGGCCTTGAAGGGTGCAGAAGCCGAAATAACCGGCAGGTGGGCAAGCGATGCCGGCAGTTTGGCCTTCACGTTGGCGATTTGCGCATCAGAGACGATCTGCACCGTGGGGTCGTCCTGCACCAGGGTGAGGAAGCTGTACATGTCGGCTGCTGCCACACCTATGGGTTCGTCCACAAAGGCGAGGGTGCCCTGATGTTCAAGCTCCACGGCATCGTGAATGTCTTTGTCGGCTTCCACCAGTGGCGCTTTGTTGGCGCCATCGTAGATGGGGCGTGCTTCGGTTTTAACATCGAGCACTGTCCACTTTCCGTCCTTGCGGGCCAGCGTAAAGTCAACCACGCCCAGGTTGTCACCCCAGCGGCCGGGCATCACGGCTGCAACGCCGTTCAACAGGCCTTTTTCCACATCGGTATTTGGCAGGTCGCTGTAGCGCGCGTCCGGGAAGATGGAATGGCTGTGGCCAAACATGATGGCATCGATGCCTTCAACCCGGGTGAGGGCATAGGTAGCGTTTTCAGCCATGGCATCGCCTGGGTTTTCCACCGAGCCAATGCCAGAGTGTGGAATAGCGATAATGATATCGGCGCCCTTGGCTTTCATTTCAGGCACGTACTTTTGGGCGGTTTCGAGGATGTCTGCTGGCTCAACCTTGCCGGTCAGGTTTTGTTTGTCCCACAGCATAATTTGCGGTGGTACAAAGCCGATATAGCCAATTTTGAGGACATGCTTATCGCCGTTTTGGTCGATAACCTCTTTGTCTTCAATCACGTAAGGCGTGAACAAATGCTCGCCCTTTTTGATGCCTTTCCAGCAACCATTATCGTCGGCGCAGTAGACGTTGGCGTTGATGTAAGGAAACTCGGCACCGGCCAGGGATTTTTCGAGGAACTCAAGGCCATAGTTGAATTCGTGGTTACCTATGTTGCCTACACTGTAACCCAGCAAATTCATGGCCTTGTAGGCGGGGTGTACGGCGCCATCGGCGATGCCGATTTTAGCCATATAGTCGCCCATGGGGCTGCCCTGCAGCAGGTCGCCGTTATCCACCAGTACATGGTTGGGGGCTTCATTGGCGGCAGCCTTGATAAGGCTGGCGGTGCGGGCCAGACCTATGGTTGGATCTTCTTTGCCGCTGTAGTAGTTGAAGTCCATGATGTTGGTGTGAAGATCCGTGGTCTCCATCACCCGCAGATCCACCAGAACCTCTTTTTCCACGTCGTTATTATCAGAGCCGCAGGCGCTGACGCCCAGTGCAGCGGCAATGGTTACCGCCAACAGATGTTTTTGATTCATATCCATATCTCTTGAAATGTTAACCCCGGGCGCGCCTCTGTGGGCACGCTCCATCATCCAACCCAGCGCGACGGCGTTGGGGTCGGGAAGAGTATCAGCTCCAGAGCTTGCAAAAATGTGACCGAAGCGTAGAAAGGGCGTATCAAATTGTGTCTTGTCTCACGGGTGCTGGTTTTCTGAACATGTAACGATGGGGGTTGGCGCTATCAGCGGCTAATAAAAAAGCGCCCCGGAGGGCGCCTTTAGGATGCAATTCAAACAACCTTCATTACAGCAGACCGCGGCTCTTGAGCAGTGGCTCGATGCTGGCTTCTTTACCACGGAACTCGCGGTACAGTTTCATCGGATCTTCGCTGCCACCCTGAGACAGCACAGTGGCACGAAACGCCTTGGCGGTATCCTGGTTGAAGATGCCTTTTTCGCGGAAGGCTTCAAAGGCATCGGCGCCGAGGATATCGGCCCAGATGTAGCCATAGTAACCGGCTGAGTAACCACCGGAGAAGATATGGCTGAAATAGGTTGAGCGGTAACGCGGCGCAATCTCGTCAATCAGGCCCATTTTCTTGAGGCTGGCGGCCTCAAAGGCAGCGGCATCCTGCACTTCGCTGGTCTCAAGGGTGTGCCAGTCGAGATCCAGCTTGGTGGCGGCAAGGTATTCAACCGTGGCAAAGCCCTGATTGAACTTGCTGGCGGCCTGGATTTTCTTGACCAGCTCTTCTGGAATGACTTCACCGGTTTTGTAGTGCTTGGCAAACTGCGACAGCACTTCTGGCTGAGTCATCCAGTTTTCGGTGACCTGGGATGGGAACTCAACGTAGTCTCGTGGTACTGAGGTGCCTGACTGGGCCTCGTACTCAACGTTCGACAGCATACCGTGCAGGGCATGACCAAACTCGTGGAACAGGGTACTGGCTTCATCGAAGGTCAGCAGCGAAGGCTCAGTCGCGGTTGGGCGCGGATAGTTGAGCACATTGACGATAATGGGCACGACACGCTCATCACCCAGGCCGCTCTGTGAGCGGTAAGCGTTCATCCAGGCGCCGCCACGCTTTGAGTCGCGGACGTAGTAGTCGCCTAAAAAGATCGCCAGCAGCTTGCCGTCTTTATCGAACACTTCCCAGGTACGCACATCTTCATGGTACTTGGGCAGATCATTACGTTCTTTAAAGGTCAGGCCAAACAAGCGGTTGGCGGTGTAAAACACGCCTTCGATGGTAGCATCCAGCGAGAAGTAGGGACGGGTGTCCTGTTCGTTAAAGCTGTACTTGGCGACGCGGATTTTGTCGGCGTAGTAATCCCAGTCCCATGGCGCCAGCTTGAAGTTGCCACCTTCGGCATCAATCAGCTTCTGCATCTCGGCCACTTCAGACTTGGCCTGATTAATGGCAGCAGGCCATACCTTGTCCAGCAGGGTGTATACGTTGTCAGGGTTTTTCGCCGTGTTTTCTTCCAGCACATAGTGGGCGTGGGTTTTATAGCCCAGAAGCTGTGCGCGCTCGGCGCGCAGGGCGGCGATTTCGGCCAGCGCCTTCTTGTTATCGCGGGCATCGTTGTGATTGGCACGCTCAACATAGGCTGTGTACAGCTGCTGGCGCAGTTCACGGTTGTCGGCGTAGGTCAAAAATGGGGTGATGGACGGGCGGGAGGTGGTGAACACCCATTTGCCTTCTTTGCCGCGGCTCTTGGCGGTAGCGGCGGCCACATCAATCACGCTTTGGGGCAGACCGGACAAATCGTCTTTGTTTTCCACCACCAGTTCGAAACCATTGGTTTCGGCGAGCACATTGTCACCAAACTCCAGGCTCAACTTGCCAATTTTTTCGTTTAGCTCACGCAGCTTGGCTTTGCCGGCCTCATCCAGGTTGGCACCGCCGCGGCTGAAGGCTTTGTAGGTGTCTTCCAAAAGGCGGCTTTGGGCTGTATTCAGCCCCAGACTGTCGCGCTGCTCATACACAGCCTTTACCCGGGCAAACAGCTTGTCATTGAGGAAGATATCGTCCCTGGCGGTCGATAGCATGGGCGAGACTTCCTTGGAAATCGCCTGCAGGCCAGGGGTGGTGTCGGCGGAGGTCAGGTTATAAAACACCGCAGATACGCGCTTGATAAGCTTGCCGCTTTGCTCCATGGCTTCGATGGTGTTGGCGAAAGAGGGCGCGTCGGCATTGTCGATAATTGCCTGAATTTCAGCCTGTTGACGCGTGATGCCCTCTCTATAGGCAGGCAGATAGTGGGCTTCTTCGATTTTGTCGAAGGCCGGGATGTCCTGATACGTATTGTAGGGATCGAAGAAGGGGTTTACAGCGGTAACGGCGGCCTGTTCAGAAATCCCGGCGGAAGCTGTTTCAACGGCGGTAGCTGGCGTATTGGCGACCTTGGTCTGTTTGTTTTCGTCGTTGCCGCAGGCCGTGAGGCCCAGTGACAGTGTCATGGCGACAACAAGCGGCTTGAGGGTTTGTCCCTTCATGGTTCGTTTCCTGTATCGAGTGTGTGTGAGACGGCGGCGTGATGTATGTTTGAATTTTGCGCCCAAGCAGTAACAAATTATCTTCCCAGGCGGCCGCCATCGGGCGTCAGCCCCTTGTGTAACATGTCAGCCACTGGTCGCCAAGATCCTCGGCAATTTTGTTGTAACAAACCATGAGTAAGTGGTTAATTCCTGTGCCTTGGGTGTGGCACACTGAACCATCAACACCGTTGACGGAACAAGCCGCGCGGTTGCTTTTGTAAAACCCCAAACCAAAACAAAAACCCAAAACCACCAATGCCGACAAAGAACATGACAAAGAACATGACAAAGAAACCTGCGAACCCCTTTACCCTGAGCCGCCTGTCCGCCCTTATCCCCTTGATGATTGCCATGCCCGGCTTGGCCGCAGCGCCTTCACCGGATGCCCAAAAGGTGGCCTCCTATGCGGCGTCGAATTTCCAGCAGGCCCAAATCGATACCCTGAAAATCCTGGTCGGCTACGATACCCGCGCCCGGGAGGGCCTGACCCCGGACACCGACCCTGTGTTTGCCGATTTCAAACGGGCTCTCGGGGTTAAAGCCCGGATGCTGGGGCTCGATGTGGAGGACAACGGCTACGTGATGCTGATAAGCCTGTCCCCCGAAGGGGCCGGGACGGATGTAAAAAAGGTTGGGGTTATCACCCATGGCGATGTGCAACCTGCCGACCCCAGCCTGTGGCCCCAAAGCCCCTATGAATTGACCGAAACGGCCGATGGCAAGCTGGTAGGCCGAGGCGCCGAAGATGACAAAGGGCCCATCGCCACTGCGCTTTATGCCATGAAAGCCATCAAAGACAGCGGCATTGTGCTTAATCGGCGCATTGAGCTTCTGGTTTATATGGCTGAAGAGTCGGACTGGGAGCCCTTGAAGGAGTTTTTGAAAACTTACCAGAGCGCCGATATCAATATCACTCTGGATGCTGAATATCCCGTGGTGACCGGCGAGAAGGGCTGGAGCCAAATCAAGCTCAGTCTGCCCCGCGTCATGGTGAAAGTGGGTGCAGATACGCCGGTGTTAACACATTTCACCGGTGGCAGTTTTGCCAGTCAAATACCCCAACAGGCGAGGGCTGTGATTCAAAACGCCAACCCAGAATTGGTAGCCGCTCTGAAAGCCCGTGCAGAGGCCTTGCCAGTCAAGACAGACTTCATTGATGAGCCGCACGGGCTCACAATCCATGTCACAGGCAAGGCGGCCCATTCGTCCACACCGGAAGATGGTATCAATGCGCTGGCCTATCTGGCTGAGCTGCTCTCGCCCACAGCCGATGGCAGCATTCCTGACTGGCCCATGACCACGGCAGCCGTCACTGTAGACTTTTTACATTCGTTGGTGGGCACTGGGCTTTATGGTGAGCGTTTTGGCAAGCTTGGCTACAGCGACGAGTTTATGGGGCCAATGACATTGGCGCCGACCCTTATTGCCGAGGGTAAGGCGGGCGCAGACGTGACCCTCAATCTGCGCCGCCCGGTGGGGCGTACTCCTGAAGCGCTGGATAAGCTTGCCTTGGATGCCATTCAAGGCTGGCAGCAAGCCAGAGGGACCCAGGTGGCTGATATAGAGACTTACTGGGGCACTCCCATGTTGATTGACGATGCGCCCCATCTGGAGACGCTGCTTGGGGTGTTTGGCCACTACACCAACACAGCGGACCCCAAGCCCATCGCCATTGGTGGCTCAACCAATGCCAAACTCTTCCCCAACGCCTTAAGCTTTGGCCCGGCCATGCCCGGGGTGGAGTACACAGGCCACAGCGAATATGAATTTATCACCAGAGACCAGCTTAAGCTGAATCTGGAAATGTACACAGCCGCGCTGGTGGAACTGGCGATGCGCGAGTAATGCAGCCAGGGTTTTGAGGAAACAAAAAAGCGCCTTTGAGGCGCTTTTTTACGATAGGTGCGCATCAACGCGCCTCTGCGTGTTTTAACGTCCTTCAGTAACCCTGGGTTTCGCTGGCGCTTTGGCGTGGATCGGATGCGCCGTAGATGCCTTCTTCAGTCACCACAATGGATTGGGTCGAGCCCATGGCATGCTTGACGTTGACCTTGTGGCCCATGGACTCCAGCAAACGGCGGGTATCCACATTCAGGCTGCGTTCGGTGCGGATTTCATCGGGATACCACTGATGATGAATGCGCGGCGCAATACTGGCCTCGGCAATGTTCAAGTCGTGATCCACCACGTTCATGATGATTTGCAGTACAGTATTGATGATGCGCGAACCACCGGGGCTGCCGGTAACAATAAAGGGCTTGCCGTCCTTCATCACTATGGTGGGGCTCATGGACGACAGCGGCCGCTTTTGCGGCTCAACTGCATTGGCATCACCGCCGAGCAAACCGTAACCGTTGGGGCTGCCGGGTTTGGCGGCGAAGTCGTCCATCTCGTTATTGAGCAGGATACCGGTGCCCTTGGCCACCATGCCGGAGCCGTAACTGAAGTTCAGGGTATAGGTATTGGACACCGCATTGCCCCATTTATCGACCACCGAATAGTGGGTGGTCTGGTCGCTCTCGTAGGGCGCCAGTTTACCGGGTTTGATGTCATCGGAGGGGGTCGCCTTATTGGCCGCGATGGTTTTGGCAATCGCATCGCCATAGGCCTTGCTGGTCAGTGCCTTTACCGGCACTGTCACAAAATCAGGGTCGCCCAGATACTCACTGCGATCGGCATAGGCGCGCTTCATGGTTTCGGCCATAAAGTGAATGCTTTGGGCACTGTTGTGGCCAAGTTCGCCCATGGGGAAGTGCTCAAGCACATTGAGCATTTGAATGATGTGAATGCCACCTGAGCTTGGCGGCGGCATGGAAACGACCTCCAGCCCTCGATAATTGCCGCGTACCGGCTCGCGCTCCATTACCTTGTATGCTTTAAGGTCGGCCAGGGTCATGATGCCGCCGGCTTCCTGTACCGCAGCCACCAATTTCTCGGCGGTTTCGCCTTCATAAAAGCCTTTGCTGCCGGCCTTGCTGATGCGCTTTAGGCTCTCGGCCAGATCCTTTTGCACCATACGCTGGCCCACGGTGAGGTTTTGCCCCTCGTTGGGGTAAAAAATCTCGGCAGAAGTGGGCCACCTGGCAATCCAGTTATGCAGCCCGGCGAGGGAGCTTGCCAGCTCGGCGGTCACTTCCACACCGTCTTCGGCGAGCTCTATCGCCGGGGCAATGACCTCTGAGAGGCTCATGGTGCCGTATTTTTCCAGCGCCAGTTCCATCCCCATTACTGTGCCGGGTACGCCCACGGCGAGCCCATGGCTGCGGCTCAGTTCATCCACGGCATTGCCGGCTTCATCCAGGAACATATCGCGCCTGGATGCTTTAGGGGCTGTCTCGCGATAGTCGATGGCGATGGTTTTATTGTCTTTGGCAAGATGCACCAACATAAAACCGCCTCCGCCGAGGTTTCCGGCGCGGGGCAGGGTAACCGCCAGGGCAAAACCGACGGCAACGGCCGCATCCACGGCGTTACCGCCTTTTTTAAGGATATCCACGCCGATGCGGGTGGCCAGCGCTTCCTGGCTTGAGACCATGCCGTACTTACCGAAAATAGGCTGGGCAGTGGCCATTTCACTGAAGATGGCACTGTCATCCAGTGCCGGCTTGGTGGGCAGTTTGGCTTGCGCAGTAAATGTGGCCGCAAAGGGCAGGGCGATGGCAAGGGCGAGAGTCAGCCCCTTTAAGGTAAAGGCACCGGGCCGTGGTTTCATGTTGGTTCCCCCAAAAACGTGTTCTTTGTGTTGTATTTTTTACATTTTATGAAGTTGTCACTGTGCCTGCTGCGGTTTGGCTTTGCAACGGTTTTGGCACCTTTCCCGTGGCGCATGCGGTCCAATCAGTCGCCAAAGGCAAGCCAAATACCAACAAACGCCATCAGACTGCCGGCAATTCGGTTAAGCAGTGTTAAGTTGTCGCCGCGACTCAGTAGGGCTTTAAGACTCTTGCCTCCGCTGGCATACAGCATTAAACAGGCAAATTCGGTGACAAGAATAATAGACAGCAGCGCCATTAACTGCGGTGCCATTGGGCGCTCTACACTGATAAAGGGGGGCAGCAGCGATACCATAAAGGCCCAGCCTTTTGGGTTGGCCACGGCGGTCAAAAACCCCTGACTGATAAGCGCCATCGGATGTGGACTGGGGCCGGGTTCACTCGTTAGGGCAAATTTGCCGCGAGAGCGCCACAGGTTAATACCGAGGTAGACCAGATAAGCGCCGCCAACGTATTTGAGTGCGGCAAACAGCGACGGGTAGTTGAGCATGATGGCGGCAACCCCGAGGACGGCCGCCAGTGCCACCAGGCCCACTCCGACCAGCTCCCCGGCCATCATCCACAGGCTTTTGCGCACGCCAATGCTCATGCCCAGAGTCATGGCCAGGGTCATACACATGCCGGGGGTGATGGAAACAAATAAAAAGGTGGGAATAAATACGGCTAACAGGGTGAAGTCTGGCATGGATTCGGATTCTGGTTTCAGGCAAAAATGACCGGGCTAAGCAGTGTAATTGAAGCCAAGTGTAAGACACAAGTCGCAATAAGGGCCGGGGCTTGTAAGGCATGGACTTCAATTCTCAGGTCATCAAAATGGCCATTGGCCGCGATTTCAGAATGGAAGCATGGCTTAGAGCACGCTTGGACAAACTACCAGCTTCCCACTGCGGCGCCGATGGCGAAACTGGCTGCGAGACTCACCACGAAACTCATCAGCAGCACGGCTATCAGCCAGGCTTTGTTCCGGAGATTGCGACCCTTACACATCAGAAAAGATTTGCTCAGGGCATTGCCAAAGAGGATCAGGTAAAACTGCGTCAGCAGATCTGTTTGCTTAACATACAGCGACTGCTCCGTCATTACCGAGGCCAGCACCGCGTGGGCTTCAAACAGGGAAATCAGCAAGATGCTGGCATTGCGGGACAGGGGCAGTTCGCTGCCAATAACATGCATGCCATACACCAGGATGAAAATCAGCATCGACAGCTTGATGACATTTTTCCACAGTATCGGATGGTCGTTCAGCAGTTCAATTTCCGCCATCCCGGTGTTGCCATGTTCCTCAATCTGCGGACTCTGCTCTTTTTGGCCAGAGAGAAAGACAATGACACAGATAATCAGCAGCAGCTGAATCAAAAAAGGCAGGTAGTATGTCCAGGCCAGAGTGCCCGACAGAAACCAGACGATCATCAGGCATTCAATCAGCATGGCACAGAGCGCAAACAGCAGCGTCAGTTGTATATCCCGCTCCCGGGTGGCGGCAAATTTTTTGTCATTCAGCACCTGTAAGTACACCGCCGTGCTGGAAATAAAGCCCCCTAAAAAGCCCTGCAGTTGGAAACGGCCGCGAACCGGCACCAGATGAAAACAAAAGAAGCTGAAGAGTTCCAGCCCAGCCACCAGAGGCACGATTTTTAAAACCGGGATATAGCTGGCTACCACACACAAGAGCGCCAGCAGGCCCATATCCAGCCAGATATGCTTATCGCGAAAGTGGGTGGCAAGCGGTGTCCTGTGTCTCATGTCATAATGCAAGCCATAATTTAGCCAATTTAAATCATAGTCCAATTTTATCAGTGAGATAGTGCTGAAATAGAGCACTAAATCAGGTTGAATTTGCGTCGCAATAAAACAAGAACATGCAAAAGCAGCCTACCGTACTCAGTCGCTGTAAAGTCAGTTAAGTGTGGTGGTCACTCGGGTTTGAAAGATATAAAAAACGCCGCAATATGCGGCGTTTTTCCTGTCACAAATTCGCGCTTAAGCGGCTTAGAGCACGCCGCGGCGGACCTGATCGCGCTCAATAGACTCGAACAGCGCCTTGAAGTTACCTTCACCGAAGCCCAGGTTGTTCTTGCGCTGGATGATTTCGATAAAGATAGGGCCAAACAGGTTCTTGGTGAAAATCTGCAGCAGGTAGCCGTTTTCATCGCCATCCACCAGAATTTGGTGATGCTTGATGCGCTCACGGTCTTCGGTTACCTGGGGCAGCTTTTCAAAGATGGTGTCGTAGTATTCAGGGATGATGTCCAGTGTTGCAATGGACGAGCCTTCCATTGCATCCAGCGACGCCACGATATCGCGGCTTCGGAACGCCAGGTGCTGTACGCCCGGGCCATTGTATTCACGCAGGTATTCGTCAATCTGGTTACGATCGTCGCCTTTACCTTCGTTGATGGGGATGCAGAAGCTGCCGTCAGGTGAGCGCAGGGCGTAAGAAATCAGTGCAGTCTGCGAGCCCTTGATGTCGAAGTAGCGCACTTCGGTAAAGCCAAATACGTCTTTGTAGAAGTTTGACCACTGCTCCATGGTGCCCTTGTAGACGTTGTTGGTCAGGTGGTCGACTTCCATAAAGCCTTTTTCCTGAACAATCACAGGCTCATCCAAATCGACAAAGTCGGTGGCGTAGATGTTGTCATCACCGAAACGGTCGATGAAATAAATCAGGCTGTCACCAATGCCGTAAATGGCTGGGTAGGGCAGATCTTTCACTTCATCCGGGGCGGCCTTGGCGCCACGCTCAACCGCGTGCTTGTAAGCGTACTCGGCATCTTCCACACGCCAGCCCATAGAGGTGATGGCCGGGCCGTGTGACTTGGCAAAACCGGCTGAGAAACCGGCGCGGTCACGGTTCATCAAAAAGTTGATGTCGTTTTGCTGGTAATAGTAGATGTCTTTTTCCTTGTGCTTTTTCAACATGGAAAAACCAAAGTCCAGAAACACCTTGTGCATGAAATCGTTATCGGGCGTTGCAAACTCGGTAAATTCGATGCCGAGCAGGCCCAGTGGATTGGTTTCGCTTGCCATTGTTTTGTCCTCTTTCAATGGATTGCTGCCTGGAATTGTTCTGATTAGTCTTCGAGCCAGGAGCGGTTGTAATCGGGTGCCATGCAGTTTTTCACGTGTTCGGTCAGCTGCAGAGGCGCAAAGGTGTCTACCATCACGGCGTACTCGTAGGTGTCCTTCTTACCGATGGACGCCTCGGTGCGGCCAGGCTGCGGGCCGTGGGCCACGCCTTTCTGGTGCAGGGTGATGTAACCGGCTTCAATGCCGGTGCGGCTCATAAAATCACCGTCGACGTAGTAGAGCACTTCGTCGCTGTCGATGTTGTTATGGTAGTAAGGGGCCGGAATTGCCTGCGGGTGGAAATCGTAGGGGCGCGGCACAAAGTTGCAGATAACGAAGTTTCTGGCCACAAACAGCAGGTGATCCGATGGCGGCAGGTGGATTTTGCCCACCTTGGGCGCGTATTCGGTGATGTTGAAGGCCCAGGGATACACAAAACCGTCCCAGCCCACCAGATCAAAGGGGTGCCACTCCAGCTGCGTCAGCTGATATTTGTCGCCAAACTTGCAAACCAGCGGGAAGTTTCCGCGCTCAACCACGGCGTCCTTAAGCTCGGGCACACGGATATCGCGCTCGCAGTAAGGGGCAGATTCCAGCAGCTGACCGTATTCGTTACGGAAATGCTTGGGAATTTCCACCATGGTGAAAGATTCAATCACGAACAGGCGTACATTGCTGTAATCGTTGAACTTCAGCTGATAAGTTGTGCCGCGCGGTATGACCAGATAATCCCACTTCTTGACTTCAAGCTCGCCATATTCCGACAGCAGCACGCCGTCGCCTTCATGGACAAACACCACCTCATCGGCATAGGCGTTACGGTAAAACTCATCCGTATCGGCGGTCACCTTGGCGGTATAGAGCGCCACGTCTGAGTTAAAGAAAATCTTGTTGCGGGCAGAGAAGAAATTGCCTTCACCATCGGCCAGACGTGAGTCCAGCTTATAGTTTTGTACCAGTGAATCGACCCAGGTGTCGCCGTGAGTCAGTGACATGGGGGCCACTTCCAGCGCCTTGGTGGGCATATTGTGGTGGTACTTGTTGGAATAGATGTTCGAAAACCCGTGGGTAGAGAACAACTCTTCGCGGTAAAGCTCTCCATTTTCCTTGGCAAACGCAATATGGCGCTTGTGCGGGATCTGACCTTGCTTCACATAAAATGGCATTTGTTTTTATCCTCTATTGGGCTCCTGTGGCCCATTTACCCGCCGAATTGGCGCTATATGTGATCTGGGTATCAATTTAGTTGCCGACTTGTGCAAAAAAAAGAATAATTAATCGGTAATCACCATCTAAAAATTAGATGGTAAATCTGACGTTACGCTTTTGTTCATTGTCTGACCCGGGAGAGGGCCGATGCGCATCGATGTGGATGCCTTTAAGGTATTGGAAGTACTGGTGGAAGAGGGCAGCTTTGCCAAGGCGGCGGAGCGGCTGCACAAGGCCCAGTCGGCGGTGAGTTACCAGATTAAAAAGCTTGAGCAGCACCTGGGCGTGAGTCTGTTATCCCGCGAACAATACCGCGCCGAGCTGACCGCCGAGGGGCGGGTGATTTTGGCCGAAGGCCAGCGGTTGTTGTCGCACCTTGCCAATATTGAGCATCTCGCGAGCCGTTTCAGTGAGGGCTGGGAGCCCAAGCTTGAGCTGGTGATTGATGGCGCCTTGCCGATGGAGCCGATTATGACGGCATTAAAGCGCATGGCAGAGCATCAAATTCCCACCAAAATTCA
The DNA here is from genome assembly GCF_019457455.1 of Shewanella sp. FJAT-52076. NCBI lineage: Bacteria > Pseudomonadati > Pseudomonadota > Gammaproteobacteria > Alteromonadales > Shewanellaceae > Shewanella > Shewanella sp. FJAT-52076. The sequence goes on from NZ_CP080415.1 coordinate 1,871,608, forward strand.
GCTCAATATGGAGTTCCTTGGCGGGGTGCAGCACAGGTTTGAGCGCGACAATGCCGATTTGATGCTGGTTAAAGACTATCGCACCGGCCCCTATTATTACGCCAAACCCCTGCCAGCCATCACCAGCGTGTTGCTGGCGGCGCCCCATCATCCGCTGGCAGGGCGTAAAGCGCTGACCCTCACCGAGCTGCAGCAACACGTAGAGCTGACCATCGAAGACTCATCGCCGGTGAAAACCTACCGTGACGAGCTGCAGTTTGGTGGCGATAAAGTCTTTTATCTGTCTGGTTTTATTATGAAAAAGAACGCGCTGTTAAAAGGCCTGGGTTTTGGTTGGATGCCGGACTTTTTGGTGCGTGATGAGCTTAAAGCGGGACTGCTTACTGAAATTGATTTTGTTGGCGGCAGCCGTTACACCTTCGTGCCGCAGTTGGTGTCGACCCTCGAGCGCCCCCTGGGCCGCGCCGGCAGGCTCTTTACCGAGCTGATTTTGGAAGAATTTGCCAAGGAGCCCATGGGGATCCCTGAGGGTTTGGGTTAATACCTTACTTAAGCTGTTGACACAGTTGTTTACATTTCGGCTCTGACAAGTGACATATTATGTCGTATGTTGAGCCACATCCGTTAAACGTCAGATGGGGAATAGGATGATGAGACGTTGTCACGAAGTGGACTATGAAATTCGCGGCGAAAGCATGCAGCTGGTGGAAGTGGAGCTGGATCCCGGTGAAACCGTGATTGCCGAAGCGGGCGCTATGACCTACATGGAAGAGGGCATTCAGTTTGAGGCACGCATGGGCGATGGCTCGCAGCCTGAGTCCGGCTTTTTCGGCGCTCTGATGGGGGCGGGCAAGCGCATGCTCACCGGTGAGAGCCTGTTTATGACCCACTTTACCAACCAGGGGCACGGCAAGCGTCGGGTGGCGTTTTCAGCGCCATACCCCGGTACCTTGCTGGCGCTGGATATGGCCGAGCTTGGCGGTGAGCTTATTCTGCAAAAAGACAGCTTTCTGGCAGCGGCCCTTGGCACCCAAATCACCATGACCTTTAACAAGCGCCTGGGTACCGGCTTCTTTGGCGGTGAAGGCTTCATCATGCAAAAGCTCAAGGGCGATGGCATGGCCTTTGTGCACGCCGGTGGCACCCTTATCAAGAAGGAACTCAGAGGCGAGACACTGCGGGTGGATACCGGCTGTTTGGTGGGCTTTACCCCCGGCATCGATTATGACATTCAGCGCGCAGGCTCTCTTAAATCCATGGTGTTTGGCGGTGAAGGTCTGTTTCTGGCCACGCTGCAAGGTCATGGCACTGTATGGCTGCAAAGCCTGCCGTTTTCGCGCATGGCCGACCGCATTATTGCCCATGCGCCCTCGGCGGGTGGGTCAAGCCGCGGCGAAGGCTCTGTGCTTGGCGGTCTTGGCCGTATGCTGGATGGTGATTGATACGCTGGAGCGAAGAAATAAAAAGGGAGCCGGAAGGCTCCCTTTTTACATGGGCGTGATAGGCAAGCTATTGATATTACTCGTTGATGATATCGATAATTTTGCGGGTTTTGTCGTGGATCTTAAACAGCGAATCGTCGATGCGGATAGTCACGGCGCCATCGATACCGATTGGGCCCACCCGCACGCCACGGTCGTAGATGTCCAGATCCAGAATATCGCCGCGGCTATACTTTTTCTGCCAGCCGGGAGGCAGTGGCTCGCCCTTGGCAACCTTCTTTTGCAGACCGGGAGGCAAGTCTTTTCCATCTGAGCGGTACTCATTGTAGGACTTATCTTTATGGTCCTTGTGCTCTTTATGGTCCTTGTCGTTTTTGGCCATCGCACCTGTACTGAGTGCTGTCGCCAGCATCAAAAACATCCATTTGTTTTTCATCGGACTCTCCTGAACCTCATTCGAGGTACGCTTTAAAGGGATTCACCAGCCATCTGGTGGATGAGTTGCCAATGGATTTCATCCACTGGCTGTATGCTTAACCTTGAGCCTTTTTGTACCAGAAACATATCGGCCAGACCTGGGTGACTCTTGATGGCTGTCAGGGTCACAGGTTTTGCAAATTCTTTCACAAACCGTATATCCAGCTGAAGCCAGCGGGGCGCATCAGGACTGGATTTGGGATCGAAATAATCCGACTCAGGATCCCAGGCACTGCTATCAGGGTAGACTTCACTGGCTACTTCGGCGACGCCGACAACGGCGGGAACCTTGCAGCTGGAATGGTAGAAAAATACCTTATCACCAACTTTCATCGCATCCCGCATAAAGTTGCGGGCCTGATAATTGCGGATCCCATGCCAGCCTTCGGTTTGCTGTGGCCTGGCGGCCAGATCTCGGATGCTGAATTCATCAGGTTCCGATTTCATCAACCAGTAGTTCATTGCATTTCCACTTTTATTTGCAAGTGTTGCCAGTGTAAGGCCTACCGGGCGCGCTGCAAAGGGCGGCAGCAACTCCCCGAATACAAAGTGGGCAAGCTTTCCCACGCCTCGGCTATCAGTCTGAAGCTCCGGCTGGCGAGATTGCTATACTTGATTCTGAGTTTATTCAGAGGCCGGCCATATCGCCAAGACTAAGGTTATGCTGCCAAGACGACTGCTATCGAGTCCAATGCACTTCTTCAGGCCAATGTGGCTGGTGTTGATCCTGTTACTTACTGGATTTTGCGTTGCCAACAGGGTAAACGCCACCGTAGTCAGGCTCACATCACTGCACTGGCCACCCTATTCGGGACAAGGTTTGCCATCCGAAGGCGCCGCTGTGGCTGTGGCAAAGGCCGCTTTTGCCGCCATGGGTTATCAACTCGAGGTGGACTTTTATCCCTGGAGCCGTGCCGTGAAGCTGGCCCACCAAAGCAATACTCCCTATGTGGGCTATTTTCCCGAGTACTATTTCGACACAGTGCAATTTGTGTTTTCCCACCCCATGGGCATGAGTCCGTTGGGACTGCTTGAGCACAAGAGTCACCCGATCAGTTGGGTGTCGGTAAAGGATCTTCGCAACTACCGGCTGGGGGTTGTACAGGATTATGTGAATACTGAAGAGCTCGACAGGGCCATTGCCGACGATCTTCAGCCGGCTGAGCAGGTGACATCAGATGAGTTCAACATCAAAAAGGTCGCAGCGGGTCGTATCGATGCGGCCGTGATAGATGTTTACGTCATGCGCTATTTGCTCAAACAGAGCAGGCTGCAGGGCGTGGCCGATAAAGTGCAAATTAACAGCCAATTATTGGCAAACAAGAACCTATATATAGCCTTTAAGAATACGCCGGAAGGACTTCGCTGGCAGGCCATTTTCAATGAAGGCCTGCAGCGAATTGATGCGGCAGAAGTGATGGCAGAGCACTTGCCTGAATAAGAAACACATCACGCGCGAGCAACGACAGTGCGCCCAATCGGGGTCAGGCTGAGCAGCGCCAGTTTAAGGTGCTGGATGCCGAATGGAATACCAATAATGGTGATAAAACAGGCCAGTGCGTGACCGATGTGACCAATGGCAAGCCAGATCCCAAACAGCAAAAACCAAATAACGTTGCCCACCATGCCAAGGGGGCCTGTCCCCAAATCTTCCAGCCCGGTAAGCTCGCGGCGGGACACATGGTCCTGTCCAAAGGGCCAGAATGCCATTTCGCCAATCACGAAACAGGCCCGTCCAAAGGGAATACCGATAATGCTGATAAAGCACAGCAGACCCGCAAGCCACCAAGCCAGCCCCATAACAAAGCCACCAAGTACAAACCACGCGATATTAAATATAAGCCTGAGCAGGGCCATAGGTTCTCCTCTAAAATATGCGTCTATCTTCGATTGATAGATGCTAAGCAAAATCAAGGCCATCTGTTTAATTGTAATAATATCAAAGCTATATGGTTTTTACTTGCTGGGGAGTTGGTGTGTTTCACCATCCGGTTGGCATAAATGACCAGCTGTAAGCTGAAAGTCGGCGCAAGTCGCGTTAGACTTGGCGTCTGTTTGTCACCATATTCCTGTCTGAGAAGCGCTTACCCATGCCCAGCCCAAGCCCAGTCGAGCCATTTTCGTTTTTTGGCCACAATTTGTGGCTCAAGCGGGACGATGTGTTGCCAGAACCCTTCAGCGGCAATAAGGGACGTAAATTTGCCAGCTTGCTGACCGACCGCTTTGATGGTGTGCAAACCCTGATTGGTTATGGTTCGGCGCAGTCCAATTCGCTTTATTCGCTGGCGGCATTGGCAAGCAGGCGTGCTTGGCAACTGGAGTTCTATGTGGATCACATTGCCGCCAGAATCTATCAGGGTGAAGAGGGCAACTACGGCGGTGCACTGGCCCTGGGCGCCCAGATAATTACAGTGCCAGAGCCAAACATGTCCCCCCGTGAATACATTGAGTCAATTCGCTTAAAGCAGGTGGACGCTGACGCTTGTCTTTATGTGCCGGAAGGTGGCCGATGTGCCCTCGCACGCGCGGGTGTACATGCTCTGGGTCGAGAAATTGCCGATTGGGCAGCCGCCCGGGGCACGGCTGACCTCAAGGTGTTTCTACCGTCCGGCACTGGCACCACGGCACTTTACCTGAGCGAGTATTTTTATCAGCAGCACAGCGATATCAGGGTGGTGACTTGTCCTGTGGTGGGGGATGGCAATTATCTTATTGCCCAGTTCGCTGAATTAAGTACCGACAATCACGTTTACCCCGAGGTGGTTGGAGACGCCCATCATTACGCCAAACTCAAGCGTGAAGAGCTGGAGATATGGATGACGATGCGTCGCCAGGGGCTGGAATTTGAGCTTTTGTACGACCCTTGCGGGTTGCTGGTATTGAAGTCATTGCTGGATGCCAATGCTGAGGGAAACTGGCTGTACCTGCACCAGGGAGGGCTCAGGGGGAATGTGTCCATGTTGCCCCGCTACCGGCGCAAGTTTGCACAGCTATTCGAATAAGATGTCGCCTGAGCGGAAAGCACCTGTGAAATCGTGCTCTCTGCGCAGGCGTTGGGTATCGCGTGGGAAAGTGAGAGGAAAAGGGAAATTCCCAGCGAACGGCTATTGATTACTTATTGCTGCTCAGCAGCCACTTCATAAATCTCAGCGCTTCGGTGCGCTTCGAGAAGGTCCGCCTGTTTTTACCGTGCTTGTCGGTAAAGGCGATTGAGCTTTTATTGAGGGAGATGGAATCTACCGGAAATGCCACGCTGATTTCATGGCCATCTAATTTGTATGACATAAGCCACACTCCTTGTTTCTTTGTCGCCATTTAAGGGCGAAATTAATCTAACTATAAAATATCCTTAGCAAAAATATGCAAAAGACGGTTGTGAGGACCACCGAGACTAGCGTATTGATGCCAGGTTTGCAAGTTAGCCGCCCCGATGACGTTAATCGACAACGCCTGGCTTGGGGCGATTCAGTGCATTTGAGCAGAGTCAGATGACGCTGGGATGACAATGACAAGAAACTTAATCCACAGAATCGCCACCCGCTGCCACTTCGGGTGCCTGTGGCTGCAATTGCCGACGTAAAACCTGTGGTTACAACACTGTGAAAATGTTGTGCCGGTGATAATATCCAGAGGTTACCCGAGTGATGGAATCGTACTATGAAACGGATTTATCAGGTTTTTATCCTGTTTTGTATTGGCTTGTTCACCAATTTGAGCGCGGCCAATTCATCCTTGACCTTGATGCAGGCATTGGATAAGTCCAATGAGATTGAGGAGGTGCAAGCCCCGACGCCCGAGCAATACCCATACCGCGATCTGCTGTGGAGGGATACCCCCAGAGGTGCATTACAGGGGTTCTTGAAGGCTGCGTGGGACCAGGATTACGCCCGGGCTTCGGAGTATTTGGACTTGCGATTTTTACCGGGGCGAATGAGCCCTGTCCAAGGGGAAAAGTATGCCCGGGATCTGCAAGCCATCCTGGACCGTAACATCTGGATTGACCTGGATACGGTGAATGACACCCCGCAGGGCAATGAGCGGGATAATCTGCCTGCCTACCGCGATGTATTTGCCCGTATTCAGGTGGGTAACAAGGATGCAGTGTTTTTTCTGCAGAGAGTGCCTGATGCCGACATCGGCAGTATCTGGAAGATCTCCAATGCCACCATAGCTCAGGTGCCAACACTCTACGAAAAGCTGGGGTATGGCCCCTGGGTTGAATGGTTTATTGCTCACGTGCCAGAGGGGCGACTATTCAGGCTTAACCTTTGGGAATGGGCTTTTATGCTGACATTCCTGGCGGCATCATTGCTGTTGGTGATCCCGGTTGCCTGGATAGTGAAATGGCTGCTGCTAAGGACCCAATGGCAGCACCGTGAGGAAACGGCCCGGATAGTCACTGGGCCACTGTGCTTTTTTGTGGCAGTGGTACTGAATAAGGCAGCAATTCTGCAAACGACCTTGCCGGTAATGACCAAAGAGCTTATCGACACCGGGGTGTTTTTAGTGCTGACATTGGTGTGGCTGCTCTGGTCGCTGATGGGGCTCATGCAAAGTGTACTCAAGGCACGCTGGACGGAAAAGGGCAGCAAGCAGGCTGCCTCCCTGCTGCGGCCATTGACCAATTTTTTCCGCATTTTTATGTTGGCAATGGTGTCGCTGATTTGGTTGCAACACCTGGGTTTCAATGTGGGGGCGATTCTGGCGGGTATGGGCATTGGCGGTATCGCGCTGGCACTGGCATCCAAACAGTCCATCGAAAACTTTATCGGTACTGTGACCCTGTATTCCTCTGCACCGCTCAAAGTAGGTAACCTGTGTAAACTTGGCAGTTTGCGGGGCACAGTGGAAGAAATTGGCCTTCGTTGTACCCGTATTCGCACTCTCGACCGGTCTGTGATCCATATTCCCAATGCCAAGCTCGCCGAAATGGAAATTGAAAACATCTCAGAGCGGGAAAAAATCCGGTTTAAAACCGATATCCGCCTGGATTACAACACCAGTGCCGAGCAAATCAAAAAAATCACGGAAGATATCAAAGCCTTGCTTGAGACTACCGATAAGGTTAACGAAAAGCCCCTGCGGGTCACCTTCAGCGGTTTTGGCTTGCACGGTCTTGAAATCAATGTGTTTGCCTATGTGGGCACCACGAGTTTGCCCACCTACCAACAGGTGGCACACGAGCTGAATCTCGGCATTATGGAAATCGTGGCCAAACATGGCTCCAAGGTGGTGCCAGCCTTGGCTCCGGTAGCGCCTTAAGCTGGCGTTTCCATAAGACGTCCTGAATCATTATCGCTGCTATGTGGTGGCTTTGAGCACAGATAGCAGCGGTGTCAGTTAGCAGGTAGCATTAATAAAAAGGTCGCCATTGGCGACCTTTTTATTAATGAAGATACTATTTCATTTGACCTCTGGCTTATTGAGGCGCCCATGACAGCCAATCTTCGTGGGCCTCGGGATAAAGCACAAAGCGGCTGCCATTACCAAGCTGGTTACTGCCGGCAGTCGCAGCGCGGGTGGCGACACCTATTCCACCGGCCAGAATGGTTTCGAGTGAGCCGGTTTGCACCTTGGCGCCGGAAAAGAGGCCGAACTCAACGCTCACCCCAGAGAGATCGAAAAACACGCTGCTGGCGTTGACCAGATGTCGGTACTCGGCGTCGATGTGGGCAAAAAGCTCAACCTGGCTGCCACTGCTGTTGAGGGCATAGCCGTCGATAGCGCCGATGGCAACACCGCGATAGAAGATTTGACTGCCTGCTTTCAGTGAACCCAGGGATGGCCGCTCAAGTGTTAGCTTGAGCGCATCTTCTGCCACATTGGCGTAGTGGGGTGCTCGGGTGGTGACCTTAAAGCGCTGCAGGCGGGTCGCAGCGTTACCGGGCAAAACGGAGATAAAGGGCCCGGTGAGTATGGCTTCCGGAGCCTTGATGCCCTGCAATGAAAGCTGCACATCTTCCAGCAGATAACGGCTGTCTTCACGGCTAAAGTTATCGGCGTATTCGCCGTAGAGGTAGGCGTGTGCAATGAGCTCACGTAAATCCGACGACAGCTTAACTTCGGTGACTTCGCCTATCTGATGCCCCTGATAACGGATAGGTGCGCCGGCCGCCAAGCGGGAGTCAGCGCTCATCACCAGTTCGACCGGGTTCGCCTGCGCCAGTGCAAGCGTCTCAGACTCATAAAGATGGCCTGGATTTTTTGCCTCACCCTGTTGCAGCAGGCCAATGGCGATGCCGCCACTGATAAGACCGGGCAGGGTAGCCACGTCTACTTTCAGGCCCTTGAGACTGGCATCCACAGAAATGGCACTGTGTTTCCAGTAAAGCGTATTGGGGCCAATCAGACGGTTAAAGGTACTGTCGATGGCAAGCTCAATATTGAATACATCCGCATCGGGCTGCCACTTAACCTGGGTCACTTCCCCTATGTGCATCTTCTTGTAATAAACCGGGCTTGCGACCTCAATACCGGCGCCTTCAATACTTTGCAGCTTTACCTTGATTCGCTGTGTTGGCGCCTTGGCGGCCAGCGCTTCGTCATCTGATGCGTAGAGGCGCAGTTCATCCTTATCTGAGAGGGTACCACCGCTGCCACTTACCAGTCTGAGTGCGCCATTGAGTAAGGTGGAGGTATCTCCCACGGCAAACTTCACCCCTTTGAGGGATGCATCGAGGCTTACCGGGGACTCTGTGACCAGGTAACTGCCACGGGTCAGCAAACGTTTGAATTCAGGCTGTATTTCGGCCTGATACTCCACAGAACCCAAATCCTCAGCGAGTTTTACCTGGATTACCTCACCAATGGGTAGATTGCGGTAGCGTATTTCGGCGCCAACCTGCGCTCCCTGGCCTTTGTCGCTGCGAATAAGGAGATGGGCCTTGTCGGCATACATAAAGTCGGGTGCCTTGTCCTCGAGGACATAGCTGCCCTGCATGTTGCCTTCACCGGGCATTAGGGCAATCACATCGCCGGTAATCAGCCTGGCCGCGTGCTTTATTCCGCCAAGAGACACCTCAGCGCCTTCGCGCCAGAAGCGGCTGTCCTGACCGATTAAATCGCCGCGGGCGTTATTGATAAAAACAGTCAGAGTGACGCCCGTATCAGTGAGCCTGGTGTCGGTAACCTTGCCGACTTCAAGGCCGCGATACACGACCACGCTGCCCACATTGAGGCCATCGGCATTGGTTGTTGTCAGTTCCAGTGAGTGTCCGCCAAGCGCATCAGCCTCTGTGCTGTGCAGCACAAAGCTGTCACCGTGGCTGGCGCTCATTCCGGCATCGGAGCTGCTGAAACTGATCCCCCCTGCAAGCAGCGTCGCGAGGCTTTCGCTTTCAACCTTGATACCTTTTAACGACGCATCGATGCTCATGCCGGAGACATTCCAGAAACGGCTGTCTTTTTTCACCAGATGTGCGTATTGGTCCTGAATGAAGGCCCCTATGATGATTCTCTGATTGCCTTCGAGGCGATAACTCACCACGTTGCCCACAGGAATTTGCCGGAAATACACACCCGAGCCCACATCCAGTGAACCGAGTCTGTCGGTACTGAGTTCCACCAATATGCCTTCGTTGCCGGGGGCCAATGGCGGTGCCTCTCTCAGGGCGTCGAAACGGGTAACGCTGTCGCCGTCGCCCGGCTGCACCGCGATATAGTTTCCGGAGAAGAGGGCATCGAGGCCGGACACCCCGGTAATGGAGGCCTTGGGTGACACAAGCCAGAACTGGGTGTTTTCTTTAAGATACGGTGTTGAGCGATAGTCCATCATCACGGTGACGTTGACGCCTTTTAGGTCTTCGTCCATGGCTATATCGGTCACCTTACCGACAGTCAGTCCCTGATATTTGACCAGGGTTTTGCCTACATCGATTCCGGAAGCACTGGGGAAATGAACAAAAATTTCGACGCCGGACTCGCGAATACTCTTGATACCAAGCCAGGCTGCAAGGGCAAGTGCGACCAAAGGCAGCAGCCACACCGGCGAGAACAGTTTCTTTTTGACTACCTTGGGTGCTTCAATATTTGTCATCTTCTAAGTCCAGTCGATCCCAGAGTAAACGCGTATCCAATACCTTGGCCGCAAGCTGTGTCAGCAGAATCACCAGGGCAAAAGCCGTTGCTGCCGGTGCGGGTTTGGCATCCAGCAATTGCCCCATGTTCACCAGGGCAACCGTTAATGAAATTACAAATAAATCCAGCATGGACCAGCGTCCGATCCACTCAATAATGTGAAAGCCCGCCATCAGTCTGCGTTTTGACACCGGCAAGGAAAAACTGATGGCGGTGAGGTAGATGGCAAGCCCTATGATTTTCAGCCAGGGCACCAGAATACTCGCGGTAAAGACAATGATGGCGATAGGCAACATATCTGAATGCACCAAATGCTTGATACCGCTGAATATGGTGTCGTGGGTCACCTTGCCCTGATTCACCAGGGTAGTAATGGGATACACGTTGGCAGGAATAAGCAAAATGGCGGCTGTGATAAGCAGTGCCCAGCTTTTTTGCACACTGGCGTAATCCCTGGCCTGATTATTTGCTCCGCAGCGGCTGCAAGTCTGTGCATTTTGCGGATTGGTTTTCTTACATACCGGGCAAAGACACAGGCCCATTTGTTTGCCGGTGGTCTGGACATTGTCAGTCATTCAGGCGGCCCCACATGTGCTCGATATTGTATTCCCGCTGCAAAAACAGGGTCACCAGGAACAGCATGGTGAAGGAAAACGTACCCACACCAAAGTAAATATCCGAGAAGTCGGATAATTGAAATGCTGAAACCAAAAAACTAATCACATAAATTTCCAGCATGGTGAGCTGGCTGAATAATCCATGGCGACGCAATAACCATTTATACAGGTCCCTTTGCCACCCGTAATTAAGCCCTATTTTGACCAGCAGGACTTGTGACAAGATTGACAGCAGCAATAACCCCGGGCCTATGACAGCGGCAACAAGCACGGCGATGCCCACCACCCAGTAGCCCAGGTCCATAACAGCCATGGCGCCCTGGATAACGGTTGCGGTGCGCACCGAGCCTAAAAAATGCAATTCGAGAACGGGAAACAGGTTGGCAGGTAAAAAAAGTGCCAGTGCAGATACGCAAAGCGCCAACATGCCGTTGATAGAGCAGAAGGGGGTGTCATACAGTGCCGTATGGCAACGGGGGCATAGTGCCCTGACGCCACTGGGCAAGGCGCGGCGTCGCACGGCCAAATCACAGGCACGGCAGAGGATCACCGAATTGTCGATATCGTCATGATGCATAGAAGCGTATAGCAGATCCATGGATGACACAGGTTCCCCAGCTGGGGTGATGCCTGATTCTGCCTCCTCTGGAGGCGGTTTCAGCGTACGAGTGTATCAGATCATGTTAAACACTTGCATCCCCTGAAAAAAACTGTGACACTCTGTCACTGTATAAATAAACAGTGTGAGGGCTATCATGGCGGTAATCACTCAATTTGTGGTGGTCAGAGATGGGGTTGAGAAGATGACATTTACATCGAAAAAGGAGGCGGATGCCTACGACAAGATGCTGGATATCGCTGACAGCCTGATCCCATTTATCGACAATGCAGAATGTGGACTCGATGAGGCGACAACTGAAAAGTTGGCCTTCTATTTTGCCACCCACAAAGATGATTTATCATCCCTGCTGAAGGGCGCGTCTCCCAACGTGGCGACGGCACCGGTAAAAAAAGCAGCCCGCAAGGCTGCAGAGAATGACTGAATATCGGCAGGACATTGCATGAGACACGCGTTTTACGACACCTTAAACCGCCAGGCTGAGGCATTGCTCTCAGGCGAAGACGACATGGTCGCCGCCATGGCCAATTTCTCGGCGCTATTGAATGAACATATGGACGACCTGAATTGGGTCGGTTTCTATATTCGCCGTGAAGACACTTTGGTGCTGGGTCCCTTCCAGGGCAAGGTTGCCTGTACCCGTATTCCATGGGGCAAGGGCGTCTGTGGTACGGCTGCTGCAACGGATACAACGCAGCGAGTCGCCGATGTACATCAGTTTGACGGTCACATCGCCTGCGACTCCGCGTCTAACTCCGAAATTGTGGTGCCGGTAAGGCATCAGGGCAGGGTAATTGCCGTGCTCGATATCGACAGTCCCAGTTTTTCCCGCTTCGATGAGACAGATCAGGCAGGGCTCGAGACCTTGGTGAGAACCCTGGAAAAGGCCTTGTTCGGTCAATAAGTCGCCAGTTTTCGTCAAATCCCAGTCGCATTCGCCCAAGCGGTCACTATAATAGGCTGCTTGTGCGTCTGCCTCGGGATCATTTCCCGGCGAATAGTAAAAATTGTTAACAATAGTTATTAACGCTTTGGCAAGCGCCCGGAAGATGCTAATTTGTGTGTTGGCCCTCGGGCTAACGTATAGAGAATAACCTATGTCCCGCAATCGCTTGCAATAAACCGGGCATACATACCTAGTAACTGTGGAAGTAAAGATGGAATCAACAGAAAAGTTGACCGACACCAATGCGATTCTCGCGTATTTATATGAAACCTTTCCTTTGTGCTTTGTGGCCGAGGGTGAAACCAAGCCACTGAAAATTGGATTGTTTCAAGATTTGGCTGAAAGGTTGGCTGATGATTCTAAGGTCAGTAAAACACAATTGCGTGTTGCCCTGCGCCGCTACACCAGCAGCTGGCGCTATCTGAAGTGCATCAAAGCCGGTGCGGTCCGTGTTGATCTGGACGGCAACCCATGCGGTGAGCTGGAGCAGGAACACATTGACCACGCACAGGCTACACTGAAAGAAAGTCAGGACAAGGCAAAGGCCAAACGTGCCGAGCGCAGCAAGGATGAGGGTGACGCCGCCGATAAAGCGCCGCGTAAGCCTAAGCGTAAGCCCCAGCCTCAAGCACGTCGTGACGCCAAGCCCGCTGCCAAAGACAAGCCCAAAGCCGCGCCTAAAGCGCCAGCGGTACCCGTCAATCTGGTGCCTGCCAAGCTTGAAGAGCTCAAGGTGGCCCAGCGTGTTAACGTGAAACTGGGCATGTCACCCGTGGCAGGTTCAATCGTGGACATCAATAAGGGCGATGTGCATGTACAGCTGGATTCAGGCTTGACAGTGAAAGTCCGCGCCGAGTATATACTGCTGTAATTCATTGAAGTTTAAGGAGTAGCTTGTTGATGCGAAAATTATCTCTGGCGGTATCCATTGCCGGGATCCTGGTAGGATCTTCTGCGTGGGCCATAGCGCCTGCCATTCAAATCGATGAGCTGCCCCAACTGGTGCAGGAGCCTCAGCACAAGGTGGCCTCTAAGCGGGTAGCGGATCTTTTTACCCGCTCGCACTACCACAGGTTCAGCCTGGATGATGCCTTCTCCGAGCAGATTTTCGACCGTTACCTTAAGCAGTTGGATTACCGTCGTAATGTGCTGACTCAAGCCGATGTGCAGAACTTCGAAAAGTATCGCCATCAGTTTGATGACATGCTGAAAAACGGCGATATCACAGGCGCCTACGACATGTTCGACCTGGCGCAAAAGCGCCGGTATGAAGGTTTTGTCTACGCACTGAGTCTGCTTGATAAAGAAATGGATTTTTCCCAGGCGGGTGATAAGTACCAGTACGATCGTGAAGACGCTCCATGGGCCAAGGACGAAGCCGAAATTCAGGAGTTATGGCGTCAGCGCGTTAAGTATGATGCGCTGAACCTCAAGCTTACCGGTAAAAACTGGACTGAAATCGTTGATGTGCTGCAAAAGCGCTACAACAACGCCATCAAACGCCTGGGCCAGACCCAGAGCGAAGATGTCTTCCAGACCGTGATGAACGCGTTTTCACGCAGCATCGAGCCTCACACCAGCTATCTTTCCCCACGCAATGCCGAGCGTTTCCAAATGGAAATGAACCTCAGCCTTGAAGGCATTGGCGCTGTGTTGCAAATGGATGACGATTACACCGTTATCAAGAGCATGGTCGCAGGTGGTCCTGCCGCCAGCAGTGAAAAACTGTCACCGGATGACCGCATCATAGGTGTGGGTCAGGAAGGTGGTGCCGTGGTGGACGTGATTGGTTGGCGTCTCGATGATGTGGTCGACCTTATCAAGGGCCCCAAAGGCAGCAAGGTCACACTGCAAATTCTACCCAAGAAAGGTGGTTCCAACGCCAAACCGGTCGAAGTGACCCTGGTCAGGGATAAGATACGCCTTGAAGATCGCGCTGCCACCTCCAAAGTGATTGAGCCCAGCGAAGGTCAGTATGCCAACCGTAAGGTAGGCGTCATTCAGATCCCGGGCTTCTACATGAACCTGTCTCAGGATGTGGCTAAAGAGCTGCAAACCCTGAAAGAGGCGAAAGTTGAAGGGGTGATTATTGACCTGCGGGGCAATGGTGGTGGTGCCTTGACCGAAGCTGTATTGCTGACCGGACTCTTTATCGATATGGGGCCAGTGGTGCAGGTACGGGATGCCAACGGCCGTGTTTCCCAGCATAGGGACAACGATGGCAAGGTCACTTATTCAGGTCCTCTGACAGTGATGGTGGACCGTTACAGTGCTTCTGCGTCTGAAATTTTTGCGGCCGCCTTGCAAGACTACCAACGTGCGCTGATTGTTGGTGAGTCAACCTTCGGTAAGGGCACAGTTCAGCAGCACAAGGGCCTGGCACGCATATACGATCTGTACGAGAAGCCCGTTGGCCACGTGCAATACACCATTCAGAAGTTTTACCGTATTAACGGTGGCAGCACCCAGCTTAAGGGTGTGACACCGGATATCCCATTCCCAAGTGCCCTCGAGCCCGGGGAATACGGTGAGGCTGAAGAAGATAACGCACTGCCTTGGGATAAGGTACCTGTGGCCCAGTACAGCACGGTGGATGCTATCAGTGCCCCCCTCATCGCTGAACTGGATGCCAGGCATCAGGGACGCATCAAGTCAGATGTGGAATTTGGCTATATTTATCAGGATATTGCTGAATATAAAAAGCACCACGATGAAAAGTCTGTATCGCTGGTGGAAAGTGAACGCATCGCTGAGCGTGAAGCTGATGATAAGAAACAGCTCGATCGTACCAATGAGCGTCGTACCCGCGCTGGCCTGGATAAGGTCGCGAGCCTCGATGATATCGAGAAAGATATCGAAGCACCGGATCCACTGCTGGATGAAACTGCCTATATCACGCTGGATTTGGTCGATGCGGGCAAACTTGCAGCAACCAGTAAGCACTGATTTCAGGCTTTGATATAAAAAACGCGCTCCGGCGCGTTTTTTTTCAGGATAAGCCGTATCCTCTTACCCATAGAATTCGTTGAACACACTCTTAAAGGACCTGACATGTCAGAATTACAGGCCAAGCATTTAAAAGATTATCAGTCTCCCGCTTTCACTATATCTGAACTGGATATGTTGGTGGATTTGTACCCATCCAAGACACGGGTGATAGCCCGCAGCCAGGTTATCCGTTGCCGCGAAAATGAAGCTCTGTTGCTTGATGGAGAAGGGCTGGAACTCAAATCAGTCAAGGTAAACAACGAAGCACATCCCTATCAGATTGTCGCGGGTCGGTTACGTCTGGAAGGGCTGCCAGCAAACTTCGAGCTCGAGATTGAAACCCAGCTAGACCCTGTGGGCAATACCAGCCTCGAGGGGCTGTACATGTCAGATGGGGCTTACTGCACCCAGTGCGAGGCCGAAGGTTTTCGTCGTATTACCTATTTCCTCGACCGCCCCGATGTGCTTGCCAAATACCGGATGCGAATTGAAGCACCCAGGAAGGGGTTCCCTTACCTTTTGAGTAACGGTAACAAGGTCGAAGCAGGAGAGCTCGATGGCGACCGCCACTATGTGGTGTGGGAAGACCCATTCCCGAAACCAAGCTATTTGTTTGCCCTGGTTGCCGGTGACTTTGACTTGCTGCAAGACAGCTTCGTTACCCAGAGTGGCCGTGATGTGGCACTCGAAGTTTTCGTCGATAAAGGTAACTTGCGTAAGGCCCATCATGCGATGGAAAGCCTTAAAAAATCCATGGCCTGGGATGAAAGCCGCTTCGGTCTTGAGTACGATCTCGATATCTACATGATTGTTGCGGTTGACTTTTTCAACATGGGTGCCATGGAAAACAAGGGCCTCAACATATTTAACACCAAATATGTTCTTGCCGATACCGAAAGCGCCACCGACGATGACTTCCACGGTATTGAGTCTGTGGTGGGGCATGAATACTTTCACAACTGGACCGGTAACCGGGTGACCTGTCGTGACTGGTTTCAGTTGAGCCTGAAAGAAGGGTTGACGGTGTTTCGCGATCAGGAGTTCAGCTCCGATGTTGGTTCCCGGGCGGTAAACCGTATTCAGGCAATTAAGGTTATTAAAAATCAGCAGTTTGCTGAGGACTCTGGCCCAATGGCGCATCCTATTCGCCCGCAAAGTGTGATTGAGATGAATAACTTCTACACGGTGACCGTGTACAACAAGGGCGCCGAAGTCATTCGTATGATGCATACCCTGCTGGGGGAGGCTGGTTTTCAGGCTGGGATGAAACTCTATTTCCAGCGCCACGATGGTCAGGCTGTCACCTGCGATGATTTTGTCGCGGCCATGGAAGATGCAAGCGGCGTGGATTTGAGTCAGTTCCGTCTGTGGTATCACCAGGCCGGCACCCCAACGCTCAAGGTCTCTGACAGCTTTGATGTCAACAGCGGAGAATACCGCCTGGTCGTTCTGCAGCAGTTGCCGCCACAGGCGGGAGACGATGCCAAGCCCATGCACATTCCTTTTGATCTGGAGCTTATCGGTGAAGATGGCAAGTCGCTAGTAAACAAGGTGCTTGACGTTAAAGAAGCTCGTAACGAGTTTGTGTTCGAGGGGCTCAGCGCCAGGCCGGTGCCGTCACTGCTGCAAAACTTTTCGGCGCCGGTAAAGTTGGAGTACGACTTTACCACAGCGCAACTTATCAGTTTGATGCGTCATGCGAGCTCGGAAGTCGCCCGCTGGGAAGCCTCGGTGAGCCTAATCAGCCGAGCCATTTGGGGTAATGTGAACACCCTCATTGCCGGGGGTGGTATGGCGCTGGATACCCGTGTGGCCGATGCTTTCCGCGCCGTGCTGCTGGATGAGGAACTCGACACTCAACTTGCCGCCGAAATTCTCAATATTCCTTCTATCAACGCCTTGATAGAGCAGGTCGACAGCGTCAACTTCGATGCGCTGGTCTCGGCCCGGGCCTTTGTGCTGGAAGAGTTGTCGGCCAATCTGGAAGACGAGCTGTTGGTCCGCTACAGAGAACTTTATAACGTCGACTCAGCGCCAGCGCGCTCCCTCAAGAATGCCTGCCTTGCAATGCTTGCCCGGGGCGGTTTGTGCCCGGAAGAGTTGGTCGAAAAGCAGTTCAATGAAAGCCGCAACATGACAGATTCACTCGCAGCCCTTGGCGCAGCCATGTTCGGTGAGCACGACTGCCTGGATACCCTGCTCGAGCGGTTCGAGCAGCGCTGGGTCGATACGCCTCTGGTGATGGATAAGTGGTTTATGCTACAAGCCAGTCGCCAGGATGATGCTGTTCTTGGACGTATCGATGCACTGGTTAGCCATAAGGCATTCAGTCTCAATAACCCCAACCGTGTGCGTTCGTTGATTGGCTGCTTTGCCGCCAACAATCCGGTGCAATTCCACCGCGAAGACGGCGAGGGATATCGTCTTTTGACCCGTTACTTGAAGCAGCTCAACGGTGTAAACCCACAGGTGGCGGCGCGGATCATTACGCCACTCATTCAGTTCGGCAAGTTTGATGAGGGCCGCAAGCAGAACATGAAAGCCTGTCTTGAGCAGCTGATTGCCTTGCCCGAGTTGTCCCGTGACTTGTACGAAAAGGTATCGCGGGCATTGTCGCAGTAATTGTAAACCTTTCTACGGTCAGAGCCTGTGTTATTACCTCTTATGGATGTGATGCACAGGTGCGCCGGATAAAGGCATTGGCGTTGATTGGGGCGTGGTGCCGATGTGGTGTCGCCCCTGCATTTTCGGAGTGCGAAATTGGAACTCTTTTTTCGGCTTAATGTCGGCTTTAATGATTTTTTAAAATACTATCAAGGTGATGCAACCATGGTTGAAGTTAAAGACATTGAGGGCAGGGTACTTTGGATCAACGCCAGGCATTTTCGTCCCTACGTTACCCGCGACGGGATACAGGGACTTTTCCGCATGGAGCTCGATAAACAGGGTGAATTACAGTTGTTACAAAAATTAGAGTAATAACTTAAAACGTTTGATTTATTCGTCTTTGGCGAATTAGCTCGTCCGCAAGCGCCTAAGCTATTGAAAAAAACTGACTAATCCTACCAGTTGTGACATACATTTCAGACAACTAAAAAAAATTCAAATTCACACCTTTCAGTTTGGCTGCCAATAGCACCTAAGTGCTCAATTCTTTAGAAAATTTTCTCCATACTCGCCTTGCCGTGAACGGGCAATTGCTGTAACAATGGTGTTACCTGTAGGCTAACCACATGTTGGTTGCAATACCTATAAAAAAGAATCCAGCAGGTTACGGAGAGAAGCTAACATGAAAAGTGTTAAAAAGGGTTTTAACAAGACGGCGCTTTCTTTGGGGGTTGCGTCAGCCCTGAGTCTGGGAAGTATTCCTGCTCAGGCCGTATCGTTCGATTGGGGCGAAGTGCAAGGGTCTTTCGACTCGACCTTCACCCTGGGTGCCAGCTGGCGCGTGGAAAAACGCGACTGGGACGGCCAAATCGGTAAGGTAAATCACCCCAGATTCGATTGGTCCAACTATTCTGCATTTGGCAACACCAAGTACACCTCGGCAGAAATCTGGGCTCAACCCGGTTCATACTCAAGTAACAACGACTTGAGCAACTTACTCTATTCCCAGGGCGACACCACTTCTGAAATTTTCAAAGGTTTGCATGAGCTGTCGCTGAAATACGAAAACTTCGGTCTCTTCGCCCGTGGCATGTATTTCTATGACCGTAAGCTCAACGACGGTGACTTCGGTTTTTCCGATCCCATCACAGGCCAAGAGTTTGATCCCTGTGCAGATAAACGCGCCAAGGAATTGCAGTGTAAGGACATCCGTCTGCTGGATGCCTTCGTCTATGCCAACTTTGACTTTAATGATGGCCAAAATCCGCTGACCGTTCGCGTCGGTAATCAGGTGGTTTCATGGGGCGAAAGTACGCTGATTGCCCATGGTATAGGTGTAATTAACCCGGTTGACCTGAACATCCTTAACGCCCCCGGTGCGGAGCTCAAAGAAGCTTTCCGTCCACAGGGTATGGTGTGGGCGTCTCTGGGGGTAACAGAAAACCTCAGTCTGGAAGCCTTTTATCAGTATGACTGGCAGCCAATTTGGGTCCCAACACCGGGTTCAATTTTTGCCACCAACGACTTTGCAGGCTATGGCGGGTATCAGCAAAACGCCCAGCTTGGCTTTAACGCCAACCCGGATATCAACCTGGACTTTATTCAGGCCGAGTATGAAAAGCTGGCACAAATGATTGTAGCCGGTGCGTTTTCATCTCCTGAAGGCACACAAAGCCTCATTCGTGCTGCGCTGGCCTATCCCACCAAGGTGACCCTGATTCAGGACGAAGCCGAGGCGAGCGATGATGGTCAATATGGACTTAAGCTTGGGTACTACGCCCCTGAGCTGGGTGAGACCGAGTTTGGTCTTTACTACATGAACTACCACAGTCGTCGTCCGCTTATCAGTGGTACCGCGGCTAACTTTGACCTGGTCCCTCTGCTCACCGACATGACCACTGTGGGCATGAATGCCGGTAATATCGATCGCAACCTCATCCTCGGACTCGAAAGTTTCTCCAAGGCTCAGATTGTGTATCCAGAAGACATCCAGCTCTACGGGTTCAGCTTTAACACCCTGATTGGCGATACCTCGGTTGCCGGTGAAATTGCTCACCGTCAGGACGAGCCACTGCAAATCGATGACGTGGAACTCCTGTTTGCCGCCATGCCGCAGCAGCTGGCGAACTCCAACGTGGTCGGCGGTGATTACAGCTACCTTGATGGTCTGTCTCAGTACACCTCTTACTTCAATAAAGACGTGAATCCAGGTGATTATGCCGAAGGCTTTATCCGAGTGGATACCACTCAGGCTCAGTTCACCCTGACACACCTCTTTGGCCCAACTCTGGGTACTGACAACCTGACCATGCTTGCGGAAGTGGGCGGCATCTGGATCCATGACATGCCATCACCTGACGAGCTTCGTCTCAATGGTCCTGGCACTGCCCGCAGCGGCGGTAAAGAAGGGTACGAAGCCATTATTCAGGTGTTGCACAATGGCCCTGAAACCAACCCCTTCCCAACAGATTTTGCCTGGGGTTACCGTATTGTGGCCAAGGCCGACTATAACAACCTGTTCGCCGGTATCAACGTGTCGCCACGGGTTATCTGGTCACACGATGTTGACGGTATCACGCCAGACCCATTGTTCCTGTTCACCGAGGGACGCAAGTCAGTGGCTGTGGGTATCAACTTCGATTACCAGAGCCGTTGGGGCGCCGATCTGTCTTACAACAGCTTCTTCGGTGGTGTAGGTACCACCAACGCCATGAGCGATCGCGATTATGTGTCGTTCAATATCAAGTATTCTATCTAAAGGACAATAACAATGAAGAAACTTGCGATATTGTCTGCAGCGGTAATGTTTGCCTTGAGTGGCGGCGCTGCAGTGGCGAAAGTCTCCGAGGCCGACGCGGCTAAGTTGGGCACCAGCCTGACTCCCATGGGTGGTGAAATGGCTGCCAATGCCGATGGCTCCATCCCAGCGTGGAATGGTGGCATCACAGCCGCACCTGCCGGTTATAAAAAGGGCGACCACCATCCAGATCCTTATTCAGCCGACAAGATTGAATACACTGTGACCAAGGCTAATCTGGAGCAGTACAAGAGTTTGCTGACCCCCGGTCAAATCAAGCTGTTTGAGCTGTATCCCGATACCTTCAAAATGAACGTCTACAAAACCCAGCGCAGTGCTTCAGCACCTCAGTGGGTTTACGATGCCACCAAGGCCAACGCGTCCCGCGCCGAACTGGTTCAGGGTGGTAACGGTGTTTTGGGTGCCGCTGTCGGTATTCCATTCCCCATTCCACAAAATGGTCTCGAGGCTATTTGGAACCATATCCTGCGTTTCCGTGGCGTTGACATTGAAACCCAGCGTAACCAGGCTGCACCTGCCAAGGGCGGCGGTTATACCCTGGTTGAATTGTCTGAGCAGCTGCGCTTTGAATATTCACAGCCAGACATGACACCTGAAAAGCTTAAAGAAAACAACACGCTTGCGCTCTTTAAGCAGGTTGTGACCCAGCCAGCCCGTTTGGCCGGTACCGCGCTTTTGGTAAAAGAAACTCTGGATCAGGAAGCTCTTCCTCGTCAGGCATGGACCTATAACACCGGGCAGCGCCGGGTGCGCAAGGCGCCCAACGTGGCCTTTGACACCCCGGGTACTGTATCCGACGGTCTGCGCACCACTGACGACTACGATATGTTTAACGGCTCTCCAAGCCGCTATAACTGGGAACTGGTCGGCAAGAAAGAAATCCTGATCCCGTACAACGACTACAAGTTGCACTCAGATAAGGTTAAGTACGACGATATCCTGACTCCGGGTCACATCAACCCTGATCTGGTGCGTTGGGAGAAGCACCGCGTGTGGGAAGTGAAAGCGACCCTGAAAGACGGCATGCGCCACATTTACAAAACCCGCGTGTTCTTCCTGGATGAAGATTCTTGGCAGGTGTCAGCCACCGACATGTACGACAACCGTGATGAGCTCTACCGTGTGGCCTTTGCCCATGGCTTGAACTATTACGAAGTGCCCGCGCACTGGAGTACGCTGGAAGTGTTCCACGACCTGCAATCACGCCGTTATCTGGCCATTGGTTTGGATAATGAAGGCAGCATGTACGACTTCGATGCCAAGCTGTCTGCGTCCGACTTCACACCAGACGCACTGCGTCGTGAAGGCGTGCGTTAATTTTTATCAGCCAGTAAACCGGGGCGCGTTCTGCGCCCCTAATTTTCAGCATTAGGATGTTTTTATGTTGCTGCGAGCCTTGTTGCCACTCTCTTTACTCTCCCTCGCCGTGATGTCTGCCCAGGCGGCAGATAGTCCGGGGCACCAGCTTCAACCCAATGCGGTCAAGAGTCTGTTACTGGACGTTGTGAATGCCGGTGAATATTTGGTCGCTGTGGGTGAGCGAGGCCATGTTTTGCTGGGCAACGGCAGCTGGCAGCAGGTTGAAACTCCCACGGATGCGCAGCTCACCAAGGCTTTTTTCCTTAACAATCAGTTGGGTTGGGCAGTAGGGCACGATGCTACTATTATTCATACCCAGGATGGCGGAAAGAGCTGGAGCAAACAATTCTCTGCCCCCGAGCGCGAACGTCCCTTTATGGATGTGTTGTTCGTGGATGAAAAGCGCGGCTTCGCGGTAGGCGCTTACGGTCTTTTCTTTACCACCTACGATGGCGGAAAGCAGTGGCAGGAAGTTTTCCACCAGGAGCTCCTGTTTGAAGAAGATCTGGCTTATTTGAACGAACTTAAGGACACAGATCCCGAGGCCTATGCCATTGAACGGGCTTCTCTGCTGCCGCATTTTAACCGTTTGCTGCGTCTCGACGACGGCCGCTTGCTGATGGTGGGTGAGCTGGGGCTGGTCGCTGTATCAGACAATAACGGCGACAGCTTTACCCGCCTGCCATTTGACTATGAAGGTTCAATGTTCTCTGCCATTCAGCAGGGAGAAAGTGTTTATGTAATGGGCCTCAGAGGCCATGTGTTTGAGGCCGGATTGGCATTGGATGACTGGCAGCAGCTCGAATTACCTGTCGAGTCCAGTATCAATGGCGCCCTTGCGGATGACAAAGGCACGATTTACTTTGTCGGTAACGCCGGTGTCATACTAAGTAAGCCGGATGGTGAAGAGGTCTCTCTGGTGGCACGTCGTCAGGGGGAGAACCTCGTGGCAGCGGCCAAAGACAGCCGCGGTAAAGTGTGGCTTGTTGGGGCCAAGGGCGTATTTGCGCTCGAAGATGCCCAGAAACATTAATCAATGTGTCTATAACGATAACAACAGGACCTAAGTGATGTTGGAAAAACTGGTCAATGGGTTTGAAAGTTTCCTCTTTCGCCATCGTGGTTGGGTAATCAGTATCTTTGTATTACTGACAGCCTTTTTGGGCTATCAGGCAAGCCAGCTGAAGATGGATGCGGCCTTTGTCAAAAACATTCCCCTCAACCACAGTTACATGCAAACCTATCTCAAGCACCAAAAGGATTTTGGCGGTGCCAACTCGATTATGGTGGCGGTTGAGGATACCAGTGGGAATATCTTCAATCCGGTCTTTTTTGATGCACTGAAAAATGTGCACGATCAGCTGTTTTTTATCCCAGGTATCGAACGCTCCCAGGTGAAATCCCTGTTTTCTCCGTCGACCCGTTTTACCGAAGTAGTGGAAGACGGTTTTGCCGGTGGTCCCGTGATCCCGGCGGATTATGTCAACGACGACATGGGTCTCGCGGTGGTACGCGATAACATTGAGAAGGCGGGTATTGTTGGCCGTCTTATCGCCGAGGATTACAGCGCGGCCATGGTGTCGGCCCAGTTGATGGACTTCGACCCGCAAACCGGTGAGCCGCTGGATACCATTGCCCTTGCAGCAAAGCTTGAAAACGAACTCCGTGGTAAATATGAAACCGACACCCTCAAGGTGCACATTATCGGTTTTGCCAAAATGGCGGGTGATGTGGCCGACGGTGCCAAGGGTGTACTGCTGTTCTTTTTGATAGCCATCGCGATTACCGCGGTGATGGTGTTCCTGTTCAGCCGCTCTCTGGTGCTCACGTTGCTGCCCTTAAGTTGCAGCTTAATAGCCGTAGTGTGGCAGCTGGGACTGTTAACCGTTGTGGGCTTTGGGCTTGATCCCATGTCGATTCTGGTGCCGTTTTTGGTCTTTGCAATCGGTGTCAGCCACGGAGTGCAAATCATCAACGCAGTGCGTCAGCGGGTGCTGGACGGGCAGCAAACCAAGGCCGCCGCAGCATCGGCATTTCGTAGCCTGCTGGTACCGGGCGGTGTGGCGCTGCTGTCTGACACTGTCGGCTTTATTACCCTGCTTGCCATCGATATCGGCATTATCCGTGAGCTGGCCATTTCGGCGTCGCTTGGTGTTGCAGTTATCATTTTCACCAATCTGATTTTGCTGCCAATAGTCATTTCCTTCTTTGATATCAAAACCAAAGAAGATAACGGTCGGGCCGAGCGCAGCAAGGCTTTTTGGCAGCCATTCTCACGTTTTGCCGACATTCGGGTAGCCGCAGTGGTCCTGCTGGTCACTGCTGGTGTTTATGCACTGGGACTGAAGGGTGCCAGTGAGATGAAAATAGGTGACTTGCAGGGCGGGGCGCCAGCGCTCCATGCCGATAGCCGCTACAACCAGGATACCTTTTTCATTACCGACCATTTCAGTATTACCACTGACGTGATGACCATTATCACCGAGGCCTATCCCGAGGCCTGTACCTACCACGATGCCCTGGAGCGCATCGGCGAGTTCGAGTGGCAGGTGGGCAATACGCCGGGGGTGGAATCCACTGCCAGCCTTGCTTCCATCGCCCGTAAGGTGAATGCCGGTTTCAACGAAGGTAACCCCAAGTGGGAAGTGTTGCCCCGTAACACTTCAAGCCTTGTACAGGCGGTGGGGCAAATCCCAACGACCTCCGGCTTGCTCAATGGCGACTGCTCTGTGATGCCCGTGTATCTGTTCTTAAAAGACCACAAAGCCGAAACCATTGAAGCCGTTGTCGCCAAGGTAAAGGCGGTCTCGGCCGAGCTGAATACCGATAAAATCCAGTTTAAACTGGCATCGGGTCCGGTGGGGGTGATGGCCGCCACCAACGAGGCCGTTGCCGAGGCACAAACGCCCATGATGCTGTATGTCTACGGCGCCGTATTTGTGCTGTGTCTCGCGAGTTTCCGCTCGTTGAGGGCAACTATCGCAGTGATTTTGCCACTGTATGTGGTATCGACCCTCGCACAGGCCCTGATGACCAAGCTGGAGATAGGCCTTGCGGTCAGTACCCTGCCTGTGATTGCGCTCGGTGTGGGTATAGGTGTGGATTATGGCATTTATATTCTGTCGACCATGGCCGTAAAACTGCGTGATGGCATGGCGGTACAGCAGGCTTACCTTGAAGCATTACAGGAGCGGGGCAGTGCGGTCATCTTTACCGGTCTGACCCTGGCCATTGGGGTGAGCACCTGGTTTTTCTCCGCACTTAAGTTCCAGATGGACATGGGAATCTTGCTGACCTTTATGTTCCTAGTAAATATGCTCGGCGCCATAATTATTTTACCGGCGCTGACGGCTGTGTTCTGGCCCAATCGTCGATGAGCATTGAATTCGGGGAGCCTGGCTCCCCGATTGTTTTAAACACTGAACTGCATACTTACTCTGGTTATCTGAATCCTTGTTCTTAACATTCCGTTAAAGTCCCGCCGTTACTGGATTTCCACAGGATCTACCACTAAAATTTTCCTCGAAAATCGCCCGCTTTAGTAATAAACTGCGCGCCATGACCTTGGTCACAAAATTCCGCCCGGGGTCATACGTCGGAAGCATCCATAAAATGAATAAAGCGCTGCCATAGACGCTTAAGGAAACAGCAACATGGCCTTGAAAGATGCAATGCCTTCAGTACTGCTCGAAAACGTAGTCAGTTTGATCCATTCCAAAGTCCCCAATTCACAAGCAAAGCAAGTTGAACAGTTCGCCACCTGCCTCTACGCCCATATGTCGAAGGACGATCTGCAGGCCCGCACCGACAGCGACCTCTACGGTGCCGTATTAAGCCTCTGGAACGCCCTTGGCAAGACCCCGGTCGGTGAGACCCACGTTCGCGTATTCAATCCAACCCAGTCCAAGCACGGTTGGCAGTCTTCTCACACCATCATCGAAGTGATCCAGCCCGATATGCCATTTTTGACCGATTCACTCGGTATGGCGTTGAACCGTCTGGGTGTGACTACCCATATGATGCTGCATACACCGCTGGCCATTGGCCGCAGCGATAAGGGCATCGACAGTGTGGGTTTTGTGAAAGACAGCCCGGAGAGTGCCGACAAGGTTGCCGTATTCCTGATTGAAATTGACCGTCAGAGCTCAGAGGCTGACTTGAAAAACCTGCTGGGTGAAGTTCAGTCGGTGCTGACTGACGTACACGCAGCCGTGAAAGATTGGCAGGCCATGTCAGACAAGCTGACCGCCACCATCGCCGAACTGCCAAAGCAACCTTTCCCCGGTACCAAGGAAGAACTGGACGAAGCGGTTGCCTTCCTCACTTACCTGAATAACCACCATTTCACCCTGCTGGGTTACCGCCAGTACGACCTTAAGCGCGTGGAAGGTGATATGGAGCTGGTGCCAAACCTGGAGTCAGGTCTGGGCCTGATGAATAAGCCAGGTAAGCACAAGCCCGATGCGCTGATGCTGTCCACTCTGTCAAACTCAGCCCGTAAAGAAGCGCTGGATGAGTCCCTGCTCATCCTGACCAAGAGCAGCACCAAGAGCCGTGTACACCGTCCGGCCTATGTTGATTACATTGGTATCAAGCGTTTCGACAAAAAAGGCAACGTGGTTGGCGAAGACAGATTCATCGGTCTGTACGCATCGAACCTGTATAACCGCAGCCCACGTGAAATCCCACTGCTGGCCCAAAAGGTACAGCGCGTGCTGGATAATTCAGGTCTGGTGCCTCGCTCACACGACTACAAGGCGCTGGTGAACATCCTCGAAAACCTGCCCCGTGACGAGATTATTCAGGCCAACGAGCAGGAGCTGTCTCAGGTGGCCCATGGTGTGCTTGAAATGCAGGACCGCGATAAGCTGAAACTCTTTGTCCGTAAAGACGGTTTCGGTCGCTTCCTGTCTTGTCTGGTGTATGTATCAAAAGACAGATACAACACCAAGCTGCGTCAGGACACGCAGCGTATTCTGGCGCAACACTTCCAAAGTAAAGAAGAGGTGGAATTTACCACCTATTTCTCTGAGTCAACGCTCGCCAGAACCCACTACATAGTAAAAGTCGATAACAACAATATGGATGTAGATGTGGCCGCCATTGAAAACAACCTGATTGAAGCCGCCCGCAGCTGGGAAGACAAGCTGTACAACTCACTGAACCATGCCATGGGTGAAGAGCAGGGTAACCGTCTGTCCAAGCGTTACCTGACTGCGTTCTCACGCTCATATAAAGAAGACGTGCTGCCAAACGCCGCCGTGGTGGATATCCAGCAGCTCGAAGCCCTGGATGAAGAGCACAAGCTTGGCATGCTGTTCTATCAACCACAGGAAGCTGCGCTAAACAGCAACAAGGTGCGCCTGAAGCTGTTCCACAAGGATGAGCCCATCCACCTGTCTGATGTGCTGCCAATGCTGGAAAACTTCGGCCTGCGCGTGATTAATGAACGCCCATACGAAGTAAAGACCCCGGACGGTGCCACTTTCTGGATCCTCGACTTCCTGATGATGGTCACCGGTGGCAATACCGAAAACCTCGCCGATAGTCAGGACAGATTCCAGACGGCTCTGTCTCAGGTGTGGAACAAGAAACTGGAAGACGATGGCTTTAACCGCCTGGTGCTGTCCACCGGTCTGGCTGGCCGTGAAGTGTCTATCCTGCGTGCCTATGCCAAGTACATGCGCCAGATTGACGCCACCTTCAGCCAGGCCTATATCGAGCAAACCTTTGCCCGTTATCCAGAGATTGCCGATTTGCTGGTGAAGATGTTCATCCGCAAGTTCAATCCAAAACTCAAGACCCGTACCCTCACCAAGTTCAAGGAACAACTGAACCTGCGTCTGGAAGATGTGGCGAGCCTGGACGATGACCGTATCATCCGCCGTTACCTGGATCTGATTAACGCTACAGTGCGTACCAACTTCTATCAGACCAAGACCGATGGTGAGAATAAGGACTATGTGTCCTTCAAGTTCATCCCCAAGATGATCCCGGAGATGCCAAAGCCGCTGCCGGCGTTTGAAATCTTCGTGTACAGCCCACGGGTGGAAGGTGTTCACCTGCGTGGCGGCAAAGTTGCCCGTGGTGGTCTGCGTTGGTCAGACAGACGTGAAGACTTCCGTACTGAAGTGCTGGGTTTGGTAAAAGCTCAAAACGTGAAAAACACGGTAATCGTACCTGTGGGTGCGAAGGGTGGTTTCGTTTGTAAACAGTCCCCGGTTGACGGCGGCCGTGAAGCCATCTTCACCGAAGGTCAGGAATGTTATCGCATCTTTATCCGCGGTCTGCTGGATGTGACTGACAATATCATCAACGGTGAAATTGTTCCGCCGGCTGATGTGGTACGCCACGATGAAGACGATGCCTACCTGGTAGTGGCTGCCGACAAGGGTACTGCCACCTTCTCTGACATCGCCAACGCCATCTCCATCGAGTACAATCACTGGTTGGGTGATGCCTTTGCCTCAGGCGGTTCAAACGGTTACGACCACAAGAAGATGGGTATCACCGCCAAGGGTGGCTGGGAATCGGTTAAGCGTCACTTCCGTGAAATCGGTATTGATTGCCAGACCACCGACTTTACCTGTTTGGGTATTGGTGACATGGCCGGTGACGTATTCGGTAACGGCATGCTGTTGTCTGAGCACACCTGTCTGGTGGCTGCATTTAACCACATGCACATCTTTATCGACCCGACTCCGGACGCCGCTGCCTCTTTCAAAGAGCGTGAGCGGCTGTTCAACCTGCCGCGTTCCAGCTGGGAAGACTACAACCGTGAGCTCATCTCCAAGGGTGGCGGTATTTTCCTGCGCAGCGCCAAGTCCATTACCCTCAGCCCTGAAATGAAGCAGATGCTGGGGACAGACAAGGCCTCCATGAACCCAACTGAGCTGCTTAAAGAGCTGCTCAAGATGGAAGTGGACCTGATTTGGAACGGCGGTATCGGTACCTACGTCAAGTCTTCCCGCGAGACCAATGCTGAAGTGGGCGATCGCGCCAACGACGGCCTGCGTGTAAACGGTCGTGATGTACGCGCCAAAATCATCGGTGAAGGCGGTAACCTGGGTTGTACCCAGCTTGGTCGTATCGAATACGCCATGAACGGTGGCCGCATGAACACCGACTTCGTGGATAACGTGGGCGGCGTGGATTGCTCGGACAACGAAGTCAACATCAAGATTTTGCTGAATGCCATGGTGGCGGAAGGCGAAATGACCCTCAAGCAGCGTAACCGTTTGCTGGAGGAGATGACTGACGAAGTGAGCGAAATCGTTCTGCAGGACTGTAAAGACCAAACCCGTACCATTTCTGTGACTCAGGTTCGTGGTGCCGAGCAGCTCAAAGAGCAAATTCGCTTCATCCATTATCTTGAAAAAGAAGGCAAGCTCGATCGCGCGCTGGAATTCCTGCCAACCGACGATGAACTGGCAGAGCGTTTGGCCGCGGGCAAGCCACTGACCCGCCCAGAGCTGTCAGTCCTGGTTGCCTATGCCAAGATGGTGCTCAAGGAGCAGCTGCTCAAACCGGAAATCACCGAAGACAGCTTCCTGTCCAAACTGCTGGTGAGCTACTTCCCGCAGAAACTGCAGGAACTGTATGCAGACAAGATGAATACTCACCCGCTGCGTGGTGAAATCATCGCGACGTCACTGGCCAACGAGCTGGTGAACGACATGGGTCTTAACTTCGTGCAGCGTATGCAGGATGAGACTGGCGCCACAGTGGCCGAAGTTGCCATTTGCTACACTATGGCTCGCGAAGTCTTTGGTTTGGCAGAGCTTACCAAGGCCATTACCTCTCAAAACGTGGTAGTGCCTGCGGTAGTGCAAATGGAAATGCTGCATCAGCTGCGTCGTAACGTTCGCCGTGCCTGTCGTTGGTTCCTGCGTCATCGCAACCGTACCGTAGGCATCGAGCAAACCGTTGCCTTCTACAAGCCGGTATTCGAAGAGCTCAAGGCCAATGTGAACCAATACATGGTTGCCGAAGAGGTTGAAGCCATCAATGCTGAAATCCATGCCCTTGAAAAAGAGCAGGTATCCAGCGAAGTGGCCAACGTTATTGCCAACATGAGCACGCTGTTCTCGGCACTGGATATTGCCCAGATTGCCCAGAACGAGAATAAGCCGGTAGCACTTGTGGCAGAGACTTACTTCAAGTTGGGTGCCAAGGTAGAACTGCACTGGTTCCTCGAGCAGATCAGCGCGCAGCCTGTGGCCAACCACTGGCAGGCTCTGGCCCGGGCCGCCTTCCGTGAAGAACTGGATTGGCAGCAACGTGCCCTGAGCTCGGCTGTACTGCGCACATGCACTGACACTTGCAGCGCCGATGCCATTATCGAAGGCTGGATTGAAGCGAACCGAGTATTGCTGGAGCGTTGGTTCCACATGCTTGCGGACTTCAAGACAACGCAAAGCCATGAATTTGCCAAGTTCTCGGTGGCACTGCGTGAGCTGAACCTGTTGATCCTCCATTGCGAAGGTCACAGCTAAACGCTGAACGCCTCATCAAGCCCTGGCAAACGCCGGGGCTTTTTTTGGCCAAAAACACGGTGCTGCTGTACACTGTGCGCCTTACCCTGCAGGCAGCCTGGCCTTAGAACAAACAAACATTAAAATCCAAGGAGATCCAATGTTTTACAAAATCGCGCAGTCTATCATGTTCCAAATGGATCCTGAGCGAGCCCACAACCTGGCCATTGGCAGCCTCAAGCGAACCGCTAACACACCTATGACGGCGTTTTATGCCCAGTGCATTGCACATAAACCAGTGACTTGCATGGGGATCACCTTTCCAAACCCTGTTGGGCTTGCCGCAGGTCTGGATAAAGACGGTGAGGCCATTGACGCCTTCCACGCCATGGGTTTTGGACATGTGGAAGTAGGGACAGTGACACCTCGTCCACAGCCTGGCAACGATCTGCCGCGTTTGTTCCGGTTAAAGCCGGCCAAGGGCATCATCAACCGCATGGGCTTTAACAATAAGGGCGTGGACAATCTGGTCGCGAACCTTAAAGCCAAGAAAACCGATATTCTGGTGGGTGTGAATATTGGGAAAAACAAAGATACGCCGGTGGAAGAAGGTAAAAACGATTATCTTATCTGTATGGATAAGGTGTATCCCCATGCGGCCTATATTGCCGTGAATATATCCTCTCCCAACACGCCGGGTTTGCGTACCCTGCAGTATGGCGATCTATTGGATGATCTCCTGTCGTCACTGAAAGCCAAGCAAACTGAGCTGGCTCAGCTGCATGGCAAATATGTGCCCATCGCACTTAAAATTGCCCCGGATCTGACCGATGAAGAAATTGCCAGCATTGCGGAATCCTTAATTAAAAACAAATTTGATGCGGCAATTGCCACCAATACAACCTTGAGCCGTGATGGTGTTTCTGGATTGGCCAATGCAAATGAGACCGGCGGCCTATCCGGTAAGCCATTAACTGAATTATCGACCAAGGTGATCAAAAAATTAGCCACCGAATTAAAAGGTGAGATCCCAATTATTGGTGTGGGCGGGATCAATTCATCCCAGGATGCACTGGCTAAATTTGATGCAGGTGCCACACTTGTTCAAATATATTCAGGCTTTATCTATCAGGGGCCAAAGTTAATAAAAGACATAGTGGCTTCTTATAGCGCAAAATAACAACAAAAGGATCGCGAAAGCGATCCTTTTTTCTTTTATTAGATCTAAAGCGATCGATAATTGATCTGAGTGATCTAACTAACGTGTTGTTAAGTAAGTCATATCAATAAAAAAAGTTTTTGATATTGCGTAAATAATCATCTATGATGCGCTTGATAAACTTATTTACAGGTATACGTTATGTTATTAATGCCACATACGGATTGGCAATGGAGATATAACGATGCTTACGGTGTTTTAAGCGTTTCGTTAGGTTCGGAAATGGAATTTCTGACTCCTTACAAAGCCAAGCTCCTTATTCCGGACGCATTGGGAAATATGGAATTTAGCGTTGAACACGCCAAGTTCTATATTGACCTGCTCGACCGTGTGCAAAAGCGCCTGAAAATAACTGATGCTGCTGCAGTGCAAATAACGCTCAATGCTACTGCCGCACATTTTATGCTCAAGCCGCAGATGCCCAAATCCTGGTTTTTTGAAGCCAGTGATGTATGCGTATACGCGGACATGGGTAAGATCTTTGAATTAAGATGTGCCGGTGAACGCCATTTAGTGATGGTGGTTGAAAATGGCCTACAGGCCGCATTGGTGATGCTGCTGGGTAAAGAGTGTGATTTGGGGGATGGTAAACGTCTTGGCCAATTTGACACCATAAAAGTGATGCACAATCGCTTGCATGAACCAAGAATTAATCGGCAAACCGTCGCGGCGTAATAGTGCGGTCAAAAGCCAGCCGCGCAAATCTGTACCGACACATCCAAATCGATAAAGGACGCCATGGGCGTCCTTTTTCATGTCAGCTTATTCCATATTTAAATCACATGACCTTTGTCACTGGTATCCTTAAGTTGCTATCGCCATAATAGGGCAAATGCATCAAGGAGAATCCTATGTCTATTCCTATGCTGGCGTTATTTATCCCGATATTGGCCATTACCTGCGGATTTGTTCTGCAATTTATGCGGTTGCGGGAAAGGCAGCAGCTCTTGGGCAGCGAACACAAGGCCGAACTTGCCATACTTCACGGTGAAATCAATCAGCTTAAAAGCCGGATTGAAGTGCTGGAGCAGTTGGTAACAGATGAGGGGTTTGATCTTGGCCGCGAAATTAACCGTATGAAAGGCAAATAGTATTCAACTCAGTATCCAGGACCGCTAATGCAGCTTAAGCGAATGGGGCATGCCCAGACGAAAACTCGTCAGGGGCCGGACCACCGCGACGGTGAGCAAGTCACTTTCCTTGATGTTAAGCAGTTTTTCGGGCTGGGTCATGTTAGGGTCGGCAGTTGGGTTTCGTCGGAAGAGTCACTGATTGCTGCCAATATGGTGTTTGATGCCCTGGCCGATCTGGCGCAGGTGCTGGGACTCCCCCCGGCAGCCATGGGACTCAGGGAGAGGTTGAATCTTGCGTTTGGTCATGGTGGTCAGCAGGGGGTAATGGCCCATTATTCGCCCTCGGAGCGCACTCTGGCACTTGCCAAACACGCAGGTGCCGGCGCTGTTGCCCACGAATTCTGGCATGCCTTTGACCATCATTTATCCGATACGGCCATGGACGTTGGTCGCAATCAAAAGGCACGTTTTGCCAGTGAGCTTTGGCTTAAGGATGTACCGCTCCTTTGCCACCCGCTGAATGACAGATTGGAGACCCTGCTCCAGTGTGTGCTCCTGAGTGGCGATGGTGAGCGGCCGAGCGACTATGTACGCCAGGCCATTCAATTGGATAAAAACTATGGCCGCCTCTATTTTGCCCATCCGTCAGAATTAATGGCGCGTGCCTTTGAGGCGACCATCGAGTCGGAGGGCTACTTTGAGCAGGTAGATACCGACAGCGGTGAAATTCATCTTCTGCCCCTGATTAATCCTTATCTGGTCACCGGAACCCTTGAGGACATTCACACCGAAAGTAAGAGGGCATTTTCTACCAAATTTGGCACCTGGGGCGCTATGCCGCAGGGAGCCTTCCCCACGCCAATACACAGGCAAGCCATTATGAAGGCGATGGCGGGCTACTTCCGGCCGCTGGGCCAGGCCCTTGCCAAAAAGCTCCGCTGAACCGCGCTCAGATGAGGGTTATATAAAGCCCTCTGAAAAGGACTTTGACAGCCATTATCAAAGCCGTGTTAAAGTGCGCTGTGATAAGCCAAGCCACCGCCGATAGTGGCAAGGTTTTCTCAAAAATAATAAAAGACAAAGGATTGCGCTAATGTCACTCCCCATTTTCATGACGCTATGCCCACAGTTGGCATCAGTGAAGCGTCAGCTCAACATCATTTTATTGCCAGGCATCCTTTACCTGATTGCGCTGCAAAGTTGTTATGTCGGCGCCATACAGGCAGAAGAAATCCGCCCGTCACTGGCGCGGATAAGTCTCGACAGCGAATGGCGCAGCGGCGCCTATCAAAGCCAGGGCGTGGATTACGCGCCCGCCGCATCCTGGGTTGATCCCCTGGAGCTGATGGTTCCTGCGGCCCTGCCTGACGACCAAATCCGTGACGGCCTCTATAATCTGGTGGTCGATAACCAATACAAGGTGGATGCCGCCGGTAAGAAAGTGCAGTTCAGCCATTATGCCGACATGGTGACTGCGCCCAAGGGACTCGAGTCAGTATCGCAAATTCAGATTGAATTTGACCCCAACTATCAGCAGCTACAACTGCACTCTATCTGGGTTCACAGGGCTGGTGAGCTTATTGATAAGACTCTGGATGCCGACTTTCAGCTTGCCCGAAGTCAAAACGCAGACGATCTGATGTACGACGGCAGTATGGTTGCGACCTGGGTTCTTAAAGACATTCGGGTCGGCGACATACTGGAATACAGCTACAGTCGGCACGGCAGCAACCCCGTGTTTGAAGGGCGCTTTTTTGGTGCCCGCAATTTACAATGGAGTGTACCTGTTGCCCGCCAGCAACTGCGCATATTGTGGGGCAAACCTAAGCCGCTGAACATTAAGGTAGAAAACAGCGAACTGCAGTTTTCAAGTACGCGGCTTGGCACTCAGACAGACTACCGCTTACAAGTGGAGCACATGCCGACCATCACAAGGTCGAGTGATGCCGCCCCCTGGTATAACCCCTTCGCCAAAGCCTATTTTTCTGAAACGGATTCCTGGGAACTGGTGGTTGACTGGGCCTTGCCTCTTTTTAGTCGTCAGCAGCGAGTAAATGAAGACATAGTGCATCTGGCCGGGGAGATAGCGGTCAAGCACGACTCGAAAGCAGAGCAACTGGTCGCTGCGCTGTCCCTGGTGCAAGAAAATGTGCGCTATCTGGGACTGGAGATGGGTAGCAACAGCCACTTCCCTTCGGCCGCCGGTGACACCCTCAGCCGCCGTTATGGCGACTGTAAAGATAAGGCAGTGCTGCTGGTCACTCTGCTTGGAGAGCTCGGTGTTGAGGCATCTCCTGCGCTGGTGAATACCGACACAGGCAAAATGTTGCCTGCCATGTTGCCATCAGCAGACCGCTTTAACCACGCCATAGTGCGTGCCAATCTCAATGGCAATACCTATTGGCTGGATCCGACATTGATGGATCAGGGCGATGCGCTGGAACATTTATATCAGCCGGATTATGGTTTTGCTCTGGTGCTGAGCGAAGGCAGCCAGGAGCTGGTTTCCATGGCGTCTGCCGCCAGTGGCAGCCGCATCCGTTTTACTGAAGAGTACGATTTTTCTGAAGGCATAAGCGGGGTGGGGAAGGCCAACATCAGTACCTTGTATCAGGGGGACGAAGCGCGGCGGATGCGTGGTCGCATTGCTTCAGACGGATTAAAGGCACTGACTGAACAATATGCGGGCTACTATGGCAAGCAATTTAAGGGACTCGAAGCGGCAAAGCCTCTCGAGGTGGTGGACGACAAGACCACCGGCGAGGTGCGTCTTGAGGAGGCCTACCATTTGCCTGCACCCTGGCAGGCCGATGACGATGGCGGCTATA
Organism: Shewanella sp. FJAT-52076; assembly: GCF_019457455.1. Taxonomy (NCBI): domain Bacteria; kingdom Pseudomonadati; phylum Pseudomonadota; class Gammaproteobacteria; order Alteromonadales; family Shewanellaceae; genus Shewanella; species Shewanella sp. FJAT-52076. Next base: position 1,907,151 of record NZ_CP080415.1, read on the forward strand.
CGGTCTATGTGTATGAATCGCAAATCTCACCCTATCTGACCTTACCTCAGGGACATGGAGGCCGAGAGTTGGCCCTGAAACATCCGCTGCAAATTGAAGGGACAATCCGGCTTAAGTTTCGGGCCAATGAATGGCAGTTTGATGCTGCGGTGAGGGAAGAGACGAATCCCTTCTTTGACTACCACTACAGTGTGGCCTTTGATAAAAATGCCAACCTTCTGATCCTGGGCTATCGCTATCAAAGCAAAACCGACCGGGTACCTGCCGACAAAGTTGATGAGTACATTGCTGCTCTGAAAAAAGTCGCCGATACCGACAGTTACGGCATCATCGATTATAACGGCGAAGCAAATGATTCGGCGACTCAGGAAACTGATGCAACCGATGCCGATGTGAATATGGCTGCGATTTTCCTGGGTGCGGGCTTTGTGGTGCTCTGTGCCATCGGTTTTGCCATGGCGAGTTGGCTGATTGACGATGGCCATAAAGAAAGCAGTCGTTACTATCCGGTATCGCCACTCAAAGCCCTGCTGCTGTCGCTGCTTACCTTTGGCCTGTATCCCTGCTATTGGGCCTACAAAAACTGGGAATATGTGCAGAAACAGATTGAGCCGGGGATCTGGCCCATGGCAAGGGCTATCTTTGCGCCACTTTGGTATTACCACCTGTACCTGTCGTTGGCGAATAACGGTGATGAAGATAAACGACGCTGGCTCATTCCTGGCTGGTTAGCGGCGCTTTTGATGGTGCTTTATATAGGTGTTTCTGCGACCAAAAAGCTTCATGGCATGACAGTGCTGGCACTGCTGGTTCCGGCACTGGTCATTTTACCGCTGGTCACTTATATCAATCGGCTCAACGGCCATAACGAGGCCTATGTTTACAATAGTCGCTGGCGCTGGCGCCATTGGCTGCTAATGGTGGCAACTCTGCCCGTTTTGTTGTTCGTGTTGGCACAGGATGCAGGGTTTACCGCCTCTGACAGGGTTATTGCAGGCAGCGATTTATGGCAGCGCGATATCAAATTTATGAAGCGCAAAGCCATCATCGCCGCCAACGAAAACCCGGTTCTCTTCTATTCAGATGACTGGCTCAGTAACCAGAGTGATGGTAACGGCTTTACCGATGCCCGGATATTCTCTTACTGGCTTGAAGACGGCGTGTTTTATCAGGAAACAGTGCCATTTGACGCGGTAAAAAATATCGAAGTGAGTTTTGCCAAAGGTGATGAATTAACGACTACCATCACTGTATACCGGGATGACGGCAGTCACTTTTTACTGTTTGCGGCCAAGGAGGCCAGAAAGGATAGGCAGTTTGTACGTGAACTTCTGGAACGTTGGCGCAGAGTAAGGCCCCAAAGTTCAGATAACAACGGAGAGCAGGAACAATGACTCAGGTCGTCATCACAGGGGCAAATCGCGGCATTGGGCTTGCGCTGACCCAACTCTATTTGGATGCAGGCTGTGATGTGGCGGCATGCTGTCGACACCCGGATGAATCCGCGGCGCTTCATACCTTGCTGGAAACCTATGAAGGATTGGAGCTGTTTGAGCTCGACATCGCTTCTATTGATGCGATTGTATCCTTCGGCGAGGCGCTGGCAGGTCGTCCCATCCACCGATTAATCAATAATGCCGGTTATTATGGCCCCAAAGGCGTCAGCCTCGGTAATACACCGGAGGATGAATGGCAGGCGATGTTTTCCATCAACTGCATCGGACCGCTCAAGTTGGTTGAATCCTTAACCGAGGGGTTATGCCAAGGGCAGGGTATTATCGCCAATCTGAGTTCAAAAATGGGCAGTATGGCAGACAACAGCAGTGGCGGCGCTTATCTGTATCGCTCGGTCAAAGCAGCCCAAAACGCCGTCACCAAGTCCCTTGCCATTGATTTGGCGCCTTACGGTGTAAAAGCGGTGGCCTTGCATCCGGGATGGGTCAAAACCGCCATGGGTGGGGCAAATGCCCTGATTGATACTTACACCTCTGCGGCGGGCTTATACAGGGTGATTGAAGGGCTGACCTCTGCCCAAAGTGGGGGATTTTTTGATTATCAGGGAAACATTATTCCATGGTAATCAGTCCATCTCATTGATGTTAATCATGTTATAAACTTGAGTCCTCCCTTTGCCTGTGTCAGACTCAAATTTGATTCACAAATGCATAACATGAATAGGGAGGCAACATGACGCCTGTGTCTAAGGTGATGACGGGATCATCATGGATAACATCACTTACGCTCGCCGCAGTATTGGGGCTCGCTTTGCCGAGTGCCAATGCCAATGAATTTCGCAGTGGCCCGGTTATTCAAGGCTACGGCGAGGTGGCCAACCGGGTTAAGCAAACCTACCCTATACCCAAGGATCAACATTTTAAAGTGGTCTTCGACCTGGCGGCTCAAAGTGAAGAGGGCAAGATAAACCGTACCATTGATAGCCTGGCACGTTTTATCAACATGCATGCTGCAGCAGGGGTTGATCCCAACAATATTCAGCTCGCTCTTGTGGTCCATGGCAAGGCGGTTTTCGACGTCCTCTCTGACGACGCACATTTCAAAAAGCTTGCCCGGGGCAATGCCCAGGCAAAGCTGCTCAAGGCGCTCATGGATAACGGTGTTCGGGTTATGGTTTGTGGTCAAACCGCTGCCTATTTGGGCGTAGACAACAACATGCTGCTCCCGGGGGTTGAAATGTCCCTGTCTGCCATGTCGGCCCATGCAATACTCGCGCAGCAGGGTTATAGCCAGAATCCATTCTGAGGATTGACCAAATTAAAGAACACCGGCTTTTGCCGGTGTTTTATTTTGTCGCAATGAAAAAACGGCGTATACGGGACCGTCTAAGGCGTCAAAAAAGGAATCGCAACGCTTATTTAGGGGTAACAATAGGAAACCGCACTGAATTTGAGGCATTTTCAATGAGGTCAATCGTTGGAGGGCAGATTAGTCGATTGAGTTTCAGGGGAGAAAAAGAAGGTATATAAACACCGGTTGTGGGCGCCGGATTAGTGCTGGGCGGAATCCGTCGACGGCCTTCGACTCTTTTTAGATAGTGAGCCTGATGAGCTAACATCTTGCATTCGATTCGGTGCAATCAGTTTTGATTTGTCGTTGAGGAAATTGGTTGTGGGAGCCGGATTAGTACTTGGCGGCATCCGCAGACGACCTTCGATGCGTTTATTAAGTGTGAGCCTGACGAGCTGTCATGCTGGTCTGTCTGACGTACTAAGCGAAGGAAGATTGGCATTGATTATTAACTGAGAAATTGGTTGCGGGAGCCGGATTTGAACCGACGACCTTCGAGTCTTGTTTTAAAAAGTGAGCCCGACGAGCTAACATCTTGCATCCGATTCGGTGCAATCAGTTTTGATTTGTCGTTGAGAAAATTGGTTGTGGGAGCCGGATTAGTACTTGGCGGCATCCGCCGACGACCTTCGATACTTTTATTAAGTGTGAGCCTGACGAGCTGTCATGCTGGTTTGTCTGGCGTACTAAGCGAAGGGAAATTGGAATTGAGTATTCACTGAGAAATTGGTTGCGGGAGCCGGATTTGAACCGACGACCTTCGGGTTATGAGCCCGACGAGCTACCATGCTGCTCCATCCCGCGTCCGATTTGATGCAATCAGTTTTAATTCGTAATTGAGGAATTGGTTGCGGGAGCCGGATTTGAACCGACGACCTTCGGGTTATGAGCCCGACGAGCTACCATGCTGCTCCATCCCGCGTCCGATTTGTATGCTGTTTGTTTTGAGTCTTTCTGTCAGCCAGAAAGTTGGTTGCGGGAGCCGGATTTGAACCGACGACCTTCGGGTTATGAGCCCGACGAGCTACCATGCTGCTCCATCCCGCGTCCGATTTTTCACTTCAATTGAAAGGCTGTTTCAGCCCTCTGCGTCGAAGCGGGGCGAACTATAACTATCCTGTAATCCAATTACAAGGGAAATTCCCGGTTTTGTGTTTGACTGCCCAAATATCCTGCGATGTGGGGTTAAATTGACCCAATGTTTGCTCTGAAGAGGAATAACGGTTGCCGTATGGTCAAAAAGGCGGCGCAAACCCAAGATTGCTTATCTTTTAAAGTATCGAGCGGGTATAATATGCCCTTTGATTTTTCTGCAGGCGTAACTCCCCATGTTTAACTTTTTTGCAGCCGCCCCAAAGGGCTTTGAATATGCACTTGCCAAAGAATTGGAAACCCTTGGCGCAGAGAACGTGCGCGAAAGCGTCGCCGGCGTGTATTTCAGTGCCTCGTTGGCGCAAGGCTACCAGATTACCCTGTGGACACGTTTGGCCAGCCGTATCGTACTGATCCTTTTTACTGGTGAGTGCCAGAGCGCTGAGCAACTCTACAATGCGGCCTACACCATTGATTGGCCATCGCACTTCAGCAATCGCAGTACCTTCAGTATCGATTTCCACGGTACCGGCGGCTTTATCAATAACAGCCAGTTTGGTGCACTGAAAATCAAAGATGCCGTGGTCGACAGATTCCGTGATGATGAGTTGAGTCGCCCGGATGTGGTAAAAGGCCATCCGGACATGCGTATCGATGCCCATTATGGTCGTGGCAAGATCACCATAGGGATTAACTTTTCCGGCGCGGCGCTGCACCAGCGTGGTTATCGCGGCAATACCGGTGAAGCACCGTTGAAAGAAAACCTCGCCGCCAACATGCTGTATCGCAGTGGTTGGGCCGACAATCCCGTTACCCTGCTGGATCCTTTCTGTGGCAGTGGCACTGTGCTTATCGAGGCTGCGTTGATGGCCTGCGATATAGCGCCGGGCCTGATGCGTGAACGATTTGGCTTTGAACACTGGCGCAGACACGACCAGGCCGTTTGGCAACAGGTGCTGGACGAAGCCAAGGCCCGTGCTTCTCTCGGTAAAACCCGTTGTCAGCTTAAGTTTTATGGCTCGGATATCGACTCGCGGGTCGTTGCACTTGCCAAACGCAATGCCAACAGCGCCGGTGTGTTCGATTTTATCGACTTTAAAGTGGCCAATGCCCTTAACATGGAGCCGCCGGTGGCAGAGGGTATGGTACTGACCAACCCCCCTTATGGTGAGCGTCTGGGTAATGTCACCAGCTTGCTGCAGCTCTACTTCCAGCTTGGTGAAAAGTTCAAGCAGAGCTACGGCGGCTGGAAGCTCGGTTTGCTTTGCAGCGATATGGAGTTGGTATCCTCGCTCAAACTCAAAGCCGACAAACAGATGAAGATGTACAACGGGGCTCTGGAATGCGCCTTTAATCTGTATACCCTGCATGCCACCAGTACCCGTCGTGATATTCCTGTGGATACCACGGGGCAGGGCGGCGAGATAGCCGCGCCTTTTGCCAACCGCTTGAAGAAAAATCTCAAGCAGTTGGAGAAATGGGCCAAGCGCGAAGGCATCGACAGCTACCGTTTGTACGACGCCGATATCCCCGAATACAACGTCGCTGTCGACCGATACCTGGATTATGTGGTGGTGCAGGAATATGCGGCGCCTTCAGCCATTCCTGAAGCCGTAACCAAAAGACGCCTCACCGATGTGCTGCTCGCCTTGCCACGTGCCCTTGGTATAGACCCGGACAAGATAGTACTTAAAACCCGTGAACGTCAGAAGGGCACCAATCAGTACCAAAAGCTGGATGGTGAAAAGCTTGAGCTGGTGACCACAGAGTATGGCTGCAGCTTCAAGCTGAACCTCACAGACTATCTGGACACCGGGCTGTTCCTCGACCACCGACTGACCCGTAAATTGGTGGGTGAAAAGGCCAAAAACAGAGACGTGCTCAACCTCTTTGCCTATACGGGCAGCGCCTCTGTGCACGCCGGAAAAGGCGGTGCCAAGTCTGTCACCACGGTGGATATGTCAAATACCTATCTCAACTGGGCCAAAGACAACTTTATGTTGAACGGCCTGATTGGACGTCAGTATCAGTTTGAACAGGCCGACTGCCTGCAGTGGATCCGCGATTGCGAAAGGCAATTTGACCTGATTTTTATCGACCCGCCCACCTTCTCAAACTCAAAACGGATGGAAGACTCTTTTGATGTCCAGCGTGACCACGTGGATTTGTTGGCATCCCTGAAAAAGCTGTTGCGGCCTGGCGGCGAGATTGTGTTCTCCAACAATAAACGCAAATTCAAAATGGATATGGAAGCCCTCGCGGCGGCTGGCCTTAAAGCGGTAAACATTGACGATAAGGTGTTGCCAATGGACTACGCCCGTAATCCGCAAATCCATAACTGCTGGGTTGTGACCCATGGCTGAGTTTGTGTTGTACCACACCGATGGTTGTCATCTTTGCCATTTGGCCGAGGCGCTGCTGCAAGAGGCCGGCGTGACCTGCGTGATGGTGGATATTTGTGATGATGAGTCGCTTGCTGAGCGTTATGGGGTGCGTATCCCCGTACTGTTACGTAAGCGGGATGGCGCCGAGCTCGGCTGGCCGTTTGAACTTGTCGATGTAATCTCTTTTACAGGAGTCTGATGTGAGTCTTGTTCGTATCACCAATGGCTCTTTGGCCTATGGCTATGTTCCATTATTGAAAAACGCCGATCTCAGCATCGAAGCCGGCGAGCGTGTGTGTATTGTGGGCCGTAATGGCGCCGGTAAGTCCAGCTTGCTTAAGATCCTCGACGGTGAAGTGCATCTTGACGATGGCGAGCTGAACCTGGCAACAGATGTGCGTATCAGCCGTTTGCAGCAAGACCCGCCAAAGGCGGAGTCGGGCAGTGTCTACAGCTACATCTCCCAGGGCTTGAAAGAAGCCGGCGAAGTGCTTGAGCGCTACCATCAGTTGTCCCACGACCTCGCCACCGCCGATGCCACAATGCAAGCGCGTATGCTCAAGGAAATGGAAACCTTGCAGGCGAAGCTTGACCATTTGAATGGCTGGCAGCTGGATACCCGAATTCAGGCTCACTGTGTACGCCTTGGCCTGGACCCTGATAAGCCGCTCAGTGAACTTTCCGGCGGCTGGCAGCGCAAAGTTGCCCTGGCCAGAGCCCTGGTGAGTGAGCCGGAACTCTTGCTGCTCGATGAGCCAACTAACCATTTGGATATCGACACCATCGAGTGGCTCGAGCAGTTCTTGCTGAGCTACAAGGGCGCCATCGTCTTTATCAGTCACGACCGTGGCTTTATCAATCGCATGGCTACCCGAATACTGGATTTGGATCGTGGCGTCGTGACTTCCTGGCCCGGCACTTATCAGGCGTATCTTGAAGGCAAGGCCGAATGGCTTAGACACGAAGCCGAAGCCAATGCCCAGTTTGATAAGAAACTGGCAGAGGAAGAAGTGTGGATACGTCAGGGTGTTAAGGCGCGGCGCACCCGTAACGAAGGCAGGGTGAGGGCACTCAAGGCGCTGCGAATGGAGCGCTCAGAGCGACTCAATCGGCAGGGGAACGTGCGCATGAACGTGGCCGAGGGCGAGCGCAGCGGCAAGCTGGTGTTTGATGTCAGCGAGCTGAATTACAACCTGGCGGATAAAGATCTGGTGCGGAATTTTTCGGTGAGCGTGATGCGCGGCGACCGTATTGCACTGATTGGTCCGAACGGCTGTGGTAAGTCGACTCTCATCAAGCTGCTGATAGGCCAACTCGAGCCTCAGTCCGGTAACATCAAAACCGGTACCAAACTGGAAGTTGCGTATTTTGACCAATACCGCGAGAACCTCGACGAAGAGAAAACCGTTGAGGAAAACGTGGGGGATGGCAAGCAGACGGTAACCGTCAATGGCCGCGATCGCCATATACTGAGCTACCTGCAGGACTTTTTGTTTTCACCCGCGCGGGCCCGTACCCCGGTGAAAGCCCTCTCCGGTGGCGAGAAAAACCGCCTGCTGCTGGCCAGGCTGCTGCTGCGTCCTGCCAACCTCATCATTCTCGATGAGCCCACCAACGACCTGGACATCGAAACCCTGGAGCTGCTTGAGTCCATGTTGACCGAATACGATGGCACTCTGCTTATCGTCAGCCACGACAGGGCGTTTATCGACAATACCGTCACCAGCAGCTGGTGGTTTACCGGCAATGGCCGCTGGGCCGAATATGTGGGCGGTTATCAGGACGCGGTCGACCAGGGCGCACGATTCTATACCGGTGCGGCGGAACCTGAAGGGCAAAAGAGTGTCCAAGCTCAGGCGCCTGTGGTAAAACAGCAAGCTGATGTAAAAGCACAAAAGAAACTCTCTTATAAGTTGCAGCGGGAGCTGGACAGCCTGCCAGAACTGATGGAAGCCCTTGAGGTCGAGATCGCGGCACTGCAACAGGAAGTGAATCAGCCGGAGTTTTATGCTCAGGCACAGGATATGGTTAACGCGCGGCTGGCATTGCTGGGCGAAAAAGAACAGCAATTGGACGTTTACTTCGAGCGTTGGGAAGAACTCGAGTCAATGAAGTAAACCAATGATAATTATGGGAAGTTATTAATGAAGTTACAGTTGGAAAAGGCATTGTCCCTGGTGGCTGTTGGTGTGCTCGGGGTACTTGGAAGTGCTCAGGCCGCGCCGGTTTACGAAATTAAAAACCTCGAAAGCTACGATCTTCGAGGCACCCTGGAAGGAACCCGCAACGGTTACGCCATGGGAGTCAACGAAAATAACGAATTAGTGGGGATCTCCAAGGGCCGTAAAAAGCTGACCACCGACGACGTGGAAGGTGGCATCATCGACAGTGACGATGGGATTGCCGATGAAGAGCAGATCACCTATTCAGTACTGCTGCCCATCGTTGCCAACAACTTTACCTTCAGCGCAGCGGCAAATGGTGCCGCCGGCGCCTGGGTGCCAACCTTTGAAAGCATCAATGGCACCACAGACCCCAAAGATACTGACACCAGTGTTCCTGAAACCATCAACTCCATTGACACCTTCTACTACGGTATTTCAGATGAAGGCGTGAAAGTGGGTGCCACCACAGCCCCTCAGAAGACCCTCGAATATTCCGGCAGCATCGAAGATCAGGAGTTTTGGTACTATCGTGACTTCGAGCTGCGTGGTGTTGCCAAAACGACCAGTGGCGATGTGGCTCTGCCGCCGCCTTATGTGGAATACACCAGTACCAAAGAAGGCGAGTCTGACAAAAAGGTATACGTGGGTGGATCGTCTGCCGCCACAGCTATATCGGGAAATCTGATTGCCGGCTATGCCAGTACCGATATCAGTCGATACGGCGGTGAGCGTGTTCAGGCCTGTCTGGACAATGCCAGCACCGAAGGCGCACTGCCGGTTGATGTATGTGTTCAGATTGAGCAGTACCCCAACTCCACCGGTACCCGTAATGTCCAGTATCAGACCCGCGCCTATGTGTGGCAGCTGGATAATGACACTGTGACAGGTACTGCCCTGCCACTGGGGCTAACTCCCGCTGCTGACTCAACCTTTACTTACACAGCACAGGGCCTTGGCGTCAACGCCGACGGAACTGTGGTGGGTCGCTCCCATGTGAACCGTAACGGCGATGAAGATTATTTCCGCATGGACGCCGCCTACTGGACTCGTAACCAGGACGGCACTTATGACTACCACTGGGTACCCGTAATCAACGTAGACGACGTGCACAGCTCTCTGGCCTACGATATCAACGATAACGGTCTTTTGGTGGGCTCATATCGCAGTTACATTCAGGGTTATCTGCGTGACAAGTTCTTTTATCTGGATACCAAGGCGACAGATGCCAAGCCGGTTGTGCCGAACGATTTTTACAGCACCTTGTCGGATCTTTCCAGCCGCGCCAAGAGCATCAACAACAAGGGCCAGGTGGTTGGTTACATAGAAACTACCCACGAGAAAGAAAAGCCACGTCCCAAGGCCGGTTTCCTGTTTGATATGAATGCCAAAGAGGGCGGTGAGTTCTCCAATCTCAACAACCTGCTGACCTGTGAGTCCAAAGGTTTTGAACAGGGCTCGGATGGCAACTGGCAACGTCATCAGGTTGAAGTGGTAGATGGCAGCGGCAAAACCCTGACCTACAATGCCGATATTCAGGTTGTTGAAGCCAACAGCATCAATGAAGCCGGTGTGATTGTCGGTACTGCCTTTGTGCGCAAGCCGGTTTATAAGGTCGACGAAAACGGTCTGCCCGTGGTTGAAAATGGCAAGTTTGTATTTGAACTCGACGGTAACGGTAATCCCGTGACGTCTTACTTGCCGCGTGCTGTGGTGCTTGAGCCAGCAGGGACTGGTGCCGTAGCTTGTACGGAAATTGACGAAAACACCGGTGGTGAGAAATATGAGCGTCAGGGAGCGGCCAGTCTGTTCGCTTTGCTGTTGCTGCCATTGGTTTGGTTCCGTCGCCGGGTACGCTAAAACCACTAATCAAAAATCAGGGGCCGCCAGGCCCCTTTTTTTTCTTCACTGTCTCAATAGCTTAATATTTACTCGGTAAAATCGAGTGTTTTTTTGATTGATCTCGTCTCTGAAAAGTTCTATTTCTACAGGTGAAGCTGTTGCTTCTTGTTTATGTAGAACAGAGGACGCTTGCATGAAGAGACAAAAAAGAGATCGCTTGGACAGAGCTTTTGCTAAGGGCTTTCAGGCCGGAGTGGGTGGTCGTTCAAAGGAAATGTGCCCCTATTCCAATCTTGATTCGCGCTCACAATGGCTGGGAGGCTGGCGCGAGGGGGTAGATGGCCGAATAACCGGACTCTTTACCAAGTAATCACCTAATGCAGCTACTTGCCCTCCCTGAAAAGAGGGCATTTTTGTGCCCGTCAGGCAGGGGCTGAGTGCTTCAGGCGGTTTGCAATATTGTTTAAGACGCGAGAGACGTGTTTAACCGATTAACGCGGATACCGTGCAGATATAAACAAAAACACCGGCCTTAGCCGGTGTTTTAGATTATGGGGTTTATCAGAAGGTAGAGGTGTCGGTAAACACACCCACTTTCAGATCGGTGGCGGAATAGATTTCACGGCCGTCCACTTCCAGGGTTGCATCGGCAATACCCATCACCAGCTTGCGGTGAATGGTGCGCTTGATGTTGAGCTTGTAGGTGACTTTCTTGGCACCTGGCAGTACCTGACCGGTAAATTTCACTTCACCTACACCCAGTGCACGACCTTTGCCCTGAGCACCTTCCCACGCAAGGAAGAAGCCAACCAGCTGCCACATGGCATCGAGGCCAAGGCAACCTGGCATCACGGGATCTTCAACGAAGTGGCAACCAAAGAACCAGAGGTCCGGATTGATATCCAGCTCTGCTACGATTTCTCCTTTTCCGAAGGCGCCGCCATTGTCGTTAATGGTTACGACACGATCGATCATCAGCATGTTGTCTACGGGCAGACGGGGAGAATTTTTGCCAAGAAGCTCGCCATGGCCACAGGCGATCAGTTCTTCTTTGGTGTAGCTGTTTGCTTTAGTCATTGTAATAGTTACCACTCCATCATTAAGAGTGCCAAAGATTAGCGAACACCTGTACGCCAAACAAGTCCAACCACCGCTTTAAGCTCTGGAAAATGGCCATTTTGCGAGCAGAGATGCAAAGATCCCCTGGGGCTCATCGAGTGGTTCATCTCCTGCCAGTTTATCCAGCCTGGCCTGTACCAGGCCATAGAGCGTATTCTCAGGGAAGTTATGTTCTTCATCTGCCTTGCCAGCCGGCAGCGCCATCAGCAGTTCCACAGCTTCGTCCATGTGTGCGACCTGATAGATGTGAAACAGTCCCTTGGAGGCGGCATCTATCACTTTTCTATCTAGGTTCAGCTGCAGCATGTTGGCTTTTGGGATGATGACCCCTTGCTCGCCCGTCAGACCGCGACGTTCACACAGATTGAAAAAGCCTTCGATTTTTTCGTTAACGCCACCAATTGCCTGCACATTGCCAAACTGATCCAGCGCACCTGTTATGGCAAGTGATTGTTTTATCGGCTGCTCTGCAATAGCAGACATCAAGCAGCAATACTCGGCAAGTGAGGCGCTATCGCCATCAATCTCCTGATATGACTGCTCGAACACTATGTTGGCATTGAGATGAAGCGGTGCATCGCGGCCAAAAATGCGATATAGGCAAGCTGAGAGGATCATCATGCCTTTCGCATGGATATTGCCACCCAGTTCAGATTTACGTTCGATATCGGCGACTTCACCATCACCATAGTGCACGGTTGCGGTAATTCGGGCAGGTTCACCGTAGGCATAATCAACACTGTCGATAACAGTGAGGCCATTAATCTGGCCAATCATTTCCCCGCTGGTGGGCAGGTTGATAAAACTGTCATCGAAACTCTGGGCAGAGAAGCGTTCAGAGCTGTTGTGGCGCCGGGTAAGTTGTTTAATGGCCTTGTCGATGGCATTGGCATCCAGTCTGTCAGAGCGACCATATACTGCGGCCTGGGCGAACAGCTGTACCAGGTCCTGGCCAGACAGTGACAAACGCTGTTGATGTTCACATTCTCTTGCTGCGAAGTTGAAGAGGGGAGCCATGGCTGAGTCGTCAAGCTGGTAGCCACCTTCGTGTGCGAGGGCTTTTAACCAAAGACCATACTCCTGTTCGGACTTCACTGTCAGATTGAGCTCGTGGGCCATTTCTCCCAGAAGCGGGAAATGGCGGCTGAAGCTGCTGTCATGGGCGCGCAATTCGGAATACTGCAAGGCACTGCCAACCAGGATGATGGTCGATTGCAGTGGAATGTTCATCTCTTTGCCGACGCGGTAGCTGCCTTTGTCGAGCACGTCCAACAAGACTTGCCACAGGCCTTCCCGGCGATAGAGAGCCTCTACGCAGATGAAAATGTAGGGGTAACTTGCGAGGACACCGGGGCGGTATTGCGCCTTGCCGCTGCTGTCTTCAACCATGGCACCCAATAAATCAGTGCGCTTTATCTGGTGTCCCAGCACAGTGAAAAGTCCTAGCTCGCGGGCGAGTGAACCATGCTCTCCTTGGCGGGCCGTCTCCCAAACCAGTTGAGTGCCGGCGTCATTACGACGCACAACCAGCTCTCTTGGCGGGACAGGTGCGGATTGTGCCAACGCTCTGAACAATGACTCCCGGTGCACGCCGGGGAAATCAGCCAAAAATAAGTGCTGCGCTGGAATTTGACTTGCCAGGGTAAAAGCATCGAGGAGTCTGTCCTGACACAGCAGCAAATGTCCGATACCGGGATTGTCTGACAGACCACTTGGAAGATGAAAGGCAGGGCTCAGCCGCTCAGCGGCAATTAAGGATGGGTGCATAAAAGTCATTGAAAAATCATCGTTGGGCGGATTTTAGCATATCCTTGCCCCTTGTTATCAGTCTCTTGTGAGCCCGAAACGAGGGTTATTTCTGCTTTGCTGTACAAAAACAGATCCATTTGGGTAAAGCATAAGCAATCGATTGTTTTTTTGATAAAAGAGGTTTACAGCTCGCGGTCTCAGGGCTATTATGCGTCTCGTTCGGAGGGGTGGCAGAGTGGTTTAATGCACCGGTCTTGAAAACCGGCGTGGGTTTATAGCCCACCCAGGGTTCAAATCCCTGCTCCTCCGCCATATTAAGAAAAGGCGCTGTCTCAGGACAGCGCCTTTTCGCTTTTACAGTTCCCACTTAGTGGTCGCGTTAGCGGTCGCGCCTCAAGCATTGATCCTGTACATGCTGACTGTTCGCCTGACCGTCAATGAGTTCGCCCTATCTCCATGAGTTCGCCCTATCGTCCATGAGTTCGCATTATCTCCATGGCTCGCCTTGTCGTACAAATGCTGCGTTCACCGTTTTCATGACTTGCTCATTGATGGCTTTTCAGGGGCAGTATTATTTGGGAATTTTCAGCCTGCATTGCCTTGTAAGCTTTTCTGCCAAATGTGTATCTTTATGAACTTATTGGCGAAATCTTTACCATAATCACTTGTTCTTGCTGCTGAAATGAGCAATCGACACAAATTTGCAAAATTGGGGTTTACAGCCCAGGGACTCATGGATATTATGCGTCTCGTTCGGAGGGGTGGCAGAGTGGTTTAATGCACCGGTCTTGAAAACCGGCGTGGGTTTATAGCCCACCCAGGGTTCAAATCCCTGCTCCTCCGCCATATTAAGAAAAGGCGCTGTCTCAGGACAGCGCCTTTTTGCTTTTGGCGATCCGGGGCCCTAATGCCCAGCTGCAATCCTGTCTGCAGCAGCGTTATAAACAACTGGATTTCAATGTCGTTATCAGTGTATTGAGTCTTATGGCAAAGCATCTGATTTATTGCACAATAATCCTGTCATTTCCCTGTATTAAATGCACCGGAATGCTTTGCCAGCCACCTATACTTTGGGATAAATTAACGCTGCTGGGCGCAAGGAGCGTGGCCAGCTACGTAAAAACAAAAATAAACAGGGTGGTGCAACTTGATTTCTGTATATTTGGTCGACGATCACGAGTTGGTTCGTACCGGGATCCGCAGGATCCTGGAAGATGAGCGGGGTATCAAGGTTGTGGGTGAGGCCCCGGATGGCGAAACCGCTGTCAGCTGGTCCAAACAGAATGAAGCTGACGTCGTACTGATGGACATGAATATGCCCGGTATCGGCGGTATCGAAGCGACCCGCAAAATTCTGCGTTATCAGCCCCATGCACGCATTATTGTGTTATCCATGCACACCGAAGACCCTTTCCCGACCAAGGTTATGCAGGCTGGCGCATTTGGTTATCTCACCAAGGGAGCCAAGCCGCCGGAAGTGCTGCAAGCTATTCGTCAGGTCGCCTGCGGGCAGCGTTATCTCTCTCCGGAAATTGCTCAGCAGATGGCCCTGAGTCAACTGACTCAAACGGACGAAAATCCATTCAAACAGGTATCGGAGCGCGAACTTCAAATCGCCATGATGATTATCAACAGCATGAAGGTGAACGATATCGCAGAGCAATTGAATTTGAGTCCTAAGACGGTGAACAGCTACCGCTATCGTTTATTTGCCAAATTAGGCATCAGCAGTGACGTTGAACTTACCCGTCTGGCTATCCGACACAAGATTATCGATCCCGGCAAGTTTTAAGCGTGTTTGACCATAAAGCCTTTTTAAAATCGGTTTCCAGTGCCAGTGGCGTCTACCGCATGTATGACGCCTCGGCAGAGGTTATCTATGTAGGAAAGGCAAAAGATCTGAAAAAGCGGCTGTCGTCCTATTTCAGGACGAATCTGCCCAATATCAAGACCCAGGCTTTGGTATCCAACATCGCCAACATCGATGTCACCCTTACCCACAGTGAGACCGAAGCGCTAATCCTGGAAAATGATTACATCAAGCAGTACATGCCCAAATACAATGTGCTGCTTCGCGACGATAAATCCTACCCCTATATTTTGCTCAGTGGCCATAAACACCCCAGACTGGCCTACCACAGAGGTGCCCAGCGGGAGAAAGGCGAGTACTTTGGCCCGTACCCCAATGGCGGCGCGGTGCGTGAAAGCCTAAATCTGATGCAAAAGCTGTTTCCCATCCGCCAGTGTGAAGATGCTTACTACCGCGCCCGCTCTCGTCCCTGCCTGCAGTATCAGATTGGCCGCTGCTCGGCGCCATGTGTCGGCAAAATTTCCGATGAAGACTACGACGAGCAGGTAAGGCTGGCAACCCTGTTCCTCAGAGGCAAAGACCAACAGGTTATCGCCAGTTTGGTCAGCAAAATGGAAGCTTCGGCACTGGCCATGGAATACGAGGCAGCAGCGCGCTATCGCGACCAAATTCAGGCGCTGCGCAAGGTTGCCGAGCAGCAAAATGTCTCAGGACAGCAGGGTGATATGGATGTGATCGGGGTGAATTACGCCTCGGGTATTGCCTGTTTCCATATCCTGTTTATCCGTGAAGGCAAGATTTTTGGCAGTCGCAGTTATTTTCCTGCGGTGCCTGATGCCACTGAGCTTGGCGAAGTGTTGCGTGCCTTTATGCTGCAATTCTATTTGGGCAATGAGGCGCATCGCAGCATTCCAAAGGAAGTCCTGCTCGGCGAAGAGTTTGAAGACCTGCATGAGCTCGAAGCCGCCATGCAGGATTCACTGGGTCACCGGCTTGAAATCAAAACCAAGGTGAGGGCGGAGCGGGCTGCGTTTTTGCGCCTGGCCAATACCAATGCTGCCAATGCCGTTGTGACCAAGCTGGCCCACAAGAGCACTGTTGAGCAACGTATGGAGCTCCTGGAGGAAGTGCTGGGCCTTGGCGCGCCCATACAACGCATGGAGTGTTTTGATATCAGCCACACCATGGGAGAAAGCACCGTTGCTTCCTGCGTGGTTTTTAACCGTGAAGGCCCCAATAAGGGCGAATACCGTCGCTACAACATCAGCGGCATCACTGGTGGTGACGACTACGCGGCCATGGCTCAGGCGCTTTCCCGTCGGTTTGATAAGATTGAACGAACCGGGAAGGTGCCTGATGTACTCTTTATCGACGGTGGCCTGGGGCAACTGCGAGCTGCGATGGCGATAGTCAACGACAAGTTTGCCGAGCTTGACCGGCAGCCTCTGCTTGTTGGGGTAGCCAAAGGGGAAAGCCGCAAACCCGGGCTCGAAACCCTCATTTTTGGTGGCAGTGAAGCCGAATTTTCTCTGGAGTCCGATAATCCGGCGCTGCACCTCATTCAGCATATTCGAGATGAGTCCCACCGTTTTGCTATTACTGGCCACAGGGCGAAAAGGCAGCAAACCAGAAATACCTCGTCCCTCGAGTCAATTCCCGGGATTGGTCCCAAACGTCGCAAGGCACTGCTGCAATATCTCGGCGGATTACAGCAAGTTAAAAATGCCAGTGTCGCCGAGCTTGCCAAGGTGCCCGGGATCAGCGCAGAAATGGCGCAAACTATCCACGACGCATTGCGGGGGTGACAAAAATCAGGCAAGATTGGCGCTGCTTTCGAACTCCCAGGGTTACCCATGCCGTTTAATTTACCCATTGCCTTGACCTTATTCCGACTGTTTTTGCTACCGGTCTTTGTGGTGATTTTTTACCTTCCTTATTCCTGGACACCCTTTGCTGCAGCCTTCGTCTTTTGGCTCGCGGCCATCACTGATGCCCTTGATGGCTATGCGGCCCGTAAACTGGGACAATTGACGCGTTTTGGCGCCTTCCTGGACCCTGTTGCTGACAAGGTAATGGTGGTGACAGCACTGGTGCTCCTCGTCGCCGACTACAATAGCCCCTGGATGACCTTGCCGGCGCTTTTTATGATTGGTCGGGAAATCGTTATTTCAGCGCTGCGTGAATGGATGGCCGAAATTGGCAAGCGTGGTGCTGTTGCTGTCTCCTGGATTGGTAAGTACAAAACGGCAGCGCAAATGGTGGCAATCATTGGCCTTATATGGAAACCCAATGAATTTTTGGTGGATTTGGCCTTTGGACTTTTCTACCTCGCCGCCATTTTGACCTTCTGGTCAATGATGAGTTATATCCTGGCAGCCTGGAAAGATCTGACTTCTGAGTAAAGAATCGGCCATGATTGTGCGTGTTTAATACAGGTCGTTTATTTAGTGCGCATACGATATCTTCACTGAAAATAAGCATTTGACAGTGAGGGTGAAATCGGTAGAATGCCAATCCGCAGTCAGGGGAAACTTTGGATGCAGATGCTTAAAACTTCAGTGCGACGCACGGAAACTTAAAAGCAACAATGCGACATTAGCTCAGTTGGTAGAGCGATACCTTGCCAAGGTATAGGTCATCGGTTCGAACCCGATATGTCGCTCCAAACTTCCTCCCCGGAAGCTTGGTACAAGATGGCGCGATGGCAGAATGGCTATGCTGCGGATTGCAAATCCGTCGATCTCGGTTCGACTCCGGGTCGCGCCTCCACTTTTCGATAACTTCCATAAGCGAAGCATCGACACTTTGCCCGAGTGGTGGAATCGGTAGACACAAGGGATTTAAAATCCCTCGGCGGTAACGCCGTGACGGTTCAAGTCCGTCCTCGGGTACCATTCAAATCAAGCAGTTACGCCGCACCAAAAAATCATACATTTCAGTTTCAGAACATTTTCAGAACATGCCTTCAGAAGATAAACGCTATTTTCTGGTGCTGTCGACGCTTGAAACCCGCTTCACTTTTCTGTCATAGCGCACTGTCTGTCTGGCTGTTTTGTGGCCTGCAATAGCTTGCTTGTCCTGCAGGTTGCCTGACAGGTCAGATATACCCTTAGCCTTGAGGTCGTAAAGGGTAAAGTCTATCAGGGCTTTGCTCGGAGAATGTAACAGGCAACGTGTTGGGTTACCCCTATAATCAGGGCCGCTCAAGCTGTGCCTATCTAAATCTGAACGCCAGACTTGCATCTGGCAGCAGGAGTTTCGTTGACAAGCTCAATAGACTCTTGCGTGAAGGAATTAAACTGCTAGGTGGATGTTAAGGTTTCTTCGGCAAGTTTCGACAGATTTCTGTCAATAAAGAAACTGTGCATTTTTGCAACCAACCATGCCAGTAACATTCGGTCCAGGAACGTTGTCAGACCAATTGAGGGGAGGCAGCCCAAAATGGGCTGCATGTGTCTTATAAACAGGAAGAGTTCACTTCGGCAGAACTAAAATTGAAAGGTTCTATCGCAGAGCAATTGTTGCCTTTGCAAACTCTTACACCGTAGTTGGCATACTGCTTGGTAATTACCATGCTGTTTTCAGTCCGTGGTGACATATCCTCAGTTTCTATCAGTGTGGAGTTGGCATCAGTCATGGAACCAGCAATATTGTTTCCATACACTTCAAACGTTACATCGTAGGAATTCGACCGATAGATATCGCTCCAATCAAGCTTATATGTTGAGCAGACCTTTTCTTTACCGTACTTACTAATCATGTCATTTGCATAATTAGCAGTAACATTACCCATTAACTGAGTCACTGATGTTTCACCAACATGCAATTTATAATTTGCAGCGATGAGTGTATTTTTAAAGTTAACAATTCTATTGTCTGGTGCCTTTCTGAACATTGAGGTCACACTACCGACTTCACTTTCATGAAATTCGTTACCAGAATTATAAATCACTTCAAAAATTTCATCAGGATTCAAACTGGGGTTTTGCATCTTAACCAAAGCCACCAAACCAGATACTATTGGCGCAGCAATACTTGTACCTTGTTTTTCAGCATAACAACTGGTAGTTTCACCTTGGCAATATATACTGTAGCTTTCTGGATCTTTGTAGATGTGGGTGTTAATTGTTGGCGTTACAACTTGTTGACCTACGGTGGATACCGTTTGTTGCTCACTTAAGAAGTTTGAGAAGTCTGTCAACTGGCCGAAAGAATCATTTGCTGCAACAGGGATAATTCCGTGACATGTCGCAGGAGTAAATGTTTCACCTGCAATACCTTCGTTACCCAATGCACCCACAACAACAATACCTTTTTCATTTGCATATTTTACAGCATCTGCCAAAAGATTATATCCTGACTCACAAATTTCTGGCTTTGATGAACCCAAACTTAAATTAATCACATCAACAGCACTTGAAATTTTGGTTACACCTTCAAAAACATCATCACTTTCAGATGCCCAATAAATTGCTTTGATAAGATCTGAACTCCACGCATCATTGCTGCATGAGTCAATAACTTTTACTGGAACAATTTCAACATAATCAGATCCGATGGCAGAAGAAATACCTTTGCCATTGTTTTGAATTGCTGCAATTGTACCTGCAACACTTAAACCATGACCGTCAACACAAACTTCATATTCAACTGGAACGTTTTCACCTTTTTCAGCATCGTACTCAAATTTTGATGGTTTCCATGACTTGTCAAGCGCGTTATTGTTTTGTTCAGCAATTTCAACAATATTGGATGCAGAGCATGCTGAGTCAAGACCTCTGTTATCAGGATCATTGGTCTTGCAATCTACCGCATTTTTGTAAGTGTAGTTTCCACTTGAAACATAATATGATACTGCTCTTACAAATCGTGCTTGTTCACCAGGAGTAACCATATCTTCATGTGGGAAGTAACCTGAGTCAATAATGGCAACTCTGGCTTTTCTACCTAAATTATTTTCAAAAACCGTCATTGCATCAAATGCTGATGTTGCACCATTGGCAAACGCCTTTTGCACATCATGGTAAAACTCTTTCTCAACAAGCGGATCTTTATATTTGTTAAGATCAATCGAATAAGTAATTGGCGTTTTACTTTTTTTTGAGCTCTTCGTTGGTGTGCCAGTAACCAAGTTTGTCGACTGAGGTTTTTCAATCGATATCTTTTTATCTTCCACAACATAGGAGAAGAGACCGCTTTCCTGTAATAGTTTGATGATAGCATTTACATCAATTTCACTATCATCTGAAACCAATACAGAATAGCCGCCGAATGTGGACTTTTCGAATTTTTTAACTAAAACCCCGTTAACGAGACTATTGTCTTCTACGCTGTTAAGTTCACTAATGTCGTTCCACTTAACGATTACTTGACTGTTGGCTAACGCAGAGGTTGCCAAGAGTAGCAGCGGCAAACCCATTACGCCTTGAAATACACTGTTTTTTTTCATGCTATGATCCGGTTATGTAAGTGGTTACATTAAAATACGATTTAAAAAGTCGTACTTAGCGCTGAACTGCCAACTACCATTGACATATTCGCCATAAAGCGTGTTGCCAATAAAGCGTGAGTAGCTGCCGTCTTCGAGTTTTATCAGTGGCAACTCTTCAAACTGGTGCTCATTGGCACCAAGGACGTTGAACATTTCATTAACCAGTGATGTCGATTGATAAGGTGAGTCGACACCAGTATTAAATATGGCTAGCTGGCTTTGGATGAAGCTGTCTATCTCAGCGATCATCCCGTCCCCCTGCTGCATAAATTTGTTTATCGCGTTCTCGTATCTTGCATTAGTGTATTGGGCGGACTTATAAATATTCTCGTAGTCGGCGAATTTAATTTTCCTTTCATTCGCTGTGTATTCTGAGCTTCCGATTTTACCGGAGAATAGCAGTTCATCGTTTAAATAATGTGCTATTTGGTGATATTCAAATGCGTATTTAAGTTTTTTGTTCATCTCTGCAATCTGTTGACTCCAGGATTCTTCCAGCGATCCTGCAAGTAGCGTTTTTATTTTTATGTCTTGCTCCGAGTAGCTTGATACACCATTAGCCTCGCCCATAAAGAACGTTGCTTTCAGAACCACCAACTCGCCTGCTACAGCCTCAGATGGCGTTATGGTGAAGCTGTTTTTCGCAATTGCGGTGATGTTAAGCGGGTCGGAGAGCACATAATCCGGGTTTGCGTACTCAACCGAGGCGAGGCTGGTCTGGTTGGTCTCGTTAGATGAGATAAAGAAAAGTGACACAGTAGAACTGACACCAACAGAGGGATACTTGCCGGTGTAATCATCTAGGTAGCTGATACTGTCTCTTTGGTTGAAGTGTAACGTCATCTCGCTTGTGGCGGCAGCATTGCCTTTTTCATCGGTTGCGGTGAGCACAATTGCAACGGATGCGCTGCCATCAACGTTGGGAATAGTGGCTCTGGCGACACCGGTTACTTTATCAAGCAGTAATGAAAAGTTGTCTGCGATACGCTGTTTTTCGTATTCGCTCGCTGCGTTGAGGACGGTGACCGTGCCGGTAACAGTAATGTTTTTGATGTCACTGTCTTCATCGGACAAGGTAAATACAAAGTCCTCTAAGGTCTTTTCATTAACGGCAAAACGGGGGGAGTCGCCATAGTCTGCTGCCCACGAGATGACCGGCGCTTTGGTTGGTTCTGGTTTGTCGACGACATTCAGCGTAAATAGTGTGGTGGCGCTGGATTTACCGTCACTCGCGATGAGAGAGACAGTGGTTGCCATGTCCTGAACGACTTCTCCGGTAATCAGCAATAGCTCATTACCGCTGTGACTTACCGTGACGACTGGATCAGAAGATGACACAGAAACTGAGATAGGGTCGCCCTCAGCATCAGTCACAGTATACGGAATGGACAATTGTGTATTTTCGTCCATTTGATAGATGCTGGAAAGACCGCTGATGACAGGGGGGCGGTTATCGGTCACATCCAGCGTAAATGATTTACTGGTTGTGGCTTTACCATCATTCGCCGTTAGTGTGATAGTGGCTGAGATGTTCTGACTTATTTCAGCCGCGACCAATAGCAGTTCGCTACCTGTCTGGCTGACAGTCACCGCTGTGTTTGAGGATGAAACGGAAAGGGTGATAGCGTCACTTTCGGCATCTGTCACTGTAAAAGGGACTGTTAATCGCGTGTTTTCGGGCATTTGATAAGCGGCTGACAGACCGTTTATGACAGGTGCAGTATTCGAAGGAGGAGGTGTAGTACTACCCCCGTTATTGCCGGAAGCATCATCGCCACCGCCGCCACAGGCAGTGAGGGCGAGTGCCAATACTATGGATAAGGGAACATCTTTACGCTTCATAGATTGTACTCTCAGGTATGTTGCAGGTTTTTATTTCACACTTAGTCGCCACAGTGGGACAAATGCGTTAACCATGCTTGCCTAGCAAGCATTTTTCATAAGGGATTTTGTACCTTTTAATCAATAGATGCAGTGACTTACGTGGCATAATCTGCCTAACATGGATTAGGTGGTTGTCATTTTCCAGTTACGAAATTTGCCCCAAAAAGCGTAAAACAAAGATCTGAAATTGAGAGGAGTTCCGACATTAATCGACGGGGAAATGGGCAGTTACTGGCTAACTAGAGTCAATAGGTATATGCGGTGGAATTGCCCTGGCCATTGCCAAGGCAGACTGAAAGCAATCGCGGCGTATTGTTACTGCGGTTGATTTGTTGAGGATAAAAACATGGACGACGTTTTGTAGCGAGGCAACAGGGTAGTGACGAAGAAGAGTAGAATCGAGATGACCAGTATAGGCAAACCAATCTCTATAGCTTTAGTTAACTGTTTGGAAATACTTTTTTCTTTGATACCGAACTCTCGCCCTGCGTCAACAAGTCCCGAAATTGAGTCATAGGCCTCATAAAGTGGCGCTACAACTGTAACCAGACAGAT
The DNA here is from genome assembly GCF_019457455.1 of Shewanella sp. FJAT-52076. Taxonomy (NCBI): domain Bacteria; kingdom Pseudomonadati; phylum Pseudomonadota; class Gammaproteobacteria; order Alteromonadales; family Shewanellaceae; genus Shewanella; species Shewanella sp. FJAT-52076. The sequence continues at coordinate 1,930,044 of NZ_CP080415.1, forward strand.
AACGCACAACGCTTTGCTGATAAAGCGTGGGGCGCCAATTGCCAAACTGACAGCCGATGCCAGTATGAATATGACTTGCAGTGTTACGCTGTCGACCAAATCGAAGTAGCTGGCGGGTGTATCGAATCCCAGGTATTCAAGGTTAACTGCTGGCAGTAGCATTGAAATAAACAGACATGTCAGGCTGAAGAGCGCAAATTTGTTGTGAACCGTGAGTCCGGATACAGAACTTAACGTTGGCATCTCGACCGAGGTCAATGTCTCTTTTGCTTTAGACAAGTCTATAGCTTGCAGCTTTTCTTTGGCTTTGCCTGTTGCCTTTGCGGCGAGTTCTTTGGCTCTATCCAGGTTTTCTTCATTGATGTTGCTTTTAACTTTTTGATAAAGGTGATTGGCGGTATCTTTGGCGGCAGAAAGGTGCTCGTCAATAGAGGCGGACTGTCTGAGTATATAAACAGACGTTACCTTTCCTTCCACCAGATCAAAGTCAACATCATCGCCAACACGCGGCGAAAGCTCAGATTTTATCTCTGAGAGTGGCACCTCAAATTTGTCCTGATTTTCTGCACGGATCAGGGCGAATACACCGCTAATATTTAGTATTTTTCCTTGCATATCACTCACCTTGCTAATTGAGCATTGTTATCGGTGCACAATAAAAAGCCCTTGTCACTTTATAAAGATACGTATTTTAAGTAGAAATTCGTAACTGCTCACAGCGACGGTGCTCAGATTAGGTTGAGGGGGAGGGGGTAGGGTTTTAACGGTAGGGGAATGGATGCCTTAGCTGGGCGAGGGTAAGGTAAGATCGGCGGTTGATTTACGGGATGATTACCGGGCCACATATCCTCATAGGTGAACAGCAGAACAGCAGAACAGCAGAACAGCAGAGCCAAGATAACTGTGAATGAGATCACTCTACAGAATGGAACTTGTTAAACGACCAATTTTCTGATTTAAATCTGATTGTTAAAAGCAGGGTTTATTGTTACATTTTAGTAGGTTAATCAGTCGCGGATGTCTAAATTTTGAACCAATTGGCTATGCACAGCACAGATGATTTGCAGCTGTTGACTGATATAGTGATCCGCTGGGAGCAGGACCCCAAACAAGTTGAAGATCAGTTGTATCGCTTCGCCTACCAGAAATTTCGAAGTATCGCGTCTGAGGTCCGGACCAAGTCTTTGGCTGAGTTTGATGACAATACCTGGCTAAGGATATCGTGCAACACGACGTCACTTGTCCATGATGCCTTTATTCGAGTAGCGCAAAGCAGAGACGTTACAGTTGAAAACAGTAGAGAGCTGTTCACGCTGTTCTCACAGGTCATCTACTCGATACTGATTGATCATTTGCGCAAGTCTCAGGCGAAAAAGCGGCAAGTTGAAACTGCTGGTGAGCCACAAACCTCCTCTGTTTTCCAACAATTGTTTGAAATTGAGCACGTGCTAAAGAAGTTGTCGCTTGAGTATCCAAGACAAGTGTCTGTTTTTATATATAAATATGTTTGTTTGAGTTCATTGAAAGAGATTTCCAGCATGTTGGGCATTTCGGAATCTTCGGTCGACAAGGACCTCTCTTTCATCAAGAAATGCTTATCTGTACACCTTAACGATTAAACGGGATGGAACCTGGATGTCTTCTCTTTACGAGCATTATTCACGGCTGCTGGAACTTACTTCTACTGAACAAGAGAGCTACCTGCAAACACTGAAGCAAGATGACAACGACTTGTATCAGCGTCTTCGGATTATGATTGATATACCCGAAGTTAATGTAACTCAATTGTTTAAGGATGGTCTTGAACAGGCTTCACAGGGAATGGCTGATGTGCTCAGTGAAGGGGATATAATCGGTAAGTACCAAGTCATCCGCGGGATAGCCCGAGGTGGTATGGGGTATGTTTATCTTGGCGAACGTCAGGATGGCACCTATTCCCAAGTGGTGGCCATTAAGGCGGTGTCCCTGTCTCTAATGTCGTCAGAGGCTGGCTCGCTATTCAATTATGAAGCTCAGGCCTTGGCTTCTCTTAATCATCCCAATGTGGTGACTATACTCGATGCCGGTCAGGATAGTCGCGGTATTGCCTATGTGGTGATGCCCTACATCAATGGTGAGTCCATCACCGAATACTGCAACAAGCTGGATTCAGCATCTGAAAGAGTCAGGGTGTTTATTCAAGTACTGGATGGCATTGTGCACTCTCATGCCCATCAGGTGCTACATCGAGACATCAAGCCCGACAATCTTTTGGTCGACGCTGAAGGGCGGGTGCATGTGATTGATTTTGGCATCTCGAAGCTGATGGGTGGGCAGGGTAGCCTCAGCCAGTCTTATCTCAATGCGATGTCACTTGATTATGCTTCTCCCGAACAAAAATCCGGCGAGAGAATTACCGTTGCATCCGATATCTATAGTTTGGGCAAGGTGCTTAAGGTATTACTGCCCGGTGATGCGATAATCAGCTTGATTGCCGCCAAAGCGTCTGCCGATCGTGTTGAAGACAGGTATCAAACGGTGGCAGAGCTCAAGACAGAACTGTTCAACTATCTTAATTGCCGTCCAATTCTTGCAAATCCCAGCCGGTCCTACAATGCCGGTTTATGGTTTAAACGGCATCGGTTTGCTGTGGCCATGACTATTGGGCTCGGTATCGCCGCTTCTGTTACCGGCTACCATTACTACGGGGTTAAGTTGGAGTCGATGCAACAGGCGCAGCTGGCTGACAGTAACTTGAAGTTGGCTGAGGCTATGCTTGCTCAGGTAGACGTGAAAGTAGTGAGTGAAATTGAGCGACAACGTGCATTGGTGGCGTCAGCAAGTCAGGTGCAGCTTGAGCTGCTTCCTAAGGCGCAAGCCGTTCGTTTCACGCAGTCCTTGATGGAAGCTAACAAAGTAATTGGTGATTACACCAATGCCAGGGTAGAGAATGAAAAGCTTCTTGAGCTTACATCTGGTCTGCCCGAGTATGCCATTGAGCATTTGATTGCATCCAAATTCGCATTGGAGTTGGATATTCTGGACAATCATCACAATGACACAGATAAGCGGCTGACAGCGTTAATCGAAATGGCTTCGGCGCTGCCTGATGCCCGAGATGCCAGATTATTTGCGTTAGTGGATTGGGAGATTGGGACGGCTCCTTTATCGAACCATAAGTACCATCAGCTGTTTGCATCAGTGATACCTCATCTGGAGCCGAATGATATAAATCAGGCCATGCTGTTGCAGCAGGTTAAAATCATCTCTGCATCTGATGTACTTGACCAGGATAAGTTACAACAGATGGAGGCACTGCTCGACAAGAGTGAAAGCGATATCGCGTCAGTGTCGGCCAAACGCTGGGCAAGTGTGTTGCACGATTGGTATATTATGTCCAATCTTCAAGGAAAACAGTCTGTTGAAAGCCTAAATAATCGCATCGTCAGCAATACTGGGCTGTTAAACTCGCTATACGATAACAAACACCCATCGGTCTATGTGCTGGCGATTTTGGCCAAGCAATCCGCTTCTGTTAATCGATTTAAGCTCGGCGATATCATTGATGAAATTTACACGAGCGTCGATCCCGATTCGCTACCGGCTGTGTATCGGACCAACTACTTCATCATCGAGCTGACAAATGCAATCAACGAGAGAAGGTTCGCCGATGCCTATCAGGTAATGGCAACCGTGTCTCCGGAATTATCAAGTTACGGTGAAAACGCGCTGAATTACTATTTGCAGTTTTCGGTGTTCGCGAATGCATTCGACAAGCAAGGTCTATATTTGGCGCAGCTGCAACTATTGAGAGAGCATTATAAGGCTAAAGGTAATATCGGGCATGCCGGTTACTTCTCCTACTCTCTGTGTAGCAGCTCAGCCAAACAATTCGCCCCGAATGAACAGGACATACAGACTGGGGTAGCGGCATGTGATGACGCGATTGAGTTTTATAAAAAGCACTACGGTGAAACCAGCAATTTTTATGTTCTGTCGCTGCTTTCCAAGCTCCATAATCACATGAAACTTGGTGATATGGATAAAGTGCGGCAGCTTACCGAAGAGTTGGATAGAAAGTCAGGTTTTGCCTATCCGGCAACTCAGGTGAGCTATCTTAAAATCATGACGTTGGCACATTTGGCCTTGGGGGAATGGGACGTCGCAGATAGGTTGATAAGCCAGCTGGCAGGTCTTAGTAATGTCAGTACTTATGATTTGCTGTTGGTAAAGCTTGAGCGTCTACAGTCCGCTGGTGATAGTTTTGATCTGAAAACTGAAATCGGTAATGTTGGTGCGTTGAACTGTGATGGGCTTACAAAGGATCAGTTGTACCGGTTTAAGAAGTACACCAGCGATGGAGAGTTTGACGCAATGGATCTCTGCCCTGGCTCGCTGAAGTGGGATGATATTGTTAAATCCGAGGATGAAGCACTCAAAATCTACAGTTCCGCCGAGGCGTTTATTCCGTACCTCTGACGGTGTTAAACGGCGTTTATTGCCGTTGACTTTTATGGGTTAAAAAGTTCAGTCAACGGCAAAAATCTTTCCGAAGATGGTTTTTAATATTCTTTAATAACAACGGGTTAAAGAGTAAGAAATTACGGATTATGTTCGGAATATTTGCACAAGCCTTTGAAGTATAAAATTTATTCAAGGGATTTAAAATCCTCGACGGTAACGTCGTGACGGTTCAAGTCCGTCCTCGGTACCTTTCAAATCAAGAAGTTACACTCCCAGCTTATTACGAAAATCCTCTTAGCCTAATATCTTCTCCTGAGTTATTTTGTGTGGATCTGCATCATTATTCAGTTATTGTCGCCGCTAACCACAACCACCGGCACTTCTTTCATTCTTCTGTTATAGCGCACGGGTTTGTTGACTGTTTTTGTGCTGACTGGCATCCATACTCTCTTGTTTTATCCTGCCTCTATCTCAACTTCATAAGGTATATTCCGCATAGCACCATGAAATGGAAGTATAGTAATACCGCTTCCCTACATGGGAGCAAGCTGAAAGCGGCAGACGCTTGTTTTAGTTTGGCAATTCAGAGTGTAAAAGGAATTTTAACCGGATGCGGATATTTCATTGGCGCTTGGTGGGTGTTTGCCTGTTGCTCACGCGGCCAGGATGGAGCCTTGAGCTTACTTTAGCTTCTCCTTCTGAGTTTTCGGCCGAACAATATACGCAGGAAACCTGTATCCTGATTGTCAGTGAACGGGATAGTCTCGCACCCGCAAGTCAAAGATATCTTGAGCTTGACGACAGTTTCCATCGGCACTGTCAGTTAACTGTTGAACTGCCCAGAAAGCAAGGATTACCCAGCGCAACAGTGCAGCCGTCACACCTTAGTTCAGTCCCGCCAAAGCACCCGCCTGTTCCTCCCGGCAGCGGTATTCAAGCGCTCGGTACAAACGATACATCGGTGCATTCTTCCAGGCAGGTGCGGGATGCCATGACGCTCATCCAGCCCCGCGTTCCTGATAAACCTCAGTCGTCGCTGGTAGCCCATCAAACCTTGGGAACGCAGCTTAGGGAAGCCTACCAGGCGTCAGGGACGCAGGTATATTTGTGGCTGTTACTGGTATTGCCAGTGCTGCTGATAGCACATGTCTTGCCACGTTTTCCCAAAGACAGTGCCAGGGTGAGGGGAGCTGCAGGCGAACAGGCCATCGCTGCGCTTATCAAGTCGCATTACCGCGGGGAGCGTTATGGCCTGTTTACCAATCTGTTAGTGCCATTAGCTGACGGAGGTTCCACTGAAGTGGATTTAGTGTTAATCACCCAAACTCATGTTTTGGCGCTAGAAAGTAAACACTATCGTGGTTGGATATTTGGCAGTAGCCGGGCGCGCAGCTGGCGACAGGTATTGCATGGCAAGCACTATTCATTTCCAAATCCAATACATCAAAATTTCGGTCACTGTGAAGCACTGAAAAAGGTAATGCAGCTTGATAAGGTTCACTCCCTGGTGGTGTTTGGGGCAGATGCCAGCTTCAAAACGTCCTTGCCGCACGGGGTTATCTTGCTATCGGGCATGTTGGCATACCTGGATATGTTGGATGCTGAGCCAGCATCGCTTGCACAGGCTGATGTTGCACGCTGTTTTGTCGTTGCTGAAGAACTTATGCAGACCTCCGGCGAAGCCGCTCAGCGTGCTCATATTGATTATGTTCGCTCAGTGTATGGGGCGCCGTTGGACAGTAACAAATCGCAAATGGGCCAGTCAGCCCGCGACTAGCTGCTTGAGGGCTGGCGCAGGTTTAAAACTGGGTTGGTTAAATCCGGACACTTCCATCAATTCCCCTGTCTTGGGGTTGCGTACCTGGCGTGGCAGGTGATAACGCAGCTCGAAGGTACCAAATTGCGGCAGATAGAGAGTCTCTCCTTCTTCCAGTGCCTGACGAATCGATGCCAGAATTTGCTCAAGCTGGCGTTTGGCTTCGGGTTGGCTGACGCCTGTGGTGTTGGCGATGAACTTGGTCAGTGTGGCTTTGTTCATGAGCGCTCCATGGACCTCAAAAAATGGCCTGTAAAAAAGCGGCCAGTTATAACAGCTTGAAAATGATCTTCAAGTGCAAATCCTTGATCCTTGGCCGGTTGCTGGGTTTCTGTGCGAGAAGTCAGTCAGCAGTGGTATGACAGGGGCTAATCCAGATGCCATCATTAAGGCAAGGCATGAAGGAATACGCCTGCAGGAGTCATCATGGCAAGAGTCTATTGGATTTGTTTACTGTGTCTGGTTAACTTGGCCGCACTGGGCGCGGAGGACGCTTATAGCCGTCAGTTAATGCGTGACCAGGCCAGCTTGCTTATTTTGGCTGAGCCCTCACTGGAGGTTGAGCTAAGCCCGTTGCTTCGCAATTTCGACACGGACACCAAGTCTCTGGAGCTGGATTATCTTAAGCTGAAAAATGCCTGGCGCCAGCTAGGTATGCAGTCAAACCCGGGGTATCTGGACCGGAGTGGCAATACGATTGACAACAGCAGTGAGACCGCCGAATGGGCTCATCATCAAGCTGCTGCATCGGATCTCAACTCAAGATTGATTGCTCTCGAACCAAACGACAGATTCCTCAATACCATGAATCGATTGCGGCACTTGCTCTGGTTGGCCGAACAGCCCTGGCCACCCATAGTGCTGAATGGTTTGCTCAGGCCCGGTGATTCGCATACTGAGGTCGCGGCAATTGCAAAGCGGCTATGGTTGCTTGGGGATATGGAGGTTGAGTCTGGTTATGCTCTTTCCCGCTATGATGATGAATTGGCAAGGGGGGTGAAGGCATTTCAGCATCGTCATGGGCTCAAACAGGATGCGGTGATTGGCCCCAAAACCCTCTATTGGTTGAACCTTGCACCCGAGACGCGAGCGACACGGTTAGCCAAGGACTATCTGGTTCAGAGCCGCGAGCGGCAAACGCTGCCGTCAACCTATGTGTTGGTCAATATTCCCGCCTTTGATTTGGAGCTGGTCGATGATGGTGAGGCACTGATGCACTCGCGGGTAATAGTTGGTAAACCCACCCGTAAAACGCCCTTTATTCAGAGTGAAATAAGCGCAGTGGTGGTGAATCCCTCTTGGCGGGTTCCCCGCCGGTTGATGCGGTTGGATGTGCTGCCAAAGGTACGTAAAGATGGCAGTTATCTTTCCCGAAAGGGCTTTATCGTCTGGAGCAGGGAAGGTGAAGAAGTGAAGGAAACGGACGACTTTTTCCAAAGTGCGGCAGCAGGAAAGTTCCCGTACTTGTTGGAACAACGTCCTGGTCCGGACAACGCGTTGGGACGGTTTAAGCTCCACTTTGCCAACGACGATAATGTCTATTTGCACGACACCCCGGATAAGCACTTGTTTGATGAACCGATGCGGGCATTGTCGTCGGGTTGTGTCAGGGTTGAAAAAATCAATGAATTGTCCGCATGGCTTGCCAATGAACGCCTTGCTGACCCACGTCGCTGGCAACAAACCCTGCAAACACCACAGACCACCCGCTGGTTTACCCTCAAAGAACGGCTACCGGTTCATTTTGTCTACTGGACCAGTTGGGTCGATGCCGAAGGAAGGGCCCAATTCAGGGAAGACATCTACGGATTTGCGCAAAATAATCAAATTCTTGCCGCCAAATAGCCACAACCCCCAATAAACAGCTGCCGTTTTCAATTGGATTGGATTTTGATCCCCGTCATGGTTTATGCGTCAGAAAGCTTGATCATATAAGCCTTTCGTTATATTTTCTGGCTGTTTTGACCAAAAATAATACAAAGGTGACTGAGTGACAAAATTCTCTCCTGCTCGCAGGCAGTTAATGCTTGGGCTGGGAAGCATGGCAATGTTTTCTGTAATTTCATCGCCGGCGATGGCCAGTCGTTCTACCCAAGGCAGCAGGATGCTGAGTATGTTTAACCGCCACACCCAGGAAGAAGGTAAGGGAGCTTACTGGGTTGATGGTAAATATCAAAAAGAGATTTTGACCGACTTTGATCATCTTTTGCGTGATCATCGAGCAAATATTGCAGCACCAATGGATAAGCGATTGTATGACCTGCTATTTCATTTGCAGGAAAACCTAAAAACAAAGGATACAATCCACATTATTTCCGGTTATCGTTCACCGCAAACCAATGCCATGCTGGCGAAGAAAAGTGGTGGGGTTGCCAAGAAAAGCCTGCACATGGAAGGCAAGGCTATCGACATCGCCATACCCGGGATACGCCTGGACAGGCTGAGAGACGCCGCCAAAGAGCTTAAGCTGGGTGGGGTTGGTTACTATCCACAGTCGGGGTTTGTGCATGTGGATGTGGGGCGTGTACGCAGCTGGTAACGGTTTTACACCAGGCATCCAATTCAGTCAGCAGTACGCCATAGTCAGATAAGAGAGAGCAACATCCGGTCCTGAGGCCTGATTGCTCTCTGTTCATTTGCCAGTCGGATAAGGTAGCCGCCAATCTGCAGTAAAATTGGCGCAGCGAAGAGGGCCTGTTTCTGCCCGCTAAACGGCGGGTCAGGCTGTCCAATTCACTTGTGCAGGCGATGGCTTCTGCCAACAGCAGGTCCATGGTGTCATTGGTTATCACCAGAGTATCGAACTTGCACTCCAATCGATTCATTAAGGCATCCAACAAATAAAAGCTGCCTTGCCACTGACGCATTAAATCGTTGACGCCAGTATTATTTGTGACCATGGTGAGTCTCCAGAAGCCAATCCGTTGCAGCGTAACAGCGGTGTCATGGATGAAATGTGAGCAAGATCACAGCCCAACTCTTGGTAACCATAAGATTTTCCATGCAGTTACAATTGCAAACTTTGTTTAGCAATTTGTCTGCTGTGGCGCCAAAGTACAGTCTTGCCTTGCCCGGTGTGGGTGGCTGTGTTAGTATGCGCGCGCTTCGTGTTTGACGAAGCCAGTGTGATTTGGTTGGTCGAAAATCAATTTACTCTGTAACTTTCTGATATGAGTGATAAAAACATGTCTTACACTATTCCTGCACAAACCCGCACTGAGATCGGGAAAGGTTCGAGCCGCCGCCTGCGTCGTGAGGGTAAAGTTCCTGCTGTTATCTACGGTGTTGGCAAAGAGCCAGTATCCATCGTTTTTGACCACAAGGACATCATCAACATCCAGGCCAACGATGATTTTTACACCAGCGTTCTGACCATCGTTCTGGACGGCAAAGAAGTAAACGTACGCGCTCAGGCTATGCAGCGCCACGTATTCAAGCCAATGATTGACCACGTAGACTTCGTTTACGCTTAATCATTAAGCTTTGCCGGAAAAAGCGCCCTATGGGCGCTTTTTTTGTGCCCGCTGCTGATGCGTTAGGCTATCAGTCGGTATCGCACTGTGTGATGGTTATCCGTCGAGGGTAGCGAAAACCTCAGTGTTGGCAACAGAGAAGTCCAGTTGGCAACATTCCGGTTGCCACCTTTTGGCCAATGCACGCAGGCTAATGCTAGAGGTCGAAGCTGTAGTAGATATCCAGCGACTGGCCAACGGTACCAGACACAGTTTCCAGGTACAGCTGCGACAGCAGGTAGTATCTGACCGTCATCTCGTAGCCCGGGTTAAACACACCCACGCCATACTTCACCATCAGGTTTTCTCCTATGTAGCCACTGATGGCAACCCGGCCTTCATCATTGGTATCCAGTTGTACGTTGGAGAAGCCAAATTTTTCGACCAGGGACGTCGCCGTGCTGCCAATGCTGCCAATAGCGCCCCCCGACAGCGATGAACTCAGTGACAGTGCCGCGCCCATCATCAATGCGTTGTTGTCGCCGCTGCCATTGCTGGCGAAGCCTTTGCCTTTGAGAATGTAAGACAGGATCTCTGCCTGTTCTTTTGATGGATTGGAAAACAGGGTCACTTCGGGCGCCATACCGGTTCCCGTGATCCTGACACCGGCAATCAAGTCTTCGTCTTTTATTTCACGGATGGCCTCAATGTTGAGGTTAGGCAGCTGCGGCGGGCCGACAAACTGAACTTCGCCCTTGGGGATCTTCAGTGTTTGTCCCATAAATTTGTAGCTGCCACTGAGCACCTTTACGTCACCAAACAGTAAAGGCGGCTTGAAGGCTTGTTGCTGCAATCGCAGGGTACCGTCAAGTCGGCCTTGAAGGCCCATGCCTTCAATTTTCACCTGATCGCCCACCCGAATATTGAGATCGGCCGTCACACCATAAGGACTGGTCTTTTGTTCGGCTTTGGCAATGGAGTCATCAAATACCACATCAGAGGATACGGCGACCCCGCCTTCGGCAAGCTGCACTATCTTGATGTTGCCGGTGGGAATATTGACGCTGCCCTTGAGATCCAACATGGCCGCATTAAAGGTAAGAGTCACATCGGGGGATACGTCGAGTAAAGCCATGGGCGGCACTATGACCGCCAGTTTGTCGCCTTTCACGGCCAATTCACCGCTGAATTGGCCATCGGGCCAGGCGAGTGTACCCTCGATGCCCCCTTTACCTTCACCCATCACCCAGCTGCCATTAAGCCTGGCCTGTTGGCCCGCAAAAGCCAGCAGCATCTCAACATCGCTAATCAGAGTGGGGTTGGCACTGGCGGAAAATGCCCCCTTGGCCAGCGCAAGGTTGCCACTGACCTCTGGCGACATAAGGGTACCGGCAAGGGTGAGCTCGCTGCTTATCTCACCTTCCAGGGTATCCAGCTGGGGTAAAAACTCTCTCAGCGCTTCGAGCTGTATCCGGTCGAGATGAATATATCCGCCCAGCGTCCGGTCGGGTGTCACCGCAATTTCGACGCGGCTATCCAGCGTTGCGAGTCGGGTGGAGCGCAGGTTCAAATCTGCGGTCAAAGTGTCGGGGCTGAGACTGGCTTTGGCTGACAGCGCTTCAAAGCCCACTTCGACTATTTTGCCCTTGGGTCTTAACAGTGTGACTGAGCCGGGCTCGAACACCAGGCTCAATTCGCCTGCCGGCTTGCGTTTGGGGCTCCAGTCTACCGCGGCGTCGAGGCTGGCTTTGCCTTTCCAGTCCATGTTTGTTGGCAGCAGCTTGTCTATGATGGCGCCGGGCTCTCCCCGGAAACTGATGGCCACATCACCGCTACTCCCCAGTGTGGCAGGTCGCGGCAGGCAAAGCGCGTTGTCACCCTGGGTAAAACAGGCCTCGCTCAGGGTCCCGCTGCTACTGGCGAGTTTCCAGTTCAGCTGCAAATCCTGGGATAAGCCCCAGTCACCAAATTCGCTGCCGAGATCAAAGCGCGTGATGCTCGCTGCGACCTGCTGCGCTTTTTCATCGAACTGGCTTTCCACCACAGCATCGAGGCGGATATCGCCAAAGCTTTCCGCCCGCAGTTTTTGTTTGTTGATATCGCCCTTGGCGCCCAGTGTAACCGACTCGAGTTTGCGACTGCCCAGGTGTAAGGCATTCCCTTTTACCGACAGGGCAAATTCATGTTTGGCGAATGGCTGGTACAAACCCTTTATCGATAACGACGCCAATTGGGTTGTACCAAATTTTATCTCTTCGCCCTGGGCGTGAAGGTTGACCAAAGGATCTTTGTTGCTGCCGCTCACATCAAGATTGGCCATCAACTTGCCGCTCAGGCCTTCAGCCAGAAGCGATAAATCGGGAGCCTGGATAAGGCCTTGCAGATCCCAGTCATCTTCAACATTGCCGTTAAGGGTCAGCTTGGCGCCCATAGCGGTCAATAAAAAGTCTTGTGCACTGAGGTGCAGTTTGTCGTTAACTGTCACATCGCCCGTCAGGGTGACTGGGAACCCCTCCAGCTCGCCGTGAATATCGGCTTGTGAAAGGCTGATTTGCCACTGGTTTTTAACGGTAGCGCTTGTTTCAAAAGCGCCACTGGTTTCAAAAGCGCCATCAAGGCTGCCCTGGGGTAAGGTCACGCCTTCCTGCAGCGTAAGAGCAGAGGGCGTGAGCTTGTCAAAGCTTACACCCGCCTGCCAGACAAGGCCGTCGGCATAATTCAGCGTACCACTGAGATGAATATTCCCCGGCTCACCAGACACTGCGGCTTCAGTTATTTCAAGGGACTGCCCCTGATGACTGAGTTCGGCGTTGAGCAAAAGCGGATTGTGAAACGGGGTAATGATATTGCCATTGATACTTGCCTGTTGGGCCTTCAGGTTACCGCTTGCCGCCACTGTAAGTTCCTGAGCCTGGTAATCGGGCGTCTGCAGGGGCCATCCCACATTTGCCTTACTCAGGGTGAGCGTAAAGGGTATCTCGGGGTTTGACAGGGCGGCCTCGGCATCCAGCTCAAAACCGAGGGTACCGTTAGCCTGTATCTTCAGGACCAGCTGTGACAGGCTGCCGTTGAGGTCGAGTTGTAATTGTTGCTCGCCGATATCAGGAAAACGAGACGGCGAGTGGGTGTTGGCATTGAGTTTCAGTGCCATGGGATAGTCCGCAGACAAATCCACTGTGCCTTTCAATTCCAATTCGGCTTCGGGGTGTTCGAGCTTAAGCTCTTGCACCGTAAGAGCACTGCCTTCGAAATCCGCTCCCAGCTGCAGGCGACTTATTACTTCTTCTTCACCAAGAATGGCAAGGTGAGTATCGGTCAGTTCGGCTTTCAATAATTGCAGGTTCATGGGCAGGGCGATGGTCGGCAAGCTGGCAAGGGGCCAGTTTTTGTCTGTTGGCGCTGCGCTGTCTGTGGCTGTGCCGTCGGATGTGGTGGGACTGCCTTTAACCCCGGAATCGGCTTCGTCCGGTTTGGGTATGAGCACCTGTAAGCCACGGCTTTGTAACTCGTTGACTTTTAACCCATCTGCCTGCCAGCTTGCGGCGGCCATCAGGTAATCGGCCCCAAATTCCATGGTATCGACGCGCACATCGACAGCGGTTAATTGCGCCTTATCCAGGGAGATAGTGAAGGGCAATACCAGCTTTTCAGGCGCGGGAGTGGGCTCGCTGTCGCTTTTAGGGAGTTTGTCTGTTTCTATTACCAGAGCCAGGCCTTCGAGCGACAGGTTTTGCACACACAGGCCTTTGGCAAGCAGGCAGGAAGGCTGCCATTCCAGCAGCAGCGATTTGCCTTCAACGGAAATCCCATCCATGGACCAATGGATATCGCTCAGAGCCAGATCACGGTTGATACTGCCGCTTGCATAGCTGGCACTGAAATTGGGCACCACACTTGTGGCAATATCTACGGCGATACGGGCACCAAATGGCGTGCCCAGCAACAAGGCCAGCAGCACAAGGAGTAGCAGCGGGACATAAACGACCAGTCGGGTAATAAGCTTGAAGAGCCGCCAGGGGTAATACCAGGGCATTGCCGTTGTTGCCTGTTTGGGGGTATTTGGTGAGTCAGAGCCCATTGGCGGCGTGGTTTGATTCATCTCCTGACTCATAGTTCACTTCCCATAGTCAGGTGAATACGCCACGAGCGCTCCAGGGTATCTGTCTCAGTAAGACCTACGCCCAAATCGAGTTTGATTGGGCCTATGGGGGAAATCCAGTGTACGCCCCCGCCAACGGATACCACGGGTTCAAACTGGTCCTTATCAAACGCGTTACCGGCATCGACAAAAGAGCCCAAACGCCAGGATGGCGTCAGATAATATTGATATTCCAGGCTGCCTACTGCGAGGTAACGACCACCAATGACTTCCCGGGCGAGTTCGCCATCATCATTGGTGAATTCGATATAGGGACCAATTTCCTGGAATGCATAGCCGCGAATACTCTGATCGCCGCCGGTGAAATACCTCAGCGACGGAGGCACCAGTGCCAGGTCGCCATCGCTCACCAGGTTCAGGCCAAAATCGGCTCTGGCTACCAGGCGATGCTTGGTAAAGAAAGTGTCTATCCATTTGAATTTGGCTTGAAAGCGGGTCAGACGTGTGGCAGAGCCCAGACTGGGATCGGCATAATCCACATTATAAGACTGACGGTAACCCCACTTGGGGTCGAGAGTCGCATCCCCCCTGATGGTATTGGACAGACTAAAACCTGCCAGCAGGAACGATGGTGAATAATCGGTATCAAACTGGGTGTAGCTCTCGTGGATAAGATCCAGCGAGTACCCCATCAACCAGCCATCACCAAGAGACTGCTGCCTGAGCACCCCCAGCAATTGCTTGCTGGACTCCAACTGACCTGTGTTTCTGAAATCCAGATCCTCGGGTTCGTATATCTGGGTCACGCCGTACTTATCCCGCAGCAGACCGAATCGCAGTTTTAACTGATCGTCCAGCGGATGGGTAAGGGGAATGGTATAGGTGGTTAAAAATTTGGGCCTGTCTGGCGACCACTCGATACTGGTTTCCTGAGAATGGCCGTGGCTGTTGATTTGTGGCGTTCGCCAGGTCACCCTGACTCTGGGCTCAAAGGTGCTGTCGCTGCTTGAGCCAATATCGCCACCCAAACCCAGCTCGATGGAATGATCCGGACGATTGTCCAGTTCAACTTTAATGGGAATTTCCCCATTCTCGGCCTTATCGAGCTGTGGCAATACCTTGGTTGAGCGAAAATAGCCGGTCTCCTGCAGGAGGCTGTTCAGCGCTGACAGTCGCCGGGTTGCATAGGGGCTCTGGTGCTCAAAGGGAATGAGTCTGTCAAGAAAGCCTTCATCCAGGGTGTCACCCTCAAAGCTGACATCTCCCAGGCGGTAACGGGCGCTGGAATCAAAGTGCAGGCTGATGGTGGCGCGGTTTTCATCGCGGTTTACCCGAATTTCAGCTTTGGTGTACTTGCCATCAAAATAGCCACGGGACAGGGCGATGGCGCCAAGCTCGGCTTTAAGATTTTCATAGCTGCCGTGATTGAGCACCTGACCCGGCTTCAGGCTGACGTCATCCAGCCAGGTGTCAAAGGCGGCATCATTAAGCATTTCACCGGCAAAGCGGATGTCCACCCAATCGATACGGGTAGGCTCGCCGGGAGCGACAGTCAGCGAGAGTTCCCACGGACCTTTATCATGGCGAATGAGGTTTTGGTTGAGTTCACCGTGGTAATAGCCCACCGATTGCAGTGCAGCCTCGACGCTGTCCTGCACATTAAACAGAAAGGCGCGCCTTTGTACCTCAGATTCCGGTAAGGAACCCAGGTGAGCACGGATATTTTTTTCGAGCGCTTCATCCACGCCGCTGACGTTAATCCGCAGTAAAGGATCGCTGGCTGCGCTGACAGGCAGGGCGCCGAACAGGGTGGCGGCTGTCAGTGGATATAAAAATTTCACTTTCAAAGGCGCAAAAGTCCCGGATTGCAGTTGTTGCTCCATTGGGTTTTATTGTCGCTGTATCCTGCATGCCCGGCAAGGCGGGATTGTGTTTGGTGCGCGAAATCGTTAAAAAGAACACACAGTTGTCACACTAAAGCAGAATAAGATGAACAAGTATCCCGCGATATTCACAGCCCTTTTTAGTCTTGGAGTAGCCATGTCCCCGGCGTCAGCACAAGAGAATCCCTTTGGCATCGCCATTCATGGCGGAGCCGGTACCATTTCCAAGGCCAAGCTGACCGATGAGCAGGAGCAGGCGTATCGCGACAAACTGGAAGAAGCCGTAAACGCCGGTCACAAAATTCTGGCCAAGGGGGGCGACAGTCTGGACGCGGTCAAGGCTGCCATCAATATTCTTGAAGACAGCCCCCTGTTTAATGCGGGCATGGGGGCCGTGTACACCTTCGACGGCACCCATGAACTGGATGCCTCCATCATGGATGGCAACACCATGAATGCCGGCGCCGTGGCCGGTGTTAAGCACATTAAAAATCCTATCGATTTGGCATTAATGGTGATGAATAAATCTGATCACGTAATGCTGTCCGGTGTTGGCGCCGAAGAATTTGCCCTGACCCAGGGGATGCCATTGGTGCCGGCCAACACCTTCGATACCGACAGCCGCTACAAGCAGCTCCTGGACGCCAAAGCCAAAATCAATGCCGCCGAAAGCGCCGCCAAAGATTTTCATGCCTCTGCCACGAGTCTCGATCTGGATTACAAATTTGGCACCGTCGGCGCCGTCGCCCTGGATAAAAACGGCAACCTGGCAGCAGGGACCTCTACAGGCGGAATGACCGCGAAGCGGTTTGGCCGTATTGGTGACTCGCCGGTTATTGGGGCTGGTACCTATGCCGAGAATGGCGTGTGCGCAGTGTCTGCCACCGGGCATGGCGAATACTTCATTCGCTACCATGTGGCCGCCGACATTTGTGCGCGGATGAAGTATCAGCAAAAGAATGTCATCCAGGCATCTGATGAGGTGATTAACCAGCGTCTGGTGGAGGCCGGTGGCAGTGGCGGCATTATCGCCATCGATGCCCAGGGTAATGTGGCCACTCCTTTCAATACTGAAGGTATGTACCGTGCCAGCAGGGTCAATAAAGACGCGCCATTAATCATGATTTGGCGTGATAAATAACAGATTGATGCAATCGAAACCATCGGCAGGCAATCACCGCAGTTTTTTCCTACACTTGGGAGTGTAACAACTGACAGGGGAATGCAATGGATTCAATTAAAGTCAGGGAGCATATGGACAGGCAAGCCGTATTGCTCAAACCTGAGATGACGCTTGCCACGGCCGTTGAGCTGTTGTTGGAAAACAAAAAAAATGGCGCACCCGTGGTAGACAGTGACAAGCATCTGGTGGGTTTTTTATCCCAGCAGGATTGTTTGGCCACTATGCTCAAAAGCAGCTATCACTGTGATTTAACGGCAATCGTGGCGGATGTAATGCGCACCGATGTGCTGCAGGTATCGCCCGATGACAGTGTGCTGCGACTGGCCGAGCAAATGACAGGTGCCAAACCCAAAATCTATCCCGTGGTGGATAACGGCAAGGTGATTGGTATTATCAACCGGACCCACGTGCTGGCTGCCATGAACGTCTATATGCAGCAGTGCTACCTGGCACCGGCCTGACAGTCGGATGTGATCCGCACAAAAAGCCCTGCCTGCCAGGGCTTTTTTCATACCCAAATGCCGCGCTTCTTGTTAGGATCCCTGGTCTTTGTTTCAGGCAATGGAAACCGGTTTTGAGCGCTGCAAGACACTCTCTCTCCCGTGCATATTTACAACAATGTTATCAATCGGATGTGGCCCGTATTCGCCGTGAACTCAGAGACCTAGAACGTCTCGAAGACGAAGCCGCCAAGGCCGCCGCATTCGAACGCTTGGCCGAGCGTGCCGAGGCGGCCAAAGCCAAGGTGGATGCCAGGCTAAGCGCGCGTCCACGCATTCACTATCCCGATAATCTGCCGGTCTCGCAAAAGCGCGATGACATCGCCGAGGCCATAGCCAACCATCAGGTGGTGATCGTTGCCGGTGAAACCGGCTCGGGTAAAACAACTCAGCTGCCGAAAATCTGCCTCGAGCTTGGCCGCGGCAGCCGTGGCCTGATTGGCCACACCCAGCCCCGACGTCTGGCCGCCCGCAGTGTGGCGACCCGGGTTGCGGAAGAGCTGCAAAGCCCTCTCGGAGAAGCGGTGGGCTTTAAGGTGCGCTTTGCCGATGCCATTAATGAAAACAGCTATATCAAGCTGATGACCGACGGTATCCTGCTGGCGGAGCTGTCGTCAGATAAATATCTGAATCAATACGATACCCTTATCATCGACGAGGCCCACGAGCGCAGTCTCAACATCGACTTTATCCTGGGGTACTTAAAGCAGCTGCTGCCGAGGCGCCCGGATCTCAAGGTTATCATCACCTCCGCCACCATCGATGTGGACAGGTTTTCAAGCCATTTTGACAATGCTCCTGTGATTGAAGTCTCGGGGCGCACCTACCCGGTGGAAACCCGTTACCGGCCATTGGTGAAGGACGATGAGCCGGATCTGGATTTGATGGACGGGATTTTCGAGGCCGTCGATGAGCTGATGGCCGAAGGCCCGGGCGATATCCTGATTTTTATGAACGGTGAGCGGGAAATCCGTGACACCGCCGAGCAGCTCTCCCGCAGGCAGTACCGCGACACTGAGGTGTTGCCGCTATACGCACGTCTGTCCTATGGCGAGCAATCCAAGGTGTTCAAGTCCCACACCGGCAGGCGAATCGTGCTGGCCACCAACGTGGCCGAAACCTCGCTTACCGTGCCCGGTATTCGTTATGTGATTGACCCGGGTACGGCCCGCATCAGCCGTTACAGCTATCGCACCAAGGTGCAGCGCCTGCCCATTGAACCCATCAGTCAGGCCAGTGCAAACCAGCGTCAGGGCCGCTGTGGCCGGGTAGGGCCGGGTATCTGTATCCGTCTGTATGAAGAGACGGATTTTCTGTCGCGGCCGGAATTTACCGATCCGGAAATTCTGCGCACCAATCTGGCGTCCGTTATCCTGCAGATGCTTGCTATCGGCCTGGGTGACATCAAGGGCTTCCCCTTTATTCAGCCCCCCGATGAGCGCCATATCAAAGACGGCTTTTTGCTGCTGGAAGAGCTGCAGGCCATCAATCTCAAGAAGGGCTTGCCACAGATGACGCCCCTTGGGCGCAAGCTTGCCCATGTGCCCCTAGACCCCCGTCTTGCCCGCATGGTGATTGAGTCGGCAGACAGGGGCGCTCTGCACGAAGCCCTGGTGGTTACCTCGGCGCTGTCCATTCAGGACCCACGGGAGCGCCCACTTGAGAAAAAGCAGGCCGCCGATGAGGCCCATGGCCGCTTTGCGGACAAAGACTCTGACTTTGTTTCTTTGCTGAATTTGTGGAACTACATCAAGGAGCAGCAAAAGGCGCTCTCCGCCAGTCAGTTCCGTAAATTGTGCAAGCAGGAATACCTCGCGTATCTGAGGGTGCGGGAATGGCAAGATCTCTACACCCAGGTGCGCCAGAGCGTCCATGAGCTCAAACTCAAATTAAACAGCGTACCGGCGGATTACGACAGCCTGCACCGGGCCCTCTTGTCGGGTCTTTTGAGCCATATTGGCTTTAAAGACAATAACAACGAGTATCTGGGCGCCCGCAATCGCCGTTTTTACGTGTTCCCGGGCTCGCCGCTGGCGAAAAAGGGCCCCAAATGGATTGTGGCGGCGGAGCTTACCGAAACCAGCCGACTCTTTGCCCGTGGCTGTGCCAAAATCGAGCCCGAGTGGCTGGAAGAACTTGCATCGCACCTCATCAAGAAGCAGCACAACGAGCCACATTTCGAGGCCAATCAGGGCGCCGTGGTGGCGTTTGAGAACCAGGTGCTCTACGGCCTTACCGTGGTGAATCGCCGTAAGGTACAGTACGGCCCCATCAATGCCATCGAAGCGCGGGAAATCTTTATCCGCAGCGCCCTGGCAGAAGGTCAGCTCAAAACCCGCGAAGCCTTTTTTCTCCATAACCAGAAGCTTCTGGAAGAAGTGGAGTCGCTCGAACATAAATCCCGTCGCCGCGACATTCTGGTGGACGAACAGGTGCTGTTCGACTTTTACAATGAGCGACTGCCGGAAGGCATTTACAACGCGCCCAAGCTATTCAGCTGGTGGAAAGAAGCCAGACGTAAGCAACCAGAGCTTTTGAACTTCGATGAAGAGATGCTCTATGCCCGTCAAACTGGGCACGTCTCCAAACTGGACTTTCCCGATGTGTGGCATCAGGGCAACTTAAGCTTTGCCCTGAGTTACCATTTTGAACCGGGCGCAGAGGATGATGGTGTCAGTGTCCATATTCCGGTGGCGCTGCTCAATCAGGTCGAAGACAGCGGTTTTGACTTTTTGGTACCCGGCCTTCGGGAAGAAAAATGCATCGCACTGATTAAGTCACTGCCCAAGTCACTGAGGCGTAACTTTGTGCCGGCGCCGGATTACGCCCGTGCCGCAGTGCAGGCTATGTCACTGGATTTGCCGCTCCTGGAATCCCTTGCCAAACAGTTGCTGCGTATGACCGGCACCCGTGTAAGCGCTGAAGACTTCGTGTTGACCGAGCTGCCCAAACACCTGTTGATGCACTTTAAAATTGAAGATGACCACGGCAAGTTGGTGGGTGAGGGGCGGGATCTCGATGCCCTCAAGGCAAGTTTGCAGGGCGTTGTGGCCAAGGCCATCCGTCAGGTGGCCAAGTCAGGCATTGAGCAAGCCGGGCTGACAGAGTGGAGCATCGAAGATTTACCCGCGCAGTTTCAGCGCAAAAAGGGCAATTATGAAGTCAAAGCCTTCCCCGCGCTGGTGGATGAAAAAGACTCGGTGGCTGTTAAGCTGTTTGATGATGAGCACCAGGCGCAAAAGGCCCATGCCCGGGGCGTGCGTCGTTTGTTGCTTATCAATATCCCTTCGCCGGTTAAGCATCTCCAGCAGGCGCTGCCCAACAAGGCCAAACTGGCCATGTACTTTAACCCCTTTGGGCAGGTGCAGCTGTTGATTGACGACATTATAGATGCCGCGGTGGCGCAAATTCTCGATGAGCAGCAGCTTGAAGTACGCACCAGGGCCGGGTTTGACAGTGCAAGGGATGCGGTGCGCGCCGACTTAAACAGTGTGGCAGAGCAAATCTCCCTCAAGGTGGAGCAGATTCTCACTCTGCACAATCAAATCAAAAAGCGCCTCAAGGGCAAGATAAGCCTCGATATTGCCTTTGCCATGAGCGACATCCAAACCCAGCTCGACCGATTGGTATACAAGGGTTTTGTTGCCGACTGTGGTCATGTCAGGCTGAGCGACATTATCCGCTTTTTAAAGGCCATCGAGCATCGATTGGAGAAGCTGCCGGTCGATCCGGTGCGTGACAAACTGCAGCTGCTTTCAATCCACAAGGTGGAGCAGGCGCTGGAGGCTCAGCTTGCCAAGGTGCCTAAAAGCCAACCCGTACCTGAACATCTGTTGGAGGCACGCTGGCTGATTGAAGAGCTCAGGGTGTCTTTGTTCGCTCAGGTGCTGGGTACCTCGGTGCCAATTTCAGAAAAACGGGTGCTGCTGCACATTCAGCAATAGCCATTGACGCACAGGTTTTGGCTGCACCGCCGTCGGCGGTCAAAGTCAGTGTCCGTTGCTATACTTCCCCCATAGTAATAACAGGCTGTGATCTTTATCACGGCCTGTTTTTTTATCTGTCTACCTCTTTGTAAATATTTTTCAAAAATCAGCCATTTCACGGTGGTCATCTGGCGTTTTTTTGACCTAGGTTTAGCAAAGGCTGAATAGCGTTATCCTGCTTATCAGATGAAAAACAATCGAACTAAGCGCTTGAAAACCATGACACCCCTAAAAATACACGGAAATAGATGATCTGGATCAAGTGGCATTCTGTTTACCGATTTCGGGGTATACAGCTCGTTAACATTGAACGCGTATGATCAAAAACGAAAGAGAAGCTGCGCTAACTGACTGAAGTTGAATTAACGATGCAGCCAACATTGGGCAATGCCCGAGGCCGATGGAGGAAACATGAGTTCCGATCCCAAACAAGATGAAAAGCGTCTGGAGCTGAAGATCTTTGTCTTTCTGACCGTATTTTTGGCGCCGCTCCTGGCAGTAGGCCTGGTGTCTGCTCTGGGGTTCGCCATTTGGTTAAGCCAGATATTCACCGGCCCACCGGGGGCGGGTTGAACCCGGGTCCAAACAGAATTTTTCAATATTACTGGAATGTCCTATGAGCAATGAACTCCACGTTTCGAGCCTGATTGTTCAGGTGCTACCGGAAAAAATGGCCGAAGTCCGCGGGCAAATTCTGCAAATGCCCGGTGCCGAGTTGTCGGTGAATAACGAGGTCAAGTTGGTGGTGGTACTGGAGGGCAACTCCCAGAAAGAATTGCTGGCCGGAATTGAAGCCATTAACGCCCTCCCGGGTGTGATGTCGGCCACCATGGTTTATCACCAGAGCGAAGTGCTGGAAGAGGATGAGCAATGAAAATGAACAGACGTGAATTTATGAAGGCCAATGCCGCGCTGGCAGCGGCCGGTGTGGCCGGGCTGGCCTTGCCGACTTCGGCAAGTAATCTCATCACCAGCTCAGAGCAAACCAAGCTGGACTGGAATAAGGCGCCTTGCCGCTTCTGCGGTACCGGCTGCTCAGTGATGGTAGCTACCCGTGAAGGTCGCGTAGTGGCAACCCACGGCGATGCCAACAGCGAAGTAAACCGTGGCCTCAACTGCATCAAGGGCTACTTCCTTTCCAAAATCATGTACGGTAAAGACCGCCTGCAAACGCCGATGCTGCGCATGACCAATGGCCAATACGACAAACATGGCGAATTCACCCCCATCAGCTGGGATAAAGCCTTCGATGTGATGGCCGAAAAGTGGAAAGCCACCATCAAAGCCAAGGGCCCAACTGCCATTGGTATGTTCGGTTCGGGCCAGTGGACAGTATGGGAAGGCTATGCCGCCTCCAAGCTGATGAAAGCCGGCTTCGGCTCCAACAACATCGACCCCAATGCCCGTCACTGTATGGCCTCTGCCGTAGTGGGCTTTATGCGCACCTTCGGCATGGATGAGCCCATGGGCTGTTACAACGATATGGAAGCCGCCGACGCCTTCGTGCTGTGGGGCTCCAACATGGCCGAAATGCACCCCATTCTGTGGAGCCGCGTGACCGACCGTCGCCTGAGCGCGCCCCACGTTAAAGTTGCCGTGCTGTCTACCTTTGAGCACCGCTCCTTTGAACTTGCCGACTTGCCTGTGGTCTTCACACCACAAACCGATCTGGCCATTCTCAACTTTATCGCCAACTACATCATCCAAAACGACATGGTGAACCATGACTTCATCAAGAAGCATGTGAACTTCCGTCAGGGTGTGACTGACATTGGTTACGGTCTGCGTCCGACCCATCCATTGCAGCAAAAGGCGAAAAACGTTGCCACGGCAGGGGATTCGACCCCCATCGATTTCGATGCCTTCAAGGCCTTTGTGTCTGAGTACACACTGGAGAAAACGGCCCAGATGTCCGGCGTTGCCGAAGACAAACTGGTGGAACTTGCCAAGTTGTATGCCGATCCCAACACCAAGGTCACCTCCTTCTGGACCATGGGTGTCAACCAGCATACCCGCGGCGTGTGGTGTAACAACCTGATTTACAACATCCACCTGCTCACGGGCAAGATCTCTACTCCCGGTAACAGCCCATTCTCGCTGACCGGCCAGCCCTCAGCCTGCGGTACAGCCCGTGAAGTGGGTACCTTTGCCCACCGCCTGCCTGCCGACATGGTGGTTGCCAATCCCAAGCACCGCGCCATTGCCGAGGGCATCTGGAAAATCCCTGCGGGCATTATTCCACCCAAGCCCGGCTACCACGCGGTTGAGCAAAACCGCCGCCTCAAAGATGGTGACATCAACGTCTATTGGGTACAGGTAAACAACAACATGCAGGCTGCGCCCAACATGATGGAAGAGACGTTGCCCGGTTACCGTAACCCTGCCAACTTCATCGTGGTGTCGGATGCCTACCCAACCGTGACCACCCAGGCGGCTGACCTTATTCTGCCTACCGCCATGTGGGTTGAAAAAGAGGGTGCCTACGGTAACGCCGAGCGTCGTACCCAGTTCTGGCATCAGTTGGTGAAAGCACCGGGCGAATCACGTTCAGATTTGTGGCAGCTGATGGAGTTCTCCAAGCGCTTTACCACCGACGAAGTCTGGCCAAAAGAGGTGCTGGATGCCAACCCCGCCTACAAGGGCAAGACCCTGTATGACGTGCTGTACAAAAATGGCAACGTAGACAAGTTCCCGCTGGCGGATCGCGATGCCAAGTACGCCAACGATGAAGCCGAGTACTTTGGTTTCTACGTGCAGAAGGGCCTGTTTGAAGAGTATGCCGAGTTTGGCCGTGGTCACGGACACGATTTGGCGCCCTTTGATATGTACCACGAAGCCCATGGTCTGCGCTGGCCTGTGGTGGACGGCAAAGAAACCCTGTGGCGCTACCGCGAAGGCTCAGATCCATATGTCAAACCAGGCAAGGGCTTTGAGTTCTACGGTAAGCCAGATGGCAAAGCGGTGATTTTTGCGCTGCCATACGAGCCGCCTGCAGAGTCCCCCGATGCCGAATACGACATGTGGCTCTCAACCGGCCGTGTGCTTGAACACTGGCACTCAGGCTCCATGACCCAGCGTGTACCCGAGCTCTATCGTGCCTTCCCGGATGCGGTGTGCTTTATGCACCCCGACGATGCCAAGGCCCGTGGCTTGCGCCGCGGCGATGAGGTCAAGGTCGTGTCCCGTCGCGGTGAAATTCTCACCCGGGTTGAGACCCGTGGCCGTAACAAGCCGCCAAAAGGCCTGGTGTTTGTTCCCTGGTTCGATGCCAGTCAGCTCATCAACAAGGTCACCCTGGATGCGACAGATCCCCTGTCCAAACAGACCGACTTCAAGAAGTGTGCTGTCAAAGTGTTGAAGGCTTGAGGAGACAAACCATGAAAACAATGAAAACACTCTCTGCGCTTGCTCTGGTCGCCTTCGCCTGTCTGGCCAACGCCAGCACAGTCACAGATGAGAAAATCGCTACTCTGCGTCAGGCGCCGCTGGATGTGGAAGTGACACCGCCAGCCATGCAGCAGGTGATGAACAAAGACGTAAAGCAGGCCCGTAACTATCCGATGCAGCCACCCGTCATTCCCCACAAGATTGATGGCTATCAGCTGGATCTGAAAGTGAACAAGTGTATGTCGTGCCACGCCCGTACCCGTACCGGTGAGTCTCAGGCGCCCATGGTCAGCGTGACTCACTACATGGACAGGGATAACAACTTCCTGGCGGATCTGTCACCACGCCGTTACTTCTGCGTGCAGTGCCATGTGCCTCAGCTGGATGCCAAGCCACTGGTTGACAACGAGTTTATTGACATTGATCACCTGCTCAAGGCGGATCAGGTCAAGGCTAAACACTAGGAGTCACTATGTGGGAAAAGCTTAAAAAAGTATGGCAAACCCTCAGGAAGCCCAGTGTGCATTACAGCCTTGGTTTCCTGACCCTCGGGGGCTTTGTGGCCGGTATTATCTTCTGGGGTGGCTTTAACACCGCCCTTGAAGCCACCAACCAGGAAGCCTTCTGTATCGGTTGTCACGAAATGGAAAACAACGTCTATGAAGAGCTCAAGACGACCATCCACTTCACCAACCGAAGCGGTGTGCGTGCAACCTGTCCAGATTGCCACGTGCCCCACAACTGGACCGATAAGATTGCCCGTAAGATGCAGGCATCGAAAGAGGTGTGGGGTAAGGTGTTTGGGACCATCAACACCCGTGAGAAGTTCGAGGCCAAGCGCCGTGAGCTGGCAGAGCACGAGTGGGCACGTTTGAAGGCTAACGATTCGCTGGAGTGCCGTAACTGCCACAACTTCGACTACATGGACTTTACCCGCCAGTCGCCGAGGGCAGCGCAAATGCACTCCACCTCACTGGCCAGCGGCGAAAAGACCTGTATCGACTGTCACAAAGGGATTGCACACCACCTGCCCGATATGTCCGGAGTCAAAGGCTGGTAACAGTCTCTCAGTAAACCAAAAAACCGTGGCTTGCCACGGTTTTTTTTATCCCTTTTGAAAGCGCCATCGACAGCGTCAACAGTAAAAAGCCCGGCCAATTGACCGGGCTTTTTTCAAACAGACCAGGGCTTAGCGAGCGTTGGTGCTCTCAAAAATCTTGTCAGCCGAGGCGGCAACAAAGCCTGGATACAGGCGGCCATCTTCCAGTGGGAAGCGGCGGGCAAACTCATAAAAGCAGCTTGGCACCATGCGCTTGCCATCGGTGAATTCCACCACAGCTTCATCGGCGAGGGTTGAAGACTGCTTGAGCTTCACTTCTTCGCTGCCTTTGATTTCGCCACCAGAGGTATTGAGCACAAAACCGGCGGCTTTAAGGGCTTCGTTGACAGAGGCCAGGGTTTCGTAGTTTTTCAGGGCGTTCACCGAGACGGTGAAGTGGTTTGCACGGAAACCCCACACAGAAACCCAGGCGGCGTACTCGCTTTCTTTGAGCAGGGTTTCGTAGGTGGCCTGGTCGATGCTCCAGTGACGACCTGAATACAGGAAGTTATCGGCAGTGACGGCGGCCACATCGATTTGCTCGACCAGCTTGTGCACTATGGCCTGCAACTCAGGGGAGCATTTTTCCAAAAGCAGCTCAGAGATAAACACCTTGGGCTGAGTGGCATCCGGATGCTCGAAGTGCTTGGCATAAAGCTTCTTGGTTTCGAAGTGGTACTCGCCGCACTCCACATAGCCCAGTGCCAGAAAGTGAGCAGCCAGTTTTTCCAGGTTAATCTTCTCGATATTGAAGGTGCGCAGGGCGATATGGTCGTTTTGCACATCATCCTGCTGGGTCGAGCCAAGCAGGGCATGAATTTTCTGTGCAGAGGGCGTAACCGACACATAGTCCTGCCAAAGGTTGGAGAAGAGTTCATTAATCTGGGTGTGCATATTACTAGTCCTGATAAAAAAGTAGGGTGTTAAATACTGAGACCTGGGCTCAGATTGGCTGGCAGGCTGACGCTGCTGGCTTCCACTGAGGAGACAGGGTAGGCGCAGTAATCGGCCGCGTAGTAGGCGCTGGCCCTGTGGTTACCGCTGGCGCCAATACCGCCAAAAGGTGCGGCACTGGACGCGCCCGTGATGGGCTTGTTCCAGTTGACGATGCCCGCACGGATACGGCTGAAAAAGTGCGCATAATCCGTTTCGTTATCGGCCAGCAGCCCGGCCGACAGGCCAAAGGCGGTGTTGTTGGCTTCCTCGATGGCGGCATCGAAGTTATCGTAGCGATAGACTTTAAGCAGGGGGCCAAAGTGCTCTTCGTCCGGCAGCGCCCTGGCGTGGGTGACATCAATAATACCGGGTGTAACGAAACCCAGCGCCGGATCAGGTTGCTTTAGCTCAAGCAGTGAGATGCCGCCCAGAGACTGGATGTCGGCCTGCGCCTTCACCATGGCCGCTGCCGCTTTAGCGCTTATCATGGCACCGTAAAAGGGCTGGTTGTCGGCAAAGGGCTCGTCTACGCGGATTTGACGACTGGCCTCAATCAGCTTGGCCAGAATGGCATCGCCGTTGGCGTCTTTCTTGATGAAAAGACGTCTGGCGCAGGTGCAGCGCTGACCGCTGGAGATAAAGGCCGATTGGATGATGTCGTGTACCGCAGCATCCACATTGACGACATCTTTGACGATAAGCGGGTTATTGCCGCCCATTTCCAATGCCAGAATTTTCCCCGGCTGGCCGGCGTACTGCTGATGCAGCAGGTGGCCTGTATTGGAGCTGCCGGTAAAGAAGAGACCGTCGATACCAGGATGACCCGCCAGCGCCTTGCCGGTTTCCACTTCACCCTGCAACAGGTTAATCACACCGGCGGGCAAGCCTGCCTTTTGCCACAGCGCTACCGTGAACTGTGCCACTTTTGGGGTCAGTTCTGACGGCTTGAACAGCACTGCATTTCCGGCAATGAGAGCAGGCACTATATGGCCGTTGGGCAGGTGGCCCGGGAAGTTATAGGGGCCAAATACCGCCACCACGCCGTGTGGTTTGTGGCGGATAAAAGCGCGGGCACCCGGCATGGGGTTTTCCACTGTGCCGGTGCGCTCAGCATGAGCCTTAATGGAAATGGCAATTTTGCCTGTCATGGCAGCCACTTCGGTGCGGCTCTCCCACAGGGCCTTGCCGGTTTCTTCAGCGATAAGGCGCGCCATGGCTTCGCTGTTTTCACCAAGCTGTGCGCCAAAGGCTTCCACTATGGCCAGGCGTTCTGCCAGTGGCATGGCTGACCAGTTGTAAAATGCACTGCGGGCAGCCTTAACGGCGGCATCGACCTGCTCGGCATTTGCGCCATTACCACACCAGATAACCTCACCATTGGCCGGATTAATGGACTCGAAGCCCTTGCCGTGGCCTGTCTGCCACTGCCCACCAATAAACTGGCAGCTTGATGGATTTTTCATAACTGAGCTCATTTGGCCCCCTTGTCGAGATTCAGGTACCGCACCAAATCGCCCTCGGCGACATTGAGCACATCGGCCATAGCCGGGCTCATCAATATGCTGTGTGTTTCTGTATCCAGACGACATTCGTCGCTGACGGTGGCGCGGAATTCCTTGCTGTCGCAGTTGCACACCGCCAGGTGAAACTCGCCTTTATGCTCGGCAGGGTTTTGGCTTATCACCACCTTGACCCTGTGGCTCTGGCGCACCGACTTGATTTGCTTAAGCTGGGCTTCCACCGTGGGGCCGGCATCGAACAGGTCAACGTAGCCGCGATGCATAAAGCCTTCGTTTTCCAAAAGCTTAAGGGCAGGAACTGTGTTTTCATGCACCTGGCCTATGGTATCCCGGGCGGCTTTTGGCAACAGATCCACATAGATGGGGTAGCGGGGCATCAGGTCGGCAATAAAGCCCTTGTTGCCCACGCCAATCAGGTAATCGGCCTTGGAAAACTCCATATTAAAGAAGGTTTCCCGCAGCCAGCCCCAGAAGGGTGGCTGACCGTTTTCATCGGCGGCCCCGCGCATTTCGGCAATCACCAGCTTGGCAAACCGCCTGGGGTGCTCGGCCATGTACATAAAGCGCACCTTGGACAGGAAGCGGCCATTAAGGCCCACCCGGTAAGGCTCGCGCAAAAACAGGGTGCAGATTTCGGTCACGCCGGTGTAATCGTTCCCCAGGGTCAGGACTTCCACCGGATTGAAAATATCCAGCTCCTTACACTGGTGCACCACAGTGCTTTTATGGAAATGGTACAGCGGGCTGCCAAGGCCGACCGAGGCCTCGATGCCCGAGGCGCCAAGGATTTCGCCTGTGTCTGTGTCTTCCAGTACAAACAGGTAACCCTGCTCGCCGGGCTCATCGATATCAGCGTTAAAACTTGCTTCAGAATGGGCGATTTTTTGGGTCAGTTTTCGTTCGCACAGGGGCAGGGAGGTAAAGCCTGCACCGGATTCCCGCGCCATGGTCATCAGCGCAGGGAAGTCCGAAGCCTGTATAGGACGGATAAGTAACATAATTCGGTTCTCTTGGTCAGTGTGGAAGGCGAAGGGACTCAGTGCCCATCGCCTGTTCGCACAAGTGCCTCAGGGGCTTAACCGGCGTTAAGCCTGGCTACCAATTTGGCGATGGCGGCGTCGAAACGCGCCAGGCCTTCCCGAACGTCTGCCTCAGGGATGATAAGAGAAGGGGCGAAACGCACCACGTTTTGACCGGCCATCAGCAAGAGCACACCTTCTTCGGCGGCGGCCAGCATAAAGTCGCGGGCTTTGCCGGCATAGTCGGCATTGAGCGCAGCGCCCAGAAGCAAGCCCTTGCCACGTACTTCGGTGAAGACCTTGTACTTGTCGTTGATGGCATTGAGGCCATCACGGAACAGCTGCTCGCGGGCTTTCACGCCATTGAGTACTTCAGGCGTGTTCACCGTGTTGAAGGCCGCCAGACCGACGGCACAGGCCAGCGGGTTACCGCCGTAAGTGCTGCCGTGGGTGCCCACCACCAGATGCTTGGCCAGTTCAGTGGTGGTCAGCATGGCGCCAATGGGGAAACCGCCGCCAAGGGCTTTGGCTGTGGTCAGCACATCCGGGGTTACGCCCAGGCCCATATAGGCATAGAGCTCCCCGGTACGGCCCACGCCGGTTTGTACTTCATCGAATACCAGCAGGGCATTGTGCTGGTCACAGAGTTCGCGCACGCCCTTGATGAATTCCGGGGTTGGATTAATGATGCCGCCTTCACCCTGCAGTGGCTCAAGTACCACGGCGCAGGTGCGGTCGGAAATCAGCGCCTTCAAGCTTTCAAGGTTATTGTATTCGGCATGGTCGATATCGGCAGGCTTGGGGCCAAAGCCATCGGAGTAGGCAGGCTGACCACCCACGGATACGGTAAACAGGGTGCGGCCGTGGAAGCCTTGTTTGAAGGCGATTATTTGTGATTTTTCCGCACCAAACCTGTTCAGTGCCACGCGGCGTACCAGTTTAAGGGCGGCTTCGTTGGCTTCGGCGCCTGAGTTGGCAAAGTACACCTTCTCGGCGAAGGTGTTATCGACGAGTTTTTTGGCCAGCATCAGTGCAGGCTCGTTGGTCATGGTGTTGGACAGGTGCCACACTTTTTGTGCCTGTTCAGTCAGGGCAGAGACCAGCGCAGGATGGCAATGGCCCAGGCAGTTAACGGCAATGCCACCGGCGAAATCAATAAACTCACGACCATCCTGATCCCACAGGCGTGACCCAAGGCCCTTTACCGGAATGATAGGAGATGGCGCGTAGTTGGGAACCATCACTTCATCGAATAAACTTCTGTTGATATGCATGCAAAGCCTCTGTTTTTGTATTGTTTTATAGTAGGACTCAAGGCCCTTTCTTTAGTTATCCCTGTATTATATTGAGCAGAAGTTGCAATTTGCAGCAGCGTTATTAACAATATGTCCGGCTAAATTTGCAAAATAACGGAATGATTTATCAAAATGATAAGCAAAGAGGACGAGCGTCTGTTGGCGCTGCTGAAAAACAATGCCCGCATCAGCGTATCGGACTTGGCCCGTGCGCTGGATTTATCCCGCTCGACCGTGCAGACCCGCATCGCCCGGCTGGAGCAAACCGGCGTGATAAAAGGCTACGGCGTAGAGCTGGGTGAGGCTTATACCAGCCATCTGGTGTCGGCCCATGTGGCGATTAAGGTGAAGCAGAAATTCACCACCAAGACCAATGTGGAATTAAAGAAGATGCACATGATAAGTGAGTTGTACGCTATCAGCGGTGAGTACGACCTGATTGCCGTGGTGCAGGCGCAAACCACAGAGCAGCTCAGTCACCTGCTGGATGATATTGGTAATCTTGATGGGGTAGAGCGCACCACCTCGTCGGTTATTCTGGAAACCAAGTTCAAGCGTTGATGGCGGTTCTCTACCTGGACGATTGAGTTGTTTAGCTACTGAGTACTCTGATTCGGCTGGCTATTTTGGCCATCGATTAATGGCGGCGTTTTATCTCATCAATCAGCGCCGTTGCCAGCGGAGTCGTGGCGATGCTTTTTGAGGTGATAAGCACCACAGGGATTTGGTAGGAGTATTTCTCCGGCAAAATGGCTTTGAACAGCCCCTTGTCCACCCAGTGGCTGGCGTAGTGCTCCGGCAGGTAGCCGATAAATTTGCCCGACAGAATAAGATGGGCAATGCCTTCATCGTGGTAGGCGGTGGCGGTGTTTTGATAGTTAAGGTCATCGTTACGCATTTCTTTGTCGCGCATATAGTTACTGGTGATAACCTCGGCGTTTTGCAGCAGTGCAGGCACCTTGTCTGGGTGGCAATCAAACAGTGGATGACCCACACCGCAATATAAGTAGTTGGTCTCGTTATGGAGCGGGTGATAGTCGAGCCCGCGCAAATGATGACGGCTTACCCCAATCCCCACCAAAGAGCGGCCATTGACCACCGAGGTTTCCACCTCCCGCGCCTCACACACGTTGATATCAAACTGGATATGGCTGCTCTTGGCCTTGAGCGCCGCAATCACACCGGCAATGTCACAGCGGGGATCGCTCACCAGGGTGTCAATCACCGCAATGCTGGCCCGGCCCGCCAGCTCCTGCTTGGCACTGGCCACAGTGGATGCGAAGGCGTCGCAGTGCTGCAGCAGCTCCAACGACGCCTGATAGGTTACCCGGCCAGACTCAGTGAGCTCAAAGCCGCTGCGGCCACGCTTACACAGCTTAATGCCCAGACGCACTTCCAAATCCGACAGGTGAGCGCTGATGGTGGAGCGGCCAATATTGAGCCGCGACTCAGCCGCCGACAGGCCGCCGCACTCCACAATGGCCACAAATATCCTCAGCAGCTTTAAATCGACGTCATGAACCTGCACTTATGCTTTCCTGTGGTGGCTGTGTATCGAACCCATGTAGTGGTTTGAATGGTAACAAACACCCCACATAATAGTTCGATAATTCCGGAATGAGTTACGGTTATTGTGCATTTATAAAACTTCATCGGCAAGCTAGCATGGGGGCAATAGGGGTAAACCACGGGTTTTACCCACAAATAAAAATATAAAACAAATTGTTAGGAGCCTAAGATGCGTTTTAGATATGGTGTCGACCATCTCACTCTCGAAATCGTAAACGGCATTGCCAACGGCAGTATCCAGGCCGAGCTGTGTCAGCAAGCCATCGACAAGATCAACGCCAGCCGTCATAACGTGGATGTGATGGCCGCATCCGACAAGGCCATTTACGGCATTAACACGGGCTTTGGCCCCCTGTGCGACACCCAAATTTCACCCGCCGAAACCCATCTTCTGCAGAAAAACCTGCTGATCACCCATGCGGTGGGCGTGGGCGAACCGATTGCCAAGTCCATCTCCAGGCTGATGCTCATCACCAAGGTGCACGCCCTGAGCCAGGGCTTCTCCGGTATTCGCCTGGAAGTAGTTGAGCGCATGTTGGCCTTTCTCGCCCTCGACCTCATTCCTGTGGTGCCGGAGCAGGGCTCTGTGGGCGCCTCAGGCGATCTCGCCCCTTTATCGCACCTCTTTTTGCCGCTGATTGGCGAAGGTGAGTTCTGGCATGGCGATGGCGCCATTTCTGCCGCCGAAGCCCTGAAGGCCAATGGCCTTGCACCGCTTGAGCTGCATGCCAAAGAAGGCCTGGCGCTCATTAACGGCACCCAGTTTATTTTGTCCCACGCCATTACCGCGCTGACCAAGATGGCGTATCTGCTTGATTTGGCGGATATGGCCGGTGCCATGAGCATTGAAGGCATGCAGGGCAGTCAGTCGCCGTTTCGCGCCGAGCTGCACGAAATCCGCCCCTTTGCCGGCAATATCGAAGTGGCCGCCCGTATGCGCAAGTTCTTCGAGGGCTCCGAGAACATGGCCTCCCACGAAGATTGCGATCGGGTGCAGGACCCATATTCACTGCGCTGTATTCCTCAGGTACACGGCGCCTCACGCAATGCCTTCAATCATTTGAAGGAACTGGCCGAAATCGAGATGAACTCGGTGACCGACAACCCGATTGTCATCAGCAGCGAAGAAGCCATTTCCGGTGGCGGTTTCCACGGCCAGCCTCTGGCCATGGTGCTGGATTACACCTCCATTGCCGCGGCTGAGCTCGGTAACATTGCCGATCGACGCTGCTATTTGCTGCTGGAAGGCCTGCACGGTCTACCGCGCCTTTTGACCACCTCCGGTGGCCTTAACTCCGGCATGATGATCCCCCAGTACGTGACCGCAGCGCTGGTTACCGAAAACAAATCCCTGTGCTTCCCGCCATCGGCCGACAGCGTGCCTACCTCCATGGGCCAGGAAGACCATGTGTCCATGGGCAGTATCTCCGGCCGTAAGCTCAATCAGATCTTGGGTAACCTTGAGAAAATCTTCGCCATTGAGCTTATGTATGCCGCGCAGGCCATTGATTTCCGCCGCCCCAACCGCTGCTCTGACATTATTGAGCAAAACCATGCTCTTATTCGCGCTAAAGTGGCCAAGCTTGAAGAAGACAGATTGCTCAAGCCCGATATCGACGCCATCATCGCCCTGGTGAAAGCCCAGGCCTTTATTGTGAACTGAGGGAGGCACCACAGAATGGATACTCAGATGACTTTCCAGGCACAAATCCAGCAGGGGATCCCAAGCGAGCTGCCTGCGCCAAAGCCCTATCCGGAAGGGGCCAACCGTGCGCCCAAGCGCAAAGACATTCTCACCCCGGCCGAAAAACAGCTGGCGGTGCGTAACGCGCTGCGTTATTTTCCCGCCGAGTGGCACCAGGAGCTGGCGGTAGAGTTTGCCAAAGAACTCAATGACTTTGGCCGTATCTACATGTACCGCTTCAAGCCTGAATACGCCATGAAGGCCCGCGCCATTTCCGATTATCCGGCCAAATGCGAGCAGGCGGCCGCCATCATGCTGATGGTTGACAACAACCTGGATCCGGCCGTGGCCCAGCACCCTGAAGAGCTGATTACCTACGGCGGCAACGGTGCTGTGTTCCAGAACTGGGCCCAGTATCGTCTGACCATGAAGTACTTAAGCGAGATGGAAGCGGATCAGACCCTGCACCTCTACTCGGGCCACCCCATGGGGCTGTTCCCATCCTCGGTCGATGCGCCGCGGGTAGTGGTAACCAACGGCATGATGATCCCCAATTACTCCAAGCCTGACGACTGGGAGCGCTTCAACGCGCTGGGTGTGACCCAATACGGCCAGATGACCGCTGGCTCCTTTATGTACATCGGCCCCCAGGGCATTGTGCACGGCACCACCATCACGGTAATGAACGGTTTCCGCAAGGTGCTGGAAAAGGGCGATAGCCCCAAGGGCAAGATTTTCCTGACCGCCGGTCTTGGTGGCATGAGCGGTGCTCAGCCCAAGGCGGGGAACATTGCCGGCTGTATCACCGTATGTGCCGAGGTGAATTCCAAGGCCGCCACCAAGCGCCACGAGCAAGGCTGGGTGGATGAGCTTATCGACAACATGCCAGCGCTGGTTGAGCGGGTAAAACAGGCTCAGGCCAATGAAGAAGTGGTATCCATTGCCTTTATCGGCAACGTGGTAAACGTATGGGAAGCCTTTGACGAGCATGATATTTTTGTTCACCTTGGCTCAGATCAAACATCTCTGCACAATCCCTGGTCCGGCGGCTACTATCCGGTGGATGTAAGCTTCGATGAGTCCAACCGCCTCATCCGGGAAGAGCCTGAGCTGTTTAAAGCCAAGGTGCAGGCCACTCTCAAGCGCCACGCCGAGGCCATTAACCGCCATACCGCCAAAGGCACCTACTTCTTCGATTATGGCAACGCCTTCCTGCTTGAAGCTTCCCGCGCCGGTGGTGATGTGATGGCAGCCAATGGCATCGACTTCAAATACCCATCCTACGTGCAGGACATTCTGGGCCCCATGTGTTTCGACTATGGCTTTGGCCCGTTCCGCTGGGTGTGCACTTCGGGCAACAGTGCCGATCTCGACCGTACCGACGCCATTGCCGCCGAGGTGCTGGAGCGCCTGATGGCCCAGTCACCTGAAGAAATTCAGCAGCAGATGCAGGACAACATCACCTGGATTAAAGACGCCAAAGAAAACAAGCTGGTGGTCGGTTCACAGGCGCGTATTCTCTATGCCGACGCCGAAGGCCGGATGGAAATCGCCAAGGCCTTTAACGATGCCATCAATCGCGGCGAAATCGGCCCTGTGGTGCTCGGCCGTGACCACCACGACGTGAGCGGTACCGATTCGCCATTCCGCGAAACCTCCAACATCTACGATGGCAGCCGCTTTACTGCCGATATGGCCATTCATAACGTGATTGGCGACAGCTTCCGCGGCGCCACCTGGGTATCCATCCATAACGGCGGCGGGGTAGGTTGGGGCGAAGTGATCAACGGTGGCTTCGGCATGCTGCTCGATGGCAGCGAGGCCGCCGAGCGCCGCTTAAAATCGATGCTGCTGTTCGATGTGAATAACGGCATTGCCCGTCGCAGCTGGGCCCGCAACGAAGAAGCCAATTTTGCCATCAAACGCGAAATGGCCCGTACGCCCAAGCTTAAGGTGACCCTGGCCAATCTGGTAGACGACGACATCATCAATGGGCTTGAGTTTTAAGCCCGGTTGAGGCTGTAGCACACACGCGACAGTGAGCGCTGAGTGGTTACCCGGCAAGCTCACGCTCACAGCGAATAAAAAACGCCCTGCGGGGCGTTTTTTATTGGGCCGTGCACTGAACGTAAAACATCGGATAACACCAAACACCATCTGGGTGTGTAGGCAGTTTGAGCATAGATGGATGGTTAACGACTTGATTTATAACACTTGCATAACATGAGTCGATTCTGAGAAGATGCGGTTTAACAGGATGTCTCAGAGGGTAATTATGGACGATGTACTCACTTCGCCCCTGCGGTAGCCATGCCATTTCATTGTTTCATCCCGTAAGGGTTAACTCATTTTTTACTGCTGACCGGCATAAGGTAATTAATATTAAGGAAATGTTTATGTCTAACTTTAAAAAAGTTCTTATCGTCTTTGCTGTGTTAGTAGGGCTTGGGACAATTGCAGGAAGTTATAATGAAAGTCGTCACATGGAAATGGCCTTAGCTGAATGCGGCTCTAAAGATAAAATTGCCAACGTTGACTCTGAGGGTTTTGAGTGTAAAAAAACATAACAAGCCAGTCCTGCGCCCATAGTAAAACGGCATAGCAACCTAGGAAAGGAAATCACTTGAATTTTTTTAAATTTATAATTTTATCAATGGGTCTTGCTACACCGATGGCCAATGCAATTGTCATTCGCCATGATGTTCCCGACGACAATTATTACGCTGCACCATCTGACTTTCCGCCACTGGCGACGCTATATAATATAGGTGTTCACGGGACTCTTATCCATCCCGAATGGGTTTTAACGGCTGCTCATGCTGTTTTTTGCATGAATCCCGGCCAGAAAATTAAAATCGGAGACGAGATAGTGTCCGTGGCTAATCGATATAGTCACCCTGATTATCAGTTGGGAGGTGAGCACGATATAGCTCTGATTAAACTGGATTCTGAGATTAAAGGTATTGAGCCCGCTGAATTATATGATGGAAATACTGAAAAAGGTGCTGTGACCTGGTTCATCGGAGTCGGTGGAACAGGAACAGGTTTAAAAGGACAGACAGTTAGCTATAAAGAAAATAATGGCAAACTAAGAAAGGCTCAGAATAAGATTATTGGCACTACAGATACGGACCTTGTTTTCAAGTTCGAAAAAGGCTCTAAAGGAGAATCACTGGAAGGTGTTTCTGGTAATGGAGATAGTGGAGGGCCAGCATATATTAGAGACGGAGATAAGTATGTGTTACTCGGCATTAGCTCACGGGTAGACTCATGGTTTTATGACGTTGGTGAATATGGCGTTACTGAGCTTTACACCCGTGTTACTTCTTATCGAGATTGGATACATCAAGTGTTTTCAGCAAATGACGATTCGGCACGAAAAAGTATTACCACTCAAAGTCCTTTTCTTCAGGACAGCATGAAGTCAAAAAACATGGACGAACTATGCGCCTCATTAGAAGTGCAATGATATGTATTGCTCAAATAAGCACGTTCAAAGACGTGCCCCCTGATTTTCGCTCATCCGTTCCCCATTTAAGTTAACGCGCTTTCGGCTATGAATAAGGTGTTAGCTGATACTTTATCATCTACATCCGCAGTCGATCATAGTTATATTCAATCTCTGGAGCTAAGATGCCCTACGTTAATATTCAAATCACCAAAGGCGCCACCCGGCAGCAGAAGGTTGAACTGGTTAAAGAGGTAACTGATTCTCTGGTTCGCGTGCTGGGTAAAAAGCCTGAGCACACACATATCGTGATCCAGGAGATTGAAGAAGAAAATTGGGGCTTTTCGGGAATGCTCACTGACGAGTGGAAGAAACAGCAGACTGAATCATTACTGCGCCTAAGCTTGCTCTATACATCAGCCGCGTTAAACCTCAGCCGCTTTACGTCTTTTCAGCCTCGATGGACCTTAGTCATTATCAACACACGGTATAGGCGCACTAGTCTTGGTGAAAGCCGTTATGTGGGGTTTTGAAGCTGACTTCAATCGTCTGAAAAGGCGTTCTGGAAGGCACTTTTTCAATAGCGCTGGGCAGCCTGTTGCTGTTTCTCTCGTTTTCCTCGGCGTTGTAGAAGGCGTTAACGCACAAGGGGATGACACCAGTCCAGCATTTGGCTTAGTCATCGGTGTATTTCCCGCTTTACTGGCTGTGATCCTGGTGGTGCCCATTACTGTCTTCCGGGCCCTGTGCATGTATTTGTGATGAGGCTGGCAACAGCCTTTGCCCCGTTTCCATGTTTGGTTCTATCAGCTTATCTGGCAGGGCGTTTGTTCTACCGTGCAGTTATCTCCCGGCGCAACAAGCAGCGGTGTAGGTGAGACTGGTTGGAGTAAGAGAGAACAAAAACGCCCCATGAACGGGGCGTTTTTTATTGGCCTTATATTGGCATGGCAAAGCAACCCCAGCTTAATCGGGTTTGCTCTCTGGCGGCGTTTGGCTGTCGGCTTTTGGCGTACTTTTGGCTGCAGCATTGGCCGAAGCGTTGGCGGATTTGGTATCAGCCCCAGATGCGGCTGAATCGTCACCCGTGCTATCTGCAGTAACCTTGGATTTGTTATCCATCGGCTTTTTGGGGGCGCCAAACTGGGGCATTTTAAACTTGGCGCTGTACTTGAGTACGGCGATGTTTGAAAAAATCACCCCAATCACCAGCAGGATGATGAGCCAGACTTCCAGATTTGACATGCCGGACGCGTTCATCAGTCTACCTTCAGACGATTTTCACAGCGGCGGATGTCCTCTGGGGTATCCACTTCCGGTGAGTCGAAGGCGCTGATGGCGACTTTAATCCGGTGCCCGTATTCGAGGGCACGCAGCTGCTCGAGCTTTTCAAGATCTTCCAGGCGTCCCAGGGGCAGGCTGTTGAAGGTGTGGACAAAACGGCGGGTGTAAGCATACACACCCAAATGCTTGTACACAGGGTATTCGCTTACGTCACGGCCGAAAGGAATGCGGGCACGGGAGAAGTAGAGCGCATACATGTCGTTGTCGAACACCATCTTCACGTGCTTGGGATCGTCAAGCTCGGCCTTGTCGCTTATCTGGTAACCCAGGGTGGCCATTTCAAACTCGCCGGGATGGCGGCGGAACAGCTCAACAATCTGCTCGATGGAGATAGGGTCAATCAGGGGCTGATCGCCCTGAAGGTTAATCACCAAATCATCGTCGGCCAAACCCAGCTGGGTGATGGCGTCTTCGATACGGTCGGTACCCGATGCAGCATCGGCACCCGTCATTACCACTTTGCCGCCAAAGGATTCAACGGCAGCTTTAATACGTTCATCGTCCGTGGCCACGTAGATGGCATTCAATCCCTTCGCCAGTGCCGCACGCTCATAGACGTGCTGGATCATGGGTTTACCATTGATGGGAGCCAATGGCTTGCCGGGAAAACGGCTGGAGCCGTAGCGGGCAGGGATCAGCAGGGTCACGTTCATCGAAAAATTCCTGGACTCTAACAAAGCGGGCTCCCGAAGGAGCCCGGAAACAAGACTAGATGCGACGGTACAGCTTGGTCAGCATCTCGTCGGTCACTTTTTCTTCCCAACCGTCGCCGTACACGTTGTGCCACAGTGGGCCGAGGCTCTTGGCCACTTTAACCATACGAGCAATGGTTTCATCTGGCAAATCTTTGCAGATGTCTTTTGGCAAGGTGATGTTGTGCTTTTCCATCATGGTGCGGAATTCGGCAACGCCCTCTGGGTAGAACTCTTCCAGCACGTTAAAGGCGATACAGTTGCCGATACCGTGATGGTAGCCCAGCACGTAACCGAGGCCATAAGACAGGGCGTGACAGGCACCCACCTGGCTGTAAGCGATGGACATGCCGCCCATGTAAGAGGCCATCATCAGCTTGTCGTCTTTTTCCGGGTGGTCGTCCAGGTACACCTGACGGCACAGCTCCAGTGATTTCTCACCGAAGGCCTTGGAGTATTCGTTCAGGTAAGTGCCTTCCAGCGACTCGATGCAGTGGATGTAGCAGTCCATACCTGTGTAGAACCACTGATCAACAGGCACACCGGCGATAAGCTCAGGATCCATAATGATCTGGTCGAATACGGTGAAGTCTGAGTTCAGACCCAGCTTACGCTCAGGGCCACACAGCACGGCGGTGCGGGAGGCCTCGGCGCCAGTACCGGAAATGGTTGGAATACCGATATGATGTACGGCAGCCACCTTAATCAGATCCCAACCCTGATACATGGCAGAGCCACCTGGGTTGGTCAGCATCAGGGATACGGCCTTGGCCAAATCCATGGTAGAACCGCCGCCCAGGCCCACGACGCTCACAGGCAGCTTGCTGTTGAAGGCCTGTACTTCTTCGGTGAGGGCATCTACCTGCTCGGTAGAAGGCTCGTCATCAACGTTTACCCAAATCAGCTTGTCTTGTGGCTTGACTGGGATACGGCTTTCCAATGGTTTGCCCTGGTGCACATCGTCCACCAGAAACACCACGAAATCGTCATCGTTCTTACGCTCGGCGGCCAGTACTTCGTCGAGCTGGTTAAATGCACCGCGACCGAAGATCATCTTAGGTACAGCTTTGAAATTTCTGAACTTCATTGCAAAAGACTCCCGTCTATTATTGGGCAAAGGCCTTCTTGATGTTGGCAATACGTTCCTGGATCTGTTCTTCAGTCCAGCTGAGCTTGATGAGCATGGAAATGGTGCGGCTCATAATAGCGTCAGATTTGGGTACCGAAATCTGGGTGTAGTCAGGCTTGTCGGCCACCAGGGTGATGGGCAGGGCAGCCGGGGCACTCAGGTTTTGAATGTGGTCCCAGTTCTTCAGGTAGTGCCAGTTGTTCACATACCAGTAGAAGCAGCCATCAACGCCGTTGGCCGCCAGGGCCTTGCTGATTTCCTGCGCGCGCGCTTCAGTGGGCAGCAGAAACGACAGGAAGCCCGCGTTGTCGCCCTCTGGATCAGGAATGACGCGGAAGCTGACGTCGGCAATCTCGGCCATGGCATCTTTAATCAGCTTTTTGTTTTTACGCTGAATGTCGAGGATGGTGTCGAGTTTACGCAGCTGCGCCAGGCCCAGGGCGGCGTTCATTTCGCTGATGCGGAAGTTCAGGCCCATGATTGGGTGCTTCTCTGCGCCTCTGTCGTTACCGATATGGTCGTGGCCGTGATCAGAGAACATGTGGCTGTGGTTGTAGATGGTTTCGTCGTTGGTTACCACGGCGCCGCCTTCACCACAGGAAATGGTTTTCACTGAGTCGAAAGAATAACAACCCACCTGACCGATGGTACCCAGTGCCTGGCCATGATAGCTGCCGCCGATGGCCTGACAGGCATCTTCCAGCAGCACAATGCCGTGTTCGTCACAGATGGCCTTGATTTCAGCCATGTGGCCCATAGAACCACACATGTGCACAAAGTTAACGGCCTTGGTGCGAGGGGTAATGGCGGCGCGGATGCCTTCGGGTGACAGACACAGGGTCTCGTCGATTTCGGCGAATACTGGCACGGCGCCCGCCATCATGATGGCTTCAACTGAGGCCACAAAGGTAAAGGGAGGCACAATCACTTCATCACCGGCACCAATGCCAGCCGCCATCAGCGCGGTGGTGAGGGCACAGGTACCGCTGGAGAGCAGGTGAGCGTGTTTGACATTCAGCTTCTCACATAAGAGCGCTTCGAAGTCGCGGCTTTTCCAACGGTCATTGCGCATGCCATCGAAGTTGTAACGGAAGGTAAAGCCGTGCTCCATAACATCTGCGACTTCCTGCTTTTCTTCAGGACCAAAAATTTCAAAACCGGGCATGGAAGTGATTCTCCTAAATTCTACACATGGCGCCTTTGGCGCAATGAAAAAACCCGAAGATTATACCTGTGTTGGCAAGGTGATAGCGATGGGGAGGGCGAAAAAAATCAAAAAAGGCAGCGCGCTGGCTGCCTGTTGATTTAGTTAGCCTTTCAGGCCAAGAAAGGTCTCTCGGTCGACGGTGACATCCAGGTCGGTGAGCAGGCCGTTGGTGATGCCGTATATCCAACCGTGGATGGCGACTTCCTGCCCCCGGGCCCAGGCTTCCTGAACTATGTTGGACTCGCTGACATTGGCCACCTGCTCAATCACGTTGAGTTCGCACAGGCGGTCAAAGCGAGCCTGATCATCAAGATTTGCCAGCTCGTCGTTATGCAGGCGATGAATATCGCGAAGGTGACCGAGCCAGTTGTCGATAAGGCCAAGGCGTGCGCTGCCCATGGCGGCACGCACGCCGCCGCAGCCGTAATGGCCCACCACCATAATGTGTTTCACCTGCAGTACGTCCACAGCGTATTGAAGCACCGACAGGCAGTTGAGGTCGGTGTGGATGACCATATTGGCGATATTACGGTGAACAAATACTTCGCCCGGCAGCAAGTCAATGATTTGATTGGAGGGGACCCGGCTATCGGAGCAACCAATCCACAGGTATTCGGGGTTTTGCTGCTTGGCCAGGGTTTCGAAAAAGCCCGGATTTTCCTGCTGGATGCGTTGTGCCCATCGACGGTTATTGTCGAACAAGGGTTTGAGTAGTTTCATCTTGTCGTCGTAATTTGGCGAAATTCGGCGCTAGTGTATCAGGAAAATTTCCCGTGGCTGGTCAATCCATCTTAAAAAGCTGTGATCCAAACGAAAATACTGATCATCCGATAAAAAACAGGCCCCATCCGGAGCCTGCTTTTTAGACACGCGTTTACCTCAGAAACGGGCGATTACCTTAACTGTGTCGTTGACGTTGGCGGCATCCACGAAGCCAATCATGTTGGGATTGGACGCCACCAGACTCAGCATTTCGGCATCGTCAACGGACTTTGGTGGCTGGCCCTGACCGGAAAATACCAGTTTGGACCAATAGGCTTTGAGCTGGCTTTCAGATTTGCCAAGCACCTTGTCCACAAAGGCTGTTCTGGTGCTGCTGCCTTCTTTCAAATCCAGGGGAACTACGGGGCCGCCGCCGGGGAAGGACTTGAGTTTACCGAGGTAAATCCGTGAGATATCGCCGGAGTCCATGGTGACGCCATTACTGGGATGCACCACAACCACCACCTCGGCCATGGCACCAACAGACAACATCAGGCTGGCACAGGCGCATAATGCAGAGAGTATTTTCATGATAGAGCCTCCTTAAAAGACCAGGTCTACGCCCATTAACAGTACCTGCCCATCGGTGGCCGGGCCTTTATCGTTGGTAAAGTCCGTGTATTCCACCTTAAAGGCTGCTGAGCTGTGAAAATCCCATCGCATGCCGAGGGTGTAGTAGTAGCTGTCCTGCTGTTGGGTTTCGAGCGCCATTTTTGTAAGACCGATGAGGGGCGCCACCTGTGCCTGTGCCGCTGGGGGCAGCGCGTTATACACAGGCAGCATGGCGTCAAGCGCTTCGTACTGGGGCTTGTTTTCATCCCA
This sequence comes from Shewanella sp. FJAT-52076, assembly GCF_019457455.1. Lineage (NCBI taxonomy): Bacteria > Pseudomonadati > Pseudomonadota > Gammaproteobacteria > Alteromonadales > Shewanellaceae > Shewanella > Shewanella sp. FJAT-52076. The sequence continues at coordinate 1,973,319 of NZ_CP080415.1, forward strand.
GCCATAGGTGGCGTGCAGCGTTACAGTGCCAAAGCGAATACCACCGGATACGAAGGCGGAATCCTGCAGGGCAAAGGCGCTGGGGTCTAGGTCAATGCTGGTGTACTCGGCGAGAATAAACCAGTTTCCGGGATCGTATTTGCCGTGGACACCAATGATGGTGGCGGAGTCATCGATGGGTAATATGTCGTCCACTGCCTGTGCCGGAAACAGACCTGTCGCATCCACTGCCGCAGCAAGGGCAATCAGGTCGGGGTACTCGTAGCTGAGTTCAGACACATACCCGAGATTCAGGCCGTACTCAAAATTTCCGGTGGTAAAGTTGAGGTTAAGTATGTGCCCTTTAGCGGAATAAGGCGCTGCGTCGACACTGGTGCCCGATGGAACGTAGTCATCAATGGAAGAGGTGATGTATTTGTAGGTAACCCCCACGTCTGTATCACCCCAGAGGGTGGAGTAGACCAAACCAACACCCTCACCGCTGCTGAAGGGCAGTGAATACACCCCCTGTGGCGGCATTATCCAGTGATAGGCGAAGCCCACATCGATGTAGTCCGAATACTTATAGAGGTTGAAGCGCTGTCTGCCGGCCATCAACATCAGGTTATCTGTGAGGTCGTAGGACAGGTAGGCCCATTCAAATTCGACATCATAATCATCCCGGCCACGGGACAACAGTTGTGCTGTAGCCCGCAGGCCGCCACCCAGATCGGCGGCCACCTGAACGGCGAACTTGGTATTTTGGTTGAAGTCGATTTCGCTGTCATACCCGTAGAGGGATTCGTCATCGTCCAGGCTGCTGCCGGCAACGATGGAGGCAAATCCATTGATTTGAATCTCTGCCCATGCGGCCGGGGTTGCCATCAGGGCAGCAATGGTCGCTGCGACTGTACTTATTCTCATGACTTGGGGTCCTTATGAGGGAAAGACAGTATTAAAGCTAGTAGATAAGTATGAGAATTCACGAATTCGTAACAAAAAAGGGCCCCGAAGGCCCTGATTTGTCAGCAAGTTTGCTGAAGATCAATTCAACGAGAAAATCACTTCAGTTGAGTCGTTAAAAAACTCAACAGTTTTTCGTTCACAAACTGTGGGTTTTCGAGGCAGGAGATGTGCCCGGCAGCTGGAATGTGTACCAGGGTGCTGCCATCTATGGCTTCGTGCATCAGGTAGCTTTCAAGCACACTGCGGGCCTTGTCTTCCACGCCCACCATCACCAGCACGGGCAGAGTCAGCTGTTCAACATCATCCATGGTATCGCGGCGCCCGAACACCAGACGGCCCATGCGTTCGATGTCGGCGATACGCTCACCTTTGAGTGTTGCAAGGTGGGCGGCAAAAGTGGCCGTGAGGCGCGGATCCGGATTGTGTGAGAAAAACAGCGGCACTATGGCCGCTATCATGGGCGCGGGAACGCTACCGGCCGCCTTGATGACATCCAACATGCCAAAGTACTTGGCACGGGTGACTTCCGGTTCAAAGCCGATAAAGCTGTCCATCATGACAAATGCCTGAACCCGCGCCGGGGCAATCAGCACCAATTCGGCCCCCCACATGGCGCCTACACTGAGGCCGACAATGGAGAAGGTGTCCACATTGAGGCTGTCCATCAGCGCCAGCATATCTTCGGCAACGCCGGTGAGGCTGTTGAGTCTTGATGGCACAGGACCCGATTGTCCGTGGCCATGCAGGTCGACCGCGATCACCCGGAAATCTTTGGCCAGCAGCGCCAGTTGCTCCTGCCACATCATGCTGTCCCACAAATAGCTGTGACCGAGCAGCAGCACGGGGCCTGTGCCCATGTCGAGATAACTTAAAACCGTGTCCGGCAAGGTGAAGGTTTTACGATATTGTTCAAATTCATTCATGACGTAAATCCAGCTCGTCAAAGGGAAAAGAAGGTGGGGCAAAGTGCTTTACATAGCGCGATACCAGGGCGTCCAGTCGCAGCAGTACAGTGTCTTTGAGCGCCATGTCACTGGCGGTAATCACAGACCTAAGCTGATTAACATCAAACTGATTGATAGCAAATTGGGCCGCCGGGGCGAAGCTGATATGCCAGGGTTCGGGGCTGACGCCACTCTTACCTGCCTGATAGGGCAGGAAAAATCCAAACTCCTGACAGTGATCCCCCAGCCAGTTGGCCATAGCGTGGCAGGGGCCATCCTGGGCATATTCCCAGGCTTCCAGTTTGAGCGCATCCCTGTCTATCCGGGTGGCATCAAATACATCCAAATCGCTACCCCAGTGATGGCGTGAGCAGCCCGGCAGCGCTGACCAGAGCAAGATGGTGTCTATCAGGGTGTCTGCATCCAGCCCGGTTGCATCAACGGGCTGACCATTGATATCCAGTAAGGGGCGCTTACCGCTGGCCTTGGCATTCCAGATAGCCAGTTGGCGTTCGAAGCTGCGATAACCCGAGGTCACGGCAAGCTGAATGCCGGCCTTGGCGGCTTGCCGCTGCATGGCGGCAAAGGCCGCTGCCGCGGCGGGGTGCATCATCACCCCGTCATGGCTTACCAGCCTTGGCTCGGCGGCGCCGTAAATCCAGCTCAGTTGCACAGCAGCTTTTCCAGAATGCGCTGGTAGCAGCCGGTGAGCAGCTCAAGATCGCTTGCCTTCACGCACTCATTCACCTTGTGGATGGTGGCGTTGACCGGGCCAAGCTCAATGACCTGCGCTCCGGTGGGCGCGATAAAACGGCCATCGGAGGTGCCGCCGGTGGTTTGCGGGTCAGTATGGGTGCCGGTGACTTCGAAAATGGCCTCACGGGTGGCATCCAGCAGCGGGCCTTCGCCGGTGAGGAAGGGCAGACCGTTGAACACCCAGTCGATGTCGTAATCGAGCCCATGGGCATCGAGAATACCCAGTACGCGGGCAATCAGGGTCTCGGCGGTCACTTCGGTGGAGTAACGGAAGTTGAACATCACCTTGAGTTCACCGGGGATGACATTGGATGCGCCCGTGCCGCCGTTGATGTTGGCAATCTGAAAACTGGTGGGCGGGAAGAACTCATTACCCTTGTCCCACTCGATACGGGACAGCTCAGCCAGGGCCGGTGCCGCTTTGTGGATGGGGTTATCGGCCAAATGGGGGTAGGCCACATGGCCCTGAATGCCTTTGACGATGAGGTTACCCGTGAGGCTGCCCCTGCGGCCGTTTTTCACCACGTCCCCAAGCAAGTGGGTGCTGGATGGCTCGCCCACCAGTGCCCAGGTTATTTTCTCATTGCGTGCTTCGAGGGTTTCTACCACCCGCACAGTGCCGTTGATAAAAGGACCTTCTTCATCGGAGGTAATCAGAAAGGCGATGGAGCCCTGATGATCAGGGTGCTCGGCCACAAATCGCTCGGCGGCCACCACCATGGAGGCGAGGGAGCCTTTCATGTCGGCGGCGCCGCGGCCATGGATATAACCGTCAATCACCACAGGATCAAACGGGGGCGTGTGCCAGCGATTCAGATCGCCCACCGGCACCACATCGGTATGGCCGGCAAAGCAGAACACCGGCCCCTCGGTGCCACGGCGGGCCCACAGGTTAGTGGTGTCTTCAAATACCATGGGCTCTAGGGTAAAGCCGATGGCGGCAAGGCGTCTGGCCATCAGGTCCTGACAGCCTTCATCGAGTGGGGTGACAGACGGGCGTGAGATGAGCTCGCGGGTCAGTTCAATCACATCACTGTGGGTGTCTGGGCTGCTCATTGGCCAAATACCTCGCTGTACAGCTTGTCATTAAATCCGGTGTAAACAGCGTCGCCTTTTACCAGTACCGGCCTTTTGATGAGCGTAGGGTATTCCAGCATCAGCGCAATGGCCTTGTCGGTGTCTATATCTTGCTTTTGCTCGTCGGTAAGCGCGCGAAAACTGGTGGATTTTTTATTGAGCAGCGGCTCAAATCCGATGCGCGCAACCCAGTCATTCAACTGCTCGGCAGCCAGACCATCGACACGAAAATCATGGAAAGGGACGTTATGGCCATTGGCTTCGAGCCATTTGCGGGCCTTTTTCACGGTATCGCAATTTTTAATGCCAAAGAGTGTCACTGGGGCGCTCCATCTGCAAAAGGAAAGGGCCGCATTGTGGCATGGGGGATTACGCCCCTCAAGTGCCTCGCGACCCCTGTGAATGAATTTCAGATTTCGACGGTAAATATCACGTCTTTGCCGGCTTCGACCCGGCCCTGGGATTTTTCCAGGTACTTGATGTCTTCCATGTTTGCCAGTACCACTGGGGTAAGCAGGCTATCGGCGTGTTCGCGAAGGTATGCCAGATCAAACGCCAGTATGGGATCGCCGGCTTTCACTTGTTGGCCTTCTTCGGCGAGGCGTTTAAAGCCGTTGCCCCTGAGTTCAACGGTGCCCACACCAAAGTGCACAAACAGTTCCAGCCCCTGTGGGGACTCGATACTGAAGGCATGGTTGGTCTCGAAAATTTTGCCTATGGTGCCATCAATGGGGGCATAAATGGTGTCACCCTCGGGGGCGATGGCTATGCCGTCACCGACGATTTTCTCGGCAAACACCACGTCGGGCACCTTCTCTATGGGATAAATCTCGCCGGAAACCGGCGCGAGTATGGCAATGCCACCTTCAATGGTTGGCGCCCCGGAAATCAGTCGCCGAATTCGGCTGAAAAATCCCATGACTGCGTACCCCTTGGTTTATAGGCTGATCTTGGCGTCAGCGAAAAAGACATCATACTGAAACATTTAGCTTATTTATAGCTACTTATACAGGCATCGAGCTCGGATAATCGGTCTGCCATCAGGGCGCGCCCGGCAAGCTGGGTACAGCGGCTGAACTCCTGACGGCAAATGGCGGCTTTGACTTCGAGCATGGCGCCCACGTTAACACTGAGCTCATCGAAGCCAAGGCCGATTAACAGTGGAACAAGGCGCGGATCGCTGCCCATTTCACCGCACAGCGACACCTTCACATCCTGACTGCGGGCACTCTGCAGCGTCATGCTGATAAGCCTCAGCACGGCGGGCGAGAGCGCAGGATAATCCCTGGCAAGACAAGGGTTGCCCCTGTCAGCCGCCATGGCGTATTGGGTAAGGTCGTTGGTGCCTATGCTGACAAAGTCCAGCACGGGTAACATGGCTGGCAGGTTGAGCACGGCGGCGGGCGTTTCCACCACTATGCCAAGGCTGATATCGCCAAAACCTTTTTCTTCATCGTCCAGCTCTCGGCGACAGGTTTCCAGCAGCGCCAGCACCGCATCCAGCTCTTCCACCTGATTGACCATGGGGAACATCAGGCGCACATGGCCGTGATTCGCGGCTCTGAGCACGGCTCTTAACTGGGTTTTGAGGAGTTGCGGATTGGCGAGTGTGTAGCGAATGCCTCTGAGGCCCAGCGCGGGATTTTCTTCTTTGACCTGACACAGGCAGGGCAACTCTTTGTCGGCACCTATATCCAGGGTACGTATGGTCAACACCCGTCCCTCAAGTGCATGAATGGCATCGGAGTACAGCTGGTACTGGGCGCGTTCGTCGGGGAGGGTGGCCGAGTGCATCAACATAAATTCGGTACGAAGCAGCCCTATGCCGTCGGCGCCAAGGCCAGACACCTTGAGCACGTCGTTCAGGTTCCCGACGTTGGCGAGCAGACTTATCTCATGACCATCCAGCGTCATGGCGGGTTTGTCACGATATTGGTCGAGCTGCTCCCTTGCTACGCGTGCCGATGCTTCGTGCTGGCGCAGCAGTTCGAGTTCTTCACCCTCAGGGTTGCGATAGAGGGCGCCGGCATCACCGTCGATGGCAAGCTTGTCACCGTTGTTAATTCCCAGCTCGCTGTAGGGGCAGCTAAGGAGTGCCGGAATGCCCGCAGCCCGGGCCAGAATGGCTGTGTGGCTGGTTAAGCCACCGGACTTGAGCACGATACCGGCAACATTTTCCAGCGGCAGCACGGCAAACTCCGCCGGGCTGATATCGTCCGCCAGCAGTATGGTAGGCACCTTGAGCTTGCCGGGCTCTTGCCCCGGCTGACCGAAAACGGCTTGGATAAGGCGTTTGCCCAGGCTTCGTACATCTTCGGCGCGCTGGGCCAGGTAAGGGTCGTCCAGTGCTTCCAGTTCGCTCGCCTGGTGGGCAAAGACACGTTCGATGGATACACAGGCCGAAAATTGCAGTTGGGTGATAGTGTCGGCAATGTGCGTGCGAAGATCCGGGTCGTCCAGGTAAAGAAGGTCTGCTTCCACCAGTGCATAGGCATCGCTTTGGCTGTCCAGCGCCTGCAGGCTGGCAGTCAACTGCTGCTTGAGTCTGGCCAAGCCACCGTCGAGGCGGCTCAGCTGCTGGGGAATACGCTTGATGGGCAGAATGCGGTAGTCAAGCGGCTTGTGCCCGGTATTGAAATGAAGGGCTTCACCGAAGGTGACACCGGGTTTGATGGCTATTCCGTTAACCTGCATCATGCCTCCGGCTTTCAGCTTAATGTGACCAGTAGCGCCGAGACTCTTTCAACGGCGTCTTCGGCTTGGGGGCCCTGGGCAAAGACCCGGACATTAACCCCCTGATAAAGGCCCAGGGTCTGTAACTTAAACAGGCTCTTGGCACTGGCTTGCTTGCCATTACATTCGACTATCACGTCACATTCAAAGGATTTGGCCTCTTTGACCAAGAGGGCGGCGGGGCGGGTGTGGATCCCATGGGGCGCAGTGATGGTGACAGTTTTTTCGTACATGGCTTCAATTGTCTTCCAAAGAATGGCGCTATTGTCCAACAAGGTGGCGAAAGGAGCAAGGCACTCAGTCGGCAGTTTGGGGATGGTCGATGATCTGATACCCGTTTTTTTTCAGTGCCGCCACCGCCAGCTCCCGTTTCTCCTTTTTGACCAGAATGTAGTCGGTATCAAAGGTTGAAATGGCAAAAATGCTGATGTGGTTTTCGGCCAGAATGGCCGAGATGCGCGACAAAATCCCTGTCATGGAAAACCCCAGTGGCCCAAGCACTTCGAGGCATATCCAATTGGTTTCGGCTTCCAGGCTGTCCAGCTCCAGCTCTGAGGGCACCACCACAGAGAGCTCTTCCCGGGTTTTGCCGATGAAGAACATCTGCTGCGCGAACACCTCGGCAGGCACCGGAGTCTCCGGGCTGAAGCTGTGAATGCTGTATAGCCTGGCGTGCAAGGCAAGGGTTAAACGCACTAATGGTCCTCCTGAAGGAGCCTGAAACGGCAGAATTTGTGCAAGCTTTTGTGCATGGGTTAACGCCTAGCCTAGCACAATTCGGACGCATAAAAAGGGGGACACTGTGGTCCCCCTTTTTACTTTTTCATGGAGTCAATACCATCAAACCTTGAAGTGCCCGAGGGCCTTGGCCAGTGCCCGGCTGATGGATTGCAGCGAGCCTGCGGCATGTCGATTGCCTTCGTTGGACTCGACCGCGAGCTGCATTTGCTCTGAAATATTGCTGATATTGCGATTGATTTCTTCGGTGACCAGTGACTGCTCTTCAGTCGCACTGGCAAGCTGGGTATTGATGTCGTTAATGTGGGCCACCAGCGACAGGATGGCATCCATGGAGGCACCTGCCTGACGGGCCTGACCCTGCAGCGATTCCGACAGTGTCTGGTTGGCACTGTTGGAGGCGGTGACATCGCCGATACCGGCCTGAATTTCACTGATGATTTTCTGAATTTCATTGGTGGACTGCTGGGTGCGGTTCGCAAGGGCACGCACCTCATCGGCCACAACCGCGAATCCTCGACCATGGGCGCCGGCACGGGCGGCTTCGATTGCGGCGTTGAGCGCCAGCAGGTTGGTTTGTTCGGCAATGGCGCGGATAACATCGAGAATGCTGCCAATCTGGCCGGAGGCGGCGCCAAGTCGCGACGTGGTCAGCTCTGCGGCCTTCAGTTTTTCCACCAGGGATTCTGTCTGTTTTAATGTGCTGGTCATCAGCGACTGGCTTTCCTGGGCCTGCCCCTTCACCTGTGCCGCTGAATCGGCTGCCTGCTGGGTGTTGTGAGCCATTTCCTGGCTGGTGGCGAGCATCTGATGAATGGCGGCGGCGACGCTCTCGGTTTCACGATGGATTTGTTCACTGCTGCGATTGGCCGTTTCCACCGCCTGGCTCAAGGCCTGGGCATCTTCAGTGAGTTCATCGCCCATTGGCTTGATGTCTTTAATTAACTTACCGATTTTTTCGGCAAAGCGATTAAAGGCCTTGGCGAGGTGAGCCACCTCATCTTTGCCCTCGGTGTTCAGTCTGGCGCCCAGATCCCCTTCGCCGTCGGCGATGTCTTCCAGCGCCTCAATGGCGCGGGTGAGGGGCGAGGTGATGGAATGATTGAGCGCCATAAAGAGGGCAAACAGCGGCGTGGAAATCAGCATCATAATGATGAGCGTATTCCAGATGGCGGTTTCCATGGCGGCATTGACATCGGACACAAAGGCCCCGGTGATAACAGTCCACTGCCAGGGGGCAAATTGACGGGCCTCGGCCAGCTGGGTGCCGGTTTTACCCGTGTCCGGATTCAGGGTTTCTATTTCGGCAATGGCCTTGCCCTTGCTGCGGGCATCGCTGACCAGGTTTTGGATGGATTTGTCGTTCACCCGGGTGCCAATTTTCTGCGACTGACCACCGGCGGCGAGGATCTGACCCTCAGCATCCACCACGATAAAGTAGCCACCATTGCCATAGTGCGCGGCATTGATAAGACTCGCCACTTCAGCCTTGGCATCTGCTTCGCTGATTTGCCCCTGCTGCACCTGCTGTTTGTGCACCTCTAACAAAGACAGCACAGTATCCAGCTGGCCATCATTTTGAAGCCATTTTTGCTGCTCAAGGTTGTTGTACTGTTCCTGGATATTAAAGGCCGCGAAGCAGAAGGTGCCAAGGGCTGCCAGCGCCAACATCATGATCAGACGCTGTAAGATGGTGAATTTTCTGAGGAAGGCAATCATGGCCGTCTCCGTAAGCTGTAGGGCAGGCAAGAGTCTATCAGATAGCTATGGTCAATCTGTGCGACCTTGGTGTAAATCCCAGGGTAAAAGTGTAAATCCGTGATCCTTGCCCGACTCTGTTACTGCCCTGTTTCAAAGAGACCGGGCATCATCGCGGGACGAAGGTGTATAGTGGGAGATAAACAGCGCACGCACCCGTTGCCGATAAAATAGACGCTTATCAGGTTAATCGTTTGTTTTGACTTTGATTTCAAGTGATTTTATGCGCAAGATTAACTAATTCAATCAAAAGGCGGATAAAGATGAGTGTTACTCAGATAGTTACCTCAGAAGACATATTACTGAAACTCTGTCATTCGGTGTCCCATGTGCTGTCCCACACCAGTGGCAGCAGGGTCACCCATGCGGCCATGGTGCAGAATATCTCCAGCACCCGTTTAAAGCCGGATCTGGGCTGTTTTTCCATTTTTGATGGTGGGTTTTCGGGATTGGTGGTGATTAACTTCTCGGCCGCTTCCGCCGTGGAAATCTATCGCCGTTATATGCTCAACATGGGCATGCCTGAAAGCGAGCTGGCGTTTTCCCACAACTCCGATGAAGTGGGTAACGTGATGGGTGAGCTGATGAACCAGATCCTGGGAGACTTTATCGGTAAGGTGTCCAAGGAGCTGCAAACCTCCATCAGTCAAAGTCAGCCGAAGATGCTGACCATCAACAAGGAAATCACCATCTCCATCGATGCCAATCTGGATGAACCTGTGATCCGCCGCGTGTCTTTTATGACCGAAAGCAATCACATCTTTTATCTTGAATTTGCCATGGACAAGACAGAGTTTGTCAAAACCCGGGAGTTCGAGTTGGACGAGGAGTTCGATCCGGATTTCCTGATTGAGCAACACGGCAATGCCAAGTCCCCCTGGTCTCAGATGGCCGGCAAGGGCATAGTCGCCGATGATGCTGATGATTTGCTCGATGAGCTGGGGATCTAAAGTCGCTTGCTATACAAGGAATTGCACTTGATTTACCATGGGCTTGCCGCTCTGTGTCGGGGCGGTGGCCTGTGGCCCGAGCAAATATAACAAGAGTCCTGTTATGGCGAGTAAAGCGACCTCTATTGATATTGCCTATCGGGCGGGTGTGTCCCAGTCCACGGTGTCCCGTGCCCTGAGGGACAGCCCCTTGGTGAGTCCGGAAACCAAGGAAAAAATCCGTGCCATTGCCCGCGAACTCAACTACAAGGTCGATAAAAACGCCAGTAACCTGCGCACCCAAAACAGCCATACCCTGGCGCTGCTCCTTTGCGAAGACCCCACCAACGACGACTCGTTGATTAATCCGTTCTTTTTGTCGATGCTGGGCTCGATTACCCGGGCTACTGCCAAGCAGGGCTATGATTTGTTGGTGTCTTTCCAGCAGCTTTCCAGCGACTGGCACGCCGACTATGAAGACAGTAACAAAGCCGATGGCATTATTCTGCTGGGCTACGGTGACTTTGTTGACTACGAGCACAAGCTGGAGCGCTTGCTGGCGCAAAATACCCATTTTGTGATTTGGGGTGCTGAGCACAACAAGTCGACGGTCGCTTCTGTGGGCTGTGACAATCAGCAGGGCGGTTTGATAGCCACCGAGCACTTGTTGTCCCTTGGCCGCAAGTCGGTGGCATTTTTGGGGGATGCATCAAGCCACAGCCCAGAATTTCGCGATCGCTACCTTGGCCATGTACGGGCACTCAAAGATGCCGGCCTTGTGGTCGATAAGCGCTGCCAGGTGGATGCCATCAGCACTGAAAGTGCCGGCTTTGATGCCGCCAACAAGCTTATTCGCAAGGGTGCCCAGTTTGACGCCATCTTTGCCGCCAGTGACTTGATTGCCATCGGGGCCATCAGGGCATTGAAAGAGGCAGGACTGCGGGTACCCGAAGACGTGGCTGTGGTGGGCTACGATGATATTCCCGTGGCAAGCTTTGCCAATCCACCACTGACCACCATTAAGCAAAACACCCAACTGGCAGGCGAAATGCTGGTGGAAAGCCTTCTGAAGCTCATTCACGGCGAGACCGTGCCCCCAAGGTTAATCCCAACCAGTCTGGTGGTGAGGAAATCCTGCGGCATTGACCTTAACAGTTAACAGCGCTCAACTATCGGGGCAGATGAACCCGGTCACTGGCGCCGCCTGATGCAAGGCAAAAATTACAGCGATAGATCGCAGCAATAAACTTGAGCAATAAAAAAGGAGCACGATGGCTCCTTTTTTATTCTCAGCGGCAAGTGCAGCAGGTGCTGCTTTGCCTCAGGACTTACTTTGTCTCAGGGGCTGTCTGCTTGCCGAAGGGGTAGTTATCCCACACCTTTGCATCATGGACAGAGCGTACCAGTTTCACGTATTCGGCGTGGGTCCAGGCGAGGGGCGTAGCCGAGTTGGTACCATCACCCAGACGATAGCCAAAGCGGGTGGCATCGCCCACACCGTCCCACACCTGTTCCGGCAACATACCACCGCCGTTGGCAAGGCTTTCCATCCCCGCAACGTAGGTGCCGATTAACCGCTGCTTATCGGCATCACTGAGGGGCTTGCCTCCCAGCGTGGCCTTGGCAAGCTCGTAATGACCCCGTTCACCGGTAAAAAAGGGCCATACCCGTCCACGCTGATTGGCACTGTTGCTGCCATTTTCGGCATAGTTGGCGCCGGTAACGGTATCTTCACCGTAACCGTCGTTACCATAACGTCTGAAGCCCGGAAAAGCCTGTCCCTGCGCCGTGGAGAAGTCGTAGCGGATGCGCAGATTGTCTTCCAGGGTCTTGTCATCCACCAGAGCCAGGGTATTCACAACCAGTGGGTTGTCGGCGCCGCGTACACCATAACGTACCAACTCCAGGAAGCCGCCATCGAGAATTTGACGCTGATCCAGCCCGGGACGACCGTTATTGTCGGCGAGCTTGGCGTCGGTATCGGGCGCACCCTCCGGTGAAATCCGCAGAATATAGGGTTTATCCGACAGCAGCCCTTTGTTTGTTACTGTACGCACTTCGAGCTGCTCACTGTAGCGCGTAGCGGCTGCGAGGTATTTCTGCGCCCCTTCGCTGTCGCCCGCATGCTCGGCAAGGGCAGCAGCTGCCTGCAATCCTGTTATCACTGCCGCCATGGTGGAGGGTGAAAAGCCCGCTTGCTCTTCCCAGCGTTCCTGTTGGGTGCTCGGTGGAGTGATGGTGCGCGCATTCCAGTCGAGTTTGATGTCACCGCCGCTCACCAAAAAGTCGGCTGCGCTTCTGAGCATATCCTGATACCACTGACGCGCCTCATCATCGCTGAGTTCACCTGCTTGCCACAGCTTCCAGCCGAGCATGATGGGCATGGCGGTTTGGTCCAGCTGCACGGCAACCCATTCAATTTGTCCATCCACATGGGTCTTTTGCAGGAACCAACCGGGCGCCCCTTCGTAGCCTTTGAGGGCAGGGCCTGCCTGAATCTGTTTGAGGTACTCAAAAGCGACCTTGGGGGTTTGGGTATCACCCATGGCCAAAAACGCCATGGCGCACTGATAGAAATCCCTTGGCCAAACGGCCTTGTAGCCTGTGCTTGGCGTAACCGCTGGAATGGTATCGCCCCAGGGGTTGGAGAGAGACGCAATCAGGGCCCCCGCATGGGTTTTGTCTTCCTGCGCCTTGAGCACCATGGCACTCAGGTTAAGGAGACGGCCATTATCTGCCGTGGCACTGCCCATGGCACTGAGGGCAGGCAGGGACGCCAAATACTGTCGCCAGCCAGGTGTTGTGTCGTTACCTCTGAAGTCCTGTGCCAGCGCATCAAAGCCTGCTGTGAGCGACGCCTTTGCGTTGGCTGTGGCCGCATCAGCGCCCAGACCAAAGCCCAGTACCACATCAAAGCTGAGGGTTTCGCCCCTGGCGAGGGTTTTCAGCTCGCCGGTGAGGGCCACGTTACCCACCTGGGGCGCGGCGGCATCGGTAAAGGTCTGGCTGTAACCGGTCAGGGGAGTGCCCGCCATGATGGCCTCAACGCCACTGGATACCCCTTCAAAACCCACCTGTCGGCGCACGAAATCTGCGCTGATTTCCAGGCTTAAGGCGCTGGAGTCCTGCGTCTTGTCGGTTATCACAAACCCCGTGTTAGACAGGTATGCCATGTCGTCGGCGCCACCATTGTCGATGTGCGGATCGGCATACAGGAATGGGGTGATGCCGTCTTCAAGAGCCTCAATGGTGACCCGCATGACAAGAGAATCCCGATGGGGATCTGTGACTATCTCCTTCTTGATACGGTATTTCTGCTCCTTATCCGTACTGGTTAGCCGCAGTGCGAGGGACTCCGGAAGCCCTTTGTCATCCAGGTGCAGATAGTCCTGCTGGTGGTTGGCATCCTTGGCTTCAAAATCGACAAAATCCTTGCCCTTAATAATAAAGGACAGTTCACGCAACTGGGCATTGTGAATAAGGCCATACATGGTTTCGGTCAGCACGCCATTGGCCACCGAAAACCACACCCGGCTCACCGGGTTTTCGGCGGTACTCACATAAGCGCCGTCCACATAGGGCTCATAACTGGTACCGATCCCGGTTTTACCCGCGAAGGCCCACAAGGGCGTAGTGCCGGGGGCGCCCGGGGCAACTTTCACAACCGCCTTATCCTGAATGGTTTCCTGGGGGGCGGGGGCCTGTTGGCAGGCAGAAACACCCAGTGCTGCCGCAATGGCAAGGCTGAGGGCTCGAAGCGAAGAAGAATGGGTCACTGGCACGAAAGCGTCTCCCTGATAATTAGACCTGGGCAGCGGCATTGCCGCGCCCGGGTTCCTGCTCTCTGGCAGGGACAAAAAGCACTGACAGGGCGGCCAGCACCATGGCGCTGCCACCGAGGATAAGAGCGTAGATGGGTTCATTGCCAAACAGGCTCTTGAGAATAAAACCAAGCACAGTGGCGGCCACCAGCTGGGGGATGACGATGAAAAAGTTGAAGATCCCCATGTATACACCAAGCTTGTTGCCCGGCAGGCTGGTGGAAAGCATGGCATAGGGCACAGACAGGATAGAAGCCCATGCAAAGCCAACGCCTATCATGGGTATCCACAACATGGCCGGGTCGGCAATCAGGTAAAAGCTCATCAGCCCAAGGCCGCCGAGGCACAAATTCATGATGTGAGCGCCCTTAAGGCCCAGCAGCATGCACTGCAGCGGGATCACCATGGCGGCCAGTGCCGCAAAACCGTTGTAAGAGGCAAAGAGCACTCCTACCCAGTCCGCGCCGTCGTTGTAGGCTTTGGAGAGCACGTCACTGCTGTGATAGTGGTAGGAGGTCACCGCTGCCGTGGTGTAGATCCACATGGCAAACAGGGCAAACCAGGAGAAAAACTGCACCAGCGCCAGACGCTTCATGGCATGGGGCATGTGGAAGAGGTCATCTACCACTTCAAATACCATTCCAAGCTTTCCGCTGCGCTTGCCTGCCGCGGTTAAACGCTGAGCGCAGTACCATTGCAGCGGGCCAAAGGCGAACACGCCAAGACCAAGCAGATACAGCTGCTTATCGAGATTGGCGACAAAGGTGGCGACTGTGATAGCAAGGCCCAGGGTGCTCCATACCAGGGCGCCTTTTCGATATGCCTCAGGCGTACGGCCATGTTCGCGTTCAAATCCGGTTTGCTCGTGTCCCTTAAAGCGGCTGAGTTCTTCCGGGCTGTATTCGCGGCTGCTGACAATGGTCCAGCCTACGGCAGCGAGCAGCACAACACCGCCAAGATAAAAGGAGTAACGCACAGTGTCGGCAATCTGTCCTTCGGGCGCGATATTGGATACGCCGGCAAAGTTAGACAGCAAATAAGGAAGTGCGGATGCCACTACGGCGCCTACGCCGATAAAAAAGCTTTGCATGGCAAAGCCCTTGGCCCGCTGTGATTCCGGCAGCTTATCCCCCACGAAGGCGCGAAACGGCTCCATGGCGATATTGATAGAGGCATCCATGATCCACAGCATGCCGGCCGCTACCCACAGATAGGGCGAGTGGGGCATGATGAACAGCGCCAGTGTGGTCAGCACAGCGCCAATCAGGAAATAGGGGCGACGACGCCCAAAGCGGTTCCAGGTGTTGTCGGACAGATAACCCACTATGGGCTGAACCAGAAGGCCGGTGAGGGGGCCCGCTATCCACAGAATGGGGATATCATCGATGCTGGCACCCAGGGTCTGGAAAATACGGCTGACGTTGGCGTTTTGCAGTGCAAAGCCAAACTGGATACCGAGGAAGCCGAAACACATGTTGAAAATTTGCCAGAATGACAGTGGCGGCTTGTCTCTGAGTGGGGATGTGTGGGAAGTCATAGGTGTCCTGTTGTGGGTGCTTTTACCGCAGTGAAGTCACGGCAGCCCTTTTATTATCGGATACAAAAAATCAGCGGCGAGAGCCTCCCTCAGACGCTCGCCGCCCAAGACCTGTTCCCACTTCGTGGAAGCGAAGTCGGGCGAGGTACTCCAAAGCCGGAAGGTCCATTCTTCCGTAACGACCCAGCCCCCGAAGGGGCTCATAATCAGCGCATTCATCCTAAACGGCGTACAGGATAAGTGACAACTACTTACATACGTATTCATCCCCGTTGAATAACCTGCGCGCAACATGCTGTTGCCTTGGCGAATATGCATTACTGACTGAAATAGTTGCCATTTTTGTTATTGGGCTTGTGCGCAAATCTCTGGGTGTTAAGCTGCTGTTAGCGTTGATTGAAGGAGCCCGAATTGTACATTCCCGCCGCCATGAGTCTCACCGATGCTGAGGCTGTGAGTTTAATTGATAACCATCCCTTTGCCTTACTTATCTCCAACCAGGATGGTCTGGTGGCAAGTCATTTGCCGCTGCTGTTTGACAGTGACAGGCGCAGGATTATTGGGCATATGGCGAGGGCCAACGGCCAGTGGCGAGCTCTGGATGGTCAGGCGGTGCTGGCGGTGTTTTCAGGCCCCCACGCCTACATCAGCCCCCGTTGGTATCAGGCAAAACCCGCTGTACCTACCTGGAACTACAGTGCGGCCCATGTGTATGGCACCTTTAAGTTGCTTGATGATAAAGAAGATGACGGAAGTGTTGCGGCGGTGCTTAAACACACCATAGCCCGATTTGAACCCGACTTATGGCAGGACGAGACCCTGATGCCAAAAGATTATGTCGGCAAATTGAGCAAGGCCATAGTCGCCTTTGAGATTGTGGTAGAACGCATCGAGGCCAAGGCCAAACTGGGTCAGCATCGTAAGATGGGCGATCAAGAGGGCGTTTCAGCGGCGCTCAAGTCCTCCGAACGGCTTGATGACATGGCTTTGTACCGTGAAATGAAGCGAATGGGACTGGGACTTGGTATCGAGCCGGACACAGCGCCCGACCAGTAAGCCCGGAGCAGAACGGTTATGCCAACTGAACCTTGAATTGTCTGCCCAATATGCTTAAGTCCGGGCCCGGGGGCAGTCAGCTCCCGGGCCCCGATGTTTGTGAGGCATGATCGCCACAGCAGCATCAGATTGCCCGGTTATGGGACAAGACTGACGCGCACGCCCCAGGGGGCGAGTTCAGTTTGCTGACTTGCCGGAATACTGAGGATGGGCTTCGGCGCTTTCCCGTTAAATGTCTCAATGACAGCGGCTTTATCGGAGAAGTTTACCGTGACCAGATACGGCCCCCGGCGAAAAGCGAACACGGGGCCACTGGATGGCAAAATCTTAAGTTCTCCGGCCGACTTGATGGTGTCGGCAAGTGCCAACATGTCACTGTAGGCCTGCCTGAGTTCAAGCTCTTCGGGCAAACTGGCAACGCCCAGTAGTTGCCCCTGTCCGGCTGCTTCCATGCTGGCTGCCCCTTTACTGGCTTCTTTCGTGTCCGGCCTTTTCAGATAGCGGGCCATGGCAGGTGCGGCTACATAGTCGAATATGCTGGTGCGGCTGGGTTTGCCAAAGCCGCCGGTTTCGCTGCCATCCTCACCGAGGCTCTGGCCGAAGTAGAGCAGGAAAGGCCCTTCGGTGGCATAGAGGGATACCGCCAGTGACGGCAAGGCACGCTTGGCACTGCCCAAAAACTCGGGGCTGGCGATACGCTGCTCGTCGTGGTTTTCCAAAAAGTGCAGCATCTGAGGGGCGATGTCGCGGATTTCGGTTAACCGCTTTCCGATTTGGGCCGTATCCACAGCATCTGGATTGGCTATGCCTTGCTGGCTGATGGCTTTCAGCGTGTCGTAAAGCCCCACCTTGTCGTAGAGCAAGTCCAGTTTGCCACGGCCGATAAAGTCCCGGTAACGTGCGGGCTCGTAGACCTCGGCAATCAGCAATGCTTCCGGATTGATGGCCTTGATATCGCTTGCAAGAAAACTCCAGAAGGAAACGGGTACCATCTCGGCCATATCAAAGCGAAAGCCGTCGACGCCAAGGCTTAACCAAAAACGGCTGATATCCCGCAGTTTGTACCAGGTATCGGGCAGGCTTTTCTGGGTGGACCAAAAGCCCTGATGCTGCTCTATGGGGGCAAAGGCCAGCGCCGCCGGTACCTCGGGGAAATCATGTTTGCCATCGGGTGTAACCCCGTAGTTAAGCTTCACGGTTTCATACCAGTCAGAGGCATCGGGTTTGGGGCTGGTGGCACCATTGCCGGTCCATTTGGCCGGGGATTCGTGAAAATGGCCGTCCTGTGTCGCGTTCAGCTTATTAAGACTCGCGGCAGGAGGCCGGTTTGTCTCGTCGGGCACCTCAAAGTCGGCGCCGGGCACATAGTAAAAATTGTTGTTTCTGGCGTAGGCCTGACGGGTATCGTCCCCTGCCCCCAGGCTTTGTACGCCCTCTGGCGCCGACAGGGATTGGTAATGGCGCGCCACATGGTTGGGCACTATATCGATAATGACCTTAAGCCCGGCTTTGTGGGTGCGCGCTATCAGTTCTTTGAATTCCGCCAGTCGGTTTTCCGGGGCGAGCGCCAAGTCGGGATCCACATTGTAATAATCGCGGATGGCGTAGGGGGAGCCCGCAAGCCCCTTGACCACATCGGCATCGTCCCGACTGATACCATAGGCGCTGTAGTCGGTAACAGAGGCATGATGCAACACGCCCGTGTACCACACATGAGTTACCCCCATGTGTTTAAGGTCGGCCAGTACCACCTCATCGATATCGGCAAATTTACCGCTGCCGTTTTCTTCGATACTGCCCCAGGGGGTGTTGGTGAGGTTTTGATTACCAAAGACACGGGGCAAAAGCTGATACACCAGAGGCGACGGCGCGGCTACCTTTTGATTTAGCGTTACTGCGTCTGCGGATTTAAGCTGCAGTGCCTCTGTATCGGTTTTAGTGTTTTGCACCGGGCTGCAGCCGAGCAGGGCGGTCAGGCTGGTCAGGGCCAGCAGGGGAGCGCGGCGAAAAGAAACAAATGCCATCGGGATTAAAACTCCAGCAGGGTAACGGGGGAAGACAGATTGAGTGTGCCCGGCAATGAAAAACGCCTGTTATCTAGCACACTCTTCACGTTCGTGTTCAGGGGAAGGAAATCGGTGAAGCGCCCCATATCCAGAATCACAGGAACCGTATTTTTATTAAAGATAATCATCAGGTTTTTGGCGTTAGGATTATCAACTGGCGCCAAACGCAGCTGCACATAGACGCCCGGTTGTTGTTCGAATTGCGGTACAAAATGCACCAGTTTACCCCGGTGCACCGCATCACAGGTTTTACGAAAATGCAGCAGGGTACGGATAAACTCAAAGGCTTCTTTTGAGTCGCCCGCCATGGCGTCTATGTCTGATTGACCAAATGCAACCTTGCCAAAGCCCGGCATATCCGCACGCACGGCGCCGTCGTTGCGACCCTCTACCGGACTTTGCATGGCAAACTCGGTGCCATAGAAAATCTGTGGTATCCGATTGGACAGCAGCACATAGGCGAGGGCCAGCTTGAACTTATTCATATCGCGCCCAAGCAGGCTGTAGAGGCGATTGGTATCGTGGTTGCCTTCAAACAGCACCAAATTTTGGGCGTTGGGATAGAGGAGGTCGTTGGCCAGCGCCTCATAGAGACGGATAAAGCCTGTGCCCCAGCGCTCCTCTTCATTGACGGCTTGCAGCAGCACGTCATAGAGGGGAAAGTCCATAAGTCCCGGCAGCGAGGTTTGATAGCCATCGGGGTTTTGTTTACCGTTTTGCCAGTAAGACACTACCGCAGGATTGCCGCTCCACTCTTCGCCCACCATGTTGAAATGGGGGTATTCCGCCATGATGGCCTCGGAAAACGTCTTGAGAAACGCCTTGTCTGAGTAAGACCAGGTGTCGATTCTCAGGCCCGACAGCCCGGCGTATTCAATCCACCAGAGGTTATTTTGAATTAGGTAGGTGGCGAGGTGGGGATTACGCTGATTGAGGTCTGGCATGCTGTCTACAAACCAGCCGTCGGTAAAGGCGGCGGCATCTTTGGGTGCAGCGTAAGGATCCTGAACCGCCGTACGCCTGTGGCTGGTGTGCTGCCCCTTGGGATTGACCCAGTCGTTAAAGGGTAAATCCTGCATCCAGGGGTGGCCTGACCCCATATGGTTAAGCACCACGTCCATGATGACGCCAAGGCCCTTATTGGCCGCTTTGCTGACCAGTGCCTGATATTGGCTGTTGCTGCCAAAGCGGGCATCGATTTGGTAGAAATCTGTGATGGCGTAGCCGTGATAGGAATAGGCCGGCTGACGATTTTCAAGCAGCGGGTTAATCCAAAGCTGGGTGACCCCAAGGTCGTTAAGATAATAGAGCCTGTGCTCTATGCCGGCCAGATCGCCGCCGTGGCGGGCGTTGTCATGGCTGTTGCCAGGCTCGCTGTAAACCGGATTATTGGGCTTGTCATCAAAACCGGGCAGGTCATCGTTTGCCGTATCGCCATTGGCAAAACGGTCGGGGGTGATGAGGTACATCACGTCCATGTTGCTGTAACCCTGACGCTCGCTGCTGCCGGGTGCTCTTTCTTTAAGCTCGTACGGGATTCTCAGCTCAGTTGCCGGATTTTGTGCGCTTTTGGGGAGGCTAAGTACCAGGGTGAGGGTGCCGGACCTGGCGCTCGATAGATCGAGTGTCACAAACAGGTAATTGGGGCTGTCACCGGGGATGGTTTCCAGCAGTTTTGCGCCAAGGGCATTTTCCAGACGCAGTTGCCCGCTGGCTATGTTCTTGCCGGTGAGCATCAATTCAAGCTGGGGGTTTTGCATCCCAATCCACCAATTCAGGGGCTCGACTTTCACTGGTTCGAGTTTCACTGGTTCGACTGTCACTGGCTCGACTTGCACTGAATTCGCCGTAACCGTATGGCCGGGATGCTGCACCTGACTGAGGCTGATGGGATTGAGTGTATTGCTTTTTAAGGCGCTTTCGTGTCCCTGCATGGGCGCGCAGAGGGTGGCAGTGGATGTGGCCGCACTTAAGCCGAAAAACACCGTCAGGCACAGGCGCCGGGCGACGCGATTGTGGATGGCAGCGCACTGCGCGCTTAATGTGAGTTGCCCCATTGCAACCTCCTGTTGACTGGTAAACAAATAAAAAGACCTGCCCTGGGGCAGGTCTTTTCAGGGTGCCGCTTTCAAAAAGCCGCTTACATTGAGTAGCTCAGACCCAGGAAGTACTGGCGACCGAAGGACTGGATGGTCCCTGTCTGATACTCCTCACCGAAGTAGGTCTTGTTGGGCTCGTCTGTCAGGTTATTGATCTGGAACAGGAACTTAAGACCGTTATCCAGCGCGTAAGACGCCTGATAGTCGAAGATGGTTTCGGCATCGAAGAAGGCCAGTTGGGTTTCAACCGCAACCTGCTCAGACACATAACCACTGCGATAACGCATGCTCAAACGGGTATCGAAGCCATCCAGGGTGTAGAACAGGGTGGTGTTAACCACGTGCTCAGACAAACCAGGCAGCGGAATATCCAGAGAAGAGCCGCTCAGGTCGGTGGTGAACTGTACTTCACTGTCGGAGTAAGAGTAGCTGCCGGTGAAGCCCAGGCCACTCAAAGGATCGGGCAGGAAGTCAAACACCTGGGTGTAGGCCAGCTCAACGCCGCGGATGTAGCCACCCTTGTCGTTGTTGATGGCGGTTTGGTATTGGCCTTCGTCTTTCACCACCGGGAACTCAACACCGTTGTCGATAATGGTATCGGGCACCAGGAAACCGGCTGCTTCGAAATCGAATGGCTGGATGGTGAAGTTGTTGATGAAAGACTTGATGTCTTTGTAGAACAGAGCTACGACCACGGCGCCTTCACTGTCTTCGAAGTAGTGCTCGTAAGACAGGTCAAACTGATCGGCGTAGAAGGGATCCAGCAGCGGGCTGGTGTTGCCCCATGCGTTGTACTTCTTGTAGCCGGGAGTGGAGGCATCGTCATACCAGCTGCCCATGC
The DNA here is from genome assembly GCF_019457455.1 of Shewanella sp. FJAT-52076. NCBI lineage: Bacteria > Pseudomonadati > Pseudomonadota > Gammaproteobacteria > Alteromonadales > Shewanellaceae > Shewanella > Shewanella sp. FJAT-52076. The sequence goes on from NZ_CP080415.1 coordinate 1,994,619, forward strand.
CTGACTTCAGCTTGTCGATGGGCGGACGCGCCATCACGGAGGCGGCAGCAAAACGCAGCTGATCGTTATCGGTCAGATGGAAGTTCAGGTTCAGCGAGGGCAGGTAATCGGTGTAAGTTTTACCCACTTCGTTGCGAATATAATCTGTGCTTACCACGCCTTTTTCGTCGGTGATGGCTTCACCCAGACCAAAGCCAACCTGCTGCAGACCGGTACTGGACTGATCGGTATGCACCACGCGCAGACCCAGGTTACCTGTTACCTTCACGTCGGCAAGATCAAACTCCAGGTTGGCCTGAACATAACCGGCCAACACATCTTCGTTTACCGCACCGCTTTGGATCATGGTCCAGTTATTGGACCAGTTGGCGGTAGGGGCGAAAGGATCCTGACCTGTGGCAGCGAGCTGGGCATTCACCAGATCAACGGCCTTGTCGAAGTCGATGGCAAGGAAGCTTGGGTAACCGGCGAGCTCGCCGCCAAAGTTAACCACGCTGGTCATGTCTTCGGTCAGACGCAGTACGGGTTGGTTGTCCGGGTTGTGGCCAAACTCGAAACCGTAACCTGCCTGAGAACGCTGGGCGTTGAATTCACGCTCAGAGTAACGCACGCCAAACTCGACTGATGAGACAAAAGCGGTATCCAGCTGATAGTTGAAGTCCAGCTTGTACGCTATCAGGTCGTTTTGCTGGTTGTAGGGCCACATGCCCACTTCTTTCAGACCCAGAGTACTCAGATCTGTGTAGTCATTGGTGACCGAGATGGAGGCAGGGTTCAGGTCGTTCAGCTGATAGCTGATGGACTCGGCAGCGCGGATTTCGTTGTCGATATCCTGATACACCACTGCACGGGTACCACCGTTCACAAACTCGCCATCGGCCTTGGAGTAGCTGATGTCGGCTGAAACGGTCAGGGCATCGCCGTTGTTCCACTCTACGTTGAAAGAGCCTGAGGTCAGCTCTGAATACTTGGAGTCGTTATCGTTCACCACAAAAAGGGCAAAGTTGTCTGTGCCGTCTGTGCTCACGGTGCCGCCAATCATGGAGCCATTTTTAATGTTGGCGTTGGTGATGGTGCCGTTTTGCAGCGACTTCACCCGGAAACCACGGGCAAAGTTTTCTGAATCGAACTGTGAGTGGAACAAATCACCCTTGAAAGACCAGTTGTCATTGGGGCGCCAGTGAATGGCAGCCATGTAACCGTCACGGGTGTCTTCGCCACCTTTTTGTTGCATTTCAAAGCCTTCGCTGATGGACTCAACTACGCCATCACCGTTGACATCTTTCTTGGCATCGTTGAAACGCAGGCCAATAAACTGGCTGGCAACAAAAGGCTGGTACAGGTGCGCGTAACCTAGGGCAACCCCCAGGGTTTCTTCGAGGAACTTGCCCTGATATGAGAAGCTCAAGCGATTGCCATACTCGTTGGCATCGGCAACTTCATCGGCGCGATCGTTAAAGGCACCGCGGGCGTTAAAGGTGAAGTTTTGCTCTTTTGCCGCGCGCAGTGGGTCAGCGGTTTTCAGCTCAACGGTACCGGCTACGCCACCTTCAATCAAAGAGGCTTTGGGTGACTTGTAAACGGCGGCCTGGCTGATGAGCTCGGAAGGATACTGGTCAAACTCGATGGCACGCTTACTGCCGGTGGTGACCTGCTCGCGGCCATTCAAGGTGGCAAACACAAAGTCGCCATCCAAGCCACGGATGTTCAGGCCGCTGGCCTGGCCGCCGGTACGCACGGCAGTGATGCCGGGCAAGCGGGTGAGGGCGTCGGCGATGGACTGATCGGGCAGGGCGCCCAAATCGTCTGCAGAGATGGATTCAGAGACGGTGTCGCCAAAACGTTTTTCGTTGAGCGACTTGATCACGCTGGTGCGAAAACCCTTTACGGTGATCACTTCGATATTGGCAGCTTCTTCTTTGTTTACATCTTTTTCTTCAGAAGGCTCGGCTGCCAGTACCTGCATACTGAAACCGGCAGCGAGTAACGCCACGGTCAGCAGGTTTGGTTTAAATTGCATCATTCATCTTTCCCCTTTGGTCGCGGCCCATGTCATGCCCGCGAGCTTGCTTGGATGTTGGGACAACAGTCATTGCTTATTAATGTTATTGGGCATTCATGCACTTAAATTACTGCATAAGGCTGCTTTTATGACCAACATGTTGCACAACGGTGACGATACTACTCCCGCCCTTTCTTCCTGCTCAACCAAGTGCATACGTATTCAAAGCCGTGTCAGGGAGGAAAATGACCACCAATGAGGAGGGGGTTGCGGCTATTGTTGACCATTTTTTGATGCTTAAGTGTATGAAAGAATATAAGTATATGGATGAGGCGCGCGCAAGCGGCGGTGTCTCATTTTGTGCATACGTATGCAGCTCTATTGAAGGCCCTTTTGCTTGTCACGTATCCTCCATGCAACATCCAGCTTCTTGGCTGCGCTTACGCATTGGCAACAAAACGCCAACAGCCATGGGCGTTATAAAGCCGGAAAATCCGGCCTAAATGATCTGAATTGAGGGACAACAATGAGCATTCATCCCTGGTGGCGCGGCGCTGCCATTTACCAGATTTACCCGCGCAGTCTTAAAGACAGTAACGGCGATGGTATTGGCGATCTGCAAGGGATCATCGAGCGTCTGGACTACATTGCCAGCCTCAATGTGGATGCGATTTGGATCTCGCCCTTCTTCCGTTCGCCGATGAAGGACTTTGGTTACGATATCAGTGACTACCTGGATGTGGATCCCATGTTTGGCACCATGGATGACTTTGACGAGCTTATCGCCAAAGCCCATGCGCTGGGACTGAAGGTGGTTATCGATCAGGTACTCAGCCACACCTCAGACGAACATGCCTGGTTTGCCGAGAGCCGCCAGAGCCGTGACAATCCCAAGGCCGATTGGTATGTATGGGCCGATCCCCGTGAAGACGGTACGCCCCCCAACAACTGGCTGGCCATATTCGGGGGATGCGCCTGGGAATGGGAGCCAAGACGCCAGCAGTATTACCTGCACAATTTCCTGAAGAGTCAGCCGGATCTGAATTTCCATTGTGAAGCCGTACGCCGCGCCGTGCTGGATAACGTTGAGTTCTGGCTGAAAAAGGGCGTGGATGGTTTCCGCCTCGATGCCATTACCTTTTGTTTCCACGATAAAGCGCTTCGTGATAACCCAGCCAAACCGGCCGATAAGCGTCAGGGCCGTGGTTTCTCTGAAGACAATCCTTACGCCTATCAGTATCACTGGTACAACAATGAGCGTCCTGAAACCCTTGGTTTCATTGAAGATTTGCGTTCATTGATTGACCGCTATCCGGGGGCTGTGACCCTGGGCGAAGTCTCAAGCGAAGACTCTCTTGCCACCATGGCCGAATACACCAAGGGTGATAATCGCCTGCATATGGCCTACAGCTTTGAGCTTCTCACCAAAGACTACAGCGCCGATTATATCCGCAGCACAGTGGAAGCTCTCGAAGGCGCCATTGGTGATGGCTGGCCGTGCTGGGCCATAGGCAACCACGATGTGGAACGGGTTATCAGTCGCTGGGGACAGGGCAAGGGCACCCCTCGAATGGCCAAGATGCTGTCGGCCATGCTGGGATGTCTGCGTGGCAGTCTGTGCGTGTACCAGGGGGAAGAGTTGGGGCTTACCGAAGCCGATATTCCCTTTGATGCGCTGCAGGACCCCTTCGGTATCGCGTTCTGGCCCAACTTTAAAGGCCGCGACGGTTGTCGCACCCCCATGCCCTGGCAAGCAGAAGGCGACTTTATGGGATTTGGTGAGATGACCTCCGGCACCAAGCCCTGGTTACCACTGCCGGAAGAACACCGGGTGCTGAACGTCGCTGCCCAGAGCGCCGACCCGGATTCCATTTTGAATCAGTTCAGCCGCTTTATGGCGTGGCGTCGCACTCAGCCCGCCTTGGTGAGTGGTGAGATTAAATTTATTGATAGCAAAGAGCTCGTTCTGGCGTTCGAACGCGTGAGCGGCGATAAAAAAGTGCTTTGTGTGTTCAATTTATCTGATAAGCCGCAGGTAATGGCTATTCCTGGAAGTGAGTCCTGGGAGCTGCTTGAAGGCCATGGCCTTGAAGGCGGCAGCCTGGATGGCGCCGACAGTATTCAGCTTGCGCCCCACGGGGCTCTGCTATTGGGTAATTAAATCCCGGGGAGCGGATTTGGCCTGCAAAGCATGGGATTCGGTCTCATTTGAGTGAGTTCAACGTCGCTTTAAGTCAAACCGATTTCAGTACATTGGGGCAGGGAATAGCTGATAAGCTGTGTCACCGCTCCCAGGGCCAGGTAAGTGCGGCCGATACCAAAGGTAAAGGCCAGCCGCGCTTTGCAAATTGCGCCCGACATGAAATACATGGGGTAAGCTTAGCTGTAGACCTCGACCAAAAAAGATTGAAATAACGATAATAATCAAGGAGAAGACTATGGCTTCTGGCGTACCTGTTACTGCCCGGCATGAAGGCGCATCCGAGGGAGGGCGTTACGGTTTTGCGCTGACCTCACTCACCACACTGTTTTTTATGTGGGGCTTTATCACCTGTCTTAACGACATCCTTATTCCGCATTTGAAAGCGGTATTCAGCCTGAACTATGCCCAGGCGATGTTGATCCAGTTTTGCTTCTTCGGCGCCTATTTTCTGGTATCGGTACCGGCCGGAGCCCTGGTAAAACGCCTCGGCTACCAAAAGGGCATAGTAGTTGGCTTGTTAACTGCGGCGCTGGGCTGCGGTCTGTTTTATCCGGCGGCGGTATCGGCCACTTACGGCGTATTCCTGGGGGCGCTGTTTGTGCTTGCCAGCGGCATTACTGTGCTGCAGGTGGCGGCCAATCCCTATGTTACGGCGCTGGGACCTGTGCAAACCGCTTCGAGTCGTTTGACCCTGACCCAGGCATTTAACTCCCTTGGCACCACCATAGCCCCGGCCTTTGGCTCGGTGCTTATCCTGTCGGTGGCAGTCGGCGCCTCTGCCGAGGCAGAAGCCGATGCGGTCAAGCTGCCTTACCTTTTGCTGTGCGGCATGCTGATAGTGCTGGCAGTGGTGTTTGCGCTGCTGAAGTTACCCCACATCCATGACCAGGAAGATGAAGTCACAAGCAGCGGTCACAGTGCCCTGAGCCATCGCCATCTGGTGCTCGGCGCCATCGGGATATTCGTTTACGTGGGCGGTGAAGTGGCCATTGGCAGCTTTTTGGTGAACTTTTTGGGTGAATCCCATGTGGCGGGCATGGCCGAGGCCGATGCGGCCCATTACATCGCCTTCTACTGGGGCGGCGCCATGGTGGGCCGCTTTATCGGTGCGGCCGTGATGCAAAAAGTGGATGCCGGCAAGGTGCTGGGCTTCAATGCCACCATGGCGGCCCTGCTGGTACTGGTAGCCATGAACAGCAGTGGCGCCCTGGCTATGTGGGCGATTCTGGCAGTGGGGCTGTTTAACTCCATCATGTTCCCGACCATCTTCAGTCTGGCACTGAAAAACCTGGGTCCGGCGACCGCTCAGGGCTCAGGTATTCTATGCCTGGCGATTGTAGGTGGCGCATTGGTGCCTTTGCTGCAGGGGCTCCTGGCCGATTCTGTTGGCTTGTCTGCCTCCTTTATCCTGCCGGTGCTGTGCTACGGCTACATCCTTTTCTATGGTCTGAAGGGCTGTAAGCCTGTGGCCGCCAGGGCCTGAGCCATTGGCAGGATTTCAATAAAAGGTTCTGGGCAGAGGACTCGAGAAAAAGGCGCCGTAAAGGCGCTTTTTTATTGACTGGAGCCAGAGGGGTAAACGCAAGTTTTCTGTTTGAATAAGCTGAAGGCGTGAGCAGGCGCAATAAAGATGTCACTGATTGGGTTTTCAAGGGGCGAGTGAAAGAGCCCGCCGAGGACACGAAAAGGGCACAACAGGCTGTCGATCCCTTGCCCAACGTCAAAGCCAGCCTGCATAAACCGCGATTGCCTTTGTGTTCTTCCTTGCGAAGGGACTCAATACCTCCTATGATCCCGCTGTTTTTTCAATGCCGGATAGCCACCATGCTCGCATCGCCTTTATCGCCTTCTTCTGCCGAATTGGTCCTTGGGATCCTCAATCAGGTTTTGATAGAAGGCTCGCCCCTGGACAGGGCCTACTCACGCCATTTTTCGGGCCTTAAGCTGGAAAGTGAAGAGCAGGCCAGAATTGCCACGGTAACCGGGGAGCTTATCCGGCGTTTGAATCTTTTCTGTTTCCTCGCAGATACCACACCGGAGCGCATCGAGCGCGAAGGCAGCAGGGTACTGAATGCCTGGCACAGGTTCCATGGTTTGGCCATTCCGCGTCTCAGATACACCCTGGATATTGAAGATGCGGTTTTTGCAGAGCGCCTCGAGCGTGCCAAGGCCGCGCCACTCTTGTGGGACGGATGTCCTGACTGGCTGGATAAACTCGGACAGGCCGAGCTGGGTGATAGCTGGGCGGCAGAGCGTGCGGCCCTGTCTTTGGCTCCCAAGCGCTATTTGCGCACCAATGGCCTTAAGTGTACCCGGGATGAACTGGCGCAGCGCCTTGCCGCTGAAGGGGTGCAGACAATCCCTGTCGATAATGTCGATTCAGCACTCGAAGTGACCTCCAATGCCGCACTCTTTCGTACCAAGGCCTTTGCCGATGGTTGGTTTGAGCAGCAGGATGCCGGTTCACAGTTGGTTGCCGCAGCGCTGGATGTGAAACCCGGGATGCGTGTGATTGATGCCTGTGCCGGTGCCGGCGGTAAAACACTGCATCTGGCCGCTGCCATGGCGGGTAAGGGCAGGCTGCTTGCCATGGATGTTGAACAGTGGAAGCTGGATAACCTCAAAGAGCGGGCGCGCCGCGCCGGTGCCCACAACGTGGAGACCCGCATTATTGCCGGCAGTAAAACCATTAAACGTTTGAAACTGTCCGCCGACAGATTGCTGCTGGACGTGCCTTGCTCCGGTCTTGGGGTGCTCAAGCGTAATCCCGATGCCAAGTGGCGCGATACCGAGGAGCGTTTGCCGGTGCTGATGGAGCTGCAGGCTCATATTCTTGGCAGCTACAGCCGAATGGTCAAGGTGGGCGGCATTCTGGTGTATGCCACCTGCTCAATCATGCCCTGTGAAAACCGTGGCCAGGTTGATGCGTTTTTGGCGGCCAATCCCAACTTCCGTTTGCTGGAAGATGAAAATATTACCCCGGCCACATCGGGCTTCGATGGTTTTTACCTCGCAAAATTGGAGCGGATAGCCGAATAACACAAGTTACCAGTCTGTACTGGCATAGTGTTAAGACAAAAGTCTCCTTGTGTTTGCCTTTGGCCAATAATATACAAGATGTACGAGGTTACCGACGGGGGCCTTCATGGGCAGGGATGTACAATCACAAGAATTTGGTGTGCGCGGATATGGCGGCATTTTGGCTATGGTGCTTGAACATAGGCCCCTGTCTGAGATCCTCCACGCCCTGACCGCGCTGATAGAGTCTCAGACCAGCGGTACTGTGGCCTCTGTCCTGCTACTCAGTGAAGACGGCAGTCGGTTGCTCACCGGCGCCGCGCCCGGGCTGCCGGAAGAATTCAATCGGATTGTCCATGGCGCTGAAATCGGCCTCGGCGTCGGCTCTTGTGGCAGTGCCGCCTTTTTGGGTGAAAGGGTGGTGGTAAGTGATATCGCCACCCACGAATACTGGCAGCCTTATAACAGCTTACCTTTGGCGGCCGGGCTTAAATCCTGCTGGTCAGAACCAATCAAAGACAGCCACGGCAAGGTGATTGGCACCTTCGCGCTGTATCATGACACTATCAAGTCGCCCACAACCGGCGAGCTGACGTTTATCGCCGAGGGCGGTAAGCTGGCAGCCCTTGCCATTGAACGCAGTCGCGATCAGCGATATCAGCAATTGGTGGCGCGGATCTTCAATAAAATGCCTATGGCACTCGCCATTACCGATGATAAGTGGCAGCTGCTGTATAAAAATCCTCCGTTTAAAAACTGGTTTAATCCCACGTTACAGGCTTTCGAGCCTGAAAAAATGTTTGATGCATGCTCGGCTGAGATGCTTTGTCAGTTAGCGCAGCAATTGCAAAATGGCAACAGTTTCAGTGGGGAGTTCACTCTTGGGGGGAATGACGTTCAGGAAAGGCGCGTGGAAGTCCTGGTGACGCCAATTGCCGATCCCCAGGGTGATGGCGCCATGTACGGTTGGTTGATGAGTGACATCACTGAAAGACAAAAGGCGGCCAAACTGATTGAGTATCAAGCAAATTATGATTCGCTTACCGGTCTTGCCAACCGTTTTTTGCTATCGTCCTCCATGGCCAGTGCCTGTGCTCAAAGCCAGCCATTTTGGTTGTTTGTCATGGATTTAGACCGCTTCAAATATATCAACGACAGCTTTGGTCACCATGTGGGGGATGAACTTTTACGCATGGCTGCCAATCGGCTGCAGTCGTTATTGCCTGATAATGCCCGGTTATCGGCCCTGTTATCCCGGGTCGGAGGAGATGAGTTTGCCCTGTTTTTGACTGCCGATGGAGCTGAACCTGATGCGCTGGCCAAGCAGTTGGTGATATCCATGTCGCACCCCTTTGATATTGAAGGCAGGCGCCTGCACAGTGGCATCAGTCTGGGAATTGCACGATATCCCGACGATGGTCTCACTCCCGATAACTTGTTTCAGGCGGCGGATCAGGCGATGTACTGTGCCAAGAGTGCAGGTCGCAGTACCTGGCGTCACTTCGCCCCCCAGATGCGGGAAAGCGCTGCAAGAACGGCGACCTTAACATCGGCGCTGAAGGAAGCCATAGCCGCTGATGAGCTGACCTTGGTGTATCAGCCCATAGTGGATATTAGCAGCCAGCGAATTATTGCGGCCGAAGCTTTGCTGCGCTGGCGGTATGAAGGGGAAGATATCTCGCCCGTCGAATTTATTCCCTTGGCCGAGAGCGCCGGGCTAATTCCGGCCATTGGAGAGCTGGTTCGTCACCGAGCCCTGAAGCTCATAGATACGCTTTGCCGGGCCAATACACCGATTAAACTGTCGGTGAATGTATCGAGTTTTGAGCTCTGGTCAGATGCTCAGCAAGCCTGCTTTCTGGGCTCACTGCTTAAGCACAGCATAGAGTCAACGCATCTCTCCTGGCTTATCCTTGAAATTACCGAGTCGCTGCTGCTTGAAACCAATTCGGGTCTTATCAAGACCCTCGAACAGCTTCGGCAACAGGGGATTTGGATTGCTATCGATGACTTTGGCACCGGCTATTCGTCGCTGGCGTATCTGATGAGTTTTCCGATGGATTGCATCAAGCTTGATAAGTCATTTATGGCGACCGTGGGCCAGCCCGGCAAAGGCGAGGCACTTACTGAGGCCATTATCAAAATGAGCCACGCCATGGACTTGTGTGTGGTGGCAGAAGGGGTGGAACACCCACAGCAGCTTGAATTTTTGTGCCGCCATCAGGTGTTAAAGGCTCAGGGCTTTTTACTGCATCGCCCCATGGATGAAGCGGCGCTGATGGCGCTGCTCCGCGCCCAAAACTAAGCCGCGACTATTCCCCCGGCGCTGCTATTCTCCCTGCGCCGTTATTCCCCCTGCAAGGTGGCGATAATACGCCGCTCTGCGCCACTGTTACGGTGCTCGCCAAGGTAAATACCCTGCCAGGTGCCAAGTGCCAGTCGTCCTTTGCTGATGGGCAGGATAAGACTGGTCCCCAGCAAACTGGATTTCAGGTGTGCCGGCATATCGTCAGGGCCTTCGTAGTCGTGGCGATACCAGGGCTCATTTTCCCTTACTGTCCGATTGAAGAAGCTTTCAAAATCCTGCCTTACCGTGGGGTCGGCATTTTCGTTCAGGCTGAGCGAGGCAGAGGTATGCAGTAGCTGCAAATGCAGTAATCCCACGGTTACATCGGCAAGCTCTGGCAATTGAGCGATTATTTCCTCTGTGACCAAATGAAACCCGCGGCGCTTTGGGCCAAGGCTGAAGCTTTTTTGAAACCACATTAGGCATCTCCCATTTTTGAACCCGCAGTGTATGAAAGCCCTCTGAGTCATGCAAGCGCTGCCTTGGGAAGCGCTTTGGGGTAGAATAGACACATTGCAAGATTGAGGAGAGTCCCATGGCCAGAGCCTGTGCCAGACATATTTTGGTCAAAACCCGCGAAGAAGCAGAAAAACTGAAAGCCCGTATCGACAAGGGAGAAGACTTTGGCAAACTGGCCAAGCAGTATTCCCTTTGCCCCTCCAAGCGCCGCAGCGGCGATCTGGGTGAGTTTGGTCCGGGGCAGATGGTTAAAGCCTTTGACGATGTGGTGTTTAAAAAGCCGATACTGGAAGTCCATGGCCCGGTTAAAACCCGTTTTGGTTTCCATCTTATCCAAACCATCTACCGCAACTGAACTTGGCTAACACCCTCGAGGATCCCGATTATTACCTCAGGCACTTCAGACTTTTGCTAAGTGGCCTCGGACGCTATCGGGATCTTTTGTCCGAAGACGAGCTTAAACTCCTGAATTGCGCTGACACCCTGTCAGAAGGTGCGCTCAGACTCCTTGTACGGCTACTGAGTCGTCGCGGTGATTATTTTCGTATCAGTAAGCTGAGTTACCCAGACATTCCTGACTTGGCCCAGGCCTGTCATGAGCTTAAGCAGCACGGATTCGTCACCCTTGGGGCCTTACCCGGGCAGGATATTCTTCCATCCCTTATTACCCGTGATGAGCTTGCTGCGGCCATTTCGAAGCTCCTGAGTGTCGGTATAGAAAAGGGGGCGGATTCAAGGGCGAACGCTGAACAATCTCGTGGCTCACGACCTCAAAAAACTGCAACCAAACAGCAGCTTATTGCCTTTGCTGATGATGCCGTCCACGGGGATGGAACGGGGCTTTGGCCAGGTATAGCGGCGCAATTCACAGAGGATGTCCTAAGGCTCGATGTTGCTTCTGCCCATGACACCTTAAGGCTTTTGTATTTTGGCAATGCCTGGCAGCAATCGGACGAGTTTGTTGTCACCGAACTCGGTTATCGCCGCTACGAAAACTATGGGCTGGATGAGGCCAACCGACGATTTGATAGTCGCCATGAAGTCGAACTCGCCTTGCTGTGTGCTGATGTTGCCAGAGCGTTGGAAGACACAAGACATCTTCCCCTGGCTGTACTGGAAGACTTGGTTGAGCTGCTCAAAACCCAGCTTTCTTCATCTTTAAGCCATGGATTTCCACCTGAACCAAAGGCTGAGTTTGTCAGCGATACCGGCAGGCAAGGGCGCAAACTACGTCATCTGCTAAGCCGGATCGCCAGAGAATATGAACGCAGGGACTTAACCGAGCAGGCTTTGGGACTGTATCAAGGCCTGGAACTCGTGCCTGCCCGTGAGCGGCGGGTGCGCTGTCTGGAAGCCCTTGGCCGATACCAAGAAGCCTTTGACGGGGCGATGACACTCTTTGAATCGCCGCTGGCCGATGAGGAGTACCATGCCAGCCTGCGTATGTTGCCAAGACTCGCCAAAAAAGCAGGTTTATCATGGCGCAACACTGCCCCCTTGAAGCTGTGTGAACTCAAACTGGAGTTGGCCGAGGAGGTTGGGCCTGAGTATGCCGTTATCAAACACTTTGAGGCTCAGGGTATAGCGGGTTGGCACCTGGAAAACAGCTTCAGCTGTGGCCTCTTTGGGCTGGCACTGTGGGATATCCTGTTTGCGCCGGTAAAAGGGGCTTTTGATCATCCGTTTCAAACTGCGCCATCGGACATGTATCAGCCGGAGTTCAGTACGCGGCGTCAGGCCATGCTTGATGAGCGCATGCTTGCGCTTAATCAGGGGGATATCTCCATGCTTAGCCGTCATTTTCACAGTAAGCACGGCATTGCCAATGACTGGGTGAATTGGACGCTGTGGAGCGAAACCCTTTTTGCCTCTTTGCTGCCTCATCTCACAGGCCCTTTTGTAGCGTCGCTGGTGGAGAGATTATTGCCGGATCTTCGTGCCAGACGCAGCGGCTTTCCGGATTTGGTGTTGATTCGGGATGGGCAGCTTGCCTTTGTCGAAGTGAAAGGACCCGGCGATCGCCTCGCCGATCATCAAAAGGATTGGCTGAGCTGGCTTGGCAGGAAAGAGATGGTGAGTGAGGTTTTGTGGGTGACATGGCGAACGGGAGATGCGACTGATGGCATTGGAGAAACACTTCCTTAATCCACCTTGCGAAAGGCTTCGTGGCGCAGCAGGACTACCGCTTATGCATTATCTGTTTCCCATACCCGTATCCATGTCTTCCATAGCGGTTTCTGTGTTGGTCACAGTGTCTTTTAAGGATATGTGTTCGCCGTCAAAAGCCTCTTCGAATATACACACCCGGTCTCTTCCTGAACGCTTGGCGCGATAGAGGGCAGCATCTGCCCGGGCAAACCAGGGCTGCTGATGTTCGCCCGTGTGCCGCTGGGCAATACCGATGGAGCAGGTAATGGTGCTGCCGGGCACCGCATCGACACAGCGCAGCGCCGCCTGAAACCGGGCCGCGGTTGTCTTGGCAAGATTGAGCGCAGCCTCATTATGAGCAGAGGGTTCGGCCGGGTTAAACAGCACCAGAAACTCTTCCCCACCAAAACGGTAAGCGGTCGCCACATCCGGCATGAGGGCATCCAATAGCTTTCCCAACGAAGTCAGCACCTTATCGCCCGTTTGATGACCATGTACGTCATTGATCCTTTTAAAGTGGTCTACATCCAGCAGCATGAGTACGGCGGGCGTTGCCGGGGCGATGGCAGCCAGATCCAACTCCAGCTTGCTTCGATTAAACAACCCCGTAAGGGGATCGCGCTGGGCAATTTGCACCAAAGAGTCGTGCTGCTTTGCAAGGATAAAGGCGAATACCGCACCAAAAATGATGCAATTCACCGACGCCACCCCGAAGCGGGCTATCACATCGCTGGCCTCCACCTGCGCGCCGCAGATGAGGCAAAGGGCGGTAAATAGACTCGAGAGCATCAGTGCAGCGCGGATATTAAACAGAAAAAAATAAATGAAGATGGCAGGGAAGATAAAAATCATCCCGGCGTAGCCAATTTCAAGGCAGGTGGCTGCGATACCAATGGACACCAATAGCAGGGTGATCATGCGATTCACCGGGCTTGACTGACCACGGAGTTCTTTAACAAACGACAGGGTGAGCGGGATGAGTGACAGGCTGTAAATAAACACCATGGGCCAGTGACCAAGGGATAGGCGGTAGGCGCAGTAAAGCACCAGGGTCGCCATGGCCACGAGATGAAACAGCAGCGCTGCACGTTTGGGAACCTGCCAGACCAGTTGCACCTTGAGTTACCCGAATGACGTCTTGATTCGGGATACTATACAAAAGCGTTACCTAAATTGCTTCTGATTTTCCTGATTCTGCAGAGTATTACGCTGAAGGATGTGAGTATTTCAGCGATATGCCCTGCCTCCTAGTAAGGGGGTAGTGAAAATAGGGCGGCCGAACGACGAAACGCATCGAATGTCGCCCCATAAAGCAGATACACTTACCCGCACACATTATTGGATGGCGGAGCCATTGGATTCTGGGCTGTCGGTATTTGTACTGGCTGTGTCTGTGAGCTCAAGCTGCAACAGCAACATATCCTCACCGCCGGTTACCCGGGTGAAGGGACTCTGACACTCTGGACACAGCACCCTGTGGCCATCGGCCTCGCCCTGATAACCGCATTCATTGCAATCGAGCCTCAGGGGCTCAATTTCCATGTCCAGAGTGGCGTTGGCGCAGCGTCCATCCAACTTAAAGGTATCAAAAGCGGTGGCCAGCAGGGCAGGCTCGACACCACTCAAGGCACCAATGCGAATGCTGACCCGACTGATACCATTAGCCCCGACGCTGCGGGCATGTTGCTCGCAGCTGTCGAGCAGCGCCTGGACGATGGAAAATTCATGCATCAGCAAATCCTTGGCAGTAATTCACCGGCTGGCAGGTCGAGGTATCTGTTACTGCCCCATGGGGTGTGAAGTATCACACGCCCGGCAGGGCTCTCACCTACGCGGCCTATGATGGCTGCATTCTCACAATGGCCAAAACGCTTGAGCACTTCCAGTGCGCCTTCAGCCTGCCCGGCTGGCAACGCCATGACGAAGGTGCCTTCGTTGGCGAGATCTGTGGCCTCAAAGCCGTAGAGTTCACACAGGCCCTTCACCTCATCGCTCACAGGGACGGCAGCCTCATCGACTTCTATCATCACATCAGAGGCCGCGGCCCACTCATTAAGTACGGCGGAAAGACCGCCCCGGGTGGCGTCGCGCATGGCGTGGATATCGAAAGGATGCACCAAAAGCTGCTCAACCGCGCCCCACAGGGTGGCGCAGTCGCTCACAAGGCCGGATTCCAGCTCCAGTCCTTCCCGGGCCATCAGGATGGCCGCGCCGTGGCGTCCTATGTCACCGGACACCAGAATCGCATCACCGGGTACCAGGTGTTTGGCTGACAAGCCCGGTTTCACAATACGGCCCACCCCTGTGGTGTTTAAAAAAAGTCCATCGGCACAGCCTTTGGGAACCACCTTGGTGTCGCCGCAGACGATTTTGGCGCCGCACTTTTTCAGCTCGCTGGCCATGGAAGCCACTATGGTTTCGAGGGAGGCCATGGGGAAGCCTTCTTCGATGATGACCCCAAGGCTTAAATATTGGGGCTCGGCGCCCATCATGGCCAAGTCATTGACCGTACCGGCAATGGCCAGCTTGCCTATGTCACCCCCGGCAAAAAACAGTGGTGATACGGTGAAGGAGTCTGTGGTAAAGGCGGTGGGGCCCTGCAGGTTCAGAAGCGCGGCATCTTCTTCATTTCTGAGGATGCAATTATCAAAGGCCTTGAAAAACAGGTTACGAATGAGCTTATTCATTTCCAGGCCGCCGCCACCGTGGGCGAGCTGAATACTGTTAGTCGACATGCTGGACTCCATGGTAGCGGTAATAGGCATTGCAGGCGCCTTCGGAGCTGACCATGCAACTGCCAAGGGGCGTTTGGGGGGTGCAGCCACGGCCAAAGACTTTGCAGTCCATGGGGTTGGCAAGACCACGCAGAATGTCTCCACACTGGCAGGCCTTGTGATCGTCGATTTCCGCTACGGGTAAACGACCGCCAAAATGGATTTCGGCATCCCTGTGGGCATACTTGTCTTTGAGTTTCAGGGCGGACTGAGGAATGGGCCCCAATCCACGCCAGCGGAAGCTGTCACGCACTTCAAAGTATTCATCCACCAGCGCCTGGGCTGTCAGGTTACCTTCTTCAGACACTGCGCGGCTGTACTGCACCTCAACCACGGATTCGGCGTGATTTTTAAGCTCCACCAATCGCAAAATGGACTCCATCACATCCACGGGTTCAAAACCGCTGACCACCACAGGGGTATGGTGCACTTCTGCCGCCCGGCGATAGATTTTGGCGCCACTTATCACGCTCACATGGGCAGGGCCGATAAAGGCATTCACCTTGGTGGCAGGCTCGGCCATCACCGCATCGATGGCGGGCGGCACCAGCACATGATTGATATGAAACAGCAGGTTGGGCAGGGCGGCGCGCTCGGATTGCTGCAGCAGCACTGCAGTCATGGGAGTGGAGGTCTCAAAGCCAATGGCAAAAAACACCACTGTCTTGTCGGGATTGTCTCTGGCGATGGCAAGCGCATCCAGGGGATCGTACAGGGGGCGAACATCGGCGCCACTGGCCCTGGCCTGTGCCAGGCTGCCTTTTGAGCCGGGAACTCTAATCATGTCGCCGAGCGTCAGCAGTATCACGTCATCCATTTTTGCCAGGGCAATGGCCTGATCGATACGTTCTTTGGGCATCACACACACGGGGCAGCCGGGACCATGGATAAATTTCACATTGTCCGGTATGAGCCCCAGCAGACCGTACTTCATGATGGTGTGGGTATGGCCACCACACACCTCCATGATGTACAGGGGCTCAGAGAGATTTATGGCCGCGCTGCTTATCCGGGCGGCCAGTGCCCGAATGGTCCCTGCATCACGAAAGCCTTCGTAAAGGGACTTTAACTTCAGCGATGAATCAGGTTCATTGATAGCTTGATTGGGCATGGCTTTCTGCCTCCAGCTTTTCTGCGATTTCGCGATACAGCTTAAGGCTTTCCAGTGCATCTTCTTTGTCAATTTTATTCATTGCAAAGCCGATGTGGATCAACACGTAGTCACCGATTTGGATTTCGTCGCTGAGCAAATGGCGACTGACTTTTCGCCGAACCCCCAGGGTATCGACGGTAATGGCCTGCTCATCGTCATGCAAGGCTACTACTTCAGAAGGGACAGAAAGGCACATAGCTCAGTTTCCCCCGACATCGGCATGATAACGGGCGCTGTGATCCTGCTTGAGCCAGGCTGCGAGCCTGTCCATGCCACGACCATCCTTGATGGACAATTCAATCACTTCGCACTGGGGATTGAGCGCCCTCAGGCTCTCTTTGGCACTCTCCATACTGAAATCAAAGTAAGGAGTGAGATCGGACTTGGTAATTAGCACCAGATCCGCCCGGCGGAACATCACCGGGTATTTGGCAATTTTATCGTCACCCTCCGGCACGGATAAGAGCACAATATTGCGATGGGTTCCCACATCATAGCTCGCAGGGCACACCAGATTGCCCACGTTTTCGATAAAGGCAATGCTGCCTTCATCCAGGGTAAGGCGGTGCAGGGCACCATGGACCATAAAGGCATCCAGATGGCAGGCGCTGCCGGTTTGAATTTGCACTGCCTGGATACCTTTCGCCAGCAGGCGATCGGCATCTTTTGAGGTTTCCAGATCCCCCTCAATCACGCCGTAGGTGAGTCCCAGATATTCATGCAAGCATTCCAGCAAGGTCGTTTTGCCGCTGCCGGGACTGCTCATCAGGTTATAGGCACTTATCTGACGGGCTTCGAAGTGGCTGCGGTTGTGGGTCGCTTCCACATCATTCTTATCCAGAATCTTATGGATAACCGACAGTGTTTTGGCGTCGTTCAGTTGGGGATTGGTGGTGAGCTCATGGTGTTCATGAGCGTGTTGATGGGTGTCTTGCATCCCGAATCGCGGTAATGAGCAGCCACAGTCCTGGCACATGTAGGGAGTCTCCTTGGGCTATTTGGCACAATTCTGATACAGCTGATTAACGAAAGATTTGATATGGGTCAGCATTTGGGAATGACGGGACAATCTGGCGCACTTATTGGCCAAAACTGTGAACTGCGTACCAAAGTTGGCCAAGGGCGATACCGCCATCGTTTACCGGGACCTGACCCCAAGGCAGAAGCTTAAGCCCTTGCTGTGAAAGCTTCTTGGCAGTGGCATTGGCGAGAGTACGGCTTTGGAATACGCCGCCACTCAGTGCCACGGGTAGATTGGGATAATGACGGGCTTTCTCGGCGATGGCATCGGCGATGGCATTGATAAAGGCCTTAGCCAGGCATTCAGGTGAGGTATCGAGTGTGTCCATTTGCTCCAACATGGACACCAGCAGCGCTGCGCCGTCCCATTGGCCGCCTTTTTCTTCCAGCACCAGGGTGGGGATGGGGCCGGTTGCCCGGGCTGCAAAGGCTTCCAGTAACATGCCAGCCTGGCCTTCAAACTCGACTCGTTGACAAATACCCAGCAAGGCTGCCGCCGCATCAAAGAGGCGTCCCATGGATGAGCTCTGCAAGGTGCCGGGACGATTGATGACTTTGAGGTGATTGTTCAGCATGGGCTGACTCAAATGGGCAAAGCAAGGCAGTCCCTGAAGCTGTGACACAGGCAGACGACCTAAGAGCAGACTCAAGAGCACCCGCCAGGGTTCGCTGCTGGCTTTGTCGCCGCCGGGCAGGGCAAAGGGCCTGAGTCCACCGAGGCGCTCGAAATGGGTTGCGCTGCACAGCAGCACTTCGCCGCCCCACAGGCTCATATCATCACCGAGGCCGGTGCCATCAAAGCTGAATCCCAGCACAGGCTCGCTGCGGGAGTTGGCCGCCATGACCGACAATATGTGGGCAAAGTGGTGCTGAACTGTGAGGAGTTCAATGCTGCGTTCACTGTTTTGTGCATAACGTCGGGCAAAACGACTTGGGGCATAATCCGGGTGATGATCAGCTACCACGCAGCCGGGATCTACCTGATAGAGGCGCTTAAAACTCTCCAGAGTTCGAATAAAGTAATCTTCGGCCTCAATACTGAAGAGATCGCCTATATGGGGGCTTAAAAAGAGGTTATGGCCAAGGCCAAAGCCCAGGGTGTTTTTTTGCTGAGGCCCAACGGCCATCAGATGGGATTGGCTGGGTTTGGGGCTGAGCATTGCCAGCGGCGCATATCCCCTGGCGAGACGGATAACCTGCAGCTGTCCGGCACACCATTGGACCACGCTGTCGTCACAGCCGGATACTATGGGGCGATCGTGGTTGAGAATATAGTCCACTACGCCTGCGAGTTTTTGGTGAATATCCGCAGCATCTATGATGATGGGCTCACCACTGCGGTTGGCGCTGGTGGCAACCAGCGGGCGGTCAACGCTGTCCAGCAGCAAGGCATGCAGCGGCGTGTAGGGTAAAAAAAGCCCTATGCGGTCGATGCCGGGCGCCACGGAAGCGGCAAGCTCACTGCACGGAACAGGAGCTTGGGAGCTGCCGGGCCGGGCTGAGGTTTTTTTTAAGATGACGATGGGGCGTTCCCGGGAGCACAGCAATTGCCATTCTTCTTCTGCGCCATCGGCAAGGTGTTTGGCCGCGGCAAGGTCTTTGACCATCACGGCGAGGGGCTTTGCCGGACGCACCTTACGTGCCCGCAGGCTGCTCACGGCCTCCTCGTTGGTGGCATCACACACCAGATGAAAGCCGCCAAGACCCTTGATGGCGAAGATGGCGCCCTGTTTTAACAATCGCGCGCACTCATCCAGACAGAATTCAGCATTGCTGCTGATAAGGCTGCCGTCCGGCCCGGTGAGGCTGAGTTGTGGCCCGCAATTTGGGCAACTGACCGGCTGGGCGTGGTAGCGCCTGTCCAGCGGGTTTTTATATTCGGCCTCGCACTCCGGGCACATGGCAAAGTGCGCCATGGAGGTATGCTTTCTGTCGTAGGGCAAGGCTTTTATCAGGGTGTAGCGGGGGCCGCAGTTGGTGCAGTTGGTAAAGGGATAGCGATAGTGCCTGTCGTTGGGGTTGCGGATATCCGCCAGGCAGTCCGGACACATGCTTTTATCCGGGGATACAACGACCTGAGCTTCACCGCCTGCCTGGCTTTCTTCAATGACAAAGCGGGTTTCGTCAAGGTCAGGGCCGTCATCGGCTATCAGGGTGAAACCGTCTATCCGCGCCAGTGGCGGCGGGTCACTTCGCAGCGTTTCAATAAAGTCATCGACCTTGTACTGCGGGCCAGTCAATCGGATAAAGACGCCTTCAGCATCGTTGCGGATACTGCCGCCAAGCCCGAGCTCATGGGCCAGGCGAAACACGTGGGGCCGAAAACCAACCCCCTGAACTATACCTGTGATGTGAAGGCTTATCTTTACACTCATGGGTTACTGTATTGCCTTGTTTTTCTATGTCAGTCTTTAACCGAATGCGCTTCCCGGCCAAGGGCGCCAAAGCGCCTTGGGGTTTCAGTATAGAGGCTGCCAAGGGCAAAAATACTGCCATCCAAATCCAGCTCCGGTGCAGTAAGCAAGGGGAAGTTTTTCCCAAGCCTTAACCAGATACGTTTGGCAAGCACAGGATTGGCAAGCTCACTGCCACTGAGATAAACCTGCTTTACCCCCACATTCAAGTCCAGATGTTCAATCCAATTGGCCAGATAGTCGGCAAGGGAGTCCATCATGGCAAACGCCAGCTTGGGCGCATCGGTATCACCTGCGAGGCGGAAGCTCATCAGGGTTCCAAGGGTTTTGCACCAATTGAAGGAGCGAACGGCCTCACCCCGGATCAGCGGATAATCGATGCGGGGCGCGCTTTGACCACGAAACTTTTGTGCTTCGGCCACCAGGGCATCGGCAAGGTATTCCACCGAGGGCTTTTCTTTATTGAGCCCCAGACCCAGTATGCAGGCGCCCAATGCCCAGATCCCCTGCAAGTTACCGCGCTCGGCGGTGGGGGACAGGATAAGGTCAAGCATGCACAGGCATTCCTGGGGAAAGAGGCTCTTGAATTTTTCCAGCACCTGGCGCTGTGGGCTTTCCATGAGCAGGCGGTAAATCTCGTAGCCATTTTCCGGCAGCGGCGTTTGGGTAAAGAAGATTTCCTCTTTTCCGTTACCGTCAACAGTGGCAATTTCCAGTGCGCCTTTCCCCCCCAGATACAAACTGGCGTGATGGGCGAGGCGCTTGTCAGTGGCTTGCAGCTGACCTCGCAAGGCGAGTAGAGCAGGTGACTTCACACTGGCAAAACCCGTGGGAGTCAGGCGAATTGTGCCCTTATGGGTATGGGCCTGATAACCGGCAGCGCTGGCCTGATTGTGCAACGGCGGATGGTGCAGCGGCGGGTTGGACAGTCGCAGGGTTCGAGCCCCAGACTCGCTGATAACCTGCCAGCGCCCATCCACGGCGCAGATATCCGTGGCATTGTCTTTATTCACATAGAGCCACTCTATGCCTTTAACCCGCAAAAGCTCACACAGCAGCAGTTCCACTCGACTCTGTGCAAACCTGACTCTGTAACTTGGGGCTTTAAGGCGTGGATGCTCACTGGTGGGCAGTAGCCGTAATCGGGGCTTTTCGATGCTGGACAGTGCCAGAACGTCGGCATCGGAAACCGCCAAATGGCTGCTCAGGGTATTGGGATTGGTGAATAACAAACTGCTGGCGGCGGTATAGCCCGACAGCTGATAGGTTTTGCCATCAAGGGCCAGGCTGCCATCGGCTATCAGGCTGGCGGCAAGCTGTTTGAGTTCATCCAGTGTTGGTGCGCCCGCTGGCAGTTGCTGCTCTCCGTGGCAATGGGGACAGCTTAATGTAACCAAGCCAAACTCCGGGCTTTGGTTGTCGCCGAGTCTTGGAAAACAGTGGCCACAAAATGGCAGACTGTATTCGTAGTCAGCGTCGTCACATCGCGCTTCATTCCCCACTGAATCGGACTCAGACAGCGAGTCAATGTCTTCTTGTGTTAAGGCCTTCACCTTTGCGTCCAGCAAAAAGCATGACAGGGGAAACTTGGCGGCAAGTTCATCGGCAAAGGCTTCGAGGTGGGACTGCTGGCCGCTTGCCAACAACTGATAACACCAGTGGTCAGCCTCACCTTGGCCGGGCGTTGACTCTGGCTCCCTGATCTGTGCGCGAAGCTCAACATGGGGCGCCCCCTGGTTTACCAGAGCAACCAGAGTTTGATGATAGAAGGGCACGGCCCGGGATGTGACAAATTCAAAACTAATGGTTTTCATCCACTGGTACCTCGCGGGTGATCCCGTCCTGGTAAAAACTGGTAATGGGTTTATCGGCAATACGGTCAGACTGAAACCCCAATTGCTTCAGGTGGTTTAACAGCGCCTGCTCCATCACAGGAATGGCGCTGCCAAGTGCCTCAGTAAGCCCCAGGTGCATGGGCTCCAGCACGGTAGGGGTGACACCCAGCACAAAGGTTTTTGGCCTGTCACCCAGCATCTCCATCATGGTGAGGGTTTGCAGCATTTCGACTTCGTGGGCGCTGCCTTGCCAGTCAATTTCAGCGGGCGCTGCATCAAAATCAAAGAAATACACTTCGCCGGGCAGTACCCCGGGGGCGTTGACCGTATCACACACAATCAGATGGTCGTATTTGGCAATGATGGGAGTCAGGCCCTGGGCCAGAGTGCCACCATCGAGAATATCAAGGGAGTGTAGCGGATGGGTAAAACGATAATTTTCAGATATATAATTGACAAAGTGTACGCCTACGCCTTCGTCGGCGAAGAGTATATTGCCAATGCCGAGTAGCAGGACTTTCATCCTTTGTCCTCCAATTGCCTCGCAACGAGGGCAGCGCCGAAATCGTTACCAAGGCGCCGGGTAATAGTCGGGATAGCAATGCCTGCGGGGTGTAAGTAGCGCCATACCACCGGTTTCCCTTGTGGTATGGCGCACTGTCATCATTACGCGGATTAATGCTTGTGGTAGTCATATCCGGAGACGATGGAGTCTACCGAGTTGTGCTTAAAGCGAATGCCAGTCCACACAGCCATGTAAACGTGGATTACCACGAATACAATAAATACCCAGGTAAAGTAATGATGCCACAGCCGCACTTCGGCAAGGCCACCCATCCAGGCGGTCAGGGTGCTCACCATGCCCCAGAGCATGCCACCCATGCCTTCATGATAAACATTGGCATACAGTATCAGCCCTGTGACACAGATTGCGCCGGCAATCACCGAAATCGCAAAGTAGGTCACAAATTGCAGTGGCCCATACACACCTGCTTTGTTCAGCTTACCCATCCAGAGGTAGGACTTAAGTTGGGTAATCCAGCTGTTGATGCTGAGGACGTCGCGGATGGATCGCCGCTCGATATCGTGCTTACTGAAAAAGAACAGATACGCACGGGCGAGCGTCACGGCGCACAGCATAAAGCCGAACACCAGATGACCGAACCGCACCCAGCCCTGAACCAACACATCGCTGGAGTCGGGCGCGACCAAAAATGGCCAGGCGAGATAGAAACCTGTAATAACCAGGACCAGAATCGCCAGTGCCCTCAGCCAGTGGAAGAGTCGGATAGCGGCAGTGAAGATAAACTCCCGCTGGTACTCTCCGGTATGCACCTCGTGCTTTGCGTCATGCTTGCCGCCCGCAGGCGGCGTATTAACTTGGGTGTTCATACTGCCTCCTTAGAGCCCGTTTGGTGACACCTTGAACTCAGACAGGCTCGCGCCCTTGAAGTCCATTACGTGTACCGAGCAAGCCATGCAGGGGTCGAAGGAGTGGATGATACGGATGACCTCCAGCGGTTTGGTAGGATCCTCAAGCTTTAACCCAATCAGAGAAGCCTCGTAAGGACCAATCTTGCCGTTGGCATCCTTCGGACCCGCGTTCCAGGTGGTGGGCACCACAGCCTGATAGTTTTCGACTTTACCGCCCTTGATACGGATCCAGTGACTCAGCATACCGCGAGGCGCTTCAATCATGGCGTGACCAACGTACTCTTTGTTGGCATCGATTTCAGGCTTCACATA
Organism: Shewanella sp. FJAT-52076; assembly: GCF_019457455.1. Taxonomy (NCBI): domain Bacteria; kingdom Pseudomonadati; phylum Pseudomonadota; class Gammaproteobacteria; order Alteromonadales; family Shewanellaceae; genus Shewanella; species Shewanella sp. FJAT-52076. The sequence continues at coordinate 2,017,738 of NZ_CP080415.1, forward strand.
GGTGGCTTCATCTGACTGAATGTTGGTCAACAGGGCATCGAAGGTACGCAGACCTTCGTCGGCCACTATCACGGTTTGCAACATACGTGCAGCGGTGCGGCCCAGGGTGGTAAAGAGCGCCTCCACCGGCAGACCGGTGCGGGCGAGCAGAGCATTAACGGCATCCACGACTACCTTATTGCCACGGGCGTAACTGACCAGCAGGCTGGAGAGCGGGCCCACTTCCACAGGCTCACCGTTATAGCGTGGCGATTTCACCCAGGAGTACTTGCCGTCACCATCGAGGGTAGGCAGTTTGCCGTACACAGTGTCGCGCTCAACAAAGCCCGTATAGTTAGGCACTGTGGTGCCATCATAGGGGTGCTGGGCGTTGTCGGCACTGTACCAGGCATGGGTCACGTCTTCGGCAATCAAATCTGGATTGATGTCGCTGACACCGGCCAGATCGCCGTTCATGATCACGCCGCCGTTGAACATGTACTCGCCATCGGCCAGTACAAAGTCGTCTGTGGCCAGGAAGTTTTTCACGTTCACGCCGCCAAGCACTGAAGGCTCAGTACCGAAGGCTTCAGCAGCCATAACAATATCGGCCTGATAGGCACGTTTGATAAAGTCGGTTACATAGGCGTGTTTCTGTTTCCATTCCTGCAGACGGGCTGGGCTTAACATGTCACGTACCGAGGTCACACCGCCCACCACCAGAGATTGAGGGTGAGGTTGCTTACCACCAAAGATGGCCAGCATTTCGGCAGCCACACGCTGCACTTCCAGCGCTTTGAGGTAATGGGACAGGGCAATCAGGTTTTGCTCGGGGGTAAACTTATAAGTGCCATTGCCCCAGTAGGCATTGGCAAAGGGGCCGAGCTGACCTTTTTCCACAAAGCCTTTTACCCGCTCTTGAACAGCGCGAAGTTCACCTTCTCCGGCCGCGATAGGCTTGTCGGTATACTTGAGCGCCACCTGAGCGGCCTTGGCTGGGTCGGCACTGAGTGCAGACACGACATCCACCCAATCGAGACCATGGAGGTGATAGAAGTGCACTATATGGTCGTGCATATAGAGCGAAGTTTGCATCAGTGAACGCAGGTACTTGGCGTTAAGTGGAATTTTTACCCCGAGGGCGTTTTCCACCGCTTCAGTACCACAGCGGTAGTGGGAATAGGTACACACACCGCAAATACGCTGCACAATCAGGCCCACGTCCATGGGCGTACGGCCCTTGAGGATAACCTCAATGCCGCGCCACAGGGTGGAAGAGGACCAGGCGTTCTGAATCACATTGTTCTCATCTACCTCGACCTCGACGCGCAAATGGCCCTCGATGCGGGTGATGGGATCGATAACAACACGTTGGCTCATGATTTAGTCCTCTTTGGCTTGCGCAAATACACTGGCAACGGCATGGGCGCCGATACCGACAACGGTGGCACCGAGAATAACGGCGCCTATGGTGTCGGCCGTGGCATCAAGCCCATGCAGCAGTTGCCGGCCAAGTGGCTTCTCAAAGTCGGCCATGTCGTCCCAGAAGTTTGGCTCAGAGCAGCCCATACAGCCGTGGCCCGCGAGCACCGGCCAGCTGGTATGATGATTGAAGCGTTCTGTGGGGCAGTTGTTGTAGGTGTAAGGGCCTTTACAGCCGACTTTGTAGAGGCAGTAGCCTTCTTTGGCGCCATGATCGCCAAACTCTTCAACAAACTCACCGGCATCGAAGCGGCCGCGACGTTCACAGTTATCGTGTACCCGGGCGCCATAGGCCCATTTGGGACGATTGAACATATCCAGCGCAGGCAGTTTGCCAAACATGATGAAATACATCAGGGTGCCAACGATATTTTTCTCACTCGGTGGGCAGCCGCCCAGGTTAATCACAGGCTTGCTGACCACTTCGTGTACCCCTTTGGCCCCGGTGGGGTTGGGGTAAGCGGCCTGAACACCACCGAAGGAGGCGCAGGTGCCCACAGATACAATGGCTGCCGCGCCTTCGGCCGCATGCTTGATGATTTCAAGGCCAGTGTGACCTTTACAACCCACGGTCAGGAACGCACCGTTATTGGCGGTGGGTACGGCACCTTCCACTGCAAGCAGGTAGTTGCCTTTATAAGTTTCCAGGGCGTGTTCGAGGTTTTCCTCCGCTTGCCAACCGGCAGCGGCCATCAGAGTCTCGTGGTATTCGAGGCTGATATGGTCGAAGATAAGGGAGTCGAGATTTGGCGTGTCGGCCCGTACCAGCGACTCTGAGCAGCCGGTACATTCGGCCATGTGCAACCAAATCAGTGGCACGCGGTCAGCCAGTTCGGCCGCTTCTGCCACCAATTTAGAGAAGGGCAACGGCAGCGCCAGCATGGCGGTAACCGAGGCGCTCCACTTCATAAAATCACGACGGGTAATGCCATGTTGAGCCATCTTGTCAAAGATGGTCTCGTCATGGCGCCTTGGCAGGGAGCGCAGCGTTTCAAGTCGCTGCTTTCCTTGCTCGTAGAGGGCTGCATGTGTATCCATGGTGACGACCTTTTTTTGTTTTTAAGTTGTAAACATGCTTTTGGCATGCACGACATTTCAGGAAAAGTGTAGGAAGGGGGCTTGGTCATCATATTGATACACGTCAAGCTTTTACGTAACGTGTGCTTACACATGGCTTTGACATCTTGGTAACATGAGGTGTGTCATGCTTTTGATTTTTCGGTGAGACAAAATGTCCCACTTTGGCCGAATTTTGCCGCGCCATGTCTCGGGATTTCGTGAGCATCTGGGACTTCCCGGATGCTCACGAAATCCTTAAGCTAATGAAAACACAATTACCTACCCACAGCCGTCTACATCCGAGCCGTTTATGAACTTTGTAAAGTTTTCAATCCGATTGCCAACCAAGCTGAGTCCATTTCTCTGCGCCGCTGTTTTGTTTCTTGGCCTGCCGTTTAGCAGCTATGCCACGCCAACTCTTGATCACAGCATTGTGGATGGGAGTGGCAAGGCATTTAGCCTGAGTGATTATCGCGGCAAGGTCGTGTACGTGGATTTTTGGGCGTCCTGGTGCGGGCCATGCCGCAAGTCTTTCCCCTGGATGAATGAGATGCACAGTCGCTACCAGGATAAGGGGCTCGCCGTGATAGCCATCAATCTGGACACCGACAGTGGGGATGCCAACCCATTTCTGGATGACCTTAAGCCTCAGTTCATCATCGGCTATGACAGCCAAGGCGAGGTCGCCAGACAGTTTGACTTACTGGGGATGCCTTCAAGTTTTGTCTTTGACCGGTCGGGTAAACTCGTCTCGACCCACGTGGGCTTTTTCACCGAGAAGTCGGTTGAATATGAAGCCGAACTCGTGACCTTACTGGAGCAGCCAAAATGAAGTTCAAAACAAGAATCTCTTTCGCGGCTGCGCTGCCTTTGATGCTTCCTTTAATGGTACTTGGCGGCTGCACCACACTGCAGCCCTGGGAGAAGGGCGAATTTGCCCGCGAGGATATGCAGCTGGGCGCCGAGGCACTGGATTTGTCTTTGGATGACCATGTGTATTTCAGTAAAGAAGGTGCCAGTGGTGGCAGAAGCTTTGGCGGAGGCGGCTGCGGATGCAATTAATGTCGGCGTCGCCAGTTGATGGCTCAGTGACTGAGCCAACGGGACAGACGCGCCTTCGTCAACCCGGCATTGCGGCCGCCGTCTGCCTCTCAAGCCTTGCCATGATAGGCTTTGATGCGGCAGCGACCGAAACACCGGCGGTTGACGCGGCTGATACGGTAAAACAGCTGCCGCAAAGCGAAAATGACAGCCTGCTTACCCGGTTAATCGACGGCTGGGAAATCGATGCAGCGCTCTTGTGGTACCGTGAAGATTCACGGGTGCAGGCCATCGAAGGTGTGCTGTCTGGCGTAAAAGCCTTATCCGACAGCGAATCCATTAACACTAAAATTGTACTCGACAGCCTGTCCGGTGCATCGGCCTCAGGTGCTGCAGCGCAGGAGCGCGCTCAGACCTTTACCCGCCCTTCAGGCAAGGGCGAATATCAGGTTGCAGCAGGCGAAACCCCGCTGGATGACACCTTTCAGGATACCCGGCTGTCGCTGACCGGTGGCTGGCAGAAAACGCTGGATACCGACACCAGGGTCAACGCCGGTGTTTATGGTTCAAAAGAGTTTGATTATCTCTCTCTCGGGGTGAATGGCGGCATAGAGTGGGGCTTTTTTAAAGACAACACTACCTTAAGTTTATCCGGCGCCCTGGGTTACGATTTGATTGATGCCGTGGGTGGCAGACCCGTACCCTTAAGCACCATGGCCATCCGTAAAGACTTTGCCAACGAAGAGGCTTTCTGGCAGGCATTTGATTCAAGCCGTGAGCGCGGTGTCGGTGATAAACGTATAGGCGAGCTGATGTTGGGCGTGACCCAAATCCTCAGCAAATCCACCCTGGTACAGCTCAACTACGGCCTTGGCTATTCCAGCGGCTATTTGAATGACCCCTATAAGCTGGTGTCTGTGTTGGATACCAGCGGCACTGCCAGCCATTACCTCTATGAATCCCGGCCTGACAGCCGATTAAAGCAAAGCGCATTTGTGCTCGGAAAGACGGCATTCAAGCGTGGTGTGGCTGAGTACTCCTACCGCTTTACCATTGATGATTGGGGCCTTGGCTCCCATACCCTGGAAGGCCGCTATCGCCATTATTTCAGCACCAGGACTGGGCCCTATCTCCAGTTCCATCTGCGGGCGTATCGGCAGTACGGCGTGGATTTTTTCACCCCCTATTTGCTCAGTGGCGAGCCCGTCGCTGAGCATATCAGCGCCGATTACCGCATCGGTGATATGGACACTTTGACGATAGGCCTTAAAACCGGCTGGCGCCTTAAAGATGGCGATGAGATTGCGCTGCGGCTAGAGTATTACTGTCAGCAACCCCGGGGGGAGGCCTCCAGTCTCGACGGCCTTAAGGGGCTGGAGCTCTACCCAGAGCTTAATGCCGCCATGTTGCAGGTCAACTACTCGTGGAATTAAGTCCGATGACAGGCACCAAGCTGAGTGCAGGGCGGATACGCTTCAGCGCCATGGCGAGTGACTGTGAACTGCTGTTTATCGGTGCAAGTGACCCACAGGCTAACACTCTTGCGAAGCTCGCCATCGCCGAAGTGAGGCGTATTGAAGCCAAGTTCAGCCGCTTTTTGCCAGAGAGTGAGCTTAGCCGCATCAATGCCAGTGCTGGCGTTGACCTCAGTATCGATGCCGAAACCGCGGGGCTGCTTCAGTTTGCTGCCGACTGTTACCGGCTATCAGGTGGGCTTTTTGACATTACTGTGGCGCCACTACAACGCCTGTGGGGCTTTGGCCTGAATGAAAAGTGGCTCCCCACAAATGCCGACGTTCAAGCTACCCTTGAACACATCGGCTTTGACAGGCTGCGCTTTTACAAAGACCAAGGCAGTTGGCGACTCTTTTTACCCGCAGGTATGAGTCTCGATTTTGGTGGCATAGCCAAAGAATATGCCGCCGACCGGGCGCTCGTTTTGATAGAGCGGCAAGTCAGGGCCCTTGGGCTTGACGTTGCTGTGCTGGTAAACCTTGGCGGTGACATAGCCGCGAGTCGCTATCCCTGGCGGATTGGGGTTGAAGGTGTCCATGCTGAAAGTGACTTTGAGATGTTGCAGGCGGAAGCATCGGGTCTTGTTGAATTTCCCGGCGGCGGTCTTGCAACCAGCGGTGATACCAAACGCTTTGTGCTGGAGGACGGTAAGCGCGTTGGGCATATCCTGTCACCCAAAACCGGTTATCCGGTGCCGGATGCGCCGCGCTCAGTCACAGTTCTTGCCCCCAGCGCCTCTGCAGCGGGAATGCTGTCGACCATGGCCATGCTAAAGGGCGAGGGCGCAGAGGCCTTTCTTCGCGGTGAAGGTTTGGTGCATTTGGTGCAGCGCTGAGCATTGCGTAAATCGCACTGAAATCTAAAAGTAATCAAAAATAGAAAAGCCGCCCATAAGGCGGCTTTTTCGTTATCGCGTGATAGCTTTTACACGATTAGACCTTGGCGCTTCTCTCAATTAGAAGTTCGCGCTGCGTGGTGCACGTGGGAATGGGATCACATCGCGGATGTTGCCCACACCGGTCACGTAAGAGACCAGACGCTCGAAGCCCAAACCGAAACCGGCGTGTGGCACTGTGCCATAACGGCGCAGGTCGCGGTACCACCAGTAGTCTTCTTTTGACAGGTTCATTTCTTCGAGACGGGCATCCAGTACGTCCAGACGCTCTTCACGCTGGGAGCCACCGATGATTTCACCGATGCCGGGCGCCAGTACGTCCATGGCCGCTACAGTCTTGCCGTCTTCGTTGAGGCGCATGTAGAAGGCTTTGATATCTTTCGGATAGTTCTTCACTACCACAGGGGCTTTGAAGTGCTCTTCGGCCAGATAACGCTCGTGTTCAGACTGCAGATCGATACCCCACTCAACAGGGTATTCGAAGGTCTTGCCACAGTTTTGCAGAATCTCAACGGCGTCGGTGTAATCGACCTGGGCAAAGTCGCTGCTCACAAAGTTTTGCAGACGATCGATAACACTGCTGTCTACACGCTCGGCGAAGAACTTCATGTCATCCATACGCTCTTCGAGTACGGCGTTGAAGCAGTACTTGAGCATGGATTCCGCCAGACCGGCGATATCGTTCAGATCGGCAAAGGCCACTTCCGGCTCAACCATCCAGAATTCCGCCAGGTGACGGCTGGTGTTGGAGTTTTCGGCGCGGAATGTGGGGCCGAAGGTGTAGATTTTAGACAGGGCACAGGCGTAGGTTTCGCCGTTCAGCTGACCCGATACGGTCAGGAAGGCTTCTTTGCCGAAAAAGTCCTGGTCGTAATCTACCTTGCCAGCGTCGGTACGTGGCAGGTTTTCCATATCCAGAGTGGAGACGCGGAACATTTCACCGGCGCCTTCACAGTCAGAGGCGGTGATGATGGGGGTAGAAACCCAAATAAAGCCGTTCTCGTGGTAGAAACGGTGGATAGCCTGAGACAGACAGTTACGTACACGGGCCACGGCACCAATGATGTTGGTACGGGGACGCAGGTGAGCCACTTCGCGCAGGTGCTCGATAGAGTGGCGCTTGGCAGCCATAGGGTAAGTGTCCGGATCGTCTACCCAGCCGGTAACTTTCACTGCAGTCGCCTGCAGTTCGAACGCCTGACCTGTGCCAGGAGATTCCACCAGATTACCGGTCATTTCCACAGAGCAGCCAGCGGTCAGCTTCAGCACTTCGTCATTGTAATTAGACAGAGCATTGGGCACTACGCCCTGAATGGCATCGAAACAGGAGCCGTCATAGACGGCGAGGAAGGAGATCCCTGCCTTGGAATCCCGACGGGTACGAACCCAACCGCGTACCGTGATCTCGGTACCGGGGGCGAAATCACCCTTAAATACGGATGCGATAGATGCAATGCTCATTGCTGCGCTTATCTCCAACGAAACATGTAATATAAAATCAAAAAGGAGGTTTATATTACCTTTCCGGTGGCTTTTCTCAAGCTGAAAAAGGTATGCTGCGGAATATATTCACAATCTTGTGGAGCCGGGTTGCACAAATGGAGGTGAGCCATGAGTAAACTGCGTATTTTCCAGTTACTGCTGGCAGGTTTGTCCATTTTGGGATGGGCGCTGGCGATATGGGCTTTGATGCTGTTTCACGAAGCGAGGCCCGATCGAGCGGTGGGTTATTTCCTGTCAAAAGGTGCAACCGTAAGGTTATTCTGGGAGCCTTCACTCACCCTGCGATTGGAGCAGGTCATCTGGATAGTGTGCGGTGTGAGTCTGGTGAGTCTGTTGTTTAACGTCTATGTGGCGCAGCACAGCCGTATGGGGTACTGGTTTAACATTCCCTTGTTATTGCTCTCTTCGCTGGCCGCCGGCCTCTATATGAGCTTTTGGGTGTAGGGCTTTTTCATGCCCGGCACTGATTAATTACGCTATCAAGCTGATTTACGCCAATCTCCGTCTTCCACCTAATTACACGATAACGATGCTAGATAGCGCCGCCATCCTTAAGGTGGCGGCACAGCAAATCTATCATGGCTGCAGTGGCGCCCCAGATTAGGCGTCCTTCCCATGGAATAAATACCACATGATAACTATGTCCCTGGCGTTGGAATTGCCGGATATGCCTGTGTTTGTCCTGCATAAAAAAGTGCAGAGGCACCCGAAAACACTCAGCCACCTCACCGGGGTCGATTCTTGTCTCAAATGGATTTTTCACCAGTGCCAGCACAGGGGTGATTTCAAAGCCGGTGAAGGTTCTGTGGGTGGGAAACTGGCCCAGGAGCTCTAAATTCTCACTTCGCAGGCCGATTTCTTCTTCGGCTTCCCTGAACGCGGTGTGGGTTGGGCTAAGATCGCTCGACTCGACCTTGCCACCGGGAAAACTCACCTGGCCGGGGTGGGCCTTAAGGTGGGTGGGGCGGGTGGTGAGTATGAGCTGAAGCTCACCGTTCAACTCCTCAAGCGCCATCAGCACGGCCGCTTCCCTTACTCTGTTTTTCAGGGGGGCCGACACTATGGCATGACGAAGTGGCTGCAACGAAAAGTGCAACCTCAGTTCGTCAACAGTCATGGTGTCCGCACCTGTAAAACGCATAAACAATTATTCCTGTTCCAGTATCGGCAAAATACGACTGACCTTGTCGAAGGTTTCCTGATACTCACTGTCGACATTCGAGTCGGCCACCACGCCGCCACCGGCCCAGCAGTGAAGTTTGCCATCGACAGCCGCCAGGGTGCGAATGGTAATGCTGGTGTCCATATTACCGTGCTGGCTGATATAACCGATGGAGCCACAGTAAATGCTGCGCCGGGATGGCTCAAGCTCTTCAATAATTTCCATGGCGCGGATTTTGGGGGCGCCTGTAATAGAGCCGCCGGGGAAGGCTGCTCTCAATAAATCAAAGGCATCTTTGTTTGTGGCAAGCTCAGCGGTCACTGTGCTGACCAGGTGGTGCACCGCCGGGAAACTTTCCACATCAAAGAGCTTGGGCACCCGCACGCTGCCCGGGCTTGCTACCCGGCCGATATCGTTTCGCAGCAAATCCACAATCATCAGGTTTTCGGCCCTGTCTTTGGGCGAGGCTTTCAGCGCGATGGCATTGGCTTTATCAGCATCTGGGTCGGCCAGTCGTGGCAAGGTGCCCTTGATAGGCTTGGTTTCCACCTGTCTGCCGTCGAGTTTGATAAACCGCTCCGGCGAAATGGACAAAATGGCACCTTCTTCAAGCCGTATAAAGGCAGAGAAGGGCGCCCCATTGGACGAGCGCAACTTAAGGTAGGCCTGCCACTCGCTGCCCTGATAATCGGCGCTGAACCTTTGGGTCAGGTTTATCTGGTAGCAGTCACCACTCGTTAAATACGACTGCACCCGATTGAATTTCTGCTGATATTGGTCACGGGTGATTTGGGGGGTAAACTTGGTTAGCAGCGAGAAACTGGCGTTGGACTCTACCACGGTTTGGGCAGAGAGAAGCCGCTGTTCAAGCCATGCCAGTGTGTCGTTTAATGCGTCCTCCCCCAGATAATGCACCAGTTGCCATGAATTGGATTGATAGCTTCGAATAAGCGCCCAGTCATAAAAGCCAACACAGGCCAATGGCAGTTTGATGTCGTCCTGAGCCGTGTTAGGTAGCCGCTCAATACGCCTGCCTAAATCGTAGCTAAAACTGCCTAATGCACCACCGACAAAAGGTAGCGATGCATTTTTTTGAACGCTGAAAAGCGCATGCTGCACCGCCTGCAGCTGCGAAAAAGGGCACTCAGAGGTGTCGAGTCTCTGTGTATTGCCCCCATAGGTGAGTTCGGAGTGGCTCTCGTACACTTTCAACGTAGCAACAGGGGCTGCCACCAAAATATCACAGTGGGCGTCCATGTGCGGCGCATCGGCCGAGTCAAGCAGCATGGACCAGGGTAGATTGGACAATGGGGCAAAAACGTCGTTGCTGGATGCGGTCCAATCGAGGGTTTTAATGGCGAGCTGTGCATGATTTATACGAGTGGGCAGGGGTGGAAACATCGATTAACCTTATTCAACTTGTGATGTAGCCCAAAGATTTGCAACAGAGTATCATATTGGCCGAAAAAGGATTAACCAAAACAAAAGGCCTGGTCCCACAGGGTCTGTGGTCTTCCCTATAAATAGAGCTGTCAACAAAGCTGAGAGAGTCGGAGCATAACGTGTCAGAGAATCACTCGCCGGTCGTGATCAAGCAGGCCGATTTTATTGAAAGTGTTGCGGATGCACTGCAATACATCTCCTACTACCACCCTAAAGATTTTATCGATGCCATGGCTGAGGCCTACGAGCGCGAACAGAGCGCCGCCGCCAAAGACGCCATCGCTCAAATTCTGATTAACTCCCGCATGTCGGCTGAGGGCAAGCGTCCTCTGTGCCAGGACACCGGCATCGTGACCTGCTTTGTGAAAGTGGGCATGGGTGTACAGTGGGATAAAACCGACATGACAGTGCAGCAGATGGTGGATGAAGGCGTTCGCCGCGCTTACACCAACCCGGATAACCCACTGCGCGCATCCATCGTGGCCGACCCTGCCGGTGGCCGTAAAAATACCAAAGACAACACGCCTTCGGTGGTGCATATCGACATGGTGCCAGGTAACCATGTGGAAGTGGCCATTGCCGCCAAGGGCGGCGGCAGCGAGAACAAATCAAAGATGGTGATGCTTAACCCATCCGACGATATCGCCGCCTGGGTTGAAAAGACCCTGCCAACCATGGGCGCTGGCTGGTGTCCTCCCGGCATGCTGGGCATAGGTATCGGCGGCACCGCCGAGAAAGCCGCTGTGATGGCCAAAGAAGCCCTGATGGAAAGCATCGATATCCATGAGCTGATGGCCAAAGGCGCCGAAACCGCAGAAGAAAAACTGCGTCTGGATATTTTCGAGCGCGCCAACGGTCTGGGTATTGGTGCCCAGGGCCTCGGCGGTTTGACCACAGTGCTGGATGTAAAAATCAAATCTGCGCCAACCCACGCTGCCTCCAAGCCTGTGGTGATGATCCCCAACTGCGCCGCGACCCGTCACGTGCACTTCCACCTGGATGGCACAGGTCCTGCCGATCTGGCGCCGCCAAGCCTCAGTGACTGGCCTGAAATCACCTGGGAAGTGGGCGAGAGCGTGCGCCGCGTGAATTTGGACACAGTAACTCAGGCCGACATCGAAACCTGGAAGAGCGGCGACACCCTGCTGCTGTCCGGTAAGATGCTCACCGGCCGTGACGCGGCCCACAAGCGCATCCAAACCCTGATTGAGTCGGGTGAAGGTCTGCCGGAAGGCGTGGATTTCACCGGCAAGTTTATCTACTACGTGGGCCCGGTTGATCCGGTTGGTGACGAAGTCGTGGGTCCTGCCGGCCCAACCACAGCCACCCGCATGGATAAGTTTACCGATCTGATGCTGGATAAGACCGGCCTGATGGGCATGATTGGTAAGGCCGAGCGTGGTCCTGCCACCGTCGAGTCTATCAAGCAGCACAAGGCGGTTTACCTGATGGCCGTTGGCGGCGCCGCGTATCTGGTATCCAAAGCCATCAAACACGCACGTGTGGTTGCCTTTGAAGATCTGGGTATGGAAGCCATCTATGAGTTCGATGTGCAGGATATGCCTGTGACCGTGGCGGTGGACACTCAGGGTGTAAACGCCCACGAGACAGGCCCGGCCATCTGGAAAGTGAACATCCAGAACGCCAAGGCGTAATAGCGTTGGATTTTGATACAAATCCATAATTGAAAAGGGCCCAGACACACTTGTCCGGGCCCTTGTCTTTGGATTAAGGTGTGTTTTTTGCCGGGATGGCATATCTGGCCCATGGCCACTAACAATAACAAACAGTATTGCGGACAACATCCATGAAGAAATTAAGCGCTATCGCCCTGTCGCTGGCACTGGCCGGTGTATCCGGTGCCGCGTTCGCCTCGGGCGCCGAGCCGTTTTCGGTTCAGCATCTGGTGAAACTCAATAAAATGCATTCAGAAACCCTGTCACCCGATGGCAGCAAACTGGTGTATGGCCTCAAAGAAATCAATGAAGATGGCAGCAGCGAGTCCAACCTGTTCCTGCTGGATTTGACCAACCCCAAAGCGGCACCACTGCAGCTGACCAGCGCCAAGGGCACTGAGCATGACGTGGTATTTGCCGCCGATGGCAAGTCAATCCTGTTTCTGGCAAGCCGCGATGGCACCAGTCAGCTTTACCGTCTGCCGTTAAACGGCGGCGAAGCGGTAAAAGTATCTGATTTGCCACTGGATATTAATGGCATCAAGCTGTCGCCAGACGGCAATAAGCTGGCCATGACCTTAAGGGTGTTCCCTGAGTGTGACACCCTGGAGTGTTCAAAAGACAAGTTTGACGCCGAAGCCAAGCGCAAGAGTAATGGCCGCGAGTACAGCCAGCTGATGGTGCGTCACTGGGATACCTGGCATGACCATGCCCGCAATCACCTGTTCGTGGCCGATATCAATGGCAATACACTGGGTACGCCGGTGAATGTGACCCAGGGCCTGGATACAGAAGTGCCGCCCAAGCCATTTTCCGGCATGGAAGAAGTCGCCTTCACCGCTGACAGCCAGCATCTGGTATACAGCGCCAAGGCGCCTTCCAAAGATCAGGCCTGGACCACCAACTACGACTTGTGGAAAGTGAGCGTGAAGGGTGGCAAGCCTGAAAACCTGACCGAGAGCAACATCGCCTGGGATGCCCAGCCTGTGTTCAGCAGTGACGGTGCCTACATGGCTTATCTCGCCATGAAGCGTCCCGGTTTTGAAGCCGATCGCTACGCCATCATGCTGCGTGATCTGAAAACCGGTCAGGAAAAAGAAGTGGCCCCTCTGTGGGACAGAAGCCCATCTTCCATTCAGTTTGCCGATGATAATCGCACCCTGTATGTAACCGCGCAGGACGTGGGTCAGGTGTCGGTTTTCGAAGTGAACACCCAGTTTGGCGATGTGCGTTCCATCTATAACGATGGCAGCAACAGCCTCGTTGGTATTACCGGTGACAAACTGGTGCTTATTCACCGCAGTTTGGTTGAGCCCGGCGATCTCTACACTATCGGCAAAGATGGCGATCGTCTGACCCGTCTGACCGAAGTAAATAAAGACAAGCTGGCCAAAATCAAATTCGGTGAGTTCCAGCAGTTCTCCTTCAAGGGCTGGAACAACGAAACCGTTCATGGTTACTGGATTAAGCCTGCTAACTACAAAGAAGGCAAAAAGTACCCTGTGGCCTATCTGGTGCACGGCGGTCCTCAGGGCTCCTTTGGTAACAGCTTCAGCCACCGTTGGAATGCCCAGCTGTGGGCCGGCGCCGGTTACGGTGTGGTGATGGTGGACTTCCATGGCTCTACCGGTTATGGCCAGGCCTTTACCGATTCCATTTCCCAGGATTGGGGTGGCAAGCCGCTGGAAGATCTGCAAAAAGGTCTCGCAGCCGTTGGCAGTCAGCAGAAGTGGCTGGATGTAAACAACGCCTGTGCCCTTGGCGGCTCCTATGGTGGCTACATGATGAACTGGATCCAGGGTAACTGGAACGACGGCTTCAAGTGTCTGGTGAACCACGCAGGTTTGTTCGACATGCGCTCCATGTACCATGTGACCGAAGAGCTGTGGTTCCCAGAGTACGAATTTGGTGGCACTTACCAGAAGAACCGTGAGCTGTACGAGAAGTTCAACCCGGTCAACTATGTTGAAAACTGGAAAACCCCCATGCTGGTTATCCACGGTGAAAAAGACTTCCGCGTACCCTACGATCAGGGCCTGGCAGCGTTCAGTTACATGCAGCGCAACGATATTCCATCGGAGCTGCTGATTTTCCCTGAGGAGAATCACTGGATCCTGAACCCTGACAACCTTCAGCAGTGGTATGCCAAGGTGCTGGGCTGGATGGACCGTTGGACCGCTAAGTAATCCAAACTCCTTGTAATACAAAGAAGAAGCCGGGCAATCGCCCGGCTTTTATTTTGAGAAAACTTCAGTATAGTGTCGCTTCTCTTCTTTTAAATGGATTTAGCCAGGAGCGCCATTATGGCCATGAAGACAATCAACTATCAGGACGCCAGAGCCCTGATGCAACCCGGAGACGTCATTGCTTTTGGCGGCCGGGCGCCTTTTTCTATTTTGACCAAGTTTGTAACCCGCTCCAGCGTGTCCCACGTTGGGGTTATTTTGCAAACCCGGGTGGTAGAGGATGATTCCGGGCGTTTCTTCAATCAAATCATCGAATCCACCGAATTGAACGGATTTACCGGGGTGCAAATCAACCGGTTCAGCGACCGTTTGAGTTACGAAGGAGATATTTGGTGGCTGCCATTGTGTCCCGAGCTAAGGGCATCCCGGTTCAATCAAACCCGCTTTTATGACTTTCTGTTTAATCAGGCGAAGGCCCGCAAGCAGTTCGATTTGTCGCAGGCACTGATGTCGGCTTTCGACATGTTTGACAGCATTAAGGGGCCTGGCTACAACGAGCGTGACTACAGTCGTTTCTTTTGCTCAGAACTGGTAGCTGCGGCATTCGAAGAGGCGGGGCTTTCCGTTAGCGTAAATGCCAGTGAAGTAACACCCATTGATTTGTGCCGCTGGCGAATTTATAGCGACAACTATTATCTGCTCAAAGGGGAAGGCGAGCCCGAGATTTCCCGCTTTAACAGCAGTTGTCCCTCAGAGTGGAACTGCGCTTAGCTGACAAGGCTTTAGCCGAACAGGGGCGCAGGATTAGCCATGAAATCCTGCGTCGAATCGTTTATTTCAAAAAGTTATAAACATATAATTACAAAGTCTTCGCGGTAATAGGGTAAGCTCAACATTGTTTGTGCTTTTTTTTGCCGTTCTGATATCTTTCGCGCTTAGCGGGCCACGATATTTTTGCCATTAATTTTGGCATAAAACACATCGTCGCCTAAGCTATAAACACTCTTGTTTTCAACACTTTTCGGGTCATTCTCCCTATGGTTCGTTCTCCTCGCACCGCCAGTATCAAACCCAAGGCCGTGGCAGCCTTGCTGCTTGGCATGTCTGCTCTTTCCCCCTTGCATCTCTTTGGCGCTGAGCCAGAGCAGCTGCAAACGGTAAAACCTGCCGTTAAAGCGGAAATGCCGCCAAAGCCAACCAAGCCAACTCAGGTGCGTTTTGCCAAAACCGGTAATTTTGATGCGGACACCGTTGTGCGCATCGCAAGACAGCTTGCAGCCAAACCCTATGTCGCTTTGAGCGATCCGCTCCCGCCGGGTCTGGCTAACATCAGCTACGATGAATATCGCGATATTCGCTTCAAGCCAGAACAGGCCATCTGGAAGCAGGACGGGTTGCCGTATCAGATGCAACTGTTCCACCGCGGCTTTTATTTCCAGGATTTGATTGAAATTGCCATTGTTGAAGGCAAAAAGTCGACTCACCTGTCTTATGACCCCTCACTGTTCAGTGCCGGTGAAGTTATTCGTGAAAAGCTGCCCAACGAAGACATTGGTTACAGCGGTTTGCGGGTACATTATCCGTTGAACAGCAGTGAATATTTTGACGAGCTCTTTGTGTTCCAGGGCGCCAGTTACTTCCGCGCCCTCGGTAAAGGCAACGCCTATGGCCTGTCTGCCCGGGGCCTTGCCATAAAAACTGCGGATCCGGCCGGTGAAGAATTCCCGGTTTTTCGCGCGTTCTGGATAGAAAAGCCCAATAACGAGACCAACCTCATTGTGGTCCATGCACTGCTGGACAGCCCCAGCGTGGCCGGTGCTTACCGTTTCTCCATCCGTCCCGGTGACAACACCCGTATGGATGTGGAAGCCGTGCTCTTCCCACGGGTAGAGCTTGCCAAGGTGGGTCTTGCGCCCAGCACCAGCATGTACATGCATTCTCCCAATGGTCGCCATCTGACAGACGATTTTCGTCCTGCAGTGCATGACTCCGACGGTCTTTTGATGATCAATGGCCGTGGTGAGCGCCTGTGGCGTCCGCTGGCAAATCCAAAAGATCTGCAGGTGAGTGCCTTTATGGACAACTCCCCACAGGGCTTTGGTTTGCTGCAGCGCGAGCGCAACTACGTGAACTATCAGGATTTGGAAGCCAACTATGAGCGTCGTCCAAGCCTCTGGGTTGAACCCGTGGGTAACTGGGGCGCAGGTGCCGTGGTACTGACTGAAATCCCAACTCAGTCTGAAATTCACGACAACATTGTGGCCTTCTGGAAACCTCGTCAGCCACTCGCTGCCGGCAGCGAATACCGCTTTTCCTATCACCTGTCATGGGGTGCCAACCCTGTGCCGGTGGATAACAGCATTATCGTAAGCCGCAGTGCCAGTGGCCGTGCCGACATCGCCAAGCCAACGCCAAAACGTTTGTTCGTGGTGGACTACGAGGTGAAAGGCGAAAAGCCCGGCAAGTTGCCCACGCCCAAGGTGGAAACCTCTGCGGGTGTTGTCAGTAATGTCGTTATCCGCGAAAACCCCAAATCCAATGGCTATCGTTTGTCCTTTGAGTTTGACCCGGGTGAAACCAGACTGGCCGAGTTCCGTGCCGAGCTTAAGTTTGACGAACCCCGCAGCGTAGAAACCTGGCTGTACCGTTGGACGCTCTGAGACAGGTATGACACACAAGTTGCTTGAAACTCCGTCTCCGGCGCTGGCCGGAGACACAGCCATGCCGCCGGAGCGTCCGGCGGACATGCCCACCCAGTCGCTTAAGTCCCTGAGCGAAGGCTTTCCCCGAACACCTGTATCACCCGCCGGTGTTAAGTCCAGTGCGCTGAGACGTTGGTCAGTGGTGGGCTCTTCACTCCTGTTGTCTGCATTTGCCATTTATGAAATGCGCGGGGTGTTTTTGCTTGGTGGCCTGACGCCGTTGGAATACCTGGTGCTGGTACTCTTTGCCATCAACTTCTGTTGGATTGCCCTGGCTTTTTGTGCGGGCATTGCCGGAATGATTTCTATCATTCGCGGTAAAAAATCCGCGGTGGATGAGGTGGAGCTCACTACCCGCACCGCCATCCTGATGCCCACCTACAACGAATCCCCAGACAGGGTGTTCGCCGCGGTGGAAACCATGGCGCTGGCTCTTGCCGATACGCCGGATGGTCATGCCTTTGATTGGTTTATCTTGAGTGATACCACAGATCCTGAAGTGGCTCTCGCCGAAGAACACGCCTTTTGGCTGCTTCGTGAAGCCACCGCAGGCAAGGCACGGGTGTATTATCGTCGCCGCCGTAAAAACGTTGCCCGTAAGGCCGGTAACGTGGCAGATTTTTGTCGACGCTGGGGCAGCAGTTACGACCATCTGTTGGTGCTGGATGCCGACAGTGTGATGGAAACCTCCACCATAGTGTCGCTGGCAAGACGGATGCAGGCCGATCCTGACGCAGGCCTGATCCAGACCATTCCCGCCCTTATCAAGGGCACGACCCTGATGGCGCGGGTGCAGCAGTTTGCGGCACGTTTCTATGGCCCTGTGATTGGTACGGGTCTGGCGTGGTGGGTGCAAAAAGAAGGTAACTTCTGGGGTCACAATGCCATTATCCGCACCGAAGCCTTTATGAAGGCGGCAGGTTTGCCCCATTTGTCCGGTAAACCTCCCTTTGGCGGTCACATCCTCAGCCATGATTTTGTGGAAGCGGCGCTTATCCGCCGCGCCGGTTGGAGCGTGAAAATTGCTGCCGATCTCTATGGTTCGTACGAGGAATGCCCGCCATCGATTATCGACATGGCGGTACGCGATCGTCGCTGGTGTCAGGGTAACCTGCAACATACCCGTGTTCTGCCCGCCAAAGGCCTGCACTGGGTTAGCCGTATGCATCTCGTCACGGGGATCATGTCTTATCTGTCATCGCCTTTCTGGCTGATGCTCATCCTCTCGGGTTTGCTGCTGGCCCTGCAGGCGCACTACATACGCCCTGAGTACTTCTCGGATCAGTTCTCACTTTATCCCACCTGGCCCGTGATGGACTCCGACAGGGCATTGCGCCTTTTCTACATCACCATGGGGGTACTGTTTGGTCCCAAGATCTTTGGGTTGTTGCTGTTGGTGTTTGACAACAAAACCTGTAAGGCATTGGGCGGCAGACTGAGAATAGCGCTGAGCACCATCACCGAAGTGATACTCTCGGCCATGATCGCGCCCATTATGATGTTTATTCATTGTGGCGCCGTGCTCTCTATCCTCTTTGGCCGCGACAGTGGATGGTCGCCACAGCGTCGTGACGATGGCAGTCTGCCGTGGAAAGATCTGATCTACCGCCACCGCTGGCACATGATTGCAGGTTTGCTCCTGGGTTATGCAGCCATTCTGGATTCCCTGACCCTGCTGGCATGGATGTCACCGGCCCTGGTTGGACTCTGGCTTGCCGTACCCTTATCTGCCATCACGGCGTCCGGCCCCATCGGGCAATGGTTTAAGGACAGAAAAATTTTGGCCACGCCGGAAGAGGTGAATGAACCGGCCATAGTGGCGGCGGCATCGGCAAGGCGTGAATACTATGCCGAGGCCCTGGGTGAGAGCTGGAACGTGCCCATGCTGCTGGCTAATGCCGACATGATGGCGCTGCACATGAGCATTATGGATAAGTTGCCGACCCATGTGCCCGGTAGCCCCATCGAGCCTCTAGAGGCTATTGCCCGGGTTAAGGTACACGAAGCCCAGTGTCAAACGAGTCTCCTGGCGCTCTTAAGCCGCCAGGAGCTGGGTTATGTGCTTGGTAATCCCTTGCTGATGAAGCACATGCAGCAGTTGCCTGAAGCCTATGCCGATGACGATCTGGTGACTATCTGCTGAGAAGTGAATGGCCAAATGAAAAAGCCCGGCGGATTGCCGGGCTTTTTTGTTGCTGATAACGGGGAGGTTTTAATCCCTACCAATCAGATGCGGTCCTGATAGGCACGCCCGTGGAAGCTGTCAATAAGTAACTGTTTCAGCTCGCTAATCAGTGGGTAGCGCGGATTGGCGCCGGTGCACTGATCGTCAAAGGCATCTTCGGCCAGTTCATCGAGTTTGGCCATGAAGTCGGCTTCATTTACCCCGGCATCCTTGATGGACGCCGGAATGCCGATAGTGGCTTTAAGCTCCTCAATCTTGGCGATAAGCGCCTCAACCTTGGCTTCATCATTTTTGCCGGCAAGACCCAAGTGGCTTGCTATGGCGGCATAACGGCACAGGGCTTTGGGTCTGTCGTACTGGCTGAATGCCGCCTGCTTGGTAGGCAAGTCAGTGGCATTGAAGCGAATAACGTTGCTGATAAGCAGCGCATTGGCAAGGCCATGGGGCAGGTGGAACTCGGCGCCCAGTTTGTGGGCCATGGAGTGACAAATCCCCAGAAAGGCGTTGGCAAAGGCGATACCGGCAATGGTGGCGCCATTATGCACTTTCTCACGCGCCAGTGGAGCCTGAGCGCCCCTGGCGTAGCTGTCCGGCAGGTACTTGAAGAGCAAGTCCAGCGCCTGCAGTGCCTGGCCGTCACTGTATTCGTTGGCCATCACGCTGACATAGGCTTCCAGCGCGTGGGTAATGGCATCAATACCGCCGAAAGCGGTGAGCGACTTGGGCATGTCCATCACCAGATTGGGATCGACAATGGCCATGTTGGGGGTCAGCTCATAGTCGGCAATAGGGTATTTTGCGCCGGTTTGCTCGTCGGTCACCACCGCAAAAGGTGTGACTTCGGAGCCGGTACCTGAGGTGGTTGGAATCGCCACCATCATCGTCTTGGCGCCGAGTTTGGGGAACTTGTAGATACGCTTACGGATATCCATAAAGCGCAGCGCGAGATCGGCAAAGTCCACGTCGGGATGCTCGTACATCACCCAAATGATTTTGGCCGCATCCATAGGAGAACCACCGCCCAGAGCCACTATCACATCGGGTTGGAAGCTGGTCGCCACTTTGGCACCGGCGCGCACCACGGCCAGGGTTGGGTCGGCTTCGACTTCGTAAAAGACTTCGGTTTCCAGCCCCTGAGACTTGAGAATGCGGATGGTTTCGTCGCAATAACCGTTATTGAACAGAAACTTGTCGGTCACTATCAGCGCACGCTTCTTGCCGCTCAGTTCTTCCAGGGCAATCGGCAGGCTGCCACGGCGGAAATAGATGGACGATGGAAGCTTGTGCCACAGCATGTTCTCGGCCCTCTTGGCGACGGTTTTCTTGTTAATAAGATGGCTTGGACCCACGTTTTCGGAAATGGAGTTACCGCCCCAGGAGCCGCAGCCCAGGGTTAACGAAGGCGCGAGCTTGAAGTTATACAAGTCACCAATGCCGCCCTGAGAGGCTGGGGTGTTAATCAAAATACGGGCAGTCTTCATCCGGTAACCGAAGGTTTTCACCCGCTCATCCTGGGTGTCCTGATCGGTATAGAGCCCGGATGTATGGCCAATGCCGCCGAGGGCAACCAAAGCTTCGGCCTTGTCCAGCGCCTCTTCAAAGTTGGCGGCGCGGTACATGCCAAGCAGCGGCGACAGTTTCTCGTGGGCAAAAGCCTCTTTCTCATCGATGTCACTGACTTCACCAATCAGCACCTTGGTGTGGGCAGGCACCTTGATATTGGCCATGGCCGCAATGGTGGCGGCGTTTTGGCCGACGATGTCGGCATTAAGGCCACCGTCTTTGAGAATAACTTTCTGCAGCGCGGCGTTTTCTTTTTTGCTAAGCAGGTAGCCGCCGTGGCTGGCGAAGCGCTCCTTCACTGCATCATATACCGCGTCTACCACAACAACCGCTTGCTCTGAGGCACATACCACACCGTTATCGAAGGTCTTGGACATTAAAATCGAGCTGACTGCGCGTTTGATGTCGGCGGTTTCATCAATCACGATGGGGGTGTTGCCTGCGCCAACGCCAATGGCTGGTTTACCGGAGGAGTAGGCGGCTTTCACCATGCCGGGGCCGCCGGTGGCAAGAATAAGGTTTACCTTCTCGTGGGTCATCAGCTGGTTGGACAGCGCCACCGACGGCTGGTCAATCCAGCCGATAATGTCTTTGGGGGCCCCTGCGGCTATTGCTGCATCCAAGACGATGCGGGCGGCGGTGGTCGTGGACACCTTAGCCCTTGGGTGAGGCGAGAAGATAATGCCGTTGCGTGTTTTTAAGCTTATCAGCGCTTTAAAGATGGCAGTGGAGGTTGGGTTGGTGGTGGGCACAATGCCGCAGATGATACCAACGGGCTCGGCAATGGTGATGGTGCCGAAAGTGGCGTCTTCGGCGAGAATGCCGCAGGTCTTTTCGTCTTTGTATTTGTTGTAAATGTACTCGGAGGCGAAATGGTTTTTAATGACCTTATCTTCAATAACCCCCATGCGGGTTTCTTCTGCGGCCATTTTGGCAAGACGAATGCGCGCATCGGCGGCCGCGAGAGCGGCGGCGCGGAAAATCTTGTCCACTTGCTCCTGACTGTAACAGGCAAACTGTGCCTGGGCCTTGGCGACGCGCTCTACCAGCGCGTTGAGTTCCTGGGTGTTGGTGACTGTCATGATGAAGTTCCCGTAAAAAGAATGTTTAGCAAAAACTGAATTTAGCTAAAGACTCTTGCCTGTGACTGAAAATTACACCTATATAGGTATAGCCACCGTGATCTGTTACACAAAGCCGGGCTAATCTGAAATAAAACAACAGAAATGGCTACACTTTGATGACAAATTGCACGAATTGAAATTAAGGGATATTCATAAACCATTTTTATGCGAACTTGTGACAATACGCAGAAAATCTCATTTTTCGGTATTTGCGGGTTAGGGTAGAGTAATCAACTGCTTCAATATGGCGTTAATTATCAGCAAATGGCCTCACCGGCCGCGGAGAACCCTGGGTGGACGTAACGGTTTATATAAAATTTTTTCTGGGATTGGTGGCCATCATCAACCCCATAGGTCTGCTGCCTGTGTTTGTGAGCCTCACAAGCCATCAGACCGAGGCCGAGCGTAACCACACGGGTAAAATCGCCAACCTGGCGGTTGTGATTATTCTGCTGGTGACCATAGTCGCGGGGCAGCACATCCTCAATATGTTTTCTATCTCGCTGTCAGCGTTTCGCATTGCCGGTGGCACCCTGATTGCCATCATCGCCTTGTCGATGCTCCAGGGTAAGCTGGGTGAGGTGAAGCGTAACCAGGAGGAAGACAGAGAGTCATCCGCGATGGAATCGGTAGCCGTGGTACCACTGGCATTGCCCTTGATGGCAGGCCCGGGCGCTATCAGCTCGGTGATAGTGTTTGCCGCTGAGCACAATAGCCTGATTGATTTGGCTGGTATGTTTGTCACAGTGTTGATTTTTGGCGCGCTCAGCTTTGGCCTGTTTCGCATGGCATCTGCCATCTACCGGGTATTGGGTAAAACCGGCATTAACGTTATCACCCGTCTAATGGGGCTTTTGATGCTTTCTATCGGTATCGAGGTGATGGCGGCAGGCTTCAAGGGATTGTTTCCCAACTTATTAGGTTAATAAATAACCCGATCACCAAAATTAAAATGCTGAAAATTCGGTAGTGAAAAGCCCCGCATCACGTGCGGGGCTTTTTTGTGCTTTGGGTTTAACCTGGCGATATCTGGATGATTAGAAATCCTGACCCAGATCGCTCAGGCCGCCAAGGCGGGGGCTGAAAAGTTGATGGTGCATGCGAATGGCGAATTCGTCTGTCATCCCTGAGATATAGTCGGCAATCACCCGCATGGCATTTTCACCCTTGTCGGCCGTTTCGCGCCAGCGCCCCTGAGTATTGAGTGGCAGCAGCCGCTCTGGATCCGACGCAAAGGCTTCAAACAGTTGCATCACCATTTGCTGCCCCTTGTATTCCAGCATTTGTACTTCGGGTTTTCTTACCACATAACGCCAGACAAACCGCTTAAGTGCGTTGAGGGCCAGGGCGAACTCCTCTTCCAGCACCGCGTTATGTCGAAGCAGCGGCTCATCAAAACGCGCATCTTCCACTATGGTGATGGCGGTGACGAAGCCATTAACCAGGGTGCCAATGGCATCTTTACGAAGATGGTGCTCAGGGGAGAAAAGGTGCTCATCGATGGCGCCGAGTTCACTCTTTATCCAGCTGTCACCGCTCTCTTTAAGCAGCGGCGCAACGCCATCGAGCCACTGCTCCCGGCTGACGATGCCCATTACTATGGCATCTTCCAGATCGTGTACCGCATAGGCGATATCGTCTGCGAGCTCCATAATGGTGGCGTCCAGTGATTTGAAAAGTGTGCGACCGTGTCGACGTCCTTCTGGCGGAGTAAACTGGCAGAACAGCGCACTGTCTGATTGCGACAGGGGCGAAAGCACCCAATTGAGCATATCAGCGTCTTCGCCAAATACTGCTTTTACCGGCGGCCAGTCGGCGGGGCGCAGCTGGCGATAATGGGCGACTTCCACATGGGGCGCGCTGGATTTAAGTTCGGCTGCAAGCTGTGGATACTTTAAAATGCCAAGCAGAGTGCGGCGGCACAGGTTCATGCCAAAGCCGGGGGTGTAGGGCTCAAGCTTGGTGAGGATGCGAAAAGTCTGACCATTGCCTTCAAAGCCCCCATGGTCACGCATCATATAATTGAGCGCGACCTCACCGCCGTGGCCGAAGGGTGGATGGCCGATATCGTGGGCGAGGCACAGGGATTCAATCAGGCTCATGGAGTCAATCAGGGACTCCTTATCAGGATGTTTTCGCTTTAGCTGGGCTGCAATGCCGGTGCCGATTTGCGACACTTCCAACGAGTGGGTGAGGCGGGTGCGGTAAAAGTCGTTCATTCCCACGCCAAGTACCTGGGTTTTGGCCTGCAAGCGCCTGAAGGCGGCGCTGTGCAGCACGCGGGCGCGGTCACGCTGAAATGGACTTCTGTGGTCGTTGCGTCTGTGTTTTTCTTCGCCGTGGCGGCGTTCATGCCATGGATTGTACATCTTGGCTCCTCAGAGCATACGGTTTATCTCGTCCAGATCCAGTTTGAAGCTGGGCACATAACAATCGATAAAATACTTCACCGCCGGATTGGGATTGGCCTGGAGCATGGCTTCCAATCGGCTGCGGGCTGTGTTGAACTCACGGTTACCGGCTTTGAGCTCCTCCAGACACTTAAGATAAGCACACAGGGTGTCGGCGGATTTCACCAGCTGTTTTATCTCATCATCCGCATCATCGGCTATCAGCAGAGGGCGATAGTCGTCTTTAAACTCTTCCGGAACCATCTCGAGCAGCCTTTCCTCGGCAATGGCCTCGATTTTTTTGTACTCAAACTCGATGTCTTTATTGAAGTACTTGACCGGTGTGGGCAAATCGCCCGTCAACACTTCTGAGGCATCGTGAAATATAGCCAGCGTAGCGGCCTTGTAAGCATCCACCTGCATACCAAACTGGCGATTGGCAATGACAGCCAGGCCATGGGCCACCATGGCCACCTGCAACGAGTGCTCTTGCACATTTTCGGAGCGAACATTAAACATGAGTGGCCAGCGCTGAATAAGCTTGAGGCGAGCAAGATGGGCAAAAAGATGACTCATAATAGTTTCCCTGCTGTGCAAACGGTGGCGCGGAGGATGCGCGAAATGAACTGGGATAAGCTCACTTTACAGCAACTTAATGAAGAATGTCACATGAACTAGCGAACTGCATAAACACAGACGCCGACATTGCTGTCGGCGTCTGTTTTCTGTCCGGGGAATATAGATTGTCTTGGTTACTGTCGATAGTTTTCCAAAAACTCTCCAAAGGCGCTGAGCGCCTTTTCCAGATCTTCCTTATGGGGCAAAAATACCACCCGCAGATGATCAGGTTCCGGCCAGTTAAAGGCACTGCCCTGGACCAGCAGAATTTTCTTTTCCTTTAACAAATCCAGCACCAATCGCTCGTCGTCACGCAGATTAAATCGCTTGGGATCTAATTTGGGGAAGGCATACAGGGCACCCTTGGGCTTTTTACAGCTCACCCCGGGGATGGCATTCAGGTACTCATAGCAGGTGTCGCGCTGCACGCTTAACCGGCCGGTGGGCAGAATAAGCTCATTAATACTCTGGTAGCCACCGAGCGCAGTTTGCACCGCATGCTGATTGGGTACGTTGGCACACAGACGCATAGAGGCAAGCATATCCAGGCCTTCGATGTAACTCTTCGCGGCCTTGAGATTGCCAGAAAGCATCATCCAACCGACTCGGAATCCAGCTGCGCGATAGGCTTTGGACAGGCCGTTAAAGGTCACGGTAAGAATGTCATCGGACAAACCGGCGGCCGGTATGTGCACAGCGTCGTCATAGAGGATTTTATCGTAAATCTCATCAGCAAACAGAATAAGGGAATGCTGGCGACAAAGCTCAATGATCTCCAGTAGCAGCTCACGGCTGTATACGGCGCCGGTTGGATTGTTGGGATTGATTATCACAATCGCACGGGTTCGGGGGCTGACTTTTGCTTTGATATCTTCAAGGTCCGGAAACCAGTCTGATTCTTCATCACAGCGATAATGTACGGCCTTGCCACCGGCCAGATTGGCTGCCGCTGTCCAAAGTGGGTAATCGGGGGAGGGGATAAGTACTTCATCGTCACTGTTCAGCAACCCCTGCAGCGCCATCACAATCAACTCTGAAACCCCGTTCCCTATATAAACGTCTTCAATATCAACACCAAAAATGCCTTGGGATTGATAATGCTGCACTATGGCTTTTCGGGCAGAAAACAGCCCCTTGGATTCACAATAGCCCTGGGCGCTGGGGAGATTCAAAATGACATCACGGACGATTTCTTCCGGTGCTTCAAAACCAAAGGGGGCCGGGTTGCCAATATTCAGTTTGAGGATCCTGTGGCCTTCGTCTTCCAGACGACGGGCCTCCTTGTGCACCGGACCACGAATGTCGTAGCAAACGGTGTCTAATTTATTGGACTTAATGATGGGACGCATCCTGTACCTCTGGACCCTGGTCTGTTGGAAAAATATGGCGTGCTCGCCAGAAGCTCACAATAACCAAGTTCAAGACAACATAAAAGAGAACAAACATCAAAAATATAAAATAAATTCAGTAATAAACACTGAAAAAGCCATCTTTAAATTAGCGTGAAAAGAATAACATGCTGCGCCGATCGTGTTTGTAAGTGTTGCATACCTGAGTATAGGTATCGCAGCGCAGACACTGCCAGCGTGTGGCCATTTGGCAGGACTCGGCGGCTGATTGATAAAGTCTTACGCAGAAATCAAAAAAGCCTGCAAAAAATACGCATGTCTATTCGATAATTCAGGGCGAAAATGCGTGGATCTGATCCAATTTAACTTACTGATAATTAATTAATAAAATCCAATAAAAAGTGTGTGGTCAAAAAAGAACCGCTTTGAATGGAATTTCTGGTTGACTGGTCGGACGATGCACATTATTTTCTGCCCGATGTTTTTACCCAGGCACGAACAATAGCGGCAGCTGTAACCTGACCGACTGGCGGTATGCCCATAATAAAGCAGAAAAATCGGTGCCCTGGAGAGAATGAGGTCCTCAGGGTGCCGGCACCCAGAAACTTTTGCCCTCGTTGGGCCCTGATAGAGGACCTGTTTGCATGTCTGAGCCGACAGCGATAAGTCTGATCCCACCCTTTGTGGTGCTGGCGTTGGCCATTTGGCTGCGTCGTCCAATCCTTGCCCTGATCATCGGCGCCGTTGCCGGTTTGCTCCTGCTGGACCCTTCTTCCGTGCTCGGTAACTTTGCCGATGCATCTTTGAAGGTGATGCAGGATGAAACCATTGGCTGGCTTATTCTGGTGTGTGGCAGCTTCGGCGCCCTGATTGCGCTTCTGGTTCGCACCGGCGGTGCTCTCGCATTTGGTCGTAAAGCAATTTTGATGGCAAAAGGCCGCAAGTCTTCACTGTTTATGACCTTTGTGCTGGGTCTGGTGATCTTTATCGACGATTACCTGAATGCGCTTACCGTGGGTGAAACCATGAAGCGTGTGACCGACAAATTTAAAGTATCCCGCGAGATGCTGGCCTACGTTGTTGATTCCACCGCCGCCCCTGTGTGTGTGCTGGTGCCGCTGTCGACCTGGGCAGTGTTCTTCGGAGGCCTTCTGGTAGACAACGGTGTGGCTGCTGACGGTGAAGCCATCAGCGTCTATATGTCGGCCATTCCCTATATGCTGTATGCCTGGCTTGCGGTCATCATGGTGCTTTTGGTTGTGGTAGGTGTGGTGCCTGCCATCGGCCCAATGAAAAAGGCCGAGCTGGCTGCTGCTCAGGGTGAGCCTGCCAAAGCGCAGGTAGACTGGGAAGAAGTGCACACCTCCGACGAATACGCCGTAAAAGCTATCGAAGACGAGTTTGAACACGCCGACCAGCACGGTAAGCTGCATAACTTTTTGGTGCCGCTGGGTCTTCTGGTTGCCTTTACCGTGTATTTCGATATCGATGTCTGGAAGGGCTTGCTTGCCACTCTGGCCGTGACTCTGCCTTACTATGCCGTACAAAAGCTGATGCCAATGTCTGAGATGATGGATCAGATGATTGACGGCTTTAAGAGCATGTTGCCTGCCATTGGTACAGTGGTTGCCGCCTTTATCTTTAAGGATGTGTGCGATCAATTGCTGCTGCCTCAGTACGTGATTGATACCTTGAGTCCTTATATGACAGCCAAGATGCTGCCGGCGATTGTGTTCCTGGCAATGGCGGTGCTGGCGTTTGCAACCGGCTCGAGCTGGGGTATCTTTGCGGTGACCATTCCGATTGTGATGCCACTGGCCAATGCCGTTGGTGCCGATACCGCGCTGGTGATTGGTGCGCTCCTGTCAGCGTCTTCATTCGGTAGCCAGGCGTGCTTCTACTCAGATTCCACCGTGCTGGCCGCTCAGGGCTCAGGCTGTAATCTGGTCAGCCACGCGGTTACTCAGCTTCCCTATGCGCTGATTGCAGCTGCCTTGGCCTTTGTGGGCTTTATCCTGCTGGCCTGATTGCAGCTGCTATCCACATAAAAACACCCGGCTTGCCGGGTGTTTTTTTATGCCTGACTATCTGACTTGATATCCGGCTTGCGGACTGCTGCCACCATACATTGGATGCGTTGTCAGTCGAGTGTCTTGAAGCACTGCAGTAGGCGCTATTAACCTGTTCAGCGGCTTACCAGTCAGCTTTGCAGGATAAGCTCGCTTAAGGGGAGTACACATGAGTAAATGGGAGAGGTATCCGCTTCACCTCGGCGACTGCTGTGCAGGCGCGTTGATGCATAGGGGGTCAGGTGAAGACCCTGGGTTCATCGAGAATGTCCAATAACCTGGATATCAGGCAACAAAAAAGCCAGCACTGGGCTGGCTTTTAACTCATAGAAGGGCGATTAGTTTACGCGCTTCTTGAATTCACCGGTACGGGTGTCGATTTCGATTTTGTCGCCTTCTTTAACGAAGTCAGCAACCATCAGCTCGATATCGCTGCCAACCAGTTTGGCAGGCTTCATTACTTTACCGGAGGTGTCACCACGGGCAGCTGGCTCGGTGTAGCCAACTTCACGGATGATGGTGGTTGGCATTTCAACAGAAATGGCCTTGCCTTCGTAGAAGGTTACCTGACAGGTTTCTTCCATGCCATCAACGATGTACTTTGCAGCGTCGCCTACGTTCTCGGCTTCAACGTCGTACTGGTTGTACTCGGCATCCATGAATACGTACATTGGGTCAGCGAAGTAAGAGTAGGTGCAATCCAGACGCTCCAGAACGATAACGTCCATCTTGTCTTCACCCTTGAAGGTGGTCTCGGTAGAAGAGTCGATTAGCAGGTTTTTCAGCTTCATCTTAACGATGGCAGCGTTACGGCCTGAACGGGTGGTTTCAGTCTTCTGAACAACCCATGGGCTGTCGTTAAACATGATCACGTTACCGGGACGGATTTCATGAGCAGTTTTCATTACTAAATTTCCTATATCTTGGACGTTTAACTTTAAGGCGCTATCTTAACGATTTTTTGACGAATTGCACTAGCCTGGTTGCCAGATCTGTCGTCTTAAGTGCATCGATTGGCCATTGTTTGGCGTGTGCCAACAAAGGCGAAGCGAAAGATTCGATATTTTGCCAGTGCTGCTGCACGGCATCCGCCTGCTGCTGATTGAACGCAAGGTTCAAGTTTTTCCAGCAATCTGCAATCTCAGGAGCCAGATTATCGCAGTAAAGGCGCATAAAAGCTTCTAATTTTACCAGGTGGTAGTCTTCTTCCTGCTGGTAAATGTGCCAAATAAAAGGTCGGCCTGCCCATTGTGCCCGTAAAAAGGAGTCTTCGCCCCGTACGATATTAAAATCGGCGCTCCAAAGCAGGCGATCGTAGCCGGCCTGATCGGTCATTGGCAGTATATGGATGCTTAGAGCGCCGTGACAAAACCGCTCGCCTGGTGTGACATCGGCCGGGGACTTGGGCAGATAAGACGCCAAACTGCTGAGGCTGCGTCCCTTAGGCACCATCAGGTGCACAGGACTGGATGAAGCCGACCAAAGGGCACAGAGGCCCTCAAGTGCCAGGGTTTCATAGCTGAAGAGACTGACGACCTTATCATCCTGTTCGATGCCACTCAGCCCCAGGCTTTTAAAAAGATTGAGCTTGTTGGCACAGTCGGCCTGCCAGGCATCCCTTTCATCAAAGAGTGTCCGTTCGCAGATAAGGCCACCACTGGCGGCAGAAAACCCGGGCATATAAAAGTACTTGTTGATGCCGCCGCCCTGAAAGGAGGGCAATCCATGGCAACCGTCAACCCAGTCTTCTGCGCTCAGGTATTCAAGATTGAGCCAAAGCGGGGGTGTAGGCGCAGATTTAGCTGTGGTCTTGACCGGTTCAGGCAATTCACAGGCAAAGGCTTCAATCAGCACGGTGCCGGGCGTGTAATCGATATTCAGCGGCGTATTCCACTGATTAATAGTGACGCCTTCCAGAGTCTGCGAGCTGAGCTTTGGGTCAAGCGTTGGCAATATATGGGCAAAGCTTTTGAGGTCATCCACCCAAAGCACAATGGGAAGCTGATATTCCAATGCCAGTTGTTTTGACAGACGCCAGGTAACGCCGATATCGCCGTAGTTATCGACGACGGCACAAAAGATGTCCCAGTGGTTGGAATGAGGGCTGGTCATAGAAGCGAGAGACCCGAATTCAATTGGCGCTGAAATGAAAAAGCGGCGTAAACGCCGCCTTTTGCAAAGTTAAAGAAATCAGTCGGCCAACTCGGCCAGGCACATTTCTTCGTAAATCTGTTTTACCCACTGATCAACGCGCTCTTCGGTGAGTTCTGGCTGACGGTCTTCATCGATACCCAGACCCACGAAGTGATCGTCATCCACCAGCGCCTTGGAGGCTTCGAAGTTATAACCGGCAGTAGGCCAGTGACCGACGATAATGCCACCACGGGTTTCGACGATATCGCGTACCATGCCCATGGCATCGAGGAAGTATTCGGCATAATCTTCCTGATCGCCGCAACCGAAAATGGCTACCAGCTTGTCGGTAAAGTCGATTTGCTCAAGCTCAGGGAAAAAGTCGTCCCAATCGCACTGCGCTTCACCGTAGTACCAGGTTGGGATCCCGAACAGCAGCAGGTCAAATTCGGCGATCTGCTCCTTGGTGCTCTTGGCGATGTCTTTGACATCCACCATCTGCTTACCCAGTTTTTTCTGGATCATCTTGGCGACAGCTTCGGTGTTGCCTGTGTCACTGCCGAAAAAAAGACCTACAGTAGCCATTGTCTTTCCTTTAAATATCAGTTGCGTTTACGCGGCATCCACAAAAGTTTGACTCAGTCGTCAAACGATTGCTTAAGTATGCATTCGATTAATTGGCTGCGGCTGATGTTACTGGCCAGCGCCTTTTCGTTCAAGGCGTCGTACAAATCTTGTGACACCTTTAACTCTATCCGCTTGAGGCCCTTTGCCTTATCCCGTTGGATCTGGTTACGCTTGTTAACCCTCAGTTGCGTTTCCCGGGGAAGGGGATTGCTTCTGGGACGTCCACGGCGTTTTTCATCGGCAAAGAGATCGATTGTTGTTCTGTCTGCTGCTTCTTTTGCCATTTTGTCATTAGCCTATACCGGCGCCTTCCCAAGTCATTTGAATAATGCCCTTGGCGATAAAGCCTGCACACCCTAAAAACAGCACCAACCACACAATATAACGGCCAAACTTGGGCACATTGCCCTGTTTCAGCACGTCATGGATTGCCATGCCAATGAAGAAGAATATGGCAGCGAAAAACAGGTTTAATCCCAGGGTTTCTATTTGCTGCATATACTCGGCTAACATCAGCGCTGACTCCGGCGTTGCTTGGCGTAGGGGTAAAACCCGGCCTTGAAAAAGAGGCGCGAATATATCACATCATATTAGCGTCTGCTATAGCCTTTACCCGTGTAACTCAGGGCGTTGGCTGTCCAGAAAATTTTTCACCAGTCGGTTAAAGATGCTGGGCTTCTGTGCGTGTAACCAGTGACCGGCACCCCCAATGGACTTGAGCTGCACCTTGGGAAACTGGGTGAGGATGGCATCTTTATGTTCAGCGGTAACATAGTCTGACTCATCACCGCGAATAAAGAGTGTCGGACCATGGTAAGAGTCATTACTGAACGGCCAACCGATAATGCCGTCATAGGAGGCTATCAGCCCGTCGAGATTCATCCGCCAACTGAAACCAGACTCCGCCCGGCGAAAGCTTTTCAGCAAAAACTGTGCTGTCGCGTCATCCACACCCCTCGCCAGCAGGTGATTCAAGGCCTCTTTCCTGTCGACGCTGCCATCCAGGGGCAGAGAGGTAAGCGCCGCAAACACTCGTTGATGGCGGGGGGCATAAGGCACGGGGGCGATATCGGCTGCAACCACGGAAGCGACTCGTTCAGGATATAGAAGCGCCGTTGCCAACACGATTTTACCGCCCATGGAATGACCAATCAGATGTGCTTTGGTTGCGCCCAGTTCATCCAGTAATGACACCAGACTCTGGGCCAGACTGTGGTAGTCCATCATATCCCAGTGGGGGCTTTGGCCGTGATTGGGCACATCGATGCGAGTAACGCGATAGTCGGTTTCCAGGGTCTGCGCCAGTGTCTTGAGGTTATCCAGATCACCGAAAAGGCCATGAACCAGAATGACATCTTCCCCGGAGCCTTGAGTCTGATAGTTAAGCTGCACTGACATGTAAATCCTGCCTGTTGATTGGGATTAACACTTAAAGGCGGCAATTTTGCCCTCAAGCACGGGCGCAGGCAAGAAAAGTGGCTTGAACCATTGATGTGCGATTAAAAAATGCCCGCTTGTTCGCTCCCTGGCTTGGTAATCATCATCTCGGCCACGGTTTTCATTTTAGAGCGCTTTATCAATCTCTTGGACTGGCTTACACTGGGCTTTCTTCGGCGAAGCGGCATGCCTTGCATGCCTGATAAGACAAAAGGAAAGCATTGGTGATGAAATATATCGAAGTGGACGAAGAGCTCTATCGTTACATAGCCGGCAAGACTGAACGTATCGGTGAGAGTGCGTCGGATATTTTACGGCGTTTGCTGGGACTCTCTGTCGCCGAAGTCTCAGAAGTGGCACCTGTCGATATCAGTGAGCCTGGCATGGAACAAGAGCCCGTGCATGTGCCTGAGGTCGAGCCTGAGCCGGACGTTGCCGCCCAGACCGAGATTGATTTTTCAGACTTGCTCAGTGAAGCGGGTCTGTCAGCGCAAAAAGGCGCCGTAGGCCGTTTTCTTTATGCGCTGGAATGTTTGCACCAGGCCGCACCTTCGCGTTTTGAACAGGTGTTGCAAATTCAGGGACGCGATCGTCTCTACTTTGCCACATCCAAAGAAGCCCTGCTCAAGGCAAGCCAATCGGCCAACCCCAAAGAAATCGGTACAAGCGGTTTTTGGGTAACCACAAACAACAATACCGCTAAAAAACGCACCATACTTGAAGAAGCCCTGGTGCAGTTGGGTTGCGATCCGGTTCGTGCCAAATCCCTGGGTGAGCTGGCGCTCGCCTGAAACGACACCATTAGCCATCCACGATAAGGAATTCAGCCTTGGCCATCCATGACCGCGCAGGCAAGCAAGCACAGCAAGGGGATTTGGTTAATATTCCCAAACTCATGAGCCACTATTATCGACTCTTGCCGGATGCGAGCGATCCCGCTCAGAAGGTGAGTTTCGGTACTTCCGGCCATCGCGGCTGTGCTTTTCATCGAAGTTTTAACGAGCAGCATATTCTTGCCATTGCCCAGGCGGTGGTCGACTGGCGTGCCCAGGCTGACATCACCGGCCCCCTGTATCTCGGCATCGACACCCATGCGTTGTCTCAGGCGGCTTATTTGTCTGTTATTGAAGTGCTGATTGCCAACAAGGTTCAGGTGTTGGCGCAGCGTGATGATGCATACACGCCAACCCCTGTGGTCAGTCAGGCCATTGTGGCCGCTAATCGCCATCAAACGGGTGAAGGCGCAGTGCTCAGTGACGGCATCATTATCACACCGTCACACAACCCACCCCAGGACGGCGGCATCAAGTACAATCCACCCCACGGTGGACCGGCGGAAGGGGATATCACTTCCTGGATTGAAACCCGTGCCAACCACTATCTGGCCCACGGCCTGGATGGTGTTCGCCGGGTCAATTACGGTATCGCTTCGGGTCTTTCGCTGCTCAGCCACGTCGACCTGATTGCGCCCTATGTTGAA
The DNA here is from genome assembly GCF_019457455.1 of Shewanella sp. FJAT-52076. Lineage (NCBI taxonomy): Bacteria > Pseudomonadati > Pseudomonadota > Gammaproteobacteria > Alteromonadales > Shewanellaceae > Shewanella > Shewanella sp. FJAT-52076. The sequence continues at coordinate 2,051,356 of NZ_CP080415.1, forward strand.
AGCCTTGCTGAGGTGATTGACATGGCCGCAATTGCCAAAGCCGGTGTACGTATAGGTGTTGACCCTCTGGGCGGCAGCGGCATCCATTACTGGCGCCCCATCGCAGAGCACTATGGCCTTGATATCACAGTGGTAAATGAAGCAATAGATCCAACCTTCGGTTTTATGCCACTGGATAAAGACGGCAAAATCCGCATGGACTGCTCATCACCCTATGCCATGGCAGGGCTTCTGGTGCACAAGGATAAGTTTGATATCTGCGTGGGTAACGACCCGGATTATGACCGCCACGGTATTGTCTGCCCGGGCTCTGGCCTGATGGATCCGAACCATTATCTGGCGGTGGCTATCGATTATCTGCTGGGCCACAGGCCACAGTGGGCCAAGACCCTGTCGGTGGGTAAAACCCTGGTCTCCAGCGCCTTGATAGACAAGGTCTGCACGGCTCATGGGGTGCCTCTGATGGAAGTGCCCGTGGGCTTTAAGTGGTTTGTTGATGGCCTTGCCGATGGCAGTGTGTGTTTTGGCGGTGAAGAAAGTGCCGGGGCGGCTTTCCTTAAACTGGATGGCAGCACCTGGTGTACCGACAAAGACGGCTTTATTTTGGCGTTGCTGGCGGCTGAGATCCTGGCTGTTACCGGTAAAACGCCGGCTGAGCGCTATGAAGAGCTGGTCGCCGAACATGGCCGCAGCTTCTATAAGCGTATCGACAGCCCGCTTAACCCCAAAATGAAAGCCAAGTTTGGGGCTCTGAATGCTGAAACCCTGGGCGCGAGCTCTGTCGCAGGCGATACAATTACCGCCGTGCTCACCAAGGCACCCGGCAATGGGGCCGCTATTGGTGGCATCAAGGTGTGCACAGATAAAGGCTGGTTCGCCGCGCGTCCGTCCGGTACTGAGCCCTTGTTTAAGCTCTATGCCGAAAGCTTTGTCAGCGACGCGCATCTTGGCGAGCTGATTAGTGACGCCCAGAATTTGCTGGGAACGGCACTCAAGGCCATCAAGCTGTAAAAGACCACCGCTAAGCCATATTAAAAAACGCGCCTTTGGGCGCGTTTTTTGTTGGATAAGTATTCTGTCGTTTGCGGTATCAATACTCGATATGGCAGCTTGGCAGGTTGTTTTTATCCAGATAATTCTGGTGATACTCTTCCGCCACATGGAAGGTTTGCAGCGGTACTATCTCGGTCACTATATGGCGGGTACCCCAGCGACCTGAGCGGGCGAGGGCGAGTTTGGAGGCTTCGGCCTGTTCTTTTTGCACCTTGTCGTGGAAAAAGATGGTACTGCGGTACTGGGTCCCTATGTCGCCACCCTGTTGGTTAAGACTGGTAGGGTTATGGTTTTTCCAAAACACCTGCAGCAAATCGTCAAAGCTTACCTGACTTGGGTCAAATTCCACCTGCACGACTTCGGCATGGCCTGTGATGCCTTTTTTTACCTCTTCATAGCGGGAATATTTGTCGTTACCGCCCATGTAACCGCAGGTGGCGTTGATCACGCCCGGGATCTGCCGGAAAAAATACTCTACACCCCAAAAACAGCCGGCGCCAAAGGTGGCAAATGATGAATTGAATTGTGACATGGAAACCTCAATGGATGTCTGGACGGCTAAATTTTGATGAAATTGGTTCAGAAAAGCAATAGGGTCTTACACCTTTGTCTGCTCCATCGGCAACTCCATGAGTAAATGGTTGAGAATGAGCGCAAACAGCTGTGATAGTATTGGTACAAAACGCTGCGAGGCTAAAGGAATGCCTGCCAAAGGCGTGGCTCAGGCCCACAGGCAGTTCATCGCAATAGCCCAACGCAAGAAAGCCTCAGAGAAAGGAGACCCAAGTGCTTAACCTACTGCAAGGCTGCAAAGACTTTTTGCATCTTACCCTGTCCAATCCTGAACACTTAGACCCCATTCCCCCACAGCTTATGTATGGACATACCCAGGTCAGTCTCTGGGATACAGGTGCGCTGGTGTTTGAGCCTGCCGATGGCAACAGTCAAAAAGACATAGTGCTTTCAAGTGGGGTGCACGGCAACGAAACGGCGCCCATAGAGCTTTGCAGCAGCCTTATTCAGGACCTGCTGGAAGGGCGGCTGCAGGTAAAAGAGCGGGTATTGTTCCTCATTGGTAACCCCGCTGCCATCAACAATGGCACCCGTATCGTAGATGAAAACATGAACCGGCTTTTTAGCGGTGAACACAGCCGTGGGCCTGGACTCAGTAACCCCGAGCGGATACGTGCTAAAAAGCTTGAGGCCTATGTCACCCGTTTCTTTAAAGAAGGTGCAGCAAAGGGTGAGGGCAGGCAGCGTATTCATTACGATTTGCACACCGCCATTCGTGGCTCCAGGCATGAAAAGTTTGCCATCTACCCCTACCGCCCTGGCCGGGCCTTCAGCGGTGAGCAAATCATGTTCCTGGCGGCGAGTGGCGTGGATACCGTGCTCTTCCACCACGAACCGACCACCACCTTCAGTTATTTCTCATCCGAGTTGTTCCGCGCCGATGCCTTTACCATTGAACTGGGCAAGGTATATCCCATGGGGCAGAACGACATGAGCAAGTTCGCCAATACCCGGGAAATGTTTAAGCGCCTGATTTGTGCACAGCCACTGGAGCTTGCACCTTTTGATGAAGCTCAGGTGAACCTCTATCAGGTCTGCCGGGTCATTAATAAGGAAGCCGATGACTTTGAATTTACCTTCAGCACCGATGTGGAGAACTTTACTTCCTTCCCACGCGGGCACGTAATTGCACGTCAGGGTGGCAAGGATATTTTTGTCGAGCAGGAATCCGAGGCGGTGGTGTTCCCCAACGCCCAGGTGCCCGTTGGTCAGCGCACCGTGATCATGCTGGTTCCCGCGGTAAACCCTCACGTGGAATAAGGCTGTAAAGCAATTAATACATGCAAACGGGGGAAACTTGTCCCCCGTCATAGTGTAATGATTGTCAGGTAGTTTACGTTAACGTAATGTTCATCCCGCGTTTTACATACAGGTCTGCCGTGGGTGGGCCTCAATGATAACAAGAGCAGAATATGAGCAACGCATCAACAAACCAAGAGACAGTGCACAAAGTCTCCTTCCTCGACAGGGAGTCGCTGCACATCCCCATTCTCAAGATCCTTCAGGCGGACGGTACTCCCTACGAGGAAGCCGTTCTGCCGCAAATCGATGAAGCCCTCGCCAAGCGCATTTACGACGCCTGCGTGTTTACCCGTGTGCTGGATGAGCGCATGCTGGGTGCGCAGCGCCAGGGCCGTATCAGTTTTTACATGACCTGTACCGGTGAAGAAGCGGCCATTCTCGGCAGCGCCGCGGCCCTGGATGACAAAGACGTTATCCTGGCCCAATACCGTGAGCACGCCGCCCTGCGTTATCGCGGTTTTACCACCGAGCAGTTTATGAACCAGATGTTCAGCAACGAAAAAGACCTCGGTAAAGGCCGCCAGATGCCCATCCACTACGGCACGGCCGCGCTGCATTATCAAACCATTTCATCGCCACTGGGTACCCAAATCCCACAGGCGACCGGTGTGGGTTACAGCCTTAAGATGAAAGGCGAGCGCAATGTGGCTATTTGCTACTTTGGTGAAGGCGCAGCGTCTGAAGGCGATTTCCACGCAGGCATGAACATGGCTGCCGTGCTCAAGTCTCCGGTGATTTTCTTCTGCCGCAACAATGGCTATGCCATTTCCACCCCCACCGAAGAGCAATTTGCCGGTAACGGTATTGCCAGCCGCGGTGTGGGCTACGGCATGCATACCATCCGCGTAGACGGCAACGACATGCTGGCGGTGCTTGCCGCCACCCAGCAGGCGAGAGCTTATGCGCTCGAGCACAATGCCCCTGTGCTGATTGAAGCCATGACTTACCGTCTTGGCGCTCACTCAACTTCGGATGACCCTTCCGGTTATCGCTCCAAGGAAGAAGAAGCCAAGTGGCGTGAGCACGATCCGGTTAAACGCTTCAAGCTGTGGATGATTAACAAAGGTTGGCTCGCAGAAGCCGATGATGAAGCCATGTACGAGCGTTACCGCGAAGAAGTGCTGGCTGCAGTGAAAGTGGCCGAGAAGATCCCGGCGCCCCGCATCGATGAGATCATTGAGGATGTTTACGATGAGCCCACGCCACTGCTGAAAAAGCAGCTGGAGTCACTGAAGGCTCACGTGAAGAAGTATCCGCAAGCTTATCCAAAAACTGCAGGGAGACTCTAAGCCGTGGCTGAAATGAATATGTTGCAAGCCATCAACAGTGCCCTGCGCATTGCGATGGAAAAAGACCCGACCATGTTGGTATTCGGGGAAGACGTGGGCCACTTTGGCGGCGTGTTTCGCGCGACCTCAGGGCTGCAGGATACCTTTGGCAGAGGCCGTTGCTTTAACACGCCGCTGACCGAGCAGGGTATTGCCGGTTTTGCCAATGGTCTGGCTTCAAATGGCACCACTGCCGTGGCTGAAATCCAGTTCGCCGATTACATCTTCCCGGCATTCGATCAGATTGTGAACGAGAGCGCCAAGTTCCGTTATCGCTCAGGCAATGAGTTCAATGTGGGCGGCCTGGTGTATCGCACTCCCTACGGCGGCGGTATTGCCGGTGGTCATTATCACTCTCAGTCGCCTGAGGCCTATTTCACCCAGACCCCGGGTCTGAAGGTGGTTGTGCCCCGTAACGCCCATCAGGCCAAGGGTTTGCTGCTGGCGTCTATCCGCGACAAAAACCCTGTGGTGTTCTTCGAGCCCAAGCGCCTGTACCGTGCCAGCGTTGGCGAAGTGCCTGAAGGTGATTATGAGCTGCCACTGGGCAAGGCAGAAGTGGTGAAAGAAGGTAAAGACATTACGCTCCTCGCCTGGGGCGCGCAGATGGAAATCGTCGAAAAAGCCGCCGAAATGGCGGAAAAAGAAGGCATTTCCTGTGAAATCATCGACCTTCGCACCCTGTCACCCTGGGATGTGGACACAGTGGCCGAGTCGGTAAAAAAGACCGGCCGTTTGCTCATTAACCACGAAGCGCCGCTTACTGGTGGCTTTGCCGGCGAAATCGCCGCGACCATTCAGGAAGAGTGCTTCCTGTATCTGGAGTCGCCCATCGCCCGGGTGTGTGGTTTGGATACCCCGTATCCGCTTATCCACGAAAAAGAATACATGCCGGATGCGCTCAAGACCTTTGAAGCCATCAAGGCCTGCGTCAACTTCTAGGAGCCCGGTATGATTAGAGATTTTATTTTGCCGGACATCGGTGAAGGTGTGGTCGAGTGTGAGCTGGTTGAATGGCTGGTGAAAGAAGGCGACCACATTGCCGAAGATCAGCCCATTTGCGACGTGATGACCGACAAGGCCCTGGTGCAAATTCCGGCGCCGTTTGCTGGTGTTGTCAGCAAGCTTTATTACGCCAAGGGTGAAATCGCCAAGGTGCATGCACCCTTGTATGCGGTGGAAATCGAAGGCGAAGGCGCCGATGCGCCAGCGGCTCCGGTTGAAACCATTGCTGAAGCCACACCGGCTGCGCCCGTTGCCACGGCCGTTGCAGCGAGTGCCGGTAAGCAGGTGGAAGATTTCCTGCTGCCCGATATTGGTGAAGGCATTGTGGAATGTGAGCTGGTCGAGTGGCTGGTAAACGAAGGCGATATGGTAGAAGAAGATCAGCCCATTGCTGACGTGATGACCGATAAGGCGCTGGTGCAAATTCCCGCCCTCAAGGCCGGTAAAATTGTCACCCTGCATTATCGCAAGGGCCAACTTGCCAAGGTGCATGCGCCGCTTTACGCCATCGAGGTGGACGCTGAGCATCCGGTAGCCACAGCTGCCGAAGCGACTGCCGTGTCAGCTGCCGCTGCAGTAACCAGCCACCTCGAGCATGTTGCTCCGGCCACCGCTGCTGTTAACGGCAATGGCAAGGCTCTGGCAAGCCCTGCGGTGCGCCGCATGGCCCGCAGCCTGGATGTGGATTTGTCGCAGGTGCCCGGCAGTGGTAAGCATGGCCGAGTCTATAAAGAAGATATTGAGCAGTATCTGAAGGGCGGCGCAGCGCCGGCAGTTCAAGCAGCTGCTCCTCAGGCAGCCGCAGTGGCGGCCCCTGTACAACCTGCGGCAGGTGACAGGGTTGAACCCATTCGCGGCGTAAAAGCCGCGATGGCGCGTCAGATGATGGACTCTGTGTCCAGCATCCCGCACTTTACCTACTGTGAAGAAATTGACCTTACAGATCTCGTTGCTCTGCGCGAGCGCATGAAGGCCAAGTACAGCAGTGACGATGTGAAGCTGACCATGATGCCTTTCTTCATGAAGTCGTTGTCACTGGCACTCACCGAGTTTCCGGTGGTGAACAGTCAGGTGAATGCCGATTGCACTGAGCTGACCTTCAAGGCAAGCCACAACATAGGCATGGCGGTGGACTCCAAAGTGGGCCTGCTGGTGCCTAACGTGAAGGATGTGCAGAGCAAGTCGATACTGGATGTGGCACGCGAAATAACCCGTCTCACTGACGCTGCCCGCAGTGGTCGTGTGAGTCCGGCGGACCTCAAAGGCGGTACCATCTCTATCTCCAACATTGGCGCCCTGGGTGGCACTGTGGCGACGCCTATCATCAATAAGCCTGAGGTGGCCATTGTGGCGCTCGGTAAGTTGCAGACACTGCCGCGCTTTGCCGCCGATGGCAGCGTGCAGGCACGCAAGATAATGCAGGTGAGCTGGAGCGGCGATCACCGCGTTATCGATGGTGGCACCATTGCCCGTTTCTGCAACCTGTGGAAGCAGTATCTGGAGCAACCGGAAGATATGCTGTTGGCCATGCGCTGATAATTGCGTACGCTTCATCAAAGGACGCCGCAGGCGTCCTTTGTTTTTTCGTATGGTTGATGGGCCCGTACTCAACTCCCCCGGAGAAAACACCTTAATCTTTTGGTCGGGTTTTCGTATAATGCGCCCAAGTTGTGTGATGTTGGAATTACCATGAGTCAGCAAGCCCCTATTCTGGAACCCATTCAGTATCCATTTCCTGCCAAGCCGATTCCGCTTTCGGATGTGCAAAAGCTGGAATACAAAGAAAAAATCAAGGCGCTTTTGAAAGCTCGGGATGCCGTGCTGGTAGCGCACTATTACACAGATCCCGAAATCCAGGCTCTCGCAGAAGAAACCGGCGGCTGTGTATCTGATTCTCTGGAAATGGCACGCTTTGGCCGCGATCACCCCGCCAAGACGCTTATCGTCGCCGGTGTGAAGTTCATGGGTGAAACCGCCAAAATCTTAAGCCCGGAAAAAACCGTGCTGATGCCGACGCTGGAAGCCACCTGTTCGTTGGATGTGGGTTGCCCCATCGAGACCTTCAGTGCGTTCTGTGATGCGCACCCCGACCACACTGTGGTGGTGTACGCCAACACCTCGGCGGCGGTAAAAGCCCGTGCAGACTGGGTAGTAACCTCAAGCATTGCCCTCGAAATCGTTGAGCACCTGGACAGCGAAGGCAAGAAAATCATCTGGGGCCCGGACAGACACCTTGGCAGCTACATCGCCAAACAAACCGGCGCCGAGATGCTCCTGTGGCAGGGCGAGTGTATTGTTCACGATGAGTTCAAAGCCAAGGCGCTGCGAGAGCTTAAAATCCAGTACCCAGATGCTGCCGTACTGGTGCACCCTGAGTCACCCGCCAGTGTGGTGGAGATGGCCGATGCGGTGGGCTCAACCAGCCAGCTGATTAAAGCGGCGCAAACCTTGCCAAACGACACCTTTATCGTGGCCACCGACAAGGGCATCTTCTACAAGATGCAGCAGGCCGCGCCCGGTAAGACATTGATTGAAGCCCCAACCGGCGGCAATGGCGCCACCTGTAAGAGCTGTGCCCACTGTCCCTGGATGGCGATGAATGGTCTTAAAGCCATTGAGGCAGCGCTCAGCGCCAAGGATGCCAGTGCCCACGAGATTTTTGTTGATGATGCACTGCGCGAAAGGGCGAAACTGCCGCTTGATCGTATGCTGGACTTTGCCAAAACCCTCAATATGCAGGTGAAGGGCAACGCCTGATACTCGCAGCGTCAGCCTGAAATATGATCTACTCCACAAAAACCGCTTCGGCGGTTTTTTTATAAGCATACCAAGACCAATTGGGTATATGCCGACTACACTTAGCCTTCTAGAATCCATAATGCCCCTATTTCAGGTGCGTCTTTATTAGTTTAAAGGGAACCTATATGAACATGCCATGGATTGCCAATCTCAGTATGAAACTCAAACTTATGTTGGTGTTCATGCCACCTTTGTTGGGCTTTGTCATTTTTGGTGGCATTCTTCTCAACGATAAAATTGACGAGTCCAACTCTCTCCAAAAAGTACAGCAATTAACAGAACTTGCTGTCATCAACAGTGCCCTGGTGCATGAGCTGCAAAAAGAGCGCGGCATGAGCGCAGGTTTTTTGGGCTCCAGGGGGCAGAATTTCAAGGCTCAATTGCCTTCACAACGCAGTTTGACCGATGAGAAACTGCGTACATTCACCCAATACGTGAAGGGAAAGCAGTTTGCCAGCCATGTGCAGGAAGAAGTGCAGGGGGCCGCGGCTGAACTTGGCAGACTGGCAAGCATACGTGGTCAGGTGGAAGGCCTGAGCATTTCAGTTGCAGACGAGGTCGCTTATTACACGGGCCTTAACAAACGCCTGCTTGGCATAGTCGATGACATAGTGCATGAAGGCGGTGATAAGAGAATCGCCGTGGCTTCTGCTGCCTTCAGTGCTTATCTGCAAATGAAGGAGCGCGCTGGTATAGAGAGAGCCGTGCTTTCCTCCACGTTCGGCAATGACGGTTTTAAGCCCGGTGTATATACCCGGGCAGTAAGGTTGATGTCGGAGCAGGATACCTATGCGGAGCGTTTCGATGCGCTCGCAACCGACGATTGGCGCCGCGATTGGCAGCGCACGTTACAAAGCCCTGAAATTGCAGAAGTAAGCCGTTACCGGGAGCTGGCCTTAAGCCAGGATAATCAGGCCATCGCCAAAACGTCTCCCGAGGACTGGTTTAAGGCATCCACCGCGCGGATTAACTTGCTTTACAGTTTTGAAAACGTCCTGGCAAAGAGTCTGGATGACCTGACAGATGCCCGTTTACAAGCCGCCAATTGGCAAATGACGCTGATGATGATCTCGTTGGTAGCTGTGCTCGCTTTGGTCGCCCTGACCGGACTGTCAGTAATGGGATATCTCAATCGCGCGGTGGTACATATTGAAAGTCAGATGCGCCGTGCCCGTGAAGAATTTGATTTGGCAACCCGCATCAAGGTAGACAGCGCCGATGAATTAGGCCGCCTTGGCGATGCATTTAACGGCATGATGACCGATTTTGAGGCTGTTATACATCAGGTTAAAACCAACAGCCTGAAAGTAACCGATGCCGTCAAACGCATGGAAACCCACTCCAATCAGATGCGCCATGATGTGGCTCAGGGACATTCCGAAGCAGAGCAGGTTGCATCGGCCATGACCGAAATGAGCGCAACTGTGAGCCAGATTGCATCCAACGCAGTGGAAGCCGCATCCGCGTCCGGCCAAGCCAGTCAGGAAGCCCGTACCGGCAATAAAGAAGTTGGTAACACCGGTAAAACCATCAGTGCACTCGCATCGGAAATTGATGCCGCGGCGGTCGCCATTACGAAGCTTGATACCGATATTCAGGGTATTGTGAGTGTGCTCGAGGTGATAAGCGGGATCGCCGAGCAAACCAATCTGCTGGCACTTAACGCTGCTATTGAAGCGGCAAGGGCAGGGGAAATGGGCCGCGGTTTCGCTGTGGTAGCCGATGAAGTACGATCGCTTGCACAGCGAGCTCAATCTTCCACCACGGATATTCGCACCATGACAGAGCGGCTAAAAGAAGGTGCCAGGGTTGCGGTGGACGCTATGTCACGCGGCCAGACCCAGGCGCAGGCGAGTGTCCAGGAAGTCAATCATGCCGGTGAAGAGCTAAGACGCATCGTGGATTATGTGAGTGTGATTGACAGCATGAATGAGCAGATCGCAGCGGCGACCCACGAGCAAAGCGCGGTCGCTGAAGAAGTGAATCGGAATGCGCTCAGGATTAGTGAAATTTATCAGAATACCCACCAGGTCGCCGACGAACTTGGCCGCATCAATGATGATTTGCTGAGTGCCGTGGATGCCATGGGTAAGGAAGTCAGCAAATTTTCTTTAAGTCGCGGCTGATTGATTCATTCGCAAGACGTAAAAAAATGCCGTTGTTTCTATTGGTAAAAAGCGGACTTAAGCCCGCTTTTTTGTTGTCTTGAGTTTACGCCTGCTGGTGCGAGTGTATTTGATGATAAGCCGCTCCCCCGAAATGGACCAAAGAAAGGGGATATGGCACACAGACCCAAACAGATTTTATCGCCCGTAAAAAGCCTTTGATACTTTGATAAATAACCAAAATGATCGTTATCTCACCGCTTTGCTCAGCAAGTATGCAAACGATAAAATTTATTGGCTTTTTGCTTGACCCTTTAAGGGCATTTGCGTAAAGTACCGCTCCGTCGACAGGGGAAAGCGAAACGCTGACTGCCGATAACAATTTGGTGAGGTGTCCGAGTGGCCGAAGGAGCACGCCTGGAAAGTGTGTATACGGAAACGTATCGAGGGTTCGACTCCCTCCCTCACCGCCACATTTAAAGAACGGGAATCAGTAACTTACTGGTTCCCGTTTTTGCTTTGTGGCAAATGTGTGGCAAAATTCGCGTTTCCCAGTCCGCTTCTGTCCGCTTCTGTCCGCCTCAAAGCCCAGCATGGCCGAAATCTTATCAGCCTTCCTCTATTTTACTTTATCCTTAGGTCTCTAAAAGTCGACCTTAAAAAGTCCAAAATCAAAAAACCATAAGAATGCTCAAATAAAAAAGCCCGGGGTTAGCCGGGCTTTTTGCTTGGGTTTACTCACTGCATTGTTCACTTCTACAAGCCGCTTGGGCGTTGGGTTGATTACCCAAGCTGCAGTGTATGTCGTTCAAGTGGGCGTGTATCTGTGACAGCGTTAGCCGCTAGTCATTGATGTGGGCACAGCGGCCAAACTCGGCGCCGGCCTGAACGGCCTGAACCACTTGTTTGGGGAACGACAGTTCGCGATCTGTGCCGTTATCGCATACGAAGGCTTTGTTCTGATCCACCGCAAAGCTGATGGTGGCACCGGCAAGGCCGCCCATCATTTCGGAGCCGTTGGCACTGAGACCAAAGGGGTTATCCATGGTGCTTTGTGAGGCTTCTACAACGCCTTGTTTGCCGAAGAATTGCTTAAGGTTAATCCAACCCATGCCATCGATGTAGAGGCCGCCAACGATACCGCTGAAGAGGCCGCCGGCACGCACAGAGATCATCGACAGATCTTCAGTGGCATCGAGTGCAACCATAGGTGGCAAGCCGACCAGCGGCACCAATGTCTCGTGGGTATAGCCCTGGGCGCAGAGGTTACCGAGGAAGAAGTGGTTGAATGGCACCTGCTCACACCAGCGCAGTGTGCCAAGTTCGGTCACTGTGTCGGTGGTTGTGTCCCAAATCTTCAGGCCCTGGGCGCTGCCAAAGCCGATGCGCTTGCCATCTGCTGACATAACAGAGATGTCGCGGGCGCCGAAGCGACTGTAGGTGTCAACAAACTGGCCGTTCACCCATGCCACCTGCTTGTAGCCTGAGTTGGTGCCGGTAATGGTTTCGCCGTTACCAGAAACTCGGTCAGCACGTACCCACTGCACTGTGCCTGGCAGATCGTAAGGCAGCTGGACCATACCTTGCTTTTTGGTCCACTTGAATGGTACGACTTCGTGCTTGCCTGAAGTTTGGCAGTTGCCGTTGCCATCCATGTCGCGGTATGCGGTACCAACGACTGTGTTACCGGTATCGTCCATATCCCATGGGTAGGAGGCGTTGGTGCCTGAAGTACCACCGCCGCCGCAGGTATTGCCGTTAAGATCGCCAATCGGGGTCAGCTTGTTACTGCTGAGATCCCAAATGGCCGCTTCGCCAATGCCGTTACCCGTGAAATCGGCCATGACAGTGGCCTTGGTGGCGTTCTTGTTCATGGCAGCAGTACCGGCCTTAACCGCAGGGCCTGCCGGATGCAGCTGGAACACGGCTTTCTTGGTACTGTCGTACAGGAAAGGCACTGAGCCTGTGATCCCCATGGCCTGCTTACCGTTTTTGGCGTGATCCATCACAAAGGCCTGCACCAGCGGGGTGTACTGAATACCATCGGTATAACCGTTGAAATACAGGCTCACTTCCTTGGTTTCGCCGCCTGCAACCACGATTGGGGTCACTGCGCAGGCGTCATCCAGTGCAGGATTGGCGCTTTCACCTTCGTTCCAATATTCGGCTTCTGAAACGATGGCGGTTTGTCTGGTGGGGTAACCACCAGCCTTGATGGATTCGGTATACAGCACGTAGCGGCCGCCCGGGGTCAGACCGTTGATAACAAATTTGCCATCGGGGCCCACTTTGCCCTGAGTCAGGTTACCTGACTGCTGGGTGATCACGTCATACAGTGGGTTGTCCAGGTTACGGGCAACCATGTTCACGCCTGAATACTCAATGCCTTCCTTGGTGTACAGGGTACCGCTGATGCTGCCGTAGGACGTTTTGTAATCAGGGGTAGGGTACAGATCCGAGATATTCACGATATCGTCTTTGATGTTCACCGTGTGCTGGTTGGCACCCTGAGCGCCGCGCACGTTAATGAAGGGGAACATAGTTTCAATCGTGTCCGGGGCAATTTGGCTGGCGCTGGTATAGGTGTTCACACCGGCACAACCTGGCACGCCGTCGTACTGTGGGCTGTAGGCGGCTGACATATAAGTCAGTTGGCCGTTGGCCTGTGAGTGCGACATGTTGATGGCGTGGCCAAACTCGTGGGTGAATACGCCGCCCACTTGCTTGCCTTCGGTATCGCTAACATCCACAAACCAGCCGTTCATCAGCGCGGTCGCTTCGGTGATTTCTCCCGTTTCTTCATTGGCCCACTCAGGAAAGGCGATACCCAGTACCTGATTGCGGGGGATCCCGAAATATTGCTCGAGAATTTGACCATCGGTGTCGTAGTTCACCCAAAAGCCGTAACCGTTTTCGGCGTTGTAGATTTGGTCGACGTTGGTTTCGTTTACGTCGGCAATGCCGGTTTTCTCGGCAATGGTGCCCTGAACTGTCATGGCGAAGGTAGAAGTGGCCACGTTGGTCCACTCGGCCACCGCGTCGGCTGTGACCTTGTTGGCCTGCTCAATAGTCAAAAAGGCAGTGCCATCATAGTCGATGGTGAAGGCCTGGGCAGTGCCACCGTCTTTGGTGGGCACAACCGGGCCACCATCGGTATACACCGGGATAGCACCCTTGGTGGTATCCCACTTGTAGGGCTGCATGGTCTTATCATGGATGTACAGCGGGCCGCCGGCGAAGGCGCTGCTAGCCAGCATGGCCAAAGACACGGCGGTGGCGATTTTGGTCGATTTCATTGTTATTGTCCTCCGGCCAGTTTGCCCACAAGGCCCATAAATGTGGCCGAGTCAACGGCGCCATTGGTGGTCAGCAAATTCGCTTCTTCAGGGCTCAGACCCTGCGCGGTCATGTCTTCAAACAGACCAAGGTTACCCAGCTGGTTTTGTACCTTGCCGTTGCTTACCACAAACTTGCCCTGCTCCAGGCCCACGGTAGAGTTTAAACCGCCGCCAAGAGAAGGATTCATAAAGGCGATAACCTGCTCACCCACCTGCCACTTGGCAAAGCCTTCAGGTGATACGCCCAGATAGACCTTGCCGTTACCCATAGACTTGGGCTTGAGCAGACCGAACTGACGGAAGCTGTAGTTGGCACCTTCGGCATACTTGCCTTTCACATCCTGACCCACCTTGATGGTGATTTCGGTGTAAGGGCGGTTTTTGTTATCGAAGCCATCGGTTACCGACAGCACCTGGCCGGCGATGATGTTGGCTGATGCGCTGACCATGTCCTGCAGATTTTGTTTAAGGTGTTTTTGCGCCAGGGCTTGCGGGGCAAGCGCCAGGGAGCCTGCGATGGCAGCTGACAGCACCATTGTCCTGAGCATGTGACCATGTCTCATTCCAAATCCTCCAAAGTTGTTGTAAGAGTTTTATTCCGTTTAGCTGTTAACGCGCTACAAAGGGCATAACATTGCATTAACAGATGCGTTTTAAAACACCACATGCGGGTGGGGTTTGGCACGAGAAAAGTCGTAGCATTTTGTACTTTGCTAATACAAAAGAGACGTCGCTGACTTGCTTAAAAACTAATCGGACCAGCCTAGCAGGCCTGTTATATCGCCTTAGCTGATTGATAATTGGTAACAAAAGGTGTTGCCACTTAAAAAACTTCGCCATTAATGGTTTACTTGGGCAATTCAAACAACAAAGCGTCGGCTTACGACGTCAAAACGCGTTACAGGAAGAACCATGAAGAAGTCTACTCTAGCCATCGCCTTGTCCCTTGCCGGGCTCGTTCTGGGTGGCTGCAACGATGCCACCAATTCATCATCCGCCAGTGCCAATGCCAAGCCTCAGGTTGAAGCCTCCGGCACGCAGACCGCCCAAGCGCAGGATTTTGCCACCTTCAGCGGCCAGTTTATTGAAAACCTGTGGCAAGTGGCGCCCACCTGGGCACTCTACAGCGGTTATCACAAATACGACGGTATTTTAGACGTGGCCGACGAGGCACAGCGTGCCAAAACCCTCGCGTTTGTAAATACCCAGCGTGAGATGCTACAGGCCTTCGATACAACAAAACTCTCTACCAGTGAGTTGATTGACTACCGGCTGATTGAAAATCTTCTCAATAGCGTCGAGTGGGAACAAACCCGCTTTCGTGCCTGGCAGTGGGATCCTTCCGGTTACAATGTGGCCGGCGGTTTTGCACAAATCATTAATGAAGAGTTTGCGCCGCTGGATGAACGTTTGCGGTCTGTGGTGTCTCGCCTTGAGAATGTCCCTGCCTACTATGAAGCGGCGAGAAAAAATATCGACAATCCAACGCTGGAACACACCGAGCTTGCATTGCTGCAGAATCAGGGGGCGTTCTCTGTCTTTAACGATGAGCTTGTCGCCAAGGTGGAGGGTTCCGGCCTGACGGATGCCGAAAAAACTCTGTTCAAACAGCGTTTTGATGCCGCAATTGCCGCAATTAATGAGCATATCACTTGGCTCGAAACACTGAGCAATAACCTTAAAGCCAATGGTGCCCGTGATTTTCGTATTGGCGAAGCGCTCTACGAAGAAAAATTTGCACTGGATATACAGTCGGGTATGACTGCCAAGGCGCTTTACGATAAAGCCAGCGCCGACATGATACGGGTTCATGCAGAAATGGCCCGGATCACCAAAGAGATTTGGGGTAAGTATTTCACCGAGGCCATGCCTGACGACTCCAAGGTCGCGACGCGAATGCTGATTGATAAGCTGTCGGCCAAGCACGTTAAGCGTGAAGACTTTGTGGATGAGGTGAGGGCGCAGATCCCAGAGCTGGTTAAATTCGTTAATGATAAACAGCTTATTACGCTCGATCCCAATAAACCCCTTGTAGTGCGCGAGACCCCGGAATACATGCGCGGCTATGCAGGCGCCTCCATCAGTGCCCCTGGCCCTTACGATAAAGGCGGCAACACTTATTACAACGTAACCCCGCTGGACGGCATGTCCGATGAATCGGCCGAATCTTATCTGCGTGAATATAACCACTGGATTTTGCAGGTACTGAATATCCACGAGGCCATTCCTGGCCACTACACCCAATTGGTGTATTCGAACGAGTCACCAAGTCTGATTAAGAGCCTGTTTGGCAATGGCGCCATGGTAGAAGGCTGGGCGGTTTACACCGAGCGGATGATGCTGGAAGAAGGCTATGGCAACTTTGAGCCGGAAATGTGGCTGATGTACTACAAATGGAACCTGCGGGTGATTGCCAACACCATTTTGGATTACAGCATTCAGGTCAAGGGTATGACACAGGAAGAGGCCATGCAGTTGATGACGGAAGAGGCTTTCCAGCAAGAGGCAGAAGCGGCCGGCAAATGGCGCCGCGCGACATTAAGCCAGGTGCAGCTGACCAGCTATTATGCTGGCTATCGGGAAATCTACGATTTCCGTGAAGAGCTCAAAGCCAAAGCCCCCGAGAGCTTTGATTTGAAGGCATTCCATGAGCGGTTCCTGAGCTTTGGCAGTGCTCCGGTCAAATATATTCGAGAGCTAATGGTGAACTAACCAGCATAGGTTTCATGGTGAAGGGCCGCATTGCGGTCCTTTTTGTTTTAAAGAAAAATCAATAGATAACAAACTATTAACTTAACGAACCAATGTCACATAACAGAACCAAATCTACTTGGCTGGCCCTTCATATCATGTTAATGTAAATAACAACCGTTCGCATTTAGATATGAGTCGTGAAGAAAATACTCTTGGTCGAAGACGATAATGGATTTCGAGAGCTGCTTACCGAGGCTCTCGAGCGGGAAGGTTTGTGTGTATCTGCTGCCACCGATGGCTTTGAAGCCCTCACTCTGATGGAAAAGGATGTGCCGGAACTTATCCTCCTGGACCTGATGATGCCGGGAATGGACGGTTTTTCCATGTTGATGCAACGTAAAAACCAGTTACCCGTGATTGTGATTTCCGCACTCGACAGTGAAGAGGAGCGTATTCGTGGCTATCAGCTGGGCGCCGATGATTTTCTGACCAAACCATTCAGCGTAAAAGAGCTGCTGGTACGTATCCAGGCGCTGGCCAGAAGGCTCAAACGCCAAGATGTACCGGCACACGATGAAGCAGACACACAAATTCATTTTGATGAAACACGCTACACAATTGGTATTGGCGACAGGCAAGTTATGCTTACCCAAACCGAGTTCAAATTGTTTCGTTATTTGTTTGAGCGAAAGGGCCAGGTCGTGACCAAGGCCGAGCTGCAACGCAGTGTGTTGCAAAAAGAGTTTGGCCGTTTTGACCGTAACCTCGATATGCATATCAGCAATACCCGCCGTAAGCTTGCGCAAACCAAGCTGCCACGGAGCATGATAAATACGGTTCGCGGTCAGGGTTACAGCTTCGCCTGTTGTTAATAAGAATTGGCCGCAACGCATTCAAGAACGACTGCTTTTAGGGTATTCTAGGGCATCTTTTCAGGCCCGGTATCGCCGGGCATGTATCCTACACACAGAGCAGGAACAGCAGATGCGGATCAGCGCCAATTTTGACGGCGGCAACATTCAGGTTGTCAGCCTTGACGATCACAACGACATTCAACTGGCGATTCGACCAGACGAAGGTGGCGAGTTCTTTCAGTGGTTTAACTTTCGTATGGAAGGGGAAGTTGGAAACCATTTTCGCCTGAATATCATTAACGCCGCTGCGGCGTCCTACCCGAAAGGTTGGGACGAGTATCAGGCAGTGGGCAGCTACGATCGCCAGAATTGGTTTCGTTTACCCACCCAGTTTCAGGACGGCAAGCTCTCCATCGATGTCACCCTGGATTGCAGCAGTATCCAAATAGCCTATTTCGCCCCATACAGCTACGAGCGTCATTTAGATTTGCTCGCCGCGGTGCAAATGCATCCTTTGGTCGACCTTGAACATCTGGGGCTCACCCTGGATGGCCGGGACATGACCCTGGTCAAAGTGGGTGACGGCGATAGCAACAAGCGCAATATCTGGATAACAGCCCGTCAGCACCCCGGCGAAACCATGGCGGAGTGGTTGGTAGAAGGCTTGCTCAACCGCTTGCTCGACCGTGAAAATGCCACCGCCAAGGCGCTGCTGGACAAAGCCAATTTCTACATTGTGCCCAACATGAACCCGGACGGCAGCGTACGTGGCCATCTGCGTACCAATGCCAAAGGGGTCAACCTCAACCGTGAATGGCAGACCCCATCCCTTGAGCGCAGCCCTGAAGTCTTTTATGTCGTTAATCGCATGAAAGAAACCGGTGTTGATCTTTTCTATGACGTCCACGGTGATGAAGGGCTGCCCTATGTCTTTGTGGCTGGCGCCGAAGGCGTACCTTGCTGGGATGCCCGCCTCGCCGATTTGCAAAAGGAATTCACTGATGTGCTGTGCCTTGCCAGTGCCGATTTCCAAACTGAATTTGGTTATGCCAAAGACGAGCCGGGCAAAGCCAACCTGACGGTGGCGTCCAACTGGGTCGCCCAGACATTTAATTGTCTGTCCAACACCCTGGAAATGCCGTTTAAAGATAACGCCAATCTGCAAGACCCCTTTGTGGGTTGGTCGCCAGAGCGCAGCCAGCAATTGGGTGAGGCGTCACTCATTGCCATGTTGTCCGTTGTAGACAAGCTGAGATAATCACTATGGCGTTAGTGCAATGTCCCATCTGCAACAAGCGGATTTCCAGTAAGGCGCCCCAGTGTCCACACTGCAACACCTCATCAGCAGGCGATAATGATTCGGCGCTGAGAATTGCGCAGATTAAAAAGTCACAGCGCCTCATGAATCAGAGTTTCATCACCATGACCCTGTTTATCGGTGGTGTTGTGGTGCTGTTTTGGGGCGGCGAAGAGCCTGAAGGTGTGCGGCTGACTGCCGGTGCAGTGCTCCTGACCCTGGGGTTTGTGGGGTATCTGTTTACCCGGGTCCAGATGGTAATAAATAAGCGGAAAAGCGTATGAAAGACTTGAATCAGCTGATTGATGAGATGCCATTGGAAGTGTACGAGCGCATGCGTTCGGCCGTAGAGCTTGGCAAGTGGGAAGACGGCAGCGTGCTGACCGAAGCCCAGCGCGAAAATGCTATGCAGGTCGTGATGCTGTATCAGGCCCGCATGCTGGACCAGGACGAACATTTCACCATTGCCCGCGGTGGCAGCATCAATGAGCTGTCCAAAAGCGAGCTGAAACGTCGTATGGCCTCGGACTTCGGTGGTGAGACCATCGCCACCTTCAGTAACGATGAAATCTGATCTGCTCAGTATGCGGTAAAGATAAGAAAGCCGGTCTCAGACCGGCTTTTTATTTTGTTCAATCGCTGGTGAGTTCACCCACAAGATTGGTTTGCATGGCCGCTTTTATGTCTGCCGGAGGCAGATTTTTAGACAGCAGGAAATGCAATTTGGCGAGGCAGGCCTCGATGGTCATGTCGGCGCCACTGATAACACCGGCGCGGGCGAGGGCGTTACCGGTTGCATAGCCGCCCATATTCACTTTGCCCTGGAAACACTGTGTCAGGTTCACCAGTACCACACCCCGTTCGTCCGCTTCTTTGAGTGTATTAAGCAGTGCCGGATCCTGAGGCGCGTTGCCTACGCCAAAGGTCAGTAAAATCAGCGCCTTTACCGGCTGCCGCAGTACGTTGATGAAAATATCGGTGGAGATGCCGGGGTACAGAGTAACCACACCCACAGGCTGCGGAGAAATACAGGCTACTTCCAATTGTCCTGTGGTTTCACGGGTGATTTTACCAGCCTTCAGGTTAATGGTTATTCCGGCTTCAAGCAGCAAGGGGAAGTTTGGCGAGGCAAAGGCATCAAAACCATCGGCGTGTGCCTTGGTGGTGCGATTGCCGCGAAACAGCTTGTTATTGAAAAATAAACATACTTCGGCCACCGGGTAACGGGCGGCAATATACAGGGCATTCAGCAGATTGGTTTGCCCGTCGGAGCGAAGCTGGGCGAGGGGGATTTGCGAGCCTGTCACTATCACTGGCTTACTCAGTCCCTGCAGCATAAAGGACAGCGCCGACGCCGTGTAGGCCATGGTGTCTGTGCCATGGAGGATGACAAAGCCATCGTACTTGTCATAGTTATCGCGGATATCATCGGCAATCATCTGCCAGTGGGCCGGCGACATGTTGGATGAATCAATCAGCGGGTCATACTCGTGGATCACGAACTCCGGCATTTCTTCGTGATAAAACTCCGGCATGGATTGAACACACTGGGTGAGAAAGCCGGCTACTGGCGCAAAGCCATTGGCGGTTTTCTGCATGCCGATGGTACCGCCGGTATAGGCGACATAGATGGAGGGCTTTTTCATGGGTGAGGTGACTGCTGTTTGATTTTGACCGAATTATAAGGATCCCGGCGCCTAAACGAAACCTCGCGGGCACATTCAGTGAGAGATTCAGTTACAAATTCAGTGGTAACACAAGACGACCAAAGAAAAACCCGGCATGAGCCGGGTTTTTACTGTTCAGCGCTGACTTATTGCAGTTGGCAATATTCGCAGTAGAGGTAGACCCCTTTGGGGTCGTCAAAGCGGGCGATTTCCTGCAAGGTCCTGGTCCAAACACGCAGCAGGGATTGCACCACATCACTCTGTTGTGTCTGCTGTGGCAGCCAGGCCGAGGCAGAGGCAAACATCTCCTGTATAAACAGCTCTTCAGGGGACATCTGCTGCTCAATCAACTGAATATCAAAGGTCGCCATGCCGGCAAGTTCGGCGGCTTTGGCCAGTGCCTGTGGCATATCACCAATTTCGTCTACCAGGCCCAGATCCAGTGCCTTCTTTCCGCTCCATACGCGACCCTGAGCGATGGCATCGACCTGCTCCAGGGTCATGTCGCGTTCATTGGCGACCAGAGTGATAAATTCCTTGTAACCACGCTCGATATTGCGCTGAATGGCGGATTCGAGCTTGGGTGACAAGGGGCGGAAGGGTGAGTGTGCGGCCCATTCACTGGTGGCGACGCCGTCGGCATGCACACCAATGGCTGCCAATGAGTCTTCAAAAGTGGTCATCAGGCCAAAGATGCCAATGGAGCCTGTAAGTGTCGTGGGCGTCGCGTAAATGTAATCGGCACTGGCTGAAATCCAGTAACCTCCGGAGGCCGCCATACTGCCCATGCTCACGACCACAGGTTTACCCGCAGCCTTGAGTGCCAGAAGCTCCTGGCGTATTTCTTCTGAGGCAAAAGCACTGCCGCCTGGGCTGTCTACACGCAAAACCAGGGCCTTGATGGAATCATCAAAACGGGCATCACGAATTAACTGGGACGTACTCTTGCCGCCGATATCGCCGGGCGCCTGGAAACCGTTGAGTATGGTGCCTTTAGCAACGATAACGCCCACGCTGTCTACCGGCATAAACTGTGGCTGAGGTTTCACCAGCTTGTGATATTCGTGGAAACCCACCTGACGGAAGCTGTGCTCTTCTTTGTCTTCCCCTACAAGTTCAACCATGGCGGAGCGAAACGCCTCGTCACTCATCAGGGCATCTACCCAACGCTGCTTTACCGCAAGTGCGGCACTGTCACCGTCGTTGGCATCCAGTCGCGCAAGATAAGTGTCTGCATCCAATACCAGCTCACTGGTTTCGATACCGCGGTTTTTCGCAACCGTATCGGCATAGCTACCCCAGAGATCGTCAATCAAGAGTTGGGTGGCTTCTCTGGCCGCCGGTGACATATCGTCGCGAATATAAGGTTCAACCGCCGACTTGTAGGTACCTACACGGAAAACGTGGGTGTTAACCTTGAGTTTTTCCAAAGCCGACTTGAAATAGAGGTTATAGGCGGCGTAACCGTCGATAAAGACTTCACCACGGGGATTGAGGTAAATCTCATCGGCATAACTTGCGAGGAAATACTGACTGCGGCCGTACCAATCGCCGATAGCCACCACCTTTTTACCGGACTCACGAAAACCTTTCAGGGCCTCGCCGACGGCGGTGAGCTTACTTATTCCTGCGCGCATGTTGCCAAGGTCGAGCACGATAGCGCCGATGCGCTCGTCGTGGGTCGCGTTTTCGATAACATAAAGCACGTCTGAAAGCAGGACTTCAGTATCTTCACTGTTTTGATTGCCCTGACGCATAAGTTGGGTAAAGGGATCTACACGTCTAGCCTGATCGACCAGATTGCCGGATAAGTCCAACACCAGGGCGCTGCCGGATTCAATACGCAGCTCATCTTCCGTGCTTAAAGCGACGATACCAACAATCAACACCAGAATGAGTATTGGAAAAAATACGATATTAATTATTAGTTTACGGATGAAATTTATCGTATTCCAGATAAGAAGCAGGGTGTTTTTTGTTGTCAGGGGTTTTTTGGCCATTCAGCACTCCTATAGTTGACGCTGGACATATGCTACCGCAAATAACTCATTGCGGCGAAATGCAATTGTAAAGGTTTTTAACATTCAGGTAGCTGGAAGGTTGAGCTTATACTCGACACAGGATATGCTGACTTAGATCACATGTTTTAAAAGGGTGTTTGAATGTCGTTTCCGCATTTGTTGAAGCCATTGGATTTAGGCTTTACCCAGCTTAAAAACCGCGTACTCATGGGCTCTATGCACACGGGGCTCGAAGAAGAAAAGGGCGGCTTTGAAAAACTGGCTGCATTTTATCGGGAGCGTGCTGCCGGTGGCGTAGGTCTGATAGTGACCGGGGGAATTTCCCCGAATTTACGTGGCAGATTAGCGCCCCATGCCTCTTCGCTCAGTTTTCCCTGGCAGGTGAAACGCCACCGTATCGTTACAGACGCCGTACATGGCGCGGGTGGCAAAATCTGTATGCAAATTTTGCACGCGGGCCGCTACGGTTATCATCCGTTTTCCCTGGCACCCAGTGCCCTCAAAGCCCCCATTACGCCTTTTAAGCCGAGCGCCATGTCGGCCCGGCAAGTTCGCGGCACCATCAAGGATTACGCCACCAGTGCCAAACTGGCACGTAAGGCCGGCTACGATGGTGTGGAAGTCATGGGCTCTGAAGGGTACCTCATCAATCAGTTTATTTGCTCACGTACCAACAAGCGTCAGGACGAATGGGGTGGCAGTTTTGAAAACCGCAGCCGTTTCCCGTTGGAGATAGTGCGTGCCATTCGCGCTGCAGTAGGAAATGATTTTATTATTATTTTCAGACTGTCGATGTTGGATTTGGTGGAAGAAGGCTCCAGCTGGGATGAAGTGGTGGCGCTTGCCAAAGGGCTGGAAGAAGCGGGAGTCTCCATTATCAATACCGGCATCGGCTGGCATGAAGCCCGGATCCCAACCATTGCAACCAGTGTCCCCAGAGGCGCCTTTGCCTGGGTGACTGAGCGTTTGAAGCAAGAAGTGCGAATTCCGCTTATTGCGACCAACAGGATTAACACCCCGGAAATTGCCGAGCACATTCTGGCATCCGGCCAGGCAGATATGGTGTCTATGGCAAGGCCTTTCCTGGCGGACCCTGACTTTGTCAATAAAGCGGCTGCAGGGCATAGTGAGCTAATTAATACCTGCATCGGCTGTAATCAGGCCTGTCTCGATCATACTTTCAAGATGAAGCGTGCAACCTGTTTGGTTAACCCAAGGGCCTGTTACGAAACCGAGATTAATTTCCCCAAATCGTCGCAGCCCAAAAAGATAGCCGTGATGGGTGCCGGGCCTGCGGGAATGGCATTTTCCATTTATGCAGCCAGTCGCGGACATAATGTGGTGTTGTTTGAAGCCAAAGGGGAAGTGGGTGGTCAATTCAACCTTGCCCGCAAAATTCCCGGTAAGGAAGAGTTCGACGAAACCATCCGCTATTTTAATAACCAGATGCAGCAAACCGGTGTTGAACTCAGGCTTAACACCCGCCTCGATGCCTCAGTGCTCAATGATGAACACTTCGATGAAGTGGTGATTGCATCAGGGGTTGTTCCCCGCGCAGTGAAACTGCCTGGGTTTGATTCCCCCCGGGTGGTCAACTATCAGCAGGTGCTGAATGGTGAAGTAAGCGTGGGACAAAAGGTGGCCTTGATTGGCGCCGGCGGTATTGGCTTTGATATGGCCCATTACCTTGGTGAGAAGGACTCCAGTACGCTCGATCCCAAACGTTGGCGTGATCAATGGGGCATAGATGATGCCTACACAGCCCGCGGTGGCCTTAAGGCGCCGGTCAAAGAGCACGCCGAGCGTACCATTTACTTGCTCCAGCGCAAGACTACGCCCATGGGCAAGGGGCTTGGAAAAACCACGGGCTGGATCCACCGCACCGTGGCCAAGATGCATGGGGTTATTCAGATGAACGGCGTAAGCTATGAGTCCTTCGATGAGCAGGGCTTGCATATCCGTGTGAATGACGAGGCCAAGGTGCTCGATGTGGATACAGTCGTACTCTGCGCCGGTCAGGAGTCCAATCGGTGTCTGGTGGCCGAAATGGAAGCCACAGGTAAGCCTGTGCATTTGATTGGTGGCGTGGATGTTGCGGCAGAGCTCGATGCCAAACGGGCCATACGCCAGGGCGCAGAGCTTGCGATGCGAATGTAAACTCATCGGCATTGAGAATTGGTCTGAACGCCTTATTAAGGTGGGTTAATTTTTAATCTCCGATCATCAATATGCCTGCACTTGATGTTTAAGTCATGAAAGCCCGCATTACGCGGGCTTTCCTTTTATGAACGAGGCGAATTAAATGAACTAGGCGAACAAGGTGAGCTATGTGATCTGATACGCTGCAAAATGTGGCGCCTTTTTCGGTCGGTGCTAGCTTTACCAAGATACGTACATATCATCCAACCAAAACAGGAAGTTTCCCATGGGATTGCAAAAGACACGCCTTGTAAAATCGAGCGTATACCTTTTATCTGCTGCGGCAGTAGCAAGTGCGCTGAATCTGGCGACACCGCTGGCTTCGCAGGCGGAATACGATGAAGCACTCGCCGCTAAAGTGGGCGCCGATGAATACGGCATGAAATCTTATGTGATGGCGTTTTTAAAGAAAGGTCCGAACCGCAGCGGTACCGACGAAGAGCGGGCAAGGCTGCAACGGGCACATCTGGATAATATCGGCCGCTTGGCCAAAGAAGGAAAGCTGGTTCTGGCCGGCCCATTTTTAAACGATGGTGAGCTGCGCGGTATCTATCTTTTTGATGTGAAGACTGTGGAAGAGGCCAGGGCGCTTACAGAAAGCGACCCGGCCATAAAAGCGGGTAGCCTGGTGATGGAGCTGGTGCCTTGGTATGGTTCGGCCGCCATTACTCAGCTGCCTGAATTACATGAGAAGTTTGCCAAAAAAACAATCTGATTCAGTCTACCAAAACCGCCTTGGCTCTGGCATTGAGTGCCTGGGTATGCACAACTGTGTCGGCGCCCTTGGGACTGAGCGCCAAATTTAAATCAGACTCAGGTACGCAGCAGCAGGGCAGGCATTCGTCTGCAGAAAGCGCTGCCAGTGGCTCGGTAAAATAGGTTACAGATCCGCTGAGAACCTTGGTCTTACAGGCACCACAAAATCCGCTTCGACATTCAGAGAAGACACGGACTTTTTTGATTTCGAGAGCCTCCAGCAGAGACTGCTGCTGTCCATTGAACAGCAGCACGGGTTGTCCCTGAAGGCTGACGATAGGCGCCTTTTTAAAGATCAAAGTCGGAGAACTCATTTTCATCGACCGAGGCATCAATCTGACCGACCAGATAAGAGGAGACTTCCACTTCCTGAGGTGCAACCTGAACGGCATCGCTCTCCAGCCAGTTTTTCATCCACGGCAGCGGGTTGGTAGACTCTGGGTAGGGCAGAGCCAGGTTGACTGACTTCATGCGCTGATTGGTGATGTATTCAACGTACTGACACAGAATCTGCTCGTTCAGGCCAATCATGGAGCCATCTTTAAAGAGGTATTTGGCCCATTCTTTTTCCTGCTCGGCAGCCCGCAGGAAGAGATCGTAGGCTTCCTGCTGACACTCGATGGCGATTTCTGCCATTTCCGGATCGTCCTTGCCACCCTGCATGATATTGAGGATATGCTGGGTCGAGTTAAGGTGCAGCGCTTCATCACGGGCGATAAGGCGGATGATTTTGGCGTTGCCCTCCATGAGCTTACGCTCAGCGAAGGCGAACGAACAGGCAAAGCTGACGTAGAAGCGAATGGCTTCCAGGGCGTTCACCGACATCATGCACAGATACAGAGCCTTTTTCAGTGTGCGTACAGTCACATCGACTATATGGCCATCCACAGTGTGGGTGCCTTCACCGTGCAGATGGTAAATCTGAGTCAGCTTTATGAGCTCATCGTAGTAGGCCGAAATATCGCCTGCGCGCTTGAGGATCTCTTCATTTACCACAATGTCGTCAAACACCGCAGAAGGGTCGTTCACAATGTTGCGAATGATGTGGGTGTATGAGCGTGAGTGGATGGTTTCAGAGAAAGACCAGGTTTCAATCCAGGTTTCCAGCTCTGGCAGCGACACCAAAGGCAGGAAGGCAACGTTTGGACTGCGGCCCTGAATAGAGTCCAGCAAGGTCTGGTACTTTAGGTTGGAAATAAAGATGTGCCTTTCGTGATCCGGCAGCTTTCCAAAATCAATTTTGTCACGGCTTACGTCTACTTCCTCCGGTCGCCAGAAGAATGACAGCTGTTTTTCAATCAGCTTTTCAAATACTTCATAGCGCTGTTGATCGTAACGGGCAACGTTAACGGACTGGCCGAAAAACATAGGTTCGCGGGTTGCATCGTTGGGAGTTTGACAAAAAGTAGTGTAAGCCATGATTTCTTTATTCCGGTAAAAGGGGGCAAAGCCCCCTGTTAACACCTAATTTCCTTGTATTTGCCTGTGTTAAATCTTACAGGCACCACCGGCGCAGCCGTCGTCCTCTTTTTCAACCACAGCAATATCGTCATGCTGATCGGTCGCACCATCACGGGTGTTATGGTAGTAAAGGGTCTTGAGGCCCAGTTTGTAGGCGGTGAGCAGATCTTTCAGCAGCAGCTGCATAGGCACCTTACGCCCCTCAAACTTGGCGGGGTCATAGTTGGTGTTGGCAGAAATGGCCTGATCCACAAACTTCTGCATAATGCCAACCAGTTGCAGATAACCGTCGTTGGACGGCATTTGCCACAGCAGCTCGTATTCGTTGCGCAGTTCATCAAAGTCAGGCACGACCTGCTTAAGCTGACCATCTTTACTGGCTTTCACCGAAATCAGACCACGGGGTGGCTCGATACCATTGGTGGCGTTGGAGATCTGCGAAGAGGTCTCTGATGGCATCAGCGCTGACAGGGTAGAGTTACGCAGGCCGTAGTGCTTGATATCGGCGCGCAGTCCTTCCCAATCCAGATGCAGCGGCTCATTGCAAATCTTGTCCAGATCGCGCTTATAGGTGTCGATTGGCAGAATACCCTGAGAATAAGTGGTCTCATGGAACGCCGGGCAGGCACCTTTTTCCTTGGCCAGATTCATAGAGGCTTTCAGCAGGTTAAACTGAATGGCTTCAAAGGTCTTGTGGGTCAGGTTGTTGGCACTGCCATCTGAGTATTTTTTGCCGTTCTTGGCCAGGTAGTTGGCAAAGTTAATCACACCGATACCCAGAGTACGACGATTCATGGAGCCGAGCTTGGCTGCCTTGATAGGGTAGTCCTGATAGTCCAGCAGGCTATCGAGGGCACGTACCGCCAAGTCTGACAAACCTTCCAGCTCTTCAAGGTTCTCGATGGCGCCCAGGTTCAGTGCCGACAGGGTACACAGGGCAATTTCACCATTGGTATCATCGACGCTGTCCAGTGGTTTGGTTGGCAGCGCAATTTCCAGACACAGGTTTGACTGGCGGATAGGCGCAACGCTTGAGTCAAATGGGCTGTGGGTGTTGCAGTGATCCACGTTCTGCACATAGATACGACCGGTAGAAGCACGCTCCTGCATCATCAGTGAAAACAGTTCAACGGCCTTGAGCGACTTCTTACGGATGCTCGGGTCTTGCTCGTACTTGGTGTACAGGCGCTCGAATTCGTCCTGATCTTCAAAGAAGGCATCGTACATACCAGGCACGTCTGATGGACTGAACAGCGTGATGTTCTCACCCTTGATCAGGCGCTGATACATGAGTTTGTTGAGCTGCACACCATAGTCCAGATGACGGATACGGTTGTCTTCCACGCCGCGGTTATTCTTCAGTACCAGCAGCGACTCCACTTCCAGGTGCCAGATTGGGTAGAACAGCGTTGCCGCGCCGCCGCGTACACCGCCCTGGGAGCAGGACTTCACCGCAGTCTGGAAATATTTGTAGAAGGGCAGGCAGCCGGTGTGGAAGGCCTCACCGCCACGGATTGGGCTACCCAGGGCACGGATACGGCCTGCATTCACGCCGATACCGGCGCGCTGGCTCACGTACTTCACGATGGAGGACGCGGTGGCGTTGATAGAATCCAGACTGTCACCGCACTCAATCAGTACGCAAGAGCTGAACTGACGGGTAGGGGTACGTACACCGGACATGATGGGTGTAGGCAGGGAAATCTTGAAAGTAGATACCGCATCATAGAAGTCTTTTACGTACTTCAGGCGGGTCTCTTTTGGATAACCGGCAAACAGGCAGGCCGCAACCAGGATGTAGAGGAACTGGGCGCTCTCGTACACTTCGTGGGTGACGCGGTTTTGAACCAGGTATTTGCCTTCCAGCTGCTTCACGGCGGCGTATGAGAAGTTCATATCACGCCAGTGGTCGATGTAGCTGTCTAAAACGTCCAGTTCTTCTTTGGTGTAGTCTTCGAGGATGTGGCGGTCGTACTTGCCCATCTCAACCAGTTTGACCACATGGTCATACAGCTTTGGCGGCTCGAACTGGCCGAACGCTTTTTTGCGAAGATGGAATACAGCCAAGCGGGCGGCCAGAAACTGATAGTCCGGAGACTCGGGAGAGATCAGATCCGCAGCAGCTTTAATAATTGTTTCGTGGATGGCTTCGGTAGGGATGCCTTCAAAAAACTGCAGGTGTGAACGCAGTTCTACTTCAGAAACGGAAACATTTTTTAAGCCCTTGGCTGCCCAGGTAACCACGCGGTGGATTTTGTCGAGATCGATCTGCTCGCGTTCGCCACTGCGTTTTGTGACTGTCATGTTGCTATTCATTGAAGATAGGCCTTTATAGATTGGTATTGCCCTACATATCCATGTAAACAATCGTGCCATGCGCCCCGAACCAGCGCTTTATACTGGCACAACAAGCGTTTCGGGGTGGACACTTCTAGTGTGTCTGATTGCTACCAATACACAAGATATGGTGCTTATTAAAAGTTAAGATACAAGATAGTGAGGTAAGAGGGCATTTGCAAGTAAGAATTCGATGAAGAACTTGTGGATATCTTGAGGAAAAAAACCAACGTTAGTGTCGACTAACTTCCCAGCTCAATTTCCGTGTGCCATGTCGTTAATATGACACTTTTTTGACCCTGTCAGTGAAACGAATCGATCGCTTATCTTGCAAGCGATCGATTCATGATCCCTTGACAGTCACACTGCCGGCGTAACGAGCTTCAAACCCGCCTTAAAGGTGAGCAATCAAATCCTGAGGTTGCTTCAAATGTATATCGATTGGCCAATCATCGGCTTCATCGAGTGATGACAGATAACCCCAGGAAGCCAGTACTGAAACCATGCCGGCCTTGCGCGCCGCTTCCATGTCGCGTTTTGCATCCCCAAGATATAAGAGGTGTCCGGCTTTTCGTCCCAGATATGATGCGCCAAGTAACATGGGGGCTGCATCGGGTTTCCCCCGGGTGACAGTATCGCCACTGATAAGCGTGGTGCATTGCTGAGCAAGACCGAGTCTGTCCAACAACGGTCTTGCGTAGCGGGCAGCTTTATTGGTGACAATGCCCCAGGGAATTTGCCGACTGTTTAAATGGTCAAGCAACAGCGTCATTCCGGGAAACAGCTTGGCTTCAGTGCCGTTCACCTTAGCGTAGTGCGCTAAAAGCGCCTGCTGTACCTGTGTGGCTACAGCATCTTCAAGGCCAGGCTGCGCGGCTTTTACCAAGGCAAGGCTGCCGTGGGATGCTATGTGGCGCATTCGGTCCTGCTCCGCTTTGGAAAAACCAAAGTCATCCAGAGCAAGGTTGAGTGCTGCCACCAAATCCGGCGCTGTATCTACCAGAGTGCCATCAAGGTCAAACAACACTCCCCCCACTGATAGACGCTCACTCAAGGGGTTTTACCGTTGCAATCATGTAATTGACTTCAACACTGTTGGTATAGCGGAAAGTGCCGGTGATCGGGTTGTAGGTCACACCGGTGGCGTCTTTACAGAGAAGTTCGGTTTGGTCGACCATGGCGATAAGCTCAGAAGGGCGAATGAATTTGCCGTGATCGTGTGTTCCCACAGGTAGCATTTTCAGCAGGTATTCGGCACCGAGAATGGTTTCCACATAAGAGCGCAAGTTGCGGTTAATGGTGGAGAAGAACACATACCCACCCGGTTTGACCATGTCACAGCAGGCGGCTATCACCGACAGGGGATCCGGAACGTGCTCGAGCATTTCCATACAAGTGACCACATCATAGGCTTCTTTATTGGACTCTCTGTGCTCTTCTGCAGTGCAGCGCTCATAATTGAGGGATACACCAGTCTCGAGGGCATGTAATCTCGCCACTTCCAGCGGTTCATTGCCCATATCGATGCCGGTAACCGTTGCACCGAGGCGGGCCATGCTTTCAGAGAGAATGCCTCCGCCGCAGCCTACATCCAGCACTTTTTTGCCGAAGAGTCCGCCTGAAGTTTGATCGATGTAATTCAGTCGCAGCGGGTTAAGTTGATGAAGGGGTTTAAATTCGCCATCGGGATCCCACCAACTGGCGGCCATCTTTTCAAATTTGGCGATTTCCTGAATATCGACGTTTAAGGCTTCTGACATAGCGTCCCCGGTAACCTTAGCTCAACCCACCAAAAGGCGTTTGGGCGGAATAAATCAATTAGGTAGCGCCATTATATCTATTCCGGGCAGTAAACGAAGTAGCAAGCAAAATCGAGCAGGGTTTTCGTGCAAATTTTTGAGTTTTCGCACCCTTGTTGCTGCATTTGGTCCAAAAATTAGCCAATCATGGAATAGGGCCAAAGGCCTTGTGCTGATCTTGTCTAACTACTGACCAATCAGTTTGAAGGTATAAACCCTCTATCTCAATGAAAAATAGCGAAATATACGGATGAAATGTCTCGGCGGCAGAACTGCATTGATCACAGTCTTAAGGAGATTTGGACGAGGGGGTTTCGACATTAAATTACTGTGTTAGAATGCCAAATCACGTTTGAAGGCTCGACAATGACACGGAAAACGACTTGTCAGCTAATTTTCAGGGGATCGAGCAGTTTATGACTGATTTGGCTTCATCTATTTCGCCAATTAACATCGAAGACGAACTCAAGAATTCGTACCTGGATTACGCCATGAGCGTGATCGTAGGACGGGCACTGCCGGATGTGCGTGACGGCCTTAAGCCTGTGCATCGCCGTGTGCTGTTCGCGATGAACGAACTTAAAAACGACTGGAACAAGCCTTATAAGAAGTCGGCACGTGTGGTCGGTGACGTTATCGGTAAATACCACCCTCATGGTGATAGCGCTGTGTACGACACCATAGTTCGTATGGCCCAGCCGTTCTCGTTGCGTTACACCCTGGTAGACGGTCAGGGTAACTTCGGTTCTATCGACGGCGACGCCGCAGCAGCAATGCGTTACACCGAAATCCGCATGGAAAAGCTGGCCCATGAGCTGCTGGCTGATCTGGATAAAGAAACGGTAGATTTTGTGCCCAACTACGACGGCACAGAACAAATCCCTGCGGTATTGCCTACCAAGATTCCTAACCTTCTGGTGAACGGTTCATCCGGTATCGCCGTGGGTATGGCCACCAATATTCCGCCCCACAACCTGACCGAAGTGGTTAAAGGTTGTCTCGCGCTGATTGAAGAGCCTGAACTATCCATCGAGCAGTTGATGGAGTACATCCCGGGCCCAGACTTCCCGACTGCCGCCATTATCAATGGCAAAAAAGGCATAGAAGAAGCCTATCGTACCGGTCGCGGCAAGGCCATCATGCGTGCCCGCGCCGAAGTCGAAACCGAAGACAACGGCCGCGAGCGTATTATTGTCACCGAGATCCCGTATCAGGTGAACAAGGCCCGTCTGATTGAAAAAATCGCCGAGCTGGTAAAAGACAAGAAGATTGAAGGCATCAGTGGTCTGCGTGACGAGTCCGACAAGGACGGCATGCGTATCGTGATTGAAATCAAACGCGGTGAAGTAGGCGAAGTGGTTCTGAATAACCTCTACGCCCAAACCCAGATGCAGTCTTCCTTCGGCATCAACATGGTGGCACTGGCCAATGGTCAGCCAAAGCTGTTTAACCTCAAGGAGATGCTGGAAGCCTTTATTCTGCACCGCCGTGAAGTGGTTACCCGCCGCACCGTGTATGAACTGCGTAAGGCCCGCGACCGCGCCCACATTCTGGAAGCGCTGGCGGTTGCCCTTGCCAATATCGACCCCATCATTGCCCTTATCAAGGCCTCTGCCAGTCCATCCGACGCCAAGGCAGGCCTGATTGCCAAGGGTTGGGAGCTCGGCACAGTAAAAGCCATGCTGGAGAAGGCCGGTGACGACGCCGCCCGTCCAGAGTGGCTGGAGCCAGAGTTTGGTATTCGCGACGGTCTCTACTTTATGACCGAGCCACAGGCCCAGGCGATTCTGGACCTGCGTCTGCACAAGCTGACTGGTCTTGAGCACGAGAAGATCCTGCAGGAATACGAAGAGCTGCTGGAAATCATTGCCGGTTTGCTCCACATCCTCAGAAGCCCAGAGCGTCTGATGGAAGTCATCAAAGAAGAGCTTGAGCTTATTCTTGAGCAGTTTGGCGATAACCGCCGCACTGAAATCAACGCCTCTGCCGTGGACATCAGCCTTGAAGATCTGATTAACGAAGAAGACGTGGTAGTGACCCTGTCGCACCTCGGCTACGCCAAGTATCAGCCGCTGACCGACTACCAGGCCCAGCGCCGTGGTGGTAAGGGTAAGGCCGCGACCAAGGTGAAAGACGAAGATTTCGTTGAAAAACTGCTCGTTGCCAACACCCACGATACCATTTTGTGCTTCTCTGACTTCGGTAAGCTCTACTGGCTTAAGGTATACCAGTTGCCTCTGGCAAGCCGTCAGGCCCGTGGTCGCCCAATCGTTAACCTGCTGCCATTGCAGGAAGGTGAGCGCATTACCGCGATTCTGCCGGTGCGTGAATACGAAGAAGGCAAGTACATCCTGATGGCCACTTCTCACGGTACCGTGAAGAAGACTGCCCTGACCGAGTACAGCCGTCCACGTTCCAACGGTATTATTGCTGTGAACCTCAAAGACGGCGATCAGCTGATTGGCGTGGATATTACTGACGGCAGCAGCGAAATCATGCTGTTCTCTGACGCCGGTAAAGTTGTGCGCTTCAAAGAAGGCGAAGAAGTTGCAGTAGTTGATGAAAACGGCAACCCTTTGCTGGATGAAGAAGGCAAGCCGCAAATCAACTTCAAGGGCGTGCGCCCCATGGGCCGTGGTGCCACAGGTGTGCGTGGTATTGCCCTGGAAGATGGTCAACGTGTGGTGTCGCTGATTGTACCGAAAGACGACAGTGCCATTCTGACTGTGACAGCCAACGGCTTTGGTAAGCGTACCGAGCTTGCTGAATACCCAGCCAAGAGCCGCGCCACCAAGGGTGTGGTATCCATCAAGGTCACCGAGCGTAACGGCCCTGTGGTTGGCGCCGTGCAGGTGGGCGAAAACGATGAAATCATGCTCATCAGTGACAAGGGTACCCTGGTGCGTACCCCTGCCAACGGCGTGTCTATCATCGGCCGTAACACCCAGGGCGTGACCATCATCCGTACCGCGGATGACGAGCAGGTTGTTGGTCTGCAGCGTATCGATGAAATACAGGATGACGGCAGCGAATATCTGGAAGAGGGTGTTGAAGGCGCCGAAGGCGACATCATCGCCGAAGCTGATACACAGCCGACAGACGATGCCAACGACGAGGCATAATTGAAGACGGGCGCCCAATGGGCGCTCGTTTTTTTTGCCAAACAGATTTTTTATTTTTCCAAACGTGTGACTACCTACGGGTATCACCAAAGGCTAGCAAGGAGATCATGAGTGAGCGCGGTTTATAATTTCTGTGCCGGACCGGCGATGTTGCCGGCTGCCGTGATGAAGAAGGCACAAGCTGAGTTGCTGGACTGGAACGGGCAGGGGGTTTCTGTGATGGAGGTAAGCCACCGCGGTGCGCCCTTCATTCAACTGGCCAAAGACTCGGAAGCCGATTTGCGCGAGCTGATGAAAATCCCCGACAACTACCATGTGCTTTTTATGCATGGCGGCGGTCGTGGTCAGTTTTCTGCTGTTGTGAATAATTTTTTAGGTGATAACGGTAAAGCCCTGTATCTCGTTAGCGGACAATGGTCGAAAGCCGCCACCGAAGAGGCGAAAAAGCTTGCCGGTGATGACAATATTGATGTCATCAATGTGGTAGAAAAAGTGATTGGAATGAATAAGGTAGTCATTCCTGCACTGACAGGTGATGGCAGCGAATACCGTTATTTGCACTATTGCCCCAATGAGACAGTCGATGGTATCGAAATTTTTGATGATATCGAAAGTCCCTGGCCGATTGTGGCGGATATGTCCTCCAACATAATGTCACGGGAGATTGATGTCAGCCGCTTCGCCCTTATCTATGCCGGTGCCCAAAAGAACATTGGTCCATCGGGTTTATCCATTGTGATTGTGCGTAAAGACATGCTGGAGCTGCCGCAGCTGACTCAGTCTTCCATCATGGACTATCGCCTGACCGCCGAAAACGACTCCATGTACAACACACCGCCGACCTTTGCCTGGTATCTGGCTGCCGAAGTGTTCAAGTGGCTGAAATCGGTTGGCGGGATAAAGGGCATGGCCGAGGTTAACGCCGAAAAGGCGCGGCGCCTCTACGCCTGCATCGACAGTCTGGATTTCTACAAAAACGGCGTGGCGCCTGAAAACCGCTCGCAGATGAATGTGACCTTCCAACTGGCCGATGAGTCGCTCGATAAGGAGTTCCTCAAAGAAGCCGAAGCCTTAGGTTTAGTGGCGCTTAAAGGCCACCGCATTGTGGGTGGCATGCGTGCCAGTATCTACAACGCCATGCCGCTGGAAGGCGTAGATGCACTGGTGAGCTTTATGCAGGCCTTTGCTGCCAGGCACGCCGGCTGACAACTCGTATCGTCTGAAAAGAAATCGCTTAATAAAAAAGGACTGTCTCGGCAGTCCTTTTTGTTATCGGTGTACTCATTGGTTACAGCACGGCGATAATGGATTTGGCCAGATAATCCACGTTATCTTCGCTTATTCCGGCAATGCTGATGCGGCTTGAGCCTACCATGTAAATGCTGTAGTCCTTCATCAAAGTGTTTACCTGAGCTTCGCTTATGCCGAGGAAGGAGAACATGCCTTTTTGACGGGCGATAAAGGAAAAGTCGCGGCTGGCGCCCAGGGCGTGCAGCTTGTTGACCAGCATGGCGCGGTTGCCGTTGATGCGATCGCGCATCACTTTCAGTTCATCCAGCCACTGGGCCTTGAGCTCAGCTGAGCCCAGAATGGTTTCCACAATGGCAGCGCCGTGGGCCGGTGGCATGGAGTAGATGCAGCGCACCACATACAAGAGCACCGACAGCGACACGTCAGCCTGGGCGCTGTCTTTACCAATGATGGAGCAGGCGCCAATGCGCTCACGGTACAGGCCGAAGTTTTTCGAGCAGGAAGAGGCGAGCACCATGTTCTCAACAGCGGCAGCCATCGCGCGTACGCCGTAGGCATCTTCATCCACCCCATCGCCAAAGCCCTGATAGGCCATGTCGATAAAGGGCAGGAAGCCTTTGTCTTTGGCAACCTCGACCACGGCATCCCACTGGGCCGTGCTTAAATCCTGGCCCGATGGGTTATGGCAGCAGGCATGCAGCAGTACAGCGTCTTCTGCGCCAACCTGCTTAAGCGCTGTAAGCATCTCATCAAACTTCAGGCATTTATTGTCGTAATCGTAATAGGGGTAGGTTTTTACGGTTAAGCCAGCTGCCTGGAACAGCCCTGTGTGGTTGGCCCAGGTGGGGTCGCTCACCCAAATGGTGGCGCCGGGTTTGCATTTGGCGATGAATTCAGCGGCTACACGCAGGGCGCCGGTGCCGCCCGGGGTAGACACGGTGCGAATACGGCGGGTCTGAACAACCGGATGATCTGCGCCAAAGGCCAATGCGTTCATCAACTCATTGAAGGGCCCAGAGCCTGTGGGGCCAATGTAGACCTTGGTGGTTTCAGAATCGGTACGCAGCTTCTCGGCCGTTTTAACGCAATCGAGGATCGGCGTGTTTCCGGCGGGATCCTTATATACACCCACGCCGAGGTCGACTTTCTGTGGGTGGCTGTCTTCGCGGTATTTGGTCAACAGACCCAGAATGGGATCGGCAGGCAACGCCGAAAGATGCTCAAACATAATTCCTTCTACCTTGTAATCGTTGTTGGTAAAGCCGCAGGGAAAGGTATAACTGCTTGCACGGGAAATCTGTGGCGTGGTTACCGCCAAGCCTGATGCCTGTGCCAAGCATGACCAGAATGCCCTAGCATAGCCTGAAAGGGTTGCCGGGAAAAAGAGCCATAACTGCAAATCCCGCCATGATTGAAAAGGCAGTTGCGCGAATGGCAACAAATCTTGCAATCCTGAGCGACTTTTGGGGCAGTTTTTTGCGGATTTTGTGTTGATTGAACAAAAATCAGCATCAATCCGCCATTTTTTACTGAAAAACGGTTGAATCGCGGCGCGGGATCAGTAATTTAATTACCACGAAGACTCAAAAGGGATCGTTTTTTCCTCAAACGTAACGCAGGGCTTACAGCGTTGTAGCAAAGCCTTGCCAACTTCGGCCAATCCGGCCTTCACTCGCTTTTAATGAGAAGTACGAGAAATGGAACAATTACGTCTTGAGCCCGTATCCCGGGTCAACGGGGAAGTGAACATCCCCGGCTCCAAAAGTATCTCAAACCGCGCCTTGCTGCTGGCAACCCTGGCGAGCGGCGAAACCACCCTGGTGAACCTGCTCGATTCCGACGATATTCGCCATATGCTGAGTGCTCTGAAATGCCTTGGCGTAAGCTTCACCCTGTCAGATGACAAGACCCTGTGCACTCTTAAGGGCCTTGGCGGCCCCATTCATGCCGATAAAGCCTTTGAGCTGTTTTTGGGTAATGCCGGCACGGCGATGCGACCTTTGTGCGCGGCGCTGACTCTGGGAACCGGCGAATTTACCCTCACCGGTGAGCCGCGCATGGAAGAGCGCCCCATTGGCGACCTGGTGGATGCGCTGCGTCAACTTGGCGCCGATATCCGTTACCTTAAAAACGATGGCTTTCCGCCGCTCACCATTAATGCCACAGGGCTTGCCGGCGGTGTGGTGGAAATCGATGGCAGCCTCTCAAGCCAGTTTCTGACGGCACTTTTAATGGTGGCCCCCCTCGCGAAGGACTCAGTGACCATCGCGGTAAAAGGCGAGCTGGTTTCCAAGCCCTATATCGATATCACCCTGGATTTGATGGCCAAATTTGGGGTAAAAGTCGTCAACGACAACTATCAGCGCTTTGAAATTGCTGCCGGACAGCGCTATGTGTCACCGGGCAAAGTACTGGTTGAAGGGGATGCATCGTCAGCTTCTTACTTTCTCGCAGCCGGTGCCATTGGTGGCGGTGAAGTCAAGGTTACCGGCGTTGGCCGTCTGGCGGTGCAGGGCGATGTGAAGTTTGCCGATGCCCTTGCCGCCATGGGCGCCGACATCGAATGGGGTGACGATTACATTATCGCCCGTGGCAGCAAGCTTCACGGCATCGATATGGACATGAACCACATTCCCGATGCGGCCATGACCATAGCCACCGCAGCACTGTTTGCCAAGGGACCAACCCGGATGAGCAACATCTACAACTGGCGCATCAAGGAAACCGACCGTCTGGCCGCCATGGCGACTGAGCTTCGAAAAGTCGGCGCTGTTGTGGAAGAGGGGCACGATTACATCCATATCACACCGCCGGCCAAGCCTGTCCATGCCGAAATCGATACCTATAACGATCACCGCATGGCCATGTGTTTTTCACTGCTGGCCTTCGCCGATTGCGGTGTGACAATTAACGACCCCGGCTGTACCTCAAAAACATTTCCAGATTATTTCAATCGCTTCGCTAACTTAGCTGAATAAGTCTGAATGCGGTAAAAATGGGCTGTCATCTGATGGCCCATTCTTTTGCCGAAAATTTACACGGATCTTTATCAGGCCTTGATGTATAATGCCGCCCGCTCATTTTCGGTGAACCCATAGCATTCATGGAAGATGATATGTCTATTGTGGAGGATTTTATGTCTGAAAGGGCTCCAGTAGTGACTATCGACGGCCCCAGTGGTGCCGGTAAGGGTACCATTGCCCATTTGCTTGCCAAACACTATGGCTGGCAGTTACTCGATAGCGGTGCCATTTATCGCGTATTGGCGTTGGCTGCGCTGCACCATAACGTTGAACTTGAAAACGAAGAAGCCATCACCCTGCTGGCCGCGCATTTGGATGTGCAGTTTCTGGCCGGTGGTGACAAAGACGCCATCAAGGTGGTGCTCGAAGGTGAGGATGTGACCGGTGCCATTCGCACCCAGGAATGCTCCAATGCGGCTTCCAAAGTCGCGGCATTCCCGCGCGTCAGGGAAGCTCTGCTGCGCAGGCAGCGTGCATTTTGTCAGGCACCTGGGCTGATTGCCGATGGTCGCGACATGGGCACTGTGGTTTTTCCAACAGCACCTGCCAAACTTTATCTTACTGCATCTGCCGAAGAGCGGGCGCAGAGACGCTATAATCAGTTGCAGGACAAGGGCTTCGATGTTAAAATCGACCGCCTTTTGGCCGAGATCCAGGAACGCGATGACCGCGATATGAATCGCCCGGTTGCGCCTCTGGTTCCCGCTGATGATGCCCTGGTGATTGACACCACGGGTATTGGCATAGACGATGTGTTCGCCCAATGTGTGGCCCACATCAATGACAGATTATCCGCATCTGGCTTGTAAGCCGGGGGCGTATAGGAATTCGCTTCACGGATGAAGCGGATATAACTACTGACTCCAACGTCCAGGATGGTCGCTGGTTTATTACTTAAAGTAACTTAACATGACTGAATCTTTTGCTGATCTGTTTGAACAATCCCTTCAACAACTGGAGTTCCGTCCAGGTTCTATCGTTCGTGGTACTGTAGTTGCCATCGAAAACGGCCTGGTACTGGTTGACGCCGGTCTGAAGTCTGAGAGCCCAATCCCTGCCGAGCAGTTCAAGAATGCCCAAGGCGTTCTGGAAATCGCCGTTGGCGACCAGGTAGACGTAGCTCTGGACTCTGTAGAAGACGGTTTCGGTGAGACTCAACTGTCTCGCGAAAAGGCCAAGCGCCATGAAGCCTGGATCGTTCTGGAAAAAGCTTACGAAGATGCTGAGACCGTTATCGGTATCATCAATGGCAAGGTTAAAGGCGGTTTCACCGTTGAACTGAACGGTATCCGTGCGTTCCTGCCAGGCTCTCTGGTTGACGTTCGCCCTGTGCGCGACACTGCTCACCTGGAAAACAAAGAGCTGGAATTCAAAGTTATCAAGCTGGACCAGAAGCGCAACAACGTTGTTGTTTCCCGTCGTGCAGTTATCGAGTCTGAGAGCAGCGCTGAGCGCGACGCTCTGCTGGAGAACCTGCAGGAAGGTCAAGCCGTTAAAGGTATCGTTAAGAACCTCACTGACTACGGTGCATTCGTTGACCTGGGCGGCGTAGACGGCCTGCTGCACATCACTGACATGGCTTGGAAGCGCGTTAAGCACCCATCCGAGATCGTGAACGTTGGTGATGAAATCAATGTGAAAGTTCTGAAGTACGATCGTGAGCGTACTCGCGTTTCTCTGGGTCTGAAGCAACTGGGTGAAGACCCATGGCTGGAAATCAGCAAGCGCTACCCAGAAAACACTCGTCTGACCGGTCGCGTAACCAACCTGACTGACTACGGTTGCTTCGTTGAAATCGAAGAAGGCGTTGAAGGTCTGGTACACGTTTCTGAAATGGATTGGACCAACAAGAACATCCACCCATCCAAGGTTGTTAACCTGGGTGACGAAGTTGAAGTTCTGGTTCTGGACATCGATGAAGAGCGTCGTCGTATTTCTCTGGGTCTCAAGCAGTGCAAGACCAACCCATGGGAAGACTTCGCTAACCGTTACAACAAGGGCGACAAGGTTTCCGGTAAGATCAAGTCTATCACTGACTTCGGTATCTTCATCGGTCTGGACGGCGGTATCGACGGTCTGGTTCACCTGTCTGACATTTCTTGGAACGCCACCGGTGAAGAAGCCGTTAGCGAGTACAAGAAAGGCGACGAAATCGAAGCCGTTGTACTGTCTGTTGACCCAGAGCGTGAGCGCATCAGCCTGGGCGTGAAGCAGACTGAAGACGATCCATTCAACGGCTACGTTGGCGACAAGAAGAAAGGTGCTATCGTTAACGGTACCGTGACTGCTGTTGACGCCAAAGGTGTGACTGTTGAGCTGGCTGAAGGCGTTGAAGGTTACATCCGTGTTGCTGACATCAGCCGTGACCGCGTAGAAGACGCTTCTACTGTGTTCGCAGTTGGTGATGCCGTTGAAGCCAAGTTCATGGGTGTGGATCGCAAGAACCGCAACGTGAGCCTGTCTATCCGTGCAAAAGACGAAGCTGACGAAAAAGAAGTTATGGCAAACTTGAACAAGTCAGACGACGCTGTTATTAGTAATGCTATGGCCGAAGCGTTCAAGGCCGCTCGTAAGTAATTGCCAAATATGAGGGAGTTGGATTTCCCGCTCCCTCATCGCGGCTGTGTTTGGCTTGATAATAGGGGTAGCTAGGATGACTAAATCCGAACTGATCGAAAAACTCGCCACAAGGCAGTCGCAACTGTCGGCGAAAGAAGTAGAGAGTGCAGTCAAGGAAATGCTGGAACAGATGGCCACTACGCTGGAAAGCGGTGAGCGTATCGAGATCCGCGGCTTTGGCAGTTTCTCACTTCATTATCGTGCGCCTCGTACTGGCCGCAATCCCAAGACTGGTACATCAGTCGAGCTGGAAGGCAAGTACGTTCCGCACTTTAAGCCCGGCAAAGAGCTGCGCGAGCGTGTTGACGCTGTTAACGTCTAAGACACGTTGATTAAAAAAGCCTCCCTGTGGAGGCTTTTTTGTTTATCCGTACTACAGACACTGGTCAGCCAAGTGAAATTCTTGGATAATCAGCCCATTGACATGCGTTAAGGAGGCAGCCGTGAAAGGATTTTTTGTGGCCTTGGTCATTGCTCTGTTGTTCGTATTGGCATTACTGCTTGGTTCACGCAACGAGCAGCTTGTCACCATCAACTATTTTGTGGCGCAGGGTGAGTTTCGATTACCCGTCGTTCTCGCGAGCGTATTTTTTGCCGGTTTCCTGCTGTGCTGGTGTTTTGCTGTGTACCACATCGGCAAACTCAAGTATGCGCTTTCCCGGGCAAATCGGAAGTTACAGAAACTCGAGCCGCAGACCGCGACCAATCCGGCTCCTCTGGTTTCTTCGGGTGAAGTGAAGTCCTGATATGCTGGAAATTCTGTTTCTGCTGCTGCCCATTGCCGCCGGATACGGTTGGTATATGGGACGTCGCAGTTTACGTCAGAACCAGCATCACCAACGTAAAAAGCTCAGCCGCGATTATTTCACCGGCCTGAATTACCTGCTCTCCAACGAATCCGACAAAGCTGTAGATTTATTCATCAGCCTGCTGGATGTGGATGATGAAACCATAGACACCCACATGTCCCTGGGTGCGCTGTTTCGTAAGCGCGGTGAAGTCGACCGCTCCATTCGTATCCATCAAAACCTCATCGCCCGCCCAAGTTTAACCACAGAGCAGCGCGATGCGGCCATGATGGAGCTTGGCAAAGACTACATGGCAGCCGGGTTCTACGACAGGGCCGAAGAAATATTCCTGGCATTGATTAAAGAAGATGATCACAGCGAAGAAGCTGAAAATCAGCTTATTGCCATCTATCAGATCATCAAGGAATGGCAAAAGGCCATCGATATCACCAAGGGGCTCTCTAAAAAGCGCCAGCAATCCTTAAAACCCATTGTCGCCCATTTCTACTGTCAGCTAGCGGACGAAGCCAAAACCGCAGATGAAAAGCAAAAGCTTTTGAGCCAGGCGCTCAAGCAAGACCCAAATTGCGGCCGGGTGCTGCTAACCCTGGCTAAACTGCATCTCGATGAAGCGCGATTGAGCGATGCTGCCGCCATGTTGACCAGCCTTGCTGAAGTCGATGTTTTACTCTTTGCTGACGGTATTAAAATTGCCCGCCAGGTATACGCCGACCTCAATGATAAGGAAGGGTATCGCGAATTACTGGCGCAGGCGCTCGCCAATGGTGGCGGCGCGTCAGTCGTGGTGGCACTGGCAGAAGAAATGGTCGCCAGAGGCCAGATAAAAATGGCTGAAAAAATGCTGCTGGATAACCTCTATCGGCAGCCCAGTATGAAAGGCTTCTCCGAACTGATGAAGCTGCATTTAGCCCAAGCCGAGGAAGGGCAGGCGAAAGAAAGCCTTTCTTTACTTGAACAATTGGTCGAACAACAAATAAAATTCCGTCCCGCCTATCGCTGTAAGTCCTGTGGCTTTCCGTCACACGCACTCTACTGGCATTGCCCTTCCTGTAAATCCTGGGGCAGCATTGCCCGGGTGAAAGGATTGGACGGCGAATAACCTTAGTCCCACTGCATCGGAGATCCCATGAGAGACAAGCCCATTCTGGTTGCCCTTGATTTTGACAACAAGTATTCAGCGTTGCAGTTGGTTGATAAGCTCGATCCCGCCATGTGCCGCCTCAAGGTGGGCAAGGAAATGTTCACCCTGTTTGGGCCAGAGCTGGTCAAAGACATCCAAAATCGTGGTTTCGACCTGTTCCTTGACCTTAAATTCCACGATATCCCCAATACTGTGGCCAAGGCAGTTGCCGCTGCCGCTGAGTTAGGCGTATGGATGGTGAACGTCCATGCCTCAGGTGGTTTTGCCATGATGGACGCCG
The DNA here is from genome assembly GCF_019457455.1 of Shewanella sp. FJAT-52076. Taxonomy (NCBI): domain Bacteria; kingdom Pseudomonadati; phylum Pseudomonadota; class Gammaproteobacteria; order Alteromonadales; family Shewanellaceae; genus Shewanella; species Shewanella sp. FJAT-52076. Next base: position 2,094,189 of record NZ_CP080415.1, read on the forward strand.
CGCGCAAAGCCTTGCTGCCATACGGCGACAATGCGCCGCTGCTGATTGCCGTGACTGTGCTTACCTCCATGAGTGATGACGATCTGAAGCTTTTGGGCATCGATGTTGGCGCCGCTGAGCATGTGAAGCGTCTGGCCAAATTGACCCGGGATGCAGGTCTTGATGGCGTGGTGTGCTCGGCCCAGGAAGCCACTATGCTTAAAGACCTGTGTGGCCGTGATTTTAAACTCATTACCCCGGGTATTCGCCCCGAGGGGAGTGACGCAGGCGATCAGCATCGCATCATGACACCCGCTCAGGCTCTGCAAGCGGGCTCGGATTACCTGGTGATTGGTCGTCCCATCACCAAGTCTGCTGATCCGCTTAAGACACTGACAGAAATTCACCAGTCAATCCGCGGAATATAAACCACAGGGCCCCGTTAACCGACACTCACGGCTGAAACGCAATTAGTGCTGACAAGGAGTTAAGATGTTCGACTTTCACGGGAAAAACATTTTGGTGGTTGGCGGTACCAGTGGGATCAACTTGGGGATTGCCAGGGCGTTCGCGAAAGCCGGGGGCCGGGTTGCGGTAGCGAGTCGCAGTCAGGATAAGGTCGATGCGGCGCTTACACTCCTGACTGGTGATAATCCAGAGGTAACGCCGCTCGGTGTCAGTTTCGATGTGCGTGACAATGACGCTGTTAATGACGGCATTAAGGCTTTACATCAAGGGCTTGGCAGCATAGATGTGCTTATCAGCGGCGCGGCAGGAAACTTCCCGGCGCCTGCTGCGGTAATGAGTGTAAACGGCTTCAAGTCGGTGATGGACATTGACCTTCTTGGCAGTTTTCAGGTACTGAAAGCCTGTTATCCTTTGTTGTCACGCCCGGGTGTGATTCTGCAGATTTCGGCCCCTCAGGCGTTTGTCCCCATGCCGATGCAGGCCCATGTGTGTGCTGCCAAGGCCGGTGTTGATATGCTCACCCGTACACTTGCGATGGAATGGTCCCAGGAAGGAATTCGGATTAACTCCATCGTACCTGGCCCCATTGAAGGTACAGAAGGCTTTGACAGACTCGCTCCCGGTGATGCCCTCAAGGCACGAGTGGCGCAAAGTGTGCCGCTTGGACGAAATGGCAGCATCACGGATATCGCCAACTGCGCACTATTTCTGGCGTCTGAATTTGCCAGCTACATCAATGGGGTGGTGTTACCGGTTGATGGAGGCTGGTCACTGGGCGGTGCCAGTACAGCCATGACAGAGCTTGGGCAACTCTTATCAAAGCAGAGCAAAGGCCCGGCTTAAGTCTGGTTACTTACATTGACCAGCATCAGGTTTAAAAAAGTACAACTGAATAGATTGCAATAAAGAGAGAGCATCATGGCTAACGCATTACAGGAGCAGCTGCTTAAAGCGGGGCTGACCAGCAAGCAAAAGATAAAAGACGTTAAAACCAAAAAACGCCGTGATCGAAAAAGCAATGTGGATGATGGGTCCGCGGCCCTTAAACAGAGCATCGCCGAACAGAAGGCATCCCAGGCGGCGCAGGATAAGGCACTTAACGAAAAGCGTTTTCAGGAAGCCGAAGCCAAGGGCCAGGTGCGCAGCCTGATCACAGAGCTTAAGCGCCTTGCCATCAGCTTACCTGAACATGCCGATGTGAAATTCAACTACACCATCGGCAGTAAAATTTACAGCGTTTACATCAACGAGAAGATCCAAAATCAGTTGCTTGGTGGCCACCTCGGAATAGTACGCCACGAAGACAGCAGCTACTTGGTACCGCATAAACTGGCTGAACGGGTGAATCTGCTGGTTCCGGAATGGTGTGGCTATCTGTGGCAGGAAACTGATAACCAGCCACCCATGGCAGAAGAGGATGATCCTTACGCCGACTATGTGATCCCGGACGATCTCATGTGGTAATCGATGTAACAAAACGAGCCCCGGTTAACAGACCGGGGCTTTTTTATGGCTATGCTTGTGGAATGGATTGAGTTTCCCGCCTTTATTCGATAAATTGAAACAACTGTTTAAATTCACCGTTTGAGAATAGCCAATGAATCCCTACCAAGCGCCACTCGGCGAGATGCGTTTTTTGCTGGAACATGTGTTTAATGCTGAAGCGACCTGGCAAGGTCTTGCGTCCCTCGAGGGCATGGTTGATATGGACACGGCGCTGGCGATTTTAGAAGAAGCCGCCAAGCTGAACAGCGAATTGGTGCATCCCATCAACCGTGCAGGCGATGAAGAGGGTGTTGGCTTCAGCGAGGGTAAGGTAACCACGCCAAAGGGTTATAAAGAAGCCTATAACGCCTTTGTTGAAGGCGGCTGGATAGGTCTTTGTGGCGACCCGGAATACGGCGGCATGGGCATGCCCAAGATGCTCGGCGTGCTGGTTGACGAAATGGGCTACAGCGCCTGTAACGCCTTTAATCTCTATGGTTCTTTGACTGCAGGGGCAGCGCTGGCCATTAACGCCCATGGCTCAGATGAGCTTAAGAGCACCTATTTGCCCAAGCTTTACAGTGGTGAATGGGCTGGTGCTATGGACATGACAGAGCCGCAGGCTGGCTCTGACCTTCGCCACATCCGCACTCGCGCCGAGCCCCAGGAAGATGGCAGTTACCTGGTTACCGGCAGCAAAATATTTATTACGGGTGGCGATCAGGACTTGACTGAAAACGTGATCCACTTGGTGCTTGCGAAAATCAGTGGCTCCAACAGTCTGTCGCTGTTTTTAGTCCCCAAAATTGCTGTTGATGACAGCGGCAATTTGACTGAGCCCAATGGCGTTTCAGTGGGCAGTATAGAACACAAGATGGGGCTTAAGGGCTCTGCAACCTGTGTCATGAACTTCGACAGTGCCCGTGGTTGGCTTATTGGCCGTGAAAACAAGGGGCTCGCCTGCATGTTCACCATGATGAACTATGAGCGCCTTGCCATCGGTATTCAGGGGCTCGGCAGCGCACAGGCAGCAGTGCAAATGGCATCTGACTATGCCAAAGAGCGTTTGCAGGGTAACGCCGTTGGCAGCACAGCCGCGGCAGATCCCATTTTGGTTCATGGCGATGTTCGTCGTATGCTGCTCACCACCCGCACACTTACCGATGGGGGGCGGGCACTGGCAGTACACACAGGCAAGCAATTGGATTTGGCTAAGTTTGCCGACGATGACGCCGTTAAAACCAAAGCAGGGCGTTATGTGGGACTGCTGACCCCGGTGGCCAAGGCCTTTTTAACCGACCGAGGTCTTGATATCACCATCATGGCGCAGCAGGTATTTGGCGGCCATGGCTATATCCGTGAAACCGGGATTGAGCAGCTGGTGCGTGACACCCGCATTGCCCAGATTTATGAGGGTACCAACGGCATTCAGGCCATCGACTTTCTGGGGCGCAAGGTCACTGGCGATAATCTGTCAACCCTCAAGGAGTTCATTGCCGAGCATATTGAGGTGCTAAGCGGCACCTGTGACAAGGCAAATGCACTGAGAGCCGGCTTTGCAGATTTCGTCGCTGTGGCAACCTGGATTAATGATAATAAGCTAAACCGCCCCGCGTTAATCAATTCGGTGGCAGTAGATATGCTGGATGCGTTTGGTTACCTGCTCTATGGCTATTATCACTTGCTGATGCGTGATGCGGCCAATGCCGCCGGCAGTGAATTGACAGGCGCAAAAGCGGCTTACTGCGACTACTACTTCGCCAAAGTGATGCCAAGAGCGGAAGCGCTGCTGCGAGCAGCAAAAGCCGGGGATGAGCTTTTAATGTCACTGCCTGACGCTTATTTCTGATAGGTGACAAACCAGGTGCTGATGCGCGATATAAAAAAGGGCCGTTTATCGGCCCTTTTTACTTGGTGATTAATTAAGCGGGCTATTGAGCTTATGGCATGATGCATCACACAAAAACTGAACTCTGATAAACATGGACGGTCATTTTTGTGCGGACATGAGCTGCGGTTCGTGCTGTAGCAGAGCTTTAAGCAAGATAGCAGCGAAGCCCGGCTTACGTTTGCCGTTTTGGCTTTCGGGCTCTACCAAACCGTTTTCCAGCACCACAAAAGCATATTCCCTATCACCACTGCGTAAAAAACCGGCCAGGTTTGATACACCTTGCATACTGCCGGTTTTCGCCTGGACCCGGTCTTTTAACGGCAGCGAATTGAAACCGCGTTTGTAAAGCAGCGTGCCGTCTTTTCCTGACACAGGCAGCCCATCCTTGAGGGAGGCGTAGTCTTCTGTGTGATGGATCAACAGCAATGTTTGCATCAATTGGCGGGCATTCAGGAGGTTGTAGCGTGATAATCCCGAGCCATCAACCAGATTGGCGCTGGACAGGTCCACACCGAGCAACTTCAAATTGGCGGCCATTTCCTGGCTTCCCTGATAGAAGTCCGATTCATCCTGCCCCTTCATCTTACCCAATTGCTTAAGCAGCGCATCGGCAATCAGGTTATCCGACTCTTTGAGCATTTCACTCAGTAATGAATCCATAGGAGCCGACTGATGGTCGGCAACCAGATGAACGCTGGCAGGCAGCGTATGTAAACGTTCGGCTATTGGCGCGTTGAATCCGGCTGCTTTCAAGAGAGCTGCAAGCTTGTCCTGTAACCAAACATCCGTGTCTGTCACTGCGATGGACAAAGGCAAGGCTTGTTTGCCGCTGTAGCAGCCGTGGAGCAGGTATCGGTTGGGGCCAACCACCGCCAGGTGCGGGCTGCATTCTTTGAAGCTGGCCCCCGGGCGATAGCTCAGCTGGTTATCAATGGAAATTGCGGCATCCTTCACCAGTCTCACATAGGTGCCATCGCCATTTTCTGTTGGTCGCAGTGATGCCTTGACGCAATTTTTATCGAGACTGAACTCGGCAACCGGTGAGGCGTAACACACCCCCAGGTCGTCCCAAACCCATCCGGGCGCCTTATCGCTCTTATCGACCGCAGACACCAAATAAACCTGATTAATGGTGTGTACGCCTTGCTGCTTAAGGCTGCCAAGCAGAGCGCTGAGTTCGGCGCTGGTGAGCAGTGGGTCGCCGCTGAAACCGATATAGAGGCGCTCGATTACAGGAGGTTTAAATCCCTTGACGAAAAGCTGGGTATGAAACCGAAAATCCCGCCCCAGGGTATGCTGTGCTGCCAATGCCAGCAGTAACTTTTGCACACTGGCGGGTAACATGGCGCGTTCGCTGTTATCGCTGATAACCACCTGCTGGGTTTTCAGATCAACAGCAAGTACGGCAACATTGGTCTGTTTGGGCTTAATGGCAAGATACCAGTCAGGCGCAATATCCTTCGAGGGAGAAAGCGCAGTTGCAGGTAATATGGAAAATGGAGTATCGGCGGAAAAGGCCGGTTTTGAGCCGTGTTCCTCATCGATAGGGAGTGTGTCTTGCAGTAGCGGCTCGACAGGCGCGTTATCGGGTACCTCAGTTGGTTTCACTGGTTGAGAACTTGCTGAGGGGGAGGCTGTCACCGTGCTTTCCATATCAATGGAAAGCCAGGGAGTGGCTGATGCCACAAATGCAAATGAAATCGATAGCCCTGCCAGAGAGCGAACGAGTGCCTTTGTCATCTTGGTAGTCATTAAACGTGCCGTCATGCTGCATCCTTTTTTGGGTTCTATCCAAAACCCGGTGGCAGTTCTATCCATTGACTCCTGCGCTTATGGGGGCTCGATTGCTGCGGTCAGCTTTGATCCCGGGGATCGTCTTTTTCCATTAAGCGGTAGAAACGCAGGGTAACAAAGAGCACCAGAGCGATAAACAGCGGCAGCACCAAAATGCCCAGCACGGTTTTGTAATGGAACAACACAAAGGCGCCAACGAGGGCAAGCGCTACAGTGAACAGGATTTGCAGGTTAGGGCGATTCATGGTTGTTCCGGGGGCGGCAGCTTCTATGCGGTCACTATAGCAAAAGCCGATTAGGGGTGTAACCACTGCACCAACTAAGCAGGGGGTCTGTCACCTATTGGACAAAAGTTGGTCGGAATTTTCATCAGGCATGGCTATGATGGCAAAAATGCTTGCCCCGAAGGGCGCTTATCGGTAATTTCTAGCCCTTAATCGACTAAGGACCCTCTATGCCTCATCTCAGAATTCGCGGTCTTGCATCTGACGCTGTGGCCCGATTGAGCCGTGACTTGCCAGCGCGACTGGCCACAATAACGGCGACTGATGTGTCAAGTTACACCCTGGAGTGGATCCCAAGTCAATTTTTCCAACAGGGAGAAGCATGCCAACCACTGGTAACAGTGGAGGTGCTTTGGTTTCAACGGAATGAATCAACGCAGGACGAAATGGAAGCCTGCATTCGTGAACACCTTTTGGTTGAAACCCAATTGAGTGTTGCCGTCATATTTATTGGGTTGGACAAGCGGGGTTATTACCGTGATGGCCGGCACTTCTAAGGAGACAGATCTTGGTTGAAAAGCTGCAAGGCATTGCCCTTCAACCTGAGCAGCTCAAGTGGCTGCTGACCCCTCAGGATTTCAAGTCTTGTCTGCTCGAGCGCATCGCATCGGCCAAACAGGCCATTTATATAGCGGCTCTCTATCTTGAAGACGATGAAGCGGGCAGGGAAGTGATGGACGCTTTGCTGGCTGCCAAAGCTGCCAACCCGTCGCTGGACATCAAGGTGTTGGTCGATTTTCACCGGGCCCGTCGCGGGCTTATCGGCCACAAGGGTGACAGCGGTAATTACCTGATGTACCGCCGCGTGATGGAGAATCACCCCAGCGCTTTTGGCATCTACGGCGTGCCGGTAAAAGCCAAAGAGTTCATGGGTGTCTTGCACCTCAAGGGCTTTATTATCGACGATGCTGTTATCTACAGCGGCGCCAGCCTGAATAATGTGTATTTACATCAAGTAGATAAGTATCGCTTCGACCGTTACCACCTGATTGAAAACCACGCACTTGCCCTGAGCATGCGCTCGATGATTGATAACTATCTGCTCGCGGACCCTGCCGTCAGCCTGCTGACCCAGGCTGCCGAAGACGAAGTGTTACCGCAAAAGGTAGATGTACGCACGTTCAAACAGCGTTTGTGTGAAGCGCAATACCAGTTTGAGGGGGTCTCCCGCGGGAACAGGGTAACCCCACTTGTTGGCCTTGGCAGCAAGCACAATGCCTTGAATAAGGCGGTGATTTCCCTGGTTGAGAGTGCCCGCACTGAACTCTTTATCTGTACGCCTTACTTCAATCCGCCCCGGGTGTTGGTGCGCGCACTGGTTAAACAGCTCAGAAACGGCGTTAAAATCGATATCGTGGTGGGAGACAAGACCGCAAATGACTTCTTTATCCCACCGGAGAAAGAGTTCAACACCATAGGCGCGCTGCCTTATCTGTATGAACAGTCACTGCGCAAGTTTGCCAAACGTCAGCAGTGGGCAATAGAGGCAGGACTGCTCAATATCCACCTGTGGAAGCACGATAACAACAGTTATCACCTCAAGGGGATCAGCGCGGATAATCGCCGCCATCTGATCACAGGCTCAAACCTGAATCCCAGAGCCTGGGGACTGGATCTGGAAAACGGTCTGCTGGTACAGGATGAGACGGGAGTGTGGCAGCAAAGTTTTGCCAAGGAGCAGGCCCATATTCTCAATCACACTCACAGGCTGTATCACTACAGCCAGGTTGATACCCTGCATCATTACCCGGTACCGGTGAAGAAAATCATGAACCGCATCCGCAGGCTTAAGGCTGACATCTTGCTTCGTCGCATCCTGTAAGTCCGGCGATATTGCGGACAGGAAGGCCGGCAATATCGCCGGCTTTTTTATTGCACTTATTCAGACTCAAGACGTCAAATTCAGGGGCAAATTGATGCCAACTCGCGTATTATGCTCCGCCCCGGCAGTGTGAGCCGGGATAGCGATTATCACCCTTGCCAGTTTCGGAGCGCCTTTCACCATGGTTAATGAGAAGAAGGAACACGCGGTACACAGGCTGTATCAGTATCGTAAATCCATATCATCAAAACCATTCACCGCACGGGGTAAAAATTTACGTAGATGCGAGCAATGTCTATTGGGGACCCAGTTTTGCACCTGTGAATATCGCTCACAGCTTAATACCAAAGCCGCCTTTATGTTGCTGATGTACGATGATGAAGTGCTCAAGCCAACCAATAGTGGTCGCTTAATTGCCGATCTGATACCCGACACCTGGGCCTTTTTGTGGAGCCGTACCCAAGTAGATGATGAGGTGCTGGCGCTGATAAAGCATCCTGACTTTATGCCCTTTGTGGTTTTTCCTGGGGAATATGCCGCGCCTGAGCAAGTAGTACATCAGGCCATCAGTGAAGAGATGCTGGCGGGCAAACGGCCACTCTTTATCATGCTGGATGGCTGCTGGCGGGAAGCGGTGAAGATGTTTCGAAAGAGCCCCTATCTGGCAGGCTTGCCGCTGCTGTCATTCGATGCCGGTGAACTTGCGCGCTATGCCCTGCGCAAAGGCCAGCGGGATTTTCAGTTTGGTACCGCAGAAGTGGCGGCCATGGTGCTTGGCGCTATGGGTGAAAGCCATAACAGTGAGCAGCTTGCCACCTGGTTTGATTTGTTTGTGGAGTCAACCCTGCTTGGACGCAACCGCAGACCCGGCGCCTGCCTTGATGAGCGCCATCGCCTTATTGCAAGGTTCAATGAGGGGCAAACCCCGATTTAGGGTTAAAGCAGCCGGCGATACTGAGTTGGTCGGAGCGACAAGATTCGAACTTGCGACCCCTGCCTCCCGAAGGCAGTGCTCTACCGGACTGAGCTACGCTCCGAAACCATATGAAAAACATACAGCTGTCTCGATGACTTCACAAGATGGCGATAGCAGAACAAAAAAACACCGGCCTTAGCCGGTGTTTTCTATTTTGGCGGGAGCCATATCTGGACGCTCAGCTCATACTCCCGACTCCAATTTACACACCTACCTCGGTGCCATCGACTTTTGAGATAACCACAGTGGCAGCCCTTGGTCTGATGCTCATGCCGGCTGGGGTAACCTGGGTCGCATCATCACTGTAAGGCCAGTTACCTGGGTGCTGGATATTGGCAAACAGACTTTGATAATCAGGGCTGAAGGCCACACCTGTTACTTCACAGTCGTTGGGACCAACGAAGAAACGGCGCAGTTCCATTTGGTTATCCGCGCGAAGCGGCTTTTGGTTTCCATCGGCGTCGAGCAACTTTGATGGCACCACGGCCAGCATCTGGTCGTTGGTGTGCTCAGTCACTTCCTTGGCTCCGTTGTCGGTTTGTACCCACATGATGCCACGTGGGTCAAATGCCAGACCATCGGGGCTTGCGAACTGGTTCTCATCGGTCAGGCCGCTGAGATTGGTTTCGCTGTCACCATTGGCAGGAGAACCAAATACGAAGATATCCCAGCTGAATTCCGTGTCGGAGGCGCCTTCATCCCAACGAATGATATGTCCAAAGCTGTTTTTCAGACGTGGGTTGGCCGGATTGGCTTCGGTGCGTCGGGTGTTGTTGGTCAGTGTCAGGTACACACTGCCGGTGAAAGGGTCGACAGCACACCATTCAGGGCGATCCATTGGGGTCGCACCCACCAAGTCTGCAGCACCTGCGGTGTTAACTATGATGTCGGCAAGCGAGCCCAAATGCTCACCGAGGGTTTTACCGTCGGTGGTGACAGTATCAGGCACCAGTGGTAACCATTCACCCTGGCCATCCTCGTCGAAGCGCGCCACGTAAAGGGTACCGTTATTCATGTACTTGTCACCGGTGGCAATGCGGTTGCTGCTGTTGGCATCAGCCTCAGACCAAAGCGCATCTGACACATATTTGTAGAGATACTCGAAGCGGGAGTCATGGCCTGAGTAGAACACCACGGGTTTGCCTTCTTCGAGCTTGCCGAAGGTGCAGCCTTCATGGCGGAAGCGACCAAGGGCAGTACGTTTGATACCGCGCTGATTAGGGGTGTATGGGTCGATTTCAACGATATAGCCGTGGCCATTGGCCTCATTGCGGTAATCGTAGAGGGCACTCATACCTGTGGGGGTGGTGTCGAAGCGGCTGAACTCATCTGCACGCTCTTCATCGTGGCCGGCAAAATGGTTCCATCCGTAGCGGGTGTCTTTGGTTGCAACACCGATACGGGCATTGGCGGCAGACATTTCGCCTTTGTTGACGAAATACTCGGGCCAGTTCTCTTCACAGGTCAGGTAAGTGCCCCATGGCGTTGAACCGTTACCGCAGTTGTTCAGGGTACCGCGGGCCTGGCTGCCATCGGGCGAGAATGCGGTAACCAGATGATCGCTGTATGCAACAGGGCCTGCCATATCAAACGTGGTAGCGCCGGTGAAGCGGCGGTTATGGGGATCGTTTTTAATGACTTCCCATACACCATTGGTGCGTTTGATACGCACCACAGTGACGCCGTGAGCATTGATTTCCTTGCGTACTTCATCAAGGATGGTGCGAAGACCCGTGACTGGGTCAACGGTCGGACCGGCAGGATGCAGGGCGTCGGGTTCAATATATTCATGGTTGATACACAGCAGACCATCGTCGGCGGCATCATTCAGTGGGAAAAAGTGCATACCGTCGTGGTTCTGACCCACGGCATTGGCCTGATCGTCTGACGTGTTACTGCCATCTGCTTTCCAGGGGGCAGCTTTGTCATTCAGTGGCGTCCCCCAGGGAGCCAGCACCTGAGCACGGTAGCCTTCCGGAATGGAAACGCCATCGGTGAGCGAACCGGGAATGGAGTTAAAGCCCAGAGTGATGTCAGACTGGGTCGGCGGTGGCAATGGCGTAGGCGTGGTCACGGGAGGCGTTACCGGGTTAGAATCACTGCCACAGCCAGCGAGGCCCAAACCTGCAAACGCGGTCATGGCGCCGAGGCCCAAACCACTTTTTACAAAGTTGCGGCGAGATAGATGACGGTCCAACACCTCGGCAAATGGGGTATTGTTGCTTTGGTTAAAACATTTTGGATTATGGGTGGCCTTGCTCATGATCGCTCCGATAAGACATTGTAATGTTGGCTTAATTCGAAACGACAAGTTAGTGGTGTTAAATGACGTTTGTGTGTATTAAGTATGACGATTGAATGAAAGGGGGGCTCTCGGTGAGCCTATACTCTTGTTATCACAATAGGTAAGGATGAACCTATGCAAGCCTCGACTGTTATGTTGCAAATCCACCACCGTCTCGAACCGGGTTGTCTTGGGCCGGATGGTGTTAACCATGTTGAGGCCTTTTGTCGTCTGGCCCAGGAGGCGATGAAGCAAGTCTCTCCCGGGATCTGCCGCTGGCAATTGGAGCCCCGCTATGACAAGCGTCTTGCCGAAATGAGTTATTTCCTCGGGGCCAAACAACTCACCCGCGAACAGGCGGGCAAGTATTTGCAACTCTTTGGCGAGGATATAGATTCCTTTGAAGAGCGGTTTCACGACAAGCTCACGCAGTTAATCCATCAATATCTGGCCCGTAAGCCCTGAAGTCTTGGGTAACGGCGTCTCTATGTGGCACTGAAACCTTGGGTTGGCGCATCCACTGGCGTTAGCCATTCAGCCGGAGGAGCGGCCTGCCGTGCCGGGCTTAATTTCAAGCATGCAACTTTGCTGTAGCCCTTGCCAGAGACGGATATGGTCTCTCACAGCCGTTTTTATTTCTGTGGTGATGCCGCTGTCGCTGAAGTAATATTCCACTTGAGCTTGCCACTCGCTGCCATTAAACAGCGATTGCATATCGGATGAGAGTGCAAATTGGCTCTCACTGTACACACCGAGATAGGGCTGAATCTTGCCAATAAAATATTTCGTCAGAATATTGAGCAGAATTTCCTGTCGGGCGGGGTTGTGGCCAGGGGTACAGCGCATCAATTTATGGCCATCGAGGCGCTGATTGAGTCTTCGCAGGGCCCTCAAATGCGAATCCATGCCTGCCATGTAGCGCGCCAAAAAATCACTTTTTCTGAGTAACTTGACTGCTCGATTAACATCCATAACGTCGACAGAGCCTACATTGTCAGACTCGATAGCGTTGCGAATTGCCAGCAGGGTGCGCAGTTGCTGCTGCGTATCGGAAAGCCCGGCATTGCCACGGGCACTATCCAGGCCAATCCGTTTCACAAACAGGCGTTGCCGTATGTCATCATCGTTTTCCAAAAACCAGATAAAGCTTTCATGCAGTGTGGATTGCTTGCGCTCAAGTTCCTCAGCCAGCTTGGCGCTCAGTGCGTTATCGTTTTGCAATGCTTCTATGCAATTTGGGGCGGCCTGAATAAATTCAATCTCATAGGCGAACCGAACCGCGGGTTCAGCAACCTTACCCAAACTGCTGTTGTGGTTGGCGATAAGGCCGCCGAGGTGGCAGTGCCCAAGCCTGCCAAGTTCCAGCAGACCAATGGAGCCGCCTTCATGTAATCCACGCTTTGGGGGCAGAGGAAACCGCGGAATTGTTGCGGAAGAAAAGGGCGTTTCGTCCAGTGACTCATCACCCAGGATTCTCACAAGACGTTGTTCATAATCTTCCCAAAGGGCATCGGCGCCAGTGGGTGAGCAAGCTTGCAACACACCACACAAAACCATGAGTAAACACGGCGTCTTTAGCCTTGTAGCGCTTCGCTTAAACCTTAATAAAACCGCCACCTGTTGCCTCTATCTGAAGTTAGTCCAGGTAAACCTGAGTATGTTAACTATACGCAACTGGCATCCTATTGGGTCAATCACTATGGAAGAAACAGACACAGTCTTGTGTTATACCATCAGCGCTGGTCGCTGACAGGGAGAGATAGGAGAGTGTCGATGGCGACCACAGGCAGGCATCAACAAGGTGAAATAAAAAAGGCAGTTTTACCTGCCTTTTCATTGAGAATGGACTGACGCCTTATTGGCTCTTGCCTTGAGGCAAAGTCATTATCCTGTTGTTACGGAACACGTTCAGTTCGCGTCCATCTGACAGTGCATCGCCCTCAACAGTCTCCTGGGTTACCCTTGACGGCGCAAACTGGGCAACAGCGGCAGCTGGACAACTGCCATCGAGTCGGTATTGAAGCGCTGCCGCCAGCATGGCTTCGGCAGGATCGCCAAGCTGCTTGGTGAAATCGTCAGCCAGGTTACAGCCGTTGACTGGCTCGCCACTCAGAACCGGTGAGTTTCTCGGTTCAAAGCCGTCAGCATAGTCACCAAAGCCTTTGTCATTTTCACCGCGGAACTGGATGGAGAAATAGGTCGTACCGCAATTATCCGTAGGATAAAAACCATAAGGCTTACCACAGGTACGGTTACCAATCTGCACGACATCCAGGTCAATGCCTCTGAGTCCGTTGATAATGGCTTCGGAGGCAGAGCAGGTGGCGGCTGTCGTTAATACAAATACCCGGCCCAGCCCCAGATAAGGGAGTGCTTGCCCCTGACTGTAAGAAAAGCCTACGCCGGTATTAATAAAGGGCATGGGCACCAGCGCCTGGCCAGTCACTGGATTGGTGCTGGTGTGTTTGTCGTTGAAGGTAGTGTTTTCGAATATTTTGTTTGAGGTTCTGCTTGGCCCGGCAATCATATAGCCGAGCTGGCTGGCAATCGCGAGCAAACCACCCCCGTTATAGCGCACGTCCAGCACCAAATCGGTTACGCCTTGCGCTTTGAGGGTATCGATGGCACTCACCAGTGCGCCTTCTGCGGTGGCGATGTGGCTATTGAACTGCAGATAGCCAACCTTGCCCGAAGTTGTCGTGATAGCTTTGACATTTTGCACCGGAACCTGTGTCACGGTATTGGCGGTCAACGACACGGTTCTCTCTGTGCCATTCACGTCACGAATTTTAAAGGTCGATGCCTTGCCTTTTTCTGTGGGGAAAAACGCGGCGTTTAACGCATCCACGTCGTTGCTGTAGACCACATCCACACCATTGGCCTCCAAAAACTCGGCACCGCGAAGAATTCCGGCATTGGCAGCCTGACTGCCGGGCTCGGTATAGGCGGCCACAATCTGCCGCGGAGGGGATGCTTTAAGCAGCTGGAACTCGACCCCATAGCCCAAAGATTCACCGGAGTTGGACAGCGCCTCCCATTCTTCGGTGGACATGGAACCATGGAATCTGTCTTTATAGGCACCGCTCGATGTCGTTTGGGTCGTTTTCAACTGGTCAAAATAGGCTTCAACTGTATTGAAGTTACTTGGATTGTTATCTGGAACTTCGCTATACCAGAGGTAGGTTTCATTGGTCCAGGAACGCAGCCACATCTTTTCATGGAGGGCGGTTCCGGTTTTATCACTGGTACCGCCACGGGGATTGGCGCAGAAATTTTTATAAACCCCGGCATCGGCAAAGGTTCCCTGTACCCAGGTGATGTCACCTGACGTACCGCCGTTATTGCCACCGGAACCTGTATCACCGGATGAAGAATCACCACCGCCCCCGGAGCAGGCTCCAAGGGAGAGCATCAGGGCAATTGCCACACTGCTTTTGCGTAGGTACAGCATATCCAAAACTCCTTTTTCGTATTAATGCCGATTAAAATCAGCCGTTTATTTTGCTCATAATATCACTTATCAGTTGATGTGCCAGCTTACAATCCCGTTCAGGCAAACGCCCAATACTGTCCTGCAGCCAGGGTCTGAGTTTGTCCTGTTCCGAGAGTCCAAGCAGGCCGGCAAGTTCTTGGGCTTTGTGTTTGAGGGACTGTATCTGGCGCTCATCGGCGGCCCTGGCCTGCAGGCCAATCGTACGCTCAACACCAGTGAGGGCATAGGTATACACCATCACCGCCTGGCCAAGATTGAGTGATGGATAGTCACCGGCAAGGGGAACATAGCTGAAGAGATCGCACTGGGAGAGCTCCTGGTTGGATAAGCCACTGGACTCCCGGCCGAACACCAACGCCATGGAAGGGGCGCCGGACTGCTTGAGGGTAGTGCCCAGTTCTTCAGGGGTGAGAAAAGTGCGGGGGCTGCCTCGCTCTCTGGCGGTCGTGGCGATGAGCAGGTCAAACTCTGCTCGCAGGTCATCGAAGGAGTCCAACACCCGCGCATTATCGAGTATGTCTGTCGCACCATGGGCAACCCAGCGCGCTTCATCCTCCAGATGTTGCTGGCTGCCAATTAAAATCAGTTGGGTAAATCCCATGGTTTTCATGGCCCGAGCCGCGGCGCCTACGTTTGCCGCGCGGGCAGGTTCTACAAGTACAACGGACAACATAACAACAAAACTCTCCTGTACAGCGTTATCTGGTGAAGAGTATATCGGTAAAGCCGTATGAGCCCGAGCCTTTTCAGTTCCTTAACAAGGTTGATGTCGATAAACAGCAAAGACTGATGCCTGACGGGAACGGTTTACTGCTTTCGATGCGTTATCCGGTTAAATTTCAGTCAAACTCCTTAGGGTATGACCTACGGTTATGTGCATAACTTAATAGCCATTGTCCGTCATGAACATCTCCAATGCCCGACAGCCAAATCACGCTCGTCAGAAGACAATCCACCCTGGTAACGCTACTTAACATTGCCGGGATTGGGTGCCTTCTGGCGTTTGGAGCAGCCAAGTGGCATCAGGCAGCAGCGGGGGATTCAGCACTCGCTGAAGTTGACAGACAAATAGCTGACAGAAGCCTGAGTTCAGAGCCTTTGGTGTCGGGCGATACCTCACCAGCAACGACAGCGGCTATTTCTGGTGATGCAAACCCGACAACGGATACGCAGCTTTCAACACCCGATATGTCCGATTGGTCGACTGCCCGTAAAAAAGGGTTTCATGAGTTATCGACCTCAATACCGTTGGGAAAACTGACCATCAATGACATTTCCCTGGAGGTGGCCCTGTTTGATGGTGATTCAGAGCTCAATCTGAATAAGGGCGTGGCCCGGGTTCATCAGGGGGCCGCTTTGGGTGAGAGCGGTAATCTGGTGATTGCCGGTCACAGGGATTCCTTCTTTCGCAAATTAGGGCAGCTTGGGAAGGGCGCGGTGATAGACATCATGTCGATAGATGGCGAGCTCCATCGCTATCAAATAACCGACTCCTGGATTTTGACTCCCAAAGATACCTGGGTGATGGCACCCGTCAGCACGGATGTGCTGACTCTGGTGACTTGCTATCCGTTTTATTTTGTAGGCAGCGCACCTCAGCGGTACATAGTGCGGGCCAAAAAAGTTTCCACCAACCAACACTAAGGAAATAACCATGAAAAAAGCTCTCGCCGCAGGTCTTTTGGCCTTTGGTGCTGCCACTCCGGCACTTGCTGCCGACTGCAGTGACGTGGTTTGGCATCAGGATGTGCTTGCTCAATACCCCAGCGTTGCTAACGCTTGTCAGGATGTTATTGAGAAAGATGGCAAGCAGTACGTCAAGCTCAAAGCTGAATTTGTCCGTTACAGTGAGCCCCGTAAAGCTATGCTGGATGTTTATGAGTCCGATGGCACCAAGCAGCGTCAAACGGTCGCCCTCAAGTCTGGTGCTACAGTGGATGCGGGAGGCAATCAGGTCGGCTGGGACGCACTGCCCCGCGGTTATGAGCTGGAGTTTTATGTCCCCAGCGACCGCTTTGAGGTGGATGAGGTGACTATGGTAACGCCCGTTGCGCCTGTGGAGCCTGAAACCCGCCCCGCCGAGTTGCCAAAAACAGCGTCTTGGGTGCCAGCACTGGGTGCCCTTGGTTTGGTGTTGCTGGCGCTTGGTCAGGTGTTTACCCGTCGCCGCCGCACTTAACGCGTGACAATAACGATAAAAAAGCCGCGCAAGCGCGGCTTTCTTTTATCTGAACTGAACTGTTATCTGGCCAGACTATTGGCTGATTCGGGCCAACATCAGTTTTTAGAGGTGTTGAACACAGTGTCAGCGCGCCAGACCCGGTACTTCAGCTCCGCACCCTCCGGAATATAAAACACCATCGGCAGCTTGCTGTTGTAGGCAAACTTGTAGTCACCTGGAATGCGCACAAAAGCTTCGGTCTTGGCTTTATCGAAGCAGGCCATCATGGTGCTTGGGCCCTCAGCAATTTCGGTGACTTCGTAGTAGTTATAACCCCACCCTTTGAGATCCCTGGTTTGCATCTCGCCTCTGAGGCCATGTTTGTTACAGTCCACCAGCTTGGTTTGGCCGATTTGGACTTCCACCATGTAATTACCTTCGTTCTCAAGCGCCGGTAAGGTGAGAATGTGCTGCACCATACCGGCAGCGGGGGCTGGAAACATTTTGCTGGCGTCCTGCGCCTGGTAATCGGCAGAGGTAAAATGCTGGGCGGTGATCATGTTTTGATTTACCCCGTCAGGATGCGCCGGTGATGTGGCGTAGGCAACCGAGAGGGTTGCCAGGGAGAATAGACCGGTCAACATCAGGTTTTTAACAGAAAAGGCTTTTTGCATAATAGCTCCTTGAAAGGGGATATCCCCAAAAAGTCATCGGGATTCATACCCGCTGTATTCCTGTAAACGAGGCTAATCCGAAAAAGGGTTAAAGCCCATGAAAAAAATTTATTTTCGCCTTTCGTGTTACGAATTGCCGGTTAATTCACATTTCAAATAGTTTGATGATCAAACTAATTTAATTCACACTGAAAACACGCTAACGTTCACTCATCAATTACTCAACATGCCTTCGTCTATGAATGCCAAACCCTTTCACTCCGTTGCCAATTGGCAGCACAGTCATGACTTTTTCAAACACAACGATGCGGGTGAACGCAGCACCCGGATAGTGCTGGTGCTGACACTGGTGACCATGGTAGCCGAAATTCTTGCCGGTACCGTGTATGGCTCTATGGCCCTGCTGGCTGACGGCTGGCATATGGGCACCCATGCAGCGGCTTTCCTTATCACCCTGTTTGCATACCGCTATGCTCTGAAACATAAAGATGACCCGGCGTTTGCCTTTGGCACAGGTAAAGTCAGTGTACTCGGCGGCTTCGCCAGTGCCGTTGCATTGGGGTTGGTCGCGCTGATTATGGTGATAGAGTCTGCGGTGCGCTTGATATCGCCCCATCAAATTGCCTTTGATGAAGCTATTCTGGTGGCGATTATTGGCCTTTCGGTCAACCTGCTCAGCGCTTTTCTGCTGAAGGATCATCATCACCATCATCACCACGGGCACCATCACGATGATGACCATGGGCACGAACACCATGACCATGAGGTTCATCTGCATCATGATGAAGATCATGGCCACGATCACGGGCATTCTCATTGTGATCACAGCCATCAGGGCACTGATCACCACGGCCATGAACATCATGATCATCAACATCAGCATCACGGGCACCACGACCACAACCTGCGTGCGGCCTATTTGCATGTGCTTGCCGATGCATTGACGTCCGTACTGGCCATTGGCGCCTTGCTTGCGGGTAAATTCTTCGGTTTGGGCAGGCTCGACCCGCTAATCGGTATACTCGGTGCCATCATTATCGGCCGCTGGGCTGTGGGGCTGGTTAAAGACACAGGTCCCTTGCTGCTCGATGCCGACAACAACGAAAAATTACGGAAAAACGTGATTCGTCTGGTGGCCAGTGTGCCGGACCACGGGGTATCCGATTTGCATCTGTGGCGTATCAGTGCCGATCATCGTGCCTGTATCCTGGGGGTCGTGAGTCATCAACCCAAGTCCAGTGCCTATTTTGTTAAACGGCTTAAGGAAGAGTTGGGTCTGCATCATGTGACTGTCGAAGTGCATTGCTGTGACTGCGAAGTCAGGCCCTCATCCCGGGACTGAAACCCAGTTCGTATGTATGGCGCTGGGCCCACTGGTATTAGTTCGGCTCAGCGCCGTGATAAGAAGGAAGCCTTAATCACATGGATATCAATCAGGATTTAAATCGGGCTCTGGTGGAATTTTTTGAAGGCATGGCGGCCTGGGAGCATCAGTTGGTGGAAGGCAGTGGTTTACTGCTGCCAGTCATGCATACGCTGGAGCTGCTGGGACTATACGGCCCCATGAGGATGACGGATTTGGCGCACAAGCTCAGCATCAGTACCGGCACCCTTACAGCCCGCATCGATCGCATGGAGAAAGACGGGCTCGTCACCCGGATTGCCAATCCCGAAGACAGGCGCTCATTGCTGATTGCGCTCACTGAGCAGGGCGAGGTGCACTTTTCTACCCATGATAAGGCGCATCTTCATTTGACTGAAGATCTGATTGCAGCATTCAGCGCCGAAGATAAGCAAAACCTACTGGGCATGCTGGAGAAAATGAACCGCCATTTCCGAAATCCAGAATAGCCCTGCGGTTTCGATTAATCATACAGGCAGCACCAGGTAAAACATCTGTAACAGACGCTTACACTTCATTCACAGGTAAAGTTGCCAAGCGGCGGAAAATCGCTAGTTTAGTGTCCTTGAAAACGTTTGTAACCAAGGACTCAATATGAACAAAAGGATACTGCTTCTTGGCGCAGCCTCATTGCTGGCTTTCAATGCTGTCGCTGAAGGGGAAGACCCCTTCATTTGGCTGGAAGATGTGGAGGGTGAAAAAGCGCTTGCCTGGGTCAAAACCCAAAACGATCGCTCCCTCGAAGAGCTCAAAGCCGTCCCCGGCTATAATGCGCTGGTGGACAATGCACTGGATATCCTCAATGACAAGGCGCGTATTCCTTATGCGGGCCGCATTGGTGACTACCTTTATAACTTCTGGAAAGACGAAGCCAATCCCCGCGGCATCTATCGCCGCACTACCATGGCGGAATACGTCAAAGACGCGCCCAAGTGGGAAACCGTGCTCGATATCGACGCCCTCGGTAAAGCCGAAGGGGTTAACTGGGTATTCAAGGGCATGGACTGCCAATATCCAAAGAACGTGCGTTGCCTGGTGTCTTTGTCCCGCGGCGGCGCCGATGCGGTGGAAATTCGTGAGTTTGACCTCTCTAGCTTAAGTTTCGTCCCTGCCGACAAGCAGGGCTTCTTCCTGCCTGAAGCCAAGTCCAGCGTTAGCTGGATTGACGAAAATACCTTGTTTGTGGGCACCGATTTTGCCGAAGGCGATGCCTGGACCGATTCCGGCTATCCACGCAAGGTCAAAGTGTGGACCCGCGGCACCGACATTAAAGACGCCAAAGAAATCTATGCAGGCAACAAGGCATCGGTGGCGGCATCCGGTTACGTGATGTGGGATGACAAAACGCCGCTTAAACTGGTCTCTGAAGCTGAAACCTTCTACGAAGCCAGCTACAAGGCGCTCCTTGATGGCAAGCTGGTGGATCTGCCGCTGCCAAAGGATGCCGAACTCAAGGGTTTCTTTAACGGTGACATCTTTGTTGAGCTTAAAAGCGAGCTCAAGCAGGGGAGCAGCAGCTTCCCACAGGGCGCCATTGTTTACACCAAGGCCGACAAACTGCTGGCCGGTAAGCCTGAGTTTGCACTGTTTGTTAAACCCGACGCCAATTCATCCATCAGTCAGGTGACCTTTACCCGTAATGCGGTGCTGGTGAACTGGCTTGAAGACGTTAAGAGCAAGCTGGTGCGCTATCGTAAAGATGCCAAGGGCCAATGGCAGGGTGAAAACGTCGGTTTCCCAAGTAACGGCAGCATCAGCGTGTTTGATAGCAGTCGCGACAGAGACGATCTGTTTGTTACCTACACCAGCTTCCTCGAACCATCGACCCTGTACAGTGTTAACGCCGAAAGTCTCAAGCGTGACTCACTCAAGGCGATGCCAGCCCAGTTCGATGCATCAAAATTTGAAGCCAAACAGTATTTTGCCACCAGTAAAGACGGTACCAAGGTGCCTTACTTTACCGTTATGGCCAAAGACATCAAGCTCGATGGCACCAACCCGACGCTGCTGTACGGCTATGGCGGTTTTGAAGTGTCACTGCGTCCTTTCTACTCTGCCACCACAGGTAAGAACTGGCTCGAGCAGGGCGGCGTTTATGTGCTTGCCAACATTCGTGGCGGCGGTGAATACGGTCCAGGCTGGCACCAGGCTGCGCTGAAGGAAAACCGTCATAAGGCCTATGAAGACTTTGAAGCTATTGCTGAAGATCTGATTAAGCGCAAAATCACCTCGCCAAAACACCTGGGTATTCAGGGTGGCAGTAACGGCGGCCTGCTGATGGGCGCCGCCTTTACCCGCAGACCCGATTTGTACAATGCCGTGGTGTGTCAGGTGCCGCTTCTGGATATGAAGCGCTACAACAAATTGCTGGCCGGCGCCAGCTGGATGGGCGAGTACGGTAACCCGGATGTGGCTGCTGAGTGGGATTACATCAAAACCTTCTCGCCATACCATAACCTGCAGAAAGACACCCAATATCCAAAAGTGTTCTTCACCACCTCTACCCGTGACGACCGCGTGCACCCAGGCCATGCCCGTAAGATGGTGGCCAAGATGGAAGACATGGGTTACGAGGTGCTGTACTTCGAAAACATGGAAGGCGGCCATGCCGGCGCGGCAGATAACAAACAAACTGCGGAACTAAATAGCCTGGCGTATGCCTACTTATTGAAGCAGCTTAAGTTGTAACAGCCAAGAACCGGCTGAGACCTTAACAAAACCACCGAGGCTGCTGCCGGCCCGGTGGTTTTTTTATTGGGCATCTGTCCTATAGGCTGAGACTTTTGTTTTATTTTCTAATGTCATGTTTACAATAAGCTTACTTTTAAAGGGCTTTTTTGGGGGAAAATTAGTTTGAAGTCCATTGGTTTGAATCGGTTCACGTTTTTTGTCGCCCTGTATTACGCAGCGATCCTGAATATTCCCCTCTATATCAGGGCGGCAGAAGGGCTTAAGTCATTGTCACACATCGATTGGTTATTTGTAGCCAGTTTACCCGTGCTGCTGACATCCTTATTGGCACTCATCTTCTCGCTTTTCAGTGTTAAGTACCTTGTAAAACCCTTTTTTGTCCTGCTGACGTTGGTTTCAGCGTTGGTTGTCTTTGGCATGTACAAATACGGCATCGTGTTTGACCGTGCCATGATGGAAAACATCTTTGAGACTCACAGCGCCGAAGCCTTCATGTATCTCAATGCTGAGTCCGTGGTTGGTTTTTTGCTGCTTGGGATACTGCCGGCGTTTTTTATTGCCAAAGTCAAAATTGAATATCGCGTCTGGTGGAAAGAGCTGCTGGTAAAGCTTGGCTTTATGCTGGGAATGGTATCGGTAGCTGGTGGTGTTCTTGCTGGCTACTATCAGGACTATGTTGCCTTTGGACGCAACAATGACGAAATAAAACAACTGGTTGTGCCTACTTACTACATTGGTGCCGCGGCCAAGTACGTGAATCAGCGTTACATTGAAACGCCGCTGGAATATCAGCCCCTGGGGACAGATGCCAGCAATAAAACCCCGGACAGCAACCATAAACCCTTGCTGACTGTCTTGTTGGTCGGGGAAACTGCCCGTTCAATGAATTATCAGTACTATGGCTATCAAAAAGACACCAACGTGTTTACCAAGCCCCATAATCCCATAGTGCTGAATGCAACCATTTCATGTGGTACAGCAACGGCGCAATCCTTACCCTGTATGTTCTCCAGAATGGGCAGGGAAGATTACGATGCGAGAAAAGCCAGAGCCCAGGACTCGGTAATCGATGTACTGGATCACGCCGGTGTTGCCGTGCAGTGGCTTGATAATGACAGTGGCTGCAAGGGCGTTTGTGACAGAGTTGCCAACGAAATGATAAAGCTGGACAAGGACCCGGCGCTCTGTGATGGCGAGTCTTGTCTGGATCAAATTCTGCTGAATCGTCTCGATACCATACTGGCGAGCCCCATTGAAAAAGACACCCTTTTGGTGCTGCATATTATGGGAAGCCACGGACCCACTTACTTCCAGCGCTATCCGGACGAACACAGAGCCTTTACGCCAGATTGCCCCCGCAGTGACATTCAAAACTGCAGTAACGAGGCGCTGGTGAATACTTACGACAACACCATTCGCTACAGTGACTACATCATGGCGGAGGTGATTAAACGGCTGAAACAGCAAGAGTCGCACGCCGATACCGCACTGATGTATATCTCAGATCATGGTGAGTCTCTGGGGGAAAAGGGCTTGTATCTTCACGGCGCGCCCTATGCATTTGCGCCCATCGAGCAAATCAGTGTGCCCTGGCTCTTATGGCTATCTGACGGTTTTAGAGATGAAAATCGCCTGGATGAAAGCTGTTTAAGAAGCTTGCAGGGCGATTGGTCCCATGACAATCTGTTTGATAGCTTGTTAGGCTGGATGAATATTCACACCAGTGTGTATCGCAAGGAGCAGGACATTTTCAGTCGTTGTCGACTCCCTGTGGTGTAATAAGCGCAAGCAACCAACACAAACTAAACCCAGAATCAGGCAAGCCCCGTGGTCTTTGAGCCACGGGCAGTTAAGGATGAAGCATTTGCCATGACACTCGCAGCTCACAAAGCCAAAGAAAAAGATGAGTCGGCCGGGATATTGAGAAAGGCCGTGCCACAAATGTCGGCACTCGGCATTCCTGTAACACCTGACAACTACGCCGTCTGGTATGCCTACTATCAGGGCGCAGACCTGGCGCTTGTCAGAGCTATCAACGGCCTGATGGAAAATCAGGTACCTTTTTCAGCGGAAGTCTGCAGGGGACTCTACAGCAGCTTTATCCAGAACAATGCACCTGAAGTATTGGAAAACGTGCACCTCGAAACTCAGCTGCTCATCAATGGGCTGCTGAGCAAAATCAGTTTGCTGACGTCTGGCTCTGAGACGTTTCAGCTCGCCATCGAAAGTTTTGGTCACCAATTGCGGCTTCCTCAGGAAGCCGATTCCCTGCATCGATTGGTTGAGGGTGTGTTGGTTGAAGTGGACAAGGTGGTTAGCGAAAACGCCGATATACACTCAAGCCTTAAGTCGATGGATCAGGAGCTCAATCATCTGCGAGCAGAGATAAGCGAGTTGTCGGTGATATCTCTTACAGATAAGTTAACCGGGCTGAATAACCGACGGGCATTTGAATCGCGTATGGCGCAGGAGTTTTTACCGTCAACGCCGAAATGTTCACTGCTGGTTATCGATATCGATCACTTCAAGCAGTTTAACGACACCTGGGGTCACAACGCCGGAGACAAGGTGTTGGTGTATGTGGCGCAGAATCTGAAACAGGCTGTTAAGGGGGAGGATTTGGTTGCTCGCTACGGTGGTGAAGAATTTGTCATCGTGCTAAAGGATACCAGCGCCGCCGATGCTGCCAATATTGCCGAAAAGCTGCGCGAACGTATCGCCAACAAAAAATTGACCTTGAAAAAAGATAATCTGGATTTGGGCAAAGTCACCGTATCCATTGGGGTCGCAAAGGCCGAAGCCAATGAAACCCCGGAGCAGTTTTTTGACCGGGCGGACAGCGCGCTTTACCGCGCCAAGGGCAGTGGCCGGAACCGGGTTTGCCTTGCTGAATAGCGACCGTTATCGGTCGCTGGTCGTACCCCTTTATTTGAGATGGCGGTTTTCAGCAGTCAGGTTGCAGGCGCATCGCTTTGTGCACCGCTCTGTAGTGAGATTGCCTTAAGATCCATATGCATCTTTATCAGGTGCTCTTCCATATCAAAAGTCACTGTAAACCCCAGGGTGCGCGCCAGATTCGCCATGTTACGGTTTTCAATCATGGTAAAGCCCGTCAGCACCGGGGTTTCATTGGCCTGATAGTAGCGGATAAGCTTTTCCAGCAATAATTTACCGAGGCCCAGTCCCTGGTGATCGCTTCTCACCGCCATGGCAAATTCGGCTTCCGTATTATCGGGATCAATCGATGCCCGCACCGCGCCTAGGGTGTAATCCTCTCCGTTCGAGTCCTTGGCAGTGGCGATAAAGGCCATCTCCCTCGCGTAATCGATTTGGGTCAGCACTGCCATTTCTTCGTGGGTCATGCGCTGGCGGGCTCCAAAATAGCGCTTGTACCTGTCTTCATCTGTCAGCGAATTATCGAAGGCGAGGTGTTTGGGCTCGTCTTCAGGGAGGATGGGCCTTAGCATCACTTGAATACCGTTACGCAGCACAGCCTGCTCTTCGAGCTCCTTGGGATAGGGCATGATGGCGAGGCGATTGCTGTTATCGCTGCACTGCGGGTCGAGCCGCAGATTAATATCCAGTAAGGTTATCTTGTCACCGGCCGCAAGCACGGGGTTGAGGTCAAGTGCCTGAATTTGTGGGCAATCAATCACCAAGTGGCTGAGCTGGGTCAGCATCAGACACAGGGCGTGCATGTCGAGGCCCTGTGGCAGGTGGCGGTCCCGCAACTTACCCGTCTTTAACGCCTGAATCACCATATAACGCGCTAACGCCATATTGAGCGGGGGCAGGGCGACGGCGGCATCCCGGGTGGGTTGCCACTCTGAGCCGCCTTCACCCAAACAAATGGCCGGCCCGAATACGGGGTCACTTATCACGGCAAGGCGAAGCTCCTGGGCCCCTGCGGTCAGAGCCATCCGCTGCACTATCAGGCCTTCAATTTTCGCCTCAGGATTGGACTGATGCACCCGCTGCATCATCGCCAACGCGGCATGATGGATTTCATCCGCACTGGTAAGGTTCAAGGTCACTCCATATACATCGGATTTATGCAGAATATCCGGCGATTGTATTTTCAGGGCTATCGGATAACCCACACGTTCGGCGATATCTGCGGCCTCGGCAGCATCTTTGGCAAACCAGGTATCTATGGTATTGAGACCATAAGCGCCCAAAATGGCACTGGCATCGTGGGTTTCCAGTACGGTTTTGCCCCTGGCGAGGGCGGCCTGAATCACTTCACGGGCTTTACCGGCATCGTGGGGCACCTTGTCGGTAATGGACTGTGGCACTTCCTGTAGCAGTTTTTGGTTACGGCGGTACTCCACCATGTGCATAAAGGCACCTACAGCCCCTTCGGGCGTCCGGTAGGTGGCCACACCGGCCTTGGTAAAGCGTTTTCTGGCTTTGTAGGCCGAATTTTCACCGCTCCAATTGGTTAAGATGTTCAGTTTTCCGCGATGAGGGTGCTTTTTAATGGCATCGGCAACAGCCTCGGCAATCAGTTCACTTTCGCCCAGCGCCGAAGGTGAGTGCAGCACCAAAATGGCGTCTGCATCATCACTGTCCATGAGGATATTCAGCGCTTCCACATAACGCTTGGCATCGGCATCACCTATGATGTCGATGGGGTTTTGCGCCGACCAGGTCTTGGGCAGCACGGCATCGAGTTTTCGGCAGGTTTCCTCGGACAGCTCGGCGAGCTTGCCCCCCCGGCTGATAAGCTCATCCACAGCAAGCACTGCAGGGCCGCCACCATTACTGATGATCCCAAGACGTTCACCTTTAAGATCGTTACCATGGTTGAGGCTCTCCAGTGCTGCGAACATCTCAACCAGGTCATTCACCCTCAGCATACCGGCGCGCCTGAACGCGGCCTCGTATACGGCATCACTGCCACTGACCCCACCGGTATGCAGTTTGGCGGCCCGGGCGCCTTCCTGGCTGCGACCGGATTTAATCACCAGTATGGGTTTATTACGGGCGGCAGCTCGCGCAGCCGAAAGAAAGTGACGCTTTTCATTGATGGCGTCCATGTAGAGCATGATGGCGCTGGTACGGCCATCGCGGCCAAGAAAGTCCAAAAGTTCGTCAAAGTCGATGTCGGTGGCGTCGCCAAGTGAAATAAACGATGAAAAGCCGATGCCTTTGTTATTGGCCCAGTCCAGTACCGTGGTGCATACGGCGGCAGACTGGCTGACAAAGGCTATTTTGCCAGGCTGCGCGGAAGTATGGGCCAGGCTGGCATTGAGCCCGAGATTGGGCAGCATCATGCCCAAACTGTTGGGGCCCAGAATTCGCATGCCATAGCGTTTGGCGTTGGCAAGGGTGGTGGCTAGCAGCGACTGTCCTTCCGTATCCAATTCATTTGCCATCCCCGACGCCATAATAATGGCGACTTTGCAGCCAAACTGAGCGAGGGTTTCCACTATTCCCGGCACTCGGCTGGCACGGGTACAGATGATGGCAAGGTCAGGCTTTATGGGCAGCGCTTCTATGCTTGGATAGGCAAGCACGCCCATCACCGCTTGATACTTGGGCGTGACCGGCATGATGGGGCCTGAGAAACCGCCCGCAAGCAGATTTTTCATCACCACATTACCGGCGCGCCTTGGCCCATTGGAGGCACCGATAATGGCGATTGACGAAGGTTTGAACAGGGTATTGAGGGTGCGCTGACTCATGAAGACTCCATCCTTTGACGCATAGGACACAGTCTACATGAAGCACAGACAGGCATCACTTGAGAAATATCATGAATTTATAATGTTAATACGAATTATTGGCCGAATGCCCAGTGCGATAGTCAGGGGAATAGGCCGCAGGGGAGTAGTTGCCAGGAAAGAGCAGAAATAACAGGCACAAAAAAACCTGCTAATGCAGGTTTGAATGGTGCGCTCTAGTGGATTCGAACCACCGACCCCCACCATGTCAAGGTGGTGCTCTAACCAACTGAGCTAAGAGCGCATTTTGGTACACCCGAGTGGACTCGAACCACCGACCCCTACCATGTCAAGGTAGTGCTCTAACCAACTGAGCTACGGGTGCATTGTCGCATTGCAGCGAACGAGCGCTATATTAAGTGCGGCCAATACTGACTTGCAAGCAAAAATATCCGCTATCCACCTCAAATGGTGATTTGCTGCGCAACTCCTCCCGAAAACCGAGGGAGGAGTTCGCTTGATGAGAAGCTTATTGGACAAAATGAAAACTTGGCGCTGCTTTTTGAATGTATCTCAATCGGATGGCAAAGAGTGCTGCGGCTGTGGTGAGCCCTGCGATGAGTCCGGTCCAGAACCCGTGTGCCCCCATGGCCGGTACCAACCAATCGGTGTAGGCGAGGGTATAGCCAAGCGTCATACCAATGGCCCAATAGGAAACCAGGGTAATGTAAAACGCGCTGCGGGTATCTTTATAACCACGCAGGGCACCGGCGGCCACCACCTGTACCGAGTCAGACAATTGATAGAGTGCCGCCATCAGCATCAGACTGGAGGCCAGTGCGACCACATTGGGGTCGGTATTATAGAGCTTGGCAATCTCAACCCTGAAAACCACGGTAATAACCGCAGTGATAGACGCTAAAAACAGCGCCAGGCCGAGGCCAACCTTAGCCACCAGTGCTGCTACGTCGGCTTTCTCCCGGCCAAGATAGTAACCAATGCGAATTGACACAGCCAATCCGATAGAAAGCGGCAGCATAAACACGATGGATGAAAAATTGAGCGCTATTTGATGACCGGCCACCACATTCGCCCCTAATGGTGCGAGCAGCAAGGCGATGATGGCAAACAGGCTCACTTCAAAAAACAGCGCCATGGCGATGGGGAAGCCCAGCTTGGTCATGCGCCACATGGTCGATGCCTTGGGCCGCTCAAATGCCTTAAAGGGGGAAACAAGGGCAAACTTTTTGTGAAATGCCATATAAATGAGCATAGCTATCAACATGGCCCAAAATACCAAGGCGGTTGCCACGCCACAGCCTGCGCCGCCCATTGCTGGCATGCCGAAATGGCCGTAGATGAAGATGTAGTTGGCCGGAATATTCACCGCCAACCCGACAAAGCCAATGACCATGGTGGGTAAGGTATAGGAAATACCTTCGCTCATGCCCCTGAGCACCTGGTATATCACAAAGGCGGGTACCCCCCAGAGAAAACCAAAGAGATATCCTTCAGACAGTCGGCGCAGGTCGGGTTCAAGATCCATCCGGGTCAGGATTTCTGACGAAAGTCCGAGAAACAGCATCACAGCCAGAGCGCCAATTATGGCAATATAAGCAGCCTGGTATGCCAGTGGTCGTATAGAGGCTTCGTCATCAGCACCATGAAGCTGAGAAAAAACCGGCGTAAAAGCCATCAAAAGCCCCTGCACAAACAGTAAGGCTGGCAACCACAGACTGGTGCCCACCGCTACAGCGGCCATATCAACGGCGCTGACACGACCGGCCATCAGGGTATCAATAAATCCCATCATGGTTTGGGTAACCTGTGCTATCAGCACCGGCAAGGCCAATTGAATGAGTTTTTTGGCTTGAAAGCCCACGTTGAGCATAAAAAACGCCTTAAAGGAAAAATGAATGTTTACTGGTATCGTGCAAGCCACCTGCGAGTTGGTGGCACTGGAAAAGCGCCAGGGAATGCACACCCTGGCGGTGAGTCTGCCAGCTGAATTAAGAGAAGGGCTCACCCTGGGGGCAAGTGTCGCGAACAATGGCGTTTGTTTGACAGTTACCCGAGTCGAGGATGATAGGGTCTTTTTTGATGTAATGGAAGAAACCCTGACATTAACCAACCTGGGTACGATAACGCCGGGTAACCAGATTAATATTGAGCGCTCTTTAACCTTTGGTAAGGAAATCGGTGGTCATCTGCTGTCGGGGCATGTGCATTGTCAGGCGGTTGTGGCGCGAGTAACAGACGTGGGTGAGCAGAGAGACTTGCGCTTGCGTGTGCCGAAAGAATGGATGAAGTACATCCTCTACAAGGGGTTCGTCGCCGTGAATGGATGCAGTCTGACGGTGGGAGAGGTGTTTGAAGATGGCTTTATGCTGCACCTCATTCCGGAAACCCTGAGGCTCACCAACCTCAAAGACGCAGTCACTGGCACTCGGCTGAATATTGAAATAGACAGTCAGACACAAACCATAGTGGATACCGTTGAGCGGGTGTTGGCAGCGCGTCAGTAAAGCTGCTCGTCATCCCCATCTACCCACAGCTCAATTTTACGATTGGCATCATCCACATGCAGCCGCATGTGGATGGGGTTGCAACATACACGGCAATCATCATAGAAGTCCTGATCGCCACCGGATGCATCCAGTTCGATGCGTTGATGATGTCCGCAATGTGGGCAACAAATGGTTTGTGTCTTGAGTTTCATCAGCCTGCTCCCAAGTAGCCGGTCGCACTACGCCCTCCGTCAACAGCGATAATCTGACCGCTGATGTAGTCAGCGTTGGCAAGGTAGCTGACCAGGTTGGCGATATCCGAAGGTGCACCGGCACGGGCGAGGGGGATTTGGGCAAGAACCTTGTGTGGCTCGGCCCCCTCAGTTTCGGGCCAGAGGATGGCACCCGGGGCTATGCCATTGACCCGCACTGCGGGTGCCAATTCCTGTGCCAATGACAATGTTGCCATGGCAAGTGCTGCCTTTGATATTGAGTATAATCCATGCTGGCGAAGAGGCCGCTCCCCGTGGATATCACAAAGGTTAATAACACTGCCCCGCGCTGAGGCCAAAAGTGGCGCCAGGGAAATAGCCAGCAGATAGGGTTGCAGGCAGTTTACGCCCATCAGCGTTTGCGCGTTGGCAAGGGTTGGGGTTGCAGGGTCTTTGTAAAACCGGGACGCATTATTCACCAGCAGCGCAAGTGAGGCGCCGCATTGCACTATCTGATGCTTTATATGTTCTGTGCTGCCAGCGTGTGCAAGGTCAGCACAGATGACTTTAGCCGAGCCCGCGCGGGTTTGACATAACGAATCGGCAAGTTGCTGGGCGTCATCAACAGAGCGGTGACAGTGGATAAAGACATTCCAGCCATCCTGATGAAGTTGAGTTGCGATGGCGGCACCGATACGTTTTGCTGCACCAGTGATAAGTGCCCAGCGTGGGGGCATGTCAGTGTGAGATTTCGTCATTCCCTGTCTCTTCAAGCGTCTTTCGCACTAGGGTAGCCCGGCAAATTCACCGGGCAAAGCAAAAGGCGCTTTCTTGTATCAAAAACCTCAATGGCATACACTATTTGGCCGCGCTGGATGAGGCTCAAGGCTCCTGTACTGTCTTACCCTCCGCGCGTTTCTTTTTATTGATGCCAAGTGGCCCTTGGTGTGGGTCACCACTGGATAAGGAAATATCATGCCTGTAATTACGCTTCCTGACGGCAGCCAACGTGTGTTTGCCAACCCCGTCTCCACGATTGATGTCGCTGCCGATATCGGCCCGGGCCTTGCCAAGGCCTGTATCGCTGGCCGTGTGAACGGCGAGCTGAAAGATGCCTGCGATCTCATCCACGACGACGCCAGCCTGTCTATCATCACGGCCCGTGATGAAGAAGGTTTGGAGATTCTGCGTCACTCCTGTGCCCACTTGCTTGGTCATGCCATCAAGCAGCTGTGGCCACAAACCAAGATGGCCATTGGTCCGGTTATTGACAACGGTTTCTACTATGATGTGGATCTCGAGCACAAGCTGACCGCCGACGACATAGCTTCGCTGGAAAAGCGCATGCTGGAGCTGGCCAAGACCGATTATGACGTGGTGAAACGCGTTGTGAGCTGGCAGGAAGCCCGCGATACCTTTGAAGGTCGCGGTGAAAGCTACAAGATGGCGATTCTCGATGAAAACATTGCCAAGGACGCGACGCCTGCTCTGTATCATCACGAAGAATACAC
Organism: Shewanella sp. FJAT-52076; assembly: GCF_019457455.1. Lineage (NCBI taxonomy): Bacteria > Pseudomonadati > Pseudomonadota > Gammaproteobacteria > Alteromonadales > Shewanellaceae > Shewanella > Shewanella sp. FJAT-52076. Next base: position 2,125,489 of record NZ_CP080415.1, read on the forward strand.
TGACATGTGCCGTGGCCCACACGTGCCCAACATGCGTTTTTGCCATCACTTCAAACTGATGAGTGTTGCCGGTGCCTACTGGCGCGGTGATTCCAACAACAAGATGCTGCAGCGCATTTACGGTACTGCCTGGGGTGATAAGAAAGCCCTGAACACTCACCTGGCGCGTCTCGAAGAAGCCGCCAAGCGTGACCACCGTAAAATTGGCAAGCAACTCGACCTGTACCATATGCAGGAAGAAGCCCCTGGAATGGTGTTCTGGCATAACGATGGCTGGAGCATTTTCCGTGAGCTGGAAACCTTTATCCGCCATAAACTGTCTGAGTACGATTATCAGGAAGTGAAAGGTCCTTTCATGATGGACCGCGTGCTGTGGGAGCGCTCTGGCCACTGGGACAAGTACTCAGAAGCCATGTTCACTACTGCCAGTGAAAACCGCGAGTATGCCATTAAGCCGATGAACTGCCCGGGCCACGTGCAAATCTTCAATCAGGGGCTCAAGTCCTATCGCGATCTGCCACTGCGTATGGCCGAATTCGGTTGCTGCCATCGTAATGAACCATCCGGTTCGCTCCATGGTCTGATGCGCGTACGCGGCTTTACCCAGGACGATGCCCATATCTTCTGTACCGAGGAACAGGTGCAGGAAGAGGTGAGTGCCTGTATCAGAATGGTGTATGACACTTACTCGACTTTCGGTTTCGAAAACATCGTGGTGAAGCTGTCTACCCGTCCTGAAAAGCGTATTGGTGACGATGCGATGTGGGACCGCGCCGAATCAGCGCTGATTGAAGCACTTAACGCCAACGGCATTGCGTTTGAAATTTTGCCGGGCGAAGGTGCCTTCTACGGTCCGAAAATTGAGTTCACCTTGCATGACTGTCTCGACCGTGCATGGCAGTGTGGTACTGTGCAGCTCGACTACGCCTTGCCAGGCCGTCTTGGTGCAACTTACGTTGCCGAAGATAACGCCCGTCAGACCCCGGTGATGATCCACCGTGCCATTTTGGGCTCTTTGGAACGTTTTATCGGTATTCTTATTGAAGAATATGCAGGACGCTTCCCCGCATGGCTGGCTCCAGTGCAAGCAGTCGTGATGAACATCACCGACAAACAGGCTGATTATGTTGAAGAATTAGTCAAATTCTTCAAAGAACAAGGTATTCGCGCTTCTCAAGACTTGAGGAATGAGAAAATTGGCTTTAAAATACGCGAGCACACCTTAAGGCGTGTCCCTTATCTATTGGTCGTCGGAGACCAGGAAATGGAGAACAGGGAAATCGCGGTGCGTACCCGTGACGGTAAAGACTTGGGCAAGATGTCCATCGATGCTTTCGTCGCGAGCGTAAAAGAACAAATTTCGCACCGTAGTCTAAAACTGTTGGAGGAATAGGTCATAAAGATCAAAAAAGCAGGGCGTCAGCCGGCCCCAAACCGTATCAACGATGAAATCACCGGTGTTCCACAGGTACGTTTAACCGGATTGGATGGAGAATCCATCGGTATTGTCAGTATCCGTGAAGCTCAGGAGTTGGCCGATGAAGCCGGCGTTGATCTCGTAGAGATCAGCCCCAATGCCGAGCCTCCCGTATGTCGTATAATGGACTACGGTAAATTCCTGTTCGACAAGGCTAAAGCCCAGAAAGAACAGAAGAAAAAGCAAAAACAGGTTCAGGTTAAGGAAATCAAATTCCGTCCTGGAACTGATGAAAACGACTATCAGGTAAAACTACGCAACCTGATTCGTTTCCTTGAAGACGGTGACAAAGCGAAAGTTACGCTGCGTTTCCGGGGTCGCGAAATGGCACACCAAAACCTGGGTATGGATCTGATGAACCGTATCAAGGCTGATTTGGAAGAGTATGCGGTTGTCGAATCCTTCCCGAAAATGGAAGGTCGTCAAGCAATTATGGTGCTGGCACCCAAAAAGAAATAGTAGGGCTTTTGAAAGTAACGGCCGCCCTGCAAAGAGCGGCCGTTCGCCTTACGTTTTTTAATAAACCCCCAATGCGGAGTTAGAAGTAATGCCAAAAATGAAAACTGACCGTGGCGTTGCGAAGCGTTTTAAGAAAACCGCCAATGGTTTCAAGCGCAAGCAAGCCCACCTGCGTCACATCCTGACCAAGAAGAGCACCAAGCGTAAGCGTCATCTGCGCGCTAAATGTCTGGTTGCCAAGGTCGACGTTCCAGCAATCGCGCGTCAACTGCCATACGCTTAATTGAGGAGATTGAACAATGCCAAGAGTTAAGCGTGGTGTAACCGCTCGTGCCCGTCACAAGAAGATTCTGAAACTCGCCAAAGGCTACTACGGTGCCCGTTCACGTACTTACCGCGTAGCGGTACAGGCTGTGATCAAAGCCGGTCAGTATGCTTACCGTGACCGTCGTCAGAAGAAACGTCAATTCCGTCAACTGTGGATTGCACGTATCAACGCCGCTTCTCGTCAAAATGGTCTGTCTTACAGCCGTTTCATCAACGGTCTGAAGAAGGCTTCTATCGAGATCGATCGTAAGATCCTGGCCGACATCGCTGTATTCGACAAAGTTGTATTTGCAACTCTCGTTGAAAAAGCAAAAGAAGCTCTGACCAAGTAATTGTTCTGAGCAAATAGAAGGGGACCTTAGGGTCCCTTTTTTTGTGGGTCTCATTTGTGTAGCCAAACATTATTGACACCCGCAATAAAAAAGCCGGCATTTAGCCGGCTTTTTTATTTTAAGGAACCTATCAATGCTTGGCGTCCAAATAACGCTCAGCATCCAGTGCTGCCATACAGCCGGTACCGGCTGAGGTAATGGCCTGGCGATAGTGTTGGTCCATCACGTCACCGGCAGCAAATACGCCTTCAATGCTGGTTTGGGTTGCATTACCGTTCAGACCGCTTTGCACCTTGATGTAACCGTTGTTCATCTCCAGCTGACCTTCGAAGATGCCGGTATTTGGGCTGTGACCAATGGCCACAAAAACACCTGCCACGTCGAATGCTTCAGTAGAGTCGTCTTTGGTAGATTTCAGCTTAACACCGGTCACACCCATGTTGTCGCCTACCACTTCATCCAGGGTCTTATCCAAGTGAAGAATGATGTTGCCGTTGGCAACTTTATCCATCAGACGGTCAATCAGAATCTTCTCTGAGCGGAAGCTGTCACGACGGTGAATGAGGTGAACTTCCGAAGCAATGTTTGACAGATACAGGGCTTCTTCAACGGCTGTGTTACCACCACCAATCACGGCGACTTTCTGATTGCGATAGAAGAAACCGTCACAGGTAGCACAGGCTGATACGCCGCGGCCTTTAAAGGCATCTTCAGAAGGCAGACCCAGGTACTTGGCCGATGCACCGGTGGCAATGATGAGTGCATCACAGGTGTACTCGCCATTATCACCTTTCAAACGGAAAGGACGCTCAGTAAGAGTCACTTCGTTGATATGGTCGAAAATAATCTCGGTGTTGAACTTTTCGGCATGCTCCTGCATACGGGCCATCAGGCCTGGACCTGTCAAACCTTCGGCATCACCTGGCCAGTTTTCAACTTCGGTGGTGGTGGTCAGCTGACCACCTTGCTGAAGACCGGTGATCATCACTGGGTTCAGGTTTGCACGTGCAGCATAGACGGCGGCAGTGTAGCCGGCTGGACCGGATCCGAGGATCAGCAGCTGGCTGTGTTTGGCTTGGCTCATTTTATTCTCCGTGCCTTGGCAAATTGCTGGGATTGTAGGGAATTTACGTGTAAGGGTAAAGGCCGTAACGCGTGAAGACTTAGATGATCCTAATCTATCTTGTCTATCAGGGTTTCCACCGCCCGGACCGGGATACGAAAAAGGGGAGCCAAGCTCCCCTTTTATTAACCCTTGTCTGCGTTAATTACAGCAATTCAGACGCTGGAACGTAAGACAGGTTGTGCGCTTCGGCCACTTCTTTACAGGTGATCTTGCCGTGCATCACGTTCAGACCGTTCAGCAGGTGCTTGTCGGCCAGCAGTGCAGCCTTGTAACCCTTGTCAGCCAGCTTAATGATGTAGGGCAGGGTAGCGTTATTCAGCGCAAAGGTAGAGGTGCGGGCAACGGCACCTGGCATGTTGGCTACGCAGTAGTGAACCACGTCATCAACAATGTAGGTTGGGTCCTGGTGAGTGGTTGCATGAGACGTTTCAACACAACCGCCCTGGTCGATTGCTACGTCAACAATAGCGGCACCGGCTTTCATGCGCTTGATCATGTCAGCAGTAACCAGCTTGGGCGCAGCAGCACCTGGGATCAGTACGCCGCCGATAACCAGATCAGCTTCCAGTACGTGACGCTCGATGGCATCGGCAGTGGAGTATACGGCTTTAACAGATGAGCCGAACTGTACGTTCAAACGACGCAGTGCATCGATAGAGCGGTCCAGAACTACGACATCGGCGCCCATACCCACGGCCATTTGAGCGGCGTTGGTGCCTACCATACCGCCACCGATGATAACCACTTTGGCTGGCTCAACACCTGGTACGCCACCCAGCAGCATACCGCGGCCACCGGCAGACTTCTCCAGAGCCATGGCACCGGCTTGAATAGACATGCGACCGGCTACTTCAGACATTGGCGCCAGCAGAGGCAGACCACCACGGTCGTCAGTCACAGTTTCATAAGCAATACATACGGCGCCAGAGCTTACCAGCTCTTCAGTTTGAGGCAGATCCGGAGCAAGGTGCAGATAGGTGAAGAGGATTTGGTCGTGACGCAGCATAGCGCGCTCAACGGCCTGAGGCTCTTTCACTTTCACAATCATATCGGCTTTGGCAAAGACTTCTTCTGCTGTGCCCAGAATAGTGGCACCGGCATCGATATAGTCTTGATCTGTAAAGCCAATACCACCACCGGCAGTCGCTTCTACGAATACCTGATGGCCACGCAGGGTCAGTTCACGCACGCTGGAGGGCACCATACCAACGCGATATTCATGGTTTTTGATTTCCTTTGGTACACCAATTATCATCTTCGAGCCTCAATTGCATAAATACCCGCTTTTCGCAGGCAAATTTGTTATTTTGTCGTGACCTGAACGTGATTATTTCAGGGATATCTAGTATAGTATTGCCTCTGCAGTTTATGCTGCTGAACTTTCGACATACGTAAAATTAAATGTTGTTTTAGCAATAAAACAAGGTCAAATATATGGCATATAATAAAAAGAATCCGGTTAAAGACTTGGATCGCATCGATCGCAATATCCTTAATGAACTGCAAATTGATGGAAGAATTTCAAATGTTGAGCTGTCCAAACGAGTAGGGCTGAGTCCAACTCCTTGTTTGGAAAGGGTTAAGCGCTTGGAAAAGCAAGGGTATATCAATGGTTATACTGCCTTGGTAAACCCACATTACTTGGGCGCCTCGCTGCTGGTTTTTGTTGAGATCACCCTGAACAGGGACACCCCAGAGGTGTTTGATCGCTTCAATCGTGCCGTGCAGTTGCTGGATGATATTCAGGAATGTCACCTGGTTTCCGGTGATTTCGACTATCTGCTCAAAACCCGCGTTTCCGACATGTCTGCCTACCGTAAGCTCTTGGGTGAAACCCTGCTGAAATTACCTTCTGTGTCCGACACCCGTACCTACGTCGTGATGGAAGAGGTCAAGCAGACCAATAAGGTCGCGGTAAACAACATCTCTGACAAGTAACTAAGTCTCTGTCAGCGATATAAAAAGGGAGCCAGGCTCCCTTTTTTGTTGGCTTAATTAACCGTCGCATGAATTTTTGCTCACAAAAGGGTGCGACTGCCCATAAAACCCCCAATTTAGCTCCACTTTCAACAGGATTCTGGTATCTTAATTTCACCTGTTTTTAATGTTGCTATGGATCCTTTCGTTTGTCTCAGGGAAATCGCGTTCATTCGCTAAGCGGACTGCAACGGCTACTCGAAGGTGGCCTTATTATTTGTTCCATGCTGGCCATCTATGTGTTGCTGGCACTGAGCAGTTTCAGTGCATCGGACCCAGGTTGGAGCCAGAGTAACTATCAGGGACAGATTGAGAATCTCGGTGGAGCAGTGGGGGCCTGGATTGCCGATGTACTGCTGTACTTCTTTGGTTACAGTGCATTTCTTACCCCGTTTGTGATTGCCGGTACCGGTTGGCTGTTGTTCAAACAGTCCCATCGGCTGCTTGAAATTGATTATTTTTCAGTCTCAATGCGCTTACTGGGATTTATCCTTATTGTGTTTGGCGTGTCTACACTCGCCAGCATGAATGGCAATGATATTTATGAATTTTCGGCCGGCGGCGTAACAGGTGACGTCATAGCCAATGCCATGTTGCCCTATTTCAATTCCCTGGGGACGACGCTACTGCTGCTGTGCAGTATAGCCACAGGCTTTACTCTGCTTACAGGTATTAGCCTGATTGCTCTGGTGGAGCTCACCGGCAGAGCAACCATCGGAGCGTTTCAGGGCATATATCAACTGCCTTCCAGAATTGCTAACTCTCGTGACACGGAAGACACCCAGGGGTTTATGTCCATCGCCGCAGGCTTTAAACGCAAGCAGAAGGAACCACTGCTTGCTGGCGTTAATGAAGACGATTTAACTGAATCAGACATTATCGCGTCAGCTGGTACTCAATCAGGGGGCTCGACAGCAGAAAACACTGAGTCGGGCCAAAAAGAAAGACGTAAGCTCTTTTCCATTTTCAGCCGCAGTAAAACAGAATCAGATGTTGATGTAGCGCCCTCGACTTTTGATGCGCCGGACGAGCCTGAAAACCTCATGGCAGTTAGCGCAAATACTGATGATGAATACTCAGTGTCAGGTACGGCTGCTGCTAAAGAATCAAAATCCCGGTTTGCCAGGGTTGAGCCTGCGTTTTCCGATGTCTCACCACACCATGGTGCCATCGAGGCAGATGACAGTCACCCAGGTGGCTCAAACTCAAATAAGGCCTTCTCGTCACCAAGTGCATCCACAGATACATTCGACAATAACGGATATGGTCATCCAACTGACGAGCTTCCTCCCTGGGAAGACATTGGTTTTGATGAGGCCACTTCAGACGGCGCCCTTGCCAAGGCATCCAAGCCTCAGCCCAAAAAAGTGGAAGGCGCAAAAATTGTTGATGGCATAGTGGTGTTGCCAGGCCAGGACAACACGCCAGCCAAGCCCATGGCGCCATTGCCCAGTATTGAGCTTTTGAATGTGCCCAACCGCAAGGAAAATCCTATCAGTGAAGAAGAGCTGGATCAGGTAGCGCGTTTGGTCGAAGCGAAACTGGCCGACTTTAACATTACCGCCAACGTGGTTGGTGTTTATCCGGGCCCGGTTATCACCCGGTTTGAGTTGGAGCTCGCGCCCGGCGTTAAGGCATCCAAAATATCAAACCTCGCCAGCGACCTTGCCCGCTCCTTGCTGGCAGAGCGGGTAAGGGTGGTGGAAGTGATCCCAGGTAAGGCCTATGTGGGACTGGAACTGCCAAATAAGTTTCGCGAAACCGTGTATATGCGTGATGTGCTCGACTCCGACAAGTTCAAGCAAAACCCAAGCACGCTTGCTATGGTGCTGGGTCAGGATATCGCCGGTGAGCCTGTTGTGGTGGATTTGGGTAAAATGCCACACTTGCTGGTTGCCGGTACCACGGGTTCGGGTAAATCGGTCGGTGTGAACGTGATGATCACCAGTCTGCTGTACAAGTCTGGCCCCGATGATGTCCGCTTTATTATGATTGACCCCAAGATGTTGGAACTTTCTGTGTATGAAGGCATTCCACATCTGTTGTGTGAAGTGGTCACCGACATGAAAGAAGCATCCAATGCGCTGCGTTGGTGCGTTGGTGAAATGGAGCGCCGCTATAAGCTTATGTCTGCGCTGGGAGTGCGTAATCTTAAAGGCTATAACGCCAAGATTGCTGACGCCAAAGCCAGCGGCGAACCCATTGTGGACCCACTGTGGAAATCCAGCGAAAGCTTTGATGAAGAAGCCCCTGAGCTGGATAAACTGCCGTCTATCGTGGTGGTGGTTGACGAATTTGCCGACATGATGATGATTGTGGGTAAAAAAGTTGAAGAGCTTATCGCCCGTATCGCTCAAAAAGCCCGTGCAGCCGGTATTCACCTGATTTTGGCGACTCAGCGCCCATCCGTGGATGTGATAACCGGTTTGATTAAAGCCAACATCCCCACACGTATGGCCTTCCAGGTGTCGTCACGTATCGATTCCCGAACCATTTTGGACCAGCAAGGTGCTGAAACACTGCTAGGTATGGGTGACATGTTGTATCTGCCGCCCGGCACGGGCGTGCCAATCCGGGTACACGGCGCCTTTATTGACGACCATGAAGTACACAGGGTAGTGGCGGATTGGCATGCCCGCGGTAAGCCACAATACATCGATGAGATCCTCCAGGGCTCCAGCGATGGCGAGCAAGTATTGCTGCCAGGCGAAGCCTCTGAAGAAGGAGATGAAGATTACGATCCGCTATACGATGAAGCCGTCGCCTTCGTTACTGAGTCCCGTCGCGGTTCGATCTCAAGTGTGCAGCGCAAGTTTAAAATCGGCTACAACCGGGCAGCCCGCATTATCGAACAGATGGAAATGGCCGGGGTTGTCAGTGCCCAGGGCCACAACGGCAACCGTGAAGTGTTGGCACCGCCGCCCCCCAGAAATTAACTCAGCGACGACAATAACCTGCTCGGTGCGTTCGAGTCTGAATTATGCGGCTCTGGATTTTATGAATAGTGATGAGGTTAGTATTTGAAAAAGTCGATTGTAGTGCTCTTTTCGGCCGTGCTGCCTTTTACGGTCTTAGCAGATGATGCCAGCGAACTGGTATCCAAGTTGGATGTGATGCAGGGCATCAAGGCCAGCTTCAGCCAGAAAGTAACAGATCAGAATGGCAAACTTATCCAGGAGGGCAGCGGTGTGATTGCCATGCATCAACCCGACGCCTTTTACTGGCACCTCACAGCCCCCGATGAATCTCTGATAGTAGCAAAAGACAACAGTGTGTGGGTGTATAACCCCTTTGCCGAAGAAGTCAGTATCCTGGATATGGAGGACATTCTTAAGGCTTCACCCATGGCGCTGTTGGTGCATCGTGATGAAAAGCGCTGGAATGAATATCAGATTGATAAAAAAGGCAGTTGCTTTGACATTACTCCACGTCAGGGCGTTGAAAGCGCGGTCGATACTGTCTCTGTCTGTTTTGCAAATAATACGCTGTCTGACATTCGCCTGACCGATGCCCAGGGCAGCACCAGCCACTTTGCGCTGTCTGAACAGGCGCCAGTGACTGATGCCGACGAGAGCCTGTTTCAGTTTCAGATCCCCGATGGCGTCAGCATTGACGATCAGCGTCGTCAGTAAAAGGATGCGCTGTGTCATTGAGTTTTGATTTCAGCCCCGACTTCAACCCACTGGCTGCCCGTATGCGCCCAGCCAGTGTTGAGGAGTATATAGGGCAGTCACACCTTCTTGGTGAGGGTAAGCCGCTGCGTCAGGCACTGCTTGCCGGTAAGGTGCACTCGATGCTGCTTTGGGGGCCTCCGGGCACCGGCAAAACCACATTGGCCGAGCTCGTCGCACGTTACGCCAATGCCCATGTTGAGCGTATTTCTGCAGTAACGTCCGGGGTAAAGGAAATCAGGGCTGCTATTGAGCAGGCGAAAAATGTGGCCCAGTCACGCGGACAGCGTACCTTGCTGTTTGTGGACGAGGTCCACCGTTTTAACAAGAGTCAGCAGGACGCCTTTCTGCCGTTTATCGAAGACGGTACAGTGATTTTTATCGGCGCCACCACAGAAAACCCGTCCTTTGAAGTCAATAACGCGCTGCTGTCACGTTGCCGCGTGTATCTCATTAAACGGCTTGAGGATGATGCTATTGGTCAAATCCTGGTGCAGGCCAACAGCGATGAGGCGAGGGGACTTGGCAAACGCGGCCTTATACTAAAGGCAGAGCTCAAGTCTGCCATCGCCCGGCTATGCGACGGCGATGCGCGTAAGGCGCTCAATTTACTGGAGCTCATGTCTGACTTGCTGCCAGATGGCGGTGAGTACAATCTTGAACTTTTATCGGAGGTCGCCGGCCATCAGGCGGCGGGTTACGATAAAAACGGCGACCAATATTATGACCTCATCAGTGCAGTGCATAAATCCATTCGTGGCTCTGCGCCGGATGCAGCGCTTTATTGGTTTTGCCGCATTCTTGAAGGGGGCGGCGATCCCTTGTATGTGGCAAGGCGCCTGCTTGCCATTGCCTCAGAAGATATCGGTAACGCCGATCCCAATGCCATGACGGTAGCCCTGAACGCATGGGATTGTTTCCATCGGGTAGGCCCGGCAGAAGGTGAGCGCGCCATCGCCCAGGCGGTGATTTACCTTGCCAGTGCGCCCAAGAGCAATGCGGTTTACACAGCCTTCAAGGCCGCAAGGGTACTTGCCAGAGAAACCGGCAATGCGCCTGTACCCAATCACCTGCGTAATGCGCCCACCAAACTCATGAATGAACTTGGTGTCGGTGAGGGTTATCGTTATGCCCATGATGAGGATGGGGCCTTCGCTGCGGGGGAAAATTATTTTCCTGAAGCACTGCAGCACAGCCGTTTTTACCATCCCACCGAGCGCGGTTTCGAGAAACGCATTCGAGACAAACTTGCTAATCTCGATGCTCTGAATCAACAAAGTGGGCGAAAACGCTATGAATAACGTGCTCTATATTGCTGCAGGAGGTGCTATAGGTGCAGTTTTGCGCTATTCCATCTCGATTCTTGCGTTACAACTCTTTGGCACCGGTTTTCCTTTTGGTACACTCATCGTCAACGTGGCGGGATCCTTTTTAATGGGATGCATATACGCCCTGGCGGAGCTCAGCCATATCAGTCCTGAGTGGAAAGCCCTGATTGGTGTTGGCCTTCTGGGCGCCTTAACGACGTTTTCCACCTTCTCAAACGAAACCTTGCTACTGTTGCAGCAGGGTGAACTTGTGAAGGCGAGCCTGAATGTGCTTCTGAACCTGATACTTTGCCTGACCGTGGTGTATCTGGGACAGCAGCTGATTTATTCCCGCGTTTAACTTATAAGACAACAAGTATGTTAGATACCAAATATCTCCGTAATGAACTGGAATTCACCAAAGAGCGTCTGGCCGCCCGCGGTTTTGCGCTCGATATCGACCATCTCAAAGCGCTGGAAGAAAAGCGCAAGTCGCTGCAGGTAGCCACCGAAGAGCTGCAGGCCAGTCGCAACGCCATCTCCAAATCCATCGGTCAGGCAAAGTCCCGTGGTGAAGACGTCGCGCCCATCATGGCTCAGGTAGGTAACCTCGGTGCCGAGCTTGAAGCTAAAAAGGTCGAACTGGCAGCGCTGCTGGAAGAAATCAACGCCATTGCCATGTCAGTGCCCAACCTGCCTGACGAGTCTGTGCCTGTAGGCAGGGACGAAAGTGAAAACGTGGAAATTCGCCGTTGGGGCGAACCACGCAGCTTTGATTTTCCCGTTAAAGATCACGTAGATCTGGGTGAGACACTGGGCGGTTTGGATTTTAAGAGTGCAGTTAAGATCACCGGCTCTCGTTTTATCGTCATGAAAGGCCAGATTGCCCGTATGCACCGCGCACTGGCGCAGTTTATGCTCGACCTGCATACCATAGAGCACGGTTACACTGAAGCCTACGTGCCTTTGCTGGTGAACACCGACAGCTTACTGGGCACAGGTCAGCTGCCCAAGTTCAGTGAGGATTTGTTTAACCTCAAGCCCGCTACTGAGGAAGGCCAGGCATTAAGCCTTATTCCGACCGCAGAAGTGCCGGTAACCAACCTGGTGCGCGACACCATCATCGATGAGGCCGACCTGCCCATCAAGATCACCGCCCATACTGCGTGCTTCCGCTCTGAAGCCGGTTCATACGGTAAAGACACCCGTGGTCTCATCCGTCAGCACCAGTTCGACAAGGTTGAAATGGTACAAATCGTCAAACCAGAGCAGTCTATGGACGCGTTGGAAGACATGGTTGGCCATGCCGAAAACGTGCTGAAAAAGCTGGGGCTGCCACACCGCACTGTGGTGCTCTGTACCGGCGACATGGGCTTTGGTGCTGCCAAAACCTATGACATCGAAGTATGGTTGCCAGCACAAAACACCTATCGTGAGATCTCTTCCTGCTCCAACGTGAAGGATTTCCAAGCTCGCCGTATGCAGGCGCGCTATCGCAACAAAGAAGACAACAAGCCGGCACTGGTTCACACCCTGAACGGCTCAGGTCTGGCAGTTGGCCGCACTCTGGTGGCCATTCTGGAAAACTATCAAAATGCCGATGGCACTGTTACCGTGCCTGAAGCACTGCGCCCATATATGGGTGGTATTGAGCAACTCGGTTAATAACAAGATACTATTTTTCAAGGGTATATGGATAACGGTCAACGCTACTTACGTTGGCTTTCATACGTGGCAGTGATAGCAGTATTTGTCGGTATCATGTTTGCTACCTTGGGGAAGGCCTTCTTGATTGTGTTAGACAACGTCTGACAATAAACGTCCAACAGTAAAAAGCCCCGCAACAGCGGGGCTTTTTGTATTCAGTCTAATCAGCGCCTGTTAAATACATTTGGCGGGTTTGGGCAGGCCGGCAATCTTGGTGGCTTGTTTCGCCGGACCTATCGGGAACAGAGTGTAGAGGTATTTGGAATTGCCTTTATCCGGGCCAAATTTCTGCCCCATGGCTTTGACCAGCGCGCGGATAGCAGGGCTGGTTTTATACTCCAAATAAAAATCCCGAACAAAGTTAACCACTTCCCAGTGGGCATCTGTCATGACGATGGACTCAGATTCGGCCAGCAAGAGCGCAAGTTCGGGGCTCCAGTCGTCAACCGACAGCAAATACCCATTTTTATCAACTTCAATCTGCTGACCATTAAATTCAATCGAATCTACCACGTGATCACCTTGTCGAACGTTAAAGATAGCTTTACCCAGCCGCTGTAATCCACCAATTGTGCATCGGGGTAACGGGCTGAAATCAAGTCTGTCAGCCCCCGCGCATGGACATCTTCATCTAAAAAATACACCCTCTTGCCGGCCAGTTTGGTCTGCCAACTGGCCTGAAGTACTGAGCCTGCGGCATCACCACTGATTATCAGTGCATCGCGATCACCAGCATAACGTAGGGCGAGGCGAAGACCGGCGCGTTGCACGGTAGAGCTTTGAATATGATGCAAAATCATCAGTAAACCACCACTTCATTGACCGAGGCGAAATGTTCACGGATAGCCTCGCTTGTCAGCACCTGAACATCCAGGGGAAGAGAATCTGACTCAATACCGAATTCCTTCAGGCTGTCCTTGCAGACGTATAAGTTTTCGATATCGTAAAACTCCAGCGCACCAAAGGTGGCTATGTAGTCGCGACAACCAATAGATTCCGGATTTTGATTGGCCATCAGGTGCAGTACACCTTCATCGGTAAACAGTATACTGGTTTCCAAATCATAACTTGCTGCCAGCATGGCAAAATCCAGCGCTTCGCGGCCAGCGGCATTACCATGGGGCGACGTTGAAAACACAACACAAAGTTTTTTCACTGGCGCTCCTTAAAAACAGATAAGTCTGTCGGCCTTGGCGATGCCACTTACCAACTCGCCCAGACCGCCGTTATGGAAGTGGTCATCCACATTCCAATGGCTAAGCCCTTGTGTTTCAGCTTCTTCCTTGGCCACCATGCCGCGCCTCAGTGCCGAAGACACGCAATTAACCAGTTCGACATTGTGCAGTTTGGCCAGTTGTTGCCATCCTTGATACACGTTGAATTCATCGGATGCTGGCGAGCCTAAGCTGGACGCGTTAAACACACCATCCTGATAGAAAAATACCCGAAGGATCTGGTGGCCGTCGTCGATTGCGGCCTTGGCAAACCTGAGCGCGTGCACCGGTGCAGCGCTGCCATAGGCTTTACCTGATACCTGAAGAATAAATGTGCTCATAATAAAAAAATGGCCCTGGAAGTGGGCCATTTTACCTTAAATCCCTCGGAAATGTTTAATCGTCGTTGTTCATGCCCAGAATGCGCAAAATGGCGAGGAACAGGTTGAGGAAGTCCAGATACAGCGACACTGTGGCGCGGATATAGTTGGTCTCGCCGCCGTTTACGATTCGGCTGGTATCAAACAGGATAAGACCGGTAAACACCAGCGCGGTCGCCCATGAAAGCAGCATATAAGCCGTGCTGTTGCCAACGAACAGATTAATCAGGCCACCAATCACAATCACAATCAAACCGGCGAACAAAAAGCCGCCCATAAAAGAGAAGTCTTTCTTGGTGGTTAGGGCGTACATCGACAAGCCGATAAAAATGGCTGAAGTCAGGCCGAAAGCCTGCATGATAAGCTCCGGGCCATTGGCCATACCGGCATAGTGGTTCAGGATAAAACCGAGAGAGGCACCTTCCATACCGGTAAAGGCGAATACCCAAAAGAGACCGGCGGCGGTGTCGGCTTTACGCAAGGTGACAAACAGCAAAATAAATCCGCCAATGGCAAAACCCAATGACATCAAAGGCGAAATGCCCATCGCCGTGGCAATCCAGGCACAGAGCGCTGAAAATGCCAGCGTCATGGAGAGCAGCATATAGGTGTTCTTAATGAGCTTGTTGACTTCCAGTGTCGACTGCTTGGAAACCAGAATTTCCTGTGACATTTCAATGTCTCCTTAATGTGTGACTAGCCTGGCTATCATAACTGAATTCCCCGCGGAAACCACATTTATGCCAACCATTCGCGGTGCAGCTTTTCGCTGTCGCCCAGGTAGTCGAGCACCCAGCTAAGGGCGGGCGAGGGCGCATCACCGTTCCAGGCAAGGCAGCAAGGGCTGGGTGCCTTTGGCTGCTCCAGAGTTTTTTCCATCAACAATCCGGCCTGAATAAAGGGCGCCGCCAAGTGTCTTGGCATGTAGCCGATACCCAAACCGTTGGTGAAACAGTTAATGGCCCTTATCCAATCCGGCACCACCAGGCGACGCTGGTTGTCCAAAAGCCAGGTAGTGCGTTTGGGGATTTCCCGGGATGTATCTTCAAGACAAATTGAGGGAAATGGCCTGAGCATATCATCGCTTAAGGGCGTTTCGATTGGCGCGAGCGGATGGTTTTTCGACACCAGGAACGCCCAGTCGATAACCCCCATATCCCGATATTGAAACACGCCACCTACGGGAATAGCGGTGGTCGCGCCAATGGCAATATGGCTGCGCCCTGTAGCCAGGGCTTCCCATACACCATTAAATACTTCGATGCGTATGATTAACTCGACATCCTGAAAATGCCGATAAAAATCAGCAATTAACACGCTAATCTTGTCTGCCCGGACTATGTTGTCCAGTGCAATGGATAGGGTGGGTTGCCAGCCATTGGCAATACGCTGCGTTCCCCGCTTGAGTTCGTCCATTTGCGACAGCATGGCGCGGGCTTCACGGACGAAGTGCTCACCGGCTACCGTCAGGCTCACACTACGGTGGTGGCGATTAAACAGCACCACACCCAATTCGTCTTCAATTTGCTTGATTGCGTAGCTGACCGCAGAAGGCACCTTGTGTAGCTTTGCCGCGGCCGCGGTAAAACTGCCAACCTGAGCAACAATATCGACCAACTCCAGCGATTGTTCCGATAGCATGGTGAATTTCCTGATCCGAGTAGGGCACTTTGCCGTGAAATATTTTGGTTGCAGCATGCAAAATTAACCGTTTCACAGCCGCAAAACAAGTTATTAGACTCCACGCCGCTAAGATGATTTAAAAACGTGGAGGTAAGTTTGATTTCCAATTCTCTGACTAAAAGAAGAAGTTTAGTATTTTTCCCTTACTTGGCATTGCTCAGCATGCTCGGTTTTTTGGCGACCGACATGTATCTTCCTGCATTCAATCAGATTGAATCTAGTTTAAATGCGTCTGCCAGTTTGGTGGCTATGACACTGACGTGCTTTCTGGGTGGTCTCGCCATTGGGCAACTGGCTTATGGCAGTTTATGCGACCGCTTCGGTAAACGAAATACCCTGATGGCGGGGCTTGGGCTGTTTGCCTTAAGTAGTGTAATGCTGGGCTTTACCGAAAATATCAGTGTCTTTTTTATGCTCCGGGTAATTCAAGCTTTTGGCGCCTGCAGTGCAGCCGTTATTTGGCAGGCACTGGTGATGGAAAGGTTTGATGAAGGCGAAGCGAGGAGGGTATTTTCATCAATTATGCCCTTGGTAGCTCTGTCGCCCGCCTTGGCGCCGCTCATGGGAGCCTGGGTAAGTGAACAGTATGGCTGGCGGGCCATTTTTATTATCCTGGCCATTGTTGGATTGTTGCTGGCAGCGGTAACACCGGTATTGGCAAAAGAATCCAGAGTTCGCAAACAAGCTGAGCCCGTTCCAGTTGGGAAAATCCTCAAAAACAGCGCATTTCAAAACAACGTGGCCATATTTGGTGCCTGTAGCGCCGCTTTCTTTTGCTACCTGACGTTGTGGCCAGCCGTGATGCAACACCATGGCTATGCAGCCGCAGAAATTGGGCTGAGTTTTATTCCTCAAACCCTGGCATTTATGCTGGGCGGATTTGCCTGCAAGAAGGCACTGAACTCCTACAGTCCACAAGTTATCAAGAACATGCTTATCACCGGCTTTGTGGTGTTATCCCTGGTGCTCTTTCTTTTAACGCAACTCGGTTCGGGTATTCAGGCCGTGCTCTGGGTATTTGCAGCTTTAGCGGCTATTAATGGTGCTGTTTATCCCTTGCTGGTTACTGATGCGCTGGCACCATTTTCCAGCAATGCCACCAAGGCGGCAGGCTGGCAGAACTTTATTCAACTGGGGATGGCATTTATTGCCTCCGCCGCAGTGGCTATGATTGCCCATTGGTTTGAGAAGGCTATCGGTGCCGGCATTCTGATGTGTGCAGCCATCGTAATGCTGGCGTGGTGGCGGATGAACTCGGCGACATGGCGTAGCAGTTGGTGTTTCCCTGACCCTTCACGGGTTGCGCTGGGGCGCGTCAGCAGTGAAAGAGAGAAGGATTTACCAGCAAAGAGCAACAGTAGGGAATAAAGGCATCAGTGAAACCTGGCTGTTGCCTTTGAGTCCAGGTACATTGACTCGTAACTAACGACTCCAAGCTATTCAAAAAGCACAGCAATGGCTGTGCTTTTTCCATTCCGTTTATTTTGGGCTCAAGGCTCAAGGCCACGCGATCTTAAAACGAAAAGTTTCCCTCCACGGATAAAGCTGTCACATCGCTCGGCACAACATCTCAAGCAATTGTGAGTTTTCCAAAAGAGGCATGAGCCAGCCCAGTGAATAGCTGGGGAAGAGCGTTGTTACCGTACGGGTATAGATAGACGCTGGAAGGTGTGTATTGAGGCGATTTTGGCTAACGCTATGGTATTTTACAAACTTAATTTAACATAATATACATTGTGCGCATTTAGATGTGAGACTGTTTGCGTGCTTTGGTGTTGGGCTCGGTTATCCCGCTGTTGGTGCGCTAACCCGTACTGGTCAGGATTAACCACTCTTTAAGCCATCGAAATCACCAGCTGTTCGGATCAGCTGTTGAAGCTCCAGCATTAACGGGATGATTTCGAAGTTCTAAGCTAAATGGGAAGTAAGCTCTGTTCACATAACTAGTCTCTCTGTTTCCAACGCTGACGTCACACTTGGTAAATCATCCAAGGGAAATTGTCTCCACACAGCATCCAGGCTTAAAGTAACGTCGGCTGTGTGGAGACAATCGACGTTACTTTAAGCCTGGATCCTGAGGTTACAATGCTGCTTATCCGTCACAGCGTCTATTCACCCTGTTTATTGCAATCAAACGCACAAGCCGCGCATTCATCCGGCATTGCCGCATCATCTTTTTCATAGTCTACATCAAAACAACCATTCATTTCGGGCATCGTTCTTATGTCTGCGTCTGGAATTCCGATGATGTTCGTTGTTGCAATTAACTGCGCGGTCTTTTTACAACCTACTCGTTTTTTACAGGCCCAAAGGCATAACTGCCAGAGCTCGCGTTTGCTCTCTGAATCCAGACACTGGAAGTCAGCAGCGCACAGCTGACCTTCATAAATAAGCTTTGCCAGCACAGACGCTGGGATACTGAGATTAACGTATTTCATGACCTCCCCCTTTTTACACAACAAAGCCCAAATGAGAATGGTTATCATAAACCCAATTTGGCTTGCTGTTAACGTAAAAAATCCACTGCGATGAAATACTTGATCTACACTCAAATTGAATAAACCTAGCCGTGTTTCTAGCTTGAGGCCTACGAATGCTCATTGATATGGCAAAGAAAAGTCCCTTGTTTTCGGGCAAAAAAAAGGTTGAATCAGAGGATTCGGGACCAGCATGGAAGATTCTGGTTGTCGACGATGAGCCCGATGTCCACACAGTGACCAAACTCGCCCTGTCCAGATTTAAATTGGAAGGCCGTTCCCTCGCTTTCATTAATGCCTACAGTGGCGAGCAAGCCAAGGAGATCCTCAACAACGAAACCAATGTTGCCGTTGCCTTTATCGATGTAGTCATGGAAAGCGACCACGCTGGCCTGGAATTGGTACGCTGGATACGCGAAGAACTTAAAAACCGCACCATGCGGATAGTACTCAGGACTGGCCAACCCGGTCAGGCACCCGAAGAAGACGTTATTGTCAATTACGACATTAATGACTATAAGGCCAAGGCTGAACTCGACTCCCGTAAACTGGTCACCAGTGTGTATTCTTCATTGCGCTCCTACCGCGACATTATGGAAATCGAACAGTCACGGCAGGTACAGTTCAAGCACCGTAAAGGACTCGAACGGGTGCTGGAGGCCACTTCAGGTTTGTTCGAACTCCGAACTTTGCACAAGTTTGCCGACGGGTTGCTTACCCAGGTGGCAAGCCTGTTGAATCTTGATACTGAGACCCTGCTTCTTTCCTGCAATGCCATGGATGCCATCAGTGGTAAAATCGGTGCCCATGACCTTGAAATCCTCGCTGGAACAGGCCAATTTGCTGCACACCATGACCGAGCTCTGGCCCCCAATATACTGGCGTTGCTGAAAGAAGCCCTTTCACAGAAACGATGCCTCTATGAGCAAAACTGCTTCGTCGGATACTTCCCCACCAAGAGCGGGTTAATCAATCTGCTGTACATGGACGGCATCGACAGGATTAGTGATCTCGACAAACAACTGATTGATATTTTTGCCATTAACGTCGGCGTAGCTTTTGAAAACCTGCTATTGAACCAGGAGGTTGAAGACACCCAATCAGAACTCATTTTACGTTTGGGTGATGTGGTGGAAAGTCGGTCGAAGGAAGCGGCGAACCACGTGAAACGCATGGCTGCCTACTGCCATGAGCTGGCCCTGCTGGCGGGCCTTGCCGATCATGAAGCTGATTTGTTGAAGCGTGCGGCGCCAATGCACGATATCGGCAAGATAGCCATTCCAGATGCGGTGCTTTTGAAACCCGGGAAGCTTGACAATGACGAGTGGCAAATCATGCGGCAGCACCCGGTGATCGGGCATCAAATTCTGGCCAATTCAGAGCGGCCAATTCTTAACGCTGCCGCGACTATCTCGTTGCAGCATCACGAAAAATTTGACGGCAGTGGTTATCCCGGAGGTCTCAGAGGAGACGATATTCATATCTATGCGCGCATCGTTGCCATTGCAGACGTGTTTGATGCCCTGTCCCATGCCCGATGCTACAAAGAAGCCTGGCCACTGGACAAGGTTTTGGAGGAAATGAAAAATTGCTCAGGAACCCACTTCGATCCGGTATTGCTGCAACTCTTTATCGACAACGTTCAGACCTTTGTCGCCATTAAAGAATGCTGGAAAGACAGCGGCGAGTGATATCAGTCGTTATCGGCAAGAAAATCAAACCAAATCTGCTGCGACAGCCCGGCTTCGTTTGTCACGCTGAGCCAGAGTCGCCACACCATATAGTTACTGGAACAACTGCCGTACACTGCGGTGGCATTAAAGGTGTTTTCATCCGTTTGTTGCCACTTTAATGGGATGACGCCCATAAACATGTCTCGGCCTTCAATCCTGCTGCTGATAATGACAAGTTTATTGGAACTTTTTAACTGGAAATTCAGTGGTTTTTCACTGGGCGCATTAGCAGGAGCCAAACTTAGCGTGATGATATTTTCGCCAAGAGAATGCTGGCATTCCCCGGCATGAAAATCACATAATCCAGGTTCTTTCACCGCCCTTTGGGGGGAAATTTGATTCTGATCACATCCCGACAGGAAAATCAGGCTGAAAAGCATGCTCGCCAACGCGAGATTACGTATGCCTAGCACAATAAATCACCTTATGCTGCAAGATGTTAACATTCTATTGTTCCGATTGATCCAGATCAACAAACCCACGGCCATCCAGGTATCTTTTTTGACACAGCTCAAGTATCATTGCAAAGCCTTGCGGTTGGTAACAATTCCGCAGGCACAGGCATTGACAGCCAGTGTAGAGCCCGATAGGGAACGCACTGAATGTCATTTAAAAAAACCGGTAGAGCTCGTCTTTACTCACATTACAAGTAAAAGTAATAAGCAGTGGAAGCACTATGATGAACCATTCCCAGCCACACGGCGCTGATTACAATTACACTGTCGTGCGCCAATTCGCTTTAACCACAGTTCTGTGGGGCATTGTTGGTATGTCCGTCGGTGTACTGATTGCGGCTCAGTTAATCTGGCCTCAGCTGAACTTCGATACCCCTTGGTTAACCTACAGCCGCTTGCGGCCATTACACACCAATGCGGTGATCTTCGCGTTCGGTACCTCAGCGCTTTTCGCCACCTCCTATTATGTTGTTCAACGTACTTGTCAAACCCGTCTGTTTGCGCCAGCTTTGGCGTCATTCACCTTCTGGGGTTGGCAAGCAATCATTCTGGCTGCCGCCATTACTCTGCCACTGGGTATCACCAGCGGCAAAGAATATGCCGAGCTGGAATGGCCAATCGACATCGCTATCGCCATTGTGTGGGTCAGCTATGCGATTGTGTTCTTCGGTACTATCGTTAAGCGCAAGACTTCCCACATCTATGTGGCGAACTGGTTCTTCGGTGCCTTCATCATCACGGTAGCTGTTCTGCACATCGTAAACTCCATGGCTGTGCCTGTTAGCCTGTGGAAGTCTTACTCCATTTACGCCGGTGCGGTTGATGCCATGGTGCAATGGTGGTACGGCCACAACGCCGTAGGCTTCCTGCTGACCGCGGGCTTCCTGGGTATGATGTACTACTTCGTGCCTAAGCAAGCCGGTCGTCCGGTATACTCCTACCGTTTGTCCATCGTGCACTTCTGGGCACTAATCGCGCTTTACATCTGGGCCGGTCCTCACCACCTGCACTACACGGCCCTGCCCGACTGGACTCAGTCTCTGGGTATGGTGATGTCACTGATCCTGTTCGCACCTTCATGGGGCGGTATGATCAACGGCATCATGACCCTGTCAGGCGCCTGGCACAAACTGCGCACTGACCCAGTGCTGCGCTTCCTGGTGGTATCTCTGTCCTTCTACGGTATGTCTACCTTCGAAGGTCCTATGATGGCCATCAAGACAGTAAACGCCCTGTCACACTACACTGACTGGACCGTGGGTCACGTACACTCTGGTGCTCTGGGTTGGGTAGCCATGGTGTCTATCGGCTCTCTGTATCACCTGATCCCTAACCTGTTTGGTCATGGCCGCATGTACTCAACCTCTCTGGTAAACGTACACTTCTGGCTGGCGACTATTGGCACTGTGCTGTACATCGTTGCCATGTGGATCTCCGGTGTAATGCAGGGTCTGATGTGGCGTGCAGTGAACTCAGATGGCACCCTGACCTACAGCTTTGTAGAAAGTCTGGAAGCCTCTTATCCGTTCTACTTCGTACGCTTCCTGGGCGGCTGTTTCTTCGTAACCGGTATGCTGATCATGGCTTACAACGTATTCCGCACTGTGAAGGCACCTAAAGATTCACTGCCTGCACTGTCTGAAGCCAAAGCTGCATAAGGAGTAGACACGATGAAATTCAACCATGAATTAATTGAGAAAAACATCGGTTTGCTCGGTATCTTCACCGTGCTGGTGATCAGCATCGGTGGTCTGGTGCAAATCACACCACTGCTGTTCCAGAAAGATACCACCGAGCCAGTGAAAGGCCTGCGTCCTTACACTGCACTCGAGCTTGAAGGTCGCGACATTTATATCCGTGAAGGTTGCTACAACTGTCACAGCCAGATGATCCGTCCCCTGCGTGCTGAAACTGAACGTTACGGTCACTACTCTGTTGCCGGCGAGTCCGTATGGGATCACCCATTCCAGTGGGGTTCCAAGCGTACTGGTCCGGATTTGGCCCGTGTAGGCGGTCGTTACAGCGACAAATGGCACGAAGTTCACCTGATTGATCCTCGCGCTGTAGTTCCTCAGTCAAATATGCCTGGCTTCCCATGGCTGGCAGACAACAAGCTGGATGGCAAGTTGACTGCACAGAAAATGGAAGTCTTCCGTGGATTTGGCGTTCCCTACACCGATGCTGACATTGCCAACGCTCAGAAAGCCGTAGAAGGCAAAACTGAGATGGAAGCCATCATCGCGTACTTGCAGTCTCTGGGACACGCACTCAAATAAGGAGGCAACTATATGGATTACGGCACATTACACGGGATTGTAACCATAGTTGTAATGCTGACCTTCGTCGGTATATTTGCTTGGGCATATAGCTCCCGTCGTAAAAAGAGTTTCGACGAGGCGGCTAACCTTGTGTTCTCCGATGAGGAAACCAAGGCAATGAAGGACTCAGGAGAGCAAAAATAATGTTGATGAGTAACTTCTGGAGTATGTGGATTAGCATACTCACTATCCTGGTGATTGTAGGCTGCTTCGTGCTGCTGAGGATCTGTTCCAAGAACACGACGCCTGATATTAAAGAAGGCGAGTCAATGGGTCACAGCTTCGACGGTATCGAAGAGCTGAACAACCCACTGCCTAAGTGGTGGAGCTACATGTTCTACATCACTATCGTGTTTGGTGTGATTTATCTGGCGCTGTATCCAGGTCTGGGTAACTTCAAAGGTTTCCTGGGTTGGAGTAGCTCTAACCAGAGCATTGGTACTGAGCAAGGTATTAAGGCTGACTCTAAAGCCGCCATTGAAAGTGCAGCTAAAGAAGGTCGCTGGGTTCAGTACGATGTTGAAGTGAAAGGCGCTGACGACAAATACGGTCACATTTTCAAAGAATACGCGGCAACGCCACTGGAAGAACTGGTGAAAAACCCAGAAGCTCTGAAAGTGGGTGGTCGTCTGTTCCTGCAAAACTGTGCCCAGTGTCACGGCTCTGACGCCCGCGGCAGCACTGGCTTCCCCAACCTGACTGATGCCGATTGGCTGTACGGTGGCGACCTGGCTACCATCAAGGCCAGCATCATGAATGGTCGTCGTGGCATGATGCCTCCAAAGGGTGGCTTGCCTATCGATGACAGTGAAATCCCAGGCTTGGCTGAGTATGTTGTCAGCCTGTCCGGTGGTGAGCATGACGCTGCTCTGGCCGCTCAAGGTCAGGGTTCTTTCATGAAGGGCTGTTTCGCCTGTCACGGTATGGATGCCAAAGGCAACAAGTTCATGGGCGCGCCTAACCTGACAGACAACGTGTGGCTCTACGGCAGCAGCCGCGGCAAGATTGAAGAATCAATCAAGTTCGGCCGCGCCGGCGTGATGCCAGCATGGAAAGACGTTCTGGGCGAAGAAAAAGTCCACGTCATCACTGCCTACGTTTACAGCTTGTCTAACAAGTAATTAACGTCAGTAAAATCAAGGCCCCGAGATAAAATCGGGGCCTTTTTTTAAGTGATAACTCAGACATTAAACGATAGAATATCGCTAACGAATTGACCTTTGGTATTACACAATGAATGAGCAGCAAGCCTGGTATAAGCAGTTCTGGCCCTGGTTTTTAATTATCCTTCCCATGTGCGCCGTTATCGCAAGTTTTGCCACCCTTAAAATTGCCATGGATAACTCTGATTCGTTGGTAGCCGAGGAATATTACAAAAAGGGCAAGGCCATCAATATGGACCTGTCCAAAATCCAATATGCACGCCAGATTGGTATGCAGTTTTTGGTCTCGGTTAAAGACGGCGCCATCACCCTCGAGCAGCATGGCGGCCCGGCCTATGACGCCGCGCTCAATACCAGCTTTTATCACCCTACCCTTGCCGATCGTGATTTTGCGGGTCTGCTTACCCAAGATGCAACCAAGCTTTATCGCATTATTCCTTCACAACCCATTTCAGGGTTCTGGGAAGTTCGCATTGAGAGTTTCGATGGCAAGTGGCGTCTGCAACAGCGTCTGGAACTTGCTGAGGGCAAAGAGCACTGGCTGAACTGAGTCAGATATGTCCCAGCAACCCTGTTTTCACTGTAACGAACCTGTCCTGACAGGCAGCAATTTCATCACCCGAATCGATGGCGTCGATCAGGTGATGTGCTGCCCGGGATGCCAGGCTGTTTCCCAGGCTATTGTTGATGCTGGCCTGCTTTCCTATTACAAGTACCGAACCGAGCCAGGCAGCCGCCAAACGGCACTGGTCCCCGAAAGCCTTAATCATTTCAGCGCCTACGATTTGCCTGAAGTACAGCAGGATTTCGTTCAGGAGCGAGATGGTCGGGAAGAGGTGACTCTCAGCATCGACGGCATTACCTGCGCTGCCTGTGCCTGGCTCATTGAACATAAGCTGCAAAAGCTCGACGGCGTTGAGCGTATTCAAGTGAACTCCACTACCCAGCGCGCGTTTATTCGCTGGCAACCCTCTTTGGTGAAGTTAAGCGAGATCCTGTCTGCCATCGGCAGCATCGGCTATAACGCCGCACCATTTCAGTTGGACGACCAGGAAGTAATCAGCAAGCGCAACAGCCGCCGCTTTTTGCTGCGGTTGGGGCTGGCAGGGTTCGCCACCATGCAGGTGATGATGTTCGCCCTGGCACTTTATGCCGGCTACTTTACCGATTTGGAAACCGAGTTTCGTGATTATTTCCGCTGGGTCAGCATGATATTTGCGGCTCCGGTGGTGTTCTACTCGGCGCAGCCATTCTATTTCAGCGCCATACGCGCCATCCTGAGTGGTAAGCTCAACATGGATGTGTCCGTTTCCATTGCGATTTGTGGTGCCTATATCGCCAGCTGTGTCGCCACCATTCAGGGCACGGGTGAGGTCTATTTCGAATCCGTGTCCATGTTTACCTTCTTCCTGCTTTTGGGTCGCTATTTCGAGCAGAATGCCCGTCAAAAGGCCTCCATCAGCTCCAGCAACCTGCATAAATTGGTGCCACTCACTGCGTCACTGGTGACCGAGCAAGGAATAGAAGAAGTGCCCGCCAAGAAGCTTCAGGTCGGCAACATCATTTTGGTCAGCCCGGGTGACGTGGTAGCGGCCGATGGCAAGATAGTGGAAGGCACTTCCGGCATTAATGAATCCATGCTTACCGGAGAGCAGCTGCCGATATCCAAGGCGCCGGGAGCCGAGGTATTTGCCGGTACCATCAATTTGGAACAACCCATCAGGGTGGAAGTGACCGCCATAGGCCAGGACCAGCTGGTTGCAGAAATTATCCGACTGCAGGAGCTCGCCTCCAATGCAAAACCGGCTATCGCCCTGACGGCAGATAAGCTTGCGCGTTATTTTTCCGCCACTATCCTAACAATTGCCGCCATTACCTATCTGGTATGGCGTCAGTTTGCCCCCGAAGATGCCTTTTGGGTAACCCTTTCAGTGTTGGTTGCGACCTGCCCTTGCGCTTTAGCACTGGCCACACCCACCGCTGTAACCTGCGCAACCGGGCTCTTTACCCGATTGGGGATTATTTCCCGTAATGGCAGTGTTTTTGAAAAACTCCCAAAAATAAAAACGGTGGTATTTGATAAGACAGGTACCCTCACCTGTGGCAGCTTCAGTTTTGGCGATATCCAGCTGTATGAGGGTGTCGATAAAGTTCGTGCACTCGCTATCGCTTCTGCGTTGGAGCAGGGGTCGCTTCATCCCATTGCAAGATTGTTTGCCAAGATACCGACAACGCTTGAAGTTACCAAACAGCATCATCTGGTTGGGGCCGGCGTTGAGGGCATCATCGAAGATACCCGTTACCTGATTGGCAGTGCCGAATACCTAAAGGTGCCATCAGCATTGGTTTTTCCAGGGCAATGGGTGTATCTCGGTAACGACAACCATTTACTGGCGGCTTTTGAGATCCAGGATAGGCTCAGAGACGATGCCAAAGAGACCGTTGCCGCCTTGAAAGCCAAAAACATCAAACTGCAGATAGCGAGCGGGGATACCTCGGCTCATCTGCAGCAGGTGGCATCAACACTGGGTATCGCCGAAATAAAGGGTGGTCTCAAGCCAAAAGGCAAGCTTGAGCTGGTCGAGTCCCTACGGAGCAACAATACGCTGGTCGCGATGTTCGGTGATGGTATTAATGATGCGCCCGTGCTCGCAGGCGCCGATCTGTCGGTGGCCATGGGCAGTGGCAGCGCCATCGCGAAAAACAGTGCCGATCTGATTTTACTCGGTGACCACCTGCACCGCTTTGTTGAAGCCATGAATATTGCAGGGAAAACCAACCAAATAATCAGGCAGAATCTTGCTTGGGCATTGGGGTACAATGTGTTCATCTTACCCCTTGCCGTTACCGGCCATGTTGTACCCTATATCGCGGCCATCGGCATGTCTGCCAGCTCCCTGATTGTGGTGGGTAACAGCCTGAGGCTACTGAGGTTAAAACCATGAGTATTATCTACATCCTCATTCCCATCGCCATGCTGTTTGTGTTGATTGCAGTCGGGGTCTTTTTTTGGGCTGTTCGAACCGAACAATTTGACGATCTCGACCGCCAGGGAGCGTCTATCCTGTTTGAAGAAGAAACACCCAAGGCACCAGACGCTCACGCGTCCGCCTCAAACAACATTGAGGCGGACAAGCGCTGATGGACTACAGCCTTTCAGGAGCCTTTTTGGTCGGCTTGATGGGCGGAGTTCACTGCTTTGGCATGTGTGGCGGCCTGTTAGGGGCCTTTTCAAGCCAAATCCCAGCTCCGGCACGTCATGACAATCCCCTCGCCCATCGACTCGGGTTCCTCTTGTCTTACAATGGCGGTCGTATCGCCAGCTACACTCTCGCCGGCGCCATCGCCGGCGGCGCCACAGGCGGCTTAAGCCTGCTGTTTGATGCGGGCCATCTTACGCTGTTTCTGCGTTTTCTGGCCGGGATCATGATGATTCTGCTTGGACTTTATGTTGCCAAAATCTGGTCTGGTGTTGTCTTCATCGAAACCCTCGGCAAAGGCCTGTGGCGCGTCATTCAGCCATTTGGAAAGCGCTTGCTGCCCATAGACACCCGTGTCAAAGCCATTCTTGCAGGCAGCGTGTGGGGCTGGTTGCCCTGTGGTCTGGTGTATTCCACCCTGACCTGGTCTGTCGCCAGTGCCAATCCACTCGATGGTGCCCTTATCATGCTGTTTTTCGGTCTGGGCACCTTGCCTGCACTTCTGAGTGTGGGCGTGGCAGCGAAGTCGTTGATGGGGTGGTTACAACGTCGTGCTGTTCGTTGGTTATCGGGTGCACTGCTCATGGCCTTTGGCGTTCAAACCTTATATATTGGTGTCGCCCAGCTTGGCTAGCCCGGCGGGTGCAATTGAGTTAACATGTAGTTAATCAACAGGTTTGGGAACGAATAATGCCAATCGATCAAAATAAACATCGCCGCCCCGCCGCCACCGGTTGCACCATCCATTGCCATGATTGCAGTATGGGAACCCTGTGTATTCCGTTCACGCTCAACGCCAACGAATTGGATCAATTGGATAATATTATTGAGCGTAAAAAGCCTATCCAGAAAGGCGAGCAAATTTTCAAATCCGGCGACTCTCTCAAATCGCTCTATGCCATTCGTTCCGGCACCATTAAAAGCTATACCATCACTGAACAGGGTGACGAGCAGATAACCGGCTTCCACCTTGCCGGTGATGTTATCGGTTTCGACGGTATTCATGCCAACACCCATCAGAGTTTTGCCCAGGCGCTCGAAACCTCAATGGTGTGTGAAATCCCCTTCAATACCCTGGATGAACTTTCAGGCTCCATGCCCAAGCTTCGCCAACAGATCATGCGATTGATGAGCAATGAGATTATGTCGGATCAGGAAATGATCCTTTTGCTCAGTAAAAAGAACGCAGAAGAGCGGCTCGCGGCATTTATTGCAAATCTTGCTACACGCTATGGCAACCGTGGGTTTTCACAGCGTGAGTTCCGTTTAACCATGACCCGCGGCGACATAGGTAATTATCTGGGCTTGACGGTAGAAACCATCAGCCGTTTGTTGGGGCGTTTCCAAAAATCTGAACTTATCGAAGTCAAAGGCAAGTACATCACCATCATTGACTTCGCTGGCTTGAATACGCTGGCAGGCAACGCCCGTATCGCAAGATAAAAGCAAGTCATTGATCTAAAACAATGCAGCATAGCCTGTCCGGTTCATTATGGTAGATGAATGACAGCTAATCAGGAGGCCGCCATGAAGGAATATAAAAAGTTACTGGTCGTTGTTGACCCTACTAAAGATAAGCAACCTGCTCTGGAGCGCGCCGTTGCGCTTGCCGAAAAGAACCAGGCCTCTATTACCGTTTTTCTGTCCATTTTCGATTTTTCTTACGAGATGACATCCATTTTGTCGGCTCACGAGCGTGAAGCCATGCGCAAAGGTGTTATCGATCAGCGTGTTGCTTGGCTGGGTGACTTGATTGCCCCCTTTACCCAGGATGGCATTCATATTCAAACCCAGGTTGTGTGGCACAACCGCCCATTTGAAAGCATCATCAATTATGCCATTGAAGGTGGTTTTGACCTGATTGTGAAAGGTACTCACGAACACGACAAACTAAAAGCCGTTATCTTCACCCCTACCGACTGGCACCTGATGCGTAAAGCACCGGTTCCTGTATTGTTGGTGAAAGAGCACGACTGGCCTGTCGGGGGCAAAATCCTTTGCGCCGTAAACGTCGCTACCGAAGATCCAGAACACCAGGCCCTTAACGGCAAAGTCATTGAGTACGCGCAAAACCTGGCAGCCCAGTTTGATGCCAAAGTACATTTGGTCAACGGTTACCCAGGTACACCGGTCAACCTCGCCATCGAATTGCCGGACTTTGACGCACACAGCTATAACGAGTCCATTCGCATGCAGCATGAGCAGCGTGTGCAATATCTGGCAACGAGCTATGGCATTCCCGTCGAAGCCTGCCATGTCAAAGAGGGCTTGCCAGAAGATGTTATCCCCGAGCTTGCAGTGGATCTCGATGCAGAGCTGGTGATTTTGGGTACCGTAGGGCGCACCGGTCTTTCTGCTGCGCTTATTGGCAACACCGCCGAGCACGTCATCGACAGCCTTAACTGTGACCTGCTTGCCATCAAACCCGATGGATATAAATCACCGCTTCAGGAAGGCTAACGCTTTACCCTAAGCCACTAAGCTGGAATAATACGCGCCCTGAAACCTAGGTTACCGGGCGCTTTTTTATGTCTGACGTTGTAATGTCTGAAATCCAGCAAGACGAACTTTCCAAAAAACAGATCACTCGCCTCAATAAGCTGCAAAAGCGGCTGCGTCGTGAAGTTGGCAGCGCTATCGCCGACTACAACATGATTGAAGAAGGCGACCGAGTCATGTGCTGCCTTTCCGGTGGCAAAGACAGTTATGCCATGCTGGATATTCTTATCAATTTGCAGCAACGTGCGCCCGTTTCGTTTGAAATTGTTGCCGTTAACCTGGACCAGAAGCAGCCTGGCTTCCCGGAGCATGTGCTGCCTGCTTACCTTGAGACCCTGGGTGTACCTTTTCATATTCTTGAGAAAGACACCTACTCCATCGTTAAAGACAAGATCCCGGAAGGCAAAACCACCTGTTCTTTGTGTTCACGCCTGCGTCGCGGCACTCTGTATGGTTTTGCCCAGCGGATTGGTGCCACCAAAATCGCACTGGGTCACCACAGGGATGACATTATTGAGACATTGTTCCTGAACATGTTCTATGGCGGCAAAATGAAAGCCATGCCGCCCAAGCTTTTGTCAGACGACGGTGCAAACGTGGTTATCCGCCCCCTCGCCTATTGCCGCGAAAAAGACATTGCCGAATATGCCGAGCTGAAGCAGTTCCCCATTATTCCCTGCAACCTCTGTGGCTCTCAGGAAAACCTCAAGCGTGCCGCAGTAAAAGACATGCTCAAGCAGTGGGATCGCCAGCATCCTGGCCGTATTGAAACCATCTTTACCGCCATGCAGAACACCGCGCCGTCCCAGGGCGTCGACCGCGAGCAGTTCGACTTCGTCTCGCTTAAGCAGGACCCGAACGCCGAGTTTCGCGGTGATGTAGCAGAGGCGGACTTGCCTGCGTTTGACTTTATGGACACAGCAAACAGTGGCCACATTAATCTGGACGAAGCCAGTAAACGTCAAGGCACCCGCATCGATGTAGTATCGACCTTTACGCCCTGATGGCTCACATCCCGGCCAAAGAGGCCGGGATATGTGAGAGATAAAAATAACAAAGCCCGCTTAAAGCGGGCTTTTTCATGGGACTTCATTCGCAAAATCTATTGGCGCTATTTGGTTTGCGCGTACCAAGGGCTGACTATCTGTGGTGCGTCTGAGAAACTCAGTTGAGAAATCCCGTCCAGCTCTTCACTTGTCAGTATCAACTCTTTTGACAGTCTCTTTTCGCTGCCATCAACCGTGGCAAACCGTCCCTCCTGGGTAAACTCAAACCGAATTCCGTCTGACGGGCGGGCAAAGTACTTCATTGGGAAGCCCTGTAAAGAGGCCTGTAAGCTGTCCATTTCCGATTTAAGTTCGGTCAGCGTGTCGCCGGAATACTGCATTTGGGGAACCCGCTCTCTTACTTGAAGGCTTAAGCCACAGGTTGACGCATCTCCATCTGTTTCTATGTTAACCAGCGCCCTACCCAGCTTTAAATCATCGTCGAAGGGCACAAATAACCGCTGGTCATCGGTAATGGTCAGGGGGAAGCGTTTTGACTCAGTGGTGATTTCGCCTTTTACTATCTTGCAGCCCGCTTTCATGGGTACTGAAAAGGTCAGTTCGGTTCTTGGGAAATCGCCCTTTTTAACCAGTTTCAATCTGTCATGAAATCCGCTGTACTCCAGCGAAACGGTAGTGGCAAATGCCGGTACCGACAGCATCAGACTGGACAGCAGACAGAGTTTGATTCTCGGATTCATCTTGAGATTCCAGGTAGGCTTTATTGTGCCGCAGCATCTGCAGCAATTCATCGACGTAGGCTTCACGTCGCTCGGAATAATTGACCAGGCCATACACCAGTGCATCTGCCGCAGGTTCGATACCCTTGGCTCGCTGTTCGGCACGAATGGCACGGAAAAGTTTATAAGCCGAATGTGTATTCAGGTTATTGATATAAGAGGCAATGGCATCTTCCACCGTGTTAAACACAGTCACTTCGTGACTCATGTCCTGGCCTCTGGCCGAAGGCACCATGCCGCAGCCCTTGGTGTAGCACCACTGACCGAAAAGATTCAGCCCTTCACGGGCAAATCGCGAACTGCCCCATCCGCTCTCATTCGCGGCCTGCACCAGCACTAAAGACTCAGGAATGATATCGATGCGTTTTAGTAGGCTCTGTACCAGTTGTTTGGTCTGAGTGGTGTTCCACTCAGATACTTGCTCTGATTCAAGCACGCCGTACTCAACACCCAGCGTAGCTAAACGTTGCTGCTCCTTGGTGGACAGAGGCTTTCCTGCCTCGAGCTTCAGCAGTATTTCACTGACAAAACGCCTTTTCTTTAGCGTAGCGCGATTGATGTCCTGCACTATCGGACGTAAAAATTCAAAAAATGCACTCTTTTTCTCACCCACGTCGGCGTAGGTGTCGAAATCAGGCAAACGCGTCGTCTGTGAGAGCATTGGTAATACTCTCAAAGACTTACCTTTTTCTTCGAGGTCCGGGATCAGGCTGACTCTCAGAAGCAGAATCACCATGAAGCAGAGCGCGAAGGCAAGAATAAGTGTTGATATTTTACCGGTTTTCAAATAGTTACTCTCATTGTGGCAGCGAGTAGCGGTTCGCGGACAAAATTATATGTGATCCTGTTCCCATCGCAAAATTTATGACTGTATAATCTGACCGATTTGCCTAAACTGGTTGGCGTATGTAACCGACAAGGGGTGTCGGTGTTGTAAGTGCATCAAGGAAGCTGATATGGACATATTGCAATTCAATGAATATCGTAAGGTCGTCGCAATCGGCGGTGGACACGGCCTTGGACGCGTGCTTTCCAGTCTTTCATTTCTTGGTCCCAGACTGACAGGCATTGTGGCGACCACGGATAACGGTGGTTCCACAGGTCGCCTGCGGGCGCAGCACGACTGCATTGCCTGGGGCGACCTTCGTAACTGCCTGTCTCAGCTGGCTGATAGACCCTCTGTTGGCTCTCTGCTCTTTGAATATCGATTCGAAGGTGAGTCGGAGCTGGGTGGCCATAACCTCGGCAATCTGATTCTCTATGCCCTGGATGAGCTGTGTGTTCGTCCGTTGGATGCTGTGAATCTCATCCGGGGCATGCTGAAAATCGAATGCAAACTTATTCCCATGTCCGAACAACCGACGCACCTGGTCGCGCTGGAGGCCTGTGGCAATAAGGTGTTTGGTGAATTGGATGTGGACAGGCTTGAGAGCCATCCGATAGCCCTTTCCCTTGAACCCATGGTTGAACCTACCCACGAGGCGTGCCTTGCCATCGAAGAAGCGGATTTGATAGTGCTTGGCCCGGGAAGCTTTTTAACGTCTACCCTACCGGCACTGCTCCTTCCCAAAGTCGCAGCATCTATTCGCCGTGCAAAAGCCAAAGTGATTTTGATTGATAACCTCACGGCAGAGGTTTCTTCTGCAGCAAACCATTTAACGCTCAACGAGCGTATCCAATGGTGCCATCAATTGATAGGTAAGCCGGTTATTGAGCGGGTTTTGTGTCACGCTGAACACGAATACACCGAGGGCATCTGTCATTACCAGCCCCTTCGCAGTAAGCATCATCAAGGTTTGCACGATACTCAGGCGCTTGCAAAGGCCATTATGGCGCCTTTAGGCCGCAAACGTTTGATAGCCTAGCACGGACTGCCACTGGATTAAAAAAGGCTGCACTTGGCAGCCTTTTTTGTTTTCACATCAATTTTTTGTGAAATTAGAGCACTGCGGCAATGGCACTGCAAATAACCGGCATATTGGTTTTGGTCATGCCGGCAACGCTTATTCTGCCTGAACCAACAATGTACACACCATGTTCGGCTCTGAGGGCTTCCACCTGCGCCTTATTCAGGCCGGAGAAGCTGAACATCCCCATCTGACGGCTGATAAATGAAAAGTCCTGTGTTACACCGGCAGCTGCCAGACTCTCGACGAACAAAGTACGCATTTCGGCAATACGCTCGCGCATTTCTGCGAGTTCCTGCTCCCAGGCGGCTTTCAGTTCTGGGCGACTTAAAATCGTACTCACAATCAGCGCACCGTGAGCTGGAGGATTCGAATAGTTCGCACGAATAGTACGTTTGACCTGACTGAATGCCACCTTGGCTTCCTCTGCCGTAGCTGCAACCAGTGTCACTGCACCAATGCGCTCGTTGTAGAGACCAAAGTTTTTGGAGAAGGAATTGGCGATAACCAGTTCTGGGACCATAGAAGCGACCAAACGCAGACCTTCAGCATCTTCTTCTATGCCACGACCGAAGCCCTGATAGGCAAAATCAAACAGCGGAACCAAACCTTTTGCAGCACAAAGCTCACCTACCTTTTGCCACTGCGTGAGCGTCAAATCAATTCCGGTTGGGTTGTGACAGCAGCCGTGTAATAAGACCAAGTCACCCTGCTTGGCTGCATCCAGTGAGTTCAGCATGGCATCAAAGTCGATGTCATGGTTGGCTGCATCGTAGTAGCCGTATTCTTTTACGGTGAGGCCTGCAGTTTCAAAAATGTTTTGATGGTTCGCCCAAGTTGGATTGCTCACCCAGATCACCCGGCTTGGGGTGTTTCGTACCACAAACTCTGCGGCAACACGCAGCGCGCCCGTACCACCCGGAGCCTGTGCCGTCACCGCCCGTTCTTTTGTGGTGACTGTGTGGGTTGCACCAAACAGCAGCTCCTGCACAACCTTGTTGTACAAAGTTACGCCCTCAATCCCCAGATAGTTTTTGGTGCTTTCTTCAGCCAACAGGATAGCTTCGGCCTGCTTCACCGACTTCAGTACCGGGGTCTGCCCTGCCTCGTCTTTATAGATCCCAACCCCAAGATTGACTTTATCGGTCCGGGGATCGGCCTTGAAGGCATCGGTCAGACCTAAAATCGGATCGGCGGGTGCGGGTACAACCTGGGAAAATATCATGGGATCTATCCTTTAGAATGGAAGTAATGAAAACCGCATATTTATAGCATTGCTGCAAATCGTAATGTAGCGCTGGCTAAAGATTCTCGATGAAAATCTTTAATAGATGAACATTCATCAAAAAATGCGATAAAAGTGTGATGATACCGGATTGGCGAAAAAGAGGTTTTTGGAGATTAAAAGTGGAGGCGCGACCCGGAGTCGAACCGAGATCGACGGATTTGCAATCCGCAGCATAGCCATTCTGCCATCGCGCCTAAACTGGTCCCTTGAGAAGCTGGAGCGACATATCGGGTTCGAACCGATGACCTATACCTTGGCAAGGTATCGCTCTACCAACTGAGCTAATGTCGCGTCTCTTGGGGCGACGGTGTTCCCGTCAGCGAGTTGCATTCTACCTTTTTACCCCTCTCAGTCAATGGCTTTTTTACTATTGGAAGTCCGTATGCTGCATTATTGTGCGAACCATAAAAAAGCCCGGCATTGCCGGGCTTTTACTGCGCTTTGTCGTTATTCAGACAGCGGCAGAGACTGGTGATTCAGACCAAGCATTTTCTGCATCACGCCCACTACCTGGCAGCTATAACCGAACTCGTTGTCATACCAAACGTACAGGATGGCGCGCTTACCATCGGCGATAGTGGCCTGAGAGTCCACTACACCGGCGTAACGAGAACCCACCAGGTCACTGGACACAATTTCAGTGGAGTTGGTGAAGTCAATCTGGTTTTGCAGTGGTGAATGCAACGCGACGTCCAGCAAATAGTCATTGATATCGTCTTTGCTGGTTTCGCTGTTAAGGTTCAGGCTCAGAATAGCCATGGACACGTTTGGCGTCGGAACACGGATAGCGTTACCGGTCAAGCGACCAGCCAGAACAGGCAGCGCCTTGGCAACGGCCTTGGCAGCGCCGGTTTCAGTGATAACCATGTTCAGCGGTGCGCTGCGACCACGGCGATCGGCCTTATGGTAGTTATCGATAAGATTCTGGTCGTTGGTGTACGAGTGGATGGTTTCCACATGACCGTTTTCAATACCGTACTTGTCGTTGATGGCCTTGAGCACCGGGGTGATGGCATTGGTGGTGCAAGATGCGGCAGAGACGATAGTGTCTTCATCGAGAATATCGTTATCATTCACACCGAATACGATGTTCTTGATGTTGCCTTTGGCGGGTGCAGTGAGCAGAACCTTGGCAGCGCCAGGGCTCTTCAGGTGCAGACCCAGACCAGTTTCGTCTTTCCACACGCCTGTGTTATCAACAACCAACGCATCTTTAATACCGTACTTGGTATAATCCACTTCTTCCGGGCCGTTGGCATAGATGATTTGGATGTAGGTACCGTTGGCAATCAAGGCGTTGTTTTCTTCATCGATTTCAACAGAGCCGTTGAAAGGACCATGAACTGAATCACGGCGCAGCAGGCTGGCGCGCTTCTCAAGGTCGCCGGCACGGCCACCACGGATAACGATGGCCCGCAGACGCAATTTGTTACTGCGGCCTGTACGTTCAATCAGCAGACGCGCCAACAGGCGGCCGATGCGACCGAAACCGTAAAGTACCACGTCTCTTGGTTCTACTTCGTCTGCGTGGTCAATGGCGCTGGCAAGTTCAGAGGCCATATAGGCTTCGATTTCGCTGGCGTCGCTGTGGTTACGCCAGTAATTGACGGCGAGTTTTCCGATATCAACTTTACACTGCTTCACTGCCAGCTTGCTCAGCACCTCAATAAAGGGGAAGCTTTCACGCAGACGCAGTTTATCACCCACGTGGCGACGCACCAGACGGTGAGCCTTGATGATATCAATGGTAGAGGCGTTCAGCAGAGGCTTGCCATAGACAACAACTTCTACACCTTGGTTGCGATACAGTTTACCCAGCAGAGGTTGCATGGCCTCGGCCAGTTCAAATCTTTCTTGCCAGCTTTGCAGGTGTTTATCAGCACTCATGTACAGGTCCTTTATCTCACTTTTCTATATTTATTTACAGAAAGGTTTGAGTAACAAACAGAAACGACCATAATCAGTTTTATCCGGGACCCAGGTCCCATTTCAGGTCGGCGCTATTGTAATGAAACTTCCACCGCCTTGCCAGAAAGATATTTTCGCTAAGTTTGTAATTTTATTAGAGAAAGCACAGTGAAAAGTCATAAACAGCGACCTTTTTTTGTAATGTTTACATCATTTGCATTTGTTAGCGGTGCTTTTGCGCTTTTTGGCTGTGATAATGACCGAAACTCAGACATGATCTGTAAAAATAATCCTGAACTTTGCGAAGACCTGCACAAAGACAGTTGGTGCCGATATGAGAAAGGAGACCTTATTCGGCAGCGTTTCGTCCTGAAAACCACCCCAAACCCCACAGGTAAACAAATCTACGACCAGCTCAGATTTCTTGAGGTGTATTCAAAATGCATTGAGTTGGCCTCTGGGGTACAACACAAAGTTAACGTTCAGCGCACCAATGATAGATTACGCGCCTTTGGTATCAGCGTGCAGAACCTGGAGGAATTACAGGAATCGACCAAGGGCAGCCAAGACCCCTACCTCGCGTACTACCACTGGTCCAGACTCGACGACGCGAAAAGTCTTGCCGTGCTCATTAAAGCCGAAAAAGATGGGCAGATTTCTGATCCGGAGCTTTTATCCAAGCTGGCGATTTACTACCTGAAGACTGACGCCGCCAGAGCCAAAAAGCTGTACCTTGATGTGCTGGGCATGGTCGATTCAGACCATCTTGACCCGGACTGGTTACTTGGGCTTGCCACCGCCTCACGTACCCTTGGCGACTTAGACGGCAGTTACCTTTATTCCAGGGCCAACATAGTGCTGACCAAACAGAGCGTCAATGAAGCGCAAATGCTGGCGTTGTTGACAGGCGATAAGACCAAGGCAGCCATGCTGGATAGCGAGGCTGAGCAATTGGCCAAGGCGGTGAGCTCAGGAAACTTTGCCGGCAGTGCGATTGAGAAACGCCTGAGGGCCGAGACAGACACAGAACGGGCAAAAATCGAGCCAGTCGCCCCTTCTGCACAAGATTAGTGGTCTTGATTTTTCAAAAAGCGAGACCAATGTAAAAATATAACGATTCTTGAGGTGAAAAACG
This sequence comes from Shewanella sp. FJAT-52076, assembly GCF_019457455.1. Lineage (NCBI taxonomy): Bacteria > Pseudomonadati > Pseudomonadota > Gammaproteobacteria > Alteromonadales > Shewanellaceae > Shewanella > Shewanella sp. FJAT-52076. The sequence continues at coordinate 2,163,018 of NZ_CP080415.1, forward strand.
GGTTAAAACTGGGATTTAACTTGACGAAATCGAACAATTTGGTAATTTTACTACCAGATATCGTTTATAATCACTGAGGGATATGAAATGACTATCCGCGTAGCAATTAACGGCTATGGCCGTATCGGTCGCAATGTACTGCGTGCACTGTACGAAAGCGACAAAGATTACCCAATCGAAATCGTTGCCATCAACGATCTCGGCGACGCTTCCATCAACGCTCACCTGACTAAATACGACTCTGTACACGGTCGTTTCAACGCCAAAGTTGAAAACGATGCAGAAGCCATTTATGTCAACGGCGACAAAATCCTCACCTTCTCCGAGCGCGACCCTGCTAAGCTGCCATGGGCCGATCTCAAGGTTGACGTGGTGTTTGAATGTACCGGTATCTTCACTTCCAAAGAAGCCGTACAGCCACACCTGAATGCCGGTGCCAAGAAAGTCATTATCTCTGCCCCCGGCAAGAACGTGGACGCCACCGTGGTATACGGTGTGAACCAGCAGGTCTTGACCAGTGACATGACTGTAATCTCAAACGCGTCATGTACTACCAACTGCCTGGCACCTTTTGCCAAGCCGCTTAACGATGCCATCGGTATTGAGTCAGGCCTGATGACCACCATCCATGCCTACACCAACGATCAGCGTCTATCTGATGTGTATCACAGCGACCTGCGCCGCGCCCGTGCTGCTGCCATGTCCATGATCCCGACCAAGACAGGTGCTGCGGCAGCTGTCGGCCTGGTAGTTCCTGAGCTGCAAGGCAAGTTTGACGGTCTGGCAGTACGCGTGCCAACCGTTAACGTGTCTCTGGTTGACCTGTCATTCATTGCTTCGCGCGACACCACTGTAGCGGAAGTAAATGACATCATCGAAAAAGCCCTGGCGGCCGATGAAGTACTCAGCCAGGTTTTGGCGGTGAATAAAGAGCCGCTGGTATCTATCGACTTCAACCACAACGCCTACTCTTCCAACTTTGATGCAACCCAAACCCGCGTAAGTGGTCGTCTGGTGAAAGTGATGGCTTGGTACGACAACGAGTGGGGCTTCAGCAACCGTATGCTGGACAACGCCGTTGCACTGATGAACGCCAAATAAGACGCTCTGGTAATAAAAAAGGCCCTTAGGGGCCTTTTTTGTTGTCTGCTATCCGTAAACTCATCGATTAGCCTGTTATCGACGTTTTCAGAATATCTTGATGCATGTAACGCCGTCAGCCGTAAAGCCTCCGACAATTTATTCCATGGAGGCCTAAATGATGCCTTGCTGAAGGTGGGCCTAGCGTGCACTCAGGCAACTTATGACCTTGAAGGAGGCTAATTTCACGATGTTATGGGTCACCTGCTTACCTATCCGCATTGTACATTCTTGGTGCAGTCATCCTTTTTAAGTTACAAGCTCCCTATTGGCAGATAAAAAAGCCCCGCAACAGCGAGGCTTTTTTATTGGAGCGGCTTACCTTAGTTAAGGCCAGCCAACGCTTCTTTACACAGGCTGGTGATCCGCCCCCAGTCCCCTGCTTCCATCGCATCAGTGGGGGCAATCCAGCTGCCGCCGATACAATCCACGTTGTTCAATGCCAGATAGTCGCGGTAGCTTGAAGGCGTGATACCGCCGGTTGGGCAGAAGCGAATGTCGGCCAGCGGTCCCTGGAAGGCTTTGAGGGCATTGACGCCACCAGAGGCTTCAGCCGGGAAAAACTTAAAGTGACGATACCCAAGGGCCATCCCGGCCATCACTTCAGAAATGCTGGCAACACCTGGAATAAGCGGCACAGTGCCCTGCATGGCGGTTTTCAGCAGTTCGGGATACGCACCGGGGGTAATGATAAACTGCGCGCCGGCTTCAACTGCCTGGCGAAGTTGTTCTTCATTCAGGATGGTTCCTGCACCCACGAGGGCTTCTGGCACTTCAGCAGCGATTTTACTGATAGCTTCCAGTGCACAGGACGTGCGCAGCGTCACTTCGAGCACACTTATACCACCGGCTACCAGTGCTTTCGCAAGCGGTACCGCATGCTCCAGCTTATTGATCACCATGACAGGCACAATCGGACTGCGCTTAAAAATATCTTGTGGTTGTAATGACCAGTTATTCTCAGACATCGGTTGTATCCTTTCAGGCTCAATAAAGTTCATCGATTGCTTCGGTGCAGCGGGCACCGGTTTCGGGACTGCTGAGATTTTGTCTGAGCGCGCCGAAAAGTTCCCTGCCCATGCCGAAACGGGACTTTCTTAATTCCACCGGTGCGGCAGTGCGGGTTTCAAGCTCAGGAGCCGATACCAGCAAGGACAGTTCACCGGTAATGGCATTGATACGAATAAGGTCGCCGTCCTGAACTTTGGCGATAAGGCCGCCATCCAAGGCTTCTGGCGTGAGGTGGATTGCCGCAGGCACTTTACCTGAGGCGCCGGACATACGGCCATCGGTCATCAGCGCAACTTTAAAGCCTCGGTCCTGCAAGGTACCCAGGATTGGTGTTAATTTGTGCAGCTCAGGCATGCCATTGGCTTTTGGCCCCTGGCCTTTCACCACCACCACGCAATCTCTATCGAGCTCACCGGCTTTAAAGAGCGCGTCCAGTTTGTTCTGGTCGTCAATCACCACAGCAGGGGCTTCAACGATACGATGCTGCTCCTGAACTGCCGAGACCTTGATAACGGCACGACCAAGGTTGCCTTTCATCAGTTTAAGGCCGCCATTTGACTGGAATGGCTCTGCAACACCACGCAGTACCTCTTGGTCCAGACTGGTAACAGGACCATCAACCCAGGTGAGCTGACCATCTATAAGTCTTGGCTCCTGGGTATAACGGCGCAGGCCGAAGCCCGCCACTGTATTGACATCATCGTGGATAAGACCTGCATCCAGCAGTTCTTTCATCAGGAATGCCATACCGCCTGCCGCATGGAAGTGGTTGATATCCGCATGACCATTGGGATAGACCCGTGCCAGCAGAGGTACGGCATCGGACAGCTCGGAGAAGTCATCCCAGTTGATGATGATACCGGCGGCTCTGGCCGCTGCCACTATGTGCATGGTCAGGTTGGTGGAACCACCCGTGGCAAGCAGTGCAACTATGCCGTTAACCACGGATTTTTCATTGACTATCTCACCTATAGGTGAATACTGCAGCCCGTTTTCAGTCAGGCGGCACACCTGCTTGGCGGCCATTTTGCTGAGCTCGGTGCGCAGCGGGTCGTCCGGGTTCACAAAGGACGAGCCAGGCAATTGCAGCCCCATCACCTCGAGGACCAGCTGATTGGAGTTGGCGGTACCATAGAAGGTACAGGTACCAGCGCTGTGATAAGAGCTTGCCTCGGCTTCGAGCAGGGCTTCACGATCGACCTTGCCTTCAGCGAATTTTTGCCGCACACGGGCCTTTTCTTTATTAGGAATGCCTGAGCGCATGGGCCCCGCAGGAACAAACAGCATTGGCAGGTGGCCAAAACTCATTGCACCAATCAGCAAGCCGGGCACGATTTTGTCACACACCCCAAGCAGCAGCGCACCATCAAACATGTTGTGGGATAAGCCTACGGCGGTAGCCATGGCAATCACCTCACGGGACAGCAGTGACAGCTCCATCCCGGGTTGACCCTGAGTTACACCATCACACATGGCAGGAACGCCACCGGCCACCTGGGCAACACTGCCTACTTCATTACAGGCGGCTTTAAGCAGCTCTGGATAATGTTCATAAGGCTGATGGGCAGACAACATGTCGTTAAACGCAGTCACAATGCCAATGTTGACCTTGTTGAGTTGGCGCAGAGACTGTTTATCTTCTGCACCGCAGGCGGCGAAACCATGTGCCAGGTTACCGCAACTCAATGCGGAGCGATGAACCTTGGCACTACGGGCTTCCTGCAGCGCGGCCAGATAAGCACTGCGACTTTCTTTACTGCGTTCGATGATCCTGTCGGTCACCGATTTGACTACGGGGTGCATAACTTGCCTCCTTAAGCGCTCCAATACACGTCGACCGGGGTTTTGTGTTGACCCAATACCACTCGAATTGGCATCGCTTTAATATCGTCGCTTTCGAGCGCCTGACGGTAAACGCTGAGCTTTTGTTCACCCACCAGATGCAAATAGATTTGGCGGCTGTTGAGAATTGCTTTTTTGGTCAGAGTGATCCGCTCATGGGGAGCCGTTACTGGTGTCACGGCTTCACACATAGCGTCACTATCGAGTGCCCGCATCAGCTCGTCAGAGCAAGGGAACCAGGAACAGGTGTGTCCATCGTTACCCATCCCCAATACAACCACATCGAACGGGCGTGGCACGTTAGCCAGATGTTCAGACGTCATGGCTGCGCCCTCTTCTGCGCTGGCAAACATATTCTTGAGGCCGCGAAATTTGGCTGATACGGCACGGTTTTGCAGCAAATTTTCACGGACCAGACGCTCGTTGGAGTCCTTATGGTCATTGTCGACCCAGCGCTCATCGGCGAGCGTGACAAAAACTTCGTTCCAGTCGATGGCTTTAACGGACAAGGCCTTGAACAGTTTGAGCGGCGTAGAGCCGCCACTAACCACCAGACTCGCCTTGCCACGGGCATCCACGGCATCCTGCAGTTGGCGCGCGATGCGGTCTGCCAACTGAGTTTCCAACGAATCTGTGTTATCAAATGATTTAAATACAGCTTCTTTGAGCACCTTGGCCTCCTTATTCATCCCAGGAACGCCCGTCTTTGGTAATGAGTGCTACCGAGGCCACGGGTCCCCAGGTACCGGCAGGATAGGCTTTGGGTCTTTCGTTACCCGCTTCCCATGCCTGAATGATGCCATCAACCCAGGTCCAGGCCTGCTCAACTTCGTCGCGACGAACGAACAGCGCCTGGTTACCGAGCATGGCTTCAAGCAACAGACGCTCGTATGCATCGGCAATGCGCTCGTTTTTAAAGGTGTCAGAGAAGCTGAGATCCAGTTTGGTGGTTTGCAGACGGGTCTTTTGTTCAAGGCCCGGCACCTTGTTCATCATCTGAATTTCAACACCTTCATGGGGTTGCAGACGAATGGTCAATTTGTTCGGTGGCAGATTGCGGTAACTGGAGCGATACAGGTTGTGCGGTGGGTTTTTAAAATGCACCACAATTTCTGAACTCTTGAACGGCATACGTTTGCCGCTGCGAAGATAGAATGGCACACCGGCCCAGCGCCAGTTGTCGATATCCACACGCAAGGCTACAAAGGTCTCGGTATTGGAATTAACGTTCGCGCCTTCTTCCTCAAGGTACCCCGGCACTGGGCTGCCCTTCAGGAAACCCGCAGAGTATTGGCCACGCACTGTGTTTTCGTTGACGTTATCCATGTTGATTGGGCGCAGAGACTTAAGCACCTTTACCTTTTCATCACGGATAGAATCGGCATCCAGGTTTACCGGTGGGTCCATGGCAACCAGTGTGAGCACCTGTAACAGGTGGTTTTGGATCATGTCCCGCATCTGGCCGGCTTTGTCGAAATAGCCCCAGCGACCTTCAATACCCACTTCTTCTGCAACTGTAATCTGCACATGATCGATTGTGCGGTTATCCCATTTGGACGCGAAGAGTGAGTTTGCAAAACGCAGTGCAATCAGGTTTTGTACCGTTTCTTTACCCAGGTAATGGTCGATGCGATAAACCTGGTTCTCATTGAAGTATTGAGATACCTGGTTATTGATAACGCGGGAAGATTCGAGATCGGAACCAATTGGCTTTTCAAGGACAACGCGGGTATCGGGGAAAATCAGGTTTTGTTCGTGCAGACAGCGGCAAATATCACCGAAAATAGCAGGAGGAGTGGCAAAGTAGTTCACCATGACCCGCTTTTCAGGTTCAAGCAGCTCATGGAATGCGCAGTAACCTTCTGACTCGGTGAAGTTGGTACCAACATAGTGGCAACGGCTGACGAATCTTTCGATGGTCGTTTCGCAGAGGGGATCTTTAACGAAGGTGGTCAGTGCTGTCTTAACCAGCTCGCGAAATTCTTCAGTAGAGAATGCATCTTTGGCAACACCGATAATCTTGGTGTCGTTGTGAAGCAGTGTTGCCTTATCCAATTGGTATAAAGAGGGAAGCAGTTTGCGCCTCGCCAAGTCACCTTTGGTACCGAAAAGGACAAAATCACAAGCCTTTGCCCCTGATGTTGTATTGCCCATTGCTGCAAGCTCTCCTTTGTAATCGGCTTCGCCGTATGCTGGACGGCCAGAAGCCCTTTTGTTGTAATATAACAACAGAATCTGATTTATGCATCCATATTTTGCAAAATCGTCTACACCGTCTTACTAGGCAGTTAAACATGAATTCTGTTATTATTTTTGTGCTTAAATTACTGTTGGCAGTAATAAGTTGGTGTGAAATCACCGCGAAAACTGTAAGCGGCAAACCACTTTGTGATCCAGGCAGCAAATTGAAACGCTGTGATCAGAAAATAAAAAAATAACACCTTCATCAATAGCGGACGTACGCGTATGAATACCCTAGAAAAGGTCCAGAAAAGTCTAAACCAATTCAGCAAGTCAGAACGCAAAGTTGCCGAAGTGATTCTGGCCTCTCCCCAAACAGCGATTCACTCAAGTATCGCTACCCTGGCCAAAATGGCCGATGTGAGTGAGCCTACGGTCAACCGTTTCTGCCGTCGCCTTGATACCAAGGGCTTTCCTGATTTTAAGTTACATCTGGCGCAAAGTCTTGCCAACGGCACACCCTATGTCAGCAGACACGTGGAAGAGGACGACTCGCCCGAGTCTTACACCACTAAAATCTTCGAATCTTCAATGGCTTCCCTTGATACTGCACGTCAAAGCCTCGATATGCAGGCCATCAATAAAGCAGTAGATATTCTGACACAGGCCAAAACCATTTCGTTCTTCGGCCTCGGCGCTTCGGCTGCTGTGGCCCACGATGCCCAAAACAAATTTTTCCGTTTCAATGTACCTGTCATTTGTTTCGATGATGTGTTGATGCAGCGCATGAGTTGCATCAACAGTAACGAAGGTGACGTGGTAGTGCTTATCTCCCACACCGGACGCACCAAGTCACTGATTGATATAGCAAGACTTGCTCGCGAGAATGGTGCTGCCGTGATAGGCATTACCGCCAGAAACTCACCCCTATCAGTTGAGTGTACTTTGTCAGTCACCATGGAAGTGCCGGAAGATACCGATATGTACCTGCCGATGGCTTCACGCCTTGCACAATTGGTCGTAATTGATGTGCTAGCGACTGGATTTACCTTAAGACGCGGTCCAAGATTCAGGGACAGCCTGAAGCGCGTAAAAGAAGCATTGAAAGAATCCCGGATCAATAAAGACCCGATCCTGTAAGTTGATTCCAACCCAAATTTGGTAGTCAGACACAGCGCTGGCTACCATTTACCCGCCTAAAACCGGCGGTTTCTCACAAAAATAAAAAGCTTGAGATAGATCATTTTGTTTGTAACTTTCCTACATAATGCGCCAATGTCTGTTAATATAGTCTTCAGATTAACTTGAAACTTAACGGAGTAACTCATGTTCCGCAGAACCAAAATCGTTACTACCCTTGGCCCAGCCACAGACCGTGACGATAACCTGCGCCGCATCATCGCGGCTGGTGCTAACGTAGTCAGACTTAACTTTTCCCATGGTTCACCAGAAGATCATCTCGAGCGCGCAACCCGTACCCGTGCCATCGCCAAAGAGCTCGGCGTGCATGTTGCTATCCTCGGCGACCTTCAAGGTCCGAAAATCCGTGTATCCACCTTCAAAGACAACCGTAAAGTACAGTTGGCCTTAGGTCAGGAATTTATCCTGGATGCGGAATTGGCCAAGGGCGAAGGTGATGAAACCCAGGTAGGTATCGACTATAAAGAGCTGCCGGATGACGTTAGCATCGGCGATATCCTGATGCTTGATGACGGTCGTGTTCAACTTAAAGTTGAGCGCGTTGAAGGTCGCAAGGTATTTACCACTGTGACTGTTGCCGGTCCATTGTCCAACAACAAAGGCATCAACAAGAAAGGTGGTGGCTTGTCTGCCGCGGCTCTGACCGAAAAAGACAAAGCCGATATCATCACTGCAGCCCGCATTAACGTTGATTACCTTGCTGTGTCCTTCCCTCGCAGCGGTGCGGACCTCAACTATGCCCGTGATCTGGCCAAAGCGGCCGGTTCCAACGCCATGATTGTTGCCAAGGTTGAACGTGCCGAAGCCGTTGCCTCTGACGAAGCCATGGATGATGTAATCCTGGCATCCGACGCCGTGATGGTTGCCCGTGGTGATCTGGGCGTGGAAATCGGTGATGCTGCATTGGTAGCAGTGCAGAAGAAGCTTATCAGCCGTTCCCGTCAACTGAACCGCGTGGTTATCACTGCGACTCAAATGATGGAGTCGATGATCACCAGCCCAATGCCAACCCGCGCCGAAGTGATGGACGTAGCCAACGCTGTGCTCGACGGTACTGATGCGGTGATGCTGTCTGCTGAAACCGCAGCCGGTGACTTCCCCGAAGAAACCGTTCGCGCCATGGCCAACGTGTGTGTGGGCGCAGAATCTCACCCCAGTGTCAAAGTGTCCAAGCACCGCATGGATGAGCGTTTTACATCGGTTGAAGAAACCATCGCGCTTTCAACCATGTACGCGGCTAACCACCTGGATGGCGTGAAAGCCATTATCGCCCTGACTGAGTCCGGAGCAACTGCACAGCTGATGAGCCGAATCAGTTCATCTTTGCCCATCATCGCGCTGTCACGTCATTCAACCACTCTGGCTAAGATGGCACTGTACCGCGGTGTTCAGCCCGTGTATTTTGACTCTACATCCTTCAGAGCGGATGAAGTTGCTGCCCAGGCGCTGGAAGCTGTACGTGCTGCCGGTTACCTCGGCAGTGGTGACATGGTGCTGATGACCAAGGGTGATGCCATGGAAACTATCGGTGGCACCAACACCTGCAAGGTACTGATCCTGCCTTAATCGCAGCTGGTCATCGTGTCCTGATAACCCGGCTTACGCCGGGTTATTTTTTAGCTGCGATTTTTGTGAGTATTCTTTACCCAACTCCCACTGAACGGCTCCCTACGACTACAAAGTCAGAGTTATCACAAATATAAAAGGGTACGCATTCGCGTACCCTTTTCTTCTATTCAAACCTGTTAGTCTGCTTGTTTAAGACGGAACTTCCACAGGCTTGTTTTTAGCTGTTACAAGGCACTGAACTCGTCAACGTTGATAGCGGCCAGGCGCAGTTCGTCAGCCTTCAACAATTTGTCATGCTCTTCCTGACTGATAACGCCCTGTTCAACCGCTTGGCTGAGCAATAGAGCATTGATGCCTTTTCCTTTCAACTTGCCTTCTTTTTGAGCCGCCCGCAGTTTTTTGTATATGCTACGACACTCGTACTGTGCCAGGAAGGCTTCTTCTACTTCGGCGATACCGCCCTTGTCGCCATCAAATGATGGACACAGGAACGTCAGACGCTCACGGGCCGGGCCTGGTTTAAGCATGGCTTCCACGACCTGAGTAGAGAGTTTGTCTGATGGGCCTTTAAAGTGGTTACCAAGCGGGAACACCAGTGCGCGCAGGAGCCAGCCGACCGGACGCAACGGGAAATTTCTCAGTGCATCTTCCAGCGCCTTGGCTGCCTTCATCAGACGGGTCTGCATTACATAATGTACAGTGGGCAAATCATCATGTTGGCGGCCATTGTCTTCAAAAAGCTTAAGCGTCGCCGATGCCAGATAAAGCTCAGACAACACATCACCCAAACGGGCCGAGAGCATTTCACGGCGCTTGAGTTCACCACCGAGGATAAGCATGGCCATATCGGTCATAATGGCCAGCGCTGCCGATATGCGGCCCATGTGCTGATAATAACGCTTGGTATCACCACTCACAGGTGACTGGGCAAAACGGCTGCCGGTCAGGGCTGAGAACAGACTCGAGAAGGCATTACGGGTTGCGTAACCCATGTGGCCTAGCAGCAAGTCGTCAAAGCGCTCCAGGGCTGCATCTACGTCTTCCATGCCGGCGGCTTCCATTTCAGCCAGCACATAGGGATGGCAGCGTGTAGCGCCTTGCCCGAAAATCATCAGACTACGGGTGAGGATGTTGGCGCCTTCAACGGTAATCGAGATGGGGTTTGCCATATAAGCATGACCGAGATAGTTTTTGGGTCCGAGCTGGATGCCCTTACCGGACTGAATGTCCATGGCATCGTCCATCACTGCCCTGCCCATCTCTGTCATATGGTATTTGGCAATGGCAGTCACCACCGAGGGTTTAACCTTGAGATCAATCCCCGTGGTGGTCAGACGACGGGCCGCTTCCAGCTGATAAGTGTTCCCTATGATGCGCGCCAACGCTTCCTGTACACCTTCAAAGTGACCGATGGACATGCCGAACTGCTTACGCACATAGCTGTAGGCCGTAGTGGTCTTGGTAGTGACATGACCAGATGCTGTGGCCAGCGCAGGCAGCGAAATACCCCGACCTGCCGACAGACACTCAACCAGCATGCGCCAGCCTTTACCGGCATACTGAGGACCACCGATTATCCAATCCAGCGGAATAAACACCTTATCACCACGGGTAGTACCGTTCATAAAGGCCATGTTCAGCGGATTGTGGCGGTTACCGATTTCAACGCCGGGATGATTGGTTGGAATAAGCGCACAGGTAATGCCGATGTGTTTTTTATCACCGAGCAGTCCATCTGGGTCTTTCATTTGGAACGCAAGACCCAACACAGTCGCAACAGGAGCCAGAGTGATATAGCGTTTGTTCCAGGTCAGTTCGACGCCAAGCACTTCCTCGCCATTGAACTCGCCGTTTTTCACCACGCCAACATCCGGGATAGCACCCGCATCAGAGCCAGCTTCAGGGCCAGTCAGGGCAAAACAGGGAATTTCTTCACCTTTGGCAAGCGCAGGTAACCAGAAATCTTTTTGCTCCTTGGTGCCGTAGTGAGTCAAAAGCTCACCGGGCCCCAGTGAGTTGGGTACCATCACGGTTACCGCAGCGCTGACACTGCGACTCGCCAGCTTGGCAACGATGGTGGAGTTGGCGTAGGCCGAGAAACCCTTGCCGCCATATTTTTTCGGAATGATAAGCGCGAAGAAGCCTTCTTTCTTGAAGTAGTCCCACAGCTCCGGTGGTAAGTCTTTGCGATTATGAACGATGTCAAAGTCATCAATCATCGACAATGCGGTCATCACCTGATTGTCGAGAAACTCTTTTTCCTCGGCCGATAACGTTGGCTTGCCGTAAGCGTGCAGGGCTTCCCAGTTTGGTTTGCCGCGGAACAATTCGCCTTCCCACCACACATCACCGGCTTCCATGGCTTCACGTTCTGTGTCAGAAAGCGGTGGCAACACTCGTTTAAATAAGGCGAAAACCGGCTGAGTGATAAACTTCATCCGCAAATCTTTCACCGCAAACAGCACTATCACCGCAGCGATTATCAATAACAACAAGATGGTCATGGCAAATACTCCTGTTATGCCTTGTTGACCGGTACGGCAACGCCGGCGGCCATATAGGGAATGACTTTACGGATCACAGACTCAATATCGTTCTGCTCTTTGAAGTCGGCTTCAGCAATTTCCATCAGGGCATCGGACGATGCCATGGTGAAGACGACTGTTCCCAGGGTGAAGTGTAGACGCCAAAACATCTCTGCCGGCGGTATATGGGGTGCACTTTGGCTGACTACCTGAACAAAGCGGTCCAGATGTTCACCGTAATGGGTGGTGATAAACCAGCGCAGATGGCCCTGGCTTTCGATGTAGCCCCGGCCAAGGAGTTGCAGAAAAATTCGAGTGCCTTCGGTGCGTACTTTATTAAGATCCAGAAGCGGTCTTACCAAGGCTGAAAAAATGGTTTCCAGAGAGGCGTTTTCGTTGCTTTGCACGAGTTTTGTCAGCTCTGTGGATGCACCTGGCATAAACACGTCGAGATAACGGGCAAGCACAGCACGAATAAGCTCTTTTTTGGAGCCGAAGTGATAGTTGACCGAGGCCAGGTTCACTTCCGCCTTGCTGGTGATGAGCCTCAGGGAGGTCTCTGAAAAGCCCCGCTCTGCGAACAACTTTTCCGCGGCATCAAGAATTCGGGTTTTGGTGTCGGATCGATTCGCCATTCCGTGACCTATGATTAATTTAAAACACTCGTTTAAATTAATCACTGGTAAATGCCTTGTCAAACGAAATCTGAACACCTGTTTACATTGTCGGGAATTAAGTTTGAATTCACATAGTAATTTTTGTGTGTGCTCGTTAGACTTTTGCCGTTCGATAATAACAAGGATGCAACCAGATGACCCAAGCCAATACCCCAAATAAGGTTCACACATTGTTACGCCCAGCCAAACTCGCCTTGGGTGTAGCCCTTGCCCTCGGCCTCAGCGCCTGTCAGGACGAGCAGCAAACTGTTGCTGTTAATAAAGAATCTGCTGCCGTTACTGCGGTATCCTCTACCGTATCTACCCAGGATGCCGTTGATTTTATCAATCAGGCCGAAGCAGAGCTTGCCGCGCTGTCTCTTGAGGCTAACCGTGCAGAGTGGATTTACAGTAATTTTATCACCGAAGACACTGCATCCTTATCAGCCGCGGTTAACGAAAAGGTTACCGCTACTTCGGTACGTTTAGCCACTGAAGCTGCCAAATTTGCCAACGTTGAGCTAGATGCCGTGAACGCCCGTAAGCTCAATATGCTCAGAAGCGCACTGGTACTGCCCTCGCCACTCGACCCGGCCAAAAATGCGGAGCTGGCCGGTATTGTCGCCCAGCTCAATGGTCTCTATGGCAAAGGCAAATACTGCTTTTCCGATGGCCGCTGCCTGACCCAGCCAGAGCTCTCTGCCCTGATGGCCGAATCCCGAGACCCTGAACTCTTGAAAGAAATCTGGGCTGGCTGGCGTGACATTGCCAAACCCATGCGTCCGCTGTTTGAACGCGAAGTGGTACTCGCCAATGAAGGTGCCAAAGACCTGGGCTTTGCCAATTTGTCTGAGCTGTGGCGCAGTCAATACGATATGGCGCCTGATGCATTTTCCACCGAGCTGGACCGTCTTTGGGGCCAGGTAAAGCCGCTTTATGATTCGCTCCATTGTTATGTCCGTGGCGAGCTCAACGCCCAATATGGGGACGATGTGGTGCCCAAAACAGGTCCCATCCCGGCGCACCTCCTGGGTAACATGTGGGCCCAGCAATGGGGAACCATTTATCCACTCGTTGCACCAAAGGATGCTGACCCGGGCTATGACGTGACAGCCCTGCTAGCTAAACAGGGATACGATGAGCACAAGATGGTGCAGCAGGCCGAGAGCTTCTTTACGTCACTGGGTTTTGACAAGCTCCCCGACACCTTCTGGAGCCGTTCTTTGTTTGTGCAGCCCAAAGACCGTGATGTTGTCTGTCACGCCTCTGCCTGGGATCTGGATAACGAGGACGATATCCGTATCAAGATGTGTATTCAGAAAACCGCTGAAGACTTTACTGTGATCCACCACGAGCTGGGCCATAACTTCTACCAGCGTGCTTATAAGAATCAGCCTTTTATCTTTAAAAACAGCGCTAACGATGGCTTCCATGAAGCCATTGGCGATACAGTTGCCCTGTCCATCACCCCCAAGTACCTGCAGCAGATTGGTTTGCTGGACACGGTTCCCGATGCATCAAAAGACATCGGTCTGCTGTTAAAGCAAGCCCTGGACAAGGTTGCTTTCCTGCCCTTTGGTCTGATGATTGACCAATGGCGATGGAAAGTATTCAGCGGTGAAATCACACCGGCGAACTACAACCAGGCATGGTGGGATCTGCGTTTGAAGTATCAGGGGGTCATGGCGCCTATAGAGCGCTCAGAAGCCGACTTTGACCCGGGTGCCAAATACCATGTGCCGGGCAATGTGCCTTACACCCGTTACTTCCTGGCCCATATTCTTCAATTCCAGTTCCACCGCTCCCTGTGTGACGTGTCCGGTGACAAGGGCCCGGTGCATCGCTGCTCGATATATGGCAATCAGGAAGCCGGCGCCAAGCTGAATCAAATGCTGGAAATGGGTTCGAGTAAGCCTTGGCCTGAAGCCTTGGCCGTGGTGACAGGAAAACAGGAAATGGACGCCAGCGCCGTGCTCGACTATTTTGCGCCCCTGAAAACCTGGCTCGACGAGCAAAACACCAGCGCCAATCGTCAGTGTGGTTGGTGAGAAATTGAATGAGCCCTTGCTGCACCGGATTTCTCTGTATCCTAAATGTGCTTAAGCACCGGGGATGAACGTCAGCAGGCCCGTTTATTGGTTAATATAAAAAGCCCGGTAGATACCGGGCTTTTTATTCGTACTATATCGTTGTGAACCTGATTTTCTTACGCCATGGTTTCCCTGCTTAAAGACTGGTGACTCATCGGCGGGCCCCTTTACGATTGGTCTCCCGACTGTGAACCTTTGCTGCATCTGACTTACGCAGCATCACATACAGGGCACCTGCGCCCCCTTCTTCTTTTATCGCTGAGTGATAGGCACTGACATCATCAAGACGGCTAAGCCAAGTGCAAAGAGCTGACTTCATCAATGCTTCAAATGGCTGATTGCCCGACCCTTTTCCCGGTATAAGCAACAGATTCCGATCACCTCTAAAGAGGGCGGAATCAATCAAGCCAAGTAGCACCGCTCTTGCTTCTTTCAGCTTTAAACCACGGAAGTCGTGCCGGACTTTCGCTTCATAGCGGCCCAGTCGAAGTTGCTTTAATACCGCCTCCTGCACCCCTTCACGGTTGAAACTGACGACCTCATCCCCTCTTACCCGCGTCAGTTCAGCGGGATAGATGGGTAACAGATCAAGTCGTTCGTCGCTGTCGGCGGCGTCCCGACGCATTTTCGCCGCCTCATCGTCACAGGTACTCTGCAAAAAATGGTGTCTGTCAGCCTCTTTAAGCGGCGTCACATCGGCCATTTCTGCCATGAATAAATCCAGTTCTTCACGCTGCACGCTGCTATCCTCTAACGCTGGAAGTAACACACTTTGTAAAGATATGCCGCTTGGGTTACGGCCTCTCATACATTATATTTGCCCCATAATAGCGTCATTTAAGTAAAACAGATGAGAATTTTTCCGATATTGGTGAGCCTGATGCTCTCGTTTGCTGTTTTGGCAAACAACGCCCCGCAAACGACTGACGACATTGCCATCAATAAAACCTATGACCTCTTTTCTGAGGCCTTCGATAAGCTGAATGCCACCCTGATAGGCAAGGCATACACCGAGAGTGCCTGCTATATTCCCGAGCGTCACGATAAAGAAATTATTCGTGGACGCGATGCCATTGTGTCTGTTTATGAAAAGTTTTTCGGAAAAATCCGCAGTAAAAATGCCCGTATTGAAGTGGATTTCCGGGTGATAGACCGCAGTCGCGCCGGCGATTCGGTAACGGATGTTGGTTATTACCTTATTCGCTTCCACCCGGCCAGTGACACCGGCGAACCGGTCAGTGAATACGCAGGCAAGTTTGTCACTGTGTCCCGAAAGCAAGCCGATGGCGACTGGTTACTCTCCATTGACTCAAGCAACCGCTCCGAGCCCAGGTTTTATTACCAGACACAGCCCGTGGGCGAACTCTATTTCGGGCAAAGGTTCAGCTCACCCGATGTGGCCAAGAAACCCTGACGTCTGACCTGAGTGCTGAGTAGTAGAATTATGTCGACTCCCTGCCCTTGCGGCCTTGGAAGCTATCACAGCTGCTGTGAACCTTTCCACTGCGGCAAAACACACGCCCCAACGCCGGAAGCCTTGATGAGGTCTCGCTACAGCGCCTTCGTGCTTAACTTGTGGGGCTATTTGATTGCAACTCATCACCCGGGCCACCTTCATGGTCTGACCGAATCCATACTGGCCGAAGGCCCACATCCAGAGTGGCGAGGTCTCACTGTACACGACAGCCATAGCGATACTCATAGCGGCGAGGTGTTTTTTACCGCCTGGTACCTGGAAGCCGGCAAGTTGGATGGCATATGTGAGCGTTCATCATTCGTTTTCGAGGAAGGCCAATGGTTTTACACCAAAGGCAAGCAGTATGCACCTAAGCTTCCCGGCAGAAATGACACCTGTGTATGTGGCAGCGGTAAAAAGCTCAAACACTGTTGTTTGAAAAGCCAGTAGCAATAGACATTAAAAAAGCGCCCATGGGCGCTTTTTTAATGCACTGCTTTTTAATGTACTGTAATGAGCCGGTCCTGGCCGATAAATTTCGAGAACTCCGCTTCACGCAACGCAGGGCTATAGAGGAAGCCCTGCGCCTGATGGCAAAGGTTGGCCGCCAAAAACGCCTCTTGTTCCGGGGTTTCCACCCCTTCTGCGGTGAGCGACAGATTCAACGCCTTGGCCATGGCGATAATGGCGCTCACAATCTCCTGACTTTCCCGGCTGATGGTGAGATCGGAGATAAACGAGCGGTCGATTTTAATCTTGCTGATGGGAAACTGTTTTAAATACCGCATCGAGCTGTAACCGGTACCAAAGTCATCGATAGCTAGCCCCACACCGAGTTCAGCGAGCTCCTGGCACAGGTTGGTGGCATAACGTATATCTTCCATCAACTCAGTTTCTGTGATCTCCAAAATCAGTGTCTTGGGCTTGAGGCGATAGCGAGTCAACAATTGCCATACCTGTTCATAGAGATTACCGCTGAAAAACTGCCTGGCGGACACGTTCACGTGCATGGAAATATCCAGGTTGTGATGCTGCCATAAGTTCAGCTGCCGGCACGCCGCTTCCAGCACCCAGCTGCCGATAGCGGTTATCAGGCCCGATTGCTCGGCGATATCAATAAACGCCCCGGGATAAAGCACCCCTTTTTTAGGGTGGTGCCAGCGGATAAGCGCCTCTGCGCCCGTGTAGCGATCATTTTGCAGATCGCGCAGCGGCTGATAATAGAGCTCAAATTGCCGGCCTCGAATGGCCGAATGCAAATCACGCTCTATCTGAGCATCGTCTTTAAAGGCACTGAGCAGGGTGTTATTGAATATTTGAATGGCAGCGCCCTGCTTCTTCTTGGCGTATTGCACGGCAATGTCGGCACAGGTCAATGGCGCTATCAGATTACTCACAGAGGCGATATCGACAATGGCCAGCGCCGGTTTGGGGTCAACCTGCTCCCGGCCTATCTGTACCGGCGCCGAAAGATGTTGGTACAGGCGATTGCTGATAAATTCGACTTCGGCACTGAGTTTTTCTCCGAGCAGCAAAATTGCAAATTCATCACTACCAACCCGGGCAATCTCGGTGGCCTTATTGATGTCAGAGAAGTGCCTCAGGCGCCGCGCAATCTCCATGAGCAGTGCATCGCCCTGCTCATGACCATAGGTATCGTTAAAGCGTTTAAAACCTACCAAATCAACCAGTAGCAATTGGCCCTGCTGAGTCCGGTCGAGTACCCGGTTGAAATGGAGACGGTTATAGAGCCCGGTTAACGAACATCGCCACGCAAGGCGCTCGAGCTCCTGTTGGTAGTTGTGCTGCTCGGAGTTATCTTCACAGGTGACCAGCACATAATAGTTACCACGCTCAGTAACAAACTGACTTGCCTGGTAATTCAACCAGTAGTCGCGACCATCGTAACGCTTGAGCTTTACCTCGCCCTTGGCACTGAGACCGCGAAACACCCGTCCGAGCACTTCTTCTGCGAGCCGTGGGTGCTGCGTGAAAAAATCCAATTGCCGTAAAGAGCGACCTATAACCTTTTCCCGAGGCACACCTGTGATGTCTCCATGAGCCTTATTGACGTATTCGACCGTTTCGGTGTGCAGGTTAATGAGCATAAACACCTGCTCAGACTGCTCCACTGCGCTCTTAAACAGCGACAGTTTTTCTTCTTTGTCATAGGTATTGCGGGTTGCCAGCGCCAAGGCCAGCTGATCGGCCACCTGGCTTGCGATATGAAGCTCGCTGTCGCTCCAGCGCGCGCCTATGCTGCGCTCAAGACTCAATACGCCTTCGATGTGACCGTTTATCCGGATAGCCACTTCGAGGGCCGAATGGACACCATTGGGAGTAAAGTAGCTGGACGCCAACTCAACGAGTCTTTGGTCATTCGCCACATCAAAAGCATCGATATGGCGCCGGCTTTCGAGCTCTTTCAAATAGAGTGGGCAATCGCTGATTTGAGCAGGACGCCTTGCACAGGGTTCCAGTCGGTGCTTACCGAAGTGTGCAACCTGATATTGGCTGGACAGCTGTGCATCAAACGCCCACACGCTGGCGTCACAAAGCCCCAGTGTTTGACACAGGAGTTCGGTCGCCAGTTCAGCGGTTTTTTCGAAGTCACCTTGCTGCTTGGCAGCAGAGTGAACTATTTGATCGACCAGAAATTGATATTTACGCCTTTTCACTCAGTTCCCTAAATCCCAGGGTGCGGGAAATGACGGACGTCTGTGCGCCCTTTTCTAAATTATTGTTATTTTTTATTGGTTTTCGACTGTACATCAGCTGATTAGTTTGTAGCAACAGCCGTTACAATTAATTTTTACAGCCCTTGCTCCAATTGAAAAATCATTTTTTCTGCGGCCACATCAAAGGTAATTCTGAGACGTACACCTACCTCGGTACTGTCTATCTGCCCGGTTACATTGGCGAACCGTTTTACCGCCAAATCACATAGGTGTTGGGCTTTGGCATCTGCACCATCACCTGAAAACTCCAGGGTCAGTTCTGTATCTTCTGCTGCTATAACAGCACCAATATCGACAAAGCTGCCGCAGTCGGTGCAGGTATCGTTAACGCTGGCGGCTTGATTCGCTTCGATGGCTTTCATAACGCTAAACTCCTTTATGAAGACGTATTCGGGTTAAATTGGTGCAACTACCGCAAATTATAGGCAAATTTGCAAAATCAAACCCTGTCTTGCATCAAACCATGGCCATCAGATTTCGGTTGTCTGCGTGCTCCATCAGTTTTCCGAGTGCACGCTGCGCTTCGAGAATATCGTTAAAGTGTTGGGGAGTAGGTATGGTCGGCCGTGCGTCAGAATAGAAACGACGCTGCACTGTAAGTGCGCAGTTATTCAAGGCAATTAACATATCAGCAGGAAGGTCGCCTCGGATGACAACAGGCTCCGGCAAGAGTGCCTGGCTTAAATGAAACGCCTTTTTACCGAATGTTCTGAATACGCCACTGTTATCCATGCAGTCCTCAGCACCGGGTTTGGCGATCAGGGGCTGCTTGGGGGGCAGCTCGAAATGTTTGTGCAGCTTTTGCTCAACCGATTCATCGGTGGATAAGCAAAACTCTGCAAAATCACGGGCATCCTGGGACAACATTGCCAATATCAAGCCAAAATCGCCCCTGCGCCCCTCTTCAACGGCACGGGCAAGACGGTCACCTACTTGGCTTTCATTGACTAAACCAGCAGCAATCTGCATAAAAAAACATCACAAAAACAGGTCGTTGTCATTTAATCGACCAATCGGCGCCTAACTTTAGCCTTTTTTGCAAATTTAGCCTTTACATGACTATCGATTCTGCTTACTATGGCCGCCGCTGATGAGGAGGGGTTCCCGAGTGGCCAAAGGGATCAGACTGTAAATCTGACGGCTCCGCCTTCGAAGGTTCGAATCCTTCTCCCTCCACCACTTCAGCAACGCAAGAAAAATGTAAAGCAAGAAACTCGTGGAGGGGTTCCCGAGTGGCCAAAGGGATCAGACTGTAAATCTGACGGCTCCGCCTTCGAAGGTTCGAATCCTTCTCCCTCCACCACTTGTTTCTTTCACTTTACGCCATGATGGAGGGGTTCCCGAGTGGCCAAAGGGATCAGACTGTAAATCTGACGGCTCCGCCTTCGAAGGTTCGAATCCTTCTCCCTCCACCATCTTCTCTGCTTTGGTCGGCAGAATCTGTTGCAACTCACCTCGCTTTCACATCTGTTAATGCCAATCGCAATAATCTCATCCAGCTTTGATCCTGACGCTGTGAAATCCTGTTGATTTTTCATATTATCCAAGCTCGTATCGCAAAACACAGGACTCCCCATGAGCCTTCCCATTTGCACCAGCTGGGTAGCCAATGCCATCGGCAAAATTGAAGCCGACTTTCAGCGCAGCGCCGACACCCATCTTATTAAGCTCGAGTTACCGATGCTGGACGGCATCGACATCTATTTAAAAGACGAAAGCACCCACCCCACAGGTAGCCTCAAACATCGTCTCGCCCGTTCACTGTTCCTGTATGCCCTTTGTAACGGCTGGATTAAAGAAGGCACGGCGGTTATTGAGTCTTCTTCCGGCAGCACGGCTGTATCGGAGGCCTATTTTGCCCGCCTGCTTGGTTTACCCTTTATTGCGGTGATGCCAAAGAGCACCGCCAAGCGCAAAATCGAGCAAATTGAGTTTTATGGCGGCCGTTGTCACTTTGTCGAACATTCCAGCGAGATTTACGCCGAGTCAGAGAAGCTTGCCAGAGAACTCAACGGCCATTACATGGATCAGTTTACCTACGCCGAACGGGCCACCGACTGGCGCGGCAACAACAACATCGCCAACGCGATTTTTGGCCAGATGGAGCGCGAACCCCATCCCATCCCCAGCTGGATAGTAATGAGCCCGGGCACTGGCGGCACGTCAGCCACCATTGGTCGCTATATCCGCTATCAGCGCCTCGCCACAAAATTGCTGGTGGTCGACCCGCAGCACTCGGTGTTTTACGACTACTTTAATACCGGTGACGCCAGCATTACCTGTGAAAAAGGCAGCTGTATTGAAGGCATTGGCCGGCCCAGAGTGGAGCCCTCTTTTATTCCGGGTGTGGTGGATGAAATGCTGAAAGTCGCGGACGTGGACTCCATTGCCACCATGTATTGGCTGGAAGCGTTAATCGGCCGCAAAACCGGACCTTCTACCGGCACCAACTTGTACGGCGCGCTGAAACTGGCTTCCCAAATGAAGGCAAGCGGCGAAAGCGGCAGTATCGTTACGCTTATCTGCGATCCCGGCGAGCGGTATCTCGATACCTACTACAACAGCGACTGGGTGGGTTCTCACATCGGCGATATCACCGCAGCCAGTGCTGCCCTCGCCGCCTTCAATGAAAGTGGCAAGCTGTGAGTGCCTGTTGACTCAACTAAAAAAGCTCCCGTGGGAGCTTTTTTATTGGCTGAACTTCCGCAAAAGACCTATTAATCAATCAATATTCAAATACTTATGGGTTTGAATTGATAGACGCCAGTTGCGGGCAATGCAGGTTTTCATCGCAAGCTCTGTGGCACGGGCCTTCTGGCTGATGGGCTGCAAACAAATGGTTTTGCCAGTGATATCCACACCTTCCAGTAGCGCATCGAGCTCATCAATGTGCGCATCGGTAGCCACTGGATGCTTGATTTCATTGGCACGTTCAAGGGCTTGTTTCAGCACCGGATAGCCGCCTTTCATATTCACCTTGGGCGATACAGTCACATAGGTGCTCTCTGAGCAGCGCACCTCAAAGGTGCCACTGGTTTCAATCTGGCAATGAAACCCTGCCGCTTCAAAGCCTTGGGTTAAATCCGTTAAGTCGTGCATACAGGGTTCGCCGCCGGTGATCACCACCAGTTTGGCGGAAAAGCCCTTATTAATGAATGCATCCACTAAAGATGAAGCCGAATGCATTGCCCATCGGCCAATGCTGCCATCCACCTGAATAACGTCTGCGGGCGCCACTTTATTTTGTTCGAGTACATCCCAGGTTTGGGCGGTGTCGCACCAGGGGCAGGCTACCGGGCAGCCCTGCAGGCGCACGAAGATGGCGGGCAGGCCAGTGTGGCTGCCTTCACCCTGAATGGTTTCAAAGACTTCGTTGATGGGATACTCGGTCATCAGGACTCGCTCGTTTGGTGTCGCTGCCAAAGCAGGGAAACGACATACATTCAATTCGGCCGGCTGTTATAGAAGATTTCAGCCACGGATTCAAGGGAACTTTTACGCGCCAGAAACCAGTTACTTTGAAGCTGCCCGGCTGCTGGGATACACTATATCCCCAAAAGTTTAACTCAGTATCGGTTTTTCCATGTCCAAAGCAGTTGTCGTATTCAGTGGTGGTCAGGATTCCACTACCTGTCTGGTGCAGGCCCTGTCGCAGTTTAATGAAGTACACGCCATCACCTTTGATTATGGTCAGCGCCACAGTGAAGAAATTGACGTAGCCAAAGCGCTGGCAAACGAGCTTGGCTGTGCGTCCCACAAAATCATGGACGTGTCTTTGCTTGGCGAGCTTGCCATCAGCGCACTCACCCGCGACGCCATCCCCGTTTCCCACGAACTGATGGAAAATGGTCTGCCCAATACCTTTGTCCCGGGTCGCAATATCCTCTTCTTAACCCTTGCCGGCATATACGCCTATCAACTTGGCGCCGATACTGTGATCACCGGTGTATGTGAAACCGACTTCTCTGGCTATCCTGATTGCCGCAATGACTTCATCAAAGCCATGGAGCAGGCGCTCAATCTGGGTATGGACAAACAACTTGAAATTCGCACGCCGCTGATGTGGCTCAATAAAGCCGAAACCTGGGCGCTGGCCGACCGTTACGGCAAGCTCGAACTGGTGCGTAATCAAACCCTGACCTGTTACAACGGGATCCGTGGCGATGGTTGTGGTGATTGCCCCGCCTGCCTGCTGCGACGCCGCGGCCTTGAGGACTACCTCAATAATCGTGATGCGGTAAACGCAGAACTTGCCAACAAGACGGCCGCCAATTGAGCTCACTGCCATCAAGCCTGTTGCCTTCAATAGACAAGCGCCTGCTAATGATAGGCGGTCTGCTGTCCCTGCTCTGTACTGCGCTCTATTTTTTGCCTGTTGATGGGAAGCTTAACTGGCAAAAGCAGCTTATCGGCGCAGGCGAATATTGGCGCCTTATCAGCGGCAACTTGCTGCACACCAACCACTGGCATCTCTTGATGAACCTGGCAGGCTTCTGGGTGATTTTGAGCTTGCATCATTTTCATTACCGCGCGGCCGGGCTCGTGTTGCTGCTGTTTGTTCTCTGCCTCGGTGAAGGTATAGGCCTGTACCTGTTTTACCCAAGCCTTCAGGCGTATGTCGGCCTAAGCGGTATTTTGCACGGCCTCTTTGCCTTTGGTGCCCTGATGGATATTAAGCGCGGGCTTAAATCCGGCTGGCTGCTGCTGATTGGCCTGGGGTTAAAAGTGGGATACGAGCAGTATTTTGGCGCCAGCAGCGATGTAGCGAGCCTGATTGGTGCCAGGGTCGCTACCGAGTCGCATTTGGTGGGGGCACTGCTTGGCACAGCCCTGGGAGTGGCCTATCTTGCCTATTGCTCATTGAATGTGACAAAGAGTCACGCATAAATCCGGCCAGTTGCCCCTTATCTCAAAACAGAGAGAAAAAACGCGCCAGTGGCGCGTTTTTCATGTTTGCACTTGTCGTCAGATGGCTAGGCTCTGTTTAAGACTTAAGACTCAAGCTTCCAGCAGCTGCTGGCGCAGCCCATGGATTTCATCCCTGAGCGCGGCGGCCTGCTCGAACTCCAGATCCCGGGCATGCTGATGCATCTGTTTTTCAAGCGCATCTATGGTCACGGCGATCTGATGCGGGTCGTGCTTCATCGACGGTTTACCTGCGCCGGCGCTGCGACCTGATACCTTAGCCGCGCCTCGGCTTGGTGCAGACCTCTCGCCCACATCCATCACATCGGTGATTTTCTTCACCACGCCGCGGGGGACAATGCCGTGATCTTCATTGAACTGCATCTGTTTGGCGCGGCGACGGTCAGTTTCCGCCATGGCGCGGGCCATGGAATCGGTAATACGGTCGGCATAGAGAATCACTTTGCCGTTCACGTTACGGGCTGCGCGGCCTATGGTCTGAATAAGCGAGCGTTCGGAGCGCAAAAAGCCTTCTTTATCAGCATCGAGAATACACACCAGTGACACTTCCGGCATGTCGAGACCTTCTCTTAACAAGTTAATGCCGACCAGCACATCGAAGACGCCAAGTCGCAGGTCGCGGATAATTTCCATTCGCTCCACAGTATCGATATCGGAGTGCAAATAGCGCACCTTAACGCCGTGCTCGTCGAGGTAATCGGTGAGATCTTCTGCCATCCGCTTGGTGAGTGTTGTCACCAGCACCCGCTCATTCACGTCCACCCGCTTGGCGACTTCAGAGAGAAGATCATCAACCTGAATGGCCACAGGACGTACTTCCAGCTCGGGGTCAATCAAACCGGTTGGTCGCACTACCTGCTCAGCAATGTCATCCCCGCTTTTCTCCAGCTCATACTTACCGGGCGTTGCCGAGACGAAAATGGTCTGGGGCATCAGGGATTCAAATTCTTCAAACTTCAGCGGCCGGTTATCCAGTGCTGAAGGCAAACGGAAACCATATTCCACCAGGGTGGTTTTACGTGAGCGGTCACCCTTATACATGGCGCCAATTTGCGGCACTGTGTTGTGGGATTCATCAATGATCATCAGGCCATCGGCAGGCAGATAGTCAAGCAGCGTTGGTGGCCCTTCCCCTTCGGCGCGGCCAGACAGATAACGGGAGTAATTTTCAATCCCTGAGCAGTATCCCAGCTCTGTCATCATTTCCACATCGTACTGAACCCGCTCGGTAATACGCTGCGCCTCAATGAGCTTGTGGTTATCCAAAAACTGTTGCTTGCGCACCCTCAGTTCATCTTTAATCTGATCAATGGCTTCGAGGATTTTTTCCCGAGGCGTCACATAGTGGGTTTTGGGATACACTGTGGCGCGAGCAAGACGTTTGGTCACCTGACCCGTGAGGGGATCAAACTCGCTGATGCGCTCAATCTCATCGTCGAACAGTTCAACCCGAATGGCGTCCCGCTCCGAATCCGCCGGGAAAATGTCAATGACTTCACCCCGCACCCGGAAGGTGCCCCGCTGCAAATCGATGTCGTTGCGGCTGTATTGCAGTTCGCTAAGGCGCCTTAAGATGTCACGCTGGCCCATAAAGTCGCCCTGGCGCAAATGCAGCAGCATCTTCATATAAGAGTCAGGGTCACCCAAACCATAAATCGCGGACACTGACGCGACAATGATGACATCACGGCGTTCAAGCAGGGCCTTGGTGGCTGACAGACGCATCTGTTCTATGTGGGCGTTTACCGAGGCATCTTTCTCAATAAAGGTATTGGATGCCGGCACATAGGCTTCTGGTTGATAGTAGTCGTAGTAAGAAACAAAGTATTCCACCGCATTATTGGGAAAGAACTCTTTCATCTCGCCATAGAGCTGGGCCGCCAGCGTCTTATTGGGTGCCATGATAATGGTGGGGCGCCCCAGAGTGGCAATGACATTCGCCACGGTAAAGGTCTTGCCAGAGCCTGTTACCCCAAGCAAAGTCTGACAGGCGAGTCCAGATTCCAGCCCGTCGATCAGTTTGGCGATGGCTTTAGGCTGATCGCCTGCGGGTGAATACTGGGAAGAAAGTTGAAAAACTTGCTCAGACACAGAAAAGTTCGTCCTCGTTAAGCCGGGCTCCTAGTGTAAACCAGCGCACCTTAGACGCCAACTGCACTGAATCAGCAGGATATGCTCTTTGGCTAATACAGTATTTTGTAACTCTCTGACATACCGCTCTCGGTTGGTGCCTTTTACTTATTTGGTACGCCAGTACAGCGTTCACTGATAAATTCATGCACACATTTTATGTTGTCGTGTCTCTACAATTTTCAGTCACAATGGCATTGCCCCCTTCTCTACTACCACAAACAACTTGACATTGATTTTATTGAACATTTTTACACCGCACTGTGAAGGTGCATTTTAAGACAAATCCCGGATTCATGCGGGTTTGCAGCCTCATTTATTGTGAAACTCACAGGCTTATCCACAGAAATTGTGGAAAAGTACCTGAAAGCCTCACCGGGCGTGGCTTTGGCCAGGGTTAAGGTCAGGGGGCCCTCCGGCGGGGCGGTTTGTAATTTAACTACATCTGTAATTGCCGCATCCGGGTGCTGGCGCGCTGATCCATAAAACCTCAGTGATTCTTAGACAGCTTTCTGCTCAGGAAAGAAAGTTTCGCACCGTAAAACAGTCACTTGCTGGGTAAATGCTGAACATTGTGTTGATTTTCGCGCCACGATGCACATTAGATGAGCACTTAACGACTTAATCACACTTTTTTTGGTTTCCAGCGTTGACTCATCAGGCCACCCGTTTTACTATGCGCTCCGTTCTCAGCGAGCAGTTGTTTTACAACGATTCCCCTGTAGTTCAGTCGGTAGAACGGCGGACTGTTAATCCGTATGTCACTGGTTCAAGTCCAGTCAGGGGAGCCACTCTCTGAAACACGCCCTTAAGGGCATGAAGTTAATCGCAAAAATTTGTTCCCCTGTAGTTCAGTCGGTAGAACGGCGGACTGTTAATCCGTATGTCACTGGTTCAAGTCCAGTCAGGGGAGCCAACTTCAAAAGCGATACAATCTGTTCCCCTGTAGTTCAGTCGGTAGAACGGCGGACTGTTAATCCGTATGTCACTGGTTCAAGTCCAGTCAGGGGAGCCAACTTCAAAAGCGATACAATCTGTTCCCCTGTAGTTCAGTCGGTAGAACGGCGGACTGTTAATCCGTATGTCACTGGTTCAAGTCCAGTCAGGGGAGCCAATCGCACTTCATTTTTTTCGATTCCCCTGTAGTTCAGTCGGTAGAACGGCGGACTGTTAATCCGTATGTCACTGGTTCAAGTCCAGTCAGGGGAGCCATCGAAGTCCACGTTGTTCATTCCCCTACTCACTGCATTGCAAATCCCGTTGATTTGGATTTTGTTTTTTCCGCTTTGGGGTTACACTTTTCGCTGTTCTTAACATTCTTTAGCTAAAATCATCAAAACGGCGTTAATGGAATTAGCCATGAGTTTGATCAAAACTTTCCCCCTCGCACTTATTTTGCTCTTCGGTGGTGCCGCACTTTGGTTGCATCAAGAGAACCTTGGCCTGATGCAGGATGCTGGCAAGGCCCTGGAAACGCAATATCAGAACAAAACCACTGAATTGGTATCCTGGCATGGTGATGGCAAGGCACTCTATCAACACCTGCAGCAATCGATCACCTTGCAGTTTTTTCAGTACACCGATGGGACCGATGGCAGTCGCAACTTCACCACCGGACAATTGCAGGAAACCCCGGCGTCGTTTTTGGCAAGCCTGTTTCCGCTGGAAATAAGTGATACACGCAACTTGCCTGACGGTCGACTCATGGTGAAGTTGGACACAAACGGCCCAAGAACAG
This sequence comes from Shewanella sp. FJAT-52076, assembly GCF_019457455.1. Taxonomy (NCBI): domain Bacteria; kingdom Pseudomonadati; phylum Pseudomonadota; class Gammaproteobacteria; order Alteromonadales; family Shewanellaceae; genus Shewanella; species Shewanella sp. FJAT-52076. The sequence continues at coordinate 2,190,220 of NZ_CP080415.1, forward strand.
CGGCAGTTAAAATCTATTCAGAACAGTTACTCATCCTTGGCAGTTTATGGGCCGCTTCGCTGCTGCTGTTTTTGGTGTGTGCATCCAGACTGTCCCGTAAAATCAATTACGCAGCAGAGTATGTGAAGTCGCTGGCGGAGCTTAATTTCTCGCCCCCTGAGCAATCCAGACTCGGCGGTGAGCTTAAATCCCTTGCAGGCGCATTTGAAGACGCCCGGCAAGCATTGAAGCAAAAGATTGACGGTTTGCATCATGAAAACGAGAAGCTGTCCCGGGCAGCATTTCAAGATCCCATCACAGGTTTTGGCAGCAGAGCACGCTTTACCCGTAAATTGGATGAATTGGCCAAGAGCCAGAAAGACTTGCTGGGTTCTCTTGCCATGTTGCAAGCCACTGAGCTGGGTACTATCAATCAGCTTAAGGGCCGTACCGCTGGCGATGACTATCTGGCAAAAGTCGCCGGATGTTTGCGTAAGGCAGGCAGCCCCTTTCCCGATGCCGAATTTTACCGGATAAGCAGCTCCGACTTTGCGGTGTTTCTGCCTAATCTGGTTATCAGTGATGCAGAACGATTCCTTGAGCCGCTCAAGACGTTACTCGATGAATACCAGTCCACTTCTGCCATGGAGTCGGTGGCCTATACCGGACTCGTCCCCTATAAGAGTGGCGTTGACCCGGTGGGCTTACTCAGTCTCTCTGATGCGGCGCTCAGCATTGCTCAAACACTGGGCTCTAACAGTTTCCATGTGCTTGAGAAGTTCAGTGAGGATCAGGAAATCGGAGATAACCGCTGGCAAGTGGCTATTACTGAAATCATTACCCAACGCGCAGTACGATTCTTTCAGCAGCCGATACAGCCCTGCCGCAGTGAAGTGGAAGTCTACCGCGAACTCTTTGCCCGCTTCTTTAACTCAGAAGGCAAGGTACTCCCTACCGCTACTGTGATAGCCATGGCTGAAAGGCACGGGCTGAGTCAGGAGCTGGATAAGCTGGTCGTCCTCTCAGCTGTGCGCATGCTGCTGGATAACCCAAACCTGACCGGTGCCTATGGGGTCAATATCAGCGCTGTGTCGGCAACCGATGATAATTTTGTGGTCTGGCTTAAGGATCTTCTAACCAAACACAAGACCATTTCTAACCGACTGGTACTTGAAATCAATGAAAGTGGTCTGCAAACCAATATGCAGGGCAGTTTCCGCTTTATTCGCGAAATCCACAGTGTTGGTACCCGGGTATCCATCGAGCGTTTCGGCATGGGCTTTACATCGTTCAAGTTTTTCCGGGAAGTCAGACCCGACTACATCAAGCTCGACGCCACCTACAGTGAAGCCATAGATCAAGACGCCAATAACAAGTTTTTTGTGCGCATGATGATAGATATCGCCAGACGTATCGGTGTCAGGGTCATTGCCTGCGGTGTAGAACGTCAGGAAGAAAAGCTGACGCTGGAGAAGCTTATGGTGGATGGTTTGCAAGGTTTCTATATTGCCAAACCAGAACCTGCCGCCGGCAAAGACTCGCTTGACGAGAAACTGGCCCGCCAGAGTTAACCCTGCATTTGATATGTTGTTAATGAGACTCAAAAAGCCGATAATACCCGGCACCGACCGCTAATGCTTTTTTGCGATGAGTGAATATCTCCTGTTGTTGATCGGTACTGTGCTGGTCAACAACTTCGTTTTGGTAAAATTTCTCGGACTTTGCCCCTTTATGGGGGTGTCAGGCAAGCTTGAGTCTGCCATCGGTATGTCGATGGCGACCACCTTTGTATTGACCCTGGCCTCTGTTCTCAGTTTCCTGGTGAACCAGTATCTGCTGGCGCCTTTTGATTTGACCTATCTGCGCACCATGAGTTTTATTCTGGTGATCGCCGTTGTGGTGCAATTCACCGAAATGCTGGTGCAAAAAACCAGTGCCAGTCTGCACCGTGCGCTGGGTATTTACCTGCCGCTTATCACCACCAACTGCGCCGTTCTCGGTGTCGCGCTGCTCAATGTGAACGAGCAGCACGATTTTCTGGAATCAGCTATCTATGGCTTTGGCGCCGCGGTGGGATTTTCTTTGGTGCTCGTCCTCTTCTCAGCCATGCGTGAACGTCTGGCGGCAGCTGATGTGCCGATGCCTTTTCGGGGTGGCGCGATTGCCATGATCACCGCCGGCCTGATGTCACTGGCCTTTATGGGCTTTACCGGTTTGGTGAAATAATGTCAGCAGTCATGATAGCCGTTGTATTACTGGGCCTGCTGGCATTGGTATTTGGTGCCATATTGGGCTTTGCTGCCGTTAAATTCAGAGTCGAAGGCGACCCTCTGGTGGATCAGGTCGAGTCCCTGCTGCCACAAACTCAGTGTGGTCAGTGTGGCTATCCTGGTTGCCGCCCCTACGCTGAAGCCATTGCCGGCGGTGACCAAATCAACAAATGTCCCCCCGGTGGCACCGCCACCATGGAAAAAATCGCTGAGCTGATGGGCGTTGAACCTCAGCCCCTGTCTGCCACAACTGAGCAGCAAGTCAAAAAGGTTGCCTACATTCGCGAAGATGAATGTATCGGTTGTACCAAGTGTATTCAGGCGTGTCCGGTGGATGCCATCGTCGGCGCCGGTAAACTGATGCACACCGTCATTACCCAGGACTGCACCGGCTGCGATCTCTGTGTCGAGCCCTGCCCCGTCGATTGCATCGACATGCTCCCTGTCACTCAGGACATCAAGACCTGGAACTGGAAACTGAGTGCCATTCCCGTGATGCAGCTCGAAGAGGATAAACAGTGCTGACGCTTTTGGAACAATTGGATAAAGGTACACTGTGGCGTTCACCAGGTGGTATTCATCCACCCGAGATGAAATCCGTCTCCAATGGCACTGCCATTGCCACATTGCCACTGTTTGATGAATACCTGGTTCCCTTGCCTCAGGTTGGTGAACAGGCCACTCTCGCCGTAAAGGCGGGTGATATCGTTCTTAAAGGCCAAATGTTGACTCAGGGTCAGGGCTTTGGCTATTTACCGGTACATGCGCCCACTTCAGGCAGTGTAAAAGCCATTGAGTCACGGCCGAGCAACCATGCATCCGCCCTGCCCATACTGACGCTGGTATTGGAAGCCGATGGCCAGGATACATGGTGTGAACTCCAAGGCGCAGTTTTGGATGAGTTGACCCCGGCCCAAATGGTCAAAAGAATTCAGGATGCCGGCATCGCCGGTATGGGCGGCGCCGCGTTTCCGAGCCACATTAAATTAAGTCCGGCCAGCGAAATAGAGTTGGTGATAGTCAACGGTGTTGAATGTGAACCCTACATCACCGCAGACGATCGCCTGATGCGCGAACACGCCGATGGGATTATCGCGGGTATTGGCATAGTGCACCGTATCCTTGCGCCCAAACGCATTATCATCGCCATCGAGGATAACAAGCCCGAAGCCGCTGAAGCCATGCGGGCCGCCGTCAATCGCAGCCAGTTACCGGCGGGACTTGTCAGGGTCACTGTTATCCCGACCAAATATCCTTCAGGCGGTGAAAAGCAGCTCATTCAGATTGTTACCGGACAGGAAGTGCCCTCCGGCGCCATTCCAGCTCAGCTCGGTATCCTGGTGCACAACGTGGGTACCCTGTATGCAATCCGCGATGCCGTCATCGAAGGAAAGCCTTTGATAGAAAGAGTCGTTACCGTCACCGGCAACGCGGTAACCAAACCCGGAAACTACCGGGCTTTAATCGGCAGCAAGGTAGAGGATGTCCTCCACCACTGTGATTTTCGTGCAGCGCAGGCCCAAAAGATCATCATGGGTGGTCCTATGATGGGTTACACCCTGGCCGATACCCAGGTCCCGATTTTGAAGGGCAGCAACTGTCTGCTGTTGCCCAACGGCCTCGAAATCACCGAGATGCCGCCCGAGAAACCCTGTATTCGCTGCGGCGAATGTGCCGTTGCCTGCCCCGCATCATTGCTGCCACAGCAACTCTTTTGGCACGCCAAAGCGGAAGAATACGACAAGGCACAAAGCTATAACCTCAAAGACTGTATCGAGTGCGGATGTTGCAGCTATGTCTGCCCAAGTGACATCCCCTTGGTAGAATATTATCGGGTTGCTAAGGCCGCCATTCGCCAACAGGCGGAAGAAAAAGCCAGTGCTGAGCGCGCCAAGGTGCGATTTGAAGCCCGCATTGCCCGCCTTGAAGAAGAAAAAGCGGCCCGGGAAGCCAAGGCAAAAGAGGCCGCAGAGAAACGTAAAGCGGCCATGGCCGGTGGAGAAAAAGACGCCATCGCCGCAGCCCTCGCCCGGGTGCAAGCCAAAAAGGCCGCCCAGGAGCAAACTGCTGCTCCAACTGCTGCTTCGCCAGAGGGGACGCCAGCTTCAGCCGCCGATCCTAAAGCCGGTGTCGCTGCCGCCATAGCAAGAGCCAAAGCAAAGAAGGCCGCCCAGCAGGAAGCCGCCAAGGCCGCTGGTAACACCGGGAGTACGGAAGCTGACGCCGACGTAAAAACACAGGCCAAGCCTGAGTTAGCGCCCGAATCAGCAAGCAGTGAAGATCCGAAAAAGGCCGCTGTCGCCGCAGCGATTGCCCGCGCCAAGGCTAAAAAAGCGGCCCTGGCGGCAAACAGCAATACAGCCGCTGCAGACACCGCCGAAGGCAACATCCAATCCTCCCAACCGGCACCAGAAGTAAAGGTGTCTGAAGTGCAGCTAGCGGATGCAGAGGCTGACGCGAAGGAGCAGGATCCCAAGCGTGCCGCTGTAGCCGCGGCCATCGCCAAAGCGAAAGCCAAAAAGGCTGCCAGGACTACCGATGAAAATGCCGCTTCGGAGTCAATTTCGTCAGCGCAGGTGGCCCCGGTAGCCGACTCAGGCTCAATAGCCGACTCAGGCTCAGACTCAGACCCAATGGATACCAAATCAGCCAGAGTTGCTGCAACCGTTGCCAAAGCTAAAGCCAAGAAGTTGGCGACGAGTGCTGCACAGAGCACAGCCCCAGAGGATATGGCCGCTGAAACTGATAAGGGTCGCAGTGAGGCAAGTTCCCCTCAAACAGATGAAAGTATTCTTGCGAACAAGCTAGACGACAAACCTGATGACAAGGCCGCCAGAGTGGCCGCTGCGGTAGCAAAAGCCAAGGCGAAGGCAGCAGCGAAACGTGAAGGAAGACAGTCAGAAACTGCAGAAACTGGCAGCGTTCAATCTGAAGAGTCTCTAGCGGCTGCCCCCCTGGCACTGGAGACTGATGCCCAAGCGCTCGCGAGCAGTCCCTTTACCGATAAGGCCGCTGACACTTCGGCGGTTGAAAGCCAAGTATCAGAGCAAGGTGATAACACCCAAGACAGCTCAAATACAGGTATTTCAGAGGTTCCACCAACAGATGCCGATGCGCTTAAAAAAGCCCGTATTGCTGCGGCCGTCGCCAAAGCCAAGGCCAAAAAAGCCGCCAAGGAGCATGAATAATCATGGCGTTTAAGATTGCATCCTCACCCCATGTGCGCAAAGACAGCCAGACCTCGGCCGTGATGCAGCGCGTCATTCTCGCTGCCCTGCCGGGACTCGCTGTTCAATGTTATTTCTTTGGCTGGGGCACCTTTATTCAGGTGTGTCTTGCCATTGCGACGGCTCTGGCCGCCGAAGCCCTGGTGCTTAAGCTCAGAAACCGCCCGATATCGCCTACCCTGATGGATCAGAGTGCTGTGCTTACCGCGCTCTTGATTGGTGTGGCCATTCCGCCGCTCGCCCCCTGGTATTTGGTGGTCATAGGCACAGTATTTGCCATCGTGATGGTGAAACAGCTTTATGGCGGTTTGGGGCAAAACCTCTTTAACCCTGCCATGGCTGCCTATGTACTGCTTCTCGTATCTTTCCCGGTACTGATGACGACATGGGCCGTCCCCAGCACTCTGGCACAAAGCAGCGCCGGTATTCTGGATGCCATTGAAGTCATTTTTTCAGCTCAGGGCGCAGCTGACTTCGCGCTCGGGATTGATGGCGTGTCCATGGCGACTCCACTGGACACCTTGAAAACCGATCTGTCCATGGGGCTCACCGCCGATGAAAGCCTGAAAAAAGCCATCTTCGGAGGTGGCAGCACCGGTGAAGGCTGGTTCTGGGTGAATCTTGCTTATCTGTGCGGCGGCCTGTTTTTATTGGTTACCAAAACCATTCGCTGGCACATCAGCGCTGGGCTCATCGGCGCCCTCTTTGTGTGCAGCCTCTTTGGCTTTGGCGCATCGCCAGACACCCACGCCAGCCCCCTGTTTAACCTCTTCAGTGGCGCAACCATGCTGGCAGCCTTTTTTATTGCCACCGATCCTGTGACCGCCGCCACCAGTCCTCGAGGACGGCTGCTCTTTGGCGCCATGATAGGGGTACTGATTTATCTGATCCGCACCTTTGGTGGTTACCCCGATGGTGTGGCGTTTGCGGTATTGCTGGCCAACCTCTGCGCTCCGCTAATCGACTATTACATCAAGCCCCGGGCCTATGGCCATCGTGGCAGCCTGTAGGACCTGGCGATGCAAAAATCCATCATCAAAAACGGACTCCTCTTAAGTGGTTTTGCGCTTATCTGTACTGCAGCGGTCGCTCTGGTGAACGAGGCAACAAAAGATAAGATTGCCGAGCAGCAACGTCTTGAGCTGACCCGTATACTGCACCAGATAGTACCCGATGAGCTTCATGACAACGACCTTGGCATGAGCTGCATTCTGATCCATGACGCCGACGCTTTGGGCACAGACGAGCCGATGCCGGTTTATCTGGCAAGCAATGCCAGTGAGCCAGTCGCGCTTGCCATAGAGACCATTGCCCCTGATGGGTATAACGGCAATATTCGCCTTATTGTAGGGGTAGACCTCAATGGCAAGGTGCTTGGTGTCCGTACCCTTACCCATCAGGAAACGCCGGGGCTTGGCGATAAGATTGAGCTGCGCAAGTCCAACTGGGTACTGTCATTTAACGACAAAGTGTTTTCTGATAAGACAAGTGACCGCTGGAAGGTGAAAAAGGATGGCGGTGACTTTGACCAGTTCACCGGTGCCACCATTACCCCCAGGGCCTACCTCAAGGCCATCAGCCGTACCCTGACCCTTGTCAGTGCCAATCAGGCCGAGTGGTTTAACAGGCCTCTGGGCTGTGATAACGGAGCCAATGCAGATGAGTAACTACAAAGAGATTGCCTGGCAAGGGCTTTGGAAAAATAACCCGGGGCTGGTGCAGCTTTTGGGGCTTTGCCCACTCCTTGCGGTCACAGCTACCCTGACCAACGCCCTTGGACTTGGTCTTGCCACTGTTGCCGTGTTGATTGGCTCCAACGTGCTCGTATCCCTGGTTCGTGAATTTGTCCCCAAGGAAATTCGCATTCCTGTGTTTGTGATGATCATCGCCGCCCTGGTGACAGTAGTGCAGCTGGTTATCAACGCCTATGCCTACGGCCTTTACCTGTCGCTGGGGATATTTCTGCCACTCATTGTGACTAACTGCGTAATCATAGGCCGCGCCGAAGCCTTCGCATCCCGCAACAGCGTGGGCGCCGCCGCCTTCGATGGTCTGATGATGGGGGTAGGCTTTACCGCCGTGCTTGCCGTGCTGGGCGCGTTGCGGGAATTCCTCGGTCAGGGCACCCTGTTTGATGGCGCCGACCAACTGCTTGGCGACTGGGCTGCCTCTCTTCGTATTGAGCTGTGGCAGGTGGATAACAGCTTCTTGCTGGCAATGCTGCCCCCCGGCGCCTTTATCGCTATGGGACTCTTGATTGCCGCTAAAAATGTTATCGATAAGCGCCTGGAAGCGAAGAAGCCAGCGCCCGAAGCAGCGCCCGCCATCACCCGAGCCAGGATAACCAAAGTAGGCTGAATAAGGCAGACTGAGTAAGGTAAGAGATACCGTGAATAACCAAAAGCGAGTGGAAATTTTAACCCGGCTTAGAGCCAATAACCCGAAGCCAGAGACTGAGCTTAATTTTTCCTCCCCCTTTGAATTGCTTGTGGCTGTCACCCTGTCGGCGCAGGCCACCGATGTCAGTGTGAACAAGGCCACCGATAAGCTGTTTCCAGTGGCCAATACCCCACAAGCCATAGTTGACCTTGGTGTCGAGGGGCTCAAGGAGTACATCAAAACCATCGGGCTTTTTAATAACAAAGCCATCAACGTGGTGAAGCTGTCGCAAATTCTGCTGGATAAACACGGCGGCGAAGTGCCTGAAGACCGTGAAGCGCTGGAAGCCCTGCCCGGTGTGGGCAGAAAGACCGCCAACGTGGTGCTTAACACCGCCTTTGGCTGGCCTACCATTGCCGTGGACACCCATATCTTCCGTATGGCAAACCGCACCAGGTTTGCACCCGGCAAGAACGTGGTTGAGGTAGAGGAGCGGATGCTCAAGGTGGTGCCGGCGGAATTTAAAGTGGACGTACACCACTGGTTTATTCTGCATGGACGCTACACCTGCCTTGCCCGCAAACCTCGCTGTGGCAGCTGCATCATCGAAGATCTGTGCGAATTCAAGGACAAGGTTTACCCAGACGAGTAAGCTGGGAACCTGAAATGAAAAACGCCGCAAACTGTTACCAGTTGCGGCGTTTTTCGTATAAATCGGCTTAAAACATGGAGGTTGCAAATGCAGCGAAGAACAATCCAATCACAGCTACAGTGCCCACAGCCATTTTCAGTTCAGTTTTCATCTTCTTCTCCTTTGGTGAACTTATACGGCATTATCCGATGCCATTGTGGCTTTAGCCAACACCACACTGTCAAACTGTGAGTTGCTTCAGATTTCTCCTTTTGTTCCCTGTATGCAGTACGTTTTTGCTATACTGGCCGCCATCTTAATGCCGTTAAAGGAACCCCAAATGTCTCAAATTCTTCATACCATGGTCCGGGTTGCCAATCTTGAAAAATCCATCGCCTTCTACACAGAAGTGCTGGGCATGAAGCTGCTGCGCACCTCAGAAAATCCTGAGTATCGTTATTCGCTGGCTTTTGTGGGCTATGGCGAAGAAGCCAAGGGCGCAGCCGTGATTGAACTCACCTGGAACTGGGATACCGATAAATACGATCTGGGCACAGGTTTTGGCCATATCGCCATCGGTAAAGCAGATATTTACAAGGCCTGCGAAGACATCGCCAGGGCCGGCGGTAAAGTGACCCGCGCGCCGGGTCCTGTTGCCGGTGGCACCACCGAAATCGCTTTCGTGGAAGACCCCGATGGTTACAAGATTGAGCTCATCCAGATGAAATCGGCCATGCAAGGCCTTGGCTGATTTTTACCGGGGCGAGGCATACTGACTCAGGCTCTCGTTCCCTCAATAAAAAAGCGCCCATGGGGCGCTTTTTTGTTTCTGCTTATTCAGTGTCTGATGGTTATCAGAACTTCATCGTCAGACCACCGTAGATTTGACGACCGATGGTGTCAAATACTTCAGGGATGGTGCCGCCGTCGCTGCCGTTTGGCACGTAGGATGGCTCTTCATCGGTGAGGTTCTTCACGCCCAGAGATACGGTCACATCGTCGTTGATGAAGTAAGTTGCAACCACGTTGTGATACAGCACTGAGTCTACAGTCTCATTGCGGTCGCCCAGCCATTCGGTTTCGCCGATGAAACGGTTGTAGTACATCAGACTCCAGTCGGCCTGGCCGGCCTGGATGCTGAAGTTGTTACGCACCTTGGCATAACCACCGAAGTTACCATCGCTGGTGCCTTCGTAAGCAACGTTGTCCTGTTCGAACTCCAGCAGATAGGTCAGATCGTTGTTGATCTTCCAATCCAGATTCAGGGCTTCGAAGTTGTAGGCCAGGTTGAAGTCGATACCACTGGTGTTCTGGCTACCCACGTTGGTCAGCGGGTTGGTGAAGTTCGACAGATCGCCCTCAGCGGTGATCTTGAAGGTTTCACAGGCGCTCAGAATACCGGCATGACAGTCATCCAGACCCTTCTGTGCATCCAGACGGGTAATGGCGTTGGTCACGCGGAAACGCCAGTAGTCCAGTGTCAGAGACAGACCGTCGATGTAGTTTGGAGAGTACACCAGACCGGCAGTGTAAGACTCAGACTCTTCTGGCTTCAGATCGGGATCTGAGGTGTAGTTCACCAGAATTTGTGGATCCTGCTCGTTACCCCATGGGTCGTCCAGGTAATCGTAAGAACCTGTGTTACCACCGTACAGCTCGGCTACGTTAGGCGCACGGAAACCGGTGGCAGCTACGGTACGCAGCATCAGGTCATCAGTGGCTTCATAGGTCAGACCCACTTTCCAGGTAGAGGCTTTACCGAAGGTAGAGTAGTCATCGAAACGCAGGGCGAATTCACCGGTCAGTTTCTCGGTGAAAGGCACGCTGACTTCCTGATAGATGGAGAATACGTCGTAGTTACCATCAGTTGGGTCTTGCTGAGCCGCTGTACCCTCACCGGCCACAATCACAGGATCGGGATTGTAGTAGCCGCTGTCGTAACGGTACTCAGCACCGATGGCGAAACCAACCGGACCAGCACTCAGGTCAAACAGTTCACCGCTCAGTACACCGGCAACCACATGCTGCTCGTTACCACCATCGTTACGCTCAGTGAAACCGATGTCGTTGATGATGTCTTGAGTCAGAGGTTGGCCGTTAAGCCAGGTGTCCAGGTTGTTGTAGACGGAGTTTTCCATCTTCACGGCATTGATTGAGTTTTCGACCCAGGTCTCGGCCTTGTTCTTACCATAGGTGTAAGACAGGTCCCAGGTCATGCCGGTGTTGATGTCCAGCGAACCTTGCAGGCCCAGAGAGGCGCGCAGGGTGTCGGTATCCTGATTGTAGATACGTGGACCCACATCGGTGGTACGGCGACGGTAGTTTACACGGCCAGTATCATCAGGACCGATACCGGCGGCCAACATGTCTGCATCCAGCGTGATGCAACGGGCCAAATCAACACCATCTTCACCGCATACGCCCAGCATGATGTCAGCTGGCTGAGCCGCCATTTGCTGATCAGATTTACGCTTGGTGTACAGGATGTCACCGGTCAGCAGCATATCGTCACCGACTTCCTGAGTCATGTTGGCAAACAGGCTGTAACGCTTGCTTGGAGTCTGATACCAGCTGTCCTGGGTGTAGTCATAACCTGTGTTACGGTCAACCCATTTACCATTGGCGTCTTTCACCATACCTTCCAGAGAGCCGGTAGGGATGAATGAGCTGTAACCTGGCTCGGTCCAGTCACGATCAGCCTGGATAACACCACGGCGCTCAGAGTAAGCCGCACCAAAGGTGTAGTTGCCACCGTTGTCGGTATTGAAACCGTAGAGCATGCTCAATTCGCCGCTTTCGCCGTCACCCTTGTCGGTGCCACTGCCGTTGAAATCGAACTGGAAGCCTTCAAAATCTTTCTTGGTGATGATGTTCACCACACCGGCGATGGCGTCAGAGCCATATACAGCAGATGCGCCGTCTTTCAGGATTTCTACACGGGCAATCATGGCAACCGGGATGGAGTTCAAATCTACCGCGCTGTCTGCGCCTGAACCTGAGTTCACCATGCGGCGACCGTTCAGCAGTACCAGAGTACGCTCGGCGCCCATACCACGCAGGTCTACCTGCGCTACGCCGTCTGCACCGTTGTTGGTGCTTGAACCCACGGCGGCACCCGCCATGGAGGTTTGAGCCTGCAGCATTTGGTCAACAGAGGTAAAGCCTTCAGCGCGAATGGCATCGGCGCTGATCACTGTGACAGGAGAAGCAGTTTCCATATCCTGGCGCTGGATACGTGAACCTGTTACTGCAATACGCTCTACGTCTTTGGCTTGAGCTTCTTCAGCAAACGCCTGGCTGGACACGACAGCAGAAGCACTGGTGGCCAACAGAACGCAATTGACCGCCCAGGCGATTCTCGTGGTTTTTAACATGATTTAACTCCCTGCTTATTTTGACTGCGCCTGTAAGATTTTGAATTTGGCGCAGACCCGATACTCGCCAAGCAGCAGAGAATCGTCAAACCCTCAAACTCTTAACATTTCATTTCCAATGAAACACTTATGTTCATTTCTGTTTTCCATTTTGTATGCTGCAATGTTCTATTTTTGTTTATTACTGAATATTTATTCAAATATGCAGTTACAGTCTGTCACAAGCGCTCATGTCATCAGCAAACCGGCCAGCAGCCCGTTAACAATGCAAAGAGCAATAAATGTGATCTCTATCACACTTTTTCTGTGACTCATATCGCTTAAATTCGTCCATAAGGCCGCTTTGATAACGAAATTAACAGACTCTGTTAATGAATAGCGAAGGACATAAACCCTTGTCCCATAAAAAAAGAGACCCTGAGGTCTCTTTTTTACGCAGTGTTTGAGCTGATTTAGTCAGTCCGGTTTGATGAGGTCAAAATGGCTGTAGGCTCGGGCTGTAGCAATACGTCCCCGGGGTGTGCGCTGTACAAAGCCCTGCTGAATAAGAAACGGCTCCAACACATCTTCGATGGTTTCGCGCTCTTCACCGATGGCGGCGGCGAGGTTATCCAGCCCCACTGGTCCACCCATAAACTTATCGATGATGGCGAGCAGCAACTTACGGTCCATGTAATCGAAGCCTTCGCTGTCGACATCGAGCAAATCCAGCGCAGACTGGGCAACGGCGCGGCTGATGGCGCCATCGTGTTTCACTTCGGCAAAGTCGCGCACCCGGCGCAGCAGCCGGTTGGCGATACGGGGCGTACCGCGACTGCGGCGGGCAATTTCTTCGGCGCCGCCTTCATCCATGGGCACATCCATCACCTTGGCCGAGCGGGCAACAATGGATGACAGGTCGCGGACATTGTAAAACTCAAGCCGCAGCGGAATGCCAAAACGGGCCCGCAGCGGTGAGGTCAGCGAGCCTGCACGGGTCGTGGCGCCCACCAACGTAAATGGCGGCAAATCCAGCTTGATGGAGCGTGCTGCAGGCCCCTCACCTATCATGATATCCAGCTGATAGTCTTCCATCGCCGGATAGAGGATTTCCTCCACCACAGGGCTTAAGCGGTGGATTTCATCGATAAAGAGCACGTCACCTTCTTCAAGATTGGTGAGCAGCGCCGCCAAATCACCTGCCTTTTCCAGCACAGGCCCGGAGGTGGACTTGATGTTCACCCCCATTTCGTTGGCAACGATATTGGCCAGAGTGGTTTTACCCAGGCCCGGTGGGCCGTAGATCAGCATATGATCCAGTGCTTCACCGCGCTTTTTGGCCGCTTCAATAAAGACTTTAAGCTGGGCGCGGGTGTCATCCTGCCCCGTGTATTCATCGAGCAATTTTGGCCGCATGGCGCGGTCAATCACATCTTCCTGACCCAGATCCTGGGGCTGAATAAGCCGGTCGGCCTCAATCATGGTATTCCCCTTTCACCTTAGAGCATGGACTTGAGTGCAGCCTTGATAAGCTGCTCGGGATCCATGCCCTCCTGGAAGGCACTGGATACGGCCTTGCTGGCCTGCTGAGGCTTATAGCCGAGGGACAGCAGTGCGGCAATGGCATCTTCTTCCACAGTAGCGGCCACAGGCGCCGGGGTGAAGTTGCTCTTGAGCACAAACTCGCGCTCGGCGCCCATGGAGGCCTCCATCAGGCTCTTGAGTTTGTCGCGCATCTCAACCAGCAGACGCTCGGCGGTCTTTTTGCCGACACCGGGCAACTTAATCAGGGTCGCGATATCGTCACGCTCCAGGCAGCCGATAAATTCCTTGGCGGTCATGCCCGACAAAATGGTGAGCGCGAGCTTGGGGCCAACACCATTGGCCTTGATCAGCAAACGAAACAGAGAGCGCTCTTCCTTATGGATAAAACCATACAGCAGCTGGGCATCTTCGCGGACCACAAAATGGGTATAAACAATGACCTCGGCGCCTGGCAGTGGCAGCTCGTAAAAGGAGGTCAGCGGCATTTGCAGCTCATAGCCAACACCGCCCACATCTATCAATACCTCTGGGGCGTGTTTCTCAACCAAAATGCCCTTTAAACGACCTATCATCTGTATCTTCCGTATGTTCTGACACTGGCGCGCCCACCGAGGGCCACCAGACTTTGATGGGTGTGATAATGACACATGGCAACCGCCAGTGCATCTGCCGCGTCGGCCTGGGGCGCTGCGGGGAGTTTCAGCATCTGCTGCACCATGTGCTGCACCTGGGCCTTTTGTGCCCGGCCTGTGCCCACGACGGCATTTTTAATCTGGGTGGCGCTGTATTCGGCCACCGGTAAGCCTGCCACTGTGGCCGCCACAATGGCGGCGCCCCTCGCCTGGCCGAGCTTCAATGCCGAGTCGGCATTTTTGGCCATAAAGACCCGCTCGATGGCGAACTGGCTCGGCTGGTACTGACGGATAATTTCCTGCAGACCATCAAAAATCTGCTTAAGCCTGTCGGGCAAGTCGTCCGATGAAGTACGGATGCAACCGCTGCCAAGATAGAGCTGATGCCTGCCCTGACACTGGATAACCCCATAACCTGTGATGCGTGAGCCCGGGTCGACCCCTAAAATAATGGCCATGGATTATTCCAGCGTCTCCATCACCTCATCGGGGATGTCGGCGTTATGGTAAACCTCCTGCACATCATCATGATCTTCAAGCTGATCGATAAGCCGCAGGAATTTGGGCGCAGTTTCGGCATCAAGCACAGCCCGGGTGGATGGCACCATGGTCACTTCGGCGTTCACCGAGGTAAAACCGGCGCCATCGAGGGCGTCTTTCACTGCGCCAAAGTCCTCAGGCGTGGTGTACACATCGGCACTGCCATCATCATTGATGACCACATCGTCGGCGCCCCCCTCGAGCGCAGCCTCCATAATGGCGTCTTCATCGGTGCCGGGCTCGAAACTTATCACCCCGCGCTTGGTAAAGAGGTAGGCCACCGAGCCGTCTGTACCCAGGTTGCCACCGGACTTATTGAAGGCATTGCGCACTCCGGTCACCGCACGGTTACGGTTATCCGTCATGCACTCAACCATCACGGCAGTGCCGCCGGGGCCGTAGCCTTCGTAGATGAGGGTTTCCAGATTGTCGCCATCAAGCTCACCCGAGCCGCGTTTAACCGCGCGCTCCACAGTGTCACGGGTCATATTGGCAGACAGTGCTTTGTCAATGGCGGCACGCAGACGGGGGTTGGCATCGGCATCTGAACCACCCTCACGGGCGGAGACAACCAGCTCGCGAATGAGTTTGGTAAAGAGTTTGCCGCGCTTGGCATCCTGGGCGGCTTTACGGTGTCGGATGTTGGCCCACTTGCTGTGACCTGCCATAGAAATCTCCTTGAAATGCGGATAGATGACCACTGTCCAGACTAACGAAAAACAGCGCCTGGGAAAAATGCAGTGGCCGTAAAAACAGACCGAGGCATGCGCCCCGGTTTGTTTGTGACTCTATCAGTCTTGTTTCGGCTCTTTCGGCAGAACCGCAATGCCCAGTTCCACCAGTTGGTCGGGGTTGGCATGTCCCGGCGCATTGGTGAGCGGACAAGCCGCCGTGGTGGTCTTGGGGAAGGCCATCACGTCACGGATGGAACTGGCGCCGGTCATCAGCATCACCAGACGGTCAAGACCAAAGGCCAGACCCGCATGTGGTGGCGTACCGAAACGCAGTGCGTCCAGCAGGAAGCCGAATTTCTCTTTGGCTTCTTCGTCTTCGATGCCAAGGATGCGGAACACGGTAGACTGCATGTCGCCATTGTGGATACGCACAGAGCCGCCGCCCAGTTCAACGCCGTTAAGTACCATGTCGTAGGCATCGGACACGGCCTTGCCAGGGTTGGCTTCAAGCTCGGCTGCAGTGACACCCCGTGGTGCAGTGAATGGGTGATGAACCGCGTAGAAACGGCCATCGGCCTTCTCGAACATCGGGAAGTCAACCACCCACAGTGGGCGCCACTCGCCCTGGAGCAGTTTGAAGTCTTCACCGGCTTTCAGACGCAGGGCACCCATGGACTCAGCAACCACGTTAGCCTTATCGGCACCGAAGAAGATGATATCGCCATCACCGGCGCCGGTACGGGCAATGATTTCCTTGATGATGTCTTCATTCAGGAACTTGGCCACAGGTGACTGAATGCCTTCAAGGCCAGCCGCCAGGTTGTTGACCTTCATCCAGGCCAGACCGCGGGCACCGTAGATACCCACAAACTTGGTGTAGTCGTCGATTTGCTTGCGTGACAGCTCGGCGCCGCCGGGAATACGCAGCGCAGCAACGCGGCCTTCTTCGTCGTTGGCTGGGCCGGAGAATACGGCAAACTCAACGGCTTTAAGCAGATCGGCTACATCAACCAGTTCCAGCGGGTTACGCAGATCCGGCTTGTCGGAGCCAAAGCGGCGCATGGCTTCGTCCCAGGTCATTTTCGGGAATTCGCCCAGATCCACGTTCATCAGCTCGAGGAACAGGTTACGGATCATACGCTCGGTAGTTTCCATCACCTGATCAGAGCTCATGAACGAGGTTTCGATATCGATTTGAGTGAATTCAGGCTGACGGTCGGCGCGCAGGTCTTCGTCGCGGAAACACTTCACGATTTGATAGTAACGATCGAAACCGGACATCATCAGCAGCTGTTTGAACAGCTGTGGCGACTGTGGCAGCGCGAAGAACTGACCCTTATAGGTACGGCTTGGTACCAGATAGTCGCGGGCACCTTCCGGGGTGGCCTTGGTCAGGATGGGAGTTTCGATATCGAGGAAGCCGTTGCCATCCATAAAGCGACGCACAAAGCTGGTCACCTTGGCGCGGAAAATCAGACGCTGGGCCATCTCGGGACGGCGCAGATCCAGATACCGGTACTTAAGACGGGCTTCTTCGCTGTTGTTCTGGTGGTTATCCAGGCTCAGTGGCAGTGGGTCGGCGGCGTTGATGATGGTGAGCGCCTTGCCCAGCACCTCAATTTCACCGGTTTTCATCTGGCTGTTCACCTGGCTGTCAGGACGTGGGCGTACTACACCTTTAACCTGAACACAGAACTCCGCACGCAGGCTGCTGGCTACGTCAAACACGTCTGGCAGATCGGGGTCGTAAACCACCTGAACCAAACCTTCGCGGTCGCGAAGATCCAAAAAGATCACACCCCCCAAATCGCGGCTGCGGTTTACCCAGCCAACGAGGGTGACTTCTTGTCCGACGTGAGACTTATTAACGTCTCCACAATAATGACTGCGCATTGAGAGTTATCCTTTTTCCTGCACCGGTGCGGCGGAAATCTGATTGAAAATTGTGACTGGGCATTATAGAGAAAGAATGCCCTGAGCCAAAGCACTTCACTTTTGGTCGGTGAAGTATCCAGCAAGTTTTTGCCATTGACCAGAGGCCCAGGCCAGCAAAATGCGACGAGTGCGCAAAAAAAAGACACTCTCAGGCACTGCGATAACCATTACCTCCCGCCTGTTTGGCGAAATACATCATTTTATCGGCTTTTTGCATCAGGCCTATGGGGTTGTCGCTGTCGGACGGGAAAATGGCAATACCGATACTGGCCGACAGCTTGAGGGTCTTTTTGCCGATATTCAATGGCTCGCCAATGCGGGCAATCAGGGTTTCAGCCACCTGACAGACACTGTCGAGATCGTGAATTTTGTTGAGCATCACCACAAACTCATCGCCGCCAAACCGTGCCACTGTGTCGGACTTTCTGACAGCTTCGTCCAGCAAGTTAGCCACCTTAACCAGCACCGCATCCCCTGTGACATGCCCCTCGGTGTCATTGATTTCTTTAAAGCCATCGAGATCCACAAACAGCAGCGCAAATTTACTCTGCTCACGGCAATGGAACAAGGTTGCCTGTTTAAGGCGGTCGTCCAGCAGCATACGGTTTGGCAAGCCGGTTAGCGGGTCGTGGCTCGCCAGATGGGCAATACGGGACTCGGCCTCTTTTCTGGCCTGGATTTCGCTTTTAAGGCGCCTATTAATTACGGTAATCACCAGCACCAGCAGGGTCAGCAGTGCCAAGGCAACCGCCACGCCCTTCATATAGCGCTGATAACGGACCAGGCCAGTGTCGAGCTTAATATCCATCCAGCGACTGTAGATTTCCTGCACCCTGGCTTTGTCGAGCCTGGCAATGACCCGATTGATAAAAGGCAGAAGTTCCGTGTGTTTCGCTGACACCGCTATGTGGCTTTTCTGGTCCGCAAAATCTGCCAGCAGCGACATTTTCAGTTGCTGATACTGACCTGCGCCCAATTGGCTTGCGACTGTCACCACCTTTTCAAGGAACACATCGGCCTTACCGGATGCAACCGTTTGCAGCCCCGATTGACTGTCGGGCACCAATACCAACTTGATGCCGGGGTATTCAGCCATCAAACGGCTGATAATCTGATACCCCTCGACTACCGCCAAACGTTGACCTTCCAGCTGTTCAAGGTTGAATACGGTCACGCTTTCCAGAGGGCTCACCAGTGCCCACGCAGAGGGCCAGTAAGGGTCTGAATATCCCAGTTGCCCTTCCCGCTCGGCGGTTTTTGCCACGCTGCCCGCGATATCTATGTTGCCTTTCGCAAGGGCGCTTATCAGATCGCTCCATTCCTTGAATGGCACGGATTGGATTTCGATGCCGAGCATGGTTTCCATCATCTGGGCAATGTCGGAGTTAACACCGGCAAAGTTACCCTGCTCATCGACAAACTCCATCGGCCCCCAGTTTTCAAGAAACCCCATGCGCAGGGTACCAAGCCCATCCAGATAACGCCGTTGATTGTCTGTTAGCTCTATATGTTCCTTGTTTTTCAAAAACACATGATCGCGGCTGTTGAGCATCCATTTTTGTTCGATGTCTGCCAGCTCTTTCCAATCAATCATGTTAAATCCCGAGGCAATTCGATTGGCAAGCCCCTGATCTCCCTGACGGATCAGGGCATAGATTTCGGTATCAAACTCAAGGGAAGGCACCTGGTGGAATTCAGACCAGCTGCGATTGAGCAACAAGTAATGTTGGGTCCAGGCGGCGGCCGCCACAAACCCGACAATATCTCCCTGATGCACAGCGGTGAGCATTTCGTCCATGCCCTGATAGAAACGGATTTGGGTATCGGGTAAGGCGGCCTTAAGCTCTGCCACATAAGGTGCTGTTGGAAATACACCCAGACGTTTGCCCTTTAGGGCGTCCAGCTCATGACTTTGATCGCCATACAAAAACAACCGACTCTTGATAGTGTACATATGCCAGGCGCGGTATAGCCCGGTATTCATATCCTCACTTTCCGGATAGCCGATATGCACATCGGCACGCCCCGAACGTACGTCCTCAAGACTGCCGTTCATATCGCCGGGGATAAAGTTAATGGGGATGCCGGTTTTTTCTGACCACAGCCGCCAGATATCAACGTAAAGCCCGTGGGGCTGACCATCGCCACCCAGGTCGACAAAGGGCTCAACCCCCAGTTGCATGGCGATAGCAAGACCACTTTGCTGACGCTGATACCCCAGCCAGCGACGCTCGAGCTTGCGAACAAAATCGTCGGCAACATTGGCAAAGCCTTCGTTTATCTCCCGGATAAGCGCATTTTTGCCCTGCCTGACCGCAGGATGAAGTTTGGTCTCGCGCACCAATACCCGGGTATTAATGGGAAACTCAGCCGCGAGTTTCTGCTGCAACGCCTGATCGCGCATATACCCTTCCATCCCGGCAAACGCGACAAGCTCTCCCCGGTATGCGGCTTCAAGCAGGGTATCGCGGGTCGGGAAATAGCGAAACACCAGACCTGGCTGGCGGCGGCTGAGCTCCTGCTCAAAGGTGGAGCCCTGCACTATGCCTATTTGGAAGGGTTGAAGTTCTTCAAGTTTTGTACGCCCCTGCAATTGTTTATGCAGGTAGACGTAGGTGTTGACATCCGAAATGGCGTTTGCAAAAGCAAACTTGGCTTCGCGCTCAGGATTGATCGCCATCCCCAAATGAACATCGGCGCGCCCTTCTTCCAACTGCGCAACCGAATCGCGCCACACCCTGCCGACAAATACCACCGGGCGACGATTAACCCTCGACCACTCTTTCCACAACTCCACCAATAATCCCTGTGGTTCGCCATCATCATCGAGGAACTGAAATGGATAGCTGTCTTCTCCCATCACCAGCACCAAAGGCTTTTCACTGGCATGGAGCACGGAAGGTATCAGGAGGCTGAGGAAAAAAAACAGTCGCAGAATAAGCTTCAAAGGGCACACCCAAAAGGTCAAAAAGGCGTAAAGGGAATGTTACTTAACGATATATTAGACATAAATTTCCACGAAATAGCCAGTGCGCCCTTGCTGGTCAGAAAAGCGTTTCGTTAAAATACAAGGCTATATTGTGAGATAAGATTCCCATGACCAATCAACAGGACACACTGTTCGCCGAGCCAGGCGAGCACCAGGGTAACTTCCAGTTTGACAGTCGCGTTGCCGGAGTATTTGGCGACATGATCCGCCGCTCAGTGCCCGGTTACACGCAAATCATTAACACTATTGGTGAAATTGCTGACCGCTGCGTCACGCCAGGCTCCAATGTTTATGATCTGGGCTGTTCTCTGGGAGCGGCGACCCTTGCCATCCGCCGCAAAATCGAAGGTCGCAACGCCCACATTTTTGCCATCGATAACAGCGAACCTATGTTGATGCGGGCTGAAGAAAACCTCTCCGCTTACGTGAGTGACACCAAAGTCTTCTTTCAGCTGGCTGATATCCGCAATCAAACATTTGAAAACGCCTCTCTGGTGGTGCTTAACTTTACCCTGCAGTTTTTGCCGCCAAACGACAGAGACACTCTGCTGGCACGCATCTATCAGGGATTGAACCCCGGCGGTATCCTGGTGCTGTCTGAAAAGCTCAAATTTGAAGGCGGCGATATCCAGGCATTACTGGACTCGCTGCACCTCGATTTCAAACGGGCAAATGGTTACAGCGAGCTGGAAATCAGTCAAAAACGCAGCGCCATTGAGAATGTGCTTATCCCCGACACACTGGAACAGCACAAAACCCGACTGAACCAAGCCGGTTTCATCCAGGCGGACCTTTGGTTCCAATGTTTTAATTTTGCCTCTATGGTGGCTATCAAGTGATCAGTTTCTCAAGTTTTTATCGCCAAATCGCCGATACTCAATTGCAACACTGGCTCGAGTCTTTGCCCGCTATTCTGGGTGAGTGGCAACGCCAGCATAAACACGGCAACCTGCCCAAATGGGAAAAGGTGCTGGCAAAGCTGCACTATCCGGCCCCTGAATTCCTTGATTTGAAAGACAGCGTGACCATTGGCGACGGGCAGCAACTCGACAGCGGCCAAACCGAGAAACTGGAAAACCTGCTCAGGATTTTACAGCCCTGGCGCAAGGGCCCCTTCCATGTGCATGGCATTCACATCGATACCGAGTGGCGCAGCGACTGGAAATGGGACAGGGTTGCTCCCCATATCAGCCCTCTGACCAATCGCACTGTACTGGACGTGGGTTGTGGCAGTGGCTATCACATGTGGCGCATGCTGGGGGCGGGAGCCAAACGGGTGGTAGGCATAGACCCATCGGCACTGTTTCTGTGCCAATTTGAAGCCATTAAGCGCCTGATAGATACCGAGCTGCCAGTACACCTCTTGCCTCTGGGCATAGAGGAGCTGCCGCCACTGGATGCCTTCGATACTGTGTTCTCCATGGGCGTGCTCTATCACAGACGTTCCCCCATCGATCACTTGTTACAACTTAGGGATCAATTGCGAATGGGTGGTGAACTTGTGTTGGAAACCTTGGTGGTAGATGGCGATAAAGACACGGTTCTGGTGCCGCAAGATAGATATGGCAAGATGAATAATGTATGGTTTTTACCATCAATTGATGCACTTAAGCTGTGGCTTGAGAAATGTGATTTTACCGATGTGCGCTGTGTGAATGTGGATGTGACCTCCCTTGCGGAGCAGCGCAGTACCCCATGGATGCAAAACGAATCGCTTGTGGATTATCTGGATCCCAAGGACATCAACCTCACAGTAGAAGGTTATCCGGCACCCAAACGGGCTACCTTCATCGCGGTAAAGAACCGCAGTCCACAGGATGCAGACTGAGACAAGAACCGCTAACGAAAGGGAAGCAAAGACTATGTTCAAACATACCCTGGCTGTCGCCATTATCGCCCTATGTGCAGGTTGCAGCACTACCTCCAAACCCGAAGTTGCAGGTCCTGCCCCGGTGAATGCCGACGAGCTGAAAGTCAGCCTCGACAACAGTGAAGCGCGTATGATGGCCGTTATCGATAAGGGAAATTTGGATACCCAAGCCCAACTTTCTGAACTGAACAGCGCCATCGCCGCCCTGGATAAAAATCTTGCTTCACTGAAGAAAGCCAGCCCAATGGCACCCACCACTGCCGTGCCGCTGGAGTGTCCACCCAGTGCCATTGGCGATAAGTTCATGCTGGGTGAAGTGGAAAAAGTCTTTATTGACGAACTTAAAGCCAGCTTTCATACCCGCATAGACACAGGCGCTGAAAGCTCATCACTGGATGCCCGCAACATCCTCCTGTTTGAGCGAGATGGCGAACAGTGGGTGCGCTTCGATGTGATGGTACAGGGCGAATCCAAACCTGCCTCTACCTTCGAGTCAAAAGTAGTGCGTTTTGTGCGCATTAAACAGGAAGGCGATGCCGACGATCGCCGCCCCGTTATTCACGCCCACCTCAAAATCGGCAAATACAGCGCCGAAACTGATCTGAACCTCACCGACCGCAGCCATTTGGATTATCCCTTGCTGCTCGGCCGTAAATTTATCAAAGACATCGCTGTTGTGGATGTCAGCCAGCAGTTCATTCACGGAAAGTAACAGATCTCAAGAGCAAAGGAGCGCAGATGCACTCACGTAAGCCATTTTATATTTTCGTTTTTTTATTGGTTGTCCTTGGGATCTCCAGCAGTATTTATCGCGGTGTGGAGCACAGGGTCCCCTTCTTGCCGGGTGAGCAGGTCAACACCTGGGCGATAGATGCAAAGGTCAGCTTTATCGGCCAGGGCGGCGAGAGCGAAGTATCCCTCGCCTTACCTCAGGACCCCGCCTTTGAAGTGCTGATTGAGCACACAACGTCGGCTGGTTTTGGCCTGTCCATCATGGATGATGCCGATGGCCGCCGCGCCCTTTGGAGCAAGCGTGCAGTGCTTGGGCAACAGGACCTCTACTATAAGGTCACCTTGGTTCCCACCGGCATCTCTCGATTGGCTGAGGATACGGAACCAACCGCGCCCGAAGCGCCTGTCTGGGCCGCCACAGAGCAGACTGCCGCTCAGGAAGTCATAGATGCGGCATGGGAGCGCAGTGGCTCCAACCTCTCCTACGCCCGCCAACTGGTGACCCTGGTGGGGACAGAAAAGAGCCAGAATCTCGCGCTTCTGCTGACTGCCCAAACCCCAAGCCGCCTCTTTATCAACTTGCTGGCGGCCAAGGGCGTTCCCGCCCGCGAAGTCTCAGCCCTGTTTCTGGAAGATCAGCGCCGCCGCCAGCAACTGGTCCCCTTTGTGGAAGTGTACGACCAGGGTGAGTGGTACCTCTTTGATGCCACCACAGGTAAAGAAGGTCGTCCCGACAATTTGCTGCTGTGGGAACGTCAGGGCAAGTCGGTACTGGATGTGATTGGCGGCAGCAATTCCCAGGTAAGCTTTTCCATGCTGATGGAAACCCGCCCCGCCCTTGCCACTTCTATCGACATGATGGAAACCACTCAGGGACTGGACTTTTCACTCTACCAATTACCGCTGGAAGAGCAGAGCTTGTTCAAAGGGATTTTGCTTATCCCCATCGGCGTGCTGATGGTCGTGTTTTTGCGGGTGATAATCGGCATTAAAACCTCTGGCACCTTTATGCCGGTGTTAATTGCACTGGCTTTTATTCAAACCACCCTGCTCACCGGCCTGGTTGGATTCCTGCTGATTGTGGCCTGTGGCCTGATGATCCGCTCTTATCTGTCGCACCTTAACCTGCTGCTGATTTCACGAATATCGGCGGTCATCATAGTGGTGATTGGCATCATAGGTATCTTTACCCTGCTGTCCTACAAGTTTGGCCTCAGCGAAGGCCTGACCATTACCTTTTTCCCGATGATCATCCTCGCCTGGACCATTGAGCGTATGTCTATCCTGTGGGAAGAGGAAGGCGCCAAAGAAGTCGTGCTTCAGGGCGGCGGCAGCCTTTTGGTCGCGACCCTGGCCTATCTCGCCATGAGCGCGAGCTGGGTGCAACACTGGGTGTTCAACTTCCTCGGTATCCACCTGGTGATCCTGGCGCTGGTGATGCTGATGGGCCAGTACACAGGCTATCGCCTGCTCGAACTCAAGCGCTTCAAACCCCTGGCAGGAGAATAAAATGAAATTTGCCTGGCCTTGGGAGCTGCGCCGCGCCGGCGTGCTCAACATGAATAAACGCAACATCGACTTTATTGGTCGCTATAACCCGCGAAAGTACTACCAGCGGGTGGACGACAAGCTCACCACCAAGCAGCTTGCCCTGGCCAACGATATTGCCGTACCCGACTTGATTGGTGTGGTGCAGGAGCAGCACGAAATCGCCGATATCCCGGAAATGGTACAGGGACGCAGCGGCTTTGTGATTAAACCCGCCAAAGGTTCCGGTGGCAAAGGGATTTTGGTGATCACCAAGGTTGAAAACGGTCGCTACTACAAACCCAGTGGCAATGAGGTCACCCCCAGCGAAATAGACCGCCATGTATCCAATATCTTGAGTGGCCTCTTCTCCCTTGGTGGCAAACCCGATGTCGCCATTGTAGAGGGGCTTATCCAGTTTGACCCTGTTTTCGATGGCTACAGCTATGAAGGGGTACCGGATATCCGGTTGATTGTGTTCAAGGGGTACCCTGTGATGGGCATGCTGCGCCTGTCCACCGCCGCATCGGATGGCAAGGCCAACCTGCACCAGGGTGCCGTGGGTGTCGGAATCGATATTGCTACAGGTAAAGGCCTCAGAGCGGTACAGTTTAATGAGCCCATTGAGTTTCACCCTGACACCGGCAAGCGCCTGATGGACATTAAGGTGCCCAACTGGGATACCTTGCTCACCACCGCTTCCAGCGCCTATGAAATGTGTGAACTTGGTTATCTTGGTACCGACATGGTGCTGGACAGCGAAAAAGGCCCTCTGCTGCTGGAGCTCAACGCCCGCCCCGGCCTTGCCATTCAAATCGCCAACGGTAAGGGATTGCTGCCACGACTGAAGCACGTGGAATCGCTCGGCAACAAGTTTATGGATGTGAATGACAGGGTGGCCTATGCCAAAGTGCATTTCGGCGCTCACGCTGACTGCTAGTCTCTGGTGCAGTGCGGCGATTGCCAATCCTGTGATGCTACTGGCGGATCAATGCCAGCAGCTCACCCTGGCAAGTGACTTCGAAGCGACCTTCAATTCAGCCAAGTTGAGCGGCATTCATCACCCGCAAGCGGCTGCCATTCAAGCCACGCAATTTGAAAGGCTCAGCCTGGGCTTTAACAATATATCGTCCCAGGTCAGCCTTTACCTCAATGAGCCCCTTTCGAAAGATGGCCGCGATCTCCTGATTAACTGCCAAATCCGACTTGCCGATGAAATCACCCAAATCACCCAGATGGCGGCGTTCAGTCAGCTCAGCCACAGGCTGCAAATCCATGGCGAAGGCGACGCAGCCGCACTGGGGCAGGCAATGCAGCGGCTGATACGTCAGCGATTGTCGGCCACCGACAAAGCCAGATTGCACACTGCAGAGGCCAGTTTTATGACTGGCCACAAGCAGGAAGAATTCAGCTTACAGCCCAATGACAGCTGCAGAATCGATGATGAAAATAAATCATCAGAAAAACAGATAAGTCAAAAAATAGCGGTTTACCTTAGCGAGCAAATCAATGAGGAATGCCGTGAGAGCGCCTGGAAAGCCTATCAAGTTAGGGCGCAAGAGTTGAACTTAGGTGTCATGAATATTATTCATGATATAAGACACGAGCAGGCCGTTCAGCAGGGCTATACAGACTACCTGAGCCTTGCACTCAAAGACACCTTCTTCGCCACACCGGAAACGGCGCTCGCCTTCTTGCAGGCCACACGCCCCGATAGGACACTGGCTCCCTGGAACATTGGCCGGGCACTGAAGCAGGCCGACGGCAAGCGCGCTCCCATTGACAGCCATTGGCTGTTAAACACACTGCTCGATGAGTCTCAAAGGTTCGGCATTCGATTCGACTGGCTCAGCAACAATCATCTCAGGCTCTGGCTTGATGACCGACTCCTTGGTGAGCTTGTCATTGCCACGGGTAAAACCCCGGACTTTCAGCTCACCCGCCCCGGTGTATTTACCCGTCAATTCAGTCAGGGACGGTTAATCCGACCCGATGTATTGAAGGGCCGCAGTGCCGCTGAAGATTTTATCCATGCTTTTGCCAATGCCCTTGCCAACATGAGTCAGGTAGAGCGCCACTATTTGCTGGCGCGGCAGAGTGAATATGATGACAGCCGCGCGCTCGCGGCCAACTGGCTCACAATAAAACTGGCAAGTAAACTTGATAGCCGACTGCCAGCGGCTACACCAAGGGAAGCGATAGTCGACGCCCATCGCCTGGCCCAAAACTACTATCGCTCAGTGCTGGCACTGGATTTCTATCGAAATAAGCCCGCCGGAATAGACAGATTTGCAGAACATTTTGAGGGGCAATGGCCGAATGTAGACTCTCAGTACCAAAGCACCATATCGCTCGTGCAACAAGGCCCCCTGCTTTACCGCGAGTTGTGGCAACAAAGACTCTCCCGCTTTATCACCGACCACCAGCAAATGACCGATGAACAGGCCTTTGAACTGCTGCTGGTCAATCCAACCCGCCAATCTTTGTCGCAACAACTCACCTCCCTCCTCGGCCAGAGTTACACCGCCGATGAACTGATAAGGAGTATTGCCGATGACCTTCGCTAACAAATCCTCTGCCTTGCTGCTCTGTGCCTGCCTTTTACCCGCAGCCAACGCCGCCAACAGCAAGGCCGCAGGTACCGAACACAGCAGCCACAAAGCTTTTGAGCCCATGGGTACCACTGCGGTATATGAGGCTATCAAACGGCAATTGGAAGCCAATCTGTTTGAGTTGCCGCCGCGGGTGCAGGGCCATTACGGCATACGCATGTATCGCATGACAGGTGATGACAAATATGCCAATGCAGCCCTGGTCGATTTGTTCGCCGTGACCGAGTCTCAGGCGTTTTATGCCTGTAACCTGGATAAGCCCGGCTTTATTACTTCCGCAGCCGAAGAGGCCATTGAGGCGCTTGGTCGAGGCCCACGGGCAAGTGCGCGCAAAAAGGCCCTCGAAGACTTTCCTGAGTTTTTGTTTTACACCGATGTACTGCTCAGGTTTGCCAGCCGTATCGATGAATTTGGCCTCGAAGGCCCATGTCACGACAGGATGATCGCTGCATTAAAGGCGACAGATCTTAAGCGTGGATTGACCTCACCTGAAATGATTGAGTCCTGGGCTGCGCAACTTGCCAACTATGTTTACTGGGCGAAACAGCTGGGGGTTGGCGACTACCTTAAAGACTATCGGGAAGCCTTTAATAAGGTGTACCCCGCCGCACGCGACCAACGCTTGGATAAAGCGCAATTTCGTAACAAACTCTACGGCATGACTCACTTTGTGTTTGCTGCCAGTGGTTATTATCAGACGCCCGTAGATGCCAGCGAGTTTGCCTGGGTGTTGGATTATTTCGAGGCCAATATTGACCGGATCCTGAAAGATGCCACCGACGACATCATCGCCGAAGTCGGTGTCAGCTTTTTACTGGCAGGCAAAGGCGACAGCGAAGCCGTTACCAAGACCCGCCGCCATATCGTTAAAGCCTTCGACGAAGAACACGACATCATACCTTCGCCAAGGGGCAATCCCGACCTGGCATTGGGAGAGCATAGAAACATGCTGGCCATGATGCTGTTGCAATGGCCAGAGACCTTAAGCCCGGGACCCTATCTGGCAGAGCTCAAAGCGACCAAAAAGTATCTGCCGAAAATGGTTGCTCCCAAAACGGCGTCCAGCCCCAAGACAAAAAATCAGGAAAAGCCACCAAAGCAAGAAAAGCCACCAAAGCAAGAGAAGCCAAACAAATAGAATCACTCGCAACGCATCGCAGATGATGTAAACAACGACACAGCAAGGTACGACAAAGACCCTATCTGTCAGTCTCGTCAGGTAACATCACGCAGCCAGTCCAAAGATCGCAAAAAGCCGGTCTTTGGACCCTCCAATGATTAATCGTCAAGGCACCATTCAAATTAAGCGTAATGAGGACTGCCCTCCCATGCACTTTTCTGTTCAGATTTGGCGGATATTTTTATTGCAAAAAATCGAATTGAAAGTGCAGTATTAAGCAAACTCCTTTCGATGTAGCAGCAATGTTCAGAGCAAAATCCACCCTCGAGCAATGGCGTATTCTGCAAGCTGTCGTAGACCATGGCGGCTATGCACAGGCCGCCACCGCCCTAAACAAGAGCCAATCCTCCCTTAACCATGCCGTTGCCAAGCTACAGCATCAGCTGGGGGTAGAGCTTCTGGAAGTTAGGGGACGCAAAGCCTACCTGACGCCCCGTGGTGAAGTGCTGCTCAGGCGCAGCCGTTACATCACCCAGTCAGTCATGGAGCTCGAGCAACTTGCTGGCAACCTTGAACGTGGCTGGGAACCCAGTCTGACCATAGCGCGGGAAATTGTTTATCCCATGGATAAGCTCATCACAGCCATCAATGCTTTTTTACCCAATGGCAGAGGTACCCGGGTCTCTGTGATAGATTCGGTGCTTAATGGCACCCATGAGCTGGTGGAAGAAAACAAGGTCGATATTGCGCTGTGCGGCGGCAATCCCCCCAAGGGACATTTGGCACAGCCGCTGTGCGTCGTCGAATTGATTTTAGTGTGTCACCCTTCCAACCCACTTGCCGCCGAGCCCAAGATCCAGGACGACAAGTTTCTCGCCCAACACCTGCAAATAGTTATTCGTGACACCGCCGCCAAAACCAACAAAGACATTGGCTGGCTTAAAGCAGAGCAGCGCTGGACAGTGAGTAATTTCCACGAAGCGAAAGCCATTCTGTGTTCGGGCAGTGGATTTTGCTGGCTACCAAAAGAGTTGGTAGAAAAAGAATTGGTGTCTGGTGAGTTGGTAAGACTGTATCTGACCGGAAGCGAAAGCCGCAAGATCCCCATAAATCTGGTTGTCCCCAACAGAGACGATCAGGGACCTGCGGGTGAGGCGTTGGAGCTGCTTATTCTTGCCCAGCACGGTATCTCATGCCAGCGCCAGTAACGATGATGTCTTCTCCCTGCGTTGAGACTTATCGTTTTCGGTCTGCGTCTTCTCGTTTGTATCAAGATACGCCAGAATCGCTCTCGGTGGCCCAAGCTTACTGATATCTGTGGTACGTGAATTATCCTGTGCCTGTCCATAGCTATCAGAACCCGTGCCAGAGCCATCCAACCCGGTATCGGCGGCAATTGGGTTACCTTCAGTGACTTTGCCGTCATTAATCTGGTTCTCTGCTGAAGCCCCCTCGCTATCCCTTTCAAGGGTTTGCGCCAAAGCGGCGGTAATACGAGCGGACAACGCATCGACAAAGCCGCTGTCACCCTGCTCTTTACTTAAAGCACCAGATTTATCCAGGTTGGTGCCCAAAGAAGGGGTAACCGGCTCGAACACCGGTACTTCATCAAAGGCGTTTTGAGCATCCAATAACGGGGAAAGTTCGTCCTGAGTAGGCATTGCCGCCAACCGCTCTGAAGCCAGCTCGTCCTTGGCCAGTTCAATCTTCCTGAGCGCTTCAGCCGCCACGCTAAGGTCCGCTTGCGACGGATTTACCGGCGCCATGGCTGCGGCGTACACCTGCTGCATCTTATTGATGGTCGCCTGAGGATTACCATGGACGCTGGCAATATCAATCGACACCTCTCCCCCCGTGGCGTATCTCTTACCATCGGGGCCGAGTTCGTATTCAAAATTGGGCGCGCGGGCAAACTGTCCACCAACGGCAGCATGGGCTCTCTCGTGTGCCAGTACTTCTGCTTGTCTGGCTTCAAGCTGACGCACCTCCATTTCCTGCTGACGTACTTTTACCTGCTCACGTCGCTCCATGGCGCTTTCGCGGGCCATTGCCTGAGCATTGCTGTCTTGTTCCGCTTGCTGCTCGGCTGCCCTTCGTGCAGATGTAGAACCGCTCTCCCCACCCAGCGCCTCAGCAAGCTGTTGCTGCCTTGCTTCCTTGGCGGCCTCCTGAGATTCCTGGTCAGATACAGCTGAACCTGACGCATCTTCTCGTCCGAATTGAGCCCCCAGAGGGGAGACTGCATCAAAAACTGCGTTCGAACCGGCGCCCCCGCCATCCTGACTGACAGCGCGGTCCGTAACAGCCCCACTCATTGCCACCCCATTATCGGCAGCCTGATTTTGAGAAATGAAGATATCTGCAACCGAGTGCTCGCCAGAGCCTGTAAAACCAGTGCCTGTAAAACCAGTGCCTGTAAAACCGGTGCCTTGAGCCGGGCTTAACCGAGCATCATAACCTTGGTTCACAGGAGAATAGCCTTGAGCAGAAATGGCTGAAGCAAATGACGGTCTACCCGGCAAAGCATTAATACTCTGTGCGCCGGTGATCAGATTAAAACCGGGAGTAGCCGACGCAGTCGGTGCTGAGCCACCTTGCAGTGACCCTGACGCAGCGGGTCTGACTAGTCCCGTTGTTCGCCCGGACTCTACCGGTGCTGATGGCAAAGTCGCTGAAGACGGTGATGATTTTAATACCTGATTATTGCCCACCGAACTGGATGCAGCGCCAACAGATGCTGATGTCGGTGTGATGCCGGATGCTGCAGCTCCGTGGAAAGAAGCATTATTTGACGGGGATTTTAACGAGACTTCGGAAACAACAGACGCCGACGAGAATGAATTTCTCGCAGTTTCAGCGGTATCAGGATACCCGGCGAAGGATGGCCGGGCAACGCCGTTTGACGCCGCATGATTGACAGACAGCGCCGGGGAGGACATGGCAACTTACACTTTAATGTCTATGATGGTGCCAATTGTCTCGTCGGCCGTTTCAATCACTTCGGCCGAAGCCTCAGCCTGATTAACCGACTGGGTCGCCCTGACCAGGGCGTCGGTTTTATCCGGTGCTTCTGACTTGAGCTCGGCACTTTGCTGGGCAGGCTCGCTGCGCGCCACATCAATGGTTGCCTGAGTCAATCCACTTTGAGCGCTGTTAAAGCCACTGATACCCGATACGGACGCAGGTGGGATTTGCATGGCTTCCTCCAGAATAAGTTTCACAAATGGCTTTTGATGATCGGGTCAATTATTAGCCAAAATAGCCGCAAACGCCAGCAAAAATGCACCGCAGAGCGGCGAATGACGGCTCATTTACCATTGGGATTCCCAGTCTTTCCACACAGGGTTCAGCCCCTTTGATTTCAGCACGGCCGCGATTTGGAATGCGCTTCTGTCATCACTGATTTCAAACTGATCCAAATGGGTATCCGGCTCGGAATAGCCCCCCGGCGACGTGGCACTGCCTGCGCTGGTTTGGGTTATTCCAAGGGCAAACAAATTGTCACGAAACTCAGGCCGCTCGCGGGTGGAAAGACTGATATCCAGCGCTTCATTAAACAGCCTGAATGCGCAGATAAGCTGCACCAAACCTTTATCGCTTATCTCGGTTTTGGGCGCCACTCCGCCGGTGCAGGGCCTGAGCCTTGGCAGAGAAATACTGTAGCGGGTGCGCCAGTATTTTCGCTCAAGATAATCAAGATGATAACCCATCAAAAGCGCATCCAGACGCCAGTCATCGAGCCCCAGCAGCACCCCAAGGCCAATCTTGTCGACCCCAGCCACCGCCAGCCTGTCTGGCGTATCCAGGCGCCAGATAAAATCCATTTTTTTGCCGCGGGTGTGATGCTCAGCGTAGGTCACACGCTGATAGGTTTCCTGATAAATCATCACCGCATCAAGCCCGAGGGTTACCAGCTCGCGGTATTCAGGTTCACCGAGCGGCTGCACCTCCATCGCCACGTATGAAAACGCGCGCTTTACCTCAGGCATCACCTTACGGAAATAGCCCATGCCGACCTTGGTTTCATGCTCGCCGGAGACCAGCAGCACTGAGTCATAGCCCATGGCCTTGATGGCGGCCATTTCGCGGGTAAGCTCGGTTTCATCAAGGGTTTTGCGCTTAATGCGGTTACTCATTGAAAAACCGCAGTAATCACACTCGTTTGCACACAGGTTGGATAAATACAGCGGCAGGTACATACCCACACTGGCACCAAAGCGCTTACGGGTGAGCTGCATGCTTTTTTGTGCCATCTGCTCAAGATAAGGCTCGGCCGCAGGCGACAAGAGTGCCAGCAGCGCGTTCAGATTACCCGCCGGTGCCCGCAGCGCCGCCTCCACATCCTGTGCTGTGGCCGAGTAGAGCTTAAGCCGCAAACTGTCGGGGTTCAGGCGCGCAAATGCCTCAGAGAAATAGCCCTGGCTCATAACAGCTTTTCCGCCATGCCTGAATTTACCAAACCCGTGGCGGATGAGTCTGTGTTCAAAAAGCCGGTCAGTGGGCTGCTTTCGTGGGCGTGCAGACTCCTACTGCCAAGCCCGGCCAAATAGGCTTCACGGCCAATTTGCACCGCGCGCGCAAAAGCTCTGGCCATACGCACAGGGTCGGCACTCGAGGCAATGGCGGTATTAACCAGCACGGCATCGGCGCCAAGCTCCATCGCCTCACAGGCGTGGGACGGCGCGCCAATGCCAGCATCCACCACCACAGGAATGCTCGCCTGCTCAATGATGATTTTCAAAAACTCCCGGCTGACCAGGCCCTGATTGGAGCCAATGGGGCTGCCAAGGGGCATGACCGCCGCGCAGCCAATCTCTTCCAGGCGCCAGCACAGCACAGGGTCGGCATGAACATAAGGCAGCACCTTAAAGCCCTGGCTCACCAGCTCTTTGGCGGCGGTAAAGGTTTCCATGGGATCTGGCATCAGGTATTTGGGATCCGGGTGGATCTCAAGCTTCAGCCACTCTGTACCCAGCATTTCCCTGGCAAGCGTAGCTGCGAATATCGCTTCTTTGGCATTGCGGGCACCGGAGGTGTTGGGCAAGAGGCGCACGCCGCGCTCCAACAGCGGCGCCAGGATATCATCGCTGCCGGCTTTAAAATCCACCCGCTTCATGGCGAGGGTAACCAGCTCACTGCCGCTGGCAGCAATGGCTTCCTGCATCAACTTACCCGAAGCAAACTTGCCGGTGCCGGTAAACAGTCTGGAGCCAAATTCCGTTTCTGCAATGTTCAGCATTTCAGCCTCCTGCCACTGCTGCAAAAAGTTCAACTGCATCATTGTGTTTAAGATGAATATGTTCCCAGCGATGCCGCGGTACCACTTCACCGTTGAGCACCAGCGCAATATGGCTATCGCGCTCGCAGTGATGTTTAACCAAACTGGCCAGATCCTGGCCGTCGTCTATTGGATGGGATTGTCCGTTAACACTGATACTCAGCATGCCTTGCGCTCCTTGTCCTTACCGCAAACCGGGCAAAGGGGATCGGCAGGCACCCTGGCCTCATGCCAGCGAAAATGCCTGAAATCGAAACGTTGCAGGCGTCCAGCCTCGCAGGGAAATTGAAGCAGTTCATTCAAACAAAGTTGTGCCTGCATCGAGGCGACAATAGCCACTGCGGGCCCCATTACCCCGACAGAGGCGCAGTTTTGCGCCGAAGTGGTGCCTGGCGGGAACAGACACTGATAGCAGCCGCCTTCACCGCCCCGCTGCACAAACAACAGCCCGTCAAAACCGACAATGGCACCACTGATAAGCGTTTTGCCTTGTTTAGCGCAGTACGCGGAAATGAGATGTCGCGCCGCAAAGTTATCGGTGCAATCAAGCACCAGCCCGGCGTTATCGAGCTGAGTTAACGTCTCACTGTTAAGCTCGCCGCACACAGATACCTTTAAGCCTGGTTCTCGGGACTGTAAGCGCGCGGCCGCGACCACAGCCTTGGATTTGCCCAAATCAGCATCGCAAAACAGCAGCTGGCGCGGCAGGTTTGAAAGCTCCACGCTATCGCCATCGAACAGTGACAAATGCCCCACTCCGGACGCAGCCAGCAGCATGGCTGCCTGACAGCCAAGGCCACCTACACCCACTATGGCCACATGGGAGTTCCTTAATCTGAGCTGCCCGGCTTCGCCGCATTCCGGCAACAGAAT
Source organism: Shewanella sp. FJAT-52076 (assembly GCF_019457455.1). NCBI lineage: Bacteria > Pseudomonadati > Pseudomonadota > Gammaproteobacteria > Alteromonadales > Shewanellaceae > Shewanella > Shewanella sp. FJAT-52076. The sequence continues at coordinate 2,224,386 of NZ_CP080415.1, forward strand.
TTGCCGCGAGTAGCGGATAAAGTCTTTATCAGCGAGCATTCCGCTTCTCCCAGGCATCAGCGAGTGCGCGAAAGGCCGCCGCCGGTTCGCTTGCTTCGGTCACAGCACGCACCACGGCAATGCTGTCCACGCCCGAAGCAGCGACCTTGGGTAAATTAGCCGCCTCTATACCGCCAATCGCCACAGTTGGCACAGCTGTGCTGACAATCTTCGCAAGCAGTGCCAGCGTCTCCAGTCCCTGTGGTTTGGAAGGCATTTCCTTGGTGGTCGTGGGAAAAATATGCCCAAGGGCGAGGTAGCTCGGGTTAAGCTCAAGCGCCAGCAAAGCCTCAAACAGCCCGTGACTCGACAGCCCAAGGGCCATGCCAGCCTCAGCAATGGCATCCAGCGGCACTGTCTCTATATCCTCCTGCCCAAGATGCACCCCAAAAGCGCCATGGCTGATAGCAAGGCGCCAATGGTCGTTGATAAAGACGCGCGCCTTATGCTGCCTGCCAAGGGCGATGGCGCGGATGATGTCCGCTTCAGCCGCGCTGCCTGGGCTAATCTCGCCCTTGATGCGCAGCTGAATGGTGTTGGCGCCAGCCTCAAGCAGCGTTTCCAGCATATCGATGTCGGCCACCACGGGATAAACGCCCACATCACGCCCAAGGCGGGTAAACCCCTTGGTTGGCAACCTGTGACTGCGACTCTCATGCAAGCGATGAATCGATGCCATAGCGACAAGGGACTCAGGCATGCCGGTTCGGGCCAGTGGCCCGGGGCCTGCACCTACAGCGCTTGCCTGCCTGAGCCCCTCAAATACATAGGCTTTGGCCAGCAGCACCGCATCGGGCAGCACCAACCCCTTGGCGACAAAGGCGGCAATGGCACTTGAAAGCGTGCAGCCGCTGCCGTGATTGTGCACAGTCGCGACCCGCTCACCGCTGAGCCAAAATCCCTGACGCCTGTGCAGCGGAGAAATGGTAGCGATATCCCCCAGCAGCAACAGATCCCTGGCCTTCGACTGCTGCCAGGGACAATCTCCACCTTTGGCAAGCACGCTGCCGCCAAAGCGGCGCCACAGTCTGTCGGCGGCAATCGCCAGGGCATCATCATCCGCCAGCAACTTGCCGGTCAGGTGCGACAGCTCCGCCTTGTTGGGGGTGATAAGGCTGATTTTTCCGGCAAAGGGACTGAAATCGAGCCCGCTGGCAGACGCCGCGCCTTGAGAGCTCGATGCCGCCTGCTGCAGCTCATCGCCGCATGAGGCCACCATCACGGGGTCAAGAATAACCGGCACGCCAGGCAGATTATCGCCAAGCCAGTGCGCGAGAAACTCAAGCTGCGCCTGATTGGCGATAAGGCCGATTTTCACCGCAGCCGGGTACAGGTCTGCCTTCAATGCCTCAAGCTGAGCCGCAAGCATGGCCGAGCTGACCGACTCTACTGAAGTTACCGCCACCGAGTTTTGCGCAGTGATGGCGGTGATCACGCTGCAGCCATGGCAGCCAAGGTCCTGCAACGTCAGCAAGTCGGCCTGAATACCGGCGCCGCCGCCACTGTCGGAGCCGGCGATGGTCCAGACCACTGGCCTTGCTGTCAGTTCGCTTTCAATCCAGGCATTTGCAGCCATAGCCTTGCCCTCGCCCATTTACACCAGTTCCTGCTCGGCCTTGCGCGCCGCATCGACGTGGGCCTCACTGTAAAGCGCGCTGCCGGTTTCTTTAAAGGTGGCAGACATCTTTTCCATACCCGCCTTGGCATAGCTTTCGGCTTTGGAATAGCTTTCTGCTGCGCCCACTTCGACCGTCTGCACTGCGTCCGGAATCTTGTTGGCCGCACTCTCTAAGCTGGCAGCATTCTCTAAGCTAGCCGCGTAGTCACGCACGTCCTGGGTGATTTTCATTGAGCAGAACTTGGGGCCGCACATGGAGCAGAAATGGGCCACCTTGGCCGACTCCTGCGGCAGTGTTTCGTCGTGATAGGCTCGGGCAGTATCGGGATCCAGCCCCAGGTTGTACTGATCTTCCCAGCGAAACTCGAAACGAGCCTTGGAAAGTGCATTGTCGCGAATTTGCGCGCCGGGATGCCCCTTGGCCACGTCGGCTGCGTGGGCGGCAATCTTGTAGGCAATAAGCCCTTGTTTTACGTCTTCCTTATTAGGCAGACCCAAATGCTCTTTGGGCGTTACGTAGCAGAGCATGGCGCAGCCATACCAGGCAATCATGGCCGCGCCAATGCCCGAGGTGAAGTGATCGTAGCCCGGGGCTATGTCGGTGGTCTGGGGGCCAAGGGTATAAAACGGCGCCTCGGCGCAGTGCTCAAGCTGCTTATCCATGTTCTCTTTGATGAGCTGCATGGGGATATGGCCCGGGCCTTCGATGATAGTCTGCACATCGTATTCCCAAGCGATTTTCACAAGCTCGCCAAGGGTTTCGAGCTCGGCAAACTGGGCTTCGTCGTTGGCATCGGCAATGGAGCCCGGACGCATGCCATCACCCAGCGACAGCGACACATCGTAGGCGGCGCAAAGCTCGCAGATCTCACGGAAATGGGTGTAGAGGAAGTTTTCCTGATGGTGGCTTAGGCACCACTTGGCCATGATGGAGCCGCCGCGTGACACAATGCCGGTAACCCGCTTGGCGGTCATGGGCACGTAGCGCAAGAGCACGCCCGCGTGGATGGTGAAGTAATCCACGCCCTGCTCGGCCTGCTCAATCAGGGTGTCGCGGAACACTTCCCAGTTAAGATCTTCGGCAATGCCATTGACCTTCTCCAGCGCCTGATAGATGGGCACAGTACCAATGGGCACCGGCGAATTGCGCACTATCCACTCGCGGGTTTCGTGAATATAACGGCCGGTGGACAAGTCCATCACGGTATCTGCGCCCCAGCGGGTTGACCACACCAGCTTTTCCACCTCTTCCTCGATGGAGGAAGTCACGGCCGAGTTGCCGATATTGGCATTCACCTTCACCAGAAAGTTGCGGCCAATGATCATAGGCTCAGCTTCGGGGTGGTTGATGTTAGCCGGAATTATCGCCCGGCCACGGGCCACTTCGTCCCGGACAAACTCCGGCGTGATGGGTTTGCCGACCAGAGCGCCGAAGGCTTCGCCTGGCTTTTTACGGTTAAGCTGCTCATCGGTGACTTCATCGCGGGCCATGTTTTCGCGAATAGCGATGTATTCCATCTCTGGGGTAATAATGCCCTGGCGGGCATAGTGCAGCTGGGTCACACGTTTGCCTGCCTTGGCGCGGCGCGGCTTTGGCAGCACGTCAAAACGCAGGTGATCAAGCCCCTCATCGGCGAGACGCTGCTGGGTAAAATTGGATGAGGCGCTGTTAAGCTCCTCGGTATCGCAGCGCGCTAAAATCCAGCCTTCTCGCAGCTTGGGCAGGCCCTGGCGCACATTGATGTCGGCTTCGGGATCTGAATAAGGTCCGGCGCAGTCGTACACCTTGATGGGCGGATTGGCCTCGAAGGTTTCTTCACCGTGGCTATTCACAATGCGGGTATCGGTTTGATGAATTTGGCGCATGCCCACCTGGATATCAGGCTGGGAGCCTTCAATGAAAATCTTTTCAGAATTGGGGCGGCGCAGCGGCTTTAAGTTATCGATAAAGTCCTGGGCGGCTTTACGGGTTTCGCGGCGGTTTGACATCAGCAATCTCACTTTTGGTTTCAAAATGGAGTTGCTTGTCGGGGGAGAAAATTGAGCAGTTGAATCAGCGGCGACGGCAGTTTTGCAGTGTTTTCAGCGCTGTCTGGCGTCTCATTCACCCCGGTTGCCTGGCAAACTCTCGGCATTTTTTTGCTGAGTTTTTGCGTTGCTGGCCACTTGGTCATCAGTTTGCGGCGGGCTTTCGCCTCATGTTCCGGTTTATCTTCCGGTTTATTTTCCGGCTTAAGCTGCTGACACTAACTGGGGTGGATTTGATGCTTGTTTCCTTCGCAGGTTCTAACCTGATCAGGTTCAACGGATCCCGAATAAACGGTCTCAGCCCTAAGGCACTCCGACAAGTGCTGGCAGTATAGGCTTAAGCGAAGGCCAATGACAATAGCCGCGAACGGGAAATTTAACCACGCATACAATGAAACATTAATCACTTTATTTTCATATAAATACGCCAATTTAAAATATTTATGATGAAAATAATTCAGTGCAAATCCTGCTTGCCCATCAGAGCGAGGTACTTGTTAATACCTTCCCTGAGGGCCTTTTTTACCCTGTCCTCACCACAGCGAAATGGAAAACCCAGGTTTTCGGCATGGGGATTAATGGGCGTTGGCACCTTCACCACCCGATAGCAAGTATCGCCGGATTTCACGATACGGTTGGGATCTATGTCGGAGTCCAGAGTGTTAGGTTTATAGAAATCATCGGCATCCGGCACCAGCAGCACTTCCATCTCTGGCAGAAGCTCCGACATGCCACGCCCCGCCGCATTCATGTGAATGGTCTGCTCGTCGGCGTAACTCTGCGATAAGGCATTCAACGCCTGAGCGTTTTGGCGCGCCATAAAACGGCTGGCGGGAGTCGAGAAATCAAGCTGACTCTGCTCAGATGGTGCGGGCGTCTCTATCGGCGGCAGAGATTCCCGCCGAGCCTTCTGCTCCGGCTCAACTGCAGGCTGTGCTGGGAGCGGTTCATCTTTGATAGGGGCAGGCTCTTTTGGCGCTGTAGCCAAGGCTGGCTCGATGGGGGCCTTTTGCTCGTTCACTTGCTCACGCTTAACCTGTTCGGGTTCGGGTTGAGGTATGACTGCAGCGGGCTCCGATGGATTCGCTGCTGGCGGCTGTTCAATTGGCTGTTTTGCCGCGCTGAACACCAAATAGGATTGCAACGCCTTGGGCTGGTTGGCGCGCTCATCCAGTGCCGCGCTTAATGAACCCAGCTGCGGTGCCAACTGCCAGGCAAGCAGCCCCAAAACTGCAAGGTGCACCAGGGTAACGGGCAGCAGCAATTTAAGCGGCAGTGTTTGCCTAACGTCGATTCTGTCGCGCTCCTGGGTTTCTTCCTGTTCTACGGTTTCTGGCCGCTCCCCGGCATCCAGTCGCCTAAAGGCCGTGAAGGTAGAAACCACTACAGAGCCGCTGGTATGGTCAGTGCGCTCAATTCCAAGGTTAAGATTGTCACCGCCTCGGGCAGGCAAAACGGGTACTGCCAGATGCAGCTGAGATACATCCTTTGGGGTTCGAGTGGCAAAAAGACTCAGCGAAGCCACGTAGCCATCATCCTGCCTGTCGTGCCTATGGGCATGGATAGGCTGCGGCGCAGGTGCCAAGGAGTCGCCCAATCCGTTCGATTTATCCTCTTCAGCACATGCTTCGTGGCCACCGGATTGAATGCTGTTTTCCTGCATACCCGGTGTTTTCAATTTGGGATTGCGGCTGGAGTCATTGCTGTTACTGCTGTTGGTCAAACGCCTTTCCTTTTCCCTGGGCTCTTGCGTGAGCTTTTCCCTGATTTTCTGGCCTTTTGGCTGAGCTCGGTTTTACTCTACTTGGCCTACGCTTTACTTGGCCTTACGCGTGACTTTATCTAAACCTGCACGCAGGTTTACCGGGGCTTGGTTTCCTTCTCAGCTTCAGCCTTCACTGCGCCTGGAACTGTCCCCAGGGCCCAGAGTCCGGTGCCAATGTCGCTTCTTTTGCCCTGAAACCAGTCGCTGAACTTACCAGGCGAACTTAATTGCAGCGCCTGATAAATCACCCGCTTAAAGCCGCCATTAACCATATCGCTATTGGAACAGAGGCAAGCTGCAAAAGTTCCTGATTGGTTATCATCTCGCGCAGCCTGCTGCCAATCTTAAAGGAGTGAGATTTTGCCTCGCTCAAAAACATGCGATTCAACACATTGATTTAAAATGGATAAAAATATTTAAGCGTACACCTGTACTCTTTTTTATGGTGTTTGCAGAAAGTGAATGTTAGATTAACGACTCTAATGCCAAGCCCTATCCCAAGAGTTCATCATGCCGTCAATACAAGCCAGCAGCGTATCAGATCCTGCTCCCGTTAATGCTCCGAAAAATGCCTCCACGGATGCTTATGGCAGCACCAACCCAGCCGCTTATTGCGAGCGGGAAGAACTGGCCAACACCTTAAGCCACGGCATTGGCGTGCTGGCGGCGCTGCTTGGCACAGCGGCCATGTTGTATGACAGCATCGGCCATTTGAGTTTGCTGCAAACCTTGGGCGTTGGCCTTTATGGCCTGAGTATGGTGCTACTGTTTGCCTGCTCTACCGCCTATCACTGGGCCAAATCACCTGCACTTAAGCGCAAACTCAAACTGTTTGACCACTGCGCCATTTATCTTTTGATTGCCGGAACTTACACACCGTTTGTACTCATTACCCTGGAAGGCGCCGGTGTCGATTGGGTACTGGCTGCTATCTGGTTACTTGCGCTTGGTGGTATTGGATTCAAGCTTTTGTTTTTACATCGCTTTAAAGCATTCAGCCTGGTGCTGTACCTTGCAATGGGCTGGTTGTGTGTGGCTGTGCTCGACAAGATGATCGCCGGCATGACCAACACAGGCTTTACTCTGCTGCTCACCGGCGGCCTGTTTTACAGCCTGGGAGTGGTGTTTTATGCGGTGAAACGTATTCCCTTTAACCATGCCATTTGGCACCTGTTTGTGCTTGGCGGCGCCATCAGTCACTTCCTGTGCATTTACCTCACGGTGATCCCCAAGGGCCAGTAAGCAAAGGTTAAAGTACCAAATGGCATAAAACTGAGACGCAAATGCAGTTCCTCTTTATGCCAGTGGTTTGCCAGACACCTCTGCCCGCCAGCCTGTTGTTCACCAGTGTGCTTGCTGATAACGGTACTCTGTTGACGTTGACGCTCGGCTTCCCTGTGAGCGCTCAGTGCTAGTGAAAATCCCGCGAGGCCACTTTGAGGCTATCGAGCAAGTGCGAGATATCCTCAAGCCGACCTGCCACCACATGGGTCACGCCATCGGCATGTTCCACAGTGCCATTTACTTTCAAAATGGTTGATGTCAAATACGGCTTTCGCTGCGCCCTTGCTGTGCCCATCCACACTATCAGGTTAGTGTTGCCAGTTTCATCTTCCAGGGTAATAAAGGTAACGCCCGATGCAGTGCCGGGTCGCTGCCTGCCGGTTACCACACCGGCAACAGTTACCAGCTGCCCATGACGGGTGTCCTCAAGCGCTTTTGCTGTCAAAGTTTTTCCAAGCAAACCAGCAGTTCGCAACAATGCCATCGGATGTTGCCCCAGGCTTAGCCCCTTGCTGCGATAATCCGCCTTGAGGCACTGCACCGCATTGGGGGCACTAAGGCTTGGCTCTGCGCCCCCTGGCAGCAGCGGCTCTGGCAAGTCATCAAACAGCGGCAGGCTTGCCTGGCGGGCCGACAATTGCCAGCGGCTTTGAAATCGGTGGCCACTGAGTAACCTGAAGGCATCGGCAGCAGCAAGCAGCTCCAAAGCGTGCCTGTCGAGCAAGACGCTTACCTCACTCAAGTGCGCAAAACCCGCCGCTGGGCGAGCAGCAACCAGCCTTTGCATAGCCTGCTCTTTCAGGCCCTTAACCTGCCTGAATCCGAGCCGTATCCCAAAGCCGGTGGCGGTCTTCACCAGGCTGCTGTCCCACTGGCTGTGATTGATACACACATCAAACACCTCCACCCCATGGCGACGCACGTCCTGCAACAGCTGCGATGGGCTGTAAAACCCCATCGGCTGGCTGTTCAGCAGCGCGCAGCAAAAGGCCGCCGGGTAGTAAAACTTAAGATAAGCAGAGACATAGGCTAACAGCGCAAAGCTTGCCGAGTGGGATTCAGGAAAGCCATATTCGCCAAAGCCCTGAATTTGGCGAAAGATCTGCCGGGCAAAATCTTCGCTGTAGCCCCGTGCGGCCATGCCATCCAGCAGCTTTTGTTCGAAGGGCCACAGCTTGCCGGTATGTTTCCAACTGGCCATGGCCCGGCGCAGCGCATCCGCCTCACCGCCACTGAAACCTGCGGCCACCATGGCAAGCTTGATCACCTGCTCCTGAAAAATCGGCACCCCCATGGTGCGCTCAAGCACGGCTTTGACGGCCTCGCTGGGGTAAGTCACCGCCTCCAGTCCTTTGCGGCGCCTCAGGAACGGATGCACCATGTCACCCTGAATTGGCCCAGGGCGCACAATCGCAATTTGAATAACCAGATCGTAATAGCATGCAGGCCTGAGCCTTGGCAGCATGGACGTTTGCGCCCGGGACTCCACCTGAAACACCCCCATGCTGTCGCCGCGGCTGAGCATACGATAGACATTGGGATCTTCGGCTTTGATTGACCGCATGCCAAAGGACTGTTGATGACGACTGATAAGCTCAAAACACTTACGAATGGCAGTTAGCATCCCCAGCGCCAGCACGTCCACTTTCAGTAGCCCCAGCGCCTCCAGATCGTCCTTATCCCACTGGATCACGGTTCTGTCTTCCATGGCGGCGTTTTCCACCGGCACCAGCTCGGCCAGTGGCCCGGCGGAAATCACAAAGCCGCCTACATGCTGGGATAAATGACGCGGAAACCCGAGCAAGGACTGCACAAGGTAGCCAAACATATCGGCGCCAGGCAACTGTGCGGCCAATTGTTCGCGCCAGGGGTGGCTCGGATCGCGCCTGTCGATACCCTGAATGAGCCTTGCCACCAGCTCTCTGTCCAACCCCAGCACCTTGCCTACTTCCCCCATGGCGCTTTTCAGCCGATAGGTGATCACACTCGCCGCCAGCGCCGCCCGGTGGCGGCCGTACTTGCGGTAAATGTACTGGATCACTTCTTCGCGGCGCTCATGCTCAAAGTCCACATCGATATCCGGCGGCTCGTGGCGTTCTTTGGAAATAAAGCGCTCAAACAGCATATTGACCCGGGTGGGATCCACTTCGGTGATCCCAAGGCAAAAACACACCACCGAATTGGCCGCCGAGCCGCGACCCTGATGCAAAATCCGCTTGCGTCTGGCGAAGCGGACTATGTCGTAAATGGTGAGAAAAAAATACTCGTATTCAAGCTCATGGATAAGCTTAAGCTCGGCCAGATACTGGCGTTTTACCGCTGCAGGTACTGCTAAGCCGTAGCGGCGCCGGGCGCCTTTGGCCACCTCCCGGGCAAGGTATTCACTGGCGTTTAAGCCAGCAGGCACCAGCTCGGCCGGGTACTCGTACCTGAGTTCAGCCATCGAAAACCGGCACTGGCTGGCAATCTTCTGGGTATTGGCAATCCACTCCTGCGGATAACGGCGATGGATGCTGCCAAGGGGCCGCAAGTAATGCTCAGCGTTCTGGCACAAATGGCCTTCGGCCTCATCAAGTCTGAGGCCCAAGCGAATGCAGGTGAGTACATCCAAAAGCGGCTGGCGCGCCGCGCTGTGCATACGCACATCTCCTGCTGCCACGCAGGGGATGTCGCACAAATCAGAGAGGCGCTTCAAATAGCGCTGCCACAGGCTGCCTGCGGCCTCAAGACACTGCTCCGCCAGAAAATAGCGCCGGCCCTGCCAGGCCGCAAGCTGCTTTGCCAGCCGCTTTTGCGTAGCAAACCACTGCCGCTCGGTTGCGGCAATGTCCGCCCCCGGATTTTGGGGCATCGGCGGGCGCCACAGCAGCACGCAGTCAGGCAACGGCGATAACAGGTCGTCCAGATTGATGCGATATTCCCCCTTGGGAGCCCGCCGCCGACCACGACTTATCAAACGGCACAGGGCGCCATAACCTGCCCGGCTGGTGGCCAGCAGCACAAAGGTGCCTTCCGGCAGCCGAAATTCACTGCCCACAATCAGCGCTATACCAGCTTCCACGGCGGCCATGTGTGCCTTGACCACACCGGCCACCGAACACTCATCGGTAATAGCGATGGCACTGTAGCCAAGTCGCGCCGCCTCGGCCACCAGCTCGTGTGGGTGCGACGCGCCCCGTAAAAAGCTGTAGTTACTGATGGCATGAAGCTCGGCGTACATCAAAACCAGCCCTGCAAGTAAAGTCCGGGCTCGCCCTCACGGCGAAACACCCAGCACAGGCCACCTTCATGGTGGCGGGCAAGATAATAGTCACGCGCCGCGCCCATGGGGTTCCCGCTTGACAAACTCTCGCTTACCTGCCCCGTACCAAGCTCAGTTGCGCTTTGAGCCGCCATAGCTTGGCTGCCATGCCACCAGGGCTCACGCAGCCGCTCCGGGCCGCGCAGCAGCTCAACATCGGTTTCTGCAATCGCTTCGGGCGTTACCAAAAGCCAGGGCGGGCGGCAGGCAAGTGACAGCCCTTCTGAGGCAGCATTCTGTGTGGTCGCAGGCTTAGCTGCTGCGGCTTTTGTCACTGGCTCGCTCAGTTCCATCACAGCAGTCGCGGCTTCGCTCGTTGCCACATCGCTCGTTGCAGCTTTGTTTGTAACGGGCTCATTGGCCGCTGTTAAGCCCTTAGCTGTTAAGTGCGTATCTGCTAAGTGCGTCGCTGTTAAGTCGGTTGCTGTTATGTTTGAAGTTAATCCCGGCGTTATGGCCTCAGTCATCGAATCATCATTCGCCCCATCCATTGCAGCCGAAGTTGCCTGGTTACCGGCTCGAGCGGCTGTAAGAGTAAAAGCTGTGTGGATGACATTCGAAGCACCAGCCGTGTTTGCGGCTTTTTTATCTGCTGCAGGAGTGATACCGGCAGCTGCTGCGCGTTGCCGCGCTGGCATGGATGAGGTGAATGGCTCTGTTGGCTTAAGCTCTGTTGGCTTAGCCTCTGTCAGTTTTGGCTGGGTCAATTTGGTCGGAGTTGGCTTTGACTGCTGGCGTGAAGGCTTTGCAGCTAAAGATGAGGCTGACAAAGATGATGCAGGCAAAGCCGTATAGGCAACCGCCACAGGTGCCGACATCGGCTGCAGGCAAAAGCTGTGCTCCGGCAAGAGCGCCTTTCTGGCGCCAAGGCGCTTTACCCTGTCTTGCCCCAGCCTGGCTTCGAGCCGGGCCAGCAAGCTCAGACTGGCTCTGTGACTGTTTTCGATGGCTCCTGCCGGCGGCGCACTTCTGGGGCTAAAGTGACAGCGGTGCAGCGTCAGTGCCACTACGGGCGCCGCCAGCGTAAAGCGCTCCAGTTGCAAACGGCACAGGGCCAACAGGCCATCGGCGGTGTATTCGGCAAAGGGGTATGCCAGCGACAGGCGCGCTTCATGATCCTCTGCAGTGGACTGAATCGACTCAGCTTTATCCAAAGCCCTGGATAGCGCGCCAGTCACGCCTCCCTGACCGAGACTTGCCTTTGGGCTACCTGTAATCTCGGAGGTCTCGGAGGTTTCTGTGGTTTCTGTGGCCCCTGTGAAGGTTGCCCGGTAATGTAGCACCAGCTCCAGCATGGAAACCGCCAACTGTCGCTGACGTAAAAACAGCGCCAGCTCGGCAAACATACGCCCAAGCATAAACACCAGGGCATTGAGGCTTTCAGCCTCATACATCAGCTCAAGCCGCTGACGATACTCTTCCTGCGGGCAATAAAAGCTCTGGGGATGGGGCTGCTTACCATTAAGCCTTGCCAATAGCAGCACAAATTCAGGACCAAAACGGATCCCAAGCTCAGCGGCGGGTAAAGCCTGCAGCGCACCTATATGCTCAAGTCCCATGCCCTCCAAACGAAAAAGCAGCGCCTCAGGCACAGGCAGAGTGGAGATTGGCAGCGCCGATAATTGTCGTGATAAAGCCTCTGCTGCGCTTTTGGGCTCAGCAATCGCTTTTGATGCCGATTTTGAAGCTGAAACCTTGAGAGCCGATTGCGACGTTGCAGCCCTGGCAAACACTGGCTGCAGCGTCTTTGATGCCAGACTGGGCCGGGTTTTGGCCAGCATACCCGCTGCCAACGGCGTGGCAGCAAACGCCATGGCAAAGTGGCAGTTAAGCCCTTCAAGCGCGGCTGCCAATGCCTTTGCCAGCGCCGCTTCGCCGCCAAAGAGTTTTGCCATAGAGCCGGTTTCAAGCAGCAGTACATCGTGGCAACGGGCAAAAAATGTATCGGGCTCAGGAGGCGGCACCAGGCGGGCACTGAAACTGTAGCCGTGGCGACACAGCCAGTCGCAGCCTTGCCGGTGCAGCGAGAGGTTGATGGGAAATGGCTGCACATTGGGGCACAGCTGCGCCGCACTGCCCATACTCTGACCTGCCATGACCCCGGCACTGGCCGCCTGCGGGCAGGCTTTAAGCACCCGCGCCCTTGCCACATCGTACAAAATAAGCGGCATGGATGGCGCCAGCCCCTGCACATGGCGCAGATAATCCAGCTCCCAATGGGGCAGCCATACACCAAGCCAGCGCATCAACCCTTAACCCGAACAGATTGATGACAGCTAAGCCCTCGGGCCAAGCAGCAGCGCTGCTGGACGAACAGGCTCTGATGCAAACACAGGCTCTGCTGAAACAAGTGTCTTTGATGGACGCACAGGCAATCACGGATAAACGACATACATCATCCTCCTGCTCAGGCGCCGCCCCAGGGGCCCTGCAACACCTGCACAGATGGCTGCGACGGTAAGTAGCGTGCAAGCAGTGGGGAAAGCCCCTCTATCTGCAAACTGTCCTGCGGTTTGCCGCCGCGGCGTTTCAGTAAGGCGAGTTCCAGCCTGTCTGAGTTACCGCCCGGGGTTAACCCCAAACGCAGCGGCAAAGGATTACCCTCAGTGGCGTCAGTCACCAGAATAATGGCCAGACAGCCGCCCTTTTCCGCCGCCAGCTGCAAACGCCGGGCTTCGGTCAGGCTTAAACGGTCAAGCCAGCCCAGCAACAAACGGCAGCCACCACTGGCCAGACTCTGCTCCATGGCCCAGAGTCTGTCCTTACGCGCGTTGACATCCACCAGACAAAAGCCTTCCGGCCGCAGTCCATGTTGCAATAAGTACTGCGGATTCAACTGCCAGGGAGCGCCAACCAAAATTACCGGGGTGTCGTTTTCGCCCTGTATGCACCTGAGCAATGGCGTTAACAGAAGCATTGACTGCGACCCCGGCACCGGGCAACTCAGTTCACACACCCCATGGCGCGGCCAGCCGCTGTCGGGCAAGGCGGTATCCAGCGTCTCAAAGCCGGTGGCATAACCGGGCTGCTGGCAGGTTTGTTGCCCAAGCCAGATATCCTGGCGGCCAAGTTGTTTGGAAAGCTCTTGTGGACTGGTTTTCATCGGGGCACCTGTGTCTGAACCGGGTTTCGGTATTCAAATCACCAATAACTGTATATTTATACAGTATAGCAGTTCTGACAAACTTGCCAATCCTCTGGGATCTGAATTGGCAAGGTGTATAATGCGAATCATTTTTATTTATGAGTCTGTGCGATTGTCATGAAATTGTCCCGCCATCACCCCTTTGCCCGCCTGCAATGGCGCCTGTTTGGCTATTTCGGCTCCTCGCTGTTGGTGATTTTGTTATTGGCCAGTCTGATTGAAGCCATGGTGCTGCATCAGCTGTTGGTGCTGCCAAAGGAAACCAAGGCGCAGCTGTCGGTGTTGGCCCGGGAGGCCGAAGCCATGGTGAAACGCGGCTCTCCTCAGGCGCTGGCCGAGTGGGAGGCGGCGCAGTCGTTCAGTTTGCATGTGATTAACAGCCGCCTTGAAGGCGTGAGCGGCCGCCCTGTTCATCCGCACTTTGAATTCAAACTGGGGTTTATGCTGGGGCCGGATCAGGCGCTGGGGGATCGGGTACAAAAGCCCATTATTGGCCTGCCGATTTATGCCACTTTCGATAATAGCGGCCCTCTGCTTTTGGCGGTGCAGCTCAATGCGAATTTGCACCCAGCCAAGGATCTCAGTTACAGCCTGTGGGCGATCCGCTTAACCGTGGGATTATTTGTGCTGTGGCTGTTCAGTCGCCTGCTGGGGCATTACCTCATCAAACCGCTGGCGACGTTGCAACAGGGCACCCGCGCCCTGGCAAGCGGAAAGCTCAGCACCCGGATCGGCGAGCACTTTTCGGCAGCTGAACCTGAGTTTTATCAGCTCGGCCACGACTTTGATGAAATGGCGGATGTGATTGAGCGCACCCTCACCACCCAGGAGCGCCTTATTCGCGACGTGTCCCATGAGCTGCGCACCCCGCTTGCGCGGCAAAAGCTGGCAGCCGATTTGCTGGAGGGCGATCTGGCAGAGTCCTCGCCTTACCTTAAGCGGATCCACGCCGAAAACAGCGAACTCAGCCGCTTGATAGACACACTTTTGGGATACAGCCGCCTCGCCAGTGGTTATCAGGCCGCCCGCTGCGCGCCCTTTAATCTGCACGAGCTGGCGCAGTCACTTCTGGGGGATTGCCGTTTTGAAGCTGCGCCACGCCAACATATCGAATGGCAGGATTTGGCCGCCTGCAAGCATATCGAGCTTGAAACCGACCAAAGTCTGCTGCAGCGGGCGCTGGAAAACCTGGTGCGCAACAGCCTTAAATATGCGGGAACTGATTGTCATATTCAGATAAGCAGCCACTGCGATGATAACTGGCTCAATATCACGGTGGCGGACAATGGCCCGGGTATCGATGACACCAAGCTCGAGACCCTGTTCCATCCCTTTACCCGCTTTGATGAGGCCCGCCATGCCAGTCAGGGCGGATTTGGACTGGGGCTTGCCATAGTGCGGGAGTGTGTGCGCCTGCTCGGCGGCGATGTCTCGGCCGGACGCAGTGAGCTTGGCGGGTTGGAAGTTAAGCTGTTGCTGCCGTTGCGGCTTAAAAGGCTGGCTGCTGCCGACAAGGCAATTTAGTATAGGTGCATGAAATGCTTTTGGAAGGTGAACGGATGTCCAGCCTGAGTCCAAGCCGGATCTGGCATATAGTGACCCTCATTCCCGAGGGCAAGGTGCTCAGCTATGGCAAAGTGGCCGACCTTGCCGGGTTGCCCGGCCGCGCCCGCTATGTATCACGGGCCCTTAAGCTGGCACCGGACAGCCTGGCACTGCCCTGGCACAGGGTGATAAACAGCCAGGGAAAAATTTCTTTTCCCAAAGACACTGAGCCCTTTCGGCAACAACAGGAAAGCCTGCGTCTTGAGGGGGTTATCGTGAACCAAGGCAAAATCAACTTGTCTGAATATGAGTGGCGGCCCGACATGGCCACCCTGGTATTGAGTCTGCCTTACTGACGCCAAGGAGCTGTATGCGCAAGTTTTTGTTATCCCTCGCCCTGCCACTGCTGAGTGCCAGTGCTTTAAGTATTAGCGCCTTTGCCCAAAACTCACTGACGCCCTTTGAAGCCGACTACAAGGTGCTGTACGGCGATATTGGCCTGGGCAAGGCTCATTTCAGCCTGCCGGCGCCCGAAGGAAATTACTACCAATACAATTTTACCAGCGAGCTGAGCCTGCTGTTTTTAAGCGATGAGCGCAGTATCAAGAGTAAATTCCGTCGCACCGACCATGGTCTTGAGCCCATGGTGTTTATCCATCAGCGCACAGGTACCGGCAGTGATTTCAGTGAGCAGGTGGCCTTTTTGAAAGACAAGTCCATCGTGCGCAGCAACTACAAGGGCGAGCATGTTGAGCTGCCGTTTGAAAACAAGCTCTACGACACCATGATGGTGCAGTTGCAGTTCCGTCAGGATCTGATTGAAGGCAAAGACGCACTTGAATACCACATGGTGAAAGACAACGAGATTGATGATTACTCATTCAAGCGCATGGGCGAGGAAGTGCTGAATATCGATGGCACCGAGTACCGTACCCTGCGCCTTGAGGTGATCCGCGACAGCAAGAAGCGCAAAACCGTAGTGTGGATGGCGCCGGATCTGGCCTATCTGCCGGTACGCATGACTCACTTTGAAAAGGGCGACAAGCAGCTGGATGTGCAGCTGACCGGTTATCGCTTTACCGACACCGCGCCTGCACCGCTGGCGGCCAATCCATAAGCGGTAAACAAGCCACAAAAAAAGCCGGCAATGCCCGGCTTTTTTAATCTTTATGCTATGCCAGCAGTTCCCGGGTTATTCGCTTGTATCCGTGTTTGCCACAAAAGCGCCGCCACCAACTACTTCCCCTTTACAAAACAGCTGCCACTGACCGGGCTGCATGATGTTCCAGGCCTCGTTGTCGGTTAATGGCCGGGTGGCTATCACGGTAACCACATCATTGGGTGTGGTTTCCTTATCAAAATCAATCACCACATCGGTATCAATCAACTTGGCCTTGCCAAAGGGCGCGCGGCGGGTGATGTGGCTTAAGTTATTACTGCAAAAGCTCATCAGGTAGTTGCCTTCCGAAAGGATCATATTAAACACCCCAAGGGAGCGGACCTCTTCGGCAAGCTCCGCCACGTAGGCGAACACAGGCAACATGTCTTCGGGGCGCTCATCGCCAAAGCGGGCCACCAGCTTTTCCAAAATCCAGCAAAACGCCAGTTCACTGTCGGTGTCTCCCACTGGGCGGAAACGGCGCACCGCAAACTTGTCCTTATAGTCACTCAACTGGCCGTTATGGGCATAAGTCCAGTTCAGGCCCCAGAGTTCCCTGTCAAAGGGGTGGGTATTTTCCAGCGCCACACAGCCACGGTTGGCCTGGCGGATGTGGCTTATCACGGTTTCGCTTTTAATCGGGTATGACTTAATCAAGCGGGCAATGTGTGATTCGCTCGACGGGCAGGCATCTTTAAAGGTGCGACTGCCCTTGCCTTCATAAAAGGTAATGCCCCAGCCATCCACATGGGGGCCGGTTACCCCACCACGCTCAGCCAGCCCGGTAAAACTGAACACAATGTCGGTGGGCACGTTGGCGCTCATCGCCAATAATTCACACATAATCAAGGCACCTGAAGGTCACAAATACAACAACTAACTTATTGTAACTTTGCCCTTTGTTGATGGGAATGCCGCAGGGCGCGAAAAAATTTAAACATTTGTTTGAAAAATGCTTGTGTTCGCTCACGGTTGGATTTACTTTTTAATGCGACACAGGTCTGACCACACACTATACTTGTGATCAGGATCGCTTATATGACCCGCCTGGAGAAGGGTTATGAATAAAGGAGAACGAGAGTGACTACCCTACTTTGGAGTATCGCGCTGCTTGTGGTGCTTGGTGCCTGCGCTTATTTGCGGGTGTCCTTGCTGACCGCTACGGCTGCAGCCGCCATTATGTTGACCGCGGGATGGACCTTGGATGTTGTTGGCCTTTGGGGCGGCATCATCTTTTTGGTTATCGCCCTGCCTCTGAATATCAGCAGTATTCGTCAAAGCCTGATCACCCGCCCGCTGCTGAAAGTGTACCGTGGCATCATGCCCGAAATGTCTTCCACTGAAAAAGAAGCCATTGACGCCGGTACTACCTGGTGGGAAGCCGATCTGTTCGCCGGTAACCCCAACTGGAAGAAGCTGCACAACTACCCCACTGCCCGCCTCTCTGCCGAAGAGCAAGCCTTTATGGACGGCCCGGTAAACGAAGTATGCCGCATGGTAAACGAACATCAGGTATCCCACGAGCTGGCAGACCTGCCTGCTGACGTATGGCAGTACCTGAAAGACAACGGCTTCTTCGCGATGATCATCAAGAAAAAGTTTGGTGGTCTCGAGTTCTCCGCCTACGCCCAATCCCGTGTACTGCAAAAGCTTGCAGGTGTTTCCAGCGAGCTGGCGTCCACCGTGGGCGTGCCCAACTCCCTCGGCCCCGGCGAGCTGCTGCAGCACTACGGTACGGCCGAGCAGCAGGACCACTACCTGCCACGTCTGGCCAAGGGTCTTGAAGTCCCTTGCTTTGCCCTGACCAGCCCTGAAGCCGGTTCAGACGCAGGTTCTATTCCTGACTACGGCGTTGTCTGCAAAGGCATGTGGAAAGGTGAAGAAGTGCTCGGCATGAAGCTCACCTGGAACAAGCGCTACATCACCCTGGCCCCTATCGCCACTGTGTTGGGTCTGGCGTTCAAACTGCGCGACCCTGAGCGTCTGCTCGGCGGCGAAGAAGAGCTCGGCATTACCTGTGCCCTTATTCCTACTGATGTGGAAGGCGTGGAAACCGGTCGTCGTCACTTCCCGCTCAACTGTATGTTCCAAAACGGCCCAACCCGCGGTAAAGACGTGTTTGTGCCCTTAAGCTTTATCATCGGCGGTCCGAAAATGGCCGGTCAGGGCTGGCGCATGCTGGTGGAATGTCTGTCGGTTGGCCGCGGCATTACGCTGCCATCCAACTCTGCCGGTGGCGTAAAAACCGCAGCCCTGGCAACCGGCGCCTATGCCCGCATCCGCCGTCAGTTCAAACTGCCTATCGGTAAGCTGGAAGGTATTGAAGAGCCAATGGCGCGCATCGGCGGTAACGCTTATCTGATGGACGCCGTGACCTCGCTGACCACCACAGGTATCGATTTGGGTGAAAAGCCATCGGTCATCTCTGCCATCGTGAAGTATCACCTCACAGACCGTATGCAGAAATGCGTTATCGACGCCATGGACATCCACGGCGGTAAAGGCGTGTGCCTTGGCCCCAACAACTACCTGGGCCGTGGTTATCAGGCTGCCCCTATCGCCATTACCGTGGAAGGTGCCAACATCCTGACCCGCTCTATGATCATCTATGGTCAGGGCGCCATTCGCTGCCATCCCTATGTGCTGGCCGAAATGGACTCTGCCTTCGATAAAGACGTGCGTCAGGGTCTGAACAAGTTCGATGCAGCCCTCTTTGGCCACATCGGCTTTACCATCAGCAACCTGATCCGCAGTGTGTGGATGGGCCTGACCGGCAGCCGCTTCTCTAACGCCCCATACGGCGACAAGACCAAGCGCTACTACCAGCACATGAACCGTTTCAGTGCCAACCTGGCGTTGCTGTCTGACCTGGCTATGGCCACCCTGGGCGGTAACCTCAAGCGTAAAGAGCGTATCTCTGCCCGTCTTGGCGACATGCTGAGTCAGCTGTACCTGGCCTCTGCCACGTTGAAGCGTTATCAGGATGAAGGTCGTCAGACTGAAGATCTGCCACTGGTACAGTGGGCGGTTGAAGATGCCCTGTTCAAGCTGCAAGCCTCTTTGGATGAGCTGCTGGACAACTTCCCTGCCGGTCTTGGCGGTGTGCTGCGCGTACTGCTGCTGCCTTTCGGTCGTCCACTGAAGCGTCCGAGCGATGTACTGGACCACAAGGTTGCCAAAATCATGCAAACCCCTTGTGCCAGCCGTGAGCGTCTCGGTCAGGGTCAATTCTGGGAAGCCTGCGACAACAACCCTGTGGGTGTTCAGGAGCAGACCTTCAAGGACATCCTCGCTGCCGAGCCACTGTACGACAAGGTGTGCAAAGCTGCCGGTAAGCGTCTGCCCTTTATGTGGCTGGATCAGGTGGCTGCCGAAGGCAAGGCACTGGGCATTCTGTCTGATGCCGAAATCGCCCTGCTGGAGAAAGCCGAGATTGGCCGTATGAAGTCTATCAACGTAGACGACTTCGACCCAGCCGAGCTCGTGGCGCAAACCACTGGCAGCAAGTCTCAGGAGCAAGCGGCGTAAACGCTGCAACCCCTGATAGAAAAAGGCGCCTCAGGGCGCCTTTTTTACTTACTGCATCTTGCCAGGGATGTTCTGACTGCCGCACGCGCTTAGGTGAACGGCAATTAATCCATCCCCCAATCAGCGCTGCTGAAACCAGCACTGCCTGCCCAATTTATTGATAAGCTTTTTGGCTGATGGCGTGGCTATTCTATTTCATGCCAGGCCTTACCTATTTAAATCATACAGCCACTCCCAGTCAGCAGACCGATTCAAGAAACTGATTCTGTCAATCTGACCCGGAACATCGTCATATAGAAATTTAAACCAACAGTTGAGCGTGCTGCCGGGCAGAAGCTGCGATACACAACTTAGCTCAATCACTTCTTCACAACAGCACGCAATCAAAAACCAAGAAACCACAAAACAAAGCATTCAAGAAACAAGGTATTCAGACCGTCACGCTTTCACAGGCGCGCTGCCTTCGCCGTTGGCATCCCGATTATCACTCAGCCCTTTGTCTCTCGCTTTTTCTGTATCTTTTTCTGTATTTATTGCTGTATCCGGGGCAGGCGTTAACTCAGCGGAGGTAGTTGCCTCCTCTTGTATTGCCTTGGCCACTGCAACCCGCTCGTCTTCTTCTTTCTCTGCCAGCGCCTTTTCAAGCGCTTCTTTCTCTTGCTGCTCTTTGGCGTATTGCTGCGACTCAACAGGAATAAGACTGATAAGCTCGATGCCGGTGGCCGGGATGTCGCTGCCGGCGGTGATAATGCGCAGCTTTTCATCCTGCAGATACACCAATGGCAACACGCTCTCACCGTAGCGACGCATAAAATCCACCAGGGTAAAGCTTTCCCTCAAAGTGGTGCTCTTCAAGATGGCACCTTTTGCCATTTGGCTGGCGATTTTGGCGTAAGAAATCCCTTCGCCAAACAGGCACAAGCGCTTCATATAGACTTCTGAGGCCAGATGACGGGCGCTGGAGCCTTCCATATTATTCAGCCCATAGACTTTTTCCGCGCCAAAATAATCCTGAAAATGGAAGCTCACCAAAGGATTCAACTGCCGGTAGGGAGACACGACCAACACCCGACCGATGCCGGTTAAGTCCAGATAGGTTTCGGCGTGTTCCGATGCCGGATTGCCAAAATACACCGGAATATTATCCATCCGCGCCAGGCGAATATTGTCCCAGTTGGTATCAGCAAGAGTGACCTTGATGTTTTTACTCTTCAACAGTTTGGCAAAGGCGCGGGAAAAGCTGGACGCACCAAAGAGTAGAAGCCCCTGGGCTGAGTCGGCCTTGACTTTAAGAATACGTGCCCAGGTGCCCGCTGAAAGACTTTGAATAACCACAGTACCGATAATAATCAGAAACACCAGAGGCACAATTTTCTCGGCGCCGGGCACGCCCTGCTCTTCAAGCTTGATGGCAAAGAGCGACGACACCGCCGCTGCTACAATCCCCCGGGGTGCCACCCAACTTAAAAACCACTTTTCCGGCGCCGTGAGATTGGTGCCTATGCCCGACAGCCACACGCTGAGTGGCCGGGCAATCAGCATGGCAACAGCGAGCACCCCAATGCCGCCCCAGCCTAAATCCAGCATGGCGGTGGAGTCCAGTCTGGCCGCCAGCAGAATAAACAGCGCCGAAATCATCAGTACCGTCAGGGTTTCTTTAAACTCGAGAATATCGGCGATGTCGACGCCGCGCATATTGGCAAGCCAAATGCCCATCACGGTAACTGTGAGCAGGCCTGATTCTTCCTGCAGCAGATTCGAACCAACAAAGGTGCCCAGCATCACGGTGAGCACGGCGGTGTTTCTCAGATAATGAGGTAAGAGATCTTTGCGCAGCACCCAGCCCACCACATATCCCATGGCGGCTCCGACACCAAAGCCCAGCGCCAAGATAGAGCCGAATGACATCAAAATGTGCTCGGTGGCATTTTGGGACGCGGCGATATATTCAAATACCAATACCGCCAGCACAGCGCCAATGGGGTCAATCACTATGCCTTCCCAGCGAAGGATACTGGCAAGCTGCGACTTGGGGCGCACACTCCTGAGCATGGGCACTATCACTGTGGGGCCGGTCACCACCACCAGGGCACCGAATAACCACGCCAGCGCCCAATCAAAACCCATAAAGTAATGGGTCGCGAGGGATATAGCCACCCAGGTCACCGCCATACCTATGGTCACCAAGTGGGTTACCATTCGACCATAGTCTCTGATTTCTTTGAAGTTAAGCGTCAGTGCGCCTTCAAATAAGATGATGGCAACACCCAGAGAAATCATCGGGAAAAGAAGATCGCCAAAAATGGCATCAGGCTTGAGAAAGCCAAGCCCGGGCCCAAGCAGCAGGCCACAGAGCAGTAGAGGCAAAATGGCTGGAAGTCTTAACTTCCACCCCAGCCACTGGCAAAACAACGAAAGCACACCAATGAGTGCCAGAATGCCGGTGATATGTTCAACCATGTATTAATCCTTGAACAGAAGATCCCTGAAAATAAGATCACATTAGCAGCCAAATGTGTCTGTTTCATCTTATCTATTTTTGAGCAGAGCGCCATGGGGCAAATAACACTGCCACCCTCACGCTTCAGCGACTTAGCAATACGGCACACAGCCATGGTTAGCCGTGATTAGAAGTACAGCCAAACGCCGAAAACAGCCGGACAGCAAACGTGTGACTAAAGCAATTCGTTACTGAACCCTCAGGCGAATATCAACGCCCTTGGATATTTAACTCTCTGATTGAAGGAAACAACTTTTAACAGCATGGCATGTTGCCAGTATGTTGTAATTCATGCCTGTCGATGATAGCGTTGCCGGGATATTTAGCGGGGGGATAATGTCTGCGGTAATAAGAACAATCATTTATATAATGCTGTTGCACCTTGGTAACGCATGGTCTGCACCTGAAAAAATTGCACAAAACTTAGACTTTGATGCAGACAACATTTCCGCGGTCCTGTTTGATCAACAGGGATTTATGTGGCTGGGAACCCAGGACGGCTTATTCTTTTACGATAGCCATCAACTGGAGAAATTCAGACCGGATATGGATACGCCGGGCACCATCGCGGCGTTGGATATACGCAATCTCTATCTGAGTCGGGACAACAGCCTCTGGATTTCCACCAACAGTGGTGGCCTCAGTCGATTCAACCCGGACACCCGCACTTTTACCAATTACCGACACAATTCCGAAGACATTAATTCACTGTCCAATGACAGTGTTTATGACGTCACTGATGGCCCTGACGGCGAGCTTTGGGTAGCGACTCAAATTGGATTAAACCGATTAAATCCGGCAACCGGAAAAGTGCGCCGTTACGTTAAAGAAGACACAAACGCAGCATCCCTGCCCTCAAACTATATTTACAGACTTTATGTCGACAGCCACAACCGGCTTTGGATTGGCACCATTGGGGGGGGGCTCGCATATTGGGCAGGCGAAACCCAAGGGTTCATCAGTGTAGAACTGCCCGATGGGATAAAGGACGTATTTTCCATCGTTGAACAGGATGGAAAATATTTATGGGTCGGCACTCGCCAGGGATTGCTCAAAGTAACGCTGGACAACTTACTCGTCAGCCGTATCAGGCCCGTTCTGGGTACTGAGTCGGAGTTGATGATTATTTCATTACATCTGGATGCCAATCAGCTGATTTTAGGCACCTTTGGCCAAGGCCTTAAGTTTTACGACCCTGACACCAATCAGCTCAATCAACATAGCCAGGATAGCCAAAGCGCCAAAGACACCATTACCAGCATTGTAAAAGACAGTACCGGGCAGCTTTTTTATGCTACCTGGGGTCGAGGGGCCTATAAGCTGGATGTGACTGAGCGAAATAAATCGGCTAACGGCACAGCAAAGAGCACGTCGCTCTCTTTGCCTAATGTCGCAGCACTGTACGCATCATCCGGCAGCAATAAAGCCTGGGTTGGCTCCTTCAGTCATGGCTTGCACTGGCTTGATCTGGACACCCAACAGCTGAATAAATTTACCCCCAGTACGTATACCCAAAACATTAACGGCGTGTTGAGCATTGCTTCTGTTGGAACGGATGAGCTGCTGGTTGGTACATCTGAGGGCTTATGGCACCTGCTTGGTAATGGCACAGTTAAAGCACATTTTTCTTACCAGCGTAACGAGGCGGGATCCATTGGCAAGGGATTTGTCAGAGTACTGCAACCCGATGACAGCGGCGATGTCTGGGTCGGCATTGGCGGCGATGGCCTTTACAAATACCATCCTGACAGCGAAACCTTCACGGCTTTTAAGCACGACCCGTCAGTACAGGATTCCCTGAGTGGAAATTACATCACCTCACTTCTGGTAGATGGTCCCTATCTCTGGGTGGGCACCCGCTCAAATGGCTTGAATCTCTGTCAGAAAGACAACATGTCCTGTCAGCGTCTTCAGGTACATAACAGTGGATTAAACCATTATTACATCTCCGACATCGCAAAGGATGACCTGGGTAATATCTGGGTTGGTACCGATGGCGGCGGTTTACACAAGGCCGAATTCCATCAGCGCGGTGTCGAGACAGAAGTTCGTATCACGCCAGAGGCAGGATTGGCTGCAGACTCAATAAAATCGATTTTACCGGGAGCCTCGGGCGACGTTTGGTTTACAACCAGCGACGGATTATTCGGCTATAACGCAGACCAAAAGCGCTTTTATAAGGCAACAGACAGGGTACTGAACGGCCTGGGTGGATTTTCACAACGTTCTCGAGCAAGCGCTGGCGAGACCAATCTGCTTGGTACCAATAATGGCGTGTATCTCTTTACAGCGATGTCCAACATAGAGCCCGAGATCCACTTCCCTGTCCGATTCACTCAGATTTTATCCGATAGCCTGCCAAGCCCAATTTTAAACACCGCAATTCAGGAGCCTTTCCAAATGTCAGTCCCCTGGGGGGGCTGGCTGAATGTAGAGTTTGCCCTGTTGGACTATGGCTCAACGGGTCATAGCTATCAATATCGCATGTCTTCCAAGAGCGAATGGATATCGCTGAAATCCATGCACCATTTGAATTTCTATAAACTCGACCCGGGGGTACACCGTCTTGAAGTACGGGGAAGAGGCGTAAACCAGGCATGGAGCCAACCGGCGACACTCAACCTCACAGTGGTTCCCCCCTGGTGGCGTAACACCACCTATATCGGCTTGTTGCTGGTGTGCATTGCATTTGTGGCGATAAGCTATCACAGGTTTCGGATGGCCAAATGGGAAAGGTATACCCGCCGCCTCAATGCGCTGAAAGAAGAGAAACTCGCTGTTATCGAAAAGCTCAGGCAAAACGAACAGCATTTGAAATCTGCTTTTGAAGGAATGCGTAATCTGGCCACCCGCCTGCAATATGCCAAGGAAGAAGAGCGTAAATCCATTTCCCGGGAACTTCATGATCAATTCGGCCAATCACTCACTGCTACTCAGATAAGCCTGCAACTGTTCCGGCGCCAACACCCCAATGACACGGAGCTGATAGATACCTGCATTACGACTATTCAATCCATGATTAAGCAGGTACGGGCAATCTCATTCGATTTACGTCCCAGTCTTCTGGACGACGTTGGTTTGGTTGCAGGTCTTCACCACCAGCTAAATAAAATGTCATCGTCATTGGCACATCCCATCATCTTTAATGCCGATGTTGATATCCCGGAACTGAGTCCCAGTCTAACCATTACCCTATTCCGGGTAATTCAGGAGTCAGTCACCAATGCCATTCGCCATGCGAATGCCACGAAAATTGAAGTAACGCTTTACCTGGATGGGAACAACATTAAGGCCGACGTTTCCGATAACGGCGTAGGCTTCGATCCCGATGACATTTCCTCTAAAGTCAGCAAGGGTGGCCACTTGGGCCTACTGGGTATTGAGGAGCGAGTTAGGTCCCAAAGCGGTAACTTGAATATCAAAGCCATTCCCAATGGCGGTGTTTCCATTTCAGTTGAGTTTCCTTATGAAAAGTAACAATAGCGTCGTATTGGTAGATGATCATGAACTGGTTCGCGCCGGTATACGCACCTTATTACATACCATTGACTCAATCGAGGTGATTGGTGAATGTGGGGATGGCCTCGAGGCTGTGGCCTTGGTTAAGCGACTTAAGCCAAAGCTGCTGGTATTGGACATATCGATTAAAAGCTTAAGTGGGATGGAAGTTGTCAAACTGATTGCAAACCAAGGGATACCGGTAAAGATTTTAATTCTTTCTATGCATAATAATGTCGAATATGTGGCCAAATGCTTGAAACACGGGGCACATGGCTACCTCTTGAAAGATGCCGCAGTCGATGAACTTGAGCCGGCCATCAGAAACGTTTTGCAGGGCAACAGCTACATCAGCAAAGAAATTGATATCAGTCTCCTGGATCAATTACTGTCCACCAATCAATCCGCGACATCCCTTCTGGAGCTATTAACCAGCAGGCAAAAACAGATCCTTCAGCTCATAGCTGAAGGCTATTCCACCCGACAAATTGCCGAGTCTGTCAGTGTCAGTATCAAGACGGTCGAGACACACAGGGCGCACATAATGGCGAGATTACAAATATTTGATATTGCAGGTCTGGTACGTTTTGCGCTGCAAGAAAAGCTTATCCCCTGAAACATCGACACGCTTAACACAAAGCTATCCATACCATTGAATATTAGCCACTTTTACAAATCCCATTGTGGGTATGGTGTATTACTGTGCAGCTCATGAGAACCATTTTTCTGCAGTGCTTATCTTATGCCACAGACTCCCCATGCGATACACTATGTAACAAATATAAAACAATTTAAGAACAATACATGTCGTTGATAGTATTATATAAAACTCAAACACAGCAGAGACTGAAAAAGGACTTAACCACCACAGACCTCACCACAAACTAACGCTTTAAACTGAATTTTTTGCACATTACGGCGCTTTTTCTGCCGCATATCAAAAGGTTTTAGTGCTGATATTTACTCATGCAACAAAACATACACACTGTATATTGTTAATTTATAAACACGCCAATCCGAAATGCACAAATAAACATACAAGATGCACCAACAAAATTGGTTAACGCCAACAGCAGAAAACACCAACACCACACCCTCTAACGTTTAACACTCAAAAAATCAGGGATTCCCTGATATCTGACAAAAATCCGAATTGCTAGCTTGGAACGGTGGTAGTAGCCCTACCCAAGCCCAAGTTATAAGCAAAAAGGATAACTCATGAACTTAAAACCCTACCTGTTGGCGCTGCTTCCCGCGCTGGTGTTGCTTGGCTCGCCGGCTCAAGCAGCAAAACTTAAACCGCAAAATTTAAAACAACTCATCAGTGAGTCCGAAAGCATTCTGTCCGGGCAGGTTCAATCTGTCACAGACGGCATTTCAGACCAAGGCGTTCCCTACACCGAGGTCACAATCAAGGTGAATAACGCGGCCAAAGGCCAACACGAGAAAAACTCCACCTACACATTTCGCCAGTTTGGTTTGACCAAACCCCGGAGCAATGCCAACGGCACTAAGATGCTGGCCGTGTCGCCAGAGGGCTTCCCCCGCTGGAATACCAATGAAACCGTCATTGTATTTATGCACAAAGCGGCAAAGCTGACTGGATTACGGACAACGGCCGGCATGGCTAACGGCAAATTCGTGGTTCAGGGCGGTAAAGTCAGCAACGAATTCAATAATTTTGGTGTGTTCAATGACATCGAGTTTGCTCAGGGTCTGTTGTCCGAGTCAGAAAACACCATGCTGAAAACAACCGGCGCCTTTAGTGCGACAGACTTTATGAGCCTGGTTGGAAAAGCGGTTTCAGAGCAATGGATCAGCAATGGGAAGATGAAATAATGAAAATCAATAAATTTACTGTTGCAATGCTTGGCATGCTGAGCGCAGGCTCCGCACTGGCCGCAGGACCACTGTTGACGTCGGATGACGCCAATCCCAAGCCCTATGTCTGGGATACCTCAAAAGGTTCGATTCCCGTTTATGTCGATGGTGGCGCCGCCTTTACCTACGATTACGATGGCAGTGTGTTTTTGTCTATCGATCGTGCCAGAGAGATTACCCAATTTGCCTTTGATCAGTGGAACAATGTAGAAACCTCCACGTTCCGGGCTGATATTGCCGGCACCATTCAGGAAAAAACCGGCATCGCCGATGTGACAGGTGCAAACGCCGCTGAAATCTACACCAAGCAAAATGGTTATGGCTTCTGGGTACTGTATGACACAGACGGCAGTATCCTCGAAGACTTTTTCGGCGTACCGAAAACAGCGGTACTGGGTATCGCTTTCCCTGAAATTGCTGATGAAAACAATGTGATTATCGAAGCCACCGCCGTACTTAACGGTTGGAACGTCTACGTTAACGATACCGAAGGCAACCAGGTTGCAGGGGTCTTTACCCATGAATTTGGCCATGCGATTAACCTGTCACACTCCCAAACAAATGGTCAATTGGGTTACCTCAGCAACACCTTTGAGCCACTCTACCCCGGCGTTGCCGGTTGCGGTGTAGAGCCGATACACGCCTATAACTGGCCGGACTGGTATGGCCCAACCAATACTGCAGATCCCGAGATCATTGAAACCATGTTCCCCTTTATCAGCCATAACGGCGCTGGCGGAACAGCCCAAAGCACGGTCAATGTGCTGGATGACAGGGTGTCGATTTCCAATCTCTATCCAACCGATACCTACAAAACCGGCTTTGGCGCAATTGAAGGCAAACTGCGCCTCAAGGATGGCCAGACCGAATACAGTGGCGTCAATATCATTGCCCGCAACGTGAGCGATCCGCTGATGGATGCGGTGTCCGCTCAGTCGGGTTACCTGACTCAGGGAAAAGTGGGCCCCGATGGCTATTTCAAAATCAACGGTCTGACTCCCGGACAAAGCTATGTGCTTTACACCGAAGAGATCCACGTTGGCGGATATCCAACAACGCAGACTCCCATCATCTCGGTGGCCGAATACTGGAACGAGAATGAGGGTAGCGATCCTGTCACTGACAATCAGTGTGATTTCACCCCAATCGTTGCCCAAGCCGGCAAAACGAAGCAGGCCGACCTCACCTTTAACGGCTATGACGACGGCATCAACTTCCGCCCCATCGTCAACGCATTCCTGACGGATCTTGCCAAAAATGGCCGCTCTTCCATGGGTACCATCATGGGTTATGGCTTTACCTGGAATGAGACCAAGGGTTTCGAAATGCTGCCCGATTATGTCACAGCTGAGACAGGCCGCATGAACCGCAACGGCACCAAAATTCTGGTGAATGCAGACCAGGACCGCAACGGCGTCAGCGCCCCGGCAATCTGGTCTGATTCCAAAGGCGTAATGCCACTGGGCGACTTCACCGGAAACAGCTGCGGAGGTGGGACCCAACACGGTACCGACGCAGCATCGGCCTGGGACATTGACGATGCCGGTAACACGGTTGTGGGGTTGGCTTACAAGGATGTCGACGGCAATGGCATGTGTTACGAGTATGACAAGGGCGAGCTGGTGCCTTTCATCTGGACGCCGAAAGCAGGCATGCATGAGCTGGACACCCAAGATGTTGACTGGAACATCAATTCCTGGGTAAGAGCCCATGCCATTTCAGGTAATGGTGAAGTGGCCCTGGGTTCACTCGATGGCTGGGAAGCCGTCGCATGGGTTAAAGAGGGCCGGATGATCAATCTGTTTGAGCAGATCGGTGCCATCGAAGCAAATGCAACATCTTATGACGGCAAACAAGTTGCGCTGGGCACTATGCAAGGCAATGTCATGCTGTGGAACCACACCAAAAGCGGTGCTGCGGCCTTTACAGACATTGGCGGTTTAAAGTGGTGTGAAGATGTGCCCTTTGTACTCTGGGGCCAGAATGCCTGCGACGAAATGGGTGTTGAATGGGTCCACAGTATGTTCGGTGAATTCGCTGGTTTGATCCCATTCGATATGAGTGACAACGGTGATGTCATCATAGGTCGTGCCGGAGACTTCTGGGCGGGTTTTGTTGGTGCTATCTACATCAAAGAACTCGGCTGGATGACACTGGATGACTTCTTCGCCAAACAGGGCGTGATGGAAGCACTCAACTCCTCCATGAATAACCCACTTTCCATCAGCGCCTCTGGCAGCAAAATGGTCGGTGGTATCGCGGGCGCCATGATCTCCTACCATGTCGATATGACAGAGGTTTATGTGTGTGAAAACGGCAGCTCAATTAAGACCGGCTTCCCCAATGGTCTGATAAACAAAGTGAAATCCGGTGCTCAATTCGGTCGCTGTGAACACTTGAATTAAAGGCGGGTTTTGGAGAAGCGCTTGGAGATGCGCCGGGATAGGCGCTCTCCTCTCCACAAAACGTAAACCCTTAAGGCCAAAGCATCGCGTTGTCAGTTGGCGCCGAGCATGGCCAAACATTTCAGGCAATCGCAGTGTCACAGCAACGGCCAATGGAATTGACTTCAAATGCGCTGTTCAAATGGCCTGCAATTTACCAAAGACTTTCAGGAACAAAGATGAAAACAGTGAATAAAACCTTATTAGCGCTGGGTATTGGTATGGCCATGACCGCCAATGCCGCCGATGACAGATACGTGATCCAGGTAGATGCCGAGCATAAAGGCGTGGTAAAAGCCCTCGCCAAAAAACTCGGCGGTGAAATCCACGCCGAAGGCAATCGCTTTTTCTCAGCCACCTTCAGCGGCAAAGATCTTGCGACCGTAAAAGGGCTGTTGAATAACCCACATATTCAACTCATCGAAGAAGATGCCAAACGGGAACTGATGGGGTTCAGCGATGATGTTGGCGATCCGCGCACTACGCAGATCACCCCTTATGCCGTCTATCAATCTCAGGCGAATCAATTGTCTTTGCAGGCAAACTCCGGAGTAAAGGTGTGCGTAATCGATTCTGGTCTTGACCGCTCCAACGACGATTTTCTGTGGCAAAACATCACCGGTGACAATGACCCGGGTACGGGCAATTGGGATCAACATGGCGGCCCCCACGGCACCCACGTAGCCGGAACCATAGGTGCTGCTGACAACGGCTTTGGCGTGGTAGGCATGGCGCCCGGTGTAGACATGCACATCATCAAGGTATTTAACGCAAGTGGTTGGGGCTATTCGTCGGATCTTGCAGTTGCCACCGAGAAGTGTGCCGCTGCCGGGGCAAACATCATCAGTATGAGCCTTGGTGGTGGACGCCCCAACAGCACAGAAGAGAGCGCCTTTAAAGCATTCACCAGAAACGGTGGTTTGGTCATCGCTGCGGCAGGTAACGATGGTAACAACGTCAGAACCTATCCCGCAGGTTATGAGTCAGTCATGATGATTGGCGCCAACGATGCCAACGATGAAATCGCTGACTTTTCGCAGTTCCCAGCCTGTACCATCATCTACTCAGGCAAGGGTAATAAGAATAACCAGCAGATTATCGATACAACCTGCGTGGAAGTCACCGCCGGCGGCGTAAATACCCTCTCCACCTACCCTGCCGATATGGTATCGGCATCGGTACTCACTGCCGATGGACAAGTGCTCGGTTCCAGTGGCATGAGCTACGCAGCGCAAGGCAATGTCACTGGAAGCAGCTATTACATGGGCCTTGGCGCAGCAATAGACCCCCAGGCCAGGGACAAAATCTGTTTAATCGACCGTGGTGAAATTTCCTTTAATGACAAAGTCATGAACTGCGAAGCATCCGGTGGTATTGCTGCCGTGATTGTTAACAACGTTGATGGGATGCTTTACGGCACCCTCGGAGCAGAAACCACATCCAGTATCCCGGCCGTTGGTGCCGCCCTTGAGGATAGGGATGCCCTTCACTCAGCAGCCACCCTCGCCGTTGAGATAAGTGGTTCAGATTATGGCTATATGAGTGGCACGTCGATGGCAACCCCTGCGGTGAGTGGCTTGGCCGCACTACTTTGGTCAAATCATCCTGAATGTAATGGCACGGATATTCGGCAAGCGCTGAAAGCAACGGCATCTGACGCAGGCGCTTCTGGAAGAGATGACTATTTTGGCTATGGCATCGTCAAAGTGGCTGACGCCCATCAATACCTGCTCAGCAACAGCTGCAGTGCCAAACCCATAGTAGACATTCAATTAACAACGGCTACGTACTCGGGCAAACGCGGCGAACAGGTAGAACTGAATTGGTCGGGCGCCTCAACCCGCAAGGTCAATGTGTTTCGTAATGGCGTGGTGATTACCGCCACCGCCAACGACGGCACCTTCGTCGATACACTCAATAACCCTTACGGTATCTACACTTACCAAATCTGTGAAGATGGCACCGCAAACTGCTCGGACATTTCCAGCGTGACATTCAACTAACCGGATACCAGTGTTAAAAGAGCGCCTCAGGGCGCTCTTTTTAATGTCACGTATTAATTCATATGCATCGCTGCCAATATTCCAGATAACCACCGGGCATTCTGCATAACAATTTAAGAAGCTGATATTGCGAATAACAGCTGTACTCGTAAAGGGTGTTTATTACTCAACGCCAAAATTAGCGCTGCAACCATCTTATTCTAGCCGCTTTAAAATACAGAAATCACGGACATGACGGGTATGAACGTTTAGATAGAGATTATATTAAAATATTCAAAATTCAAAGACTAAAGATGATTAAAACTTAACCTCAACTATTGCAAAGTTAAGACTTTCATCCTCATGAATTGAAACAGTTTCACTAGAAACCAAAGAGACACCTATTTTATTAGCGTACGACTTTTTATCATATTCATTAGCTAAGGATTCTTTGAGCGAGTCTACTAGACTCTCAATTTTATACTTTGTAACATAAACAAAAAAATTAGACTCGACTTTATTACCCTGCTCGACTCTGTCGGAAATTAACGCAAGACGTTTTACATCCTCAAATGCTGTTGAAAATTTCTTTCCCCTTTTAAACTCTACAATATGTAACGGTAGATTTGTTTTTCTACTTTTGATGACTAGGTCAAATCTACCATTAATACGATGCTCTATAAATTCATCATCATCGATCGCAATACCTAAATCAACCATCATAGCCTGCACTGAGTATTCAAAATTCACTGCACATGTAGGAAAAATATCACAAACGGCCTTTCCAACCCACACGGCCATCAAATACTCTGGCGATTTATTCAAGGCGCAACCTGTATTATGTAAAGAAAAATCATGAGCATCAAGAACTGCATCACGGATAACCCTTATAATATTTCCTTTAGTAGCTCTCATGTAAAATCCTTTAAATAAAAATACCATTGAGTGGTAGCGCATTAAAAATCGAATTTAATATACATTTTGGTTTATAAAAAACAATACGCTTTTTGCCCTCTTTTATGACAAACCGCCCAAAATCGACTTCAAGATGTTTGTAGCTGCTGAGGTGCTCACAGGCTAAGTAGGTCGGCTCTGGTTGCAGATCCCCCTCTTCGACCGAACTGAATACCTGCGCCATAAGAAAGCACTTACAGTTACCAATGGAGAACTCGATCAAATTATCATCTAGCCGACCGTCAGCTTTTGAGTTCATCCGCTCAAGCTGACAAATGGTCAGTACAAGCTCAAGGATAGTGATTTTCGTGTTACTGCTAAGCTCATGGTCACTGCGAATACTGTCAAGTTTTTCGGTAAAGCAATTCAAATCCGCTCGGCTGAAATGTATTCCACTTGTTCGTACATCATTAAGTGACATCTCGTTCAGCAAGTATGGGTGAGAATGCATCTCACCAAGTTGCTCATTGCCCATAGCAGACGACAGTTGCTGTTTAAGAAATACAGCTTCAGGATTTGTTAGCACAGAGCCACCTCTCATCAACGAAGAGGTATCGGCCGAAATGAAGGCAACGTCATAATGTACCGAATTGTCGGCTCTGGTCTTACTGCCATAGAGCGATGCCGAAAATTCCACACCACGGCGCTTATTGTTACTGTGGCGAACAACAAAGGCTTCGAAGCCGTTAAGGAGCATTTGGGTTAATGCCGTGTCGGTAACCTTGACATGATGCTTCATGATTCATTCCTCAATGAAATGGGTATCAAGATACTGTGGTGCTCAGTAAGACGCTGGCTGAGCGGACGAAGCTATCAGTAGAACGCTTATGGCATCCGTCTTCGTGACAGTCACGCCGCTCAGCACCTGCTGAAGTTTAGGGAAAGCGTGGTGCAGTGCATTCAAAAATTCGTGCATTAATCCCAGTGAAAAGTCTTCAGGTACTGAAAAGTGAATCAAGACACCCGTAACCATTTGGGTATTTATCCCGGCAATCAGCGACGACTGAAACAGGCTGAGGCAGTCCACTGAGTCACCAGTGATACTAGTTCTCATAGGGGCAAGCATATTGGCATCGTGGATAAAAGTAAGGAAGTCATTAAAATCTAAGTTAATCAGCCCCGTTTGCCCCAGTACCTGCAAGAGTTCACTCAAAAGCTCACCGATAAAACGGTTACCTGCATTGAGCCCATCAAACGCCGAGGTATTGGGTGAAAGCGCCGATTTAAGCTTGTCATTGGGCAGCACTATCAAGCCATTACAAAGCTCGTCAAGCGATGTCATCGCGTGATCTGCCTTGGCCTTTTTGGGTTTTCCTTCAAACGTAAAAGGCAGCACAACAGTACCGATTACAGGCACACCCATAGTATGACAACATTGGGCGAGTGTAATCAGCGGGGTACCTGAACTGCCGCCAAGGGCGCCAACCAACAACACCAAGTCCGATTCTTTGATAAGTTCTTTTGCATCATTGAGTCCATGTTCATCAAATGTCGCTTCACCATTATTCTGCAGCCCGTCAGGGTTCACTAAAAGGGTGTTGGCATAGTCGATGGTACTCAGAAGGCTTGGCTTACGACTGACCAGAAGTCCATCCACTCCGGTATGATGTTGCTTAACCAGACTTGCGCCTATGTAACAACCAAGATCGCCCACGCCAATTACCAGAACCCGAGGTGTATACATAGCTGGGGCGAGATTATCAGCGAGTAAAAAAACCGGCTCGTTATCCAATAGAGTTGGTTGAGTCATAAAGTGCTCCGCACAATTTGCCAGGACGATAAGTGATCTCACCCTGTTATTGTGCAAAGCATTGCGTCAACTTGTGTCGCAACAATGCCGCCATCAAACATTTTTAAGACGGGCTTTTTTTGTAGGCCATCAGCGCCTTCTCAAGAGAGGCAATCATAAGCTCTCTCAAAGGCTCGGGGGATATGACTTCAATATTGGCCCCCTGCCCCTTAAGCCACCATTTAAGCTGCCAACCATCAAATACGGTGGCAGTGAGAAGCCAGCGCCCATCATCAAGGGGCGTGAGGGTTTGATCGTCACTGAGCGGCGTTTCGTTGAGATAGAATTGCAACTGCGGTTGAATATTGGCTTCGAGGCGAATACGGCCACCATCAGAAAACTGCATGGCGCCGGAATCCAAATATTCACTTAGCGAAAAAGAGCCATGGCGCTGGAAACGCTCAAAACTGCGCTCAACCTGTTTGAATCTGTGTATCGCAAAGAGTTTTGGCGTGCTGGGAGCGTGGGGGCTTTCACTGCTTAAAGCCCTATTTGGTTCGCTGCGCTCTTGGTTTACTTCACTTGCCACAAGATAAAGCACCCGGCCACGCAGCACCAGCGCCAAAGGGGCAAGCAGGTAAGTTTGGGCTCCTGCCTTTTGCGTTGCCTGATAGCTGGCTTCAATACAGTGGTCAGCGAGCAGTGCTTCCTGAATGACCGAGAGCAGCGAATCGTCAACTTCCGGTGACTGATATACGTTGTCCCCCATGTAACAGGCAATTTTATTGCTGTACGGGACTTTTGCCTTAGCCAGGAGTGCCCTCGCGTCGGCGGATTTATCCAAAAGCCCCTGCTTCATCTTATTGGGCATAACAGCAAGCATGGGCTCAAACAGTATCAGAGTCAGAGCTTCCGCCTGTGTCATTGGCTTTGGAGGCTCACGGCGATACCAAAAAAGCTTACGACCATTTTCAATTGAGAGTGCCAAATTGCGCTGCGCCAACGCGTTCAGATCCCGCTGCACTGTACGTGTTTTCACCTCAAAACCCACGGCACTGAGCTTGGCAATCAGGCCGGCAACATCATCGCCATTGCCCTTTTCAGGTAACAATTGCCAAAGGGACAGCAATCTGAGCGCCGTATCGCCGGCCTTATTTGATGACATAACGTCTCTCATCCTTGTGCTGAAATGCCGTTGGAAACAAGCGCCGAAAGTACTCAAGATATTGTGATTTATCAAGATATTCATCCCAATGCCCATCTTCATCGTGCAGCGCGTCAAACAAGATCGCAAGCTGTTGCAGCTTACTATCATTAAGCGCTGCAAAATCACACAGATATAAAAACTCCTCAGCACTGAAAGCCACAAGGTTATGCCTGATAAAGGCCGAGCCTTTTAGAGACACCTGATGCTTAAGCAGCAAACGCCTGAAATACAGCTCGTACTCTTCATTGGTTTTGGGGGAATAGTGGCTTTGCAAAGCCAATGCCTTGAGTAAAGGGCTTTGGGGGTAGAAGTGCATCACCAGCCTCGCCGCCAACATCAGCGGCAAGAAGTCTCTGGCAAACGCCTTGTTCTGCTGCTGTGAACCTGATGCCTTCTTGGGCAACTTATGCGCTGCCTTAAGCTTGTTACTGGCAAACCAAGGGACATCGGCAGACAGACGCTCATCACCCCGGTAACGGCCCAGACGTTTTTCCTGGCGCCGCCAGTGCTTATCGAGTAGCGCTTCCGCATGAAACAGCAACTCAGCAGGTTGAAAGCCACTTCCTGCATCCTCAGAGAGCCAACTCAGGAGACTTTGTTTTCCTTCGATAAAACGTGTCCAAAGTGGGTAAAATGGCGAGTCTTTAGGAATACAAGCACCGCCGCTGCGATGGTTGCAAAGCCATGCGACATTGCCAGCCCCATGAGCAAGCGGATTGTCCCAGCATTCAAATACGATCCTGCCAAGCGCGGTGGCATCCCAAAGATCCACCCAGGGATTGTAGTCTTCATCCCTAAGCCAGTCGGCGAGTTCAGCCCAGTCGACGCACTCCTGTACCCACAGGTTTTCATGGTTGCGATAGGCATAGGCACGCCGTTCGACTGTGTGCTTTGACAATAAGTAGTCCAGCAGAGCGCTGGCATAAATTGATGAGGTGTTTGACAGCATTTTCTCTTCCTTCTAAAGGTTTGGGCCGGCCAATGTGCGAAGCTGAGTGTGGGTCTGTATCGGGATCACCAGCTCAAGGCCTGATGTGAAAGCGTCTCAAATGCCTCCCTGACAGCCTTCTCGCCATAGTGCGGAGGATGCAAAGCCGTTTGACCTTCTAACGCTGAGAAATAGGCCTGACTGACAGCGCTGATTTCACTGACATCGGCTTGGGCAGTGTGCAGTAAATAAAGAAGGTGCTCCGGCAACAGCAATGCCGCATTTTCAGCTAAAAAGGCCACGCCTTTTACCCGATAGCAGAGCTGCAACAGCCATCGCTGCAGCCGGTATTCCAATGCGAGAAAATCCACCGCATAGTGAGGCGAAGCGACGACAAAACGTTTGAGAGTGCTGCTCTCTGGCGCCCAGGTAAGCAGCAAAGAGCAGGCAAACAAACGGTGACGAAATTCATCCCAGCAAGCATCAAGAAATACATCGCGGTTTTTGTCATATTCTTTGCAAATAAGATCCCAGACGCTGTTTGATTCACGGCGATTAAGCATGGTGACACAGGCATTGGCACGCAAAAGATGCCGCTCAAGCAGTGCATTGGCTTCGGCAAACAATTCTAGGCTATCCGGCAAATCCTGACTGATGTAGGCCGCTATTCCCTGGGGGAATTGACTTGCCTCATTAAGATGAAACGACAATGTGGGGTATTCAGGTAATGATGTTGCCAGTTCCTCAGACAGATGCCGCCATAGTGCAAGCTGTCCCGCACTCAGCGACGCGTCAAAAGAAGTAACAAACAGCCTGGCCCACAACACCCGATTGTCCAGAGCAGAGTCAGGTTGCTTCTTGAATCGTTCAACAATTACATCCCAGTCATCACAAAACTCGTACCAGTAATGCGGAAACCCTGGGTCTGCCTTCTCGATAGCATCGAAACCCTCGGTAACGAAGCTAAAAACAACCCCCTGCTCCAAACATAAACCGCACATAGCCTGCTCCTTGTTCTTGTTACAGACTGAGGATACAGCCATATGCGTCAACTTGTGACGCAATAATTCAGTTTGATGATAAGCCGCTCAAAATGTCTTGTTCACAAAGTAAAGGAAGGCAAATCAACTGAGCGCGAATATAAGAAAGTCGCTGATATTGAAGGAAGCAGCAGTTAGGAAATGACACTCGGCCAAAACTGGGTTCGGGTCACCGAATGGTCACGGATTGGTCACGGTCACAAACCGCGATATGAGGAAGTAGAAAGCGTAAAAATCAAAAAGCCCAAGCTGTTTATAAGCTTGGGCTTGATGAATATTGGCGGAGCGGACGGGACTCGAACCCGCGACCCCCGGCGTGACAGGCCGGTATTCTAACCAACTGAACTACCGCTCCCCAATTGATGCCCGCATCATACCCGCAACATTTTATTTGGGTCAATGGCTTTGTATTTAATAACAGACCGTTAGGTTGATTTTTGAACAGACCTAGAGGTACGGCGCACTCTGCTAGTCTTCGGGCAACGTCAGGTCGATATCATCCAGGGTTTCTTTCATGGATTTCGATGACCTGTCCTGATTGGCGGCATCCAGTGCAGCCGCCTCAAGGGCCTTTTTCAAGGCCTGACGCTTACGCCAGAAGATAATTGCGACTATGCCAAGCAGCAGCAACACCAGGTTAACGCCAATAAGGACCATCATGGCGCTTTCTTTGGCCTTGGCTTCTTCGTCCGCGGCAATTGCCGCCTCACGGGCTGCTATCTCCTCCGGGCTGGGCGGTGGTGCCGGTGGTTCGATAAGATTGAAAAATTTTTCCGGCAAACTCAGGACAATTTCGCGGCCGCTCACGGTGGTCGAGAAGGCTTCCCCTTTGATGCGGTAACTACCGAACTCATGGACTTCCGGGAGCACAAATTCATTCTGCCCTTCTGTCAGTCCGGAAAAGGTGATTGGCAACTGGAGTCCTGCCGGGCCAACCAATTCCAGTTCAAGATGGGTTTCTGCCAGTTGCAATGCTTCAGCATCGATACTGACGCTCATTCGATAAGGCGATATGAGCGGGTCGTCCGGTTCAATAAGCTGAAGACTGATGGGATGCCTGGAGAGAATAACCGACATCTCCTCTTCACGTTCGAATACATTGTTTCGGGCCTGAACGGTAAATTTGTAATGGCCCCAGGGTTGGTTCAGGTTGATGGTGCCGGTAAATATGCCGTCATCGGGTCTTTCATCCAAACCTTCGCCGTCATCTTTATAGCTGCCCACGGTGACAGTACCGGCGGCAAAGTTTTCATCCCCTGGCTGATGATCGCTGATAAAGCGGGCCACCCACTCGACCAAATAATCCAACCCCGGCATTCTTAGCCGCTGTTCATCTCCCATCAGTCTGGCGGTGATCTTGATGCGCTCTCCCTGAAACAAGGGCTGCGGCAAGGGATCTATTTCCACCGAGAGTTTACTTAACATGTACAGCGTTGAGCCCTTGGACACCTTGCCCACCAACTGCCAGGGACCGGGCTGGGGATTTTCTATGGAGATGATGTCGCCCGTCACCCCATCGGTCCATTTAACCGTTTCAGGGTGCCTGGAGGCATACCATTTACTGCCATCGGGCAACACCACCACCACGGGTGCACTGCCGTAGTCGCGCTGAATCACCAGCGTCAGGCTTTCGACCATATGGTCGACGCGAAAACGATTTTTAAGCTCCCGCGCCTGCTCTTTGGGCACGACGCCGGCAAGCACGGGCATGGCCTGCAAACAGACCAGCGCAAACAACAGTAACAGTTGCAAGGCTTTAAACAAGGTGATTATCCCCGCCAGAGGCATTTGCCCGATTTGCCTACCAAATCAAGCCGTTTTTCATGGTTACCCAGTTCATCGGCAGTGGCTCTAACAACTTTAAGGCTTGGGCGATTGCTATCCAGACGAATGATCCCGCCCTGCTCCTGAGAGCCTTCATCGGCGTGCAGATTAAATTTGGTCTGGCCGCCTGTCATCACCAGATAGACATCGGCCAGGATCTCGGCATCGAGCAAAGCGCCGTGATAAGTGCGGCGGGTATTGTCTATACCGTATCGTTTACAGAGCGCATCGAGGTTATTTTTCTGCCCGGGGTGCAAAAACTTGGCAATGGCAAGGGAGTCGAGCACGGTGCAGATGTCTTCGACCTTGGGTCCCTGAGGCACCAACATCGAAAACTCGTGGTTAATAAAGCTCATATCGAACGAGGCGTTATGCGCCACCAACTCGGCCCCGCGGATAAAATCCAGAAATCCGCCAACAATCTCATGAAATCTGGGCTCTGCTGCCACCCTATCGTTGGTAATGCCGTGTACGGCAATGGCTTCTTCATCAATCGCCTGACCGGGATTGATATATTGATGGAAGGTGCGTCCGGTTAAGCGACGGTTTACCACTTCCACACAGCCAATTTCAATGATCCTGTGCCCGAGGTACACCGCACCGGCGCCCTGATTCATACCTGTGGTTTCGGTATCGAGAATGATCTGCCTTTCGGCATTTGAAATGATATTCATAGGTAATTCTGGCCTTTAGGAGGCAAAAAACGGTTATACTCGCCGGGAATTCTGACTATGGTAACAACTTGATGAGCGAACTGAAACTGATCCGAATCTACACCGACGGTTCCTGTCTGGGCAATCCCGGTCCCGGTGGATACGGCGTGGTCATGATCTATAAGCAGCACCGCAAAGAACTCGCTGATGGCTTTGCCCTGACAACCAATAACCGCATGGAGCTGCTGGCCCCCATAGTGGCATTGGAAAGCCTTAAAGAGCCCTGCAATGTTATTCTCACCAGTGACAGCCAATATATGCGTCAGGGCATTACCGAATGGATCCATGGCTGGAAAAAGAAGGGCTGGGTGACTGCCAGTAAAACGCCAGTCAAGAATGTGGATCTGTGGCAACGCCTCGATGCTGCTGCCGCCAAGCACAAGGTGGATTGGCGCTGGGTGAAGGGCCATGCGGGCCACACCGAAAACGAACGCTGCGATGCTCTGGCCCGTGAAGCGGCCGAAGCAAAGCCGACCCAAATCGATAAAGGCTATCAGCCCTGACAATTACTGGCATTATCCAGAATCGATGCTGCGCCTCGCAGCTAGCCTGCCGGTTTTTCCTGAATATTGAAAAAGTTCTGACAAAACTGCACAAACGCATTGGCAAGCGCCGTTGGTTGACGACTTTTGTGGCGGATAAGAAAGAACGGCCGGGTGATGGACAGACCAGTCACATCAATCAGGGCGAGCTCACGGCGGGCAAGCTCCCGCTCAAGGGCCAGCTCAGATAACACGCCAAGCCCAGCGCCCTGTTTTACTGCGAGTTTGATGGCATCTGCGGTTGAAAAACAAAACCGTGCCTCAGGATGCAGCCCAAGAGCATGGGCTGCATTGACAAAATGCTCCCGGGTACCTGAGCCCTCTTCTCTGAGCACCCAGTATTGCTGCCTGACATCATCCACCGAGACCTGTTGCCCTGCCAGCGGATGGGCCGGATGGCAAAACACACACAAATGGTCTTGATGCCAGGCGCTGACATCCAGTCTGCGATCCACACAATGGCCTTCAATAAAGCCAAGCTCCACTTCAAAGTTAGCCACCTGTTCGATAACCGCGGACGTATTGTGAATAGACACGTCCACCAGAGCATCCAGATGCTGCTGACCGAACGCCACCGCGGCCTTTGCCAGCAGGAAATTACCTATGGTGGTACTGGCGCCAACTTTAAGCTCACCGGCCAGCACAGCGCCACTGGCATGAAACAGGGCTTCAACCTTGGATGCCTGAGCC
The DNA here is from genome assembly GCF_019457455.1 of Shewanella sp. FJAT-52076. Classification (NCBI taxonomy): domain Bacteria; kingdom Pseudomonadati; phylum Pseudomonadota; class Gammaproteobacteria; order Alteromonadales; family Shewanellaceae; genus Shewanella; species Shewanella sp. FJAT-52076. Next base: position 2,265,730 of record NZ_CP080415.1, read on the forward strand.
AAAAGCTCGGTGGCTAATGGCAGCAGCTGTGCGCCCTGTGCATTCAGCCGCAGCCGGTTACCAACACGTTCAAAGAGTCTTACTGACAGCTGCTTTTCAAGCTCTGCAAGCGCCATTGAGGCTGCCGGCCCTGTCATCCCAAGCCACTGGGCGGCTTTACTCACCTGCCCCGACCGGGCAATGGCTTCAAAGACCTCAAGCTGCCTGAGGGTCATTTTCATCGCTCGTTTGCTCCGACAACCCGACCTGCACGCCCCGCTGTGGCCGCGGTCGTCCATTTGGGTTGGGCAACTTTCCACTTATCGGCAACTGGGGTCAGCGGTATATCCACTTTACGGGCAACCAGTAAATAAAGGCTGCCGGCACCGGGAAGCCAGGCTCGCAGGACATCCTGCCAAAACCCAAACCTGTTGGGATCACCAATTAAGGGATGGTAGAAGAAACGCTCATCACTGATGACCTGATAGCCAAGAACGCTGAGCCAATCTCTAACCCTGGAGGGTAAAAAGAAACGTCCCTGCCAGGGCGCTCGCTGTCGAAACGACGGCAGCAACTTTCCAAAAAACAGGCTGCTCAGGGGATTAAAACCCACAATAAACAAATAGCCGCCACTGATAAGCACCCGGTCTGTTTCACGCAGGATCCGGTAAGGGTCCTCTTCAAACTCCAGCAACAAGCTCATCAGTGCGGCATCGATACAGGCATTTTGAAAAGGTAACTGATGGAAATCCGCCTGCACACCCGCGCCCGGGGCACAGTCCAGCGAGATTTGGTGACTGATACTGCATCCACGACTGTCGATGGCCGATGAAAACGCACCCAATTTCAATAAATGATAGCCGAACACCTTTGGCCACCAGGCACTGAGGGTGTTTTCAACAGCTGCCTGCAACTGGGGATGCGCTGGCAAGGCCTGCCATGGTGTCGGCGAATCTGTCATTGGCGTTCTATAAAAAGCGTAAACTTGGCAATAGCATACCTTAATTCTTTTGCCCATTGCACCAACGCCTTCGCCAATAAGGGACTCAGGTCCACCTCATCCATTAATGGATTTTCACTGTACTTTAATTGCGCAGACGTGACACACTCACGCCCAGCATTTTTCACCACAAGAGCCAAAACATGTTGGATATTCGCCCCATTCCCGCGTTCGCGGACAACTACATTTGGATGATTGTACTGCCTGATGGTGGTGCCGTTGTGGTCGACCCGGGTGATGCAACGCCTGTGATAAACAGCCTCCAAAGCTTGAACCTGCATTTAACTGCGGTGCTTTTGACCCATCACCATGGCGATCATAATGGTGGCATAAGCCAACTTGGTGACTGGGCAAAATCCAATGGGCAATCTTTTACTGTCTATGGCGCTGTAACCTCCGATTACAGTGATGTTCCCTGCCGCGATGGCGACACTGTCAACATTTCGGGCCTGACCAGTCCTGTCAGAGTGCTGTCGGTACCGGGCCATACCCTGGACCACCTGGCCTTTGTGGTGGACAACGCCCTTTTCTGTGGAGACACCCTGTTCAGCGGGGGATGTGGCCGATTGTTTGAGGGCGATGCACGCCAGCTATATGATTCGCTGGCAAAGTTAGCCTCTCTTCCCGATAACACAGAGGTTTATTGCGCCCACGAATATACTCTCTCCAACCTCAAGTTTGCGCTGGCGGTGGAGCCACAAAATCAATGTCTTAAGGATTACCTTAAGCAGGTGAACACCCTCCGTGAAGCCAACAAGCCTTCGCTGCCAAGCACGCTTGGAACCGAGAAGGCAATCAACCCTTTTTTGAGGGTAGATAAAGAAACTGTTAACGCCGCTGTCGCAGCACATGCTGGACAAAAAGTGACAGATGAAGTGAGCTGCCTCGCCCTTTTGCGCCGTTGGAAAGACAATTTTTAACTTTTGCGTTACTATGTCGGCCATTTTGCTTATGACATGGAATGACTGCATCGCCTCCCCGGCGATTGTGCGGCCCGAATAATCACGGGAACGGCATAAAACATAAAAAATAACGAGGGTTTGCCTGTTTTCATGCGAAACATTAATTACTTTTTTGCCGGCAGCTTACTGCTGCTTTCCGGCTGTCAGTTGATCCCCAATGGGGACGCTCCGGCCGATGATGAGACCAACATCAATCCTATCTCCCAGGTTGTCTCTCCCACCGAATCTGACACGCAGGAGCAGGTCGTTGAAGTACGGGATCTGTGGCAACGTATGCAGGAAGGTATGCTTTGGGATAAGCCCAATGAAGCCTACGTCGCGCCTTTCCGTCAGAAACTGCTGGCCAATCCAAGGCACCTTGAACAGGTGTTCAGCCGTGCCGAGCCATTCCTGTATCTGATAGTCGATGAGCTCGAACAACGGGGCTTACCCCTGGAACTGGCGCTGTTACCCGCCATTGAAAGCGCTTTTGATGCGGACGCAATTTCCCATGCCAGTGCTTCTGGCTTATGGCAGTTAACACCGCCCATGGCCCGTTACTTCGGGCTGAAGATGAACTGGTGGTATGACGGCCGCAACGATGTGGTCGCGTCCACCAAAGCGGCGGCGGATTTCCTGGAATACCTGTACGATCGCACCGGCAACAACTGGCACTATGCGATTGCAGCATACAACAGCGGCGAAGGCCGGGTATTGAGTGCGGTACGTCATAATGAAAAAGTGGGTAAGCCAACTGATATCTGGGCATTAAAGTTGCCTCGGGAAACCCGCAATTACGTGCCTAATCTGTTGGCGCTGGCCGATGTGGTAAAACACGCCGATCAATACGGCGTCTCCTTACCAAGCATCAAAAACGAACCTGTAATCGATGTCGTAGAGGTAGGCAGCCAGATAGAGCTTGCCCTGGCAGCAGAGCTGGCGAGGTTGAGTGTCAGTGAGCTTAAGTCACTGAATCCCGGATTTAAGCAGTGGGCGACGGCCCCCAAAGGCCCTCACCGTTTGGTGGTGCCTGTGAGCAAAGCGCCTGATTTTGTCGTGGCGCTGGCGCAGACCCCGCAAGAACAGCGGGTACAGTGGGCCAGATACCAGATTAAACGTGGTGACAGTCTGAGTGTGATTGCCCGCCATTTCGGTACCACACCTCAGGTACTCAAGCAGGTGAATCAGATGAAGAACAATCAACTGATTGCCGGCAAAGAATTGGTGGTGCCTGCCAATGGCCGCACAACTGCTACGGCGCAACTGGCATCGACAACGCCAAAACAAAGCTACAAAGTAAAATCCGGTGATAGTCTGTGGAAAATCGCCCAGGCCCACGGCGTCAGTGTGGATGATTTGAAGAAATGGAATGCCCTCGGTAGCAAAGCCATTATTCGTCAGGGACAGCTCCTGACTGTCTGGCCAGGCTCCAAAGCCGTCGCCAACACGCGCTCAACCACCTATCAAGTCAAACGCGGCGACTCTCTGTCGCTGATAGCGCAGAAATTTAAGGTCAAAATCTCTGAGCTGATGAGCTGGAATAAGCTTTCCAGCAGTGCCCTGCAGCCAGGACAGACCCTTACTGTGATGCTGCTGTAATCCATGCCTTCCCAATAAAAAAGCAGCCATAGGCTGCTTTTTTATTGGGAAGGCATGGACCACCATCTGTGCTCCGGGTTGGCTGGTTGGATGGTCAAGTCGCTGCTCTCACATGGCGAAGTTGTCTCATCACGCCTGAACAGCCTTTCCAGACCCTAAGTGACATAGCCCCTGCTGTGCATGTAAAGAAATCAAACTGAATATCAAGCCATCCTGCAAGGTGCCTGAGTGTGCCGTATATGGTGATCAGGCCTCTGCGTGAGCAAAGGGGGAGTAAAAGCTTCCCGCTGACTTTAATGCCTTTACACCACCGCCACTGTCGATAAAAGACTTTGCGCAGAAGATAGATACCAACAATGACGACCAAGTACCGATTTTTATGGAAAACACCCGAAATAGAAAGGAGCGGCCAGGCCGCTCCTTTTTCCACACCCCAAGCTTACTTTTTGCCGAGCATAGGTGTTGTTATCAGCTGCGAGGAGGAATGCTTGGCACCGCCAACCCTGACACACTCATGCTGACAGGGGCCATCAGCGGGCTTCGCCCCGCCGTGGTGCCGGCGAAGATAGCCTCAAACTGACAGGGTCCCTGACAGCTAGACAGCGCTTGTTGAGGCACGGCAAACTTATGCGTCAACACCTCACCGGGAGCGATTTGGGTTTGTCTCAATGCCTGTGTAAACATCATTTCCTGTGACCAGGCCCATACCCGCCGATTATCTTTGTCTTTAAGCCAAAGATCCGCGCCCATCCCCGAAGTAAAGTGCGCGGTAATCACATTGCTGCCCTGGTGAGTGACAGTTAGCGTGACCATAAGTTTGCCACGCTTGTCTGTGCCTTCTACCGTCAGAGCGCCAATCAATGGCATGTCCATGGTGTGTTCCTTAAACCCGTTTTGCTGTTGACGCAGGTCGGCATCCGCCGTCGTCGGCGTGACAACCGCCTCGGCGCACCCAGCACCAAGCAGCAAACTCAGCATCAGCAGTGGCAGCTTCATTGATTGCCTCCCAACTTTTTGAACAGGGAGTCTTTCAGCTTATCTTTGAGCTTATCTGTCTCGCCCTTGAGTTGGCCTTTGAGCAGGGCCTCGGTATCCAGGGCAAACTTGGGTTCAGTAAAGCTGCCGGTAATAGCAAGCGGAATTTCTATGCCTGCCAGCGCAGTATCACCGCCCTGTCCTTCCAGTGAGCCAACGACCTTGGTGGCAAGCTTATAGTCGAGGGTTTCAGCCATCAGATCTGCGCCGCCCTGCCCTGAAATTCGCAGAAGCGGAGAGAGCATCAATAAATCAGGATTGTTGGCTTTACCTGCAGCAATATTCAAAGAGCCTGTGAGACTGGAGAAGTCTGTCTTCTTCTCTTCGCCACCGGCGGCGGCATTTAAATCGCCTTTGAGCTTGGCCTGTGCATCACGGATCATCTGTGGCACGTTCACACCATAGAGCGCACCATCGGCCACTTCAAACTTACCATTGGCATTGAGGTTGCGCTTGATGCTGTCTCCCAGCAAACCAGCGCCTTTACCCTGAATATCAAAGTTGGCGGTACCTGCAAGCAAATCAACTTCGGCAGCATCTTTCAGGAGCGGCAATATCTGTACGCCGGTGATGGCTTTGTTAAAGCTATAGACTGCCGGTACTTTGCGGCCATCGAGGGTGGCGCTGGCACCGACCTTGCCACCGTATAAAGATGCTTTGAGCTCATCGACCTTAAGCACACCACCGGCAAGATTAGCTCTGAGTGCCCAATCGGCAGTGGAAAGGCCGGCCACTTTCACGGCAGCAATGTCCAGCTTGAGTTTGGCATCAACGGCCTTCATCCCAGACAAGTCCGGCTCCTTCTGCGCGGGAGCGGTTGTTGCCGTATCTGCCTTGGTTTCGGACTTTTCAGTGCCGAGAATGGCATCGACATCGATGGCGCCAAAAGCCAGCTCAACGTCTACAAAGGGCACCTTTTTGCCATAGTTGGCTGCAATGGCGCCTTTACCTTCAATGTCCATCAGGCTAAGTTTGTCCACTGTCAGTTTGGCGGTTTTGGCTTCCAGAGCCACATCGGCACCACCGGCAAATTGCACTGTTACTGCGCCCTTTGGCAGCGAGTCGCCTTGAGCATTAACCTCCAAATTCAGTCCGGCGAGTGACAAGGCGTTCAACGCTTCACTTACCGTCAGCGTTGCCTCACCCTCGCCCTTCACTTTCATATCGGGCAAATCGGCGCCGAAAGCAAATGCCAGAGGCGCGGCTTTTCCGGGAGTAAACTCACCCAGAGTTAATGACGACAGCGTAAAGGTTTGGCTGCTGCCGGCGGCTTCATCAATCAGGGTAATGCTGGTATCGCTGATGTTAATGCCGCCAATGCTGATGGCATTAAGCCCAGGGCCGTGCTTGGCGTCTGCCGGTTTATCAGCAGATGCAGTGTTGCCAGTCAGGCCATCGAGGCTTGATTTACCCTGCTTGGTGGTGACCAGGGTTAACTTGGCGCCGTCCAGACGCAACTGATCGATTTGCACATCCCGGCTAAGCAGTGGCAGAAGTTTAACCTCGGCGACTACCTCTTTGACTGCCATCATATGGGCTTCTTTAAAGCCTTCCGGGTTGGACAGACTCACCCCCGCCAAACGAATGCCGATAGAAGGGAAAAATTGCCATGACAGCGGCTCTTCGATAACCAGCTCACGACCGGTTTGCTCTTTTACAGCATCCACCAGCATGGGTTTAAAATCATTGGGGTCAAAAATGAGAGTAATGTACAGCACCACTAAGACGGCAATCGCAGCGATGCCAGCGAAGATCCATTTGATCAATTTCATCCTGGTTTTCCTTTAATCCTGTTCAATAATGGGCAAGGCCTCATGGGAAACGGCAATGCCATTGTCGTCGGCATATATCCAGTCACCGGGATTAACGGTGACGCCAACCAGGTTAAGTGTAACACCTGTGTCTCCCAATCCACGACGTTCAGTTTTTATGGGCACAGTACCCAAGGCTTGAATGCCTATATTCAAGGTGGCGAGAGTACCTGCATCCCTAATGGCTCCGTAGACAACAATTCCAGCCCAGCCATTCTCCAGAGCAGACTGGGCAATCAGGTCGCCGACCAGGGCTTTGCGCTGTGAGCCACCGCCATCAACCACCAGTACCCTGCCCATACCGGGTGTTGCCAGCAGCTCCTTCACCCTGGAGTTATCCTCAAAGCAGCTTACGGTGACCACCTGCCCGTAAAAAATCCGTTTTGCACCAAACTGGCGCCAGGGCGCCGCCACCAAGGCGAGATGTTCAGCAAACTCATCAAACAAATCCGGTAACAGGTCGAGCATGTCCTTACTCCCATTATCATTTTCCTGAAGAGACATGGATTACTCTAGCCTGATGAATATTCACACTCAAGCAATCAACACGGCCTTTATCTCAATTGCACTATTCTTTATAATCAGTTCCCTTAATATTGCCTGCACTCAGGCACCAGAGTATTTACAGAAAGCGAAGCTAAGATGACAACCGATATAGATTTGCAACGTGCTATTGCCGCGCTGGATGAATATGGCTACGACAAAAAGCTTTCGACGGATCTTGAGCAAGCAAGAAATAAACAACAGATGCGCAAATATCTGGACTCACTCGACTATAGTCTGCGCCGCATGGAGCTATTGCAGGAATCGGTTAACGAATGGGTTGCTGAGCGTAAGGCACTGTTAGCACAGCAAGAAAATATTCAAACCTATAAAACCAAAATTATTAACCTCTCCAAAGAACTGAATTTATCCTATAACGAAGTGTTGGAGATAATGAGCAAGCTGGACAGCAAAAATTAATGCCAGGGCCTTTATTTAAGGCCTTGGATTTTTTCAACTCAGGTATGTTTGGTGTTACTGCTGAGGTAAAATTTACCGTCATCTGTTTCTTATAGTCCGTCGCCGCACAAGAGAATCGCCTGTCTTCACATTGCTCTCCTCTCTTTGTCTCTTTGCCGCTTTATCTCTTTGCCGATTTGTCTCTTTATCTCTTTATCTCTTTATCTCTTTGCCGCTTTGCGAATGACACATTGTTGAAGCAACCCTGTGGTTGACTTTAACCCTCTTTAGCAGTGCGTTAACGCTGAACTCTCCCGGTATGAACATGTTTTTTTCTGTGGCCTATTTAATACCGCCCAAGCCACGTCCCTGTATTTATTTAATAATTTTCAACTTTCATAACAAGTCGTAGCTGTTTTCAGCGGACAGAGGATTTTTGTCTGACGGTTAATCCTACACAGGGCTTTTTCTTAAGAGGTTTCTACCGAAAACCCGCTGGACACCTGTGCGAGCAAGGTTAAAGCCAACTACACTCAACTCAACGCGGGGAGGATTTCGACAACATGAAGAGACTGGTTGCAGCCTTGGCAATCTCAATCGCTGTAGTGTGGTATTTGATGGTATCCGTAGACCAGGGATCGGCCAATGCCACCAACTCCCTGACTATTGCCGTGTCCGCTACGCCACTGTCGAGTCCCGTTATCGTTGCCGAAAAGAAGGGGTTATTTAAAAAACACGGCCTGAAAGTGCAGTTAAAGCTACTTCAGGGCGGTCACCGATGCTTTGATGCCTTGATTAAAAATGACGTTGATTTAGCCACAAGCTCTGAATCCGTGGTGATGTATAACGCCTTTAAACGCAATGATTTCAGTGTAATAACTAGCTTTGTCACCTCGGATAACGACGTAAAAATTATCGTGCGTAAAGACAGTGGCATAACGTCATTGACGGACATTTCAGGCCACAGTGTGGGTATGGTCAAAGGCACTGCCAGTGAGTATTTTTTCAATTCCGCTTTATTGCTTAATGGCGTGGAGAACGCCCTTATTTCTGCCCGTTTTATGGCGCCGGAAGAGTTGGGCAAGGCACTGCTTGATAAACAGTTGGATGCTGTCTCTCTGTGGGAGCCCTACGCCAGCGAGTTGATGCAATCACTTAAAAGTAATGGCAATCAAATCAGTACAAAAGGCCTCTACCGATTGTCTTTTAATTTGTTATCAATGCGGGGCGACACACTGAGTAAGCAGGAGACCCATGTGCGTGTACTCAGGGCACTGGATGATGCCATTGCCAGTATCATCGCCAGTCCGGAGGAAGCCAAACAGCTTGTCAGTGCCTATCTTAATGTGCCTCTGCCGGAGATAGAAGACTACTGGGCTGACTACCACTTTCATCTCGGGTTGGATAAAACGCTCCAATTAGAGCTGTTGTCCCAAGCTCACTGGGCAATAGATTCGGGCTATGTGGACCAGTCTCAAGCACCAGATTTTCGTGATTTTATCGATAAATCTGCACTCAGCCAGATTAGGGATACGTTCCGCTCACATTGAGGTGAACCATGACACTTTCCAAACGACTCAAACTCAGCGTGGTGATATCAGGCCTTCTGCTGTTTCTGCTGATGGGTGTTTTGCTCTATCTGGTCGGAATGGATGTGCGTGGTTACCGTCACAGCTATTCCTATCAACAGGCCCAGGTCACCCTGTCCCGGATGTCCGGTGAACTATGGCAGCTCAATCGTTACGAAGATTTACAGGCCTTGGACAAGGCGCGCGAACTGACCCAATTGCTTGATGAGCAAATTGGGTTCCTCGAAAAGGACGCTCAGTACAATCCGCTACTGAGCCACATCAAAAAAACCAATCAAAACCTGAAACTGTTAATGCAGTTGTACCCCTCAGACCCCAGAGAAAATGTAGAAACCGCCGCCATGCTTAACGCGCGGTTCAACACGCTTCTGCTAACCATGCAAGATGAGATGGGGGAAATACGTCATCGTCTGGTAGAAGAGCAGTTTTATTCCAAACAGTATCTGCTGCTATTAATTGCAGTGATGCTTTTTCTGTCGATGTCGGCGGTCATTCTGTTCAACCTCAGGACCATGTCAGTATTCAAACGGGGAATGCTCTCCCTTGAAACAGGGATAAAAGATCTCGCCAGAGGCAATTTGGAGACGCGTGTATGTGAAGATTCGGGTTCCGAATTTACCGAGTTGTCCAAACACTTTAATTGGATGACACAGGAGTTACAGCAAATTACGGTGAGCAGAGATAAGCTGCAGGATGAAGTCAATAAACGCACCGAAGTACTGCAACTGCAGAAAGACAAATTAAAGTACGAAGCTGAACATGACTCGCTCACCCGGGTGTACAGCCGTTATGCGTTTCATCGATTACTGGAGCAAAGTCTGAAACGCCTTGCCCGCACCAATGGCACAGGCGCGCTGCTGTTTATCGATATTGATAAATTCAAACCCATCAATGACAACTATGGCCACAGTATTGGCGATCATGTACTGATCACTGTTGCTCAGAGGATCTCCCACACCCTTCGCGAATCGGATATGGTTGCCCGTATTGGAGGAGATGAATTTATTGTGTGGCTCGAACCCATAGAGCACGCTTTGCAACTGGAGGTGGTCATTAAAAAGCTGCTGGATAAACTCCACCTTGACATTCATTTTGCCAATGTCCACCTGCTGATTGATGTCAGTATCGGTGCGGCTTGCTATCCCCAGGATGGTACTGGCATAGAAGAGCTTATCAATGTCGCCGATCGCAACATGTATGCCTGTAAGCGCGGCGACCGTGACACCAAATCAGCTCGACAGGGGGCTGAAAACCTTGCGGATAAAGGCCGTGTTTAACAACTTGTCACGCCGCAGCCACAGTAGCCACAGACAAAGCAGCAAATACAGGCTGGGCTCAATGATCTCAGATTTTACCGACCAGAGGTAATGTATGGGGGCAAGCAAGGCGACTAAGTACACCCAGTTGTGCAGCCTTTGCCAATGCGCCCCCATGCGCCTTTGTACGCTTTTTACAGAGGTTACGGCGAGCGCGGTTAAAATCAACAAGCCTGCCATACCCACCAACAGGTAGGGGCGTTTCAAAATTTCCGTCAGCAACATGTTCCAGGCAAACAGCAAGTCCAGGCTGACAAAGGCCAATAGATGCAACACACCATAGCTAAACGTCCACAAACCAAGCAAACGGCGGGTTTGCATTAACGGCCCCATTTTTAAGCGTTTTGCGAGCGGTGTAATCAGCAGTGTCAGCATAAGCCCGTGCAGCGTGCCTTTACCGGTAAAATGAATAATGTACTGCACCGGATCGCCGCCCAATTGGCTAACGGCAACGCCCCAGCCGAGCCACAGCAAAGGCAATACAAACCCCGTATGCAGCACACACTTGAGCCAAAATAATCGTCCCGGGGTTAATCGCATTAAAAGTACCTTTTCAAATCCAGGTCTTTATAAAGATGCGCTACCTGTTCTTCGTATCCGTTGAACGGGCGTGTCGCAATACGCTCAGCAGAAAAAAGCCCGCCTGGTCCTATTCTGCGCTCAGAAGCCTGAGACCACCTGGGGTGATCCACGTTGGGATTCACGTTGGCGTAGAACCCATATTCGTGGGATGCGAGTTGATTCCAGCTTGTGGGTGGCTGCTTGTTCATCACCCGGATTTTCACAATTGACTTGATACTCTTAAAGCCATATTTCCAAGGCACCACCAAACGAACCGGGGCGCCATTTTGGGGCGGCAGGGTTTTACCATAGAGCCCGACACTCAAAAGAGATAACTCATTCATGGCTTCAGCCAGTGTCAGCCCTTCCACATAAGGATAATGAATGCCACCGCCCACATAGGCATTTTTTTGTCCCGGCATTTGCTCAGGATCGTACAGGGTTTCAAAGGCAACATGGGTTGCCCCGGCTTTTACACCGGCCTTCTTTAACAGCGCCGCCAGTGGAAAACCAATCCAGGGCACCACCATTGACCAGGCTTCAACGCAGCGCAGTCGATAGATACGTTCCTCGAGGGCAAAGCTGTGCAGCAGATCGTCATAATCAAGTTGCAATGGCGTATCCACCAGGCCCTCTACCGACAAACGCCAGGGATTGACCTGAAATGCCTGAGCATTTTCGACCGGGTCAGTCTTGGCGGTACCAAACTCGTAAAAGTTGTTGTGACTTATGACCTTGTTTTCCGGCGTGAGGGGCTCAGACAAATCCTGAAACGCCGCAGGCTTGCTTGCTGAGAGGGGCGCTTGAATAAAAACAGGCTTGGGCGATTTTGAAAACACATCAAATATACTGCCATGCACAGCACCGGGAAGGCTCGCGCCAATAGCACCCAACCCAAGCGCTTTCACGATGGCACGGCGGTCCCGGAACAAAGGCTCCGGCGTGACCTCAGCCTCAGACAGTTGCCACGATGGGCGTGTCACTCTGCGTCGTTTCACCTAAGACTCCTTAAAAATTCGGTGGCTGCTGTTAAACAAGACAGCCGTAAGGTAAGACTTCTTTCAGTAATACGTGATTTTTTCTTCAGGTGACCAATTATCATTCTTACGCCCCTTGAAGGCAGTATTCGACCATGCCAAGCTTAGCGCCATCAGTCCGGTTTAAGGAATACCATGACTCCGCTTGACCTTTTTTCTCTTCCCCAATGGATAGCCATCTCCGCCCTTTGTTTTCTTTTTCTGATGATCGGGGCGCTCATTAATCAGATCCTTACCCGTAAACGTTGGGAAAGCCTGGATGCACTGCGCATCGAGCAGCATCAAGCCGCCATCACCACCCTGGAATCACAACTGGATGAACACAAAAATCAGCTCGACGACAAAGAAGACCGACTGAGCTTTTTTCAAACCCGCATTGAAGAAGTCAGCCAACGTTACGGTGAAGCCAAGGCCGAGGCTCAGCGGTTACCCGAACTTGAGCAAAAGCTGGCCGACACCCATCGCCAGCTGATGGAAGCCAGGCTGGAAACCGCCAAGGCTATCGCCATGCAACAGAGCATCAGCGCCAAGTTTGACGCAGAAAGGCAGGCGTTCGAAGAAAAGCTGGCCCTGCTGGAATCGGCTGAAGCCCGGTTAAAGTTGCAGTTTGAAAATCTAGCCAACAAAATTTTTGAACAAAGAGCTGAACAGCTAAAAGGGCAGAATTTACTGCAGCTCGATGCGGTTATTGGCCCTCTCAAACAACAAATTGACGGTTTTAGAAAACAGGTCAATGAATCCTATTCAATAGAACAGGCCGAACGCAGCAGCCTCAAGCATCAGCTGGAACAACTTGCATCCCTTAATGTGAAGATGAGCCAGGACGCCATCAACCTGACCAACGCCCTCAAAGGTGACAATAAACAACAGGGCAACTGGGGCGAGGTGATACTGGAGCGGGTACTCAGCGAAAGCGGCCTGCGTGAAGGTCACGAGTACCACACACAGCAAGAGCTGAAGGCCGAGAACGGACAAAAATTCAAACCCGACGTTATCGTCCACCTGCCGGGTGAAAAAGACGTGGTGATAGACGCCAAAATGTCGCTCACTGCCTATGAACGCTATTTTAACGCCAGCGACGATGCCGATAAGGCCCAGGCTCTCAAGGAGCATGTGCTGTCGGTCAGAAGCCATATCAAGCTGCTGTCGCAAAAAGATTATCAACACCTCCACGGCCTTAAAACCCTGGACTATGTGCTGATGTTTATTCCCGTGGAGCCTGCCTTTTTATTGGCGCTTGAGCAGGAGCCGGGGCTGGTGGGCTATGCCCTTGAACACAATATTATGCTTGCCAGTCCAACCAATTTACTGGTCGCCCTGCGCACAATTCATAATATCTGGCGATACGAATACCAGAATCAGCATGCACAGCACATCGCCAGGGCCGCAGGCAAAATCTACGATAAACTCTGTATTTATGTGGACGAAATGGAGAAGTTAGGTCGCTCTCTCGACACGGCGCAGAAAAGTTTTCAGTCAGCCATGGGCAAACTCTCCACCGGCCGCGGTAATCTTATCCGTCAAGCCCATCAAATGCGCCAGCTTGGCATTGAAAGCAGTAAACAACTGGACAAGCAATTGCTTGATAATGCGCTTGACGACAGCATGGAAGCGGGTGAAGACGAAGATGCTGTAGCAGACGCCCTGGCTGGCAATGGTTCAACGCCAGTGGCACATTCGACTAACCAGAGACAGTAATCACGGAGGACGTTTCCCCATGCTGAAGCAGTTTTACGGCATTTGTCTCACATCGCTCATGTTCATCAGCCCGCTGGTGTCTGCCGATATCAAGGATGACCGGCAACAGTTTCTCAAGGCGGAAAAAGCCTTGCGGGAAGGTAACAAGGCACAATATGCCAAGTTGAGAAAAAGCCTGGATGATTACCCCCTGGCCCTTTATCTCGACTTTGATGCCCAAATCGACAGTCTGGTGATGCTGCCGGGCAGTCAGGCCAAGACCGCTATTCAGGCGTTTCAGAATACGCCACTTTACAGCAACGCCCGCTACCGTTACCTGCTCACTGCCGCCAGGGGCGCTCGCTGGGAAGATTTTCTGACCATCAGCCCGGACGCGCCAAAAGATACCGTGCTCCAATGCCACTACTATCATGCGTTACTGGCCCGGGGAGAAAAATCCCGCGCCTATGAAGGAGCCCGACGCTTGTGGCTAAACGGCAGCTCAATGCCGGATGCCTGCGATCCCTTGTTTATTAAATGGGCCAAAGCCGGGCATCGCAGTCAGGAGCTCATCTGGAGTCGTATGTTCCTCGTCTTTGAAGCCCGGGAAGCGTCACTCCTGAGCTATCTGGCCCAAAAGGTCACCAATTACCCCAAAGAAGCCCAAAAGTTGCTTGCCCTGTATAAGGATCCCCGAAACCTCAGGCACATGGACAGATACAAGGCCAAAGCGCCTGTGATGGCCGAAATGGTCGAGTTGGGACTCAAGGCGCTGGCACGCAAAGATTTGAAAGAAGCCGTGTCACTGCTGGGTAAATACGAAAAATCAGGCCGTTTCACCAAGGTTCAGGCACAAAGCCTGCACGCCTTTATGGTCCGCCGCGTGTTACTCAGACAAGAAGAGTCACTGCTGAGCTATGCCGACAAACATGTGCCGCCCCTTGCATCGGACGACCTGACTGAGCTCAGGCTGCGCTGGGCAATACGGGATGGTGACGAAAATGCCATCAAGCGTTTTCTGCCGCTGCTGAGCAGTGAAACCGCGGCCAAGGAGCGCTGGCAATATTGGCGCCTCAGGTACGAAAATAGCGCGGGCTTGAGTGACACCCTCTCGGCGCAGCTTGCAGCCGACAGAAGCTTCTACGGATTTCATGCTGCCCAATCCAAAGGCATGTCCCCTGCGCTCAATGAGGTTAAAGCGAGCGTTTTAACCTCTGCCGCCGATGCCAATCTCATACCGGGAACAGATCCCGCTCTGTCCAGGGTAAAAGAGCTCCTGGCCTTGGAGCGGCCACGTCAGGCCCGTGTTGAATGGCTCGGAATGCTTCGCCGGGAAGATGCCGAAGGCAAGGCGAAATATGGCAACTGGGCGGTAGAAAATGGGCTGTACGCCCTCGCCGTTGATGCGTCTATTCAAGGCAAGTTCTGGGACGATTTGGGTATGCGCTTCCCACCCGCCGAAGAGCAGAGTTTTGCCAGGGCCGCTAAACACCATAAGCTCAACGCTGAAGAACTGAGAGCCATCGCCCGCCGTGAAAGCGCGTTTAACCCCATAGCGCAATCCGCTGTGGGTGCGCGGGGGTTAATGCAGTTGATGCCGGCCACGGCCAAACAAACCGCCAAAAAACAAGGCATAAAGTACAGCGGTGAGGCGTCGCTGTACGAACCGGCGCTGAATATTCAGCTGGGCAGCGCCTATTACGCAAGCTTACTCGAGCGTTACAACAATAATCGGGTATTGGCAACGGCGGCTTATAACGCCGGCCCCTCGAGGGTCAATGCCTGGCTTGCTCGCAGCGAGGGTAAACTGGATGTGATGTCCTTCATCGAATCCATCCCATTCACCGAGACCCGTGAATACGTGCAGGCCGTGTTCAGTTATCGGCTGATTTACGAGCATCGCAAGGGAAATCCCACCCCACTTTTCAGCGAGGCTGAAATGAAGTTCAAATACTGAATCGAGCCAGTTATGCATCGGGGGGCTGCTCCGTTTTAACAGTCCCCCTGTAACTGTCCACCTGTAACTGTCCACCTGTAAGAGCCCCTTTTACCAGTTACCTTGTGTCAGTCCCCCTGAACAAGTCACCCTTTATCAGAGCGGTCGGCTGAAAGCCCTGAATATATTTACGGCATACGGCTCACAATAGGCAAAGAAAGGTCACATCGGGGTTGCAAAGCCGAGGTTAATGAGATTTATTTGCATTAACTTAAATCCCGGTGTGCACCATGACCTCATTTCCTGCCCCATGTCCCCGCCCCATTCTGATGGGCTGTGAATACCAACCGTTAATTTGCCTGGCTACCGGTAACACTGTCGCCTACGAAGCCCTGTCACGATTTTACAGCAGCGAGGGCCAGGCCATTGCCCCGAACAGGGTATTTGAAGTACTGCATGAGCGTCCGCAAGCGCTGGCAGAGCTTGAACTGGCGGCAAAAACATTCCAACTGCAGCACGCACCTAGGGGCATGCCATTGTATCTTAATCTGGATCCACACAGTTTGGCAGCCCAAAGCCCAGTGAGCACCGCACTGTGGGCCTTACTGAGTCAGCCCACAAACCCGCAGACGCTGGTTATTGAACTGATTGAAAATACCTGCATTAACGATGCCTTGATGGCGTCACAGCTGCTGAATTCTCTGCAAAGTGCAGGAATGCAGGTGGCGCTGGATGATGTGGGGGCACCCCATGCCATGTTATCTCTGGAGCTGCTATCCCGAGTTGATTGGGTTAAGTTCGACCGCCATTGGCTAAGCCGGTTAGATGTGGCAACGGATGCCCATTTGCTTGATTCGCTGGTGTCCTATGCCAGAAACACAGCCAAGGGCACTGTAATAGAGGGAATAGAAACCCAGGCTCACTTTCAGCACGCGGCTCTGCTTGGCATCAACCTGGCTCAGGGATTTCTCTTTCAAGACAGGTTCTTACAACCCAGTGACAAGGCAATTATTTCGGCGTCGATTCTTCGGGCATTTGATGGCTGTAACGCTGGATCACTTATCGAAAATTGCGCATAGTAAGACTTTGAGTTCCCCCTGAGGATGAAAGGATGCAGGAAAACACCGCAGCCCAAAATGCCACCGAACTGGAAAATCTGATTGCCCAATTACAACGGGTACTGCTGGGTAAACCCAAGCAAATTCGTCTGGCACTTTGCTGCGTACTGGCCCGCGGACACCTGCTGATTGAAGACCTGCCCGGGATGGGTAAAACCAGTCTCAGTCAGGCCATGGCAAAGAGCCTTGGCCTCACTTATCAACGAGTTCAGTTCACCAGCGACATGTTGCCTGCCGATATCCTTGGGGTATCCATCTACGATAAGGCAATGAACCAGTTTGTGTTTCATCCAGGTCCCCTGTTTCGCCAAATGGTGCTTGCCGATGAGATTAACCGCGCCAGTCCCAAGACCCAAAGCGCGCTGCTGGAGGCCATGGCCGAAGGTCAAATCACGGTCGATGGTAATACCCATCCACTGCCCAAACCGTTTTTCGTGATTGCAACGCAAAACCCCACCGATCAATCGGGCACCTTCCCCCTGCCCGAGTCTCAGCTTGATCGTTTCATGATGCGAATATCCCTGGGGTATCCGAGTAAAGAAGCCGAACTTGCCATGCTCAAAGGGCAAGGGGAAAACCCGGCTTCAGCGTTGCCCCAGTGCATCAGTCCACTGGGGTTGATGCAACTTCAGGCAGAGGTAGACAAAATCACCAGCTCAGATGCGGTGCTGCACTACTTATTGGCATTGGTAGAGGAAACCCGCACACAGGGTGAAGGCTATGGCCTGTCGCCCAGAGCCACCAAGGCCCTGCTCGCCTGTGGCAAAGCCTGGGCGTTTCTCAGTGGCCGCCAATTCATGGTGCCGGAAGATCTGCAGGCTGTGTTTGTGGCGGTTGCACAGCACAGGCTCAGAGCCAGCAGCCAGCATCAGGGCCAAAGCCTGGCCGAACGTGTCCTTGGCGCCGTGAATCCCATCCGCTGATGGCAAAGGGTATATCTGTCAGACTGGAGCCATTCCTTGCAAGGCGTTTACCGCCCGCACGGGAGCAAACCCTCAGCCACAAGGGGATCTTTATTTTACCCAGTGGTTTTGGGCTTGCCTGGCTGGTGTTAACCACCTTGCTGTATCTGCTGGGCACCAATTATCAAAACAATCTCATCATTGGCATCAGTCTGCTGCTCGTCAGCCTGTTCGTCAGTTGCATTATCTACAGCTATCGCAATCTCGAGGGCCTGACCCTGAAGCGGTTAACACTGCCTCCCATATACGCGGGTGAAACCCTCGCCATGCCATTACAGCTCAGTACCCAAAGAGATGCCCATCAAATCGCCCTCGCCTATTCCGACATCAAGCCTGTGTATGCGTCGGCCAATACCACACCTGTCGAGGTGCTCATTCCTATCCCCACTAAGAAGCGCGGCATATTAAGCCCCGGACGTATGAAGGTTGAGTCCCGCTTCCCGCTTGGATTAATGCGAACCTGGACCTGGGTTGATCTCGGCATCGCTCACCCCGTATTTGCCGCCCACAGGCAAGATACCCTTATTCAAACACCAGAATCTGACGGGGATACCCATGAGCAAGGCTCTTTGGTCAGTGGCATGGATGAATATCAGGGGCTTAAGAGCTATATCCCGGGGGAATCCCTCAAACAGGTCGCCTGGAAACAATTGGCACAGGGACGGGGCATGTTATCCAAAGATTTTGCCATGCCCCAGGGCGCACCCCGCTGGTTGAGTTTGCCCCTTCAAATGCCCGAGGGCCGGGAACACTGGCTCTCGGTGCTCTCTTATTGGGTGGATGAACTGAGCAGTCGGCAACAGATCTTTGGGCTATGTTTACCCGGAGTAAACATTGCTCCCTCTTCCGGGGACCCCCATCGTCTGGCCTGTCAGGTGGCGATCGCCACCTTCGATTGTGCTCCAAGTCCCAATACGGCTGGAACTGAAGCTGAATCTGGCCCGAAAGCCCGGACTCAATCGCAACCTCACATGGAAGGATATGAGTGATGGGACCTTCCACCAAACACCACGCAGAAATCATCGGCCGCAGTACCCTCTTTTGGTTGCTGCTGACTCACTTTGCCCTCATAGCCCCCCTTGCAGATAAATCGACCCCATGGACCCTTGCCATCAGTGCCATCTGTCTGGTTTGGCGGGTTGGGATTTTCTACGGCCGGGTAGCACGGCCACCTCGCCTTTTGGTCACAGGGCTCGGCATTGCCTCTGCCGTTACACTGGCGTTGGTTGGCAAACAGATAGGTCTTCTCAATGCCCTGATGAACCTGCTTATTCTGGGGTACTCACTGAAAACCATTGAAATGTTGGGTAAGCGAGATGTGCGCACTGTGATTCTGGTGGGCTATTTCCTGATTGCCATCAACCTCATTGATAATCAGGGGATTGGTGCCATGGCACTCGCGCTGGCTCTCTTTTGGCTTAACACCCAGTCTCTGCTGACTCTTTATCGCGACCCCGGAGGCAAGCGCGATGCCCTGGCTGTAAAACTGGTATTGCAAAGCATGCCATTGGCCATACTGCTGTTTTTGGTGTTGCCACGACTGCCACCACTTTGGATGGTTCCCAGCCTCAAGAGCAGTATCACGGGCCTTGGAAGTGAAGTCGGATTTGGCGACATCAGTAAACTGACCCAATCCGATGCGCTGGCATTCAGAGCCAGATTTGATGGTCAGGTACCAGCCAATCCTGAGCTTTATTGGCGCGCGCTGGTGATGGAAGACTACGATGGGTCCCATTGGCGTCAACACAGTGGAATAAAACGGCTCGAGCGGGAAGCGTTTTTACTGGGCAGCGGCCGTGCCGCGCCCGTCGCTGAACCACAGCAGACATCAAACCTTCCCCGGAAAGCCCCCTTGAGTTACGAGGTCATCGCCGAACCAAGTGGTCAGCGATGGCTATTTGGTTTAGATGTGGCCTATTCAGATACGCAGGGCGTGGTTAACCTGCCCGACTATCGCCTTTTTGCATTAAGGCCTCTGGATGGACGCTTTCAGTACCGGACCCGCACCTTTGATACCCGGATGGATACAAGGCTCCCAGACAGTGTGAAACGCCTTAATCTTTCGCTTCCCGATGGTATTAATCCCCGCACCCGCGATCTGGTGAGTCAGCTCAAGGCCGAAAGCGATTCACCACAAGACTTTATTCAAAGGCTGATGACAAGGTTCAATACTGAAGCCTATTTCTACACCCTGTCACCACCACCGGTGGGCACCGCCCAGATAGATGATTTCCTGTTTGACAGTAAACAAGGTTTTTGTGTGCATTACGCCACCGCGCTGACCTTTATGGCCAGAGCAGCAGGAATCCCGGCGCGCCTTATTTCGGGCTATCAGGGCGGCGAGCTGAACCCCAGGGCAGGTTATGTCAGCGTGTATCAGTATATGGCCCATGCCTGGAGTGAAGTTTGGTTTGAAGGCCAGGGTTGGATTCGGATGGATCCCACTGCCATGATAGCCCCTTCGCGGATCCTCGATGGCTTTGATGCCACATTCAACCCGGAAGAGAGTTACCTGGCCGAAAATCCGTTCAGCGGACACAGACTGAAAGAGATATCCTGGCTGAATAACCTCAGGTTGCAACTGGCCAGTATTGATTATTACTGGAGTGTGTGGGTGCTGGGTTTTGACAATGAACGCAGGGAAGGTTTGTTAAACCGTCTGCTTGGCGGCCTTAAGCCCACCCGCCTTATCCTGTTTGTATTGGGGATAAGTGGTGCCATCGTGCTGTTTGTGGCCTGGCGGGCGGGCATATTGAGATTGCCCAGCAGGCAACCACCCTTGCTTAAGGCATTTTCACGGATTGAAAAGTCCCTGGCATCTATTGGGCTGCCACGGGAGATTGCCGAAGGCCCCGGGGATTATGCGGCCCGAGTGGGCGCAGCGATTCCGCTACTGGCGGCCGACCTTATTCGCTGGGCCCAGCAGTTCTGTCACCTGAGATATAGCAGTGACAAACCAAGCCCGAGGGCACTGCAACGCTTTGTGAAAGAAAGCCGTGTCCTTTCCAGACGTATTCGTAAACAAGGCAAAATTTCAGCGGCCAGCCCTGACTGAGTTGAATGGGATAAGTCAGTCTCATACAATGAGTTTTCTTTGCGCCAGGTAGCTTTTTTCGCTCCCGGCAGCAAGGCCCTTCCTTGGTGACGCATTTATCAAAGGGATAGCATGTTCACACTCGTTCAGTCCAATCACATGGAGCGCCTCGCAAAACGCCTGGCAGACGAACTTAATCAGGCATCAGGCAATGTGCTGGCATCTGAGCAGATTTTGGTACAAAGCCCGGGTATGGCGACCTGGCTGAGATTGGAAATTGCAGCCCACAATGGCATCGCCGCCGCCTTGAGCTTCCCTCTGCCTTCGAATTTTATCTGGTCACTCTGTTATGCCTTGTTGCCGGGAGTTCCCAAGGAAAACGCCTTTACCAAGGATGCCATGACCTGGAAGTTGATGGCACTGCTGCCAAGACTGATTGAAATGCCCCATTTCGAGCCACTGCGGGACTATTTAAGCAGTGACTCTCCGCTAAAATTGTTTCAACTGGCCAGCCGGGTTGCGGACATTTTCGACCAGTACCTGGTCTACCGCCCCGATTGGATAGTGGCATGGGAAAAGGGTGAAAACAGTCTCAGTGCAATCGGTAGCACGCTGACGCAAGAAGCTACCCTGCCCGATAATTGTCTGTGGCAACCTCTGCTATGGCGCGCCTTGGTGCAATACAACCGGGATGAACTGGGGCAAAGCCATTGGCACCGCGCCAATTTACATCAGGCACTGGTGGCAGCACTGTCAAACCCAACCACAGATATCAGTGCCCTGCCCAGGCGGCTCTATGTCTTTGGTATTTCATCTTTACCACCCCAAACCCTGGAAGTGCTTTACGCCCTTGGCAGCCGCGTTCCTGTGACCATGCTGAGCCTGAGTCCCTGCCGCCAATATTGGGGTGACATAGTCGACAGCAAACTCAGGGCCAAGCTGGCGCTGAAATACAAAGCCCACAAGATGCTGCCGGAGCACTGGGAAGAAACCCTCGAAGTGGGCAACCCCTTGCTCGCAGCCAACGGCAAAATGGGTCGGGAGCTGCTTGATTTGGTGCTCTCGCTGCCGCCCGAGCATTTCACCCTGGACGACAGTGGCTATGAAGAGAACGATGACAGCCATCTTTTGGGCAGGTTGCAAAACGATATTCTGGATATGGAAGTCGCAGGAACGCCGCTTTGTGCGGATCTGGCCCGCTATCAATCCAACGAGGGCAAGTTTCTGCTGGATGAGCAGGATAACAGCCTGGTCCTGCGAAGCTGTCACAGCCCGCTTCGGGAAGTCGAAACCCTGCACGACCACCTCCTTGGTCTGCTGTCAGACAGTCAGGGCACGCTCTGTGCCAAAGACATAGTAGTGATGCTGCCCGATGTTGCCGCTTACGCGCCCTTTATTGATGCCGTGTTTGCTTCCCGCAGGGGCGAACACTACATCCCCTACGCCATCGCCGATCGGGGTGCGGTAGAGGAATCCCCGCTGCTCCACGGTTTCCTGACCTTGCTGGACATCAATCACAGCCGCTTTGGCTTGTCGGAAATTCTCGGCTTGCTGGAAATTCCTGCGGTGATGGCGAAATTTAAACTGGATGAGGAAGAGCTTTCCCGTCTCGGTAACTGGCTCAGTGAGGCTGGCGTACGCTGGGGGCGGGATGCCCAAAGCCGGGAAAGACTCGGCTTACCCGCTTTTGACAAGCATTCCTGGGCCTTTGGCATCCGCCGATTGCTGCTGGGCTTTTCCCTGGGCGACGAAGGGGATTTTTATCACGGTACCCTTCCATTTGCGGGTGTTGAGGGCCAGCAAGCCCAGTGTATAGGTAAATTGCTGGACTTTATTGAGCATCTCGATGAATTTGCAGCACGTTTTGCTGCCGCCGATAGCCTTGTGCTCAAATTTGCGGAGCTTAGCCGCCTCACAGAGACCCTGTTTGCGCCGCTGCCGGAATATCAGGAAGAGCTGAATCTTATCCGGGAAACCCTCAGTGACACCCAGAAAGCCCTTCAATCGTCGGCAAGCAGCGAAAGCAACCTCAGCGACATTTCACTGGAGGTTATCCGCCAAACCCTTGCCAGCAAACTCACCGATGCCCGGGTCGGGCAGCGTTTTCTGGCAGGCTCAGTGAATTTCTGTACCCTGATGCCCATGCGATCCATTCCCTTTAACGTGGTGTGTTTGCTCGGCATGAATGAAGGCATTTACCCCAGGGTGCAGCATCCCGTGGGCTTCGATCTGATGGCGAAAACGCCCGCTCGCCGCGGCGATCGTTCCCGGCGTCTGGACGACAGATACCTGTTTCTGGAAGCCCTGCTGTCAGCGAGGGAGCAGCTTTACATCAGCTTTATTGGCCGAAGTGAACGGGACGACAGCGAGCGCCTGCCATCCATGCTGGTCAGTGAGCTGCTGGACTGCTGTGAACTGAGCGCTTATGTCCCTCAGGGCAGTCTGGTTAAACGTTTGGTTAAACAGCAGCCGCTGCAACCCTTCGACCAAAGGCTGTACCTGCCCCATCAGGACATCACTGCGAGTTTTGCCGCCCAGTGGTGCCCGCAGGAACACCGTCCGCCCAAACCCTTTATCGATGCAGCGCTGGACGAAGTGGATGAAGATGAGCAAAAAATGCTGGAGCTTGCATCCCTCATCCGCTTCTACCGGGATCCGGCACGCTTTTTCTGCCAGCGACGACTCAGGCTCGACTTAAGCCACAGACTCGATGCGCTGGATGACAGCGAACCCTTTGATGTGGATGCCCTCGGGCGCTACCAACTGCAGGATAAGATGCTCAATGCCGCCCTGGAAGCAGATGAAGTCAGGCAGCAGCAGGCGGTGGATACGCTGTGTGACAGACTTGCCGGGGCCGGCGCCTTACCCATGGCACCGTTCGACAAGCTGCTCTTTACCAGTTACCAACGGGATCTGGCGCCCATTCTCGACCGATGTCGCTTTATCATGGGTGAGACCGAGGGACAAAGCCTGAGGATTTCCCTCGCCCTGAATAAAGGGCATAAACTGGTCGGCACCATAGACAAGGTTTTTGCCAAAGGCCTCCTGGTGGCAAGACCGGGCACCGCCAAGGCCAAAGATGTGCTGGCGTTGTATCTGCGCCACCTTTGTCTGTGCGCCTCAGGTTACCGGCAGAGCAGTTTCTTGTTGGATGTGGGTAACTTCCATGCCTTTTTACCCCTCACGCCGGATAACGCCCTGGCAAGCCTTGAGGATTTTATCAGCCACTATTTCGAGGCGGTGCACACGCCATCGCCACTGATCCCTGCCCTAGCCATGACCTACATAGAGGCCCTCGCCGAAGGGGCAAGTGCGGAAGAGTCCTTGGCAGAAATCAGTACCAAATGGGATGACGGCAACGGTATGGGCGAAATTGCTGAGCCCCACAACGAGCGCCTGTTTGAATTTCCCGCAAGCTTCGCCACACCGGCGTTCACCGTCCTCGCTGAGCGTTTGTGGCGGCCGCTCCTTGGCCGCTGCTACAAGGGGAAACTCGGTGATCTTGCTGACTTTGTCAGTAACCCATCGTCAATACCGCCCCTATTGAGCCTCGAGGCCAACACTGACTGGGCTAACACTGACTGTACTGAGCACATCGGTACACAGACCGGCAACCTCAAGCACCAGGGACAGGGAGAATAAGATGCAAGCCTCGATGCCTTTGGATGCCTTTACCCTGCCTTTTGACGGTGCACGCCTGATTGAAGCCAGCGCCGGCACAGGCAAAACCTACACCATCGCCAATCTGTATTTGCGCCTCTTGCTGGGTATTGGCCAGCCGCGTCCTTTCAAAGTGGAAGAAATCCTGGTGGTGACTTTCACCAATGCCGCCACCAGCGAGCTCAGAGACAGGATCAGACGCCGAATTCAGGATGGCTTTCGCCTCTGCCTCGGTGAGCCCAGCGAAGACAGATTTCTCACTCAGCTTCTAGACGCACTCCCCGACAGACAGCTGGCCCTACGGCAGCTGGACCTGGCACTCAAGACCCTGGATGAAGCGGCCATCTACACCATCCACGGCTTTTGCCAGCGGGTTTTGTCGGATATGGCCTTTGAGTCTGCGCTACTGTTTGAAAGCGAATTTACCCTGGACGACAGCGAACTCTTGTCCATGGCAGCCGCAGATTTCTGGCGGGCGCACTGTTATCCCCTGAGCACAGACATCGCGGCCCTGGTGCAGGAAAAATTTGCCTCGCCCAGGGCGCTGGAGATAGAGCTTAGGTCACTGCTTGGGGCAAGAGATGCCGCCGTCGACATTCGGGTGGATGATTTCAGTGAGCTTGCCAGCGGATTCAGTGCAAGAATCGCCAGGCTTCGTCTGGCCTGGCAACGTCAGGCAGAAGACACCCTCACCGCACTCACTCAATTGCCCCTTAACGGCGTGAGCTACGGTAAGGCCGCAGATGGGTTCCCCAAGCTTAAAAATCACTGGGATACCATGACGGCATGGGCGCTTCGCGGTGAAGGCTCGCCGCCTGAAAAAGCCATGCAGGCACTCGCCTATGGCAATATCAAGCTCAACAAAGGGGGGCAATTGCCGGGCCCTGAAACACTTTCGCTTCTGGTGCAAATTGATGAGCTGCTGCACGCGCAGGAAAACCTGTTGCCGGCATTTCTGGTGCTTGCCAGAAACGAGATACAGGCACGATTCGATGCCCTCAAGGCCGAACGCAATCTCATGGCGCCGGATGACCTGCTGAAACACCTGGCCAAAGCGCTTGGCGTTCAGGGGTCAGGCTCAGTGCCTGTGTCCGACATCGATAGGGATATCGCCCTCAGACTATCTTCAGAAGTAGCCAGCCGTTTCCCCATGGCATTGATTGACGAATTTCAGGACACAGATCCACTGCAGTTTGCCATTTTCAGTGCCCTGTACCGTCAGCAGCCAAAGGCTCAGGGGCTACTGATGATTGGCGACCCCAAACAAGCCATTTATGCCTTTCGGGGCGGCGATATTCATACCTATCTGGGGGCAAGACGCACCGCGGCGGCCCACTATAGCCTGGGTACCAATTACCGCTCTTCCAGCGCCATGGTGCAGGCGGTCAATGCCGTCTTCAGTGCCCGGGAGCGGGTGTTTTTAAGTGATGAAATCCCCTTCGAGCCGGTTGCAGCCTCCGATAAAGGTGCCAAAACGCTGCTGATTGATGGCAAGCCCCAGGGGCCTGCACTGCAAATCGCCTTACTTGGGGAAGACCCCGAAAAGGGATTAAATAAACAAACGGCCAGAACCCTGATGGCAGAAGATGCTGCTGCCCATATAGGCCAGTTGCTCGGTCTTGCGGCAGATGGCCGTGCGGTACTTGCCGACAAGCAAAGGCCGCTCTTGGCCAAAGACATTGCCGTGCTGGTCAGAGACAGAAACGAAGCGGCATTTATCAAAGATGCCCTCACCCGACGCAATATCGGCGCCGTGTTTTTGTCCCGGGACAATGTGTTTGCCACCAAGGAAGCCTCGGAGCTGCTGCATGTGCTGGCCGCACTTGCCCAGCCAAGGGATGAAAAACGCCTTCGTGCAGCCATGGCCACCCGGCTGATGGGCTGGACCCTCAGCGAGATAGCGGCCTTCAATCAGGACGAGGAAGCCCGTCGCCAGGCACTGGAGTGTTTTGAGCGCTGGCATCAACGCTGGCAAAAACAGGGTGTCATGCCCGCCTTAATGGCCTTTGCCGACGACACCCGACTGCTTGAGCGCCTCGGGGGAGATAACGAAGCCGACAGGCGCCTGACCGACTTTCGCCACCTGTGCGAATTGCTCGAGCAGGCCGCGGCGTCGCTCGACGGTATAAGTGCGCTCCTCGGCTGGTTTGAGCAGGCGCTGCTGGACCCCGGCAGTGACGAAGCCATGCAGCTGAGGCTCGAGAGCGAACAAAACCTGGTACAGATAGTCACCATCCACAAAAGTAAGGGGCTGGAATACGGCCTCTGTTATATCCCCTTTTTAAGTCTGGCCAGAGACAGTCGCGGCAAGCCTTCGCCACTTGTCTACCACAAGGATGACAGGCTGGTGTGGGATCTGCTGCAAACCGATGAAGGCGTCGAATGCTATGATGCCGAACGTCTGGGTGAAGATCTGCGTTTGCTGTATGTGGCGCTCACCCGCCCTGTGTACGGCTGTCGTCTGGGGCTTGCCAATCACAGCCGCATGCTCAAAGCCGGGATAAGCAGTGAAGTGCACAAGACCGCATTGGGCTTCTTGCTTGGCATCGACAGCAAGGATTGCGACATCAACGCACTGCGCCAGGCCGCAGAGCGCGTCTGCAGCCATGCAAATAGCAGCGATATCATGGGTGTAGCGGACATTATCCAAGATGATCTGACGCCCCTTGAAAGTGCAGAGCCTGCAAGCACCGAGCCCCCAAGAGCGCGAACCCCAAACCGCATTGGCGAAGAAGCCTGGCGCGTTGGCAGCTATTCGGCGCTGATTGCCCAGGGAGCTGGCCATACAGAACACCATAGTGATGCCGCATGGACCAACGAAGAAACCACGGTCCCCGCCATTCCAGGCGCTGGCGATGAGTCGTTTTCAGTGCTGGAGCTGCCGCTTCCCTTTGAACAGTCGGAATCTCAGGATGCCGCTGCACTGAGCCGGTTTTCTTTCCCACGTGGCGCCAATGCCGGCAGCTTTATGCACCAGGTACTGGAGCTTATCCGCTTTGATGCAGTGGCCGAAACCTTGCCCGAAGTGCTGCCCGATGCCATGGCCCATTTTGGTATCGAAAGCCTGTGGCAACCTGTGTTGGATGCCTGGTATCAGGATCTGATGCAGGCGCCACTTCAGGATGACAAAGGCCTGTTTTCGCTGGCCGTCCTGGCACCTGCCAACCTGCTGGTTGAAATGGAGTTTTACTTGCCTGTCACCCGGCTTAAGCCCGGGGCTTTGGGGGATTTGCTGGCACTCTATGGTTATCGCTGTGACTTTGGGTTCGATACCCTTAACGGCATGCTCAAGGGCTTTATCGACCTTTGCTTCAGCCATGACGGCCGCTATTACATCGCCGATTACAAGTCCAATCATCTGGGTGATACCCTCGACCACTATCACAGGGACGCCATGCACACTGCAATCCGGGATCATCACTACGATTTGCAATACCTGCTCTATACCCTGGCGCTGCACCGACTGCTGAGAAGCCGGCTGGCGAACTACGACTATGACAACGACTTTGGCGGTTGTTTTTACCTGTTCCTCAGGGGCATGTCGGCCTCATCTCCCGGTACGGGCGTGTATTTTGACAAGCCCCCCAAGCTATTGATCCAAGCGCTGGACGCCTTGTTTGAAGGTCAGGAGATCCGGCTATGATTGAACTTTCACGCAAGCCCTGCAGCAGCGACGCCCTCAAAGATCAGCTGAAACTGTGGCAATCACAGGGCGAGCTGTCATCACTGGACCGCCACTTTGCCCTACAGATGGCCGAGCTTCACAATGACAATTCGCCGCTGATGCTGCTGATGTGCGTTTTGGTCTCAAGGCAGCTTTCCCGTCAGCATCCCTGTCTTGATTTAAGCGCATTGATGCTCGCCAACCCAATGGGCACACGTCAGGCGCAGCTGCGCATTGTCGCTGATTACCCAGCACTTTTGCGTGCCATTGCCAATCTCGATGCCGTTGGCACCCCGGATGAAAACAAGCCGCTGATTTTAGAGGGTAAACGTCTCTACCTTAAGCGCTATCAGGGCTTTGAGAGCCGGGTAGCGGCGCGGCTGAACGCCATGGCAGGCACTGAGCTCGGTACTCATCCCCACACGGCGGCGCTGCTGGAGTCGCTCTTTGGGGCAGGCAACAAGGACATCGACTGGCAAAAAATTGCGGTGGCCACCGCCGCAGGAAAACAGCTGACTGTCATCACAGGTGGCCCGGGCACCGGTAAAACCACCACGGTAACCAAGTTGCTGCTACTTCTGTCACTGTCGTCTTCCTTAAATATCCGCATGGTAGCCCCCACGGGGAAGGCGGCGGCCAGGCTGTCGGAGTCCATCAAGGCCAGCAAGCAGCGTCTGGCGCAGGAGTTAAACTCACCCCTCATATCCCAAGTCGCCATTGAAAACCTGCCGGAAGATGCCTCGACCCTTCACCGTCTACTTGGCTATCAACCCGGTAACCACAGATTCCGCCACCACAGAGACAATCCGCTGGATTTGGACTTATTGCTGGTGGATGAGGCCTCCATGGTGGATTTGCCCATGATGGACCGCCTGCTCGATGCCCTGCCAAGCCACGCCCGGTTAATTTTGCTGGGCGATCAGGACCAGCTGGCTTCAGTGGAAGCCGGCGCTGTGCTTGCGGATATTTGTGAAGGCGCGCGCCAGGGTTACCGCTACAGCGCGGTACAAACCGCACACATCGAGGCGCTGACAGGTACAAGGCTTGCTCACAGCGCAGACGCCCCCGGGCTTGGCGATAATCTGTGCCGACTGCTCCACAGCCACAGATTTGCCGAAGACGCCGGTATTGGGCAGCTCGCCATGGCGGTAAATGAAGGCGACAAAGACAAAGTCGCTGCGGTTTGGCGCAGGAACTATGCCGAGCTCTGCTGGATCTCCGGCGACAACAGTGATGGGCTCGCAGCCCTGGTGCAACTCGCCAAATCCGCCTACAGCGAGTATTTACAGGCGATGAAACAGCAAGCCGACCCGAAAACCATACTGCAAAAGTACAATGAATTTCGCGTGCTCTGCGCCATGAAAAACGGCGAGTATGGGGTTGAAGGTATCAATAGGGCCGTCACCGCTGCCCTTGCCAGAGCCGGGCTGATACAGCCAAGCCAGGAGTTTTATGCCGGGCGTCCGGTCATGATCCAGAGTAACGATTACAGTCTTGGGCTCTTTAACGGCGACATTGGCATACTGCTCCCGGTAGAGGGGGACAACCAGCGTCTGATGGCTCATTTTATTCAAAGTGATGGACAGGTACTTAAAGTCCTGCCGGCAAGACTGCCGGGACACGATACCTGCTACGCCATGACAGTGCACAAGAGTCAGGGCAGTGAATTTGCCTCGGTGGCGCTGTCCCTGCCGCCACAGCCTACGCCTTCGCAACAGAGTTTGATTGGCCGAGAGCTGATTTACACCGCCATTACCCGGGCCAAGTCGAAGTTTACCTGCCTGGGGACAGAGGCACTGTTTGAGGCCGCAACTGAGCGTCGTACCGAGCGGGCGTCGGGGCTTGCAGAGCGCTTGTGGCATGAGTATTAAATCTCAGTCATCTTCCTTGCGCCCCCTACGCGGGCTCATTACACTGCTCCTTTTGCCGGGAAAAGTCTTTACGCCGGTTTTACGTCTTTTGGAGACAAAATGAACAAATACAATCTGGTGCTGCTCTGTGGTGGCGGTGGCAGCGAACACGATATCTCTTTGCTTTCGGCCAAATACTTCGAGTCGTGCCTGGCTTCCCTGCCCCGTTTCAATACCCTGTGGCTTGAGCTGACCGCTGAAGGCCAATACCGCACCCGCGAAGGCGAGATTGTAGAGCTGACCAACCGCCGTGAAATACGTTTTGCCGACGAGGCAAAGGCGCCCTGGCCAGTGGATTACGTCATTCCCTGCATCCACGGTTACCCCGGCGAAACCGGCGATATTCAGTCCTGGTTTAACCTTATCCGCCTGCCCTATTTTGGCTGTGGCTCGGAGGCCTCCAGCAACTGTTTTAACAAGATCACCGCCAAAATGTGGTTCAGTGCCCTCGGCATCCCCAATACGCCTTATCTGTACCTCGATGAGCCAAGCGATGAAGCCATCGCCCGGGTGGAAGCGGCGTTTGATGAATGGGGCAGCGTCTTTATCAAGGCCGCGAGTCAGGGCTCATCGGTGGGCTGCTTCCCTGCCCATCGCCGTGAGGATATTCCAGGGCTTGTCTGCAAGGCCTTCGAATACGCCCCCTTCGTAGTGGTAGAGAAAACCATCAAGGCCAGAGAGCTGGAAGTGGCTGTGTATGAGTATGAGGGCGAAATCGTGGCGACCCGCCCCGGCGAAATCGTCTGTGCCGCCAACACCTTTTACAGCTTCGAAGAAAAATACGACACCAAGAGTCAGGCTATCACCCATGTGGAAGCACCAAATGTGGACGAAGAAACCGTTGCTGCCATTCGTGACTATGCGGTGCGGGCCTTTAAAGGCATGAAGCTGCGCCACCTGTCGCGCATTGATTTCTTCCTGACACCAGACAATCAAATCCTGCTGAACGAGATAAATACCTTCCCGGGCCTTACCCAGATTTCGATGTTCCCGAAGATGCTGGCCCATCACGGCCATGATTTTGCAACCTTCCTGGAGCAGGCCATATTGGCGGAGCTCGAAGGGCGCTGATACCAGAGCCTGAAATTCAAGCCAGCAGATTTGCTGGCTTTTTTATTGCGTATCGCATCTAAAATGGTGTTTTTCGCGCAAGATCATTGTATTAGCCTTTAGTATAAAGCGGCATTGTGGCGCTTGTCCTTGGCATCGCCTTTTGGCTAGAGTCAGAGTTCACCGGTTTGGCCACTCAGGAATGGGCAGCAAACCGGCACAACAGGAATAACGACAACAATAACGACAAATCAACAAGCAACGCCATGGAGGCTTTATGCACATGTCCTCAGACCACACAGCGCCCACCCCTTTTCCACTTACCCAGAGCCATTATCGAGGCAGCGACACCCCTGAACTTATTCAGGACACCATAGGCCGCTACCTTGAATGCATTGCCAACCGCTATCCCGACCATGATGCCATCGTCATGCATCATCAGAACATCCGCTGGAGCTACCGAAAATACCTGACCGAAATCGACCGATTGGCCACAGGCCTGCTGGCACTTGGCATAGGTCCGGGAGATAGGGTCGGAGTTTGGTCACCCAATAACATTGAATGGTGTCTGACCCAGTTCGCCACCGCCCGCATCGGCGCCATCATGGTGTGTATCAATCCTGCTTACCGCCCCGAAGAGCTGGAATACGCCCTGGTGAATGTGGGCTGTAAAGCCCTTATCACCCATGACAAATTTAAAAGCAGTGATTATCTGGCGATGCTGCAATCACTGGCGCCGGAGCTGGCCCACTGCGAAGCAGGACAGCTGCAATCGAGCCGCTTGCCGGACCTGAAGTTGGTCATTCGCACCGGCAGTGAGGCAACGCCGGGCATGCTTAACTTTGATAAGGTGTGTGGCCTCGGCAGCGATGCCGAATATGCCGACCTTGCAGGAATAAGCGACACACTCTCCCCCTTCGATCCCATCAACATCCAATTTACCTCAGGCACCACAGGCAACCCCAAGGGTGCGACCCTGTCTCACCACAATATTCTCAATA
The DNA here is from genome assembly GCF_019457455.1 of Shewanella sp. FJAT-52076. Classification (NCBI taxonomy): domain Bacteria; kingdom Pseudomonadati; phylum Pseudomonadota; class Gammaproteobacteria; order Alteromonadales; family Shewanellaceae; genus Shewanella; species Shewanella sp. FJAT-52076. Next base: position 2,297,552 of record NZ_CP080415.1, read on the forward strand.
ACGGCATGTTGGTGGCCAAAGGAATGCGTTTCAGTCATCTGGACAGGCTTTGTATTCCGGTGCCGCTCTATCACTGCTTCGGCATGGTGCTGGGTAATCTGGTATGTGTTGCCACGGGTGCTACAGCCGTTTTCCCCGGTGATGCCTTTGACCCGGCCACCACACTTGCCGTCGTGGAAAAAGAGCGCTGCACCGCGCTGCACGGCGTGCCCACCATGTTTATCGCCGAGCTGGAGCTCGCCAACTTTAGCCACTACGACTTATCCAGCCTGCGCACCGGCGTGATGGCCGGCGCCACCTGCCCGGAAGAAGTGATGAAGCGGGTGCAGACCCTGATGCACATGCAGGAAGTGGTAATAGGTTACGGTCAAACCGAATGCAGCCCCATCAACAACCTCACCGAAATCGACTCGTCGCTGGAGCTCAGGGTCTCCACGGTTGGCCGGGCGCTCGCCCACACCGAGGTAAAAATCGTCGATGTCTTTGGCAAAACCCAGCCCATTGGTGAGCCGGGAGATGTGTGCAGCCGGGGTTATTGTGTGATGCTGGGCTACTGGAACGACGACGCCAAAACCCGCGACACCATAGACAGCGAAGGCTGGCTGCATTCAGGTGATCTGGGCGTGATGGATGAGCACGGCTATGTTCGCATTGTCGGGCGGATAAAGGACATGATCATCCGCGGCGGCGAGAACATCTATCCCCGGGAAATCGAAGAGAAGCTCTTTACCCACCCACAGGTGCAGGATGCTGCGGTATTCGGGGTGCAAAGCGATAAGTATGGCGAGGAGGTCTGCGCCTGGATCAAGCTGCGCCCGGGCGCCAACCTGGACGAGCAGGAAATTCGCCACTTCCTCACCGAAAAAGTGGCTTACTTCAAGGTACCACGGTACATCAAGTTTGTTGACAGTTACCCGATGACAGTCACAGGTAAACTGCAAAAATTCCGGATGCGGGAACTCATGTACGAAGAGCTTTATCAGGACATCAATCGCTGATCTGATTATGTCCATCGCAATAAAAAAGGCCTGAACCAAGTTCAGGCCTTTTTGCTGTCATTTAAGCTCAATGCTTGTGAGCAGAGTACTGGTAAGCTCAGTACTTATAAGCTCAGTGTTTGGCTTTACCCGCAAGCTCAGCTTCCAGCTTTTGCGCCACCGCATCGGGCGAGCCCGAATGCCGTGCAAAGAGCGCATAGGCGGTTGGAATAACCATCAGGGTAAAGATGGTGGCCAGTATGATGCCTGACAGCACCACCACACCAATCACAAAGCGGGTTTCAGCACCGGCGCCCTGTGCCATCACCAAGGGCACAGCACCGGCAGCCGTGGTAATACCCGTCATCAGAATGGGTCTTAAGCGCTGGGTAGAAGCGGTAAGCAGTGCCTCGATAAAATCAACGCCTCTGTCACGCAACTGGTTGGCAAACTCCACGATAAGAATACCGTTCTTCGCCGCCAATCCCACCAACATGATAATGCCTATCTGGCTGTAAATATTGATGGTTTGCCCTGTAAGCCACAATCCAATCAAGGCGCCCAGCGTCGCGAGCGGCACTGTGAGCATAATCACCGCAGGGTGAATATAACTCTCAAACTGAGCGGCCAACACCAGGAATACCACTCCGAGGGCCAGCACAAACACAAAGTACATGGAGTTACCGGACTCCTGATAGTCAAGGGACTGGCCCTTGTAGCTCACCACCGCCTCAGCAGGCAAATAGGTGCGTACTATGTCGTTCAGATAATCCAGCGCCTCACCCAGACTGTAACCATCCGCCAGGTTGGCTTCGATGGTAATGGCACGCATCCGGTTGTAGCGGTTCAGACTGGAAGCGTCGGCAAATTCCTCCACATGCACCAGGTTCGAAAGCGGGATCAGCTCACGGGTACGGTCAGAGCGAACATAGATGTTCGACAGATCCTGCGCCGTATTCTGCTTTGCCCTGTCGCCTTCAATGATGACATCATACTCTTCACCATCGCGCATAAAGGTCGTCACCAGACGGGAGCCCAGCATGGATTCCAGCGTACGGCCGATATGGGAGATGGATACGCCCAGATCGGCGGCTCTGTCCCGGTCAATAACCACGCGGAACTGAGGTTTGGTTTCCTTGTAGTCGTGATCCAGCGCCAGCAGTTTGGGGTTTTCCGCGGCCTTGGCCAACAGAATGTCCCGCCACTGGGCAAGCTCCTCATAGCTTGGGCCACCAATCACAAACTGCACGGGTTTACCGACACCGCGGCCGAAACCCTGACGCATAATGGGAAATGCCTGCACACCCGCCAAATCAGACAGTTTGCCGCGAATATCATTCATGATGTCGAAAGCATTACGGCGGGCCGACCAATCCTCGAGCACGATAATGGCCATACCGTTGGAGAAATCAGCCGAGCGGCCAAAACCACGGGGAGCACGAATAAGCAAACGCTTGATTTCGCCGCTCTCGACCATGGGCATCAGGCGCTCTTCCACTTCATTCATGTACTTTTCAATGTACTCATAGCTTGCACCCTGGGGGCCATTCACCATGAGGAACATGGAGCCCCTGTCTTCGCGTGGAGCGAATTCCTGAGGCACCTTTTGCATCATCCACACGCTGAGCCCAAGGGCGGCGATAACGGTGAGACTCACCGCCAGCGGATGGCGAATGGTCCGCTCAAGGGAGCTGCGATAAGTGTGTTCGAGCCAGTCCATCCCCTTATCGACTTTCTTCACCAACCAGGAGCTTTCACTGGTGGGGCGCAGCAGCTTGGAGCACATCATGGGGCTTAAGCTTAAGGCCACCAGGCTTGAGAACATCACCGCCGCGCTCATGGTGACGGCAAATTCTTTAAAGAGTTTGCCCAGGTCACCCTCAAGGAACGTGATAGGCATAAACACCGCCACCAACACCAGGGTGGTTGCCACCACCGCAAACGCCACTTCACGGGCACCGAGGAATGAGGCCACCAGCGGGCTTTCCCCTTCTTCGATACGGCGGTGAATGTTTTCCAGCATCACAATGGCATCGTCCACCACCATACCGATGGCAAGGATCATCGCCAGCAACGTCAGCAGGTTAATGGTGTAGCCAAGGGCGTAGAGCACGATAAAGGTACCCAGCAGTGACACAGGCACTGTGACCGCAGGGATAAGCATGGCGTGAACACTGCCAAGAAACAGGTAAATCACCAGAATAACCAGCACCATGGCAATGATAAGCGTGGTGTAAACCTCTTTAATGGAGGCTTCAATAAACACCGAGCTGTCGTAGCTGCGCTTGATTTCAATGCCAGGTGGCAGGGTCGGGTTAATTTGATCAACCAACTTGTTTACCGCCCGCGCCACCTCAAGGGTGTTGGCGGTGGACTGCTTGGTCACCCCCAGGCCAATCATGGACTCGCGGTTACCGCGGAACATGATGCGCTCTTCTTCTGAGCCCAATTCAATCTTGGCCACATCACCCAGTTTCACCAGATAACCATCGTCACCCTGGGCCAATACCAGGTTGGCAAAGTCTTCCGAGGTTCGGAAGGTACGTTCGAGGCGCACCGTGAAATGACGTTCTTTGGACTCCACCGAGCCTGCCGGCAGCTCCACGTTTTCTGAGCGCAGTTTGGACTCGATGTCAGCAACCGTCAGATTTCGGGCCGCCAGCGCCTGACGGTCAACCCAAATGCGCAGCGCATACACCTTGCCGCCACCGAGACGCAGCATGGCCACCCCGTCAACCGCCGAGAAGCGGTCGGCAAGATAGCGGTTGGCGTAATCGGTGAGCTCCAGCGTGTTCATGCTGTCCGACACCAGGTTGAGCCACATGATGACTTCATCGCCGCCGTTGGCTTTACGGATCTCCGGTGGGTCAGCCTCTTCGGGCAGGTTGTTGAGCATACTCGATACCCGGTCACGGATATCGTTGGCAGCCGCTTCGATGTCTCGGTTGATGTTGAACTCCAGAGTCACCGATGAACGACCGTCACTGGAAGAGGAGCTGATGTGGCGAATACCCTCTACCCCGCTGACGCGGTCTTCCACCAACTGTGTAATGCGGCTTTCCACCACAGAGGCACTGGCGCCACGGTAATTGGTTTCGATGGACACCACGGGTGGGTCTATGTGGGGATATTCCCGCAGTGGCAGCTTATCAAAGGCCACCAGACCAAAGGCAATCAGCAACAAGCTGATCACTGAGGCGAATACCGGGCGTTTAACAGAGAGATCTGTCAGGATCATGCAGCGTTCTCCTCATCGGAGGAAACGGATGCACTGAAGTGTTCTTTAAGTTCAGGGGTCACCTGGTCGCCGGGGCGGACCTTGAGGATCCCGCGGATCATGATGGTTTCGCCGAGCGCCAGACCATCAACAATTTCGGCCCAGCCACGCTTGCGAAGGCCGATGGTCACTTCACGGCGATCCACCTTGTTATCGGCGCCCACCATGTACACATAGTGGCGGTTTTGCAGCGGAATGATCGCCGATTCAGGCACCATAATGGCTTCGCGACTGGTTTTAATGAGGCGAATTTTCATCAACATGCCAGGCAGCAGCTTGGCATCCGGGTTGGGAATTTCGGCGCGCACTGTTACGGCCCGGGTAGAAGGATTCACCCGACTGTCGATGGAGGTCACCTTGCCGGTAAAGAGCTGGCCTTCGTAGGCAACGGCCTGTGCTTCAACCGCCTTACCGGGATGCAACTGAGGTAAAAAACGCTCGGGAACTGCAAAATCCAGCTTGATAGTGGAAATATCATCGAGGGTTGTTACGGCGGTGCCGGGCGTTACCAGCGCGCCGGGGCTGACCTGGCGCAGACCGAGGCGGCCGGCGAAGGGGGCTGTAATAGCACGGTCACGCAGTGCAGATTCGGCCTGCTCCAGCTCGGCGCGGCTCGTATCAATCAGGGTTTGCAGGCGGTCACGTTCAAGCTCGGCCACGGTTTGACTGGTTACCAGCGAACGGATACGGTCGAATTCGCGCTGATTATCAATAACCTTCACCTTGGCAACCTGAACCCGGGCGCGCTGCTCTGCATCCTGAAGCTGAACCAACAATTGTCCGGCGCGGACTATATCGCCATCGCTGAAGTTTACCTTGGTAGCAACATCGGTAACCTTGGCAGTGATGGTAACTGACTCGTTGGCATGGGTTGTGCCGAGGGCTTCAACTTCATCACGTACTTCCTGAGTGGCTACCTTGGTCACGACGACATTGGGTACAGGGCGAGGACGAGCTGGCCCACTGGTGGACTCATCCAGAGAATACAGATACCAGGCACCCGCACCCCCTACAAGGGCTAAAAGAAACGCTATCTTTTTCATGTGACTTCCGAAGTTCAGGCTGTGTTATCGTTATCGCCCACCAATAGGCGGACGCCGGCTTTCCGGTTAGAGGCTAGTTTACCTGCGAGCAACCGGGCTTCAACACGTTTTACTTTTCCTTACAAAATACGCTTTTATGACAGTTCTGGTTCAAAAGTACGTCGTGCGGCTTCATCTGGTTTCGGAAGTGACTTGTGCTTGATGTCGGGCTGACCTCAGTGCATCTCCCTTTGACATCTGCCAAGGAAAGCCAATTGAGTGATTATGCAATTAGCCGCTAAAACCCCAATAAAAAAGAGGCCTTAAGGCCTCTTTTTTATTGGCTGCTTGAAAAGCAAGCGGGTTAATTGAACTGAGTTTGCCAATCAGAATTACGCAACGGTAATCAGCGGACTTTTCTGTCTTCTTTCATCAGCTCGGCGAGTGCGCGGTAAATTTGAGCGACCTTCTCGTCGGCCAGTGGGCTGTCTTCCTTATCGAGGATATGCAACTCGCTGGTGCCCTTGGTTTCACCGTCTTTGACTTTCAGCTTATAGGTGCCCTTGTTCAGCTCAAGCTTGGCATCGCCCCACAGCGAACTCCAAAATCCGGAATTGTCGCTGTAGTTCAGGAAGTAAACCCCCTTGCTGCTGTCCATATCGGCAATTTCGAAGCCCATTTCAGGCAGTACCAGGCGCAAGCGGCCCCATACCTGATTGAAATCACCCTGGGCCAAATAAAAGGCATCGCCCTCTTCAGCACCATCCACCAGCTCTACACCAATACCCAGACTCTCACGGAGGCGCTTGGCATTGATGGCCTGTTCACGCTTCACGGCCATATAGGCAATGGAGTTGTTTAGCATGTCAATGGTGTAACGACGCTTGTCATCAGCAGACAATGCAGTCTTAAGGTCATCACCATCATAGCTTTCCTGATGGTCAATCAGGTTGATGCTTACCGCACCGGTACGGCCATGGGGTCGCACTTCAACCTGATATTGGTAACGCTGTTTCAGGGTAAAGACCTTGTCTGAACCCAAGAGACTGGACTCCAGCACTTCCTGGGTCTCAATCCAACCGGTTTCCAGGGTGCCTGAAGCAAAGTCTTCTTTTACGATTTCAATGTTACGGCTTTGCAGGTGATCTTTGAGCAGACCAAAAATCTCCTGTTTCAGATCCAGACTGTTGTCGAACGACTCAACAATGACCTTTACGTTATCCGAACCTTCTTCCACCCGAGTGCCTTCAGCCATTGGCAGCACCTGCAGCGGTGGACGTATATCGAGGTTTTTACCAACCAATTCACGATTGGCCTTGGCACCCAGAGTAGGGATATCGTATTCGCGGCTGTAGTTGGGGGACTTGAGCCCTTCTGGTACTTTCAGCGGCGCTGTGGTTTGTGCGTTCACGTACTCATCGTTCCCGTTGGCCTGACGGCGCTCCATTGGCGTGGTGCAACCAGCGGCCATGGCAACGAGAACGAATGGGGTAATTTGTTTCAACTTCAAGACTTAGACCTCCAGTCCAGCTTTTTTCATGGCATCGAGCAGTAGACCATGGCAGGACTCAGAAAGTTCAGTCAGTGGCAAACGAATAAAACCCTCCTTGATGAGTCCCATACGATGGGCAGCCCATTTCACCGGGATAGGGTTGGCTTCGCAAAAGAGTGTGCTGTACAGACCACGCATGGGCTCATCGGCCGCCAAAGAGCCTTCGATGTCACCGGCCAGCGCCAGTGCGCACATCTTCTTAAACTGAGCAGGCACTATGTTGTTGGCAACCGAAATCACCCCATCACCGCCGGCCAGCAAAAATTCACGGGCAGTGGCATCATCGCCGCTGTACAGCAAAAAGTCGGGGCCGCAAAGTTCGCGCAGGCGGGCCACGCGGCTCACATCACCCGTGGCTTCTTTGATGCCGATGATGTTAGCTACGTCGCAAAGCTCAGCCACGGTCTCAGGCTTCATGTCCAGCGCGGTACGGCCAGGCACGTTATACAAAATTTGCGGGATGTCAGTGGCAGCAGCCACCGCTTTATAGTGGGCAACCAGGCCTTTAGGCGTAGGCTTGTTGTAGTAAGGCGTTACCCCCAGCATGGCCGCAACACCCGTTGCAGACAATCCCTGGGTCAGTTCAATCGCCTCTGCAGTGGCATTGGCACCGTTGCCACCGATAACCGGAATACGGCCCTTGGCATACTCAACGGTTTTGGCCACCACATTGATGTGTTCTTTCATTGGCAGAGTAGCCGATTCGCCCGTGGTCCCCACGGCCACAATGGCATCGGTGCCATTGGCGATATGAAACTCGACTAAACTCTCAAGACTTGCAAAATCCACTGAGCCATCACTGTTCATAGGCGTGATTAAGGCTACGATGCTTCCGTTTATCATCTGACTTCCCCAAGGTTGCAGGATTCGCTATGGTACTGACCCCTATGGCGATTGACAAGCCATTTACAGGGCTCTCAAAAGGATTTGTTTGTGGTAGCATTGGCGCGCGTCAAAACCACTGCCGATGTGGTTAAAAAGACGCCAAGACAACGACACAAAAAGAGGAACCTACATGACCAATTACCTGGTCGTCACCGCCATGGGATCCGATCGTCCCGGTATCGTCAGCAAACTCGCCCGTCTGGCCAGTGACTGTGATTGTGATATCGTCGACAGCCGCATGGCGCTTTTCGGCAATGAATTTACCTTGATCATGATGGTGTCCGGCTCCTGGGCCGCCATCACCAAAATTGAAGCCGCCCTGCCCCCATTGTCTGTGGAAATGGAGCTGCTGACCGTGATGAAGCGCACTTCGCGCCACACCCCGCAAAACTACGTGTCGCGGATTGAGGTGGAGTTCCACGGTAAAGATCAGCGCGGCACCATGAAGCGTATCACCCAATTTTTGGCCGACCGTTCACTGGATCTGGCGGCGGTGCGCTCAAACGCCGAGGAAACAGAAGCCGGAGATTCCATCCAGCACGTGTTCCTCGCCATCAATATTCCTGAAAAAGTTGAACTGGATAAGCTCGAAAAGAGTATTCATGAACTGGCAAGCGACATGTCTCTTGCCTGTCAGATCAAGAGAATGCAAAGCTGAACCGGCCTAAGGAAGGTGCGAACAAGTCCTCGCACAGCTCTGGCTTTGATAGCGTCGACAGTTCAAGGCATTCAACTGAGGGCATGCCGAGGCCTGCTGAAGTTGAATAACGCCGAAATGGTGTTGCTATCAAAGCCCCGCAGGGCGTGGCTTACAGCGGTATCTGCTGTTAAACTCACGCAGAGCAAGCACGGGACTTATTCGCACCTTCCCTAACCAAAAGGACAACCAATGAATACCTTGAAAGCAGGCGATAAAGCCCCGCAATTTACCTTGCCCAATCAAAATGGCGAGATGATTTCCCTGGCTGAATGCCTCAAGAATGGGCCCGTACTGGTGTATTTCTATCCCAAGGCGCTGACGCCCGGCTGCACCGACCAGGCCTGTGGCCTGCGTGACAGCAAGCCGCAGCTCGATGCCAAGGGCGTGACCGTGTTTGGTATCAGCCCGGACCCTGTTGCCAAGCTGAAAAAGTTCGACGAGAAACACGGTCTGAATTTCCATTTGCTGTCCGATGAAGACCACGCCGTAGCCGACGCCTTTGGTGTCTGGGGCGAGAAGAAATTCATGGGCAAGGTGTACGACGGCATTCACCGTTTGAGCTTTATCGTTGGCACCGATGGCATCATCAGCCAGGATTTGACCAAGTTCAAAACCAAGACCCATCACGAAACTGTGCTGGAAGCCCTTGACTAAAACTGGCGATAACATCAACACAGTAAAAAAGGCCCTGGTGGGCCTTTTTTATTATTGCTCTGAGTGACTTCTACGTAGATTCTGCGGAGGCCAGCTTATTCACTGACAGCTTTATCGGTTATACCGTTACCCGCTGAGCCGTAACCATCTGCTTTATCGGCCGTATGATTCCGCGGCCACACGTTAACCACAGCTTTAACGAGGGATGCCAACGGAATGGCGAAAAACACACCCCAGAAGCCCCACAGCCCACCAAACACCAACACAGCGGCGATGATGATAACCGGGTGTAAATCCACCGCATCGGAGAACAGCACAGGTACCAGCACGTTCCCATCCAGCGCCTGAATAATGCCGTAGCCCAGCATCAGATAACCAAATTCAGGAGAGAAACCCCACTGAAAAAAGCCAACCAGTGCAATCGGCAGGGTCACCAGGGTCGCACCCACGTATGGGATCAGCACTGACAGACCGGTCAGCACCCCCAGCAGCGCCGAGTATCTCAGCCCCATAAAGGCAAAGAACACATAACTCACGGCGCCAACAATAATGATTTCAATCACCTTGCCGCGAATATAGTTGAAAATCTGCTGGTTCATCTCACCCCATACCTTGCGGGCAAGTTCACGGTTGCTGGGGAAAAAGCGTTTGCTGCCGCGGATAAGCTCTTCTTTGTCCTTCAGGAAGAAGAACACCAGCAGCGGCACCAAAATGGTGTACACCATGAGCACCAGCAGCGACGCTGAGAAGCCCAGAATTTGCTTACCGATATCTAGCAGATGCTGAGTGTCCAGCATGCGCTTAAGCTCGGTTTCCATGGCTATCACCTGTTCGGCGCTGACGTATTGAGGATACTTCTGGGTGAGATCCTCAAGGTAGCCCATGCCTTTATCGAGCATGGCAGGCAGCTCGGTCAAAAGCGACATGCCCTGCTTCCAGAGACTTGGCACCAAACCGAACACCATCAACAGCACGATGCCGGCAAACAGCACCAACATCAGCGAGGCGCCCGTGGTGCGGTTTACACCAATGCGGGACATTTGAGCCACCGGCCACTCGAGCAAAAAGGCCAGTACCAACGCCACCAACAGGGGCGCCAGCAAACCACCGGCAAAATAAATCAGTGCCCAGAGGCCAAAAAGAATAAACAGCAGGGTCACTGCCTGGGGGTCACTGAACTTGTCCTTGTACCAGCGAGTCACGAATTCGAGCATTGGGGCTCCTTACAGATAAGATCGCTATGGTTACTGAATATGGGTTACTGAATACGGTTACTGTGTATGGGGCACGTGGCTGATAAGAAGTTTAAGGCAAGTGTGGTCGTCCTGGGTACACTCTACCAAGTAACCCCGTTTTTCCAAAAACGCGGGAACATCACGGCGGGATCCATGGTCCAATAGAGCAACTTCAAGTGTTTCACCGGCCGGTAATTTTTTTAACGCCAGCTTCACCTGCACCAGAGGCACAGGACATCGAAACGCTGTTAAATCGATAAAAACCATAATGAACTTGCCTTCGTTAAACCCGGGCTATTATCCTTGCTTGCACGCTAAACCACAAGCGACTTGCCCAAGGCCGGACACCAACACAGGGACCTTTATCCTCTTGCGTAATTTGACACTTTCCAGACTGACAAAAACGCTCGCCGCGGCGGGTTTATCCATCATGCTCACCTTACCGGCGGCCAAGAGTTTTGCGAGCAACGATTTACCCGATCTTGGTACAGCAGCGGTCAACACCTTCAGTCTGGAAAAAGAAATGGTTTACGGGGATGCCTACATGCGGGTCATCCGCTCATCGGCGCCCCTGCTGAACGACCCTGTACTGAGCCAATACCTCACTGAACTGGGCAACAAGCTTGTCGCCAATGCCACCGGCGTGAAAACGCCTTTTTACTTTTTCTTGCTGCGTAACGACGAAATCAACGCCTTCGCATTTTTCGGGGGCCATGTGGGCGTGCATACGGGGCTGTTTTTAAACGCTGACACCGAGAGTGAACTGGCATCGGTACTGGCGCACGAAATCACCCACGTCACCCAGCGCCATTTGGCCCGCTCGTTGGAAGCACAGCAAAAATCGGGGCCTGCCACCATAGCTGGTCTCCTTGGTGCAATATTGCTGACCATCGCCGCTCCCCAGGCGGGCATGGCGGCGCTGGCCACCACCCAGGCCCTCGCTACCCAGTCAAAAATCAACTACACCCGTCAGCACGAAAAAGAAGCCGATCGAATCGGGATGCAAATTTTGGTGGAAGCCGGGTTCGACCCCGAAGCGGCAGCGGACTTTTTCGGTAAGATTGCCAGTCGTTACCGCTTTACCACCAAGCCGCCACAAATGCTGCTGACACACCCCTTGCCTGAGTCGCGCATCAGCGAAGCCCGCACCCGGGCGACCCAATACCCTCACAAGTATGTGCCGGACAGTTTGAACTACCATTTGGCCCGTGCCAGAGTGCAGGTCAGGTTCTCCAGTTACAGTGAAGAAGCGGCGCTGAATCTGTTTGAAAAACAACTGTCACGCCACAGTTATACCTTTGAAAGTGCAGCCCTCTATGGCAAGGCACTGGCACTTTTTCGACTGAAGCGTTTCGAAGAGTCAGAAGCCATCATCGACAAATTGCTTGCCCGGGATAACAACAATCTCTTCTATCTCGATACCAAAACCGATTTGCTCGCTGAGCGCAAAGATTTCCAGGCAGCCATTACGCTTCTCGAGGCGAAGCGTAAACTCAAACCTACCTCTCAGGTAATCAACGCCAACCTCGCGAACGTGTATATCGAAGCCGACGAGAGTGCGAAGGCCATTCCACTCATGGAAGACATGGTGTTCCTCGACAGGCAAAATCCACTGCCCTACCAGTTGATGACACAGGCCTACCGAAAAGCAGGCAATAAGGCACTGGAGCACTTTTCCACCGCCGAAACCCTGGCACTTGCAGCAGATTACAAGGGAGCGGTAGATCAGCTTAACTTTGCCTATCGCTACACCAAGGACGATGCCTTGCAACTGGCGCGCATTGAAGCCCGCATTCGCCAGTTTAAAGATGCCGAAAGAGCTCTGGACGAACTAAAGTAGCCGGATTTTCAAACAGGCCCCGCCACTGACGGGGCCTGTTTTTTTTGATATCATCTGCGCCAATTTTTATGGCATTAAAATCGGAATCCATAATGACAAAAGCCGTTATTTTGCATAATCCTCGCTGCTCCAAAAGCCGCGAAACACTGGCGCTGCTGGGTGAACAGGGTGTTGATATTGAAGTCGTCGAATACCTGAAAGAGACCCCGGATGCCACAGAAATTGCCCGCATCTTATCCCTGCTTGGGATTGGTGCACGGGAACTGATGCGTACCAAGGAAGAAGAATATAAGGCACTTGGTCTGGATAACCCTGCGCTGGATGAGGCCGCATTAATCGACGCCATGGTGGCCAACCCCAAGCTCATCGAGCGCCCTGTGGTACTGGCTAACGGCAAGGCAGCCATTGGCAGGCCTCCCGAAAACGTACTTGAAATTCTTTGAGGTGTCCTGTGCTGTCAAACACCGCGTTACTGCTGACCATTAACCGTGTGGGGTACCTCGCGCTGCTGCTGGTGATGGCCTACTGGTTTGTGCTCGGGCCCAACAGTCAGGACTATTCCCTCGTTTTTAACCTGCTGTGGTTGGTGCCTTTATTGCTGCCACTGCCGGGGCTGATGAAAGGCAATCCTTACACCCATGCGTGGGCAAGCTTTGTGCTTTGCCTGTATCTGCTGCACGCACTGACCCTGGTATACATCGCAGGTGATTGGTTGTGGTTTGCATGCCTTGAGCTTGCGCTATTGGTGCTCCTGTCAGTCACCTTCCCGTTTTACGCCCGCCATCGCGGTCGTGAACTCGGCCTGGGACTTAAGAAAAAGTCCAGGGAAAAAGCCGACGAGTGAGACGCTTTCAGGCACAAAAAACGCGGCAATATGCCGCGTTTTTTATGGGACGATACCGTTGAAACCTTTTCATTAAAAATGTTTTCTTTCGAGGAATTTTTAAAATAATCCCAATATGTTCGAATGGTTAACTTATTACAATTTTTCACTGCCAGACGTGAATTAAAGCCGCAGCATCTCTTTAACAAAAGGAATGGTCAATTTACGCTGATGGACCATGGACGCCTTATCCAGCCGGTCGAGTACATCAAACAGTGTACGTAAATCTCGCGCCATGCGATTAAGTAAAAACCGCCCCACGTCTTCCGGTAGCTGCAGTCCGCGCATAGCGGCACGGCGTTGCAATGCCGCGAGTTTCTCATCGTCCATCATGGGCTGGAGCTGGTAAGTCAGCCCCCAATGCATTCTGGACACCAGATCCGGCAGCACAAAACCGGCCTCCATGGGCGAGGCACTGGCACTGACTATCAAGCTGCCACGTTTTTGCTCTGCTACCCGGTTGTAGAGATCAAATATTGCCTCTTCCCAAAGCGGGTGACCAGCCACCGCATCCACATCATCGATACAGATTAGGTCAAACTGCTCAAGCCCCTCCAACAAGGCCGTGGAAATGCTGGCATGAATACCCAGTGGGATATAGAAGCTGCGGCGCTCCAGCTCATTGGCTCTGGCGCAGGCGGCGTGAATGAGATGAGTGCGTCCCGACTTGACAGGTCCCCAGAGATAAATAGCCTGCGCTCCGTCACCACTTGCCGCCGATTTCAGCGCGCCGATAAGCTCATCATTACCTGCTGCGGGGTAATAACTGGTAAAGGTCTCATCGTCTGGCAAATGAACGGGCAGGGACAACTGCAATGGGGGATGTTGTGTCACTCGGTTACTTCTCAATCTATCTTGTGGCACCTGAATAAAAACGGCGTCAGTGTAACACGGACGCCGTTAAATTCCGAGCCGGAAGGCTCACAGGCCTCGCCATTGGTAACGATTTGGCTGCACAGGCACACCGGGCACTTCCAGGATCTCTCCCGGCTGAACAGCGGTGGCGAAAGGATCGACAATCACACCGTCCTGTTGGCTGCTATTGTCAGCGTCACCCTGCGGCTGAAGCCGCGGCTCCAGTGCCAGGGTGCGCCTGAGCTCATCCTCGCTGCCAAAGAGTACCAGCGCAAAACGCAGTGAATCCCCTTCGATACTCACCAAGCGGGCAGACTTAACCATGGAGAGCTGCCCCAGGTAAGTCTCGATATCGACCACTGCTTTCAGGCGGTCCACGCCGGTAAACACCAATTCGGTTTCACTTTCCTGGCCGGTTCCGGTCACAGCGTAACGGGAAACGTAGAAGGAGCTCATACCGGACAGAATGGCACTGATGGCACTGTCGAGATTTTCTGCGCTGCCCTCGACCTGATTTACCGATTGCAGCTGTGTCGCCATATCGCTTTGGGCCTGACGCGGATAAAGCGCCAGCCGGTATTCATAGCCTGTCCCTGCTGCTTCCAAAGTCGCCAGTGCAAAAAAGTCCGACTGATATCGACGGGATGCCTGGGCTACTTCGTCTGCGAAAAATCCTCTGACGGAATTGATATTGGCCGCCATCATGTCGTCCAAATCCAGCAAGGGAAACAGTAAAGGCACACCGGCCTGGGCGCTGGCATCATTAAACTGACTGCGAATGGGCAAATCCGATTGGTCGCCCAGCAACACCTTCTCCCCTTCACCGTCGGTGGCTAACCACAACAGGGTCAGGGGGCGTTGTTTGCCCCACACAGGCAATTGAGCGTTACGCAGTGTAGCCGTGACCCGGGCACTGTCGAAACTCGCCCGAACGTACAAACGGCCATCGTTTTCAACGTAACCGTACTGGCTCAGTACTGAGCGCGCTTTTGCAATCAACGATTGCACTTCGGCATTGGCCAGTGTTTCCGTGCTGCCACTGTTTTTCACCAACACCTTGGCCAACGCATCTTTAATGGCCTGTTCAAGCTCAGCACTGCTTCTGGAAGTGACAGCAACATCGGCCTCGTTCAAACGGCTGACCTGAACCGCCTCGGCGCTCACATGGCCAAACAGCAGCCCAAGACCCAATGCAACTTTGAGAAAGGATTTCATCATGAAAAATGGTCGTTCCCAACAATGATAGAGCGGCAGTGTAACATACTTACAGCGCGGCAACACAGCGACAAAAAGAGGCACCCGGGTCAGTAATTGCCCAATTTTGTCCTTGTACGCCAAGGAGTTCACAAAAAAACGATCCTGACTTATCAAAATGCCAACAACTGGTAGAATGGGAAGATTTTTAACCCTACAGGATATAACAAAATGAATAGACTCCTGCTTCCCCTGCAGGGCGCACAAATGTTATTTGTGGCCTTTGGGGCACTGGTGTTGATGCCGCTGTTGACGGGCCTGGATACCAGTGTTGCGCTCTTTACCGCCGGCATAGGCACCTTGTTGTTTCAGCTGATCACCCGCCGTCAGGTACCCATATTCCTCGCCTCCTCCTTCGCCTTCATCGCACCCATCATGTACTCAGTACAGATGTGGGGCGTCGCTGCGACCATGGGCGGCTTGGTTGCGGCTGGCTGTGTGTATCTGGGATTGTCCACGCTGGTAAAACTTCGCGGGGTTGGCTTTATCCATCGCCTGTTACCCCCGGTGGTGGTTGGCCCTGTGATCATTATCATTGGTTTGGGCCTGGCGCCCGTCGCGGTGAATATGGCGCTCGGTAAGAGTGGCGATGGCAGCCTGGTACTGGTTGAAGGAAACACCGCCCTTATCATCTCGCTGCTGTCTCTTATCACCACAGTATTGGTTGCCGTGCTGGCAAAAGGCTTACTTAAGCTGATGCCCATTCTCGCCGGTATTCTGGTGGGGTATGTGGCCAGCCTGTTTTATGGCGTTGTAAGCTTCGATGCCATGACCAATGCGCCCTGGTTTGCCATGCCAAGCTTTACAGCACCGGAGTTCCACTGGCAGGCCATACTCTTTATGATCCCCGTGGCCATTGCTCCAGCGGTCGAGCACATCGGCGACATATTGGCTATCTCCAATGTCACCCGTAAAGACTTTATGAAAGACCCCGGCCTGCACCGCACCCTTGCCGGTGACGGCGTAGCCACCATTGCTGCAGCCGCCTTCGGTGGTCCACCCAATACCACCTATTCAGAAGTGACAGGTGCGGTAACATTAACCCGCAACTTCGACCCCAGGATCATGACCTGGGCGGCGATTGTGGCCATCTTGCTTGCGTTTGTTGGCAAACTCGGCGCCTTGATGCAAACCATCCCCGTGCCTGTGATGGGCGGTATCATGTGCTTGCTGTTTGGCTCAATTGCCGCAGTGGGCCTGAATACCCTCATTCGCAATCAGGTGGATTTGGCCTGCCCGCGCAACCTGGCCATTGTGGGCGTGACCCTGGTGTTCGGTATTGGCGGTATGGCCTTTGGTATTGGCTCATTCAGCCTCACCGGCATCAGTTTGTGCGGTATTGTGGCGATTTTGATGAATCTGGTGTTGCCACCTTCGGCGCCCGAGCCTGAAAGCCCATAATCCCTGAAGGTCCATGGGCAATGTCATTCAGTACCAAGGAATAGAGTACTGAATAACAGCCACAAAAAAGCCCCGCTTGGCGGGGCTTTTCGTATAAGGCAGAACCTGAAGCTTATTCTTCAGTTTTGTACTTGGCGGCAACTTCTTTAATGAGTGGCTGCAGTTCGCCCTTCTGGAACATCTCGGTCAGGATGTCACAGCCACCAATCAACTCACCTTCGACCCACAGCTGCGGGAAGGTTGGCCAGTTGGCATACTTGGGCAGCTCAGCACGGATATCCGGATGTTGCAGGATGTCCACATAGGCAAACTGCTCACCAATGTTAATCATCATCTCGGCAACGCGGGCAGAGAAACCACAGCTTGGCAGCTTTGGAGAACCCTTCATGTACACAATGATTGGGTTTTCAGCAATTTGCTGCTTGATTCTTTCTACTGTTTCCATTTTGATTCCTGACTTGGCATCCCCATAGGGGCTTTGATGTCTTACACGTGGCCTTTATTGTACGCCAGTGGACGCAGGAACAAAATCCCACAGTTTGTAAGGTTATGTCACTATTTGATTTTTCGATAAGCACTATCGCCCGAAAACCCCAAAGAATGATTCACATCACAGATTTTCCGAGTACAATATTGGCCAGTGAGCAAGAACGTGAAAAACGTATAATCGTCCATGGAGAGATACTAATGGCTTTCGAATTACCCCCACTGCCATACGCAAAGAACGCACTTGAACCCCATATTTCCCAGGAAACCATCGAGTACCACTACGGCAAGCACCACAACACCTACGTGGTTAAGCTGAACGGCCTGATCCCAGGTACCGAGTTCGAAGGCAAGAGCCTGGAAGAGATCGTAAAGACCTCCACCGGTGGTGTGTTCAACAACGCTGCTCAGGTTTGGAACCACACCTTCTACTGGAACTGTCTGGCCCCTAACGGCGGTGGCGCTGCCACTGGTCCGGTTGCCGATGCCATCAATGCTGCTTTCGGTTCTTTCGAAGAATTCAAAGCCAAGTTCACCGACGCCGCTGTTAACAACTTCGGCAGCGCCTGGACCTGGTTGGTTAAGAAAGCCGACGGCACCGTTGCCATTGTAAACACCAGCAACGCCGCTACTCCGCTGACCGATGATTCTGTTACCCCAATCCTGACTGTGGATGTGTGGGAGCACGCTTATTACATCGATTATCGCAACGTACGTCCTGACTACCTGGCCCACTTCTGGGAACTGGTTAACTGGGACTTCGTAAACCAGAACTTCGCTGGTTAATACAAGCCGTTGCCTCGTTAAAAAGGAGCCTGATGGCTCCTTTTTTATTGTCATTTTTCCTTAGTCAATCCCACTACATCCCCTATTACCTCGAATCAACGCACTTGCAACTGTTGCTTTTGCAACTATTTGTCATTGTTTTTTCAGGATTTTTTTGACACAGCGCAAGATTTTGTGTCTAAGATTACAGGTAGGGAGCAAAATCAGATCGCCGCTCCTTGCATCACATCAATGGCGTTTCAGGGGGTTATCATGGGCATCTTTGAACATTACCAACAGCGCTATGAAAAGAAACTCGAAGAAGAATATTCACTGCAAGAGTTTCTTGAAATCTGCAAGCAGGATAAAAGCGCCTACGCCACCGCGGCCGAACGTTTACTCTTGGCTATCGGTGAACCCGAACTTATCGACACTTCAAAAAATTCTGTTCTGAGCCGAATTTTCTCAAATCGGCTTATTTCCCGCTATCCGGCCTTCAAAGATTTCTTTGGCATGGAAGACGCCATAGAGCAGATAGTGGCTTACCTTAAACATTCGGCTCAAGGGCTTGAAGAATCAAAGCAAATTCTTTATTTGCTGGGACCTGTGGGTGGCGGTAAGTCCTCTCTGGCTGAAAAGCTCAAAGCGTTGATGCAGAAAGTCCCTGTGTATGTGCTCAGTGCCGACGGTGTACGCAGCCCGGTTAACGACCACCCATTTTGCCTGTTCGATGCAGACGAAGACGGCAAGCTGCTTCAGGAAGAGTACGACATTCCCACCCGTTATCTGCGAACCATCATGTCGCCTTGGGCCGTTAAACGCCTGCACGATTATGGCGGTGATATCAGTCGCTTTAAGGTGGTCAAAGTCTTCCCGTCTGTGCTCGATCAAATCGCCGTGGCAAAAACGGAACCCGGCGATGAAAACAATCAGGATATCTCGTCGCTGGTCGGCAAAGTGGATATTCGCCAATTGGAGCACTTTGCCCAAAACGATGCCGATGCCTACTCCTATTCAGGCGCTCTGTGCCGCGCGAACCAGGGCTTGATGGAATTTGTGGAGATGTTCAAGGCGCCCATCAAGGTGCTGCACCCGCTGCTGACTGCCACTCAGGAAGGGAACTATAACGGCACCGAAGGCCTGTCGGCTCTCCCCTTCAGCGGCATTATCCTCGCCCACTCCAATGAATCTGAATGGTCGAGTTTTAAAAACAATAAAAATAACGAGGCCTTCCTCGACCGTGTTTATATCGTTAAGGTGCCCTACTGCCTGCGGGTGTCGGAAGAAATCCAGATCTACAAAAAACTCATTATCAATTCAGAATTGTCCGAAGCGCCATGTGCTCCGGGCACCCTGGAAACACTGGCTCAATTCAGCGTACTTTCAAGGCTCAAAGTCCCTGAAAACTCATCCATTTATTCCAAGATGCGGGTCTATGACGGTGAGAGCCTCAAGGATACAGACCCCAAGGCCAAGTCCTATCAGGAGTACCGTGACTACGCCGGCGTTGACGAAGGCATGAACGGACTCTCAACCCGCTTCGCCTTTAAAATCCTCTCCAAGGTGTTTAACTTTGACCACTCCGAAATTGCAGCTAACCCGGTGCACCTCTTCTATGTGCTGGAGCGTCAGATTGAAGCTGAGCAATTTCCCGGTGAAACCGCCGAGCGCTATCTTGAGTTCCTCAAAGGTTATCTCATCCCCAAATACGTCGAATTTATTGGCAAAGAGATCCAGACCGCCTATCTGGAGTCATACTCCGAGTACGGTCAGAACATATTCGATCGCTATGTCACCTATGCCGACTTCTGGATCCAGGATCAGGAATACCGCGACCCCGAAACCGGTCAGCTGTTTGACCGCGCCGCGCTCAATGCGGAACTTGAGAAAATAGAGAAACCTGCCGGGATCTCCAATCCCAAAGACTTCCGTAACGAAATCGTTAACTTCGTACTGCGGGCACGGGCCAACAATGAAGGTAAAAACCCGACCTGGACCAGCTATGAAAAACTCAGAACTGTCATCGAGAAGAAGATGTTCTCCAACACAGAAGATCTGCTGCCGGTGATTTCCTTCAATGCCAAAACCTCCACCGACGATCAGCGTAAGCACGATGACTTTGTCAATCGCATGATGGAAAAAGGCTACACCAAGAAACAAGTACGTCTGTTGTCTGAGTGGTATCTGCGGGTTCGTAAATCGTCTTGATGCCAATACCCGCCTGCTCGCAGGCGGGTTGCTGGATTTGGGGAGGTGCATATGGCGAACTTTATCGACAGGCGACTGAATGCCAAGGGTAAGAGTACCGTTAACCGTCAGCGTTTTATTAACAGATACAAAAAACAGATAAAAAAAGCCGTCAGTGACGCGGTAACCCGTCGCAGTGTGACCGATGTGGACAAGGGTGAACAAATCAGTATCCCGACCCGGGATATCACTGAGCCCATGTTCCATCAGGGACGGGGTGGTTTCCGTGAACGTGTCCATCCGGGGAACGACCAGTTCACCCGGGGGGATAGAATAGACAGACCCCCTCAGGGCGGTGGTGGTCAGGGTAGTGGCCAGGGTGATGCGTCAGATTCCGGCGAAGGTCAGGACGATTTTGTATTCCAGATCTCCAAGGATGAATACCTGGAACTACTGTTTGAGGACCTGGAACTTCCAAATCTTCAACGTAATCGCCTGAATAAACTGGTGGAATATCAAGTTCAACGAGCAGGTTACACCAACGATGGCGTACCGGCCAATATCAGTATCGTGCGTTCGCTTCGCTCATCGCTCGCCCGCCGGACAGCCATGACAGCGGCGAAAAAAAGACATCTTAAAACACTTGAGGCTGAACTTGAGGAGCTGGAAAACACGCCAGGTGCAAACGCAGACCGCATACTTGCGCTTAAAACCGAAATAGAGGTGCTTCGTAAAAAAATCGATGCCGTACCTTTTATCGATACCTTCGACCTCAGATACAACAACTTTACCAAGCGTGAAGTGCCATCCAGTCAGGCGGTGATGTTCTGCTTGATGGACGTCTCCGGCTCCATGGATCAGGCCACGAAGGATATGGCCAAGCGCTTCTATATTCTGCTGTATCTCTTTCTTACCCGTACCTATAAAAATCTGGAGGTGGTGTACATACGTCACCATACCCAAGCCAAAGAGGTGGACGAGCACGAGTTTTTCTACTCTCAGGAAACCGGTGGCACTATCGTCTCCAGTGCCCTTAAGTTGATGGTCGATATTCAAAAAGAACGCTATCCGGCAGAGGAATGGAACATCTATGCCGCCCAGGCCTCGGATGGCGATAATTGGGCCGATGACTCCCCTACCTGCCGGCAAATACTGGAGAAGCAAATACTGCCAACCGTGCGCTATTTCAGCTACATAGAAATCACTAACCGCGCCCATCAAACCCTGTGGCGTGAATATGACTCCCTAAGACAAGTGTTTGACAACATGGCTGTACAGCACATTCGCCAGGCAGAAGATATCTATCCTGTGTTCCGAGAGCTGTTCAAGAAGCAGGCGGTATAAGGGGGCTTTATGGGGAAACGCAAACCTTTAAGCGACGGACCAGATTGGACCTTTGAACTGTTGGAAGAGTACCAACGGGAAATTGAGCGGGTTGCAGCGCACTATCGGCTCAACACGTACCCAAATCAAATTGAGGTCATCACTGCCGAGCAGATGATGGACGCCTATGCGGGCATCGGCATGCCCATCGGCTACACCCACTGGTCTTTTGGCAAACGGTTTATTCAAACAGAACAAAGCTACAAGCGCGGCCAAATGGGGCTCGCCTATGAAATCGTCATCAACTCCAACCCCTGTATCGCCTATTTGATGGAAGAAAACACCATCACCATGCAGGCATTGGTGATGGCCCATGCCTGCTACGGCCACAACAGCTTTTTTAAAGGCAATTACCTGTTCAAAACCTGGACCGATGCCAGCTCAATTATCGACTATCTGGTATTTGCCAAGAATTACATTGCAGAGTGCGAACAGCGCCACGGTGTCGATGCCGTGGAAAATGTCATCGATTCCTGTCATGCGTTAATGAACTATGGTGTTGACCGCTACAAACGCCCGTCAGAAATTTCATTCCGCGAAGAAAAAGCCCGCCAGAAAGAGCGTGAAGAATACCTGCAAAGCCAGGTAAATGACCTTTGGCGCACCATTCCTGTGAGCCAGGTTGAGAAGGAAGTGCAGCCCAAGAAGCGTTTCCCCGCAGAGCCTCAGGAAAACATTCTCTATTTTATAGAGAAGCACGCGCCACTGCTTGAACCATGGCAAAGGGAAATCGTCCGAATTGTGCGCAAGATGGGGCAGTATTTTTATCCCCAGAAGCAAACCCAGGTGATGAACGAGGGCTGGGCCACTTTCTGGCACTACACCATTTTGAATCACCTATATGATGAAGGCCTGGTGACCGACCGCTTTATGCTGGAATTCCTGCAAAGCCACACTGGGGTGGTCGCACAGCCCGCTTACAACAGTCGCTATTATTCCGGCATCAACCCCTACGCCCTCGGATTTAATATGTTTACCGATATCCGCCGGATCTGTGAAAACCCCACCGAGGAAGACAGAGCCTGGTTTCCTGAAATTGCTGGCAGCAATTGGCTCGATACCCTGCACTTTGCCATGGAAAACTTTAAAGACGAGAGTTTTATCAGCCAATATCTGTCACCGGCCATGATAAGACAGTTCAAGCTTTTCGGGATTGTGGACGACGAGCGCAAAAACTATCTGTCTATTTCAGCCATCCATGATGAGGTCGGCTATCGGGAAATTCGGCAGACCATGTCGCAGCAATACAACCTGTCCAATCTTGAGCCCAATATTCAGGTGCACAGGGTTGAGGTAATGGGCGATCGCTCCATGACGTTAAGGTATGTGCCTTTCCACAATATTCCACTGGCAGACGATTACAGGGAAGTGTTGAAACACCTTCATCGATTGTGGGGTTTTACCGTGGTGCTTGAACAGGAAGAAAGTGATGGCACCATCAAGGAGCTGGCACGTTGTCCCCCAAGAGATGAAGAGGGACACTCGGTGAAAATATAAAAAAACGCAGCCTGATGGCTGCGTTTTTTTATGCTGCTGAAAACATTAACCGTGGGGGTCCTGATTAATATCAGCTGGCATGGCGTCTTTCAGTTTTTGCCACATTTTACCGCTGTTGATGCCATAGCTTCGCATCAGCGCCGGTACTTCTCCGTAGGCATGACGCTTTGCCAGCTTTTCCAGCTCGATATAAAAATCCATCGCCAGCTTTCGTGCTTCAGCGCTGGAGAAATAGTAGCGGCCTACCCGGCTGTAAAGTCCTTTAAAACCATTCAGGATCAGTACATAAAGCGGGTTACCCGATGAAAAGGCCAGGGTGTGATGCAAATCGTAATCGAACTCTGCATATGCCTCGGCTGAATCTTCCATACCATGGATCCGCGCAAGGATTTCGACTGCAGTTTCAGGATTGTGACGCAACGCGCCACGGAAATAGATGGCGCTGACATTGGTTCGGGCCGATAACAGCTGGTCTACCAACACCGGAAAGCCTTCCGGATTCAGGTCCGCAATGGTTTCCAAAATATTCAGACCTGAAGTTTCCCAGAAATTATTTACCCGGGTTGGCTTACCGTGCTGGATGGTGAGCCAGCCATCGCGTGCCAAACGCTGCAGTACTTCCCTCAATGTGGTACGGGTTACACCGATAAGCTCTGAAAGCTCACGCTCGGCAGGAAGAATGGAGCCTGGGGGGAATTTATTTTCCCAAATGGAACGCACTATGTATTTCTCTGCGAAACTCGCAGGACCTTTGGCATTGATTATCATCAGCCCCAATTTCCAGTGGTTTAACCTCGTGTTGGGCACTGATCATACCAGAGCGGTAAAAAATGAAAACCTAAAGCGTGATATTGAACAATTTGAATTGGTCCGAAATCACATTGTTGTTTAAAAAGACATCGAACGATGTCGTTTATCTGCAATTTTTGTAATTGAGATCAGTTTTTTGCCACCTTCTGTTGTGGTTAGCGGATTACTTTAGGTTAAGGTTTAGGCTAGACTGAAGTACGTGTCAGTTCCACTATACTAAAAAATAATAAACCTCATTAATTATCAAGCATATGGAGAGGGAAAATGCCATTGACTCTTGGGCAGTCACTGTTTGCCAACTTTCTGGGTAATTCGCCCAGATGGTATAAATTCGCGATCCTGTCGTTTTTGGCGATAAATCCGATACTCTTTTACCTGAACCCCTTTATTGCAGGTTGGGTTTTGGTTATCCAGTTTATCTTTACCCTGGCCATGGCCCTTAAATGCTATCCCCTGCAACCCGGTGGTTTGCTTGCCATAGAAGCCGTGATCATCGGCATGACCAGCCCCACTCAGGTGTTACACGAAATTCAGGCCAACCTGGAAGTACTGCTGCTGCTGGTGTTTATGGTGGCTGGCATCTACTTTATGAAACAGCTGCTGCTGTACGCCTTCACCAAGATGCTGACCAAGGTACGTTCGAAAATCGTCGTATCCATGCTGTTTTGTATTGCGTCAGCGTTTTTGTCTGCCTTCCTCGACGCCCTTACCGTTATTGCGGTGATTATCACCGTGGCTGTGGGCTTCTACTCTATCTACCATAAGGTGGCATCGGGTAAAGATTTCAGCTCAGATCACGACCATACCTCGGAAGCGCCAGAGCAGCTTAACGAAAGCGAGCTTGAGTCATTCCGCGGATTTTTGCGTAACCTCTTGATGCACGCCGGTGTGGGTACTGCCCTTGGGGGCGTATGCACCATGGTTGGCGAGCCCCAAAACCTCATCATCGCCGCTCAGGCCAACTGGCAGTTTGGCGAATTTGCCATTCGCATGTCTCCGGTCACTGTGCCGGTGTTTTTTGCCGGGATCCTGACCTGTTTTATCGTGGAAAAGTTTAAATGGTTTGGTTACGGCGCCAAACTGCCGGAAGCTGTACACAAGATCCTGAGCGAATACGACGCATACGAAGATGCCCGTCGCACACCAAAAGACAAGGTCAAGCTCATCGTTCAGGCATTGGTAGGTGTTTGGCTGATTGTTGGTCTTGCTTTCCACCTGGCATCGGTGGGCCTGATTGGTCTTTCTGTGATCATTCTTAACACCGCCTTTAACGGGATTACCGACGAGCATGCGCTGGGTAAAGCATTCGAAGAAGCCCTGCCCTTTACCGCGTTGCTGGCCGTGTTCTTTGCTGTGGTAGGTGTGATAATTGACCAACAACTCTTCGCACCGGTTATCCAGTGGGCACTGAGCTATGAAGGCAATGTGCAGCTGGTTATCTTCTACATCGCCAATGGCCTGCTCTCCATGGTCAGTGACAACGTATTTGTGGGTACCGTGTATATCAACGAGGTTAAGGCTGCGCTGCTTAATGGGCAAATTACCCGTGACCAATTTGATTTGCTGGCCGTGGCCATCAACACGGGGACCAATCTGCCATCTGTGGCTACCCCAAATGGTCAGGCAGCCTTCCTGTTCTTGTTGACCTCAGCCCTGGCTCCGCTCATTCGCCTGTCCTATGGCCGCATGGTGATGATGGCGCTGCCATACACCATAGTGCTGTCTATCGTAGGCATCCTGACCATCGAATCAGGCTTCCTCACCGATATGACCCAGTATTTCTATGACAGCCACCTGATTAATCATCACACAGCAGCGGAAGCTGCCGGTAAGGCACTGGGTGGACATTAATTCTCTGGATTGACTGAACTTAGCTGCTTAAGTAAAGTCAGAAATAGCCCGCACTCTCGTGTGCGGGCTTTTTTATGGACATTCCACCCATGGAGACCCTATGCAAAGCCTGATTTCGTTTGCCCACAGCCGTCTGTCCTGGGGCATTCTCGCCTTAAGCGCCCTCGCCCTGGAATCTGCCGCGCTCTATTTTCAGCACATTATGAAACTCGACCCCTGCGTGATGTGTATTTACCAGCGAGTTGCCGTATTCGGTCTACTTGGAGCAGGACTAATCGGTTTCATGGCGCCGGCAAATCGGCTGATTCGCGTGCTTGGCGCCATGCTGTGGGGTGTATCCGCTGCATGGGGGATTAAACTGGCCCTTGAGCTGGTTGATATGCAAAACAACCCCAACCCATTCTCAACCTGTTCATTTCTGCCGGAATTTCCGAGTTGGTTGCAATTACATGAATGGCTACCCAGTGTGTTTATGCCCACAGGCATGTGCACCGATATTCCCTGGGAATTTGCCGGTGTCACCATGGGGGAATGGATGATAGTGGCGTTCAGCGTGTACTTGCTTGCCTGGCTTGCGTTTATCGTGCCGATGCTGAAGAAATCCACCTGACATGCACGTTCGAAATTGAAGCTGGACGTGGTCAACAACGCCGTTCAATAAAAAACGCCCCGTATGGGGCGTTTTTTAATCGACATCTTTAAGTGGCCACAGCACGATATGGTCTTCCAGGTATCTCACCTTGGTTTCGCAAACGGCCTTACCTTTCACCGACATACCCGCAGCATGCATGGTCTCTTTTGAACCGGTTATAAGCGGGTGCCAGCTGGGTAAATCCCTGCCATGAAACAAGCGGATATAGGCACAGCTGTCCGGCAGCCAGGTCAAACTGGCGATATTATCAGGTGTAATGGCCGCGCAGCCCGGAACGAACGTAAAGCGTTCGCTGTAATGACGACAACGACAGGCATCCCGGTCGAGCAACTTACAGGCCGCATTGGTGTAATACAGCTCATCAGTTTCGTCATCAATGATTTTATTGAGACAACATTTACCACAACCGTCGCAAAGAGATTCCCATTCTTCGGGACTCAACTCTTCCAAACGTTTGGTTTTCCAAAATTCCATCACAACAGACTACCGGCATACGTGAACAAACGCGGCATTATACCTCATTCACCCAGTTGAAACTTGATGCGATCCGAAAGATGCACCACCGCCAGGGCAAAATAGTCACTGTCATGCCAACGTTTAAGCGCAACATAGTTGTCGTAAACCAGATAGACCCGTCCTTTGGGGCCATCGGGCATGACCATTTCAACCTGCATGTCGGCCCTTGCCGGTAAATCGGTACCATCAAAACGCCTTACACCCAGGGCCTGCCACTGGGAAAACGACTTCTTATTCCCCTCTGCGGCCTGAGACACGTCAAAGTCGGCAGGAATTTTAACCTGGCGCCCCCAGGTTTCGTCCTCGCGCCAACCGGCCTGTTGCAGCGAGTAAGCGAGCGTGGCAAACACATCCGCTGGATTGGTCCAGATATCGGCTTTGCCATCATCATCGCCATCTTTGGCTGAAGACAAAAAGGCCTGAGGTAACAACTTGGGCTGTCCCATGCGGCCATCGGGTGTAGCAAGCAAGTCATCGGGCTGCCAACTGCTGCTGTCGATTAGCTTGAGCGCTGCAAAAAACTGCTCACGATAAAAGGCTTCCTGTTCCTGATTGAAGGCCTTTGATGCGGTGACAGACAATATGGGGTAGACACCAGAGTCGCGGCCATAACGCGACTCAAGCCCCCACAGAGCAACGATAAAACGGGGCTGAACGCCGTATTTTTTACCAATCCGGTTCAGGGTTTCTGCATGCCCCTGATATTGAAACTTTGCTTCGTCTACCAAGGCATCATTCAGGGTTTGTGGCAAAAAAGTATCGAGATTGGTCGCAGGCGCTGCGACGGGTTCACTCGCATCACTCTTCGCGAGTCGAAACTCCTTAATCTTTAGGAAAACAGCATCTAAGGTTTGCGGACGGATTTGGTATTGGCTGGCGGCCACATTTTTAAGGCCAGCCAGATAGTCGGCGAAACTGCCACTGTCTGCGGTTTGCGCCATGACAGTGGCAGACATCAGTGCCAACGCTGACAGGGAAGTACAGAATATTGACTTCACAGTTTCAAACGCCTCCTGATGAGTATGATGAATCCTTTATCAATCCTCTATGCCTAAATCTCGGCGGTGTTGCGTCAGTAAATTATCTTTAGGTGGTGGCAATTGCAAATAATAGCCTTTTTCAGCAAGTTCGCTGCGCACTTTGTCGATATCGGCAATCCCAAGCTTCTCTTTCCTGTCGAGCGGCAACAGCATTACCAGCATAGGTGTACCAAACATCTGCAGTAAAGGCTCTGGCACCTGGCTGAAATCATCTCTCTTGGGTACGAATAAATAGGTTTCTTGCTTACGGCTGCTTTTATAAACGGCACATATCATAGGTGGGTCAATTTCCGAAAATATCAAACTTGCCAGTGATTGGGGCACACTATAACATGGGCTCTTTAGAAAAAAATGCAGATCAGCGCGAGACTGATTAATTTCTGGAGCAGATTACGGGGATGCGAAAAGCAAGCCTTGAATTAAAGGGATCTTCTTTTACGCTGTCGGTATTGCATATCAATACCTCCGATTTGGACAGCATCACCTTGGACCTCGATAAGAAGCTGGCGCAAGCGCCGCAGTTTTTTATCGGAGCCCCTTTGGTATTGAACCTATCCGCCGTCGAAGACGGAAAATTGGACTTGGCAGCAGTTAAAGACCTGCTGGTATCACGTCAACTGGTGATTGTTGGTGTTACCGGCGCCAGTGATGCACAGTCTGAGCAGGCCAAAGCCTGTGGGCTTGCCTCGGTCAAAGCCGGCAAGCAGACGCAGATGCCCTCTCCCCCTCCCGCGCCCAGAACCACCCGTATCGTGCGGCAAAACGTGCGTTCCGGGCAGCAGATCTACGTTAAAAATGGCGATTTGATTATCTTCGGTGCAGTCGGAAACGGCGCCGAGGTGATTGCCGATGGCAGTATTCATATTTACGGTGCACTCAGGGGCAAGGCCATGGCCGGCGCCAATGGCGAGCGGGATGCAGTTATCCTGGCCAGCCACCTGGAGCCCGAACTTATTTCCATCGCGGGTCAATACTGGCTGACTGAGAATTTACAAAAGCATGGTGTGACCGCGAAAAGCGGCTGTGTGCGCCTCGATGGCGACTCACTAACAGTAGAAGCACTGCCATTGTGATGGGGCAGAATTAAGGGATAAAAATTAGCATGGCACAGATTATTGTTGTCACTTCCGGAAAAGGCGGCGTAGGTAAAACCACATCAAGTGCCGCCATTGCCACAGGTTTGGCCCTCCGTGGTCATAAAACCGTGGTGATAGACTTTGATATCGGGCTGCGTAACCTTGACCTTATCATGGGCTGCGAGCGCCGGGTGGTATACGATTTTGTTAACGTCATCAATGGTGAAGCCAATCTTAACCAGGCGATGATCAAAGACAAGCGCAGCGAAAACCTGTTTGTACTGCCAGCTTCGCAAACCCGCGACAAAGATGCCCTCACCCGCGAAGGCGTCGGCAGAGTGCTGGATGACCTCGCCAAAGACTTTGAATACATCGTCTGTGATTCGCCAGCCGGCATCGAGACCGGCGCCCTGATGGCGCTGTATTTCGCCGATATCGCGATTGTCACCACCAACCCTGAAGTCAGCTCTGTGCGTGACTCCGACCGCATCCTTGGCATTCTGCAAAGCAAGTCGCGCCGTGCGGAGCAAAACCTTGAGCCCATCAAGGAATACCTGCTGCTGACCCGCTACTCCCCAACCCGGGTGAAAAACGGTGAAATGCTGAGCGTCGCGGATGTGGAAGACATTCTGGCCATCGATTTGCTGGGTGTGATCCCCGAATCCCAGGCCGTACTCAAGGCGTCAAACTCAGGGGTTCCTGTGATTGTCGACCAGGAAAGTGACGCTGGTCAGGCCTACAGTGATACCGTTGCCCGTTTGTTGGGTGAAGAACTCCCACTTCGCTTCGTCACCGAAGAGAAGAAGGGCCTGTTGAAAAGGATTTTTGGTAGCTGATTATGTCTTTACTCGATTACTTCAGAAGCAACAAAAAAGCCAACTCAGCGTCCCTCGCCAAGGAACGTTTGCAGATTATCGTGGCACATCAACGCACTGAACGCGGCGCACCAGACTACTTTCCTCAAATGAAACAGGAAATTATCGAAGTGATCCGCAAGTACGTTTACATTTCGGAAGAACAGGTCTCTGTGCAGCTTGAGCAAAATGACGACAACCTGTCAGTGCTTGAGCTCAACGTTACCCTGCCGGAGCGTTAATCGGGCCAGTGATTTCAGTTGCCGCCGTAGCCGAGTTCAAGGCAGCCTTGATTAGGTCTATGGAGTCGCGGCGCTTGGGCTAAAAATAACGGCCAAAATCACCGGGTGACAAAAAAGCCGCCTTGAGGCGGCTTTTTTACGATGTGTATTCGATATCTCAGCTAACCTATCTCAGCTAACCTATCACTGGGGCTAGGGTTCCAATACCAGAGCTTGCAGTACTTCAGTAGCGAGATTCCCGCGCCACCCCTGCAACAGCAGCGGCGTATCCTCTGCACCACCTTGCCAGCGATATTCAATATATTCGTGGATATGGCGTTTCGAGCAGAAAAGCTCGCTCGGTAACCCTTCACGCTCGCAAATCTCGGTGAGCGCGGCCTTGATGTTTTTAAACGCCTGCTTATAGCCGGGCTTGAGTGCAATCACATCAATGGCATCTGGTGGATTATCCACATCGGCCTTTTGCAACACTTTCAGGATGTCCTTGCCGTGAATGCGTTTCTCATGCTCTGAGAGGTCGTTGATTTTCAATAAATCACTGATGGAGCGTGGCGGCTTTTTCGCAAGGGCAATCAGGGCATGGTCTTTGATCACAAAGCCAAGCGCGAGGTCCCGATCAAGCGCACGCTCCAACCGCCAGGCTGCCAGCACTTTAAGGTAGGCCAATTGCTTAGGGGTCAGCTGAAATGCGTTCTTCACCTTAAGATATGCCGTTGCAGCCTCAGGGCGAAGCAAACGGCCTTCAGTCAGGCGGGCACCTTCCTCCAGTACCCAATCGAAGCGGTCCAGCGTTTTAAGCTTTTGCTCAAGCTGAGGATAAAGCTGATACAGATAAAACACATCATTGGCAGCATACTGCAGCTGGGCATCTGTCAGAGGGCGCTTTATCCAGTCGGTCCGGGATTCTCCCTTGTCCAGGGTTTGCCCCAAACATTCTTCAACGAGTTTGGCATAGCCAAGGCCATGGCCCATGCCACTGAGCGCGGCCGCAATCTGTGAATCGAACAGGGGTGTGGGCTGAATCCTGCCATAACGGGCAAAGACTTCCAGATCTTCTGAGCAGGAATGAACCAGCTTAAGGATATTCGGGTTGGTAAGCAGCGCCCAAAAGCCAGATAAATCCTGAATATCGAGCGGGTCTATCAGGGCCAGAGTATTGCCATCGTATACCTGAATTAGACCCAACTTGGCGTAATAGGTACGGGTACGCACAAACTCGGTGTCCAATACCAATAATCGGCTTTGGCTGTATTGGTCGACCAAAGCAGTCAGCGCTTCATCGTCCTTTACGTAGTGAAACTCCAGCAAACCTCTCTCCCCTTATCTTGGCTCGTGGCAATAAAAAACCGGCTTTACGCCGGTTTTTCTATCACGCCTTGTTAAGCTCCTCGTTTCTAAGCTCTCGGCGCAATATTTTACCCACGTTGGTCTTAGGTAACTCATCGCGGAATTCTACCAGCTTGGGAACCTTATAGCCCGTTAAATGATGCTTGCAGTGCTTGATAATATCGCTTTCGGTCAAAGATTTGTCTTTGGCTACCACAAAGACTTTAACGATTTCACCACTGGCATCATTGGGCACACCAATGGCGGCGACTTCAATCACTTTCGGGTGCATGGCAACCACGTCTTCCACCTCATTGGGAAACACGTTGAAGCCCGACACCAGGATCATGTCTTTCTTGCGATCAACTATGTAAAAGAATCCCTGTTCATCCATGTAGCCGATGTCACCGGTGGCGAGCCAGCCATTGGCATCAATTACCTTGGCGGTTTCTTCCGGGCGTTGCCAGTAGCCTTTCATCACCTGGGGGCCTTTGGCGAAGAGTTCACCGGTTTCTCCCTGGGGCAGGACATTTCCATCATCGTCACGCACCTGTATCAGAGTCGAAGGCGCCGGGAAACCGATAGAGCCGTTGTAACCTTCAAGGTTATAGGGGCAACAGGCCACCAGCGGCGAGGCTTCTGTCAAACCATAGCCCTCAAGCAAGCGGGTTTTGGTGATGCTTTGCCACTTGTCGGCCACCGCGCGCTGCACCGCCATACCGCCGCCAATAGAGAGTTTAAGGCGAGAGAAATCCAACTGGGTAAACTCTTCGTTGTTCACCAGGGCGTTAAAGAGCGTATTCACTCCGGTCAGCGCGGTAAAAGGATACTTGCGCAAATCCGATACAAAGGCCGGAATGTCACGGGGATTGGTGATAAGCAGGTTCTGTGCGCCTTTATGCAGGAACAGCAAGCAGTTCACCGTTAAAGCAAAGATGTGATAAAGCGGCAGTGCGGTAACCACAAACTCCTTACCATCGGCCAGCAGTGGCGCATAGGCCCCATTAGCCTGTAATACGTTTGCCACCACGTTACCATGGCTCAGCATGGCGCCTTTTGATACGCCTGTGGTGCCGCCCGTATATTGCAAAAATGCCAGTGTATCTATATCGAGCTCTGGCTTGACATACTGCATACGGCGGCCTTTTTGCAGGGCGCTCCTGAAGGAGATGGCATGTGGCAAGTCGTACTTGGGAACCAACTTTTTGATGTACTTCACCACAAAGTTCACCAGGGTACGCTTGGGCGCGCTCAGCAAGTCGCCAAGCCCTGTAATAATGACGCTTTCTACCGGCGTGTCGTCCACCACTTCTTCAAGGGTGCGGGCAAAGTTTGACACCACTACGATGGTTTTCGCGCCGGAATCAATCAGTTGATGCTTAAGCTCCCGCGGGGTATACAGCGGATTGACGTTCACCACCACCAAGCCTGCACGCAGCACACCAAAAAGTGCAATGGGGTATTGCAGCAGGTTGGGCATCATCAGCGCGACCCTGTCGCCCTTCTTGAGGCCAAGTTCGTTTTGCAGGTAGGCGGCAAAGGCGCGGCTGCGCTCTTCAAGCTTACGGTAGGTGAGCACCGCACCCATGTTAATAAAGGCAGGTTGATCGGCGTAATCCCTCACCGCCTGTTCAAACATGTCGACCAAACTGTCAAATCTGCCCGCATCAATTTCAGCAGGCACATCGTGTGGCAAATGATTAATCCAAGGCTTGTCCACAAAAGTCTCCTAAAACCCCGAGGTAACGGCGACGCTTGTCCAAGCGTCTAAGGTTCGCCGATACGGTTGTTTTAACTTGTTATTATTTACTTACGCACGAAAATCATACGGGCGTTTAAATTTTTGACAATCATCACATAATTGCGCATAAAAGCCCAGCCCCTTTTTAAGGCTTATCCGCAGGCGCTCAGAAAGTGACGAATGGCATCGGCGGTGCCATCCGGGTCGGTCATATGAAGATGATGATCGCCTGCGATAGTTTGCACTTGCAGCTGCCGATAGAGGGGGCGCGCATGCTCCAGCGCCTCGTGCAGCTTAGCAAATCCCTGCTCTCCCATCAGTAACAGGGTTGGCATTTCCAGATCTCTGATAAACGCCTCGGCGTGCGCCGGTGTGAGCCTGAGCGGTGAATCCAGCTTAAGTCGGGGGTCGGTTTTGTTATACCAACCTGATTGGTCGCCCTCGCTGCGATATTCAAAATTACGTGCCAGAATCAACTCACAGGCTGCTTTATCGAGCCCCGTCAACCTATGTCTTGCCTCGACTACCGCATCCAGACTGGTATAAGCCTTGGCCTGCTCCCCTGTTACCTTTTTTTCGGATAAGGCGGTGTGAGATGCAAAACTGTCAGCCAGCCGCTTCTGACTCTTGCCTGGTCTCTCGCTGAGCGGACCAAGCGCTTCTATCAGGATCAGCTTTTCACAGGCATCCGGGTGAGCGGCCACGTAAGCACTGGCCACTATGCCGCCCAGTGAATGACCAATAATGGCCAAAGGCCTGTCACCACGTAGCTTTAAAAACTGTAATAGTGCATGCAAATCATAGAGGTAATCTATCCAGTGCAGGGGATACTTCCCCGGCCTGTGCGCTGACAGTCCATGCCCCGGCCAGTCAACGGCCAACAGCCTGACATCGTTCAATGAGGCCGCGAGCGGCGCAAAACTCTGGGCGTTATCAAGCCAACCGTGAAGTGCCAGCACCAGCGGCTTGACTTGCACATCTCCCCGAGGGTCGGCTTTGGCTTCATCACTTGTCATTCCGCCATATTGCCACCCTGCCAGCCTGATATGGGGCAAGGTGAGCTCCAGCTCTTGAAACTCACTAGTCATCAAAACTCTCGCATCGTTATTACTGCCACGCACTCATCCCATCACTGACATACAGTGAAAAATGCCGACACCGGCGGTGTTCCGGTATCGGCATTTTCCAGCATGGGCGCTGACTTAAAGGCCTATTAAAGGTGCTGCAGTGCCCCTTTCAACGCTTGAATCAATCCGGATTAACGCGCCGCCGGTTTGACAAACTTGAGGGTCATACGGTCACTCTCGCCGATGGCCAGGTAACGTGCCTTATCCGTATCACCCTTACGAAGTGATGGCGGCAGAGTCCAGACGCCGTCAGCATAGTCTTTGGTGTCCCTGGGATTCGCGTTTACTTCACTCTTTTCTGCCAGCACAAAGCCTGCAGCGTTAGCTAAACGGATCACTTCATCTTCTTCCATGTAGCCTGACTTAAGGCTCATCCCCGGCTTGGCCCTGTGTTCCACTACGCCAAATACACCGCCTGGCTTCAATACATCAAAGGCGGCACTGAGCACCATCTCTGCTTGGCCCACCATGGCCCAGTTATGCATGTTGCGGAATGTCAGCACCACGTCGGCGCTATCGCTTTCTCCCAATGAAGTTTTATGGGGAGGGTCGAAGGTCACGGTTTTCGCATTCCCCGCCTTATCGGCATGGGTTTCGAGCCAGCCTTCCAGCGCCTTACCCAGACGAATACGGTAGGCAGGACTGTTGGCCTCGGGTGCCGGATTTGTTTCAAAATTCGCAGCAACATACTGGCCATTTTCATTAAGCAGTGGTGCCAGTATTTCGGTATACCAACCGCCACCGGGCCAGAACTCCACCACAGTAAGATTGTCCTTCACACCGAAAAAGCTCAGGGTCTCAACGGGGTGACGATACTGATCGCGCTCAACATTGGCGGGGGTGCGCAGACTGTTGGCAGCTGCTTCTTCCAATGTCATGGCATGAGCCATCCCTGTCAGTCCGGCCCAGGATACCAGGCCCGCTACCAGCAACTTGTTCATTTTGTTCTCCTTGAAATACATCGAAATACCTTACCAATAATGGCATCGAAGCTAACAAGGCTCAGGACGTTTTCCAAGGGATATTCATAATTTGTTGCAATTGACCAGGGCATTTACCCGGCGCCAACAAAGCCAGAGGCATGCCGCCGCCACTGCCAGCCAGGATGCAATCCAAAATGCAGGCGGTAACCAGATTAAATCGCTCAGGAGCACGGCATCCCCCTGCCCCTCAAGCCCCCACAGGTAGGTTGGACTGTTAAGGGCATTCAGAAGCACTATGAGAGCCAGTAGCCTGAGCAGCATAACCAGCCACGGCGCACTGGCGAGCTTCAAAGGCAGAAAAAATAACCCTGCCAGAACCAGTAAAATGCCCATTGTCAGCACATCACGGGCGTAAAACAGCAAGACCACCAACACCATCACCCCAAGCAAGGCAAAAGCTGGCTTTATACCCTTGGGCCAGGTCGCCATGACAAACAGCGTCAGTCCCCAAACCGCTGCGCCTGCATAACCGCTGAAACCTATGACCACAGGCATACCACCACCTGAGAAACAAAGCCCTGCACCATTGGGAAACAACTGGATATGGCTCACTGTCCCACCGGTCAGTAGGGTCGCCAATGCATGAGACAGCTCATGGAAAAAGCTTTCCAACCACTTGAAGGGGATGCCGAGGTATGGGATATGGGTGATAAAGGCCGCAACGGCCAGCTCCAGCAGGAATATGCCACGCCCTGGATGAGGGCTTATGACAGTGCGCTCAGAGGTTGCATTCGATGTTTTGATATCAGGCATAGAGATCTATGCCGACCATGGCACGAATTTGCTCCCGCCGTTCGCCATGCTGGGTCAACAAATACTCAGCAATGGCACCCCGGCTTTGGGGCGTTTCATCGTAGTTAAGCTGTTGATTAGGCGTGAATCCGCTATCCCAGGACGCCATCAGTGTTCTTGCCTGAGCGCCAGTCACGCTGGGGGACTGCTCAGGCATTTCGTCGGCTTGCGGTGATGACGCAGGCAAAGCGCGCGGAATTAGGGCGCTTGCCCCAAAAAACGCAATCTGTGCAGCGTTAATCACCATATCAGCGAGTCCTCAGATTATTCACGGCCGGGCAGCTTCTTCCAGGCCACAGTATCGCGAAGATACACAGGTGCCAAGTCATCCACACTGGTGTGCAGCCCTTCTGCAATGCCTAGTCTGGCAAGAGTCAGCATAGCCTCAGCGGCAGGAAATTTCACCTCAGTACTGAGCTCCAGGCCGTGTCCGAGAGTCAAAAGCGCTGGATAGGCATCAAAACCTGTACCGCAGGCAAGCTTAACGCCGTCAGATACCTTCACCATCGACGGTGGCAATACGGCTTCTTCACCCACCAGTGTCGCCACGCCATCCTGCATCCGATACTCACCCACATAGACTTCCGACATGCGCGCATCGATGGCACACAGCACCCGGGTTTCACCGCTCTTTTCCATCGCCTCCTGCGCCATGGCGGCCAGTGTAGAAATACCAATCACCGGCAGCTCGCGGCCAAGCGCAAGGCCCTGGGTCATGCTGGTACAAATGCGAATGCCGGTAAAGCTGCCCGGGCCACGGCCGTAGGCAATGATGTTGACATCGCTAATGCTGAGCCCAGCCTTGTTTAACAGCCCATCAATCATGGGCAGCAGGCGCTGGCTGTGCTCACGGGGCGCATCAGCCATATCGGCATAGGTTTCACCCTTGGCATAAAGCGCGGCGGAGCATGCTTCGGTGCAGGTATCGAGCGCGAGGATCACCGGATTGTCCGGCAGTGCAATAGGCTGCGTCATGGGGTATGAGTTTCCAAAATCGTTGGCCACAGAAAGAGGGCCCTGTGGGTCATTGCGGTGATTTTACCCGATAAACCACCAGCCATAAAACGGCTAAGGTCAGCAGTCGGATTAAATTCAATCAATTGCCTCTAAAAAAGCGCAGGCAGCATCCAAATCACGGGTGCGGGCCATGGGCGGCAAGGATTGCAAAAATGCCTGCCCATAGGGTCGATTCACCAGGCGGTTATCGCAGATAACCAGTACGCCACGGTCGGTCTCATCGCGGATAAGCCTGCCAGCACCCTGCTTCAAGGCAATCACCGCCTGGGGCAGCGAAATTTCCAGGAAGGGATCGCCGCCTCTGGCCTCTACCCTACTGGCTCGCGCTCGGTAAAGACTGTCATCCGGTGAGGCAAAGGGGAGCTTATCGATGATCACGCAGGACAGCAGCTTGCCACGCACGTCGACTCCTTCCCAAAAGCTGCCAGTGCCAAGCAGCACCGCTTCACCCAACTGTCTGAATTTGGATAGTAATTGCTGCTTACCGCCCTGCCCCTGAACCAGCAGCGGATAGTGGCAGCGGCCAACCAGAGCTCGGGCGACGGCCTCCATCATCCGGTGGCTGGTAAAGAGAATAAAGGTGCGCCCCTTGGCGGCCTTAATCAGTTTAAGGCACACCTCGGTGAGCTGGCGCACCATGGCATCCTGATTGGCAACGCTGCCAAGGCGGCGCGGCACACATAACATAGATTGCCTGGGGTAATCAAAGGGACTGTCGAGCAGGACTTCTTTGCACATTGAAGCTTTTGTAGCGCCGCTGGATTGACTTCGACTGGCATTCCCTCGATTAACAGACGAATGCGCAGCAGACGTGAGTCCAAGTTCTCGGGTAAAAAACTGCAGGCTTCGTTCCACCTGCAAGGTCGCCGAGGTAAACACCCAGGCGGTGTCTTCGTTGAATAACTCGCTACATGCTTTTGCGATGTCGATGGGGGAAATACGCAGCATCAGATGGCGCTCACCGATATCGATGCCATAGGCAGACCCAGGATCGTCACAGGCAATGAAGCGTTCAAGCTTTTGCTTAAGCTCCGGCAGCTTAACGGCAAAATCATCAAGCGGCTCACTGCGGCCCACATTGGCGAGCAGTAAAGCTTCCAGCGCTGAAAGCTCACCAATTAAATCACCTGCGGCCAATGCCGCGGTTTTATCTTTCAGCAGTTGCCTGAAATCACCGCTGCCTGCATCCAGAAGACAATTTTGCCAGGCATCCAACTTAATCCGGGCACGCTGCGGCAAAAGCTTAAGCCCCTGGGTATCGCCAAGCTCGCCTTCGGTGAGCCGCTCTATGCCATCAAGCAGCCGTCGCAGGCTGCCGGTTGAAAGCTGAGAGCCAAAATACTGAATCGCGATATCAGGCAACAGGTGCGCCTCGTCAAATATCACCGCATCCACATCGGGTAAGAGTTCGGCAAAGCCCGTGTCTTTAAGCACCCTGTCAGCAAAAAACAGGTGATGGTTCACCACAATCAAGCGGGCATTCATGGCCCGGGCACGGGCTTTACGGGTAAAGCAGTCTTCATAAAAGGCGCAGCGCTGGCCGGTACAGCTATCCTGAGTGCTGGCCACCAGACTGATGGCGCGGGCATCTTCGGCCACTCCGGTCAGATTGCCAAGGTCACCATCTTCTGTGGTTTGCGCAAATTGATTGAGCTTGAGTAAATCATCCAACAGCTTCTCATCGTGACTGAAGGCCGACTCCATGTGCGCCGCCATCAACCGCTGGCACAAATAATTGCTGCGCCCCTTTAAAATGCTAACTGGCAGGTGGAGCTTAAGCATCTCCAAAAGGGCCGGTAAGTCTTTATAAAAGAGCTGCTCCTGCAAATTTTTACTGCCAGTACTGACAATCACCTGCTTGCCACTTAAAAGCGCCGGCACCAGATAAGCGAAGGTTTTGCCCACACCGGTACCTGCTTCCAGCACCAACTTGTGGGAATGACTTAAGCAAGATGCCACTTCCTCTGCCATCTGCTGCTGGACCTCACGGCGCCGATAGCCGCGGATAAAACGCGACAGCAGCCCACCCTCATCGAAGACGGCCTGAGTACGGGTTATCAGCTTGTTGGCAGCGGATTGGGAAGACAAACTTGCTCCAGCATTGAGGTGATTCACCTTTTGGTTGAATGCATTATGCCGATTTCACTGACTGCCACAAGCGGAGTATGGAACAGACGCCAAATCAGACCTGAGTCACATGAATATTCATGCAAAGCTGAACTTTTTTAATATTGACGAAAAACGCCCTTGCAAAGCATCCTGAAAGCCTTTAGTGTAAAAAGCGTCCGATAAATTCGGCCAGACAGTAAATGTAACGAGCGCACGGCGCCAGACACAGGATTAAAGACACATGTTCCAGCTTTCGACTGCCAAGCACCATCATCACCATCACAAGCGGTAGCCTTCGGAAGCTCACTGCCGAAGGTGCATTCCTTCTGGCGGTCATGATCTAAAGTTTCAGGACAACCCCCGGAAGGAATTCCGGGGGTTTTTCTTTGCACCAAAGTTTTTGATTTTAAACATTACTTTAGATACCAGGATATTTCGCCATGACTGCCAGACTGAGAATCGCCATTCAAAAATCCGGACGCTTGTCCACCGAGTCCCAACAGCTGCTGAAAAGCTGCGGAGTAAAATTCAGCGTGAACGAACAGCGGCTCATCGCCCACGCCGACAATATGCCCGTGGATATTTTGCGGGTGCGTGACGATGACATCCCAGGCCTGGTAATGGACGGCGTAGTTGATTTGGGCATAGTCGGTGAAAACGTACTGGAAGAAGAGCAGCTTGAGCGGGAATGTCTTGGAAATGCGTCCGACGTCGTTAAGCTCAGACAACTGGACTTTGGTGCCTGTCGCTTATCTCTGGCGGTACCAACCGAATTTATTTATGGCGATGCAAGCTCGCTGGAAGGCCTTAGGATCGCGACATCCTACCCCAACCTGCTTCGCCGCTTTATGCAAAATAAAGGCATATCCTATCAGGACTGCCAATTAAAGGGTTCAGTGGAAGTGGCGCCCCGCGCCGGCCTTGCAGATGGTATCTGCGATCTGGTGTCGACCGGTGCCACCCTCGAAGCCAACGGCCTGTACGAAACTGAAGTCATCTTCCGCTCCATGGCTTGTATTATTCAGTCCACCACACCACAAAGCGATGCCAAGCAGGCACTTATCAATAAAATCCTCTCCCGGGTGAATGGGGTTATCCGTGCCCGTGAAAGCAAGTACATCCTGCTGCACGCCCCAACCGAAACGCTGGAGCAAATTGTTGCCCTGCTGCCCGGCGCTGAAAACCCCACTGTGCTGCCGCTCAATGATGAAACCAATCGGGTGGCCATCCACGCGGTCAGCACCGAAGACCTGTTCTGGGACACCATGGAAGAACTGACCGCCCTCGGCGCCAGCTCGATTCTGGTGATGCCAATCGAAAAGATGATGGGGTAAGTGATGGAAACCTTGGTCTGGAACACCTTAAACGAGGATGCCAAGCGCCAGGCGCTGTCCCGCTCACCTCTGGTGGGTGACGACAGTCTGGCTGCATCGGTCAGTGACATTCTTGACAATGTGAAGCGTGGTGGCGATAAGGCCCTTATTGAATACGCGGCCCGCTTCGATAAAGCCGAAATCGATACGCTGGCGCTGAGTGCTGAAGCCATCGCGGCGGCCTGCGAGCGCGTCAGCCCTGAGCTTAAAGACGCCATCAACGCCGCCCGCGCCAATATTGCCCGCTTTCACAGCGCCCAGCAGTTCAGTGAAATCAGCCTGGAAACCCAGCCGGGGGTTCGCTGTGAGCTTAAAAGTGAAGCAATTGAAAAGGTGGGGCTTTATATTCCTGGCGGCAGCGCCCCCCTTATCAGCACTGTGCTAATGTTGGCAGTGCCTGCAACCATTGCCGGCTGCAACAAACGAGTGCTAGTAAGCCCGCCGCCCATCGATGATGCCATTCTTTACGCGGCCAGCGTGTGCGGCATTACCGATGTGTTCCAAATAGGTGGCGCCCAGGCCATTGCGGCGCTCGCTTACGGCAGCGAAAGCGTGCCGAAAGTCGATAAAATTTTTGGCCCCGGCAATAGGTATGTGACCGAAGCCAAGGCCCAGGTGGCACGGGATACCCAGGCCGCGGTCACCATAGATATGCCAGCCGGTCCTTCCGAAGTGCTGGTGATTGCCGATGATACGGCCAACCCTGAGTTTATTGCTGCCGACCTCTTATCTCAGGCCGAGCACGGCAGTGACTCACAGGTAATTTTTGTCACCGACTCCAGCGCCCAGGCCAAGGCCGTTGAAGCGGCACTTGAGAGCCAGCTTGCCCTGCTGCCACGACGAGAAACCGCAGAAGGCGCGCTGTCATGCAGCCGTATTATCATGACTGACACCCTGGACGAGGCGGCAATGGTCTCTAACCTCTATGCCCCGGAGCATTTGATCATTCAAACCCGCGATCCAAGGGAGCTGCTGCCACGCATTCGTGCGGCAGGGTCGGTGTTTTTAGGCGCCTTTACGCCGGAATCGGTTGGCGACTATGCCTCCGGCACCAACCACGTGCTGCCCACCTACGGTTACAGCAAAACCGTCTCCAGCCTGTCGCTGGCCGATTTTTGCCGCCGCTTTACAGTGCAGGAATTAACTGCGGACGGACTGAAAGGACTTGGTCAAACTGTGATGACACTGGCTGCGGCCGAGTCACTGGATGCCCACAAAAATGCAGTAAAAGTCAGGCTTGATGCCGTCGCACGTGAGGAGAATGGTCAATGACATCTCAGGTAAACGCAATTCCAGCGGATAGCCTGGCAGCACGCCTCGCCCGCCCTGAGCTTTTAAGCCTGGAGCCCTACCAGAGCGCTCGGCGCATTGGTGGCAGCGGCGAAATTTGGGTAAATGCCAATGAGTCACCCTTTAACCGCACTGGCATTGATGGCGCCAACCGCTACCCCGAGTGCCAGCCACCCGAGCTGATTGCCGCCTATGCGGCGTATGCCGGCGTTGCGGCCAATGAGCTGATATGCGGCCGCGGCGCCGATGAAGCCATTGAACTGCTTATTCGCACCTTTTGTGTGCCCGGCAAAGACAGCATCGGCATTTTCAGCCCAACTTATGGCATGTACTCCATCAGCGCGGCCACCTTTAATGTGGCGGTCAACACCCTGCCGCTGGCGGAAGATTTCAGCCTGCCTGACGACATCTCGGCCTTAACAGGCAGCAAATTGGTGTTTGTCTGCAACCCCAATAACCCAACCGGCACCTTGCTGCCGCTTGATGAAATTGCGCGGGTGGCAAAAACCTTCCCCAATGCGCTGGTGGTGGTTGATGAAGCCTACATCGAATTTGCCCGCAACCCAGACGGCTCACCCGCCCAAAGTGCCACAGGCTTGATGGCAGAATTTGACAATCTGGTGGTGCTGCGCACCCTCTCCAAAGCCTTTGGTCTCGCCGGTGCCCGCTGCGGTTTCCTGCTGGCAAGCGCCTCGGTGTGCGAGCTGGTGATGCGGGTGATTGCGCCCTATCCGGTGCCTGTACCTGTGTCTGTGATTGCCGAAAAAGCCCTTTCCGCGCAGGGCGTCGCCCAAATGTGCGCCGATGTGGTATTGCTTAATACACAAGGCGCAAGACTCGCGGTAGCGCTTACCAATGCAGGCCTTCGCGTCCTGCCAAGCGGCGGTAACTATGTGCTCGCTTTCAGCAATGATGTGGAAGCACTCGCCAGAGCCCTTGCCAACGCAGGCATAGTCGCCAGACGCTACAGCCACCCAAGGCTTAAAGATGCCATTCGCATCAGCTACACCAGCGAGCAAGAGACGGATTCCATTATCGAGGCCATCGGCCGCATCGACAGCAAATAATCATAAGGACAGACTACCCATGCCCCAGAAAATGCTTTTTATCGACCGCGATGGCACCCTGATTGAAGAGCCGGTAACAGATAAGCAGGTCGACAGTCTCAGCAAGCTGGTGTTTGAACCAAACGCCATTCCTGCGCTGCTGCGGCTGCAAAAAGCCGGTTATCGGCTGATTATGGTCAGTAATCAGGATGGCCTCGGCACCCCATCTTTCCCCCAGGAAGATTTCGATGCGCCCCACAACCTGATGATGCAGGTTTTTGAAAGTCAGGGCGTTAAGTTTGATGAGGTGCTGATTTGCCCGCACTTCAATGATGAAAACTGCAGCTGCCGCAAACCTAAACTCGGGTTGGTGAAATCCTTCCTGACCCAAGGTCTGGTGGATTTCACCGCCTCAGCAGTAATTGGCGATCGCGATACCGACGTCGAGCTTGGCAACGCCATGGGTATCAAGAGCTTTAAATATCAGCGTGAAACCCTCGGCTGGAATGCCATTGCCGATGCGCTGCTCGCCAAAGGTCGCTGCGCCACCGTGGTGCGCACTACCCGCGAAACCGACATTCGGGTCACTGTTGATCTGGATACCCCAGGCAACAATCAAATTGCGACCGGCATCGGCTTTTTCGACCACATGCTCGATCAAATCGCCACCCACGGCAATTTCAGCCTGAAGCTTAACGTCGATGGCGACCTTGAAATTGACGATCACCACAGCGTGGAAGATACAGCGCTGGCGCTGGGTGATGCACTGCGTCAGGCCCTGGGTGACAAACGCGGCATCGGCCGTTTCGGCTTTGCCCTGCCCATGGATGAAGCCTCGGGTCAGTGTCTGATGGATATCTCGGGTCGGCCGTTTATCAAGTTTGATGCCAGCTTCAGCCGGGATAAAGTGGGCGAAATGGCCACCGAAATGGTGCCGCACTTCTTCCGCTCGTTTGCCGATGGCCTGCGCTGCACCTTACACATCGGCTGTGATGGCGACAACGATCACCACAAGGTAGAAGCCCTGTTCAAGGTACTGGGCCGAACACTGCGCCAGGCTGTTGCCATCGAAGGTGATGCCCTGCCATCCTCAAAAGGCGTGCTGTGACGTGGGAAGGAATGCTTTGATGAGAGAAGGAATGCTTTGATGAAAGAGTCCATGATATCGGCCGGCGGCGCCACTGAAGCAGCCGCAAGCGCCGATTTGGTCATCATTGACACCGGCTGTGCCAATCTAAGCTCAGTGAAGTTTGCCTTTGAGCGCCTCGGCGCCAGGGTGCTGGTAAGCCGCGACAGCGAAGTGCTTCGCGCCGCGCCACGTCTGGTGCTACCGGGCGTTGGCACGGCAGCGGCAGCCATGGATGCCCTGAGAGCCAGAGGGCTTGATAAACTGATCCCAACCCTGAGCCAGCCGGTACTCGGCGTCTGCCTTGGGATGCAACTGTTGATGACCCGCTCACACGAGCGCGGCGCCAAGGGTGAAGATATTGATTGCCTGGATATTATCCCTGGTGAAATTCGCGAATTGGATGCAGGCAGCCAACCTTTGCCCCACATGGGCTGGAATCAGCTTA
Source organism: Shewanella sp. FJAT-52076 (assembly GCF_019457455.1). Lineage (NCBI taxonomy): Bacteria > Pseudomonadati > Pseudomonadota > Gammaproteobacteria > Alteromonadales > Shewanellaceae > Shewanella > Shewanella sp. FJAT-52076. The sequence goes on from NZ_CP080415.1 coordinate 2,341,824, forward strand.
AGGTGTCCGGCCATCCGCTATTTGCCGGCATTGAGCCTGGCGAGTGGGTGTACTTTGTGCACTCCTTCTGTGCCCCCGAGTCCGCGGCCACCATCGCCAGCTGCGAGTATGGCGAAGCCTTCAGCGCGGCCATCGCCAAAGATAATTTTATGGGAGTGCAGTTCCATCCGGAAAAAAGCGCTGCCACCGGCGCCAAAATCCTGAAAAACTTTCTGGGACTCACACTGGCCGACCTGGGGCTTGCAGCTGCCGAACCAGAGCTTATTGAAAATTCACCGGCGCAAACCAATGTCGACACCTTGGAGCAATCATGATCATTCCTGCAATCGACCTTATTGATGGTCAGGTGGTGCGCCTGTTTCAGGGCGATTACGCCAAAAAGACCGAATTTTCTCTGGATCCCAAAACGCAATTGCAGAGCTATCAGCAAGATGGAGCAGCGCTCTTGCATCTTGTTGATCTGACCGGCGCTAAAGACCCCGACAAGAGGCAAACCAGGTTAATTGAAGAGATTGCGGCCGGTTTGTCCACCCCACTGCAGGTAGGCGGCGGCATTCGCAGCGCCGCCGATGTGGATGCCCTGCTGGATGCCGGCGTTGCCCGGGTCGTGATTGGCTCGCTGGCGGTCAAGTCACCTGAGGTGGTCCTAAGCCTTTTTGATAAGTATGGCGGTGATGCCATTTGTCTTGCCCTCGATGTCAATATCGATGCCCAGGGCAACAAGATGGTGGCAGTTCACGGCTGGCAACAGGGCGGCGGAAAGTCACTCGAATCCCTGGTGGACACCTTTATGCCCGCGGGTCTTAAACACGCCCTGGTAACCGATATCAGCCGCGATGGCACCATGACCGGCGCCAACACAGCGCTTTACCGAGAACTGGCCGAGCGTTTTAGCGATGTGCAATGGCAGGCCAGTGGCGGCGTCGCTACCCTGGAAGACGTAAAAGCCATCAGGCAATCCGGTGCCAGCGGCATCATCATCGGTAAGGCACTGCTGACCGGCGTATTTACTGCAAAGGAGGCAATTGCATGCTGGCCAAACGCATAGTGCCCTGCCTGGATGTGAAAGACGGCAAAGTGGTGAAGGGCGTGCAATTTCGCAACCACGAAGTTGTGGGCGATATAGTCCCCCTCGCCGCCCGCTACGCCGAAGAAGGTGCCGATGAGCTGGTATTTTACGATATCAGCGCCAGTGCCAAAGGCGATGTGGTGGATAAATCCTGGGTTAGCCGCATTGCCGAGCGCATCGACATTCCCTTTTGTGTGGCTGGCGGTATCAAAACGGCAGCTCAGGCGCGGGAAATTCTGGCCTTCGGCGCCGATAAAATTTCCATCAACTCGCCTGCTCTGTCGGATCCCAGCCTTATTCGCAGGCTGCACGATGAATTTGGACGCCAATGTGTGGTGGTGGGTATCGACAGCTTTTACGATAGCGACAGCGGCAACTACACGGTAAAGCAGTTTACCGGCGATGAAGCCGCCACCAAAGACACCCGCTGGCACACCCTGGATTGGGTTGAAGAAGTGCAGCGTCAGGGCTGCGGTGAGATAGTGCTGAATGTGATGAATCAGGATGGTGTGCGTCAGGGCTATGATATTGAGCAGCTGCTTAAGGTACGCACCATCTGCGATGTGCCGCTGATTGCCTCTGGCGGTGCCGGCACCATGGCCCACTTTGCCGAGGTGTTCAGCGATGCCCGGGTTGATGCCGCACTTGCCGCCAGTGTGTTTCACAAAGGCATTATCAATATAGGTGAGCTTAAACAATTCCTTGCATCTCAGGGGATTGCCATCAGGTTAACGGAGTAATGGCCCATGGCTGACGAAACCCTTTTAAACCGTCTCGACTGGGACAAACAAGACGGCCTCATTCCCGCTATCGTGCAAAACCACTTAAGCGGCAAGGTGCTGATGCAGGGCTATATGGACAAGGCCGCCCTGGAAAAGACACTGCAGACCGGCATGGTCACCTTTTTCAGCCGCAGCAAGCAGCGGCTTTGGACCAAGGGCGAGTCGTCCGGCCATGTGCTGAGCCTTATCAGCATTGCCGCCGACTGCGATAACGACAGCCTATTGGTGCAGGTTATGCCCAAGGGCCCAACCTGCCACACAGGCACAGAGTCATGTTGGCAAGATGGCAGCCACAGCTTTATCGCCGGACTCGAGAGCTTGATTCAGGGCAGGAAAAAAGCCTGTGATGCAGGCGAAGGCGGCAGCAGTTATACCGCATCCCTGTTTGCCAGCGGCACCAAACGTATGGCGCAAAAAGTAGGTGAAGAAGGGCTGGAAACGGCGCTCGCCGCCGCAACCCACGATAAGAAAGAGTTGGTCGATGAAGCCTCAGATCTGCTGTTTCACCTGATGGTATTGCTGGAAGATCAGGGGCTGTCACTTGCGGACATCACCGAAAACCTCTATGAGCGTCATAAGGCCAGAAGCTAAGATTCTGCCTGCCACTAATGTAAAAACGCTGCCATGGCAGCGTTTTTTGTTGGTGTTTTCAGACGTCATTTCTTACGAGCGACACGGGCACAGACTGCACACCTGTCTCGCCCTGCTTCAATTCTGCTCGCCATGCTTTTGGTGATGAATTTGCTTTTCGCGATACATGTGGATATCGGCATCCTTCAAAAGCCGTTCAAGGGAGCTTGGCACCAGGGGATCGAAACGCGCAGTGCCGCAACTGAATTCCAACTGATAGCCAATGGGAGTATTGATATTGTGCTTTGCCAGGTTTTGATGCAAGCGGCTTAAGATCCCGGCTGCCGGCGACATCGACCGTTCGTGGCTGACCAGCGCAACAAACTCATCGCCGCCAATACGGGCAATCACATCGTACTCACGAAAGGCCTCTTTCAGCAGATTGGCGAATGCCACCAGGGCGCTGTTTCCTTCCTGATGCCCAAAGCGGTCATTGATTTCCTTGAAGTAATCCAGATCCATGAAAAAAAGCGTCGCGTCCTGCTGTTGCCGCTGACACTTGGCGAGGCATTGTTTGGCCAGCAGTTCAAAGCCACGCAGGTTCGACAGGCCCGTCAATGGGTCCAGGGTGGCGGTTTGCACCGCTTCCAGCTCAGACACCACCAATTTGCCGAGATCTTCCAGATCGCGATATGCCTCTGGCTCAAAGTGGCGTGCCATCCGGTCAATGATGCACAGGGTGCCAACTCTGTGGCCGTTACTCAGGGTAAGCGGATAACCGGCGTAAAAACGGATATGGGGCTCACCTGTTACCAGCGGATTGTCGGCAAATCGCGGATCTTCATGGGCGTCTTCAATGACAAAGATATCGGCCTGCATAATCGCATGGCCACAAAAGGAAATGTCGCGGCGGGTTTCAGATTGGGATAAACCGATACAGGATTTGAACCATTGCCTGTCGGAATCAACCAGACTTATCAGGCAGATAGGCACATCAAACAACCTGCGCGCCAAACGGGTCAGGCGATCGAAACGCTCTTCGGCCTCAGTATCGAGCACATTCAGGCTGCGTAGCGCCTCAAGCCTTTCGGCCTCATCGAAGGGAATGGGTGCGGGCAACATGAAGACTCCGAAAGGCTAACTTCGGATAAGTATAGTTGCCCGCAGGAATTTAGCGTCAATCGTAAATAGACGCCTGGCCCTCTGGACGGGTTTTAAGCAGCTTTAAAAACCACATGTACTGCTCAGGGTAAGCCGAAATGACCTGCTCAACAGCGCGGTTAAGCGCCAGTGCTTCATTTTCTTTGCCAGCCATGCTGACTTCGTCGATGGCGGGTAGCACTGTAAGTGAAAACCGGTGCGCCTTATCATCGTAACCTATGGTCACCGGCATCACCTGAGCTTTGCCGGCCGCCGCCAGTCGCCCTACTACCGGCAAGGTTGCCTTGGTGGTGGCAAAAAGCGGTGCAAAGACGCTCTGCTCAGGACCCAAATCTTCATCGGGCAGATAGAAGAAACTGTTGCCCTGGCGCATCTCACTGATCAGCACCCGAAGCCCCGCCTCGCGCATGTACACATGGCCGCCAAGGCGACTGCGAATGCGATTGGAAAACCAATTGAACAGCTCATTGCGGTGGGCTTTGGCCATGGTTGCCATGGGCAGTTCAAGGTTAAGCCTGAGCCCGGCGTAATCTATACCCCAGACATGCGGCATGATGAAAATAATCGGCTGCCCCGCATCACGGGCCGCTTTGACATGTTCAAAGCCTTGCAGCGAAACGCGGCGGCGTAAATGGGCCTCACTGCCAAACAGGAGCTCCGCCTGACCAATCAGGATCATCACGAATTGCGCCACATTCTCGCGAATGAGGCTGTCTACTTCCTGCTCGGATTTGTCAGGGAAACAGGCCTTGATATTGGCCCTGGCCACCCGGATGGGCTTTTTGGCGATACGCAGTACCAGCCTGGACAGGCCCCGCGCGATGGGATCGCGAATAGCGGCAGGCAAGGCGCCAAAAAAGAGCAAGACGCCGATGGCTATCCAGGTACCCCACAGTCTTGGATGCAGCAGTCCCCAGTAAAATCGTCTGTCAAAATAACGCATTGTCTTAACTTAGAATCTCTTTAGAGCACACAAACAGGAAAGCCACTCAGATGAGTGGCCTTCCCTCAGTGTATTCCGATGTTACTTTTCGGAGTTGGATGACTCGACGCGGCTTTTCAGCTTCTGACCGGGGCGGAATGTCACCACACGACGGGCAGAGATCGGGATATCCTCACCGGTTTTTGGGTTGCGGCCAGGTCGTTGGTTTTTGTCCCTGAGGTCAAAGTTACCAAAACCGGACAGCTTGACCTGCTCACCACTTTCGAGAGCGCTTCGGATTTCCTCGAAAAACGTCTCTACCATCTCTTTCGCGACCCGCTTGTTAATGCCAAGCGTTTCAAAAAGATGCTCTGCCATTTCGGCTTTGGTAAGTGCCATACTTTAATCCCTCAACGATGCGTTGAACTCGGACTTGAGTGCTGAAACCACAGTGTCTACTGCTTCTGCGATCTCTTTTTCTTCAAGTGTGCGAGTGTTGTCTTGTAACGTCAGTGCAATTGCCAGGCTCTTTTTACCGGGCTCAACACCTTTACCCTGGTATACATCGAACAAGTTTACGCCAACCAACTGATTTTCGCCAACTTTTCTTATCACTTTTATCACATCAGCCGCAGCAACGCTTTCATCCACGACCAATGCGATATCCCGGCGGTTAGCGGGGAACTTGGAAATTACCTGAGCTTCAGGCAATTTCGCATGTAGCAATGCATCCAGTTCCAGCTCAAATACGATGGTTTTACCATTGAGCCCAAATGGCTTCTCAAGGCTTGGATGAACGGCACCTATATAGCCAATCACGCGATCATTCCTTAGAATTTCAGCACATTGGCCTGGGTGAAGCGCCGAATGTGTCGCTCTTCTAAAACTAAATTCGGATCCCGAAACTGTCAAGCCAATAATTGCCTCCAAATCGCCCTTAAGATCGAAGAAATCAACGGTTTTGCTCTCCATTGACCAATGTTCTTCGTTCTGGAGGCCAGCAATCACGGCACCCAGCATAGGTTGCTGCCTTACGTCGGATTCTGCATTGGCATCAGGCACAAAGCGCAATCCTGTCTCAAACAGGCGCACACGGCCCTGCTGACGAGCCTGGTTGTAGCCGACAGCGGTGAGCAAACCGGTGAACATAGACAGGCGCATGGCCGACATTTCACTGGAAATCGGGTTAGGCAGGATCATCGCCTGCTCGCCTGGATGCACCAATTGCTGCAATTTGGGATCCACGAAGCTGTAAGTTACGGCTTCCTGGAATCCGCGGGCAACCAAGAGGCTACGCACCTTCTTCAGGCAGATATCGGCTTCCTGATGGGTAGACATCCTGAGATGTGCCATGGGCGCCTTGTTGGGGATGTTGTTGTAACCGTAAATACGGGCAACTTCTTCAATCAGGTCTTCTTCGATGGCCATATCGAAACGATAGGTCGCCGTGGTTACCTGCCACTCCCCCTCACCTGCTGTTACGGCAAAACCCAAACGTGTCAGGATTTCAACTACGTCACTGTCTGGTACATGGTGGCCAAGGATTTTGTCCAGCTTGCTGCGACGCAGCAGGATCTCTTTGGCTTTTGGCAGATGTTCATCGGATTTGGCTTCCACCACAGTGCCGGCTTCACCGCCACAGATATCCAGCACCAAACGGGTGGCACGGTCAATCACCTTGTGCTGCAGCTCTGGGTCAACGCCACGCTCAAAGCGGTGTGATGAGTCTGTGTGCAGACCGAGCTTACGGGCTTTACCCATGATGGCCAGCGGCGCGAAGAAGGCACATTCCAGCAGTATGTCCTGAGTGGTTTCACCCACACCGGAGAATTCGCCACCAAACACACCGGCAAGCGCCAGAGGCTTAGTGTTGTCTGCAATAACCAGAGTATCGCTTGGCACTGTGATTTCGCTGCCATCCAGCAATGTCAGCTTTTCTTCACCATTGCCCAGACGGACTTCAATCTTGCCGTCGATTTTGGCCAGGTCAAAAGCGTGCATCGGCTGACCGAATTCAATCAGCACATAGTTGGTGATATCCACGATAGGGTCGATTGAACGGATGCCACTGCGGCGCAGCTTTTCTTTCATCCACTCAGGTGTCGGCGCTTTTACGTTCACATTACGCACGATACGGCCCAGATACCTTGGGCAGGCAGCAGGGGCTGAAAGCTGAATATCGATGGTGTCGGCAATACTGGCGGTAACAGGGGCCCAGCTTGGCTCTGTCACTTCGGCACGGTTAAGTACACCCACTTCGCGGGCAAGACCGGCCATACCGAGACAGTCGGCACGGTTGGAGGTCAGGTCTACGTCGATAACTGCATCGTTCAGGTCGAGATATTCACGGATGTCAGTACCAATGGGCGCATCCAGCGGCAATTCGATAATGCCATCGCTTTCGATATCGATACCCAGCTCGCTGTAGGAACACAGCATGCCTTCAGACGGCTGACCGCGGAGCTTGGCTTTTTTGATTTTGAAGTCGCCGGGCAATACGGCGCCGACAGTGGCAACGGCCACTTTCAGGCCCAAACGGCAGTTTGGCGCGCCGCAAACGATATCCAGCAGGGTATCGCCACCCACGTTTACTTTAGTCACACGCAGTTTGTCGGCATCGGGATGTTGGCCACATTCCACAACTTCGCCCACAAATACGCCGCTGAAGTCGGCCGCAACCGCGTCAACGCCGTCCACTTCCAGGCCAGCCATGGTGATTTGATGACTTAAGTCTTCACGGCTGATGGCTGGATTAACCCATTCACGAAGCCAGGATTCACTGAATTTCATTACTAATTTGCTCCGTTATTTGAATTGCTTAAGGAAACGCAGGTCGTTTTCGAAGAATGCGCGCAGATCGTTTACGCCGTAGCGCAGCATGGTCAAACGCTCAACACCCATACCAAAAGCAAAACCGGAATACTTTTCAGGGTCGATGCCCACGCTGCGCAGTACGTTGGGGTGTACCATGCCGCAGCCGAGCACTTCGAGCCACTTACCATTTTTGCCCATTACGTCCACTTCGGCCGAAGGTTCGGTAAATGGGAAATAAGATGGACGGAAACGTACCTGCAGGTCTTCTTCAAAAAAGTTACGCAGGAAGTCGTGCAGAATGCCTTTAAGCTCTGCAAAGTTTACGTTTTCGTCCACCAGGAGACCTTCCACCTGATGGAACATCGGGGTATGGGTCATGTCGTAGTCGTTACGGTACACACGGCCTGGAGAGATAATCCGAAGCGGTGGTTTTTCCGTTTCCATGGTGCGAATTTGCACGCCCGACGTTTGGGTACGCAACATCACCTTGGGATTGAAATAAAAGGTATCGTGGTCGGCACGGGCCGGGTGATGCTCAGAAATGTTCAGCGCATCGAAGTTGTGGAAGTCATCTTCGATTTCTGGACCTTGCTTAACCGTGAAACCAAGCTCGCCAAAGAAAGATTCAATGCGTTCAATGGTGCGGGTTACTGGGTGCAAACCACCATTGTCCAGAGTACGCCCTGGCAGAGTCACGTCGATTTGCTCTGCGGCCAGTTTGGCTTCCAGTTCGCGGGCTTTAAACAGCTCCATCTGCTCACCGAGTTTAGCCTGAACGCTCTGCTTGGCATCGTTTACTGCCTGACCGAACTTGGGCTTTTCTTCTGCGCTCAGGGTGCCCATCAGTTTCATTAAATCGGTGATCCGGCCTTTTTTACCCAGATAGTCTACCCGGATATCGTCCAGAACCTTCAGATCTGTCGCCTGTTCGATGGCGGCCAGAGCCTGTTCCACAATCTCTGTTAATTGCTGCATCTTCTCTTCCACTGCTCTCGTGCCTGACCTTTTTGGGCAGGCTGTTCACGACATGTCGACGTGCTTGCCGCGTAAATTTGTCAAAATAAACAAAAGAGTGAAATTTTACGGCAGGCATCTTTATTTGACTAGGGATAAATCTGCCCAAATGTTGAAAAATCCCGGGAAATTCCGCTGCATTTTCCAGCGGTTTCCAGGAATTTTCATACAGGGTTCGTATTTTCCCTACAGGGTGACTGGCGGGCCATGTTGACGAGATGTAAAATTGTCGCTGTGCTCTATGCTGAGAATACAAAACACAGCCAAGACGCTGATTAAAAAGTATTCATTCACAAGCATATTTCGGCTGCAATAATAAAGTTCGGTCATCAAGAACCGATAAACATAGGGTCACACGCAGCCCCGCTCCGAGGTAATTCATGAAAGAAGTGAAGTTTCGCTGGGTAGATCAATATCTCATCCACATGACACTCAAAACCAAGTTTGCCATTTTGGCTATTGTCCCGGTGCTGATGGTGCTGTCGCTGGCACTGGTGCTGAACATCAAATTTAACGACACCTTACTCGAAACCCATCTGGCACAGAGCCGAAACCACACCAATGACGTCAATCAGCTGGTGTCGCAGGCGCTTAATTATATTCCGGCTGACCAGCAAAGTACTTTTTTACAAAGTCTTTCCGGGAGCACTCAGGTAGTGCCCGTCAGTAATCTGGACAATAAAGCACAGCAATTGGCCCGCAGTGGCGGCGGAAGCGATCAGGCGAACGCCAACGGCCGTTATCAAACGGTCAGTGCCATCAGCGACAAGCAATTGGTGGCGGTAAATACGCTTGATGCCAAGGCGGTGTCGCTGGAATCCGGTAACGATACCTGGTTTGTCATTGGCGCCATCGCGCTGGTGCTCTTTATTATCTTTATCTTCAGCTACTACATCTCCACCTTTGTTGGTGGCGCTCTGTATACCACGGTAATGGCGCTTAAACGTGCCGCCGATGGCGACCTTACCGGCAGGCTTAACTTCTTCCAGGTAAAAGATGAGTTCAGTATTCTGGCCATCAGCATCGACTCTCTGGTTGAACGTCAGCATAACCTGGTGAAAAACATCAACGACGCTATCCACCAAATCCGTGCTGTGGTGGAGTCGTTTCGCACCAATGCACGGGACGGTCAGGCCCTTGCTGCCAGTCAACGTGCCCATCTCGACTCCCTTGCTACAGCCATGGAGCAAATGACCGCTGCAGTGCGGGAAGTCGCCAGCAATGCCGAGCACTCATCCCAGGAGACTCAGGAGGCCAACCAGCAAGTGGCGGCCGGCTCCAAAGATATTGCGACTACGGTGAGCGCCATAGGTCAGCTCTCCAATGAAATTGCCAGGGCGTCCGATGCGGTAACCGTACTCAATGAAAATGCCAGCCGTATCGATGAAGTGGTAACCACCATCAATGCCATTTCCGAGCAAACCAATCTGCTGGCACTTAACGCCGCCATCGAAGCGGCCCGCGCCGGTGAGCAGGGACGTGGCTTTGCCGTGGTGGCCGATGAAGTGCGTACCCTTGCGGGCCGTACTCAGGCGGCAACGGTGGAAATCAAGTCCATGATTGAGGCGCTGCAATCCGGCTCCCGTAACCTCACTCAGGTGATGGCACGTACCGTTGAGCAAGCGGAAGAAGGTAAAAAGCATGTGATAAAAACCGGTGAGGATCTCGACAGCATCGCCCATCACAGTGCCAAGGTGTTTGAAATGAGCGTGCTCATTGCCACCTCCGCCGAAGAGCAATCCGCCGTTGCCAATGAAATTGCCGGTAACCTGATGGAAATCCGTAACCAGTCCCACGATGTGGAACAGTCGGCGAACCAATCGGTATCGGGTTGTGATGAACTCCACGCCACCGCCGAAAAGCTCGATAAGCTTTTGGTCGGATTAAAACTCTGACCCACGCAAAAGGCACCCTCCCGGGTGCCTTTTAGCTTTAAGCTAATGGCAAACAACAAATTATCCGTTAGACTGGCTGCTGAGAATGTCATTTTCAGCCCAAAGGATCCGGCCTGTCATGAACCGTTCCAAGGCCTATGTATCACATACATTGCACCCGAGGTGGCGTAATAGCTTGCCCTTTCGGGTGGGACTGCTGCAAAGCCTGATAGCCACCCTGCTTCTTCTGGCCACCCTCTGGATCCTCCTTGGCAGCCAAAAAGAAGAGCGGCTGACACAGGAAATGAACCTCAATCTCTCTCAGGGTCAATTAATCCAAGCCAGGTTGCGGGACTTGACGGCTCAGCTCGACACCCTGGTGGTTGCCATTGCGGACGTCGCAGGCACCCAAAGAAACGATATCGCCACCATTGAAAACACCATACCCAGTCTGCTCTCGTTGCCTAACCATAAAGACGTGGTCGCAAGTGGTGGAATTTGGCCGGAAAAGGGGCATCCTCTCGGTCAGGAAGATGAGATCAGAAGCCTTTTCTGGGTCAGAGACTTGCTTGGGCAGCTGCGTAAAAACGACGGTTACAACCAAAGCAGCGGTCATTACTTTGATGAACTCTGGTATAAGCCCATGCGGCTGTTTCCGGCTGGCAGGGTATTCTGGTCCCCTTCCTACATAGATCCCCATACTCAGGAGTCCATGGTCACGGCATCGGTGCCCATCTGGCAAGAGCATGAATTCCAGGGCGTCGCGACCATAGATGTAAGCCTTTCCAGCCTCTCAAGTTATCTCACCGAGTCCCGTAAAGAACTCGGGGGCTATGTGATCCTTTTGGACCAATTTAATCAGGTATTGTCGGCCCCCCTGCCCGGCGCAGAGCAAAGTTTACCTGAACACGCAAGCTTGCCCGATTTAGCCTCACTCACCCAACGCTATCCTCAACTGTCATCGTTGCTCTCTCTGGTAGTGGACGCAGACACGCTGTTTATCAAGGACGCGCAGGCACACCAGGTCATCACTCAGGAGCAGTTTCTGACCATGACCCCCAGCAACTTCCCCCAGGGCAAACAGATGTACCAGGCCATGATTAACACCAGCGCCATTGCCATGACGGAATCACCTGCATTATTGGGAACTCTGGCCATTGACGTTGACCCGCTGATTGCCGCGCCGTCACTGGTGTCTGTATATCGGATGCCGGGCACATTTTGGAAGGTGGTCACTGTAACCCCGAAAAGCTCTTTCAAAAATGAAGCCCTGCTTTTGGTTGAGCGCGCTGGACTGTATCTGCTGCTCGCGCAGGTGCTGGCACTGCTGCTGATGATTTTTGTACAACACAAACTTTACATCAAACCCATCGCCCGCATGGTGTCTGCGTTGAAAGCAGAAGATGCAGCCCATCTGGAGTTGCAAGCGAGCCAGCGTGAGGATGAAATTGGGGTGTTGGCCAGCGCCCTTGTGGCCCGAACCCGTCAGCTCGAAATCGCCATGGCAAGTCTCGATGCCTCAAATTTGGCGCTGGAGCAACAGTTGGAGGTTCAGCAAGAGGCACAGCAGGATTTGCTCGCCCACAAGGAGCAACTGACCGCCTTGCTCAAATCATCCCCCAACCTCATCTTTATCAAGGATACGGCTGGCCGCTACCTGATGGTGAACGATAAGTTTTGTGAAACCATAGGTCTTGACCGACACAGGATCCTGGGAGCCACCGACAGACAACTCTTTTCGTCGGATCTTGCCCAGGCCTACGGCGAGAGCGACCAGCGCGTGATGACTCAGGATGCCCCGCTGCAATTCGAAGAGACACTGCCAACACGTTTGGGAGAGATGCGTTTTCAAATGACCAAGTTCGCCATTCGGGATGACGACGACAATCTCAGGGGAACAGGTGCCATCGCCTTTGATATTCAAAATCGCAAGCGCATTGAAAACGAATTGCTGGAGAGGATAACGACACTGGAGCGCAGCCTTAGTCTTTGCGTCAGTGAAAGTGGCAAGCTACAGCAGAATCTGCAACAGGCAGAATTCGAGCTGTCGCAAAAGACACAAAGCATAGAAGTGACCAGAGCAAAAGACGAGGCTTGGGTTACGGAGAGACGCTTATTTAAAAACTGGCTCAGGGATTTGGTGAGTTTGATTGCCCGTGAGCAGGAAATCCTTCTGGCCAAGGCCTGCAACCCGGGCGCCACGTCCATGGAAAAGCTGAAGGATGCGCTGAGCGAACACGCAGAGCGGCTCAGGGTGCTGGAACTATTAACCGGCAGACACAAGGCAAGCCAACGCGCCGTTCCCATGGATGTGTTGCAGCAGTTGACGCTGCTGTTTCAATCAGAAATCACCGGACGTGACATCCAAATTCAGTTGGAGGGCGAACGTAATTTCAGTGTCCAGCTTGAGACCTGGCAGTTAACGCTGCTGATATTCAGCTTGTTAAAAATCCTGTGCACTCAGATTGATAACGCACCTCAGGGCAATATTGTCAGGGTCTGTGTCGACGGGTCCGGAAATGATTGCCTCATCAGGTTTGATCGCCAGGGCGCGAGCTCTGACATTATCGCGCCTGAACTAAGTGCACTATGTGCCTGGCTTGAACGCCAATTTGGCGGCTCACTGACGCTCTGTCATTCGCTGACCGTGGCCACCATAGTGGATTGCAGACTCCCCTTTGCAGACTAGCGGCTGACATCAACGATGTAGTGCCCCTGCAGCCAGTTACGACCAATGAGCAGCTTATGGGTCATCTCGCTTCGGTCTCTTAAGTTTACCTTTACCTTGAACTCTTTACCGGGTTCCCCCAGAGTCAGCTCCACCATATAGCGAACTTCACTTCCCTGAGCATTTCGGATAAGTGACGTTTCAGTAATTCGGCTATGGATGCGCCGGGCTTCACCTTTTTCATTTACCGTGGTAAAGCTGATGGGCTTGCCAACATTGGCTTCCATATCGCTGCGATTTTCATTTTCTATTTGAATATCGATGGCATGGAGGCTGTTCTCTACAGCACCTGTGTCGATACGGGTATCGAAGGTGATATCACCTTCCACCAGGTGAATGGGGGCGCGCTCACCGATAACATTTTTTTCGGCCACATCGACCAGGTAATGGCCTTCAAGCCAGTTGCGGCCCAGCAGCAGCTTGTAATCCATGTGGCCCCTATCTCTGAGGTTCACCCGGATGTTACGAACATCCTTTTCATATTGCAGCTCAAGCTCAACCGTATAACGACTCTCGGTTCCCTGAGAGTTGGACACAGTGGTGACTTTTACTATCTTGGCTTCAATGGTTTTAGTCACCCCCCCCAAGCCTTGGGTGGTAAATTTCACCCGTTTGCCGATATTGTCCTTCATCGAGTCGGCTGCGCCGCCAAGCACTTGGATATCGACCGCGTGGATTGAGCTTATAGAGGCACCTGTATCGACCCGGGCAATAAAGTTAAGCCCAGAGGCGGGCTGATGGATATCGACACTCTGCCCTACAATCGATTTGCCACAAGCCACGTAAGATAACAGGAGTAACGAAATAGCGATCCAAGCTCTAAACATAAATAACATCCTGAAAAACAATTAATTACAAGCAAGCGTGGATAACGCTTAACCTGAACCACCATAACGGAAGCGCTGGTGCTTGCCAATAAAAAGCACTGATTTCAGCAACGTTGAGACAACCAGATTTTGGCGGATTGCACCTCATCCAGGGGAAACACGCACACAGGGCATGGCATGAATAAGCCTATAAGCTCGCCCATGCGGCGAAAAGCGGGACGATTGGTGAGAATGGCGATACGCCTGAAGTCATCGAGATGGAAGAGGCCAAGCAGTACGTCCTGCCATAGCGACAGCAGACTGGCCCCCCGGCATCCATCGGCAATTTCGTACCAGATGCGCACCGACGCATGATCTTTGAGCGCTTGCTCGAGGGCGGGGATCAATACACGGCTGTAGTCACCGGCCTCAATCATCCCTGATGCTTCTACAGCAATGGTATCGTGTTCAAATCCTGGTTTGAGTCTTATCATGTTCACCCCATCAGAGTGTGAACCACGACGGTGCGTCAGGCGGTCAGCTTGACAATTTCCTGGTCGAATAAATTTTTGATAAGCCCAGAAAAATCAGCAATAAAGTGCGTTTGTTCCGGCGTGGCTTTTTTGTTTCCGACATGGGCCAGGATTTCTTCGAGATCGTAAACGATGGCGTCGATTTCCCGAATGACCATGTTACGTTGGGCAAAACTTAATTCGGGATTTTGACCGCAGACCATGATGATCTGCGCGGACAACTGCTCTTCAAAGAGCTCCATCACTGTCTCATCAGCTAAACCCTGTCCCTCAGGTGCTTCGAAAAGCCCCAAGTTTTCAGTCAAGTACTGAATGAGATGCACGTAACCTTCTTTATCAGTGACCATGTCAAATCCCGTATTGCATTAATGTCGGGTCCAAGCCCGCATTTTTATTATGGAACAAGTTGCTTTCTTCTTCCTTAAAGCATGCAATTCCTGTTATTTCTCAAGTGTTAGCACGAAAGAAACCGGTACGGCACTGCTGATGGCCGATAACCCCGCCACTTCACGCAGCTTTTCAATCCCGGCGGTTAAACCAAAATTGGCTGCGTTAACGATTAACATGGTACTGCTGCTAACCATCAGGGTTTTATCAGAGACTCTTGCCACCGTCACTTCGACGTTGAGCTTGTCTGTTTTACCATGCAATTCCACAGTTGCAGGAATTTCTGCTTTTGTGATGTATCCGGGTTTCAATGCGTTTACCAGTGACGGCTCTATCTTGGCAGAAAGTGTTAATGAGGGAAATTGCTCCACTTCAAATAACATGCTTTTCATGCGCTCATCGCGAATTTCAATACCTGTATCGACAGACGCCAGGGGAATATTGAGGCTGAAATCGCCTTGTTCAGTCAGTTTGCCTTCCAGGCTTTTGAATTTGTGAACTTCAGCAACATCGCCCTTCTTGACCGAGATAAAGCTGACGTTGGAATTGGCTGCATTCAATTGCCAATCGGCCATGGCACCCGGGGCAGATACCAGCAGGGCTGCGCCCAACAAAGTACGGATAAACATCACTTGTCTCCTTGTGTTTTATTTCGTTCAGGCCATTCCTGAATTGCTAAATTAGTGACACCACAAACAATAAACCAAACGGCCACTATAACTCTAGCTGCAAATTCCCGTCAGGGCTGTCAATTGGCTGAAATATCTGCTTGTTAAAGTTCAAATACGTTATCAATCCCTTACGAGGTTTACATGTCAGCCCCACAACACACTGGTACCGTAAAATGGTTTAACGATGAGAAAGGTTTTGGCTTCCTGAGTCGCGATAATGATACAGATGTGTTTGTTCATTACCGCGCTATCAACACTCAGGGAAGACGCACGCTGAAAGAAGGTCAAAAGGTGAGCTTTAACCTGGTTGAAGGCCAAAAGGGCTTCCTGGCAGAAAACGTCACGCCACTGTGATCAGGGCGCCAGCCGCTCAATATCCCAACCCGCGGCCGTTTTTTCATAAATAAAGCGGTCGTGCAACCTGTGCTCCCCGCCCTGCCAGAATTCAATACTGGCGGGACGCACCAGATATCCACCCCAGAAGGACGGCAATGGCACTTCGCCGGCGGAAAACTTTTGCTTCATTTCCATAAACTTGGCTTCCAGCACCTGCCTGGCACTGAGTTTGGATGACTGAGCAGATACCCAGGCAGCAATCTGGCTGTCTTTCGGTCGGGTAACGAAGTACTTGAGTACCTCCGCCGTTGAAAGCGGTTCGGCAATGCCGGTCACAGCCACCTGACGCTCCAGAGGGTGCCAGGGAAAGAGCAAACTGATATGGGCATTTTGCTTCAATTGAGCCGCCTTGCGGCTACCCAGATTGGTGAAAAATACAAAACCCTGCTCGTCGAAGCGTTTGAGAAGCACTATCCGTTGATAGGGTTGACCGTGCTCGTCGACTGTCGCCACGCACATGGCCGTTGGGTCGGTAAGCTCTGCGGCCTTGGCCTGCTCCATCCAGCGCTCAAACAATGCCATGGGGTCTTCGGGCAATTCACTGCGCCTCAGGCCTCCTTTGGTGTATTCACGGCGAATGTCGCTGAGATCTGTCATTGTGATTCCTTATGGGCACTGTATCGTTTGAGGCATTCTAGCCGCTTGACGCGCAACAAAAAAGCCGACAGTGAAGTCGGCTTTTGATTTTATTCGCCAATATCCCCGGGAAAGAGTCAAAGCAGACTCTCGTATTAATGAAACCTGGGCTTCAGGTGCATAAGGGTGACTGCGTTTGGCTTCGATGCCCGCTTATTCCCGGGAGCAGTTCACACAGCACTCATTGAGTATCGCCAGACACCTCATTGGCGCAGCGGGTCTAACGGTCACACTCGGCGAAGATTACATGGGCTCGGGGATCAGCACTTCATGACACAACTGCTGATAGTGGCTGAACTCCACTTTATACCCCTGGGACATGGATAAGGCACAGCTTCCCAAGCACAGGTGCGCGGGGTAGTTTTCGGTGTGACGCTGGGCGTTAAAACCAATTTCATCCCAACTGCCCGGATTTAAAATACCCAGCAGGCGAGAGAAAATCTGACGATACTCCCCTGCCAGAGGCAAGTTGGTTTCAAAACTCACGTAGGAGCTGTTTTCCTGCGGCGTAATATGAATGGTCATGTAGCGATCGCCACGGATCCCATTGATAGAATACCCAAAAGGTTCAAACAAAAAGTCGTCAAAAACAAACCCGGGCAACATGGCATCCAATTGCAGCAGACGGCGGATTTCAGCTGCACTCTGATGTTCACTGCGCAAATAATCGGCAGCCTCACCACGGATGTGGTACATCAAAAGCTCACTGGTGTGGTCATCGGCGGTTGCTTCGTACGGCTTGTTACTGGTGAAAATATAGTGGTGGTGGGAATCCAGATGCCCGATTCTGAACGCATCCCCCGGCAACAACGCGCGGATGGCGGTTAAATCGTCAGTAAAGGCACTGCTTTGCAAGTGAGACAGATACTCGTTTTTGCGCTGGTAGCTGGCAAATGCAATCTTATCGGCACCTACTTGATTGATAAAACGGACTACGGCTTTAGCGAGGGTTGTGGTGCCGCAGGTCAACATCAGGAATCTGTCGTCCCAAACAAACAAACTCGATTCGCTGAGCAAGTAAGCATCGCAGTGTTCATTGTGGATACTGGAGAGGATTTCCGCATTGGCGCAGGCCACCATCTCTTTCCAGAACTCACGCCCCAGTGCTCTGAGTGAGCCGAATTCGGGGGTGACTATGACTTCTATTTTTTTTTCTGAACCTTCAAAAAACATTTTTCTCTACCTGAGGGCCGGGAGGGCTAATGCCCTGGTTCCCCGGCCTGGCTTCACCTTGCCTTAGTATGGGTTAAAAGTCTTCCAGATAGGTGTAGCCCTTGAGGCCCACCTGGAGTTCTTCGAGGATCATCGCGCGCTCGTCTTCTGCGATGTGTGAGTTCACCAGCTCCTCGTAGGTGCGCATGAAGGACACGGCATCGAGGTTCACATAGCGCAGTACGTCGGCCACGGTATCACCGGCAAGTACAGACTCGATATTGGTCTGGCCTTCTTCGTCGATACGCACCACCGCAGAGTTGGTATCACCAAAGAGGTTGTGCAGGTCACCGAGGATTTCCTGATAAGCACCCACCAAGAAGAAACCAATCAAATAAGGATCTTCGGCTGACCAGTTAGGTACCGGCAGAGTGGTTTCAATGCCCTGACCATCAACGTATTGGTCAACAATACCGTCGGAGTCACAGGTGATGTCGAGCATCACTGCGCGGCGCTCAGGCACCTTGTCCAAACCTGACAGCGGCAATACAGGGAATACCTGGTCGATACCCCAGGCATCGGGCAGCGACTGGAACAGGGAGAAGTTCACGAAGAATCTGTCAGCCAGTTTCTCGTTCAGTTCATCGATGATCGGGCGCTGATAACGGTTACGGGCATTCATCAGGCCTTGCAACTCATGACACACGGCCAGATTACACTGCTCGGCCCAGGCTCGGTCTTCCAGGCTCAGCTGTCCCAACGCAAAGAGGGACTGGGCTTCGGCCAGATCAGACTGAGTATCGTGGAAGATTTCAATCAAAGCACGCTGGTCAAGACGTGAGCTGATTTCGTTCCAACTGCGCCACATGTTGTGCAGCAACTGAGGCGCTTCTTCTTCCGGCGCGGGGATCTCTTCCGGGCTGTATGCCTCGGTGCCTATCACGTCGGTGATGAGGACCGCGTGGTGGGCTGTGAGGTAACGGCCTGACTCAGAAATAATGCGCGGCATTGGCTGTTCGTTCTGGTTACACACGTCAGTAAGCACAGACACGATGTTATTGGCGTATTCGGCCAGCGCGTAGTTCATGGAGTTATTTGATTGACTGCGGGTACCGTCATAGTCCACGGCCAAGCCACCGCCCACGTCAAAGCAGTTAACCTTGGCGCCCAGTTTACGCAGTTCACAGTAGAAACGTGCGGCCTCACCTACACCGTGGCGAATATCACGGATGTTGGCGATTTGCGAGCCCAGGTGGAAGTGCAGCAGTTGCAGCGAGTCCAGCATGTCTTCATCTTTCAGGCGCTCGACTACCTTGAGAATTTGCGCAGCAGACAGACCGAACTTGGACTTTTCACCGCCGCTGGCCTGCCACTTGCCCTTGCCCTGGAAAGCCAAACGGGCGCGCAGACCCAGGCGTGGGGTAACCCCCAGCTTCTTGGACTCTTCCAGCACCATCTGCAGCTCGGACATTTTCTCGAGCACTATGTATACACTGTGGCCAAGTTTCTCACCGATAAGGGCCAGACGAATGTATTCTTTATCTTTGTAACCGTTACACACGATCACTGAGCTGGCCTTTTGCGCCATGGCGAGCACGGCCATCAGCTCTGGTTTACTGCCGGCTTCAAGACCCAGCTGAGGTACAGTCTTACTCACCTGGCTTGCCAGGATTTCCTCAACCACTGTCTGCTGCTGGTTTACCTTAATGGGGTATACCAGCAGGTAATCAGATTGATATTCGTATTTCTGAATGGCCTGGTTGAACATCTGGCACAGGTGGTCGACTCTGTGGTGCAGAATTTGCGGGAAACGTACCAACACTGGCAAACTCACGCCGGCTTTAACCATATCCTTGGCCAGCGCGTTCAAACCAATTTTGAAAGTGGGATTTTTAGGATCCGGGGAGACGGTCACCTCACCCTCGTCGCTGATCCCATAAAAACCCTGACTCCAGTGGGCAACGTTGTACCCGGCGCGGGCGTCGTCAATTGACCATTCGTTCATCTCAATTGTGCCTATATATAGAGAGATATTAAGCGGCCACGGTCATGGCTGACCGGATCGCCTGTTCGACGTATTTTGGCAAGGCGAAGCTTGCCTGGTGCACTGCGGGCGTGTAGTAACGGGTACTGATCCCAGCCTCGTTGAAACGCACCTCGAGGGTTGCAAGGTCAAGCTTGCGCGCCTCTGGATTGTCGGTAGCCCAGGCAAACGCCATGGAACCACCAATGTACGTTGGGACTGCCGCCATGTAAAACCAACATTCCCGGGTATAACTGCTCATGCGGCGCACCGTGTCCTGCAGGGATTCAACCTGCATAAAGGGCACCCCATTTTGGGCCACAAAGATGCCGTTTTCATTAAGGCATCGTTTGCAACCCGCATAAAAATCAGAGCTGAACAGCACTTCGCCGGGGCCAATCGGGTCAGTACAGTCAGAAATAATCACATCAAACCGCTCAGTGCAGTTGGCAACAAAGTCCATGCCATCGGCGATAACCAGCTCCACGCGAGGGTCATCGTAGGCGCCGGCAGAATGATTTGGCAACCAGGTTTTGCACATGTCCACCACGGCGCCATCAATTTCCACCATCACGATACGCTCAATAGCTGGGTGTTTCACCACTTCACGCAGCATGCCGCCATCGCCCCCGCCGATAATCAGCAGGCTCTTTACCTTGCCATGGGCCAAAACCGGCACGTGGGTCAACATTTCGTGATAGACAAATTCATCCGCTTCGGTGGTTTGAATAGCACCATTGAGGGCCATCACTCTGCCAAAACGGGCATTTTCAAAAATTGATAAATGCCACTGATTGGTTTTTTGCTCGAAGAGCACCTTGTCTATCTCGAAATATTGACCATAGCCGCTGTGCAGCGTCTCGAAATATAGCTTGTTGTCTTGCATTGATCTGGATCCGATGGTGTCGGTATAAAAAGTGTAGAATACCCAGTCCCGCGAACTTTTAAGGAAAGACGGGATCAGGAAGCCGTAAGGTCGTGTCGGACCGGCTTATTGGGGACTATTGGCCTCTTCGCGGCCAGAATTGATGCGGATAAGGGTCAGGTGTTTTACGTCTGTGTCGATAGCAACCAGATCCTGAGTCAGGCAAGAAGCCAGCTTGAGGCAATGTGCAGAAAGCAAATGATAGTGCATTAGCCAACTCCCCCTTCGTTTAACCGTACCTCTTGCGTCATTTGATGTGCAAGATGACACGGCCCGTGACTCATCCAAAATATCCAGACCGATAAACTGACCTGTAAACAGGCGCCAGCCTTTGGGAATACCCCCAAAAACGGCGCAATTAAACCCCGCATACCACAAGAATGCAAGCAGGAATTCGCATTTGTTCAATGAGTTGCAAGATATACTACAAAGCGAACAAAGCCTCTCAGTACGAAATCACAAAATATCTCTTAAAATCATATAATAAAGTTCGAATTCCAAAGCGGTTTTCAGAGTGTGTGTTCAATATATTTAAATAGCTCAGACTCGCTTTTAACACGCAAAAAACCTTATTAATGAAGCGGTTTTTATCACCCGAATATTTCCTGAACAAATCCCGGCGCCGTTACAGCGTAAACTGAGGTGAATCCAGTCTGTTTGAGGTATAATCTGCGCCGTAATGCCCAATCATCTGAAATCAGGTACTCAATGATCCAATTAGGAAAAACTTGCCGACTGGCGGTTGTTAAACAAGTTAATTTTGGTTTTTATCTCAATGCCGGTGACTTCGGTCAGGTGCTCTTACCCAATAAGTTTGCACCGGACAACCTGCAGGTAGGTGATGAAATCGATGTCTTTCTGTACCTGGACTCTGAAGATACGCCCATTGCCACCACGCAAAAACCCCTGGCACAGGTCGGTGAATTCGCCAACCTGAAAATAGTATCGGTCAGCCGGGTGGGTGCCTTCCTTGATTGGGGACTGGACAAAGACTTACTGCTGCCCTTTGCCGAGCAAACCCGCCCACCGGAGGAAGGCAAATATCAGCTGGTACACCTGCATATCAACCGTGCAGATGACAGAATTGTCGCCTCTGCCAAGCTGGATAAGTTCCTCGATAAGACGCCTGCCTTTTACAAACCAGGTCAGGAAGTGAAACTGACTATCGCCGGACGCACGGATCTTGGTTATAAGGCGATTATCAACGATAGCCATTGGGGGCTTATCCATCAAAGCGATGTGTTCAAGCCACTGCGGGCGGGCAACAAGCTCAAGGGTTACATCAAGCAGGTACGCCACGACGGTAAAATCGATTTGGTGCTCAACAAAGGCACCCGCGATGAATTGGATGCCCATTCAGGCGTTATCCTGAAAAAACTGCAGGCCGCCGGTGGTTTCCTGCCCTTGGGCGACAAGACAGACGCCGATGTGATTTACGCTGAGCTGGGTATGAGTAAAAAAGCGTTTAAAAAGAGCATTGGCGGCCTCTTCAAACAGGGGAAACTTCGAATTACAGACGATGGGCTCTATCTGAGCTGATTGATAAAAAACGGTGGCATAGCCACCGTTTTTTATTGGCGAAATGGTAACAAAGTGCGTTGCCTATGGGCACAAGCAGCCTGCTCTGATATAACAGATTCAGGAAGTTAAAGGAGTTTTCAATGTTGCTTGATGCCATCGAAGCCAGAATTATTGGCTGTTTATTGGAAAAAGAAGTTACCACACCGGATCAATATCCCCTTTCGCTCAATGCCCTGACTCTGGCTTGCAACCAAAAAAGCAGCCGGGATCCCGTGATGGACCTGACAGAAACGCAGGTTCAGGCCGGCATTGATGAACTCACCAAGAAGAGGCTGGTAAGCGAGCAATCCGGATTTGGCAGCCGAGTCGTCAAATATAAACACAGGTTTTGTAATACTGAGTTTTCAGATCTTCAGCTTTCCAGCGCACAGGTTGCTGTACTCAGCCTGTTGCTGCTCAGGGGACCGCAGACTCCCGGCGAACTGAGAACCCGCGCCGGTCGTCAACACGAATTCAAAGACATCGGTGAAGTCGACGCGACCCTTACCGCACTGGCATCACGGGAAACACCGTTAGTGGTACAACTTCCCCGAGAGCCGGGTAAACGGGATTCGCGATTCAGTCTCACCATAGTCGAAGCCACAGCAGGCATGACAGCACATACTGTTGCTCCCCAAGTCGACGAGAGGGACGACAGCCGAATGGCAGCCCTGGAGGAGCGAGTCGCGCAGTTGGAAGCGCGCCTGGATGCACTCTTAACACAAACACACTAATCCGTGACGACAGGACGTTAGCATGTCTCAAGCTCAGCTCGCCCATCCGGGTCCCATGACCCATGTCTGGTTGATAGCCAGGCAAGAAGTTATCAAAGGTTTCTTTAATCTTCGGGGGCTGATTGCCCTGGTTGCTTACTGTCTGGTGTGGGGGCTTATTCTCTACTACCCCATCCGCAGCGCCGCCAAGTATATCGCCGACCCTCACATGCGCCAGACGCTGTCAGAAATGCTCGGTGTGGTCAGTCCAAAGTATTTGCTCTCCTGGGATGTCCCCGAGCTGTCGTTGTTTTGGGTTATCAGTCTCTACTGGTTCCCGCTGTTTGCCATTTTAAGCAGTGCGGATCAATTTGCCTCCGATAAGAGTCGCAAGACCTTTCGCTTTTTGGTGCAGCGCACCGGCCGTGAAGCCCTGTTTTTTGGCCGTGTAGTTGGGCAATTGTTATTACAAAGTGCCTATATCATCACTGCCGGACTGGCCACCCTGGTGCTGACGCTGTTTCGCGAACCCGACCTTGCCGGTGCGGCGATTGGGGACGGTATTGTGGTGCTGCTGAACCTGCTGATAGTGATAATGCCCTACATAGCGCTGATGGCCTTGCTTTCGCTATACGCCAACAGCGCCCGCCAGGCGACGCTATTTGCCGTTTTGGTGTGGTGCGTTCTGGCTATTGTTTCAGCGCTGGCCGCCTATTACGTACCTTCTCTGCCCAGCCTCGATTGGCTGTTGCCTGGAAGCCAGATTGAGATGATTGTCGATAACACACCAATGGGTGCCCTGCTCCATGCGCCGCTGCCTTTAGTGCAAACCGCTGTGCTGCTGTTTATTGGCCTGGTATACATGAAAAGGAGCGCACTGTGAGCCTGATAGTTACCCGAAACCTGACCAAACGCTACGGCAGCAAAACTGCGCTGGATGATGTATCGCTGCAAGTAGAAGCCGGCGCCCCGGTTGCGCTCGTCGGTCCCAATGGCGCAGGTAAAACCACCCTGATGAGCCTGATGTGTGGTTATATCCAACCGGACGGCGGCAGCCTCGAGATTCTGGGTTATGCTCCCGGAAGCCGCCAATTGTTGGGCAAAGTCTGTGCCCTGCCTCAGGACGCCTTGCTCGATCCCAACTTCAGCGTGGGCGAACAGCTTGCTTTTTTTGCATCTCTGCAGGGATTCTCAGCCAAAGACGCCCGCCTGGAAGCGGAGCGGGTATTGGAGCTGGTTCAGCTGAAAGACGCAGCCAGGCACAAGCCCACTGCGCTCAGCCATGGCATGGGCAAGCGCGTTGCCATTGCCCAGGCATTGATAGGCACACCTCAGCTGGTGCTGCTGGATGAACCGACTGCCGGCCTGGATCCTGCCAATGCCAGGGCCGTGCGGGAGTTGATATCCCATGCCAGCGAACAAACAACCTTCCTGATTTCATCACATAATCTCGAAGAACTTGAACGTCTGTGTGACTCTGTCCTATATCTGGATAAAGGGAAACTCAGCCAGTCCCTGTCGATAAAATCTGAGAGTGTTGAGCGCTTTTTGACACTGAGCCTCCAGGATATCGCCGGAGAAGAGTTCGGTGATAAACTGAGCACACTGCCTGGAGTTCACAGCGTGAAACGTCAACACAATGGGCGAGAGTTTATTATCGGATTCGAGCCTGCATCGAGGGACTACGGTTTGGAAAAAGCCGCGTTGGAGTTACTTGCCGAAGAAGGTATTCGCTATCGCCAACTCTTGAATGGCAAGAGTCTGGAAGATAAGCTCTTTTCATGATGTTTTCCTTAGCAGCATAATAAAAAGCACCCTCACAGGTGCTTTTTTATCCCATTGTGCAATGGCGGTGATAATCATCGACAAATGAAAAAGTGTGCATCATAAAGGCGTCACTGTCGTTCTGGTTCGTACTCTGTTAAATCGCCTTACATGAACCGCCGTTTAACTGAGTAACTGAGTAACTGTCGACATCCTGAAATTCCGCGAATTATGTCGGTCATCAACACACAGCAGCATAAACGGCGCCCGATTTACGCTTGTTCTTAAGCCAGACATCCAGCAAGGTTAAAGTCAATTGTACGCTTTACTTTGTTCGGTACGGTACGGTTCGATTCGATTCGACTCTGCGCTTCTATGCGCTTCTATTCCCTCTTTTACCTCCGTTAACTGAGTCCTCTTCGTTCCTAAGCTATCAACAAATACACCCGTTTCGAACGATAGCATCGTGTCCAGAAGCTGAATTATGGAATGGAATAGGCTGGCATTGACAAATTTGGGGCAACAAAAAAGCCGTGGCATCTGCCACGGCTTTTATACATCTCTTGGGAGAATTAACCGATTACGGTTACGTTCTCAGCCTGAGGACCTTTCTGACCCTGGGTCACGGTGAAAGACACCTTCTGACCTTCGTCCAGAGTCTTGAAACCGTCAGTGTTGATGGCGCGGAAGTGAACAAACACATCTGGGCCAGCTTCCTGAGCGATAAAACCAAAGCCTTTATCAGCGTTGAACCACTTAACTACACCAGTCACTTGAGACATATTGGTATCCTGTAACATTAAATATTTAAACAATTGCCGGTTACGGCGGTGGAGCGGGAAAAGCCGGTATTACTTAATGTTTACAGGACAAACTGGTCGTGCGGAACACAAAATAAATCCAACCTTCAAGCTTTATCGACTATACTCCATCCTAGACATAAGTCAACAAACCTTTGTGTATGTCGTTCTGATTTTTTACTTAAATTTCTGGAATTTGGCTTAAGGCCTGTTCAAATAGCGTACAGACAACCTCTCCAGCCCCTGCCAAGCCATTCTATTTCCAAGTTTTACAGCACCCGGCGCTGTAAATTGATCCGAAAATCCAGCTCGCAACTGAATGGCTGGCCAGCAAGCTGTCTGCGAGCCTCCGGCGTAAACTTCCAGGCGTAGGGTGTCATCTCAAGAAACGCGAGTATCAACTCGGGTGTTTCCATATCGAGTTGCCATTGCAAGCGCTCTGTGCTCACCATTTCGAACCCTTCGATTTGCTCTTCGTTATCCTCGTGCAGCCTTGGGGTGTCATAAATGCGCTGCTTAACGGCGAAATGATGTAAGGGGCCGGCAGACACTGTCAGTAAATGGCCACCCGGTTTAACCAGGCGCTTGAGCTCTTCTGGTTTTGAGGGCGCATAAATTCGTACCACCAAGTCGAAAAACTCACTTTCAAAAGGGGTTTCGAAACTGCTGGCAACGCAAAAATGAATTTGCTGATATCGTTTAGCGGCCGCTTTGAGAGCGGCACGGGAAATGTCCAGACCGTAGAGTTGGGGCCAAATGCCCTCATTTGCCAGAGCCTGTTGCAACCTCTGGGTGTAGTAGCCCTCCCCACATCCAAGATCCAGTATGGTGGCTGGATTTACCGGTAGCCCAAGTACCAATTCCCCCAACCTGTCACTCAACGCTTGATAAGCGCCCGACTCCAAAAACAAGCGGCGGGCCTGCATCATCTCCTTGTTGTCGCCGGGATCCTTTGACTTTTTTTTCTGCACCGGTAACAGATTGACATAGCCTTCTTTTGCCTTATCGAATCTATGACCTGCGGGGCATACCAAGCTGGTTGTTTCCGACCGTAAGGACGCTTGACACAAGGGACAAAGGTAAATCGGCTGAATGTTCTGGGCCACCATTAATCTTCCTCTGCGATAGCCAGCACCATGGCGTTAACCTCTGGTGTTGATAAAAGCTCGTAACACTCCAATAGACGTTTAAGTTTGTCTATATTCTGGCCGTAATCGTTGGCACTGGTACCTATTTTGGGGCGCTCCTGAGACTCCGCGTACTGCCTGAGTAACCATTGGCGACGCTGACTCAGCATAGGCTCAATGCACATCGCTTCGGCTGCAAGGCCAGGATGGCAGTCAATACCAGAGAGGTAAGCGACCAATTCTAGCCTAGCCTGTTCAAGCTCAGTGATAAGCAGCGCCAACGCGGCACTGCTTGCACCATAGTCGGGCTCCCGGGCGAGAACAGATTTGGCATTTTGCAGTATCAAGGGCTCTTCGCACAGACGTAAATCGGTTTCAAGCGCTACCAGATTAAACTCCCCTTCCCCGTCCAGCCGAATTCCCAATAACCCAGACTCGCTTTGTTCTGGGGCCAGGGTGATAAGCAGACCACGGCGTAATCTCTCCAACAAGCGCGCCGGGGCACGGGTACTGTTGGCGTACACTCTAAGCCCTTGCCCTTGTCCGCGAAGCAAATGCTCCGGGGCATGGCCGCTGGTTACCTGACCCGCAATAGCCCCTTGCCCCTTGTCACCGGCTATTGCTGATTGGCCCTGCACATCACCGTTGAGTACTGGGTGAGAAAACAGGCTAAAGCCCGGTTGTAACCTCAGCAGGAACTCAGCTCCGGTGTCTGTTCGTGTAACCACCAATTCGATAAGGGGCGCTCGCAGCGCCTGCATGAGTACAAAATCACTCACGTCATCTGTGAGGTTCAGTAAAAAATGTGAAGACGACTGCTCCGGATCGATACTTATGAGTTCGGGCAACCGAAAATATTGATTAAACATGCGTAAATCCTTCCACTGGTGGATTATTTTACCTCCGTATCACATTTATGGTCATCCGCAATTTACGTGAAGGCCCCAACAAATCCCTCTGCCTGGCGTATATTTACCCAACAAGACGGTAAGGAAACCGGTAAGAGATGAATATGGCGCTTCAAGTGATAAGATAAGCGCTTATATTGTCACGGACAGAGCTAATTTCCCGATGGAAAACTATATTCAGCCCACTATTTTTTGGCACGATTATGAAACGTTCGGGGCCAGTCCTGCGAAGGACAGGCCTGCACAATTTGCCGGTGTCAGAACCGATTTGGACCTGAATATCATCGAGGAGCCTGTTACCTTTTACTGCCGTTTAAGCCCCGATTATTTACCCGCCCCTGAGGCGATCCTCATCACAGGCATTACTCCACAACTGGCGAATCGTCAGGGCGTGCCTGAAACCGAATTCATGGGCCGCATCCAGGCTATTTTCAGCAGACCCAATACCTGTGTTGCGGGCTACAACTCGCTGCGCTTCGATGATGAGGTAAGTCGCTACGGCTTTTATCGCAACTTTATTGACCCCTATGCCCGTGAGTGGCAACAGGGCAATTCTCGCTGGGATATCATCGACCTGGTGCGTGCCTGCTATGCACTGCGCCCGGAAGGCATTAACTGGCCAGAAAAAGAGGACGGCAGCCCGAGCTTTAAGCTAGAGCACCTGACAGCGGCCAATGGCCTTGGTCACGACAAGGCCCACGATGCCATGTCCGATGTGTATGCCACTATCGCTCTGGCCCGGCTTATCAAGGAAAAGCAGCCAAAGCTGTTCGACTATTATTTCCGCTTAAGGCGTAAACAAGCAGTGGCCGAGCAAATCGATGTATTGGCAATGCAACCACTGGTGCACATAAGCTCCAAAATACCGGCAACCCAGGGCTGTGCAACACTGATAGCGCCGGTAGCGCACCATATGCGCAATAAAAATGCAGTCATTTGCGTCAATCTGGCCATGGACATTCAGCCCCTGATTGACCTCGATGTGGATGCACTGAGAACCCGGCTCTATACCAAGCGTGAAGACCTTGCCAGTGATGAGCTACCCGTGCCCGTAAAGCAAATTCACCTGAATAAGTGCCCCTTCGTTGCCAACGCCAAAACTCTGGATGACGCCAATGCAGATCGCTTGGGCATTGATAAAGCCTTTGCCCGTGAGCAATATAAAAAACTGAAACAACATCCTGAAATACGCGAAAAACTCACGGCACTGTTTGAAGAAGAATCACAGGGGATGTCCAACGATCCCGATTACTCGCTCTACAGTGGTGGTTTTTTCACTCCTGCCGATCGCGCAAAAATGGACATCATACGGAATACGTCACCGGAGCACTTGGCCGCGCTGGAGCTGCAATTTGATGATACTCGTTTGCCAGAGATGCTCTTTCGATACCGTGCTCGCAACTACCCGCTCACCTTGTCCTATGATGAAAGCCTACGCTGGCGAGAGTTTTGTCAGGCCCGCTTGAACGACCCTGACTATGTAATCCGCCTTGAAAACTTGCTGGAAGAAACCGCCAAGGATGAAAAGAAACAAAAGCTCCTCGGCGCTTTATGTCAGTACCTGCAGTCGATTTAGCAGAAAACCCGCATAAAATGGGATTCGACTCCCATTATCTGTGTAACAGAATAACTAAACTGCAAGTCAGTAAAATTAACAGTGAAGGAAAACGGCCATGCAAGACAGATTTGTCCGCCGGATAAACGAGCTGCCAAAAGCATTGGCAGATGAACTGCTTCCCATGCTGGGTGAGCAATTTTGCGGTCATTTGGATGCACAGCAGGTAAAGCAGCTCTGCTCTGTTTCCAAAATGGACAGCCACGAACTGGGATTGGCTCTGCTGCCCATCGCAGCAGCACTGGCTAAGCCTCCAGTAAGTAATTTTTATGTGGGCGCCATCGCCGTGGGAAGCGGCGGCGACTTCTACATGGGAGCCAACCTCGAGCTTCAGGGTGAGGCGCTGTTTCACTCGGTACACGCCGAGCAAAGTGCCATCAGCCACGCCTGGCTAAGCGGTGAAACCCACATCAGCGATATCATAGTTAACGCGAGCCCCTGCGGACATTGCCGCCAGTTTATGAACGAGCTGGTTCAGGGTCAGGCTATTCGCATTCACCTGCCGGGGCAAGACACAGCGCCACTGAGCCACTATCTGCCCTATGCCTTCGGTCCTGCCGATTTAAATGTTACAGCGCCGCTGCTATCGAAGCAGCAAACGGAACTGGTACTGGAGAGTGATGATCCCTTGCTGATTGAAGCACTCGATCACGCCGGTTTATCGTACGCCCCATACAGCCAGTGCCACGCAGCGGTAGTGCTGGAAACAGAAGACGGCGCCAGCTTCTGTGGTCGCTACGCCGAAAACGCCGCCTTTAATCCGTCGATGTTGCCAATGCAAATGGCA
The DNA here is from genome assembly GCF_019457455.1 of Shewanella sp. FJAT-52076. Lineage (NCBI taxonomy): Bacteria > Pseudomonadati > Pseudomonadota > Gammaproteobacteria > Alteromonadales > Shewanellaceae > Shewanella > Shewanella sp. FJAT-52076. The sequence continues at coordinate 2,371,561 of NZ_CP080415.1, forward strand.
TTGTCGGCGCTTTTCAGACACAACCGCAGCTTCAGCGACATCAAACGTGCGGTGTTGCTTGAGTCGTCACAGGGCAAAATCTCTCTGGTGGGGGCCACCATGGACGCCCTCCATGCCGTTGCCGTGGTAGAGCTTGAGCATCTGGTGGTAGACCCGGTGTAAACCCGATCCAAATGTCGTAAAAAAGCCCGCGTAATGCGGGCTTTTTATTTTATCGGGAAATACTCTGCCACAGAGCTGACGGTCGATGGCTTTAACCAGCAATCACTTTCGGCTTTTTTCGAGGCGGGCCATCAGGCTGGAAGTATCCCAGCGGTTGCCACCCATGCCCTGCACTTCTGAGTAAAACTGATCCACAAGGGCAGTGAGCGGCAGGTGCGAGCCGTTGCGGCGGGCTTCTTCCAGGGCGATGCCCAAGTCTTTGCGCATCCAATCGATGGCGAATCCGAAGTTGTACTCACCGGCCCACATGGATTTGTAGCGGTTTTCCATCTGCCAGCTTTGAGCCGCGCCTTTGCTGATGACTTCAACCACTTTTTCGCCATCAAGGCCGGCGCTGCGGGCAAAATGCAGTGCTTCGGCAAGCCCCTGCACCACACCTGCGATACAGATTTGGTTCACCATCTTGGTGAGCTGACCGGCACCGGTTTCACCCAAACGCTCAGCGCAGCGGGCATAGCTCATGATGACGTCCTTTACCTGATCAAACACGGCTTCATCGCCGCCTGCCATCACGGTAAGTACACCATTTTCGGCGCCGGCCTGACCGCCGGACACGGGTGCATCGATAAAACCCATACCTTGATCCGTCAGCGCTGCGCCAATCTCGCGGGCGATGTCGGCAGAAGCCGTAGTGTGGTCAACCAGTACGGCACCTGGCTTGAGACCATGGATAACACCCTCTTCGCCAAGCACGACCTGGTGCAAATCTTTATCGTTGCCCACACAGGTAAAAACGATGTCCTGATTTTCAGCCGCAAGCTTTGGTGTCAGCGCCATGGCGCCACCAAACTGCTTAACCCAGGCTTCTGCCTTGGCGGTGGTGCGGTTATATACAGTCACCTGGTGACCGGCCTTGACCAAATGTCCGGCCATGGGATATCCCATCACCCCCAGTCCGAGAAATGCCACTTTTGCCATTGTTCTTCCTTTCGTGTCTCGCGATCAGCGTGTTTTAAATAATGGTTTTACTGCCGGGTACAGGCTTTGGTGCCGCTGTGAAAGTTGCCGGTAGCGCGCGACATTGGCGGGCTCTGGCTCAAAACGACTGCCCGATTTTGCCATATTTTGCCTGGCACTGGCGAGGTCTGGATAATCGCCCATGGCCACAGCGGCGCACATTGCGGCCCCTAAGCCAGAGCCTTCGCGCACAGTTAACCGCTCTGTGGGGCAGTTAAAGATATCGGCAGCCAGTTGCATCACCAGGTCGGATTGGCTGCCGCCGCCGCTCACCCTAATAACTTTTATCGGCATTCCCGCCTTTGCCACGAGCCGCCTGCTACCGCGCTCAAGGGTCATCAGCACCCCTTCAATCAAGGCACGGTAGAGGTGAGCCCGGGTGTGCTCCGGACGAAAACCTGCCACTATGCCGCTGGCTTCAGGGCCTGGGTAAATTACCCCCTGGGCCCAATAGGGACACAACATCAGGCCGTCGGCGCCTGGCGGGATGCCAGCGATGGCTTTCATCACATAGGCTTCGGGACTGAGCCCCAGGGCGCTCGCTTCGGCCTTGTCGCTGGCACCGAATTCATCCAGCGCCCAAGACAGCAACCAAAAGCCACGCTCAAGCTGCACCTCGGGCATAAAACTGCCGGGCTCCAGCCCCGGAAACGCCGGTGCATAACGAAACACCTCAAAATAACTGTGGGTACCCAAGGTCACAGTCGCGGCGCTGCCAAGACTCAACGACAACACGCCCGGCTCACCCGCGCCATTTGCATGGGCTTCACAGGCCTTGTCGGCACCGGCACTGACAAGAGCAGTGCCAGGCTTAAGACCGGTAAGCTCTGCAAAGCCTTCGGTAACAGTGCCTATCTGACTTGCGGCATCAATGAGTGGCAGCATTTGCGCCGGTTTGCAGCCAAGGGCCTGCCAGCGCCAACTGTGTTTTGATGCAAAGGTTTGATTTCGGTAGTCAAAGGGCAAATAGGCCACTTGCGATGCGGTTGAATCCAGCAGTTTTCCCCCAAGGCGGCTCAGCAGATAACCACTCAAGAGGCCAATCTTTTCGCTCGCATCAACCTTGCCGGGAAAGAGCTCCCGCATCAGGTTGATTTTGGCCGCCCGGCGCAAATAGTCGATGCGCCCCGTCATACCGCTTATCCAAAAGCCGAGCCGATAATACCAGCTCATGGGCGCAAGCATTCCTTCCACCATACGTCTGTCGGACCACATAAACACATCCGATTTGGCCTTGCCGTGGTTATCCATCAGCAAGGTGCAGGCGCGTTGGGTGGTCAGAGTAACAGCAACGATTTGCTCTGGGCTCAAGCTGTGTTCGGCGAAGAGCTTGCGACAGGCCGACACCAGTTGACCGTAGCAGTAGTCGCCATTCTGAACTGCGACTTTAGCTGCTTGTCCGGCCTTACAGTTTTCATTGGCAACGGCCGCAATGGCAATGGGATTGCCGCGGCGGTCAAACACCAGCGCACGGGTGCTTTGAGTGCCGTAATCGAGGGCAAGGTAATAGGTGGTTTCAGACATAGGCGCTGTGCCCTTTTACGGGCTTATGGTTGTTTATGTGAGCGTAACCTGAGCGCGGGGTCCGCACCCAGGCTAAAGACAGACAAAGTTCAGGGTGTGACGTGGGCAGCCATTTCGCTACCGATTTTTTTGCGCATTTCCATCAGCCGGATAGCCGAGTCCCGCAGTGCCTTGTCTTCCTCGGTTTGCGGCACCCACTCTGGCACGGGGGTTGGGTTACCGGCATCATCCACCGCCACCATGATCACAATGCAATGGGTTGTGAGCTGACGCTCAGACACCTTGGGATCCCCGGCCCGCACATCAATGCCGATATGCATCGAGCTGTTGCCAGTGTAAATGACCTTGGCACTCACCTCGACGATATTACCTACATGGATGGGTTTGACGAAACGAATGCCACCGGCATAGGCGGTGATGCAATACTTGCCGCTCCAACCTGCCGCGCAGGCGTATGCTGCAAGGTCAATCCACTTCATCACGGCGCCGCCGTGAACCTTGCCACCGAAATTCACATCGGCGGGCTCTGCGAGAAAACGTAAGGTCAGGTGCCTGTCTTGTCCGGCCATGGTGTAACCCTATCTTGTTAAAGTGATTTAAGCTTACGCCAAAAGCGTAAGCGCGTGAATGCACCGACAAAAAGAAAAGGCGCCGGAACGATATGTCCCAGCGCCTTTATCAGCCAGTGAAACTGCCTGGTCACATCTTTTTCAGCAGCAATGAGCCGTTGGTACCACCGAAACCGAAGGAGTTACACAGGGCATACTCGAAGCTGGTCTGACGCGCCTCGTGGGGCACGAAATCGAGATCGCAGCCCTCATCCGGGTTATCCAGGTTGATGGTTGGCGGCACAGCGCCGTCCTTCAGCGCCAGAATGGTGAAAATGGCTTCCACCGCACCGGCAGCGCCCAGCAAGTGGCCGGTCATGGACTTGGTTGAGCTGACCATCAGCTTGTAAGCGTGATCGCCAAATACCGACTTCACCGCAGCGGCTTCGGCCTTGTCACCGGCTGGAGTCGAGGTGCCGTGGGCATTGATGTAACCAATTGACTCCAGCGAGAGACCACTGTCTTTGAGGGCATTGGTCATGGCCAGCGCAGCACCGGCGCCATCTTCCGGAGGCGAGGTCATGTGGAAAGCGTCACCGCTCATACCAAAACCAACCAGTTCGGCGTAAATCTTGGCGCCGCGGGCCTTGGCGTGTTCGTACTCTTCCATCACCAGTACGCCGGCGCCGTCACCAATCACAAAACCATCGCGGTCACGATCCCATGGGCGGCTGGCCGCTTGTGGGTTGTCATTGCGGGTCGACAGTGCCTTGGCGGCATTAAAGCCACCCACGCCCAGCGGACAGGTCACGTCTTCGGCGCCACCGGCTACCATGACGTCGGCATCGCCATAGGCGATAGAGCGGGCGGCGAAACCTATGTTGTGTACACCCGTGGTACAGGCAGTGGTCACAGCAAAGTTGGGGCCGCGCATGCCGTACATGATGGACAGGTGACCTGCAATCATGTTGATGATGGTGCTGGGCACGAAGAAGGGAGAAATCTTGCGGGGGCCACCGGCCATGAGCGCCGAGTGACCGGCTTCAATCAGCCACATACCGCCCATACCGGCTCCGATGGCGGTACCCACGCGGGTCGGGTCTTCTTTATCCATATCGAGGCCGGCATCGCGAATGGCCTGAATACCCGCGGCCATGCCGTACTGGATAAAGAGATCCATTTTGCGGGCGTCTTTTTTGGACAGATATTGCTCAACGTCAAAATCTTTAACCGACGCGCTGAAGCGGGTCGCAAATTCACTGGCGTCAAACTTGGTGATGGGCGCCACACCACTCTGACCGGCAAGCAAGGCCTTCCAGGTGGAATCAACATCATTACCGACCGGGGTTACCAGTCCCAGACCGGTTATCACTACGCGACGTTTTGTCACAGGAGTCACCTTTCATAACTGTATTTGAGGCTAGAAGCCCAAATTGCGCCGGATTGTGCCAGGTGGCAATCCAAAAGGAGGCTGGTACAACCAGCGGAAAATTCCGGCGCCCAAACAAAAACAGGCGGCCTAATTAGCCGCCTGTTTTCTGGAATTCAGTATTACTGATTCTTGGAAACGTAGTCGATCGCTGCCTGAACAGTGGTGATCTTCTCGGCTTCTTCATCAGGGATCTCGGTGTCAAACTCTTCTTCCAGAGCCATTACCAACTCAACAGTGTCAAGAGAATCGGCACCCAGATCGTCTACGAAAGAGGCAGATGGCTTAACGTCTTCTTCTTTAACGCCCAGTTGCTCAACGATGATTTTCTTTACACGTTCTTCGATGTTGCTCATTAGTTTTCTTTCCTATTCAAATTACGCACTTGCGTAAGATTGCGAGTAGTTTATTCGATCTGGCTGACATTGCAAGCCCCGATTTTGTGGTCTAACCACAAAACCAAATCTTATCAGCAGCTAACTACCCAAACGCGACAGTTCCCTGCCATTCGCCCTTAAACCATGTACATTCCACCGTTTACATGCAGGGTTTCACCCGTGATGTAAGCGGCAGCGTCCGAGGCCAAGAACAGGACGGCATTAGCAATTTCCTGCGCCTGCCCTAATCTTTCCATCGGCACCTGCGACATGATGCCTTGCTGCTGCTCAGGCGTCAGCTCGTCGGTCATGTCTGTCTGGATAAATCCAGGAGCAATAGCATTAACCGTAATTTGACGAGATGCAACCTCTCTGGCGAGAGATTTTGTAAATCCAATCAAACCGGCTTTAGCAGCTGAGTAGTTTACCTGACCGGCATTACCCATGGTGCCAACCACTGAACCTATGCTGATGATACGGCCATGACGCTTTTTCATCATGCTGCGCATTACCGGCTTGGACAGGCGGTACAAAGACGTGAGGTTGGTGTCGATGATTTCTTCCCACTCTTCGTCTTTCATGCGCATCAGCAGGTTGTCACGGGTGATACCGGCATTGTTGACCAGAATATCAACATCTCCTGCTTTTTCTTTGATCGCGGTATACATTTCGGCAACGGATTCGCTGCTGGTAACGTTAAGTACCAGACCAAAGCCCTTGTCACCAAGATAATCGGAAATGGCAGCGGCGCCCTTCTCGCTGGTGGCAGTACCCACTACCGTGGCGCCGGCGTCGGCCAGGGTCAGTGCGATGGCTTTACCGATACCGCGGCTGGCGCCGGTAACCAGGGCTACCTTGCCGGTCAGATCCAAAGATACAGACATGGAAAACTCCTTTATTCGGTCAGCGCAGCAAAGCTTGCTACGTCATTAACCGCTTGTGCTGAAACAGATTTATTGATGCGTTTGGCAAGACCAGTCAGCACCTTGCCCGGGCCACACTCCACCAGATGAGTAATACCATTGGCAGCCATGGCTTCTACTGTCTCGGTCCAGCGAACCGGGCAATACAGCTGACGCACCAGTGCATCGCGAATAGCGGCAACGTCGGTTGGCGCCTCAACATCCACATTATTGATAACCGGAATGGCAGGGGCACTGAAATCGATAGCTGCAAGCGCCTCGGCGAGTTTATCGGCAGCACCTTTCATCAGGCTGCAGTGGGAAGGCACGCTCACAGGCAGTGCCACGGCCATTTTGGCACCGGCAGCCTTACAGGCTGCGGCGGCGCGCTCAACGGCATCTTTATTACCGGCAATCACCACCTGGCCAGGGCTATTAAAGTTAACCGGACTCACCACTTCGTCTTGGGCGGATTCTTCACAGGCATTGGCAATGGCGTCGTTATCCAATCCGATAATGGCGTACATGGCGCCTGTGCCTTCCGGCACGGCGGCCTGCATCAGTTGGCCACGCAGCTCAACCAACTTCACTGCATCGGTAAATGGAATAACACCGGCACACACCAACGCCGAGTATTCGCCCAGGCTGTGGCCTGCGAGCACAGCAGGCTGTGGCTTGCCGCTTGCCTGATAGGCGCGCCAAATGGCGACACTGGCGGTCAGCAGCGCAGGCTGAGTTTTTTGAGTTTGATTGAGCTGCTCGGCGGGGCCATCCTGCACCAGCGCCCACAGATCGTAACCAAGCGCGGCACTCGCCTCGGCAAATGTTTCTGTTACCACAGGAAAATCGGCAGCAAGTTCGGCCAGCATGCCAACGGCCTGCGAGCCCTGCCCTGGAAATACAAAGGCAAATTTATCCATTGTTATTAAACCTTTTTGAGTAAAAGCGTAAAAAGCCTAGCAGAATTCCCGGGGAAATTAGAAGCGCACCAGCGCACTACCCCAGGCAAAACCGGCACCAAAGGCTTCCAAAAGCAGCAATTGTCCGCGCTGAATACGGCCATCGCGCACAGCTTCATCCAGTGCAATCGGCACAGAAGCAGCAGAGGTGTTACCGTGTTTAGCCAGCGTCAGCACCACTTTATCCAGACTCATGTCGAGCTTCTTGGCTGTGGCGTTGATGATGCGGAAATTCGCCTGGTGAGGTACCAGCCAATCAATGTCTGACTTGTCCACGTTATTGAGGCGCAGGGTTTCTTCCACGACATGAGACAGCTGAGTCACTGCAACTTTGAACACATCGTTGCCCTTCATCTGCATAAAGCCCACGGCTTCTGAAGATTCACCCAGGCGTGGCGGGAAAGCACATTTGAGCAGATCGCCCTGACGGCCATCGGCATAGATATGGGTATTGATGATCCCAGGCTCTTCGCTGGCACCCACAACGGCAGCACCGGCGCCATCACCAAAGAGAATAATGGTGGTGCGGTCTTCGGGTTCACACAGACGAGAGAGCACATCGGCACCGATCACCAGCACCTTTTTGGCAGCGCCGGTTTTAACAAACTGATCGGCCACCGACAGGGCATAAACGAAGCCAGAGCAGGCAGCTGCGACATCAAACGCTGGAATAGTGTGCACACCCAATAGTGCCTGAACTTCACAGGCTGCAGCGGGAAATGCATTAGCGGCACTGGTGGTGCCACAAATGATCATATCCAGCTCTTGAGCTTGAATACCCGCCATCTCGAGGGCTTTCAATGCGGCCTGGTAACCCATGGTAGAAACAGTCTCGTCCATGGCAGCGATGCGGCGTTCCGAAATACCTGTGCGTTCAACAATCCACTGGTCACTGGTATCCACCATTTTTTCCAGATCGAGATTGCTACGCACCTGAGCCGGCAGGTAACTGCCAGTTCCAAGAATTTTTGTATGCATAGTTTAAGGAGAAATCAGCTATTGATATCTAAAAGAATCGACTCGAGACGATCTTTAATCATCTCTGGCAGTCGACGTTTTGCCTCGGTGTAGGCAAGACTAATTGCTTGTATATAGGCGTGTTCGTCTGCATTACCGTGGCTTTTCACTACTACTGCGCGCAATCCTAACAGACTTGCTCCGTTATAGTGGTCGGGGTTCATCTGGTTGAGTACTTTCTGAATGCGGGGCGCGAGCAGTCGCGCAAGTATTCGAACCATAAAGCCTTTGGCCAGGCCTTGTTTTAATTGATGAACCAGCAGTCTGGCAATGCCTTCTGAGGTTTTGAGTGTGATGTTGCCCACAAAGCCGTCACAAACGATGACATCCACTTTTCCACTGTAGATTTCATCGCCTTCAATAAAGCCGGCGTAGTTGAGCTGGGGAGTATGGAGCAGTAATTGTGCAGCCTGCTGCACATCGCCATTGCCCTTGCATTCTTCAATGCCCACATTCAGCAGCGCGACCTTGGGACGGGCAATCTTATCAACCGCTTCACTGAGCACAGAGCCCATCACCGCAAATTGGAACAAGGTATCGTAGTCGCACTGAATGTTGGCCCCGAGATCCAACAGATAAACCGGTTTACCATTGATAGCCGGCAAACAGCTGACCAACGCAGGCCTATCGACACCGGGCAACATCTTAAGCAGTACCTTGGCCATAGCCATCAGCGCGCCAGTGTTACCGGCACTGACACAGCCGTCAGCCTTGCCATCACGGACCTGTTCAATGGCCAGTCGCATGGAACTGTTTTTAGCTTGTCTGAGCGCAGTTGCGGGCTTATCGTCCATACGCACCACTTCAGTGGTATGCACAATGGTGATTCTGTCGCGAACGTCTATCTCTGCGGCACAGAGATACGGGGATATTTGAATCTCGTCACCGACGAGCAGGAGGGAGAGCTTTGGGTGTAGTCGAAGTGCCTGCAAAGCCGCAGGCACCGTGACTTGGGGGCCGTGATCGCCCCCCATCGCATCTAACGCAAGCGTCAGATTCGTCATAGGAAGGCCAACAATTACTTGTTGATAACCTTCTTACCACGGTAGTAACCATCAGCGGTCACATTGTGACGCAGATGCAGTTCACCGCTGGTAGCGTCTACTGACAGCTGAGCAGTGCTCAGAGCGTCATGTGAACGGCGCATACCGCGCTTTGAACGAGATTTTTTGTTCTGTTGTACAGCCATTTGTCTGTCTCCTGGATTACTTGCTCTTCAGTTTTTCTAACACTGCAAACGGATTTGGACGCTCCTCTTGAGCGGCTTCAATCTCGCCTACGACTATGTCCTGGGAACCCAGGTTGCAATCAATATTTTGATGCGCCGGGATCAAAGGCATTGCCAAAATCAACTCGTCTTCGACCAGTTGCTGCAGACGTATCTCGCCAATTTCATCGCACTCAATAGGGTCATACGCATCCGGGAGCTCATCGATTTCCGCCTCTGTCCTGCAAGGACTGAAGCAAAAGTCGACCGTAACCTCAGTGGTATAAAGTGCCATGCAACGTTGACATAACAGAGTGAGCTCCGTCACAGCCGTCCCTTTCAGGTAGACTATCCCCTGTAAATCAACACCACATTCCAACGACACTGTCACATCGGAACAGTCGCCGGCTGTCAATTCTCTCAATCGTTTTAACACCTTGCCAGGCACAATCCCCTGATAACTCAGGCGATTTGACGCGGCGCGGATCGGATCGATAGAAACCGGTATCTTTACTGTTTGCATAAGGCGCGCATATTATAGCTTCAACACGCCGGAGTCAAAGGAATTTTAGCCCAAATGCCCTGCGTGGGATCTGGGGTTCACTCCTGCTCCGGCAATGAAATTGACCGAGGCAAAATTCTACCCAAGCACCCTCGGGCACACAAGCGCCGGTCGCCTAAAATAAAAGCGATTGTAGCCCCCTATCAAAAATACATCGTGACTTGCCAATCGGCGGTGGGCCAAGGACAATGTCGCAGTCGATAAAACCCAATTTCAACAGGTTCGCCAATACTCACCGAAGCATAGTTCATCAACCTGAGTTTTGACCCTTAAGCCACAGAATGGCGATTGCGGTTAACAAGGAAGGTAAACTTCAGGTTAGTTGCATTCGGTTTAAAATCCCCGGTTCACCGTTCATACCTAAAAGGCCAATATCCAATGCGACCCTTAATTCTCGCCTCTACCTCACCTTTTCGGGCAGCGCTGCTGGAAAAGCTGGGCTTGCCATTTCAAGCCCTGGCGCCGCACACCGATGAAACGCCGCTGCCTGGGGAATCCGCCATCGCGCTAACCGAGCGGCTTGCCATTGCCAAGGCCAAAGCCCTGGCATGCAACGTGCCGACCAATGCACTCATTATCGGTTCTGATCAGGTTGCAGTTGTTGACGACAAGATTGTTGGCAAACCGCTGAGCGAAGAAAATGCCATTAGCCAGCTCAAAGCGCAGCGCGGCAAAAGCATTGTATTTTATACGGCGCTCGCCCTGCACGATGTTGAAAAGGACACTACCCTGTCGCTGGTAGAGCCTTTTACCGTGCACTTTCGTGACCTCAGCGATGACGAAATAGTGCAATACGTAAGAAAAGAGCAACCCCTATGGTGTGCTGGCAGCTTCAAATCTGAAGGATTGGGGATTTGCCTGTTTAAGCGCCTCGAAGGTCGCGACCCCAATACTTTGGTTGGCTTGCCCCTGATTGCATTGATGGACTTACTCAAACAATCCGGGCTCTGTGTACTCACGGGCGCTACCCCTGGGCAATGAGTTTGAGACGATATCAGGCGCTCAGCGCAACAGCCGCCGCAATTGCCTGACTGAAGCTAATAGGCACAATCAGTCGGCGACGAGGGCATATATCAGGGTATTAAGTGACAAAGTGAACGCATGTATGCAGGCATCGAGTACATAATAAATGCTGTGTTTGCCAATTCAGAGAATGTACAACACCTGCGATTAAGCAGGTGTTGTCATTAGCGCAAGTGGTGCAATATTTCCAGCGGATGAGACACAACAGCAAGGGGCGAAACACTCAGCAGTGTATCTCTGTCGTGCGTGCCGTAATCCACACCGATGGCCGCGACGCCGGCGTTATTTGCCATCTGTAAATCAAATGCTGAATCACCAATCATCACCGCACGTTCGGGACTGACATCAAGTTCTGCCAACAATTCGTGCAGCATTTGCGGGTGGGGTTTGCTCTGGGTTTCATCGGCGCAGCGGGAAGCGTGGAAAAATTCCCCAAGACGGGTCTCATCCAAAATACGGTTTAACCCTTCCCTACCCTTGCCTGTGGCAATGGCAAGTTTGCGGGATGCCCCCTGCAATGACGTCAAGAGTTCAGGCACCCCTTCAAATAACGGGCTCGGAGTGGCATTAAAAATTTGGTAATGGGCCTTATACCTGTTTATCCAACCAGATCGTGTTGCCTCGGTTTCGTCGGGAAACAGGGCGCGCATGGCTTCAGGCATTGAAAGACCAATCACGTCCCGAACGGCCTTTTCGGTTGGCACGGCGATGGAAAGCTCCCGGGCCAGTGCCTGCATACAATCGACTATCTTGCTGATGGAATCCATCAGGGTGCCATCCCAGTCAAAGATAATCAGGTCGAATCTTTGCATCAGCCTTTTTGCTCCAGCGCATCCAGCACGGCCGTCAAATCGGCGTCCAGCGGTGCCTGAACCGTCATCTGGGTTTCAGACTCCGGATGGGTAAAGGTGAGCTGCGCCGCATGCAAAAATAAACGCTGCAGTCCCTTGGCACGCATGGCGTCATCAAATTTTTGCTCGCTGTATTTGTCATCACAGGCAATAGGATGCCCCTGGTACTGGCAATGCACGCGAATTTGATGGGTACGACCTGTTACAGGGCTTGCTTCCACCAGGCTTGCTTCGTCAAAACGGCGCAACACCCGGAAACGGGTCTCGCTGGGTTTGCCTTCGCTGTTCACCCGCACAATGCGCTCACCGGATTTGAGGGTAATTTTGAGCAGCGGCGCTTTAACTACCCTGTCATGCTCCTGCCACTGACCACGCACCAGCGCCTGATACACCTTTTGCATCTGCTTATTTCTGAGCTGATCGTGCAGGTGCCTAAGGGCCATCCGCTTTTTGGCTATCAGCAGCACACCGCTGGTGTCGCGATCGAGACGATGTACCAGTTCCAGAAACTTGCAGGTGGGTCTCAGGCTCCTGAGCGACTCGATCACACCGTAGTCCACCCCACTGCCGCCATGAACGGCGATGCCAGCTGGTTTATTCAGCACGATAATCTGTTTGTCTTCAAACAGAATACGGTCTTCAAGTTGAGCGACACGATTGAGGTTGGCAGAAGGCGCTGTACGGTAGTCTTTTTCGGCTACACGCACAGGTGGTACACGCACCTCATCACCGGCTGCCAGCTTGTATTCGGGCTTAATTCGCTTCTTGTTAACCCTCACCTCGCCCTTACGGACGATGCGATAGATCATGCTCTTGGGTACACCCTTGAGCTTGGCGAGCAGGAAATTATCAATGCGCTGACCGGCACCGTCTTCATCGATGCTGATCAATTGAACCTGGGTTGAAACTGTTTCTTTATTCATGGCAAAACATCTGGTGAAAACGATGCGCATTGTACAACAATCTCAACTCGAATGTGGCTTTACATTGCCGAAATTTTTGATTGTTGCTATATTCCATTCGCGGACGGGGATTAACCGTGGATAAAGTGTTCACAAAACCGTCGTCCGCTCGGTGTTTCCACCAGAGTAAAATTGAAGGTTGAAGGATCGCAATTCATTGAGTTGCAAACCTTTGTCGAAGTGAAAGCTGATGTTACGGCAATAACGACAGGTTAAATCCAATATACCGCCACTTTTCTTGGTTTCTTGTGGAAAACACTCCCTGAATCGAATTTGTAGACTGAACCCAGTCACCGGATAAATTTAGTCGGTTTAGGCATTCACGGAAGTATTTAAGAGAATTTATGGGGTTGGTTGACGTTTAACAACGAATTCCTTGTTTTTGTATTTATTGAAAAATAAGCCATAAATCGGAAGCGACACGCAGAGATTGCGTCTAACAGCAATGCGCTGAACCATGCCTGATGACCTGCCGTGAGGCACAGTGATCTGAGATCAGGCCCGGAATGCACCGACTTTTCTCCGGTGACCCATTTAAAGAAGAATGACGTCACCATGAAACGTATGCTAATCAACGCAACTCAATCTGAAGAGTTGCGCGTTGCCCTTGTAGATGGGCAACAACTCTATGATCTGGATATCGAAAGTCCAGGACACGAACAGAAAAAAGCCAACATTTACAAAGGTAAAATTACCCGCGTAGAACCCTCTCTCGAAGCCGCCTTCGTTGATTACGGCGCCGAGCGTCATGGCTTCCTGCCACTCAAGGAAATTGCCCGCGAATACTTCCCGAAAGGTTACTCTTTCCAGGGCCGCCCCAATATCAAAGAGGTGGTAAGCGAAGGTCAGGAAGTGATCGTTCAGATTGATAAAGAAGAACGTGGCAACAAGGGCGCTGCCCTGACCACCTTTATCAGCCTGGCAGGCTCTTATTTGGTTCTGATGCCCAATAACCCACGCGCCGGTGGTATTTCCCGCCGTATCGAGGGCGATGAGCGCACTGAACTCAAAGAGGCCATGGCCGATTTGGAAGTCCCTAACGGCATGGGCCTTATCGTGCGTACCGCCGGTGTGGGTAAAGATGCCGCCGAGCTGCAATGGGACCTTAAAGTGCTGCTGCGCCACTGGGATGCCATCAAGGAAGCCTCTGAGAGTGGCCCAGGCCCCATGCTGATCCATCAGGAAAGCAACGTTATCGTGCGCGCCATTCGCGATTACCTGCGCCGCGATGTGGGCGAAATCCTGATTGATCACCCAAAGATTTTCGAACAGGCCAAGCAGCACATAGCCACCGTTCGTCCTGACTTTGTTGAGCGTGTGAAGCAGTACAAGGCCGAAGTGCCGCTGTTCACCCACTATCAGATTGAGTCTCAAATCGAATCTGCATTCCAGCGCGAAGTGCGTCTGCCATCCGGTGGTTCTATCGTTATCGACCCCACCGAAGCCATGACCTCAATCGATATCAACTCAGCCCGAGCCACCAAGGGCGGCGATATCGAAGAAACTGCACTGAACACCAACCTGGAAGCGGCCGACGAAATCGCCCGCCAACTGCGCCTGCGCGACCTCGGCGGTTTGATTGTTATCGACTTTATCGATATGACGCCTGTGCGCCATCAGCGTGAAGTGGAAAACCGTCTGCGTGATGCCGTACATCAGGACCGCGCCCGAGTGCAACTGGGCCGAATCAGCCGCTTTGGTCTGATGGAAATGTCCCGTCAGCGTCTGCGTCCATCTTTGGAAGAATCAGCCGCACATATTTGCCCACGCTGTCATGGTCAGGGCACTATTCGCGGTACCGAATCTCTGGCGTTGTCTATCCTGCGTCTGATGGAAGAAGAAGCCATCAAGGACAACACATCGCAGGTTGAAGCCATAGTACCTGTGGACGTTGCTGCGTTCCTGCTCAACGAAAAGCGTAAAGCCATTCGTATCATCGAGCAGCGCCACGAGGTTGAAGTGTACGTGATCCCGGATCCGCACATGATGACCCCGGAGTACAAGGTTATTCGTCATCGTCAGGACGATGAAATCGAAGAAGCCAGCTACAAGCGCGTTGAAAAGCCTGAAGCCAAGTTGTATGAGCCTCGTAAACTGGAGCGCGCCCAGGCCCCTGAGCCTGTACTTAAAGGTTTCTCTGCCCCATTGGAGTCACCGCCAGCCGCAGCGCCCAAGGTAGAAGCCAAACCTGTAAAAGCAGCCAGCGAAGCCAAGCCCGGTTTCTTCAGTCGTCTGTTTGCAGCCATAGGTTCACTCTTTGGCGGTGACAACACCGAAACCGAAGAGAAGAAGGCCCCTGCCCGCAATGGCCGTCAGCAAAACAACCGTGGTCGTAACCGTCGCAACGACAACCGTCGTGATGATGGCCGCCAGGAAGGTCGCAGTGCCGATAGCCGCCGTGATGACAGTCGTCGTGAAGAGGGTGACAAACGTCGCAGCTCTGACAGCCGTCGTGGCCGTAACAAGCCAGAGCAGGCCGACGACAAACAGCTGCGTGACAAGAGTGATAAGCCACGTGAAGAAAGACCCAAGCGTGAGCGTGCGCCCAAGCGTGAAAAGCCAGAAACTGTTGAAGCGGCCGATGACGCGGCAGAGCCAAAGCAGGAAGCCGTGCGTGAGCGTCGTCAGCGCCGTAACATGCGCCGCAAAGTGCGTTTGGATGATGGTGCTACCCAGGAAAATCTGGACGCCGTTAACGCGCAGGAATCCGCTGAGGATACTGCCGTTGAGCAAGCCCAGGTTGTGGCCAAAGAAAAGTCAGACGATAAGCAAACCCGCAGCCGTCGTCAGCCTCGCAAGCCAAAAGTGGAAGAAAAAGCCGCTGAAACCGAACTGGACGTCACAGAAACCGCTGACAGCAAAAACGCAGCAGTTGCCGCCACTGAAGTGGTCGCCACTCCTGTTGCTGAAGCTGTGAGTGACGTGAACACAGCAGTAACCGACATGCTGGATCCAGACGCTCAAGCCGCTGACGACGCCCAGGACGACACTGACAGCGACGACAAGCCACGCCGTGATGGCCGTGACGGTCAGCGTCGCAGTCGCCGCAGCCCACGTCATTTGCGCGCTGCCGGCCAACGCCGTCGCCGTGATGAGCAAGAGCAGCAAACCGGCGCCGAAGGTGGTGAACTGGTTCAGCCCGAATTGGCTCAGGCTGAATTGGACCTGCCACAGGCCGATGTTGTTGCTGCCGACGCTCCTGCCACTGCACCTCAGGACCTTGTTGCAGTAGAAACTGCAGCTTCTGAAGTCGTTACTCAGGAAAGCGTGCTCGAGAAGGCCGAAGAAACTGCTGATGTGGTTGTCGTTAACGATACTCCTAAAGCAGAAGCGCCCGTTGCCGAAGCCGTAGCCGTTGACACACCAGCAGAGGCAGTGGTGGAGGTTACTCCAGCTGCAGCCCCTGTTGTTGAAGCCGCGGTAGTTGAAGCCGCTGCGCAAGCGTCGGCGGCGACAGTAGAAAGCAAAGCTGTTGAAACCAAGGCTGAAGAAGCTAAAGCTGCTGAACCCAAAGCGGCGGAAAAAGTGACTTCAACTGCCCCGATGGCCAAGCCAGCCGCAGTGATGCCAGCCCGCACCAAACCGGTTGAAAAACCTGCCGCAGAAGTCGCTACTGATATTGCAGTGACCAATGCCGCAGCCGCTCCAGCCCGCCCAGCAGGCAGCCGTTTCGGAAGCATGGTAAGTTCAGAAATGACCAAGCCAAGCATTGAAGCCCGCGAACAGGTTGCTACGCCAAAGGGACGTGAGTACGAAGCTGCCAGTGCTGAGGCCAGCAGCGCCAAGGTGCAAAGCAGTAACAGTGCCGGCTCAGATATGGCCCGCCCGTAAGCAGTTAAGCTAACGTTGAGAGTAAAAAGCCGCGCAAATGCGCGGCTTTTTAATTGGGTATGCTGTCAGATTTAGGCGAATACATCGTCCGACCCCAGGCTAATTTCGGGTTCTAACCCGGAGTGAAATTTGCTAGACTGCGCGGCTTTATTTGTTAACGCCATCACAAACTCGTTTCAGAGGTCTCATGTTTGAGTTAATTCGCCATAAAACCGCCAGCCATAAGGCGGACCTCCTGTCTGGCCTGACCGTGGCACTGGCCCTGGTGCCGGAAGCCGTTGCCTTTGCCTTTGTGGCCGGGGTTGAACCCATGGTTGGCCTCTATGCCGCCTTTATTATGGGGCTGGTGACTGCCGTGATTGGTGGCCGACCCGGCATGATTTCAGGCGCGACAGGCGCCATGGCCGTGGTGATGGTGGCGCTGGTTGCCACCCACGGGGTGCAGTATCTGTTTGCCGCCGTGGTATTAGCCGGTTTGCTGCAGGTTGCCGCAGGGATATTCAAGCTGGGTAAATTTATTCGCATCGTGCCCTATCCCGTGATGATTGGCTTTGTGAATGGTTTGGCGATTGTGATTTTCCTGGCGCAGCTGGGGCAATTCAAGGTGCCCGGCGATAATGGCGAGCTGACCTGGCTTTCTGGTGAGGGCCTGTACCTGATGCTGGGGCTGGTGGCGCTCACCATGGCCATTATTCATTTCCTGCCCAAAATCACCACCGCCATTCCATCCTCACTGGCAGCTATTCTGACTGTGACAGGTCTGGTGGTGTTTTTTGAGCTCGATACCCGCACCGTGGTCGATTTCCTTAAAACCATGAGTGGCGATGACAATGCCACTATCGCAGGTACCCTGCCGACCTTCGCCATTCCCCAAGTACCCTTTACCTGGGAAACCCTGCAAATCATCCTGCCCTACTCTGTCATTCTGGCCGCTGTCGGCCTGATTGAGTCGCTGCTGACCCTGACAGTGCTGGATGAAATGACAGGCACCCGTGGCCGCGGCAACAAAGAATGTGTCGGTCAGGGCGTGGGTAACATCACCAGCGGCTTTTTCGGTGCCATGGGCGGCTGTGCCATGATTGGTCAGTCGATGATTAACATCAACTCCGGTGGTCGTGGCCGCCTGTCCGGGATCACCGCCGCACTGGCGCTGCTGGCCTTTATTCTCTTTGGCGCAGCCTTTATTGAAATTATCCCACTGGCGGCACTGGTCGGTGTGATGTTTATGGTAGTGCTTGGCACTTTCGAGTGGGCGAGCTTTAAAGTGATGCGCAAGGTGCCAAAGCACGATGCGTTTGTGATTGTGCTGGTGACCACTGTGACCGTGTTTACCGATTTGGCGGTAGCCGTATTTGTGGGTGTGATTGTTTCTGCGCTGGTATTTGCCTGGGAACACGCCAAGCACATCAGCGCCCGAACGGTTGTCAATGCCAACGGCAGTAAGGTGTATCAATTGAGCGGCCCGCTGTTTTTTGGTTCAGTGTCTCACTTCCTTGAGCTTTTCGATGCCGCCAACGATCCCAAAGACGTGATCGTGGACTTTGGTCAGTCACGGGTTGCCGATCACTCCGCACTGGATGCCATAGACACCCTGGCCGAGCGTTACAATGCTCTGGGCAAGACCCTGCATCTGGTGCACCTCAGCGAAGACTGCAAGGCACTTCTTGCCAAGGCCGGAGATCTGGTGGAAGTGAATCTGATGGAAGACCCCCACTACCGGGTGGCCGACGACAAGCTGGATTAATGGGGTTTTACACCCAATAAAAAAGCGGCCCTGGGGCCGCTTTTTTATTTCAGACCGATGATTTCACTGATGAGGCTATTTCAGCAGCGAGGCAAAGGCCTTTTTGAATTTTTCGACCTTGGGTTTTACCACCAGGGCACAGTACCTCTGCTCGCCGTTACGGGCAAAATAATCATGGTGATAGTCTTCGGCGGGATAGAACTCATCAAAGGCCACCACTTCGGTCACTATGGGGCTGTCGAACGCCCCCTCCTCGGTCAATGCATCTATCGCCTTGGTTGCCGCCTCGGCCTGCTGTTCGTTATGGGCAAATATCGCCGAACGATACTGGGTTCCCACATCATTACCCTGACGGTTAAGGGTGGTGGGATCGTGACTTTGAAAGAAGACCTCCAGCAGAGTCTCAAAGCTCACTTCTTCAGGTTGATACTCTATATGGACGACTTCCGCATGACCGGTATCACCGTCGCACACTCTTTGGTAATTGGCATCGGCAGCACGGCCACCTGCGTAGCCAGGTTCGACGCTGACAACGCCTTTCAATGCCAAAAAGATGGCTTCAACACACCAAAAACAACCGGCACCAAAGGTGGCATAGGCATTCGCAGCGGGGCGATTCACACTCATGGTTTCCTGTCCCATTTCCATCTCTTCCCGGCTCTTGAACACCATGGACACCGAGTTAACGCAGTGTCTCAGGTTTTTCTCGGTAAGATACTCGCCCTCAAACACATGCCCCAAATGGCCGCCACAGGATGCACAGACTATTTCCACCCTGCGACCGTCTGCATCCGTATGCCTTGCCACAGCGCCGGCAATTTCATCATCAAAGGCGGGCCAGCCGCAATGGGCTTGGAACTTGTGTTCTGACAAATACAGCGGCGCATCGCATTTCCTGCAACAGTAAACGCCTTCGGCATTATGCAGATAATACTCGCCACTGAAGGGGCGCTCTGTCCCCTTATCTTCGATTACGTAACGTTCAAATTCGTTCAGCGTTCTCATTGCAACTCCAACGGCTAAAGAAACTCATCCTGAGCTGACCCGGGTTTTCAGCCTTATATTACACCGGGGATCCCACCGGTACTTTTTTACGCCAAAGCGAACACAGAGTTTGCACTCTGCTACGCCCCCGACTAGACTCTCGCCCGGGGTTAAACCACAACAAAAAGAAAACATAACATGAAATTGGAAACTATTGATTACCGCTCGCCGGACGCGGCAGCACAATTCGTTCAATCATTGCGGGATACCGGCTTTGGCGTGCTGTCAAACCACCCTATTCAGCAATCTTTGGTCGAAGCCATTTACAAAGATTGGTACGAATTCTTCCAGAGTGATGCCAAGGATGAGTTTCGTTTCAATCCGGAAACCCAGGATGGATTTTTCCCGGCCGATGTGTCGGAAACCGCCAAGGGTCACAGTGTAAAAGACATAAAAGAGTACTACCACGTTTACCCTTGGGGTCGTATCCCCGATAGCCTCAGGGCCAACATTCTCGCCTACTATGACCACGCCAATCAGTTGGCCGCTGAATTGTTGTCCTGGGTTGAAGCTCACAGCCCGGATGAGGTGAAGGCTCTGTTTACCGAGCCACTCCCAAACATGATAGATGGCAGCCACAAAACCCTGCTGCGTGTGCTGCACTATCCACCCATGAAGGGTGATGAAGAGCCGGGAGCCATCCGCGCCGCAGCCCATGAAGACATCAACCTGCTTACGGTGTTGCCTGCCGCCAATGAACCCGGGCTGCAGGTAAAAGCCAAAGACGGTACATGGCTGGATGTCCCTTCAGATTTTGGCAACATTATCATCAACATCGGCGACATGTTGCAGGAAGCCTCCGGCGGTTACTTCCCATCGACCTCCCATCGGGTAATCAATCCCGAAGGCATGGACAAAACCAAGTCGCGGATTTCCCTGCCACTGTTTTTACACCCTCGCCCTGATGTGGTGCTGTCAGAGCGCTATACCGCCGACAGTTACCTGATGGAGCGTCTGCGCGAGCTTGGCGTCATCTGATGATGACCAAAAAGCGTCCCTCGGGACGCTTTTTTTGTGCCTGATGGCGGATACGGGTAGAATATGCGCCCCAAGACAGAGGCAAGCAGGATTTAAACAATGGCGATTCAATGGTATCCGGGACACATGCACAAGGCACAAAAGGAAATTGCCGAAGCCATGCCCCAGGTCGATTTGGTAATAGAGGTACTGGATGCACGCATTCCCTATTCCAGCGAAAACCCCATGGTTGCCAAACTTCGCGGTGACAAGCCCTGTATTAAGCTGCTGAACAAATGCGATCTTGCCGATCCGGCCACCACAGAGGCCTGGATTGCACACCTTGAAAAAGAACAAGGGGTGAAGGCCATGGCCGTCACCACCTTGCAGCCCGGTCATCTGAAAACAGTTATTCCTGAGCTTGTGCGCAAGCTGGTGCCCGAGCGTGACCGCGCCGATAAAGACATTCGCACCATGATTATGGGGATCCCCAACGTGGGAAAATCCACCATCATCAATACCCTGGCTGGACGGGTGATTGCCAAAACAGGTAACGAGCCTGCGGTCACCAAGGCGCAGCAGCGCATTAACCTCAAAAACGGTATTGTGCTGTCGGATACGCCGGGCATTCTGTGGCCCAAGGTGGACAACGAGGCCAGCAGCTATCGTCTGGCTGTGACCGGCGCCATCAAAGACACCGCCATGGAATATGAAGATGTGGCGCTCTTCGCCGCGGCCTTTTTCCGTGATGCTTATCCGGCTGAGCTGAAAGAACGTTATAAGCTCGATGAACTGTCCGATGACGATGTGGCATTGCTCGAAGACATTGGCCGCAAACGGGGAGCGCTGCGAAGCGGAGGTTATGTGGATCTTCACAAAGCCGCCGAACTGCTGCTGCACGAATTCCGGAGCGGCAAACTGGGGCTGCTGAGTCTCGAAACCCCCGAAATGGCAGAAATCGAAAAGGCCGAAGTGGAGCGGGTCCTTGCAGAGAAAGAAGCCCTGCGTCAGGAGAAACTGGCGGCCGAAAAGCTGCGCCGCTCTGGTAAGCGCCATAACAACTAAGTACCAAGCAACCAGGGGTTAGCCTGAGCGCCCATGCCAACCCGTGCCGGCGTTAAGCGATGTACTCAAACCAAAAAAAGGGCCTGATGGCCCTTTTTTGATGTTACTTTTCCGACGCCTTGATGGCAGCTATCATGGCATCACTGCTGTGTTCCAGCAGGTCTAGCACACGCTCAAACCCTGCGTGCCCGCCGTAATAGGGATCGGGAACTTCCTCAACGTCTGACTCGCCAAAACTTAATATGAGCCGCAGCTTGTGGCTGAATTCAGCAGGACAGCGGCGCTTGAGCTCTGCCAGGTTATCCTTGTCTGCGGCAAGAATCAGGTCGAAGTGCATGAAGTCGCTGTCCTTCACTTGCCGGGCCCGCATCCCTGAGAAATCATAACCCCGAGCTTCGCCAGCCTTTACCGAGCGGACGTCCGGGGCCTCACCCTGGTGGTAGCCTATGGTGCCGGCAGAATCAATCACCAAATCAAGTCCTGCGCGGATGGCACGCTGGCGAAATACTGCTTCGGCACTGGGAGAGCGGCAGATATTGCCCATACATACAAATAGAATCGAACCGGGTGTGTTGGTCATGGATGTCTTTGTCTCTTAACAGCGGGAGTTCATTCCATCGGACGAACACGCAGAAATCGCGCGCCCTTGGGAAGCCCTTTATCGGTGAGCCCATGATATTGAAAAGTGACCCAATCGCCAACGGCAGGTGGATGACGACGCTCTTCGAGGCTGAATCCAGAGCCGAGGAAAAACTCTCTGCCATCCACAAGGCGCAGCTGTAACGCTCCCATCATGCCCTCAAATTGGCCTTTTCCCGGACGGTAACCAATCACCTGCCCTTCGGTATCATTCAGAGGCTTGAGCTTGATAAGCAGTGGATTGCGACCATCGATGTAAACGGCATCTTCCCGATGCAGCATCAAGCCTTCGCCCCCTTTTTTAATGACGGCTTGAAAATAGGCGTTAAGCTCAGAGAGATGTTGGAAGCGCCTTTGTTCCAGGAGCTTGAGCGGCGTATTTTTATCGGTGAGTCGAGTTTTCAACCACTCGTAACGTTCTGCAAATCCGAGCCCGGATTGGGGTGTGTCAAACACCATCAACTGCACCTGATACCAATCATCATCACGACCGCGTGAACGCACCAATCCACTCAACCACTCAAAACGGCCTCTGCCGGCCCACAACTCGCCATCGAGGAGAACATCTTCCGGCAAGGCTGCAGTAAACCAGATGGGCGCTGCGATTAAATTGCCAGAGCGGGTGACCAGCGTTTGGCCGGTCCAGCGAGCCCTGACACCATCCAGTTTTTCGCTCACCAGATATCGAGGTAACTCGGACTCCGGGGGTAACGGCTTGCTGGACGCGAGCTGCAGTGAGCCCGCAAGCGGCGCCGAACTGTTCGGTTGGTTTGCACCGGTTTCTATATTCGGAAGTGAATGTCGGGCCGTAACTACCACGGCTGAGTGAGCAAGCGAAGGTACCAGCCCCAGAAAGGAAAGTAAGAGCACAACGCAGCAGACACCCTGTATTATCCGTAAGGCAACAGTGAGCGCCATATCAGCGCCTTCAGAATTTACCAGGCGCGACGAGCCCTTTAACCAAAACCCAGGTTTCATCGCAGCCTCCCTGCGCGACTTGTTCACACACGCTTAAGTTATAGCCCATATCCCATGGGCAGTGAGCTACACAGCACAAGACCAACAGCGGCGACAGAACTTTCCATAACTTCAGAGCTACACATCTGAGCTGCACATCTGAGCTACAACATCAGCGCTACAACATCCACACACGTCCCTGTGGCGACCTGTTCTTATCGCTGCGGCTGCATTATACTGGCGCCTTTTTATGGCCAGCATCGCTGTTGCTGAACGTTCAGCATACAGGCGTCGCCTTCGGCCATATTTGAGCCCGACTATTGGGCTTGGAAATTTGGGGGAATACATGAAACCAGCCAATAACCATGGCATCAGGCGCGTTATTCGTGCGACCGGATTTTCTTTTAAAGGCTTAAAGTCAGCCTGGGTTCACGAAGCAGCCTTTCGGCAGGAACTGATCCTCGCATGCGTGATGGTGCCGTTGGCACTGTGGCTGGATGTGAGTACGGTTGAAAAATTACTGATGATCATGGCGGTGTTCATTGTGCTCATCACCGAATTGCTGAACTCTGCCATAGAAGCGGTTGTGGACCGTATCGGGGATGAAATCCACCCCCTCTCGGGTCAAGCCAAGGACATAGCGTCGGCAGCCGTGTTTATGAGCCTGGCACTCTGCACCCTGGTGTGGGCCTTTATCCTGCTGCCGCTGCTCTGGTAATTGCAGCACTTTTCACTCAGGCGCTGAGTTCTTCAGCGCCTTCATCAGACTCCCGCGCCAGAAAACTCACGGCACGCTCTATTTGCGATAGTCTGTCATTTTGCGACCAATACACGACATACACGTTACGGGGAATGGAGCGCGCGCCTTCCACCCGATATAACTCACCCCGCTCAAGATACGGGCTCACCATGTGATCCGGCAAAAACGCACTGCCGCCATTATTGAGCACGAAATCCAAGGCGATGCGCGATGAACTGGTATGCAGCACAGGCAATGGCATATCGCCAAATTCCTGTGCGTGAAGGATATTGAAAGCCGTACCCCAGTCGACCTTAATGTAATGGTGCTTAAGACACTCCGACAAACTGAGTGGACCGATACTGGACACCAGCCACAACTGCACCACGCCGATACGGATCTGTTCAAAGTCTTCCATCTTGGGCGGGTCGAAGGAAATTGCCATGTCCAGGGTGCGCTCCATCAACTGACGGGTCATCACATTCTGGGGCAACACTTCGGTACGTAATGCCACTCCGGGCAAGCCTTTGTGCAGGGATTGCAGGTTGCCCTGTAAAAACGCATCCCAGATGTTGGGACCGGCACCTATGGTCAATTGTGTCGATTGCAATCGACTTAACGACACGTCCTGCTTGGCGCGCTCCCATGCTGTGAGTACCGCTTCGGCATGATTCAGCATGCGCTCGCCAGCCGGTGTGGGCTGAATATTGTTCCGTTGGCGCTCAAACAGCTCCACCCCGAGAATAGTTTCGAGCTGCTTCACCCGAAAACTGACTGCGCTTCGGGTAAGATAAAGATTTTCGGCAGCTTTTCCGAAATGGCGGGTACGTGAAACTTCCAAAAAGGTTTTCAGCAGATCTGTGTCCATAAAATTTCTTTGACCAACAAGACCAAAATTTTTTGATTCCTAATTCAAGGATACTAGCCAATACTCCAGTTGCAAATTATCCCACAGCTTAGGTAATCATCGCTATCAGCTTTTGTTGTATGGAAGGAAAAGACAATGTCAGAACAGTTAGTTGCCAGTAAAATCTATCAGGGTATGCCCGAATCCGCCCCGATGAGCTTTCTGAGTCAAAGGCGCTTTTATGACGATGCCAATTTCCCCAAGGGGTTTCGCCGCAGCGGAGACTTTACCAACAAAGAAGCTGAATTGTTGGAATGTCATGGTCTGGCGATGAAGGCGCTCGCCGATGGTACTCGCCTGCCATCGACTGATGAAGAAGCGCAATTTGTCGATGTTGTGCGCGGGAGCAAGTCCGCCAGTAGCATACTGGAACAGATCTGGTTAAAGTATTGCAAGCTGGCTCAGGGTAAGCCTTTCTACGCGGTCGTTGGCACAGTCCACGCCCCCGCAGTGGCACCTGAGGCTGAAATTGAACTCGATGATATCGACGATGACGAGGTTTCTGATGACGAGGAACCCGAGGACACACCATGACGCTTAAGGCGAATATCTGAATGCGCGGCTGGATTTTATACAAAGAAACCGCGACTCAGCTCAAACCCGAACTGTACGAAATTCAACGTCTGTTGGACGCCGCCAAGGCGGACAACATAGATCTTCAGGTCTATGCCCCGGACGAGTTTGATTTGACCGTTACCCGGGAAGACAACAAGAGTATTTTGCTTAATGGGCAGCCGGTTGAGCTGCCCGATTTTATTATCCCCCGCATGGGTTCAGGCACCACCTATTTTGCGCTGGCGATTATTCGCCACCTGGAGCGCTTGGGGGTATACAGTCTCAACTCGTCACGGGCTATCGAGACCGTAAAAGATAAACTCTTTTCACAGCAGCTATTGGCGGAAAAAAATCTGCCAACCCCCAAAACCATGTTGGTGAAGTTCCCGGTGGATATCGAACTGGTGCAAAGCCATTTGGGTTTTCCGGTGGTGATAAAGACCTTGTCGGGCTCCCAGGGCAGTGGCGTGTTTTTGTCACACAAACCAAGGGAGTTTGACGACCTGATGCAGTTGATTGAGGCCACCAATAAAAATGCCAACATCATACTTCAGGAGTTTATTGCCAACAGTCATGGCCGGGATCTGCGGGTCTTTACCATTGGCGGGCGAGTCGTGGGCTGTTTTGAGCGGCGCGCAGCAGAAGACAGCTTCAAAGCCAACGTCAGTGCCGGTGGTGCCGCGCTCCCCTTCGAGGTGACCCCAGAAATTGAATGGCTGGCCACCCAAACCGCTAACATTCTTGACCTCGACGTTGCCGGAATCGACCTCTTGTTCGACAACGGTCACTACAAAATATGTGAAGCCAACTCCTCTCCGGGATTTGAAGGTCTGGAGTCCTGTCTCAACGTGGATATCGCATCACAGATCCTCCACTTTATTCGCATCCGGCTTGGGATGTTCAATAAAGAAGACCAAGCCTCAATATGAGAACAAAAAAGCACCCTTAGGGGTGCTTTTTTGTTCAGGGTCAAAGTTTTTCACAATTTTGCAAACAAATGTTTCACAATCTTTTGCCTTTGTGGTTAAACTGCAGTGCGGCAAAAAGTGCATAGACACAGCCGTCCGGGTAACAGCTAACGACATAATAACGACAAAGCAAGATTTCAGGAGCGACAATGCGGGCAACTTCGACCCTATTGTTAATGGCATTGGCAGGATTTAGCCAGTGTGCGCTCGCCAAGGATATGACCCTCCGGGTCGGTGGATTTTACTCTCAGTCTGATTCCAGCATAGACGTAACCGATCCTGTGATTGGTGAAGACTTTCGCCTGGATTTCGAGAGCGACCTGCAATTAGCCGAAAACCAGTTCCTGCCCTTTATTGAATTCGAATACGCCTTTGGCGACAGACACAATGTCTACTTAGACTGGAAACGTCTGCATCGCAGCGCCGAAACCAGCGCCGTCACCCGCCCATTTGATGTACAGATTGACGATACAGTCTATTCCGTAAAGGCCGGTGGCCAGCTCAATACCACCCTGAATATTGATGTGCTGCGTCTTGGCTATGGTTACGATCTGCTGCAAGGTGACAATTACAGCCTGGGAATTACTCTCGGGTTACACACCATGTTCATCGAGTCGGTGTTTGAGGGCGCAATTGGCGCCTGTCTTGCCACCGAATTGGATGGCGACCTGTGTAGCCAGCGCCCTATTCCGCGTATTGTGGAAAACAGCGTCACTGCCCCATTGCCGGATATTGGCCTGGTTGGTCATTACGAATTTTTGCCTGGCTGGCGCTTCTCGGCCCATGGTCAGTACTTCGCCATCAAACTCGATGATCTGGAAGGTTCACTGACCGACATCCGCGCCGGTGTCAGTGCCGATCTGGGCGAGAGCTGGAGCCTGTCACTGGCGTACAATTATTACAAAGTCGATGTGGATGTGACCCAGTCTGCTGAAAACATCAAAGTGGCCGATTACAACATCTTCTACAAGTTTGTTGGCCCAATGATTTCAGTTAGTTATCGCTTTTAAGCAGTTTCCAGTCCATTAAGGCCCTCAGGGGCCTTTTTTATCGCCGCATTTTCGCTTGATTACTTCAGTGCCCTGATTACTTAAGTACCCTGATGACTTAGGTGCCCTGATGTCAGCCAAAGCCAGTGAGGCCCCTGCGGCCCGCCAACCTCTGCAGGTTTAATCACAGCGTGTAAATTCAGGTGAGTTTCCAAGGCTGGCATTAATAAGCAGAGCTTCATCACCCTGCAGGAAACCTTCTGTTTCAACCGTCGGTGTTCAGGGCTATGATAGCCTTATCGCTTCCTCTTTTTTCGTCGGAACTGTCCATGGGCGAAAAGCCACCCGCCACTGCAATGGCCCCCAGTGATCTCGTGCAAACAGCCGCCGGGCGGTTGAAAAAGGCCGTTCCTTTGATGCTAAAACATCAAATCCCCACCACGCCAATAAACTATGCCCTCTGGTACACCTATGTGGGCGAGCAGCAACCCGAACTCAACAAAGCCCTGGACGACCTGGTGGCCCATTACCACACCCTGCCACCTGTCAGCGGCGAGCTCTTGTATCGTGAACATCTGGCCGATCCGGTAGAGCTTGATGTGCGGGATATGCGCCAGAATCTTGAGGCCATGGCCACCGAGCTTGGCAACCAGCTTAAAGACACCAACCTGGATGCCACCGCATTTCAGCAAAAAATCGACGCCAACTTTTCGCGACTGGAACGCATAGACAACGAGAGCCTGAGTCTTGAACAGGTGCTAAATCTGGTCCGTAATCTGGTTAAAGAATCCGACGCTATCCGCGAGTCCACCAGCTACTTCACCGGCCAGCTTGCCAAAGCGCAGCAGGAAATCGATTCCCTCAAACGGCGGCTGGAAGAGAGTGAGAAAGACATCTTTTTCGATGCGCTCACGAGGTGTCTCAATCGACGAGCCTTCGATGCAGACCTTACCGGCTTGCTGGCACAGGCACCTGACGGCTGTTGCCTTATCCTGTGTGATATCGACCATTTCAAGCACTTTAACGATAACTATGGCCACCAGCTTGGCGATCAGGTACTGAAGTTGGTGGGCAAACGCCTCACCGAAGCCTGCCGGGACGGCGTGAAGTGCTACCGTTACGGCGGTGAGGAATTTGCCCTGCTGGCTCCATCAAGCAATCTGCGCATCGCACGTCAGTTGGCGGAAGGCATTCGTCGTGGCGTGGAAAAGCTGACACTCAAGGACAGACGCAGGGATGCCCGCATCGATAACATCAGCGCTTCGTTTGGTGTGGCCCAGTGGCAACCCAAAATGACCGCAAGAAGCCTGATTGAGAGCGCCGACAAACAGCTTTACGAAGCCAAACGCCTTGGTCGCAACAGAGTCATGCCTATCTCAGGCTGACCACCATGGCCTTCGCTGCCGCATCCGGGCGACTCCACAAATCGTCCGGCTCGGCCACCACCACAAAGCGTTCATTGGCTCTGTCACTTAAACCATAAAAGGGATAACAGGTAATCAGGGTTAACCTGTCGGTCACCTGCTCTAACACAGATAATTCCCGGTCCGACACCACTGAGGTGTATTTCACCCGATACTGCTGCAATTCACCGCGCATATTCTCCAGCAGCAGTTCGTCCCCCGGCCCCACCTCGCGCAAAATGGCGAAATGGGTGTCTCTGTGCCCGGCAATCACAGTGTTGCCGCCATCTCCCGGCGCCGCCGTCTCTTCCAGCCAGCCTGGTGCAAACGCCAGGTTGCGACCATTGGCCCCCGCCAGAATATAAAAGCTTTCACTGCTTGCCCCTTCGCGCCTGAGTTCCAGCCTCGCAATGGGGTGGGTATCGGCCCAGCCCCAGGGTTTATGGGGTAAACCATCTTTGAGGCTCTGCTCCCAGGCACTGGCAATCAGGTACTGGGCAAGTAATGCTTTTGCCTGCATATATCCTCCAAAACTGATAAGAACAACTCCCGATAACAACAGCAGCAGCGGCCAGCGTCTGCGGGGTCTGGAACCAAATCTAAACCGCTTCATCTTCCCGCCTCCACGCTGCGGCTCCGATGGCAATCAGCACCAGCATGCCACCGGCCAACATCAATCCCAGGCTGCCCGACGCGGTTTGGGGCAATCTGCCGCCCTGCCAGCCATTGGGCGTCGCCTCCGGCAACCTGGTTTCCAGTCCCTGGCCGTGTGAAACCCGGGTTTTATCCACGGCAATCAGGCTGGTGTGGGCTGTGACCAAGTGATATTCCAGCCCCAAAGCCACGGTGGCAGCACGCCGCTGGGTGGGTGTTAATGTCTGGCGGGCAAGGTCATCAACCCGGGCTTTGCCATACTGCAAATCAAGGCCGCTACCACCAGGCACGGGACGAGGAGTAAGTTTGCGCTCCCAGGTTTGGCCGTCGGTATTGCCTTTGACTACGATGGGCATAAGCGTATCGGGCACGGCTCTGAGGCTCAGGTTAAGAGCCTCGCCCGCATATAAGTCGGGCAATACTGCAGGCACGGCATCCACGGGCCGACCGTCAGCCCAGGTCACAGAGAGGTCACTGACCACTGGGTGCTCAATACGGCTGAGGAGCTGATTCATTTTCTCTGCCACTTCACCGCCATGACCGATAAAGGTGAAGCTGCCACGTCCTGCGGCGGCGGCACGGCTCATGAAATAACCGTTTGGCGCGGCGCCAATGGCCACGGGGAAAATCCGCGATTGTCCAAGACGGCGCTCAATCAAACCAAACAGCGCATCTTCCCCGTTGACAGCGCCATCCGTGATAAAGAGCACCTGCCGTAACCGTTTTGTGTCAGCGCTTCCCAGGGAAGGGGTTTTGAGGGCAAGCTCCAGGGCAGATGTCATCTCAGTACCGCCATCCGCCTCGAGGCTGCGCACAAATTGCTGCGCAGCCCCCAGATTAAATGCCGTGGCGGGTTTGGCATCGGGCCAAAGCGGCCTTGCCTCATTGGAAAATGCAATGATATTGAAGCTGTCCTCTGGCCCCAGACCGCCCAGCGCGTGGATAAGGGCGCTTCTGGCCTGCACCATGGAATCTCCTGCCATGGAGCCGGAGGTATCAATCACCAGCACCAGCTCCCGCGCCAGCCGATTGGCCAATTCGGGTTGCGGTGGCATAAAGGCCAGTAAGCCGTGGCTGTAGTCACCCTGCACAACATCCACCCGGGCATATTCATCCTGAGCGGCTCTATCCTGAGCAGTTTCATATTGAGTGTTTGTGATTGCCACAGCTCCGGGATAGCTGTAGCCCGGTTGCACCAAAAAGTCTGCAACCGGCTCATTGCCCTCATTAATTACCCAGGACAGCACCAGATCCCTGTCTGCCTGGGTGTCAGGACACAGTGACAACTGCCAGCCACCTTCGCGATAACTCTGCTCACACAAGCCATGGGTTGGACTTTCTACCGCCGCTACGGCAAAGCCAAAAATACTGGCGCTCAGCGACAGCGAGGGTGTTGGCGTGTCTGCCTGAGCCTCTGTCCGGGTGGCGGGCCAAAAACCTGCGGCCGTAAGATGATTACCGCCCGCAGCCCCCAATCCCCCGGATATTGTGGCGTCATCTGACACCCCATCCTGCGCTGAATGCAACATAGCTGATGCGCCATATCTAGGTGTCTGTGCAGTGGGGATTCGGAGCTCAACCCGGCCCGATTGAGGACGCAGAACCTCCTGATAATCGATGCTGACGGTGAGGGTTTCGCCGGGCATGAAATTGGCAATCCGCGTCAAAAAAAGATTACTTTCACTGTGGCTCACCAGACTCGCCCGTTTCCCGTCCCGCTTTGCCTGTTGGAATACCCTCTCCGCGTGAGCTTTTTCCTGAATGTCCCCTTCAATCAGGCGGTTGCCGATGGTAAGGCGCATACCACTTACCGCCGCATTGGGCGCCAGCGCAAAGCGGTAGTGGCCGTTTATTACCCGATTACTGTGATTTTTAAAAGTTTGAGACACAGTGACCCGGCTGACCAAGGCACTGACCTTAACCGTGTAGCGGGTATCGAGTGCAAGACTGACGCGCTCGGTACCATCGTCTTCAAACACCAGCTCACCGCCATGGCCCGGCGCTATGATATCGCCGGGTGCGGGGCCAGCCATTTGCCTATCAATAGGCCCAGAAATTGACCCGGCGCGAGGCAAGGCAACGGGCTGTGCGCCGCTGGCAACACTGGCATTGACTGCGCCTGATGCCATCAGCACCGCCATCACCGCCAGCGCAGTCAGGCCTCGTTTCGTCTCCAATGCAGACGCCACTTCTGCAAACGTCACTGCAGGCGCCGTCTTCCCTGGTCTGTGTATCATGCTGTTATCCTTAGAACCCTTCATTACCCGTGCCCTTCCCTTGGGATTACCCTCGCCAGTCATTGACTGTTTATCAGTGTGTTGCCGCCATACTGGTATCCGCGGGAACCAGTTCGAGGGTCACGCGCCGGTCAAAAAAGTCACTTTCAAAGCCCGCATCAGCACTGAGAGGCGCTGTGGCGCCAAAGGCCTGTCCCTGGAGTCTGTCTGATGCCACACCGGCACTGACGAGATAGGCTTTCACATTGGCGAGGCGCTGCTCCGACAGGGCCTGGTTGTAGTCACTGTCTCCCCGGCGGTCGGCAAAGCCTTTCAAATCGATAACCAGATCAGGCTGGGCTTCCATCACACGGGCAACGGCCTGCAGTTGGTTTTGAAAATGCGGTTCAATCTCCGACGAGCCGGTTTTGAACTGCACATTGAGCCCCAGCGTAAGCTCGGTCAGTTTGGCCTCACGGGCCGTTTGCAGGGTATTCAGCTGGGCGCGGGTAATGGCATAGTCACTGGCGAGGGCATCATAATTGGCACTTTTTTGAGCCAAGCGTTCAATTTCGGCATCCTGGGTGGCGAGAGTCAGCTTATGGTCCTTAATCTCTTCCTCATCACCGACGGACTTTCCGATAATGCCACCGGCAAAGGCGCCTATGATGGCGCCTACGGGTCCACCCACGGCAGCGCCAATCAGGGCACCTGAGCCCAAACCGACAAGTTCTTCGTTATGGTCGCGCTCAGCGGCATTGGCCGCAGGTGCAATCAGAGCCAGAGAAATAACTGAAGCGAGTAATTGGGTTTTCATAAGTCATCATTCCTTGTTGGACTGCCGGACCTGCCGGCCTGTTGGTGATGAACTTATTTAACCCCCCGCTCGTGGCAATCAAAGGGAGTAAAAATGGCGCTTTGCCTATCAATTGTGGCAACAAAATGGCAATCACAGCCCCAGACTTTCAATGGGGCTAAATTGCTGTATAGTCAGCCATAGATTGAATTAGCCCCTGCAAAAATTGGCCTCGCGCCCGCTGTTATTGAGTCACGCCATGAAACGAATTGCCATCGTCGAAGATGAAGCCGCCATCCGCGAAAACTACAAAGATGTGCTCCAGTCCCATGGGTATCTGGTGCAAACCTTTGCCAATCGTCCCGATGCCATGCTGGCGTTTCAAACCCGGCTGCCGGATTTGGCCATCATAGATATTGGTCTTGGGGAAGAAATCGATGGCGGGTTCACCCTGTGTCAGGGACTCAGAGCCCTGTCGCCCACCATACCCATTATCTTTTTGACCGCCCGCGACAGTGACTTTGATACTGTGACCGGCCTTCGGCTGGGGGCGGACGACTATCTGTCCAAGGAAGTGAGTTTTCCGCATCTGCTGGCACGGCTGGCCGCCCTGTTTCGCCGCTGTGAACAGCTTAAGGCTCCGGCTACACCGGATAACCTGATGACCCGTGGGCACCTGACCATAGATGCGAACCGAATTCAGGTGTACTGGCGCGACGAGCCAATTGAACTGACGGTGACCGAATTTTGGATGGTGCATGCCCTTGCACGCCATCCGGGCCATGTGAAAAGCCGCACCGAGCTGATGCAGGAAGCAAAAATCTACGTGGATGACAGCACCATCACCAGCCATGTAAAGCGCATTCGCAAAAAGTTCATCGCGGCCGACACCGAGTTTGATTGCATTGATACCGTCTATGGCATGGGTTATCGCTGGGACAGCCAGAGTTCATGATCCGCCTGCCACTGGGCCTTCGCGCCAAAGTAGTTATTCTCTCGCTGTTTTTGCTGTGCCTGCCCTGGCTTGGCTACCAATATGTGTGGGAGATGGAAAAGTATCTGCGGCACGGCCAGGAACGAACCCTGGAGGGCACCACCCAGGCACTGGCCACCGCGCTGCACGAGCGCCCGCGGCTGTTCGACAGTCAGGCGAGCTTTTTATCCCAGGTGGAAAAACGCAAAGATCTCTATGCCCACCCGCTGTCGGGCCCCATTCAGCTCGACGGAAAACTGGATGATTGGGAGCCTTACCGCAGCAAGGCAATGCACTATGGTGCAGATATGCAGCTGATGAGAGACTCACAAAGCAACCTCAGCTTCAATCATATGATTGGCCGATACGGAAATTACCTGTACGCCTTTTTTGAAGTCACCGACCCGGCGCCTGTGTATCGCGGTCGCAACAGTCTGAGGGTGGACAGAAACGATCACCTGGCCATCGCTACCCTCGATGGCAGCAATTTTTTCCACCGCTACGTGGTGGCCACACAAAAAGATGGTTGGGTGAACGCGTTCGAACTGCCTGGTGACCCTCAGCTCAGTTTGCCCGCACTGCCAGAGGTCCGTATTCAGGGGCAGTGGCACACCACGGCTCAGGGTTACAACATTGAGCTCAGGATCCCGCTAGAGATGCTTGGCGGTAAAATCAGCTTTGCCCTCCACGATGTCAACAGTCCCAAGAGTCGCGATCTGGTCGGGATAACGGGCACCTCCCGTACCGACAGCCCCGATAATCTGGGGACTGTATTGGTGCCTTCTCCGGAAATTGAAGCCATCATCAAAGGTATGGGGCACAACAGCGCCCGTATCTGGGTGGTGGACAGGCACGGTCGAGTGCTGGCGCGCTCCGGTGATATTAAAAACAGCGACAGCATCTGGACCAAGGCCATAGGGAATGAACGTCCCGAAGGCGCTTTTGAGCATTGGGTTCAGGAGTATCTCTACCCGCTTTACTATCGGGTGCTCACCAAACCGCCTGAGGACTTTATCGACGGCCTGCAGGACTCCACTGAGCTCGAAGGCAGCCACATTCAGAGGGCGCTTTCCGGCAAGCCCGGCAGCACCTGGCGCCTGACCCCGGACAACAAGGCCGTGGTTCTGGCGGCGGCCAGCCCCATATGGATTGATGATAAGGTGATGGGCGCCGTGGTGGCCGAAGAAACCACCCATGGGATCCGCACCTTAAGAAACCGTGCTCTGGAGAAGCTTTTCAATGTGATCCTGACCATCATGAGCATGGGCACGCTGGCACTGTTTTTCTTTGCCTCCAATATCTCAAGCCGTATCCGTAATCTCAGGGATCAGGCAGAAAGCGCCATTGATGCCCAGGGGCGGGTCAAGGCCAGCATCAGTCCGTCACAGTCGCTGGATGAAATTGGCGACCTGTCGCGTTCACTGGCTGGCATGGTGCAGCGTTTGTCCCAGTACACCCATTATCTGGAGAATATGTCGTCACGATTGGGCCACGAGCTGAGAACCCCGGTGGCCGTGGTGCGCTCAAGCCTTGAGCACCTCTCTATGCTGAGTCTTGGGGACGACAGGCAAAAGTACGTCGACCGCGCCCAGGAAGGCGTAAGTCGCTTAAGCCTTATCCTCGCCAATATGAGTGAAGCCACCCGTTTGGAAGAGTCTTTGTCTCAATCCGACAAGGTACGTTTCGATGCCAAGGCGGTGATAAAGGGTTGTGTTCAGGGCTACCAAATCACCTACCCAGGCGTTGCGTTGGCGCTGACGATTGAAGAGGGAGACTACCCGGTGCGCGGCGTGCCCGAGTATCTGGCGCAGCTCATGGATAAGCTGATAAGCAATGCACTGGAATTTATGACGCCGGATACGCCCATCAATATCAGCCTGAGTCACAGCCATAAGAAGCTCAAGCTCAGCGTCATGAATCAGGGGCCGCTGCTGCCTGAGGACATGGCAGAGCGCATCTTCGACTCCATGGTCACTGTGCGTCCACCGGCGCAGGATAATAAACCGCACCTCGGATTGGGTTTGTATATTGCACGGCTGATTGCGGAATTTCACGGCGGCGATATCAAGGCAGAAAATCTCGCCGGTAACGACGGTGTCAGACTATCAGTGTCAATGCCGCTTGAGTCTGCACCTTGACTGAACCCAAACGCCCTCAATTAACGGAATGACTGAACGGCTCTGAGGGCAGGCAGGTTAAACCTTGCCCTGTTTACGCCACTCTTGTAGCTTTGCAGCGTGAACCATGATGTATTCATCCGGGTACATGTATTAAGGGATTATCAGGGACGCATAATGAAAAGTACGGACAAAATCACAGCCTCACATGTTGCCACTGTTGCTCAGCCACGCATCAAGCATGGGGTGAAGGCACTTGCCTTAACTTCCCTGCTCGGTGTGGCCGCCTTTTCAAGCAGCGTCCAGGCCACAGTCCAAAACGCACAGTTATCCCAACCACATGCTCCCTGCGTTGATGACAAGTGGCCAAAGTCTCGACTGATAAGCCTTGCCAGCAACCAGTTTGAGCTGCCGGATGCCGACCGGGAAACCATGGTATTGAGACTGGTCAGCTGCCTCGCTGAAACCGACCCCGAGCTTAGAGACTCGGTCGCCTTCAGTGGATTGAGTCATTGGCTCAGGGCAAGCGCCCTTGAAAAAGAGACGGTGAACGGCCTTTATACAAGGCTCTCCAAAGATGTCCGGCAGCAAAAAAATGACCCCGATGGTGTCTACTTTCCCTTTGCCATACTGACCCTGTCGGAAGTGGCCAGAGTCGACAGGGTAAGCCCATTTCTTGATTCCGCTGAGCGGGATGACTTCAGTAAACTGGCCGCAGACACCATGGCGTCAACCCGGGATTATCGCGGCTTCGATGACACCCTCGGTTGGCGCCATCAGGTGGCGCACAGCGCCGATTTGCTGCTGCAACTCATCCTCAATCCGGCGCTGTCACAGGCATCCATAATGCAGCTGGTTGAATCATTACAAACCCAGCTCAGTCCGGTCGGGCATTTTTATGTCTATGGCGAGCCGGAGCGGCTGGCCCGTCCGGTGCTTTACGCCATGCTAAGGGACGATATTCCAGAGGAATTTTGGCACAGCCAATTAACCAAGTGGGGCACGCCTGCCCATATCGACAGTTGGGACAAGGCATTTACCTCCAACACAGGGCTTGCCGAGCGCCATAATCGCCGGGCATTTTTCAGTGCCCTGCTGCTTGGTGTATCTGGCAGCAAGCAGGCCAGGTTGCTTGCGCTGCAGCCCGCCATTCAGGCGGCAATGAAAAAGCTGCCCTGACACAGACGGTCTGGGGCAGTATCTCAGTTCAATTTAGCCATCCATATGGTAAGATGGCCAAATTCTCATTCCAGGGGCAGG
Organism: Shewanella sp. FJAT-52076; assembly: GCF_019457455.1. Classification (NCBI taxonomy): domain Bacteria; kingdom Pseudomonadati; phylum Pseudomonadota; class Gammaproteobacteria; order Alteromonadales; family Shewanellaceae; genus Shewanella; species Shewanella sp. FJAT-52076. The sequence goes on from NZ_CP080415.1 coordinate 2,407,915, forward strand.
ACGCAGCATGTCAGATAAACCCATGAAAACCGCCACGAAAATCGTAAGTCTTGGCCGCGAAAAGAAATACAGCAAAGGGGTGATCAATCCACCGGTGTTTCGCGCCTCCACCATAGTGTTCGACACCATGGACGAAATGCGCCACGCCGCCAAAAATAAACACAATGGCGAAATGTTTTATGGCCGCCGCGGCACCCCAACCCATTTTGGCTTTCAGGCCGCCATCGCCGAGCTTGAAGGCGGTGCGGGCACGGCGCTTTACCCCAGCGGCGCGGCTGCCATTTCTGCCAGCTTATTGGCCTTTCTCCAGGCAGGCGATCACCTGCTGATGGTCGATAGCGTGTACGAACCAACCCGGGATCTGTGTGACAAGGTGCTTAAGGGCTACGGTATTGAAACCACCTACTACGATCCCTTAATTGGCGCCGGTATTGAGGCCTTAATTCGCCCCAATACCAGGGTGCTTTTTGTCGAGTCCCCGGGCTCCATCACCATGGAAGTGCAGGATGTGCCTACCCTCGCCCGCATTGCCCATGACCACGACCTGGTGGTGATCCTTGACAATACCTGGGCGTCCCCCATTAACAGCCGCCCCTTCGAACTCGGCGTGGATATTTCCATTCAGGCGGCCACCAAATACATCGTCGGCCACTCAGATGTGATGATGGGCACGGCGACTGCCCGCGCGAAGTACTGGGACAAACTGCGTGAGCACAGTTATCTTCTGGGGCAAACCACCTCGCCGGATGACGTTTACCTCGCCGCGCGTGGCCTGCGTACCCTGGGGGTACGCATGGCACAGCACGAAAAAAATGCACTCACAGTGGCCCACTGGCTCAAGACCCGTCCGGAAGTTGACCACCTGCGTCACCCGGCTTTTGAAGAATGCCCCGGCCATGAGTTTTTCAAACGGGACTTTTCTGCCAGTAACGGGCTCTTTTCCTTCGTGTTAAAACAAGGAACTGTCGAGGCGGTCACCGCCATGGTCGAAGGCATGAGCCACTTTAAAATGGGCTTTTCCTGGGGCGGTTTTGAGAGCCTCATCCTCGGGGTAACCGGGATACACAACATCCGCTCGGCCACCCGCTGGGACAGCAGCAAACCCCTTATTCGTGTGCACATCGGTCTGGAAGACCCTGAAGATTTGATTGAGGATCTCAGCGCTGGGTTCGCACGTTTCAATGAGGTCATGGCCAAAGATTCGCAAGGGTGAAACTTGCAGGTTTGAGGAGATGCAGGCCGTTTCCCGAGCTCAGTCATCGAACTAGCCAAAACTGAAGAGTCCGCAGTGTCAGCTGCGGACTCCTGCCATTCACGTAGTGAATTCTTGCCTGTATCTGCCTGTGAGACAGGCTGGTGAGGCTTAAGGCATAGATTAATTTCCCGAGGGAGCGGTCGCCACCGATTGCCAGGCTTCAGTGCCATACAGGGGCACAGTTGAGAGCGAATGCTTATGGCTGCCGGAAGTCTCCTTGGTGGAGTAGGACAGATACATCAGGGTTTGCGAGCCTGCATCGTAAATGCGACGAACCTTCAGGGTTTTGAACAGTACGCTGAGGGAGCTTGAAAACACCACCTCGCCGTTTTTGCTCTTATCGATAGTGGCAATCTGGGCTGCGAGAATAGGTCCGGTCTGGCGACAGGATATGGACATGTCAGACGGGTCGGCCAGCGACAAATCCGCTTCCACCCGGCTGATGTGGCAGGTCACGCCGGGCACCTTGGGATCTTGCCTGGCATCAATCACCACATCCTTGGTGGTAAAAAGTCCCAGGCTAACCTTTCCCACATCATCACCGCATCCCGCAAGCACCAGAGTGGCAAGCCCCAATAAGGCGGTGTTTTTCATCCAATGGCGTTCCATATAAGCTCCTTTTCCCTAAATCAGGCAAATTCCAGCGTCGCCCGGCGGGCAAGCCCAGCGGTGACTGAGCCAAAGCTGTCGCCCTGCACCACCTCAACGCCGGGATACACGGCTGCAATGCTACTTGCCACCTGCGGACAGCGACTGCTGCCACCTGTGACATAAATCAGGTCCGGGGCCGCCTCGTCCCCCACGGCGGATTTCATCAGCTCACCGATGCGCTGTACCAGGGGCGCAATCGCCTGACCAAAGGCGTCACCGGCAACACGGGTATTGGTCCCATCGGGATGCTCAACCTGAGTCGAGTCCTCACCGCTCAAATCAATCTTGGCAAGCTCTGCCAGTTTCACCAATTGGCAATGCTGCTGGTCTCGTCTGAGCCTTGCCAAACGGTCAAGGGCATCGGGGTTTACGGCATCTTTTCTCAGCTCTTTAAGGGCCGTGGCATAACTCAGGGAGAAAAAGTCCCGCTGCGCCCCCACATCGTTAATGGCCACCGCCTGCCAGAACAGTTGTCTTGGCATGGGCTTACCCGTTCTCAGCATATCGCCGAGGCCGTAATGAGGCATCAGGCATTCCATGGCAAGTGCAATATCCAGGTCGTTACCGCCAATGCGCTGGCCACTGTGGCCAAGGCAATCGTCGCTGCGTTCGGTTTGGCTGCGTTTATTGGGTCCCATGGTCACCAAAGAGCAATCTGTGGTACCGCCGCCTACGTCCACCACCAATACCCGCTTGTCTGCTTCGAGGGACGATTCAAAATCAAAGGCGGCCGCGAGGGGTTCAAAGAGGAAAGACACCTGGGTGAAACCCGCTCTCATGGCGGCAATTTCCAGAATACTCTGGGCCTGAATATTGGCCTCTTCGCCGCCAATCCCCTGAAAGTTAACCGGCCGACCGATAACGGCATGGGTCACAGGGTTTTGCAGCAACGCATCTGCGCGGCTTTTTACTTCAAGCATCATCAGGGTGACTATGTCTTCAAATAAGGCCACCTGCTCAGGGCGCAGACCGGTTGCGCCCAAAAAGGATTTGGGTGAACGAACAAAAAATCCTTCTTCGGGGGTATCCAGATAGGCATTTAAGGCCGCTTCGCCGATAAATACTGTGTCGTCTGCTGCGGTTAAATCCAGCTCCTGACGCATAAGTCTGGCGCGGGCAAGCTCGGCGCCCCGTTTTTGCATTAACGCCTTGGCCTGAACATCGGGTAAACGCTGGCACACCGCCTCGGTGATGAAACTGACATCCAGGGCATACACCACAGACATCAGATACTGGCCACCAGCGTCGCCGATGGGCAGCAGGCGCACCGCGTCCCCTTCACATACCGCCATGGCGCAGTTGGCACTGCCATAGTCAAATCCTGCAAACACCCGATTTCTCCAAGCCAATAAAAAAGCCGTCCAAGGTAGCAAAAACGCCCCCGGCTGAAAAGCAAAAGGCAGTGTTTAGGGGCAAAATTCAGCCGGTATTGCGGCTTCTATCCGGTATTCAATCGATGGCATGTTGTAAGCGTGAGGCCAATGAAAGTGCCAGGACGGATGGGGATGGCAGGCAGGTCATAAATCTGACATATTTTTGAAGTAATCTCAGCGACTGGGCTATTATTTTCAATAATGCCAATCACTTGTTACTGATTTTATTTCGGTGGCGCCCCGGGTTCCCAGCACGACAAATGGCTGATATCGTGTGCTGGCACCGGCGACATTCGCTGGCATGACTGCATCACACGCTCAAAGGAGTTTTCGAGTGTCCCCCAATACAGACAAGATGTTTATCGACAAGGAGCTTTCCTGGCTGTCTTTCAACGAACGTGTGTTGCAGGAGGCCTGCGACCCCGATGTGCCACTGGTAGAGCGCATCCGCTTTCTGGGGATATTCTCCAGTAATATGGATGAATTTTTCCGGGTGCGGGTCGCTTCGGTACGCAGGGGCATTCTCCTCTCAAGCCTCCAGGATGGCCGTAACAACAGCCGCCACCTGATGGCAAAAATTCAGACCCGGGTGCTCACGCTGCAGGAAAGATTCGACACCATTTATGGCGAATTGATGCGTGAGCTGGTGCGGCGCAACATACTGCTTATCAATGAATCTCAGCTTAGCGACTTTCAGAGTCAGTGGCTCAAGTCGCACTTTCGCGACCAATTAAAACGCCATATAGCGCCCCTTATCGTCAGCAACCACAGGGCCTTGGTCAAGCATATCACCGACAACGCCACCTACCTGGCAGTGTGTTTGCACAGCAAAGACCGCAGACAATATGCATTGGTGGAAGTGCCGACCAAGAATGTCCCCCGCTTTATCGAACTGCCTACCGAAAAATCCAAGGCTAAAAAGCACCTTATCCTGCTGGATAACATCATCCGTCACTGTCTGAATGACCTCTTCTCGCCGTTTTTCGAGTACGAGAGCATAGATGCGTATTCGATGAAACTGACCCGCGATGCGGACTTTGACGTGATTGACGAGCTGGACCAGAGCCAGCTGGAAAAAATGACCCGGGGCCTGAAAAAACGCCTCACCGCCGAGCCGGTGCGTTTGGTATACGACAAAGACATGCCAGAGCATATGCTGGTTATGCTTAAAGAGCAGCTTGGGATTAGCTCCACCGAGTGCCTGGTGCCCGGTGGTCGCTATCATAGCTTTAAAGACTTTATCGCCTTCCCGAACCCGGGTCGCAAATATCTTGAAAACGACAAGATTGCCGCCCTGGACAGCGCCGGTTTTCAGCGCTGCGGCAACAGTTTTGATGCCATCGCCCGCGGCGACATTATGCTCAACTACCCCTATCACAAGTTTTCACACTTTACCGAACTTGTGCGTCAGGCGGCCTTCGACCCCGCTGTTAAATTCATCAAAATCAACCTCTACCGGGTCGCGAAGAAATCACGGGTGATGCAGTCGTTGATTGATGCGGTGAAAAACGGCAAGCAGGTAACGGCGGTGATTGAGCTCAGGGCCCGTTTCGATGAAGAGCACAACATAGAATGGACCCGCATCCTGGCAGAATCCGGTGTTAAGGTACACCACGGGATCCCGAGCCTTAAGGTACACTCCAAGCTCTGCCTCGTCGGCCGAGAAGAACATGGGGAAACCCGCCTGTATTGCCACGTGGGCTCAGGTAACTTCAACGAAGGCACCGCCAAGGTGTATACGGATTTGTCCCTGTTCACCGCCAATCAGGAAATCGCCCGCGAAGTTGAGCAGGTATTCGATTTAATTGAGCACCCCTACCGACGTGACAACTTCAAGCACCTGATTGTCTCCCCCTTCGATGCCCGCCAGAAACTGATTTCATTGATTGAAGATGAAATACTCAATGCCCGAATGGGCGGCAAGGCCGGTATCACATTGAAACTCAACAACCTGGTTGATGAGCAGCTTATCGGTAAGCTCTACGATGCGTCCATGGCAGGGGTAAAAATTCGCCTGATCATTCGCGGCATGTGCTCATTGGTGCCACAAATCCCCGGGATCAGTGACAACATCGATGTCATCAGCATTGTCGACAGGTTCCTCGAACACTCTCGGGTCATGCTGTTCCACGCCGGTGGTGAAAATAAGCTCTTCCTTTGCTCTGCCGACTGGATGAGCCGCAATATCGACAGTCGTATCGAGGTAACCACCCCGATTTACGACCCTCAGTTGAAACAGATGGTGATGGACATATTGGCACTGCAGTTATCGGACAATACCAAAGCCCGAATAATCAACAAAGAGCAGAGCAACCCCTACCGCCACCGGGGAAATAAACGTAAAGTACGCTCCCAATTGGCGATATACCAGTATCTTTGCCAGTATGAAAAACTCCTCAAGGCGCGTATCGAAGCCGAGGCACAGGCCTTGGAGAGCGAGTCCGCCCCGGTTGCGGAGCACGAAGATAACAGGGATCTGCCGGTCGCCAGCTGATCCACGAGGGAGAAACAGCTTGTCATCATCAAACCAGCGACACTTTGTTGCTATCGATATGGGTTCGAACAGTTTCCATTTGATGATTGCCCGTGAACAAGACGGCAGTTTGCAAATTCTGCATAAAGAAAAAGCGCAGGTACAGCTGGCTCAGGGACTGAGTCCGGAAGGCTACTTATCCGATGAAGCCATAGGCCGTGGCCTTGAGTGTCTGCGCAATTTCGGCCAGCGGTTTTCAGGCTTGTGCGAAACCCAGGTAAGGCTGGTAGCGACCCACACTTTAAGGGTCGCCCGCAACCGTGACAAATTTTTAAAAGCCGCACTGACGGTGATCCCTTATCCCATCGAGGTGATTTCCGGCCATGAAGAAGCGCGACTTATCTATTCCGGCATCGCCCAAAGTCAGGTACTGGCCAAGCATAATCTGATTATCGATATCGGCGGTGGCTCCACCGAAGTAGTGATTGGCGAAAAGAACCAACCTGTGATGCTTTCAAGCCTTCGCTGTGGCTGCGTGAGCTATAACGAGCGTTTCTTTTCCGATGGTCAGCTCTCCCTCAGTGCCTTTCGCGCCGCGCAAACGGCCGCCGACAAACAGTTCTCATCGCTTTCCAAAGAGTACTTTGATGGCCGCTGGGACTTGGTGCTGGGCAGCTCAGGCTCGGTCAAAGCCATCTGTGAAGCCCTGCTGGAAAGCTTTGGCGATGAAACTGTCACCCTGGCCAGATTAAAAGAGCTGAAACTGAAATTGGTCCAGGCTGGCCACGTGGATGCGCTGCAATTTGCCAATATCGATAGAAAGCGCATGACTTTGGTGCCGGCCGGACTTGCCATTCTTATCAGCTTTTTCAGGCGGCTCGCGATAGAGCAGCTTGAGCCTACCCCTGCGGCGCTGCGCGAAGGTGTGCTCTATGAGCTTGCCCAAATCGACCAATCTCAGGATATACGTCATCGCACGGTAGAGAGCATCGCCAACCTCTATCACGTGGACACCAAACACGGTGCCCGGGTGCGTAACACCGCCATGGCCCTCTTTGACAGCGTGGCCGACAGCTGGCAAATCCGCCCCTTTGCCCGACTCTTGTCCTATGCCGCCTCATTGCATGAAATCGGCATTCACATCAATTCCCGTGCTTACCACAAGCATGGAGCCTACATCATCGCCAACAGCGACCTCCCCGGTTTCAGTCAGGACTTGCAGCAGGATCTGGCGATGTTAATTGGCAACCAGTGTAAAAAGCCGCAGTTCGATAACATTAATGCCCTGCCCGACGGCCGCCGCGAAGTACTGGTAAAACTCTTGTGTTTGTTGCGTCTGGCGGTGCTGGTGAACCTTGGCCGGGTAGCCCGTTCCCTGCGCCTGAGCTGCGCTGTATTGGATACCAATGAGTTGGCGGTTATTCCCGAGCAAAGCGCACGGGTCGACCTGCTGCTTAAAGATTTGAAACGTGAAAAGAAACATCTGGGGCAGCTTGGCCTTATTCTGAGACTGGACAGCGAGCTTCCCTCTCCCGCTGACGAAGACTGACATATCGCCTGTCAGCGCAAAGGCGCACCGGGTTACTCGGGTTACTAACTGACTTATACCCCTCACGCCACTTGCCGACAGGCGTTTCCATACCAGACAAACGCTTAACCACATGTGATAGCCCCAACAGACACGACTGGGCGCGTCCACAGTCCTGAGTTGAATGGGGATCTTTCCCGCATTTTTACTGTTGTTATTGGTACTTCACCGCCAAAATCGCTACAATTTTAATCGTCGCGCCAGACTTCAGGTAAGCATCCTGGAGGTGGCCGCACAAAAGGTTCCACTGCGATGGGGTTGTGTATTGGCAAATACGTACATCGTCAGGTAAATTAGTGCGATAAAAAACGGAACCTGCTGTTATTTTGGGGAAAACGCAAGAAGCGTCACCTTAACGGAATTGTTTTAAGGTATTGAGTATATGGAAATCACCATCTTGTTGCTGTTGCTGCTGTTGGTAGTGCTGCATTGTCTGTTCGGATACAAGGCTCTGAGCAGTGAAGCCAAAATCAGTCAGGGGCAAAAATGCCTCTGGTGCGCACTGAGTCTTGGATTGGGTCCTGCCGGTTATTATTTTTATCAAGGGCTTATCCCCTGCGATATGCTTGGCAGAGATTAATTCTCTTGTACAAAAAAAGCCCCGGGATCCGGGGCTTTTTTTGTTACAGATGGCTGTGTTCCAACACCAGGTCCAAATCCACAGGTCGCTTGAGTACCGGCGCCTGACCATCCGCCAAAGCCTGCTTGTAAGCCTGATTCATCTTGAGCGCAAGATAGAGGTCAGAGCGGATGAGCAGCCCACCTTCCCCCGTGGGTATGCCCTGCGCCTCACACCAGGACAGCAACTGCCGCTTGCGGCCTGCCAAAATCAGCCGGATATGTCGGCGTTTCAGGAGTGCATATAAGTCCGACAACATGGCCATCACACTGATGTCTGGGTGAGTAAAGCACGGCACCGCATCGATAATCACGCATTCCGGTGTTTCGGGCTCGGCGGCGATACGCTCCAACAGACGCCGTTTGAAATAGCTGGCATTAAAGTAGGTGAGCGGCGAGTTGAAACGGTAGATAAATACCCCGGGCACGGCCACGGCTTTATCACTGCCATCCAGACTGCGCAGCGTGCCTTTGGCATCGAGTCCAAGGCATTGGTCGCTCGGGCGCATCACCACCTGCAAAAACTGAAACAGGCCCAGCAACACCGCCAGAGTAATACCCGGAATAACCCCAATCAGCAACACGGCCACAAAGGTGGTCATAGCCAGTAAAAACGCCCTCTGATCGCGCTTTCTGAGTTTCCACAAAGTTTTCAGGTCCAGCAGTGACCAGGATGCCACCACAAGCACAACCCCCAGCGCCGCAGAGGGAATAAAGGCCAGTGGCGCGGTAAACAGCCAGGCGATAACGCCTATGATAAGCGCGGCAATCAGCGACACCAATTGCGTCTTGCCACCACTGGCATCATTCACCGCAGTACGGGAGTCAGCGCCACTCACGGCAAAACCCTGCGATAGCGCCGAGGCGATATTGGCAATACCCAAGGCCCTGAATTCTTTATCAGGGTCAATATCATAGCCATTTTTTGCAGCGAAGCTTCGTGCCGTGAGCATCATACTCACAAAGCTGACCATGGCGAGGTTCAGTGCCGGCATAACCAACTCACGGGCGATACCAATGTCAAAGGCAGGCATCTGCAGGGCCGGCATATTGATGCTTACGTCCCCCACCAGCGCCACATCAAACTGCTCCAGGTTTGCTGCCCAGGCCACCAGGGTAGACACCACAATCACCAACATGGCCGCTGGCCAGTTGGGCCTGAAACGTTTGACCAAAAGGAAAATGAGCACGGCTCCCAGGCTCATCGCCAGGGTGGCCCAGTGAATTTGCGCCAGATATCCGGGCGCCGCGGCGATGCGGTCAAGTAAATAACGCTCATCAAAACTGAAGCCGAGAATTTTGGAGGCCTGACCCACGATAATGGTGATGGCCACACCGTTTAACAGCCCCATTAAAATGGGCTTTGACAGAAAATCGGCCAGCACCCCCAATTTGAAACGACTGGCAATAAGACACCAGAATCCCGTCATGGCGGTCATGGTCATGGCCAGCTGCCAGTGTTTGATACTGTCGCCCGCCGCCAGCGGTGTCACCACAGCGGCCACCACGGCACAGGTTGCCGCATCGGGTCCCACTATCAACTGACGGGAGGTGCCAAACAGGGCGTAAACCATCATGGGCAGCACGCAGGAATACAGGCCCACCAAGGCGTTCACCCCGGTAAGCTGTGCATAGGCAATGGCCACAGGCAGCGCCACAGCACTCACAGAGAATGCCGCTCGCACATCATCTTTGAACCATTCTTTTCGGTAGTCTTTAAATGATGCCAGACCCGGCATCAGGGACAACAAACGAGACACACAGACTCCTTTCGATTCATCCATTCCCTGCCTTATCGTTGAATTAGCTTAGTTTGTCTATCCCTGCCAGTAAAAATAAATCCATTGACTACATCAATATCATTGGCAGTGTCAGCAACAAGGCAAGCGCCATCAGCTGGTTAAAAGTGCGCTGACGCCCCGGTGTGTGCAAAAAGCGGCCAATGGCTTGCCCCAACACCACCCAGGTAAAGGATGCCGGCAATCCAACCACGTTAAACACCAATACCATCACCAGCGCACTGAGCCAGTACTGGTCTCCTGCGAGGGTAAAGGCACTGCACAGGGTCATCACCGCGAGCCAACTCTTGGGATTTATCCATTGGAACATTGCCGCCTCCATAAGCCCCATGGGCCGGTTACGCCCGGATGCGGACTGCCCCCCGGTAGGCGCGGTGGCAATTTTAAAGGCAAGCCATAAAAGATACGCCAATGACACGGTTTTAAGGATCTGATGCAGCAGCGGAAAACCTTCAAACAGGGCGCCAAGCCCCAGCAACATGGCCAGATGCAGTGAGGTGGTGCCCAACCTTATGCCAACAATATGGCGTACACTCTGACGGATACCGAAGGTCGCCCCGGACTGGGCCAACAACAGGTTGTTGGGACCGGGGGTCATGGTCATAGTGGCGCAAAATACAGCGGCAGAAAGGGTCAATGCCGTCAGGGTCATTTCCATGCAGTAAACTCCAAATTGTATGGATACAATAAAAGGATGATTCCGAACAATTATTGCCATACTATAGAGCCCATAAAACAGATCAATCGGAATATTGTCATGCGTACAATTTGGACGCCCAAGCTGGAAGACTTCAGTGGCAGTAAGTATGAACAGCTGGCGAATGCCATAGGCGATGCGATTACCCGGGGAGAGCTGGCGCCCGGTTCCAAACTGCCACCCCAGCGCCGACTCGCCGATGCACTGGGTGTCACCCTGGGCACTGTCACCCGTGCTTACACCAAAGCCATCTATCGTGGCTGGGTGGAAGCGCGTGTAGGCGATGGCACCTATGTGCGCATGGGGGAGCCGAAAAGCACAGGCCCCCTCGATTTGGCAACTTGCCAGCAGGCAGTAACCGATCAAGCCGCAATCCTCGGAGAAGTGATGAGCCGCATGGGACGCGATCCGGTTCGTTTGGCTGGCCTGCTGGATTACCACACGGCAAATCTGGAGGCGCAGCAAGAAACAGTTCTGACGTTTTTAACCCGGACCGGCGTCGATGATTTTGGGGGTAAACTGGTTTTTACCCAGGGGGCGCAGCAGGGGCTGTATGCCGCACTCGCCGCCCTGTGTGAACCCGGCGACTGGGTATTGCATGAGGCCTGGTGTTACCCGGGGCTGAATCGCGCTGCCGAAGCCCTGGGCCTGAATCTGTGCGGCGTGCCATTGGTGGACGATGGTATTAATCTGGACGAACTGGCCGCCTGCATCGACAAACACAGGCCCAAGGTCATTTACCTGACCCCCAACAGCCAGAATCCTGGCTGCATAGGCTTCAGTGAGGCGCAGCGGCAACGTATTCTGGCTCTGGCCAGAGCCCACGACATCGTCATTATTGAAGATGATGTGAATTACTGCACGTCAGAGGAGTGGAGTGCTCCCATTTGGCAACTGGCCGCGGATGCGCAATCTGTGGTGTATTTAAGCAGTCTGTCGAAGCGGTTTGCCGGAGGCATTCGCTTTGGCTTTATGTTGCTGCCTGCAAGATTGCAGCCCAGGGTCAATCGCATCATACATGCCCACTGCTGGATGGTGTCGCCGCTGCTGATTGAAATTGGCTGTGAACTTATCCGCTCTGGGGGCATCCACCAACACAGAGACGCCTGGATAGCCTCGTTGCAACGGCGATTTTTGACCATGGCAGAATCCCTCGAGCTTGAAGCCAAAAGTCGGGGACTTAACGGGCGCCTGACCCTGCCAGAAGGTTTCAGGGCCAGCAATGTAATTGCGGCGCTCGCCTCAAAAGGCATACTCGCCCGCAGTCTTGCGGACTTTGGTGGCCCGGCAAACGGCATTCGATTCAGCCTGGGTCGTATTCCACGGGGCGAAGAAGACGAGGTATTCGACAGGATCCAAAGCACCCTGACTGAAGTCCTCAATCAGGGCATTGCTGTGGTTTAAATTCACGCCCCCTGCAATGCCTGCAGACAAAGCAATTGGAGGGCAACAATTGCTTTCAATTGTCTCTCAAGGCGGTGCTGGCAGTTGCCGGCACAGTCACCTAGGATGGGAGATTCGCCGCGGCTGGGGAGTCGCAGCCCATAGATTTATCGCCTGACTATTCATTTTCACCACGAGAGGTAACAGTGGGTTCACCGACAGAAGCGCAAGCACGCACATCAGGGCTCAACAGGGCCTTTTTAATTCCCTTGCTGGCCGCCATTGTGGCCATTACGCCGCTGGCCATTGATATGTATTTGCCAGCGATGTCCGCTATTGCGCTGAGTCTGGGCTCGGATGTGACCCATGTACAGCAGAGTCTCAGTGTGTACCTCGCCGGTTACGCCTGCGGCTTGTTGCTGTTTGGTCCCCTGGCCGACAGATACGGCCGCCGTCCGCTGGTGCTGTTTGGGCTTACAGGCTTTGGAATTTGCAGCTTGCTCTTGTCCCATGTCAGCACCCCTGAAGCCTTTTTCGGGCTGCGTTTTTTGCAGGCCATGATTGGCTCCGCCGCCACAGTGGTGGTACCCGGCTATGTAAAAATTCTCTATGGGGACAATACAGCCAAGGGCATGTCCTACGTGAGCCTAATCATGATGCTGGCGCCCCTGATTGCGCCGAGTATCGGCAGTTTTATTCTGGGCTTCAGCCACTGGGAGATGATTTTCTATGTCCTCTCGGGTTATGCGCTGCTGGCGCTGACGCTGGTGTACTTTGGCTTGCACATTCCGGAAATAAAAACAGAGAAACATCAAAGGCCCGGCTTTATTCAAGCCTATCGCACCGTACTGACCCGCGCCGGCGTGAAGGGCTTTATCGCCAGCGGCGTACTCACCTCCTTCGCGTTTTTCTGTTACCTCACCGCCTCTCCCTTTGTATTTATGGAGGTTTACGGGCTGGACAGCCAGCATTTTGCCATGGTGTTTGCGTCAAACGTGGGCGCCCTGATGCTCGCCAATATTCTCAACTCGCGAATAGTGGGCCGTTTTGGCTCGCTGAGGCTGCTAAGGGCCTCGACCCTGTGCGGTCTGGTCTTTGCCCTGCTGCTGTGCGCCGCCAACACCATCGAACTGGGGCTGTATGGCACTTTGCTGACCCTGATACCCTTGATGGCTTGCCTCGGCATTATGTCAGTAAATGCTGACGCCATTGTGCTGCTCAAGTTTCAGCGGGAAACAGGCACGGCCACCGCCGTGATAGGTACCCTCAGATTCGGGATTGGTGCGTTGGCCGGGCCTCTCCTGGCGGCATTTTACACAGGCACGGCCCTGCCGTTTTCTGCACTGATGCTGTTTTCGGTACTGCTGGCCGGTGTGTGTCAGCACCTCGCCAGACGCGCCTCGATTGAATAATCTGCAATTGCTTGCTTTCAGGCCATATGCAGCAAAACCGGCCTGAAAGTGAAGCATTTATAAAAAATTTCAAAGATTTAGCTGAAACACCCTGACTTATTCCCGGGCACTGACGCCCGTCTCTCTTCCCCGCTGATGTTGAATTTTCTTTAAGTTCGTTGTTTTTTTTGAATTCAGGCTTGAATTTAACCAATCTTTTTTGAAAGATGAATGCCTGTCCATCTGTGACAGTTGCCCGGCTCGCTTCACCCAAGTGAGCGTTTCTTACCGGAATACGGGCAATTGAGCGAGTTTCTGGTACCCCAGGAGCTTGGTTTTAGAGCGATTACCGTCGCTGTAACAAGTACTGTTTACCGTAACGGTATCTTTTTGAGGATGCACGAATGGAAAAGCTTTCCGGCGCCAGCATGATTGTTCGATCCCTTATCGATGAAGGCGTAAAACACATTTTCGGTTATCCAGGTGGTTCTGTGCTGGATATCTACGATGCCCTCCATGAAAGTTCAAATATAGAGCACATTCTGGTTCGCCATGAACAGGCCGCCGTACACATGGCCGACGGCTATGCCCGTGCCACGGGTGATGTGGGCGTGGTACTGGTAACCTCAGGCCCCGGCGCCACCAACGCCATCACAGGCATTGCCACCGCGTATATGGACTCGGTCCCGCTGGTTATCCTGTCCGGTCAGGTACCATCGAGCCTGATTGGCAACGACGCCTTTCAGGAATGCGACATGATTGGCATCTCAAGACCCATAGTGAAGCACTCGTTTCTGGTAAAAGACCCCACCGAAATACCCGAAACCATTAAGAAAGCCTTTTACATTGCCGCGACCGGCCGCCCCGGCCCCGTGGTTGTGGACTTGCCCAAGGACACCCTGAACCCGGCGCTCAAGTTCGACTATGAGTACCCCTCAGAGGTGAAAATGCGCTCTTACAACCCCACGGTGACAGGTCATAAAGGCCAAATCCGCCGGGGTTTGCAGGCCCTCCTCAATGCCAAAAAGCCGGTACTTTATGTAGGCGGCGGCGCTATTATTTCGAGCTGCGACAAACAAATTCTGGCACTGTCGGAGCGGCTGAATATTCCTGTGGTCAACACCCTGATGGGCCTTGGCGCTTTTCCCGGCACCCACCCCAACAACATAGGTATGCTGGGTATGCACGGCACCTATGAAGCCAACATGACCATGCATAACAGCGATCTGATTTTTGGTATTGGGGTGCGTTTTGATGACCGCACCACCAATAACGTGCAGAAATACTGCCCCAACGCCACAGTGCTGCATATCGATATCGACCCTTCATCCATCTCCAAAACGGTACAGGCCCATATCCCCATCGTAGGCAGTGCCGACAAGGTACTGGATGAGATGCTGTCGCTGCTGGACGGCGACGCCGCAATGCGAAACGATGAAGGCGCCATCGACTGCTGGTGGAATGACATCAATCAGTGGCGTGCCCGCAAGTGTCTGGCATACGAGACCAACAGCGAGAAAATCAAACCACAGCAAGTAATAGAAACCCTCTATCGCCTCACCAAGGGCGATGCCTATGTGAGTTCCGATGTGGGTCAGCATCAGATGTTTGCGGCCCTGTACTACCCCTTTGATAAGCCAAGACGCTGGATAAACTCAGGGGGCCTCGGCACCATGGGCTTCGGTTTGCCCGCCGCCATGGGGGTGAAGATGGCCATGCCCGATGAAACCGTGGTATGTGTCACCGGCGATGGCTCCATTCAGATGAATATTCAGGAGCTTTCTACCGCGCTGCAATACGATGTGCCGGTAAAAATCATCAACCTTAACAACCGTTTCCTGGGTATGGTAAAGCAGTGGCAGGACATGATTTATTCAGGTCGCCACTCCCACTCCTACATGGACTCAGTACCGGACTTTGCCAAGATTGCCGAGGCCTATGGCCATGTTGGCATTACCATCAGCCGCCCGGAGGAGCTGGAGCCCAAGCTCGCCGAAGCCCTGTCGATGACCGACAGACTGGTGTTTGTAGACATTAATGTCGATGAAACTGAGCACGTTTACCCCATGCAAATTCGCGGGGGCGCGATGAATGACATGTGGCTGAGCAAAACGGAGAGAAGCTGATGCGCCGAATTATATCTGTACTTTTGGAAAACCAACCCGGTGCCCTTTCCCGTGTCGTTGGCCTGTTTTCCCAGCGTGGCTATAACATCGAGTGTCTGACGGTGGCACCAACAGACGATGCCACCCTGTCGCGGATGAATATTACCGTTGCGGCGGATGAAATGGTGCTCGAGCAAATCGAGAAGCAGCTGCACAAGCTGATTGACGTGCTCAAAGTCTCCAACATCACTGAATCGGCCCATATTGAGCGTGAGCTGGCATTGGTGAAGGTAAAGGCCCAAGCGGAAGTGCGTGAAGAAATCAAACGCAGCGCCGATATCTTCCGTGGCCAAATCGTCGACGTCACCTCCAGCCACTACACCATCCAACTTGCCGGTACCACAGAGAAGCTGGACGCCTTTATCAATGCACTGGCGGAAGTCACCAAGGTGGTGGAAGTATCACGCTCCGGTGTGGTGGGCCTGTCCCGCGGTGATAAGTCCATGCGGGCATAACACCAGCAACGCCATGCGCAAAACGTAAAACGCCAGTCTCAGACTGGCGTTTTGTATTTATTGAGGTAACTCAGCACGCAAATAGCGCTGATTGCCTTATCAGGGCTTATTCGACATTTTCCAGCACGGGGCGCGACCCGATTTCAATCTTGCGTGGTTTCAGCGCTTCGGGGATTTCCCGCACCAGGTCGATATTCAGCAGGCCATGTTCAAGATAGGCGCCGGTTACTGTCACATAATCTGCGAGCTGGAAGGTGCGCTCAAAGCCGCGCTCGGCGATGCCCTGGTACAGATATTTGCGCTCAGCGGCCTTATCTTGCTTGTTGCCTTTGACGACCAGCTTGTCGCCTTCGCTGCTGATCTCAAGCTCCTCCATCGAGAAACCTGCTACGGCCATGGTGATGCGATAACGGTTTTCACCGAGCAGTTCGATATTGTAAGGGGGATAACCGTTGTTGCCATTGTTGGCGGCAGCATGTTCGGCCAATTGGGCAAGGCGGTCAAAACCAATGGCACTGCGGTAAAGTGGGGTCAAATCGTAATTACGCATTCTGTATATCCTCATCATAAGCAATATAGTAAGCGGGCCGACCAGGTCGCACCCTGAGAAATAAGGTATCCCCGAAGGCGATACCCGAGCCCTCATCGAGCGGCTCTGAAACTTATTTGGGGTTTGGAGATTCAGAAATCAAGGCCAGAAAAGTAAAAAGCCGGCTAAGCCGGCTTTTTATTCACGAAACTACCCGAGGATTACTGGGCAGTGACTTCACAACCCAGTGGGCTGTTGGAGTTTTCGTAAACGATTTCACCCATAGGGTTGTAATCGGCGGCCTTGATGCTGCCCTTCTGCTTGAAGAAGTCGTACAGCACGTCGGCATCTACATAACCAGTTTGCACTGGGGCCAGCACTGGGTAGCCATCACCGCCGGCGGCGTTGAAGCTTGGAACAGTAAAGGTGTAAGAGGCACCGGCATCGTACCCTTTACCGTTTACATCACTGATGGCAACGGTTTTGGCAGTACAATCCACGGTCATTTTCACACCTGTGATTTGAGCGTATGCACCTGAACCACGCTGCATAGAGGCAACGGCGCCCAGGTATTCAGTCAACTCGGCACCTGTCATGGTGCTTAGCGTCACCATGTTGCCAAATGGCTGCACTGTCAGTACGTCACGGTAAGAGATATCACCGGCTGCGATGGAGGCACGCACACCGCCTGAGTTCATTACACCCACATCGGCGTTCACTTTAACAGACTGAGCCATGGCAAGCAGACGGCCCAGGTTGGTTTGCTGACCACGCACCATGGTGCGATCACCTTCCAGTTTATCGTCTGTGTTGGCAATCACTTCGTCCAGAGAAGCCTGTCCTTTATCCTGATAGTACTGCAGCAGTTCTTTCAGTTCGGCATCCGGGGTAATGGCATCACCTACCAGTACCTTGCTCTTATTGCCTGACTCATCTTCTACGGTTTTCTTCAGGTTAACCGGGATCAGCTTGTAGCCAGCCAGGTGCAATTCACCATTGAAATATTCGAAGTCAGCACGGCCAACATACTTGCCCCACTCGTGAGCCTGCATGATCCAGGTACCGTTTTGCTGATCAGGGGTACACTCATCACCGGGTTGGAAGTCGGCGTAGTTATTGGTGCCTGGCTCCATACACACTGGGTTTTGAGAGTGGCCGCCAATCACCAGCTGCAGCTCGCCCTTATTCAGGCTGCGGGCCATGGCCACATCGCCAGGGGCGTTGCTGCCGTTTTGTGCATCGGCATAGTGACCCATGTGAGTTACGGCGAAAATCACATCGGCCATATCGCCGTCTTTGATTTCCTTGATAACTTTGGCAACTTCTTCTTTTGGATCGGTAAAGGTCAGCTCGCTGATAAATTCAGGGTTACCAATCTTGGCAGTATCTTCGGTGGTCAGACCCACAACCGCGATACGCACACCGTTCACTTCAAACACCTTGTAAGCATCGAAGTAGCGGGTACCATCCGCCTTGTAGATGTTGGCAGACAGGAATGGGAAGTCAGCCAGCTGGCGCTGCATATCCAGAATATTCAGCGGGTTATCAAACTCGTGGTTACCCACAGCCATGGCATCGTAACCAATTTTGGTCATACCGATAAAATCAGGGACTGCGTCCTGCAGATCGGACTCGGGTACACCGGTATTAATGTCACCACCGGAAAGCAGCAGCACTTCGCCGCCATTGCCTTCCACTTCACCGCGGATCTGGTCAATCAGCGCCTTACGGGCAGCCATGCCGTACTCACCGTCTTTGTTTTCCCAGAAACGACCGTGGTTGTCGTTGGTATGCAGCACAGTGAAGGTCTTACAGGCATCACCGGCTTCAGCACAGGTCGTTGGTACAACCGGCTCTTTCGGATCGGCATCCATACAGCCGGTGAGAGCAGCCAGTACCGCAGTGGCAAGCAATCCTTTCATCAGTTTATGTGACATATTATCAACCCCATGATTTTATTTATTTTAACCATCATCAAATGCCGACCAGGCACTTCGGCCTTTAGTCGCGCAACATAATAGCAATTCTGACGGGGAATTGTGGCAGAAATATGAATTTTCGTGAGCTAAATGTAGGTTTTCACAGCATTTTTACCAAGCCTTTGTTCAGCTGAAAGAACAGGCAAAAACCCACCCCAAACATGAATGCCGTACGCTAACAAAAACACCACAAAAAACTTACACACAGACCATGAAGGACGCTTGTTATGGCACTATCGAATGAACACTGAGGACTGTTTCAAATAAAAAACGCACCCTGAGGTGCGCCTTCATATAAGTGTCACTCCAAATGCACACTAATTAACCAGTCTTGCCAATAACCAGCGTCGGATCTCCATCAACTGTGCAGGTAATACGCTGTGGCCCATGTTGAAGCTTTGCCATTCAACCTCATAACCCGCATCAAGGAGTGCCTTTTGGGCCATTTGGCCTGCAAAGAGTGGCACCACCTCATCCTGCTCGCCATGGTGTTGCAAAATGGGGGTTGAAGCATTGGCAGGATGGCAGTCCTGGGGCAAGGTATCGGCACCGGGCAGGTAGCATGATAGTGCCATCACGCCGGCAAGGGGCTGATGAAACCTCAAACCACAGAAAAGACTCATTACCCCACCCTGGCTGAATCCCGCCAACAGGATACGTTCGCTTGGGATCCCCGCTGCCATTTGCGCCTCAATCAGCGCCATTATCTTGCGTTCTGACTCAAGCACACCTGCTAGGTCGGCCCTGTCATGCAAATCCATGCTTTTGATGTCATACCAGGCGCGCATGATATAACCGCCGTTGATGGTCACAGGCTGTTCGGGAGCATGGGGAAATATAAAGCGGATCCCGGCATCCTTTGGCAGTGAAAGCGCAGGCACTATGGGGGCAAATCCCGCACCGGAATCCCCCAGGCCGTGGAGCCAAATTACCGCATAACGGGCAGGTACTGCGGGTTCTACTACTATGGCATCCAAGGTCGTTTGTTCTGTGTTCATCTGTTATCTCTTATCCTTTTCCAGTCCATAAAAGGCGGCGATGGCCTCCAGCTGCTCATCATTGTCCAGCGATAATGACCAACTGACGGCACCGGCATCAGCAATCAATAGTTTGGCATCGGCCAATAAACGAATATCATCCACCAACGCCCTGAGTTGCACGCCGCCGTTAAGCCTGCACAGAAGCTCTGAATGGGCAAGGATGAGTTTACCCTGTGAATGGCTAATGACCATCTGGCCTCCATGAGCCTGTCCGACAATCGTAATTGCGCTAATAACCTTAAGGGGCCTGAATTGTATCAGCTTTCTGAC
This sequence comes from Shewanella sp. FJAT-52076, assembly GCF_019457455.1. Taxonomy (NCBI): domain Bacteria; kingdom Pseudomonadati; phylum Pseudomonadota; class Gammaproteobacteria; order Alteromonadales; family Shewanellaceae; genus Shewanella; species Shewanella sp. FJAT-52076. The sequence goes on from NZ_CP080415.1 coordinate 2,427,581, forward strand.
ACCTTAACAGACTGGATAGAAGAGACAATTGGTGAACCCGTCCTGGCGGTGGAGATCAATAATCAGGGTTGGACTAACCTGGTGTTTGAAATCAATGGTAGCTGGATGGCGAGGGTCCCAAAGCACCTCACAGATACCGAGGGACACACTCTCACCAACCGCTATGCGCTGGAAAAACAACTGCTGGATACCTTAAGCCTTGCCATTGACCGTGACTGTGACTGTGACTGTGACCAGCCAAACAGCCTGGCGGCATCTATCATCCCCAAAGTGCACTTAGCCCCCGGGCACATCGCGGTTTGTATGCTCTACCCCAAGCTGGCGGGAAGCCCTCTTGATTGGCAAAGCCCGGGATTGAGGACAATGAGCACCAATACATGCACGTCACTCGCCGCCGCTATCGGCACCTTGCTTGCCAAACTTCATGCTACAGAATTGGCACATCCGCAGCTCGTGGCATTTCCCTATGGCGATGAGGACTTTGTTGGAAGTGTGCTACCTGCGCTGCGCCCTTTGATGGGTGCGGATAGTTACAGAAACACCCAAACCTACTTTATAAAGATGTCAGAGACGATTGCCACACAAGCTGAAGTGTCATCAAGGCTTTGCCACGGTGATTTCGGCCCGGCCAATATCCTGCTCGGCCGCGATTACCGGCTCAGTGGTGTGCTTGATTTTTCGGATGTGTGCCAGGGGGATGCTGCCATAGACTTTGCCCCGTTATGGCGTCGCAGTCCCAGTGAGTTTATGCACGACTTGCTTGCAACCTACCGGGAAGTCTCAGGGGAAGACCATTGGCAATCGCTGCAGCCACAGACACTCACTGCCCGCATCAAGTTTCATGCCTTGAGAAAAGCGGCCTTCGTGGTTTGGTATGGCAAGCGGTTCGGTTTTGAAGATGGGATAACCGGCAGCCTGGCTTATTTAAACGAACATTTCAAAACTTAACAACCAAACTGTGCGATTGTGTCTGACCACAATGTGTAATGCTATTCCGGTAAAAAGCCCGGCATTGGCCGGGCTTTTATCAGTAATGTTAGTATTACTTTAGTCCACACTTATTATCAAGCCAATCAATAAGTTCTGAGTAAAACGCCATTTTGTGTTCATAAAATAAGGTATCTGAAAAGTGGTCTGCTTCCACGAGTTCTATGTATTTATGATCCTTTTTCAAATCCTTGAGTTTTTCTACAAACTCACGGCTGTGGGCAACAGGCACACGCCCATCGATGTCGCCGTGCACCACAAGTATCGGCACATTGACTTTCTCAACCTGTGAAAGGGGTGACACACCGGTAATAGTAGGACGCTGCAAACGGCTTAAGAACCGATTTTCGTTCAAGGTCGCATTGATTTTACTTAAGTCGCTGACACCGGCTCCGGCAACAGTACACTGGTAGATGTTATTATCGCGCATAGACGCAGCGAATGCGGCGTAACCACCATAACTCCAACCAAACATGGCCAATTTATCCTTGGTGGCCAGTCCTTTCTCTACCAAGTACATGGCTGCATCGTCGAGGTCATCCTGCATTTTCAGACCCCAATTGTTATCACCCGCAGTCCAATGCTCAATACCATACCCGGTTGAACCACGATAGTTGGGCTGGATAACCACATAACCATTGGAAGCCAGTAACTGTGCCCAGTCATCAAATACGATGGTATCACGAACCCAGGGGCCGCCATGTGGCAATACTACCGCAGGAAACGGACCTTTTCCTTTTGGAAGAGTGACATATGCGTAAATTTTACGGCCATCACGTGCCTTGTAAGAGATGTATTTGACACTGCCGAGTTTTTCTTGGTCGATAAAGGGTAACTTACTGCCGATGGTTTCTATTTTACTCTTGTTTAAAACAAGATAATAAGTCCCAGGATCCTTGTCCGACGACGCATTGACCACCATGACTGAGTCGTCATTAGAACGACTAATAATGGAAACAAACTTGCCTTCAAACAGTTTATCCAATCCATCATAGATTGCTTGTTCGTTGGCATCGGTAAGATAGCGCTGAGGCCATTTTGCTGAATAGCCGAAACCCACCAAGCTACCGTCCTTTTTCTGGATCACGCCATCAGCATCAACGTTTTCCAAACCAAAAAGGCGTTCTGAATACTGACCCGTTTTAATGTTGTAAAGGTAGATCCCGGTCTTGTCCTGCCCTTGGTTGGCATTGACATAAATTTCATCGGGATTTTCCTTTGAAAAGCCGATGAAGCTGTAACTTTCTCTGGATTTTGGTGAAATCTGTTTCACCAGCTTCCAGTCACTATCGCCCTTCGCCCTGGCATAAAGGTCGATAGCATTATCTGACAAATTCCAACCTGTTGCAGCGCGCACATCACCATCTGCATCTGATATATAACCGCCGGAAATTTTATCACTGCCTCGGAGAACCGAGACTGTGCGACCATTATTTACGTTAAAACGGACAACATCCGGCTTGTAGTTGTTGTTCAGGTCGGTTTCAACCAGGATTTCATCCTTGTTGTCAGGCAAGGTATTCAGGATAGAAAAACCAGCGCGGGGATTGTTTTGAAACGGAATTAACCAATCTCCTTTCCCATCTGCATCAGTAATTGCAAATCGGTTTACCCAATACCTTCTGGCGCCATCTTTCAAGATCTGGCGGAACATTACGCCAATCTTGTCATTGTTAAGCCACACGACACCCGAAACCATCATACGATTTGCTCCCAACACGATCGGTTGGGCATCGAGTTTGCTCGTGTCACGGATTTCAATCACATAGTCACCTTCCTTCGACGTTGCCCGGATAATGGCTACTTTGGTTCCGTCGTTGGAAACAGCAACACTGCGAATAAGAGGCGCTGTAGAAAAGGCTTCAATGGTACTCACGGCTTGCGACTGTGCGGTCACCGGCTCCGCATAGAGAGGCTGTGACGCCATGCAGGTAACTGCGGTAAGGCTTAACAGAAACTTCTTCATTTAACCGTCCTTAATTCTGTAATTCCTTTCGAAAAAAATGGCCCCGCAGGGCCATTTTTCATCTTTTACTCATAATCATGTTCAGCGTTTGTTGAACATCTATCAGAACTTAGCACCAAAGTTAACAAACACGGTGCGTGGCTGAGCATAACCTACACCCAGAGGGATGTTGGTGTTGGAGAACGAGCCGTCTGGGTCAACTTTCGGTGGTGCATCGTTGAACACGTTGCGTACACCTACACTGAACTCGTAGTTGTCCATGGTGTATGCCAGAGACAAGTTGTGAACCCAGTAGTCTTCTGTGTAGTCAACAGGACGACACAGCAATGGGCTACCATCAGCGTTGGTCATACCGGTACAGGCTACAGTGTCTTCAACAAACTTGTCACCATCTGTCTCTGGATCGTAGTCTTCTACACCAGAACCGATGAAACGAGTTTGCCAGTTAAAGCTGAAGTCTTGGTATTCCAAGCGCAGCAGTGCACTGGCGCGCCACTCAGGCACATCCGGCTCACCCAAATTGTCATCCACTGTACCCAATACATCGTACAGAGATTCAGTCATTTGCGTGGCCTGAATATCCAGAGACAGGTCGAAGCTGTTTTCCATAACCACAAACTCTTGGCTATAGAACAGGTTGTAATCCCAACCTTTTGAGGTCAACAAACCAATGTTGATGAAGCTGGCATCAACCAAATCGATCTGACCATTTGCGTCACGGTTCAGACGGCTACAGAAAGCCTCGTTACCTTCAGCAGAGTAACACTGACCGATACTGTAAGAGGCAGATGGGTCAGCAATACTGTTGGTCACTTCGATATCAAATCGAGTGGCAGACAGTGTCAGATTGAAGTCGTCAGAGAACGGCTGTTCAACAACCAAACCATAAGTTTTTGCAGTTGAAGTTTCTTCAACCAGCTCAGTGGTACCGCCTTTTTCAATTTCAACGCTGTACTGAGAGGTAAAGACATCAGTTCCATTGGCACCCAGACCCAGAGAGGTTGGATCCAAGCCAGCGTTTCGACAGGCTTGCAACACACCAGCGTCACGATCGTCTTGCGTTGGATCGTAAGAGATTGGTGCATTCGGGTTCAAAGGATCGGTGATACGGGCATCCACTGGCACTACGCAAGGATCGCTGATGGTGTTAAAACCGCTGGTACCGTTCAGGAAACGCTCACGCAGGTTAGGAGCACGGTAAGAGGTGCCCTGAGTACCACGAAGGGTTACCCACTCGACAGGACGGTATACCGCTTTCAGGCTGTATGTGGTCGCTGCATCATAGAAACTCTCATCAGAGATACGTCCAGAAGCAGTGAAGGTCAGCTCTTCAACCCCTGGCATGCCACGCACCAATGGGAATTCAAATTCGGCAAAGGCTTCTTGCAGACGGCGAGAACCATCGGCACCTTTATCGGCAAAGTAACCCCACAACAGGCCTTCGGAAGTCGCTCTATCTGGGTTGGATTCGATGGAATCTTCACGCCATTCCATACCGAATACAGTGCTTACCGGCTCGTTGTTCCATGGCAGATTAAAGAGATCGCCACCAACAAAGCCACTGATTACGGTCTGGTCAACTTTAGTTTCGATATTGCGATCGATGATCAGGTAGTCAGCTTCTGCGGCCGTCAGAGTACCACCGCCAGCCTGGAAGATATTTTCGGCAAACAGGTTTACAGGTACACAACCATCTGAGCCGTTACCACAGGTAACATTGCCGTTCGCATCCATTACAGAGGTGTTCAGAGAGTTCAGCAAGCGCTCTTTGCTCACGCCCCGACGCTCATCAGTACCTTTTGAACCACTGTGAGATACGAAGAAGTCGTAATACCAGTTGTCCAAACCAATGGCTTCGAATACAGGCAAGTTACCAGTTACACCGGCAACTAAGCGGAACTGTTCGACTTCAACTTTAGCCAAATCGCGATCACCGCGGATATTGATGATTGGACGTACAGCCTGTGCACCAACTGGAGCACCCAGCATTGCCAAACAGTCGATACCATTCACGCCACATGGGTTGAATGGGTTAGAGGCTGGTACCCATTCAAAGATTTGGGCGCCAGGGCTGAATACGTCAGTCTCACGCTTTGCGTACAGACCTTCGTAGTAGAAAGTAGAGTCAGAACTGTCTTGGAAATTGTACTCGCCGTTAACCATGGCAGATACACGTTCCTGACCGCTCTTATAGTCGCCGCTCTTATAGTATTCAGATTGCTGGTAGGCGTACATTGGATCCTGAAGATCCAAATCCATGAATCCATCACCGTTGCCATCGACGATACCTACATCGTTAATACCGTCGCCGTTGGAGTCAGCTGCAATCCAAGAAGGGAGCAAACCGATGTAGCGAGTTGGGATGTTGGTTTCGCTGAAATTCGGGATACCAGTGTTGGTATACCCTGGAGTGAAGTACAAGCTACCCCAGAAATACTCAGTGGTAATACGGTTGGTCAATGGGAAAATGTTACAGGTATCTTCGCCATTTTGTGTTGGACCAATGCCACTGTAACGGTTGATTACTTGGCCATCTTCGGTGTAGAAGAAACGCTCTTCACAACCCTTGGTAAAATCGTTACCACCAAATGACTGTGATTCTTGCTTGTTGTACTCAACACCTACGGAGATAAAACCATTATCCATGGTTGTACCCCACATACCTGCGAGTTGAGTTTCTTCACCACCTTGGCCTTTTGGCTGAGAGTAGGCTGCATTAAACTCGAAACCCTCAACGTCTTTCTTCAGAATTACGTTGGCAACACCGGCAACCGCGTCAGAACCATATACGGTAGAGGCACCATCAAACAGGTTTTCTACACGCTGGATCATAACACCAGGGATCAAGTTCAAGTCAGGTGAAGTCGGCGCGCCACCCACACCCGCTGGCGCCATACGACGGCCATTGATCAGTACCAGAGTACGCTCAGCACCCAAGCCACGGAAACCAATGGTTGCCGCACCAGGACCGTTGTCCAGTACATAACCACCAAAGGTATTGTCAATTTGCAGACCTGACGCCTGGTTAGTTGTCTGCAGCATCTGACCTGCATCAAACAAACCCAGTTCGCGCGAAATATCACCGCTGATCACCTGGATAGGTGATGCTTCAGAGAATTCGGCTTTACGGATACGAGAGCCTGTAACTACCACACGCTCTTGAACTTCTTCTTCTTCCAATGAAGCTTCTACAGCGGCATCACTGTTCAACTTCGGTTCTTCTGCTGCATAAGCATTGTAAGCTACGGCTGCGGCACCAAAGATGATTGAAGTGCGCACGGCTTTCGCCAACCTGTTTGTCCTAAACATAACATTCCCCGTTAATGTTCTTCTAATGATTCTATTTACAGGCGTTCGTACCGTATTAAATTGTTACTTCACGCCTGAGGTCACACTATATCTTCACATTTATTTACATGGCAACATCATTAGAAAAACATATTCATCAATAGGAAATATTAATTTAACCTTAACGCAATCAGTTGCAGCGTGAAGGCGAGAATGCCAACCCTTACACAAACTATGCATCCGATTGAATTTAATGAAAATAAAAAAGAAAGCGTCTTAAAAAACTGGCCGCACCAACCAACTGTTTCTTCTGAGAAGCGTGCAACCTTGTAAATATGTAGTTACATATTGTGATTACACATATCTAAATAATTGACTAACGTGGCAAAACAGCGGGTATTTCGGTGAAAGGTATTAGCAGCACTCAATTATTCGTATTACACGCATCGAAATTGCAGGGCTGCCGGGGGGTTCAGAGTGGTGACACATTATTAGCGACACACAGTCAATAACATTATATTTACATTCATTTCGCTGGGTGACATTTTACCCAACTGCGAACACAGTATCGGCGTACAAATAAAAAGCCGAGGTTCATTGACCTCGGCTTTTTATTAATGAGCATACGGCATCAGTGCTGATGACCACCGACACCATGGGCATGACCATGGGCGATTTCTTCTGCACTGGCTTCACGGGCGTCAACGATTTCGATGTCGAACGTCAGCTCACGGCCGGCCAATGGGTGGTTAATATCCACGGTAACCATAAATTTGCCCACCTTAACCACAGTCACCTGGCGCTGACCCTGATCGGTGTTCACTATGGCGCGCATGCCGGGTTTCCATACCTTGGCACCCAGCAAGTGTTTTGAAGGCACACGCTGCTCGGCATTTTCGATACGCTCGCCATAGGTTTCGCTGGCAGGCAGTGTCACACTGAACTTGTCACCCACCTTTTTGCCTGCGATGGCATTTTCAACGCCGGGCATCATGTTGTCGTGACCGTGCAGGTAAGCGATCGGGTCGTGCCCTTCGTTGGTTTCAATTACTTCGCCTTTCTCGTCACGCAGGGTGTAGTTGAACTGCACCACCAGATCGTCTTTGATTTCCATGAATAGTCCTAGTGTCATTAATAAAAAACCGCAGGAGCTTAACAAAGAAGCGCCCTGCCCTCCAGCCTTATTGACTGAGTAGCACGCCCCAGCCGATTATCGGCTCTGTGCGCCGGGGACTATGCTGCTGTGCTCTATTTCACGCAGAATCTCGAGATTTTGCAGCGCCAATTGGCACACACCCGAGCTGATTTGATGCCTCGGACTGCAATCCACACTCCACTGGCGCAGTAAATAGCCGGCGAGCGCCCCGCGACAGCGGACGTCCAGCACGCCATTTTGCATGCCGTAGTCCAGTTCTATGGCTTCGGGGTATTTAAGCGAAGGATGAGGGATAAGCTTGAGGCACAGCATCCTCTGCCAATGAGCATCGGCCTCGCTGCGTTCGTGCTGCACCACGGGTTCGCCAAAGCCGCCGATTGACTTAATCCGGTTAATCACAAAGTCGGTAAATTGCTGATTGAGCCGATCATAGGCACGCACATGCCAGCGCTGGCCATTGTTGACAAGAGCGTGGGGCACGATTTCCCGGCGGGTTTCGCCGGAAGAGGTCGACACATAACGGACCTTGAGCGATGCATTGGCCTGAATCGCTCGCATCACGGCGGCCACAATTTCCGGCTCGGGATGAATCAGCGCCACCGCGTCGAAACAAATGTCACTGGGATTTTTCGGATGCGACAAACCATCACCAAACCCTTGGGCAAGGCCGTGCAGAATGACTGCTGGGTCGTGGGGAAACAGCGCTTTAAAACCCGGTTGACGGTGATAGCGTTTGGTTTGGTGCACCAACTGCATGTTATCGGGGGCAAGTTCGCGATACATAGCGAAATCGCGGGTAGCAGCGGCAAGGCCAGTGGCAAAGCGACTGATAAGGTCCTGACGGCTGATCTCACCAAAATACTGCAAACTGAAATCGATAAAGGCCAGTCGCTGGCGCTGGCCATGGCTCAACTCTTCCAACTGCATGGGGCACTCCTTATTATGAGAATGCCCCGAAGTTACGCTTCAGGTCTGTAAGATGCAATCATTTTGAGCTGATAGATGCGACATCCAATCCCAGGGCATTAAGGGTCGCATCGTCGGCAAAACCATCAGGCACCAGTTTATTGCGTCGCTGAAAGTCGCGGATTGCAGCCGAGGTCTTACTGCCGATTATCCCGTCTGCAGCGCCTATATCATACCCAAGCTCAATCAGCTTTTGTTGCATGGCTTTAAGACCATCCCGGGTTCGTCTTGGCTGCTCAGGTGGGGCAACTTTAAGTGGCTTTGCCCCGTTAATGCGGTCGGCCAGATGCCCCACGGCAAGCGCATAGAATTCAGAGCGGTTCCAGCGCTGAATTACCTCAAAGTTGCTGTAGCCCAAAAAAGCGGGGCCTGTATGTCCGGCTGGCAAATAAAGCGCAGCGTCCATGGGCGCGGTGGGAACAGGATGACCAAAGACGGTGGTTAACCCCAAAGTTTGCCACTCGGCCAACGGTTTACTGTGGTCTCTGCCAAGGCTTTCATAGTCATAATTTTTTGGCAGCAGAACTTCCCTGCCCCAACGCTCGTTTCGCTGCCAGCCGAGCTGCATTAAAAAGTTGGCAGCAGAGCTTAAGGCATCCTCGGTGCTGTTCCACAAATCAACCTTGCCGTCACCATCACCGTCCACGGCATAGGTGAGATAGGTTGTTGGCATAAACTGAGTGTGCCCCATGGCGCCGGCCCAGGAGCCGACCATGCTTTCAAAGGGCAATCCAAATTTATCGCCAAGTCTCAACGCCTGCAGCAGTTCCTGGGTGAAATACTGGCTGCGGCGGGCGTCACAGGCCAGAGTCGCCAGCGCATCCAATACCGGCATCTTACCTTTGTAGCCGCCAAAATTGGTTTCAAGCCCCCAAAACGCCAGCAGGTATTGGGGGGGGACGCCATATTCCTTTTGTAACTTGTTCAGCAGCGCGCCGTGGGTTTTGAGCATTTTCTGCCCTTCCGATATCCGGCGTTCTGTCACTCTTTTATTAAAGTAATCGGCAAAGGTTTGGGTAAATTCGGGTTGGCTTCGGTCAAGCTCTACTACCCGCTGTAACGGTTTTACGCTATCGAGTGCGGCAATACTTTGGGGAGAGAGGCCAGCACTCTGGGCATCCACTTTAATATCGGCAATACACTGCTCGAAGGTGCGCGGCTCGGCACCGGCTGAGAATACTGTGATAATGCTCAGTGACGAGGCCAGGATGAATGGGTACTTCAAGACGTCGACTCCTTTAGTCGTACCTGAATAGGCCGGGTGGCAAAAGAAAAGAACTCAGGCGAGCCATCATCGTGCACCAAGGGGCGACGCAAGGCAACCGACTGGCGATTTTTCTGCAACTCTGTGGCTAAAGCCGCATCAAAATAGAGAAAATCCTTGGGTTTACGAGACCATCGCATATAATCAAGCGAACATCTAATGCAGAGAACCAACTATGACCGACATGAATCCAAAACTCAGCAGTTTTATTGACAATATCAAAGAGTCCCAGTTGCTTTGGGGCCTGATGGATGCCGATGGCGAAGGCTGGGTAGTCTGCGATTCCAGCGAGTACGAGGACACAGACGTCATGCCTTTGTGGTCCAGCGAAGCCAATGCACAAAAGCATTGCTGTGACGAATGGGCCGATTACAAAGCCACCGCCATTTCCCTGGTCGAGTTTCTCGAGTATTGGGTTGAAGATCTGAATCACGATGGCGTACTCATCGGCGTTGACTGGGAAGCCGATGAGGATTGTATGGAAGTTGACCCTATCGATTTGGCTCAGGATCTCGCCGAGATTGAAGCCGAGTGAGCAAAGAGGTTGTACTGACAGAGACGCCTTTCGATAAAAGGCATCTCTGTTGGTTTTGCGAAGAGCCCGCCGGAGGGCTCTTTACATTTGTCAGCCCGCAAACGTCAGCGTTTGCTCTCCCCGCCTGCCGTGAATGCAAACAGATTGCCAATACCCGCGAGCTCGACAGCCTGTACGAATATCGACTCTATGTAAAAGACACCCTTCTTAAGCGTTATGCCAAACACCTGGCTATCGGCAGTAACTGGACCAGGGAAGAGCTGGAAGACTCAGGGTTTGACTGCAAAATTCTCGGCGGCTTTAAAAAAAGCGCCTGGTTTATGTACGAGGTGGCCCGTGACCGCATTAACGCCCGCGGATGGCCCCTGACGGTCAATGGTCTTCCTGTTGAAGAGAGTGTGACTGACATCGGTTTTGAGCACGGTGGCCTCACGTTTTCCAGCCTCAATGCCGCAGCGCACCACTTCAGTCAGACCCAGGGCCTGGATGAAGCCTTTTTATGTGCTTTGGTAAAAATCCTTGGGCGCGATCGTTTTGGTTATGCATTAAGACTTGCGACCCTCTATCGGGTGGCAAGCGCCAAAGAAAAACAACAGTTTTTGAGAGAAATTAAAGAGGATGAAGCACAGCGCTGACTGAACGCTCAATAGCTTCAGCCTATAGAGGCTGTCGCCGGCAGTGCAAACAAGGCAACATATATAGCGCAAGGCAAGCGCGAGCTAAGTTACGCCTTGATGACGTCGCGCAGTCTATCCTGAACCACTTCCACCAATCTGTCGGGTTGGAACTTGGAGATAAACTGATCGCAGCCTACCTTTTCCACCATGGCATTATTGAAACTGCCGCTGAGTGAGGTGTTAAGGGTAATGTAGAGATCTTTCAGGCGCGGATCGTTTCTCACTTCATGGGTTAATTTATAACCATCCATTTCAGGCATCTCGGCGTCGGTTATCATCATCAAAAGCTCTTTTGGCACATTCATCCCTTCGTCAGCCCAGCCTTTCAGTAGCTCCAGCGCCTCACGGCCATCACTGACCTCAAGTATTTCAATGCCCAACTGACCCAGAGTTTCCTTCACCTGCTTGCGGGCGGTGGCAGAGTCGTCCACCACCAGAAGTTTCTGCCCGGGCATTTTTGCCAGCAGCGAATCATCCAACACTCCTTCAGATAGGCGCACATCGTAGTGGATAATTTCGGCGAGCACTTTCTCCACATCGATGATAGAGACCAGATTTGAGGTTCCCTGATAGTCAAGGCGAGTAATGGCCGTGAGGTAGTTATTGCGCCCAGCCGTTTTGGGCGGCGGCATAATATCGCTCCAGGTCATGTTGACGATATGTTCCACCTTCCCCACCAAAAAGCCCTGAACTGAGCGGTTATATTCGGTGATGATAAGATTCGCTTCGGCTTCGGCCGGCATGGGATGAAAACCTATGGCCCGGCGCAGATTAATCACAGGTATGGAAACACCCCGAATATTGGCCACACCGCTGATACTGGGATGGGAGCCCGGCATGGCATTAAGCGGGGGCAGCTTAACCACCTCTTTGACTTTAAACACATTGATGGCAAAAAGTTGTGTTGAATTCAGCCGAAACAGCAAAAGCTCAAGCCGGTTTTCCCCTACCAGTTGGGTACGCTGATCGACAGTTTCCAATATTTTGGCCATAAACGCGGTCTCTCGATGAAGTTCTGCGGCGCCAAAAATCACAAAAGAGCCGCCGGGTAATTTATTCAACACCCTAAATTATAGGCTTTTCAGTGTTCAACAACCATGCTCTGGCGCAATATTGGACAAGGATAAAGCGCCCACAGTGATCTTTTCACACCGGTTTACGTATCGGGGGATTTACCACTTATCAGAGGAACGAATATGAATTGGCGCCCATTTCTAATCGGCATCATCATGATCTATTGGCTCTCAGCCTGCAGCAGTCAACGACTGCCGGTTATCCAGGATTTTGAAATAAAACAGTACCTCGGCACCTGGCATGAAATCGCCCGCATGGAAAATCGCTTCGAAAAAGGCTTAAGCCAGGTGACGGCAGAGTATCGGCAGGAGAGCGACCATATCATAGTGATAAACCGCGGCTACTCGGCAGCTGAGCAGCGCTGGAAGCAGGCTGTTGGCAAAGCGCGATTTGAGGGGGCATCTGATGAGGGACGATTGGAAGTGTCTTTCTTTGGCCCCTTTTACGGCGACTATCAAATTCTGGCTGCCGGTCGTAACGCAGACGGGCAATACCGCACAGCACTGGTGACTGGCAATTCCTTCGATTACCTGTGGCTGTTATCAAGGGAACCCACTCTCACCGACGAAAAGCGCCGTTACTTTACCGATAAAATCCGGGCGCTTGGTGTCAACCCGGATGCCCTTGTGTGGCTTGATGGCGGGGCTAAGTGATGACCGCCGCTTTTTGAAACAAGCCCATGCCGGCAACTGCCGGAAGCTTACGACTGCGACGACATTCAAATCCCAGGCGCTCAAGCTCGGCAGTAAACTCTCTGTGAGAAAACCGGTTTTCCATCGGATGTTCAAATAACCTGCGACTGATTGGGTTACAGATGGCAAACCGGTACAGGTCCCAATACAAAAAGTAGCCGCCGGGTTTAAGCACCCTGGCCACCTCAGCCAGTGCCCCCTGCCAATCCGGCACATGATGGAACACAGCAAACTCAGCAACCAAATCAAACGCCTCTTCATTAAAGGGCATCTGACAGGCATTGGCCTCGGTAAAAAAGGCCCAATCGGTACCCTGCCACCGCTTTGCACTGAGGGCCAACATCTCTTCGTCCAAATCCATGGCAACCACTTGCCGGGCGTTGAGGCGATGTTTCAGAAATTGCATGCCGTTACCACTGCCACAGCCAATTTCCAGTGTTCGTTCCAACACAGGCAGGTCTTCGGGAAAGAGGCTTTGTAGCAATCTGGCCTCCAATGTGGATTGGATCCATGCCCTGCCCTTAGAAGTAACAACTGCTTTTTCATTCTGATTCAGCTTCATAGCATCTCTTCGTCATTCGATTTTGATAACTGCCTTCACTCACCGCGCCGGAGTCACTGCAAACGCAAACCAGGTTTGTCGCTATTGGCAAGTGATCCCCTTGTCACTCTATTACGTAATGCCAGCCAGAAAAGTTTACTCTGGAGCCCTTATGCAACTGGCCCTTTTTCCATTACCCATTTGTCTGCTGCCCGGTGGTTTCACCAAACTGAGGATTTTTGAGCCCAGGTACAAGCGCCTGGTGAGTGAATCGCTGAGTTCAGGTATGGGATTTGGTCTCTGTATGTTAGGGGAAAATAACGAGCCTATGCCCATAGCTACACGGGTAGAAATCATTGACTTCGAAACCCTCGACGACGGCTTGCTTGGAATAAGCATCGCCGGAATAGAGCGTATCGAGATCGTTTCATGGCACAGCGAATCAGATGGCTTAAAACGGGGTGAAGCGCGCATTCTCCGTCCTTGGGAGCCTTGCGAGGTAAACAACGATCATTTGCTGCTTTCACAAAGGCTCGAGGAGGTGATGCATGCTTTCCCCGAGCACCAAAACCTGAATCAAGCCACTGACTTTAATGACCTTACCTGGGTATGCCAACGTTGGTTGGAATTACTGCCCATAGCGCTGGTACACAAGCAGCAGTGTTATCGACAGGACTCACCGGACATGGCCCTTGCTTTATTGGAGCAAATTATTGAAAAAGATTGATCCGACAGCGGCCAGACTGCGTAACCACATTTACGCAGCCAACCTTGCTTTGTGAAAACGCCAACAAACGAGCAAAAACATGCAAATTTTCAGGCAAAATCAGCACGGATCCCACTATGATAGAAGCTCCTCTCCTATCAATATCAAAGGTATGCAGGATTCCAAGCCAGATATCAGTGAAGAAACACTGCGCCACTGGTTGGTGGCGGTAGCCAATCACAGGGACAAGTCGGCCTTCCGCGCCCTGTTTAATCATTTTGGTCCCAAGGTCAGGTCCTTTGGCATGTCGCGTCTGTCGCAGCAAGGTCTCGCGATGGATTTGGTGCAGGAAACTCTCACCACGGTATGGACCAAGGCACATCTTTTCGATACCGACAGAGGCAATGTCAGCACCTGGGTTTACGCCATCATGCGAAATCAGTGTTTTGACATGCTCAGACGCGTCCAACACAACCGGGAAGATGCCTTTGGTGACGACATCTGGCCTCTGTTCGATGTTGACACTCATGCGGGCGACCATGGCGACCACAAATTGGACGCATTGCTTAACCAATATCTTTCGAAATTACCCAAGCTCCAACGTGAAGTGGTACAAGGCATCTATCTTCAGGAACTCAGCCAACAGGAACTGGCCGACAGACTCGGCGTTCCCTTGGGTACCATCAAGTCCAGACTGCGCCTGGGCCTTGAGAAACTGAAAAGCCTGTTGGAGAAACATCATGATTAAACATCACCCCAGCGACGAGATGTTGCTTGCCCATGCTGCCGGCGAAACTGTGCTTGGTCTGGCGATTGCGCTCAGTGCACACTGTGAGCTTTGCCCCGACTGCGCGGCAAAAGTGGAGCATTTTCAGCACAAATTGGCTATGCATCACCTGCCTCTTCCAGACCAAACAAGCGAGGCTGTCCGCAGTGGCGCTATCAGTGAAAGTGTATCCAAGGGAAGCGTTGACCAGTCAGGTGTAGCATCTGGAGATAGCGCTTGGGACAGTTCTTGGGATAGTTCTTGGGAGAGCCAGGATAACAGCCTTGACTCCCTTTTTGATGCCATTACAGCCACGCCCGCGGCAAGTGCGGTTGAGACATCCGCACAAGATTGCAGTACTGTGTCGCTGGCAACCGAGGTGAAAGGTGTCAGCTATTCCTTGCCTAAAGCATTCAGGTCTTTTGTTACCAACTCTGCACTGGCCTCCAGCTGGAGTGGTATTGGTTACGTAAGCCGTATGCGCTTGGATACCCGGGACGGTAAAGCCCGTTCCAGTCTGCTGCACATCGCCGCCGGTGGCGAAATACCCGAGCATACTCATAAGGGGCAGGAAATCACCCTGCTGCTTCATGGTCACTTCAGCGATGAAATGGGCAACTATGCACCCGGGGACTTTATGGTGACTGACGCCCGGCACCAACACACACCAAAGACCCTTGATGGCTGCCTGTGCTTCACAGTGGTTGACGCCCCGCTGCACTTCACCAAAGGGTTATCCAAGCTGCTTAATCCCATAGGGGAGCTGATTTACTGACTCTGTCAGCGCAGTATTGGCTACCAACAACAAAGCGGGCAAATGCCCGCTTTGTTGTCTTATCGATAAAATCAGCCATAAAACCAGTAACACACACCAATTGCCGCCAGGATCCCGGCCAAATCGGCAACCAGTGCACAGCCCACGGCATGACGACTGTATTTAATCCCAACGGCACCAAAATACACCGCCAGTACATAAAAGGTCGTTTCGGTCGAGCCCTGAAGCACAGCCGCCAGGCGTCCGGCAAAAGAGTCAACACCATGGTGGGCCATGGTCTCCAGCATCATGGCCCTGGCGCCACTGCCGCTGAATGGCTTCATCAGCGCCGTGGGCATGGCATCCACAAACCGGGTATCTCCGCCCAAGGCATTGACCAAGGCCGCCAGCAGCGATAACAGATAATCCAGCGCTCCCGACGCGCGTAACAGCCCAATCGCCAGCAGCATGGCCAACAGGAAGGGAATGAGTTTAATCGCCTGCCCGAAGCCCTCTTTGGCACCTTCAACAAACTCATCGTAAATGGCAACCCGTCGCCAGGCAGCGCCGAGAATAAATAAAAATACCAGCATCAGGAGCACGCCATTGCCCATGGCGCCGGACACTCTGGCTATCTCTTCCGCGGCAAGGGTGCCAAGATAAAAAACCAGTGCCGACAAACTGCCTAAAATCAGAGCCCCGTAGCCGAGCACCACGGCAGAGAACAACGCCAGACGTTGCACCAACGCCACCGCCAATAACCCCGCCAGTGTCGAAGCCGTAGTAGCGAGTAAAATAGGTAAAAACACATCGGCCGGGGACGCCGCGCCCTGCTGCGCCCGATATAAAAACACGGTTACAGGAACAAGGGTCACAGAGGAGGTATTGAGTACCAGAAACAATATCTGGGCATTGCTCGCGGTTTCCTTATCGGGATTGACACTGTGCAAATCCTGCATGGCTTTTAAACCCAGGGGGGTGGCGGCATTATCCAGACCGAGCACATTGGCGGTGAGATTCATGGTAACACTGCCAAACGCCTGATGACCGCGGGGAATCTCGGGCATAAGCTTGCAAAGCAATGGCTCGGTGCATCGCGCAAGCAGCGACACCATACCGGCTTTTTCACCCACTCTCATCAAGCCCATCCATAGGGCAAGCACACCAATCAACCCCAGGGCTATCTCTGCCGCGAGTTTGGCACTGGCAAACAGTCCTTCAACCGATGAAGCAAGGACGGCAGTATCTCCCTGAAACAACCTCAGCAGAATTGCCAGAAGGCTTACCGTAAAAAAAACCAGCCATACCCGATTCAGCACACCTTGCCCCCAATTCCTCCGGCCACTGACGAGGGATTTCTGATATACTCCCGCCATTCGCTTTAAGCTCTGTCGCGTTATGGTTCAATTAAATCAAAAATTTATCAATAGCATTGCGCAAGAAATGCCGCCACACCTCTCGATGGATGATTTCATCCACTATTGTGGCTTGCCGCTGCGCCTGTCTATCCGGGTCAATACCCTGAAAGTCACATCGGACGCGCTTCGCTCCATACTTGAGCCCCGTGGCTGGCAATTTGAACCTGTGCCATGGTGTGAAGACGGTTTTTGGGTAACAGTGCCAGACGACTGCCAGCCGGGCAATTTAACCGAGCACTATCAGGGGCTGTTTTACATTCAGGAAGCCAGCTCCATGATGCCGCCTTCCGCGTTGTTTATGGACAAAGAGCCAAGGCAACTCTTGCTGGATGTGGCGTCGGCTCCCGGCTCAAAAACCACCCAGCTGGCCGCACTGATGCACAATCAGGGGCTTATCATCGCCAATGAATATTCTGCCTCCCGCACCAAGGCACTGCACGCCAATTTACAGCGTATGGGTGTTGCCAATGTGGCAATCACCCAATTTGATGGCAGAGTTTTTGGGGCGCATTTATACGAGACGCTGGATGCGATTCAACTGGATGCCCCCTGCAGCGGTGAAGGCACGGTTCGTAAGGATCCCTTGAGTCTCAAAAACTGGTGTCAGGACGAGATTGAAACCATTGCCGAACTGCAGCGTGACTTGATTGACTCAGCTTTTCAGGCCCTGAAACCCGGTGGCGTGCTGGTGTACTCGACCTGCACCTTGAACCGCCGCGAGAATGAAGATGTTTGCCACTTTTTAAAAGCGCGCTACGGCGATGCTGTGACTTTTGAATCCCTGAAAGACCTCTTTAAAGGTGCAGATAAAGCACTGACAGAAGAAGGCTTTTTACACATCTGGCCGCAAATTTACGACAGCGAAGGCTTTTTTGTCGCCCGTATCCGAAAAACCGTCAGCGTAGAAAGAAATACCGATGACCCCAGGTTTGTGAGCAAGTTCCCCTTTGTTGCAGCCAACCGCAAAGAGCTCAGTGCCCTTGAAGAGGCGATGTCGGCCCTGGGGGTGTCTCTGCCGGAAGATGCTGTGATAGTGACCCGGGATGGCGAGTTTTGGTTAATGCCAGCGCCACTCGACAGCCTGCTCTCTAAAATGCGCTTTCAGCGAATTGGGATACGGCTTGCGGAAACGCAAAAGCACGGTATCAAGGTTCGCCATGAAGCTGTGATGGCGCTGCCTTGCCATCAGATGCTCGCGATTGAACCTGAGGCGGCAAAGCAGTATCTGATGGGGCGAGATATCCCGCTCGATACTGCAGGAAAGGCGCAGGGAGAAAAAATTCTTTCACTGCATGGTGCACCACTCGGCATTGCCAAGCATTTGGGAAATAAGCTTAAAAACAACTTGCCAAGGGATCTCTGTCGCGACAACGTGCAGAACTGAAACCGTTAACCGCATGCAGTACGACTGCGGTGAAAATATTTTGCTTAAAATTTCAGCAAACCCTGAATTGCTGTCCTACAATCATTGACAGTGATATTCAATCCCCTTTTGCGACCGAATAGCGCACGGCTCTTTATGAGCCATTCCCCTGGGCCCAAAACAATTGGAATAGTTTTGGGCCTTTTTTTATCTGCCAATCAGCGACCTGCCAATCGTGCCGCATCCTTAAACAGGGTAAAAAAGTTATTAGTGGTGAACTCGGCAAGTTCGTGGAATTTTTCACCACGCAGTTCTGCCACAAATTCGGCCACATCTCGCACATAGGCGGGCTGGTTTTCCTGACCTCGATGAGGAACCGGTGCCAGATAAGGCGAGTCGGTTTCTACCAGCAGTCTGTCTTTTGGCACTTTGCGGATGACCTCACGCAACTCAGAGGCATTTTTGAAGGTCACTATCCCGGATACCGAAATATAAAAGCCCAGATCCATGGCTGCCTTGGCCATTTCCCAGTTTTCGGTAAAACAATGGAGCACGCCACCCACAGTATCTGCCCCGCCCTGCTTAAGCAGCTTGATGGTATCTTCGCGGGCATCCCGGGTATGAACAATCAGTGGCTTATTCACATCACGGGCCAGTGCGATTTGCTGCTCAAAACACTGTAATTGCAACTCACGACTGTCATCGGCGTAATAGTAATCCAGGCCGGTTTCACCGATAGCCACCACCCGGGGATGGGCCGCAAACTGCTTGAGCTCGTTCAGATCCAGGCCTTCTTTTACATCCAATGGATGCACACCACTGGACAGAAACACATTGTCAAATTGCTCGACCCGGGCACACATGGATTCAAATCCCTTCTGTCGGACGTTGACGCACAGCACATAGTCAACGCCCCGCGCCTTGGCGCCTTTGAGCATGTCAGCCAAAGACGCATCACAGGGGGCGGCTTTTAATCTGTCGAGGTGACAATGGGAATCGATAAGCAAAATGAGGATCCTGCCAATAGTGAAAAGGATGGCAAGGATAGCGGCCTACATGGTACAGGTCAAATCGCCGGATGCCAGCTCTCTGGAAAGCAGATTTTCAATATGGTGTTTGTGGGTGTCGGCATCGGAAACGATTTTAAGACCAACGCCGGGAGGACGACCACCGGAGGCGCCGACAGGGTTTATCCAAACCACTATGCCTCTGAGTTGATGTACCGTGGTTGCCCCGGGGAGTCGATAAGCCACTGTCATTTCCTGCCCCAGGAAATGGCTTTCGCTGGTGGAAACAAATAGCCCCGCCGGCTTAATAAAAGGCATGTAGGCACGATACAGCTGATGCAAGGTATCGAAGTTAACCACCAGATCTACCATAGGCTAGTTTTCTTTTATTCTCTGATATTCTGAAACAATCTTTTGACATAGTGCCAGATAATTGACGCTCGGCATAGTGCTTAACATATGACAAACGCTCATAACTTCGCCAGCCAATCCAGCCAATCTTGATGCCAAAAGCGGATCCCCTTTTGCTGTTACAGCGAGGTCGGCCATCAATTCAACGTACAAAACCTTAAGAGCATCAGTTATTTGGTCTTCAGCAATTTCTTTCAAGCTAGCACACAGATGGCCCGTCGACAAACTGCTTCGCCAATCTTTTCTGATGTTTTCAAGTACGCTTATGTAATTGTTTTGCAAGTACTCTGCCAATTTGATGGGGCCGCCCACCACCGGCAAACACCAGAGTGCCTCAGTGCCAAGCCCCTGATGCGCCAACCAGGCGGCGATTTGGCTTTGGTTAGGTGCCACAAACGCCAACTTTTGACAGCGACTCTGCAAGGTGGGGAGCAGGCGTGCAGGTGTATTACTGTGCAATAGGATCAGGGTGTTGGCACCGGGCTCTTCCAGGGTTTTCAACAGCGCATTGGCCGACGCGGTATTCATGCGCTCAGCCGCTTCAATGATAGCTACCCGCCTGCCACCTTGTTGGGCGGTGGTCGAAAGCCGAGCAATGAGTTCACGGATCTGGTCGATTTTAATTTGAGCCCCATCGGCTTTGATGGGGTAAAAATCCGGATGATTTCCCGCGCTGAATAACTGACAACTTTTACATTGGCCGCAGGGTCCAGACACAACGGGAGAGGTGCAGAGTGCCGTTTGCGCAAGTTGATTAACCAGCATCGAAGCGCCCAGCCCTTCATCCACGCCCACCAACACCGCATGGGGCATGCGCCCTGAGGTTAACAAGGCCGTAAAATCGACCAAAGGCTGAGAAAGCCAGGGAATGGCAGTCATAGGTCTCCTTGCCCTTTACAGGGCTGTGCCTAAACAGGCAAGAATGTCCTTGTGTACCTCGTTAAGTGGCTTGGAAGCATCAATTACCACTATGGTTCTGTCGTCCCTCGCCTGAGCAAGAAAAGTTGCGCGGGCGCGGTGAAAGAAGTCTATTTCCTGTTGTTCTATCCGGTCCAAAGCGCCGCGACGGGCGGCGCGCTCCAGTCCCAGCAAGGGATCTATATCGAGATAGAGTGTCAGATCCGGCTTAAAACCGCCCAGAGTGGCGTCACTGATGGTTTTGACCAACGACATCAACCCGCGCCCCCCTCCCTGATAGGCGATGGAAGACAGATTGTGTCTATCTCCCAGCACCCAGCGACCCGATGCCAACGAGGGTTTAATGACGTTCGCTACCAACTGTGCGCGGGCCGCGTAAAACAGCAAACATTCGGCTTCATCACAGAGAGGATCGCCAGGCTCGGCATTTTTCACCAGGTCGCGGATTTTTTCCGCCAGCGGTGTTCCGCCGGGTTCGCGGGTGCACACGGGCGCCATGCCGGTGTGCTTTTCGATAAAGTCATGCACCAGCGTGATGGCGCTGGACTTACCTGCGCCTTCAAGCCCCTCAATCACAATGAATTTACCGGGATTTTGCGTCATTTTTGCTTTCTCTGAAATTGGTTTACTGCGCGATTGTGTTCAGCGAGCGTGCGGGAAAACACGTGACTGCCATCGTTTCTGGACACAAAGTAAAGGTAATCTGATTGGGCCGGTTGTGCCGCTGCCATCAAGGCTTCACGCCCTGGCGCCGCAATCGGCGTAGGTGGCAGTCCCTGAATGCGATAGGTGTTAAAGGGCGTATCCTCACGCAGATCTTTTCGGGTGATATTGCCGTTAAAGCGCTCTCCCATGCCATAAATCACCGTGGGGTCTGTCTGCAGTCGCATTCCCTTTCGCAGCCGGTTGATAAACACGGCCGCAATTAATGGGCGCTCTTCGGCCTTGCCGGTCTCTTTCTCTATGATGGACGCGAGGATAAGCAGCTCATAGGCACTCGCCAGAGGTAGATCGGGTGCTCTGGCCTGCCAGGCCGCTGCCAGCTCTTGCTGCATCTTCAGGTAGCTCTGGGTAAGGAGCTTTTCCACGTCCTGATTGGCATGATAGCTATAAGTGTCGGGGAAAAATTTACCTTCGGGCAATCCGGAATCATCACCGTTCGCCTTGAGAACCTTAAGGAAAACATCCGCTTCCCAATTCAGTCTCGGGGCAGTTTCCAGCTTTGGCTGCCATTCCCGCAGCGTTTGGCCTTCGACCAGAGTGATTGCGAAGTCTTTCACTTTACCGCTGATAAGTTTATCCAGCAGTGATTTGACGGTGTCGCCCGGGGTAATTTCATACAACCCCTGACGAATCCCCGCCATGGCGGGATTTAATCGCAGATACCAATCGTAATGCCATGAGGGCTCAAGGAGTCCCTGTTCAACCAACTCTTTGCCCAATGCGCGGGCATTGGTTCCCCGATTGAGCTCCAGTTCCCTTGACTGTTCAAGCATCAGCGGCCTGTTGGCAAAGGTTTCAAGCTCTTTCATACCCCATAACGCCGTAACGGCGCCGAGTAAGGTCAGGGTCATAATCGCCCCGACTATCCCAATGAAAATTCTCTTCATAAATTCAATTCCAGTGCATCGCGAATGCTCTGGCTTTCAGCAAAAACCTGGTAATGAAAGGTATCGATACGCACCACGTCCACCAGCCCAAGCAGACTGTTGCACATGATGACTGCCTGCGCCTTTGCCAACATATCGGGACCAAGCTTATCGGCCACCACCCTGTAGCCTCGTTCCAGCAAGGCCTGAATTATCTGTTCACGCATTACGCCCGAGACACCGGCAAAGGCATGATAAGGCGTGTAGGCGGTATCACCTGAGATAAAAAACAGGTTGGCCATGGACGCTTCAATCAGGGCGCCATCCGTGTCTGACACCAAAAAATCCTGTGCCCATTCCGGCATTTGCTGAGCGCGAATAAGCACCTGTTCGAGACGGTTAAGGTGCTTCATTCCCGCAAGCTTTGGCTGCTTGGCAAGGTTGAGTTCACTGGAGAAGAGGCAAATACCTTTACGTTGCCAGTCGCGGTAATGGGCCGGAACGTCAAAGGCACAGAGCACCGCCTGAGGGCTGGCTTCATCGGGAGCCTGATAGCCACGGCCACCCGGTCCGCGGCTGATTAGCAGCTTCAGGCCTCTCGGGTTTTGATGTTTGGCCTGGGCCTTGGCGGCCAAGACCAGCCTGCTCTCTATATCCTTGATATCCAGCACAAAGCCCAGGCGGCACGCACCCTGTTGTAAGCGAGATAAGTGGGTATCGAGAAACGCGACTTCACCTTTGGGTGTCAGCGCCATGGTGGCAAAAAGGCCATCGCCATAGGCGAGGCCTCTGTCCATTGGGGATATGCCCTGAGCATGAGCGGAATGAGCTGACTCCAGGGTTAAATCGAGCCAGCTGAGCCCGGCAGTCGCCTTGCCCTTACCGCCTTCCATGGTCACCTTGGCCATGGGCAGACTCAGGAATCCTGACTGATGCGGCTGGCCACCGCTTCCTGCTGGTCCTTGTACTTGGCGTTTTTACGCTTATTGTAGGGGCGGGACACAGGGCCGCTCAAACGTTCAAAGTTAAGCGCACCTATGGTCATGCCGGGGCGCAGTGCCAGCGGCAACTTGCCACTGTTGTAGAATTCGAGCACGATTTTGCCCTGCCAGCCCGGATCGATACGGTGGGCCGTTACGTGCACCATCAAACCTAAACGGGCCAGGGATGAACGGCCATCGAGCCAACCTACAATGTCTGCCGGCAGGGTCACGCTCTCCAGGGTCACCGCAAGGGCCAGTTCCCCCGGGTGCAAGAAAAAGGCATCGCCATCTTTGATGTCAATTTTGTCGCTCATGACCCGGTCTAACGCCGCCTGCACCTCGGCACTTGGGCCACTCAGATCGATAAAAGGTGCCGTGTGATCCTGAAATACCCGAAACTGGTTCCCCAGGCGCACATCCACACTGACGCCGCTGATAGCATCAATGCTTGGGCGAGGCTCAATAAGGATGGTACCGGCGTCGAGGGCCTGCTCAATTTCAAAGTCTGTCAATCGCATCTTGCCTTTATCTCCCTGAGTTTTATGTTTTTATTTTGCCAACAGGTGCTGAATACGTGCCTTGAGGATGTCGGTGGCAATACGGTTTTTACCACCACGGGGCACTATGATGTCGGCATATTGCTTGGAAGGTTCAATAAACTGCAAAAACATCGGCCTTACCGTCTTTTGGTACTGGCTGATGACCGACTCCATGGTGCGGCCACGCTCAGCCACGTCACGGGTCAAACGGCGCAGGAAGCAAATATCCAGCGGTGTATCCATAAATACCGAGGCATCCATCAAATCACGCAGATGTGGGTCGGTCAGCAGCAAGATGCCTTCGAGGATAATCACCTTCTTGGGCGTCATGGTACGGGTATCGCTCATCCGGGTATGCTCTGTGTAGCTGTACACCGGGATCTCCACCGAGTCACCATGTTTCAGGCTTCGCAGGTGCTGTGCCAACAACTCATGGTCCATGGCCTTGGGGTGGTCATAATTGGTTTTTACCCGCTCTTCCATGGACAGATGGCTCTGATCGCGATAATAGGCATCTTCGGCTATTACGCCTATCTGATCAGTGCCCAAATCACGGCACAACTCTTCATATATGGTTTTTGCGATAAGGCTCTTGCCCGATGCACTGGCCCCTGCAATACCAATAATGACACATTGCTGCGAATTCATATACTTAAAACCTTACTCATCGTCCGAAATGCTAATGGATACACCGGTCTGGGGCCCTGTTTTAGCAAGACTGGCACCCACTTTCCGCGCTATTTCCCGGTAAATAGCAGCAATTTCACCCGAAGGTTCGGCAACCACGGAGGGATTACCTGCATCCATTCCTTCCCTGATGGCGATGTTTAAGGGCAACGCGCCAAGCAGCGGTACATGATAGCGCTCAGCAATTTTACTGCCGCCCAAGGTACCAAAGGGGTGTTCTTTGTGTCCGCAGCTCGGACACAGGTGGAAACTCATGTTTTCAACTATCCCGATGACCGGAATGTTGACCTTATTGAAGAGACTGATGCCCTTTTTGGCATCAAGCGTGGCGATATCCTGAGGCGTGGTCACCACAACGGCTCCGCTTACCGGCACTTTTTGAGACAGCGTCAGTTGGATATCCCCGGTGCCCGGCGGCATATCCACCACCAGATAATCGAGCTTGGGCCAACTGGTTTCATTCACCAGCTGTACCAGAGCACCAGCGGCCATTGGGCCGCGCCACACTGCCGCCTGCTCATCGTCGAGAATAAAACCGATACTCTGGGCGGCAATACCGTGAGCGTTGGCGGCGGTCATCATTTTGCCGTCGGGGGATACGGGTTTAAAATCGGGCACACCCAGCATCAAGGGCACAGAGGGACCATAGATGTCGGCATCGAGAATACCTACGCTGGCGCCTTCGGCGGCCAAAGCCAGCGCCAGGTTGACTGCCGTGGTAGACTTGCCCACCCCGCCCTTGCCCGAGGCAACCGCAATTACGTTTTTGACATTGGGAATAGGCGCTGCATTGGTATTTCCCGCGTTGGCAGGAACTTGCAGATCGATTTCACACTCAACTTCGTCGATAACATCAAGCTTGGCCAGAGCCTTGGTCAATGTCATTACGGTGTCTTTGTAAGTGCTTTGGCAGGGGTAAGGGTAAACCAAACCGAGTTCGAGACGACGGCCGTTCAAGGCCAGTTTTTGCACCATGCCAGCGCTGACCAATCCTTTACCCAGCAGAGGCTCCACATGGGCCTCCAACACAGATAACACGGCAGACTTCAGTGGCTCTTCCAGTCGATAATTGTGCTCAGTTAACACCCAGTATTACCTCCCCCGCAAAAAT
The DNA here is from genome assembly GCF_019457455.1 of Shewanella sp. FJAT-52076. Classification (NCBI taxonomy): domain Bacteria; kingdom Pseudomonadati; phylum Pseudomonadota; class Gammaproteobacteria; order Alteromonadales; family Shewanellaceae; genus Shewanella; species Shewanella sp. FJAT-52076. The sequence continues at coordinate 2,452,979 of NZ_CP080415.1, forward strand.
TTGCCCAAGTGTATCAGATATTGCCAAAAAGATGCGTGCACAAATAACTCAATTGCACAGGCATTTGGTGAAAATAGCGCGCGCATCGGTTAGTATCTAAGCCAATTATTTCGGGACCAACACGATTTTGAGTAAAGATGGCCAATTCACAACGTAAAATCCTTCTCACCAGCGCCCTTCCCTATGCCAATGGCCCAATCCATTTGGGACACATGCTGGAATACATCCAGACCGATATCTGGTCACGTTTTCAAAAGCTGCGTGGCCATGAGTGCCACTACATTTGCGCCGACGATGCCCATGGCACACCTATCATGCTCAAGGCACAGCAGCTGGGCATGGCTCCCGAAGAGATGATTGCCCAGGTTAATGTTGAGCATCAGCAGGACTTCGCCGACTTCAACGTGGCCTTTGATAACTATCACAGCACCCACAGCGACGAAAACCGCGCACTGGCGAGCGAGATTTACCTGAAATTGCGCGATGGCGGCTACATCAAGACCAAGACCATTTCTCAGCTGTTTGACCCTGAAAAGTCGATGTTCCTGCCCGACCGCTTCGTTAAGGGCACCTGTCCCAAGTGTAAGTCTGAAGATCAGTACGGCGACAACTGCGATGCCTGCGGCGCAACCTACAGCCCAACCGAACTGATAAACCCGCGCTCTGCCGTGAGTGGTGCCACGCCGGTGATGAAAGAGACTGAGCACTTCTTCTTCGACCTTCCTGCCTTTGAAGGCATGCTCAAAGAATGGACCCGCTCAGGTGCACTGCAGTCTGAAATGGCCAACAAGTTGGACGAATGGTTCGAGCAAGGCCTGCAACAGTGGGACATTACCCGCGATGCGCCTTATTTCGGCTTTGAAATTCCCGATGCACCGGGCAAGTATTTCTATGTGTGGCTCGATGCCCCTATCGGCTACATGGGCTCATTCAAAAACTTCTGCGACAAGCGCGCAGATATCAACTTCGACGAATTCTGGGCCAAAGACTCCAGCGCCGAGGTGTACCACTTTATCGGCAAGGACATCGTCTACTTCCACAGCCTGTTCTGGCCTGCCATGTTGCACGGCGCCGGTTTCCGTCAGCCAAGCAGCGTTTACGCCCACGGTTATGTGACCGTTAACGGCGCCAAGATGTCCAAGTCCAAGGGCACCTTCATCAAGGCCCGTACCTACCTGGATCATTTGGACCCTGAGTACCTGCGTTACTACTACGCGGCCAAACTCAGTGCCCGTATCGACGATCTGGATTTGAACCTTGAAGACTTCGCCCAGCGGGTGAACTCCGACTTGGTTGGCAAGCTGGTGAACCTGGCTTCCCGTACCGCCGGCTTTATCACCAAGCGCTTCGATGGCAAGCTGGCCCCCGTGGCGGATAAGAGCCTGATTGACAGCTTCCTTGCCAAGCAGGACCTGATTGCCGAATTGTTTGAAACCCGCGAATACGGCAAAGCCATGCGTGAAATCATGGCGCTGGCGGACGTGGCCAACGGCTTTGTGGCCGATGCAGCCCCATGGCAGTTGGTGAAACTGGACGACAAGCAGGAAGAAGCCCATCAGGTGTGCTCCAACGCCCTGAACCTGTTCCGTATTCTGGTCACCTACCTGAAGCCTGTGCTGCCGCGTCTTGCCAAAGACGTGGAAGACTTCTTCAGGATGGAACTCACCTGGGACGGTCTAGGCAGCGATTTGAGCGGCCATGAAATTGCCCCGTTCAAGCCAATGATGCAGCGTGTGGAGCTGGACAAGGTTGCTGCCATGGTGGAGGCCTCCAAGGAAAACCTGCAGGCGACTGCAGAGCCAGTTAAAGCAGGCCCGCTGGCCGATGACCCCATCAGCCCAACCATCAGCTACGAAGACTTCGCCAAAATCGATTTGCGCGTAGCGCTGATTAAAAAGGCCGAAGCCGTACCAGAAGCCGATAAACTGCTGAAGCTGCAGCTGGATATTGGTGGTGAAGTGCGTCAGGTGTTTGCCGGTATCAAGTCTGCTTACAACCCGGAAGATCTGGAAGGCAAACTTACTGTGATGGTAGCGAATCTTGCGCCGCGCAAGATGCGCTTTGGTATGTCCGAAGGCATGGTGCTGGCCGCAGGCCCTGGCGGTAAAGACCTGTTTGTACTGGAGCCACACGAAGGCGCCCAACCTGGCATGCGCGTTAAGTAACTCGCATAAAGTAACTCGCATGACGCCAGCGCCATGTTGAATAAAAAAGGCCGTAATTGCGGCCTTTTTTATTTGTTCCAGTTAGTGTTGAACCGCCTTAAACCGGATTGTCGATATCGACAAAATGATGCGTCAGACCAAACTCACGGCGCAGGTGTTCACCCAAAGCTTCTATGCCATAACGCTCGGTGGCATGGTGACCGGCAGCAAAATAATGAATGCCCTGCTCTTTGGCGCTGTGGAAGGTGCGCTCTGATACCTCACCGCTGATAAAGGCATCGACGCCCAGATTCACGGCCAGGTCGATATAGTCCTGGGCACCGCCGGTGCACCAGGCAAGGCGCTGTACGGGCTTATCGGCACCAATATGTAAAGGCTCTCGTCCCAGTGCTTTGGCCAGCAATCCGGCAAAGGCCTCACCACTGAGCGCCGTATCCAGGCTTCCACCCCACAGCAAGCCATCGCCCACGGCTTCAAACGCCTCGGCATCCAGAATGCCCAAACGGCGGCCAAGGGTGGCGTTATTCCCAACCACGGGGTGTGCGTCCAGCGGCAGGTGATAACCAAAGAGGTTAATATCGTGGGCAAGCAATGCCTTGATACGGCGCTGTTTCATACCCACCAACACGTCCGGCTCGTTTTTCCAGAAAAAGCCATGGTGGACCAATATGGCATCGGCCTTAAGTTCTATGGCACGTTCAATCAATGCCTGACAGGCCGTCACTCCAGTGACTATGGTTTGGATCTCGGCCTTGCCCTCAACCTGCAGCCCATTGGGGGCGTAGTCCTTGAATCTTCCGGTTTGTAAAAAGTCGGCCAGATACTGGCCCAAAACGTTGCGCTCCATGGCGCCTCCAAAACTGTACTTAACTCTCAAGAGGTTAATGTCAAAGTGTACTTATCCAGATTTTGGGGTCAATCGGTGCCGGACCTGTCTGTGTTTGCCGGTGAAAAATTGGACAAGACAGACATCCGCTTTTACTATGTCCGGGTAACCCAAACAACCATAGACGACAACAGGTTATATCAATATGTCTAACATGACCAAAGAAGAGGTGATCTCAGCCCTGGAGGCTGCGCTGGAGCAAGCCGAAGGCCGTAAGGTAAGCATTGAACAGAAAGGAAGCTGGTTCAAAATTGATGGTGGCAAGTCCCTGCGTTTCGCCGAGCTAGAAGCCATGCTGGCTGAGCACAGCGGCAATACGGCCAACACGCCCAAAGCGACCAAATCGGAGCCAGCTGTGAAAGCTGCACCAAAGGCAAAAGCCGAGCCCAAGGCTACAGCCAAACCTAAGACTGCGCCCAAAGCTGCAGCCAAGCCCGCTGCCAACCCAGGCTCAGGCGGTCTGCTGCCAAAAGACCTCTGGAAACAGCAACTGCTGGCCAAGGGCAACACCCTGCCCCGCGGCGTAAAATAAACTCTCGTTTATACGCGGCTATCCTGTGGCCAAGCGCACAGCAAAAAGCCCGGCAATGCCGGGCTTTCATTATTTAAATGGTATTAACCCACAATCACATGGCTTTATCGACCCTGACCATGCCCTGAAGGTACACCACGCGTACCTCATCACCCGCGTTGAAGGGCATGCCTGAGTCTTCGTCCTGCAAAATCATAATTTGCGAGTCGTCTTCCTGGCGAATCATCAGCTCAATCAGACGAAGCTCACGATACCTGTCGCCTCCGGCCTGATTGGCAATAGCCCCGCCCAGCAAGGCACCGAGGACTGTAGCCACATCCTGCCCTGAGCCACCGCCAAACTGATGACCAATCACGCCGCCGAGCAAAGCGCCACCGAAGGTTCGCCAGCCGCGATGCTGATCAGCCACTAATTCCTGCTGCGTAAGTCGACGCACTGAGATCACCTCTCCATAAAGCACTTTCTCAACCGTCATCGCCTGATTACGCTCGTAACCGGCGGTGACCGAGCCGGAGAAACATGCTGCCATAAGCATCAGACAACAGAGTGCAGGTTTCCACATAATCCAATTTCCGCTACTTTATTAGGATGAACCCTTTGATAGTACGCCTTTGTGAACGGCCTGTCTTTTATCGATGATGAACAGATAAGATTTCCTTCCCCCGAGCTGGCCTTGTCTGAGCCCAATGGGCTGCTGGCCATCGGCGGCTCCCTGCATCCCAAGCGTTTGCTGGCCGCGTACTATGATGGCATTTTCCCCTGGTTCAACGCCGAGGATCCTATTCTGTGGTGGTCACCAGACCCCCGAGCTATCTTTCTCCCCGGTGCGCTTAAAATCAGTCGCAGTCTTAAGAAGAGCCTTAAAAAACGCCCATGGCGCATCACCATCAATCATGCCTTTGCCGATGTGATGGCCGGCTGTGCTCAGCCCCGTAAAAAACAGCGTGATACCTGGATAACCCAGGAAATTCAGCTCGCCTACCATGAGATGCACAGCCAGGGACATGCTCACTCGGTTGAAGTGTGGATGGAAGACCGCCTGGTTGGTGGTCTTTACGGGCTCGCCGTAGGAAAAGTGTTTTGTGGTGAGTCGATGTTCCATCGTGAAACCGATGCGTCCAAGCTGGCGATGATGGCGCTGCATCAGCATTTGCTGCAGCATGATTTTAAGCTGCTGGATGCACAGATCATGAATCCGCACCTCGAAAGTCTTGGCGCCCGCGAAGTCAGCCGGACGGCATTCCTTTCGCTGCTTAAACGTTACCGGGACGAACCCGTCGCCAAAAGCTGCTGGCTACCCAAGGAGATGCCAATTGGAGAGTAGTACCCACGTCAGCGTTGGGATAAGCCAGCTGTTCCAATGCAGTTACCTTGACGAGCAACAGGAACAGCTGCTCATTATTCAGGAGCCTTTTCTCGACCCCCTATTGTTTGAGCGACTACTACAGCTGGGTTTCAGACGCAGTGGTGATGCCATTTATAAGCCCCGTTGCCCCAGTTGCAGTGCCTGTATCGCCCTCAGAGTGCCGGTACGCACTTTCCAGCAATCCAAGCGGCAGAAGCGAACCCTGGCCAAAAATAAGGACCTGACGGTTCACTGGGTAAACGAGAGCAGCGATGAGCACTATGCCCTCTATGAAAAATATATCAATCTCAGACACTTTGATGGACCCATGTTTCCGGCAAGCAGAGATCAATACGAGCATTTTGTCCTGTGTGACTGGGCACCGCCGGGATTTGTAGAATTACGACTTGAGGGAAAGTTACTCGCGGTTGCCGTGACCGATGTGCTGCCAACCAGCCTGTCGGCCATTTACAGTTTCTTTGACCCTGACTTTGATGCCAGGTCCCTTGGCAGCCAGCTGATATTGACTCAGATGTCGCTGGCAGCCGACATGGACAAAACCTTTGTTTATCTTGGCTATCAAATCGATGCCAACCGGAAAATGTGTTACAAGCGACTCTATCGCCCCTATCAAATCCTCACCCAGAACGGCTGGGAGTTTCATACCGACGCCAACCTCTGATTATCTCGGCTTTACCGTGCTTATATCCCAGTGCGCCCTTTACAGTCAGGGGAAATTGCGGCATGATACGCCCGTTTTTCATCTTTGAAGGCTAATGGGACAAATATTTAATGGCGAAAGAAGACAGCATTGAGATGCAGGGCACTATCCTGGAGACTCTGCCGAACACAATGTTTCGTGTAGAGCTCGAGAATGGTCACGTGGTTATCGCCCACATCTCCGGTAAAATGCGCAAAAACTACATCCGTATCCTGACCGGTGACAAAGTAACCGTTCAGTTGACTCCTTATGATCTGACCAAGGGTCGTATCGTCTTCCGCGCTCGCTGATTTGCCCTTCAAAATAAAAAACCCGGAACATCCGGGTTTTTTTGTTGGCCTCGAAGGCCAGGGCCACCTCAGGTAACCTTCTCTAAACGCTCGGCAGTAATAACGATTTCCCCGTCTTTGGCATCGACATGTGCCATGCCGCCATGTTCCAGTTCGCCAAAGAGGATTTCATCGGCCAGAGGCCGTTTAATCAAGTCTTTGACTACCCGGGCCATGGGTCTGGCGCCCATGGCTTTGTCGTAACCCTTCTCGGCGAGCAGGGTTCTTGCTTCATCGCTCACCATCAGCGTTACCCGCTTCGCATCAAGCTGCGCCTGCAACTCGGTCAGGAACTTGTCCACCACCTTGGCGATAATGGTCAAATCCAAGTGGTTGAACCAAATGATGGAGTCGAGACGGTTACGGAATTCTGGCGAGAACACCCGGTTGATTTCCGACATGGCATCGTGGCTGTGATCCTGCTGTTTAAAGCCAATGGATTTACGCACCGTTTCCTGCACACCGGCGTTGGTGGTCATGACGAGTGTCACATGGCGGAAGTCCGCTTTACGGCCGTTGTTATCGGTGAGGGTCCCGTGATCCATCACCTGCAGCAGCAGGTTATAGACATCCGGATGCGCCTTTTCAATTTCATCCAGCAGTACCACGCAGTGGGGTTGCTTAATCACAGCATCGGTCAGCAAACCGCCCTGATCATAACCCACATAGCCAGGAGGGGCGCCAATGAGACGAGAGACTGTGTGCGCTTCCATGTACTCAGACATATCAAAACGCACCAGCTTGAGCCCCAAGCACTTGGCAAGCTGATTGGTGACCTCGGTTTTACCCACACCGGTTGGCCCTGCAAAGAGGAAGCTGCCAACAGGTTTGTTGTCGGCTCCCAGGCCACTGCGTGACAAACGGATAGCCGCACTCAAGCTCTCAATGGCTTTATCCTGGCCAAAGACCACCATCTTGAGGTTACGCTCAAGGTTCTTGAGCATGTCCTTATCAGAGGTGGACACAGACTTTTCAGGAATACGGGCAATCTTGGCGATAATGGCCTCAATTTCCGCCTGTCCTATGGTCTTTCTGCGCTTACTGGCCGGTTGCATCGCCATGCGAGCCCCCGCCTCATCTATCACATCAATGGCCTTGTCCGGCAAATGCCGGTCATTAATGTGTTTGGCGCTGAGCTCTGCCGCACAGGCAAGGGCAGCCTGGGTGTAACGTACCCCATGATGTTCTTCGTACTTGCTCTTGAGCCCCATCAAAATCTTGGTGGTTTCGGCCACCGACGGCTCGTTGATGTCTATCTTCTGGAAGCGGCGTGCCAGTGCCCGGTCTTTCTCAAAAATACTCTGGTATTCCTGAAAGGTGGTGGAGCCCATGCAGCGCAAGGTGCCACTCGAAAGCAGCGGTTTGAGCAAATTGGAGGCATCCATCACCCCGCCGGATGCAGCGCCCGCACCTATGATGGTGTGTATTTCATCAATAAAGAGAATCGCGTGCTTATCGGCTGTGAGTTCTTTAAGCAGGCTCTTAAACCGCTTTTCAAAATCGCCGCGATATTTGGTACCGGCAAGCAGCGCACCGAGATCCAGTGAATATACGGTGGCATCACGCATGACTTCGGGCACATCATCATTGACGATACGATACGCCAAACCCTCAGCGATGGCGGTTTTACCCACGCCCGCTTCACCGACAAGCAAAGGATTGTTTTTACGGCGACGACACAGAATCTGTATCGAGCGCTCGATTTCGTTGTCACGACCGATGAGCGGGTCAATCCCCCCCTGTGCAGCCAATAAATTCAGGTTGGCCGCAAACTGCGACAACATGCTGCGCTGCTCTTCGCCCTGCTCAGAATGATCTTCAATGCGTTCCTGCTCGGATTCCTGAGGTGCATCTTCACTCTTTGAAAACCCATGGGAGATGTAATTGACCACGTCGAGGCGGGTAATGTCGCTGCGGCGAAGTAAATACACAGCTTGAGACTCTTGCTCGCTGAAAATTGCCACAAGGACATTGGCACCTGTGACTTCGTTGCGGCCGGAGGATTGGACATGAAACACTGCACGCTGTAACACCCGTTGAAACCCGAGTGTGGGCTGGGTTTCCCTGTCATCATCGGGATCGGTAATGACCGGCGTTGTTTGCGAAATAAAGGTAGCGACTTCTTCCCTGAGTTTGTCGATGTTGGCTCCGCAGGCAACCAAGGCATCCTGGGCCGATGGATTATCGATAAGCGCGAGCAGCAAGTGCTCTACTGTCATGTACTCATGGCGGGCATCCCTTGCCTGCTGAAACGCCAGATTCAACGTCACTTCAAGATCTTTGTTCAGCATAAATACCCCCTAAAACTGCTGCTAAAGCGCACGGAAAGACTTAATGCTTTAGGCTTTCTCCAAAGAACACAGTAATGGATGTTGGTTTTGCCTGGCAAACTGATTTACCTGGGCAACCTTGGTTTCGGCAATGCCGAAAGGAAACACACCACATACCGCCTTACCCTGATGATGGATTTGCAACATGATTTCTGTTGCCTGATGCTCATTCATCTTGAAGAACAGCTGAAGTACTTCTACCACAAAATCCATGGGGGTGTAATCGTCATTATTCAGGATCACCTTATACATGGACGGCGGCATCAGTTCTGTATCGGCACGCTCGACAACTCTTTCTATATTTCCTGCTTTTGCCATATAGCAATATTAGCCTCTCAAATACAGTGCACCAACTGGCCTGACCAATTGATACCACTTAATTAAGCAGATGTTGCCTCTTTGTTAATTTTAGCTTGACATCCGCTTTTAACGCTTTCATTCTGTTCAACGAAGCGGAGTTAGGAACCCGCTTAATTGGTTTTACTATCTTACTGGGAAGTAGACAACAGAAGGAAGTGGAAGTATGGCAAGCGGGACTGTTAAATGGTTCAACAACGCCAAAGGATTCGGGTTTATTTGCCCTGATGAAGGTGGTGAAGATGTATTTGCCCATTATTCAACTATCGAAATGGAAGGCTATCGAACTCTAAAAGCAGGCCAACCAGTCCAGTTCGAAGTTGAGCAAGGTCCAAAGGGGATGCACGCTTCAGCAATCACACCTGCTCGATGATGCGTCGAAAGGTAAAGTTAAAAAGGCAGGAATAATTTCCTGCCTTTTTATTTTCTGTTCTTATTCCTGCCATTTATTTTTTTAACACCCATTAAAAAGGAGAGCCTGAGCTCTCCTTTTTCAGCGACTGACTATGCTCAGTGGCTCATCAGACCGTTCAGGGTCGCGCTTGGACGCATTACTGCGCTTGCCTTGGCAAAATCTGGGCGATAGTAACCGCCGAGATCCACGCTGTGGCCCTGTACGCCAATCAGCTCAGCCAAAATGGTTTCTTCGTTGGCAGCAAGCTTATCAGCCAGCTGACCGAAGTGGGCAGCAAGCTCGGTATCGGCAGTTTGGGCGGCCAGTGCCTGGGCCCAGTACATGGCCAGGTAGAAGTGGCTGCCACGGTTGTCGATTTGACCTACACGGCGGGCTGGTGACTTGTTCTCATCCAGGAACTTACCGATAGCGGTATCCAGGGTATCGGCCAGCACCTGGGCCTTGGCAACACCGGCAGTCTGGGCCAGATGCTCGAAAGACGCAGCCAGGGCCAGGAACTCACCCAGAGAATCCCAACGCAGGTAGTTTTCGCTCTGAACCTGCTCAACGTGCTTGGGCGCGCTGCCGCCGGCTCCGGTTTCGAACAGGCCGCCGCCGTTCATCAGTGGCACGATAGACAGCATCTTGGCGCTGGTACCCAGCTCAAGGATTGGGAACAGGTCAGTCAGGTAGTCACGCAGAACGTTACCGGTTACAGAGATGGTGTCTTTGCCATCTTTCATGCGCGCCAGAGAGAACTGGGTTGCTTCAACCGGAGACAGAATGTGCAGCTCCAAACCGGCAGTGTCGTGCTGTGGCAGGTAAGCTTCTACCTTCTTAATCAGCTGGGCATCGTGAGCTCGGTTTTTGTCCAGCCAGAATACCGCAGGGGTTTCAGACAGACGGGCGCGCTTCACGGCCAGTTTCACCCAATCCTGGATTGGGGCATCTTTCACCTGACACATGCGGAAGATGTCACCGGCTTCCACGTTGTGACTCATCAGCACAGTACCGGCAGCGTTCACCACAGTCACCACGCCGTCTGCGGCGATTTCAAAGGTCTTGTCGTGGCTGCCGTACTCTTCGGCTTTTTGCGCCATCAGCCCCACGTTGGGAATGGTACCCATGGTGCGTGGGTCGAAGGCACCGTGCTCTTTACAGAAGTTGATGGTGGCATCGTACACACCGGCGTAGCAGCGGTCCGGGATCATAAACTTGGTGTCTTTGAGCTGCCCGTCCGGACCCCACATCTGGCCTGAAGAGCGGATTGCGGCAGGCATGGAGGCATCGATGATGATGTCACTTGGTACGTGCAGGTTGGTGATGCCCTTGTCAGAGTTCACCATAGCCATGGCAGGACGCTCGGCATATACGGCCTGGATATCGGCTTCGATGGCGGCGCGCTCGGCTTCGGGCAGAGACTGGATTTTGGCAACCACGTCACCAAAACCGTTGTTTACATCTACACCCAGACGCTCAAAGGTCTCGGCATGCTTGGCAAACAGTGGCTTGAAGAACACTTTAACGGCATGACCAAACATGATGGGGTCAGACACCTTCATCATGGTGGCTTTGAGGTGCAGCGACAGCAGCACGTCTTCAGCCTTGGCAGCATCGATTTCGCGCTCGAAGAAGGCAACCAGGGCGTTTTTGCTCATCACGGCTGAGTCGATGATTTCACCGGCTTGCAGCTTGAGGCCTGATTTCAGTACGGTTTCAATACCGGCTTTGCTGGTGTGCACTATGCTGACGGTATCGGCATCGGCCAGGGTCACTGACTGCTCAGAGCCGTAGAAATCACCGGCTTCCATGTGAGACACATGAGACTTGGAGTCGCTGGCCCACTTACCCATAGAATGTGGGTTCTTGCGGGCATAGTTTTTCACCGACAGCGGCGCGCGGCGGTCAGAGTTACCTTCACGCAGCACAGGGTTTACCGCACTGCCTTTAATCTTGTCGTAACGGGCCTGGATAGACTTCTCTTCATCAGTCTTTGGCTCTTCGGGGTAGTTGGGGATGTCGTAACCCTGAGCCTGCAGCTCTTTAATACAGGCTTTCAGCTGTGGAATAGAGGCAGAAATGTTTGGTAGCTTGATGATGTTGGCTTCTGGCTTGGTGGCCAGCTCGCCCAGTTCGGCCAGGTGATCGCCAATGCGCTGGGCATCGGTCAGCTTCTCAGGGAAAGCAGCAATAACGCGACCGGACAGAGAGATATCGCGGGTTTCGATCTTCACGCCGGCAGGTTCGGCAAATGTCTGAAGGATAGGCAGCAGGGACAGGGTAGCGAGTGCTGGCGCCTCATCGGTTTCAGTGTAAATAATCGTTGGGGAATTATCTTTCATTTTGCTTCCTACGTGATTGTATAATTTAAAGATTTATAGTTTTTATTCGATATTCACGGCGAGCAGCATAAGCACCTGACTTCACCGCGCGGTAACCTGTCGTCCTGGGGTTACCGGAAAGCTGGGATGCCGATATGGGCATGGATCACATTTTGATGGCCGACATCATAGAGCATTCGGCTCAATATTCAAATTCCACTTAGGGCGAACAGGGGTTACCCTATGCTCAGGTAACTGTACAGTTAGAGCTACAAAGGAAATTCACACGCCGTGTCGTCCCCTTCCCGCGCCAATAAACCCTCGGCCAAGCGCCCTGCCCGCAGCCCATCAAATTGGCAGCCACAGGGCGAAAAAAGAGGCTTTGCAAACAAAAGTAGCCAGCAGACAACCGCCAAAAGCCAAAAGCCTTTTGGCGGTAAAGGTAATGGCAGTTCAAAACGGCTGTCAGACAAAGCGGCAGAGAGGGCCAGTGCCAAGCCTGCGCCCCGGAGGCCAGATGTCACCAAAGTGGTGCTGTTCAACAAGCCCTTCGACGTATTGTGCCAGTTCACCGACGAAGCCGGCAGGCAAACCTTGAAGGACTTTATTCCCTTGCCCGGAGTCTATGCCGCTGGCAGGCTCGACAGAGACAGCGAAGGCCTGTTGCTGCTTACCAACGATGGCCAGCTGCAATCCCGTCTTACCGAACCGAAAAAGAAAACCTATAAAACCTATTGGGTGCAGGTCGAAGGCATTCCCGATGAATCGGCGCTGGATAGACTCCGTAAAGGCGTTGAGCTTAAAGACGGCCCTACTCTGCCTGCCAGAGTGCGCCGCATCGATGCGCCTAACATTTGGCCGCGTAATCCACCGGTGCGGGAGCGAAAAAGTATTCCCGACTGCTGGCTCGAAATTCAGATTTGCGAAGGTCGCAACCGCCAGGTAAGGCGCATGACCGCCCATATTGGCCACCCTACGTTAAGGCTGGTGCGTGCCGCTATCGGAGAGATAAGCCTTGGACAGCTCGGCAACGGCGAATACCGGGAGCTTAGTGGGGATGAGATAAGCGGCCTCATAACCGCCCTTGGCACGAAACGCGAGTTATACAAGTAAGGAAGCCCGATGGAGCGATACAAACCCAATGTCACCGTTGCCTGCATTGTTCATTGTCAGGGCAAGTTTCTGATGGTGGAAGAAATCATCGACGGCAAGTCTGTGTTTAACCAACCCGCAGGGCACCTTGAAGCCGGTGAGTCGCTGATAAATGCCTGTAAGCGAGAGCTGTGGGAAGAAACCGGCATCAAGGCCGAGCCCTCACGCCTTGTGGGCATTTATCAATTCAGCGCCAGTGCCGAGCTCGCGTTTTTGCGCTTCACCTTTGTCTGTGAACTCGATGACATAGTGCAAAGTGCGCCACAGGATGCGGCTATCCATGCCCTGCACTGGCTTACCCAGGCGGAAATTGATGACCGCAGCCGCCACCTTCGAAGCCCACTGGTCAGCCGCTGTATCGACGACTATCTGGCGAGCAAAGGCACAGAACTCAGCATCCTCGACAGCGAACTTCTTTCCATAGCCGCTAGTGGCAATCCGTGATAGAATTCGCCCCCGAAAAAACGCCGCTGTTTCAATGCCGAACAGATTAACAACAGGCACCGAATCAAGCCTTGCTTAGCCATTGTTTTATCTGTGTTTTGACTGCAATTTCCCTGATTTAATTTGCAGCAAATGCCAATGGCAGCGGTGATTGGTTACTCGAAAGGATCATTTTCAACGTATGACGTCAACAACAGCTTCTCCCGCTGAAATCGCTGCCAACAGCAGCAAAAAAGTCATTGTCGGCATGTCCGGCGGTGTGGACTCTTCTGTCTCTGCTTACCTTCTGAAACAGCAGGGGTATCAGGTTGAAGGCCTGTTCATGAAAAACTGGGAAGAAGACGACACCGACGAATACTGCGCCGCCGCTGAGGATCTGAAAGATGCTCAGGCTGTGTGCGACAAGCTCGGCATCAAGCTGCACACAGTGAACTTTGCCGCCGAGTATTGGGATAACGTGTTTGAGTACTTCCTCGCCGAATATAAGGCAGGCCGTACCCCGAATCCCGACATCATGTGCAACAAGGAAATCAAATTCAAAGCTTTCCTTGAGTTTGCCGACGACATCCTCGATGCCGATTACATCGCCATGGGCCACTATGTGCGCCGCCGCGACACCGACGGCAAAACCGAAATGCTGCGCGGCATTGATGGCAATAAAGATCAAAGCTACTTCCTGTACACCTTAAGCCACGAGCAGGTTGCCCGCAGCCTGTTCCCCGTTGGCGAGCTGGAAAAGCCGGAAGTGCGCCGCATCGCGGAAGAGCAAGGTCTTATCACCCACGATAAGAAAGACTCCACCGGCATCTGCTTTATTGGTGAGCGCAAGTTCAAAGACTTTCTCGCCACCTACCTGCCCGCCCAGCCAGGTAACATTGAGACTCCAGAAGGTGACATCATTGGTCGCCATGAAGGCCTGATGTACCACACCCTCGGCCAGCGCAAAGGCCTGGGTATTGGCGGCATGAAAAATTCAAACGACGACCCCTGGTATGTGGTCGACAAAGACATGGCCCGCAATGTACTGGTGGTGGCCCAGGGCCATGAACACCCAAGGCTGATGTCCAACGGCATGCGGGTTAACCAGTTGCACTGGGTTGACCGTACTGGCCCGGCTGATGGCGCAACCATCAGCGTGAAAACCCGCTATCGCCAGCAGGACATTCCCTGCACCGTGAAGATTATCGACGAACAGACCATTGAAGTGCTGTTCGATGAGCCCGTTGCCGCAGTCACCCCCGGCCAGTCGGCGGTGTTTTACGACGGCGAAGTCTGCCTCGGTGGCGGCATCATCGACACCCTGATAAAGGACTGAGCCATGAGCCAAATGCAAGCACGCACCATGGCCTTTGCCGGTATCTTGCAGGCGCTCGCCCAGGTGCAATACATCGCCCGCCACGGTGACAGCGACAATGACGCCATGGCCGCCAGCTTCAATACCATTCTGGTGACCAATCCTGAGCAGCCAGAAGACGTCTACGCCGATAAGGATCAACTCAGAGTAGGCTACAAATGGATTTTGAATCAGCTCGGCGACGGCGAAAGCAAAGACGTGGAAATGACCCGTTATCTGGTGGGGCTGCTGGCGCTGGAGCGCAAGTTGTCCCGCAGCAATGCCGCCCTTGGCATGCTGTCTGAGCGCATTAACCAAATTCATCGCCAGCTCAATCACTTCGCCATCACCGACGAGCAAGTGATTGCCAATCTGGCCAGTATCTACAGCGATATCATCAGTAACCTGGGCCCCAAGCTGCAAATTACCGGCAATCCCAATGTGCTGCAGCGCCCCTTGGTTCAGCAAAAGATCCGTGCCCTGCTGCTGGCCGCCATGCGCAGTGCCGTGCTGTGGCGACAGCTTGGTGGCAAACGCCGTCATCTGGTATTTGCCCGCAAGGCCATCGTTGATACTGCAAAGAAAAATCTTACCCTATAGACAAATAAAGCCATTCCATTAAGGAGCTTATCAATGGAACTTTCTGCACTGACAGCCATCTCCCCGGTCGACGGCCGCTATGGCAGCAAAGCCGCCGAACTGCGTGGGATCTTCAGCGAGTTCGGTCTCACCAAGTATCGTGTTCAGGTTGAAATCAACTGGCTCAAGCTGTTGTCCAGCTGTCCTGAAATCGAAGAAGTTCCGCCATTCAGTGAAGAGGCCCTGGCCCTGCTCGATGGCATCAAAGACAACTTCAGCGAAGCCGGAGCCCTGCGCGTTAAAGCCATTGAAGCCACCACCAACCACGACGTTAAAGCCGTGGAATACTTCATCAAAGAGCAGTTCGGTAACAACAGTGAGCTGAAAGCCGTCGATGAATTTGTGCACTTTGCCTGTACCTCAGAAGATATCAACAACCTGTCACATGGCCTGATGCTGAAAGAAGCCCGTGAACTGGTGCTGGTGCCTTACTGCCAGAAAATCATCGACGCCATCAAGGCACTGGCCAAGACCTACAAGAGCGTGCCCATGATGTCACGCACCCACGGTCAGCCAGCCTCTCCTACCACGCTGGGTAAGGAAATGGCCAACGTGGTTGTGCGTCTTGAGCGCCAGCTTGCCCACATCAAAGCCGTCGAAATCCTGGGTAAAATCAACGGCGCCGTAGGTAACTACAACGCTCACCTGTCTGCCTACCCAGAAGTGAACTGGCATGCCCTGTCTCAGCGCTTTGTGACCAGCCTGGGCCTGAACTGGAACCCTTACACCACGCAAATCGAGCCGCACGATTACATCGCCGAGCTGTTCGATGCCGTGGCCCGTTTCAACACCATCGTGATTGACTTCGACCGTGACATCTGGGGTTACATCGCCCTGGGTCACTTCAAACAGAAGACCATCGCCGGTGAAATCGGCTCGTCCACCATGCCGCACAAGGTTAACCCAATCGACTTCGAAAACTCCGAAGGCAACCTGGGTATCGCCAATGCGCTGATGCAGCATCTGGCCTCCAAACTGCCCGTATCACGCTGGCAGCGCGACCTGACCGACTCCACCGTTCTGCGCACCCTGGGCGTGGGTATTGCCCACAGCATCATCGCCTATCAGGCGACCCTGAAAGGGATCAGCAAGCTGGAAGTGAACGAAGCGAGTCTGGCCGCAGAGCTGGACAGCAACTGGGAAGTGTTGGCTGAGCCGGTACAAACCGTGATGCGCCGCTACGGCATTGAAAAGCCGTACGAGAAGCTCAAAGAGCTGACCCGTGGCAAGCGTATCGATGGCCCACAACTGGCCGCCTTTATCGATGGCCTTGCGCTGCCAGAGCCTGTGAAGGCCGAGCTGAAGCTGATGACCCCGGCAAGCTACATCGGCCGCGCCGAAGCCTTCGTGGACGATTTGAATTAATCCACTTTAACGGAGAGGCGGCAAGGGAAACCAAGCCGCCTTTTTTAACACTATGTATAAGCTCAATTTTGATATTCAGGCGTTCCTCGCCAATGACTGGCAACAGGCCCCCAAAGTATTCAAAGGTGCTTTCCCTGACTTTGAAGATCCCATTGCCGCTGACGAACTCGCGGGCCTGGCCTGTGAAGAAGAAGTGTCCAGCCGCGTGGTTGTCACCAAGGGTAACGACTGGGAAGTGATTTCCGGCCCCTTCGAAGACTACGACAGGTTTGGTGAGACCCATTGGCAGCTCCTGGTGCAGGCCGTAAACCACTGGTACCCGGAATCCCAGCCGCTGGTGGAAGCCTTTCGCTTTTTGCCGGACTGGCGCTTTGATGACCTGATGGTGTCTTTCGCCACCCCGCAGGGCGGCGTGGGACCTCACATCGACAATTACGATGTGTTCATCATTCAAGGCGAAGGGCAGCGCCGCTGGACCGTTGGTCCCAAGGGCAACTACCAGCGCCGCGGTGGTGTAACGACCTCTCCCCTGATTGAAGACTTTGAGCCCATTATCGATGTGGTGCTGGAAAAAGGTGATGTGCTTTATATCCCGCCCGGCTTCCCCCATCAGGGTGAAACCCTGACTCTGGCACTCTCTTATTCCATGGGTTATCGCGCCCCCAGCCAGCAGGAGCTTGCGGGACAAATTGCCGATCAACTGATGGATGAAGACAAGGGGCACAAGCGCTTTATCGCCGTGGATGGCGCTGCGAGCCACGGCACTGTGAGCCTGGCTGAGCAGCAAGGCATTATGCAGCTTATCCGCGACCTGTGTGATGACGCCGATAACGTCGTGAAGGTGCTCGGTAAACTCTTAAGCCAGAACCGCTTCGACCTTGATATCCAGGAAGATGAAAGCATCGATGCCGACGCCCTGGTTGAGGCTCTGGACGATGGGGCTGTGCTGATGCGAATTGGCGGCCTTAAGGTGCTCAAAATGGAAGGCGACAGCCAGGCAAGGCTCTTTGTAGCCGGCGAGAGTGTGATAATTGAAGGCGCTTCGGAAGAAGAGCTCATCGAGGTATCCAACTCAGTCATCGTTAACGCTGAGCTGGCGCTGCTGCCACACTGGCAGGGCTTTTTTGTACAGATGCTGCAAAAAGGCTATTTTTATCTCGGCGAAGACTGAATGCCTGACGGAACCTTGTCGACTCTGTAAACAGTTTCGCGACGACTCAGCCAACTAATCAAAAAGGCACCTTAAGGTGCCTTTTCTGTTTCTGAGGTTGCTGCACTGGCTGGCAGTTTCAGGCTTAGCCCCAGAGTTTGTCATCCTGCTGGATTTGATACAGGCTCTGGGCGCGGGAAATCAACATGTTGGCAAACTTGGCCTGTGTTGGGTCTTGTGCCGCGCCTGACTGGATCAGATTCTCAGCTTTTAGTTGCCACATCATGGAGAAATGTTTCAGTGCATCACGGGCGGTTTGCGCTACTTTGACATCGACATAATCGGTTGGCAGGTCACCAGACATCACCCAGTAAGTTTGTTTGGCAGGCTTTTGTGCTTCCATCTTCCACACCGCAACGTAAGGCACCAGATAACGGCTTTCGTCGATCAGTACTTTACCGGGTAAAATACCCTTTTCAGCCAGAAAACGGTTGGCTTTTTGGAACTGGGTACGCACCCACTCCTGGCGCAGCGCTTCGGGATCCTGTGCTGCTGTTTCAACCTGGGGTTCTTGGGTTTGCTCAGTCATACTTCTTTCCTATCTTATTGTTATACCGCACAATCTAACACTGAGAATGAGCGTATCAATCCGCACTGGATGCTGGGAGACTGCCATAACTTTACGTTGACGTAAAGTGGAAAGCAAAATTGCCACGGAGATCACAAATAATCCACTGGCGGGCTTTGTTGAGAGTATCCCTAAATGCTATGGTTCGGCAATAAATATAACGACCGCAGGTAGCCGCCTGCGGCTTTTTATTAGCAATGCGGAGATCTGCAACGTGGCTGTATTCAATCATGTATCTTATGACGAACATGAACAGGTTGTTTTCTGTCATGACAAAGAGAGTGGCCTGAAGGCAATTATTGCCGTGCACAATACCAATCTGGGCCCTGCGGTGGGTGGTTGCCGCATGTGGAACTACCAGTCTGACGAAGAAGCGCTGAACGACGTGCTTCGCCTCTCCCGCGGCATGACCTATAAAAATGCCCTTGCCGGTCTGACTATGGGTGGTGGCAAGTCAGTAATTATTGCCGATCCCAAGACCCAGGACAGAGAAGCCCTGTTCCGTGCCTTTGGCCGCTTTATCAACACCCTTGGCGGCAAGTATTATTCCGCTGAAGACGTGGGCACCACCACGGCTGACATCATGATTGCCCACCAGGAAACCCCATACATGGCCGGTCTGGAAGGTAAGAGTGGCGACCCATCTCCTTTCACTGCCCTGGGTACCTTCCTTGGGATCAAAGCTGCCGTTAAGCATCAGCGCGGTCTTGACAGCCTCAAGGGGCTGAAAATTGCCGTTCAGGGCGTGGGCCACGTTGGCTATTACCTGTGTAAGCACCTGCACGAAGAAGGCGCAGAGCTTATCGTGACAGACATTCATCAGGCGTCTCTGGACAAGGTTGCCACCGAGTTTGGTGCGGCCATTGTTGCTCCACAGGACATCTACTCTCAGGACGTCGATATCTACGCTCCTTGCGCACTGGGTGCCACCATTAACGACGCCACCCTGCCACTGCTCAAGGCCAAGATTGTGGCCGGTTGTGCCAACAACCAGCTGGCAGAGCCACGTCACGGCCAGATGCTGAAAGACATGGGTATCCTCTACGCCCCTGACTATGTCATTAACGCCGGCGGTATCATCAACGTGTCGTTCGAAAACGATTACGATGCAGCCAGGTCGACCGCCAAAGTCGAGAAGATTTACGACACCCTGCTGACCATCTTCGCGGCCGCTGATGAGCAAAACCGCACCACAGGTGCCGTTGCCGACGAAATGGCCCGCGCCATTATCGACGCCGCCCGTAAATAATTCAGTCAATTCAAAAACACAGGGGAAACCATTTCGGTTTCCCTTTTTTGTGCCTGCATTTTGTCATCTTTCGCCAGTAAGATTTTTTTCAGATTAAATTTAAAAGCAACTCATGGGGATATGGCGTTTCCAAGCCAAAGCATAACTTTTCGTGTGGAAATGGTCGGGATCCTTTGCTTGACTTAAACACTCCCCCAAGGTGCAGGAGAGCATCATGATCTGTTTCAAGTACAGCCTGAATCAGGATTCTGTCGAGTTGCAGGCAAGCGATTGGAGTGGCCTGGAGCGCGTCTACGTCAACGGAGAGATGGTCTCAAGTAAACTGAATTTTGGCGGGCAGAGTGAGCATCAGGTGCCGTTAAAGGATGGAAACAAGGCTAAGTTTCAATTGTTTATCGATCCCCAAACGGAAGAGGTCATGTGCCGTATCTATAAAAAGGGACAGCTGGTCGCAAGCCTGAAACAAGGGCAAGAAAATCTGTCGCGTGCGCAAAACCTGCTGTGGCAGTCTTTGTTGGGCGTCGGCATGTTGGGGGGACTGGTGATGTTAGTGGTGCACTGAGGACATTATCATCTGGCGGGCCCCAAAGCCGTGCTTCGCCTCGTTCGGGAATGACACAGCCGAGGAATACCACTCACAAAAAGACCGGCAAAGCGCCGGTCTTTTTGCAAACTGAGATGTCTTTTGACGAAAAGCAGCATCACTCCGTATGATTTATCTTGTTCAGCAATTTCATCAGCAAATCTTGTTCTTCCACGTCCAGCTCGGCCATAAACTTGTCATTCACCCGCTCGGCCTCACGGATAAGATCCTGCTCAAGGGCTTTGGCTTCGTCTGTCAGAAAAATCTTGAAGGCGCGGCGATTATCCGCTTCCTGATGCCGCGTAATGAGCCCCTGTACCTGAAGCTGATCCAACAGGCGGGTCATGGTGTAATTGGCCACGTCACAGCGACGTGACAATTCGGTTTGGGTAATGCCTTCTTCCTGCCAAAGCGCAAACAATACCGGCCAGAGTTTAATGTCCAGCTGATAGCGCTTCAGGCGTTGATCCAGCTCATTGGCAATGGCCACATTGAGATGGGACACCAAATAACCAAGACTCTCCTGACGATTCAAACAGCACCTCCCGTCGTTCAAGCTGCTGGCCAGAAATCACAGCCACCTTCTTAATACTATCACCGAAAGCACAATACACTAGCGGCCCTGCGCAAATTCAGTCTTTGTCAGACAGGAGTAATTCAGCATACCGATAGAAGCAGGAACGGCTCATGCTGCCTGTTTTCAAATTGGGAAGATAGATAAAAACGCCCTCTTCCATCAAGGAGATATCTGCTTTGTCTACTCGATACTGGCTTCCCAACACACAGGTAAGGAGAAACTGGTCTGCCTGTATTTCAAAATCCACGATCACCACAGGCGTCCTGGCTACCGTCACCTTGACTCTCTCTGCCGGTGTAACCAGGGCCCAGCCACCACTATCGGGCCTGAGGATACCCATAAAGAGCCGGGCAAACTTTTCGGGTAAGGGTTCTCCCTGATAGTGCCATCGCCCGGCTTCATCAATGGTAAAAAGCGGCTGCTCGCTGCAAAAGGTCGGCATCAGCATATTCTCCATGGCCGTAAAAGCGTCGGCCTCGGGGGTCCTGTCCTGAGTAATGGTGTTGGCTGACTGAGTCTGAGGGTCAGGCATCTGCGTCATGATGTGCGTCTTCGTTCCCATTATTAGTCTTGTTATTCAGGCTAAACCGGGGTGGCATAAATCGGAAGCAAAAAGCCCCTTCACTCGGTGAAAGGGCTTGTATTCGGTTGAGGCGTTTAGCTCAAATAAAGCCGTCTACTCAAATAAGCTCCAGCAAGGCTTCCAGTGGGTGCTTTGGACGGAATCCCGAGAAGCGCTTTACCTGTGAGCGGCAGGAGTAACCGGATACCAGGATCTCTTCCCTGGAAGTACCATTAATCCCCTCTTTCCAGGACATATCGTAGAGCGTTTGCGAGCGCTCAAGGTTATCCAGCTCGTGGCCATAGGTGCCCGCCATGCCGCAGCAGCCAAGGTTCTTGACCTTAAGGGTCGCGCCGAATCTGGCAAAGATTGCGCTCCATTCTTTGGCTGTGCCCGGCTTGGCGGTGGACTCGGTGCAGTGGCTGAACCAGGTGTAGGCGCGGCCAGACGACTCACGCTGCGGCAGTTCACTCAGCACCTCCATCAACCACTCGTTGGCGAGCTTGATATTGAAGTCACCGCGATCGTTACCGAGTGCCACCTTGTACTCATCCCGGTACACCAATACCATGGCCGGATCCACACCCACCATGGGCATTCCAAGCTTACTGAGTTCATTGAAAAAGGCCGATGCCGAGCCTGCGGTTGCAGCAAACTTATCAAGGAAGCCTTTGATATGGGCAGGCTTGCCGTTGGGTTTGAATGGCAACAGCACCGGTTTAAAGCCAAGCTTTTCAATCAGCTTCACGAAGTGATACACCAGACCTGCATCATAGAAGCTGTTGAATGGGTCCTGCGCCACCAATACATAACGGCTACGCTCGGCGGCCGGAATACGTTTCAGTGACTCAAGGTCATACCCCAGACTCTGATGGCTCTCAAGCCTTTGGGTCAAAGTAGGCACGGACAGCTTGGGCGCATCCACATAGCCGATGGCCTTCTTGATAACCCACTGTGACAGACTGTTTTGCGACAGCGCATTCACCAGTTTCGGCGCCTTGGCCATCAGCGGCAGCGCATCTTCGATACCGGCCACCAGATAATCTTTAGGCGGGCGCAGATAACGCTGATAGTAAATATTGAAAAACTGGGCGCGAAACTTGGGCACATCCACCTTCACCGGACACTGACCCGAGCATGCCTTACAGGCAAGACAGCCCTTTAAGGATTCCATCACCTCGTGGGAATAATCGTACTCTTCCTTGGCTTTTAAGGTATTTTGCGCCCGCTGCAGTAGCCCAAGGGGCTTGGATTTGGCAAGCTGCTCCACATCCACGCCTTCGGCTTCCAAAAGCCTTAACCACTCGCGCATCAGCGACGAGCGGCCCTTGGGAGATTGAATACGGTCGCCGGTTACCTTAAATGACGGGCACATGGGTGAATAGGCCGAGTAGTTAAAGCACAGACCGTTGCCGTTGCAGTTCATCACATCGGGGAAGGCTTCGCGCACTTTAACGGGAATTTGCCTGTCGAAGCTGCCACGCTTGGCGCTGTCGACATTGTAAAACAGCTCACCCTTGTCCTTTGGCGCCACCAGCTTGCCGGGATTGAGGCGATTGTCAGGGTCAAACCAGCCCTTGATGTCCTGCAGCACGCCGTAAAGCTCGTCGCCAAACACCGCCGGACCATACTCGCCGCGCACACCCTTGCCATGCTCGCCCCACATCAGGCCACCGTATTTAAGGGTAAGCGCCGCCACTTCATCGGAAATGGTGCGAAGGAGCTGTTCATCCACGACGTCGCACATGTCCAGCGCGGGGCGTACGTGCAGCACACCCGCATCCACATGGCCGAACATGCCGTATTGCAGCTTATGGCCATCGAGCAGCGCACGAAACTCCATAATAAAGTCGGCAAGCTTCTCAGGCGGCACCGCAGTGTCTTCGGCAAAGGCGATAGGTTTGCGACTGCCTTTCGCGGCGCCCAAGAGGCCCACCGCCTTTTTGCGCATGGCGTAGATTTTTTCGATGCTGCCTTTGTCGTGAGTGCTTTGAAAGCCCACCACGCCGCACTCGCCATTTTCGATTTGCTGAGCAAGCACAGCTTCGAGCGCCGCCAGTTTGGCGTTTACCTCGGCTTCATCGCCGGCAAACTCCACCATATTGAGGCCATCGATATGCTTGCCGGGCACGTCCTGAATAAGCTCACTCACCGAGTGCCAGACGATATCTTCACGGGCAAGGCCAAGCACCTTGGAGTCGACAGTTTCCACGACTGTGGCATTGGCAGCCACCAGTGACGGTGCATGACGCAGCGCCGACTCGAAAGAATCGTATTTGATATTGACCATGGCCCGCTGCTTGGGCAGCGGCGTGAGATTCACCTTAGCTTCGGTGAGAACGGCCAGGGTGCCTTCGGAGCCGGTAAGAATACGGCTTAAATCGAACTGACTGAGCTCATCGTTCCACACATGCTCCAAATCGTAACCGGTCAAAAAGCGGTTGAGCCGGGGGAAGCGGGTTTTCACCAGCTCGCGCTTGTCGCGGCACACGGCGGAGATATTGGCAATCAGCTTACCGGCAAGGCTGGTGCTGTCCACCGCACCCAGGTTTTCGGCGGCCATCGGGGCTGAATCCAGTACAGAGCCATCGATAAGCACGCTCTTGAGGCCCAGCACATGGTCTGACGTTTTGCCGTACACCAGCGAGCCTGCGCCCGAGGCATCGGTGTTAATCATGCCGCCCAGGGTGGCGCGGTTGGAGGTCGACAAATCGGGGCTGAAGAAAAAGCCATGGGGCCTTAAGGCATCGTTGAGGGCATCTTTCACCACACCGGCCTGTACCCGTGCCCAGCCTTCCTCGGCGTTGACTTCCAGCACCTTGTTCATATGGCGCGATAAATCGAGGATAAGCCCGTGGGTCAGCGACTGACCATTGGTGCCGGTGCCGCCGCCGCGAGCACTGAATACCACCTCGCGGAACTCGTTTTTGGCGGCGAGCTGCATCACCCGCTGCACATCCAGCGTACTCTTGGGATAGAGCACAGCCTGAGGCAGAAACTGGTACACAGAGTTATCGGTAGCCTGCACTATGCGGGCGCTGTAACGGGTATCTATCTCGCCGTCAAAATCAGCGGCAAGGGCCTCGAGAAAGGCCAGATAAACGGGTTCCAGGGTTTGCTGGTGAGAAAGCAGGGGTAACATGCACGGCATCTGTGTTGTTGTTTTATGCGGGCATTATAAACAAAAAAAAGCCGCTAAAAAGCGGCTTTTGTTACACATCGGTAAAAAGGGGCGCCGGTGGCGCCGACCTTCTCAGAATGTGGCTATCTTTGTCCGGATTAACCAAGGGTTTTGCCCGGATTAACCGTGGGCCTCGGCCAGGTACAGCCAGGTATCGATGACTGTGTCAGGGTTCAGCGACACGGTATCGATGCCCTGCTCCACCAGCCAGGCTGCGAAGTCGGCGTGATCTGATGGACCCTGACCGCAAATACCCACGTAAGCACCCTTGGCCTTGGCAGCCTTGATGGCCATGGCCAGCAGGGCCTTAACGGCTTCGTTACGTTCATCGAACAGGTGGCTGATGATGCCGGAGTCACGGTCCAGACCCAGAGTCAGCTGAGTCAGGTCGTTAGAGCCGATGGAGAAACCATCGAAGTGCTCCAGGAACTGCTCGGCCAGCAGGGCGTTGGATGGCAGCTCGCACATCATGATAACGCGCAGACCATCTTTACCACGCTCCAGACCTTCCTGTTTCAGGAGTTCAATCACCTGCTCGGCTTCACCCAGGGTGCGCACGAATGGGATCATGATTTCTACATTCTTCAGGCCCATGTCGTTGCGAACACGCTTGATAGCTTCACACTCGAGGGCGAAACAGTCGCGGAACGACTCGGAGATATAACGGCTGGCACCGCGGAAGCCCAGCATTGGGTTCTCTTCTTCCGGCTCGTAGCGATCACCACCCACCAGGTTGGCGTATTCGTTTGACTTAAAGTCAGACATACGCACGATCACCTTCTTCGGATGGAAGGCCGCAGCAATAGTGGCGATACCTTCAACCAGACGGGCTACATAGTACTCAACTGGCGAGTCGTAACCGGCGATCATCTCGTTGATTTCTTCCTGCAGGGCAGCTTCCTGCTGGTTGAACTCGAGCAGTGCCTTGGGGTGAATACCAATCATGCGGTTGATGATGAACTCAAGACGGGCCAGACCCACACCCTCGTTTGGCAGACGGGCGAAGTCGAAGGCGCGGTCAGGGTTACCCACGTTCATCATTATCTTCATTGGCAGATCAGGCATGGAATCCACGCGGCTGGAGATCACTTCGAACTCCTGCTTGCCATCGTAGATGTAACCAGTGTCACCTTCGGCGCAGGATACAGTGACCATCTGGCCATTCTGAATACGGTCAGTCACGTCACCACAACCTACTACGGCTGGCACACCCAGTTCACGGGCGATAATCGCAGCGTGACAGGTACGGCCACCACGGTTGGTCACGATGGCGCTGGCGCGCTTCATGATAGGTTCCCAATCCGGATCGGTCATGTCGGTAACCAGTACATCGCCTGGCTGGATTTTGTCCATCTCTTCGATGGAGTTCAGTACCTTGGCAACGCCGGAGCCCACCTTGTGACCGATGGCACGGCCTTCGCTGATCACAGTGCCGCGGCTCTTCAGGTGGTAGCGTTCAATCAGTTGAACGTCTTCACGTGAACGTACGGTTTCAGGACGGGCCTGAACAATGTACAGCTTGCCATCGTTGCCATCTTTGGCCCACTCGATGTCCATTGGACGACCGTAGTGCTTCTCGATGATGATGGCCTGCTTGGCAAGCTCCATCACTTCTGCATCATTAATGGAGAACTGACGACGGTTTTCCACGCTCACATCTTCAATTTTCACCTGCTTACCGTGTGAAAGATCGTCTGAGTAGACCATCTGGATAAGCTTGGAACCGATGTTGCGGCGTACCACGGCCTGATGGCCGGCGGTCAGGGTTGGCTTATGAACGTAGAATTCGTCAGGGTTAACGGCGCCCTGCACCACCATTTCGCCCAGACCGTAAGATGAGGTCACGAATACCACATCATCGTTACCGGATTCGGTGTCGATGGTAAACATTACGCCAGAGGCAGCTTTGTCAGAACGCACCATGCGCTGCACACCGGCAGACAGGGCCACACCGCGGTGGTCGTAACCCTGGTGAACGCGGTAAGAAATCGCGCGGTCGTTAAACAAAGACGCAAATACGTGCTTGATAGCCACCAATACGGCATCGTAACCCTTCACGTTCAGGAAGGTTTCCTGCTGACCGGCGAAAGAGGCATCAGGCATGTCTTCGGCTGTGGCAGAGGAACGTACGGCAAAGGAGGCTTCGGTGGTTTCACCGGAGAGTTTGTCATAGGCCTCGTGGATGGCCTTTTCGAGTTCGGGTTGGAAAGGGGTTTCGATAACCCACTGTCTGATCTGTGCACCCACTTTCGCCAGTGCGTTAACATCGTCGACGTCCAGAGTGTCAAGGATGTCATAAATCTTCTGGTTTACTCCGCTTTGCTCAAGGAACTCATTGAATGCATGAGCCGTGGTTGCAAAGCCACCGGGGACTTGAACACCTGCGTTGGCCAGATTACTGATCATCTCGCCCAGTGAAGCGTTCTTGCCGCCAACTCTGTTGACGTCGCCCATGCCCAATTCCTGATACCAGAGTACATATTGCTGCACAGTTCTATCTCCGCATGTTTATTTAGTTGTCCCCTTCACACCGGGGCAGCGGCATTTTACACTTCGGGGCATTAAGCGTAAATCTATAATTTTATTTGTAATTTTATTACTACATGAGGTTGGTATGGCTCGTAAAGTTTTCTACATTTCCGATGGAACGGCGATCACAGCAGAAGTTTTCGGCCATGCAGTACTTTCACAATTTCCTATGGAATTTGAAGCAATTACCATTCCATTTGTCGAAACCAACGCCAAAGCAGAAGCGGTAAAAAAGCAGATAAATGATAGTTTTATTACAACAGGAGAGCGGCCTCTGGTATTTCATTCCATCGTAAAGCCGGAGATCAGAGATGTTATCTATTCCAGTGAAGGACTGGATTATGACTTTTTGAACACCTTCGTGGCACCACTTGAGCAACAATTGGGCGTCAGTGCGGCACCTGTGCTGCATCGTACCCATGGCAAAGCCAATCACAGCTACGAAGCCCGTATCGATGCCATTAACTTCGCCATGGAAAACGATGACGGCCAAACCTTAAAACACATGGACAAAGCCGACATTATCCTGCTCGGCGTATCACGCTGCGGCAAAACCCCGTCCAGCCTGTATCTGTCAATGCAGTTTGGTATTAAAGCGGCAAATTACCCTTTTACTGAGGATGACATGGACAGCTTAAAGCTGCCTGAAGCACTCAAGCGTAACAAACACAAGTTATTTGGTCTGACTATCGATCCGGTGCGTTTGCAGGAAATTCGCCAGAGCCGGATGGAGAACAGCCGCTACTCCTCTTTGCGCCAATGTCGGATGGAAGTAAAGGAAGTGGAAATGATGTTTAAGAAGGAACGCATTCCTTATATAGACACCACCAATCACTCGGTGGAGGAAATCGCCACCAAAATCCTCGACATGACAGGTATGGAGCGTCATATGTTCTAAGATTGGCCGCTTCGGTCAATCGGATCTAACTTAAATCAATTTCGTTGCACAGTTGTCGATTAATTACACAATCGGCACTGTGCAGCCCGTCACTATTGGTTATAATCCGGTTCAATCTGGCGATAAGCCCGCACCAAACCGGTATGCTGAATGACGATTAAGACTGACGAACTACGTACATCCCTTCTTTGTAAAGTAATTTCACCTTCACAACTGGCCGCAGAATACCCGCTGACGCAGGAAGCGGCTGACTATCTGGTTGCCCAGCGCCGTGAGGTGGAAGCCATTCTGACCGGTCAGGATCCTCGCCTTCTGGTGATCATCGGCCCCTGCTCTATTCACGATACCGAAGCTGCGCTGGAATATGCCGGACGTCTGGCAAAGTTGCACCATGAACTGAAAGACGATTTGTGCATCCTGATGCGGGTGTATTTTGAAAAGCCGCGTACCATTGTGGGCTGGAAAGGGCTGATTTCAGACCCGGATCTGGACGGCAGCTTCAGTGCAAACAAAGGGCTGCGCTTGGCCCGTCATCTGCTGCAGCAAATTACCGAGCTTAAACTGCCTATCGCCACCGAGTTTTTGGATATGGTGAACGGTCAGTACATCGCCGACCTTATTACCTGGGGTGCCATCGGTGCCCGTACCACCGAAAGCCAAATCCACCGCGAAATGGCCTCGGCGTTGTCTTGCCCAGTCGGCTTTAAAAACGGCACGGACGGCAATATCAATATCGCCGTGGATGCCGTGCGCGCCGCCAAGGTGCCGCACATCTTTTACTCACCGGATAAAGATGGTCATATGTCGGTGTACCGTACCCACGGTAACCCTTACGGTCATATCATTCTGCGCGGTGGCAAGAACCCCAACTACGCCGCGGAGCATGTGCAAAAGGCCCATGAGCAGCTAAAAGCCACTGGCATCGACACCGGCATGGTAATTGATTTCTCCCACGGCAACAGCCAAAAGCAGCATATGAAACAGCTGGAAGTAGCCGAAGATGTGATGACACAAATTCGCGCCGGTTCCACCGCCATCGCCGGGATCATGGCCGAAAGCTTTATCGAAGAAGGCAATCAGAGCGTGGTGGAAGGTCAGCCGCTTTGCTACGGCAAGTCCATTACCGATGCCTGCCTGAGCTGGGGCGATACCGAGCCGCTGCTGCGCAATCTCGCCGCCGCTGCACGGGTACGCCGCGAGCTGAAAAAATAAGTCACTTACATCTTATGCACTATAAAAGCCTCCATAGGGAGGCTTTTTTGTTATCTGTCATCCGAGCCCAATATTCATACTGGCACCACACAAGGTCAGTTAACAAGCTGGCTTAGTGCACCCATGGCAATTCACCCCACTTCAGGTCGATTCAGGGCAATTCCAGTCCTTAGTCCATGACAGCAAACCAGCGAAAAGGCTATACTGCGCGCCTTTTGAGTAAACTTCAGATTTGTCTGCATAACCCCAAGGTTGCCGTATGCCACTGACTGACACCCAGCCTCAATTTCCTGAGGCCATTGCCCGCCGTATTGACGCCTCTGAAGCACGCGTTATCAAAGCGGTTTTTCCGTCCAACACCAACCATCACAACACCCTGTTTGGCGGTGAAGCTCTCGCCTGGATGGATGAAACCGCCTTTATCGCCGCCACCCGCTTTTGCCGCAAAACCCTGGTCACTGTGAGCTCTGATCGCATCGATTTCAACAAAGCCATTCCTGCCGGCAGCCTGGCAGAATTGATTGCCCGGGTGATCCACGTGGGTAACACCAGCCTCAAGGTCGAAGTGAATATTTTCGTTGAAGACATGTACCAGGACAAAAGAGAGCATGCCATTCGTGGCGTCTTTACCTTTGTGGCAGTAGATGAAAATCGCAAACCCACCCAGGTATGGCCGCAGGACTAATTGCCGCTGCCACTAATGAGTATCTCAGGGGCAGTTGCACTGGCGCATCTGCCCCTGACAGCAAATACGACTTTAGTCTAACCCCAAAGAAAATTAACACATTCAAGGCAATAGCTCCGGATAAATCCATAGGATAATTGGGCATTCTTCTGTTACATTGGTTTTATTGCGCATCTGTGACGATAAGAAATATAACCGCATCATGAAGCTCGAGAATCTCAATGTGATCATTGCTGACGATCACCCCCTGTTTCGCAACGCCCTCAGGCAAGCCTTGTCCAGCGCCTTTGCCGATACCCGCTGGTTCGAAGCTGACAGTGCCGATGCACTGCAGTTGCTGCTTGATAAACCCGAGGTCGATTACGATCTGGTGCTGCTGGATTTGCAGATGCCAGGCTCCCACGGTTACTCAACCCTGATACATCTTCGCTCCCATTACCCGGATATCCCGGTGGTGGTGATTTCCGCCCACGAAGATGCTCAAACCATCAGTCGTGCCATCCATTATGGCAGCGCCGGTTTTATTCCCAAATCAGCCTCCATGGAAACCCTCACCGAGGCCATGAGTGCCGTACTCTATGGTGATATCTGGCTGCCCCAGGACATTGAACTGGTCAAGATAGAAGAAGACGGCACCGATCAGGTGGCGGGTAAACTTGCGGATCTTACCCCGCAGCAATACCGGGTATTGCAGATGTTTGCCGAAGGCCTGCTCAACAAACAAATCGCCTATGATTTAGGCGTGTCAGAAGCCACCATCAAGGCCCACGCCACCGCCATTTTCAGAAAGCTTGGGGTAAGAAACCGCACCCAGGCCGTGATTGCATTGCAGCAGCTTGAGATGGACAAGGTCGATTTGGGGCAAAGCCACTGAGACTTCTGAGCCATAAAGCCCCAGTCCCAGTTTCGACACCGTCATACACACAATAAAAAGGCCGCATTCATTGCGGCCTTTTTATTTCATCTGTCAGCCACGGAGGCTCTCACGCAGCTGATAATACAGCATGCCAATGGCCAACGCCTGATTACCAAACCATTCATTTAACGGAATGCGCCAGTGTTTCATGCCCGCAAAGAGGCCAAACTCACGCAGATCGCCATCAATGGCTTTGGCCATGATTTCTGACATGATGTGGCTCGTCGCTACCCCATGCCCCGAGTAACCCTGGCAGTAATAGACATGCTCGGAGACTTTGCCAAGCTGCGGAATGCGGTTAATCACAATCCCCGCCATACCGGCCCAGGAAAATTCGATTTCCACGCCTTTAAGACGCGGGAAGGTGCGTTCAATCGCAGGGCGCAGCTCTTCGGCCACATTCTTGGGGTCACGGCCACTGTAGTTGGTGCCGCCGCCGAACATTAACCGGTTATCCGCGGTAAGCCGATAATAATCCAGTACAAAACGACAATCATACACCGCAAGGTTGTGTGGATTGATTGCACTGGCCACTTCGTCGGATAAGCGTACTGTCGCGCAATTACCCAGGGATGCGGGAAATAACATGCCTCTGAGTTTCGGGCGTCCCAGCTTGTGATAGGCATTGCCGGCAATGAGCACCTTGTTTGCGGTAACGCTGCCAAAGGCTGTTTTCACCACGGGGCGCTGGCCCTCAACAATATCCAGCACCTGGGTGTCTTCGAAAATCTGTACCCCGAGACTTTCTGCCGCCCTCGCCTCACCGATACACAGATTTACCGAATGCAGGTGCATGTTCTTTTTGTTTAGCAAGCCACCATGGTAGAGGGGCGATTCGAGATACTGTGGCATCTCGTTCTTTTCGACCAATGACACCAGGTCGCCCATACCCCTTCGCTCTGCTTCATCCAACATGGATTTAAGCTCATTCATGTGCGCAGGTTTATAGGCTGTGTGCAAATGGCCATGGCGCAAATCGCAATCGATTTGGTACTTAGCTACCCGGTTTTTGATGATGTCGTGACCGCGCCAGCGCAGCGCCCAAACATAATCCTCAGCTTCTTCACCGATACGGTTTCTGAGCTGTTTGGTCATGGCTTGATCGCCGGACAGCGACCCTGTGACCTGACCACCGTTTCGGCCTGTTGCGCCCCAGGCTATCTTATTGGCCTCCAGCAGCACCACCTTGTAGCCCCGTTCGGCCAGTTCCAGTGCCGTGTTTACACCGGTAAATCCGCCACCGATCACTACCACATCCGCCTGAATTGCTTCAGTTAAGCGCGGATAGTCAGTTTCGTGTTTAATGGTGGCATTGTAATAAGAGCCGCAACGAGCTTGCATGGAGAGTCCTGTTGTTTTTTATTTTTTACGGATGTTAGCGATATATACAACAGAAGGTCAATGGGTGAACAGTAATTTGTTCACCCATTGGAAAACGTGTGAAAAGCCGGGCGTAAAAAACACCCGGTGATTGGACGTTAACGCATCACGTCCTGGAGCAGGGATTATTTCACCAAACTTGAAATCAATGCCCTGAGCGCCGCCGGTTTAACCATCTTCGCCATGTAGTGGTAGCCGCGGCGCTGTACGTCTTCCACCAAATCTTTACGGGTATTGGCGGTAATAAGAATGCCGGGCAAGTGCTCGCCATAGAGAGCACGTATCCCGTCCATGGCGTCCACACCATTCTGGCCATCATCCAGATGATAATCCGCCAGTACTATATCCGGCGCCAGCCCCTTGAGGCCCAGCTTGATACGGGCGTCACCGAGATCCCGCGCGCAGATGACCTCACACTGCCAGCGCCTGAGCAGGCTCTCAAGCCCGGCAAGGATAGCTTCTTCGTTGTCGATACAAAGCACCTTCACCCCGGCCAGCGGCTGCAGCACAGTGGGCCTGCGGGTTGGCACGGGCGCAGTGACGGTTTTACCAAGTGGCACAGAGATGGAGAACACCGAACCCCGGCCCAGCATAGAAGCCACCTTGATATCATGGCCGAGCACCTTGCTTATCCTGTCTGCAATGGCGAGCCCCAAGCCAAGACCACTGACGCCCTTGCTGTGTGGATTCGACAGCCGCTTGAACTCTTTGAAGATTTCGTGAAGTTCCCGCTCATCAATGCCGCACCCCGTGTCCAGCACCTGGATCTCAAGCTCACCGGGGCGATGGCGGCAGCCAAGCAGTACCCGTCCACCGCGGGCATAACGGTAAGCGTTGGTCAAAAAGTTTTGCAATACGCGCCTGAGCAGCGCCGGGTCAGAGTTGATGGTGACGCTGGACGACACCATGGCAAAACGAATCTGATTGTCTTTGCCCATGGCATCGAATTCGACCGCCAAACCGGAGAGAATATCCGATACCGCAAAATCCCGTCGGTTGACCTCTACCATGCCGGAGTCCAGCTTGGAGATGTCCAGGAGGTCGGTAAGCAACTCACCGGCGATTTTAAGCGAGCTGTTCACATGGGATAAGGTGGTGCGGGCCTCGTCATCGAGATTGCTGTACTGGGAAAGCGATGCCGTAAACAGTCGTGCTGCGTTCAGCGGCTGCATCAGATCATGACCCACTGCCGCCAAAAACCGGCTTTTTGAGGCGTTGGCCATCTCTTCCTGGGCCTTGGCTTCCAGCAGCTGGCTATTGAGCATGGCAAGCTCATAAGTCCGCTCTTTCACCCTGCTCTCCAGGGTTTCGTTGGATTCTTTCAGTGCCCGCTCCTGGGCGCGGTATTGGGTAATGTCGGTAAAGGTCATCACAAAACCGCCGTCTGGCATGGGGTTTCCCTGAATTTTTATCACCTTGCCGTCGCTGCGCTCCCGCTCAGAGGTGTGTGGCGTCCCGTTTCGCATATGCTGCACGCGCCGCTCTACCTGCTCTTCGATATCGCCAACACCACAGTATCCACGTGCGGCATTGAAACGAATGACTTCGTTGATGGGCATGCCCGGCTGCAGGAAGTTATCCGGATACTGATAAAGCTCACCGTAACGGGCATTCCAGGCCACCAGATTCAGGTCTTTATCCACCACGCTGATGCCTTCATAGGCGTGCTCAATTGCCCCTCTGAGCATTTCCTGACTCAGGATGACCTTGGAGGAGGCCTCATCCACCAACGACAGCACTTCATCCAGCGCCAGATCCCGCCCCGCAATAACTGAGTCGAGCACCAGCGCGGCACTGGATGCCCCAAGCACCCCGGACAGCAGGTGTTCTGTGTGGGCAATCAGCTCAGGTGATGCGGCCTTATTCCAGCTGTCACGGTTAACCGCTTCGGGGGAAAAGCGGCTGAAGCTTTCATAGGCCCGGGTGGGACTGACAAAACGGCTCACCAGAATCAGCAAGTCCTGCTGAGAGATGGGGCCGGTGCGGCGGTTACCGGCGGTTTTAAGCTCCCCCGGTGATACGAAGCTACTGGCCTGAATTCGCTCTACCACCCCGGCCCTGAACCAGATGGAGCCCAGCACATAGAATACCGAGTTCACCATGATGGCAAGCAGGGTGTCAGACACATTCGGGCTTATGTAAGACAGCAGCCACACATCCGATAACCCGGCGCTGGCCACGCGCTCACCCGCACCTTGCAGCAAAATCCACACCCAAAGCCCGAATCCCGCAGCCAGTCCCAAAAAGACGCCGGCGCGATTGCCGTGCTTCCAATAAAGGCCGCCCACCAGTGCGGGGGCGAGCTGCGCGAAAGCACCAAAGGCCAGCATGCCCAAATGAGCCAGTGAATCGCTGTCGGCAAGGTACAAAAACGACAGGTAACCTATGCCAAGGATGATGACTATCGCCAAGCGGCGGGCATTCAGCAGGAACTGAGAAAACTGGGCGAAGTTTTTCTTACGGATGCGGCCGCTTCTGAGCATCAGCGGCACCAGCCATTCGTTACTTATCATGATGGAGATGGTCACCACCGCCACTATCACCATACCAGTGGCGGCAGATAAGGTACCGAGAAGCGCGACAATGGCAAGGCCATCGGCATTGAGGGCCAGCGGCAGGTTAATCACATAACTGTCGGCGGGCACACTGTCACCAAGAAGCAGCTTACCCGCCAGGGCCAGCGGTGCCACAAATAGCCCGAAGAGGGCAATATAAACAGGGAATATCCAGCGGCCGCGGCGAAGGACACTTTCACCTGCACACTCCACCACCATCACGTGGAACTGGCGCGGCATACACAAAAAGGCGGCAATGCCTACGACCAGGTCCGGCAGTATGGATTCGAGTCTGAGTTTGGGATGTTGGATGATCCCGGCCTCATCCGCCTGTTGCCAGATGTCGGAGAAGCCATCAAAAACGCCGAAGCTGATAACCAGGCCCACCAACAAAAAAGCCGCCAGTTTCACCAAAGATTCGAAGGCGATGGCGAGCATCATCCCTGGATTGTGTTCCGTGGCATCAAGCTTTCTGGTACCAAAGAGGATGGCAAATACCGCCAGCACCACAGAAATAATCAGCGCCACACTCATGCCATCCAGGGGTTGGCCCGACTCCTGAAAGAGATTCAGTGACGCCACCATGGCCTTAAGCTGCAACGCGATATAAGGCATGATACCGAAGAGTGCGATTAGGGTAACCAGGGCCGCCAGCCCCTGAGACTTGCCATAGCGGGCGGCGATAAAGTCGGCCACCGAGGTGATGTTCTGCGCCTTGGATACCACCACCATTTTGCGCAGCATGCCAAAGCCGAAGGTGAAAATGAGTATGGGCCCGAGAAAAATAGGCAAAAACGACCAGAGGTCGCCCGCCGACTGGCCGACAGTGCCCAAAAAGCTCCAGGATGAACAATATACCGCCAGACTCAGACCATAAATCCAGGTTTGCAGCTTCTTGGTCACGCCACTGAACCAACGCTCGGCGCCCCATGCCAGAAGGAAGAGCAGAAAGACATAAAAAACCGCGATCACGGCAACAAAGAGGGTCAGATTCATAGTATGCTCATTTTTTTAGCCCATTGTGCCTTGAAAATTGTTGGAAATCCAGCCAACGACAAAGTTGCAAACAGCTAAAAAATAAGGAAAAAATCAAACTAGACCAAGGTCTAATAGTGTGTGAGGGGTGCCATGCCCATACTCAAGCTCACGCAACAAATTATAAAAGGGAAGCCCTATGAGCACGCAGTCTCTCTACTCAGTGCCCGCCGATATCGCCGCCAATGCACTGGTAAACAACGAACAATATCAAAAGATGTACCAGGAATCCGTCGCCAATCCCGAGGGTTTCTGGGGAGAGCATGCCAAACGCATCGATTGGATAAAACCTTTCACTCAGGTCAAGGACACTTCCTACGACGACCAGAACCTGTACATCAAATGGTTCCATGACGGCACTCTCAACGCCTCCGCCAACTGCCTCGACCGCCATCTGGCCACCAAGGGTGATGATATCGCCATCATTTGGGAAGGCGATGATGCCAGCGAGCAGCGCAAAGTCACCTATCGTGAACTGCACGCCGAGGTGTGTCAGTTTGCCAATGCCCTTAAGGCTGAAGGTGTAAAGCGTGGTGATGTCGTCACCATTTATATGCCCATGGTGGTCGAAGCGACCGTCGCCATGCTCGCCTGCGCCCGTATAGGTGCAGTGCATTCGGTTGTGTTCGGTGGTTTCTCACCCGACTCCATCGCATCCCGCGTCATTGATGGTAAATCCAAACTGCTTATTACCGCCGATGAAGGCGTTCGTGGCGGCCGTAAAATTCCGCTCAAAGGGAATATCGACGAGGCTTTGAATCGTCCCGATGTGACCACAGTGGAAACCGTTATCGTACTCAAACGCACCGGCGGCGCCGTAAACTGGGTCGAAGGCCGCGATAAGTGGTGGCATCAGGTAACTGACGCTGCCGCAACAGACTGCCCGGTTGAGGAAATGGGCGCCGAAGACCCGCTGTTCCTGCTGTATACCTCAGGCTCCACCGGTAACCCCAAGGGTGTACTGCACACCACAGGCGGGTATCTGGTTTACGCCTCCATGACCCACGAATATGTGTTTGATTACAAACCCGGTGAAGTGTACTGGTGTACTGCCGACGTGGGCTGGATCACCGGTCACAGCTACATGGTCTATGGGCCACTGGCCAACGGTGCCACCATCCTTATCCATGAAGGTATCCCCAATTTCCCAAGCCCTGCACGCCTGGGTGAAATCGTGGACCGTCATCAGGTCAATATCCTGTACACGGCCCCAACCCTTATCCGTGCGCTCATGGCCGAAGGCAAGCAGCACTTTGACAATTTCGATGGCAAATCGCTGCGCATCATGGGTTCTGTGGGTGAGCCCATCAACCCTGAAGCCTGGCGCTGGTACCATGAGGTGATTGGCCATGAACATTGCCCAATCGTGGATACCTGGTGGCAAACAGAAACCGGCGGCATCCTGATCACCCCGCTGCCAGGCGCCACTGATACCAAACCCGGCTCGGCCACCCGCCCCTTCTTTGGCGTACAGCCTGCACTGGTGGACAACGAAGGTAACATCCTTGAAGGCGCCACCGAAGGCAACCTGGTGCTGCTGGACTCCTGGCCCGGTCAGATGCGTACCGTCTACGGCGACCACGAGCGCTTTGTGCTGACCTATTTCAAGACCTTCCGCGGCATGTACTTCACCGGTGACGGTGCCCGCCGTGACGAAGACGGTTACTACTGGATCACCGGCCGTGTGGATGACGTGATTAACGTATCCGGCCACCGCCTCGGCACCGCCGAAGTGGAAAGCGCCCTGGTTGCACATGACCTGGTCGCCGAAGCAGCTGTGGTGGGTTATCCCCATGACATCAAGGGACAGGGTATTTATGCCTATGTCACCCTGACCAAGGGCACCGAAGCCACCGAAGAACTGCGTCAGGAGCTGCGTCAGTGGGTACGTAAAGAAATCGGCGCCCTGGCAACGCCCGATTTGATCCAGTGGGCCAACGGTTTGCCCAAGACCCGCTCCGGTAAAATCATGCGTCGCTTCCTGCGTAAGATTGCGGCAAACGAAATCACCAACCTGGGTGATGCTTCCACCCTGGCCGACCCATCAGTTATCGATACCCTTATCGAAAGCCGCTTGAATCGCGCCGACTAACCAACCTTTCTTCTCCTCGAGCTTGGCCCCTGAATAAGGGGCCTTTTTTTGCCTGAACTTCAACGCCCCCCCAACCCAAGGTGGTACAATCATCGCCTTTCATTCATGCGACACCATAGACCCCATCAGCCGACAATGACGATAAAACTCAGGGATTATCAGCAAGATGCTATAGAAGCGACTCTCGCCCATTTTAGAGAGAGCCGCGAGTCTGCCCTGCTGGTACTGCCAACCGGCGCCGGAAAAAGTCTGGTGATAGCCGAGCTTGCCCGTCTGGCAAAAGGGCGGGTATTGGTGCTGACCCACGTCAAAGAGTTGGTGGCCCAAAACGCCCAAAAAGTGGATGCACTCGCGGGCAACGCCAGCATCTTTTCTGCCGGACTCGGCGAAAAAGACACCGGCGGTAAAACTGTGATTGCGGGCATTCAGTCCGCTGCAGTCAATGTCGCGGCCTTTGATGCGCCATTTTCCCTGGTGATCATCGATGAGTGCCACAGAGTCAGCCTTGACGAAAACAGCCAGTATCGGCAGCTGTTCAGTCAGCTGCGGGAGAAAAATTCGGACCTCTTGCTGCTCGGGCTTACTGCCACCCCCTATCGGTTGGGAGAGGGCGCGATATATAAACGTCATGTTCGTGGCCATGTGGGCAATCCCGACAAGGGCGTGTTCGATATCTGTATCTTCGAACTGCCCATCCGCAGCTTAATAAAACAAGGGTATTTAACCCAGCCGTTGCTGCTCGATGGTCTGGCCGCCCAGTATAACTTTGCCTCGCTCAAAGCCTCTGAAGAAACGGATTACCAGGAGGCCGAGGTGCAGGCCATTCTGGATACCAGCACCCGGGCCACGACTACCATCATTGGTCAGATAAAGGCACTGGCGCAGCAGCGTTTTGGGGTCATTATCTTCGCGGCCACAGTGCGCCATGCCAAAGAAATCATGGCACTGCTTGATGAGACGGCAGCGCTTATCACCGCCGACACCCCCGGGCCCGAGCGCGATAAGATCATCACCGCATTTAAAGCACAGGAACTGAAGTTTCTGGTGAATGTGGCGGTACTGACCACGGGCTTTGACGCGCCCCATGTGGATTTGATTGCCATATTGCGACCCACTGCGTCGGTGAGCCTGTTCCAGCAAATGGTTGGTCGGGGCCTCAGGATCTTCCCCAAAAAAACCGAGTGCCTCATTCTCGACTACGCCGCCAACGGATTCAGCCTGTACCACCCGGATGTGGGCAAACCCCGACCCGACAGCAAGAGTGTCCCCGTGCAGGTACCCTGCCCGGCCTGCGGTTATGCCAACCTCTTTTGGGGTAAAGCCGATGCCGATGGCGACATAGTCGAGCACTACGGCAGGCGCTGTCAGGGTTTGCTAGACGATGGCAATCAGTGTGACTTTCGCTTTCGCGCCCGCATCTGTCCCGATTGCGGCGCCGAAAATGATATTGCCGCCAGAGTGTGCCGCGGCTGCGACTCCGCCCTAGTCGACCCGGACAAGCACCTCAAAGCTGTGCTGGCGCACAAGCACCATCACCTCTTTAAAGTCAGTGACATGCTTCTTGGGGCCTCCGAGGCGGGCCTTGAGGTGACCTATGTGGATATGGACGGAAACCAGTTTGTTGAACGGTTTAAAATGCAAACACCGGCGCAGAAAAAAGCCCTCTTTGCCCTGTTTTTACTGCGTCACCAACGGGCGCCGGGACTTCCACTACCCAAATACCCCAACGCCGAAGCCCTGATTAAAGACAGCGCCAGGTTCAGGGCGCCGGAGCTGCTGTTGCTGAAAAAGAGCAAGTTTGGCTGGCAGCTGGTCGACAAATTTTTTGATTACCGGGGCAAGTATCAAACCCGCACGCGATTTGCTGACTAAAGCGCGCCACGGATTATCAAAACCACCTTGGCTGTGATATAACAGCCACACAGTATCGTTCTGAGGAGACTACATGTACGTTGTAATTTTTGGCCGTCCCGGCTGCCCCTATTGCGTTCGTGCCGAGCAACTTTGTGAGCAGCTTGCCGAAAAACGTGAAGACTTCCGCTTCCGCTATGTGGATATCCATGCCGAAGGGATCAGCAAAGAAGACCTGTCCAAGACGGTTGGCAAGCCCGTGGAAACCGTACCACAGATTTTTGTGGACAAGACCCACGTAGGTGGCTGCACCGACTTTGAGGCCTATGTTCGCGAGCACAATCTGCTGGCCTGAGCCCAATACAAATAGCCTGCTTGATGCAGGCTTTTTGTTGGCTGTTCAAACTCTTGCTGGTATGCAAATGGATTCATGGCTAAGCTGAATTAATTCCGGCCGCCGCTACCTGAGATGCAACATGGACTCGATGCTATCCACCATCATTGAAAAGGTTTCCAATACCCGGGGTGAAGCGTTTTTCAATAGCATAACCCTGGCGCTGCACGATGCCATTGGCGCAGACTTCACCTTCGTTGCCATCCTGGATAAAGAAAACCACAGCTCACATACCCTGGCATTGGTGGCAGATGGCAAGCTGGTTGACAACATCTCCTACTCCCTCGCCAATACTCCCTGTGCCAATGCGGCCGACGATTCGGTTTGCTGCTACCGGGCCGATGTCACCGCCACTTTTCCAGATGATCTGATGCTGCAGGACATGGGGATTGAAGGCTACCTTGGCACACCACTGCACGATCTCAAGGGTGAGGTGATGGGTATCATTGTCGCGCTCTATCGGCGCCCTATTGATAATCACACCTGGGCTCTGGAGCTGTTCAAACTGTTTTCGGGGCGCATAGAAGCCGAGCTTGACCGAGTCGAGCACGAAAAAAAGCTCGAGCAGGCCAATCAATCCCTCGAGACTAAAGTCGCCGAGCGTACCGAGCACCTGAACCGGGTTATCGCCGATTTAAAGCAGGCTCAGGATAAGCTTATCGAGTCGGAAAAAATGGCGGCGATGGGCAGCCTGGTGGCAGGTCTTGCCCATGAAGTGAACACACCGCTGGGTGTTGCAATTACAAGTTCCAGCGTCATTAAAGAACACAGAGACCTGCTGGTTAATGCCTATCGCAGCGGGGAGCTCTCCACTGAGCAGCTGGATGAGTTTCTCGATGTCTGCGATAACGCGCTGTCGTTATTGGATATCAATCTTCATCGGGCCATCGAACTGGTTGAAAGCTTTAAACGCACCGCAGCCGACCAGCACACCGACGAGACCGAGCACATTAATCTGGCGCAGTATTACCATCAGGTCATTACCGCCGTTAAACCACTGCTTAAAACCATGCAGGCACAGGTTACCGTTGAGATCCCAACAGACTGGGAGGTGGATACAGTCCCGGGGGCCCACTCACAGATCCTCACCAATCTGCTCAGTAACAGCATCAATCATGCCTTCACCCAGGGCGAGGACAATCAAATCCACATCCGTGGCAAGCGCCTTGCCGATGGCAGTTACCACATCCACTACAGTGACAACGGTAAGGGCCTCAGCGAAGAAGCCAGAAAACGCATTTTCGAACCCTTTTACACCACAGCGCGCGCCAAAGGCGGCATTGGTCTTGGAATGAGCATAGTCTTTAACCTTGTTCACCAACAGCTCAATGGCGCCCTGAGCTTGCCCGAGTCAGAGAAAGGATTTGCCATGGAATTCAGCTTTAAGGGATAGCCGGGAGACTGGAACCAAATGAAAAAAGGCGAACCATGTTCGCCTTTTTTACGTTTCTCAGACTGAAAACTGATGGGGCTTAGAGCACATACTTGGCCGAGAAAATGACCCGGTTCAGGTCGCCGTCCACACCATTTTCTTTGCTGTTGGTGGCAAACATGTATTCCACACCAAAGGTCAGCGGCTTGCTTGGGGAGTACAGCAGGTTCACATAGGCTGAGTAGGCATCTTTGTTCACGTTCTTACCTGTGATATCGACGTTGTTGTCGACCTTCATGCCGGACAGGGTAAAGCTTGAGCGCCACTGCTCGTTCCACCAATGACGATATGAGACAAAGCCGCCAAAGGAGCCAATGGTATCGAGCTGCCCGTCGGCATCTACTGAAGCGGCATTGGCAAAGTTAAGCCCCATATAACGCCCCAAACCTTCACCCCAGGTGGCAGTGAACTTCAGATCGTCTTTACCCAGTGGAATAACACCGGCAAAGCTGGCGCCGAAGCCCAGAGTTGAATCGTCATAGTTGCTGTTTTCCAGTGTCAGCTGACGACCAATGGCCGCAACAGAGAAGGAAGCGCCACCTTCGGATTTGAAATTATAGCGTGCGACCACATCGGGCATCATGCCGCTGCCACTGGTGATACGGCTGCCGGTTTGATAATCACTGACGGTGGTTTCGGGGTTTTCCACAGCAAACTGGAAGCCGCCATTGGTGTAACGCAGCTGTGCCTGACGCACGAAGGGGGTACCATCCGCTGCGCCAACAAAGTCGAGGTTTTCCGGCAAAGCACCTGGGTTTTGGAAGGTGGTCCAGGTTTGACCTACGGTCCAGTTGTCATAGCTGACAAAGGCATGGCGAATGCGGGGCGAGTAACTATTGGAAACCCGCTCGTTACCGTCGGTATGGGTCATGAAGTCCAGCTCGATAAAGCCGGTCAGAGTATGCCCATCCAGATCTGTAGTGGTTTTAAAGTTAAAACGGGTTTCACGGGCCTGGAAATCAACAACCTGCTCGCCGTTACCCGCTTTACCATAAATGGTGCCCGGCACATAAAACTGGCGGGATAAATCCCCCGACTCCGGTGCGCCATTGCTGTAATCGCTGAACATCACGTCGGCCTTGATATAGCCGCCAAACTTAAAATCGGTTTTTCCGGTTTCGGCGATGGCTGAGCCTGACATCGCCAGAAGCGCACTGGCCAGCGCAAGTGAGACTGGTGCTTGTTTCATTCTTGTTGCTCCCTGATTGTTATTATGTATCAAAGGAACTATGAACAAATTGTTACTGGGGAAATATTAGCAATAGGTCTATGAGACAAAAGTAGAAAAGAGAAAGGTGATATTTGAGGAGTGGTGGGTCGTGAAGGATTCGAACCTTCGACCAATTGGTTAAAAGCCAACTGCTCTACCGACTGAGCTAACGACCCATCTGGGGTGCGTTATCGCAAATTGTCCACTTCGGGGAAGTGGTGGGTCGTGAAGGATTCGAACCTTCGACCAATTGGTTAAAAGCCAACTGCTCTACCGACTGAGCTAACGACCCATCTGGTTGCGATACTGCGAATTGTTCACTTCAGGGAAGTGGTGGGTCGTGAAGGATTCGAACCTTCGACCAATTGGTTAAAA
Source organism: Shewanella sp. FJAT-52076 (assembly GCF_019457455.1). Classification (NCBI taxonomy): domain Bacteria; kingdom Pseudomonadati; phylum Pseudomonadota; class Gammaproteobacteria; order Alteromonadales; family Shewanellaceae; genus Shewanella; species Shewanella sp. FJAT-52076. Next base: position 2,495,786 of record NZ_CP080415.1, read on the forward strand.
GCCAACTGCTCTACCGACTGAGCTAACGACCCATCTAGGTTTGCGGTGTTTGAAATATCCAGCGAGTGGTGGGTCGTGAAGGATTCGAACCTTCGACCAATTGGTTAAAAGCCAACTGCTCTACCGACTGAGCTAACGACCCATCTCGAGATTTACCGCAGATTGCCACTTCAGAAAGAAGTGGTGGGTCGTGAAGGATTCGAACCTTCGACCAATTGGTTAAAAGCCAACTGCTCTACCGACTGAGCTAACGACCCAAATTTTGATACAGTGTTTGCCGAGCGTGGTGGGTCGTGAAGGATTCGAACCTTCGACCAATTGGTTAAAAGCCAACTGCTCTACCGACTGAGCTAACGACCCGCTCGATACACTGTGATGATCCCGCCCCACCGAGAGTGGTGGGTCGTGAAGGATTCGAACCTTCGACCAATTGGTTAAAAGCCAACTGCTCTACCGACTGAGCTAACGACCCATCGGGATCCGGCGTTCTGAAATTGGTGGGTCGTGAAGGATTCGAACCTTCGACCAATTGGTTAAAAGCCAACTGCTCTACCGACTGAGCTAACGACCCATTCCAGATTGCCCTCTACGCTGCCTTGGCTGCGCTGAGGGCGCCTATAATACCTTTTTCAGTTATCCATGCAAGCGCAAATTCCCGAAACTTTTGCCGTTTGCATGAAAAACAGCCCAAGAGACTGTTTTCTGGATTAAAACCCGTCAAAGTGCGTTCAATTGCTGCTGTGCAATGCGCGCCGCAGCACTGTTTGCGTACTCTTTTATTACCTTGCGGTACAGGTTTTTAGCGCCAACGGTGTCGCCTTTCTTTTCGGCAATCAGACCCAGCTTGACCAGGCTGTCACCGCGCTTGCTGGAGTCGGGATATTTTTCCACCACCACAGTAAAGGCACCACGGGCTTCGTCGAGCTCGTTCTTATTATAGAGGAGCTGACCCAGCCAATAGTTGGCATTATCAGTGTAGTTTGAGCCAGGGTATTTTTTGACAAAACTGCGAAATGCCGCGATAGCCTCATCGTACTTGCGCTCTTTGAGCACCAGGTTAATGGCCTGCTCGTAAGATGCGGTCTCATTGAGTGAAGCTTCCACCGCCACAGTACCGCCACTGACGACCGGCGAGCTTGCACCACCGGCTGCACTGACAGGTACCTGCGCCTGGGGCTGCACCTTGGCTGCGCCTGAACTCAAGCTGGCTATCTCTTCATACAGCTTGCGCTGACGCTCAAGCATCTGGTTGATTTGATAGTTCTGCTGCTCCGTGAGCCCACGCAAATCCAGCACTTCCTGCTGCAGGGCGTCCAAGCGACGCTGCATGTCAAAGTCGGTTTGCTGTTTGGCTTTCAGAATTCGCTCAAGCTTGGCGATACGCTCATCGAGGCTACCGCCACCACCCAAATCTTCAACCGGCGCGGCGGCAAAAGCCTGACCCGCCGCCAGCATGGCTACCAGTAATACAGTCTTTTTCATCAATCCTACCCTGTCGTGTTAACCCTCAGTACACCAATACTGCGCGACGGTTCTTGGAGAAACCTTCGTCGGTACGGGTCAGGTCCTGTGGCTTTTCTTCGCCGTAGCTGACAATGCTCATCTGGGCAGGTTGTACACCCATGGCCTGCAGATATTTGGCAACGGCCTTGGCACGGCGCTCACCCAAGGCGATGTTGTACTCAGGGGTACCACGCTCGTCAGAGTGGCCTTCAATCAGGATACGTACTGAAGGGTTTTCAAGCAGATAGTTACCGTGGGCCAGCAGGATATCGGCTGACAGCGGCGACACTTCACTGCGGTCGAAGTCGAAGTAAATGACGTTCTCGCGGCGCAGCTCTTCCTGCTTCATGCGCATCTGCTCTTCAGGGGTCAGCATGCCAGACACACTGCCGGTTTCAACACCGCCCATGCTGGAGCCGCTACCACCCAGGCTGCTGGAAGAGCCACTGGCATCGGTGGCCGAGTCGGTTGAGCTACAGGCAGACAGTGCCATGATAGGGGCCACAATCAGCATGGTCTTAAGCAGTTTGTTCAATTCCATTTTTAAATCCTTTAATCAATCGGTGATGATAATTCGTTACAGGAACGGTGACCAGGAAGGTGATTTCACCTCCCCCTGCCCCGCGGGCAATCTTGCCTTAAAGCGTCCATCCGTAGACACGGCAGCGAGCACCTGCCGGCCCTGATGCGTGGTGCCATAAATGACCATGGTGCCATTGGGCGCCACGCTGGGAGATTCGTCCAAACGGGTCGTGGTCAGCACCTGCATAAACCGGGTTTCCAGATCCATGCGCGCGATGTTGAACTTGCCGTTGGTACGGTTTACAAAAATCATGGTACGGCCGTCCGGGGTGATGGAGCCACCGAGGTTCCACTCACCGTCAAAGGTCAGACGGGTCAACTTGCCGGAGTCCAGCTCCACCTTATACAACTGAGGTCTGCCGCCACGCTCAGAGGTGATAAGCAGCGACTTGCCGTCGGGGAACCAGGTAGGCTCAGTGTCGATGGCATAGTGATTGGTTATCCGGCGGGTGGTCTTGGTGGCGATATCGATGGTGTAGATTTCGCTCTGGCCATCTTTGGACAGCGTCACCGCCAGGGTTTTGCCATCGGGCGAAAAGCTTGGTGCGCCGTTAATACCGGGGAAGCTGGAAACCTTGGTACGGGCCTGGGTAAAGATGTCCTGCACAAAGATTTCGGCCTTGCGGTTTTCAAAGCTGACATAAGCCAGGCGGCGACCATCCGGTGACCAGGCGGGTGACATCAGCGGCTCGGGCGAGCGCAGCAACATGTGCTCGTTGTAGCCGTCATAGTCGGAAATCATCAAACGGTATGGTGCTTTCTCGGCATGGTTTACCACTACGTAGGCGATACGGGTCAAAAAGGCGCCGCGAATACCGGTGAGCTTTTCGTACACCACATCGCTGATGCGATGACCGTACTGACGGAACTGGGCGGCGGTGATCACGGTCTGGCGGCTGTCCAGCAGCAGGTCCTGCTTATTGAGCGGCGCCTGACCGGCCAGTTGGGCCTTGAGCAAATCAATCAAATCGAATGTGACCAGATACTGATCCGGACCATAAGGCTTGATGGCACCCACCACGGCCGCTTCGGCGTTGATGCCGGTCCATTTTTGTGGTGCAAACTCAGCAAGGGTAGAAATGCCGTTTTGCGGTAAGCCCAGGGCATCCAGGGGTTTAAAGGTGCCGCTGCGGGTCAGATCCGAGGCCACCACATCTGAAATCTGTGATGGCACCGGGCCTGTGCCCTGCCAGACAAAGGGCACCACGGCAATGGGACGGGCAGCGTCAACACCTTCGGTGATAACGATATCCAGTGCGGCCTTCACGGGCAAAGACAGAGCGGCAATTATCAGCAGCGCCCACTTTCCGATGATCTTCATGAAACTCCTTTAGATTTCCGGTTGCACGGTCAAATTGATTTCTTTCATCAGCTGGTACACCTCAGGCTCAGGTGACACAGGCAGACGTCCGGCCTTGGTAATGGCCGCCTTGGCGGCGCGGCATACCACGCCGTCCCCCTCCCGCGCTTCGGCGGTGGTCACAAAACCATCGCTGGCGAGACGGATAAACATTTTACAGCTCTTGCCACGCATCGACTCATCCACCACCAGATTCCGCTGGATGGTGGCCTTGATCATGGCGGTGTATCTGTCACGCTCAGACACAAGCTGGCGATTGCGGGCGGCGTTGATGGTCGCCTGTTCGGCCGCCATCATGTCGGCCAGCTCCTGCTCACGGCGCGCCGCTTCTTCTGCTGCCTTGCGCTTACGTTCTGCTTCCGCCTTACGCTTGGCCTCTTCCTCAGCTTTGCGCTTACGCTCTTCCTCGGCCTTGCGTTTACGCTCTTCTTCGGCTTTCTTGGCGGCTGCCTCTTCGGCCTTGCGTTTGTCTTCGGCCTTCTTGGCAGCTTCTTCGGCTGCCTTACGCTCAGACTCTTTACGCACCCGCTCTTTTTCAGCCTTGTCGGCGGCTTGCTTGGCCTGCTCTTCCTTGCGCTTGGCTTCTTCGATGGCCTTTTGGGTCTCGATTTCCTTTTGCTTGCGCTCGGCTTCAAGCTGCTTCAGCTTGGCCTGCTCCTGCTCACGGGCCTTACGGGCTTCGTCGGCCTTGCGTTCCAGCTCTTCCTGACGCAGCTGCTCACGGCGCTCGGCATCTCGCTTCTCTTGTCTAATTTTCTCGGCTGCGGCCGCCACCTTTTGCTGGTCGATGAGTACCGCCTGTACAGGCGCGGCGGCTGCGGGCTCCGGGGTCTCGAGCTTTTTGGTGAAAAAGTCCAGCGCGCCCAGTGCCAACACCAGAATAATACCCAGGTGTATGGCCAGCGAGATGGCCACGGGTAAGGTTAAACTTGAATGGAATTTCTTTGCGGACACCCTGTTACTTCTCCTGTGGCGAGTCCGTCATCAGCCCCACCGAGGGCACTCCGGCTTTTTGCAGCGTGATCATCAACTGAATAACGTCCTCATAGGGAATGCTGCGGTCGGCTTTTACCACCACGGGGCGCTCCGGCTCCAACATGATCATGGCAGCAACCTGGGTTGCAACATCATCTAGGGTGAGCACGTCTTTGGCGCTGCTGCCACTGCCGATATCCAGATAATAATCCCCATTGGCATCGATGGAAGCCACAACCGGCGGCTTGCTGTCAGTTGACAGGGCTTCTGCCTCCCCGGTGGGCAAGTCCACCTTGACGCCCTGCGTCACAATCGGCGCAGTCGCCATAAAGATGATAAGCAGCACCAGCATCACGTCGATATAAGGTACGACGTTGATTTCAGCCACGGGGCGGCGGCGCTTGCGCTGATAACCGTGCATCAGGCTGACTCCTTCTCGGCATAAGCCTGACGGTGCAGGATGCTGGAGAACTCTTCCATAAAGTTCACATAGGTGCCTTCCAGCTTCTCCACCTCGGTGGAATAACGGTTATAGAAAATCACTGCAGGAATCGCGGCAGCCAGGCCCATGGCCGTGGCAATCAGGGCTTCGGCAATGGCGGGAGCCACGATACCCAGAGTGGGGTTTTGTACGGCGCCCAGGGCGATAAAGGCATTCATAATCCCCCATACGGTACCAAAGAGGCCGATGTAAGGGCTGGTTGAACCTATGGTGGCCAGCAGCGGCAAATTGGTTTCGAGTTTTTCAAGCTCGCGGGACAGAGTCACGCGCATGGCGCGGTAAGTACCGTCCATGACGGCGCCAGGGACACGGGCCGACAAGCGTGCCAGACGGGAATACTCTTTAAAGCCAGTGACAAACATGGCTTCGAGGCCGGCATTGGCGTCGCCGCGGGCAGACAGTTCCTGATACAGGCGATTCAAATCCACCCCGGACCAGAATTTGTCTTCAAATTTGGCAGAGCGCGACTTGGCGGCCTTGATGAGGTTGCGGCGCTGAATGATCACCGCCCAGGACAGGACCGACAGACCAACCAGCACAAGCATCACCAATTTGACCAGCAAGCTTGCCTGTAAAAAGAGTCCCAAAAACGAAATATCAGCGTGCACCTTGTGTTAACTCCTGCGCTATATGGGGTGGAATGGCATGGGGCCGCATCTTCGACAATGCCACGCAGGCAACCACTATGTGTCCCTCGCAGTAACAGGTGCCGGCCTCATCCAGAAGTCGTTGTTCGAAAACCATGGAGGCTTTCTTCATTTCTATGACAGTGGAATGCACAAAAAGATTCTGCTCAAAGCGCGCCGCTTTACGAAACTCTATCTCGGCCCGCTTCACCACAAAGGCGATATCGCCGGCCAGCAGCTCGGTCTGGCTGATGCCGAGCGCACGCAGCCATTCGCTTCTTGCCCGCTCGAAAAAGTTGAGATAATTGGAGTGATACACTACCCCACCGGCATCGGTATCTTCGTAGTAGACGGAAATAGGCCAGATAAACATGGCAAATGCGCACAAATCCTCTTGTTAAAGTGAGGCCTACTATACCTAGCCTGCTCGGGATTGTGAATGGCCGCTCCCCCGCCAACTGTAAAGAAAAATAAATGATAAAAGGGGCCGAAGCCCCTTGTATCAACGCATTTTTTGTGCGTTTTGCGTTCAGAGTTCAGTTGGCAGGGTTAAACCGAAGTTTTGCCACAAAAAGGCATAGATGTCGGCAAACTCGGCAATCTGCATCGAGGTGGGTTTACCCGCACCATGCCCGGCCTTTGACTCAATTCGCATAATCACAGGCGCTTGCCCCTGCTGTTTGGCCTGCAACATGGCGCCAAACTTGAAGCTGTGCAGCGGTACTACGCGATCATCATGGTCGGCTGTCATCACCATGGTGGCAGGATAGGCCTGCGCTTTCACGTTGTGATAAGGCGAATATGCCAGCAGATATGGGAAGTCCTCAGCATTGTCGGCACTGCCGTATTCAGCCGTCCAGGCCCAACCTATGGTGAACTTCTGGAAGCGCAGCATATCCAGCACACCAACGGCTGGCAGGATGGCGGCAAACAAATCGGGTCTCTGGGTCACGGCTGCACCCATCAAGAGCCCACCGTTGCTGCGGCCATAGGCGCCGAGCTTGCTGCTGTTGGTGTAGTTTTCGCTGATAAGGTATTCGGCGGCAGCAAAATAGTCGTCAAAGACATTTTGCTTTTTACCGAACATACCGGCCTTGTGCCACTCTTCACCGTACTCGCTGCCACCACGAAGGGCTGGCACCGCATAGATGCCACCCATGTCCAGCCAGGCAATGGTGGCGGGGCTGAAGCGCGGGGTCATGGAGATAGAAAAACCACCGTAGGCATAAAGCAGCGTCGGGTTATTGCCGTCTTTCTTCAGCCCTTTTTTGTAACTGACCAGCATGGGGATGCGAGTGCCGTCTTTGCTGGTGTAAAACACCTGCTCAGACACGTAGTCGTCCGGATTGAAGGATACCTTGGGCGCACTGAACAGCTCATTGGTGCCCTTGTTCAGATCGTACTTGTAGATAGTCTGAGGCTGCACATAGCTATTGAAGATGTAATAAAAGTAAGGCTTGCTGGCCTTGCCGTAGGGACCGGCTATCTTGCCCTTACCCGGCAGCGGCACATCCTCACGCTTCACCCCATCCATATTGTAAATGGACAGTTGGCCCAGCACATCGTGCAGGTAACTCACCACCAGATGCTCGCTGATAATGCTGACCGCAGCGATGGGGTCCTGAGATTCCGGCACCAGGGTGCGCCAGTTGTCTTTGGCAGGATTTCGGGTATCGACGGCAATGATGCGGCCTTTCGGGGCATCCAGATCGGTCTTGAAGTAGAACACCGGACCTTCGTTACCGAGGAACTGGTATTCAGCTTCCAACTCGCTCATCAGCTCAACCACTTTAAGGCTTTTATCTTTGAGCGGTTTATAGAAGAAGCGATTGCGGCTGTCTGTCCCCACTGAGACGCTTATCAGCAGGAAGTTACCGTCATCGGACACAGTGGACGAAAAGCCCCACTCGGGCTGGTCCGGACGCTCGTATACCAGGGTATCCTTCGCCTGTTCCTCGCCAATGCGGTGGAAATACACCTTCTGGTTGTAGTTCACATCGACCAGGATATCGCCGCCAGCGGGCGCATCATAGCGAGAGTAGTACACACCACTGTTGTCATGGGCCCACTCGGCGCGGGAAAACTTGATCCAGTTTAGGCTGTCAGCCAACTTGCGGCCACTGGCCACATCGATAAAGGCCCACTCCTGCCAGTCGGAGCCGGACTTTGAAACGCCGTAAGCCAGGGTTTTGCCATCACCGCTTACGGATACGCCGGATAGGGCCACAGTGCCATCGGCTGAAAGCGTGTTGGGGTCAAGCAGTACCCGCTCGGCGCCGCCCTTTTCGCTCACATAGAGTACGTTTTGTGATTGCAGACCATTGTTTCTGAAAATAAAGCGATTTTCACCGTGCTCAAAAGGTGCACCTACTTTTTCAAAGTTCCACAGCTCGGTAATGCGGTCAACCACCACTTGCTTATTGGGAATGGCGGCAAGGTATTCTTCACCAAAAGCCTGCTGCCGTTTGACCCAATCTTCGGTCTCAGGGCTGCTTTCTTCGAGCCAACGATAAGGGTCTTGCACCTCAACGCCGTGAATTTGTTCACTTATGGCAACCGTTTGGCTGGCAGGATAAGCGATACCAGCCGCAGGGGCACTTTGGGTCGCTTCTTTGGTGTGACAGCCTGATAATCCCAGAGCAAAACCCAGGGTCAGCAGGCTTAGAGTGCTGATTCTGCTTGTCATTGTTGTCTTCCTTTGCAGTAGAGAGGTGCATTGCCGCTGCCCACTATACCCCCAAAAATGGAGGTGGCAATGGCGGGTAAACATGGTGATGAAACTTTCGCCAAGGCACGGCGTTAAAAGAGTGATAACATCTTATGGCGATGCCATACGCTTTTTTATGCTTGATATGTGCTTAATTACTCGAAATATACGGATTAAGGCCGTTAACGTGCGCCAGATCACACAATAATCCATTAGTTAAACTAATCTCAAATTCCAATTTTTCTCGTTTGTTGTTCTTATCATGCCTGACTACAATGACCACGTTTTCCGGAAGTGTCTGCTTCGCAGATTGTGAAAACAAAGAACATTTTATCGCTGTGTCTGACACATCGATATCATCCCTGGTTCTTATGCTTGACTTCCTTCCTTCAATTTGTTGATTGCAATGCTTATTCTTTTGCGGCCCACTTGGAATCAAGTGGGCTTTTTTTTTTACATCCCCATTTGCATCCCTGCCCAACAAAAAAGACCGCGTTGGCGGTCTTTTATATGAAGAAAATTTAATCCTCAGATAGCTTTTGTTATCTGGATTACCACCCGGCGGTTTCGCTGACGCTCATCCGCCCCTTGGTTGGAAGCCACGTGACGCGTTTCGCCGTGGCCTTCTGTCTGAATACGGTCAGCGGGGATGCCTTTGCTGACAAAAAAGTCCTTTACTGAATCCGCGCGCTTGTCAGACACCTTTTGGTTCAGGTTACGGCCGCCGTGGCTGTCGGTATAGGCATTGATGAGGATAAGCTCAACATCGGGGTCCAGGCTCAGGTATTCCTGCACCCGCGCCAGCTGTGCCTTGGAAAAACGGGTCAGCTCAGTTCCACCCGACTCATAATTGAGCACGGTAAAGGCGATATCATCGAAACTGTAGGGCAGCAAGCCAGATAAACACTGACGAAACTCAGTGTACTTGCGACGGAAATTGGCGGCCGACAAACCCACGGCAACCTTATTGTCGCTGTTGTACCAGTCGGCGTAATAGAAAGTGGGCTCACGGCCGCGCTCAAGCTCGGTCAGCATCGACCAGGCGGCCTTTTTGGGTACTTCGCCGTTAAAGTCTCTCATATAAGACAGCCTGGTAATGGTCGACTGAACTTCGCCGGGGCGCCAGGAGGGAGCCTTACTCACCAGGGTTGCCGCCGTGGCCGCATCGGGTTTCGACCACATATCCAGAGTAAACAGCAGATTCTGATCTTTACCGGCAGCGCTGGAAAACACGGCTTTGCCGTAAGCAGGGATATCATGCTCCAGACTGCAGCGAATACGGGAGTTTTCGGCCAGGCGCCACTGGGAGTCGGCAATGGTGGCCACGTAGTGACGCATGTCGGCCGCCGCGCCCAGTGGCAGCAGCAGTGCAGATAGAATAAAGCAGTTACGCCACATAGGAATTCTCACAATTCAATGCTTACTCTGGAACTATCGACCAATATTCCCGGTTCTTTAGCGCAGATTTTGCGCAATCGAACATGACAGCCAAGGCGCCTTTTAGCATAATAGCGCCCTTTGCAACGACCAGAGAATTCAGGATGTCTGACGCCTTCAACCCCAACAAGCTCAAGTACCGGTTCCGTGGCTATTATCCTGTGGTAATAGATGTGGAAACCGCCGGCTTCAATGCCCAGACCGATGCCTTGCTGGAAATTGCCGTCACCCTGCTGACCATGGACGATAACGGCATGCTGGCGCTGGATAAAACGCTGCATTTTCATATCGAGCCCTTTGAAGGCGCTAATCTTGAACCTGCTGCGCTGGCCTTTAACGGCATAGACCCAAGCAATCCGCTGCGTGGCGCGGTCAGCGAAAAAGACGCGATACTGGAAATTTTCAAGGCGGTGCGCAAAGGCATGAAAGCATCAGATTGCCACAGAGCCGTGATTGTGGCCCACAATGCCGCATTCGACCATGGTTTTGTTAGCAAGGCGATTGAGCGCAGTGGCGTTAAACGCTCACCATTCCATCCCTTTGCCACTTTCGACACCGCCTGTTTATCTGGTCTGGCCCTGGGGCACACCGTACTGGCACAGGCCTGTAAAATCGCCGGCATTCCCTTCGACAATAAAGAAGCCCACAGTGCCCTCTATGATACTGAGCGTACCGCCGAGCTCTTCTGTTATATCGTCAACCGCTGGAAGTCCCTCGGCGGCTGGCCGTTACTGGGCGCAGGCGCCCTTGAAGAGACCGAGGATGCGACAGCGGATAACGAAAACGCCGCTGTCGATGCCGAGGCCAGCGCTGGCGAATAAGCGAAAACCCCGCTCCATCTGCTTATAGCGCCCCTTAAATCAACAACAGCCAGGCAAATCACAGAAATGAAAAAGCCGCCCTTGGGCGGCTTTTTTATGCGATTCAACGTGATCCAGATATTGGATTACAGGTCGTCAGCGTTTTCACTCAGGTAAGCAGCAACGCCGTCTGGGCTGGCGCTCATACCTTTCTTACCTTTTTCCCAACCGGCTGGGCACACTTCGCCGTGCTCTTCGTGGAACTGCAGCGCGTCAATCATACGCAGCATTTCATCAACGTTACGGCCCAGTGGCAGGTCGTTCACTACCTGGTGACGTACCATACCTTCCTTGTCAATCAGGAAAGAACCACGGAAAGCCACACCGGCTTCTGGATGCTCTACGTCGTAGGCCTGGCAGATTTCGTGCTTAACGTCAGCCACCAGAGTGTACTTAACAGGGCCGATACCGCCCTTGTCTACTGGGGTGTTACGCCAGGCGTTGTGGCTGAACTGAGAGTCGATGGACACACCGATCACTTCAACACCACGCTTGGTGAACTCTTCCATGCGGTGATCGAACGCGATCAGCTCAGATGGGCACACGAAAGTGAAGTCCAGTGGGTAGAAGAAAACCACGGCTGCTTTGCCCTTGATGGCTGCAGTCAGGTTGAAGTTGTCAACGATTTCGCCTGAACCCAGAACGGCAGCAGCAGTAAAATCGGGGGCCTTGCGACCTACTAATACGCTCATTGGTAACCTCCATCTATGGATTGAGCTAGGGATAATACGAACTTTCCTGTTAGATATTCAGCATTATAAGAGGTGCCATGAGCCTGACAACCCAATTTGGAGGAATATCACACAATTGCTCCGTTCCCCGGTCTGTCAGAGCAATTTATCGCCGTAAAGCCCCCTGCATTTCCGGGGCTTTTCAAGTGGCACGACCGCACTGGATCACAATTGGCAAATTTGTATGCGAATTCGTGCCCATTGCTGGACAAGCAAGGGAAACACTGTCAAAAATAGCCCTTTTGATTGAAGACAGACTTATCCATGATGAATTCCGTGGTTATTGCCGTGTGCCTGATGCTTGCCCTCAGCCTTGCACGGGTAAACGTGGTTATCGCGCTGACCATCAGCGCACTGGTCGCCGGGCTTTGGGGCGGCATGGGGCTGACAGCCACCATTGATGCCTTTAACACGGGCCTTGGAGGCGGTGCCCAAATCGCGCTGAGCTATGCACTCCTTGGAGCCTTTGCCGTGGCCCTGTCACATTCGGGGCTGACCACGGTAATTTCCCGCTCTGTGATTAAAAAACTGGGCCGGGAAAACGATGCCAAAGCCCTGGGTACAGTGCGCATGTTGCTGTTGGTTTCACTGCTTGCCATGGCCATGGCGTCCCAGAACATTCTGCCTATTCATATCGCCTTTATCCCCATTCTGGTGCCGCCATTGCTGCACCTGATGTCAAAGCTCAAGCTTGATCGCCGCCTGGTGGCCTGTGTACTCACCTTTGGTTTGGTGACCACCTACATGGTGCTGCCTGTGGGCTTTGGTGGCATCTTCCTGAACGACATTCTGCTGGCAAACCTAACCGGCAATGGCCTGGAGGCCAGTCGCGAACAGGTGCCCGGTGCCATGCTGATTCCGGCACTTGGGATGATCCTGGGCCTGCTCATCGCTGTGTTTATCAGCTATCGCAAACCCAGAAGCTATGTAGAAGAGCAAATCCTCGCGGCCGAGCCCGAGGAACGCATCCATGGTCGTAGCCTTATTATCGCCGTGGTTGCCATTGTGGCGACCCTGGTGGTGCAGCTTGAAACCGACTCCATGATTTTTGGTGCCCTGATTGGTTTTATGGTGTTCAGTCTCTCGGGCGCGATGAAGCATGTGGCCGATCAGGATATCTTCACCCAAGGCGTGCGCATGATGGCAAATATCGGTTTTATCATGATTGCTGCCGCAGGCTTTGCCGCCGTGGTCAAGGCCACAGGCGATGTGGGTAATCTGGTGTCGTCCCTGGGCGAACTGATTGGCGACAATAAGGCGCTGGCGGCGTTCCTGATGCTGCTGGTAGGCCTGCTTATCACCATGGGTATTGGCTCATCCTTTTCTACCATCCCCATTATCGCCACCATCTATGTACCATTGGCGCTCTCCTTTGGCTTCTCGGTACCGGCCACCATTGCTCTGGTCGGCACAGCGGCCGCGCTGGGTGATGCGGGCTCACCGGCGTCTGACTCAACCCTCGGCCCTACCGCCGGGCTTAACGCCGATGGACAGCACGACCATATGCGAGACAGCGTGATCCCAACCTTCATCCACTACAATATTCCGTTGTTGGTATTTGGCTGGATTGCGGCCATGGTGCTTTAAGCGGGCTGATAACCCAAAGAGACCTACTGCAAGATACGAAAAAAGCGCCCGAGGGCGCTTTTTCATTTAAGGCAGCTGTTTACAACTGCTTACTTGGTGCCAAAAATCTTGTCACCGGCATCACCGAGGCCTGGCAGAATGTAGCCATTTTCGTTCAGGCAGCGGTCAATAGAGGCTGTGTAGAGCTCGATATCCGGGTGGGCCTTCTCCAGTGCGGCCAGGCCTTCGGGGGCGGCAACCAGCACCAGGGCCTTGATTTGCTTACATCCGCGCTGCTTGAGCAGGTCGATAGTCGCAATCATGGAGCCACCCGTGGCCAGCATGGGGTCAACCACCAGCGCAATGCGCTCATCCACCTGGCTGCACAGCTTTTCAAAATACGGAACTGGCTCAAGGGTCTTTTCGTCGCGGTAGATACCCACCACAGAAATACGGGCACTGGGGATATGCTCGAGGACACCGTCCATCATACCAAGACCGGCGCGCAGGATAGGCACGACAGTCACTTTCTTACCCTTGATTTGCTCAACCTGTACCGGGCCGTTCCAACCTTCAATGGTCACGGTTTCAGTTTCTAAATCGGCAGTGGCTTCGTAGGTGAGCAGACTGCCCACTTCGGCAGCCAGTTCACGGAAACGCTTGGTGCTGATATCCGCTTCTCTCATCAAGCCAATTTTATGGCGAACCAGGGGATGTTTTACTTCGACGACTTTCATGTCTACTCCTGTGACTTTTGGCGTTTTTCAGGCAAATTTCTGGAATTTTAGATGATTTGTTCTCTCGATAAAACATAAAGTTTTGTTCAAACGCCGAATCGTGAAGCCTGTCGCGGCTTATACCGCCAAAAGCACATTTGATAGGCAAAACTACCCTTTCGACACCCCTCACAAACTGCTAGAATACGGCCCCAATAAAAACCACTCGATGTACCCTACTAGAGGATCCTCCGTGAGCACTCCTACCCCACTGAGCTATAAAGACGCCGGTGTCGATATCGATGCAGGCAACGCACTGGTGCAAAACATCAAGTCTGCCGTTAAGCGCACCCGCCGCCCTGAAGTGATGGGCAACCTGGGTGGTTTTGGTGCCCTGTGTGAACTGCCGACCAAATACAAGCACCCAGTGCTGGTATCCGGTACCGACGGCGTGGGAACCAAGCTGCGTCTGGCCATCGACTTCAAGAGCCACGACACCGTGGGTGTTGATCTGGTCGCCATGTGTGTGAACGACCTGATTGTGCAGGGCGCTGAGCCGCTGTTCTTCCTCGACTACTATGCCACCGGCAAGCTGGACGTAGAGACTGCCACCTCAGTGGTAAACGGCATCGGTGAAGGCTGCTTCCAGTCAGGTTGCGCCCTGATTGGTGGTGAAACCGCCGAAATGCCTGGCATGTACGAAGGCGAAGACTACGACCTGGCCGGTTTCTGCGTAGGTGTGGTTGAAAAGGCCGACATCATCGACGGCACCAAGGTGAAAGCCGGTGATGCGCTGATTGCCCTGGCCTCAAGTGGTCCTCACTCAAACGGTTATTCTCTGATCCGTAAGGTACTGGAAGTGAGCAAGGCCGATCCTCAAATGGATCTGAACGGCAAGCCGCTTATCAAGCACCTGCTGGAGCCTACCAAGATTTATGTCAAATCACTGCTGAAGCTGATTGCCCAAAGCGATGTACATGCAATGGCGCACATCACCGGCGGCGGTTTCTGGGAAAACATCCCACGCGTACTGCCTGAAAACTGCAAGGCCGTAGTGAAAGGTGACTCCTGGCAGTGGCCTGTGGTATTCGACTGGCTGCAAACTGCCGGCAATATCGAAACCTACGAAATGTACCGCACCTTTAACTGCGGTGTGGGCATGGTTGTTGCCCTGCCCGCCGACAAGGTGGATGCGGCCCTTGAACTCCTCAAGGCCGAAGGCGAAAACGCCTGGCACATCGGCCATATCGCCGCCCGTAATGGCGATGAAGAGCAGGTGGAGATCCTCTGATGAGTTGTCGCGTCGTTGTCCTTATCTCCGGCAGTGGCAGTAATCTGCAGGCCATTATCGACCAGAGTCAGGGCCGTGGCGGCGTTGAACTGGTTGGCGTTATCAGTAATAAGCCTGATGCCTATGGTCTGGTCCGTGCCCACCATGCCGAGATAAACACCAGCTGCGTTATCGCCCAAAAAGGTGAAAAACGCGCTGACTATGACGCGCGCCTCACGGCGGCCATTGAAGCCTATCAGCCAGACTTGATTGTGCTGGCAGGCTTTATGCGCATTCTCAGCGAAGGCTTTGTCAGCCGCTATCTGGGTAAAATGCTGAATATCCATCCGTCACTGCTACCCAAGTACACCGGCCTGGATACCCACCAGCGTGCCATCGATGCCGGTGACAGCGAGCATGGTGCCAGCGTGCATTTTGTCACCCCTGAGCTTGATGCCGGCCCTGTTATCCTGCAGGCGAAGGTACCCATCTATGAAGGTGACGACGCCCAAACGCTTGCCGAGCGGGTACATGAGCAGGAACATGCCATCTACCCTTTGGTCGTCAAATGGTTTGCCGCAGGCCGCTTGAAGATGGACGCCGATGGCGCCTATCTCGATGGCAACCTGATTGGTCCAAGCGGCTACGCCCCGGACTGAGCAGACTAAAGCAAGAAGCACACTATTGCTGCTGAACGAAAAAAAGAGGCCCGGTTGGCCTCTTTTTTTATCCGTTAATCTATTTTCCACGAGGTGGCACTCGGGTCACTCCGACCCCGAATCCTTTCAGTTAAATCCAGACATCCGCCGCTAACTTGCTCTGTTATCGTTGAATTTGCCGCCGATTTGGCTTTAGATAAATGGGCCGTCCATTCTTTTCGCCAGCGACGGAACCTTGAACAGGATTTTTCAATGAAAAACATCATCTGTGATATCGACGGAGTACTGTTGCACGACAACAAACTGGTGCCCGGCAGCGACAAATTTATTCATCGGGTGCTGGAACAAGGCAACCCCTTGGTTATCCTGACCAATTACCCGGTACAAACCGGCAAAGATCTGCAAAACCGCCTCGAAGCCGCAGGCATCAATGTCCCCGAGGAATGTTTTTACACCGCCGCCATGGCCACCGCAGACTTTTTGAAGCATCAGGAAGGCAGCAAGGCCTTTGTGATTGGCGAAGGCGCCCTCACTCACGAACTCTACAAGGCCGGTTTCACCATCACCGACATCAACCCCGACTTTGTGATTGTGGGTGAGACCCGCTCTTACAACTGGGACATGATCCATAAAGCGGCGCGGTTTGTAGCCGATGGCGCCCGCTTTATCGCCACCAACCCCGATACCCATGGCCCGGCGTTTTCACCAGCTTGTGGCTCCCTGTGCGCCCCCATTGAGCGGATCACCGGCCGCAAACCCTTTTACGTGGGTAAACCCAGCAGCTGGATAGTGCGCTCGGCCTTAAACCACATCAACGGCCACTCGGAAAACACCGTTATCATTGGCGATAATATGCGCACCGACATTCTGGCGGGTTTTCAGGCGGGTCTTGAGACCATACTGGTACTCACAGGCGTCAGCCGTCTTGAAGACATAGAGAAAGAGCCGTTCAGGCCCAATCATGTGTTTAATTGTGCCGGTGACATCGATATTCTCTGACCCGCACCAACGCCAGCGCGGCACCACACTCCCATATGTTTGAGCGTGCGGGCAAGCCCGGGTACATGCACCCCGGGTATGTTCACAAATTGACACATAAAAATGGCCGTTTGCCTTGTCATGGGTAAGCGGCCTTTGTCATTATGGGCGCCGCAAATCAAACGCAAAACACAATAACAACAGAATACCAACAAGGTACCCTATGAAATCACTGCTCCCTCTGGGACTTGTGCTGCTGACTGCCTGCAGTCAGGGCGGCCAGACTGCCGCCACGGCGCCATCGCCGGATTTTAATGAGGCGCGTTTCAGGAACGACATCAAAATCCTCTCTTCTGACGCCTTCGAAGGCCGCGCGCCCACCACCACCGGTGAAGAGCGTACCCTCGACTACCTCACCACAGCGTTTAAAGCCGCCGGACTCAAAGGTGCCAACAATGGCAGCTTTTTACAAAGCGTGCCCATGGTGACCTATAACGCCTCGGAGAATCAGGCCGTTCGCCTCGGCAATCTTCATCCTGCCTACCGCAAAGACATAGTGCTGGGCAGTCGCCACAACAACCAAGGCGTAGAGATAAGCAAAGCGCCGCTGGTGTTTGTGGGCTATGGCATCACAGCACCTGAATATGACTGGAACGATTACGCCGGCCTGGATATGCAGGGCAAGATTGCGGTTATCCTGGTCAACGACCCCGGATTTGCCGCACCTGAATCGGGCAAGTTCAAAGGCAAGGCCATGACTTACTACGGCCGCTGGAGCTACAAGTTTGAAGAAGCGAGCCGCCAGGGTGCCCTTGGCGCCATCATCATCCATGATACGGCGCCCGCATCCTACCCCTGGTCTGTCATTGAAAACAGTTGGACAGGGCCGCAGCAAGACCTGGCAGATGCCAGTCAACATGACAACCGGGTTCAGGTAGAAGGCTGGATGACCCAGGATACCGCCAAGGCGCTCTTCGATGAGGCGGGCCTGTCACTGGACACCCTGAGCCAACAGGCCGCACTCACGCCGGGTAACCACGACCTCAAGCAAAGTGCCGATATCGCCTTTGCCAACAGTGCCACCTTTACCGACAGCCATAACCTGGTAGCAACCCTGCCCGGCACCGACAAAGCCGACGAGCATATCCTTTTTACCGCCCACTGGGACCACATCGGCAAAGACGACAGTCGCGACGGCGATAAAATCTACAACGGCGCGCTCGACAACGCCTCTGGTGTCGCCGGTATTGTAGAAATCGCCCGTCAGTTTGCGGCGCTGGATGCCATGGGCTTTAAAAACCGCCGCTCCATCACCTTTATCGCCACCACGGGTGAAGAGCAGGGTCTGCTTGGCTCACGATACTATGCCGCCAATCCACTGTTTCCCATCGACAAGACCATTGCGGTGCTGAACCTCGATTCGACCAATGTGTTTGGCCGTACCAAGGACTTTACCATTGTCGGCAAGGGACAATCCCAGCTGGAAGACTATCTTGTCGCCGCGGCCAAAACTCAGGGACGGGAAGCCGTGGCCGAAAAGAATCCGGCCTCCGGCGGCTTTTTCCGCTCCGATCACTTCAGCTTTGCCAAGCTGGGGGTTCCGGCAGCCTTCGCCGGTGGTGGCAGCATTCCCCTGGACGATGCCACCGCCGCTTATAAGGCGAAGATGCAGCTGAAAATGAAAGGTTGCTATCACAACGTGTGCGATGAATATCGCGCCGATTGGGATTTGTCCGGCGCCTTGCAGGATCTGGCCATCTATTACGATGTCGCAAGAACCCTGGCCAACAATGAGCACAAACCCGGGTATTATCAAAAAAGTGAGTTTTACCCGTTAAGACCCGCGAACTAGATCTCCACCACAGGGCACCCCAAGGGTGCCCTGTTTGTTTTGTACGCATTCAAACCGTGTACCATCCAACCACTTAAAATTACACTGCATTACGGATACACCAAGAGCCCGGCTCTTCTGCACAGAACAATTTAACTATCCATAATGAAACGCAATGAATTTTGATGATAATTCATTTAACTACGCCACCAAGTGAAACCATCACCACAAAAGTGGCAATAAAAATCACTTTTCATTATTTTTATTGTTTGCTTATCGCAGAATTCGCTGGCAAAGTGACAAAACATTGATGCCTATGAAGTGACGTGCGGAGTTTGTTATGTGTTCGATATTTGCCATTCTCGATATCCAGTCTGATGCCTGCGCCATGCGCCAGGTTGCCCTGGAGATGTCCAAGTTATTGCGTCACCGTGGTCCCGACTGGTCAGGTATTTACGCCGACGACCACGCCGTGCTGGCCCACGAGCGCCTCGCCATTGTCGATATAGAACACGGTGCCCAGCCGCTTATCAGTGACGATGGCAGCCTGGTGTTGGCAGTGAACGGCGAAATCTACAACCACAAAGAACTCAAGGCAGAGCTTGGCGACAAATACAGCTACCAGACCAACAGCGACTGCGAAGTGATCCTGGCGCTGTATCAGGAATACGGCAGCGACTTTCTCGATAAACTCAACGGCATCTTCGCATTTGTGCTCTATGACAAGGCCAAGGGCAGCTACCTGATTGGCCGCGACCATATCGGCATCATTCCGCTCTACACCGGCCGTGACGCCAAGGGTAACTTCTATGTGGCCTCAGAAATGAAGGCATTGGTGCCCGTGTGTAAAACCGTCGAAACCTTTGCCCCCGGCCATTACCTGTCAAGCACAGACGCCGAGCCCGTGCGCTACTATCAGCGCGACTGGCAAGCCTTTGACGCTGTGGCCGACAACGAGGCCAGCGTAGAAGAACTACGCGCGGCACTGGAAGCCGCGGTCAAACGTCAGTTGATGTCAGACGTACCCTATGGCGTGTTGCTGTCCGGCGGGCTGGACTCGTCCATCGTGTCGGCCATTACCCAAACCTTCGCCAAGCGCCGCATTGAAGACAACGATGAAAGTGAAGCCTGGTGGCCACAGCTGCACTCCTTCGCCGTGGGCCTTAAAGGTTCGCCAGACTTGGCCGCATCACGCAAGGTAGCCGATGCCATTGGCACCATTCACCACGAAATTCATTTCACCTTCCAGGAAGGGCTGGATGCCATCAAGGACGTGATTTATCACCTGGAAACCTATGATGTAACCACCATTCGCGCGGCCACGCCTATGTACTTGATGGCGCGTAAAATCAAGGCCATGGGTATCAAGATGGTACTCTCCGGCGAAGGCGCTGATGAGCTTTTTGGCGGTTACCTGTATTTCCACAAGGCACCAAACCCTCAGGCCTTCCATGAAGAACTGGTGCGTAAACTCGACAAGCTGCATCTGTTCGATTGCCTGCGTGCCAACAAGGCCATGGCAGCCTGGGGCCTCGAAGCGCGTGTCCCCTTCCTCGACAAGGAATTTATGGATGTGGCGATGCGCTTGAACCCTGCGGCCAAGATGTCCGGCAAGGGCAAAATAGAGAAGCACATTTTGCGCGAAGCCTTCGAGCACAAGCTGCCTGCCGAAATCGCCTGGCGTCAGAAGGAGCAGTTCAGCGATGGCGTGGGCTACAGCTGGATTGATGGCCTCAAGGAACAGGCCGCGGCTCAGGTGGACGATTTACAGCTGGCCAATGCCCGTTTCCGTTTCCCGCACAACACGCCGGAAACCAAGGAGGCCTATTTCTACCGCTGCTTCTTTGAAGAGTTGTTCCCGCTGGAGTCTGCGGCCCTTACAGTCCCCGGTGGCAAGAGTGTAGCCTGCTCGACACCAGAGGCCCTCGCCTGGGATGCCAGCCTGCAGGGAATTATCGATCCCTCCGGCCGTGCAGTGCGCGAAGTGCACGCACAGAGCTACTGACAGCCGCTAACCTGTAGTGCGCGGATTAGCCAGCGGATAAGAGCTGGTTGGAACACCTTCAGTTAATTGCATAAAAAAGCCCTGTGTTGAACACAGGGCTTTTTCATCGCTGGACTTTTATCTGAGCGGATCCAAACGGCGGGGATTTACCGCAGCGGCTGTCCGCGCAGCGCGGCCATCTCTTCCAGCCGCTCTTTGGCACTTGCCAGTATCAACTGCTGCCGCTGTGGATTGGCCTGATGCCAATCGAGGATTTCCTGATAGCTGCGCCCACACCCCATGCAGATGTCCTCATTGGTCAGGCAGCAATTGCGAACGCAGGGAGATGGCAACTTATCCATTTCAGGTCAACTTCTTAAAGTAGTGGGCTTTTTCCAGCTCGCGCACTTCCATGGTCAGACTGGATGCCCGAATATGCATGGCATCGATGGCATTGGCCATCGCGTCCATCAGCGCCCGCTTTTGCTCACTGCTTCGTCCGGGCATGATGCTGATGTCGACATGGATAAAGCTATCAGTGCCCTCCCCGGTTTGCGCCGCTTCGGCGCGATGGGCGCGGGTTTTAATGGATGCCGGCTCAAACAGGCCACTGGCTACCATTGCACTGTGACAGGCACGCGTCAGAGCTTCGGCAACATCATGTCCGTCAACATTGGCTGAAAAATCAATAATACAATGAGGCACTTGAGCTCCTATTCAGACCAAACGGCATATTCATTGCCACTGGGACAGGCAAAGTGAAAACGTCGACCACCGGGAAAGCTGAAGACGGACCGGACTATACGGCCACCCTGGTGCATGATTTGCTCCTGTTTCGCCGCCAAATCATCGCTGTAAAGTACCAACAATGGGCCTGCCGCGGCGGTGAAGCTTACGTCGGCCAGATAAAAGCCGCCGTCGATGCCGGCATCCAAAAAGCAGCTGTATTCAGGGCCATAATCAAGAAACGCCCAGCCAAACACTGCACTGAAAAACGCCTTGGTTTCAGCCAGCTTACTGCAGGGAATTTCCAAATAGTTAATGGTATTTACGCGGTTCATCATGCTTCCTTGGCGCCGATGGGCATTTACGCCTTACGACTGATTTTTACCGTATACCGGTCAGTTTATGCCTGTAACAGCCCGGCGACAAGACCGATAAGACCGCCAAACACCCCTCCCCACACCACAAGCCAGCCCAAATGCTCCCGGATCATGTCCTGTACCAGGCGTTTGACCAGTTCGGGGGTGAGTTCATCGAGGCGATTTTGCACTATCTGCGCTATCTGATTCTTAAAGTCTGACAGCATATCCGGCTGTTCCAGTGCGGATTTAAGCTGCTCGTGGAAATTATCAGACGCGGCAATGTCGATAAGGGACGCCTTCATTTTTTCTTCGAAGGGAGCCTTCATAGGCGCCAGGGCTTCTACGCCACCGAACATGGCCAACATACCACCAAAGGACGACTGGGCAACCGTTTCCACCAAGGCATCAAAGGCGGGGGTTAAATCGACGCCGGCGATGACCCCGGATAAGTCCAAAGCCCTGTGGCCGGCGCCGTCACTCAAAAAGCGGTCTATATTTTCGTCGGTGAAAAACTGCTGCATCATGAGTTCGTGAATTGCCTTTTTAAAGGACTCGAACTTGGCAGGGATCACACCAGAGCCATAAAGCCCGGGCACTTTTTCAAACAACATGTGCACGGCCAGCTCGTTGGTAAGCGCGCCGGAGAGTGAAAACAGACCGACCGAGGTCAGCAGTGGTTGCCCACCCGCAAAGCCCGCTGCCGTAACGGCCGCAGCCAACCCATTGGTTACCAGCCCTTTATTCATGTAATTCCCCCAGTTGGACAACAAACAAAACGACGGCATTCTAGCAAGGAGTCCAACCGAGGCCAACGTCCTCAGCGCTGGGCAAGTACCTGATAGATACTGCGATCGCCGGTATCTGTGTTCAGTACAACAGAAGTGTTGGCATCTACCAGGGTACGACGCACGCACAGCACGTCGGTTTCATTGGCAAGCTCCATGGCTTTGCCGGCAAGCAAGTCTGCCACACCGTGATCGCGATACGCAGGCGTAACGTAGCTGTCATCGAAATACCACAGTGGCTTGAGATGCAGGGATGAATAGGAGGGATAGAGCTGAATAAATCCCACCGCGTTGTGTTCGTCCAAGGCGACGAAAATCACAGAGTCATTTTCGGTCAGGCGCGCTGACAGAAACTCACGCACGCCAATGGCGTCGGACGTAGAGCCAAGACTCTGGCGGTAGGCATTAAACAGTGGAACAAGATTGTCGAGATCGTTGTCGGTGGCTAAACGTATTTGCATGCTTCTTCCTTGAATTATCCAAAGCTCCGGGGCCCAGAAAGACTCGAGTGAAGGTAACACAATGAAATTAAAAAAGACACTGACGAAGCTGCGGCTCTTTTCTATGCTAATTACTGGCTTAGCCATGGCAATCACCGGCTAATACTGCTTTGCGAAAGGTGATGAAAAGGCCGGTTGGGATGCGGTGCGCTGCCGACATCCGGAGCCAATGGGCGGCGCACAGAGTCGCCTGGACGACAGCGACGAACACCGGCTCAGGCCAATAAGAGACTACTGCCCGTCCTGATCTCTTGGCCGGCGGCGCAAATCGCGGTACTCAAAGGATTGGGTGTGAATCCGGTCCATGTCCAGGGCGCACAGGAAGGCGTATTCGGTCACCTTGGCCACCATATCGGGCTCACCAAATAGAAACAGTCGCTTGTCTCTCCCAAGCTCGTGCCGTTCTTTGAGGATTTGCGGCACTTCCATGAGGCGAACCCTGTGATTATCGATGCGCTCGGCATCGCTCGAAGCCGAGATAAGCCCCTGATAATGCAATACCTTATGCTCCAGCATCAATTTAAGCAGGGTTCGGTGCAAATACAGATCGTCAAGATATTTACCCCAGTGATAAAGACTGATGGACCTTTGATGACCGCTGTCGAGTGCCGATTGCACCACCCCCAGTGCGGGGCCAATCCCCGTGCCAAAAGCCACCACAATCAGCTCGTCATTTCCATAGGCCCCGTCGTAGTGGCATCGGCCCCATGGGCGGGTAAGCGACAAGCTTCCGCCCACCTTTACTTCGTCACACAGCCAGCGGCTGAAATGGCCATTCCGCTTTCGCCGCACATGCACGGCAAAGGTGCCTTCCCCCTGCCCCGGCGCGATACCATAGGTGCGGCCAAGGCCTTCCGGGCCACGAATACCGGTACACAGTCCGGGCGTGTAGGGAATCGTTGTATCGGGTTTAATGACCAGGCGGGTCACATCAGCGCTGAGACTGAGCTTATCGAGCAGCCGCGCACTGACATACGACTGTTCGGCAGGACGGCTTAACTTCATGCCGTTTTTGGCCACACACTGACAGGCATACACCAACTGCTGTGCTTTCAGGTCCGCTTCCAAGCCCTTCTGGGCCTTAGGAGTAATCTTGCCTTCATCGAGACGCAGCAAACAGCTGCGGCACTGACCTTTGGTGCAGGAGTAATTAATCGGATGACCGACGCGTTTGAGGGCGCTCAGAACGGTTTCGCCGGATTCGGCATGGAAGCGCTGGTTATCCAGAAAAAACAGCGTCATATGATGTGTGGCTCTCCCTGCTGGGAAGGGGGTTGGGCGGTTCAAGATGCTGACTTCGTCCTGGCTTGTCAAGTGAAGCTTTAAAAGGAGCGAGCCAGGTCAAATCCGCCGTATGGTCTGTTCCAAAGAATCATTTGCGCCACAGATAGTAACGGTCGGAGTAGTCACTGAGCCATTGGGGACGATATACCACCAGCAGGGTCACGGCCATACCGTTGAGCAAGGCCTCGGGGAACACCATGAGCACTGACAGGGAAAGATAATCCTGCCACAGTACGGCAGACGACTGCATCTCTGTGACCCACAGCCACAGCGACCAAAGCCCCTCGTGACTGACCTGAGAAACTCCGGCGTTGAAAAAGCCACCAACAAAAATCAGCACAAACACATTGTTCGGCAGCCAGTAAAAGCCGCGATTATGGATAACAAATGCCAGATACAGCGGCAGGCATACGCCCATCAGGGCATAAGCCCCAAAGAGCCAGGGCTGTTTTAGCACCGCAAGGCAGTAAAAGGCGCAGGGCAGCAACGCCAACACAGAGGCAAGACGCCAGGAAAACATCAGCATCAAGGTGACCAGGCCTAAAAAGTGCAGCTGCAACATGCCATGCACACCGGCGTTAAAGAGCCAGAGCCCCATCACGGTGCTGAGTGACAAGAGCGCCCTTATTTGCCGCTCCTTGTCTGCCAGCAGGCTGTTCAGGGCGTCTTTGGGCCAAATAATCCACAACCAAATCAACAGCAATGCGAAAGCCACCCCATCGGCGAAGGTGAAGTGCCAGTCGATACTGCCCCACAGATTTTGCCAAAACTCAGTCATGGAAAAGCATTGATTCCCGAGTGAATATGGTTACTCTTGATGACTGTGATTATCACCGATTTTTGGGGAATTAAAACCGTGTTATTTAAAACCGGCGCCTTCGTATTCTGGGCATTGTTGCTCACAGGTTGCGCAGCATCCACTGATCCCGATGTGGAGCCAGAGGCAAAATATGAAGGCGTTATTCGCGACAAACTGACCACCAGCATTGCCGATAATGGCCTGAAGCTCTTTACTTACAGTGTCAGCAATACCCGTGTGACGGCGCCAATAACCATGCAACCTCTGGAATTGACTGGCCGCGAGCGACGAAAGCGCTCGTCTGGCCCTGATTTAACCGAATGGACAGAACAAATCGAACTGGGGCTGAAGCGAACCCTTGCCATGTCGGGCTTTTGCCGTGAAGGCAGCATAGAAATCAGCCGTCTCATACAGGCAGACAGAGCCGAAATTCGCGGAGAATGTACCGAAGGCGCCACCGATGAAGACAGGCAGCGCTTTGGAAGACAGGGTTAACACGCCACAGCAGTGGCATTTTCGGCGCTGCTTGGGTAGTATTCGCCGCTCGATTGCGCGGAGCTTAATATGAACAGAAGACAGGCACTGATTAAGAAGATGGCCAAACGCACCAAGGCCAGAGAAAACAAGAAAGAAAAGCCCAACGCAGGTGCAGCAAAAGACAGATATATCTCCAAAGCCGAGCGCGCCAAACTGGAAGCAGAAGCACAGGCAACTGAAGCAAAGCTTGCTGACGCATCGAGCAGTGAAATGGAGATTGGTGCCGACGTTGCTGACATTGCCGCCGATACAGGCAACTGAATCAATGCCCGGCTCGCATGATGGCGGACGGGATTGAAGCCCAGCATTTCACCGAATAAAAAAGGCTCTTTCGCAGAGCCTTTTTTAATTCCATTTACGCCTTTACACGGGCTATCAACCCTTATCTTTTGGCACTGCGCCCACATCAGATGGGCAGGTCTCAGGCTTAACCAAAAACTCCGTCGCCTCCTGTGCGCCCATGCAATCCTTCTCTTCGGTATGGGTCGCCATCTGCACGAAGGACGACGACAAGGGGCTGTTGCTGGCAGGTACCACCTCTTCGTCTGCGGCGTCCTTTGTGGCGTCACTGTCACTCTCAAAAGAGGCCACCAGGCGGTACGCGGTATAGACGCCTGCCACACCAAACAGCACTGACCCCAACACCTGCCCGATTAGCACCCCGTACACGCCGCCGTATTGGGCGCCAAGCCAGATAAAGGGCAAGGTGCCCAGAGTTGCCTTGCCCACATTAAACACAGTGGAGTACTTGGCTTTACCCAGGTTGTTGAATGATGCGTTGGCAACAAAGAGCGCCCCGGAGAACACGAAGAACACCGCTATGTAGGTAAGGAAAAAACCGATAAATTCCGCCGAATCACCTTTAAGGTCAAAGGCCCTGACAATCATATCCTGGGCCAGAAACAACACCAGCGCCATACCCACCACATAGGCAGTACAAAACAGCAGCGATTGGGTTAAACAATCCCTGAGCCTGTCGTAGCGCCGGGCACCAAAATTTTGTCCAACGATGGGGCCAATGGCGCCTGAGAGCGCAAATATCATCCCGAACGCAACAGGGGTAAGACGCCCAATGACGGCCCACCCCGCCACGTAGGCGTCACCAAATTCGGCGATGGCGCGGGTCATAAAGCCGTTCCCGATGGGGGTGGCCACGTTGGTGAGCATGGCCGGTCCGGCAATGGCGAAAATGGGCTTCAAATCGCCAACAAAGGCATCGAGTGTGGGTTTACTGCCAAGCCCGTGTTTAACAAACACACCGCGCCCGGCCACCAACATCACAGATAAACGCGCCAGCACAGAAGCTACCGCCGCCCCTTCAATGCCCATGGCGAGCACAAAAATCAATATGGGGTCGAGCACCAGATTCACGCCGCCACCCACCAGAGTTGACACCATGGAGAGCTTGGCGTCCCCTACCGCTCTGAGCGCAGCGCCGAGGGCCATGGCAAGGCAGATAAAGGGCAGCGAGGGAACCAGAATATCGAGGTAGTCCGCGGCAAGCTCAGCCGTGTGCCCGGTGGCGCCGACCAATGTCAGCAGTGCGGGGATATTCAGCGACACCAAGAGCGACACCAGGGAGGAGACTGCCAGAGTCACCAGAAGCGAGCTCATCAGCAGCCGTTTGGCGTTGTCGATTTCCCGGGCGCCAATAGCACGGGACACCTGTGCTCCCAGCGCTATGGACAAACCGATGCCGATGGAGGTGGTAAAAAACGAAATGGTACCTGCGTAGCCAACGGCCGCAGCAAGCTCTGCTTCCCCGAGCAAACTCAGAAAGAAGATATCCAGCAAGTCTACCAAAAACAGCGCCGAAATGCCCACCGCTGCGGTGGAACTCATCACCAGAATGTGGCGCAGTATCGGCCCTTCAACAAATTTTGCTTGGGTCATTATGGGTCCTGTTACGGCTCTTTTTGCAGCTCGCTGCCACACTTATTGCAGTATTCAGCGTCTTGATCGTGTCCGGTTTTCAAACAGTTACTGCAACGTCTAAGGTCCCTATGACGGCCTATTTCCTGAGAAATTTCCGCGGTGAGAATACCCGTGGGAATGGCAATAATCGAGTAACCTATCAGCATGGTCAGTGCCGCAATGGCCTGGCCCAATTCGGTCTTGGGCGTGATATCACCATAACCCACAGTAGTTATGGTCACTATGGTCCAGTAAATGGACTTGGGAATGGATGAAAAACCGTTTTCGGGGCCTTCAACCATATACATGATGGCGCTGAGCACCATGATGATAAGGCTGACCGAGAAGAAAAACAGAAACACCTTGCGACTGGACTGCATCATGGCCTTGAGCAGCAGATTCCCTTCACTTAAGTATCTTAAGAGCTTGAGTACCCTGAATATTCTGAACAGTCTGAGCACCCGGATAATGAGGGTGAAGTTGGCGCCCGGGAAAAAGAGCGCGAGATAACTTGGCAACACGGACAAGAGATCCACTATGCCGTAAAAACTGCGGGCGTACTGCCAGCGATGGGCGCTGCAATAAATCCTGAGGCCATATTCCAGGGTAAAAATAACCGTGAAAATCCACTCAAGCACATGGATAAGCCCGCCCCAGCGGGCGTTGATGCTGGAAACTGTATCCAGCAACACCAGGGTCACACTGGCAATGATGCACAGGATAAGCGCCAAATCGAACCAGCGGCCCGCCGGCGTATCTGTGCCAAAAATGATTATCCTGAGTTTTTTCTTGAGTTCACTCTCAGCATCGGCCTGGGGTTGGCTCATGGGTTCCCTGAAGTCCTTGGAATGGGTCTGAATCGCCCCACAGTGTGCCATGGCAATCCCTCAGGCTCAAAAACAATTCTCACTGCTGTTTTCAGCCGCCGCAGCCTTGGGTAGAATCCAAATCAGCACGTCCTGTGCGTAGAATAATGTTGGATTGGGGATTTCATGTTTCGTCATCTGTTGGTGTTATTGCTGCTGGTCAGTGCCAGTGTGCAGGCAAATGCAATTAAACCGGGCCAGAAGGTGGACCTGGTGGTGGTCAACAAAGCAGAAGCACAGATGCAGGTGTTTTACCGCGGTGAGCTCATCAAGAGTTATCGCATAGCCATGGGCGATAACCCCAAAGGGCACAAGCTCAAGGAAGGCGATCAGCGCACACCTCAGGGCCGCTACCTGCTGGACTTTAAAAAAGCCGACAGCGCCTATTACCGCTCAATTCACATCTCTTATCCCAACGACGAAGACATACTGCGCGCCAAGGCACTTGGCATCAGTCCCGGCGGCGCCATTATGATCCACGGTCAGGACCCCAAATCGCCCCTGAGCGCGGAAGAAGCGCAAAAGTACAACTGGACCAATGGTTGTATCGCCGTCACCAACAGAGACATGGATGAGCTGTGGCAACTGATTGACCCCGGCACTCCTATCGAAATCTGGCCCTGAGGTAAGGATGCAACTGGAATCCTTGTTAAACAGCTGGTCCGACTTTGAGACCCGCATACTCACCTTGGTTGATAAACTGGGCTTAACTGAACTTAAGCTTGAGTGCGACCATGCATCACTGAGAGTCAATACCCCGGACGCCGCCGAGAAGCTCACCGATGGCTTTGGCAATCTGGGCGATATCATCAGCAACAATATGATTAATGGGCGCCCCATTCTGATTATTAAGCTCAACACCCCGCTAAACCTCGGGCCCTTTACTGTGCCCTGCATCGAACTGCCCTACCCTGGCAGCAAGCAGTACCCCAACGAAGGCTGGGAGCACATAGAGTTGGTGTTGCCCTGCGATGCCACCGACTGTGACACACTTGAGCAGGCGCTTATCGCCAAAGTACCCGCAATAGCTGCCGTGCTGGCCGGTGATAGCCCCTTTAAGGTCAAGCGCAGCTCGCCTCAGGGAGAAGCCGAACGTTTACCCAACCCTACCCTGGCCTTTGGACTCGATGGACTAACGGTGAAAGTCCACCCCCATGGAATCGAAACCATCGTTGCCAGCGAGCAGGCTTAACGCTGGCGTTAACGGGTCAATGCTTCATATCTAAGAACATGATTATTCTGGCAGTGTTTTGTCTGGCGAACAGACAAAACCGCCAAATAGTGCCTGAAGCGGTTTATCAGAGCCGAGGTTCTTGGGTAAAGTAGGCGGCAATTTCATATTCTGCGTGGCCCCGTCCACGCCTTTACAGCTAAATGGAGGAAGTCATCCATGGCGTCGGTAAGCAGTAAAAAACATCCCCAGGGACTCGATTACATTGAAGTCAGTACCGCACTTTGCAAGGCGCGAATTTTTCTGCAGGGCGCTCAGATAGACTTCTTTCAACCCACCGGGAAACCGCCTTTGCTTTGGGTTTCTGAAGCCGATGATTACCTCCCCGGCAGCGGTATTCGCGGAGGGGTGCCCGTGTGCTGGCCCTGGTTTGGCATGCACACTAATCCGGAGTTTCCCCAGCACGGCTTTGCCCGCACCCGTCTGTGGCATCTCAAGCACAGCCATATTCACAATGAAGCTGTCGAACTGGTATTCGGATTAGAGATTGCGGCGGACGACCGCCAATTCTGGCCCCATAACACCGAGGTGGAGGTGCATTTTCGCCTCACAGAGACCCTGAGCGTTTCTTTGGTGAACCGCAACCTGGGCGACAGCCATGTCAGCCTCACTCAGGCGCTGCACAGCTATTTCCCCATCAAGGATATACACGCGCTCAGTGCCAAGGGGTTCAGCGGCGCCAAGTACATTGAGTTCGGTGAAGGGCCCTATGCCCAGGAAGGCGATGAGGTCAGGTTCGACCGTGAAACTGACAGAGTTTACACCGACCTTGGCCCCTGCCAGACCCTGCATACACCGGACGGTGTGATAGAGGTCAGTCGTGAGCACAGCCAATCAGCGGTACTCTGGAACCCCTGGATTGATAAGTCACAACGTTTGGCTCGCTTCAGGGATGAAGACTACCTCACCATGGTGTGTCTGGAAGCCACCAATGTACTGGAAGACAACGTAGAGCTGGCCCCAGGTCAAACCCATACCCTCACGACCCATATTCGATGGCGCTGAGTCGCCATTGGCCGTGAACCAAGCCCTATCCCCAAAAACGCGCCCTGTGCGCGTTTTTTATTGCCTGAACTTCTTCTCTTGTCGGCACGCCAAGTCAACACCAAGCAGGTTGGCCGGATTTCTCATTGCCTAATATGTACGTTCGTGCAAGGTTTCTTAACAGATATATAACAATAACGAGGAACACTCATGCACAACAAGACTCGAAAGCACTGGCTGCCATCAGCAGTCGCTCTGGCCGTGGCATTGCAACTGGGGGGCTGTTTTTCTGACAGCGAAGACACCGCACCAACGCCACAGCCCCCGGTTGTCACACCGCCAACCTCAGGGGGGCCAAGCTTCCCTGAAGGCGCCATCATGATTGAGGCCGGTGACAACCTGACAACCCGCATTCAGGAAGCCCTGATTAACGCCCAGAGCGGCGATGTAATAGTGCTGCCAAAGGGCCGCTTTGAGATCCAGTCTACCCTGCTGTTTGACGGTGATGTGGACGGTGACGGTGCCTTTGCCAAAAACGTCACCATCATGGGTTATGGCATGGATGAAACCGTGCTGGACTTTGCCAATGCCAACTCAGGCGACGGCATCTTTGTACAAAACGCCATGCAGATCACCATTGCGGATCTGTCTGTTTATGAAGCCAAAAACAACGGCATTAAGCTGAAAAACACCAACGGCATCATACTGCGCAAAGTGGGCGCCGTTTGGGAAGGTGCACTGGATAAAGACAACGGTGCCTATGGTCTCTACCCGGTAGAGTGCGAAAACATCCTGATTGAAGACAGCTATGTGCGTGGCAGCGCCGATGCCGGGATTTACGTTGGTCAATCGGAATATATCGTTGTGCGCAATAACATCGCCAAAGAAAACGTGGCCGGTATCGAGATTGAAAACAGCCGCTACGCCGACGTGTACAACAACGAGGCCATGGGCAACACCGGCGGTATTCTGGTGTTTGACCTGCCCATCAATAACCACAGATACGGCTCCAGCGTCAGGATTTTTGACAACAAGGTCTACGACAACAATACCCACAACTTTGCCAATGCCTCGGCCAATCCTGCCGGGGTGCACATAGTGCCACCCGGTACCGGGGTGATTATTCTCTCCACCAACGACGTGGAGATTTTCAACAACCAAATCACCAATCACGACACCCTTGGCCTGACGGTATCGAGCTTCTTCATTGCCGAGCCCGAAATCAGCGACTTTGTTGCCAACTACGGCCAGCCCGGTCAGTCCATCGAAGACGGCTGGCGCCCTGTGCCCCGTAATATCTACGTGCATGACAACGAGATTAGCGGCTACGGCGCCAAGCCCAACGGCTACCTCATCACCGACATCATCAACGCTTACGTGTTAACCCACGGCGCCATGCCCGGCATCCTCTATGATGGTCTGGGTGAACTGCTCGCCAACAATGGCACAGCCGCCTATCTGGGGCTCAGGGAAATGCCCTTCGCCGCCGATGGCAGTGACAACGTGTGTATGCAAAACAACGGCGATGTCAGCATGGGGCAGCTCTACAGCAACAGCAATACCGACATGAGCATTGCCGATGTGCTGTACGAGAAAACCCAAACCAATCTGCTCAAATGTTCCCAGGTGAGCCTGCCGGTGCACACTGTGACCTTTGGCGAGCAAATTTTCGGTTGTGGGGTGGATGACGATACCGCAGGCTGCGATGGTGGCAATCTGATTGGCGGTGGCGGCACCATAGGCGACGGTGACGGCGGCATCATTGGCGATGGTGACCAGGCACTGTGCGACAGCACGGCATCCGGCGTTAACTGGAATGCCCTGGCCAAGGCCAACTGTCCCAAGCTGTCTGACTATGGGCTGTTTGCCGATGAAACCGACCCCACTCAAAATGCCAATGGCGGCATGCCCTATGAGTTGAACACCCAGCTCTTCACCGACTACGCCAGCAAATACCGTTTTGTGTTTACGCCGGATGGTACCAAGGCCCAATACAGTGAAAATGAAGCCTTTGATTTCCCTGTGGGTACCGTCATCTCCAAAACCTTTGCCCTGCCAGCTGACACCAGCAAGCGCGGCATCGCCAATGAGGATTTGATTGAAACCCGCCTGCTCATCAAGCGTGCCAGCGGCTGGACCGCCCTGCCCTATGTGTGGAATGCCCAAAAGAGCGATGCTGTGCTCACCAAACCCGGCGCCATTCAGGCCAAGACAGTGATGCACAAGGGCGAAGCCAAAACCTTTGACTATGTGGTGCCCTCTATCAACCAGTGTAAGCAGTGTCACCAGTTCAAGGCCGAAGGCGACGAGTTCCCACGCTTTGTGCCCATAGGACCGAAGGCGCGTTTCCTCAACGGTGACTTTGCCTATGCCGACGCCACAGTGAACCAGCTCAGCCGTTGGCAGAGCGCCGGTATATTGGAAGGCCTGCCGGAACTGTCCAGCGTGCCCAAAGTCCCTGCCTTTAACGATGGTGATGAAGCCGGTCTCGCCGGCCTGGACGATGCCAGCCTGATGCAAACCGCCAAGGGGTATCTGGACATTAACTGTGCCCACTGCCACCGCCCCGAAGGTAATGCCTCCAACACAGGGCTCAAGCTTGAGTACTGGCGCGGTTATGGCGATGACAATGGCTTCTCCCACGGCACCTGTAAGCAGCCGGTGGCCTACGGTGGCGGCAGCCTGGGGTATGACGTGGTGCCCACCAAACCGGAAAGCTCCATCATGCATTTCAGGATGGCGAGCACTGAGCCCGGGGATCGCATGCCAGAGATTGGGCGAAGCCTCGCCCATGAAGAAGGCGTCGCCCTTATCCATGAATGGATAAAACGCCTGCCAGCGGCAGCCTGCTCCAACTGATGACACAAGGCCGGGGAAACCCGGCCTTTTCTCTACAGGTACCCCAAATGCCAAATCCCGGATTAACACCTGCGCTGTTATTGCAGCCACGACGACTGCCATTACTCTTGCTTTTGGCGCTCACCGCCTGTGGTGGTGAAGGTGACAGCACCCCGCCTACAGCGCCGCCACCCATAGTAGTCACTCCGCCCCCCGCCACCTCTGTGTGCGATAACAGTGAGGGCAGCATCAATCGTGACGCCCTGATGGGCACAAACTGCGCGCGCTTGTCTGATTACCGACTTTTCAGCGACAGCCGCGACCCGACTCAGGCACCTCACGCGCCAGGTGTAGCCTACCAGCTGGCCACTGAGCTTTTTACCGACTATGCCATTAAGCGCCGCTTCCTGTTCTTACCCGAAAACACGCCCATGGTATTGGCGGGAAACTCCGTGTCGTTGCCGATAGGCACTGTGTTAGTAAAAAGCTTTTTATTGCCTGCAGATACCTCGGACACCAATGCATCCGCTGCCCGGCTAATAGAGACCCGGCTCCTTATCCACCGTGAGAGCGGCTGGACGGCGCTGCCCTATTTGTGGGATGGCGATGAGGCGTACCTTGCCGAAACCGGTGCCGATGTAAGCCACAGCATAAACAGTGCAAATGACACACTGACTTTCACCTATCACGTGCCAAGTCGTGCCGAGTGCAAAATTTGCCATCAAAGCGCCCAGGAAGGCCTGACCACCATAGCGCCCATAGGTCCCAAACCGCTGCTGCTGAACAAACCCATTACCGTTGATGGTGAGCCAATGAACCAGCTGACATGGTTTGCATCCCAGGGGCTGCTCACTGGGCTGGGTGAGCTCGAGTCACTGCCACAGACCTTTGCCATTGGGGATGAGCAGCAAAACCTTACCGCACGGGTGAAAGGCTATCTCGATGTGAACTGTGCCCATTGCCACAAGGCCGACGGCTTTGCCAGCGTGTCGGGACTCAGGCTCGGGTTTGAAACCGATCATCACAGCTATCAGTACGGAATTTGTAAACAGCCGCCCGGCTGGGATGGTGGTGAGCGTGGGCTCTCCTACGACATAGTGCCGGGCAATGGTGACCACTCGATACTGGTCTACCGCCAGACGTTGTCAGCAGCCAAAGACCGCATGCCACCGCTGGGACGCGCCTTGGTTCACAGTGAAGCCGTAACGCAGATCAGTCACTGGATAGACTTGATGGCTCCGTCGGTGGGTAACTGCCAATAAGCCGCTGAAACTTACCCGGCGGCGCTCCCAACCAATGTTTGAAACTGGCCCGGAAATGGCTGACATCGGTAAAGCCGAGGGATTCCGCGATGTCCTCAGCGCTCAGGCGGCCTTCAATGATTAATGCAATGGCCGCCTGACTGCGCACCTTATCCCGCAGCAGCTGAAAACTACAGCCATTTTCAGCCAGTTTTCGCCTGAGGGTTCGCTCACTGGTGCCCAAACGCGCCGCCAATTCATTGAGTGTGGGCAGTACGGGCATGGAAATCTTAAGTTGCTGCAACACCTGATAGATATAGCTTGGCTGTATCAGCTCGGGTTCTCGGCGCTCTTCGTCGCTGAAGGCATAGGTCACGGGCAGCGCCAGCACACCTGCATCCACAGTCCATTCGCAAAAAGGTGCACCGAACGATGGGGTAACGCCGCACAGTGATTCAATAAAAGCGCAGGGGTGGGAAGTCTCTGTCAGGGCAATGCTGCCCAGGGGGAAAGCCTGACCACAAAGCTCTCGCCCGAGTACCACCAGGGCGCCCAAACTGTGGAGAAAGTGGCAATGAAACTGGATATCCGGGATCCTCAGGGTATTTATCCAGCGAACCCTGAGCTTGCCGTCTGTCAGGGTCAACAGACTGTCATTCATGGTGCCGGCCCATTCCGGATTGTCATTCAGCAAGTAAAAGCAGTCCGCCAGGGTCTGGCAGCGTGCAAGATGACCTTTAAGAAACCCAAGCTCACTGACGCGATAATCCGCCGCAGCCCGCATACCGATTTCCCGGTCATCAGTGAGGGCACAAAGAGCCTCCATAGCGCCATCGACCTGCCACACGGGTACCAGAGTAATATGGCCAAGCACCTCAGGGGCCACACCAAGGCGGGCACACACATCGCTGTGGGCCTGCTTGCCAAAAAGCCGCCCAATGGCTGACAGGATCTGCAACAGCTCCCAGGCAGGATAGCCCTGATCCCCCACCATGGCACCGGCACGGTAATTTGATAACGACATGTTCATGATTGACTGATATTCCCCCAACGCCCAGTTGTATACCATTTGCTGAAGGAAGAAAACCCCGGTTACAGAGAGTTACATTAGGGCGTTCAGCGGAAATAGGCGCACAAAAAAGCCTGCAAAAGCAGGCTTTTAATATATACAACATGCACTGGAATTTATGGCAGCGGTTTATTCTTTTCCGCCAGCTTGCCAAAAAAGGTGCTGACAGTCAGCGCAGCACTGTGGGCCAGCTTATCGGCAAGCTTCTTGCGCGGCTGATAACGCAATTTAATCAGGGTTCGGTCTTTGGCCGCTGTCAACATCAGGTCGTCGCTGGTACTGATGCTGTCCACCAGCCCCAAATCCAGGGCCTGCTGTCCATACCAGTGCTCACCGGTGGCAACCTTGTCCAGATCAAGCTCAGGGCGATACTTGGATACGAACGCCTTGAACAGCTGATGGGTCTCTTCCAGCTCTTCGCGAAACTTCTGTCTGCCCTCTTCAGTGTTCTCGCCAAACAGCGTCAGGGTGCGCTTAAAGTCCCCGGCGGTGTGCTGCTCGTAATCGATATCGTGCTTTTTCAGCAAGCGGTTGAAGTTTGGCAGCTGAGCCACCACACCGATTGAGCCCACAATAGCAAAGGGTGCGGCATAGATGCGATTGGCCACGCAGGCCATCATGTAGCCGCCACTGGCCGCCACTTTGTCGATACAGGCAGTCAGTGGGATGTCTGCCTGGCGCAATCTGTCGAGCTGGCTGGCCGCAAGACCGTAACCATGTACCATGCCACCACCGCTCTCGACGTTAAGCAGCACCTCATCGCCTTTTTCGGCAATGGTCAGTATGGCGCTGATTTCTTCCCGCAAAGAGGCAACTTCGTGGGCATCGATACTGCCTTTAAAATCCAGTACAAAGGTTCTGGGCTTGGGCGTATCCTGCTTTTCAGCCTCTTTGGCCTCGGCTTTCTGGGCTTTTTCATACGCCTTAAAAGCTTTCTTATCAAGCAGTTCGTGTTTAAGGTGAGTCTTTAAATGATCGAGTTCTTCAGTGACATTGGTCAGTACCAGTTCGCCTTTATCACCCTTACCACGGGTCGCACCGGCGAACACCATCACCAGTATGGCGCCGATGGCCGCGACCACTGTCACCGCCTTGGCAAGAAACAGCCCGTATTCGTATAAAAATTCCAAATTCCGCTCCAAAGCATCCCAACACCCGGCAACCTGGCCGGGCGAGCATAAAAGTGCGGCTATTCTAACAATTCAGCCGCTAAAACCAATAAAAAACCGGCCCTGAGGCCGGTTTAACTGTGACTAACTGTGACTAACTGAGACGTAGCAAAGATCAGTCACAGGCCTTCAGCACGCTGGCATCATTCACCAGAATGGTGGCTGTGCCTGCAGAAGCTGACTTGGCGAAACCTGCTACCTGCCACTGCATCTCTGCAGTCGCTGCAGCTGCCTTGCCATCGGTGGCACCGTTTTCGCTTGGGTCCACGATGGAGCTGTGATGTCCCTTGATAAAGCGCACTGCGCCACCGCCCTGAGCCGTGGTATCACGACACTCCAGCCCCAGATTTGCAATCAGTGGCTCGGTACCCGACAGCGGGAAGCCTTCCACACTGTTTGGCAGTACCTGATCAGGCAGGTTACCGTTACCGTCACCTACCACCTCAATCAGGTGAACCGGCAAACCAGTCGCCTTCAACATGCCGGCATGGTTTACAGGGTCAATGGAGTCCACACCGGTTTGGATGGCAAACGCGAAGGTAGGGATAAAGCCGGCGTAAACCTGCTGTACCAGCGCTGCGTATTCAGGGCTGCCAGGCTCATAACCTGCCGTGTTGGCGGCATCCACCATGGCCTGGAACTCTGGGGTACCGGTAATGGTACTAAAGAGTACAGGGCCAAAGGTTGCGGAGCCCGCGAACGCGCCAGCCAAGCCACCGGAAGGCGCAACCAACGACGCTGCTGTGATGGCATAGGGATTGGGCAACTGAGTACCTGTGGTTGGGTCAACCAAACCGGTTGAAGCGTAAGTGGCAAAGTTGGTGTTTACAATGCCGCCGAGGCTCAGGCCCTGGGAAGACACCTTGGACACATCGAATACCTGCGGCTGGTTATTGGCGGCCAAATATTGCGCCATGCCGGTGAGCGCCAATCGCACGCCCAGATGGTCAGCCACGGCCTGACGGAAGTTATCCCGCACAGACAGGGAGCTTGCGATATTCACAAACACCAGCGGTGAACCATTTTTGAACGCGTCAGGTTTACCAACCACAGGACCAAATGAAGGATCGGTCGCTGAGATTTCATAGATACCATCTTTGTTGGCATCGAATGAACGCTCACCGTGGAGCGGCATATCGATTGCAACCGTTGCCACACCAGCTGCGGCGTAGGTACCCGCATAGGCGAGCGCCATCTCTTTACCGCCGCCCAGACCGTGCATGGCAATGTTCACCGGCCAGCCATTGGCAGGTGGCACAAAGGCCTGGCCCTGAGCTTCGGTGAAGGCCTTCAGCTTGGCTGCGTTTGGCAGGGTCATAAGCACAGAGACACTTTCGTAGGTCTTGGGTGCAGGAATGGGGTTGAACTTGGTAACATGGCGGGTTTTATCCGCTGGGGTACCGTCATCAAGCTTAAACTGCTTTCCAGCCAGCAGCGCAGGGTTTGCCAGCGCGGCGGCGGGGTCTTCAATGCCCTGGGCCATTGCCTGGGCACCAAAGTTTTGTTGGCTCAGGGTGCCGGCCTGCAGCGCAAGCAGCACAGACACGGGGCTGTCGCCCAGGGCAGTCCAGCGGCCGTTAATCTTGGGCGCCATGTCAGCGGTCAAACAGCCGTTGGCGGAACAATCGCTGTAAACGGGCAGCTTGATTTTGGCAACGTACACATCGGCCAGATCAGACAGCACGTAAGGCAGACCCATTTCTGGGCTCATGCCTGCCATTTGCGCCACTGTCATCCCGGTCGGGGTTGGAAACATATCGAACGACGGCTTGAACGCATCGTTGCTTACCATCAGCAGTTTCAGGGTTTCGTACGCAGGATTTACCGATTGGGTGGTAAAGAGGCTCGAGTAGGTGATGCTGGCCTTATCAACGCCTTTGGACTCGAGGGCATTTTCATAGCTGTTAACCAGCGCCTGCAGTCCGCGCTGTGCTTCGGTGCCCAGCGGATGTGTGGTGATATCCATCTTCACCGAACCGTAGGTCGAAGACGTTGCGACCGGACGGTTTTCAGAGTCTTCAATGAGAGTAGTGGTCGCGTAGATGTACGACTGACCGGCTTTCAGTGGCTTTAATGGCACTATGACAATCTTGTTGCCCACGGCCTGACTGATAAAGTCGACACCGAATTGCAGCTCATCGCCAATCTTACAGGCTGAAACCGAAGGCGCCGCTTTACACTCAGCGTCTGAAGAGAGTGCGCCGCCTACAGTGGCCTCAAATACACGCACTGCACCAGATTGGAATACAGAGGCTGCGTTCAGGGACAGCAGGTTACCGCCGTGATCTCTGGATGGGGCAAAATCAATGCTGATGGGCTGCGTGGTAGACCAGCCATCAAGCGCGCCAATGGCGTACTGAGGATTGGTGTAATCACCGCCTTCTTCTCCGGGAATGGCAAGGGTACCGTCGAGGGTGCCACTGAACAGCAGATCGCTTGGCAGCGGTACCTTGCCGGCTGTGGGATCAAACACCAGGTGGGACTCGGGGATCAGCGGCTCTATATTATCCCTGAGCTCATTGACACTATCCTCACCACCACAGCCGCTGAGGCCCAGAGCCGAGGCGATTGCTACTCCCAAAATGAGTCTTTTCATCTTTTTTCCCCAAATCTTGTTGTAATAATTTTGTTTTCCCCAAGAAATTGGTCACAATAGCCCGTATTGCGATGCCAACCGGACTTATTAAATGTCCGTAACTCGTTTCAACTTAACGCAAAAATATTGAGTTCGCTACAATTTTGTCACACTGCGCAATGAAGTGAACACCCAATAAACAGTCAATTGTTTTAAACAGCTGTATGACTCATAAAATCCCTCAGTAAAGACGGGAAGTTGCGCCAAGAGGAAGTTTAAATCCATGTTGGAATATAAAGTTGCCCCCGATGCTCTGAAAGGCAAAACGATTCTGGTTACCGGTGCCGGTGACGGTATCGGCCGCGCTGCGGCACTGGCTTATGCCGCCCACGGCGCCACTGTGATCCTGCTGGGCCGTACTGTGAAGAAACTCGAAGCCGTTTACGATGAAATCGAAGCGGCAGGCTACCCTACTCCGGCCATTGTGCCTTTGGATATGAAAGGCGCCACAGAGCAAAACTACCGCGACATGGCCGACACCATCGAAGAGCAATTTGGCCATCTCGATGGCGTGCTCCACAATGCCAGTGTGCTCGGTGTACTTGGCCCATTCGAGCACATAGATTTGGCGTCCCTCGAAGAAGTCATGAAGGTCAACGTTACCGCTCAGGCCATCATGACCAAGAGCCTGCTCAAGGTGCTGCGCAAGGCACCTTACGCTTCAGTCATATTCACCTCCAGCGGTGTTGGCCGTACCGGCCGTGCCTACTGGGGGCCTTATGCCTTCTCCAAATTTGCCACCGAAGGCATGATGCAGGTGCTTGCCCACGAGTGTGATGGCACCACTGTGCGTGCCAATTCAATCAACCCCGGTGCCACACGCACCAAGATGCGTGCCAATGCCTATCCGGGTGAAGATCCGCAAACCCTGAAAACCGCCGAAGAGCTGATGCCACTGTATGTATACCTGATGGCAGACGACAGCAAAGACCAGAATGGTCAGGCCTTCAGCGCACAATAAGCTGTATTCTCAAGGCCCGCTGAAGCGGGCTTTTTTATGTTTACTCTCAGCCAAATAAAATAAAGACCAAATACCATGACAACACCCTACCC
Organism: Shewanella sp. FJAT-52076; assembly: GCF_019457455.1. Lineage (NCBI taxonomy): Bacteria > Pseudomonadati > Pseudomonadota > Gammaproteobacteria > Alteromonadales > Shewanellaceae > Shewanella > Shewanella sp. FJAT-52076. The sequence continues at coordinate 2,536,063 of NZ_CP080415.1, forward strand.
CATTGGCACGCCAGGCACTCCCTGGAACGATGCCGACAAGCAAGCCTGGTTCGACGCCCAAACAGTAAAACGCAGCTATCAGGATGAAGTGCTGTCCCGCGTGCTGCCACTGGCTGCCGATTTTGAATTGGTTAACTACGGCGCGCTTTCCATCGATGCCGGACGTTTCCCGCTGTATGCTCTGAAAAACCAGTGGCAGCCGGGCCTGCCGCTGGCGCTGGTCACGGGAGGTGTTCACGGGTATGAAACCAGTGGCGTACAAGGCGCACTGGACTTTTTACATCATGATGCCAAAGAGTATCAGGGCAAGGTGAATCTGCTGGTTGCTCCTTGCGTGAGTCCCTGGGGTTATGAAATCATCAATCGTTGGAACCCCAAAGCAGTTGACCCAAATCGCTCCTTCGTGGAAAACAGTCCATCTGAGGAGTCGGCCGCACTGCTCAAGCTGGTTGCGCCTTATAAGTCTGACTTTGCGCTGCATATCGACCTGCACGAAACCACAGACACAGACGAAACCGAGTTTCGCCCGGCGCTGGCCGCCCGTGATGGCAAAGACTACGAGCCCGATATCATCCCCGATGGCTTTTACTTGGTGGGTGACAGCGATAATCCCCAGGAAGCCTTCCAAAAAGCGATTATCGAAGCCGTGGAAAAGGTCACCCATATCGCACCACCCGATGATAAGGGCAAGATTATTGGCTCACCGGTAGTGCAACACGGTGTAATCAACTACCCGGTGAAGCAACTGGGTTTGTGCGCCGGAATAACGGATGCGACTTTTACCACCACGACCGAAGTCTATCCCGACACCCCCAAAGCCACTGCCGAAGAATGTAATGCGGCTCAGGTCGCGGCCATTCGCGCCGCGCTGGACTTTATGCTGGCAAATCGTTGAGAAATCAGGGTTTGGTTTTATAACAAAAAAACGGCAGCCTTGGCTGCCGTTTTTAACTCTTAAGCTTTACTCAAGCCGGATGGCTGCGAAGTAAATCGCCGTCTTACCTTCATGGCTTGAGTAATAACTTACCTTGAGCTCATCACTGTGTTCAGCGTGCTGCATCACCACCCCTGCATAGCTGGTGTCTCCCCCTGATGGCAGCGATAAATGCTCGGCTACATGGCCCGTAGTTTCGCAAATCTCCACCAGGGATGTGCGTATCTTTTCATCATAGAGCCGTACAATGGCCAGCAGTCGCCCCCGCCAGCGAAACGCAACCGGGCCACCGATACGGCAATCCAACTCAAGCCATTGCCAGTCAGTAAAAGGCGTTGAGGCTTTACCGAGTAAGCCATTTTTGCGGTCATCCCAGACGGGATCACGTCTAAGCAAACAAGTAAAGGTGCCGTCAGAGATCTCAAGGCCAGTTTCATTGACATAACCGTCGCGGTTAAGGCAAACAACCAGGGAGGTGAAATCAGCACCTTTGAGAGTGCCTTTCGGCGCAGCGCGGTACAGGCGCACATAACCATCGGGCCCGGGGCGGTAAGCCACACCGTAGAGTGCAGACTCATTCGGGGCAGTTTGTTCACTGTCATCGGCAATCACCCGCCACAGCCAGTAACCGGTGTCGGCGCAGTGTTCAGCTGCCTGCCAGTGACAGCCATCCGGCGAGCGCCACATAAGAGACTGCAGTGGCTCTCCGGCAATGGCTCTGGCACCAAACAGATAAAGCTGTCCCTGCCATACCAGTAACCTGGCGTCACGCAAATCCCCTTCTTCCAGCCTGATGAGCGCGGCTTCGTGCCAACTGGCACCCTCATCGGCAGACACCAATACCCTGAGAGCACCGTCAGGCGACACATGGGCAGAGCCTTCCCGAAAGGCACAGTAAAGACGACCATCAAAACGGATGAGATCGGTAAAGGCGTTGTGCTCACCCCGATCCCAGATTTTTGTCACCGACAGCAGTTTCATACCGCTTCCCTGTCAATAGTCCAAGTTACAGTCTGGTATAACACAAAAGGCCGCATAAGCGGCCTTTGACTTCGATATCCAACGCCTGAAGGCGGGATTAACTGCGAGTACGAGTCGGTTTGGGGCGTTTTGAGCCGGTGGCAGCGCCTACCTTACTCTTACGCACTGCGCGGCGAATTTTGGCGCTGCGCACCTGAGACGCACGCGCCACACTGTGCTTGTCGGTACCTATCATGGAGCGGGTTTCAGGGTCCATACCGGCCAGCTGACGCAGGTAGTTTACCTGCTCCAGAGGCAATTCAATCCAGCCACCACGGGGCAAGGTTTTCGGCAGTTCAATCATACCGTAACGCACGCGGATAAGGCGGCTTACCTGCACTTCCTGTGATTCCCACAGGCGGCGCACTTCACGGTTACGTCCTTCGCGCAGCCCTACGTGCCACCATTGGTTAACACCTTCACCACCGGCAGCCTTTACATAGTCAAACTGTGCCGGACCGTCTTCGAGCATCACGCCGGTACGCAGCTTTTGAATGGTAAAGTCATTCACTTCACCAAAGGTACGCACGGCATATTCGCGGTCAACCTCATTGGACGGGTGCATCAGGCGGTTAGCCAGCTCACCGTCAGAGGTAAACAGCAACAGGCCAGAGGTGTTGATGTCCAGACGACCCACAGCAACCCAACGTGCATCACGCAGCTTGGGCAGGCGGTCAAATACAGTTGGGCGGCCTTCGGGATCTTTGCGCGAGCAAATTTCGCCCTCGGGTTTATGGTAAGCCAGCACACGACAGATGATGTCGTCGGCTGATTTGATGGACACCAGGCGGCCGTCGAGACGCACTTTGGCGTCGGCATCCACCCTGTCTCCCAGGTTGGCGATTTCGCCGTTGATACTCACTCGTCCTGCAGCAATCCATGCCTCCATCTCACGACGGGAGCCATGGCCTGCACGGGCCAAGACTTTCTGCAACTTTTCACTCATGAGTTAATTCTTCCTGCGCATTTGGTAATTCAGTTTGTTTGCCAAATAACGCATCCAATGACTCCAGATCCGCCAGCGCCGGTAATGACGCCAGATTATCCAAGCCAAAATAGGCCAAAAATTCTGAAGTAGTAGCGTAAAGTGCCGGACGACCCGGAACCTCTTTATGCCCTACCACTCTGATCCATCGACGATCAGATAAGGTTTTCAGGATATGGCTTCCAAGTGCCACACCCCTTACCTGCTCAATATCACCCCGGGTCACAGGTTGGCGGTATGCGATCACCGCCAGGGTTTCCAGGGTTGCCCGCGAATACTTGGGCGCCTTTTCCTGCCACAGGGTCTGCAGGTAAGGGTTCAGGGTTTCCTGGGTCTGGAAGCGGTATCCACCCGCCACTTTCACCAGATTGACCCCACGTTCCTGATAATCGACCATCAGCTCGGCAACAACGGTACTGATCCTTTCCCGTGATACGGCAAAGGGAGCCAGCACACCTTCTCGCAATGCTTTGATGGTCATCGGCTTTTGCTGCACAAACAGACAAGCCTCTATCAATTGTTTCAGCTGTAAGTGACTAATCTGCGCCATCAGGTCGCCTTCACGTAAATGCCGCTGAGGGGCTCGGCCTGGTACAGCTCAACCAGGGTTTCCTTCACCAGTTCCATCAGCGCAAGAAAACTGACCACCACACCGCCACGGCCCTCTTCGGGGCTAAACAGCGCGGTGAAGGGGGTGAAGTGTTCATGATCCAGTTTGGCTAAAATTTCGCTCATTCGCTCCCGGGTGGAGAGCACTTCTTTCTTCACCTGGTGGTGTTCAAAGGCCGATGCGCGTTTAAGCACTTCAGCAAAGGCCATCGCCAGCTCTTTAAGCGAGACATCCGGCGGTATCACTTCAGGCTTAAGCCCTGGGGCTGCCTGAGCGCGGGCCTGATGTACATCACGCTCGAGCCGCGGCAGTTCGTCGAGCTTAAAAGCCGCCTCACGAATCGCCTCATAGGCCTTGAGCTGCTTGATAAGCCGAACCCGCGGATCTTCTTCCTCGTCGTCTTCCACCGCCATTTTGGGCAACAGCAGTCGCGACTTAATTTCCGCCAGGGTTGCCGCCATCACCAGGTAATCGGCAGCAAGCTCAATCCGCGCATCGGTCAGCAATCGGATGTACTCCAGGTACTGAGCCGCTATCAGGGTCAGGGGCAGTTCTATCACATCGAGCTTTTGCTTTCGGATAAGGTAAAGCAGCAAGTCGAGCGGACCTTCAAAAGCCTCCAGGAACACCTCAAGCGCTTCCGGTGGGATAAAGAGATCGACGGGCAACTCCCTGACGGGCTCCCCACGAACCACCGCAAGTGGCAAACTTTGCTGAATGCCTTGCATCCGTCCTCCAGGCTACCCAAAGGCCAACCTCTTACCAAAAAACCGAGCTTTTACAATGCGTAAGAGACTCAATTCTCACGGTTTGCAGCGCCGTACCCGATATCGGACACGAAAGCGCGCGATTATACCCGAAAACAGCTCTTCTTAAAAGCAACGCCGCGTGAAAGCAACACAGTCGGGGCGCGCCTTCTTACAGAAACGGACTGATATCCCCGGCGCCTTCCCTGAGCACCTCGAAGGTGTCTTCGGACATGTCCACCACCGTGGTCGGGCTCTCACCAAGGTAACCACCATTGAGAATGGCCTCCACCTGGTGTTCGAGCAGGTCGCGGATATGTTCAGGATCCGATTCGGCAAACTCCTGACCGGGCATCACCAAACTGGTGGACATCAAAGGCTCGCCGAGCGCTTCGAGCAGTGCCAGGGCTATCACGTTGTCGGGCACACGGATACCAATGGTTTTCTTCTTGTCGTTTTGTAAACGGCGCGGTACTTCTTTGGTGGCCTTGAAAATAAAGGTGTAAGGCCCGGGCGTGCAGTGTTTCACCAGGCGAAAGGCCTGATTTTCGACTCTGGCGTAGGTCGCAATTTCAGACAAGTCTCTGCACATCAAGGAGAAGTGATGGTCCTGCTCCATCTGACGAATTCGCACGATACGCTCCATGGCGTTTTTATCGCCAATCAGGCAACCAAGGGCATAGCCCGAGTCGGTGGGATACACAATCACGCCACCGCTTCTGAGAATATTGACCGCCTGATCTATCAGGCGTTTTTGAGGATTCACCTCATGCACATAAAAAAATTGACTCATTCCCTCGTCCCCCAGAGTTCGGTTTGCCAGACCCAGGTTACGCCCTGTGGTCGGTAAAGATTTTTACCCAGCTCGACAAAGCTGCCGGGAAAATGAAAATCGCTGCCCAGGCTGCCGTACAAGCCGTTGAGATGGGACAGCGCCACCAAATTGGCCCTGTCCTCCAATGTTTGCTGCCCCAGCACCACTTCCATGGCATCGCCGCCGGCTTCTTTAAACTCCCGCACCAACTTTTTCAGCCACTTGGCCGACATTTTATAGCCACTGGGGTGGGCAAGTACGGCAACACCCCCAGCGCGATGAACAATCGCAATGGCCGAGGCCATATCGCCCCAGTTGTTGGGCACATAGCCGGTTTTGTTGCGGGCCAGAAAGCGCTTGAATACCCCGGCCATATCCGCGGCAATGCCCCGTTCAACCAGCACCCTGGCATAATGGCCACGGCTGACAGCCGCGTTTCCGGCCAACGCCTTAGCCGCTTCAAAGGTGCCTTCGATACCGGCCTTGGCCAGACGATTGCCTATTTCACGGGCACGGACTTCCCGAAGCTCCCGTTGCCGTGCGAGAAACGCCTGCAACTCAGGATGATGCCGGTCCACCTGCAGCGCCACTATGTGGATATCGTAACTGTGCCAACGGGTTGATATTTCCACCCCGTCAACCAGTTCGAGCGGCGACTGCGACGCATTGTTGGCGCCGTGTGCCTCTTCAAGCCCATCGAGGGTGTCGTGGTCGGTAATTGCCAGCAGATTCACGCCGCGTTCGATGGCGCGTGTAACCACATCCGAGGGTGAAAGTTGTCCGTCGGAGGCTGTGGTGTGGCAGTGGAGATCAACCAAATAATTTTCATCGTTCATGGGCTTATTCTACTTGAAAGCATTATGAAAAGCGCCCCAAACTTTCAGCCCTTCCCGCCCCCAATCGATGGCCAAATCAGTGAGTTCGCATAGATTATGATAAATATTCAATTGACAATCCCCACCGCCTGGGTTTTTCTATAGGCCAACAACGAATTTCACAAGATAAACGCAACATGAATCCAATCATTGCTTCTTTCATCAACTGGTGGTGGCACTTCCCCAATACGCGGGTGGTGTGAAGCTTGGTGTGCGTTTAACAGACACAAGATTCATCGAAAAGGCCCGCACTAAGCGGGCCTTTTTGCATCTGGCCCGGGGAAAAGCGGCACAAAAACTTGAAGGATAACCGGATGACACAACAGGCGTTTGATGCCAAGGCAGAGGGAAAGCTGGCCACAGGCAAGTTGACCAAGCAGCCCTTGCCTTACCAGGATGACCCTCTGGCGCTCTACGAGAGCCTGACTCAGGATGCCCACCACACTCTCTTGCTGGAATCGGCTGAAATCGACAGCAAAGAGAACCTCAAAAGCATCATCATGACCCACGCGGCCCTGAAAATTGCCGCCCAGGGCTATCGGTTGGAATTTACCGCGCTGGATGACAACGGCCGGGTGCTGCTGCCCGCCATCGCCGGTTTTTTTAACTGCGAACTGCATGAGACCAACCATCTTGCAGTGACATTAACACGTGACACCGGCCTGCTGGATGAAGATGCCAGGCTAAAGTCCACCTCGCCCCTGGATGGTCTGCGAGCACTGCTCAAGCATATCCATATGGGTGGCAAGGTCGCCTTTGAAGATCTCTTTCTCGGCGGCGTACTGGCCTACGATTTGATTGATACCGTTGAGCCCCTGCCCAAAGCACGGGACGGCGCCAACACCTGCCCGGATTATCTCTTTTATCTCGCCGACACCCTGGTGCTTGTGGACCACAAGGCCAAACAGGCCGAATTGGTCTTGTCGGCCTTTTCCACCGACGGGCAAATATCACCCTTCATAGAAGATGAACTCAAGCGCCGCGCCAAGGTGATAGAGGCCATCGCCAATCGCCCCCGCCCGGTTAAAGCCCTCAAACCGGTGAATGTCGAGGCCAGCGTCAGCATCAGTGACGAAGACTTTAAAGACGCGGTGAACGCCCTGAAAGAGCACATCATCGCAGGCGATATTTTTCAGGTGGTGCCGTCAAGAAGCTTCAGCCTGCCCTGCCCCAATACTCTGGGTGCTTACAGAGCACTGCGTAAAACCAACCCAAGTCCTTACATGTTTTATTTTCGCAGCAGCGATTTCACCCTCTTTGGCGCCTCACCCGAGAGCGCACTGAAATACGATGCCGGCAGCAATCAGGTGGAAGTTTACCCCATCGCCGGCACCCGCAAACGCGGCAAAGATGCCAGTGGCAACATAGACCACGATCTGGATGGCCGCATCGAGCTGGAACTGCGCCTCGATAAAAAGGAACTCTCAGAGCACCTGATGCTGGTCGATTTGGCCCGAAATGATATTGCCCGCATCAGCCAAAGCGGTACCCGCAAGGTGGCAGAGCTGCTGAAGGTCGACCGATATAGCCACGTGATGCACCTGGTCAGCCGGGTCACAGGCCAACTGAGGCAGGATCTCGATGCCCTCCATGCCTATCAGGCCTGTATGAATATGGGCACGCTCACAGGAGCCCCCAAGGTTAGAGCCTCCCAGCTTATCCGCGAAACCGAAATGACCCGCCGGGGCAGCTATGGGGGCGCAGTGGGTTACCTGTCCGCCACCGGCGACATGGATACCTGTATCGTCATTCGCTCGGCCTTTGTGAAAGACGGCGTTGCCCATATTCAGGCCGGTGCCGGTGTGGTGTATGACTCAGATCCCCAGGCTGAGGCCGACGAAACCCGTCAAAAAGCACAGGCAGTGATCTCTGCCATCAAACTGGGAGGTGGCCTGTGAAACTCTATTTACTCGATAACTTCGATTCTTTTACCTACAACCTGGTCGACCAATTCCGCGCCCTGGATTTTGAAGTGGTGATTTACCGCAACGACGTTGACCCACAGCAGCTGGCAGCCAAGTTACTGGCCGAGCCTCAAACCGCACTGGTGCTCTCCCCCGGCCCAGGCGCACCACACGAAGCAGGCTGCATGATGGCGCTGATTAAACTGGTGGCCGGAAAACTGCCCATCCTGGGAATTTGTCTGGGTCATCAGGCGTTGGTGGAACACTACGGCGGCAAGGTAGAGCGCGCTCCCAGCGTGGTACACGGCAAGGCGAGCCCCACGGCTCATAACGGTCAGGGGATTTTCCGTAGCCTGCCATCACCCTTACCGGTGGCACGCTATCACAGTCTGGTGGCCACAGAGGTGCCTGACTCCCTCAAGGTCATTGCCACCACCGAAGGCATGCCCATGGCGGTTCTCCACGAAGAAGACAAGGCCCTGGGATTTCAGTTTCACCCTGAATCGATTCTGACTACCCTTGGCAGTACCTTGCTGGTGCAAAGCCTGCAATACCTGACCGGCATGGGCGCCAAAGGAGATCAGCAATGAGCAAGGACATCAGACAACTTCTCGATAAGGCCTACGGCGGCAACCCCTTGTCCCGAGACGAAGCCAAGTGTCTCTTTGCCGCGCTGGTAAGGGGCGAGCTTGATGAGGTCACCATTGCGGCGCTTTTGATGGCCCTCAAGGTGCGGGGCGAAACCATCGATGAAATCAGCGGCGCGGCCGATGCCATGCGCGAAGCGGCCAATCCCTTCCCACGGCCCGCACTTGATGGCGGCATTCTGGATATCGTCGGCACCGGCGGTGACGGTTTCAACACCATCAATATCTCCACCACCGCAACCTTTGTGGCGGCCGCGGCCGGCGCCAAGGTGGCCAAACACGGTAACCGCAGCGTGTCGTCCAAGTCTGGCTCGTCTGATCTGCTCGGTCAGTTCGGCATTGAGTTGACCATGACGCCAAAAACCGCCGCCGACTGTCTTGAAGCGCTGGGTATCTGTTTTCTCTTTGCCCCCCATTACCACGGCGGGGTAAAACATGCCATACCGGTAAGGCAAAAGCTCGCCACCCGCACCCTGTTCAATGTGCTCGGCCCCCTGATTAATCCAAGCCATCCCGACTTTATGCTGCTGGGGGTGTACAGTGCATCTCTGGTTCGTCCCATTGCCGAGGTGCTCTGCGCCCTTGGGGTAAAACGGGCCATGGTGGTACATGGAGAAGGGCTGGACGAAGTCGCGCTCCATGGCACAACCCAGGTCTGTGAACTCAAGAACGGTGAACTTGTCAATTACACGCTGTCGCCACAGGATTTTGGGCTTGAACCAGTGCAGGTGACTGAGCTTGAAGGCGGTAATCCAGAGGACAATGCGCTCATCACCGCTGCCATTTTAAAAGGCGAAGGTAAGGCCGCCCACCGGGATGCCGTGGCGCTTAACGCAGGCTGTGCCCTCTATGTGGCAGGGCTCGCCGACACGCCCCAGGCAGGATTTAAGCTTGCCATTGACACCCTCGCCTCCGGCAAGGCATATGAAAAACTGATTGGCCTCGCCGCCATGAGTCAGCAGCACAAGGCGTAAGGAATTAAGATACATGAGCAATGTGTTAACTAAGATTATCGAAACCAAATATGCCCATATCGATGCCCTCAAGCAGCGATTCCCGGAAGCCAGCCTCGCGCCGAAAATCTCTGACCGCAGCCTCTATCAGGCGCTGGCAGCACCCAACGCAGGTTTTATTCTGGAATGTAAAAAAGCCAGTCCATCCAAAGGACTCATTCGTGCCGATTTTGATCCTGTGGCCATCGCCAGCATTTACAGCCGCTACGCTGCGGGCATATCGGTACTGACGGATGAGCAGTTTTTTCAGGGCGACATGGACTATATCCCGCGGGTACGCGCCGCCGTCTCCCAGCCGGTGCTGTGCAAAGACTTTTTTATCTCGACCTATCAGGTGAGGCTTGCGGCCCATCAGGGCGCCGATGCCATACTGCTGATGCTGAGCGTACTGGATGACGACGATTACCGGCTGCTTGCTGCCGAAGCCGCCAAATATCAGCTCGACGTACTCACCGAAGTGAGCAACGACGATGAGCTCGGCCGCGCCATCGCCCTGAAAGCCCCTATTATTGGCATCAACAACCGAAACTTGCGTGACTTGAGCACAGATCTTGCCACTACAGAAGCGCTGGCGCCTCACATCCCTGCCGATACCCTGGTCATCAGCGAATCCGGCATTTACACCCACGAACAGGTAAAGCGCCTCGCCCCCCTGGTGCAGGGATTTTTGGTGGGCAGTTCCCTGATGGCGGAATCGAACCTGGATTTGGCCTGTCGACGCCTGATCTACGGTGAAAACAAGGTCTGCGGCCTGACCCGGGAAACGGATATTGAGGCCGCCGCCAACGCCGGTGCCGTATATGGCGGGCTGATTTTTGCCGCAAAATCCCCCCGCTGCGTAACAGCAGAAAAAGCACAGGCCCTGAGCGCATTCAATCGCGCGGCAAGCCAGCCTCTGGCACTGGTGGGCGTGTTTGTGGATGAAGCGATCGCCAAAGTTGCCAGCCTTGCCAAGACGTTGGGACTCGCGGCGGTGCAGCTGCACGGCCAGGAAGATGAAGCCTATATCGAAAGCCTCCGCGCACGTTTATCACAGGAGTTAACCGAGGCCTGTGAGATTTGGAAAGCTGTGGCCGTTGAAGCAGACAAGGCATCCGCCATCCCCCATGGGGCAAACCGCATTGTGTATGACAGCAAAAACAGTGCTGGCTTTGGCGGCACAGGTGTGTGTTTTGATTGGCAATTGAATCTTGCAGACAAACACCGGGCCATGCTGGCCGGAGGTCTCGATGCAAATAACGCCACTACCGCCGCCAAGCAGGGCTTTTTGGGGCTGGACTTTAATTCAGGGCTGGAAGAGGCGCCCGGCATCAAGTCTGCTGCGCTTATCGAACAGGCCTTTGCCCGCCTTCGCAACTACTGACAAACACTTAACCGAACAGAATTTTTGGTGGTAACGCCGCCATAGCAGATTGACTGACTTTGGAGAGACACAATGAGCGAGCTGAAACTCGATCCCTACTTCGGCGAATACGGCGGCATGTACGTGCCGCAGATTCTGATGCCGGCGCTGAAGCAGCTGGAAACCGCCTTTGTCGAGGCACAGCAAGACCCCGAGTTTTTAAAAGAATTCCACGACCTGTTGAAGAACTACGCCGGTCGTCCCACGGCGCTTACCCTGACCCGCAATCTGTCTCCCAATCCCAGGGTGAAGATTTACTTAAAGCGTGAGGATCTGCTGCACGGCGGTGCCCACAAGACCAATCAGGTACTCGGTCAGGCATTGCTCGCCAAACGCATGGGCAAAAAAGAGATTATTGCCGAGACAGGCGCCGGACAACATGGTGTGGCCACAGCGCTGGCCTGCGCCCTGTTGGGGCTCAAGTGCAAGGTGTACATGGGCGCCAAAGACGTGGCCCGCCAGAGCCCCAATGTATTTCGTATGCGCTTGATGGGCGCCGAGGTTATCCCGGTCACCTCCGGCTCGGCCACCCTCAAGGATGCCTGTAACGAGGCCATGCGCGACTGGTCCGGCAGCTACGATCGCGCCCACTATCTACTGGGTACAGCAGCAGGGCCGCATCCCTTCCCCACCATAGTACGTGAGTTTCAGCGCATGATTGGCGCCGAAACCAAAGCCCAAATGCTGGAAAAAGAAGGCCGCCTGCCGGATGCGGTTATCGCCTGCGTGGGTGGCGGCTCCAACGCCATCGGTATGTTTGCCGACTTTATTGACGAGCCTTCGGTGAAACTGATTGGGGTGGAGCCGGCCGGTAAGGGCATTGATACCCCAATGCACGGTGCGCCGCTCAAGCATGGCAAGACGGGTATCTTCTTTGGCATGAAAGCCCCCTTGATGCAGGATGAGCATGGCCAGATTGAAGAGTCCTATTCGATTTCTGCCGGTCTGGACTTCCCTTCCGTGGGACCGCAGCACGCCTACCTCAATGCCACTGGCCGCGCCACCTATGAGTCGGCCACCGATGACGAGGCGCTGGAAGCATTCCAGCTGCTTGCCCGCAGCGAAGGTATTATTCCGGCGCTGGAGTCTGCCCATGCACTGGCCTACGCACTGCGTCTGGCCAAAGACGCCACCGAAGAGCAAATCATTGTGGTCAATCTCTCTGGCCGCGGCGATAAAGACATTTTCACCGTATCTGACATCTTAGACGGCAAGGCCAGCGCATAAGGAGTACTGCCATGAACCGATATTCAAACGCCTTTGCCCGATTAAAAGCCGAATCACGGGGCGCCTTCGTGCCTTTCGTCACCCTGGGGGACCCGGGCATTGAGGAGAGTCTCGCGATTATTGATGCCCTGGTCGAAGGCGGCGCCGATTGTCTGGAGCTGGGTTTTCCCTTCTCCGACCCCCTCGCCGATGGTCCTGTGATCCAGGGTGCCAATATCCGCGCCCTGGCCGCCGGTACTACGCCGGACACCTGTTTCAGGATGATTGAACAAATCCGCGCCAAGTATCCTGAGCTGCCCATCGGTCTCTTACTGTACGCCAATTTGGTGTTTGCCAACGGCATAGAGGCGTTTTACCGCCGCGCCAAGGCCGCCGGAGTGGACTCAGTGCTGATTGCCGATGTGCCTGCAGAAGAGTCGGCGCCTTTCGTTGCCGCCGCCAGGGCCGAAGGCATAGCACCGATTTTTATTGCGCCCCCCAATGCCGACACCGATACCCTGCGTCTGGTGGCGTCACTTGGCGAAGGTTACACCTACCTCCTGTCCCGCGCCGGAGTGACAGGTGCCGATAACAAGGCAGGTATGCCTCTGGACTCTGTGCTGTCGGCCCTGAAGGAATTCAATGCGCCGCCACCACTGCTGGGCTTTGGCATTGCCGAACCCTCACAGGTTAAGGAAGCGATCGCCGCGGGCGCCGCCGGTGCCATTTCCGGCTCCGCCGTGGTCAAGCGTATTGACGCCTTGAAAGACGACATGCCTAAGCTCTTGGCAGAGCTCAAATCCTTTGCCAGCGCCATGAAGGCTGCCACCTGAGGCGCTGAAACACGCAGGTTTCCCTCATAAGAAGGGGGAAGACAATCTACACAGCGGGCTTGCCCGCTGTTTTTTTCTTGCAGGTATTCAGCGCAGCGGTGAAGATGCCGTGGCAATGGAGACAAATGCAACTGCAATAGATTGATTTTTCAGGCAGCAATGCCGGGAAGGTTGACTCTCAGTGTCAGCTGAAATACAACTTAGTCTATCCGGCACCATTCGGCTCAATGCCGAAGCAGCAGCTAAGGAGTGGCCCATGGCCAAGGCACTGCTAGTGATAGATGTTCAACAACTGCTTTTTGAAGGCGCCACGCCGCCATTCGATTCCGCCAATATCATCCAGCGTATCAACCAGTTAACCCAAACTGCCCGCGCAAAAGGCGCTGTGGTTATCTTTATCCAGCATGAACAGCCAGGCACCCCCATCGCCCGCGACACAGAGGGCTGGCAATTGGTGAGTGGTCTTATTCAGGACGAAAACGACTACTTCGTCGGTAAAACCACCCCGGACAGTTTTCAGGGAACCGGGCTTAAGGCCTTACTGGATGAACTGGATGTGGATGCACTGGCAATATGCGGCTATGCCAGTGAGTTTTGCGTTGATACCACGGTGAGACGCGCCCTGGCGCTGGGATATCCCGTGGACCTTATCAGCGATGCGCACACCACAGCAGACAAGGCGCATCTGGATGCCAAAAGCATCATTGCCCACGAAAATGCGACCCTTTGCAGTATCAAAAGCTTTGGGGTTGTAGCTTCAGCTGTGAATGCAAATGACTGGCAGCCGTAAGTGACATCTCTGAGAAACCGGCTGTCAGAGTAAGCTGTAAATCTTCCCAATCAATGGCCACTGAATGTGGCCATTGATTTTTACCCGCAGCTGAGCCTTAAGTGCCGGGCATGCTTTCAAGCTTATTTCGACGCAGGAACTCCCGTGTGGTTACTGTCAGCTTGGGGTTCAGAAGCTGAATGGGGCTCAAGCAAAAGCGGTGACTCGGGTGTGATGGGGTCTGATATTGAGGCTGTGTGGGCTGCCCCTTGCCAGGCACTTTGCCAATTATCCAAAGCGGCCGCCAGTGCAACGCCCTGTACTTCGGTCAGGATACCGTTATGACCGGCAATCACCCCATCGGCAACCGACAGCACCCATACTGCCTGACGGTTGGCATCCTCACAGCTTTGCACCGTTTTTCGGGCGTGCAGACGGGCGCGGATCTTCCAGCCAGGGCCATCCAGCACCTGCATACAGCCGGGTTTGGCATCGTGGTCCTGCAGCGCCTTGGGAAGAACGAGTGTGCGGCTGCAATCTCGCCCCGGACAGGGGTCAATATCGTGGGTAATAGCCCAGGAGTTGCCCACGGCGCGCTCTCCTTCCTTGAGCCAATTGAAGGCCTCCAGCACAGCAAAATCCGTTTTGGACTGCAGCACCAGCATGGCTGGCCCGGCATTGTCTGGGCTACGCCATTTATCCAGCGGTTGATATTCCCTGGCGGAGGCCGCGGGATTAAGCAGCACGGTAAGATGCCGCTGCCCCTGCCCCTTTGCCAGATTCTCCAGCAGGCTTTGCTTGCGGGCATGGAGCGCCACCACGCCACCAAGGCTGTGGCCTATCAGGGTATAGCGTCCCAGGATACCTTCATCCGCGAGGGTGTCGAGCTCAGCCAATAACGGCCTGACGCCATGTTCTCCTACCCGCTTTGCCACGCGTTTGCTGGTGAATATGGTGGGAAAGTCCAGCGGCTCAACCACGCTGTCGGGGTCGTCAGAGCCGTCAAGCCAAAAGGGGTCGTACTGATCGCCGCGCCAACCGATATAGAGACCCAGCAGCGACGGTTTAGTCGCCGACATCTGTTGGTAAAAACGCTGAAAGGCGACAAAGTTATCGTCATTTGGCGCTGCATTGTGGTGCCAGCCGTGGATAAAAATCAGCAGGTCTGAACCCGGCGTCGTCCTTAGACGAGCCTTGAGCGCATCAAACTGGGCGGGCAGATGCATCTCGCCGTCATCATTGAATTCGATGACGTGGAAATTGGCGAGGGACTGTTCTGGCAAAACAGGATGGTAGGCAATATCTGGGATACGTGTGGACCAAATGGACAGCCCAAGCAGCACAATCAGGGCAAATTTTACGGCCGCGATGCCTTTCAACCACTTACGCAAAACACACATCCACAAGATCAAAACCCCTGCTGGGGCGGGCGGCCATTATAGAGGTGTGAGCTGGGTTTCACCAGCGGGTAAAGTGCCATACCCAGCGGCCAATCCCCATGTTACACTCGGTTTCTCGCTGACGGCACAACACAAGCTTACCGGCCGTCAAAGGCTTACACTTTCGGACTTCACAGGACGCCATGAAACAGCTGCTCGATTTTTTACCGCTTCTGGTCTTTTTCGCCGTTTACAAGTTTTTTGATATTTATGCCGCCACCGGCGCCCTGATTGTCGCGACGCTTATCCAGCTCATCGCCACCTATGCGCTGTATAAAAAAATCGAAAAAATGCACCTGATCACCTTTGCCCTGGTGGCCAGCTTCGGTACCGCTACCCTGATTTTCCACGATGATGCCTTTATCAAGTGGAAGGTGACCATAGTTTATGCCCTGTTCGCCATCGCTCTCATTGCCGGGCAGTTTCTGGGGAAGCCCATTCTCAAATCCATGCTCGGTCAGGAAATGCCGGTAGACGATAAGATTTGGGCCAGACTCACCTGGTACTGGGTGCTGTTTTTTGTCGCCTGTGGGCTTATCAACATCTATGTGGCTTTCAGCCTGTCCCAGGAAACCTGGGTGAACTTCAAGGTATTCGGGCTGACCGCCGCCACCCTGGTGAACACACTGCTTACCGTGGTTTACCTGTTCAAACATCTTCCCGAAGATAAAAAGAAGGAACTCAAATAATGTGGTACATGATTTCATCCCAGGACGTTACCAACAGTCTCGAAAAACGCCTTGCCGCCCGTCCAGCACACCTGGCGCGCCTGCAGGAACTGGCCGATGAAGGTCGCCTGATGATTGCCGGTCCACACCCGGCTATCGACAGCGATAATCCAGGTGAAGCGGGCTTCACCGGCTCTCTGGTAGTGGCCGAATTTGAATCACTGGAGCTCGCCCAGGCCTGGGCCGATGCCGATCCTTACATTGCCGCAGGCGTGTATGAAAAGGTGATCGTAAAACCATTTAAGCGAGTGTTGCCCTGATGAAGGTCATTTCCTTTAACATCAATGGCCTGCGTTCGCGCCTGCATCAACTTCAAGCGCTGATTGATACCCAGGCGCCTGATATCATCGGCCTGCAGGAAACCAAGGTACACGACGAAGCCTTTCCCCTCGCCGATGTCGAGGCCATGGGTTACAAGGTTTATTACCATGGTGGCAAGGCCCATTACGGTGTGGCGCTGCTGTCGAAGGTTGAACCCGAATCCGTGGAAAAGGGTTTCCCATGGGATGCAGAAGATGCCCAAAGACGGATGATCATCGGAAAATTCCGTCTGCCAAACGGCCGCATGCTTACCGTGATGAACGGCTACTTCCCCCAGGGTGAGAGCCGGGATCATGAAATCAAGTTTCCGGCCAAGCGTAAGTTTTATGCCGATCTCCAGCGCCTCCTGACCGAATCCTACAGCTGCGATGATGACATCATCATCATGGGGGATATCAACATATCTCCGTTGGATTTGGACATAGGCATTGGTCCGGACAATGCCAAACGCTGGCTCAGAACCGGTAAGTGCAGTTTCCTGCCGGAAGAGCGCGAGTGGCTGCAAACCCTGAAAGACTGGGGATTTGACGACAGCTTCCGGGTACTGCACCCCGAAAAAGACGCCACCTATTCCTGGTTCGATTACCGCAGCAAGGGCTTTGATGATAACCGCGGGCTGCGTATCGATGTGATCATGACAACCAGATCACTCACAGGCCGGCTGGTTGCGTCTGGTGTGGATTACCATATTCGCGCCATGGAAAAGCCATCGGATCACGCCCCCGTCTGGAGCGAGTTCGAGTAAGCCCTGGCTGTTCACCAAAAAAAGCGCCGATAAACGGCGCTTTTTTTATACCTCTTACTGAATTTATGCCAGCGTTCAAGCACTAATACTCGTTCAACAGAACCGATGCTGACACAGATATCTGTCATCAGGTGCGGTACTGACCCAGGATATCCGTCAACGCCACCGAGGCCTGTGCCAGTTCATGGGCCAACTCCAGAGCATTGTGCGCATTGTCACTGATAACGCCCGACTGGTTTCTGATTTCAGCAAGCTGCGATGCAATCTCACGGCACGCGACACTCTGCTCTTCGGCCGATGCGGCTATATGGCTTGCCATGTCAAACACCTGATTGATGGAGTCTGCGATATTGCCCACATCCTCACCCACCAGCGAAACCGCACTCTTTCCCTGCTCTGCCCGGCTGACAATATCGCCGGTAATACCAGACAGCGCCTTACTGCCGGATTGCAGACTTTCAATCATGGATTGAATTTCCACGGTCGCCTGTTGGGTGCGGCCCGCCAGGGTACGGACTTCATCGGCGACCACCGCAAAGCCCCTTCCCTGCTCTCCTGCACGGGCAGCCTCAATGGCCGCATTCAGAGCAAGCAGATTGGTTTGCTCTGAGATGCTGTCAATCACTGTGACCACGGCACTGATCTCGGTCGCTTCACGTGACAGCGCATCCACCGACGACGATGCATCCCCTATTTTGCCGGAGAGCTCGGCAATGCCGGATACCGTATTGGTGATACGTTTTTGGCTTTCTTTTACTGCCCCTGCGTTGGAGCGGGTTTGGGTGGAGGTGGCCGAGGCGTTGGCGGAAACTTCTTCAATGGCCGACGTCATCTGCGACATGGCCACCGCCACTGAATCGAGAAACTCGTGTTGCCGTCTGGCGAGACTGTCACTGCTTTGGGCCTGATTGGAAAATGCCGAGGATGCGCGTTTCAGGGTGTCGGCGTTATTACGAATAGCAGAAAGCATATCACTCATGTTGTCGGCGCAGCGGTCAATTTCCCGGGCAATAAGGCTGAAGTCATCGGTGCCGAAAAAATTCAGACGCTGGGTCAGGTCGCCATCTGCCAAGCGCTTGATGGCCATGTACATATCCCAGAGGCCGCCCCCAAGGGAAGTGGACATCCAGTAGCTGAGCTGAAACAGCGGCAGCAATCCCAGAGCGGCCCACCAGAGCATCATACCGGCATCGCTGCGGGACTCACTCTCCCATTCAGCCACGTTGCGGCTAAGCGCCAGCGGCGAGCCGCCCAGGTTGGTCACTGCCGTCACTGTGTTGCCTTTGCGCCCGCTCTGGCCCGACTGTGACAAACCGTGGCGTGCGGCAAATGCCGAGAGCGCGTCCCCCTGCAGATTGTTGGCCCGGGCGACTTCAGCATAGGCATCGAGTGCTGCGCTGACCCGTGCTTCACTGGCGGATTCTATGGTTGTTACCTGCAGGCGATAATTCGCCAGCGCCACAATGGCTGTGATGGCAGCCACCATGGAGCATACCAACCAAAATTTACCGTTAAGACTGAATTTGATCAGAATCGCATCAATTTTACGAAAGGTTATTTGTTTCATTGATTATTCTCCGGCCCGGTCAGCGTTCCCGGTCATGGGTAAGTATAGATGGTGACCGGGCGGACCTGAGCCAAGCTGCGTATTTCGCCATGGCAATGTTAAATCATCAGAATGTGAGGCTCACTCTGTTACAGCAACTGGCATGTAGCGAGCCAGCAAGCCAGAGAGAAGACTCATGGCGTATCCCATTACCGCACCCACGAGTAGCGGCGGCAACACCACCAGGAAATCGCCATTTAAGGCAAACATGGCGCAGCAACCCAAAAAGGTACCGGGAATAAAGGCGAGCAGGCGTTTACTGGCCTGCAGGCACATAAACGCAGTCACTATGCCGGTGAGGATGGCTGCACTGTACCCCATGGTCAGCACTTCAGCGCCATGGAGAATAAGCCAGGCCCAGAACACCCCCGACAGGGTGGTAGCCCAGGTGGACATGACGCCTCGCGGGCTCAGTTCCCCTTGGGCAAAATAAGCACTGCATCCCAGAAACCCCACCCAGGTTACCCAGGAAAGTTGGCCGGATACCGCCACCCATAAGGCAGCAAGCAAACCGGCGGCCAGCGCCACTGGCAATCGTTCAAACATAGTTGGACCCCGTTGTCTTTGTGTTATGGCGCTAACAATAAGGCAAACTGCAGTGTGAAAAACTGATCTGGTTCCAAAAAGTGTAATTAAATTACCAAATATGCATCACTGCTTAGTCAGAAGAGGCTGCCGCCGACAGACAATGAATGGACTGGGGGAAGAGACAAAGAATCAGTGGCTCCGATAACATCAATCTCACGAAGCCACGATGGGGATAATGATGCGTTAACCCAGCAGCTGATCGGCCACAAAGGGGTTATGAGCCCGCTCTTCGGCAAAGGTAGACATGGGACCATGGCCGGGTATGAAGGCCACCTCTTTACCCAGTGGCCAAAGCTTGGTGGTGATGGAATTGATGAGTGCTTTGTGGTCTGAGCCGGGGAAGTCGGTTCGGCCAATGGAGCCACGAAATAGCACATCCCCCACCAGGGCCAACTTGGTGACGGGTTCGAAAAACACCAGGTGTCCGGGCGTATGCCCTGGACAATGCACCACATCCAGGGCTACATCGCCAATGTGCAGACTCTCGCCTTCCTCGAGGAAACGGGACGGGGCGAAGGCATCGCAATGGGCAAAGCCAAAGTTTTGGCTCTGACGGGGCAGGTTTTCCAACCAGAAGGCATCATCAACATGGGGGCCTTCAATGGCGACGCCGGTTTCCTTGGCCAGTTTGGCAGCGCCGCCCACATGATCTATGTGGCCATGGGTCAGCAAAATTTTATCCAATGTCAGTCCATGTTTTTCCAGCGCCTCGTAAATCCGCTCGAGGTTTCCTCCCGGGTCAACCACCGCAGCCTTGCGGGTGTTTTCACACCAAATGAGAGTGCAATTTTGCTGAAAAGGCGTCACGGGAATTATCTGGTATTTCATAGTCGCATTCTCTTTTGTATTTTGGGCGCTAGATTAAGTGATTCTAGCCATTGTGTGCCAGTTTTCCCGGGCAGAAATTGATCTTGATAGGGCTTTGGCAAGATTGATGACTTGCCAGACAGAGGCATTTGTATACAATCCGCAACAAGATGCCAGCCAATGAGTCCTGCCCATGTCTGTTTCAAGCAAACACCCCAATGCCACAGCGTCAACCTCCACCCTTCCACAGATGATTGCGGAAAAGCTTACCTTTACCCTGCCCCTGGATTACCAGGACAGCTCAAAAGGCACCATTAACGTCTTTGCCCGTACCCTGGTACACAAGGATAAGCAACATCTGGAGTTGCCCTGGCTGGTGTATTTCCAGGGCGGCCCCGGCTTTGCCGCCCAGCGCCCGGTCAGTCACAGTGGCTGGATAAAACGGGCGCTGACAGAATATCGGGTGCTGCTGCTCGATCAGCGCGGCACAGGGCTGTCCTCCCCTGTAAACGCCACAAGCCTTGCACATCTGGATGATGCAGGGAAAGCCGACTATCTCAGTCACTTCCGTGCCGATAACATTATCAGAGACGCAGAAGCGATTCGCGCCATCTTAAGCCCCGATACACCCTGGACCATTCTCGGCCAGAGTTTTGGCGGCTTTTGTGTGCTCAGGTACTTGAGCGTTGCCGCCCATGGCCTGAAAGAAGCCTATATCACAGGTGGTATTCCCCCCCTTGAGCGCAGTGCCGACGAGGTTTACCGGGCGACCTATAAACGGGTATTGCAGAAGAATCGCGACTTCCATCAACGCTTCCCGGATGCGGCCTCATTACTTGCTGATTTGCACCGATACCTGCTTGAGCACCCGGTATTATTACCGTCTGGACAGCAATTAACACCGCAGATGTTACAGCTGCTGGGGATACATCTGGGGATGGAGGATGGGCCAGAGGGCGTATATTACCTGCTGGAGCAGGCATTGCAGTTCACGCCCTCAGGGGAGTGCATCAACCCGCTTTTTGTCGAGCGTTTTGGGCAGATGCTGGATTACAACACCAATCCTCTCTTTGCAGTGCTCCATGAGGCCATTTACTGCCAGCAGCAGGCGTCCAATTGGGCGGCGCACAGGATTCGCGCTGAATATCCGCAGTTTGACGCACCGCCCCCTGCATCTTTGCTGCTTACAGGCGAGATGATTTTCCCCTGGATGTTCGACTGCTTTGAACACCTCAAACCACTGAAAGGATGCGCGGAGTTGCTCGCGGCAAAAGCGGATTGGCCGCCACTCTATGACAAAGCCGTGCTCGCCAACAATACCGTGCCGGTCGCGGCGGCCATTTACAGTGAAGACATGTTTGTGGAAATGGACTACAGCCTGGAAACCGCCAAACAGGTGGCCAATCTCAAGTATTGGCTGACCTCAGAGTACGAGCACAATGGCATTCGTATGGATGGTGAACGCATTCTCGATCGCCTCATCGCCATCAATCGCGGCGCCTGTTTACGCTAGTCATTCGGCGCTCAGGTGATTTTAAGTCAGGCTTAAGCCCGACTTGGCACACTCATAAAGGTTCCTCCTCTATGAGCGTTTGTGTTAACCGCTTTTGGTTATCGCTTTTTGAGTGGAGTAAGCCAGGACCTTGGCTTACTCCTTTTTTTACCCGATACTGACTCAAGCACCTCAGTATGGGAGTCGCCCATGGAAATCCGTCATCCTTCGCAGTTAAGTCCCGAAATCCTCGTTGGTATAGTCAATGAAAAGCTCCGCTTACAGTGCCCGGACAAGGCATCGCTTTTGTACGAACTGGGAATGCCGGAAGCTGAACTGGACGCCAAGCTGGCTGACTTCGATTATAACCCCGAGACCAATCAATATCGCAGCCGCTGAGCCATTACCAGTGTCCCTCTGATTGCCATTGAACTGTACTGTGAGAGCAAGAGCTGAAAGCGCGGAAACTGCAGAAAGTCCAGAAAGTGCAGAAAGTGCCTTTCGGGATTAGGTGTTGAAAGCCTATTGGATTCTTATCCCCACTCAGATTACGTCTTGCCCAGCTTCATACCGAAGTGAATGCGCTATGAATCCCAGCGTACACTCAACATCGTCTCTTGGGTTCTTCAGTTCACATCGGCTATCTGGCTGGCGTTGCCTGGGCTTTCAGGTTGTAGCCTTTCCTTTTTGGCTTGCACGGCTTTTTCGACCTCTGCCAGCACGTGACCCGGGCGCACGCCCTTTGCCCTTGCCAGCTCTGCCTTTAAAAGCGCGTTTGGCCCCTGTCGCCGTCACGCCGGCCAGCGCGGTGGGCAAACTGGCAGCGGCCTGCTCAATCAACTTTTCAAGTTCCGACACCAGTGGTGCCATAAAGCCTTTATAGGACAGCTGACGTTGGCAGATATCACTGAGCTGACGCTCCCACAGGGCGGTCATATCCGCTGTGGTGGCCACCTCAGGCAAGCTGGCAATTAGGCCCCGCCCGGCTTGGGATGCCACGATGCTTTTACCCTGACGCACCAAAAAGCCACGTTTAAAGAGGAGTTCGATAATCCCGGCCCGGGTCGCTTCGGTGCCAAGGCCATCCGTGTCCTTCAATATGCGTTTGATGTCCGGTGAACTCACATAACGGGCAATGCCTGTCATGGCACTGAGCAGGGTCGCATCAGTAAAGTGTTTGGGGGGCTGGGTTTGCTTTGCCAATAACTCACCATGGCTGCACTGGGCTATATCGCCCTTATTCAGGGCTGGCAGGGGCGTCTTTTGGCTGGCATCAGTCTCTAGTAGCTCTCTTCCCTCGTCCTGTTCGGTATTGCGTCCCTGAAACAACACCCGCCAACCTGCGGCTCTCTCAACCGACGCTTTGGCGATAAAGCTGCCGCCTTCGATAATGAGCTGTATCTCGGTATCTGCCAGAAGGCGATGGGGATAAAACTGCGCCAAATATTGCCGTGCAATGTGCAAATAAAGCTGGCGCTCCCGCTGGTTAAGCTGCGACAGCGCCGCACGTTTACCCGTTGGCACTATGGCGTGGTGGGCGTCCACCTTGCTGTCATCCCAGGCTTTGGACACCAGCTGCAAATTGGGTGGCGGCGCCCCCTCCAACAGCTCAGGAGCGTTGGTGCTTATAGCTGCCACCACATCGGGCACCAATGAGAGCTGCTCTTTAGGCAAATGACGGCTGTCTGAGCGGGGATAGGTAATCAGCTTGTGACGCTCATACAGGCTCTGGGCCGTATCCAGCACCTCTTTGGCACTCATACCAAAGCGTTTGGCACAATCAATTTGCAGCGCCGAGAGGCTATACAGCAAAGGCGGCGCCTGCTTCTTGTCTTTATGGCTGACATGCTCAACCAGTGCAGGCTTACCGCCAATGCGGTTAACCACGGTTTCTGCAAGGCGGCGTGAAAGCACCCGCCCTTCTTCATCCATGTATGGCTGACAAGCCTCGCTGGGTTGCCACTTGGCGCAAAAAGACTCGCCCTTGTCTGTGGTGACGTGAGCAAGCACCTCGTAGTGGTCTTTGGGCTCAAAATGCTCAATTTCCAGATCCCGGCGCACCACCAGGCCCAACAATGGGGTTTGCACCCGACCAACGGACAAGACACCGGCATACCCCACCTTTCGCCCCTGAAGCGTATAAGCCCGGGTCATATTGAGGCCATAGAGCCAGTCGGCGCGGCTACGCGCCAAGGCCGATGTGGCAAGCGGCACAAATTCCTTATTGCTGCGAAGCTGTCCCAGTGCGCGGCGCACCGCGTCGGGGTTCAAATCTGAAATCAATAAACGCTGGGTGGATGCCAGTTTAGACGCAGAAACCTTGGCATGGGAAATCACTTCATCCACCAGGAGCTGTCCTTCGCGATCCGGGTCCCCTGCATGAACCAGAGAAGATGCCTGCTTAATCAGACGTTTTACCACTGCCAGCTGACTTTTGGCCGAACTTCGGGGAATGAGTTTCCACTCGTCTGGAATGATGGGCAAATGGGCAAGCTGCCACTGCTTGTATTCGGGAGAATACGCGTCAGGTTCGGCCTGCTCCAGTAAATGGCCGATACACCAAGTGACACAATCGCCGTTGCCCAACTCGATGTAGCCATCCCCCTTTTTATGGGGTTTGGGCAACACTTCGGCAATGGCGCGGCCGAGGCTGGGTTTTTCGGCGATATAGAGGATCATGGCAGGCTATTCGAACTTAAAGTACTGGATGAATTTACAGTAAATGTAGCGAAAATCCCCTGCGGACGCAACGCGCAATCCCGGCGACTTAACGCCAGGGTCAGATTTACCCTGATCCAGTGTAAATTTAGTTGAGAATAATTCTCATCAAAGTTCAAATGACCAATATCCTCCATCCCGGATTTGACTATGCAAAGTTCAGTCTCAATTACTCGCCATCAATGGCTGTTATATGCAGCCCTGTTAACCCTTGGATTAGCACTGTGCCTTCCTCCGGCTCACCTGCCATGGGTCATGCTGCCGCTATGCGCGATTGGGGTAAACTATCTGCGGGCCACGCCCTTGACGCAGCTGGGTATGACCAGCCTATTTGCCATTTGGCTGCTGTGTTTTGCCAAGGCCCTGTGGGTATGAATTATTAATTCCCCAAAAACAAAAACCAGCACCTGAGTGCTGGTTTTGATTCACCGAAATCTGCTAGCTAGCCACCCGGGCGTGACTGATTATGGGTGACACACGTTGTGCAGCTCGAGATTCGTGCCCACGTCGCTGTTACGATTTGCCTTGGCATCATCGTTTCTCAGCTGAGTGAGGTGGTCGAGGTACGCCTGAGTCACATCGCCGGTGATGTAATCACCGTCAAATACCGATGTTTCAAAGCGCTTGATCTCAGGGTTTTCCATGCGCACGGCTTCAACCAGATCAGTCAGATCCTGGAAGATGATACCGTCGGCACCAATCAGCTTGGCAATTTCATCCGCATCACGTCCGTGGGCGATCAGCTCATTGGAGGTGGGCATATCGATGCCGTACACGTTGGGGAAACGAATTTCAGGTGCGGCCGAGGCAAAATACACCTTCTTGGCACCGGCTTCGCGGGCCATTTCGATGATCTGCTCAGACGTGGTACCACGCACGATGGAGTCGTCCACCAGGAGCACATTTTTACCCTTGAACTCGGTGTTGATGGCGTTAAGCTTGCGGCGTACTGACTTCTTACGCTCTTGCTGACCAGGCATGATAAAGGTACGGCCAATATAGCGGTTCTTTACAAAGCCCTGACGGTAAGGCAGGTCCATCACACGGGCAATTTCCAGTGCGATATCACAGGAGGTCTCAGGAATGGGGATAACCACATCGATGTCGTTGTCATACCATTCTTTCTTGATTTTCTCACCCAGTTTGGCGCCCATGTTTACACGGCTGGCGTAGACAGACACCTTGTCGATGGTGGAGTCTGGACGGGCAAAGTAAACGAATTCGAAAATACAGGGAGAATACAGCGGTGCTTCGGCGCACTGACGGGTAAACAGCTGGCCGTCGAGGGTGACGTATACGGCTTCGCCCGGCGCAACATCGCGGATGACTTCAAAACCCACGGCATCCAGGGCCACACTCTCTGAGGCCACCATGTACTCTGTGCCGGTCGCAGTTTCATTTTTACCGAGCACCAACGGGCGGATGCCGTTGGGGTCACGGAAGGCCACCAGACCTTCACCAACAATCATAGCCACTACCGCGTAAGCACCACGTGTTTGGGCGTGCACCTTGGCCACGGCATCAAACACCTGATCGGCGCTCAGATGGGCGCTCTGCACCTGCTGCAGCTCATCGGCAAGCAGGTTCAGCAGCACTTCAGAATCCGATGTGGTGTTCACGTGGCGACGCTGCTGCTTGAGGCGAGCCGACAGATCCTGAGTGTTGGTCAGGTTGCCGTTGTGGGCCAGAGAAATACCAAAAGGCGAGTTAACGTAAAACGGCTGGGCTTCTGAGGAGCTGGAGCTCCCGGCGGTGGGATAACGCACATGGCCGATACCGGCGTTACCCTGCAGGCGCTGCATGTGTTTGGGTTCAAACACATCACGCACCAGTCCGTTAGCCTTACGGAGCCTGAACGCGTCATTGTCTACCGTGACTATCCCGGCTGCATCCTGACCACGGTGTTGAAGCACTGTCAGTGCGTCATAGATGGTCTGATTAACCGAGGAATGGCCAACTATTCCGACGATACCACACATGGGAGAGTGTCCTCTTTTAAGATGTTCTGTTGTTTAGCTAATTTTTATATTTTGGGTACGAAGCTTGAGGTGTTTTCCAGATAGTGGAAGAACCACTGGATCACAACCCCGAATTCGGGCACCAGTCGGGACTCCTTCCACCAGGGGGTGTTGGGAGCGCCGGTGAAGGCATCCATGAAAAACAAAATCGCACTGACAATCAGTGCGCCGCGCAAGGCACCGAAACACAGACCCAGGAGTCTGTCGGTACCCGATAAACCGGTTTTGGCCACCAATTGGCCCAGGATGTAATTCACCAGGGCGCCGAGGATTAGGGTGGTTACAAAGAGAATAGCAATGGCCACGCCGTTACGAAGCATTTCATCCTGCAGCTGAGTCAGGTGAACGGCGAGATCTTCATAGAATTGGCTGGCGACAAAAAAGGCAGCAAACCACACCAGCAAAGACATGGCTTCTTTGGCGAAGCCGCGGATCAGACTGATAAGGGTGGACAGTCCGATAATAAAAATAATGGCGTAATCAATCCAAACCATGGAAGGTCGTTTTCCGGGTGGCTTTTCGAATCGGCGCGATTCTACCAGAGAGTGACAAGATTCTCACCCCCGTTGCCGAAATAAATCCCACGGGGGCGATTGACTCAACGCTCCAGCGGGTTGTAGGCAATGACCTTACCCTTAAGCTGAGTAAGGGCTTCCACTTCGGTTTTGAGGCGCTCAATTTTGGACTGAGACACATCAGGCCCAACAAATACCTTGGTCAGGCTGCCATCAACGGGCTTGGTGGGCACTGTGTAAGCCTTGAAGCCGGCGCTGCGCAGTTTTTTCACCAGCGCATCCACATTACCGGCGTTACTGAAGGCACCCAATTGCAAGGTCCAGGCGGCTTGCTGCGCGGCTTTGGGCTCAGATTTTGGCGGTGTCGTCACCGCTTTGGCAACTACAGGCTCGTCTTTGGGCGTGTCGTTTACCTTGGCGCTTTGGGTTGAGGGCGAGGTTGAAGGGGGATTGGAGGCCTGGCTTGACGATGCCGTGTTGTCCTCTTTCGACTCATCAGTGGTAGCAGCCGCCAGTGCCTGGGTCTGCTCGGCATCGGCGTCAGTATCCTGGGAAGTCAGTTCCAGGCTGCCCAGTTCTTCCACCTTGAAGCTTTCCTCCGGTGCATTCATCACCGGGTTTTGGGGCCGTAATGGGATCTCGGCAAACTCTTCCTGCACCCGGTCTTTTTTGCCGTCCAACAAGTCAGGCAAAAAAATCACTCCCAAGGCCACCATCACTATGGTGCCAACCAAACGGTTTTGAAACTGACTGGACAAAATGGCTTCCCTTTAAGCTAATGATTTAAATCCGGATACAGTGTAAAAAGAACCAAACACAATTACCACATCCCCATCGCCCGCATCCTTGAGTATCGCCTCACGGGCTTGCTGCATAGTGTCAAAGGTGTGAGCCTTTGCCCCTGTGGGCAAGGCTGTGGCAAGTTCCGACGCGCGGGTGCCACGTTCGCCTTCCAGTGTCACCAGATACCAGGCTGCAACTGCCGGATGCATGATATTCAATACTTCACGGTAATCTTTATCTTTGAGCATACCGCAGAGCGCCAGCACACGTTTACCCGGCCAGCGAACCAACTCAGACTTTAAAAAGCGCGCCGCATGGGGGTTGTGCGCCACATCGGCGATAACCAGCGGTGATTGGCTGAGTTCCTCCAGCCTGCCGGCGAGGCGCGCCGTGGCTATACCTTCAATCACCACAGCATCTGGCAAATCCAAACGCTCACCAATGGCTTCGCAGGTAGCAATAACAGTGGCAGCATTGGGGAGCGGTAATTGCGGCAAAGGCATGTTGGTCAGGCTGCGCTGCCTGCCCTGATACGACCAGGATGCCTGCCCGCGCTGATAGCGAAAATCCTGCCCTACCCGATAAAGAAGCGCACCACAGTGGTTTGCCACCTCGGCCACCGTCGAAGGCATGTCAGGCTCGCCAACGATAGCAGGCCGGCCTGCGCGGAAAATGCCGGCCTTTTCCCGTCCTACCGACTCACGGGTATTGCCCAAATACGCCTGATGGTCGAGATCAACAGAGGTCACTACCGCAATATCGGCGTCCACCAGATTGGTGGCGTCCAGGCGACCGCCCAGGCCCACTTCCAATATGGCGACATCCAATCCGGCCTGTTTGAACAGCATGAGTCCTGTCAGGGTGGCAAACTCGAAGAAGGTCAGCGAGATACTCTCCCTCGCCAATTCAATCCGCTCGAAGGCCTGAATGATGTCCGCATCAAGGGCATCCGCGCCATCGATACGAATTCGTTCGTTGTAATGAAGGATGTGAGGCGAGCTGTATACCCCGACCCGGTATCCCGCGTGGCGCAAAATATTTTCCAGCATGGCACAGGTACTGCCCTTGCCGTTGGTGCCACCAACGGTGACCACCAGGGTATCGCCCAGGGACTGTACCCCCAGTCGCTGTGCCACCTCAGTGACCCGCGCTAACCCCATATCAATTTCAGTGGGGTGAATGGCAAGCAGATAATCCAACCACTCGCCAAGGGTGGCACCTGAATCCGGGGCCATGGCATGCACCTGTGTCATTAACGTATCCTTGCTTCCACTTAATTTGAATAGTTGTTGTTGTGGTTATCACTTGTTGCGGATATCACCCGTCTAAGCGGGCGCATTATCCAGGTTGAATGTCGCCGCAGGCTCAGTCTGGCATAAAAAGCGGACCGAGGGACAGCTTGGGCAAACCAAAACTCTCCGGGTAAGTCACATCTACCAAATAAAGTCCGTGGGGCTTGGCGGTGGCGGCGGCCTGGCTTCTGTCTTTGGCCTCAAGCAAGGTCGCCATCCAGTCAAGCGGTTGGTTGCCAAGGCCGATTTCCAGCAGGGAGCCGACGATATTGCGCACCATATGGTGCAAAAAGGCATTGGCCTGAATGTCGACCACGATATACATGCCATGGCGGCTTACGCTCACCTTGTGGACATTGCGAAACGGCGTATTGGACTGGCAGCCAATGGCGCGAAAACTGGTAAAGTCCCGCTCACCGATCAGCGCCTGAGCGGCATCGTGCATCCGCTCCACGTCAATATCACCGTGATAATGGCTCACGCCCTTGCGCAAAATGCCGGGACGGAAATTGTGATTGAAGATAACGTAACGATAACGGCGGGCAGTGGCAGAAAAACGGGCATGGAAATCATCGCTCACCGGCATGGCCCAGCGCACTGCGATATCATCAGGCAGGTGAACGTTCACTCCCAGCGTCCAGGCGCCTTCTTTTCTGACGGCGTTGGTATCGAAATGCACTACCTGGCCTGTGGCGTGTACCCCTGCGTCGGTACGACCCGCACACTGCACCTCGATGGGCTCGTTGGCGACGATGGACAGCGCCCTCTCAAGCTCTGCCTGAACCGAGTTCACCTCGGCCTGGCGCTGCCAGCCATAAAACTTGCTGCCGTCGTATTCAATCCCAAGAGCGATGCGCATTTTTAAATTTCCTGCCAGTCAAAATCGATAAAGCGCGGCGATATTACCACATTCGCTGCCTATCGAGGGCATAAAAAAACGGCGCTCGGGGCGCCGTTTTTATCAGGACTTAACTGATTCAACCTATGTCTTGCAGTAAGTTGGCAGCTTCCTGTTTTTGCCGCTCGTTACCGTCCATTTCCACTTCTTTGAGCAGGGCCTTGGCACTGTCTTTGTCGTCAATTTCGATGTAGGCACGGGCCAAGTCCAGTTTGGCATTGACCGAATTTTCTTCGTCGTCCACGTCGACCATGGCGGCATCGCCAATCAGGCTTTCGACTTCGCCTATATCCATGTCCAGCTCACGATAGGGTTCTGGCTCGGTATCATCGGCATCATTGAGCAGCTTATCGATATCAATAAAGCCATTCTCTTTCTGGAAGTTACTGAGATCGGCTTCCATTTCCACTTTACTCTGCCGCTTGGACTGTTCACTGGCATCCAGTGCCGCCAGCGCTTCATCCACTGTCATGCTGTGGTCGGCGTCCACATCCAGCACAAAGGCATCGTCATCTGAGTCGTCATGTTCTGCAGCAAAGGCTGACAGCAGCTCATCATCACTTACATCCAATGAAGGCCTTTTCGTATCTGGCGGGGTGATACTTTCCCACTCCAGCATATTGCTGCCTGCAGCACCTTTTTTACCCTTGAGATCATCAAAGAAGCCAGAATCTTTGGCTGACACCGCCACAGGGTCTGCATCATGGGCACCTTGCTCTGCGGTCTTGTCTTTCTCTGATGCTTGCTCTGAATCTTTATCCGATTTGGCTGCACTGATTGAGGCCGCAGTCGCAACCGCCGCCGCAGCTAACGCAGCGTCTTCAAGTCCGGTCTCTTCTTCTTTATCAAAACCGGCCAGTAAAGAGTCAAGATCTTCGTCTTCATCGCTAAGGGGCAGCTCATCGCCAAGGCCTGCTGTAATATCCTCAAGGGGCGCCTCTTCCGCCTTATCGAAGTCAGCCAGCAGTGCGCTCAAGTCCTCATCAGCGCCATCCTCAGCCACAGAAAGCTCACTCTCCAGCGCTTTGGCAAAGGCATCATCAACCAGACTGAGGTCGTCCTGAGCATCTGCCAGTTTGGGGGCGTCTGCGTCTACCGTCGTACTCTCTGACGCAAAACCAGCCAGCAATGCATCAAGGTCTTCTTCTGTGTCAGAGTCTGTGGCAACTTCGCCTTCAAGCTCAGCGGCAATCGCATCAGACAGATCGGTATCCTCGCTACCGGATACGGCTGTTTGTGCTTCGGCCTCGCCTTCGTCACTGACCGCCGGCGCATCAAAACCCGCCAACAGCGCATCGAGATCCTCATCGCTGCTGACGTCATCATTTGCCGTCAATTCAGACTCGAGTTCGGCGGCAATGGCATCGGTTAAATCGTCCTCTTTCTCGACGATTTCAGCTTCGACAGGCGCATCAAATCCCGCCAGCAAGGCATCGAGGTCGTCTTCATTGGCAGTGTCGTCGCCATCGGCAAGTTCGGCTTCAAGCTCGGCTGCGATGGCGCTGCTTAAATCATTGTCTTCACCCTCAGCTTCCATGGCAGTGCTGACTGCCTCTTCCGGCATATCGAAGCCTGCCAGCAGGGCATCCAAATCTTCTTCCTCGCTGTCAGAGGGGGGTTCGGCCTCAAGGCCTGCCATCAAGGCGTCCAAATCGGCTTCAGTCTCTGCGCCCTGCTCACCATCCTCCTGCTCGCCCATGGCTTCGGCCCAGAGGTCATCCAGTGACTGACCATCATCGGCAAAATCATCGGCTTGCTCGACAAAAAGATCTGCTGACGCTTCTTCGGGTAAGGTTTCAGGCGCCAGATCGACATTGCCCATGTCCAGCAATGAATCCAGTGATTCCTCTTCGTCTGGATCCAGACGAATAGCCATTTCCTCTTCATCGGCGCTGGCGGCTACCGCAACAGCGCCCGCGGCAGCGGCCGCTACCAGTGAGGCATTAGCAGATTTAGGTGTTTCACCCACATCAGCATCAGCTCCACCACGGCGACGGCGCAGGAACAGCCAAACCGCCATCAAAATAAGGAGTGCGGGCACAACGGCGCCCAGGATAAGCATCAGGGGACTATCCATCAGACTGCGCCACAGTTCGCCAGGCTTATTGGCTTCAACCTCCGCCAGTGCCTGCGCCTGTTTCAGCGTTTTGTTTTCAGTCCTCAGCGCTTCCGACTCTTCCGTTGTTGCAGCCAGGTTGGCTTTCAGAGTTTGTACTTCTTCGGTTAGCTGCTCGACCTGAGCACTCAGCGACTCAACATCATTTTTGCGTACATTAAGCTCTTCGGTCAGACGACTGATCTCGGCCGACAGGGCCTGGTTTTCTTCGACCAGTTTGGGATCCACCGCGGGTACAGGAGCGGGTTTCGCTTCAACTTTGACGGGCTCGGTAACGGCTTTAGGCTCTTCCTGCACGGCAGGTTTAGCTGTGGCGGGTTTGGCTGCAGCCTGCTTGGGCTCTACCTTGCCGGTGCGCCACGCCCTGTCTTGCTCCAGCGCTCTTTGTTGAGCCAGATTTTTGGGAATAGCCAGCATCACCTCTTTGGAGGGAATGAGCAGTATCATGCCTTTTTCGAGGGTATTGTAATTGGCACCGCTGAAGGCATGGGGGTTGGCATCATAAATAGCCGCCATGACCTGATAAACGCTGACACTGTTATCCGGACGCACTTTTTGGGCGATGCTCCAGAAGGTGTCCTGCACCGTAGTTGGGCCATACTGACGTGACTGGGCTTCACGACTTTGACCGTCCGGACCTGTGATTTTGAGCGGCTCAGCTGCTCTGACTTCGGAGAACTGGGGAATGGTGGATACGGCCAGAACAGAGGCCAGGAAGCCCACGAGATAGGAGGTACGAAAGTTCATCAATTATTCCCTTTCAAGCGCTCAAGGTACGCCCGATGACGACTTGCTTTAGGCAATTGTATTTATTGAGATTACTATAAACCAGAATTCCAAGCCCTGCTACTGTTCACAAATGTAAAACAAAAAAAGCCCGCTCATTGCGGGCTTTTTCAACAAAGTCAGCGACTTCGGTGTATTTTTACAGGTAATCGCGGATGAGAATTTCACCAATTTGTACGCTGTTCAGCGCAGCGCCTTTGCGAATGTTATCTGACACCACCCAGAGGTTGATCCCGTTGGGGTGAGAGATGTCGTTTCGCACGCGGCCAACATACACAGGATCCTGGCCTGCACCGTCGGTAACGGCGGTTGGATAATCATCATCGTCTTCAAACAGCACCACACCGGGAGCATCACGCAGCAGTGCTTTTACCGTGTCGGCATCCACCGGGTCACGGGTTTCAATGTGCACGGCTTCGGAGTGACCGTAAAACACTGGCACACGCACCGCAGTCGGGTTTACCAGAATCGAGTCGTCGCCGAAGATTTTGCGGGTCTCCCACACCATCTTCATCTCTTCCTTGGTGTAACCATTGTCCTGGAATTTATCGATATGCGGCAGCACGTTAAAGGCTATTTGCTTTGGATAAACGCTTGGTTCGATTGGCAGTCCCTGCAGCAGCTTGGCACACTGCCCAGCCAGCTCTTCGATAGCCTTTTTACCGGTACCGGATACCGACTGATAAGTGCACACGTTGATGCGATCGATTCCGTAGGCATCGTAAATGGGCTTAAGCGCCACCAACATTTGGATGGTGGAGCAGTTGGGGTTGGCAATGATATTACGGTTACGGAAATCAGCAATGGCCTCAGGGTTCACTTCGGGCACAACCAGCGGGATATCCAGGTCATAGCGGAAGTGTGAAGTATTGTCGATAACCACACAGCCGTGCTCTGCGGCAATAGGTGCCCACTTGGCAGACACATCACCACCGGCAGAGAAGAAACCGATTTGAGCCTGTGACCAGTCAAAGGTTTCAACGTCAAGAATTTCCACCTGTTTACCGTGGAAGCTTACGGTATCACCGGCGCTGCGGGCACTGGCCAGAGGGAACAGATTGGCAACGGGGAAATTGCGCTCTTCGAGGATCTCGATCATGGTCTGACCCACGGCGCCCGATGCACCCAAAACTACGACATTAAATTCCTGCGACATAATACTCAACCGACGTTAGAAAAACCCAAAAAGGACAACCAATTTACCTCAGATCCCTTAGCACTTTCCAGCTTAAGGGCGCTGAATTCGCGTCTGTGACGGTGATTTTTTCTCATTTTGTCAAAACCCAGGCTATCGGTGCCACTTTGGCGGAATTGCCAGTCGTCATCCCGCAGGTCATATACGCTGCGACACAGACTCAGCAGCGCCTTTTCATCTGGCTCTGACTGCAGGCAAACCGAACTCAAACGAAACGGTGGCAGCAAGGTGTCCAGGCTCTTGTCGGCTCTTAAACCAAGCTCATGACACAGCGCCTGATACAGCATAAAGGTGCCTCTGGCCTTGCCTTCGAGGCTGTAACCGGCAATGTGC
This sequence comes from Shewanella sp. FJAT-52076, assembly GCF_019457455.1. Taxonomy (NCBI): domain Bacteria; kingdom Pseudomonadati; phylum Pseudomonadota; class Gammaproteobacteria; order Alteromonadales; family Shewanellaceae; genus Shewanella; species Shewanella sp. FJAT-52076. Next base: position 2,570,201 of record NZ_CP080415.1, read on the forward strand.
GGCGTGGCAATATCCACCAGTGGCACCAGCGCCAACATGGGGCTGGGTTCACCTTCCCACACATCGAGCACCAGCTTGATATCGGCTCGAGTTTGCTTCACCGCAATGAGAGCACGATTGTCTATCACCTCACCGCGGCAGCAATTGAGCAGCCAGGCATCGGGTTTAAGGGCTTCAAGGCGTTGTTGGTCAAACAAATACCAGGTGGGATAGTCGCCCACTTTAGTGATTGGCACATGCAGACTTACCACATCGGCCCAGGCAATGAGCTCATCGAGGTCGTAAAACTGGCGATTGTCGCCTTGCGCTGCCAACAGGGGGTCACACAGCCGATACTCCACGCCGTAGGCTTCCAGACAACGGGCGGCTGCAGTGCCTGTGTTCCCGGCACCGATGACTGCCACTTTTTTAGCTTTAAGTGGCTGTTGATAGCGCTGCGCCAGCTCCAGCATGGCAATAAACGCATATTCACCTACCGCAGTGGCATTGCACCCGGGGGCATTGGTAAAGGGTATCCCCCGGCTTTCCAAATAGGCTTTGTCAACATGGTCTGTCCCTATGGTGGCGCTGCCAACAAACTTAAGCTGTTGGTTTTGGCAAAGCAGTGCTTCATTAACCCGGGTCACAGAGCGCACCAAGAGCACATCGGCATCGGCCAATTGCTCTGGTGCCAGAGTGCGGCCGTTGACGTATTCAATCTCCCCAAGCTCCCCGAAGAGTACATCCACATAGGGCATATTCTCGTCCGCGATAATTTTCATCTCTGTCGACTTTCCTTCTTTGGCGATTGGGGCGGATTGTAACAGACAATAAAAAAGGGAAGCCTGGCTTCCCTTTTAAATTTGCGAAAACTGTGGTCGCAAAAGCGATTAACGCTGCCGCTTAGCGGTACTTGCGCATCACCAGCGTGGCATTGGTGCCACCGAAACCGAAGCTGTTGCTCATCACTGTGGTGAGTTCAGCGTCGCGGCACTGGGTCACGATTGGCATATCAGCAGCCTGAGGATCAACGTTTTCCACGTTGGCAGAAGCGGCGATAAACCCATTTTCCATCATCAGCAGGCTATAGATGGCTTCGTGAACACCGGCAGCGCCCAGGGCGTGACCGGTCAGCGACTTAGTTGAGGCGATAGGTGGAACCTTGTCTTTAAAGACTTCACGGATGGCTTCGAGCTCGCGCACGTCACCCACAGGAGTAGAAGTACCGTGGGTGTTGATGTAGTCGATTGGGGTGTCCACATCGGCCAGGGCCATCTGCATGCAGCGCATGGCGCCTTCACCGCTTGGGGCCACCATGTCGTAACCGTCTGAAGAGGCACCATAACCGATAACTTCGGCGTAGATCTTGGCGCCGCGGGCCAGCGCATGCTCCAGCTCTTCCACAATCACAATTCCGCCGCCACCGGAGATAACAAAACCGTCGCGGTCTGCATCATAGGTACGTGAGGCTTTTTCAGGGGTCTCATTGTACTTGGTAGACAGCGCGCCCATGGCGTCGAAGCCCATGGTCAGTGTCCAGTCCAGCTCTTCCGCGCCGCCGGCGAATACCATGTCCTGCTTACCCATTTGGATAAGTTCGGCAGCATGGCCGATACAGTGGGCAGAGGTGGCACAGGCAGAGCTGATTGAGTAGTTGAAGCCTTTGATCTTGAATGGGGTTGCCAAACAGGCTGAGGCAGTAGATGCCATGATGCGAGGCACAATGTAAGGACCTACGCGCTTCACACCTTTCTCACGCAGGGTGTCGGCGGCCTGTACCTGGTTCGAAGAAGAGGCACCGCCGGTACCCACAACCAGGCCCACGCGTGGATTGGAATACTGCTCTTCAGTCAGGTTGGCATCACTGATGGCTTCCTGCATGGCGAGGTAAGCATAGGCAGCTGCGTCGCCCATGAAACGCAGCGCTTTTCTGTCGATGTGCTCAGCGGGATCCAACTTGATATCGCCCCACACGTGGCTGCGAAGCTGCATCTCTTCAAACTGAGCGGAATGGGTAATACCGCTGCGTCCGGCCTTGAGTGATTCGGTCACTTCTTGTTTGTTGTTACCGATACTGGAAACGATGCCAATGCCGGTGATAACGACTCTTTTCATGTTTTACTATCCATTCCGTACTGGGAGTACCAATTTTAGTGCGCCAATAGTATCCCCTTTGGCGCTTTTAAGTGGTCAGCTTTCCATAAAGGGCGGTAAAATAATGCCAATTTCGCGACATCGAGTAAATTTTTTTAGCCCCATGCCCGAGTTTTTTGCCATCGATATGGCCTTGCCATCATCACTGCCCCTGCCTGAAGGCCCCTGTGTTGTGCTGTTTGAGGCGCTGCCTGAACCTCCGCTTTGGCAGTGGTTACTCGCTGCGGCGCAGGCTAATTCAGCTTATCTTGAGACAAATGCTGCCAATGTCAGCAACACCTCAATCACCAGCATACAGCATACGGGCAAAAAGCCATTACAGATCATCATGCTGCTAAAAGATGAAGCTGAGCTTGACGCCCTGGCTGAGAATGCCAGCCACCCGCTCTCGCCCTTTGCCATGGCCGCGAGCCACATTAAAGGCGGACAAAGGTTTCATCTTGATGACAATTGCTGGCTCGACTTTTACCTTTGTGAGCAAAACAAAGCTGCCACACTCGCTACCTTTGATAAAGCCAGTATCGATGTGCTTATTTGCGCCACCGGGCAATTTGAGCAGACAGCGCTTGAGCTTATACACCAGGGCAGCATACTGATTGGCGATACCAAGCCAGGCATGCCAGCAATGCTCTCCGTTAAGCCCCCTTTCAAACCAAAAGACATAAGCATTGTCGGCGCTGGTGTGGCAGGTGCAAGCCTTGCGCTGTCGCTGCTTCGCCGTGGCCATAAGGTTAAGCTTTGCTGTGCCGACAGCGCACCCGGCATGGGCGCCTCCGGTAATCGCCAGGGCGCCATTTATCCGCTGCTGACGCCGGAAGACGATCATTTGACCCGGCTGTTTGTGCCAGCCTTTTTGTATGCCAAACGCTTTGTCGAGTCTCTCGCCCATCATTCCCTGCCCTTTGATTTTTGTGGCGTACTGCAAACCGGCCATGATGAGCGCGCCGCCGAGCGCATTGAAAAACTTTTGGGAAAAACCTGGCCCAAAGAAGTGGCCGTGAGGGTAGATGCCGACAAGGCTAATCACATCGCCGGAGTCGCCATCGATAAGGGCGGCATCTATTACCCCCACGGCGGCTGGGTGTCGCCGGCCAAACTCTGTGAAGCTGCCATCGCAGAAGCCAAAGCCCTGGGGCTTGAGTGCCATTTCGATGTGACCATCACTGCGATTGAGCAAACCTGTGATGGCTGGCGCCTGTGCACTCCGGCAGGCGACATGGATACGAAGGAGCTGGTGCTGGCCACCGGCCACCGGATAACCGAACTTGCCCAAACCCAGGCGCTGCAACTGGCCCCCTTTCGTGGTCAGGTGAGCCATGTGCCCACCCAAGGCAAGCTTGGGCAGCTTAAAACCGTGCTCTGCGCCCATGGTTATTTCACGCCAGGCGATAGCGGCAGCCACTGCATGGGCGCAAGTTATGTGCGGGCTGATACCTCAGTCGAGTATCGCGAGCAGGAGCAGCAGGAAAATCTACACAAGATGCAGGAAAGCTATCCCGGCAAAGATTGGGTGAAAGATTTGGATATCAGCGGCCAAAGCGCCCGCGCAGGTATTCGCATGGTAAGCCGCGATCATCTGCCGATGGCGGGCGCCGCGCCCGATGTGGCAGCCATTCAGGCCCAATATGAGGCAGTTGGCCATGGCCCCAAAGGGGCCCAGTACTGGCAAAGCCATGCTGCGCCTGTGCATCCCAGGCTTTATATCTTTTCGGGTCTCGGCTCGCGGGGATTATCCAGCGGCCCGCTGATTGCGGAGTGCCTGGCAGACAGCCTCTCTGGCACTGTGCCTGTGCTGGAGCCGGGCGTAATGGATGCGTTAAACCCCAACCGGATGTGGCTCAGGAAGCTTAAAAAAGGCAAGGCGCTGGACTGACAACAGCACTGGACTGACAACAGCTTAGTTACAAAAAGCAAAAAGGCAGGGTTAACCTGCCTTTTTCGTATTTGATGCCAAGCGACTTGGTGTTCGATACCCGTAGGCTCTGTCTTCCATGCCTGGCGGTTCTGTCTTCAATGCCTGGCGGCTTTAACAGTTAAAACTGGCCGCGCAGCTGAGCCCAGGCGGCTTCCACCAGCGCATAGTCGGCGTCAGACAGCTCACCACGGGCGGTCTCAAGGCACTTTTCCATCTTGCCGTCCAAAAGCGCATTATCGATGTCGCCGTCGGTTTCAAGCTCGGCCAAAGCCACGGCAAAGTGGCCCTGCAAGTAGCCGCTGGCGAACAGGGCGTCATCATCGCCGCTCGCTACTATGCCCTCAATCCAGTTATCCAGGGCGGTGTCGTATTTCTCAAACATCTGTTACTCCGTCGGATTTGCGACCTGATACATCACATAGTCGCGGTAGCCTGTCACTACCCGATAATAACCAGTCAAGGCCTGGTCCAGCTCTGGGTCGCCACTATCCACGATAAGCGGTCGCCCTTCAAGGGCTTTAAGCTTGGTTTTGGTGGCAACAATCAAAATATTTTCTTTGCCTACCCGCCGAATAAGCGCCGGTGACAACTGCTGATTACCGCGGCCAAGGATATGCCCCTGGCCACCAATGAGGGTAATAACGAGCTTAAGTGGCTGATTTTCGGTTTGCTCAAGCAACTGCTGAGCGGTCAGATCCGAGGCGATAAGCGTGCGGTCCTGAACCAGATCCACCCCAAGCAGGGTGTTATCGAGCCCTAGCTCTTCCATCACGGCCGCCACTGTACTGCCGGAGCCCATGATATAGAGGCTATCGTCCATCTCAGAGACAATTTCCGCGGCAATATCGGCAAGCACCAGCTCATCGACTTCCTTGCCGCCCATCTTCACAGCCTGAACATAACGGGGCTCGGCCGGTACCAGCATTTCGCCAAAGCGGCGTGCCCTTACCCTGCCCTGACGAAAGGCCTCTTCGTCGATATCCATCACATCGGCGCTCATCAGCGACACCAGTTCGCCCTGCATCAACATCTTGAGCACCAGCCCAGACGCCTTGGGGGTAATACCATAGACACCCGAATGGATTTTTACTCCGGCCGGCACCCCCAGCACTACCTGCTGCTCATCAACTTCGGCAAACACGTCGCGGGCGGTGCCATCACCACCGGCAAAGAGCAACAAATCCAGGGTCTCACTGGCCAAGGCCTTCACCGCCTCACGGGTATCATTTGCCGTGGTTAGCTCGCCTTTGGATTGATAGTGCACCTGCACCTCGAAGCCGAGTTCACGGCACAGGTCTTCCCCCATGCTGCCTGCGGCAGTATGAATGATAAACCGCGCTTTATAGGGCAGCACCTGCTCCAGCGCCGTGCGCATCCGCAGATGAGCCCGGGGCTGGGCGCCCCGCGCCAGCGCTTCTTCGGCCACGCCGTCACTGCCTTTAAGGGCAACGCTGCCGCCAAGCCCCGCCAGCGGGTTAATAATAAGGCCCAATCTGAACTTACTGGCCATGGTTTTCCTCTTGCTTAGGGTACGTCTTATTCTGTTGTAACTGTGACTTGTGTTTAATGGGCAGCCGCTTCGACTCTACGCCCGGGCAGCGGTAACACCAACAGCGCCGCCACAAAGGCAAAAGCTGCCGCCAGTACCCAGCAAAGGCTTGGGTTGTAGCTGTAGACCAGGCCACAGGCCCAGGTCCCCAGCGCCCCGCCAACACCAAAACTGAGACTGGCATAGAGCGCCTGCCCTGTGCTGCGCCGGCTCACATCAAACTGCTGGTGAATAAACTGGATTGAGGCGGCATGCACCAAGCCGAAGGTAAAGGCATGCAACAGCTGACTCAGGGACAACCAGAAGAGACTCTCAACGCCCCAGGCCATCATTAACCATCTAAATGCAGTCAATAGAATACTGATAAACAGCAGCGGCTTGATGCCGTATTTACCAAGCAGCCTCGGTGCGAGCATAAACATGACGATCTCGGCAATCACCCCAAGGGCGACAAAGAGGCCTGCGGTGGCCTCACTGTAACCGGCGTCTTTCAAATACAGCACGAAAAAGCCGTAAAAAGGCCCGGCGCTCATTTGCAGTAAAATGGCCGACAATAAAAACCAGCCGATGGGCCCGGCCAGTTTGATTTTGACCTTGGGCGTATCGCGGCTTACCTTCACCCGATTGGCGGGCAACGGCAAACAGGCCGCCAGCATACCGGCAAAGAGGCCCATGCCTATGTATGGCAACACTTCGGGGCCCCAGTGACCGATAGCAAACCCGGCGGCCACCACCAGCACTATGTAACCCAGACTGCCAAAGCTTCTGATGACGCCATAGCGCTGGGGCTTATCGCCGAGTGTCTCAAGAGTGATCACCTCCAGCTGCGCCAAAATCGCATTCCAGAAAAAGGTGTACACCGTGAGGCTGACCACCATGTACCAGAAGGCGCCCGGATGGAAAAAGCTTAAATAGGTAAGCGCACCGGCACCGGCGCCAATTTTAATCAGCTCGCTGCGCATCCCGGTTTTGTCGGCGACTATGGCCCACAGATTAGGTGCAATGATGCGGGTGGCCATAAGAATGGCAAGCAGAGAGCCGATTTCAGTGGCGTTAAAGCCGCGGGATTCGAAGAATACGCCAAGGTAAGGCACCATGACGCCGAGAATGGCAAAGAAGAAGAAATAACAGGCGCCGAGCCAGCGTAACTGAACCTCGGCGCTCATGGGTGCTGTTTTGAACACGATTTTCCTTAAGAGCGCATCCCCAGCACAGGCGTTTCGCTGTGCACGTGCTGGTTTTGCGCCCGGTGTCTGAGCAGATGATCCATCAATACAATCGCCAACATGGCCTCTGCAATAGGCACGGCGCGAATGCCAACGCAGGGGTCGTGACGGCCCTTGGTAACCACTTCCGCGGTGTTGCCCTGCACCGTCATGCTCTCGCCGGGGATGCTGATACTGGAGGTTGGCTTAAGCGCCATATGGGCCACAATCGGCTGGCCTGAGGAAATGCCGCCGAGCACACCACCGGCATGGTTGCTGGCAAAACCTTCCGGTGACATCAAGTCACGGTGTTCGGAACCCTTTTGGGTCACCACCGCAAAACCATCGCCAATTTCCACGCCTTTCACGGCATTGATGCCCATCAGCGCATGGGCAATATCGGCATCGAGGCGGTCAAATACAGGCTCACCCAGGCCCACAGGCACATTGGTGGCAATCACGCTGACCTTGGCGCCGATGGAGTCGCCGGACTTTTTCAGCTCGCGCATGTATTCATCCAGCGCCTCAAGCTTGTTGGCATCGGGGAAGAAAAAGGCGTTTTGCTCAATCTGCCCGCGGTCGATGTGCTCAGCCTCAATGGGGCCAAGTTGCGACAGGAAGCCGTAAATCTCGATGCCGTGAACGGCCTTGAGGTACTTTTTCGCCACCGCACCGGCCGCAACCCGCATGGCGGTTTCACGGGCAGAGGAGCGGCCGCCACCGCGGTAGTCGCGAAGGCCGTACTTTTGCTGATAGGTGTAATCGGCGTGACCGGGGCGGAACAGGTCTTTGATATTGCTGTAGTCCTGGCTGCGCTGATCGGTGTTTTCAATCATCAGACCGATGGAGGTTCCTGTGGTCTTGCCTTCAAAAACACCCGACAGGATACGCACTTCGTCGGGCTCGCGCCGCGCCGTGGTGTAGCGGGAAGTGCCCGGACGGCGACGGTCGAGATCATGCTGCATGTCGGCTTCGGTAAGCTCGAGGCCCGGAGGGCAACCATCGATAATGCAACCGAGCGCCACCCCATGGCTCTCGCCAAAGGTAGTAACCACAAAATTCTGACCTATGCTGTTCCCCGACATCCGCGCCCGTATCCTCTTGTCTGTTTAATGCTTAACCTCAGTGGCTTGCCCCGGCGCTACCGGGGCTGACCCATTATTCCCTATCTTTATAGATGGCGAACAGTGATTCATTTTCAACTAGCTGGTCGCGGGTGAGTACAAACACCCCGTCGCCACCTCGCTCGAAGCTTACCCAGGTAAAAGGCACTTCAGGGAATTGCTCCATCAGATGCACCATGGAGTTACCCACTTCCACTACCAGAATGCCCGATGGCGTCAGGTAGTCGGCGGCGTTGGCCAGAATACGCTTGGTGATGTCCAGGCCATCGCGACCGGAGGCCAAACCTATGGCTGGTTCGTGGTGGTACTCGTCCGGCATATCGCCGATGTCTTCTTCATCCACATAGGGCGGGTTGGACACAATCAGATCGTACTGGGGACCTTTTTGGATAGCAGAGAACAAATCAGACTGCATTGGGAACACCCGTTCTACCAGACCATGGGATTCCACGTTAATCTGGGCCACATCCAATGCATCTTCGCTGATATCCAGCGCGTCCACTTCGGCTTCCTCAAAGGTGTGGGCACAGGCGATGGCAATGCAACCACTGCCGGTGCACAAATCCAGAACCCGGTTCACCGGTTTGTTGTAGAGCCAAGGGCCGAAACGGTCTTCTATCATTTCGGCGATGGGCGAACGTGGCACCAGTACCCGCTCGTCCACATAAAACTCAAGACCGGCAAACCAGGCGCGGTTGGTCAGATAAGGCACTGGCAGGCGCTCACGTACCCGGCGGATAATCAGCTCAACGATTTTGTGTTTTTCGCTGCTGGTGAGATTGGCGTTAATGACTTCACGGCCCAAATCGTCAGGCAGGTGCAAGGCATGAAACACCAGAGCGACAGCCTCATCCCAGGCATTGTCGGTACCATGACCGTAATACACCTTGGCATCGTTAAAACGGCTCACGGCCCAACGCAGCATATCGCCAATGGTGCGAAGCTCGGTAACGGCTTCATCAACAAATATCTTATCCAAAACAAGCTCCCGCTCTAAGGTTTGCGGGCATTGTAACTGAACTCTGTTCTCTTGGCACAGGATTCAATAAAATAGCGCCATGACTAAGATTATCTCCCACGAAGGCCTGGAAGATTTTCAGGCGCTGGTCGATGGCATTCGCCCTCTGACACAGGATAAACAACACTTTGGTACGCCGCTGAAAACCAAGGCCGAGCTCACTGAGCAGGCGCCACAGCTCGCGGCCAACCATTATTTCTCCGATACCTTTCAGCCGCTGTTGCCGGTAGATGGTCCCATGCGTTGGCGCGCCGACCACGCGGATAATCTGGTGCTTAAACGCCTGCGCCGGGGTGACTATGTGCCCGATCTGATTCTGGATGTGCATGGTATGCGTCAGACCGAAGCCAAGCTGGAATTGGCTGCCCTGATTGAAGCGGCGATTCGCGAGCAGTGCCAGTGTGTCAGTGTGATGCATGGCTATGGCACTGGGGTGCTGAAACAGCAGATACCCCTTTGGCTTGCACAGCATCCCAAGGTGCTGGGATTTCATCAGGCGCCCAAAGAATGGGGTGGCGATGCAGCGCTGCTGGTGTTGATTGACCTGGGCGACCAGCCCCACAGGCGCTAACCGACCCATGTTGCTGGATTAAGGTACAAACGCAACTCAGGTACTGATGACTAACCCAAAATAAAAAGCAGCCAAATGGGCTGCTTTTTATCTCTGAAACTCTTGCTTTTAGGCTCTGGTGCGCACTGTTCAGCTGATGGTGTGGGGGTTGTGCATCCACACCTGATGGCATTGCTCGGCGTGCTTATCCAACAAGCAAACGCCTGAAGTCGCAAACAGTGGCGGCTCGATGCCGGCTACCAGCTCGCTCACCAGATACCCCAGCAATGGCATGTGCGAAATCACCAGTACCTTATCCGCCTTGTATTGCTCGGCATAAGCAAGGATAAGACTCGCTGCCGCAGCCGGATCGGCTGAAGGTACCAACTCATCGGCCGTGACCCACTTGCGGGGTTCAGGGAAATGGGTTGCTACTTCCTGCCAGGTCTGCTGTGCCCGCAAATAAGGACTGACCAGTACCAAATCAAAATCGGTAACGAGACGATTCAAAAAGTTACTCATGAGCCGGGTATGATAACGCCCGGTATCGGTAAGGGTACGGTCTCTGTCGGATTGGGCTTGATAACCGGCCTCGCCGTGCCTCATCAAAAATAGCTGCATACTTCTTTTGCCGCCTCAACTGTTATTTCGCGCCAATTGTAGCCCGAATTGATACTGTGACAAACTGAAAAAGCGTTAATCTTTAGTCGACAGTCCCACGGATTGTTTGCCAAAAACCTGTCTGCCTATCAATATATAACGAACCCTTGCCGACGGAGACTTGCCTTGCCAGTCAACCAGTTCCCTCTCACCAGTCCCAACGATCACCGTCAATACCAGTATCTGGTTCTCGACAACGCGCTGAGGGTACTGCTGGTTTCGGATCCACAGGCAAGTCAGGCAGCGGCCTCCATGGCCGTGAATGTCGGCCATTTTGACGACCCGGCTCAGCGCCTGGGTATGGCGCATTTTTTGGAGCACATGCTTTTTTTAGGCACCGAAAAATACCCGGACCCGGCCGAATATCATGCCTTTATCAATCAGCATGGCGGCAGTAACAATGCCTGGACGGGCACTGAGCACACCAATTTCTTCTTTACCATCAATGCTGACGTTTTTGATGAGTCGCTGGACAGGTTCAGCCAGTTTTTTATTGCCCCGGCCTTTAACCGTGAGTTGGTTGACCGCGAGCGGCAAGCTATTGAATCTGAATACAGTCTTAAGCTTAAAGATGACGTGCGCCGCATGTATCAGGTGCATAAGGAAACGGTAAATCCGGCCCATCCCTTTTCCAAGTTTTCGGTCGGAAATCTTGATACCCTTGGCGGGGATCAGGATGAACTGCGCGAAGAACTGCTGCAGTTTTACCAGACCCATTACAGTGCCAACCTGATGACCTTGTGCCTGGTTTCACCCGAGCCACTCACCGCACTGGATTCTATGGCACGACAGTACTTTGGGGCTATCAAAAATACCGGACTTAAGAAGCGTTACCCCGAGGTGCCGCTGTATTCAGACAACGAACTGGGCACCTGGGTGCAGGCCATTCCGCTCAAGGAGCAAAAACGCCTTACCCTCACCTTCCCCTTGCCTGGCATAGATAAATTTTACCGTCATAAACCCCTGACCTTTTTAAGCCATCTTCTGGGGAACGAAAGTGAGGGCAGCCTGCAGGCTCTGCTCAAAGAAAAAGGCTGGGTGAATCAACTCTCTGCCGGTGGCGGTGTGAATGGTTACAACTTCAAGGATTACAACATCAGCTTCCAGCTGACCGACAGGGGCCTGGGCAAACTGGACGATATCATTCGCCTGACCTTTGAATACCTGGAGATGATTAAATCCCAGGGACTTGAAGAATGGCGTTATCGCGAACGGGCAAGCCTGCTTAAACTTGCCTTTCGTTATCAGGAACAAATCAAGGCCATTGATTTGGCGAGCCATTTGTCAATCAACATGCATCATTATGGCGTGGAAGATCTGATTTTCGGTGACTATCGCATGGACGGACTGGACATCGCAGAGTGCGAGTCGCTGCTGTCACAGATGTCACTGGATAACCTGCGCGTCCAGTTGGTCTGCCAGGAAGTTGATACCAACCGGCAGGCGAACTGGTATCACACGCCGTATGCGTCCAGACCGCTTGAGGAGCAAGAGCTTAGCCGCTGGCGCCCCAAGGGGGATACCAATGGACTTAGGCTTCCTGAACCAAACCCTTTTATCGTTGAAGATGCACAGGCACGGCCAGATAAAAGTCTCTCACCGGTTCCCACCGTGGTCGCTGAAGCAACAGGTTACAGACTGTGGCACAAAAAGGACGACGAATTTAATGTCCCCAAGGGACACCTGTTTTTATCGCTCGACTCAGAGCAGGCCAGTCAGGACCCGCGCAACGCCGCCCTGACCCGCCTGTATGTGGAAATGCTGCTGGACTACCTCACCGAGTACACCTATCCCGCAGAAGTCGCTGGCCTTAATTACAACATCTACCCCCATCAGGGTGGATTAACCTTGCATTTGAGCGGTTTCACAGGCAACCAGGAAACCTTACTCGCGCTGCTTATCAGTAAAGCCAGAGAACGCAACTTCACGCAGGAGCGCTTCAATGTCATCAAACGGCAGCTCCTTCGCAGTTGGTACAATGCAGCCCAGGCAAAGCCCATTTCTCAGCTCTTTACCAGCTTAACGGTTACCTTGCAGCGGCGCTCCTATGAGCCACTGCGCATGGCCGAAATGCTGGAAGAATGCACGCTGGAAGATTTGCATGAGCACGTTAGGGCGTTTTACGAAAAAATCTACCTCGAAGGCTTGGTGTATGGTGACTGGCTCACTCAGGAAGCCAAGGCACTGGGGCACCGCCTGAGCCACATTCTGTCGCTGGTCTCCACACCGAGTGGCGAGTCTGCCAGGGAGCTGGTCAACCTAACCGGCAAAGGCACCATGCTGCGCGAGCTCACTATTAGCCATCAGGACAGCGCCATCATTGTTTACTACCAGTCTCCGAGTGCGACCCCAGAAAAAATGGCACTGTTTGCGCTGATGAATCACACAATGTCGTCCACTTTCTTCCATGAGCTCAGAACAGAGCAACAACTTGGCTATATGGTCGGCACCGGCTATTTGCCACTTAACCGGCATCCGGGAATGATTTTTTACATCCAATCACCGTCGGCGGGGCCATTGCAACTTCTTGAAGCCATTGACGAGTTCATTGCCGACTTCAGCTACGCGGTCATGCAAATCACCAAAGAGCAGTGGGAATCCACCAAGACGGGCCTCATTAACCAGGTGATGGAACATGACGCCAATTTAAAGACCCGGGGACAACGCTATTGGGCAAGCATAGGTAACAAGGACTACGGGTTTAATCAACGGGAATTGGTGGTGGCCGAAATCGAAAAACTGACACGTGCAGACCTGATTAAATTCATGATGCAGCGCATGCGCACCAAGCACTGCGACCGCTTGGTACTCTTCAGTACCGGGGAGCAGCACAGGCACCTACAGGCGTTGAGTTCAGACAAGATGATCACAGACCTGCGGACCTTTAAACTGCATTCGGACAAATTCCATTTGTGAAAGGCCTCTGGCATACCAGTGGGGTTAACTCCTGATTGAGCCATCCATACACCTTAAAAAGAGCATCAGGAAACAGCTATTCGCGACCAATCGTAAGGCAATGTCAATAAACCAGATGTTGCAACGCACCAACTGTTAACTGTGGTCCGAGGCAAAACTCAGCACTCTATACATCACCCAAAACCAGCACACACTAATGCAGCGCTCACCGAACGTGTGCTTTTTGTGCATCTGATTGCCTTGAAAAGAAAAATTATTCTCAAGTGTTTTGACAAATCAGCACATTTCTGAAAAAGTGAGATAACACTTAAGTGCAATCTTTGTACGCATACAAAATCAACAACAACATATGCCGATCTTCAACCTTAAGAGTCTCATTTTATCTATCCTAATGAGCTTTCTCGTCTTAGCTCATACGGCCGTCGCTGATCCTTCGGAAGACGCAAAATTTCTTTTGGACCTGAAGTATGTGGGTGTAGATGAGGGATTGAGTCAAAGTACCGTTACATCAGTAGCTGAAGACCCTGACGGCTACATTTGGATCGGCACACTCAACGGCCTCAATCGATTCGATGGGATCGAATTTAAACAATACTTTCACCATTTCAGCAACGGACTAAGCAGCTCGTTTATTCAATCTCTTAATGTGAGTAATGGAACACTATTTGTTGGGACTAATACAGGACTTCACAAATACAATCGCAACACCGACAGCTTCGAAATGATTGCAATTTTGCAGGAGCCGATTTGGTCAATAAGCAGCAATAATGAAGAATTAATAATTGGTTTAAACAATGGCATAGCTATTTATAACTCAGTTAGTAACTCTATAGTATACAGCTATAGAAGTGATAATTTAAAAGGAATTAAACAGGCCTTAAAAATAGATAACAAATTAATCATTAGAGACTATGCTGGCGAAGTATATTCATTATCCGAAGATAAAATAGAGATATCGGATAATTCAGTAACCGAACTTGCAATGCTGGAAAACAAAGAAATAAAACTAAAAAATAAAACCATATTTATAGACAGATTAAATAGCCAAATAAATTCTGATGCATACTCAACATATAACAATGATTTATATTACATCACAAATGGTTCAATCAAAGTAATTAGAAACATTTTCAAGATAACAGAACAGGAAAATCTAGGATATAGCCCCGAATTAGAAGCATTAGACAAAGCAAAAATCTACCCAACAAAAAACTATTTCATTATATCAAACGAAGCAAACGGCTTTTATATAATCAGCAAAAATAAAAACTATACAAAAAAATTACTAAGATTCAACTCTGCGATTTGGAATATTTCTAGTTTCAAAGAAAAAATTATCGTTGCAGATGACTCTGCCACATTGAGTTTTTTAGATAGCAACTTAAACGTTATTGATATATTAGATATTGGTATCATCGGGCCTAAAACTGTTATACCAAGTCCGCAAGGGTTATATGTCGGAACCGGGAATGGCTTATATTCATCTAACGGTTCTCAAAAGGTTGAAAAAGTCGATGATAGGCAATTTACGTCAGGTGTTGCTGTCGACCAAACATTATACCTCACCACTGCCCAAAATAGTATTATTGCTCTTGATACGACAACAAACAAACAAATTGGTGAGCTCCTGATAAGAGAGGAGGAACAACTTCTTGACATTGAAGAGTATAATGATTTCATATTTGTTGCACACCAAGGTGGTATTTCAAAAATATCTGAAGATTTTAAAGAGCAAACTTTAATATTTTCCGGTGAAATCACGTACTCCATAAAGGTTATCAACGGAAAATTATACTTCTCAACCAGCAATGGAATTTACTACTTAACTGAGGACTTTAACGCTGTTAGAGTTTTCAAATCAACCGATCCTATATATTCAATCGACGGCGATAGCAGTACAATAGTAGCGACATCAATAGGTCGTTATTATCGATTAGAGAAGGATGCTATTTACTCATTTTCCAGCGATTTTGGAAGCCAAAACGAATACAACACTCAGAGTGCGCTACTCATTAAAGAGCACTTTGTAGCTGGAGGTATGAACGGCATTAGTATAATTCCAAAACATACCAATGATAAATTACGTGAGACAACAAAAACAAAGCTAACTGATCTTTCAATTTTCAATACTACAGTTAACCCTGGAAGTGAGCAACTACCCAAAGTCTTGGAACGTGTAGACTTACTTTCTTTAAAGTATTCTGATTATCCATTCACGATTAAGTTTAAGTCGCCTGCAAGCGGGCTTAAAAACATTAACTACTTTTACAGATTGAGCGGTCTGTCTGAAAACTGGCTATCTTCAGAAGGAAGCAATCAGGCAACCTATACCAACTTATCCCCGGGGAAATACACTTTCGAAGTCTATGCAGTCAATCCTGTGACGAGTATTCCCGGTGACAAAGTATCACTAAAAATTTCTGTCATTCCACCTTGGTGGATGTCGCTCGAAGCCAAAATAGCCTATGCCTTAATTGTTCTGTTAATCACATCCGGCATTATAAAAGCTGCATTGCGTCGCCGTGAAGTCCAGCGGCAAATTGCTATCAGTGAAGAACGTCTCAAACTGTCCCTGTGGGGCAGTGGCGATGAAATGTGGGACTGGGACATAGAAACCGGAAAAATTTATCGCTCCAACATCTGGGGTTCTCTTGAGTTCCCTAAGGATGGCCATCGTTCAGGCAAAGATGACGAAGAAAGTAATATTCATCCACAGGATCAGGAGCGGGTGCGCGAGGCTCTGAATCGCCACTTTTACGGTGAAACCGATCACTTTGAAGCGGCATACCGTGTCAAAGGTAAGGATGGTCATTGGGTCTGGATTTTGGACAGGGCCAAAATTGTTGAGCGAGACGACAGTGAAAACGCCCTGCGTATGACAGGGACAATCAAAAACATCAATAATTTCAAACAGGCTGAAGAACAGTTGCGGCTTTTCGAACGTGCCATCGAAAATATCTCTGAAGGCATGTTTATTCTCGACAATGAATTCAGGTTCGTCGAAGTCAACGAGGCGTGCTGCGACATCTGTCTGATGGATAAAGACAGTTTTATTGGCACCCAACTTCAGTTCAGTTGCTACCCTGATGCCTATTCCGAGCAGGTACGGATTATTCTTCGCCAACAGGGGCGTTGGAGCGCTGAGGTGGAATCCCGCCGCGGAGACAACACCACATTTTTAATGGAACTCACCGTTGATGCCATCTACGATGAACAGGGCACACTGAGCCACTTCGTTGGAGTATTCTCCGATATTTCCAGACGTAAACAGCAGGAAGAAGAGCTAAGAAAGCTGACCAACAACGATTTGCTGACCGGTCTGCCAAACCGTTCCAACCTTCAGGTATCGTTGAACAACCTGGTGAAAAAAGATACTCACCATACCCTGATGGTACTCGACTTAGATAACTTCAAAAAAATCAATGACTCACTGGGGCACCAAGTTGGTGACGAGTTGTTGCAGCTTGTTTCCAAACGCATGTCAGCCGCACTGCCGGGCCACACCAGCCTCTATCGTCTGGGCGGCGATGAGTTTGCAGTACTGCTCGACAAAGACCCGGATATCGGCAGTGCCGCTGCAATAGCCAAGGGATTGGTGGATGCCTTTATCGCACCGTTTGAACTTGCCGGGGAGAAACTGGTAGTGGGCGTCAGTATCGGTATCGTGCTCTATCCGGAAGATGAGCAGAACGAGCAGGCGCTGCTCAGAAAAGCCGATATCGCCATGTACCACGCCAAATCAGCCGGTGGTAACAGATACCAGTTTTATTCCGAATCACTCAATCGAAACGCACTGCGTCAGCTGGAAGTCGAAAATCTTATCCGTGACGGTCTCAGGGACGATCTCTTCGAAGTTTATTACCAACCTAAAGTCGATTTAAGAAACTCCCGTATGGCCGGTATGGAAGCCTTGGTGCGACTGAATCATCCTACTCAGGGTTTAATACCGCCGTCAGAGTTTATTCCGCTGGCAGAAGAGACTGGGCTCATCGTTGAAATTGGCGACCTGGTGATGCGTAAAGCCTGTTTTGCTGCCCAACGTTGGCGTGAGCAGGGCCTGTTTGATGGGCGTGTTGCCGTCAATTTGTCGTCACGCCAGTTTGCATTAACTGATTTGCAACAACGCATTGAGTCAATTTTACGTCTGACCAAACTACCTGCGGCCAATCTCGAATTGGAAATTACCGAAGGCACCGTGATTAAGCAGCCTGAAAAGGCAATCAAGGTGATGCAGCAACTGGCCAAGATGGGGGTTAGCCTGGCACTGGATGATTTCGGCACCGGTTATTCATCGTTGTCCTATCTTAAGCGCTTCCCAATCCATACGCTGAAAATCGATAAGGCGTTTGTGGATGACATAGATAAATCCGACAGGGATCTTAAGATGGTAGACTCCATCATAACCATAGCCCATAACATGGGACTGACAGTGGTAGGTGAAGGCGTAGAGGTGCCCTCGCAGCTGAATATTCTAAGAGCACTGAAATGTGAGGAAGTTCAAGGGTATATCTACAGTAAAGCAGTCCCGGAAGCCGAATTTACCACGCTGCTGAAGCAGGATATGGGTGAATTCCTGAACCAAAAATACAATCAGCGATAGATTTTCCATCACTTTGCCAACATTGGCACAACACCTGCAATAAGTCTCTCAGTGTCAATAATCAATCACTGAACTGAGAGACGATAAAAATGATCAAAGGAATTCTGACTACTGTTGCCCTGATATCTGCAGCTTTTGGTGGTTCAACTGTTACTACCGAAAACCAAGTTTCAGGTTCACCTTACATCCGTTACAACGAGACTCAGGTCGCGGGCTCACCTTACATCCGCTACAACGAGACTCAGGTCGCGGGCTCACCTTACATCCGCTACAACGAGACTCAGGTCGCGGGCTCACCTTACATCCGCTACAACGAGACTCAGGTCGCGGGCTCACCTTACATCCGTTACAACGAGACTCAGGTCGCTGGCTCACCTTACATCCGTTACAACGAGACTCAAGTCGCTGGCTCACCTTACATCCGTTACAACGAGACTCAGGTCGCTGGCTCACCTTACATCCGTTACAACGAGACTCAGGTCGCTGGCTCACCTTACATCCGTTACAACGAGACACAGGTCGCTGGCTCACCTTACATCCGTTACACCCAAACTGCCTAAGCAGCGGACACTTCAAGGGAGATTAGGTTATGTTTGATTCAATCAAGAAAGCACTGGGTCTGGCCAAGCAAGAACGCAAAAAAGTGAAACTGCCAAAGGGCATCACTGAGCTTCAGGTAGTTAATGCCAAAGGTTGGTGGAATTGAGTTTCCCCGCGCCCAACACAAAGGGAGCCAGAAGGCTCCCTTTGTCGTTTTAATATCAGGTGAATCGGTTCAGCAGCGGAAATAATGCCCCGACAATAGCCCTGCCCTGCGTGCATTCAAGCGCTTGTGGGTCGTAAAAAGCGGATATCCTACAGGCCCCATAAGGGCGCCAACAAACGCCCAGCGCTTTACCGGCATCCCCTGGGAAAACGCCAAGACTCCCAGATACCAGGCGGAACCCAAACTCATCAGCAGGACCAACAGCATCAACATAGACTACCTCTGTAACGTTACGGCGCATCCTGCCAAGTTCAATTCTTGACATCCAATTCAGTATCGCGGCCGACGAGTCTACCCCAAAGACCCATCAAAATCGAACATTTTTCAGGCAAAAGTTTGCCTTGCGGCAACAAAAAAGCGGCATTAACTTGCCGCTTTTTTAATCAAGGCTGGAGCAGTTAATAGAACGCTTTACCCTCAGCCGCCATGGTTTTGAGCAGTGCTGCTGGCGCAAACCTGTCACCATACCTGCTCTGATAACCTTCGAGCAGGCTCACCATCTTCGCGGCGCCCAGGGTATCCATATATCGGAAAGGGCCCCCCAGGAACGGCGGGAAGCCAATACCAAAGATAGCGCCAATATCTCCATCACGTGGGGAGGCAATGATGCCCTCCTCCAGGCAGCGCACGGCTTCATTCAGCATTTGCACTACACAGCGCTCAGCGATTTCACCGGCTTCTTTCCCGGTTGCCGGAGTTAAGCCAAGCAGACTGTAAACACTTTCGTCGACTTTTTTACCATTCTTGGCGGCTTTACCGTAGAGATAGAAGCCTTTGCCGTTTTTACGCCCTTTGCGATCGTCGGCCATAAGCTTGTCAAACGCAGCCGGGGCTTTGAATCGCTCACCCAGCTCCTTTTCAAGAATGGGCGAAATTTTGGCGCCTACATCAATGCCGACCTCATCAAGCAGTGTCATAGGGCCGACCGGGAAGCCAAACTTCACCAGCGCCTTATCCAGATGGTCCACCGCCTGACCTTCCAGCAGCAGCTGCGCTGCCTCATTCATATAGAGCGCCAGAATGCGATTCACATAAAAACCGGCGCAGTCTTTAACCACAATCGGGGTTTTACCTTGCTTACGGGCAAAGGCCACCGTGGTCGCGATGGTCTCAGGCGAGGTTTTCTCGTGGGCAATCACTTCCACCAGCGGCATTTTTTCCACCGGCGAAAAGTAATGCAGGCCAATCACATTTTCAGGACGGCTGGCCGCCTCGGCGATTTGGGTGATTGGCAACGACGAGGTGTTGGAGGCAAAAATGGTGTGCTCACCACACTCTTTCTCAATATCGCGCACCATCTGATGCTTGAGATTCAGATCTTCAAATACCGCCTCAATCACGATATCGGCATCTTTCACACCACGGTATTCGGTGGTGGTGGTCATCAGTGACATCAATTTGTCACGTTCTGCCGGTGTCATATGACGGCGCTTCACGCCTTTATCCAGCAGCTTGTAGGCATAGCCAAGGGCATTGGACAGGCCCTTCTCGCTGATGTCCTTCACCCGCACCGGCACTTTGGCCTTGGTCGTAGTAACAGAGGCTATACCGCCCCCCATCAGGCCGCCGCCCAGCACTACGGCTTTGGCCACCTTGCGCGGCTTAACATCACCGGCACCGGTTTCTTTTTTCATTTCGGTTGTGGCAAAGAAAATAGAGCGCAAAGCTGCCGACTCGGGAGTGGCGACCAGGGCGCCAAAGTGCGCCGCTTCCACTTCCAGGCCTTTCTCCATTCCCTTGGCCATACCTTCGCGCACGCAATCGATGATTTTCAGTGGCGAAGGATAATTGCCCTGGGTCTTTTTCAGTACCTGCTTGGTGGCCTGATCGAACATGATGTTACGACCAACAGGCGTGCCTTCCAGCAGTTTGGTCACCAGCGGTTGCTTCAGTGGCTTGCGGGGCTTTTTACCGGCAAGCGCCATCTCAATGGCGGTATCGAGCAGAATCGACTGAGGCACCACATCGTCCACCAGTCCCATCTTGATGGCCTGTTTGGCGCGTACCTGCTTACCGGTAAGCATCAAATCGAGCGCTTTGGCAACCCCTATCAGGCGTGGCAAACGCTGGGTTCCACCGCCACCGGGTAACAGGCCCAACTGCACCTCTGGCACGCCAAGCATGGTTTTGCTGCTATCGCTGCACACCCGCTGATGGCACGCCAAAGCCAATTCCAAACCACCGCCAAGGCAGGCACCATGAATGGCGGCCACCACGGGAATATTCAGACCTTCCAGCTCGGCAAACACATGATGGCCCTGACGGGACAGCAGTCTTGCGTCTTCTGCGGTTTCACAGGCATCCAACATGGAAATATCGGCACCGGCCACGAAGGAGTCGGCTTTGCCGGAAATCAAAACCAGACCCTTGATGCTGCTATCCGCTTTGATCTCCTGCAATATCGCGGTGATCTCGGGAGCAAACTGCGCCTTCAGGGTGTTCATGGTTTCACCCGGCACATCCATGGTCAGCAGCGCAATTCCGTCATCACGGCGGCTGAGGCTAAATGTCTTTTCCATTTTCTGTTACTCCACTTCCAGGATCATTGCCGCACCCAAACCACCGGCCGCACAGGCGGTAGTCAAACCCACACCGCCACCGCGGCGCTTGAGCTCGTTACACATCTGGGTAATCAAACGGGCGCCGGTTGCCGCAAAGGGATGGCCATAGGCCAGGGAGCCACCCAGCACGTTGAATTTGCTCATGTCGATTTCACCGATAGCGCGGTTTTGGCCAAGCTTTTCTTCGGCAAACTTTTTGGACCCAAACATCTTCATATTGGCGAGCGCCTGAGCCGCAAAGGCCTCGTGCATTTCAATCAGCGTCAGGTCTTCCAGCTGCATACCGGCACGCTTGAGCGCCATGGGAGTGGCGTAGGATGGCCCCATCAACATGTCTTCCCACACATCGATGGCGGCGAAGGCGTAACTCTTGATGTAACCGATTGGGGTATAGCCCAACGCCTTGGCACGGCCTTCACTCATGAGCAAAAGCGCCGAGGCGCCATCGGTCAAAGGGGTGCTGTTGGCGGCGGTCACACTGCCGTGCTTGCGGTCAAACACCGGACGCAGCTTGGCGTAAGAGGCCAAATCCGAGCTTTCGCGGATGTTGTTGTCTTTTTCAATGAACTGGTTGTACGGCGGCACGTGAGCCACCATTACTTCGTTTTTCATCACGCCGGAGGCCCAGGTCTGGGCAGCCAGGGTATGAGAGCGGTGGGCCATGGCATCCTGATCGGCACGGCTGATACCGTGAGTCTTGGCCATCTGCTCAGCGGTCTGGCCCATAGAGAGGCCAGTGGAGTATTCGGCCACCGCTGGCGGCACCGGCAGCAGGTCTTTGATGCCGAGACGGCGGAAAATAGCCAGTTTCTGGCCAAATGTTCTGGCCTTGGTCAGGTCAACCAGGGCGTGTGCCAGCTTTTTGGACACCCCGATAGGCAGAACAGAAGAAGAGTCAGCGCCACCGGCAATACCAATTTCGATATTGCCGGTCATGATGCTTTCAGCAATGTTGACTGTGGATTGGAAACTGGTAGCACAAGCCCGGGTAACACTGTAGGCATCGGTGGACACATTCATACCGGTGCCCAGCACGATTTCGCGGGCAATGTTTGGCGCGGCCGGCATTTGCACTACCTGGCCGTAGACCAGCTGCTCCACCAGCTTGGGGTCAAGCTCGCTGCGGCTTAGGAGTTCGTTCACCACCATCTTGCCCATGTCCAGGGCCGAAACCCCGTGGAATGCAGTCGCCTGCTTGGCAAATGGGGTTCTCAGGCCCGAGACGATGGCAATACGCTCGCCTCTGGCATTGGTTACCTGCTGTCTGTCACTCATTTGTCACCCTCTTTATTCTCCGCATCCGGCCGCTGTCCGGTTGCTGCTGTTTCCTTGCTGACCTGACGACTCAACAGGTCTGACCATTAAAAGTGTGACCCGATTCTAACTTCTTGTCATCGGGTTTTAAACACTTGTTTGCATTTTTGCCACTAGCCAAGGGGTAAGGGAATTTTTTACCATAGGGGATGTCTCAAGCTTATCAATAGAATAAATCGAGTTGCATCATGCCTTTGAGCCGTTTTCAAGCCTTAAGAAAATACCTGAACACCCTGATTTTGGGTCAGCCTATTCTCACCGAAAACCTGCTTATCGCGCTGGTTGCCAATGGTCACCTGTTGGTTGAGGGCCCACCGGGTCTGGCCAAGACCCGCGCGGTCAAAGCCTTGTGTGATGGCGTGGAAGGCGACTTTCACCGAATCCAGTTTACCCCGGATTTGCTGCCAGCGGATTTAACCGGTACCGACATCTATCGTGCCCAAACCGGCACCTTCGAATTTGAGTCAGGGCCCATCTTCCACAACCTGATTCTGGCCGATGAAATCAACCGGGCGCCAGCCAAGGTGCAATCGGCGCTGCTGGAGGCCATGGCAGAAGGCCAGGTCACAGTAGGGAAGAAGAGCTACAAACTACCCAAATTCTTTTTGGTGATGGCCACCCAAAACCCGCTGGAAAACGAAGGCACTTATCCGCTGCCCGAGGCTCAGCTTGACCGATTTTTGATGCATCTGAATCTCGACTACCCCGATGCCCAAACCGAGAGGCTTATCCTCAAGTTGTCCCGGAATGAAGCCTTGCAGGGCGAATTGCCCTCGGTGGAGCCCATCGCGCAGGCAGATATCTTCGAGGCCCGTACCGAAGCATTGGAGCTCTATCTGGCCGAGCCGCTGGAGCAATATATTGTCGACATCATTATGGCGACCCGTGAGGGCCATAAGTACAGCGAAGAGCTGGGCAACTGGCTCGATTATGGCGTCAGCCCCAGGGCCAGTCAGGCACTCGAGCGCTGCGCCCGTGCCCGAGCCTGGCTCGATGGCCGCGACTTTGTGTCGCCGGAAGATATTCAGGCCGTCGCCCCCAATGTGCTGCGCCACCGTTTGCTGCTGAGCTTCCGTGCACAGGCGGAAGGTATCAGCGCCGATGCGGTGATTGACCACATTTTGTCTCAGGTGGCCGTGCCCTGATGCGAGGCCCAATGTTCGCGCTTAATGCGTCTATCCCTACCCTGCCGCTCTTTGCCGACGGGGTGCATCTGGATACCCCGGAGCTGTTGGTCTGCCAGGAGCTTGCCAGGGCGTTGCCGGATGTGCGCAGTCAGGCCCGCGCCGGTATGGCTGGCCACAGAGCCAGCCAAATCAAAGGCAGGGGTATGGAATTTGCCGAAGTGCGCCAGTATCAGAAAGGCGATGATGTGCGCACCATCGACTGGCGTGTTACCGCCCGCACAGGCAAGACACACACCAAACTCTTTGTGGAAGAGCGTGAGCGCCCTGTGCTGCTCCTGGTGGATTTAAGTCATAGCCTCTATTTTGGCTCCACCCTGATGTTGCAGGCGGTTCAGCTTTGCCATTTGGCCACCACCCTCGGCTGGCGGGCCATCGGCCATGGCGATCGCATTGGTGCCCTTATCGCCAGTGAACATGAACACCTGGAGCTGAAACCCAGAAGCCGTAAATCCGGCATGTTACAGCTCATCAGCGCGCTGACCGAAGTGCATCGTCATCAGTTAACCGCCTTTGATGCCACACCACGGGACCCTGAACATTTGCTGCGAGCCTGCCAGCGGCTGGAGCGCATCGCCAAACCCGGTTCGCTGATTTGGCTGCTGTCTGATGGTTCAGGTTTCAGCGAGGCCTGCGTCGGTCCCTTGATGAACCTTAAACGCCACTGCGAGCTTGGTGCCTACCTGGTCACAGATCCCCTCCGTGATGGCCGCCTTCCTATGCCCGATAACCTGGCGCTGCCAGTGCGCGAAGCCGGCAAAGAGAAACTTCTCGACCGCAGGGGCTACCAGACTTGGCTTGAGCGCCAAAGAGCGCAGGCCAAGGCGTTTGAACATCTCACCCAGCGGCTGGGCATCGCACTGAAAACCGTCGATGCAGGCCAGCCGCTCTCTGCTCAGTTGGACATATTGCGTTAATACCATGGTAAATCCTTCGGCGACTCCTGCAGGCAACCCCATGCTTGCACAAATGAAAGACATTCAGCTGCCGCCAGAGGTGCCAGCCTGGCCACCCGCCCCCTGGGTTTGGCCGGTACTGGCAATCCTCCTTGGCCTGTTGGCGCTGGGCTGTTGGCGTTTGCTCAAATACAGGGCGGCGAAGCAGGCATTGCTCAAACCCAGAGTCGAAGCACTTGCTTTACTCGCCTCTCTTTCGCCCACAGAGCCAGCATTTGCGCTCGCGCTCTCTGCGCTGCTTAAACGGGTGGCCATGAGCTATTACCCAAGGGCGCAAATCGCTTCGCTGACCGGGGATTCCTGGGCTGAGTTTCTCGCCAGCCGATATCCAAACAAGCAAGGCTTCGATGTGTTTCAACAGATGGCTCAGGCGGCGTATCGTCAGGAGCCCCTCGAAGCCAAACAGGCCGAGGCCATGAAACATCAGGCACATTTCTGGATTGCCTCTCTCCCCCACAAGCCTTTGGCAACTGACACAATCTCCGGGGAGGCCAAGGCATGTTAACTCTGGTATTCCCCTGGCTACTCCTGCTACTGCCGTTGCCGCTGCTGATAAAGCCGCTTCATCGCCAGACTCAGGGTGGATTCCTGCATCTGCCCGGCAGCGGCGATCTGGCAGCCGATGTCACCAAGAGCACACCCAAAGCGAGAGACATCCTCAAGTGGCTGATGTGGACGATGCTGGTACTTGCTGTCGCCCGGCCTCAGTGGCTGGGCGAGCCCATCGAGCTGCCAAGTAAAGGACGGGACTTGATGGTGGCGGTGGATCTCTCTGGTTCCATGCAAATCGAAGACATGGTACTGGACAATAAAACCGTCGACCGATTTACCCTGGTTCAGCATGTGGTGAGCGACTTTATTGAGCGCAGGGCCGGTGACCGTATCGGGCTTATCCTGTTTGGCGACCATGCCTACCTGCAATCACCCATGACCCAGGACAGACGCTCGGTGGCCCAGTATTTACGTGAAGCCCAAATCGGCTTGGTCGGCAAACAAACCGCTATTGGCGAGTCCATTGCGCTTGCGGTTAAGCGCTTTGAAAACCTTGAAGAAAGTAACAGAGTACTGGTGCTTCTCACCGACGGCACCAACAACGCGGGAAATATCTCACCGGACAAAGCCGCTGCCATTGCGGCCGAACGCAAGGTCACTATTTACACCATAGGCGTGGGTGCCGACGTGATGGAGCGGCGCAGCTTTTTCGGCCGCGACAGAGTCAACCCCTCCATGGATTTGGATGAAGCGCAGCTTCAGCGCATTGCCAATACCACCCAGGGTAAGTATTTCAGGGCACGCAGCAGTGAGGATCTTGCCGCAATTTATCAGGAAATCGACAAACTCGAGCCGGTGAGCCGGGACACCCAGAGTTTCAGGCCCAAACAGGAGCTGTTTTTCTATCCCCTTGCCCTCGCCTTTTTATTGAGCCTGTTGGCGGCGCTGCGGGAAGGCGGCCTGGTTGCTCCCGGGAGAATTGCGCCATGATCCACTTTATCCGGCCCGAGTGGTTACTGCTTTTTATTCCCCTGCTGCCCGTGCTTTGGTTTTTAAACCGACGCCGAGGGGCGTCCTCTGCCTGGCAGGGCTATATCGCCCCCCACCTCGCCAGAGTACTGTTAACTGAAGGCAATGGGCGCAGCTCAGGCACCGGCCTGTGGTGGCTCGGTGCAGCCTGGACCGTAACCACCCTTGCCCTTTCCGGCCCAGCCATTACCAAGGAGCCAATGCCAGTATTCGCCGCCGGTACGGCCAGGGTTCTGGTCATGGATATGTCCATTTCCATGTATGCCACCGATTTGCCGCCAAACCGACTGACTCAGGCCAGATTCCGAGCCATCGACCTGATAAATCAGCTCAGTGACGGTGACACAGCTCTGGTAGCCTATGCGGGGGATGCCTTTGTCATAAGCCCACTGACCCGCGACAAGGCCACCCTGCTCAATCTGCTGCCATCGCTCTCGCCCGACATTATGCCGCTCCTTGGCTCGTCCCCTGCCGCTGGCGTCAGTCTGGCCCGAGAGCTGCTGACCCAGGGCGGACATCCCGATGGCGACATAGTGCTGATGACAGACGGCCTCGACGCCGTGGATGTGGCAGATGTGAAGCGGTCGCTGAAAGACAGCCCGTTTCGGTTAACGGTTTATGGTTTTGGTACCGCCCAGGGCGCTCCCATGAAGCTGCCAAATGGCACTTTTGTGAGAGGTAATGACGATAATCTGGTGCTGCCCAAGCTGGACGCCGAACTTCTCGCCGGACTGGCCCAGTCAGAGCGCGGCATTTGGCAGCCATCAACCCTGGATGGCAGCGACATCAGTCGCCTTGTAACGTGGTTATCGCGGGAAGGCGAAGCCACTGATACTGAGCTCACCGGCGATACCTGGCAGGATCTGGGGCCTTATCTCGCCCTGTTGCTGCTGTTACCTGCACTGCTGAGTTTTCGCCGGGGAATACTGGCATCAATGCTGTTGCCGGCGATGCTGGCACTTTCCCTGAGCAGTCCAGAAGCCGAGGCCAGTATCTGGCAAACCCGTGACCAACAGGCTATGGAGGCGTTTCGGCAGCAAAACTTCGCCACTGCCGCCAACGAATTCGACCGTGAAGACTGGAAAGCTGCCGCCCATTATCGCGCCGGTGATTATGAAGCCGCGCTGCAGGTTTTTGAGAAAGATAGCAGTGCTGCAGGTCTTTATAATCAGGGCAATGCCCTGATGCAGCTGGGCCGTTACGATGAAGCGGCGAAACGCTATCAAAAAGCGCTTGAGCAACAACCGGATTTAGAAGATGCCAAACGCAATGCAGCCTTAGCCAAAGCGCTCGGTGAGATGCAAAAATCTCAGCAAGAAAAACAGGGGCAGGATGGACAGTCCTCATCTGGCGACTCACAGCAACAAAACTCACAGTCGCAGCAGCAAAACTCGCAGCAATCTGGCACAGAACAGGGCCAGGACTCAAAGCAAGGCGCTGAAAACAATAACAGCGGCCAGTCGCAAAACAGTCCGCAGTCAGGAACTGAAGATTCGCAAAGTGCCCAGGACGGACAAAGCCCCGGCGAGTCACAGCAACAAAACGACAGCCAGCAAGGTGGTGCCGCGCAGGAGACAAACTCCGGTGATGACGCAGCAAACAAAGATAGCGCTGATTCAAAAAGCGGAAACGCAAACAGCAGCCAGTCAAACAGCAGCGAGTCAGGCAGCGGCAAGGGCAATGGCAATGGCAATAACGACGCGCCCATGAGTGCCGATATCCCGGATGAGCAGCAAATGCCACAGGTGCCAGGCGGCGACTCTGCCGGGAAGAATGACAGCGCCGAGGTCAACGAGGAAAACAGTGCAGCCGGGCAGGCCACCAGCCAGGTGGGGGCAGAGCTTGCCGAGGGCGAGCCAGAGGCGGATGCCGAGCAAGCCCAGGTCGGCGTGATAGACCCCACCCTTAAAGAATCGGACCTGCCGCCTGAGATGATGCGGGCACTCAAGTCAGTTAACGACGACCCCTCGGTGCTGCTTCGCAACAAAATGCAACTGGAATATCAACTTCGCCGCGCCCGCGGTGATCACAGACAGGAAAAAGAAAAGTGGTAAGGAATCTGATACTGGGACTCGCCCTGTATTTTTTCACCCTCCCCGGCTGGGCACTGGACCGCATTGAGGCCACCGTGGATAAAAATCCGGTGGGACGCGACGAAAGTCTGGTGCTTACTGTGATTGCCGATGATGAAGTGGAAGCCAACCGTCTGGATACCTCGGCGCTGCTGCGAAACTTTTTGGTGGGCCGCACCAGTGTCAGCCGCTCAACCCGCATCATCAACTTCAACAGTGAAAAAGAAACCCGCTGGCAGGTGCTGTTGACGCCAAGGACCACGGGCACCCTCACTATCCCGGCCTTTACCATCGACGGCGTGTCCTCGGCGCCCATCACAGTGGATGTTTCGGAGCAGGATCAGGTTAACCGTGATGCCCAGTACCTCTACGTTGAGGGAGAGCTGCTCACTCCCAGCGTGTATGTTGGCCAGTTGGCCCTGTACAAAGTTAAACTTTATCTGGGTCTGGATCTGCAACGGGGTGAGCTGTCGGCACCGCAAATGGTCGGAGCCCAGATTAAGCAGCTCGGTGAAGATAAAGATGGCAGTGACATTGTCGATGGCCGCCGATTTCGGGTGATTGAAAGGATGTACGGCATTATTCCCGATAAAGCCGGCACCCTCACAATGCAGGCGCCAGTGTTTGAAGGGGATGTGCTGGTGCCCGCCCCCCGTAACGGCGGTATGTTCAGCTTCAATGAAAGCCGTCCCATGCGGACCTCGGGCAAAGACACTGCCATCGAGGTACTCGACAAACCAGAGGGCTGGCAAGGGCATTGGCTCGTTGCCAATCTGGTGGCGCTGAAAGAAGAGTTTCCTCAGGATATTGAAGAGTTTGCCGTAGGAACACCCATTACCCGCAGCGTTACGCTGCTGGCATCCAATGCCGACGAAACCAGCCTGCCAAGCCTCAACCTGCCGCTGCCACCAGAGCTGAAGTCTTATCCGGAAAAGCCCGAGACCAAGAGCTTTTTACGGGAAGGCCAGTTGGTGGCACAGCTGAGATTAACCCAGGCCATAGTGCCCACCGAAGTGGGGACCTTCGAGCTGCCGGCCATCGAAGTGCCCTGGTGGAATCCCCATTTGAAGCGCCGTGAAATCGCCACCATTCCAAGCCGAACTATCAGGGTCACAGGTCCAGCGCCCGCCGCGCCCTTGCCCGCTAATGCTGAAGTAGCAGCGCCTTCGGCCGCATACTGGCCCTGGCTGACCGCTTTTTTGGCACTGGGCTGGCTTGCTACGGCACTGGGATGGGCTATGAGTGCAAAGCGGACATCACAACAGCCAGTGGCGACTGTTCAGTCTCAATCTCAGGGTGTGAGTGAACTCAAACAACAGCTCGCCAGAGCCTGCCAGGGCTCAGATGGCAGTGCCATGCTAAGTGCGGCCGCCGACTACCTGTCTGCGCGTTACGGGACTAACATTACCCTCGACAAAGCCAGGGCATTGTCCGAACCTCTCGGGAACGCACTTGGCCAGATACAACGCGCCCGTTTCGGTCAGCATGGCGCAGGTAATGAGGCACCTGACGGCGGTGCATTGATTGCGGCCATCGAGGCATTGGAGAGAAAATCCAGCCCCAACGCAGCCGCCTCGCTCGGCGAACTCAATCCCTGAATGCAGACAGCGTTTAAGGGGTAAGCAGTGGCTCATCGCACCGGCACTTAAAAGTCGTGCGTCCTGTGACCAACACATCGCTTTGGGTCACAGGCTGACGCCACCAACACAGGATGCCCTCTTCACTCGGGATCTGGACACAGGCACAACAGGGATAAAAATGTTTGCATCGCTGCGAAAGAAATTCGCAACCAGTGCGGTCTCCTCTGACATGCTGACAAAACAACGACGTTACGACAGCCTGGTCAGGGCGCTTCATGCCGATGTTTACCGATTTGCCTATTGGCTGTGCGGCGATAAACACATCGCAGAAGACATCACCCAGGAAACCTTTTTACGAGCATGGAAGTCTTTGGATTCCCTCAAGGATGACAAGGCTGCCAAGGCTTGGCTCATCACTATTTTGCGGCGGGAAAACGCCCGTCGGTTCGAGCGTAAACAGTTCGACTACAGCGACATAGAGCAGGATTCACTGGAGGATGTGATAAGCCATACCACCGAAGATGAAACCGAGCATTATTGGCTCAGACGACAGATAGCCAAGCTGGAACCGGAATATCGCGAACCCCTGGTACTCCAGGTCATTGGCGGCTTCAGTGGTGATGAGATAGCCGAACTGCTTGAGCTTAACCGTAACACAGTGATGACCCGGCTCTTTCGGGCCCGTAACCAATTAAAAGATGCTCTTGAACAACCAGAAAGCCGAGGTCAATCCAATGGATGAACTTGAGTTTCGCCGCCGAGCCTATGGCGAACCGCAAAGCCAGGATCCTGAGTTTTTACAGGCTCAACAGGAGGCCAGTGGCCGCGATGCCTTTGTTAGCGATCTTAAGGCGCTGGACAGAAAAATCGCCAAAGCACTCAAGGTGGATGTCCCTGAGGATTTGGCCGACAAACTGCTGCTGCGCCAACAGCTGACCGTTCATCACAAACAGCGGCGCCGCACCACCTTTTTAGTGGCAATGGCAGCCTCTGTAGCCTTTGTATTTGGTTTAAGTTTCAGCCTGCTGCGACTGGGGCCTGTGGACTTGGGTGAGCATGCCCTCAGCCACGTTTACCACGAATACAAAGCCTTACAGAGTGAGAGAGACATAGACCTTGGCGACATTAACGCCAGTCTGGTAAGTGTGCGCGGCCTGGAATCTACCCATTTCAGAAGTGCTCCGGGTCGGGTAGTTTACAAGGCGTACTGTGATTTTCAGGGAGTGCGCAGTTTACACCTGGTGCTGGAAGGCGAAACCGGTAAAGTCACCCTCTTTATTGTGCCGGTGGAAGAGCGGATGCAACTGCCCACCCAATTTGCCGACAATCGCTATCAGGGGATTGGTGTGAAGACAGAGGATGCCTACCTGCTGCTGGTCGGCGAAGAAAAAACTGCGCTGGAACACCTCGAACAAAACCTGCTGCAAAGCTTTATTTAAGCTGCCAATGCAGACGGCCAACCGGCCGTCTGCTTCGTTTTGCGCAACACAGCTCAGCGACTCGCCAGCCAACGCGGGTCTGCCGCACGCAAGCCTGCGACACGCGAGTATTGAACCCTGTCCCATCTTCAGCCCCCAACGGGCGGACCAGCCTGCCATTTACAAGTTCAGCGCTCGTCATCGAACGTTCAGGCCCAGTGTTCCCGCGCTGACTGTGATCGCAGCCATTGATCGCAGCCATTAAGCACATCAGTGCAGCACTGGTCAGATATGCATCACAACTCCAGCGGCAATTGGGATCCGGTCCAAACTTCTGATAGCATGCGTTGGCGAAAGTATTCCAATAAAAAACCTATGGTTGACACAGCATGAGCATAGATACACCTATTTTAGTCACCTTTGTGGGCTATTTGGCCCTGATGATGGGGATAGGATTCTGGGCCTACAAGGCCACAGACTCCGTTGATGATTACATTCTCGGTGGCCGCAAAATGGGCCCTGGCGTAACCGCACTCAGCGTGGGTGCCTCCGATATGTCCGGCTGGTTGTTGCTGGGTTTGCCCGGTGCTGTTTACCTTGGCGGTCTGGGTGAAGCCTGGATTGGTATTGGCCTGGTAATTGGCGCCTGGTTGAACTGGCTCTTTGTGGCAAAACGCCTGCGTATCTACACCCAGCTTGCTGACAACGCCCTGACGCTGCCAGACTTTTTCGAAAAACGCTTCCACGATAAAGCGGGTTTGCTGCGCTTTGTTTCTGCTCTGACCATATTGGTATTTTTTACCTTTTATGCCTCATCCGGCATGGTGGGCGGCGCCATTCTGTTTGAAAAGGTATTTGGCTTGGATTACACCGCCGCCCTGGTGATAGGTTCGGCCATCATCGTCGGCTATACCTTTGTGGGCGGATTTTTTGCCGTAAGCTGGACCGATTTTTTCCAGGGCTGTTTGATGTTGATTGCCCTGCTGATTGTTCCCATGGCCATTTTTACCAACAGCGAAAGCCACGCCAGCATTGATACTCTCTCACCGGAAATGCTGTCGCTGATTGGCGAAGGCACAACCCTGATGGGCGTTGCTTCCCTGATGGCATGGGGCCTTGGGTATTTTGGCCAGCCTCACATTTTATCGCGCTTTATGGCCATTGAGCGCCCGGAACATTTGCCGGTGTCCCGCCGCATTGCCATGAGCTGGATGATAGTGTCGCTGATGGGTGCATTGGCCACAGGCCTTGCCGGCAGCCTCTATTTTGCCAAAGAACCGCTCGCCAATGCCGAGACCGTCTTTATTCATCTGGCTCAGGTGGCGTTCAATCCCTGGATTGCGGGCCTGCTCATCGCCGCTATTCTGTCGGCCATTATGAGTACCATCGACTCCCAACTGCTGGTGTGCTCCAGCGTGGTGACCGAAGACTTCTATCGCAAGCTGCGCCCCCAGGCCAATGACAATGAACTGATGCGTGTTGGTCGTATCGGGGTGCTGGCCATCGCTATCATCGCCGGCGTAGTGGCTTTGGATCCCCAAAGCAGTGTGCTGGGGCTGGTGAGCTACGCCTGGGCCGGCTTTGGTGCAGCCTTCGGCCCTGTGGTGCTCTTGTCACTGTTTTGGCGTGGTTACAGCAAAACAGGTGCACTGGCAACTATCATCACAGGTGCAGTCACCGTGGTGGTATGGAAACAGCTAAGTGGTGGCCTCTTCGATCTTTATGAAATACTGCCCGGCTTTATTCTGGCCACACTGGCTGGTGTATTAATCAGCCTGGTCGCGCCGGCAAATGACAACGTCCGCACCGAATTTGACAGCTTCCAAAGCAAACTCTGAAACCCTGTCGAAATCAATACATCCAAAAAAAGCGTACACATGTACGCTTTTTTATTGGGTTAAGTGTAAGTTTTTGTATCTCGGAGCACTGAGTAGCGCATAGTTTTCTCAAACAACAGACCCAGCAGCATACCCACCAACTGGCCCGGCCAGATGGGGGTTTACGGGTTCAGCTTAAACATTGGATTGACTAACACAAATTCAAATTAACTGATTAATAACATTTTTTACCTAGAGTTAATACTCTGGTCGGACTTGTTGAGGTACACGCATACTCCTATGATGCCTTCCTTTATAGCCGGATGGCATCGGGGTTTCACCGGCAACAATGACAACAAGAGAAGAGACGATGAAGTACTTCAACAAGACACTGCTTGCTGCCGCCATTGGTTTGGCAAGCACCCAAACCCTGGCTGCCGGTTTCCAACTCAACAGTCAATCAGCCACAGGTGTTGGCCGGGCTTTTGCCGGTGATGCCGTTATCGCCGACAACGCCTCTGTACTGGCCCGTAATCCAGCCGCCATGGCGCTGTTTGACAGTACGGCTCTGTCTCTGGGCGTGACCTATGCCGACATCGACGTGAGTGTAAAAGATGTCTGCAAGGCAGGTACCCCTATTTGTTTCGGCAGCGACACTGAAGCGGCCGAAGATAAAATCATCCCCAATTTCTATTACATCAATCCCATCAACGATAAATGGGCCTTTGGTGTAGCCGCCTTTTCCAACTTCGGCACAGGCACCGATCCTGGCGCACTGGCCAATAACGCAGTCACTCTGCCTGGACTTGGCACCATTCCTGCGCCGGTTGATCTGCTGGGCAACACCGAAGTCATCACCATGAACCTGAATGCCAGCCTGTCTTATCGTGTAAACGAGCAGCTGAGCCTGGGCGCCGGTGTGGATGTGATCTACGGCCAGGGCACCCTGACCCGTAACGGCAATCTGCCTTTTGGCCCGAACGGTGAAATGGTGCCGGTAAGCCTGGTGAACGTGGATGCTGACGGTTGGGCACTGGGTGGGATCCTGGGCGCGGTGTATGAATTCAATGCCGACCATCGTTTAGGGGTGAGCTACAGATTCAGCCCTGAGTTCAAAGCCAGCGGCGATGTGCAGACTCTGGTGCCACAGGCTCAGGCGTATGCCAACTTTGATGAGATTGTGATTCCGCTGCCGGACATTTTCCAGGTGGCCGGTTTCCACCAGCTGACTGAAAAGTTTGCCCTGCACTATACTGCGCAGCTGACTTCCTGGGGCGATTTCAAAGAGATCACCCTCGAAGATGGCACCCTGGGCCAGACCAGCATTCCGTCTTCTCAGCTCAAGCACTATGCCTGGGATGACTCCTGGCTGTTCAGCATCGGCGGTACTTATCAGCTGTCTGATACCTGGACACTGCGCGCCGGCTACATGCACGATCAGGGCGTAGTGGATGAAATCAGCTCGATTTCCATCCCTGACTCAGATCGCAACTGGTACACCCTTGGCGCAAGCTATGCCCTGTCTGCCAATGCCACCCTGGATCTGGGTGTGGCACTGGTGCGCGGTGAAGATACCGAAGTGCTGGAGCAAAGCGCCATCATCGGCGACGTGATTGCCCATACCCGCTCAAACGCCGTGTACTACTCACTGCAGTACAGCTACAAGTACTGATAGCCAGTAGCCTGGACTGAAAAAAACACTGAAAAGGCCGCGATTATCGCGGCCTTTTTGTAACTGTCGTCAGCCTCACCTACCCTTAAAGCAGTATTTCAGCCACTGAGCGGGGGATAGGTTTATGGCAAAGGTGATTGGCTTGGGCGGCGTCTTCTTCAAGAGTTCTGACCCCGAAGCACTGGCAAACTGGTACAAGACCCACCTGGGTATGCCGGTGGAGCATTGGGGAGGCTGTGCCTTCAGGGCGCTGGACTTGCCTAAAGGCAGTTACAGTGTCTGGAGTCCATTTGACGCTGGCAGCGACTACTTTCACCCTTCCCGTCATCCCTTTATGTTTAATTTGGTTGTGGACGATCTGGACGCAGTGCTGGCCCAGGCTGCTGCCGGTGGAGCCGAGGTACTGCCCGGACGGGAGGACACTGAATTTGGCCGTTTTGGTTGGTTTATTGATCCCGATGGCAACAAGGTGGAACTCTGGCAGATGAGTGTCAATTCGTAACTCAGTCACACTCCTGATGCAAAGCCTTGTCAATTTGCGTATTCTGGAGCGAAAACGCCGTTGAAACAGGAACTTTCATGGACAAGTCTCTTACTCCCGCCGCCCTGGTGCTGGGCGTTTGCCTGGCCGGTGGTATGGGATTTATCGGACACAGCATTACCGAAACCGCCACCAATTTAAAAGCCCTTGACCGCACGGTCAGTGTCAAGGGGCTCGCCGAGCAGGAAGTGATGGCCAACGTGGCCATCTGGCCAGTCCGTTTTGCGGACGTCGACAACGATCTGGCAAGCCTCTACAACACAGTGCAGCAAAAAACCGACAAGGTGGTGGCCTTTTTAAAAGCCCAGGGATTCAGCGACGATGAAATCACCCTGACACTGCCTGCTATCGAAGACAGAAGCACCCAGGGCTACTCCGACCCCAATCTCAAATATCGCTATGCCGCCAGAGTGACAGTGTCGCTCTACACCCATCAGGTCGATAAATTACTGCAAGCCAGAAAACACATCGGCGTGCTCGCCCGTGATGGTATTGCCATTGGCGGTAACGAATACGAATCCCGAGCCGAATTTTTGTTTACCGAGCTCAATCGCATCAAACCGGCCATGGTGCAACAGGCCACGGAAAACGCCCGGGAAGTCGCCGAGAAATTTGCCAGGGACTCAAGCTCCAGTCTCGGCAAAATCAAAACCGCCAGCCAGGGGCAATTTATCATCACAGACAGGGACAGCAATTCGCCCCACATTAAAAATGTGCGAATAGTCAGCACGGTCACCTATTATTTAACTGACTGATTTTGATTGAAAGGAGCCATTGGGCTCCTTTTTTCTGTGTGTGAGTCACATTCCATAATTTTTTTCTAATGAAATGATTGCCGCGGTGACAACTTTTCATTAGAATTTTCTCATAGATTAAGCGGGAGCCTTTTTTATGACGACTTTCAAACAGCTCTTGGGACTGTCTCTGTTGGCCATTGGCCTGAGTGCCCAGGCAAGCCAAACGCTGGTAGTAGAACACACAGAAGAAGACAGATATTTAACCCTGGACGCCCTGATTGAGCCGGTGCAGGCCGCCACAGTGTCGGCGCAAACATCGGGCCGGATCCTGAAAATCCATTTTGACGTCAACGACACAGTGCCTGCCGGTGCTGCCCTGCTGGAAATCACCAGCAAGGAGCAAGGCGCTGCGCTGGCTGCGGCTGAAGCCGACTACGCCCGTGCCCTGGCGGTGAACACTGAAGCACAGGCCACACTGAAGCGTTATCAGGATCTTTTCCCCAAGGGCGCAATTTCCCGCGGCACCTTCGATGAGGCCATTGCCCGCGCCAAGAGCAGCGAGCAAGCCGTGACTGCCGCCAATGCAGCCATAGTGCGCGCCGGCGAATCTTTAAGCTACACCACAGTGTATGCCCCCTTTGGCGGAGTGCTCACCGAGCGTCATGTGGAACAGGGCGAAACCGTTAACCCAGGCCAGCCACTGCTGTCCGGCTTCAGCGCCGATAAGATGCGGGCCGTGATGCAGGTGCCCGGCCGTTATCTCGCCGCCTTGAAGGCAGCCGGCGCCGTGAGTGTGGAACTGGCGGATGGCCGCAGCATTGCCAGCAATGAGCTGACCATTTTCAGCTTTGCCTCCCCCCAAAGCCACAGCTTCCAGGTGCGTATCCAACTGCCTGAGAATGCCGATGTGCAACCGGGCAGCTGGGCCAAAGCCAGTTTTGTACAGGGCAAACGCCGTATGCTGCTGGTGCCCCAACGCGCCATCGTTTCCCGCGGTGAACTTACCGGCGTCTATATGATGCAGGGCGATAAGGCCGTGCTCACCCAGGTGCGCCTTGGCAAACAGCAGGGTGACAGAGTACAGGTACTCTCAGGCCTCAATGACGGTGACGTCATTGCCGCTGATGCCTATGCCGTAAGTGCCCAGTGAGGAATACAGGATGACGAGCGAAAACCTCCAACAGTTAGGGATTTCCGGCCGCATCGCCCGCGCGTTTCAGGCCAGTGCCATTACACCGCTGCTGGCGCTGTTGGCCCTGCTTCTGGGGATGTTTGCCGTGATGGTGACCCCCAAAGAAGAAGAGCCACAGATTGATGTGACCTTCGCGGATGTATTTATCCCCTTCCCCGGCGCCACGCCTGCGGAAGTGGAGCATTTGGTTACCCTGCCGGCAGAGCAGGTTATCTCTGAAATCAAGGGCATTGATACCCTTTACTCCTTCTCGCAACCCGATGGGGCCCTCATCATTGCCATCTTCGAGGTGGGTGTAAAACGCAATGACGCCATAGTCGCGCTTTACAACCAAATCTATTCGAACATGGACAAGCTGCCCAGTGGCGCCGGAGTGGGAGAGCCGCTGATAAAACCCCGTGGCATTGATGATGTGCCTATCGTCAGCCTTACCCTGTGGTCCGAAGCCAACGACATCACCCCCGAACAACTGACTCATGTTGCCCGTGGACTGGAGACAGAACTTAAGCGCATTCCCGGCACCCGAGAGATCTACACCCTCGGACAACATGAGTTGGTTCTCAATGTGCGCATAGACCCCGCCGCCCTATCAGCCTATGGCCTGAGCTACAGCGACATCAACCGCGCGCTCTCCGGCAACAACCAGATCTCCATGCCTGTGCCATTGGTTCAGGACAATCAGGAGATCAAGGTACAAACGGGCCAGTTCTTACGACGTCTGGAGGACGTTCAGGAGCTGGTGGTGGCGGTACGTCAGGGCGCCGATGGCTACAGCGAGCCGGTTTACCTCGCAGATCTGGCTGAGGTCACCCTGAAAAGCGACCTGCCAAGGGCGCAGGTGCAGCACGTCACCAAAGATGGCAGCTATCCTGCAGTCACCCTGGCCATCGGCAAACAGACCGGCATGAACGCCGTGGACATTGCCGACGCCGTGATTGAACGCATGGGCACACTGGAGAACACCCTGCTGCCTGCCAATGTGCATGCCACTGTATCGCGCAACTATGGCGACACCGCCGCAGATAAGTCCAATACACTGATTTTTAAGCTGATATTCGCCACCACAGCCGTGGTAATCCTGGTGCTCTTTACCATGGGGATGCGTGAAGCCCTGGTGGTGGGCATTGCGATTATCATCACGCTGGCGCTGACCCTGTTCGCCAGCTGGGCCTGGGGCTTTACCCTCAACCGGGTATCGCTATTCGCGCTTATCTTCTCCATCGGGATCCTGGTGGACGATGCCATTGTGGTGGTGGAAAACATTCACAGGCACATGAGCATGGGCAAACGCTCGCTGCGGGAGCTTATTCCCGTTGCCGTTGACGAAGTGGGCGGCCCGACCATTCTCGCCACCTTCACTGTAATAGCCGCCCTGCTCCCCATGGCCT
Organism: Shewanella sp. FJAT-52076; assembly: GCF_019457455.1. Taxonomy (NCBI): domain Bacteria; kingdom Pseudomonadati; phylum Pseudomonadota; class Gammaproteobacteria; order Alteromonadales; family Shewanellaceae; genus Shewanella; species Shewanella sp. FJAT-52076. The sequence goes on from NZ_CP080415.1 coordinate 2,608,590, forward strand.
TTGTATCCGGACTCATGGGTCCTTACATGAGCCCCATCCCCATCAATGCCAGTATGGGCATGCTGATTTCCCTGGCGGTTGCCTTTGTGCTCACCCCCTGGCTCAGCGGCAAGCTGTTAAAAGCCCATCCCCATGAAGACGTCACCCAGGGTGCTGAGTCCCCCCATGGCGGCGAAGACCCGCGCATGGTGCGGATTTTCACCCGTCTGATTGGCCCCTTCCTCAATGGCAAAGCCGGTCGCAAGGCACGCCTTGGCCTCGGCCTGGCCATCATAGGCCTCATCATGGTGGCCGTTGCCCTGCCGGTCATGCAGGCCGTGGTGCTCAAGATGTTGCCCTTTGACAACAAGTCCGAGTTCCAGGTGATGGTGGACATGCCGGAAGGCACGACCTTTGAAGAAACCCACAAGGTACTGCAGGCCCTGGCAGACGAACTGGCCACAGTGGAAGAAGTGCAGCATATGCAGCTCTATGCCGGCACAGCCGCCCCGATGAACTTCAACGGTCTGGTTCGCCATTACTTTTTGCGCTCAAGTCCTGAGCTTGGCGATATCCAGGTCAATCTGAGTGATAAGAAGCACAGAAGCAGAGACAGTCACAGTATCGCCCTGGCGGTAAGGGGCCCGCTGCAGGAAATTGGCCGTCATTTCGGCGCCAACGTCAAGGTGGTGGAAGTACCCCCCGGGCCGCCGGTATGGTCGCCCATCGTTGCCGAAGTCTATGGTCCCAACGAAGCCATGCGTCAGGAAGCGGCCCGTAATGTCCTCGGGGTATTCAATACCACCCAGGACGTGGTGGACATGGATATCTTCCTCCCCGCCGGGCAACAGAAATGGCAGGTACTGATTGACCGCAGTAAGGCCGCGCTGCTTGGGGTTTCCTATGCTGAGATAGTAGATCTCGTTGCCACCTCAGTGGGTGGACGGGATGTGAGCGTGCTGCACCTTGAGAATCAGGCCCGTCCCGTCCCCATTCGTCTGCAGCTGGAAGAAGGCAGCAAGCTGGATCTGGATGCCATCATGGGCATGACTCTGCCCGGCAGTCGTGGACTGGTTGCCATTTCCGAGCTGGTGACTATACGTAAAGGCGTGGTAGATGCGCCCATCATCCATAAAAACCTTATCCCCATGGTGATGGTGGTCGCCGATATGGCGGGCCCGCTGGACAGCCCGCTGTACGGCATGTTTGAAATGGCCGCGACCATTTCGGACAGCGAGGAGATGGGCTACGCCCAGCATTATGTCAATCAGCCTTCAGGCCTGACCGACGTGGCCGTGCTCTGGGATGGCGAGTGGAAAATCACTTATGAAACCTTCCGCGACATGGGGATAGCCTATGCGGTAGGCATGATTGCCATTTACCTCTTGGTGGTAGCCCAGTTCAGATCCTATCTGGTGCCGCTGATTATCATGGCGCCAATTCCGCTGACGGTGATTGGGGTGATGCCCGGGCATGCGCTATTTGGTGCCCAATTCACGGCCACCTCCATGATAGGCATGATTGCCCTGGCCGGGATTATTGTGCGCAACTCGATTTTGCTGGTGGACTTTATTAATCAGGAAGTCGAGCGCGGAGTGCCCTTTGCCCAGGCCGTGATCCACTCGGGCGCCGTCAGGGCCAAGCCCATTATGCTCACGGCACTGGCCGCCATGATTGGTGCCCTCTTCATCCTTGACGATCCCATCTTCAATGGCTTAGCTATCAGCCTGATTTTCGGGATATTTATTTCAACCTTGCTGACTTTGGTCGTCATCCCCGTGCTCTACTACAGTTTTATGAGACACGGCCATGAGACCGAATAACATACCCTGACCCCGTAGGAGAAACATTATGTCACTCGAACGCTCTATTATGGCTTTTGCCGGCTTTATGGTACTGCTGTCATTGGTACTGACTGCGTTGGTCCATCACAATTTTGTCTGGCTTACTGCCTTTGTCGGCGCTAACCTGTTCCAAAGTGCCTTTACCGGATTCTGCCCCGCCGCCATGCTGATGAAGAAGCTTGGGGTAAAAACCGAGGCCGAACTTTGTAAGTTAAAACAGTAGCTGTAAATTAAAAACAGTCACCAAGGAGACGCTGTGAACCCACTGGCTAAAATCGGGCAACTTGCCCTGATTGGTTTGATGCTGATGCTGACAAGCACATTGGCTATCGGCCAGGACAAAGATGCAGCCACCGCATGGAAACTGATTGAACAGGGCGCCATGCTGGTCGATGTACGTACACCGGAAGAATATGCTGCAGGGCATATCGAAGGTGCCATCAACATTCCCTACGAGGAAGTGGCCGCTGAATTTGCCAAACGAGCCATCGACAAGGACACTTCAGTGGTACTCTATTGTCGCAGCGGCAGACGCAGTGGTGTTGCCAATGATGCCCTGAACGCGGCTGGCTTTACCCAGGTATACAACGGCGGTGGCTACGAGAATTTGGCGCAATCGGGCAAATCCGAACAAAGCCAAAAGTAACGCCCTGCCACAACAGGTTATCCCCATCCAAAAGGCACCCTAAGGGTGCCTTTTTGTTATCAGCTTGTTTTCCACCGCACCGCATGGCAAGCGGTATCCCTATGACTAAAGCCATAAAAATGGCGCCAAACCGGTGATTTAGTCTCGTAACAGCTGAAACCCACCTTAGAGCCAATAAAAACGAATAAGTTATAACCAAATGCAATAAAAAGCATAAAATTTTAATATTTTCACAAATTTAATATCAAAATTTCGTTTTACCTCTGTTTTACCTGTCGGCACACTGCTCCATTCAAGGATCCGAATATTCATTCAGCAAGCCAACAAGCAAGCGAATACAGCCCCTTTAACTTGCATAAATATTCTAATTTGGCACTTTTTCACCCAACCATACCCACACGCCATTCTGTTTACATTACGTTTACAAATGCTTCATCGATAGATACATTCACTGCCGAAAATGGATTTCAGGTTTTACCGGATGGATGCCAAATAACAACGACAAGTTCTGCCTCTTGCAACATGGAAGACGAGTATGACAATGAAACACAAAAAAACTTTAGCCCTGGGTTTATCAACCCTCGCACTGGCTGTGTCTGCCGGTGTTCATGCCGCACCTACTGACGCTGTCTTCGCCAAAGGCGAAAACTCCCCGCTGCCAAAGCGCTATGTAGTTAAATTCAAAAACAATGCCGCCGCCGAGCTTTACAGTGCTGAAGACACACTCAACAGCATGCAGTATCAGCCACGCAGCCATGAAGTCTATGGTCACCACCGTGCCCTCAATGCCGCCAGCGCCAAAGAAATGAAGCGTATCGGTCGCAGCAACGCTTACACAGTGAAGCTGGACAACAATGGCATCAAGGCCCTGCGTGCCCGTGCCGATGTTGAATTTGTGGAAGAAGACGTGCCACGTCGTCTGCTCGCTGAAACCACCCCCTGGGGTCAAACCTTTGTGGGTGCAACTCAGCTGGCCGATAACCTGAGCGGCAACCGCACCATCTGTATCATCGACTCAGGCTATGACCGTGGTCATGCCGATCTGTCGGGCAACAATGTCACAGGTACCAATAACTCAGGTACCGGCAACTGGTTCGAACCCGGTAACAACAACGCCCACGGTACCCACGTTGCCGGTACCATTGCGGCGATTGCCAACGGTGAAGGCGTGGTGGGCGTACTGCCTAACCAAAATGCCAATATCCATATCATCAAAGTGTTCAACGAAGCGGGCTGGGGTTACTCGTCAAGCCTGGTCAGCGCCGTGGACACCTGTGTGGCCAACGGTGCCAACGTCGTCAGCATGTCTCTGGGTGGCGCCAGCTCAAGCACCACAGAGCGCAACGCCCTGGCTGCCCACTACAACAACGGCGTACTGCTGATTGCTGCCGCGGGTAACGATGGCGACAACACCCACAGCTACCCGGCATCCTACGACAGCGTGGTATCGGTTGCTGCCGTAGACAGCACCAAGCAGCATGCTGCGTTCTCCCAGTACACCAATCAGGTGGAAGTGTCAGGTCCCGGTGAAGCCATTCTGTCTACCGTGACCCGCGGCGAAGGCCGTTTGTCTGACATCGTTATTGGTGGCCAGTCTTACTTCAACAACGGTGTAGTACCGCACAACCGTTTGGTGAAGTCCGGTACCAGCTACGCCCCAGCTCCCATCAACGGCACTGTAACCGCCACCCTGGCCGAGTGCAGCGTGTCTGGCAGCACCTTTAACTGTGGCAACATGGCCGGCAAGGTGTGTCTGGTAGAGCGTGTTGGCAACCAGGGCTCCAGCTACCCTGAAATCAACGCGGCCAAGGCCTGTCAAAACGCCGGTGCTTCTGCCACCATCGTTTACTCAAACACCGCCCTGCCCGGCCTGCAAAACCCCTTTGTGGTTGACACCAACAGCGAGCTGACCAAGGTGTCTGTGTCGGTTGACCGCGCTACTGGCTTGGCGCTGCGCAGTCACATTGGTTCCAGTGTGACCGTATCCAGCGAAGGTGGAAAGGACTACGAGTACTACAACGGTACGTCTATGGCGACCCCACACGTTTCCGGTGTAGCCACTTTGGTGTGGAGTTATCATCCAGAGTGTAGCGCCGCACAGGTACGTGCAGCCCTGCGTGCAACAGCCGAAGATCTGGATGTGGCCGGCCGTGACGACAAGACAGGTTATGGTCTGGTTGATGCGGTTGCCGCCAAAGAGTATCTGGACGCTTCCTGCGATGGCCCAACCAATGGCGGTGGCAACAATGGTGGCTCAGATGCTGAGATGACCAATGGCGTTGCCAAGAGCAACCTCGCCGGTGCCAAAGATGAAGAGCTGCACTTCTTCATCGATGTGCCTGCCGGTGCCACCAATCTGAACTTTGCCATGAGCGGTGGCAGCGGTGATGCGGATCTGTACGTTCAGTACGGTGCAGCTCCCACCACCAGCAGCTACGATTGCCGTCCATGGAAAGGCGGTAACACCGAATCTTGCCCAATCACCACAGCTCAGGCCGGTACCTACTATGTTATGGTGCAGGGTTACAGCGCCTTCAGTGGTGTGAATCTGGTTGCCAGCTACACTGCGCCTACAGGCGGCAGCACTGGTGGTACCACGGGTCCTGCGACTTACACCAACACCGATAACTACAGCATTCCGGACAACAACACCGCCGGGATCAGCAGCCCTATCGATGTAAGCCGCAGTGGCGATGCCGGCACTGTTACCGTGAAAGTGAACATCGTACACACCTACATTGGCGATCTGCAGGTTGAACTTATCACGCCAAGTGGTCAGGTCGCCGTGCTGCACGACAACACAGGCGCAGGCACTGACAACATCAGCAAGACTTACACTGTGAACGCCACTGGTGTTGAGTCTCAGGGTACCTGGAAGCTGAAAGCCGTTGACAGCTCACGCCGTGACACTGGTTACATCGACTCATGGGAAATCTCGTTCCAATAATCCATTGAGTCTGTGAAAAAGGAGCCTTAGGGCTCCTTTTTTATTGGCAAAATACCGATGAAGCGATGTTAAAACACCCTGATTGGGTTAAACGGTGTTATTTAAGGCTCCGGGGGACAATCACCACGTCATATTCGCCATTGGAGACACGCACGTTACCCTCCTCATCGATATTGACCGCCAATGTCATGGTTTTGGCGACAAAGGGCAACAAGACCTCCAGGCCTGGATTATCGAACGCGAGCACCGACAGGGAGTCGATTCGGGCACACTTTCCGGCCATGTCATCCCACCAATGGGCCAAATCCTGGCCGCCGTAGGCGAACACCACCACCTTATCGGCCCGATGGACAGCACGTTTTATCCGCCGCTCATCCGCCAGGCCAAACTCCGCCCACAGCAAATAGTGACCATCGAGCGCCTGTTCACAGAGCTCAGGTTCGTCCTGATTACAGAGTTCACCGACGAATTTAAGCCCCGCTGAGGCATAGAGTGCAAAGGCAAGCAGCCTGAGCATCAGCCGCTGCTCGGTTTCAGAGGGATGCCGCGCCAGCGTCAGTTTGTGATAGCCGAAATAACCACGGCGCAAGTCGGCAATCTCAAAACTGACTTTATGGACATCGGACTTAAGCGTCATGGCAATGACGACACGGCGTTAAAGCGCGCCTGGCCTGAGATGCCTGGCCTGGGGGAAATGGGCCCTGAGCGCCTTTATCTGGGCCGCATCAGCATAGACCAGCACCCTTTTACCCGTTTCCAGCGCCTTATCCAGGGCGGCAAAAGAAGACGCTGGCCTGCGCTCGGCATCGCGCCTTAGCAGTTCATTCAGCTCTGGCGGCAGACTGATGTCGGACTCGATAATATCGAGGCGCTGCAACATGGCCATGGCGGCGATGGGCAATAGCCTGGGTGAGGAATCCTCATCAATCAGCAGCAGCTCGCCCTGACCTTCTAGGGACAAAAACGCATCTTCGAAATGAAGCTCCGTCTGAGCATCAAATCTGTCACCGTTGAGGGCAAAAAACCGCTCCCAGAAACGTCGGCGGGCGGGCACAGTGGCAAGGGTTTCCTGTACCTGTTGTCGCCGCGCCGCAATAAAGTCGAACAAGGGCGTCAATGAGGGGGGCAGCCAGGCTTCGAGGCGTGCCCTTATGTCTCTGGCAAATACAGGGGCGGCACCGGCCGTACTGATGGCGACAACCAGGCGACCACGGTCGACGATGGAGGGGGTGATAAAGTCGCAATACGCCGGGTTATCCACCACATTGGCCCAAATATTCCGGCGCCTGGCTACACCGGCAAGATGCACATTCAGCGCTTCGTCGTTGGTGGCAAGGTACAGCAAATCCCAATCGCAAATATCATCATCGTTGACGGGACGTTCATTGAGCTTAATGCGGCCGCTGTGTTTTAACGCCTGAATCTCTGCGCAGGCTTCAGTGGCTATTACGGTGATCAGCGCGTCAGTGCGGCAGAGCAGCTCCAGCTTACGGGCGGCCACATCACCGCCCCCCACGACCAGAACCGAGCGGTCGCGGGTATCAACAAACAGGGGAAAATATTGCATCTGCGGTCCTAGTCAGTCACCAGCGGCAGTTGACGGGCAACCCAGGCTTTGTAGCCACCCATCAGAGAAGCCACCTTGGTGTAACCCATGAGCTGCAGGTTATACGCCGCCAATGCAGAGCGATAGCCGCCACCGCAGTAGAGCAACAGGGGAGTCGATTTATCGGGGAAACGGGTTTCCACATCCCGCTCAAGAATGCCACGGCCCAGGTGTCTGGCGCCGGGAAGTCGGTCTTTCAGCCATTCGTGATCTTCACGAACATCGAGCAGTTGCCAGCTGTCGTCGGCCTGATACTCCTCAACGGAGATTTCTGTAACCTTGGGAAGTATTGATTCAACCAAGGCAACAAATCCGGGATTATGCTGCATTTTGAACTCCTTATGATGCCCTTTTGCGACCAGTGTAGTGCTATGGTCAGGGCTTCACAAGTGATGCATGCACAAGTTCAGTTATGGGCTTCGCTGCGCTCAGAACTGCAATGCCAGCACAGCTCAAAGCTGGCTTCATTCATCTCATGGCAGTTCAAACATTGCCATTGGGGACGGTCACCACCCAGGCTGTCCAGTTGGCTTTGGGCCTTGGCGAGCTCAGATTCATTGACCCACAATTCGACATTCTGCAGATCAACCGGCAGCTCACCTACACCACCGAGCAGCGCCTCGCCTCTGAGTTCTACCTGTATACCGGCAACCTGTAACAGCCCTTTCCAGGTATGGGCCTGGAGCAAATTGCCACCGGCCAATAAACATTTACGTTGTTCCATCGGACTTTCCTACAACTACTGCTGTCTCTTTTGATATATGCCCCACTCCCGGGCCAGCCCATGCTAGCGACAAATCGCTGTAAAATCGAGCACTGAAAAGCCGACATTGTTAACATTTTTAGAACATGCTGTTTGGTATTTACGAAAATGAACCATAAAAAAACCACCCCGAAGGGTGGTTTTTAAGGTCATCATGCCGCTTAAGGCATAATCGAAGGCTGGTCGGCGCCTTCTTTCTCGACTTCTACCGGCATCATGTGCTCACGGTTGATGCCAAGACGAATGGCCAAATAACTCGCCACATAGATGGAAGAGTAGGTACCCACCACAATACCCAGCAGCAGCGCCGTGGCGAAGCCGTGAATAAGGGTGCCGCCCTTGAGGAACAAGGCCACCACGGTGATGAGTGTGGTACCGGTCGTAATGATGGTACGGCTCATGGTTTGGGTGATGGAGTTGTTAACCACCTCTTCCGGGGTCCCCTTACGCATCTTGAGGAAGTTCTCACGGATACGGTCGAACACCACGATGGTGTCGTTGAGCGAGTAACCCACAACGGTCAGGAGACCCGCCAATACCGTGAGGTCAAACTCCAGCTGCAGCACGGAGAACACCCCCAGGGTCACGATAACGTCGTGAGCCAGTGCGGCAACCGAACCTGCGGCAAGACGCCACTCGAAGCGGAAAGACACATAAATAAGGATACAGATAAGCGCAACCAGCACCGCAAGGCCGCCCTGCTCTGCCAGTTCCTTACCGACCTGTGGTCCCACAAACTCCACGCGCTTTTGGACAACTTCAGGGTCGAGTTCAGTGGCTTTGGCCATCACCACTCGCACCTGGTCGTCACTCTTCACGCCTTCACGTACCTGCAGACGCACCAGCACGTCACGGCTTGAACCAAAGTTCTGAACCACGGCACCGGCCACAAGCGGCTCGGTGAGGTTGCTGCGCAGTGTCTCGAGGTTAACCGACTTGGAGAATTCCATCTCCACCACGGTACCACCGGTAAAGTCCAGGCCCCAGTTGATACCGCGGGTCGCCAGAGATACCAGCGAACCCACCACCAGGATGGCTGACAGGATACTGATGGGCGCGGCGTGGCGTAAGAAATTGATGGAGCCTTTGATATCTAAAATCTGAAACATGATATGGGCTTCCTTAAATCGACAATTTCTTCACACGCTTACCACCCCAGAGGGCGTTCACGATAGCACGTGTACCCACAATGGCAGTAAACATGGAGGTGGCAATACCAATCATCAGGGTCACGGCAAAGCCTTTGACCGCACCTGTACCCACGGCAAACAAAATCAGTGCCGTCAGGAAGGTGGTGATGTTGGCGTCGGCGATGGTCGACAGTGCGTTGCCATAACCTTCGTGGATAGCCTGCTGTACGCTGCGACCGGCACGAAGCTCTTCACGGATACGTTCATAAATCAGTACGTTACCGTCAACCGCCATACCCACAGTCAGTACCATACCGGCAATACCCGGCAGGGTCAGCACCGCACCCGGGATCATGGACATGACGCCCACTACCATGATGAGGTTGGCACACAGTGCCAGGTTGGCAATCACACCGAAGGCACGGTAGTACACCAGCATAAAGGCCAGTACCACAACCATACCCCAGATCATCGCCTGCAGACCGTTTTCGATGTTTTCAGCACCCAGGCTTGGACCAATGGTGCGTTCTTCCACGATGGATACAGGGGCAATCAGGGCACCGGCACGCAGCAAGAGCGCCAGATTCTGCGACTCGCTGTGGGTCAGACCCGTGATAACAAAGTTGCGGCCAAGGCGTGCCTGAATGGTGGCAACCGAGATAACTTCCTCGATTTTACGCATCTTCACGCTGCCATCGGGGTTACGCTCACCGCTGTCCTTGTATTCAATGAACAGGGTCGCCATCGGCTTGCCGATGTTGTCCTTGGTAACGTTGGAGAAGATTTCCCCACCCTTGGCATCCAGCTGAATAGCGACCTGTGGACGGCTGTATTCGTCGAAAGAAGGCTGAGCACCGGTAATATGGTCACCGGTGAGCATCACTTCTTTCTTCAGCACCACAGGGCCACCTTCGCGGCGCTGATACAGCTCGCTGCCGGCTGGCACACGGCCATTGGCATTGGCAGCGGCAGCCACGTCGGCTTTTTCATCCACCATGTGGAATTCAATGGAGGCTGTGGCACCCAGAATTTCCTTGGCGCGGGCAGTGTCCTGCACGCCGGGAAGTTCCACGATGATGCGCTCAGCACCCTGACGCTGCACCACTGGCTCAGCCACACCCAGCTCGTTCACACGGTTACGTATAGTAGTGATGTTTTGCAGCAGGGCTTCCTCTTTAATTTGCTTGAGGTAGGCCTCGCTCATCACCGCCAGCAGTACCACGTTGTCACCACTGGAGATGTCAGAAAACACCATGTCATTGCCACGGCTCTTCAGGAAACGTTCTGCCTGAGACAAGGTCTCGGCATCACGGAACTTGATTTCGATACCGCGCACAGTGCGATGGACACCGGCATAACGAATACGCTCTTCACGAAGCTGGCTGCGAAAATCGGCAATCTTGGCCTCTTCCATCTTGCGGATGGCTTCGCTCATGTCCACTTCCATCAGGAAGTGCACACCGCCGCGAAGGTCGAGACCCAGCTTCATGGGGCTGCCGCCCACTGACTCCAACCACTCGGGGGTGGCCGGTGCCAGGTTCAGGGCAACTGTGTATTTGTCGCCCAGCAGTTCGGCAATGGTTTCTTTGGCTGTGAGCTGATCTTCTGCATTGGCCACACGCACCAGCAACTGGCCATTTTCAAGCTCAGAACGCTTGATGCCTATGCCCTTGGCGGTCAGTGCGGCTGACACGTCAGATTGGGTAGTTGCGGTAACGTCTGCACCACGGGTAGCCACGACCTGGACGGCATGATCCTCGCCGAACAGGTTGGGCAGCGCATAGAAGCCACCAATGGCGATGACCAGCACCACCATGATGTTCTTCCACATTGGGTATTTATTTAGCACGCCTTTCGCCCTCTTGGCTTACAGGGACTGGATAGAGCCTTTTGGCAATACCGCTGCGATGTAGTCCTTTTTGATGGTGATGTTGGTGCTGTCATTCAGCGCCAGCAGTACATAGTCGCTGTCTTCAGAGATCTTGGCGATTTTGCCGAGAATACCGCCGCTGGTCAGCACTTCGTCACCCTTGGACAGGGAAGACATCAGGCTTTTGTGCTCTTTGACGCGCTTGGACTGAGGACGAAAGATCATAAAGTAGAAGATCAGGCCAAACAGGCCCAGCATGATCACAAGTTCCATGGTACCGCCACCCTGAGGTGCTGCACCGGCTGCATTGGCATACGCGTTAGAAATAAACATAGCTTTCTCTTCTTATTGCTTGATTGTTAGTCTTTTAACTCAGGAACTTCACGCCCTTGACTGGTATAGAAGTCCGCAACAAAGGCGTCTAATGTACCCGTCTCAATGGCGCCGCGCAAACCCTCCATCAACCTTTGGTAATAACGCAGGTTGTGAATGGTATTGAGCCTGGCTCCGAGGATTTCATTGCAACGATCCAAATGATGCAAATACGCACGGGAATAATTCGTGCAGGTATAGCAATCACATTTAGGATCAAGTGGCGATGTGTCATCACGATGACGCGCGTTGCGGATCTTGATAACACCTTCGCTGGTAAACAGATGACCGTTGCGGGCGTTACGGGTGGGCATCACACAGTCGAACATGTCGACACCACGACGCACGCCTTCAACCAAATCTTCCGGTTTACCTACCCCCATCAGATAACGTGGTTTGTCAGCAGGGATTTGCGGACACACATGCTCAAGCACTCTGTGCATGTCTTCCTTGGGTTCACCCACCGCCAGACCACCGACGGCATAACCGTCAAAACCGATTTCCAGAAGCCCTTTCAGGCTCTCGTCACGTAAATCTTCGTACACGCTACCCTGAATAATCCCAAAGAGAGAGTTGGGGTTCTCCAAACGGTCGAACTCATCACGGGAACGCTGAGCCCAGCGCAACGACATCTGCATGGACTTGCGTGCTTCGTCGTGCGTCGCCGGATAGGGCGTGCACTCATCGAAAATCATCACTACATCAGAGCCGAGAGAATGCTGGATTTGCATCGACTTTTCCGCATCCATAAAAATCTTTTCGCCGTTGATGGGCGAGCGGAAATGCACCCCTTCTTCGGTGATCTTACGGATATCGCCGAGGCTGAATACCTGGAAGCCGCCCGAGTCGGTGAGAATAGGACGCTGCCAGTTCATAAAGTCGTGCAGATCGCCGTGCTTGCGCATGATTTCTTCACCGGGGCGCAGCCACAGGTGGAAGGTGTTGCCAAGCAGGATATCGGCGCCGGTGGCACGCACTTCTTCAGGGGTCATGCCCTTTACCGTGCCGTAGGTGCCCACAGGCATAAAGGCCGGGGTTTCAACCGTGCCACGCTCGAAAACCAGTCTGCCGCGACGGGCGCGACCCTGGGTAGTAATCAATTCAAATTTCATAATGACCTCGTCAGAGAAACAGTCTGACTGCATTGAGGGCCAAACGGCCGATTCAACTCACATGGGGGTGGCAGCAAGCCCCTTCAAGGCGCTGCCACCAAAAAAAAGCCCAACCAGATGGTTGGGCAGGCATTTTAAATCAAAAAAAGCGTTTAGGGGGCTTTTTTAGTCACAAACATGGCATCGCCGTAACTGAAAAAGCGGTATTTTTGTTCAACCGCGTGGCGATAGGCGCCGATCACCTCATCGAAGCCGGCAAAGGCGCTCACCAGCATGATTAATGTGGACTCCGGCAAGTGGAAGTTGGTCACCATGGCATCGACTACTTTGAACTCGAAACCGGGGAAAATAAAGATATCGGTATCACCGCAAAATGGCTCGAGTTCGCCCTGGCAGGCCTTGGCTGCACTCTCGAGGGACCGCACAGACGTAGTTCCCACGGCAATCACTCGCTTACCGGCAGCTTTGGTGGCGCGGATTTTTTCAACCACTTCGGCAGGTACTTCAGCCCATTCGGAATGCATCTTGTGCTCGAGGATATTATCTACCCGCACTGGCTGGAAGGTGCCTGCGCCCACATGCAGGGTCACAAACGCCGTGTCCACGCCTTTGGCTTTGAGGGCCTCAAGAATGGCTTCGTCAAAGTGCAGACCGGCAGTGGGGGCCGCTACGGCGCCGGGACGCTCGTTATAGACGGTTTGATAACGCTCTTTGTCGGCATCTTCATCGGGGCGGTCGATATAAGGCGGCAGCGGCATATGGCCTACGGCTTCAAGCACCTCAAGAATGGTTTTATCATCCTTGAGCGACAGCTCAAACAAGGCATCGTGACGGGCGTCCATCGTCATCTTAAAGCCGCCATCGAGGATAATCTCGGCGCCAGGCTTGGGGGATTTGGATGAACGCACATGGGCGAGAATGCGTTTGTCATCGAGCATACGCTCCACCAGGATTTCCAGCTTGCCGCCGCTGGCCTTCTGGCCAAACAGACGCGCCGGAATAACCCGGGTGTTATTGAAAATCATCAGATCGCCCGGCTCAATCAGCGCCAGAACATCGGTGAACTGACGATCGACCAAAGCACCCGTGCTGCCGTCCAGATGCAACAGACGCGACGCAGTGCGCTCTGCCATGGGATAGCGGGCAATCAGTTCATCGGGAAGATCAAAGGTAAAGTCAGCTACTCGCATCTATAACTCTCACGCCATGGCCAAAAAAGACGCGCGTAGTCTAGGGGCACTGGCGGCCGAGATCAAGACGACTTGGGCCTTTGCTTATCCCTTTGAGCGCTCTTGGCATGGATAGGGGTGTCCGAACGGGTGTCCAGCTGCTCACAGTGCATGTCGAACTGGAGCTTATTGTGTTTACAGGCTATGCGGGATATTTCGCCTGGCTGGCGATTTTGACTCGGCATCAGTATGTCAAAGGCGCGGATAAACCAATTCCACATCGTCCATGATCCTCAGGTAGCTGTTACTCCGGGTATGGATGTCACCGCCTTCAGGACCCATTCGCTCTGCGGCAAACTAATATTGGGGTTTCCTGGACATCGGTGGTCATGTTACCTTGAACCCTTGCACCACACCAAGCCCAAAATATGAACTTTCTAGCACACTTGCACCTGGCAGATATCAGCCAAACCAGCCTTGCGGCCAACCTTGCCGGCGACTTTGCCAAAGGCCCCATCGACCAGTTCACCAAACCGCTGCAACAGGGATTGTGGCTGCATCGGCAAATCGACAAAATCACCGATGAGCATGAAATTTTCAAAGAAATGCTGGGTAAATTCCCCCGTCATTTAAGCCGAGCGGCCCCTTTACTGATTGATTTGGGTTTCGATCATCGCCTGGCCAGAGACTGGGAAGAGTATCACCATGAGCCTTTGGAAATCTTCTGCCAGCGTGCCTACGATGTGCTTCGCACCTGTGACCATTTGCCACCAAAGCTTGCAGCCATCGCCCCCAGAATGTGTGATGAAGACTGGTTGGGCGCCTATGGCAGCCGCAGCGGCATCAACGCCGCCATTGCCGGTGTTCGGCGAAGGCTCTCGCGCCCAGAGATTTTCGATGGCGCAGAGGCAGCCGTTGAGCAGCTCGACATGGAGTTGGAGATTGCTTTTCGCACTCTGTATCCGCAGCTGATGGCTTATTCCAGACGTCTGGCCCGCACCACACCAGAGCAATACCTGTAAATGAATGACGCCCCCGCACCGCGCGCTAGAAGAAAACGCCTGCTGATCGAAGCCCTGATAGCCATTGGACTTTTTTACGGTATTTCAGCTTATTTTCAAAAAGATATGCTCAAAGACACCGCTCCTGTCATTGCCACCAAAGGGGTCAATGGCACCAGCTTGTCCTTGCCATCCGCCACAGGCAAACCCACCCTGGTGTATTTTTTTGCGAGCTGGTGCGGCGCGTGCAAGCTCACCTCGCCAGCGGTCGACAATATTGCCGGGGATTATCCGGTACTGGCCATCGCTGCCGACTCAGGCAGTGATGCTGACGTGAAAGCCTTCCTCAAAGAAAAAGGCTATGGCTTTGATGCGCTCAATGACAAGGGCACGCTGACAGCGCATTTCGGCGTAAGCGGTTTTCCATCCCTGTATGTGGTGGATGCCAGTGGCGAAGTACGCTTTGTTACCCGGGGCGTGAGCACAGAACCCGCCCTTAGGGCACGGCTTTTCCTCACCGAACTGCTGCAATAGGCGTTGAAAATTCGTAGAATGCGCCCATTCAAACCCAAGTGTGCGCCAACGAAGGAGGCCTGATGGAGATTTTTGACTACCACCCCCCGGCAGTCCCCTGGCTCGATATTCGCTATATAGACCGAGACCTCATCATCATCAATAAACCATCGGGCCTGCTGTCAAACCCCGGCATGGCAGCGCACACCCACGACAGTGCCATAACCCGTCTGTGCAAGCTCTATCCAGGGGCCATACTGGTCCACCGCCTGGATTGTGCCACCTCGGGCATCATGGTGTTTGCCCGCAGCAAAAAGGCCGAGTCCAATTTAAAGACCCAGTTTCAAAATCGGGACACTGAAAAACGCTATCTTGCTAAAGTAGCGGGGATCGTTGAACGGGACAAAGGCACGATAGACCTGCCCCTGGGTAAAGACAGAAGCAATCCGCCGTGGCAGAAAGTGGATAAGGCAGAAGGCCGCGCGGCGGTGACACACTATGAGGTACTGGAGAGGCGCGAGGGTTCAACCCTGGTGGCTTTAGCACCCGAAACCGGCCGCACCCATCAGCTAAGAGTACACATGCTGGCCCTTGGGCATCCGATTCTCGGGGACGACTTCTATGGCAGAACCCAGGAATTCGGCCAAGGCACGGTGGAAGAGGCATCACCCAGGCTCTGCCTGCACGCAGAGCGCCTGAGCTTTAAACATCCCTGGTCAAACAAGCCCATGACCTTTGTCAGCCGAGCGCCCTTTTAGGCCTGAATAATCGGCTGCAATCAGGCGACCAGAGTTTCTTCGCAGACAGGGGCACGGTAGAAGCAACCACGGAAGTTGTGGAATTCCAAACCAGCCTCGGTAACAACAAAAAACTCACCGAAAAAGTTGCCGCCCACGTCATCGAGTCGCAAGCCTTCAGTGTGTTCAGTCGCGGTCATTTCATCACGGCTGTGACAGCCATCGCTGAACCAGGTTTCCAGAAAATAACGCCCCGACTCTTTGTAAAGTGACAGACTATCGCCCTGTTCAGGCCGTTCATCGACCCAGCGGCCAACCAACTCACGTACATTCATATCTGCCTCCCGCCCCGTCAGGCGTCGACGTTTTTCGAACGCTGACACGGTTGAATCCCTATGCATATTTTCTGTTGCAATAAACATGTCCAGAACACTTACTGCATGCTGCACAGACGCCATGAAACCTTCTCTCCCGAAACCCCGCCCAGAGGTTAAAAACCCGTAACCAAAAAGATAAAAATCAGTGAAAAATCCAGAGTTGAATTTTGCTGCTTTCTTTGTGGGCAGTGTAACCCAAGAGAAAAATAAAAACGCGAGCTTAATCACTATTTATGCGAAATTCATACTTTGCTTAAGTATGTGGCGATGTACGGTAATTTAATATGGGGAATGCCATTGGGGCACAGTGGTGAGGTAACCGATAGAAAGAGTGGCGGACCGAATAGTGCGAAGAATCCTGTTGAAGCCGATATCCCAAAAGACTCAGATTGGTTCTGCTAACGGGTTAAACCGCTGTGTGATTACGCCTTATAAAAGGAGATGCTGCGCACCGGTAATTGAAATGCCCCTTCATCAGCACCGCCAGCCACCAGCCCCAGGCTTTTCAGCTGATGAAAATCCAGTCGCGGCGCCGTGACTGTCAGGCCCCGTCTCAGGGCAACAAACTGGCTGAAGGGAATGCGGTAACGTCGCCAAAGCCCCTGCCCTGCATAGGTGTCTCCCAGCGGCGCCTGATAAACATGGCGATCGCCACTGTGTGTGTCTTTCAGGTTCACTTTAAAGGCACGCTCCGGCGCAGCGATTTCAAGCTCTACCCCCTGAAAGGCGCTTACATCCCTGGGCTCAAAGTCCAGATAAACAGAGGCAAAACCACCCCCATTGGCGTGGGAAACATAGCCGGTGAACAATCCATGGCCCTTGGGCGATGTTTGCAATTGCGCTCTGGACAAGCCACCCATAACGGCGTCGGTCACACTGTACCAATCTCTGGTGTTGTCCAGCGCAGTAAAATCCACCAGTCTCATCTGTGACCTCCCGGGATCTTTCTCGCTGACAATAAAAAAGCGGCAGTATCTTAATACTGCCGCTTTTTCAGCCATTTGTCATTTATAGCAGCTTAGGCTTTACGCTCTGCCGCTTCACAGGCCGCTGCGGTAAAAAGCACATCGGTGGAACTGTTCAGTGCGGTCTCGGCACTGTCCTGGATAACACCTATAGTGAAGCCTACGGCCACTACCTGCATCGCAATATCGTTGGAAATGCCAAACAGAGAGCACGCAAGCGGGATAAGCAGCAAGGAGCCGCCTGCCACGCCTGAGGCGCCGCAGGCCGAAACAGCCGCGATAACACTGAGCAGCAGCGCGGTGGCCAGGTCGACTTCAATGCCCAGGGTATGCACGGCCGCCAGCGTCAGCACAGTAATGGTGATGGCGGCACCGGCCATATTGATGGTGGCGCCCAGGGGAATAGAGACTGAGTAAGTGTCTTCATGCAGCTTTAAACGCTCACACAACGCCATGTTCACCGGAATATTGGCCGCGCTGGAGCGCGTAAAGAAGGCGGTAACACCGCTTTCACGCAGGCACTTAAACACCAACGGATAAGGGTTGCGACGAATTTTCAAAAACACAATCAGCGGGTTAACCACAAAGGCTATCACTGCCATGGCACCAAGCAATACGCCAAGCAGTTGGGCATAGGCCGTCAGGGCATCAAAGCCGGTTTGAGCGATAGTGGCAGCCACCAGGCCAAAAATACCAATTGGCGCGAGACGGATAACGAAACGCACCAACTGGGACACACCGTGGCTGACATCATGCAGCATGGTTTTGGTGCTGGCGCTTGCATGGCGCAGCGCAATACCCAGACCCACACCCCAGGCAAGAAGACCAATATAGTTGGCATTAATCAGGGCATTAACGGGGTTATCCACCAGTTTGAACAGCAAGGTGTTGAGCACCTGACCTATCCCCTCTGGCGGGTTGGCGCCCGCGGCCGCATCAATCAGAACAAGGCTGGTCGGAAAGGCAAAACTCATCAGTACAGCCGTCAGGGCCGCAGCAAAGGTACCCACCAGATATAACAGGATGATGGGGCGCATATTGGTCTGAGCGCCGGACACCTGATTGGCGATTGACGATGCGACCAGCACAAACACCAACACAGGTGCGATGGCTTTGAGTGCACCCACAAAGAGGTCGCCCAGGAAGGCAACCTGATTGGCAGCCTCAGGGCTGAATCCGGCAAGGGCCACACCGGCAATGATCCCCACAAAAATTTGCAGCACCAGGCTGCCACCGGCAGCATTTGCCAGCAATGATTTTTCAGTACTCATGACTTGACCTGTCGTTGTTATCGTTATGGGCCACAGGGGCCTTAAGGACTTTGCATCCCGGCTTTGGGTTGTATCGAAAAGCAGAGGCTTTGTCCAGCAAAGGCTCTGCATTTGGCGGTATGAGTGGGGTGTTGTGGTCGAATTGCTTTCAAGTCGCCAACAAAAACATCAACTCTGTGAGCTGGATCTGCTATCTACGCCCCTGAGCATGGCAGCAATCAGCTCCTGGGCATCAAACTTGGTCAGAGCCTCATCGGCGCCCACCTGCTTGGCCTGGCTGACGCTGATTTCACTGGAAAGCGACGTGTGCAAAATGATGTATGCAGAGGCCAGCGCCGTATCGTTTTTCACTTCGAATGCCAGCTCGTAGCCATCGAGGCCCGGCATCTCAATGTCACTGACCAGAATGTCCACAGGCCGCTTTTCATCGGCGCTCTGGGTCATCATGGCCAAGGCATCCCGACCGTTTGACGCCACCCTGTAACTGATATTGATGGCATCCAGAGCATCGGAGAGCTGCTTTCGCGCCACCTTGGAGTCGTCCACTAGCAGAATATTCATGGGTTTGAGTTGCTCACGCTGCACATCGGTGAGAATACCTATGCGTTTGTCTTCTTTGATGGGGAAGATTTTCGACAGCAGCAGCTCAACATCGAGTAATTGGACAAGCTTATCCTGATAGCGGGTGACACCGGTTAAAAAGGCATTGCGGCCCAGATTATCCGGGGGTGACAGTATGTCACGCCAGTTACATTCGATGATTTTATCTATGCCGCGCACCAAAAAACCAATCAACATCCGCTGGCAATCGGTGATGATGATAAAACACTTGCTGCGCTCTTCGTCGGTCACCGGCGGATAGCCCACAGCGGCGGCCATGTCGATAACGGATATGGTCTGGCCACGCACTGTGGCTGTACCCAGCACCGCCGGATGTGACTGGGGCAGCGCATTGAGCTGGGTGTAAGGCACCAACTCGCGGATTTTCAACGTACCCATGGCAAACAGCTGCGAGCGACTCAAATGAAACAGCAGCAGACCCTGGGATTGATTGGCTTTACTCTTCATAGTTCCCCTTCACAGGATTAAAGCTGGGATTCCAGTGGCAACAGCGCCAGCACGTCGGCCATAAAACGGCGCCAAAATCCAGCCTGGGGCTCGGCATAAATATCTTTTCCCGAGCTGAGTTCATGCCAGTAGAGGCCGTCTTTGCCAAGTTTCACCTGGTAGGTGTTATTGGTTAAAAACCGGGGCAGCCAAGCATGAATTTTCTGATTCAGCTCCCCTTGATTAACCATGACCCCCATTTCAGTATTGAGCCAGGCCGAACGCGGATCAAAATTAAAGGAGCCGACAAAGAGCCGGTCATTGTCAAACAAAAAGCTCTTTGCATGCAAACTGGAGCGGGAACTGCCTTTCCAGGAGTGACTCGGACGCTTGCCGGTCGCTTTCACTTCATACAGGGATACCCCTGCACGTAGGAGCGCCTCACGATATCCCTTGTAACCGGAATGAACCGCCAGCACGTCGGTGGCAGCCAGGCTATTGGTGATCACAGTTACCGCAACACCGCGCTTGGCAAGCCCGGTCAGTAATCTGACGCCGTCTGCTGTGGGAACAAAGTAAGGCGAAATGATAACCAGACTTTCCCGGGTTTGCTGAAACTCCTCGAGCAAGGGTGTGATCATCCAGGCTTCCGCCTTCCCCTCCCGCTTGTCGTGAGGGTCGGCAAAGACTCTCGCCTCCCCCCAAAACCATTCCAGACGATTGTCCGCCATATGCCTGAGCAGCGGCGACTTGGTCAGGCGCTGAATATAGGGATGTTCCTCAAGCTGGCGCTTTTGGTTGGCAATCAGGTCATACATGGCTGCCAGCTCATCGGACTGGACCTGATGCTCAGTCAGAAGCTCTACCGGGTAGGTGTCGCTGCCATTCCAATAGGCATCAAATTGATCGGAGACCTGCTCTACCACGGGGCCAGTCAGCAACAGGTCGAGATCCCCAAACTCCACATCTTCGTCATTGGAGAAATACTCGTTGCCTATATTGCGTCCGCCTACCACGCTGAGGCGATTATCCACCGTCAGTGATTTGTTGTGCATGCGATGATTCATGCGACCGAAATCGGAGACAAATGACAAGGCCCTGAGGGTGCGGTGAGACGATGGATTGTAGAGCCTGACGGACACATTGGGGTGACTCGCCATGACCGCCAACTGCCGGTCGATATTGACGCTGGCAGTATCGTCCAGCAGCAGGCGTACGCGCACGCCCCGGTCTGCCGCATCCAGCAGTTGCCAGGCCAGCAGTCGCCCGGTGTCATCGTTGCGAAAGATGTAATATTGCAAATCGATACTGGCTTCGGCGGACTTTATCAGCGCCAACCTGGCCACCATGGCATCCAGCCCCTCAAACAGCGGCAAAACACCACTTTGCCCCGGGTGGCTCGCAAGTGGCTCTGCCAGGTACCCTGCTATCAGGCTGTCAGGCGCCGACGTCAGCTTGTAACTCCGCGGTGCATCTTTAAGTTCGGGCAAGCTGCTGCAACCGCCGAGTGAGAGACACCCGAGGATCATCAGCCAAAACGAACGCCAGGAAACACGTGGGGGCATACAGTTGAATTCCTTTTGCTTTCAATTGGATTCATTCTGCATTGAATATAACACGTCGTAAACTAATTGATCCCAGCCTTCTGCCGTAAAGGCCTGCTCCCTCAGGCTGCGAACCTGACTGACCGCATGTACAGGCGCTGCGCCCCGCGCCATCAGATACGCGGCCATAAGTAAGCCGGTTCTGTCATTGCCAAGGGCACAGTGCACCAGCACAGGAGTCTGCGCCGCTTCCATCTCGAGGACCCACGCCAACGCCTCACTGATGACCTGCGTTGCGTGAGTGACGTCCTCGTCCAAAGGCGGAACGTTCCGCGTTATGGGGCGGTGCAAATGGGCAATACCAGCCCTGGCCAGCGCATCGGTATCACCCGCATCGTCGGACAGGCTCACCACAGCACCTATCCCAATTTCTTTGAGTTCACCCGGGTCCCAGGGCTGAAAACAAGGGCCACAGCGTCCGGCAAGTACCCCTTCAACCATCCAAAACAGGTGTTTCATGCAAGTCCCCTCTGAGGTTATTTAGCTCATTATGCCAGAGGCCGGGCTTCGCGGGACTTGATTGAGCGCAGTATTTTTATCGACGGGATTAGAGCAACAAAGGTATTGCCGATTCGAGCTTCAGCAGACTCGCCTTCATTTCCAATCCCCATGCGTACCCGGTCAGCGCCCCACCCTTACCTATGACACGGTGGCAGGGAATTATGATTGCCACCGGATTCGCGCCATTGGCCGCTCCAACCGCCCTGACAGCCTTTGGTCGGTGGATTTGATGGGCTATCTCTGAATAGCTGGCCGTTTCGCCCCAAGGAAGGGCGAGCAGCGCTTGCCACACAGCCCGCTGAAACTCAGTGCCTTTGGGGGCAAGCGCCAAATCAAATTGATGGCGCTTACCATCAAAGAACTCGGCAAGTTGTGTGCAGGCTGCTGCTAAATGCCCTTCAGCCCGGTTGACAGCTTGCTGTGAGTGACACATTGGCGCATCGGTAAAGGGAGCGGCCTTGAGCGCCATTAAGCCATTCTCGCTCGCTCCCAGCCACAGGGTGCCTACGGGACTGTTCAGAGTACAACTTGCCGCCATCGGCGCGGGAGCGTGCAGTTCGCAGCTGGTATTGGTGATTCGCATCATGGTGCCTCTATATTAGTTAATGGGTTTCCACGGGCCGTTCATAACGGCTATCTCTGGCCAGTCATTGTATTGCGCAGCGGAAAATCTGCGTGGGTAGTTGGTTAAGTAAACGCTTACGGGTCTCAGGCACGGTGTTTACACTTCTGTATGCCAGAGCGCCAGGGTGAGATAGCTGCCCCAAGGAGAAACCTCACTTTTTAGCGTGTCTGGCACCTTTGTCCAGCCCATGGCGCAGAGCTTTTGCTTAACGACCAAATCACCCACCAGCAATACATCGGGGTCCGACAGTCCCCGCATGCGGGCATAACTCACGGTCCAGGGACCGACTCCTTTTACTGCGAGCAAGGCCTGATCGTTCGGCTGGGGATCACGGCTAAAAAGCGCTGCCATCTCTCGCAGTGCATTCTTCCTGCTCCCCGGCATTTTCAGGCTTTCGAGGGTGGCCGACGCAACCTGTTCCGCAGTGGGAAAAACCCGACAGCGTCTGCCGCCAAGTTCAACCTCGTCTGTTGTTTCGTCTGTCAGCAGACCCAGGAGTCTCGTCGCCTGGACAAGACTCACCTGTTGCCCCAATACGGCGCGGCATGCGGCCTCAAAAAAGCTGCCGGCTCCCGGTAATGTCATGGTATTGAGCGTGACTCCCTCGGGCATCTTGTCCTGAATATGCTCATGAATGAGGGAGAGATTGGCATCCACATCCAACACCCGCTTGATTTCGGCGAGCCACTGGCTGAGCGTACTCACCCGCCCCCCCGGATAAATGGTAACCGCCAAGGTGTTTTTGTCTGGCAGCAAACACGCCTCAAACCAGCCGGCGTCGCCCGCAACCCGGAGGGTACGGCCATAGCAGGGCTCGCCTGCATCGTTGGAAAACCACTCGGCACCGGGAATGGCCCTTGCCATGAAAAAGGCCCTGAGCCGCATAAAATCGTAAGGGGGCCTGAAACCTAAGTGAAGACGAATGCCACTGTCCTGCACCTTACTGGCAGCGCGTATGTCGCTTGGCGTTAAAGCCAGCCGCTCGCGGAACACTTCATTGAATCGCCGCACCGACCCAAAACCGGCCGCAAAGGCCACATCGGTAATGGGCAAGGACGTTTGATGCAAGAGCGCCTTGGCCAGCAGCAAGCGGCGATAATCACCATAGGCCTTGGGTGACATACCCAGTTGCTCACCAAACAGCTTGCGAAGGTATCTGCTGCCAACCCCCACACGCTCAGCGAGCGCTTCCATTGCCTGAGCCTGAGTTTGAGCGGGCTCGGATGTATGTTCGTCGGTTGCATTCAAAGCTCCCGCGTCAATGAGTGCCATAGCCCGGGACAGGGTCGTTGCCGTACCGCGCCAGGGTGACGAGCCTGGCGCTGACTCGGGTCGACACCTCAGACACGGCCTTAAGCCTTGGGCAGCCGCGGCCTGGGCAGAAGCGAAATAACGCACATTTTCTTCTTTGGGGGCTGTGGCCGGACAAATGGGACGACAATAGATGCCGGTGGAGAACACACCGGTAAAAAACAGTCCGTCGAAGCGGGCATCGCGACTCAAACGCGCCCGTTGGCATATTTCTGCGGAGGGTAGTTGTTGGAACACGGTCAGATCCCAGGATAATGAACCTTGCGTCACTTTACCTGAGGGCCTTGTTATCAACCAGCGGAAATCGGCCCTTAACCCGAATCCCCTCCCCCACTCCCGTTCGCTTTTTGGGTAACGGCATAATCTGAAACAGAAATTAACAATCACCCGCAAGTCTAATTGGGATATGCTGTGGCGATTGCTAATGGAACCAAAAAATTATGATTAAGCTTTTTCAACTATTCGAGCGCTGGACACAGGCGTTACCGGAAACAGACGCCAGCAAACCACCTGCGACCCTGTTTGCATTCTGTCGCCACTATACCCGCGGATTTGAAGTCCCCCTCATCAGCATGTCATTGCTGACAGCCCTGCTGGCTGCGCTTGAAGTGTCGCTGTTTGGATTTATGGGGCAGTTGGTGGATTGGTTGGTAAATAAGGACCCGGCAACCCTGCTGCAGGATGAAGGCAGAACGCTGCTTGGCATGACCTTGCTGGTACTGGTGGCAATTCCG
Organism: Shewanella sp. FJAT-52076; assembly: GCF_019457455.1. NCBI lineage: Bacteria > Pseudomonadati > Pseudomonadota > Gammaproteobacteria > Alteromonadales > Shewanellaceae > Shewanella > Shewanella sp. FJAT-52076. Next base: position 2,632,714 of record NZ_CP080415.1, read on the forward strand.
CTGCTGGTGCTGCTGCACGCCCTCATTGCCTATCAAAGCCTGCTGGGCAACTATCCCATGTCGATTCGCTGGCTGGCACACCGCTACTTGCTGAAACAAAGCATCGGTTTTTATCAAAATGAATTTGCCGGCCGTATTGCCACCAAGGTAATGCAATCCGCGCTCGCGGTGCGGGAAACCGTGATGAAACTGCTGGATGTGGCCGTGTATATTCTGGTGTATTTCACCTCTATGCTGGTGATCATCGCCCAAAGCGACTGGCGACTGATGCTCCCTATGCTGGTATGGCTTTGCTTCTATGTGGCACTCCAGTGGTATTTCATTCCCCGATTGAAACAGGTATCAACGGAGCAGGCTGATGCCCGCTCGACCATGACAGGTCGCATTGTCGACAGCTACACCAATATTTCCACCGTGAAACTCTTTTCCCATACCCAGAGAGAAGCAGACTATGCCCGTGATGCCATGGGTGGCTTTTTGGATACCGTGTACCGGCAAATGCGTTTGGTGACAGGACTTAACGTCAGTGTGCAGGTCATCAACTACATGCTGGTGTTTGCCGTTGCTGCAATTGCCATTTTTTTGTGGACAGACCAAGCCATCACCATAGGTGCCATCGCCATAGCCGTGAGTCTGGCACTGCGTCTCAATGGCATGAGCCAGTGGATCATGTGGGAGGTAAGCTCGCTTTTTGAAAACATAGGTACAGTGGTAGATGGGATGAATACCCTCTCCAAACCCACTCAAATTGAAGACAACCAAAACGCCAGGGCGCTGCAGGTCAGCAATGGGGAAATCCAGTATCGGGACGTGAGCTTTCATTATGGCGAAGGCAGCGGGGTGATTGACGGATTGGAACTTAATATTCGCCCCGGTGAAAAAGTGGGACTAGTGGGCCGTTCAGGCGCCGGGAAATCCACCATGGTGAATCTGTTGATGCGCTTTTATGACGTGGAGCGCGGTGAAATACTTATCGACGGCCAGCCCATCAACTCTGTAACGCAGGATTCGCTGCGGGCCCACATCGGTATGGTGACCCAGGACACCTCTTTGCTGCATCGCACTATTCGGGAAAATATTCTCTACGGTCGCCCGGATGCAACAGAAGAAGAGCTCGATAAGGCCATCGACAGAGCTCAGGCTCGGGAGTTTATCGAGCAGCTCAGCGACCCATCCGGAAACCATGGATTGGATGCCATGGTGGGCGAGCGTGGCGTTAAGCTTTCCGGCGGCCAGCGTCAGCGCATTGCCATCGCCCGGGTGCTGCTGAAAGACGCGCCCATTCTGATTTTGGACGAAGCCACCTCTGCGCTGGACTCCGAAGTAGAGGCAGCTATTCAGGAAAGTCTTTACCAGTTAATGGAAGGTAAAACTGTGATAGCCATTGCCCACAGACTCTCAACCATCGCCGCCATGGACAGGCTTATCGTGCTGGACGAAGGCAAAATCGTTGAGCAAGGCAACCACAAGGAACTGGTGGCCCATGGCGGCATATACGCTCAGCTGTGGGCCCATCAGACCGGTGGTTTCCTCGGGACTGAGTAGCCTTTATCCACTCAATCAAAGGGCACAATGCAACTGTGCCCTTTTTTATTGCCTGTCTACGTCCAATCCTTATTCGTGCCAATCACAGACAAACCTTGCTGATATTTAAGATATAGAGAGTTGCTATATTGAAACGTAAGACGAGATGGGTAACTGGCCGGTGCCAGGATTTGCTATCACCTTAATGACGCGAACCACTGGAGACAGCACAGCGCCAATTACCAGTATCAAATATTCAGCGTATTCACTAAAAAACACTGCAGTCAGCGACTTAAGGAAAGGAGGTATTCGGGTATTTGAAGAGTGCTGACGAAAAACATACGTTGGAAAACAAAAAACCACCCAGTGGGTGGTTTTAAATTTGGTGGAGCTACGCGGGATCGAACCGCGGACCTCTTGCATGCCATGCAAGCGCTCTCCCAGCTGAGCTATAGCCCCGAAATCTTCACTGAAATAGTAAAAACTTCAGAAATTGTGTCATCCACTGGATACCGCCGTGCCATCCAAGATAGCGCGGTGCCCCACCGCCCGAGGGCTTTAGAACAAGAAATGTGGCATCCCCTAGGGGATTCGAACCCCTGTTACCGCCGTGAAAGGGCGGTGTCCTAGGCCTCTAGACGAAGGGGACACTGGACTTAAGTGTTTAGACTCGCTTAAAAGAGTGTGGCATCCCCCGGGGGATTCGAACCACTGTGACCGCCGACTCTCTACCCAGAGAAAGTGGGCGGTGTCCAAGATTTCCCTACGAAGGGGACCCTGGACTCACGATTAACGCCGTGAACACGTATTTGGTGGAGCTACGCGGGATCGAACCGCGGACCTCTTGCATGCCATGCAAGCGCTCTCCCAGCTGAGCTATAGCCCCGAAATCTTCACTGAAATAGCAAAAACTTCAGAAAATGTGGCATCCACTGGATACCGCCGTGCCATCCGAGATAGCGCGGTGTCCCACCGCCCGAGGGCTTTGAAACAAAAAATGTGGCATCCCCTAGGGGATTCGAACCCCTGTTACCGCCGTGAAAGGGCGGTGTCCTAGGCCTCTAGACGAAGGGGACCCCGGACTCACGATTAACGCCGTGAATACGTATTTGGTGGAGCTACGCGGGATCGAACCGCGGACCTCTTGCATGCCATGCAAGCGCTCTCCCAGCTGAGCTATAGCCCCGAAATCTTCACTGAAATAGCAAAAACTTCAGAAAATGTGGCATCCCCTAGGGGATTCGAACCCCTGTTACCGCCGTGAAAGGGCGGTGTCCTAGGCCTCTAGACGAAGGGGACCCCGGACTCACGATTAACGCCGTGAATACGTATTTGGTGGAGCTACGCGGGATCGAACCGCGGACCTCTTGCATGCCATGCAAGCGCTCTCCCAGCTGAGCTATAGCCCCGAAATCTTCACTGAAATAGCAAAAACTTCAGAAAATGTGGCATCCCCTAGGGGATTCGAACCCCTGTTACCGCCGTGAAAGGGCGGTGTCCTAGGCCTCTAGACGAAGGGGACCCCGGACTTAAGTGTTTAGACTCGCTTAAAAGAGTGTGGCATCCCCTAGGGGATTCGAACCCCTGTTACCGCCGTGAAAGGGCGGTGTCCTAGGCCTCTAGACGAAGGGGACCCTGGACTTAAGTGTTTAGACTCGCTTAAAAGAGTGTGGCATCCCCTAGGGGATTCGAACCCCTGTTACCGCCGTGAAAGGGCGGTGTCCTAGGCCTCTAGACGAAGGGGACCCTGGACTTAAGTGTTTAGACTCGCTTAAAAGAGTGTGGCATCCCCTAGGGGATTCGAACCCCTGTTACCGCCGTGAAAGGGCGGTGTCCTAGGCCTCTAGACGAAGGGGACCCTGGACTTAAGTGTTTAGACTCGCTTAAAAGAGTGTGGCATCCCCTAGGGGATTCGAACCCCTGTTACCGCCGTGAAAGGGCGGTGTCCTAGGCCTCTAGACGAAGGGGACCCGGACCGAAAAACTTGGTGGAGCTACGCGGGATCGAACCGCGGACCTCTTGCATGCCATGCAAGCGCTCTCCCAGCTGAGCTATAGCCCCTCGTTTCTCTTACTGCATTTGAGTGTGCTGCCAGCGTTGCTGACACCGTGTCTCGACTGCGTGGCGCATTCTATGCAGCACACCAAAATGTGTCAACGCCTTTTTTAGGAATTTATCCTATCTGCTACAAAATCAACCGCTTTGGAGATTCTTTGCTCAGAGCGGGCCTTTCCGATGAGTTCCAGGGTGATGTCCAATCCTGGCGACTGCCCTGCCCCGGTTACGGCAACACGCAGTGGCATGCCCACTTTACCCATACCGACTTCCAGCTCAGTTGCTGTCTCTTCAATGGCTTGATGAATTGCTTCACGATTCCACTCGGTCAGAGCAGCCAGTTTCTGCTGCACCAGTTTCAATGGCTCCAGTGCCACACCCCGCAGATGCTTCTTCGCTTGCTCTGCATCGAACTCTTCGAAGTCTTCATAGAAGTAGCGGCTGGAGGCGGCCAGCTCTTTCAACGTTTTGGCGCGTTCAGACAGTGCGGTCACCACGTCGGCAAGGGCCGGACCATTGCTGGTATCAATACCCTGATCCTTCATGTGCCATTCAAGGTGCTTGGCCACATACTCAGGATCCAGCGCTTTAATATAGTGTTGGTTCAGCCACAGCAGTTTTTCGCTGTTAAAGGCAGAGGCTGCCTTGTTGATGTCATCGAGACGGAAAAACTCCACCAATTCATCCATGGAGAAGATTTCCTGATCGCCATGGGACCAGCCCAGACGCACCAGGTAGTTCAGCAGGGCTTCTGGCAGATAACCGTCGTCACGGTATTGCATCACACTCACAGCGCCGTGGCGCTTGGACAGCTTGGCACCATCATCACCCAGGATCATGGAAACGTGGGCGTATTCAGGAATTGGCGCACCGAGCGCTTTGAGAATGTTGATCTGACGTGGGGTGTTGTTGATATGGTCTTCACCGCGCACCACGTGGGTGATGCCCATGTCCCAATCATCCACTACCACGCAGAAGTTGTAAGTGGGGCTACCATCGGTACGACGAATAATCAGGTCATCCAGCTCTTCGTTGGCAATCTCGATACGGCCACGCACGTGGTCATCAAACACGACACTGCCACCCTGAGGATTCAGGAAGCGCACTACATGGGGTTCGCCCTCGGCACGTGGGGCGGCGCCACGGCAGCAACCATCATACTTCTGACGCTCACCCTTGGCAGCCTGTTCTTCGCGCACAGCTTCCAGACGCTCTTTGGAGCAATAACACTTGTATGCCGTACCGGCCTTGAGCATTTGATCGATAATTTCGTTGTATCGGTCAAAACGCTTGGTCTGATAGTAAGGACCCTCATCCCAGTTCAGGTTCAGCCATTCCATTCCTTCCAAAATAGCGTCTACCGCTTCCTGGGTTGAGCGTTCCAGGTCGGTATCTTCGATACGCAACACAAACTCACCCTGATTGGCGCGGGCGTGAAGCCAGGAATACAGCGCTGTACGGGCACCACCAACGTGCAGGAATCCAGTGGGGCTGGGAGCAAAACGGGTTTTTACAGTCATAGGGGACACTAACCTATTAGCAAAGGGCCATCGGGCCTTAAGGGTCAAAGTGGCAGTATTCTACCAGTGTATTGGGCCGTTGGAAAATGGGCTCATGTCGGGGTCATGGGTGTGAAGCGGCGGGGATTCAAAACTTCACGGCATGAAACCTGCCCCGCTTATTCAACAATAAACTGAGCCCTGTTTAGGGCTGTCGGTACTTTTATTCTATGCTCAGTGAAGATAACGACAGGAATATCCCATGGCCAACGTCAGTCAATCCGCTTCGCTGGACAGTATCGCCGCTTATCTTAAGCGCCTGCATGGCTGCGATCAGGATACCGCACTTAAAGAAGCCAGAGAGGTCATGCATAACCTGATGGCCATGAGACAAAAAGGATTTATCAACGGCTGGTATTTTGATGAGCGCGGGCACCTCGAACTGCTGCCAAGTGATGCGGTACAAAAACACCTCTCTCCTCCGAAATAAGCTCACCTTTATATGGTTCCTGCTTTGTCCTTCCAACGCGCAATTTGGGTGGATTTCCACCCATCCAGGATTTTAGTGTGAGCGGCTACTCACCCACACCTTCCAACCATGTGCTACGGATCACTGATTTAACTGTTTCATTACCAACGAGTTAAAGCAATGTTAACCATATTGGCCTACTCTTTGCCTTGTCATTAACAGACCTCAAGGGAAATCACTGCAGTATCCCGAGGAAAGATACGCAATAACAACTCAAGGGAATTCAATATGAAAGTATCAAAACCAGCGACCCTGCAATCACTCTTTACCCTCGGCAAGGCCAGCCTGCTGGCAACCGTGCTGGGATTCAGCTTCGGCGCGGCCGCCGAACCGGTAGAAATCAAGTTCTCCCACGTGGTAGCGGAAAACACCCCAAAAGGCCAAATGGCGCTCAAGTTTAAAGAGTTGGTGGAAAGCCGCCTTCCCGGTGAATATAAGGTGAGTGTATTTCCCAACTCACAGCTCTTTGGTGACAACAACGAACTGGCGGCACTGCTGCTGAATGACGTGCAGTTGGTTGCGCCGTCCCTGTCCAAGTTCGAACGTTATACCAAGAAACTGCAAGTATTCGACCTGCCCTTCCTGTTTGAAGACATGGACGCAGTGGACCGCTTCCAACAGAGCGAAGCCGGCCAGCAACTGCTGAACTCCATGAGCCGCAAGGGCCTGGTTGGTTTGGGCTATCTGCACAATGGCATGAAACAGTTTTCGGCCAACAATGCCCTGTCGCTGCCAGGCGACGCGGCCGGTAAAAAATTCCGCATCATGCCTTCCGATGTGATTGCAGCGCAGTTTGAAGCCGTGGGTGCCATCCCGGTGAAAAAACCTTTCTCCGAAGTCTTTACCCTGCTGCAAACCCGTGCCATCGATGGTCAGGAAAACACCTGGTCCAATATCTACTCCAAGAAGTTCTACGAAGTACAGACCCATATCACCGAGAGCAATCACGGGGTACTCGACTATATGTTGGTCACCTCTGAAACCTTCTGGAAGAGCCTGCCCAAGGACAAACGTGACATCATCAAGCAGTCCATGGACGAAGCCGTTGCCCTGGGTAACAAACTGGCGCTGGAAAAAGCCAACGAAGATCGTCAGCTGATCCTGGACTCCAAGCGCGTTGAGCTGGTGACCCTGTCCCCCGAGCAGCGCCAGGCCTGGGTGAATGCCATGCGTCCCGTCTGGTCACAGTTTGAAGACAAGATTGGTAAAGACCTGATTGAAGCCGCTGAGGCAGCCAACAAGCCTTAAACCCGTGTGGGGCACCCAGGTGCCCCTTTTGTCACTCAATAACCAGGGATGACGCTGCCACAGGGACGGTGCAGATATTCCGGGGAGAGCATCAGTGATTTCTCGTATTTTTGGTTACTTTGAAGAAGGCGTACTTAACCTTCTTATCACCCTCATGACGCTGCTGGTATTCATGGAGGTCATTGCCCGATTCTTCTTTAATACCGGCTTTTTGTGGATCCAGGAGCTGACCCTCACCTTTTGTGGCTGGTTTGTGCTCTTTGGCATGTCCTATGGCATCAAGGTCGGCGCCCATATCGGTGTGGATGCCTTCGTCAAAAAACTCAAACCCGGTGCCAGGCGCATTTCGGCGCTGCTCGCCGTCAGCATCTGCCTGATTTATTGCGCCATGTTCCTCAAGGGCACCTGGGATTATCTGTCGCAGATTTATCACATCGGCATTGGCATGGAAGATTTGGACGTACCATCAGTGCTGATGAAGCAAATGAGCGAAGACTTTGCCTGGGATGTGATGCGCATCGACCCCGAAGACCCCGCCATTCCCCTTTGGATAAGCCAAAGTATTCTGCTGCTCGGGTTTGTGATGTTGACCTGGCGCTTTCTTGAACTGGCGGTGGCCATTTTCCGTGGCACGTCCAACGGGTTCAGCTTCCATGATGAGGCCAAAGAGAGCATGCACCTGGCTGATGAGCAGTCGGGCGCCAACGACAATAACAATGACGGAGCCAAGTCATGACCATAGCCACGCTGTTTTTAACCCTGTTCCTGTGCATGCTGCTCGGTATGCCCATCGCCATCGCGTTGGGATTTTCAAGCATGCTGACCATCTTGCTGTTTTCCAACGACTCTCTGGCGTCGGTGGCCCTTAAACTCTACGAAGCCACCTCAGAGCACTACACCCTGTTGGCGATCCCCTTCTTTATTCTGTCGTCGGCCTTTCTCTCCACCGGTGGTGTGGCAAGGCGGATTATCGATTTTGCCATGGACACCGTCGGCCATATTCGTGGTGGTCTTGCCATGGCGTCGGTCATGGCCTGTATGCTGTTTGCCGCTGTGTCAGGCTCGTCCCCTGCGACGGTAGCGGCCATTGGCTCCATCGTGATTGTGGGCATGGTACGCGCAGGCTACCCGCAAAAATTTGCCGCCGGGGTGATTACCACCTCGGGTACCCTGGGGATCCTCATTCCGCCCTCCATCGTAATGCTGGTGTATGCGGCAGCGACCGAGGTGTCGGCCGCACGTATGTTTATGGCTGGCCTCATCCCCGGGCTCCTGATGGGTGTGCTGTTGATGGTGGCCATTTACATTGTGGCCCGCATTAAAAACCTTCCATCCCGCCCCTTCCCCGGTTTTAAGGCACTGTCGATTTCAAGCGCCAAGGCCATGGGTGGATTGGCTCTGATTTTCATCGTGTTGGGCTCCATCTATGGCGGTGTGGCCAGCCCCACCGAGGCTGCGGCAGTGGCCTGTGTGTACGCCTATTTGGTGGCTGTATTTGGCTATCGCGACATAGGCCCACTCAAAGAGGTGCCATGGCGCAAAGCAAATGAAACTCTGCTTGCTGCTACTGGTCGCAACCTGCTGCATGTGGTACTGGGCCTTATCAAAACGCCCGCCAACCGCGAAGTACGCAATGTGGTGCGTGATGGTGCCAAAGTCAGCATCATGCTGCTGTTTATCATCGCCAACGCCATGCTGTTTGCCCACGTGCTGACCACAGAGCGGATTCCGCACATCATTGCCGAAACCATCGTCGGCTGGGGCCTGCCGCCCTGGGGCTTCCTTATCATAGTTAACCTGCTGTTGCTGGCGGCCGGTAACTTTATGGAGCCATCAGCCATTCTGCTTATCATGGCCCCCATTTTGTTCCCTATCGCCGTACAGTTGGGTATCGACCCCATCCACCTGGGCATCATCATGGTGGTGAACATGGAGATTGGTATGTTGACGCCACCGGTGGGGCTCAATCTGTTTGTGACGGCGGGGATAACCGGCCGCAGCATCGGTTGGGTTATCCATGCGTGCCTGCCATGGCTGCTTCTGCTGCTGGGCTTCCTGGTACTCATTACCTATGTGCCGCAGATAAGCCTGTTCCTGCCGGAATACCTCGACAGCATGCGAGGGTTTAAATAATCCCTGGCTGCACTGTTGATCCCAAGCCTAATTTAAGCGAGCCTAAGCCATAGATTTACTATGGCTTTTGCCTTTTTGAGAACCGCCGTACATGCAGATGACAGCGCAAATTCAACGACGCCTTCGATATACCCTGCTCGCCCTCGTGGGCCTGGTGGGCGTGTTATATCTGACCTGGAGCTGGCATGTGCGAAGCGGCATGTCGGAGCTGGCCGACACCTCCCGAGCTCAGCTGGGTGAGCTGGTAAGCCTGCTCGATGGCATGCTGTCGCGCTTTGAAACCATTCCCCACGTGCTGTCGACCAACCCAATGCTGGCCGATACCCTGCTCAACCAACGCGACATGGACAAGGTCCACAAACTCAATAAATATCTGGAGGAGCTCAGGCACATTACCGAGGCCTCCGATATTTATCTGATTGATGCCCTTGGCGTTGCCGTTGCCGCCAGTAACTGGCAGCAATCCTATTCATTTGTTGGTCAGGACTATTCGTTCAGGCCGTACTTTACCGAGGCCATCGCCGGGCGCCAGGGCAATTACTATGCGGTGGGAACCGCCTCTGATAAGCGGGGCTATTACTTTTCTTTTCCGGTGGAAGACAGCGGCACAGTGCTGGGTGCCATCGTGGTGAAACTGGACGTGCTGGACATTGAAGCCCAGGCCTCAGGGGTCGCACAGGCGGGTCAGTATGACTTTATTATCACGGACCCCGATAACATCGTCTTTGCCTCCAACAGGGCCGAATGGCGTCTTACGTCACTTGGCCCCTTTACCGACAGCAAGCGCTACGCCCTCAATGCCAGTAAAAGGTATGCGAAGCGGCAAATCACAGAGCTGAATATTCATCCGGCTTATAAAGGGGTGACCGAAGGCGTCAATGCCTATCGGATTGGCAGCGGACTCAAGGCAGCAGACTATCTCGACACCTCCACCGCCATGGTCAAGGCAGGCTGGCGGGTACACGTGTTGACGCCACTGGCTCCTGTTTATGGTTCCTTGTCGCAGGTGCTGCTGCTCTCGGCCACCTGCTATGGCCTGCTGCTGCTGTTTACCTTGCTGCAGCGGGAGCGGCGCCACAGCTTGGCCAGAATGCAGCAATCCAGGGATGAGCTGGAGCAGCGGGTGAAAGAGCGCACCGCCGAACTCGAAGCCGCCAACACCCAGCTGAAAGATACCCAGGATGAGCTTATTCAGGCCGCCAAGCTCACGGTGGTCGGCACCATGTCGGCCAGTATCAACCATGAGCTCAATCAGCCGCTGGCGGCCATTCGAAGCTATACCCAAAATACCCAGACTTTTTTGGAGCGGGATATGCCCGGCCGTGCCCGGGAAAATCTGGCGATTATTCTCGAGCTCACCGACCGACTCGCCGACATTGTCGGCCAATTTAAAAGCTTTACCCGCAAAACCCAGGGCAAAGACGGCGTGGTCATGCTCGCCGACTGTTTACAGCAGGCCCTGACCATAGTGCAGCCCGAGCTGGACAAGCAGAAAGCCCAACTGACTATTCACTGTGAGGATGAATCCCTCAAAGTATGGTGCGACGGCACCCGCCTGCAACAGGTGCTGGTTAACCTCATCAGCAACGCCCTGACCGCCATGTCTCAAAGTCCGGTGAAGCGTCTGTCCATCAGTTTACTCGGCGGCGATCCCGTGACCATACGTATCCAGGACTCAGGACCCGGGGTGCGTGACAGCCTGATGGAAAAAATCTTTGAGCCCTATTACACCACCAGCGAGCGGCAGGGACTGGGGCTCGGGCTGTCTATCTCGCGCCGTATTATCGAATCCATGCAGGGGGATATTCGGGTCGCCAACGCGCCTGAGGGCGGCGCCATCTTCGATATCACTCTGCCTGCTTATTTAGCCGACAAGGGACAATATGAGTCTTGAAAACCTGACAAACATCCAGGTGCTTATCGTGGATGATGAGCCCCATATCGGCACTGTGCTGATGCAACTTTTTGAGCTGAATGGCTTGAATGCTGCGGCCACTACAGATCCTCATCTGGCGATTAGCCTGATTGACCGAGATTGGCCGGGTGTGGTGATTACCGACGTCAACATGCCCGGCATGGACGGCATTTCGCTGCTGGCGCACTGCATCCATATAGACGCCGACCTGCCTGTAGTCCTGCTGACCGGCTTTGGTGACATCGCCATGGCGGTGAGTGCCCTCAAGCAAGGCGCCTACGACTTTCTTGAAAAGCCATTCAATAACGAGCATATGCTGGATGTGGTCAAGCGGGCGCTGGAAAAACGCAGCCTGACGCTGGAAAACCGCAAGCTGAAAAAGCAGCTCGAGTCACACGCCATCCCCGGCCCCAGAATTTTGGGCAACAGCCCGGGCATAGTTCGGCTTCGCAACCTCATTGACATGGTCGTCAATACCCCTGCCGATGTGCTGATTGAAGGGGAAACAGGCACGGGTAAAGAGTTGGTTGCCCGCTGCCTGCACGACCACAGCCCCAGGCATCAGGCTAATTTTGTGGCCATTAACTGCGGCGCCATCCCCGAAAATCTGATCGAAAGCGAACTCTTCGGTGCCGAAGCCGGTGCCTTTACCGGCATCGACAAGGCCCGGGTCGGCAAGTTCGAATTTGCCAATGGTGGCACCCTGTTTTTGGATGAAATCGAGTCCACGCCACTGTCACTGCAGGTTAAACTGCTCAGGGTACTGGAAGACAGGAAGGTTGAACGGCTGGGTTCTAACAAGAGTATTCCACTCGATATCCGGGTGGTGGCTGCCACCAAGGTGGACCTAAAACAACTGTGCGATAAAGGGGAATTCCGCCAGGACTTACTCTATCGCCTGAATCTGGTCACCATTCCCATTCCACCGCTTAAGGAAAGACGGGAAGATATTCCCCTGCTGTTTCTGCACTTTGCCCGCATTGCCTCGGCCCGCTATCACAAGGAGCTTATCTTCCCAAGTGCAGAGCATCATGCCCGCATGACGGCCCACGACTGGCCGGGGAATGTGCGGGAGCTGAGGAACCTTGCCGAGCGTTATGTGCTCCTTGGCGCCGAGTCGGCCTTTGCCGCCAGCCTGGGCGGCCATGCCCAGCTGCAATCCGGCATGTCCTTGAGTCAGCGGGTAGAGTTTTTCGAGCGTATGCTGATTGAAGAAGCCCTGAGTCACAATCGCGGCTCTATCAAGCAAACCATGGAGCAGCTGGAGCTGCCGCGCAAAACCCTGTACGACAAGATGCGCAAGTACGATCTGGATCGCAAGCACTACCTTAACGATACGCAGGAAGAGGCATAGCCCCCTTGCCGCGCCGCAGGGCAAACCAGGCAAACACCGCAGTGACGCCGAGCACTATCAGAGAGCCGTAAACAACGCCGGCCCAGCCAGCCTGATGCCAGAAAGGCATCAGGAAAGGCCCACCAAGTGACGCACCAAGGTAATAGCAGCACAGGTACAGGGCAGAGGCTTTGGCCCTGTGGCCTGTTGCCCTGAGCGCAACCTGGCTGTTACAGCAGGCATGGATAAGGAAAAAGCCGCAGGCACTGAGTAAAAAGCCAAGAATAATGGCGAGCTGGGTGTTGAGCAGCGTCAGTACACTGCCAGCCACCATCAGCGCCAGCGACAGCCCAAGCAAGCCAGGTACCCCTAAATGTTTGATGGCGCTGCCGGAACGGTATGCACTCAAGGTGCCACTGAGATAACACAGGAAAATCAAAGTCACTTCAAAGCGGCTCCAGCCGAAAGGCGGCTCCAGCAAATGCAGCTGAATAAAGCTGAATTGATTCACCATCACCATAAAGGCAAGCCCACCAATGAGGTAAAACACCCGCAGCTGCGGATTACCGAGGTGCAGAATAAAACCTTTCCAGGGCCGTCTTTCACCGCTGCCCGCCTTAAGCGCGTCATTGATTGGTTTTCTGGTCGCATCACTGAGAGGCGCCAAAAAACGATGACTGATGGCCACGGCCACCAGCGTGATGCCAGACAGCAGCACCACTGATGCAAACCAACTCAGATGCTGAGCCATAAAGCCCCCCAGCAAACGGCCAATAATGCCGCCGAAGCTGTTGGCCGCGATATAAAAAGCGCCCGCCTTTATCAGGGCCGGCAGAGGCAATTTATCCCTGAGATACGCCATGGCAATGGCGGGCACAGCAGCAAGTAATATTCCCTGCAGTAGTCTTAAGGCCAATATCTGCGACCAACTGTCGACCACCAGCATCAGCGGGTTGGTGAGAGCCAGCAGCCACAGACTGATAATCAGCGGCCTGAAACGGCCAATGGCATCAGAAATCAGTGCATAGCCCAGCAATGAAAATGCCAGTGAGAAGCTGCTGACGGACAGGATAAGCGTGGATGCCCCTGGGCTGATGGCAAAGTGTTCTGCCAGCATGGGCAGCATGCCCTGCACCAGGTACAGGTTGATATAAACCACCACTGAAGCCAGTGATAATCCGTAGATCAAGCGCCGCGCATCGGCTCTGGATATTCTGCCGTTCACGGCGCACCTCAATACCAAGACTCTGATTGCTTCAGGGTAGCGGCGCGGCTAACATTAACATAATAGATATTTCATCTATTATTTATTGATATTTTTTATATTTAGCTAAGTAGCGGTAACGGATGGATATTAAGCAGCTCAACCACCTCATCGCCATATGCGAAACCGGCAGCTTTACCCGTGCGGCAAAGCGGCTGTCGCTGGCCCAGCCAGCCCTGAGCCAAAGCATCAAAAAGCTCGAGCAGGAGTTGGGGGTTACCCTCATTGGCCGCAGCCAGGGCATGAATGACAAGGGTATAAAGCTCACCGCCGAAGGCCAGGTGCTGCTGGAACATGCCAGACGCATAGTGAACCAGCTCGGTCAGGCCAAGGCGCAAATTCAGGCCATGGCCGACCTGCGTCAGGGTGAAGTCAGGGTGGCGGTTCCCGGCATGTTGGGCTCTTTTTATCTGCCGTCACGGCTGATGGCCTTTCGCCACCGTTACGGCGGCCTCAAATTGAGTCTGTTTGAGGGCGGCACCCGAGATGCGTTGCGGATGCTGGAGCAGGAAGAAGTGGATATTGCCATCATCACGGCCAAAGATCTGACCCCGGCGCTCGACTCCTGCCTGCTGCTGACCGAAGAAATGATGGTAGCCATGAGCCATGAACACCCTCTGAGTGATAAGTCCAGCATCACAATAGAAGAGTTTTTCGACCATGAGTTGGTCATATTCAAACCCGGTTACTTTCATCGGGAATGGCTGCTCTCCCAGGCGAGGGAGCTTGGGATAGCCCCCACCATCGCCTTTGAAACCAACTTAATTAATCTTATCAAGCAGGTAGTCTCTCAGGGCTTTGCCATTACCAGTGTGCTGGACATGGTCATCTCCGCCAAGGATGAGATAGAGAAACGCCCTTTTTACCCGCGGGTATTTCTCGACCTGCATATCGCATGGAAAAAGAAACGTCCACTGGGTCAGGCCGATAAAGCCTTTGTCGAGTTTTTGCTGGCCAACAAATAAAAAAGCCCGGCTCTGCCGGGCTTTTTGCTATGACACTCTCACAGTTTTAGGCGGTCAGCTTACGACGCACAAAGGCCAGAGGTGCCAGCAACAAGGCCAACCAACCCATGGAGCCAGCCGGATCCGGATTATCAGTGATGGACACTGACACCAGAGTCGAGTCGCTGTTGCCCTGGGTATCGGTCACTGTCAGGTTGAAGGAAACTACCTCGGCCGACTCCACCCACGGGGCTTTAAACTTGAGAACCGGCGCCGTCATGTCACCTTTGACGGTTTGACCACCCAGTTGAATCCACTGGTAGCTCAGCTTGTCACCGTTGGGGTCGAAAGACAGACTGCCATCGATAGTCAGAGTGGCACCTTCATGAATACCCACAGGGGCATCCACCTTGGCAACGGGTTTCGCTTCCAGTACATCAAAGCTGTAGCTGTCGCTGATGACTTTGGCGGTTGCATTGTCCACTGTGTTGGTCAGCACCAGTTCGTTGCCTGTGCTGGCCTTACGTGGAATAAGGTCAAAACTCACTTCCTGCTCGGCGCCGCCTGAGGGCAATTCCACAGTCCAGCTGATGTTTTGTCCTTCCAACACGCCTTTATGGCTGATGTTTGCCACTTCGGCATTGGCAGGTACAGCAGCGGTCAGTTTATAACTGCGGGTTTCCTGGGTTTTGTTGGCTGCAATGGTGTTGACCATCTTGATGGCTTTACCGGGCACAACCTCACCATTGAGTACCGTTTGGGCGGAAGGAACCACATCGTCGGCCACACGGGTAAACACCAGTGGCAGATTCAGGGTTGCCACCTTGGTATCTGAGGTTTGCAGCATAACGACTGCCAAGCCATCATCCCCGGGCAAAGCCTGCAGATCCCACGCCAGATTCAGGTTGAAATCGCTGTTGTCACCGGTCAGCGCCACCTGGAAGTTATCCATGGCTTCTTTACCCAGAGTCAGGGTTTTGAGGCCGTAAACATCTTCAATACCGGCGCCTGATGCCTGGTAGTTTTGCACCACCACAAAGTAATCACCGGCACCCGGGTTGCTGATAAGCACTGACTCATTGGAGCCGCTGCGTGCAGAGCTTGCCACTACTTTCATGCCACTGCCGTCGTTGTAGAGCACATAAATGTCCAGATCCGGCGAGGTGGTATAGGCAATGGACGCAGTGAAGTAAAGCGAACCTGCTTCTACGGCGTACTTGAATACATCGACCTGTTTCAGGTCGTCAAACGGCTTGTCGTTGGTGCTGTCTTCGCCCAGCTTCGACTCGTCAGTTGCAGACAGGGCGATACCGGCAGATGCCACTTTCACGTCAGGCAAATCCAGAGCCTTCAGACCACGGATGTTCATTTCATCCGCGCTGCGGCCGGCATTCACCGTCAGTACAGCTGGCAAATTACGGGTTGACGCCTTCACCACGACGGGCATGGCCGCGGCAGGATGCTCAGCCGACGTCAGGTTCAGATTGGCAAAACCCCAGCCTTCTCCCAGTTTGGTCACGTCGGCGGTCACGGTAATGATTTGACTTTCGCCTTTCTTGAGACTGAAGTTGGCCGGGGTCACTGTGTAAGCCACATCGCCAGTAACCTTCTCCATGCTTGCAGCCCAGTCACCATCCTGGGTGGCCGTGACTTTACGGCTCCAGCTACAGCTGTTAACGCACTTGCTGTCCTGCATGGAAGGCAGGTTGAGTTTACGTGGATCACCACCGGTATCCGGGTTGGCAATCTCGTAGTTCAGTGCAGTCTCGTCCATCACCAGACCCGTCTGGGCCGCGAGGTCAACGCGAATGCGACCAGCGCCCACATCGAATGGGTCGGCCACTGTGCTGCCATCGGCCTTCTTCATGGCCTGGGCACCGGTTGCAGTCAGCATCAGGGCTGAGCGAATGTTGTCTGGGGTCCATTCTTTGTGCAGTGACTTCAGCAGCGCACCGGCACCGGCCACATGGGGGCTCGCCATGGACGTGCCTGACATCAGGGTAAAGTCGGCAGGATCAGTGCCGGTCTTATCATGACCATACTGCTCATCAGCATAGGCCGCGTATATATCTGAGCCTGGCGCAGCCACATAGGGCACCATCACATCAATGGACGCATTGGGGCCCAGCAATGATGAGGCAGACAACACATCCGCCGCTTTTTCCTTGATGGCCAGCGCGGGGTCAATGGTCACTGTCAGTTCTGGGTTCTTGGAGAGCAATGCAACTATGGCAAGGCCATCCTCATTGCCGATGCCCACGGCAGGAACTGTCGCATTTTCCAGTCCAGCCATACCGAAACGGGCGTTACCCGTGCCATCTCTGTTGAACACCACCACGCCCTTGGCGCCAGCGGCAACGGCATTGGCTACCTTATCAACAAAACCACAGGTACCGCGTTTGATCAGGGCTATTTTGCCCTTGAAGGCATCGGCGGCAAATGTGTTACAGCCTTCGAAATTGGCAGCATCCAGCGCACCGGCATACACCAGATTGCCGCTGACGGCTTCTACCAGGGCAGGACCCGATGGAGTGAAATCGAACTTGGCATCCCCCAGAGTCAGTTGCTGGGCGATGTCACGGTTATGGGTGGAGTTGGCTACTGAGGTATACCAAGGTGCATGCTTGGGTGTGGTGTAAGGCACCTGGGCGATGTTGGCGCGGGTGTTACCGGCCGCGGCAGCCACAAAGATACCCGCGTTACGGGCAGCCAGGAAACCCAGCTCAACGGCGCTGCGCCATGGATGACCACCGCCACTGATGGAGTAGTTCAGTACATCCACACCGTCCTTCAGGGCATCATCCAGGGCTTTGAGGGTAGCCGACGTCGGGCAGCCGCTGTAAGTATCACCTGAATTGCCGGGGCGACAAATTTGGAAGGCAACTATGTTGGCGTGGGGTGCCACACCAGAGATTTGTTCAAACTTGAGGCCGGTGTCGATACCATCACCCACCAACTTATTCACTTCACCGCTGACAAATGGCACATCCTTGAGAATGTTGCCTGCCGCAGTGCTCGCTACGTGAGAGCCGTGTCCGCCATAGTCTTCACCATTTTTAGGTGGTGGCGTTGCACCAAAAACAGCGGCGTCATCGTAGATGTCGGTGATATCCGGGTAGCTGTGCACACCGATGAGCTTGTCGTTACACATGGAAGCGAACTCGCCACTGCAATCACCGGAATAGATCCCCTGGCCCCAGGGGTTGGTATGATCATAACCATCACCACCCACATCCGCGAAGGATGCATGGTCCGAGTTGATACCCGAGTCGATGATGCCAACAATCACGCCTTCACCCATGGCTTTTACGCCGGTGGCACTGCCGTCCCAAATGTTGGGAGAGCCAATAAGACTCTGGCTGGCGTCGGTTTCCAGTTGCTCCAGACGCTCGCGCTCAACAAATGCAACCTCTGCCATTTCAGACAGTTTCTGTGCCTGAGCCTGGGTCATGCGTACAGCAACGCCGTTAAAGGCATATTGGAAACTGGTTACCACGTCCAGCTCACCACCGGTGGCTGCGGCCGCTTTCAGTACAAAGCTATCCTGTCTGAATTTCAGAAAGCTGGCGTAGGCACGCACTTCAGGTGCACGAGCGTTCAGCTTGGTATGGGTGTCGGCCCCGGTTGCACGGGCGAATTGAGGGCTGGTCGCTTTAAAACCTGCGGTTTCGCCTTTGTAATTGGCAACGGCGCTGTCCTTCAAACTGACGATATAGGTATAAACGCCCTCTTCCAGATCAGGTTCAAAAACAAATTTTGGCAATGCCGTGGTTGAGGTATCGCGGGCACTGAAATTTTTCAGTGCTTCTGACAATTGCACATCACTGCCGGCCTGAGCAGGGTGTTGGGCTGCAGTAGCGCCACTGAATAAGGCCATGGAAATAGCCAGGGCTAATTTTGTTTTCACGTTATTGCTTCCTTTATCATTATTTGCTGTCAGACAGAAATATCCCATCTCTGGTACGTTAATTTATTGATTTCTCAATAAACCGAGTACTGTTCTGATAATATTATGTGTCCCGGAAGCGTGATGTGTATCACGTATAGATACAGGTTTAAATATTATGTTAATTAGCATTATTCATCATTTAACATTTAAATCATAAAGCAGAAACAAATACCGCAAGCAATACTGTTTAAATACTTAAAGAAGAAACCTTAAAATACTGCTTTTAAATGGATTGTTATTGGTACGCGTGACCAATTAACTCAATATTTCACCAAGTAATCTGAATAAATATTTTTATTTCAAACTGTTTCACAAACCTCAAATTAAACAAATTATCAACAAATAAAAAACAATATCATTCAGGGTTAATTACAAATAAAATAAAAGCCCCATTACGGGGCTTTGTTGGAAGGCGGCAAGTTAACTCAGACTGCGTCGGGTTGATTTTCCGGCAGTGCGTCTATAAATGCCTGAGTGGCATTACAGCGGGCCTCGATTCGAAGAATATTTGGATAATTATCCAATGGCACATTAAACCGGCGGGCATTGTATACCTGCGGAATAAGACAAGCATCCGCCAGCGTTGGGATATCACCAAAGCAATATTGGCCACTGTGGCGGGCAAGCAGTTTTTCAAATGCCGTGAATCCTTCATGGATCCAATGGTGATACCAGGCGTTTTTCACCTCATCACTGAGCCCCATATCACCACTGAGGTACTGCAGCACACGAAGATTATTCAGCGGGTGAATTTCACAGGCAATGGCAAGGCACATGGCTCTGACCGTCGCCTTGTCGGCGGCAGACGCAGGCAGCAGAGGCAGCCCCATACCTGTATCTTCAAAGTACTCCATGATGGCCAGTGACTGGGTCAACACTGTGCCATCATCCAGCACTAACGATGGCACCAGATGTTGTGGGTTAAGCACCACATAATCGTCGCTGTGTTGTTCGCCACCATTTTTCACCAGATGCACCGACAGCTGCTCGGCATCCAGTCCCTTGAGGTTCAGTGCAATACGCACCCTATATGCAGCGCTTGAGCGCCAGTATCCATAAAGTTTCATGCTGTTCTCCTCTGCCGTACCGGTAGCCGACATTCCGTAGGCCACAATACACAAAACGGGGCCGAGGCCCCGTTTTTCATCACTCAAGGCATCACGCCTTGTAGTCAACCACCTGCTGATCGATGGCACCGAAAATGCTGTTGCCGTCGTCATCGAGCATTTCAATACGTACCCGATCGCCAAAACGCATAAAGGGGGTGGAGGCTTTGCCATCGGCAATCACTTCCAGCATGCGCTTTTCAGCGAGACAGCTTGAGCCGGCGCTGCGGTCGTAGTTGGAAATGGTACCTGAACCAATGATGGCACCGGCGCCCAGCGGACGGGTCTTGGTAACGTGGGCCACCAGCTGGCTGAAGTTGAAGGTCATGTCCACACCGGCATTGGGCTTACCAAAGAGTTCACCGTTCAGGTGAGTGATAAGAGGCAGATGTACCTTGCTGTCCTGCCACTTGTCACCCAGTTCATCCGGGGTTACTGCCACGGGAGAGAAGCTGCTTGAAGGCTTGGATTGGAAGAAACCAAAGCCCTTGGCCAGTTCGGCCGGGATCAGATTACGCAGTGACACGTCGTTCACCAGCATCAAAAGCTTGATGTGTGATGCGGCGTTTTCGGCAGAGATCCCCATGGGCACATCGTCGGTTACCACGGCGATTTCAGACTCGAAGTCGATACCCCAGTCTTCACTGCCCATTTCAATGTTGCTGCGCGGTGGAATAAAGCTGTCGGAGCCGCCCTGATAAAACAGTGGATCGGTCCAGAAGGTTTCGGGCATTTCAGCACCACGGGCCTTACGCACCAGCTCAACGTGGTTTACATAGGCACTGCCATCGGCCCACTGGAAGGCCCGTGGAAATGGCGACAGGCACTTGGTTTCGTCAAAATCGACGGTGTTTTCAAGCTGACCTGCATTGAGCGCATCGTACAGCTCGGTAAGCTGAGGGCTGAGCAGTGCCCAGGCATCCAGCAGCTGCTGCATGGTGTGAGCAATGGCGGGTACGGCTACGGCCTTGGTCAGGTCACGGCTTACCAGCATCAGCTGACCATCGCGGCGACCATTGTTATATGTGGCTAATTTCATTCTCTGCTCCTGTCCTCGCAACGCGCCAGTCCGGGCACGATGCGGTTTTTAATGGCGTAACAAATACCCCAAGGCGCGAACCTTTGAAATAGCGTGACTCAAATCACAATTCGCGGGGATTAAGCATCTTTTGTAAACTTTTAAATACAGCGAGAAGTGACCCCTGATGGCATGCCCCTCGCCACTCATTACCGGTGATAAATTGCCCGGCTGACTGGCAAATTCTTTTTACACCGAATCAGCGCTTCTTGCTTATCTTGTATTCCCGCAGCTTGTTGGCGATGGCCGTATGGCTTACCCCCAACTTCTTCGCCAGCTGGCGGGTGCTGGGGTATGCCGGGTAAAGGCGTCGAAGCAAGCTGGACTCAAACTGGCGCATGGCCTCATCCAGGGTGCCTTCAAACTGATTATCAAAGTAACCAAAGCCTTCGGCGTAAGAGGGTAATTTAAGCTGCTCCACCGTAAGTTCTGCCGAGCCATCCCACATGGACACGGCACGGAACACCGCGTTTTTCAGCTGACGCACATTGCCCGGCCAGGCATAGGTGAGCAGGTGATCACGGCAATTGGGGGAAATCCGCCTCATGGGACTGGAAAGTTGCTGACTGTAATGCTCAAGAAACATTTCGGTCAGCGGAATAATGTCCACCTTGCGCTCTCTGAGGGATGGCATGTGGAAGGAAAGCACATGGATGCGGTAGTAGAGATCCTCGCGAAACTCCCCCATCTGGCACAGTTCAGCGAGATTTTTCTGACTGGAGCAGATGATGCGCACATCGGCCCTCACCTCTTCATCCCCGCCAATGCGTCTGAAAGACCCTTCGGTCAGCAGCCTCAGCAGCTTAACCTGAGCCGCTTTGGACATTTCGGCGATTTCATCGAGGAATACGCTGCCACCCTTGGCTTCTTCGAACAGGCCGCGTTTAACGATGTGACCATCGCGCACAAATCCGAATAACTCTTCCTCTGCCGCGCTGTCGGGCAAGGCGGCACAGTTGATGGCAATAAAGGGGCGCTCACGGCGCATGCTGGCATCATGGCAGGCTCTGGCCATCAATTCTTTGCCGGTGCCGGTTTCACCTGTGATGAGTAAGGGCGCGTCCAGTTGTGCCATGCGTTTGGCCTGCTTGAGCACTTCTTTCATCTTGTCGCTGACGGCCAGCACATTTTCAAAGCCCGTGGTTTGGTTTTGCAGGGCATTAAACTGTTTGCCTACCCGGGCGGGGGATTTAAGCGACACCACGGCGCCGGCAAGAATGCTCTTGTCATTCTCATCGGGCAGGTAAATGGGCAGCATCTCAGCCAGATATTCGTTCTGACCTATGTGGACCCGGGTCGCCTGGGCAAGCACCTGGCTTTCACTGAGCCAGCGCCCAAAGCTGAAGCCCTGCACCCAGTGGTTCAAAGACTCTTCCACTACCTCGTGTTCTTTCATGCCGAGCGTCATCAGCGCAGATTCGTTAACGATGCGCACCCTGCCCTTCACGTCGATGGAGAATACCGAGTCTGGCAGGGTTCTCAGCAGGGTTTTCAGCGCATAGTGTTCCTGCTCTGACGGCATAAAGGCCACCGTACGCACATCGTGCACACTCTCGACCTTACGGATTTGCGGCATCAGGGCACTCAAGGTATCGAAGCTGACCTCGGCAAACTGGAAATACAGGAACCCCCGGTTACTGGCATCGATGGCAAGCAAATTGATACCGTACTTTTCCAGTACAATAAGAATATCCTTGGCGAGCCCAACCCTGTCCTGACAACTCACTTCCAAACGCATATGTGAATGTATCCCTTTTGTAATCTTGTTTTTGGGAGTGGGGACCTCGTGTCCGCGATTGGCCGGGATCCCGCTGGAGTACCTGGCGCTATACGGTAGAAGGTATTGAGAAAAGTGGCAAGTCTTGTTTACAGAACTCAGATTCAACCATAAAAAAATCAGCGCCTAACTTTACGTAAGGCGCTGATTTAATTTGAATCTAAATCAGTTCAGCAACTGGTCTGTCTTGGCTGCCATGATGAAGTCGTTACGATGCAGCCCCTTGATGGAGTGAGACCACCAGGTCACTGTCACCTTGCCCCACTCAGTGAAAATACCGGGATGATGGAATTCTTCTTCGGCAAGGTCCGCCAGCTTGTTGGAGAAGGCCATAGCCAGCTTGAAGTTTTTGAACTTGTACACACGCTCCAACTGCATGACGCCGTCGCGCACTTGTACGCTCCAATCGGGGATCATCCGGATAAGTTCAGCCAGTTCGGCGTCGGTGACCTTGGGGGCGTCAGCCTGACAGGCTTCACACTTCATGGATGCTAATTCGCTCATTACTGCTCCTTTAATAATTCTTGTCTTTATTTAAACGGCCTTGGCCTTGGGCTCAAACAAGGGGGCGTGCAGCCCAAGTTGTCTGGCGCGGGTGACGGATTGCATGATGTCCATACGGGCAATCTCATCAAGGAAATCAATATGTTCAATTTCATAATACACGGGCTGCATAATATCAATGCGATAAGGTGTCCGCAGCACGTCCAGCAAATCAAACGGCTTTCTTAAGGGCTTATCACCCATGGCGTAGAGGGTTTCACCGGGTGAACTCAGGATGCCGCCGCCGTAGATACGCAGCTCACCATCCCGGGGCTTCAGGAGGCCAAATTCCACGGTAAACCAATACAGCCTGGCCAGATACACCCGTTCTTCCTTGGTAGCAGCCAAACCCAGCTTGCCATAGGTGTGGGAGAAGTTGGCAAAGGCAGGATTGGTCAGCAATGGGCAATGACCAAAGATTTCATGGAAAATATCCGGCTCTTGCAGGTAATCAAACTCTTCGCGGCTACGGATAAAGGTGGCCACCGGAAACTGGCGACTTGCCAGCAGTTCGAAAAAGCGCTCGAACGAAATCAGTGCCGGTACCGCGGCCGTTTTCCAGCCAGTGGTATCCAGCAGCACCTCATCAACTTCTGCCAGTTGTGGCACTCGGTCTTTGGGCAGTGCCAGGCGGTCCAGACCATCCAGATATTCCTGACAGGCGCGTCCCGGCAGATTCACTGCCTGACGTGCATAAAGCTCTGCCCAAATTTCGTTTTCCTGATCCGGATAGGCAATAACGCCGTGCGCATCAGGTTTGCGGGCAACATACTGTGTACTCATCTCAGGTTTCACTTCAGGTTAACTTCAACCCCCCAATAGTGTTCCAAGGGCGAATTTTTGTTAACTGCCTCACGTTTTATTCCTAAGACCTCTGCTAGTGAATTTCGTAAAGCTTTTATTACAATCACAATACAGAGCAGTAACCAATTCGCGGGTTTGATGCGTATTTTTGACGGGGTGACATCTGGAATGAACATGGCAGGTTTCCGTTTGCTCAAACAGGTGAAAAATTTAGCGAATTCACCTTGCGGTCAATGGTTTTTCACCAAGGCTCCATTACAATAGGCACAGATACAGATGCCGTAAAATCCGCGGCCGGAATCGACAAATCCCTTTTTGCACAGTTGCTAAGGAACACCATGAGACAAACCAAAATCCGTAAGGCCGTGATCCCTGTTGCCGGTCTGGGTACCCGGATGCTCCCTGCCACCAAGGCCATCCCCAAGGAGATGCTGCCTGTGGTGGATAAGCCACTCATCCAGTATGTGGTCAGCGAAGCCGTGGCAGCCGGGATTAAGGAAATTGTCCTGGTAACCCACGCCAGTAAAAACTCCATCGAAAACCATTTCGATACCAGTTTCGAGCTCGAAGCCCAACTGGAGCGCAGGGTAAAACGCCAGCTGTTGGATGAAGTTCAGGCCATCTGCCCTAAAGATGTGACCGTGATAAGCGTACGCCAGGCACAGGCCAAAGGCCTGGGGCATGCTATCCTGTGCGCCCGCCCCGTGGTGGGGGACGAGCCCTTTGCCGTGCTCTTGCCCGATGTGATTATCGACGGCGCCAAGAGTGACCTGACCAGTGAAAACCTCGCGGCCATGGTGAGACTCTTCGATGAAACCAGCACTGGCCAAATCATGGTAGAAGCCGTTCCCCATGAGATGGTGAATCAATATGGTATTGCCGACGTCAAAGGCCATCAGTTGGTTAACGGCGAATCCGTGCCCTTGGAAGCATTGGTCGAAAAGCCCCCGGTAGACGAAGCCCCTTCCAACCTTGCGGTGGTGGGTCGTTACGTTCTGCCTGCTGAGATTTGGCCTTTGCTGGCACGCACTCCCGCCGGCGCCGGCGATGAAATTCAACTGACCGATGCCATCGCCATGCTGATGGAATCCGTTCAGGTAAATGCCTATGGCATGGTGGGAAAGAGCCATGATTGTGGCAACAAACAGGGTTATATGCAGGCCAACGTAGAATACGCGCTGCGCCACCCCGAACTTGGTAAGGAATTTTCCAAGTATCTGAAACAACTGGTTAAAGGACTCAGCTAAGGATGACGATTTTGGTGACCGGCGGTGCCGGCTACATAGGTACCCACACAGTGGTGGCCCTGCAGCAGGCCGGTATGGAAGTGTTGGTTCTGGACAACCTATCCAATGCATGTGTCGAAGCACTGAACCGGGTCGAACAGATCACGGGACAGGCGGTGCCCTTTGTGCAGGGGGATATTCTCGATAAGCCCCTGCTCAAAAAAATCTTTATGGATAATGACATAGATGCAGTAATCCACTTTGCCGGCCTCAAGGCTGTCGGCGAATCGGTTGCCCAGCCACTGCGCTATTATGAAAATAATGTCACCGGCACCCTGGTACTTTGCCAGGTAATGGCCGAATTTAACGTGAAACAGCTGGTGTTTTCCTCTTCGGCCACCGTGTATGGCGATCCGGCCAGCCTACCCATCACTGAGGACTTCCCCACAGGTGCAACCAATCCCTATGGCCAGTCCAAGCTGATGGTGGAGCATATTCTGGCCGACCTGCACCATTCGGATCCCAGCTGGAATATCGCCCGCTTGCGCTATTTCAATCCGGTGGGTGCCCATGAAAGCGGGCTGATTGGCGAAGATCCCAATGACATCCCCAACAACCTGATGCCCTTTATCAGCCAGGTTGCCGTAGGCAAACGGGAAAAACTGTCAATTTTTGGCAATGACTACCCCACCCATGATGGCACGGGCGTGCGGGATTATATCCACGTGGTAGACCTGGCAGACGGCCACCTGAAAGCCCTTGAAAAGCTGAGAATCCAACCGGGTCTGGTCACCTACAATCTGGGCACGGGTCAGGGCTACAGCGTACTGGATATGGTCAAGGCCTTTGAAAAAGCCTCGGGCAAAGCCGTGCCCTATGAAATAGCCCCACGACGCCCCGGCGACATCGCCGCCTGTTATGCTGATCCCGGCAAAGCCACCCTGGAACTGGGCTGGAAAGCACAGCTCTCAGTGGACGAGATGGCCGCCAGCAGCTGGCGTTGGCAGTCCGGCAATCCCAACGGTTATCGATAAGATTCAGGCCCTCCGGGGCCTTTTGCCTATGAATGAGAACATTAATTTAAGTCGCCGCCGACTCTTCAGCCGCCGCAAGGACAACGCCCTGCGACCTCCTTTTGTGCGCGATGATGTGGAGTTTACCGATCTGTGCAGCCGCTGCGGCGACTGCATAACTGTGTGTGAGACGAAGATCATCGTCAAGGGAGAAGCGGGATTCCCCGAAGTTAACTTCGACAACGCCGAGTGCACCTTCTGCGGGGAATGCGCCAAAGTCTGCCCCGAGCCCATCTTTGCCCTCGATAAGTCCCCACCGTGGACACTCGTAGCCAGCATCCAGGAGTCGTGCCTCGCTCACAGGGGCATCTGGTGCCAAAGCTGCAAAGATGCCTGCGATGCCAGTGCCATCCGCTTCACGCCGACTCTGGGTCGTGCCCCCACGCCGGAATTATTGCTCGATGCCTGTACCGGCTGCGGCGCCTGCGTGGCTCCCTGCCCAGCCGATGCCATTGTGATGATAAAACCCCAGGCCACTCCTCAGTAGGCTCCGCTAAAAGCTGGTCAGGGCGATTACACACTTTGAGGTAACGCCTTGGTTAAAAATGGGGAAAGGGTGATTAGCACCGGGACATGTCGATGGTTCGGACTGAATCCCCTAATCCCCTATTCCCTTAATCTCCTAATCCCCAATTCCCCTTATCCCATTTTCCCGCTCCACCACTCCCGCCCGCTCAAGCCACTTGGTCGCAGCGACGCGCCATCGCCAAACATCGCCTCGGTGTTGTCGGTGTAAACCGACGGCTAAGAAGGGAGATCTGAGCCAAATTTCTGACATAAGCGCCAAATATTAGTGGTTTGCACTGGCGCAAATCGGGAGTAACATCCATCAAACAAATTTCTCATACTTCGGAATTACCTCCAGAACTATGTTTGGAAAAAATACTAAATCCAGCGCTGGCCTGACTTTCATTTCTCCCGGCACCCGCCTCAGTGGCGAAACCCGTTTCGAGGGCGACGCCCTCATTGGCGGTGAACTTCTGGGCAACGTTGAAGCTCTCAACAAGATAACCATTGAACCGGGTGGAGTTATTGACGGGGTGCTGAAATGCACCGAGCTTAAAGTGTCCGGGCAATTCAAAGGTAAACTCTTCTGTGAAAAGCTCATCATTGCCGGTGGCGGCACGGTTGAGGGAGAGGTCAAATGTGACCGCATGGAAATCTTCGAAGGCGGCCAGTTTGTGGGATTCAGGACCCGCGAAAGCATGAGCGGCGAACTGCTTGAAGCCCAAAAAACCGACAACCGGAAAGAGTCTCAGGTACTGCTGCGTCAGGAAACCGCTTGATTGACATCCAGCCTTATCAAGGCAAGGTGCTGACACTCGCTTCTTAAAATGTTGTATTCACTCAAACGCGGCACTGGCCGCGTTTTTTGCTCCCCTTTCGCACAAAGTTAAGTGATTGTTAAAAACATGACATTTATCAAAGCCACCGTCAGCAAGCTTTGCTAGTGTAATTGCATCAACCACCCTCTTTTTTGCTCTCGATGAATAAGCCTTTGGATAAACAACTGGCAGAGCTCGATATTTTCTCACTGCTGCTCTTTCGCGCCATCTTCGAGACCGGGCACGCCAACATCGCGGCCCGGCAATTGGATGTGTCTGCCCCAAAGGTCAGCCGGGCACTCGCCAGCTTACGACTTATCTTTGCCGATGAGCTCTTTTATCGCCGTCAACAGGGCTTCAGACCAACGCCGCTGGCAGAGCAGATCTATCCTGCCATTCGCGAGCTTACCGACGGTATTAATCTCCTTGGCATGCAGCTTAAAGACCATCAGGCATTCCACAGGCAAGAGTGTCAGATATTCGACCTTGCCGTCAGCTCCGGGATCCTCACGACTCTGGCGTTGGAATTCAACCGCAGAGAAGGGCTTTGCCCTTCGGTGGTGTTACATCATTGGCAGGAAAATACAGCCGATAGAATACATGCCGGCGAACTGGATTTGGGCCTGGCTTTGGCGCCTGAACCACACACAGAGCTCAGTTATGAACGCCTTTGCGACGCCCCAGGGCTTTGTCTTGTCGGAGCGGCCAATCACCCGATTTGGCAACATACCGATATCTGCCTTGAACACATCTGCGAATATCCGTTTCTGTGTATGAACTACCCCGGATTCAACGATAAAGTTGACCCACTGGAGCTGTTTTGCCACAGGGAAGGCTTGGTTCCACCCACGGTGCTGCGGGTGTCGGATAAAGAAGAGTGGTTTGGTCATCTCCTGTGCCAACACAGCCTGGCATTTGCCTCGCCGTTGGAATGGGGATTACTGAATGCCTTGCCGGGTGTCGAAGTCAAACATCTGTCTGCAAAGGAAATTTCCCGTCTGCACAGCGGTTCCGCCGTACCCGGCCTTTACCTAATCGAAAAGCCAGCCCACCACCGCAGATACAGCCCAGACGACAGGGAAAAACTGCTGCACATTATCTCCCTCACATTGGGGTTGGTAACGGAAGAACATCCGGTAAATTTCAGCATCTAAAATTACCAATTACCCAAATCGAAATTCACAAATAAGAGTTTGAAAGCCTGTTTCACACATTTGAAACAGACTCGCAACTACCACTTTATATATATATTCATCGTCCTATAGTGGAAATACTGCAATAGCAGTCTTAAAGGCTATAAAGGGACGCGATGATGAAAAACTACAACAGATCACTGCTGACGATAGCACTCCTAAGTGCTCTGACCCTTACCGCGTGCGGCGACGGTAAAGATGGTCAGGACGGCGCACCTGGTACTCCGGGCACTCCCGGTACCCCAGGCGAACCTGGTAAACCAGGTACCCCAGCCGGCTCGTTCGTAACCAGTGCAGATAAAGCCGTAGATGTGACTTTCGAAATACTCCCAGCCGACATCAATGTGGCTGGCTCAGGTGACTTTGCGATTAAATTTAAAGCCATGGGCAAAAACGCTCAAGGCAGTTCAGTCCCCTTCTCTGGGCTGGACATGGTTTCTCTGTATTCAATGACCCTGGCGGCCAACAGCTCTGGTAGCGGCGCACCACTGGAATGGGTGAACAATGCCATGGTGCAGGACCTGGGATCTTCCATGTACTGTACGCTTACTGGCACCTATAGCTCCCGTGGACAAACCGGTAATGCCTGTACTCTGGTGGAGGATGCCGACGAGCCCGGCACATATACAGGTACCTGGACCCATGACGGTGCTGCGCCCATCATGAATCCCAATGATGATCTCAATGCTACCCACCGCCTGTTCCTGCGAGCATACAACGTCAAAGACAGCGGCGGCACTACATTGGCTGACAAGGTGCTCTCTGACAGACTGGACTACGTGCCAGCCACGGGTGCCATTGTTGAAGCCACCGGTAAAGACACAGTGACCGACGCAGCCTGTATCAGCTGTCACGGCAACGTGGACGGCCGTATTGCCAAAATTGAAGCACACCACAACTATCAAAGTGTGGAAAACTGTATCGCCTGCCACAACCCCGACAACCAACCCGATGAAGATCAGCTCGCCGAAGGCTGGCTGTTTGATTTCGGCCCCATGATCCACCGTCTCCACGCCGGACACCATATCAGCGACTTCCTCTCTGGCGAAGCCAAAGAATACTTCGGTGAACTGGGTTTCCCAGGCGAGCTGCGTGAATGTACCAGCTGTCACAACAACGGTCCTTCCTGGAGCAATAACCTGTACCGTCAGGCGTGCGTTGGCTGTCACATCAACGTTAACTTTGAAACCGGTGAAGGCCACTCTGATTTCGACCTGGCACAAGCCGACGATACCCAGTGTAAATCCTGTCACTCCAGTGGCAGCTTGAGCCCAGCGATTGCGCACAAGGTAGGCAACAGGGCAATTGAGCAAGAGCAAGTCGTGCTTGATTTCCAAGGTGTGACAGTGACAGACAATGGCGACGGCACAAGCGCACTCACAGTAAAAACCAAGGTGACTATTAATGGTGCAACACCTGCCGATGGCACTATGCTGGATCCTTACATGCCACGTCTGTCTACTGGTCTGCTAATTGGTAATGTTGACACAGAAGGCAATCCAATACGTGGATTGGGCATGCCTGTCAATGGCGTAGCAATGACAGGTGGTATCCTGACAACGACCAAGAGCTTCACGTCTTCGCGTCTGACAGGCTCTCTCTACGTGACTGCAGAAGTGATGGTATGCGGAGCGGGCGGTAAAGCCGTGATGTGTGCCAATGGCGACTACACAGAAGTATCTGCCAGCGCCCATGTTAAATACTACAACCTGGATGATCCGGACGCGGCAGCGCTGCAAGCACGAATGAGCGACTTGGACCGCGTCACCGTGAGCGAAGCCAAATGTAACAGCTGTCACAACAACCTCACTCACATTAAGGCACCACGCCACGGTGTGAGCGAGTTTACCCAGTGTATGGATTGTCACAACAATAGATACCCTGGTTCATACCATGGCAATGTTGAATACAACACTGGCGAAGTTGATGCCGATGGTAATCCAATAATGGCACCTGTTGAAGGGTTAACCTACAGCAACCGCGATCTGGTGACAGTTGCACACCGTTTCCACTCTGGAACATTCGGTGGTGGCATTTACCTCGATAAAAACATGGAAACTGCCGGTTACCCAGCCCCAGCGACAGACTGCAGCGTATGTCACAAAGACGATGCACAGTTCTTCGCCAACGACGGTGGTTTAACCTCAGGTAAGCGTTCAATTCAGGTCTCCTCCACAGAGTACATTACCCCAGTGGCCGAAGCCTGCCGTACTTGCCACGCTCACTCAGATGGCGCCGCACTGGCCCACTTCAAGAGCAATGGTGCTTACGTTCAGGGTGAACCTGCTACCACCAGCAATCTGCCGGTAGAAAGCTGCGCCACCTGTCACGCAGAAGGTAAAGCTTACGGTATTGATAAGGTGCACGCAGAGGCCTCTCACTAAGAGGGTACCTTAGGGCTGCCCTGCAAAGCCCAGTTCTCTGCAAACCCATCGGGGGCCTTCGGGCCCCCGTTTTCATTCCTGATTGCTATGGCTGATTGCTAAGGCTGATTACTGTGGCTGAGTTGCAGCGCTTTGAACTCCCTGAGCCTTCTGGCAACAATCACTGGCTCATCATCCAGGGCATCGGCGGGGATATAGAGGTGATAGCCAAGCTGCTTATCCAGCAGCAGGCAGCGATGACCAAACATCGCCAGTACGCCGCGATACCGCTCGCCATGGGTGAGCAAGGGGGTAAATTCGGCGCCAAGCTGGGTTTCGAGGGACTCGAGAGTGTCGTCCTGTGCGGCGGCCGTCATCAATAACGGGCGCTGCTCGGATAAAAGCCCGGTGGCGAGCCTGGGGGAGATACAATCAAGCACCGGATTGATTTTTTTCACTTTAATGCCGATAAAAGGCAGGTCCAAACTGTCCAATCCCTGGCTGACGCGGGGCACATCGATGCGCTGAATGTTCTCCCACTCGAGCCGATATTGCCCTCTGCGGTGAAAAAACACCAATCCCTCAGCGTCGCCTTTGAGAGACTCTGGAGGCTGCGACACCTTGGCATACCCCAGCACCAGGCCCACTGCACCGAGAGTGAAGAGCACCAATCCCGGGCCAAACCAGTGTCTGGCAGCGATAAAAATTATCAGCGAAACACACAACAGCAGCGCACTTATTAACGTTAAGGTGATGCCGTTGCGCTTGGTGGCTGCGACGATGGAAAAATGCCCGTTGTTTTGCTCTGTCATGCTCCGTACCTCAACTCAAACCACAGGGTGCCAACATATTCATGAATGGCCTTTTGCGAACTGTACAAAGCGTCGGCATTGAGTCGCCACCAGGTGGATTGACGCGCGGTAAAGTCGGTGGGGGCTGCGTCTGCAGTAAGGCCCTCGTGGGCAACCATGGCCATAGCCCTTGGCATATGGGCTGCTGAGGTGACAAGTCTTATGGGCACGTCCAGCCCCAACGCCTTAATCTGCCGCGCCTCTTCCAGCGTGTCCCTGGCAAGGGGCAAGGCAATTATCTGCACCTCGGGCACCCCAAGCTCCATCGCTGCCAGCTTCATCACCTCTGCATGGGCCAAACGATTGAAGTCACTGCGATAGCCGCTCACGATGAGGGTGCAATCCTGTCCCAGTGACATTTGTTTAAGACCTTCCGTCAGACGGGCAAGCGCCACCGGTGACAACTGCTGCACTGCGCTGCCGTGGATGGCATCATCATGCTCGGAACCGAGAACCGACACCACGCAATCGCCCACAATAGGCCTTGGGTTGGCGCTGTAGCGCTTCTCGAGCGGTGTAATCAGCAAATTGCTGCCGAAAGTGGACGATAAAAACACCAACGCCGCGATGGAAAACATCAGGAGTGACCGTGCCAGAACGCGTCGTCGCCACAGCAAAAACACCAACAGCAACACCAGCACCAAAAGTGGAATGGGCATCACCAGCAGAGAGAGGATCTTTTTAAGTAAAAACATGGATAAATATTGCCTTAACGCGGATGAGGCAAGAGCTTACCCAAGGAGAGAAGTTGTGGCTACCTGAAAAAACGCCTTGCCGGCATGAAAGCGGACAAGGCGTTTTCTGTGTGATGGATGGGGAGCAGCGATACCCGGATCAGCGCTTTTCCCACAGCCACGCGGCGCCGCGGACACCGGAGGAGCAGCCATAGAGGTTTTGTACCACAGGGGTGCGACACTCTCGGCCCACCACATACCTGGGCAGAATGGCTGGCAACCGGGCATAAATAGCCTGCACATTGGACATGCCGCCGCCAAGCACAATGGCATCGGGGTCGAGCATATTGATCACATGGGCGAGTGCGCGGGCCAACCGGTCCAGATAGCGGTCAAACACTTGATTGGCGAGCTCGTCACCGGCATCTACCAGAGACATGATCTCCGCGCCATTTTGGGCTGTGCCGCCACTGGCCCTGAAATCACGCACAAAGCCGGTGCCAGAAACAAAGGTCTCGATACAATCTTTGTTGCCGCAAAAGCATTCAGTGGTATTGAACTCATCGGGGCGCATCCAGGGCAAGGGGTTATGGCCCCACTCACCACCAATGCCGTTGCCGCCTTCATGCACCCGGCCATCGAAGGCAAGCCCGGCGCCGCAACCTGTGCCTAAAATCGCGCCAAATACCACGCGTTTCCCGGCAGCTGCGCCATCCACGGCCTCAGACACTGCAAAACAGTTGGCATCGTTGGCGACCCGCACTTCCCGGTTAAGTAATGCCCCCAGGTCGCGGTCGAGGGGATGACCATTAATCCAGGTCGAGTTGGCGTTTTTCACCAGCCCGGTATAGGGAGAAATAACACCGGGAATGCCAATACCAAGGCTACCCTTGGTGCCCAGCGTGGCCTCGGCTTCATTTACCAGGGTCACCACCGCATTCAGAGTGCCCTGATATTCTCTTGGTGTAGCAATACGCTTGCGGAAAAGCTCACTGCCATCTTCACCCAATGCCACCAGCTCAATCTTGGTGCCACCGAGATCCACCCCCATTCGCATCATCTGCTTTCTCCACTTCAGCCTGAGCTGTTAATCACCGTTCCATCCCGGCGCAGTTGCCATAAACCAGGGATTAAGAAGCTGTTCTTTTTTGTTGTAAACCAGTGGGTTGGTTTCCCCATACACCACCACCCTGCCCCCGGCGCTCTCCAGCACCGCCTGAGCGGCTGCCGTATCCCACTCACTGGTTGGCCCCAGTCGGGGATACAGGTCGGCCCGCCCTTCGGCAAGCATACAAAACTTAAGCGAGCTGCCAACGCTGAGAAGCTCATGGTCGCCAAGCTCATCCAGATAACCCGCCATCTCGGCAGACTGATGTGAGCGACTGCCAACCACCACGGGAACCTCGCGTTTTTGTGCGCAGCCCTGCAATGGCAGATGCTCACCCTGACGCTCAAGCCAGGCACCGAGTCCATTTGCACCGAGATAACAGGTATCCAGCACAGGCGCAAACACCACACCAGCCACGGCAACGCCATCTCTCACCAGTGCAATATTGACGGTGAACTCACCGTTGCGCTTGATAAACTCCTTGGTGCCATCGAGGGGATCGATAAGGAAGTACTCCTGCCACTGACGACGGCTTTCCCAATCGATGACGGCCTCTTCGGACAGCACTGGCGTGTGCGGGAAGGCCTCAGCGAGCTGCTCAATTATCACGGTATGGCTGGCCAAATCAGCGGCAGTCACCGGGCTGTCGTCGCTTTTTTGGATCACTGCCACGTCATCCTGCCCGTACACTGCCATTATGGCCGCACCGGCCTGACGGGCAATCTGCCCCAGTCTATCCAGTGTCGTTTTATCCAATGCCACCAATGTCATATATCCTCCTGCGCTATGCGGTCCGTGATTTTCTGGCCAAGCAAAAACCGCCATTATGCCATCGGCACCGGGCAGGAAATAATAACAATTTCGTTAAATTCAGTGCCAAAGATACTAAGGCAGCACCTGCTTTGAGAAAAGGGTTGCCAGTGGCTGTGCATTCGTATTCACGGCAAACACGGGTGGCCCGGCCGCCATATCCGGCGGCAAGGTCTGGCAGCACCATCAAACTGCGAGTTCAGAGAACCGGCCTGAAATAGCGGATAAGTTCATCGAGGTGTTGATGGCCACGTAGCTGCAGAAAGTGCAGCAACGCCATTGGGTTCTCATTTAATAGTCGCTGGCGGGGATAATCGGCGGCATCCACAATGGCAAGCGAGCGGTCAAATCCCCCCAAATCAAATGCAACGTGGGCATCTGACCCCATGACGAGCTGAGCGTCTAATTTGGCTGCCATCCTGGCAATGGCAAGACAATTCTCTTCACTGCCTTTACGGGATGCAGTAAAGGACGAGTTGTTGATTTCCAGCGCCACATTGCACGCCTTGGCAGCGCCGACTACAGCTTTGATATCAATGGGATATGCCGGATTGCCCGGGTGGGTAATGATATCCACCAGCCCCGACTCCATAGTGGCAATCATGGCGCGGGTGTGGGTCAGTTTATCACTTGGCGCAAATACAGGTTCGTGAAAGCCAGCCTGCACCAAATCGAGCTCGGACAGATACTCACCGAAATAATCGATTTCGCCCTTGTCATTCATGATATTGGCTTCGATACCCCGCAGAATTCCCACCCCATGCCAAACCCGCGGCAGCACGCGTAAATTCACAAAATGCCAGAAATGCGGTGCATCTTTCATGGCCGGGCCATGATCCGTGGTGGCAAAGAGGCGAATGCCCTTTTCCTTCGCCACTGCCAGATAATCATGGATGGTACTGTAGGCATGGGTGGATGCCACTGTGTGGGTATGGGTATCGACCGGAAACTGCATAGATTCCTCCTCAGCATCTTTTGGACCACTTTAACAGCGTTTTGCAGTGACTTTCGAGACACCAGGCTGTTTTTACTACGTGGCTTTTGTTCATGAAGCCAACATAACAACAGCCTGGTGTCTAAAATAACGACAATCTCCATAGCGCGCCCCAACAGCGCAAACAGCAACAGGACACATATGCCCTTGTCCACAGACAATAAAGTCAGCTTCACCCTGAGTTTTGTATCTTGTATGCTGGTTGGCACTGTGTTTTAACCCTGAAGCTGCCATGAAATTACCCCAACTCCTATCCGGATTCTTACTGACACTGCCCTTGCTGGCCTGTTCTCAGGCTGAAGCTCCAGCTCAAGCGGAAGCTCCACAAAAGACTGAAGCTTTGCAAGCAGCAACGCCATCATCAGATAAAGGGAATACCTCCGCAAAGCCACAGAACGACTACGCCAAAGATGCCCTGCCCACAGGCGACAGCAGTCGTACTTCGTTGGATTGGCCCGGCAGCTATGAAGGCGTGGTTCCCTGCACCAGCTGTGAAGGCATCAACACCCGCCTGGTGCTCAATAGTGATGGTACTTATCTGCTCGAGACTCAGTATCTGGGTGAGCAAGAAGCCGGAGCCGAGCCAGAGGTATTTGAAGAGCGTGGCAGTTTCCGCTGGAACGCCAGCGGCGGCGCTATCCAACTTGAAAGCGGCGCCTGGTATCAGGTAGGTGAAAATCAGCTGTTTATGCTGGACCGTGACGGCAAGCGCATCACGGGCGCCCTTGCTGACCACTATCGCCTCGGCAAACAGCTGTAAGGCTGTAGCCAAGAAGCAAAAACGCGCCCAGAGGCGCGTTTTTTATGTGGGTGGTTCAGGGATTAAAGTAGCCCAAGTACCAGTCAGCAAAGCCCTTTACCCCCTCTTCAATTGCGACCTTCGGGCGTACGCCGGTGATCGCAAACAAGTCCTCAGTATCCGCCCAGGTGGCTTTCACATCGCCATCCTGCATCGGCAAAAACTGCTTGATAGCCTTACGGCCGAGGGCATTTTCGAGGGTTTCAATAAAGTGCATCAAAGACACAGGGCTTCCGTGGCCGATATTGAGCACCCGGTACGGCGCCGAACTCTCCGAGCTTTTGCCGCTTTCCACCGACCAACCTGGCGATACTGCGGGCGGCAGCGGCAACACACCCACCACCCCTTCAATGATATCGTCGATAAAGGTAAAGTCGCGGCTCATATCGCCCTGATTAAACACCTTGATGGGCTCACCCGCCATGATGGCCCTGGCAAACAGCATGGGCGCCATATCCGGCCTGCCCCAGGGGCCATAGACGGTAAAAAAACGCAGCCCTGTGCAGGGCACGCCATAAAGGTGGGCGTAACTGTGTGACATCAGCTCGTTGGCTTTTTTGGTGGCCGCGTAGAGGGACACCGGATGGTCGACAGAGTCACTGGTGGCAAAGGGCAGCTTTTTATTCAGCCCATACACAGAGCTGGATGAAGCATATACCAGATGCTTTACCCCGCTTTGGCGGCAACCCTCGAGAATATTGAGGTGCCCCACCAAATTGGCATCGGCATAGGCATGGGGATTATCGATGGAGTAGCGCACCCCGGCCTGAGCACCAAGATGCAGCACCCAATCGGGCTTTAAGGTATCGAAAAGCGTTACAATCGCCCCGCGGTCGGCAAGCTCCATTTTCTGAAACTGAAAGTGGGTATGAGATTCAAGAGCGGCCAACCTCGCCTGCTTCAATGAGACATCGTAGTAATCATTGAGATTATCGATGCCATACACCTGATGCCCCTCGGCAAGCAGCCTGTTGCATGCGGCAGCGCCGATAAAGCCCGCCGCCCCTGTTACCAACACTTTCATGGAGTGGATCACTTAATTCCCCTTACACTGCCATAAATCATCAAAGTACCTTGCGCACATCAGGATGTTTTACCGACCGACCACGGCCAATGCCGTAATAGGCAATACCCTTGGTTTCAAGCCGTGCAGGGTCGTACAGGTTGCGGCCATCAAAAATCACCGGCTGCTTGAGCAGACGTTTGATTTCATTAAAGTCCGGCGCCCTGAAACTCGACCACTCGGTGCACACGATAAGACCATCTGCGCCACTGAGCGCCGCTTCCTTGGTGCCAAGCAGCTTAAGCTCGTCGCGTACACCATAAATGCGCTGTGCTTCAGCCATGGCTTCGGGGTCAAACGCCTGCACTGCGCCGCCTGCTGCGATAATCGCCTCAATGACCACCCGACTTGGCGCCTCACGCATATCATCGGTCTGGGGTTTAAACGACAGTCCCCAAAGCGCAAACACCAGCCCGGATAAGTCTTCGCCAAAGTGCTGTTTCACCAATTCCGGTAAACGCTGCTTTTGCTTGAGATTAACCGCTTCAACTGACTTGAGCACCCGAGCGTCAACGCCAATTTTTTCGGAGGTTTTCACCAAGGCTTTAACGTCTTTAGGGAAACAGGAGCCCCCATAACCACAACCGGGGTAGATAAACTGATAACCGATGCGCGGATCTGAACCGATCCCCTTACGCACCATTTCGATATCGGCGCCAAGGTGCTCGGCGATATTCGCCATCTCATTCATGAAGGAAATTTTGGTGGCCAGCATGCAGTTGGCCGCATACTTTGTCAGCTCGGCGCTGCGCACATCCATAAAAATCATGCGGTCGTGATTGCGGTTAAAGGGCGCGTAAAGCTCCCGCATCACGTCCTGGGCGTCCTGTGAATCGCTTCCCACAATGATGCGATCAGGTCGGCGGCAGTCATCAAGAGCTGCCCCTTCTTTGAGAAACTCAGGGTTGGAGACTACATCCACACAGATATTCAAGTCCCTTGAGACCAATTCAGCCGCAATGGTGTCCCGCACCTTATCGGCCGTGCCCACAGGTACTGTGCTTTTGTTGACCACAATTTTGGGGTCAAACATGTGCAGCCCAATGTCTTTCGCCACCGCCAGCACATGGGCCAGGTCAGCGCTGCCATCTTCATCCGGGGGCGTACCCACAGCGATAAAAAGCACCTCACCATGGGCAACACCGGCAATGGGATCGGTAGAAAATGACAAACGCTTATGGGCAGTTTGTTCCTTTACCAAGGCTTCGAGACCTGGCTCATAAATCGGGATCTGACCTTTATTGAGGCGCTCAATCTTGGCTGCGTCTATGTCCACGCACAGAACATCATGACCGACTTCGGCAAGCACTGCACCCTGAACCAAACCAACGTAACCTACACCAAACACTGTGACTTTCATCGGTGTTCCTACTACTTCTCAAAAAAGTAAGCATGCCATACGAATTTCAGTAAGCATATGACAAGCCCCAAAAAACGAATACTAGCGCCCTCGTTGCAGAAAAATCAGCGAGGTTGGAAAAGTTGTGCCCCGGCGTCTTTCACTGACAGCAAGGGTAGCCCCTGAACTGGCCATTGAATTGCGAGAGTTGGGTCGTCCCACCGTATACTGCGCTCGGCCTCGGGATGATAGAAGTCACTGCACTTGTAACTGACGATGGCCGTTTCTGACAACACATAAAAGCCGTGGGCAAAACCTTTGGGGATAAAGAGTTGCCTGTGATTTTCTGCAGAGAGCGTTTCCCCCACCCATTTGCCATAGGTGGGCGATTCGGGACGAATATCGACGGCCACATCAAAAATAGCGCCCGACAATACTGAAATGAGCTTGTCCTGGGGATGCTCTTCCTGCCAATGAAGCCCCCTTAGGGTGCCCTTTTGGGACAAGGATTGATTGTCCTGTACAAAGGAGACAGGCGCGACTAACTGGGCAAAACGCTGCTGCTGCCAGCTTTCGAAAAAGTATCCCCGTTCATCCTCAAACACCTTGGGGATGATTAGCTTTACCTCATTAATGGCAGTGGTTAACACCTGCATGAATTGCTCCTGCGATGTAAAAAGATTAACTGCCAGGGTTTGTAGCTGAGTTCACGGCCCTGGCCTTGGCTTCCAGGATTTTACCTAACTCACACTGCCAGTCTGCGGCGGAAACTCCATATAATGCTTTGATTTTATAGCAATCGAGCCTCGAGTTTGCTGGCCTCTGCGCAGGGGAGCCGAACTCACTGGCGCTGATAGGAGTTACTTTTGGCATTCGGTCGATGGCGCCGAGCCTGTATGCCTCAGTCAGAATGCTCGTGGCAAACTCATACCAACTGATAAAGGGCTGGCCGGAAAAGTGATAGACGCCCCAAGGGCCATTTCTCTCCACCGATTGCCGGGCAAGGTGCCAAATCACCCGGGCCAGCTCAGATGCAGGCGTCGGCCCCCCAACTTGGTCCGCTACGACCCGAAGCTCTGACTTGGATGCGGCCAAACGCAGCATGGTATTGACGAAGTTGTTACTGTCGGCGTCAAAAAACCAGGATGTTCTGACAATAAGATGTTTGGCACAGTTGGCGGCGATGGATTGCTCCCCCAACCACTTGGATTGCCCATAAACAGACAAGGGCGCTGGCGAGTCCTCTTCGCGATATGGACGGTCGAGGAGACCATCAAACACGTAATCGGTAGAAAGATGTATCAGCACGGCATCAGCCGCGGCTGCCGCCCTGGCGAGTTGCTCGCAAGCGCTGGCATTTATGCGAACACACTGCTCGGGGTCTGTTTCAGCCTTATCTACTGCCGTATAAGCGGCGCAGTTGATTACCAACTGAGGCGAGTTAAGCAGCAGATAGTCCGCTATCGACTGTGGCTGCAAAAAATCCGCTTCATTTTTGGCTGGCGCCAGTATTTGCCAATCCGGTGGCTTGGATGCCAGCAATGCGCGCCCTACCTGACCGTTGGCCCCAAAAATCACAACCTTCATGACTCAGTCACCGCTCACGGTATCAGAGCCACTGGAATCAGGGGCACCAACATCAGAGTCATCAACATTAGGACCACGAACGTCGGGCCTCAGATTATCGTTGCCAAAGCTAACGTGCGCTTGAGGATCGCCCAAATCGACCAGCTGCTGTAAAT
Source organism: Shewanella sp. FJAT-52076 (assembly GCF_019457455.1). Taxonomy (NCBI): domain Bacteria; kingdom Pseudomonadati; phylum Pseudomonadota; class Gammaproteobacteria; order Alteromonadales; family Shewanellaceae; genus Shewanella; species Shewanella sp. FJAT-52076. Next base: position 2,672,975 of record NZ_CP080415.1, read on the forward strand.
AGTCTCCATAGCCGCTCTGACTAAGCGCGTTTGCGTGCTGCAGCAAGGTCTCTGTCGATATCCAGCCCTGGCGATAGGCGATTTCTTCAAGACACGCAATCTTCAGACCTTGGCGCTTTTCAATGGTTTGCACAAAATGCCCTGCTTCCATCAGCGCATCGTGGGTACCTGTATCCAACCAGGCAAAGCCCCGCCCAAGCACACTCACCTGTAATTGGTTGGCTGCCAGATACGCATTATTGATGTCGGTTATTTCAAGCTCTCCGCGGGCCGAAGGTGTAAGGCTTTTGGCAATTTCAATGACCTGATTATCGTAAAAATACAAGCCGGTGACTGCATAATGGGACTTTGGCTCGCAAGGCTTTTCTTCAATGCTGACAGCACGACCTGTGTTATCAAACTCCACCACCCCAAATCGCTCGGGATTCGTCACATGGTAGGCAAACACCGTAGCACCGCGAGAGCAATTCACGGCCTGCTGCAGCTGCCTGGAAAAGCTTTGGCCGTAGAAAATATTGTCACCCAGGATGAGGGCAACCTTGTCAGTACCGATAAAGTCTTCACCGATTAAAAATGCCTGGGCTATCCCTTCAGGTTTGGATTGAACGGCATAACTGATGCGAATGCCAAGGCCACAGCCATCACCGAGCAAAGATTGGAAACCGGCAAGGTCACTTGCCGTGGATATCAGCAGAATGTCGCGAATGCCGGCAAGCATGAGCACCGACAATGGATAGTACACCATGGGTTTGTCGTACACGGGCAACAACTGTTTGGATACGCCGCGGGTAATGGGATAAAGCCTGCTGCCGGTCCCGCCCGCCAGGATAATGCCTTTCATGCCAACCGCCTCAATTGATGATGCCTGGGCCTAGTGTAAGCAACTGCATGAATGTTAAAGAACACTCTTGTTTTGAAATTGCTCGACGTACCACTCAACAGTTTTTCGCAGTCCCGATTCAAAAGTCTCCTGCGGTTTCCAGCCGAGCTCTTTGGAAATTTTACTGGCATCAATAGCGTAGTGTCTGTCATGACCTGGCCTATCTGAAACAAAACAAATGAGCTCCTGAAAATGGGCCACACCTTGCGGCTTTACCGGAACCAATACTTCAAGTAGGTCGCAAACTCGCGTCACAAGATCAAGATTGGTTGACTCATTATTGGCACCGATACAATAGGTTTCACCAATCTCACCGCCATTAAGCACTGTTAACAATGCACTTGCGTGATCATCTACATATAACCAGTCCCTCACCTGCTTGCCATCGCCATAGACAGGGACTGGCTGAGCAGATAATGCAGCCTCAATGATGCGAGGAATCAATTTTTCTCTGTGTTGAAACGGACCAAAGTTATTTGAGCAATTAGTCACTATCACTGGTAAACCGTATGTACGATGCCAGGCTCGAACAAGATGGTCGCTTGCTGCCTTACTGGCTGAATAAGGGGAGCTGGGAGCGTAAGCAGTAGACTCGTTGAACGAGCGAGACGCTGCATTGCGTTCAGACTGTTCCAAGTCGCCAAATACCTCATCGGTCGAGACATGAATGAAACGAAACCCAGTCTTTTTGCACTCAGCCAAATCCTGCCAGTAGTGTCGGGCGGCCTCAAGCAAACTGTAAGTGCCGACCACATTAGTTTGAATAAATTCTGCAGGGCCAGTAATGGAATTGTCGACGTGGCTCTCTGCAGCCAGGTGGATGACAGCATCCGGTTGGTACTGAGCGAACAACTGTGCCAAAAGCACAGAGTCAGCTATGTCTCCCTCAACAAATTGATACTGACCGGGTTGTGATAACTTCTGAACCAGCTTGGTTAAGTCGTCGGGGTTAGCTGCATAAGTCAGCTTGTCAAGATTGACTACGGCAAACCCAACACCAAGAGCTTGCCCTATCAAGGCACAGCCGATGAATCCACAACCCCCGGTAATTAACAGTTTCATATCACACTCTAAAACTACGTATTGCCGCATTATAGCGTTCTGGGACAGGAATATGCACCGCTAAACGAGAGGCCAAACAAGCGTCTAAACACCAAAACACTACATCAGCCAAATTTCCTAAGAACAAGTAGTACTTTCAATACGGTTCGATTGAGCTTGTCACCGGTTCTGGATAGAATGTCCCGCCTGAGTGCCGAGGCCACCAATAGCCTCTGGCTGATTTGATTTAACTTCTGTGGTTAAAGCCACGAAAAACAGGACTTAACGCATGCCGTTCAAAACCATTTCGGTTATTGGTTTAGGGTATATTGGTTTGCCTACCGCAGCCATGTTCGCTTCGAGAAAAATCAATGTGATAGGTGTTGATATCAACCAACATGCTGTTGATACCATCAACCGTGGAGAAATCCACATTGTCGAGCCTGAACTGGACGCCATTGTCAGTCGAGCCGTAGCAAGCGGACATTTAAAAGCCGTTACGACCCCCGAACCCGCCGATGCGTTTCTGATTGCTGTGCCTACCCCATTCAAGGAAGAATACCAGCCAGACCTGACTTACATCGAGTCGGCTTGCCACGCCATTGCGCCCGTGTTGAAAAAAGGTGATTTAATCATCCTCGAAAGTACTTCGCCAGTGGGTACAACTGAGCAAATGGCACAGTGGCTCTCTGCGGCACGCCCAGATCTGAGTTTCCCTCAAACCCATGGAGAAGATGCCGACATCAATCTTGCCCACTGCCCAGAGAGAGTGCTTCCCGGACATGTTGTCCGTGAATTGGTCGCCAACGACCGGGTAATTGGCGGCATGACCCCCAAATGCTCAGCTCGTTGTGTCGATTTGTATCGTATTTTTGTTGAGGGGGAATGTATTATCACCAACGCCCGCACAGCAGAAATGGCGAAATTGACAGAAAACTCATCGCGGGATGTGAGTATCGCCTTTGCCAATGAGTTATCACTGATTTGTGATAAGTTGGATATAGATGTGTGGGAGCTTATCAGCCTTGCCAACCGTCATCCCAGGGTCAACATTCTCCAACCGGGTCCCGGTGTGGGCGGCCACTGCATTGCGGTTGACCCATGGTTTATTGTCTCCAAAACCCCAGAGGAAGCACGGCTTATCCGTACTGCGCGGGAAGTCAATGATAGTAAACCTGAATGGGTAATTGGAAAAATCAAGACCACTATCACCGACTTTTTGCTGGCAAATCCTCAGCGCAATGCCGCTGATATTAAACTGGCCTGTTTTGGTCTGGCTTTTAAACCCGATATTGATGATCTGCGTGAAAGCCCCGCAATGGCAATTACCAGCGCATTAACCAAAGAGCTACCTGTACAGGTATTGGTAGTAGAGCCCAATATCGAGTCATTGCCAGCCGCCCTTGTTAACAGGGTAGAACTTATTGAGACAGACACCGCACTCAATATTGCCGATATTATAGTACTGCTGGTAGACCATAAAGAGTTCAAATTATTGGACAAAGCACTGCTCCAAAACAAGTTATTGGTTGATACCAAAGGTATTTGGCGCTAATCCGGAGAAATTGAAAGCAGGGTTCGCCCTGCTTTTTTAATCACAGATGAAACAACACGCAATATCCGGCGCAAAATGGACAACGGCGTCCACGGTACTCAGTACTTCGTTCCAGATGATACAAATGCTGGTACTGGCAAGGCTGTTACCTCCCGAAACCTTCGGTTTGCTGGCAATATTAATGTTGGTTGTGGGGTTTGCAGACCTTCAAACCCAATTGGGGCTAAACCAGGTCATTGTTCAGGAGAAAACACTGTCAGCGGTACAAAGCAGTTCTCTGTACTGGTTTTCACTGCTCGCCGCCGTCGCCATGTACATAACTTGTAACCTTGTTTACCTGCTTGGGGAGGGTTGGCTATTTGATCCGGCGCTCGCCAATCTGCTTCCGGTGATAACGCTGGCTTTTATTATTAACGCCTCAGGTGGTCAGTTTGGTGCATACCTGCAAAAAAATCTGAATTTCAGAGCTGTTGCACTGGCAGAGGTCTTTGGCGCATTGTCCGGAACCGTCATCGCCATCAGTCTGGTCATGTGTGATTACGGCATTTGGGCGTTGGTACTTGGTTTTCTCACCCGTTGTTCTGTTTTGTCTGGCACGTTATTCGTGTTTGCCTTCCGGCAAGGCAGCCGTATAAAAGCGGTCTTTCATTTCGCATCCATCAGAGCACAGCTGAAATTTGCCTGCCATCTCTTGGGTGGAAACCTGCTCAATTTTACCAGCAGCCGCACCGACCAATTGATTGTGGGTGGGCTGCTTGGCCAACAGGCGCTGGGTTATTACGCGATGGCCTTTAACGTGGTAATTCAACCAGTACTGCGACTCACACCTATTATCAGCCGGGTCGCCCTGCCACTGCTGGCAAGGATTAAGGATTCGGCCACAGACCTCGGGAACGGCTACCGGCAAACACTGACTATACAGGCCGTAATAAACACTCCCGTGTTTTTGGGGCTTGCGGTAGTCAGCCCACAGTTGATCCCCACTTTGTTGGGTGAACAATGGCTTGAATCCGCCTCGATAGTCCAATGGTTATGCCTGTTCGCATTTTGCTACTGCATTACCCTGAATGGCATCAGCTTTTTAATTGCGGCAGGACAATCGGCCAAGGTGTTGCAATGGCAACTCATCGTCGCTCTTTGCACCCCTTTTGCGGTGCTGACAGGCGCGATAATGGCAGGCAGTCCCGGCGCCGCAGCGGCACTTGGCTGGTTGCATCTGGGGTTACTGCCGCTGTGGTATCTCATCATGGTCAGGCCACTGGTTAGCCTCAGTGCAAAGGCTTTTGCCCGCCCCTTTATCGGTCCGCTGCTTTGTGGTCTGGTGATGGTGGCTTTAGTAATGCTGATACAAAGGCTGTCGGACCAATTGGCTTTGTCACCACTGCTCGCCTTAGGGCTACAAATCATTGCAGGCGCTCTGTGCTACGCAGCATGTCAACTGTGGGTATGGTACCGTCGCAAGGGCCTAGCCTGCTAACCACAGACTTTGCTTCTGTCGACGTATTGCCACAAAACCGCGCAATACGTCACTGATTATCTGAGGTTAGCTTAGTTTTTTGCACCTTTCTGCTTTGCCTGACGTTTAAGCGCCACGCCATAATTGGCCCGTCCGGGCATTAAATGAAATGCCAGCCGATACAATAATTGAGTCACAGGAATGAACATCGGCGGAGTTGAAGGGCTGTAGCCTGATTCGGTGGCTGTTTGCCTGAACTTATCCGGAGCACGTTGCCAAAGCGGCTTTAACAAGCGGTAGCTAACGGCCTTGGTGAAATCCTGAGTAATAAGGCTGTCGAATACCTGATTGTGGGTGAAAAAGCAAACACTGGTAAACAGTTGTGACACCATTAAATTACTGCCACCGACAATATATCGACTACCCCGTCCATATATAAACTCATACCAGGTCAGCTTTTGATAATCGTCCAGGGGTAAATCACGGGTACGCGCTGAAAAGTCAGCAAGCAATAGCTCAAAAGCAGCTTCACTCAAGTTAGCATAGCGTTTTCGCAACAACCATGCTGCCGAAAAACCCAGTCTATAAATCCAGGGAAAGAGTTTAAAAAATTCCCCAAGTGGACCTTTAAAGTTAATATAAGTACCGCGCTGCAATGTATCGCCCAGATAACCGTCAAAGAAAACTTTGGCATTTTCAAACTGAGAAGCTATGTACAGATAATTGCCAATCAGTCGCTTTACAGGTTCCATTTGACCAAAGCATATTTCCTCTGCAGCACTGGTCATTAAGTCTGTTGAGGTGGGAGTTAAATAGTCATAACCGAGATAATTTTCATACAGATGACTAAAACTTTCCCCAACGTTACGCTCTGGTGCACCTTCCGGCCCATAGGTGAATCCATTCCCAAACTCAGCATGCGCCAGCAAAAAACGCGAATCCAAACCGGCACTGATGGGGGCTAGTCGTTCACTTTTCGGCCAGCAAGAAGCTATCTTACCCACCAAGGTGTGTAAATCTTCTATGGGTACCTGTGCAGCATCAAACTGATGATAAAACTTGACTCCGGTATTTGACGCAACTAACTCGTCGATATGTTGAATTGTTGTAACGGCACCAGGCTCTAGGCGCTCAATGCCTTTATAGAGAGTAAAATTACCAAACAGGTGCTGACGCTTAGCCAACACCTCAGCCAATAGCGGGTCTTGTGGGTGGGACTCGGTAAAGAGGGCCTTTACTGAAGGCGCGAGTCTCAAACTTGTCGATGCTTTATCAATAAAATGAGGATGTAACCCGAAGCGATCAGTGACAAATTTAACTTCATCACCATGTTGCCACAACAGCAGAAAAGCGCCCATATCAATATGGGTCAGTGCAGCCTCCCCTTGAGATAGCAATGAATCTGCCAACGCGTGCACTGCATTCAACTGCCCCTTAAAAATAAACCATCCAGATACGACGAGAGTAAAACCAGGAAATTTAACTATCGGTATTTCAGTCCACTCCCTGGGATTGTAGACTAAAGTGCCGTTTCGCTTTCCAAGTGTAAAGCCTACCTTGGCACGATAATTTTTATAAAGCTCGTCACAGGACTGTAAACGACCATCTTCACTGCCTAAATAGATTCCTTTCACGTTTATTCACCAATATACTTAACTAATGAAAACTTATTACTGACGCCAAAATCATGAATACCCTGCGAGAACTGGTAGAAATTTATTCTATCAAAATAATTATTATCAGAGCCTGATTTAATGTATATACCAGCTGAATTTTTGTCAGCAGTAGAGTTAAGTTTAAAGGAGGAACGCTTAAAAATAGAGTTATCTACATTTTCAATAACCAAAAAATTCCAATTAATGGATGTGTTACCACCTTCAATCCAATTATTCTCATAATAAAAATCAGTTTGATTTTGAATGAAAACCATTGGTCCGCCGGAATTAATGCCAGATGGGTTTTGCACTTGATTATTTACAAGTGAATTCCCAACAAGCATATTGCCAGTGCTTGGCAATGCCGATCTGAACACATAACCATTAGTCTTGCTGCCGTAGATTGCGTTATTAACTACTCGAACATTGTTGTAAACACCGCCATACTTATGCTCTACAACGACACCAGAGTTGGGACTGAACACTTTATTTTTATCAACAGTAACATCTTTTATCTCGCCCCAACTTTCTAAATGTACTCCGACTGAATAGTTTGCTATGCAATTATCTCTAATTATCGCATCGTCAATAAAATGTGATTTTATAGCAATGGAATTTAATATCGCCTTGTCAACATTTTCAGGAATAAAACTACAGGTATCATCCATATCTACCCTATTATTCCTGGCAATAACTTTATTTCCATTAAGTCTAAGCGCATTCATTTTCGCATTGTAAATTGCATTGCCTGTTACAGAGATATTCGAAAAATTAGAGCCCTGAACAAAATAAATACCTGCACCACCTTTTAAACCATATCGCCATGTTGGATTTGAAAAGCTTAAAAGATCTATATGATTGTTGAAAATGCTAATGTTTTTTGATGTGTGATTAAGTGAGTCCACAAATATACCGGTCTTTTTTGACTCAAAAATTCGATTATCTGAAACCAGGACGTCATCAACATTCAACATTCCGATAGCACTTCCTTTTGGACGTTCATCATAAACACCATTAGATTCGCTTATCGTTGAACGCATCGCTAGACCAGCAAGACGAAATTCATTATTTGATACAACAACATTACTTGCACTTCTAATATTTAAGATATCTTCTGCGGATTGTGAAAAAAAATTATTAACTAAAGTGATATTTTTTGCATTTGGCATTCCAGGAGAGCCACCAAAAGAAATCATCGCTGTATCCTGAGTATTACTGCCGATTGATACATTTATTCCCTCAATTTTAACGCCGGATATTTTTAGGTTATCGATATCCCTAAGAAAAAATCTATCAGTCTTAATCACAGATGTCTTATCACCAATAATGCTTATACCTGAAATAAGGTGGGCAGATGTGTCAACACTATCAATTCTAAATATATTATTAGCACCTAGATATATTGGCTCATTTGTTTCTGAAGCTATGTCCATCAGCATCATCAATTCAGAAGAACAATCAGCTTCACCCTTGGTGAATGTACAATATTCAGCAAAGTCATAAGCATGTAAATTAGGCATGACCAATACCGAAACCCATAAGATTACAACTCGTAAATGCTTCATTTATAAACTCCCTTTATAATAAAGCAACATGAACTCAACTAAGCTACGTTGCCGAAAAAGACGTGATGGCTGACAAGCCAAACGATAAAACCATTCTAGTCCCAGCTTTCGGAATAATACGGGTGCGCGTTTAACATTGCCGGTAAACACATCATAGGTGCCCCCAACGCCCATAAAAAAGGCGGTCAGCCCAGCTGCTTTACAGCGTTGAATAAATTTTTCCTGGCGAGGTGAGCCCATGGCCACCGACACGATTTTAGCGCCCGAGTCTCGAATGGCCGCTATCACCTTGGCTTCATCGTCAAAATAGCCATCCTGTGCCCCCACCACATCACAGCCCATTTGCTTTAGCTTGTCACAGGTTGCCCGGTTTACCTGAGCAGACGCCCCTAGAATGAACACTGGAATATGACGTTTGGCACTGAGCCACATTAATTGCTCCCAAAGCTCACAGCCTGGTACGCGGTTAATGTTAAGGCCGCTTTTCTTACGCATGGCTTTAACCACGCCTATGCCATCGGGGTACAGAACCTCTGCCGAGCGCATAGTGGCAGCAAGTTCGGTATCTTTCATAGCCCTGACAATTTTTTCGGGATTCACCGCGATGGCCATATGGCCAACATTCAGATGCTTTGAAATAATGATTTCAGCCGCCTGTGTTACGTTTTCATATGCAGAAATGTCGAATCCAGCGACGGATATTTTTTCAGTCATGTAATTTATCTATCTTTAACAATTGTCGTGCCTTCATCGCTATTTCGTAGGGATGAAACACCTGCTCTGCACGTTGGCGAGCGGCAGCTCCCATTTCAGAGGCGTTTGCTGCGACATAGGTGATGGCTTCAGCAAGTAAAACAGGACTCTCACAGGTGATGAGTCTTCCAACGTCATCGGTAACAACATCAAGTATGGGTCCTCGGGCTAAGCCTATAACTGGCGTACCTTTAACCATAGACTCAATGTAAGCCATGCCAAACGATTCAGCCTGTGAAACCAATACCAATATATCCGCCTGCTCGAGCAAACGCTCTTTTTCGTCTTTTTCAACCCAACCAGCGAAGGTCACTCTGTCTGAAAGTCTAAATTGCACGACTTTTTTCCGTAGGGAATCCATCAAATACCCGTCTCCTGCGATAGTTAATATCACACTGTCGGGAAGCCTGGTCATCGTTTCCAACAAAAGTTCGAATCCCTTCCCTTCAACCAAGCGAGACATCGAGACAAGATGTATAGAATCTGTACCTACGACTAAACTAGCCTTGTCCAATACGCGCCCATCAAAACTTCTTTTATTCAAAGGATTAAACAGAGGGGTAGCATCCACATCAAAGTTTACTTTCAGCCAGTCAGCCCACCAGGGAGTAACCACAAAGACCCTGTCAAAGGCATTTAAGAAACGCTTGAAGAGCCATCTCCCCAGAGGATGAGCCTGATATTGCTCTATCACAGTGGAGTGAAGATGGATGACTGTTTTCGCTCCGTGAAAAGAGGCCACAAGAGCGAGCGTCCACTTTCTGAACATTGAAAACCAAGCACCGCAATGAAACCAAACTACCGTATCATTTCTGTGCCGCTTGCAAACTCTATATAACTCTTTCAGCGCCTTAAACCATTGTCTGACCTTTCCTGCGCCAGTCACATGAGAAGCAATGACTGTGGGTGAGATGCCAAGCAATTCGAATCCATCGAGGAATCCACCTACAGCGGTACTTATCCCGCCTCGTCCAGTATAGGGTTCAGGACAAACAATTATTAAGTGAGGCATTGACTCACTCATCGCAAGCTCTTGACAATGCGTTCACAAGCCTTTCCGTCTCCATACGGGTTATGAGCGCGGGCCATAGCGCAGTATGCTTCAGAATCAGTCAACAGGGTTTCCAGCTCATCCACAATACGACTTGTATCCGTACCGACCAGCTTTACGGTGCCTGCGGCAACGGCTTCGGGGCGCTCTGTGGTATCACGCATCACCAGCACAGGTTTGCCTAACGATGGCGCTTCTTCCTGTATGCCGCCAGAATCGGTGAGGATGATATGAGACTCGTTCATAAGATACACAAAGGGTAAATAATCCAGCGGCTCAATCAACACGACGTTGTCGATACCGGCGAGTAAGCGGTTTACCGGCTCTCTAACCTGCGGGTTCAGGTGCATTGGATATACGTACTGCACGTTGGGATGGCGCGTCGCACTTTGTGCAATGGCACTGCAAATTTGCTCAAAGCCGCCGCCAAAGCTCTCTCGTCTGTGACCGGTGATCAGCACCAGAGGTTTACTAATGTCGCGCCAGGGGAATTGCGCTGCCAGGGTGCTATTCAGCTCGTTATCACCGGCAATTTTATCTCTAACCCACAGCAGCGCATCAATGACGGTATTACCCGTCACTACAATCGTGTTATCGGACACGCCTTCCGCGAGCAGATTCTGTCTCGAAGTATCTGTCGGGGCAAAGTGCCTGGCCGCCAGTACACCGGTGAGTTTACGGTTGGCTTCTTCTGGCCAGGGGGAGTAAAGATTACCGGTTCTTAAACCCGCTTCCACATGCCCTACCGGAATTTGTTGATAGAAAGCCGCAAGTGAAGCAGCAAGCGTAGTGGAAGTATCACCGTGAACCAAGACCATGTCAGGCTTTTCTTGCTCGAGCACAGGCTTGAGGCCCGTTAGAATACGACTGGTGATTTCAGTCAGCCCCTGACCGGGACTCATGATATCCAAATCATAATCGGGGCTGATTTGAAACAATCCGAGTACCTGATCCAGCATCTGCCGATGCTGGGCTGTCACACACACTTTGGCGATGACACCCTCCGTTTGCTCTAACTTTTTGGCCAGGGGGGCCATTTTAATGGCTTCCGGGCGAGTCCCAAACACCAGCATTACTTTCATTTACTTTTTTCCACATTTCTTGAAAATTCAAACCAAATCAAGCTATTCATTACGCCAAACACAATGCCCAAGGTACCTGAAAACCATATATGACCGCTTAATTGCGATAATAAAATCAATAAACCGTTCGACAGTGCCAGATAAGGGCCAAAGGATGACCCAGAAACAGTTAGACGAGATAACGACTTGACGAATGACCAAGAATAAAAAGCAAGACAAACTGTCAAGCCCAAAAAACCAAACCACATGAGTGCATCAACTGTATCAACCTCAGCGCTGGCTTTTCCGAAGGGATGCAACTCACCGACAAAGATCCCCTGTCCAAAAATCTGTTCAAAGAGAGATGATTGGGCAAGATAGATATGTATCATTTGAGAGAGAAATTGATCTCGTCCAGACCAAAGAATACCGATCAACCCGCGCTGCTCATAAAACCAAACAATGCGGTCATAGAGACCAATCGCCTCGAGTAAATCGGCAATCAATATCACCAATGCGACAACGGCTAACACAAAAGGGGAAAGAATTTTGATCTTCAGCCAAGTCAAACGGAATAGATGTTGCCGTTCATTGACGATAGGGATAAAGGTAACAAGCAACACAGCCGCAAGCATGGTAGTTTTAGTGGCTACCAGAAGACCACAACCCAGGGTGATTGCCGACGCCAAAAGGTAAACATAAAAACGGCCTGAATTCCAAATTTGGTGCAGGGCATAACCGAATACCACCAAAAAGGCAGCACCGAGTTCATTTCCGGCGTAGATTAATCCGGTTGAGCCCGCTGTTTCGTCGTCTTCCAATTGATAGGTTCCCTTACCTATTCCGATTGAGGCAAGCACAAAGTTAAAGCATAAAATGGCAAAGGCCGACCAGAGGATCCGCTTCCCCCAACGAAATGCGAAATCCGGGGCAAAGCGATAAAGCTGGCCAAAGTAAAGTACAACGGTAATGGGCATCAGTAGCTTAACGACATAACCAAAGTCGGCGAAAAACAACCCAATATTGACATGACGATAAAAAGCGGCAGTCGGGCCAATCAACAGCAACATTAATGTCACCAGCAAACCCACGGCCCAACCCAGGTGATAACGGGCGATCAGTAGCAGCAGCAGCGCAAATAAGGGGGTCTTATAAATGAGGGAAATCTTGAGGTCGAGCCCCATATATATCTGGGTGAAGCCAGACATCATATCGGCAAGCAGATACGCGCACATCATCACCATCACCAAATAGTGAAGGTAGACGGCAGGTTTCACTGCGCCTGACGAGGTCATCAAGCCGGAAGCATTCATCCTCCGGCGTCCTTAAGCCCTGTTTTCACGGCGGATAGAGACTATCAGTGCGACTATCACGCCTAAGACACCCGATAGAAACGCGCCGACTATACACAACAGTGCGCGGGAGGGGCTGTGCTTGTATTCAGGAACAACCACCGGTGCCATTGATTCAAGCATCACTTCATCGGAAATTTCTGCCAATAAGCCCGATTTAGTCTGTTCTGCTATCAACTGATAAAACACTGCCCTCAGCTCACTGAACTGGCTTTGTTCAGCCTGTTTGGTCAAAAATGCGATGGTGGTGGTATTGCGCTCGTGCTCACGCTGTTTCCAATACGCGTTTAAATCGGCAACCAGCCATGTCAACCAATCTGCCGCCATTTTAGGCGAGTAATAACTGACAGAAAGTTCGACATAACCTTTTTTGGATTGATATGACACACGGATAAGCTTAAGCAGTGGCTCGTACGCTTCCCACGATGTAGGGATAACCGCCATGCCGGGTGGCGGTGTTCTCACCCAGGTTTGAGTGGTTTCATCATAGACAGACGGATCGATTATCAGTTTACCTGCTTGTGGATCCCACCCTTCTGCCGCCAACAATGGCACCAGCAGGTTATGCCTGTCGATAAACTGCTGCAAAAAACTGCGCGATTGCAGATACTCCAACAGAGCGTCAGTTTTATCTTCGCCTGCACCGCCAAGCGAAATGCCAGCCATACTGGCTAAACCGCCAAACTGGCCAGCGAGCTTGGATAATGCTCCTGCGTCCTGTGCACCTTTAGGCAAATAAATGGCGTTAGCCCGATAGATATTGGGTAATGAAATGGCATAGATGAGGGTTGCAAGGGAGCCAATCAGGGTGATAACCACTACATACCATTTAGCCAACCACACTAAGCGAGCCAAGCGGCTAAAAGAAATCACCTGCTTATCCGTATTAAGTTGTTGTATTTCTTCATAAGTCATAATTTTATCACCTTAATATGCCATCCTTTGCAACTCAAACAATCCCCAAGCGCTTCGCGATTTCATTACCTGCATTGAAAGGTTCAGGCTTATAAGCGGCGGGTTGGAAATTGGGGATCCTGTCCAACATGCCTTCCAGCTGTGCCAAATCACGACAGACCATCGCCAGGTTATGGCTTTCAACATAGTGCAGCAAATCTTCCTGATGGGCATCCAGCCTATCCACATTTGCAATTACCATCGTCGGTTTGCCAATTTCCAGCAATGAATACACTGTGCCAGCGCCAGCGTGAGTTACAACTACATCTGCGCTCTGGTAGAAGTGCCTGATATCACCTACAAAAGTGATACATTCGGCATGATTTGGCTTAACCTCGCCATCGTATACCTGACAAACAAAGTGCCACTCTGGCCGATGAATTCGATCAATGGCTGCAAATAGCGAGTCAAATCTGGTGTGCCCGACGGTTACAAATATCTTCATAGTCGACCGGCATACCTTGCTTTTGGAAACACTGAAAGCATGCTGGCATTTTGTACGTAAAAGTCTTTAGTAATGCGGTACATGAATTTCCCTGTTAACGAGCCGGAATAAAAACGGGACCAAGACTCGATATAAATAACAGGCTTACCCACCAAACGTAGTAAAACTCCGGGAATAACAGTCATACCCGGCCCCGTGGATACAAGCCCTGTGACATCATATTTTCTAAGCAATAACAGCGTCTGCCATAGGGTAACCAGAGCGGTATAGCACAGCTTGAATGGCGCACTCCAAAAGGAAAATTTATCGCGCGGCTCGGGGCACACCAAATGTTCTACTGCCCCCAATTTGTCTTCTACATCCGCAATAGAGACAAAGCCGGTATCCCCGCACTTCGACAGCTGGGCAACCAAGCGGCGCATTTGTTCCTGATGACCGCCCCGGCCATAGACGACTAAAAACACTTTTTGCTTCATAACAGGGCTTTAGCGCACCCTCATCCAAATCGGCATTACAACCCCAAAATATCGGCGCATTGTAAAGTAAAGCCGGACCAATCACCAGAAATGGCGGGCAATTATCATTCACTTGTCTGCCGACTGAGCAGTGCACCACTGCTGCAGACAATCCATCACAGGTAAAATGCACTGAGATGCTTGATAGCGTGCGAGCGTGACCGTACCCAGTGCGGTGTTGATTGCCGGAAAATCATCTATAAGCCGCTGTATCGCATTAGCTGTCGCTTCCACATTCCCATCAGGCACCAAGACTCCGCCTTCAGTGGGGACAACATCAGCAATAGGCCCCCAATCGCAAGCTACCACTGGCAATCCAAAGGCCATGGCTTCAATAAACACCATGCCAAAAGAGTCATAGCGTGATGGTAGGCAAAACGCCCGGACCTGAGAGAGCAGTGCATGCTTTTTGTCGGTATCTACCCAGCCAACAAAGCTGACCCTCTCCTGTAACCCCAGTCTGTGAACCTGTGCTTGCAACTTTTCCTTGCAAGGTCCCTCTCCCGCTATCAATAGATTTACATCCTCAGGAAGTAGCACCATTGACGCAATGACCTGTTCAGTACCTTTACCTTCAATGAGGCGGGACATGGTCAGCAGGGTTTTGGATCTTTCACGGTGCAAATGGGATTCGGCCAAAAACCTAGCCGCCGCCTCGGCCAGGTCCGGGGGCAACGGATTGGAACAAACACGGACATGGGCACTGGGAAAGTGTGACAACATAAGCTTCTGCCACCATGGGGTCAGAACAAAGGTAACATCCGCCAGTGACACCAACGACTTTACTAGATACTTTTTTATTGGATGGCTTAGATATTCTGCTACTGCGGGACTGTGGAACTGGACAATAAGCCGACACCCAAAGGCTTTCGCTACAAGGCCGATCGAGAGTTTCCGGATCATGGAGAGCCAGGGGCCGCAGTGCAGCCAAAAAATTCCGTCGCCCCCCATTCGACGTCCCACCACACAAGCCTGATTCAAGGCACATAGCCAAGTACGTATCTTGCCTCTTTTATCACTGTGGGAGTTGATCCGGCGCCAGGACACGCCAGCATCGGTCAATGCACGCTCAAAACCTGCCAGCGCAGTGCTGATACCACCGCGTGTCTCTGTCGTGTGCGTGGCCACTATAACTAACTGTTGCATTTAAAACCCTTCAAAAGCAGTTGCTTTCTTAATCTTGCCAAAGGGCCTGCATGGCTGCTCAGTAAATAGCGTAACATTTGCGGGCGATACTGATGCCTTAAAAGCTTAAAAAAGAGTAATAATGGCAACCTCGAACGCGCCACTACGTGCAACAGGAACTCCTGATTCAATCGATTTGTTTCGCTCATCAGATGCCCATAAGCTCGCTGATACAATTTAAAACCTTCAGACTGACGCGTTTTCGACATAATTTTGGGCCCTTCATGCCCCTGATGCATTATGTAGCTGGCGCCAGCAATACGTTTCCCCTTCCCAAAAGCTATCAGCAAGCGAGTCCAGGTATCATAATCCTGCAATGCAGGAAAAATCGGATTAAATCCTTCAATTTGCTGAAGTTTATAGGTCTCAGTAAACACCTGATTCGTGGCATGGTTGTAACTGAGCAATTCATCTAGGCCAATAGTCATATCACTGGTGTCAACAGGCCGCCCGAATCGTCCGTACTGCCAAATAAAGCCTTGACAAACAAAAGATAAATTTTCGTGATAGGCATTCAGGAGCTGCTGCAGCCGCTCTGGCAAAAACTCGTCATCATCGTCCAGGCCCGTGATGTATTTCCCTCTGGCGGCGGATATGGCGAGATTACGGGCAATACAGGCTCCTTTGGCGTCAGCATTAAAAATGCAGCGCACACGGTGGTCTGTTTGCATCAGTTCACTTAAATAAGCTGATGTATCGTCTTGTGAACCGTCGTCAACTATCAGCAACTCCCAGTCGGTAAAGGTTTGTGCTTGCACCGATGCCACAGCACGCTCCAGCAGGATGCGGCGGTTTCGGGTTGGCATATAAATACTGACCAGCGGCATCAGTTGCGGTGTCCGGGTGTTAATACGCTTGAAGCAATCACGGTGAACACACTGGACCACATTTCCCGTGCCAAGGATTTCTGTTCTTCAATAGCAGGATTTGTGCGACATCTATCCCGATACTCGTCGCTGAGTAACCTGGCCATTACAGCATTGGTTGACATCATCGAGGGTGAAGAAAACAACATGTCGCTGCATCCATAATCGGCAAATAATGCCTCGTATTTATGGCTCCAACTGGTACCAACGGTAGGAACACCTTGACTAAGGGCGCTCACACACCCGTGATAGCGTGAACTTACAACGCCATCAGCTTTCGAAATCAGGGCCTTAACGGCTAACGGGCATTCGAGCGAGAGAATAGTCGCAGCTCCACCAAGTCGCTCATTCAGCGTATTACAAAGTGCAAGGTCTTCGCCGCCATCATGGTTGAGCAAAGTAATGGCTTTCCCCGAAGCCAAAGCCGCTTTGCACATTTCCTCCAACAAGTTGACGTATGACTCATGCCAATCTTTACGTTGATTTTTCGAACTGATCATCTTGCTGTTAGGGATCACCAAAACGCCTGGAGATAGCTTTTCGTCAATGATGGGTGAGAGCAAGTTGGTAAAGTCAGGAAAACGCATCAGGGGTGCATCATGAGACAAAATGGCTGAAAGCGCATCGAACGATGACGTATCTCTGGCGACTATCAAAGCTGCACTACCCCAATAACTACGAATAGAGTGCTTAAGTTTGGGGTGAGTAAAAGGGCCAAACGCCTGAGCCAGAAATATATAAGGTTTGCCCTTCAAGGCCATTCTCTGTACTTGCTTCGATGTGTGCGTTAATTGCCGCACGGGCCAGGAATCACCATAGGCAAAACCGGATGCATCCAGCACCAGGTCCACGTCAGCTTCAGTTACAATACCGAAACGACGCAATGCACGACGAAAAGCATGAGGCAAAAAATAGCTTAATCCGTTTAAATCAAAAACATGCTTGTGTAAATTCAGTTTTTGCCACGCCCCAAGTTGCGCTCGCTTGAGGTAAGGTGAATTGGCATCCGGTGTAAGCACTATTTCTGCATCAGGCCATTGTGCTTTTATCTGTTCAATACAGGCGTGCAGCATCAACTCGGCGCCCTTATTTACAAACTGAACGCCTTTAATTTCTATCATCATGGGGTTATATCAATTCTTAGTTGCGAAACCGGCTTTTTCTGGCTGAAGGGTATCATACCTGTCTCCAGGGCATAACCGACCGAAATCAACATTACCGGCCTTTCATATTCAGCAAGCCCCAAACGCTTCGCCATTTTGGCTTCGGGCACTTCCAAATCCGGCCAATTAATGGGGCAAGATGCCAAACCCAAGGTTTCAAGTGCCAGCATCAGCTGCATCGACGCAAGCGCGCCATCAATGTAAATAAGGTGGCGATCACGTTCAGCTGCGTAGGCACTGAGGTCCCCCACCACCACCAATACACAGGGGATATTGTCGCTGAATCCCGCCGTGCCCCCGGCCATGGCAGCGATCCGGGGAGCCAGGTTGGCATCATTGGCAACAAAAAAGCGGAATGCCTGACGATTACAAGCACTGGGAGCCTGGGAAGCTGCACCGATAGCCTGATCAATAAGATTGTCCGGCACTGGTTTGGGTTGGTACCAACGCACAGAACGCCTTTGCCGACACAGTGCCATAAAGTGTACAAAATCAACCTGTGGCCCTTGGCGCTCCTCGCTGGTATAGGGCACTTTTGTAGCGCTTTTTGATTCTTGTTCGGAAAAATGCAGCCGCGCGTTTGCTACGACAGAAGTAGGTTCAACGATTTGAAAATAGCGAGACAAGACATCCCGGGCCCAGCCAAGTTCTTCTTTACAAATGGCCCCATTCTGGATGGCGTCGAGATAAATGCTGACGGTTTCTTGAATATAGTCTTCGGCAAAAACAGAACGCCGCGGCGACATCGAAAGGCCCTTTTCAATGCGATGAATATTCCGTCTGAGCATAGGTGCAGAGCCTGAACGTAAACCATGACTTGCCTGATACGCTTTTCTGCCTGCGATAACGGCGCGATGCTCGCGGCTGAATTCGCCGTTAAGCACACCATAAAATACGTTGGCGAACGGTTTTAGGGGAGCGGAGGCAAACCATTGCAGCAGGCACATGTCGATTCGGTTGAACATACTGCGCAGGGTGCGTCTGGTGTCTTCGCCCAACAAACGTCTCAATAATGCCTTCATTGGCACTCCATCCAGATTAACTGCGCATTATTCTAGCGGGAACATCAGTCGTTACCAAGGCGAGTTGACCTTAAAAACAGCAGCCGTACAGGTAACAGCAGTGACTTGGTCATCACTAACGCAAAAGGACGAGTTTTGTGAAACAGAAACAGCGAAAAATAAGAAGCCGCGGCATAGGAAATCAATGTGGCCATAGCGGCACCTTCGCCACCGAAATGGGGTATCCACATGGCATTAAGCCCTATGTTAAGCAGCGCACCAGCCCCGTGGGTAAGCAATGAATACTTGGGAATATCTTCAATCAAAATCCATTTGCTCAGCAGCGCCCGCATAAAAATAAATACCGAAGCCCAAATGTGAATTTGCAAAATATTCCCGGCATCACGGTATTGTTCACCAAAGAGCCACGCCATCAAGGGCGCAGACACCATGGTTATCAACAATGCGATAATGATGGCTATCCACGCTAAAAAGTCACACAGGGATTGCAGCCGCTTGCGATAGTGTTCGTGGTTTTGACCTTTGAGCGTGAGCAAAGATGGAAACCAGGACGCAACCAAAATTCCAGGGAAAATGTACCACACCTCTGACAAACGGCTCGCGAGGCTGTAACGGGCGACCTCAGACTTATCATCCAGCCAGCCAAGCATCACGGTATCCACCTTAAGGTAGATAACGGCAGCCACGCCCGACAATAACAGCCAGCCACAGCGTCTGAGCAGGTATATCGCTTGTTGCCAACTGACTGACAGCGAATAGCGATTAGGCTCTGCTAATCTGAAAACCCTGTGCCACAGCACGCCCAATAGCAACCACTCAATGGCAGTAATCAATAACATGCCTTCAAGGCTGCCATTGCCCCAAAGCCACATCAGCTTAACCGTTAAAAAGAAGGCGCCATTGGCGCTTCGAAGGGTGGCCGATACCCACGAACGCACCTTGGACTCGAAATAAAAATCAAACACTCCAAATGCATGAAATACCTGGGAGCACAAAAGCAGCCAAAAAATGGGCCTGAGCGTGGCTTCAACCCACCAGAAGGAGGCGACAAACATCAGCATGCCTGCGAACAACGCCCCGGCTATGCGTAGCAGCAAGGCCGTGCCGAGCACCTTACCTGTGTCTTCCTGACTCAATACCAGTTCCCGACTCACCAGAGAATTCAGTCCCAATGCCGAAAAAGGACCAAGCAAGGCCACCATGGCGAGCAGATATTGATATTCACCAAGGCGCTGTGCAGGCCACATCCTGGCCAGGAGAAGCGTCAGCAGAAACCCGAGGGAAAGCAGTAACAGTTTCTCAGCGAGCAAAAACAGCGAGTTTTTGGTCTTGCCACTTCGCTGTATTCGCAAAAGCCACTGGGAAAGCCCCATCCACCCTACTCCTATCGTCATCATAATTGAGCCCGAGAGCGCCTTTCATATGGGCTGGCCCCTGGGGTTGCGGCAACTTGGCTTAAAAGCGCGTCTTCGGCCGCTACACGCTCTGCTAAGAAGAGCATCTTGTCCCACTGTTCGAAGCAATAGGCTCAGGCACATCCGGATTAACTGCCCGTTGAACATCTCGCTTAACATCTCGCTTAACATCCCATAGTGTCTGACAGACCCTGGCGATGGCTATGACAACGGAAAGCGCGGCACACAGTTGCGGCCCTTATAAACCGCACGCAATAAACACATGTAATAAACACATGTAATAAACCGAATAAGTCATTGATAAAGCGTGGATAGTTTAGCTTACACCAGCTCGAGCATTCCACCAAAGACCTACGCATTATACTGCAAAGGCACTCACATCACAGCGTATACACTACGCGAAAAAGACATAAAAAAAGGGCCCCGAAGGGCCCGTTTTAAAGCATTCAACTCACTGGATTACCAGTCGTTGTTGCCTTGAGCGGTATCAGACTTGTACTGGTCAGACAGGATGTTGATACGGCTTTCGTTTTGACGGTAGTAAGGAGCTACTGATACGTCTTCCAGGTCGGCGTCGATCAGGAAGGTTACGCTCAGCTTGGCCTTGGTAGCAGCGTCCAGACCGAAGGCAGCCTGAATGTCAGCTTCAGAAACCTTGGTCACAGTCTTGCCGTTTGCAGTGAAAGGCAGAGTAGCTGGGCCATACTGGTTACCGAACTGGTCGAAACCTTCGATGATGATTTCAGACATGATGGTCTTGGCAGACTCGTTGGCGATTTCAACGTTAGGAGTCAGACCGTAACCAACTGGCAGGTAAGGCACGTTGATTACAGCAGCGTCCAGGCGCCAGTCACCGGCGTCAACATCAGACAGCAGAGTCATGTCCAAAGCACCGGCAGTACCGCTGTAGGTTACTTCTACAGACTGAACTTCGAAGTCACTTGGCTCGATGGTAGCAGTAGCATCACCAGCGTTGAAAGTGAAGGTCAGTACGTCGCCAGCAGCGCCCAGACCAACTACAGTTGCCCACTGAGCAGTGGTGTAGCTGATGGTAGCAGTAGCGTCGTCTACTTTGGCGAAAGTGCCGTTAGGAGTAGTGAACTCAGCAGCTTCGTGATCAGCGAAGTTACCTTTCAGAGTAACAACTACAGCGTCAACGTCAGCTGGGTTGGCAACTTCAGCAGTTGGAACAACCAGGCCTTTGTCAGCGAACATGATAGCGAAAGTATCAGTGGTAGCAGTTTCGCCGTTACGTACGAAAGTGGTGCGAGCGATACGCTCGATAACACCGTCGAACTCAGTAACAACAGCGGCAGCAAACTGGTCTACAGCAGTGGCCAGTACAGCATTACCGGCGTCAACTGGGTTACCGTTCAGGGTAGACTTGAAGTCTACTGCGAATACGTCGGTAACTACAGGCAGGTTGGCTGGAGCAGCGATGCCACCGATAGTGGTACGGTAAGAAGAACCAGAGGTGATAGAGTTACCCAGGCTTACAGAGTAAGTCAGGGTGCCAGCAGCGGCGTCTACTACCAGGTTGTCGAAAGTAAAGCTACCGGTACCGATTTCGAACAGTACGTCGCCACAAGTAACAGTACCATTTGGAGCAGAGTATACGCATGCACCGTCAGTAACAGCAGTCAGGTCAACTGCATCACCCAGGGTCACAACGATTTCAGTCAGACCAGTGTGCTGAGCGTCCAGAACAGTGTCAAACACGATAGCCTGAGTAACTGTGTTCTCAACAGCGATACCTTGGTTAGACAGAACAATCTTATCAGCAGGTTGAACGATCAGAGTTGCAGCATTGGCACCGAAGGCAGCAGCTACGCCCAGAGAGAGCAGAGAAGCTTTAAATACCTTTTTCATAAATCCTATTCTCCAATTTCATGAAATTGGAACAAGAAGCAATACTTCGAGTGTAATTGACTACCATGTTCCATTTTTTTGTTACTTTCAACAGAAAGCCAAATCCGTAAAGTTAAACCAAGGCACAACCCTTGGTGCGCGCCTTTACTTCAACTTTCCGCGTCCTAGTTTATGGCATCGTTACAATAAGTCAACTTTATAATTAGCCAAATGCCTGAGGGCGCGAATTTCTTGAGACGCCACTCGCAAGATGTTCAATTTTCAGTCAAACGCCAGCAAACTGGCGCACAAAAATCAAACAAATTCCGCCTGGGTCGACTCGACATCGTTGAGCTCCGGTACTCTGCCGGAAAGGAGTTGGAAGACCCCCTCATCGATAGTCGTGTTTTTACAGCAACTCCGCAGCCAATTAAAAAAAAGCTACATAAGCCAATGTTTTACTTTGGCAAAACAGAAAAACACCCGCCGAACATAACCACTGAAAATAATAAAATCAAGCTATTTACTCTAATATGCGTGGCTAACTGCCCAAAAAAAAACAGGGCTGCACGTTTTTTGTGCAAACCCTGCTTTTAAAATTGATCCAACGCAAAAGCCGTGTATTTAACAACAACCACAATTTACGTGTGCTGTTCTGTCTATTACAGGCCTTATCAGATCGCATTAGTTACATTTTAATGTACTCAAGACCCGAATCAAATTTCTGCTTTATCTCATCCCATTCGTCGGTGCGGGAAATCACCTTGGGGGTGACCATAATCACCAGTTCGGTTTTTACCTTATTCTTGGTGGTAGTACTGAAGAGGCCACCCAGTAAGGGAATATCTTTCAGTACCGGGGTGCCGGATTCGTTATCTGAGTTATTCTCGCTGACAAGGCCACCAAGCACGACTGTTCTGCCACTTTGGGCTACCACTTCAGTGGAGAGGCTGCGCTCAAAAATTTGTGGATTGCCTTCAACTTCGGCGCCGCCATCCACCTGATTGCTGTTGCTCTGGTCTATGGTCATGATCACCACGCCCTGGGCGTTGACGGTAGGCGTTACTTTTACATTGATACCGGTTTTACGGTATTCAACCGAGCGAGTTACACCCGTCGTAGGATCTGTGGTGGTTTTGCCGACCACGGGAATATCCGTCCCTACCTGGATGTTAGCCGTCATGCCATCCCTCACCAATACAGTGGGCTTGGAAAGCACATTCACCCATTTATTGCTTTCAAATGCCTGGGCGTTAATGCTGTTTTCACCGCTCACCCACTTCAGCACACTGCCACCAAGGTCCTTGGCACCAAAGGCGTTATTCCAAGAGAATTTTCCTGAGGATAGGGCAATGTCAACGCCGTACTTAAATTCGTCAGTGAGGGTGACTTCCATGATAGCCACTTCCAGCATCACCTGTTTGGGCATCACGTCGAGACGTTCTATCATCGGCAGCAGCGCCTGATATTCAGCCCCTGTGGTTTGAAAAATCAGGCTGTTTGCACGATCGTCGACCACCATTTTGACTGTGTCTGAGGCTGCCGCAGTAGGCGTTTGGGCATTATTGCCTTCGATTTCGGCGGTGCGCTCAGCCGTGGCATTAGCGGCCCGCGACGCAACCGGGCTACGGCCACTCAAGAGGGCAGACATGCTCTGGCCAAGATCAGATGCTCGGGCAAACTTAGGGCTATAGATAAAGTACTGGGCACTGTTACCCTTGCTGGGCTTGTCAAGCTGAGTTGCCCAATACTGAATGCGACTGATAAAGTTGTCTTCGGCAGCAAACACGGCCACCGCACCGAGGCGCTGCAGCGGCACGAAAGCAACCCTGTTGTCTGCAGAGAGAGAGCCCGTCATCACGCCTTCATTTTTCAGAATTTCGGTGATATCAGTGATAAAGTCATCGGCACTCACAAACGTCAGCTTCAGAAAACCCACATGCTTGCTGCGACTGTTGGGGGAATCGAGTAAATCCAACAGCTCGAGTGCCCGGATAACCTTGTCCCGCTCTCCGGTAATAAATAGCACGCCTTGGTTGACGTCAGGCGAAATTTTGGCGCCGGTGATCTGGGTAATGGTTTTGGTGGTGTTGCCGTTATACAGATATTTAAGCGGTGCAATTTGCTGTACCTGCGCTGCCAACGGTACTTGGTCAGCGTTACGCCCATAACCAATCAAGGTAGACTCACTCCCCCCTTTTGAGAGTTTATGGACATAAAAGATGTTGTCCTGACGCTTTACCTCAACGTTTCGACGCAGCAGCAACTCTTCGGCAAGTGACACCAGCTTTTGTGGACTCACCCGTTCCTGCAAACTCAGGGTAATCGGAGCTTGGATGTCCGCCACGCCCTCGCCGACGATGTAATTTACCCCAAGGAGTTCACCAAACACATAATGGATGAAGTCGATAAATGGCATATCATCTGCAGCAATGGTTAAGCTACTCTGTGTAGAGAAACCGCTGGTCAGTGCTTCGCCCCCCACAAATCCACTGACTCCCTTTGCGATTGGTTTTACCCGGACGAAACTGGGTCCTTGCACTTCAGAACCTTTGTCATCCACAGTGACAGAAATGGCCGTGTCGGAGTTGGTTTCATCTACAGCACCGGCAAGGTAAGAAGACCCGACGACTTTTCGATTGTCAGTTTCATTTGTGGTAGCACACCCACTCAACACTGCAGTACACACCAGCAGCGAAACGGCACCTTTTTTCGCGGCACTAGTTTTAACGGCCGTATATGTTGCCAAAAATTCCCTCACCACTTTTCCACCTTTTACCCGTGATATCTTTTGTTAACCCGCTACCGACTGAAACAGACTTAACAGTACCTGTCTATTCGCCTGAGTCAGCGTAATCTGACGCTCATCAATGGCCGCTACCTGATACGGGCCAAGCATTTCACCCTGCGTAATGGACAAGTACTTTTCGTTTTGACCTTCTAGTGTACTCACCGCAAGCACTGCGGCCCGGTTCTGACTGTTGACCACAGCGGATAGTCTGTAACGCTTGTCTTTAATATATAAATACTTAAGCAAACCATGCTGGGCATCCTGAAACGCTTGCTCTGTACGGCCATCAACAACATCGACTTGTGGTTGATGCTCACTTTCGACTTCTTTGGCTGCAATGAAGCGCACCGGAATTTGACTCGCTAAAGTGTTAGGCGTATTGAGTGTGGGCATCACCGGCATCGGCGGCAGCTTAATGTCATCTTCATCTGGGGTCTGCAAAACAAATTCGAGCGCAAGCACCAACAACAGGCCTATCAGTGCGGGCAGAAGCACCTTCATGCTTTTCAATGAACTCATTGAACGGCCTCGCTGGGTGTTATATAGCGAAAACGAAACGTCATCTGTCCATTAATGGCAGTTTCTGGCAGCGCGTTCGACCTGGTAGACAATTGAAACTTCTCCCCAATCAGTTCGCCTTGGTAAACTCCTGGCTGTTGAAGTTTGCTGAGGAGATCCAAGTACCCAGAAAGTTTGCCCCTAAAGGTTAAATCCAGTTGTAACTCCTGCACATCCTGCTGCACCGGACCGTTACGCCAGGTGGTTAGCAATACGTCAACGTCGCTGCTTTTGAATAAAGGTTCGAGCACAGTCTGCAGAGATAACTTGTATTGTGTTAGATTATCAACCGACTCAAAATCCGCTTCCGTTTCTGAAACCCGTTGCTGACTGAGTTGACGGAGTTTAACGAGTTGCGCTTCCTGCTCGATAAGCCCTTTATATTTTGCCGAACTCCCCAGAAAACCCTCTCTTTGCTGCCACTGTTGTTGTTTACTTTCCCACAGTGGAACCCAGACAAATTTCGCCAGTACCAGTAACGTTATCACCATAAGGTGCACGCGATATTTTTTGATATCGTTCATTACACACCCTTCGCCATATCGGGGTTAAACTCGAACAGGATTGTGGCTACGTCCTTGCCCCGCTCGGAGCGCACAGTGCCATCAAATCGGGCGTTTCTGATACCCGGGTACGAGAGTAAATAAGATAAATAGCCCGATGCGGAAGCAGCCTTGATTTGAACCCGATAATCGCCGCCATCGCGCTCAAGACGCATCACCTCGCCATCTTGCTGATATAAATGGTCCAATACAGCCCATACACCCAAGCCTGCCACACTTGACTGCTGGAGCGGGGATAAAAAGAGTATTCGTTCGATATCGTTTTCGACCGCGACTTTGGTATCCATGACTTGTGTTGCAGCCTGAACCAGTCGCCGGTTTTCTTCTTTAGCGTGTAAAGCCAATTGTCCGGCCAAAAAATCAGAACCCAAAAGATATAGGGTGAACCAGAGTGAAGCGCCGGCAACAAAAGGCAAGACAGCTTCATACGAGAGCCGGAATTGCTTCTCGGTTTGGCCCCGCCACAATCCAGGTTGAAATAAGTAGGTCGATGGACGAGAGAGGCCAGCAATCAGGGCCCGCTGACTCTCCGACGGCGACATAGTGCGATAATGCTTAAAACTAATGCCCTGAGATAAGGCAAACATTTGCACTGAGTTCACCAAGCCAACCGCAACAGATGACACTTTTCTGCGACCGCTCACTGCTAAATAGGCCGTTTCCCTTCCATCAAGCATGTTGTACTCAAGCACTGTGTCTCTGAATGAAGCGGGATTCGACGCGACTTTACTCTGGGATGAGTCCAGCACAGTTCCTAGCGCAAAATTGGCATTCTCAGCGCCTGACAGCGGCATTATCACCGACTCAGGTAAAATGAGCTTAGGTTTCAGAAAATGGGGGATTACCGGCAGAGAAAAGTAGCTGATATCGGTTTTTCCATCATGACTCGGCCAGATAAAAAACAGCTCATCCATTCCCCGACGCTTTACCTGTGATTTGGCAAGCTTGGTTAGCTCATTGCGTTTTGTAATGGGTACAGTTTCTACGCGTTCGGTATAACTGCCGCGTGACAGGACGAGGGCGAACACCCCCTGATTCTTTGACGTTTCGTTGCTGTTTAGCCCATTGAGACAAATGCCATCAAAATCGACAGAATAGTATTCGTCTGCGCTTAAATAAGCCACTTTTCCTGAAAGCAGGCGGCGCATGAATGACCACAATTTACTGAGCTGTTGGTGCATTTTTGTCTTCTAGTTCAAAAAAATAACGGGTGCATCGTTTTCGGGTCGAATGTACCAAAAACCCGAGTACATTACTACCGCACCACCTACCGACACGGTAATCTTGACTCTAAACCGCCGACCAACCTGAAAAATGAACTCATCGTCATCCGACAACCCGGTCAACTCGGTAAACCGCCGTGCGTTTAGCAGCCCTTCTTCACGCAATTTCGTAAGTTGTGCAGCCATCTCATCTCCATAAGTGGCTCTGAGGATTGTATCTGGCGCAACCAGCGGATTGAAAAGGCTTTTCTCCCATGGATATATCAACGGCAGCAACTTGTTTCCCAACTCATCACCAACGCTCTCAAATTTCAAAATGTCTTCGATACCCGCCATCGCATCGTGTCGAAATTCGGGTTGGGATACGGCGCCCGCCCCTGGATGCGGACTTTGCCATTGGAGCAGTTCGTTGATAATGCCACTCTCGTTTGTGGGACTGACCTTAAAATATCGGAGCAGTTGCTTAAAAGGCATCAAATTGGCACTGCTGATGACAGACACCAAGCCATTCACATCCTGAAGCTCGACAGTGACCCCCGGTTCAGGTTCAAACGGTTTTGCGTAAAAATTCCAGCGACTTGAAAATGTGCGTTTTTGGGGTTCTTGCGCAAGCAATGCGTTGGTTTGTTGTGTCAGTAATTCGAACAATAACTCACTTTGAACCGTCTGTAATTTGAGTTCGGCGGCGGCCACATTGCCCATTTCGATTGACTTGTTAACATTGGATTTGGCAACGGCGACAAAGTAAAGCGCCATTAGCGTTAATATGGCCGTTAACAGCAACACCTGCAGCAAAGCCACGCCCTTTTGCTTACTCACCATTGCGTTTCTCTCCGGTGTATTGCAATCGAATCGCGCCATCATGCTGCAACGCAAAAAGCACAGGCTCGTTTTCCCCCCAGGTCAGGTTCACAACTTCAGGTAGCACGCCAGAAATTTCTGCACTGTAATCTGGCTGCCAAACCATATCTTCGTCCTGCTCCCTATCGAACGCCAACATACGCTGCTCGTTGGAAGTCCAGCCGAAATAGTTGAAACGAATATTAGGACTCTCAAAAAGATTCAGCTTATATTTCATCGCTGGCAGCGAGTCCAAGCTGAAAAAGTCCTCGCCTACCAGGTCAGCTTCTTGATAAACAAGTATATTATTGCCGTCACTCAAGGTTTTTACTTCGAGTTTGACTAATGCAAGCGGTGAATCGGAAATCAATGGTGAGCGGGTAACAAAAGACATTGAGTGGTTGTTCCCGACAAAGTAATAAACTGGCAAGCCGCGCTTATCGTGAACAATGTAGTTGCTGACATGTTGGAACATCCGAGACAGCAATACACTCGTCTTCCCCGAACTTAACGATTTGTTATAGTTGGCAATATCCTTATTCCATAACTTGCTGTAGATAGAAAAACTGAACGAGCCAATAAATATGACCATGGCTAAAATGGCCATGGACAACAACAATTCAATCAAAGAAAAACCACGTTGACGGCTCAAAGCTTACTCCAGGTTAATACTTTGAAACTGTACTCTCGCTCGGCGAAATCTCTCTTGAACGTGATCGTTACATTCCAAAGGTAATAGCGTTCAGGAAACTCTATCCAATCACCATCTTCGGGAGATAACTGTCTCGGAGCACTCCCTTTTTCAACGACTTTGGCCTGCCACGAAAACACGGTATCGTTCAATATCCCTTCTTGGGTTTGGGGGGCAAGATCTTTTTCCATCAAAAGCCTTGCGCGAATTGTAGGCATCAGTAAAGAGAGCAATGATTCCATTTCAACTGCACTGGCTGCTTTGGTATTTGACAACACGGCCGAGCGGTAGGCAAAGGAAATGGATCCAACCACTGTTAACAAGATAACAAAGGCAATCAACACCTCAATAAGGGTAAAACCTTTAGAATGCTTCATAATCTTCAACCCGAATGCTGCTATCCAAGGCCAGTGATACAGGACCTTCCAATGTAGTAAGGACAACATTGTGGGACAAGAGGTAGCCTGAGCGACTTATTTCTATAAACTGTTTCTCAAATGTCAGGTATGAGAACTGCTTAAGCAACATGTCATCAGCATCCGAGGCGTGACGATACACTCCACGCCCTTCGAGCTTAATTCTTATTGACTTACCAGAGATGAATGCAAGAAATTGCTGTTGAGATATCAAAGCATGTAGGTTCTTTATCTCGTCGGTACGACGAATTTTATCTAACCGCTCAACGGTAAAACTACCAACTAAAGTAGACAAAACCGTGATAATCACGACGACTATCAATAGCTCGATAAGAGTGAAACCTCTGCTACGACGAAAGGTTACCATTATTAAATACCGTCATTGACGGACATAACACTCAGCAACATGACGACAACGACTGAGCCGACAATAGCCCCCATGAACAGGATCATCAGCGGCTCTAGGATTGTCGTAATCCTATTAGACCAGTTAGTAAATTGTTCCCTGCTTCGATTTGCAATTTCTTCAAAAACAGACGTCAGCTGACCACTTTCTTCACCAACTTCAACCAGAGAAATGAAAAAATCCGGGAAGACTGATAAACCGAGGAAAGCATCGGTCAATCGCTCCCCCTTGGATACTTTGATCTTCACGGCTTTCAAACGATGTCTTATCAAGCGATTTTTCACAGTATCAGCTGCGAGTTCGATTGCCTTATCTAGTTTGACTCCAGAGTCAAGCATCAAGGCCATCCCTGTACAAAAACGAATACGCTCAATTTGGTTGATGGCACTGCGCAGCAACGGGATTTTCAGCAGCACCTCATCAAAAACACCTGATAATTTGCCTTGTGCCTGGAGCCAAAATAGAGACACACCTGATGCCAAAAGAATAAGGGCCAAATACCATTGATATGAACGGAGCCAATCACTGGCAGACAACAAAAACTGGGTATAAACGGGTACGTTAGGGTTATCTTCAAATAAAGAACCCATCTGCGGAACAATATAGTTAAATACAAATAAAACAGCTAACACGCAAACAATAAAAATTACCGTTGGATAACTCATTGACTGAATTATTTTTGCCCGGAGATCTTTTCGAAATTTGAGATCTTTGGCTAATCCAGCAAAAACGTGGCTCAATTCGCCTGTCGCCTCGCCGATTTTAATCAAATTAATATAAAGGTTATCAAAATAGGAATAATCCTTAAGCACATCTGACAACGTCTCACCTTGCTTTACACGCCTGTGTATTTCGGTCAGCAAATCACCGAGAGCGGTCCCTTTTTTACCTTTAGCAAGCAGTTGTACACTACGATCCAGTTTTACGCCATTACGAAGTAATAAGGCCAGTTCGGCAGTAAAGAACTCCAGGTCGTCCAAAGTAATGCTGTGTCGACCTAAAGATAAGCCTTTGCTGGGTTGGCCCACCACGAGTGTGACTACATGTAACCCCAGAGACTCCAGTTGTGTATATGCGTGCGGCTCATCTCGCGCATCCAAGTGTCCCTGGATCATCACGCCATTGCTATCGTAGGCTTTATAGCTGTAACTGGGCATCTATTATCCTGCCACCCTAACGACTTCTTCTATGGTTGTTTGACCCATTGCGGCCTTGAGCAGGCCGTCCATCATCAAAGTCCGCCCACCTCGAGAGATATTAAGGTTTCGCGCTTTACCGGGAAAATATTGGTCTTTTCCAAGGGTCTTGATGTCTTCATCACAGCGCAGATATTCAACAATGGCGATACGTCCTTTGTAACCTGTATGACCGCAGTGGTCACAACCATTCGCAATCTTAAGCTGCACATTATTGCCTGCAATTAGTGGCTGAAGCTGATATTGCTCAATGTGTTTTTGTGCGTCAGGATCGGGCAAAGCACAGTGGAGGCAAAGCTTTCGTACCAAGCGCTGAGCGATAATGGAAATAATGGCGGCGTTCAGCAGATATTCCTCTGCCCCCAAATCCAACAATCGTGTGTAAGCGCTGGGCGCATCGTTGGTGTGGACTGTCGAAAACACCAAGTGCCCTGTTAATGCCGACTGCATGGCAATTTGCGCTGTTTGCTTGTCACGAATTTCGCCCACCATAATCACATCAGGGTCTTGGCGAACAATACTACGAAGGCCTTCGGCAAAACCAAAGCCGATATCTGCATTGATTTGCACTTGGTTGACGCCGTCGAGCTGGTATTCAACCGGGTCTTCGAGCGTGATCACTTTTACGGTGTCATCACTTATTTCATTCAAAAAGGTGTACAGGCTCGTTGTTTTGCCAGAGCCTGTAGGCCCTGTCAGCAAGATAACCCCGGCAGTTTTTTTGATATCTTCGCGAATAAATGCCTGAATGTCAGCCGACAGCCCAAGAACGTCCATATCATAATTAATTGATTCTTGACGTAAAAAACGCATAACGATGCTTTCGCCATCGTTCAGGGGTAAACTGGAAACACGAATATCTAAATCTTCATTAGACACTTTCATGGCAATTTTGCCGTCTTGGGGACGCCTTTTTTCGGCGATATCCATACCCGCAAGAATTTTGAGCCTTGATGCTAAAGGTAACCTCATCCGCCCGGGCACCCAGTCTACAGTTTGCAGCACACCATCAATACGGAAACGAACTCGATACTTGCTGTCTACGGGCTCAAGGTGCATATCTGACGATCCCATCTTGATCGCTTTGGCAATCAAACTATTGAGCAGGTTTACAGTGGGGGCTTCACTTGCTAACTCACGTAATTTATCTTCTTCAAAATCCGATAACTCTTCGCCATTTATCGCATTGACCTCGTCAGATACTTTTAATAACGAGGAAAGGCGCTGAAGTTGAGGCAGGGTTGCCACTTCCAGTCGGTATGAAATATTTTGCTGATTGAGAAACTGATTGTTATACACATCGAGTGGGTCACGGCAAAGTACCGTGACGGGTCCATCTTCTGCGTCGGCAGGAACACAATACCACTGATTATTGTTCAGAGTGGTATTGAGTTCCTGTGATTGCAATTGCTCATAGGTGATGAGACTAACCCATTCTTCATCTGCTATGGGTAGTCCTGTCAAAAGTGAATAAAACTCCGGTAAGCTCTCCTCAGAGAGCGCACCGATGTTAACTAAAATTGACTCAACCCTACCGCCATATTTTGCCTGAAAGGCCAGTGCCTTTTCAAAATCAGAGATTTCAACAGAAAAATGGCCTGTGAGAAGTTTACCGATGTCAGTCATTGATGGATAAGATCCGCGTTGTCATCCTCTCCACCGGCAACACCGTCTTTACCGAATGATTTTAGTGTGTATGGGAGACCATTATCGCCCGGACTCGCGTACACGTAAGGATTGCCCCATGGGTCCAAGGGGACATCCTTTGGAAGATAAGGACCATCCCATTTAGGATTACTAGAGGCTCGCAACTCACTTAATGACGCTGGATAACTGCCAATGTCCAGTCTGTAGGTATCCAATGCACTGGACAACATGTCCATTTGCATTTGGGCTGTTTTCAACTTTGTAGAGTCTACTTTTGAAAACATTGTCGGTGCTACTAGCGACATCAAGAGCCCTAAAATCACCACTACGATAAGTAGCTCAATAAGCGTGAAGCCTTTGACTTTAATGTCTTTTCTCACACTAACCCCTTACTTCTAATCCAAGAAAGAATTTGCCAAATATGCTGAATGACGAAGCAATAGGTGACAAATAGTACCAAATAACCAAAAAACATGACTGACTCAGGAATCTGAACCAATTCACCGATGAACCCCACTCCGGCCAAAAGGGCTGAAATCAGGCTGATGCACCCCAGCGCCTGTTGTGGAGTACAGCCAGCCCTCATAAAGATATGGTGTAAATGGTCCCTGTCAGGCTTAAATGGCGAGTCACCTTTTTTAATTCTTCGATACATGATCGCAGCCATATCCATAAGCGGTACTGCAATAATGTAAAGTGCTGTTACTGGTCTAAAGGAAGGGGCATCACCGTTAACACCTATGACCAACAACCATACAATGGTCAGGCCAATTAACATACTACCGGCGTCTCCCATAAATATCTTGGCTAGCCGTTTATCCGGCCAACCAAGGTTAAACATGAGATAAGCTACAAGCGCAGCAATAAACAGAATGGGTAATAAGTACCAATCACTACCTGAACTCCCAAGCAAAAGAGCGAGTGCCGTAAAGGATATCGCACTTAAGCTTCCAGCTAGACCATCGATACCATCTATCATGTTATAAGCATTGATCGCGCCTACAACGGCTAGTACCGTAACCAATATCCCTAACTTCCCGAGACGGATATCACCAAGCATCAGCAAGTCGCCAAAATGTGATATGTAAAGCCCCCCACCGAAGATCATTATCGATGCTACAAGTATTTGGGCAACCAGACGATACCTTACCGGTAAGTCATATCTGTCATCCAACACCCCTATAAACAGCAGCATCGCTGCAGATACGAGATAGACATGTAATTCGGTCATGCCAGGCATAAACCACACGCTGCACATCATGACACTCAGATAGATGGAGACCCCACCTATCAGAGGTATTTCCCCAACATGCTGCTTTCTTCCATTTGGAATGTCGACAAGTCCGGCTTTAACAGCAAGTGGATGTACAAATTTTACAGACGCAAAAGACAACACAAATGCAGTGATCAGCGGAAGAAAAATGTCCATACCCAATCCTTTAGAGACCTGAGATAGCTGAGATAGCAACTGCAGTATTGTAGATGATTTGGGTAACCTGACTCCACAGGGTGAGGTTATCTTTATACTCTGTATCAAGTGGAACGATGATGGTATCGCCTGGCATCAACTGATCTTCACTTGAAAACCAGAATGTACCTTTAGGTATCATCACGGATCCATTCGCTTTTATGACATATGTTCTGTCATCATCTGCACGCTTGCGCTCCCCACCAGACATGGCGACATATTGTTCAATTGTCAGCCCATCTTTAAATCTATGTGTGGCTGCATGCTGCACTTCTCCCATTACGGCCACTGTCTGCTTGGTCGTTGGCACATACAGGATATCCTCATTTTCAAGCTGAAGGTCAGCCTGATCGATACCCATGGATATGGCTGGCAAATCCACAACGAGTCGCCCAACAGCCTTAATATTTTCCAGGTCTTTTAACATCATGCGCGCGTCAGCATAATTGACGATGTTACCATCCTTAGAAACACCACGTGTAGCAATATCACGACGCAACTGATCGGCAAGTTTCTTGATTTCAAGTTGCTCTTGTTTGCGCACAGACTCTCGAACAAATACAGCTGAAGGTAAATATGCGTACTCAGTAAATCCACCAGCACGAGCTACCACGTCTTTAAGTGTTTCTCCGCGGCGTATGTTATAGATACCTGGAAACTTTACTTCTCCGCGTATTTCTACTGTTTGATGCTCCTGCCAATCAGGTGTCGTCATGACGGTTAATACATCACGCCCTTCCAACAACAGGTTAGCTGAGTTATCCCCGCTGACAGCAGCTGCAAGCTCAACACTCAGATGTGTAATTTCTGAACCATTATCCGAGGTTAATGTCCTGGTTAATTCCGCTCTTCCTGTATAAGCACCTTCCGCCAATCCACCAGCTGCGGCAATTAAAGACTTAACTGTACCTTCAACAGGAAGCGGGTATGTTCCCTCAAACCTCACTTGGCCATTAACAAAGACAAGTTGCGCTGTTTCACCGTTGCGTGACTGTGCTTTTAGCCGGCTTATCAACGGATAAAGCAGCTCAGTACGAGTCATCACATGGCTGTGTTTAATAAGCTCTTGATCTTCATATATGTTGAGCAACATTTTACTAACTTCTGCAGTCACCAACTCCTGTTGAGCTTGCTTGTCTTCATCGGTATCTTCTGAGACCTCAGTTACAACAACACCAGCCAATTCCGTGCGTTCTACCAATTTTTTACGATTCAGGTCGCTAAACCCAGCTCCAAACAGATCTGAACCAACCAATGACGCTCCTGTCAATTCAGAAATCTTGGCAACTCTGTCCTTTACGAGCCTATTCAACTCAAAACGATTTAGCCCATCGTCAGAGTAATTGAATACGAATATCTTATCTCTCGCGTTTAGGCGTAAATTACTAAGAGAATTTGGGTTGTTTATTGCTTGTCCCAAGTTAAACTGATGAACTTCGACATTGCCGTAAACATCTTTTTCCCTTACAACGAGCGCATAATCCAAGTCCGTTGAAATCTGTAAATCTCGCCATACAGATCCCAAGACATTGTTGATACGTTGACCCTCAAACCATTGGTATTTCCCAGGACGAACAACTGCACCAACAACCGTAATTGCAGTATCAAATTGTGCTGTCGCACTTCTGACTTTGATAAAGTCTCCAGCCTGTGCTGACTCGTTCAGTCCTTTTGCTGATGTTAAATCTAAATTGAGCACAGTCTTTACACCGGTTTTGGCATATCTTTCGACCATACTGCTTTTGGGAAAGGCTCCAGGTAACAGTCCTGCTGCCATGTTGACAACATCCCCTATGGTTTCACCCTTTTTCACCTCATAGATAGCTGGCCTTCTGACCTCACCATCGATTGAAATTAGACCGCCTGCAGCTGGAATAAAAACTACATCGCCGGATTGGAGACGGAGATCATTTGAGGCATCCCCCTTTAACAAAAGGTCGTATAAATCCAAACTTCCGATTAACTTACCATTCCTTTTTAATTGGATGTTTCTGAGAGAGCCGATTTCACTTACACCACCTGAAACGAACAGAGATTGTGTAATAGTCGCCAAGCTTGAGACTGTATAAGAACCAGGTTTATAGGCATCACCAGCTATAAAAATACGAATCGAGCGTAGCTCACCCATTGTGATGCTGGCTTGAACACCAATCATGGAGTTTTGTATGTGTTCAAGGATGGCTTTACGCGCTTCGTCAAAGGCCATCCCTGCAACGACAATAGGCCCGATATCTGGAAATTGAATGGTGCCATCACGTGTCACCATCAAAGACAGTTGTTTGTTTTCCTTACCGAATAGCTGAATTTTTAAACTATCCCCTGGGCCAAGCGGGTACTCAGAAGGAACAGGTACGTCCGAAACAGGCGCAAACGTTGATGGTTCGCCTTCGAACAAATCGTATCCAAAGCGTTTCAACTCTTGCTTGCTGGCATCTTCTGTAAAACTGAAGGTAGACTTCTTTTTGCTTTGAAGATTGAATTCTTCATCATCGAAAGCGCTATTTAACCGTTGACCATCTCGGGAACGGATAAGATTCGGATTATCAAAACTGTCTGCGGTTCCTTTCCGCTCTCCTGACAATAAAGCGGGATCGATACCGTATTGACGAGCAATTCTTTCCTGTTCAGATTTTGGTAACCGCTTAAACTGCTCTATCATTTGTGGGGAAGGCGATGGAGTAGTTGCCTGAGCAGAGCTCACTATTCCTAAAACTGCCAGTAATGAGGCCACACAAAATCGATTTAAGTTCCGAAACACCGTAATTCTCCCAATGCCGGCGAATAACAAATTGATGGCTAAAGCTGAGCCTTCGCTGGCACCATCCCATAACCACCCAAAAAACACTAAAAATCAATAACAACAGGTCAAATGTTAAAGTTTTTTACAAAAGCTATGATTTAACATCTATTTGCTGGATTTCCGCTTCAGTGCTCGAATCTCAGCGGAAATCTGCACTGTGCGATTGAGCATGGACAACAATACTAGACAACGTCTTTCTCCAACTTTTTCCTGAAAGATCCCGGTAAGTCCCTTGAATACATCGTCTCCGAAATAAACAATCTGCCCCGGCTCAAGCTCCTCTTCCTCAGGGGACGACTCTATCGAAGCAGTGCGCATTTTCAACTCTTGGATCAGAGACTCATCCACGACTGATGGTTCACCCGCGAAAGTGACTAATTTTTGCACTCCCCGGGTCGCATTCACCGCTGATAACCTGTGCTTGGTCAAATCGACGGATGCGAATAGGTAACCCGGAAAAAGAACCTCTACCGTCTTACTAAAGTTGTTTAGTTGCTTTTCAATCAACGGTAAAAAAGTACGTATGCCTTGGTTATCGAGATTAAGCTTCGCCCGACTTTCTTGACGCACCTTGCACTGTACCAAATACCAAGCTTCCATTGACATTCACGAGCCCTCGCGATCTCGATTGCTACTTCCCTGTTATGGCTTGCGAGAATACCACCGAGCCCCAACATTTTAAACCATCGGTTTGCAATTCTTGGCCTTCCCGCATAGCTGCTTTGCGGCGTGCAGAAATTGACTTTGCGGTAGGCTAAAGGGTATATAAAGAAGGCCTTTTTAGGGCATAACCCTGTTACATTAGGGGTTTATTATAAAAACGACGTATAGACGCTCCTGCAACAAGTTGTAAAAAACATTTACTAACAGGTATTTACTGTTAATTATGCCGTCAGGAATGTCACATTTTATGTTTCGTAGAGCCGCTGCTTTACGTGCAATCACAAGCTTAAGGTGGAAGACTTAATGAGCGAAAATTCCCAGGGTACGATGCTCGGGCATCCAAAGGGGCTGTTTCTGCTGTTCACAACGGAACTGTGGGAACGATTCAGTTATTACGCCATGCGTGCCATTTTGGTGCTGTATCTGGTTGACAGAGTACAAAGTGAAGGCGGTCATGGCTTAGGTTGGAGCCAGGCCGATGCGATTTCTCTTTACGGTACTTTTACCGGCCTGGTGTACCTCACCCCGTTGCTGGGTGGCTGGTTAGCCGATAATTTCCTTGGTCAACGTAAAGCCATCATGATTGGCGGCACCCTGATGGCAGCCGGTCAATTTATTCTGGGTACTCCCCACGCCTGGGTTCAGGGCATGGAGACCGAAGTATTCTATCTCGGTCTGGGCGTCCTTATCCTCGGTAACGGCCTGTTCAAGCCCAACATTTCTACCATGGTGGGTGACCTGTATGCCGAAGGCGACCATCGCCGCGACGGCGCCTTCACCATCTTCTACATGGGTATCAACGTAGGTGCCTTCCTGTCGGGTATCATCGTTGGCTCTGTGGTCAGCGCCTATGATGGTAACTTCCAGGCTGGCTTTGTTTGTGCCGGTATCGGTATGGTGCTGTCACTCATCATCCAATTCCTGTTTGCACAAAAGTTGCTGGGCAACATCGGTACAGTGCCTGCTGCCAAGCTTGAGAAGCAAAAAGACGAGGCCCGTGGTCAGGTACGTAAAGAACCGCTGACCAAAGTAGAGCGCGACCGTATCAAAGTGATCATGGTGATGGGTCTCTTCACCATCGTATTCTGGGCAGGTTTTGAACAGGCCGGCGGCCTGATGAACCTGTTTACCAACGATTTTACTGACCGCATGATTGGCAGCTGGGAAGTACCCACTACCTGGTTCCAATCTCTGAACGCCATGTTCATCGTGATTTTTGCCCCTGTAGTTGCCTCTATTTGGGTGCGCCTGGGCGACCGTGAACCAAACTCACCTGTAAAATTCGCGCTCGGCCTGGTTCTGCTGGCCATCGGTTTCCTGTTCATGATTGGTGCCGTGGTTGAGATGGGTGGTGACCCAACTGCCAAGTCCAGCATGTGGTGGCTGGTTGGTGCCTACTTCTTCCACACCATGGGTGAGCTGTGCTTGTCTCCAATTGGTCTGTCTATGGTGACCAAGCTTGCTCCCCTGCGTATCGTGTCGCTGATGATGGGTGCATGGTTCCTCTTCATCGCCGCTGCCAACAAGATTGGTGGTGTTGTGGGTTCCTTTATCGGTCACGGTGGTGAAAAAGAAGAGCAGCTGGCCAATGCCATGTCTATCTTCGCCGGTATCGCCATCACCGCCGCCATTTCAGGTGTGATCCTGTACTTTATGGCTGACAAACTGGTTGATTGGATGCATGGCGCCGAAAGCAAAGTGCACCACACCGAAGAAGAAGCTCTGGAAGAAGAAATCGCCGTTACCGGCGAGCATGAAGCGATGAAGCGCAGCTGATAACAACGAAGCGTTTCACGACATGCAGAGCGCTTCGCTTCTAGAGCGTCGCTTTGCGACTTCTAGGTTCTAGAAACAATAAAGCCCGCTATGCGGGCTTTATTGTTTTCCGGAAACCGAACATTCGCAGGCTCACTTCCGAACGCCCGATAACAGCTCCTGCGTTATTCTACCTCCTGCATCCATGCAATCGTGCGCTACGGAAAAGCAGAGTGGGTACCCTTCCAGATTCTAGAAGCCCGCTCTGCGGCCGCCCTGGCAGCAGCGATTTTTGCTGAGTCCCAGAGGCTCGCTTTGCGAGCGCTCTGTAGCTGCGAAGCAGCGTTCTATCGCCACGAAGTGGCGTTCTAAAAACTCGCCTGCACATAGCCCCCGGCAAGTACTCCATCACTACAAACAAGGCCATCAAACCTGTCGTCCAGCAACATTTGCTTGTGGGAGGGATCTGAGGTGGCGATGCAGAGTTTCTCACCGGGCAATAAGGAGCGGAATTGGCTGCTGGGCTTTCCCCAATCAAGGAGACCAAGCTGGAGCGCATCGGGTAGTGCCAGCGGCGTAAGGCCTTTATCGTTTCGAAGATAACAGCGAAGCCCGTGCCCCGCCTGGGACACAGACGCGCGGTAATGTTTAAGCTCAACACTCAAGTAAACAATGTCCACGGTGATTTCAAGCCCAGACTTTACAATGCGCTCATTCAGGTAGCTGAGCATATTAAAGGGCTCAACCACGGTGGTGCTCACGCCATTGCGGTAGGCCTTCAATTTATGATTAACAAAGCTTCTCAGCAGTACACTGGCGAAGGCAGCGCGATTGTCTTCCGGATGAAAGTGCGCCATGTAAAGAATAAGGTGGTCGCTGTCTGCCATGGTGGAATCGATAAAAAACGCGCTGATCCCATCATTTTTATACAGGCTGTAGTCGATTCTGACTTTGGGATAAAGCACCTGAGACGCAGGAAACAGCTCTTTTTGAATGTGCTTGGCGGCCTCAGTATTTTGCTCAAGTAGACGCAGGTTCTCTTCCAGTTCAACCCGGGAGAGCTCATCCATATCCTGTAGTTCCGAGCTCTGCGCCCCCATGCTGCCAAGACTTTGGCGAATTGACTGCTCGATAATGTATAAGTCAGCAACCGGCTTCACCAAATAGTCTGAAGCCCCAATTCTGAGCGCCTCGACCACATCGGCCATCACGTTATTACCGGAAATCACAATGGAAGGCATTGCGGGATCAAGACGATACATTTCCCGCAGCATGTCGAGTCCGCCCAGATTGGGCATACTCAGGTCGGCCAGCACTACATCAAAGTTTTGTCGTTTAAAGCAATCCAGGCCCTGAACACCGTCGTCGGCTTCAGTCACCAAAGCGCCACGGCTGTCCAAAAATGACGCGACGACCCTGCGAAACACAGGATCGTCTTCAACCAACAACACAGATACATCTTTTAGCGCCATATACTTCCCTCAGGGAGCAGATAGCGCATAGGAGGGGGACTCTCCAGCAGAGTTATCCCTTGAGGACGGCTATTCTAGCTCCTGCATATATTCATCAAGAAGCTCATCATCTTCTTGATTTGATGGTACATTGCCATCATACACCTTGTAGTCCATGTGCTGTAAATATGCATCTTTTACAAAGGTGTAGGGATCCAGAGCATTGTCGAGCAATCGTTCCTGGTCGATGGCTTCTGTCCGCACATGCAGGCTTTTGATGCCCCATTTGACCACAGACTGCCACATCGTCAGCTCTGACAATGGAAAGTATAGTCCATCGACCCAATCACTCGCGAGTTCACGGGTAACATAGGGGCCAAAAAATGGTGCCATAAAGTAAGGACCATTGGGCACACCGTAGTAACCCAAAACCTCGTTAAAATCATCCTGTTTCCGATGCATGCCCATCATGTCTGCCACATCAACGACCCCGAGCAGACCTATGGTGGAGTTCACCACAAAACGTCCGCCGGCGTTGGCCGCCCAACCAAATTTGCCCTGAAGGGTGTTATTCACCAAAGCATTGGGCTCTTCAAGATTGCGGACAAAATTATGCAGCCCAGACTTTACCGGACTGGGCACATAATCTTTGTAGGTGTGGGCGACGGGACGATAGATGTAGCGGTCCAGCACGTTGTAGTTAAGATCCCACATGGCGCGGTTAAACCCTTCGAAAGGGTCGCGGGGATCGTTGTAAACAACTTCAACCTGCTTCTCTG
This sequence comes from Shewanella sp. FJAT-52076, assembly GCF_019457455.1. Taxonomy (NCBI): domain Bacteria; kingdom Pseudomonadati; phylum Pseudomonadota; class Gammaproteobacteria; order Alteromonadales; family Shewanellaceae; genus Shewanella; species Shewanella sp. FJAT-52076. The sequence goes on from NZ_CP080415.1 coordinate 2,714,004, forward strand.
AGACCGAATTGTCCTGCTCTGCCTGAGCCAAGCCTGCCAACAACATGAATGGCAAGGCAATCCATTTCAACTTCATAACTCTCTCTATACAAAAGGCCGAAATCGGCTTTAGAAAGCGCCGTGGCTGACGATAATAAAGCATAACACTCTGAACCACGTCTGCTACTTTGACGGCTAAGCATACTTTTCCTCACAATAAGATCAATCGATAAATTGTGTAAGTTGGTGTAGGCAGGCAACTTATACTTTGTGCCAACGCTAAATATCGAGCCGCTATGAAGTGATGTACTCAGTATCCAGTCTTCTCACATAGCAAAGCACCGCCAATTCAGGACCGCGATGAGACTCACTTGCACCCGAGCTATAACATGACTCAAATCAGCGCACTCACATCAATACTGACCAGCAATTCGAGCACAGGGGCTGAAACAAGCTTGCTGCCAGTCAGACTGAGTCAGACACAGGGCGCTGCGATACTCACCATCGCAAATACCAGCTATCTCATAAAGCCGCCGGTTGACCTGTCCCAATTTTCGGCACAAACACTGATGTTGAGAGTGCCCCAGCAGGGCGCCGTTTCGTCTCTCACAGTCGCGACCCTGGTCGCCCTCGCCCCAAGCATTCAGCTCCCCTTCCCTGGCGCCTTGGCAGAACAGATTCGCCGCCTTGGCATTGACACAGAGAAGCTGCTGACTCTAACCAAAGCTCCCGGTGGTTACCTGTTGGGAGACGCCAGATATACCAACGGGAATTTGAGCTTTAAAGGCGGCTTTCAGTTGCCCTTACCCTTGCTTAAACCGCCACAGCCTGAGCTGATGAGGGTAAGAATCGTCTTAAAGGAAGGAGAGCTTAAACTCATGCTCGACCCGATTAAGGCCGAAGCGAAAGTCAGCCTCGAGGCCATCGGTGGCAATGCAGCGCCTGTGACCCAAAACCGCTTAACGGCCCCTGTAACGGCAGAAGCTATTCTGAACTCGCTGCAAAGAAAGCTCACCGGCCAAACGGTCAATCACATCCATACCGGCAGCAAAGAAAACGCAAACAAACCCGCCATGCCGGCACCAAAGCCGTCGGATGAGGGCGGCCAACGCAACGTCAAAGCAGAAATTCCGTTAGCGATAAGCAAATCCAGTGCGCCCAATACACTTTCTGCCCCTGACAAGCCCGAAAAGTTTCCAGGATCTTCAGTTACTGAGGCCAAAAATCAGCTTACGGCGCCCCTTAGCAGCAAAATGGCAGATAGTGCGGATAAGGTTCAGGCAGAGAAGCAGTTACAGGTAAAGGCACCTACCTCTCAGCCAGGAAAGGCAGCCAACAGCGAGGCTGCCCTTCTTCAAAAGACCACCGCCGAAATGAACAGTGAGCCGGAGCGTAAAGCGCAAGTAGGTACTCACCTTGCTGCTGAGAAAAGGCTTTTAATGCATCTCGATAAAACCGGCGCGCTTCCCCCGGTAAAATTAGCAGACATTGAAGAAACGCCTCAAACCACAACGCCAGACGCGGCGCGTCGTTTACTCGCTCTGTTAAAACCACTGCCGGTGAACATGTTAATGGGCGGCATTGCGATACAGGAGGCCGTCGCTGCTTCGAACGGAAACCAGCTTTTGGCCCGCCAGGGAGCCGTTGCTGATGCGGTATTGCACCAACCCCTGGCCATGGTGTTTCAGTTGCTGCTTGGTGGCGCGGCCCTTAAACGCGAGCACTCACTTACCCCACTGATGACGCAATGGCTCAATGTAGCGGCCAAGGGAACTGGGGTGAGCCTGGTAGACGCCATAACACTCGCCGATGACGACACCCTTGACTCGTTAATGCAACTTGCGCAGGTAAGGCGTGAATATGCAGAGGCCAGTAATCCAAGGGACGGGTGGTTCTTCTGCCTCCCTTACCTTTTGGGGGAAAAGCAGCGGCAATTGGAAGGCCACTGGCAACGCCAAGCCAGCCAGGAGCAGGAAGACAACGCAGATAGCTGGCGTCTCAAGCTTAAGTTTTCATTGAATGATGCAGATCTGCTGGTCGACGCCAAACGCACTCCGAACGCGCTGGATGTACAGCTTGTCTGCAGTCAGGAGAAACTCAACAGCCGTGTAGGAAATTATCTCCCGGTACTGCAGGCACATCTGCAATCATTGGGCTTTGGCACCACAATACTTTCCTGTCGCCACGATATCGTGCCCGGCAGTTTGCTGCCCGGCAAATCCTTTGCCGTGGATTTAAGGGCCTGAGAATGAATAAGCAAGACAAGATAGCAGTAGCCTTAAGTTATGACGGTAATGGCGCCCCTAAGGTAACGGCCAAAGGCGAGGCCTTACTTGCAGAGGAGATTATTGCCCTCGCCCGCGAATGTGGCATCCACATTCACGAAGACCCTGCACTGGCCAATTTTCTGACCATGATGGAACTCAATGAAAGCATCCCGAAGGAGCTTTATGTGCTCATCGCTGAACTGCTGTCGTTTGTGTACATGTTGGATGGTCGCTACCCGGAAGAATGGGCAAACATGCACAACAAGATAAAGACATCCGTGTAATAGAAAAAGCTGCCAAAGGCAGCTTTTTTATGTCTTGTACATCGAAGCTAAGGTCATGTGCTACAAAACACCTCTGACTGTGAGCATCCGCAACTGAGGTTGACTACCCCTTACCGTGAAGGCGCAGCAACAACTCTGCTTCGGCCCTTGGCAGCTCGCATTCGTGCATCAACTCTTCGATACCGGCACCCAGTGAGACCATTTTCATCGCCCGGGTATACAGCCTGGCTTGTGGGTCCTGCTCACGGGTTTCATCGATTCTGGCATCCTGTGCTACCAAGCGCTTTTCCAACTCAAGCACCCGCTTACCCACGCCTATGGTGCCACTTCTGAGCTCATGTAATTCCCGCTTGAAACCCTCTCGCTGCTTGTCGGTTTCTTTAAGCAGCAACGACAACGCATCCACCTTGGTGCGAAGCTTCCCGAGCTGCTTTTGCAGATACAGCACCAGCGCCAAACAAGCTACAACGTACACCAAGGCTGCGATTAGAAACCCATTTTCAACCATGCAGCAATACCACTCCCTGAGTCAGATACGCCACAGGCCGCCATTGGCGGCCTGTGGCAAGGTATCTCGTTAAATCTGAGCAAGCTCGGCCCATTCTTCATCAGACAGCAATTTGTCCAAATCAACCAGAATAAGCAGTTCATTATCCCTGTTACTTACGCCCTGAATAAACTTGGCACTCTCTTCGGTACCCACGTTTGGCGCATTGTCTATTTCAGAGCGGCGCAGATAAACCACTTCTGCCACACTGTCGACCAAAATCCCGATAACCTGTTTTTCGGCTTCGATGATGACAATTCGGGTAGAGTCATCGACTTCAGCCGGCTGCAGCCCAAAACGTGAGCGGGTATCGATAACTGTCACCACGTTGCCACGCAGGTTGATAATACCCAAAACGTAGTGAGGGGCTCCAGGTACAGGGGCAATCTCGGTATAACGCAGCACCTCCTGAACCTGCATCACATTGATGCCATAGGTTTCGTTATCCAGTCTGAAGGTCACCCACTGTAATACCGCATCATCCTTTCCGGCAGCCACTGCCGCTACATTTCTCGAGTCTGTCATACGTACCTCAGCTAATAGGATCCTGACAACCTAAACCTGCATTGAGCATTTGGATCAATGCCCTGACATTCAAGATGCCACACATTTGTTCTTTCACTACACCGGCCAACCAGGGGCGTTTACCCGCCGTGGTGCGCCAATTGACTTGGGACTGCTTAATCCGTACCGAGTTGACCAAAGATTCGCAGGCCAAGCCCCAATTACTGTCTTCCAATAATACAAGATATTGATAATTTACGTTTTGCGCCAGTTCTTCATTGTATTTTTCCGGCATCACCCAGGCGCAGGTGTCCACCAGATTGAGTTGCGACTCTCTGTGGGTCTGCACACCCAGAAACCAATCAGGGCGCCCGAAAATATGATTGATGCGCTCAACCTTAACTATCCCACCCAAACTGACCAAGGGCACAGCCAGGGTTAATCCGGCTACTTTAAAGAATAGTACCTGAAACTCGTCATCCAGCTCTTCGCGCAGGTCTTTTGTAATGCTGGGTGGCGTTGCTCCTGTTTGTGTCTGTGGAGCAGTTTGCACGGGTGCTGCCGGGGTGGCTTGTTGTTCAGTTTCAAGCGTCACCTGAGCTTTTACTTTTTCCTGAACCTGCGGCTTTACTGCAATCTTTGGTTTGGCCACAGTCTCTGCAACCACAGGGGTTGATTCAACAGACTTTTGTTCGATTGCAGATTGCACAACTGCGGGCTGTTCAACCGGTTTAACGTCAAACACCGGCGCCAGCAGCTTTTCCAACGAGGCCTTATCCAGCGGATCCCGGCTTGGGGCAAGCCTTGGTGATTGTGCTGATTCGGATTTTGCTATCTGAGGCTCAGTCTTTACTGGTTGAGGTATCGAAGGCGCTGATGCCGGCTCGCCATGTGCCAATCCGGGCAGAGCCTCCTGCGCGGGAGCCCCGGCGTCGGTAAATGCGTTGCCAACGACATTGGGTACCACATCGGATTTATCACCAGCCTGAGCATCTTCACTCAGCAGCAAACGGAAAAAATCAACAACGGTTTCGTCAACTGACTTTGACATGGTCAAATTCTCCGGCCATCAAAAAAGTCAGTAAACGTTCATAAGCTTTAATACCACGGCTACCTGCTGCGTAATGTGACGCGGGTAGATGCGCCAAACTGGCATCGCGGAACTTGGTATCGACCGGGATAACATCAGGCCAGAGGGTATCACCGTATTGCTGAGCCAGCGCCTCCAGCGCCGCCGGCGATGCCTTGGTGCGCCTGTCATACATAGTTGGAACAACGCTATAGCTATATCGGGTATGTTTGGAGCGGCCCATCAACTCCATAGTCTTAATCATGCGATCAAGGCCCTTGATGGCCAGAAACTCTGTTTGTACCGGTATCACAATATGCTGGCTTGCTGCGAGTGCATTGACCATAAGGACGCCCAGTACCGGTGGACAGTCAATCAGTGCCACATCGTAGTCGTCTTCCATCAGTTTGAGCAGATTGCGCAGCACCAGCCCCATACCTTCCTGATGCCCCAGCGCACGATCGAGGGTTGCCAACGCCATGGTTGCCGGGATCAAGTCCAGATTTTCCACCAGAGTAGGCACTGTATGTTGCCTGATAAGGTCTTTAGTGAGGGATTTATGGGCGACGAAAACATCATACAGGGAGCCCGGTACCTCTTCAGAGTCGATACCAAGGTAATAGCCCAAAGATGCATGGGGGTCGGTGTCAACCATCAGCACGCGCTTGCCCTGCTTGGCCAGCAGGCCAGCCAAACTTGCCACGGTTGTGGTTTTACCCACGCCACCTTTTTGGTTTGCAATGGTCCAGACGTTCACGTCTCAGGCCCCCAGTAAGCGTTTATTGTTTTTTTTCAGTTTTTTCGTCACGGGTTGTCACCCTGATGCCCCCATCGGGGAGTGAGATGACTTTCACTCCATCGCTGTTTTCTGAAATAACTTCAGGCACCAGCTTTCTGGGTATGCTTTCAGCCCCTTGGGTACTGTCCTCCTTGACGCCATCCCCCCCATTAGCCTTGATCTCGACCTGCTTTAGTAAGCGCTCTGTCTCGCGGGGATGTGACTCCAACCATTGCGCCAGAGCTTCTGCCTGACTGTCTGGTACCATCAGCAGCACCTGACTTGCAGCGAGTTCGGCATTTTTAACTTTCAGCTCGGTGTATTTTACCCGTAAATCGAAATAAAGCACCGTGATCACCACACTGAAAAGCGCCAGCAAAAAAATGACAAGTGTCATCCCACTAGAGCTATCACGGCGCATGTCAGCCACGGCCTGACTCTTTTAAAATGGCTTCGGCCATATTCTCAAGCCCGATGGATTGGGTGGATATCCCTGCAGCAGTCACAGCCTGAGGCATACCGTAAACCACGCAACTCGCTTCGTCCTGGGCCCAGATGGTAGCGCCCAGATTTTTGAGCATGCGCGCCCCTTCGCGGCCATCGGCGCCCATACCTGTCAGCACTACGGCCAGCACATCACCGCCATAAGCCTTTGAGGCAGACGCAAAGGTAATATCAACACAGGGCTTGTAATTCATATCTGCATTGCCAGCGACTATCTTGATACGCCCACTGACTCCCGCCTTTTCTATCATCATTTGCATACCACCGGGCGCCAGATAGGCACACCCAGGCTGCAGCAAATCTCCGTTAGCGGCTTCTTTCACCGAAATGCGACACAGGCCATTGAGCCGCTGAGCAAAAGCCGGGGTAAAAGCCGCCGGCATATGCTGGATAAGCACAATAGGCAACGGATAATTGGCGGGAAACTGCGTCAGGATTTTCTGTAGTGCAACCGGGCCACCGGTTGATGTACCTATCGCCAGCAATTTGTATTGCTTTCCGCTGGCACGCACACTCACTGGTGCAGCACCAGGCGTCTGAGGGCGCTGCAACTGCACCTGAGGCCGAGAGCCTATGGCGGGGCGGGTTGGCTCGGGTGTGGGGCTTCTGGAAATGACGGGTCTGAACAGCCTTCTTCTGCCAAGGGCTTTAACCCTTTGCTGCAAAAGCTTGATCGCCTCGTCTTTGTTGGTGGCGATGTCTTCAAACCGCTTGGGCAGAAAGTCCAATGCCCCGGCATCCAGCGCATCCAGAGTCGCTTTGGCGCCATCGTGGGTCAAAGAAGAGAACATCAAAATGGGGGTCGGTATTTTGGCCATAATTTCGCGCACAGCCGTAATACCGTCCATCACCGGCATTTCAATATCCATGGTGATGACCTGAGGCTTATGCTCCAAGGCCATCTTAATGGCTTCCATACCGTTGGATGCCGTTGCAACTACCTCCAACTCGGGGTCCTGAGTGACTATTTCACTGACCCGGCGTCGGAAAAAGCTTGAGTCATCAACGACCAATACTTTTATTGTCATTTATATTCCTGCCAACAGCACGCGCTCAGGCTACTTCCGCTTGGCATAATGTTTCAATAATCCGGGAACATCCAGAATCAGCGCTATTCCACCGTCTGAGGTAATGGTGGCACCGGCCATACCCGGTGTGCCATGGAGCAAGGCGCCAAGCGGCTTGATCACCACTTCTTCCTGACCGATTAGGGCATCGACCACAAAACCAATTTGCATCGTCCCCAACTGCACTATCACCACATGACCGTGCTTTTTGTCACCATGCTTGAACTTGGTTTTGCGGCGGCTCAACCACTGCTCCAGATAAAAGAGGGGAACGGCCTTATCCCGGAAAATCACAGTCAACTGACCATCCACTATGTTGGTCTTGCTCAAATCCAGGTGGAATATCTCATTGACGCTCGACAGTGGCAGAGCAAAGACCTGCTTGGCCACTTCCACCATCAGGGTTGGCATAATCGCCAGCGTCAGCGGCACCTTAATCTCAAGGATGGTGCCCTTGCCTTTAACCGAATCGATGTGCACGGTACCGTTAAGCTGGGTAATACGGGTTTTCACCACGTCCATACCCACACCACGGCCAGAAATATCGGAAATTTCGGTTTTGGTGGAGAAACCGGGAGCAAAAATCAGATTGTAGGCCTCATGGTCCGACATACGGGCCGCGGCATCTTCATCAAGTACACCGCGTTTTACGGCGATGGCCTTGAGTTTTTCCGGGTCCATCCCAGCGCCGTCGTCTTCGATTTTCAGGAGAATATGATCCCCTTCCTGACTGGCCGACAGGGTAATGGTCCCTGTTTTGGGTTTACCACTGGCTACACGATCGGCGGGCATTTCAATCCCATGGTCGACGGAGTTGCGCACCAGGTGCACCAGAGGGTCTGCGAGGGCTTCCACCAGGTTTTTATCGAGATCTGTTTCCTCGCCGACCAGCACCAAATCAATTTCTTTATTGAGGCTACGTGCCAGGTCACGTACTACCCGTGGGAAACGGCCGAATACTTTCTTGATGGGCTGCATCCGTGTTTTCATCACGGCGCCCTGCAAATCGGCTGTAACCAAATCGAGGTTAGCCAAGGCTTTGGACATTTCCTCATCTTCCCGGGTAACACCCAGGCTGACCAAGCGGTTACGTACCAGCACCAGCTCACCGACCATGTTCATGATCTGGTCGAGTCGGGCAGTGTCGACCCTGACTGTAGTCTCCCCCTGAGGCACAGAAGCGCCGCCTGCCGGTGCGGCTTTAGCGACAGGTGCCGGACTTTTTTCTGCTGCAGCAACAGTTTTTGGCGCTTCAACAGGTGATGAGGGTTTTACAACAGGCTTTGGCGACTCGGCAGGCGCAGCTAATTTGGGCTGGCTCACTGCGGGCGCGGCGGGTTTGGCTGCAGATGCAATACCAGGCCCCGTACCCTTACCGTGAAGTTCATCCAATAACTTTTCAAACTCGTCATCGGTGATTTCATCGGTATCTACATGGTCTGCGGGACTGTCTTCCACTTTGGCAACCACTTTATCGGTGGTGGCTTTAAACTTGCCCGAACCATGGAGTTCATCGAGTAAGGCTTCAAACTCGTCGTCGGTAATTTCATCACCGGCAGGTGCGGCTTTGGCGGCAGTTTTGTCGGTACTTGGCGCTGCGCCAGTCGCTCCGGTGACACCAGGGCCTTTACCGCTTCCGTGCAGCGCATCCAAGAGTGCTTCGAATTCGGCTTCGTTGATTTCGTCGATACTGGAATCGCTGGCGGGCGAGTCAAACAGAAAATCATCAGTCATGGCAGGTGCCTGGCTAGCGGACTCAGCCGCCACAGGCTCTTCAAGGTCGCCAAAAAGCTCAACGCCGGGAATCTCATCGTCCACGTTTATCGTAGGTTCAGATGAAGGCGATGAGGGGGCTTCTCCGCCTTCAGACGGTAAGGGTGCGCCGGAGGACAGAAGCTTGAGTTTATCCAGTAACTCGGCAGAGGCAGGTTCTTGCTCTTGTCCTGCCTGAGTTTGGGCGAACATGGTATTGATTGCGTCCACCGACTGAAGAATGATATCCATCAGTTCAGCGGTGACGTGGCGTTTACCTGTTCGGAGCAAATCAAAGGTATTTTCCGATTCATGGCAAACGTCCACCATGGGTGCGAGCCCCAGGAAGCCAGCCCCACCTTTAACCGTGTGAAAGCCCCGGAAAATGGCATTGAGCAGATCCGTGTCTTCCGGATTATTCTCAAGAGCAACCAATTGTTCCTGCAGTAGCTCGAGAATTTCGCCGGCTTCTATCAAAAAATCCTGCAGAATCTCTTCATCAACATCAAATGACATTAAATTGACTCCTTATCAGAAACCCAGGCTGGACAGCAGGTCATCGACTTCATCCTGACCAGTCACCACATCCTGACGAAGCTCGGCATTCATGATGGGGCCTTCCGCTTCTATGCTGCTGGTGCTCTTCTGGGTAACTTCTGTGGCTGGTTGCTCGCCAAAGACGGTCAACATTGACACCAGGCTATTCTCGACTTCACGAACCAAATCGATAACACGGCGGATCATCTGTCCGGTCAGATCCTGGAAGTCCTGCGCCATTAAAATCTGATTCAAAAGCTCGCGCAGTCTTTCTGAGTCCATGGCACTGCGATTCATCAGCTGCTGTACGTCATGGCACAGGCTTTTGAACTCAGTAATGTCGATATCACGCCGCATGAGCTTATCCCAGGCTGGCATGACGGTTTGAATATGGTTGATAAGGGCGTCAGCGAGAGGCAAACACTCTTCTACGGCATCCATGGTTTTATTGGCTGCCTGCTCCGTCATATCTATGACGTAGTTCAGTCGCTCTTTGGCGTCAGGAATGTCGATACTGGCCAGCTCCATCAGGCGACTGTCCAACTGAAAATCAACCAGCGCACTGTGTAATTGGCGGGTCAGCTTACCCACTTCGTCAAACAGCTCTTTCTGAATGGGGACCGCAAGGTCCCGCAGCAGTAAATCAGCCTTTTCCTGCTCACCTGCACTGAGGAGCGTGACGAGTTCCTGTGCCTGTTCGAGACTAATGAGCCCTGATGTGTTTGCCTGCATAGCTCATCCTTGCTCAACCAAGTCGTTCGAATATCTTGTCCAGCTTCTCTTTGAGTGTCGCAGCAGTAAAAGGCTTAACCACATAGCCATTTACGCCAGCCTGAGCGGCGGCAATAATCTGCTCACGCTTGGCTTCAGCGGTCACCATCAATACCGGAATATGCTTCAGGTTTTCATCGGCGCGAATCGCTTTGAGCAAATCGATACCCTGCATGCCCGGCATGTTCCAATCGGTAACCACAAAATCGAAATCACCCTTTTGCAGCATCGGCAAGGCGGTTGAGCCATCATCTGCTTCCTGGGTGTTATTAAACCCCAAGTCTCGCAACAAGTTCTTGATGATACGTCTCATTGTTGAAAAGTCGTCAACAATGAGAATCTTCATATTCTTGTCCAAGGTTTCCTCCGGTGAGCTGACACTCTAGCTGCTCAAATAATAATTTATACTTGTGTCCAATGCTTGAGCTTACCTTTGAGCCTGAGCATCGCCTGACTGTGGATCTGGCATACCCGCGACTCACTCACATCAAGAATGGCGCCTATTTCTTTTAAATTCAGTGCTTCATCGTAATAAAGTGATAACACCAGCGCGTCCCGCTCGGGTAACTGGCGAATGGCATCTGCCAAAGCCTGCTGGAACTGGTTCTGAGCCAGGTCATCATAAATGTCGTTGGTTTGTTCCCCGTCGGGAACCAGAACATCGTGTGATACGCCTAAATCTTCTATCCCTATGATTTTACCAACAGAAACATCATTGAGGATATGATGGTATTCCTCCATCGACATATCAAGTCTTTCGGCAATTTCTGTGTCCCGGGCATCACGTCCGAGCTCTTGTTCCAGTTCGTCTATCACCTGGGCGACTCTGCGCTGATTACGGTGAACAGAACGTGGAACCCAATCACCTTTCCGGATTTCATCCAGCATGGCACCACGAATTCGAATGCCAGCAAAGGTTTCAAACTTGGCGCCTTTGCCGCCGTCAAATTTGGCCGAAGCCTCGAGCAGGCCAATCATGCCCGCCTGCAGCAAGTCGTCCAACTGTACGGATGCTGGCAATCTGGCCAACATGTGGTGCGCGATTCTTTTAACCAGCGGTGCGTACTGTTCAACGATGGAGGTTTTACTCTCCATGGAGGTATACGCCGCGGCTTTATTCACTCGCTCTGTCCTCTTGATAATCGGGACGATGTACCAGCCGCTCTACGAAAAATTCGAGATGGCCACCGGGTTGCTGCGGAATAGGCCAACTCATCACCTTATTCGCCAGACCATGATAGGCTATGGCAGCAGGTGATTTGGGGTAAGCCTCTACAATCAATTTTTGCTTACGTACTGATTTTCGCAAGTTTTCATCGAAGGGAATGGTTGCAACCAATTCAAGAGCCACATCGAGAAAACGATCAGTCACCTTGCTGAGTTTAGCAAAAAGCTCCATGCCTTCGCGTAGGCTGCGAACCATATTTGCCACAATCTTGAACCTGAACACACCGTGCTCACGACTGAGGATTTTGATGAGTGCATAGGCATCTGTAATAGACGTAGGCTCATCACATACCACAACCAACACATCCTGAGCCGCACGGGAGAAACTGAGCACCATGTCGGAGATACCGGCTGCGGTATCGACAATAAGCACATCGAATTGGGTGCGCATTTCGCTGAAGGCCCGGATAAGACCTGCATGCTGCGCAGCGGTCAGCTCGACCATCGCCTGAGCACCCGACGTAGCGGGTACTATGCCTATGCCCTTGGGGCCACGCAGGATGATATCGTCCAGCTCGGCGTCCCCGGACAACACATGGGAGAGATTTTTTTCGGCACGCAGACCCAACATCACATCTACGTTGGCCAAGCCGAGGTCGGCATCCAGTACCAATACCCGCTTGCCCTTTTCTGCCAGAGCCACAGCCGTATTGATGGACACGCTGGTCTTGCCTACCCCACCTTTGCCGCCTGTCACGGCAATGACTTTTACTTTTTCGTTATATGGCTGATTCATCATACGTAAACCGCTTGCTTGATCACGGGTCATAGCTTTACTCGAACGCAAAGGTCGTGCTTTCCGACCACATATTGTTGTTGATGCCCTGATACTCAGGTTCATTCAGGGCATCAAGCGCCTGTCTTGCCAACGCCAGGGTGTCTGCGACTTTCATATCTTCAGGAACTCTTTGTCCATCAGTCACATAACTCAGTGGCAGCCCACTCTGGATAAGTACGCTTAATGCGCCGGCCAGAGAAACAGATTCATCCAGTTTGGTCAGTACAGCGCCGGATAAAGGGATGCGCTGGAAGTGTTTAACCGCATCCTGAAGCACACGACGTTGCGACGTTGCTGACAATACCAGATAACTGCGGATCGGCAAGGCACTGTTAGCCGTTAAATTGTCTAATTGCTCCACCAGTCGCATATCTCGCTGTCCCATTCCGGCGGTATCTATCAATACTAGCTTGCGATTGCGCAGCTGATAAAGAATTTGTTGCAACTCATTGAGATCATGAGCTTGCTTAACAGGACATCCCATGATTTTGCCATAAGTTGCCAATTGCTCAAAGGCTCCAATGCGATAATGGTCGGTGGTGATCAGTGCAACCTGATCGGCGCCGTGATGAGCAGCAAATCGGGCCGCAATTTTGGCAATAGACGTGGTTTTACCAACACCGGTTGGGCCAACAAAGGCGACGACGCCACCACGCCTCACAATATCATCACCTTGATTATCAAGCATATTTGCCAAGCTTTGTGGCAAAGCCTTGACCAGTTCAGCCGGGCTGTAGTGCTGAGACAAGCCCGCCAGCTTAGCCGCCACAGCTGGAGAGAACTCAGCCTCCAGCAGGCGGGTTTCCAGCATGGCGCCCACAGGATCGGTACGATTTTTCTGTTCCATCATCAGGGAAGACACCTGATGGGTCAGCAAATTGCGCAGTGATGCCAGCTCTTCTTTCATGGCGTCCAGTTCAATTTGCTGGCGGCCTGGCGCACGGTTTTTCTCGGCATCCGGCGTAAAAGTGGCCTGACGGGGAGCATCTTTCATTTTGGGCGCAACCGGCGCTTCCAAACCACGGGCCCAGGCCGGCATGTCATCGGCTTCAACAGCTTGGCCCATTTGCTGGTTCATGCGGCTTTGCTGGCGCTCAAGCAGGGCCTGCAATGAGTCGGCCGGTGCCTCGTTAACTTTTTGACGGTTAGTCCGCACTGGCGCACGGCCACCCAGAGACACCTTATCGTCGCTTATGTCAAAAGGGTTGGGCGCAGCCACCTTGGCCTCAATCGAAGGCTTGGGTTCGTCATAATCAACCGCAGCCACGATCTCGATACCACCGGTGACTTTTTTATTGGACATGATTACAGCGTCAGCACCGAGGGTTTCTTTTACCTGAGCCAGAGCGGCACGCATATCTTTTGCAAAAAAACGTTTGATTTTCAATCTTTTATCCTCTTACTAACCCACGGCTGACACTATTCTAATCTGCTTTTCATCGGGGATTTCCTGGTAGGAAATGACCCTCAGGTTGGGAATGGTGTACTTCACAAAGCGCGACAGGGTCGAACGCAGCATTCCCGAGGTCAGCAGTATGGCGGGTTGGCCCACCATTTCCTGCCGCTGAGCGGCGTCAGCCAGTGACTGTTGCATCCGCTCGGCCAATCCGGGTTCGATGTTGGGACCATCGCCACCGGAAGCCTGCATCGACTGATGCAACATCTGTTCCAACTCTGGTGCCAAAGTTATGACAGGGATTTCCGCCTCAGGCCCGGCTATTTCTTGAACAATCATACGTTTAAGAGCGATACGCACCGCCGCTGTGAGCACTTCGGTGTCACCGGACTTGGTACCGTATTCCAGCAGTGTCTGCACAATGGTTCGCAGGTCACGCACCGACACCCCTTCGTTGAGCAGGTTCTGCATCACTTTCACCACGGTGCCGAGGGACATCACATCGGGGATAAAGCCGTCCACCAGCTTTGGCGAATGCTTGGCCAGAATATCCAGCAGTTGCTGTACTTCCTCGTAGCCGAGTAGCTTGGAGGCGTTGTTACTGAGGGTCTGACTGATGTGCGTTGCCACCACAGTGGCTGCATCAACCACGGTATAACCCAGCGTCTGGGCATGTTCACGCAGTTCCGGGGCAATCCAAACCGCTTCGAGTCCGAAGGCAGGGTCGCGGGTCGTTACACCATCGAGCTGCCCAAACACCTGTCCGGGATTAATGGCCAGTTCACAGTCGTGGCGGATTTCAGCCTCACCCACCACTACGCCCATCAGCGAGATGCGATAGGTGCTGGGAGCGAGATCCAAGTTGTCGCGGATGTGCACTGCGGGCACCAAAAAGCCCAGCTCCTGCGACAGTTTCTTACGCACGCCCTTGATACGGGACAAAAGCTCGCCGCCCTGCCCCTTATCCACCAGCGGGATCAGACGGTAGCCCACCTCAAGTCCAATGGTGTCCACATGGCGCACATCGTCCCAACCGAGCTCCTTGGGTGAATTATCCAGCTTCTCAACACTGCCGCTTGCCGCGGCTTCAAGGGCCTGCTGCTTACGCTTCTCGATGCGTTTATGCAGGAAATACGCGCCAGCGCCAGTGGCCACCGCGAAGGTTAAAAACGCCAGATGGGGCATGCCGGGCACTATGCCCATGATAAAGAGCACCCCTGCTGCGATGGCCAGCGACTTGGGATTGTCAAACATCTGACTCATCACCATGCCGCCCATGTCACCTTCTTCGTTCTGACGGGTCACCATCAGCGCCGCGGCAATGGAGAGCAGAAGCCCCGGGATCTGGGCCACCAGGCCGTCACCAATGGTCAGCAGAGTATAAATTTCTACTGCATCCATAAAGGCCAGATCGTGCTGCACCATACCGATAACAAAGCCGCCAAGGATGTTAATCACCAGGATCATGATCCCGGCGATAGCATCGCCTTTCACAAACTTGGACGCACCGTCCATGGCGCCGTAAAAATCGGCTTCCTTGGTCACTTCGGCGCGGCGGGTTCGGGCCTGTTCCTGATTGATAAGGCCAGCATTAAGGTCAGCATCAATGGCCATCTGTTTACCGGGCATGGCATCCAGAGTGAAGCGGGCGCTCACCTCGGAAATACGTCCCGCGCCCTTGGTGACCACGGCGAAGTTGATGATGATAAGGATTAAAAACACCACCAGACCCACGGCATAGTTGCCACCAATCACCACAGAGCCGAAGGCTTCAATCACCTTACCGGCAGCGTCGGCGCCATTGTGGCCTTCAAGCAGTACAACACGGGTAGAGGCAACGTTCAGCGCCAACCTCAGCAGCGTTGCCACCAGCAGAACTGTCGGGAAAGCAGCAAAATCCAGAGGCCTGTTGGTATAAATGGCAACCAGCAGCACCACCAGCGCCAGGGCAATGTTGAAGGAAAACAGGATATCGAGCAGAAACGCCGGCATTGGCAGCACTATCATTGCCAGGGCCGCAAGCACCAACGCCGGGGTACCAAGCCCCTGCAGGTTGGCCGGTTTCATTTTTTTGATTTGACCCAGTTGGCCCATGACATCCATCAGACGCTACCCAAAATTGACACTTTGGGCCTACAAAGCAAATTCCAAGCCAAATTAAGGGGCAACCTGAGATGCAGTAACGGACAATGTATTAACCGCTCAGTATTTAAACTCGTCGGGTATGGGTTGATTGAGTGGAATGGGTGTTGGCTTGCGGCCTCGGCCTTTACGGTATTGCCGAAGCTGGAACACATAGGCAAGTACCTGAGCCACTGCGGTAAAGAGACCTTCGGGAACTTGCTGATTGAGCTTGGTGGTGTGGTAAATCGCCCGCGCCAGTGGCGGCGCCGAGACAATGGCAATGTCGTATTCCCGGGCAATTTCGCGAATTTTAAAGGCCACGGCATCCACCCCTTTGGCCAGCACAAAGGGCGCTGGCGAACGTTTTGCATCGTACTTCAGGGCAACGGCAAAGTGCTCGGGGTTAACCACTATCACATCGGCCTTGGGCACTTCCGCCATCATACGGCGCATGGCGATTTCCCGCTGCATTTGACGAATGCGGCCTTTCACTTCGGGCTTACCTTCGGTGTCCTTGTACTCATCTTTGACCTCTTGTTTGGTCATTTTGAGCTGCTTCTTGTGGTTCCAAATTTGAAAAGGCACATCGATAACGGCGATGATGAGCATGGAACTGCACAGCAGCAGAAACATCCAGGTGAGTAAGTCCAGGGCATGGAACACATTGGAAGGTAAATGCTCGGCAGAGATCTGAATAATTTCCGGAAAGTAAAACGACAGCAGAAAATAGGCCGCCACCGCCACCACCGAAAACTTGGCCAGCCCTTTACCCAGCTCCATCAGCGCCTGCACACCAAACATGCGCTTAAAGCCCGCAAGTGGGCTCATTTTACTGGCCTTGGGCAGAATTCCGTTACTGGAGAAAATAATGCCGCCCAGCACTATGTTACCGGCAAAAGCCAGGGCAGCCAGCACCAGCACCAACCCCAGCACAGGCAATACCAGCTCCTTGGCAATGGGAACCCAGATGTTAAGCATGCTGTTGGTATCAAACACCTGCTCGCGACTTTGCACCATGGTCATGGTCATCACATTGTGCATTGCCTTGCCGAGGCTCGGGCCCAACATTAAAAAGCCAACGGCTGCGGCCAACAGCACGGCAGCCGTGCCCAGTTCTTTGGAGCGGGCGACCTGGCCTTTTTCTCTGGCCTGTTCAAGTCGCCTCCCCGTGGGCTCCTCTGTACGTTCCTGACTGGTATCGTTTTCTGCCATGTCAGTTCACCCGGCATTGAATATGGGTAATGTCACACAGCAACACCTGAGCCGCTTCCCATATCTCGCCGAAGTGGGACATGACAGGCGCCAGGGTTAACCAGAGGATAAAGAGGCCACTTATCATCACCACGGGGAAACCGATGGCGAAGATATTGAGCTGCGGTGCTGCCCGGGTCATGACACCGAATGACAGGTTAATCAGCAGCAGAGCGACGATTGCCGACAACGACATGGTCAGGGCCGCACCGAACATGTAGCTGCCCCACAGCGCGAGGCTATGATAATTGGCAAGGGTAATGCCGGTCATCGACACAGGCAGGGTATCAAAGCTCATCACCAACATGCGGATCATGGTGAGATGACCGTCCACGGCAAGGAAAATCAAAGTGGCGAGCAGGAGGAAGAAATTACCCAGCACAGGCGTTTGCTGCCCGGAGCCGGGGTCCACCATGAAAGAAAACCCCAGACTCGTCTGCATCCCTATGATTTGACCGGTAAGCACGAAAATCTGCAACATCATCAGCGCAATCAGTCCCATAGCAACCCCAATCAGGATTTGCTGGGCGCTGATAAAGACGGAACTCAGGGCAAACAGCTCGCCCTGGGGCATGGGCGGTAACATGGGGCTCACCGCAAAGGTCACGGCAACAGACAGCAGCAATCGCACCCGCACCGGTGTGGTGTTGGCACCAAACACCGGCATCACCATAAACATCGCGGAAATGCGAAACAAGGGCCAGGTATAGGCCTTGATAGTCTCCATCAGAGTATCAAGGAGAACGTCCATCACCCTACTACCGACGGAATGAGATGCACCATCTCCAAAAAGAAGTCCATCATGGTTCTCACCAGCCAATGCCCCGCCATCATCAACGCCAACAAGGTCACCAGCAGACGTGGCAGAAAGCTCAAAGTTTGTTCGTTAATAGAAGTCGCCGCCTGAAACACTGCCACAATCAGGCCAACGATGAGCCCCGGCACAATAATGACGGCCACCATCATTACTATCACCGCCAGCGCTTCGCGGAAGATATCAATCAGGGCTTCTGGAGTCATAGGCGTCAGGTACCAAAGCTGTTGGCCAGCGTGCCCATGACTAGGCTCCAACCATCCACCAACACAAACAGCATGATTTTAAAGGGCAATGACACAATCATTGGCGACAGCATCATCATCCCCATTGCCATCAGGATACTGGCGACCACCAGGTCGATAACCAAAAAGGGCACAAACAGCATAAAACCAATCTGGAAGGCGGTTTTCAGCTCGCTGGTAATAAAGGCAGGAATAATCACCGTCATGGGCGCTTCTTCGGGTGACTTGATGTTGTCATAACCGGCGATATTCACGAAGGTTTCCAAGTCGGTGATACGCACC
Organism: Shewanella sp. FJAT-52076; assembly: GCF_019457455.1. Classification (NCBI taxonomy): domain Bacteria; kingdom Pseudomonadati; phylum Pseudomonadota; class Gammaproteobacteria; order Alteromonadales; family Shewanellaceae; genus Shewanella; species Shewanella sp. FJAT-52076. The sequence continues at coordinate 2,732,180 of NZ_CP080415.1, forward strand.
TGCGACAACATAAAGGCTTTCAGCGGCTCTTTACCTCGCTCGAATGCCTGGTCGATGGGCAGGGTCTCTTCCATGTAGGGTTTCACGCCCTGCTCATAAATTTTATCGAACACAGGCGCCATGATGAAAAAGGTCATAAAGAGGCTCAGGCCAATCAGTACCTGATTCGAGGGCGCCTGCTGCAGACCGATGGCCTGCCTGAGCAATGACAGGGTAACTATGATGCGGGTAAAGGAGGTGAGCATGATGACCATGGCGGGCAAGAAGCTCAGCGCCGTCATCAGCATCAGAATTTGCAGTGTAACCGAGTATTGTGTGCCCCCATCCGGGGTGGTGGTGACTGTCACAGCAGGCAAGACACCATCCGCGCCGAAGGCCGGCAACGAGACCACGCCCGCCAACATCCAAAATAAAATCGCTAACACGCGGGTCATTTTTGGCCGTCCTTAGCCATTTTGAGGCGACTGGCAAAGGAGTCCTGGGTAATAGTCAAAGGCTCGTCCAGCTTGTCTATCAGGGTTATCTGCGATGCAGTCACGCCAAGGAGATACTGTTTCTCTCCTACCTGGGCCAACACCAGCTTTTCACGCTGACCCAGTGGGGTTACCGCCAGCGTACGGACCACGTTGCCACCCGATGGCACCAGATTGAGCCTGCGCACGACATAAGCCAGTACAAAAATCACCGCGAGCACTAAAATCAGGCCGCCAATCATGCTGGCCAGGGTGGTGGCATAACCCGCAGAGCCGGCGACATCTGTGCCGGCAGAACCTGTGGATGCCAGTGAGAGTAGAGTTAAAGACACACAGGCTCCCTATTGTTTTACTTGAGCTTTTTGATTCGCTCGGTTTGACTTATCACATCAGTGAGGCGAATACCAAACTTATCGTTTACCACCACCACTTCGCCGTGAGCTATCAGGGTACCGTTAACCATGACATCCAGCGGCTCACCGGCCACGCGGTCGAGTTCAACCACTGAGCCCTGATTGAGCTGCAGCAGGTTGCGGATGCTGATATAGCTGCGTCCCACTTCCATGGAGATGGTCACTGGAATATCCAAAATGGCATCCAGCTTGGCAACTTCTTCACTGCTCAGAGGCTTGGTCTCGTCTTTAAGCTCTTCAAACTCGGCGGCCTTGGCTTCTTCCAGGGCCTGCTCGGCCATTGCTGCGGCCCAATCGTCTTCGGTATTCATCTCATATCACCTTAGAGGTCATTGATATCTCTGGCTTTGCCCTTTCGGGTCACCAATTGCAATTCGGTTTTCACTGTCTCTGGACGAGGGATCTTTTCACAGATTTTGAGTGCCAACTGCTCACGGGATTTACCCAGTTTGCAGCGATAAGTGGGCAGCTCTTCAATCTTCATCAACACATATTCAGGCAGCTCGACCGGTATCACATCGCCGGCCTGCATCTCCATAACGTCCCTCAGGCTTATCTGGTGCTCAACCACTGTGGCTTCAAAGCCTACTTCGACATCCATGATTTCATCCTTGAGCGCCTGGGACCAACGCATATCGGTATCCTGCTTGTCGCTCTGAACACCGGCATCCAGCAGTTCTCGGATAGGCTCAATCATGGAGTAAGGCATGGTGATGTGAAAATCACCGCCACCGCCATCCACTTCGATGTGGAAGGAGTTCACGACCACCACTTCCGTGGGGCTGACGATATTCGCCATAGCAGGGTTCACTTCAGAGTCGAGGTAATCAAACTCAACATCCATTACCGGCGCCCAGGCGTCTTTATAATCTTCGAAGATGATTTTCAGCAGCAGCTGCACGATGCGCCGCTCTGTCGGGGTAAATTCGCGACCTTCAATTTTGGCGTGGAAGCGGCCATCGCCGCCAAAAAAGTTGTCCACCAAAATAAACACCAACCGGGCTTCCATGGTGATAAGTGCGGTGCCTTTCAGCGGTTGAAATCGCACCATGTTCAGGCTGGTTGGCACAAACAGGGTATGAACGTATTCGCCAAACTTGAGCATCTGCACGCCGTTAATGGACACCTCGGCGGCGCGACGCATCATGTTGAACATGCTTATGCGCAAATGGCGGGCAAATCGCTCGTTAACGATTTCCAGCGTTGGCATCCGGCCACGAACGATTCTGTCCTGGGAAGAGAAGTCGTAGGAGCGCGCCGAAGCACCGGCCTCACTGACCTCTTCTTCTTCAACATCATCCACGCCATGAAGGAGGGCATCAATTTCGTCTTGGCTAAGTAAATCCGTCACAATCTTGCCTTATTCAATTGATAGCAATAACACCTGTGTTATTGCATCACAAAACCGGTAAAGAGGACCTTTTCAACCACTTTGCGACCGGTAACGGGTTGCAGGGTATTTTGCACGTTCAGCAGCGCCAGCTGTCTGAGCTCGTCCTTCCCCGCCTGGGTCGACAGCTTTTGTACATCGCCACCACTGAATGTGGTCAGCAAGGCATCTTCAATCAGGGGGATGTGTTTTTTGATAAGCACATCATCGTCGGCGCCGCGCACCATCAGCTGCACCTTGATTTCCACCAGGCGGCTACGTGGTTGGCCGGGCAGATTGAACAAAAAGGGTCTGGGCATGGCCACATAAAAAGCTTCACGTGAATTTGACTCGGCTGAAGCCACGGCTGTGCCAGCTGCTTCAGTTGCCGTATCACCGGCCACAGGTTCAGGGTCGCTGCTGCCCAAAAACAGCCAGGCACCCACGCCCAGCAGTGCGGCTACGACCACCCCGATAATGATGAAAAGGCCTTTCTTACTTTTTTTAGCACTGGTGTCTTCCAGTTGTAGGGACTCTTCTTCTGCCATCTTGGCTTATCCTTTTTGCTCTGCACCCGGGTGCATCAAGGCTCATTCAAGCCTGAACTAAACAAGTGTCTATAGGTTACCTGCTTAAGCGTAATAATCTATACCCGAGCTATAACTTGTTGTCTGATTTGCGCTTAATTGTAACTCTTCTGCTGGAAATTCATCCATGGTCACAAACTGGCTGCCTTCCGGGGCATCCTGGCGTTCGCGGCCATCGCCACGACGCTCATGGGATACCTGTCCATCGGTCAACTCCATCCCCTGCTGAGCCAGCAGCTCTCTTAATCTCGGCATCGCCTGCTCGACTACATCTTTGGTTTGTTGAGCGTTAACGTGGAACTGAACCTGGGTTTCATTACCCTGCACCTGAATGCGAACCATCATGGAGCCAAGCTCAGGTGGATCCAGACGGATTTCAGCCTGTTGTATGCCGTCCCTGACCATGGCGATAAGCTGGGTATGCATAACGGGAGCAAATCGGGCAACCATGTCCGGCTGTGTCATGGGCCGCTCTTGCGCTGTGCGCAGCGACATAGTCATGGCAGGTGTCTCGTGGATGCGGCTACTGTGCTGCTGGGATGGCTGCTTAATGTCGGCAACAGACTCGATTGAAGCCTGGCCCTTGGTATCCATGGCAGGCAGCTCCGGTTTAAGGTTGTTGTCTGCCGCACGGCTGGCGGCCTCCACTGATTTAAACGACAGCGCCTCGTTGACCGTGTCCTGTGGCTCGCCGCTGACCTTGGTTGAGGCATCAGCGCCTGCCAGCGGTGTTATGCCAGAAACGCCTTTGTTTCCAAGGTCGCCCTGCTCTTTCCCTGCCACAGGGTCAGTCGCCAACCCCTGAGCGGCCCCCAATGCGCGGGTAAATGCCTGCCCGGCGTCACCCTTTTTCCCGTCCGTCTCAGCGCGGAAGGTCTCAATTGTCACAGCCTCAGAGCTGGCAACCTCAGCGGAACCAGCCATAGTCTTACCGGCGGAAAAAGCATTATCCAACTCGGGATCACCGCCAACGCGCGACATGGCCACATCCAATCCCCGCGCCTGATCGGGAGCAAGATTGGCGGCCTTATTCAGCGCAGCTTCGGCTGAACTGACACCTTGCCTGACATCAGCTGCATGTTCTGACGGGTTTTCAGCGGACACATTCGGCTGCGCCGGCGTACCAAGAAGAGTTTGCATCAACAACGCGACCTGATTTCCGGCGTCGTTATCCGTGTCAGCACCCGACGCATCGGCTTGCAGCAACAAAGCCAAGCCCTCTTTCAGGGTGGGATTATCTGCCATCAATGTGTTAAATGCGCTTTCATCCAGCGCCATGAGCGCCGACAAAGACATGCCAAGCTCGGATGCAATTTGCTCTCTCTCCCACTCATCCGCCTGTTTCATCAGGGCGCTGAAACGTAAAAACAGCGCGTCTGCTGCAATTTCCACGGATGCATCATCGATAACATCAACCATGGCCACCGGTATTTCTGACGCTGCCGCTTCCGGCGGCAAGGCTTCGCCGCCTTTGACGGCAGTCTTATCGGCGGCAAATTGACGGGAAAATTGAATTTGGGCCAGTACGGAAGACACGCCATCACCATGGGCATCACCATTGACCTCACCGCCTTCTGCCTTGGAGACGGCATCAGCGGCGTTGTCCGATTTCGAGCCTTTGACCTGCAAACTCTTTGCGGAAGATTCTTCGTAAGCAACTGTTTTTGAAATGATAGAGTCAAAATCAACACCTTCAGCCGAGGTGCCGGATGATTCAGGATTGGCTGGACCGGTAGCGGCACCAGCCGAACCCAAAAGCACATTGAGGATCTGTTGCATCAGTGGTTCTCCCGCATTGTCTTGGGCACGCCGTGCCAGCCAAAACAGCATCGATTGGGACTAAGTCTATGAGTATGACTGGATTCCAGCAAATGCCATGCCAATCGTACGGCCATCTGGTTACTGTGCTTATCCCGCCCCTTGCTTAGCCGGGCTAGTGTGAGCCTTTGCGAATAAATTGCTGCATGGCAAACTCATCCAGCAATTTTTGCTCAAGCCTCGCCTCTTTGGTTTCCCGTTTGTCAGCCTTATGCTTGAGCAGCAGCTCTACCGCCTTACGCTTTTGCTGTTTCTCCAGCCAATGGCGGCGCCTGTGCTCCAACTGGCTTTCTGCGCCGGTCACACTTTGCACCTGTTGGCCTATCGCCTGGTCGATTTGTTTAATAAACCGATGAAACTGCTGGTAGTAGCTGGCGCTGATGTTCTTACCTTCCTGGCCGGAAAGTTGACGCATATAGTCGAGTCGGTATTGATTGAGGGCATCCAGTTGCTGTTTCAGGCGACCGAGCTCCAGCTGTGCGCTGCGAAGTTGCAGCGCCGCCTGCTCCTCGGCATCCTGTGCCAGTTTCAAAACAGTCTGCAGCGGATCGGGGCGCGCCATGGATTAGCCCTTACACTGAGCGGCAATTTGGCCAAGCATGGTTTCACTGTCGGACAGACTGATGGCATCACGCATCCCCTGACGCAGAAAAGCATTCATGGCTGGCTGCAAGCGAATGGCATTGTCGATGCGTGGGTCGCTGCCGGCGGCATAGGCACCGATGGAGATCAGGTCGCGATTTTGCTGATAGAGAGAATAAGTTTGTTTAACCCGCCGCATCGCTTCCAGGTGTGCCGGGCTGATGACCATGGGAGCAACCCGGCTGATGGAGGCTTCAATATCAATGGCGGGATAGTGGCCTGAGTCAGCCAAGGTGCGTGACAGCACTATATGACCATCCAGAATGGCGCGGGCCGCATCGGCAATGGGGTCCTGCAAATCGTCCCCTTCGGTCAATACCGTGTAAAACGCGGTAATGGAGCCCTGCCCCGGTCCACCATTGCCGGCCCGTTCGACGAGCCTTGGCAGTTTGGCAAACACAGATGGCGGATACCCCTTGGTTGCCGGAGGCTCTCCCACTGCCAGGGCAATCTCACGCTGCGCCTGAGCATAACGGGTCAGACTATCCATCAGCAGCAGCACATTAAATCCCAAATCGCGGAAGTATTCGGCGATACGGGTAGAGGTTTCACAGGCGCGAAGACGCATCAAGGGCGATGTATCGGCGGGAGCCGCGACTACCACTGAGCGGGCACGCCCTTCGCTCCCCAGGATTTCCTCAATAAATTCTTTCACTTCCCGGCCCCGCTCGCCGACCAGCCCCACCACAATCACATCGGCCGTGGTGCCGCGGGTCATCATGCCAAGTAGCACCGACTTACCCACGCCCGAACCGGCAAAGAGCCCCATGCGCTGGCCCTTGCCGACAGTCAACATGGCGTTGATGGCACGAATACCCACATCAAGGGGCTCGTGAATGGGTCGGCGTGCAAGTGGATTAATGGCAGGGCCATGGCGCGGAGCTATGTCTGTAGTGCCCAAAGGCCCTAGACCATCGAGGGGCTCACCGCCGCCATCCAGCACTCGGCCCAGCAGCGACATCCCCACATGGATACCGGTTTGCTCACCCAATGGCCTAACCCTGGCGCCGGGCAGCACGCCCTTTAATTCTTCAATGGGCATCAAATACAGCAGGTTTTCATCAAAACCGACTACTTCGGCAATCAGTTCGCCACCCATGGTGTCGATGGCACAGAGACTGCCGACGGGGGCTCGGCACCCACTGGCTTCCAGTGTCAGCCCCACCACACGCACCAGTTGACCTTCGGCCACAGGACGATTGACCGGCAAAGATTGCCGTAGCTGACGCAGGTTATTCAGCAGGTGGTGGCGACGATTTATCATCCCCCCGCTCCTCTTCAGCCCCCTTTACCCCATCCGTATGACCTGGCTCAGCGGCCGAGCTCTGAGCTTGTTGCTGCAATACCTGCGCTTCACGCTCCAGCGTTTCATGACGCTCTATCGGCGCCGCCAATACTGCCGCAATCCGGTTTTCCAGCCGCATATCCACCCGGGAACGCTGACTGTCTATCACCAGCTCGCCACGCGCCAGAAGCGGGTCGCTCTCCAACTGCCATAGTTTACGGGTGAGTTCATCGGGGCCATACAGGCTGCTGACCAGGGTAACGTCTTCCGGATTGAGCCGGATTTTAACTTGCTGCTCTTTCAATGGCAGGCAATCAACCCCTTCACGTAATGCTGCAAGTACATGTTCGGGATGTGTTTTTAACTCGTGCTGCAGAATTTGCCTTGCCAATCCCATGGCGAGGGAAAGCAGTTCCTGCTCAATTTCGTTATCCAGTACCGCCATGGGGGCGGCGAACTGCTCAATCAGGCCTTCAAAGCGGCTAATCAATCGGGCGGCGTCTTCCAATCCCCGTGCCATTCCCTGCTCATGGCCCTGACGTACGCCTTCTTCGTGACCTTCTTTCAAGCCCTGTAATCGACCGGCCTCCAACCCCTGAGCCAAGCCTTCCGCATGACCTGCCGCCAGGCCTTCCTGTTCGGCCTCGGCACGTATCGCCTCTATTTCGGCCAGCGTGGGCGGACGGATTTCCTCTTCTTCCTGAGGCACAAAGGTTTGCCCCGGACGCCTGCCCAGCAAGTTGGCCGGCGCCTCTTCCCGCGCAGAGGACATATCAGGTAATCGCCAGTGAGCGAATTCGTCCTGCTCCTCAGCGCGCAATATGTTTTTGGGGCGTTTGCTGTCAGTCATCAGATGAACTCTTCACCGCCGCCACCACCGAGCATGATTTCACCGGCATCGGACAGGCGTCTTGCAATGGACAGAATTTCCTTCTGAGCCAATTCCACTTCACTGATACGGATTGGGCCCATGGCTTCCAGATCGTCACGCAGCAGCTCTGCCGCGCGCTTGGACATATTACCGAGGATCTTGTCTTTAAGCGGCTCGTCGGCTCCCTTGAGCGCCTTCATCAGCACATCCTGCTGCACTTCACGCAGCAAGGTTTGGATACCACGGTCGTCCACATCAATAAGGTTCTCGAAGACAAACATCAGATCCTGAATTTGCTGCGCCATTTCTTCGTCAGTTTCGCGCATGGTTTCCATGAGCTGACTTTCGATGGCAGTATCCAGGTAGTTCATGATGTTGGCAGCCGCCTTCAGGCCACCCATCTTGGCCGCCTGAGCACCACCCTGACCGGCAAATTGTTTCTCCATGATGTCGTTCAGCTCCTGTAAAGCAGCAGGCTGCACTTCTTCGAGGTTAGCAATCCGCATCAACAGATCCAGACGGGTGTTTTCCGGGAACTGAGAGAAAATCTCCGCGGCCTGATCCGGCTCGAGATAGGAGAGCACGATGGTTTGAATTTGCGGGTGCTCGTTCTGGATAATGGTGGCTACCTGACGGGCGTCCATCCACTTCAGTGAATCCAGGCCCTTGGCACCACTGCCCATGATGATCTGTTCAATCAGATTGCCGGCCTTGTCTTCACCCAGGGCCGCTGTCAGCGCCTTACGGACAAACTCTTCGCTGTTAAAGCCGATGGAGGAGAATTTCTGAATGTCATCCAGAAATTGCTTGTGTACCGCGATGACTTTTTCCTGACCGAAGTCTTCCAGCGCGGCCATGGCCATCCCCACTTTTTGCACCTGTTTGGGCTCCAGGTGCTTGAGGATAGAGGCAGCATCGGCCTCACTCAGACTCAGCAGCAGAATGGCCGTTTTTTCAACGCCGCTTAAATTGCTGACTTTGAAACCGGATTCGGATTTTTCTTTATTTTCAGCCATTGTCCTGTTGCAACCAATTCTTCACGACTTGAGTGGAAAGCTCAGGTTCGTTGGCAACCAGAGCACGGATAGCCTTAATCATATCATCATCTTTGTGCAGATTCGGGATGAGAATCGAGCCGTCGTCTGCATAGCTGTATTCAGCATCGCTGGCGTTGAGCATACCCAGAGTGTCTGCGGCAAACTGATCTTCAATCTCTGCCAGTTCATGACCCAGGCGGCCATCATCAGGCATATCGACTTTGTCGGTAAGCAGCAGTTTCTTCAGCAGTGGGCGCACAACAAAGAGGATGAGCACCAGGATGGCCAGAGAGCCGGAAGCCAGTTTCATGGCCTTCCAGAACCAGGGTTGCTCCCACATTGGCAGCTCTGGCACTTCCTCAACCAGCTGATCCATAAAGGGTACAGTGACGACTTCGATGCTGTCGCCGCGCTGACCACTGAACCCCACAGCGCCTTCAAGCAGACGACGAATATTGGCAAGCTCGGCCTCTGTGCGGGCAACACGATTGACCTGACCTTCTGTATTGGCTTCACCGGTTTTGTAGTCCACCGCCACGGATACACTCACGCGGCGCACCACGCCAACCTGTTGACGGGTATGGCTGACGGTGGTGTCCAGCTCGTAGTTACGGGTTGCCTCACGATGTGAGTTGCCACTTGCCTGGGCCTTGTCCTGCGCTTCCTGCAGGGTTTGAGGAATGTTTGACTCCATCGGCGGCTGATTCGACAGCGCACCGGGGATACCCATGTTGGCTTCACCGTTGGTTTGGGTTTCCAGGGTCATTTCGCTGCGCACCGCAGGCAGATCAGGGTTGAAACGCTTGGACGTTTGTTCCACGGCAGTAAAGTCCATGGTCACATCCACCTGGGAGGTGTAATTTTCCGGCCCCAAAATGGGCATCAGTATGGCATCAACCTTGGCGCGGTATTCGGCTTCTTTTTGTTTGACGAGCTCGAGCTCACGGCGGGCACGGGCGGAAGCGCCGTCCTGACTGCCGGAGTTCAGCAAACGACCGTTGGAGTCGGTTACCGTCACCCGGGTAGGCTCGAGCCCCTGTACGGCGGACGCCACTATATCGACTATGGCATCCACTTCTTCCTGCCCGAGACCGCCACGACGACTGGTGACCACCACGGTGGCACTGGCCTTGGACTGGTTACGGGCAAACACGTTTTCTTTGGGCAGTGCCAGAATCACCTTGGCGCGGCTGACGCTTTTCAGCTCTTCGATGGTGCGGGCAAGATTTTGCTCCTGGCTGTGTTTGAGTCTGGCCTGCTCCAGACGTTGACTCACGCCAAAGCCCATGTCCTGACTCAGAAAATCCTGATTGGTGGTACTGGCAGCATCCACACCGTTACGGCTCAGCAGCAGCCGAATGTCCTGATACTTGTCTTCGGGGACCCGCAGCACATCAAAATCCACCTGATAGGGAATTTTGTTTTTGTCGAGCACATCCAGCACCTGGATCATTTCCTGGGCTTCAAACTTACCCAATGGGCGGTATTCGGGTTCCTGTGCCCACATCATCACAAACACCGCCAATGCCAAACAGATGGCAAGGGCCAGGATCATAGTGACCTGTCTAAGCATGTCGGCGCCACCGAGGTTACCCAGCACCCCGGATTTATTTTCCTGCTGTACACCGCTCATGCCGCTGTCGGTGCTGACAATCATATCTGTGCTCACGTTCAGTATCCTTCAGTGGCCGCCTTAAACGGGCATGCTCATGATTTCTTTGTAGGCTTCGACGAGCTTGTTGCGCACCTGCACTGTCGCCTCAAAGGCGACACTGGCCTTTTCACGGGCGATCACGGTATCAGACAGGGTCACGCGGGTATCGCCCATGTCCAGTCTGGTTGCCAGACTTGAAGAGCTTTGCTGCAGCTCGTTCACATGGCCTACTGCGTTGGCGAGCAAACTGGCAAAGTCAGCTCCGCTGGTGTTACCAACCTGACGAAGCGGCTGAGGCTCAATGCCCATGGAAGGATTGAGTTCGCCCTGGAGTTTCTGCATTTCCTGCATGAATGAAGATGGACCTATTTGCATATGCTGCTCCCTTCGCCATGAAATTGACGGGATAAATCGCTGATATCGGGGTACTGCAAAAGGCTTGCCAATAAACTAAAAAAGCAGGCCAAGCCTGCTTTTTGTGATGCTTTTGCCCAAATATCAGGCAGGTAACTGAATACCCATTTCCCGCATTCGGGCCATCTTGTACCTCAGGGTTCTGGCACTGATCCCCAGCCGCTCAGCCACCAATTTACGGCTACCGCGACACTGGCTCAGGGTCTCAAGAATAATCACATGCTCCTGCGCCTTGAGCTCATCCCCCAGCCCTTCGGGCTCGGCCTTGATGGCAGTCTCTTCCTGGGTGATTTGGTTAACGTCCATGGCGTCGATAATAATGTCCTGCACACCTATCTTCACCCCGGCGGACAGGATTAACGCCCGCTGCACCACGTTATCGAGTTCTCTGACATTCCCCGGCCACCGATGTGCCAGCAATCTGCGACAGGCTGCTTCGTCAAATTCGGGAACTTCAGTTCCCAGACGCTCTGCATGGCGTGCCAGCAAATGCCGTGCGAGTGGCAGGATATCTTTGGGGCGCTGATTCAGTGCCGGCCAGGTCAATGGAAATACGTTGATACGGTAATAGAGATCTTCACGGAAATCGCCCCGCTCTGCCATGGCCTTGAGCTCACGGTTGGACGTGGCAAGTACACGCACATCCAGCTTAATGGTTTTACGGCCGCCGAGACGCTCAACTTCCCGCTCCTGCAATACCCGCAGCAACTTGGCCTGCAATCCCAAATCCATTTCGGAGATTTCATCTAGCAGCAGGGTGCCCCCCTGGGCCTGCTCAAATTTTCCGGGGCAGGCCTGATAGGCACCGGTAAAGGCGCCTTTTTCATAACCAAACAGCGTGGCTTCGAGCATGTTTTCGGGAATAGCAGCGCAGTTGATGGCCACGAAGGGACCATCTGAGCGCAAACTTTGTTTATGGATATAGCGGGCCAGCACTTCCTTACCCGAACCTGAGGGCCCCAGGATCATCACCGATGCCTCGGATTTGGCGACCCGTCCGGCGAGGGCCATTAACGCCTGACTGCGCTCGTCGGCCACCACAGGTGCACCGGTATCGGCTTGTGCAGGCATGTATCGACTGACCTGATTAAGTAGCACTTCGGGTGAAAACGGCTTGGCGAGATAATCTACCGCACCGAGTTTGATGGCGCTCACGGCGCTGTCTATTGTGGCGAAGGCCGTCATCAGCAATAACGGAACCTTGGGATGATGCTGCCGTAAGTAGGCCAAGAGCCCCATGCCACCTATGCCTTCCATCTGTACATCGCTGATTACCATATCAAAACGTGATTCTTTCAACGCAAGAATGGCTTCTTCGGCGCTGGGAAGCGCCACACAGTCAAACTGCGCCAGCATCAGGGTGTCGAGCAGCGCCTCACGCAGAGACGCATCGTCCTCAACAAGTAGCAATCTGCCTTCAGGCATGGCTAACCTCCTTTACTGAATCTTCTGAAATCACGGGGAATTTAAGCATGACACTGCAGCCTCGATTGGCAGCGCATTGCATTTTCAGCTCACCACCATGGTTACGCACCACTGTCTGTACCACGGCTAAGCCAAGGCCTGTACCCTGTGCCTTGGTCGTAAAAAAGGGTTCCATCACCTGCTGCTCACTGCCGGATTCCAATCCTTTACCATCATCCACCACCGCAAGCACCAGACGTCCTTCTTGTATGCTGCCATGGAGCAGTATGTGGCGGGCGCCTGCTTCAAGGCTGTTCATCAAAAGATTATTAATGGCTGAGCTCAGTGCACTCAGGGAGGCCGCCATCATGGTGCCAAGGGACTCGTCCTGAAACCGCACTGCACAGCCTTTGTCGGTGGCGATGGGCTCACAGGTTGCCAGCACCGGGGCAATGATGTCTGCCAATGGCATTGGAGACATGGGCGCTTCCACTTTGCCCCTTGCCATCAACAGCATGTCGTTGACCTGTCGCTCCAGCTCATTCAGCCTGTCCACCAACTTTTGTTGGAAACGACTGCGGGAATCCTGATTGAGTTTCGGACTGGCCAGGTTTGCGGCGTAAAGCAGTGCTGCCGACAGTGGGGTTCTGATCTGATGTGCCAGCGTCGCAACCATTTTGCCAAGGGCCGACAGACGCTGCAGATGAGCAAGGTTACGCTGCAATAAGCGGGTTTCAGTCAAATCGGTCAGCAAAATCAGCTGACCGGGTTCCAGTGGCGTAATGGCCAGTTTGACTCTGCGGCCATTCTTGAGCGAGACCTCATGGCCATCGTCATCCTGAGGAGAGAAGGCTCTGGCGATGACGCTGAGCCAACGCTCACCCTCCAAAGGCCGGTCAAGCAGCTGAACCGCAACGGGGTTTGCCAAAGTGACTATGCCATCGGCATTCAGGATCACCACGCCAGATGGCATGGCTTCCAGGATCTGCGCCATTTGCTCGGCAGATGCAACGCCGCTGGGCTTCACCTCTTTAAGATGAGTCCGCGCCGGAAAGTCGGCTATCTTGGCTAAAGCTTTGGTGGCCATGGAAACCCCGTCAAAATTACGTTATTGACAGGGTTAATGCAGGGACTGTGCCAGAGTAGAAATTTAGTGAATGGGCTGGGACCTGAGTAAAATTAGTCTTTAGTCATCCCGTACTTACGCATTTTTTCAACCAGAGTGGTTCTGCGGATCCCCAGCATCTCAGCTGCGCGGGCAACGACGTTATCCTGCTGCTCCAACGCCTGACGGATCATGTCGATTTCGAGCTCGGCCAGCAAATCCTTAAGATTTACCCCTTCCGGAGGCAGTTCGCTCGGGAAGCGGGTTTCCGGAATTTCCACCGGCTCATCATCATTGAAAATGGACGCCAGCGCATCACGCTCCAGCATCTCTTCACTGACTTCGACACAGTACTCGGGGACATCGATATGGCGATATTTAACGGGTAGATCGTTCACATCCACCAAACCGCCCGGATACAGGATAGTCAGGCGCTCAACCAGGTTGGAGAGTTCACGTACGTTGCCTGACCAGTCGTGTTCCTTGAGGGATTCAATGGCGCGCTGGGTGAAACGCACCTTGCCGCGGCCTTCGTTAAAGACCCGGCTGACCAGCTCCTGCAGCAACAGAGGAATATCATCACAGCGCTCAGACAACGACGGCATTTCAATGGGGAAAACATTGAGGCGATAGAAGAGATCTTCACGGAACTCGTTATTCTCTATCATGTTCTCAAGGTTTCTGTGAGTCGCAGCCACAACACGTACATCGGCTTGAATGGGTTTACTGCCACCGACGCGTTCAAATACGCGTTCCTGCAACACACGCAGCAGTTTTACCTGCATGGCAAGGGGCATATCACCGATTTCATCCAGAAACAGGGTACCGCCTTCGGCCAGTTCAAAACGTCCCTTACGTGAGCTGATAGCTCCGGTAAAAGAGCCCTTCTCGTGACCAAAGAGTTCACTCTCCAGTAGTTCAGGCGGAATGGCACCACAGTTGACGGGAATAAAAGGACCGTCTCGACGCTCCGACAGATAGTGAATATTGCGAGCAACCACTTCCTTGCCAGTACCAGACTGGCCCAGCACCAAAACAGTCGCATCCGATGGCGCAACCTGACTGATGAGATGACGGACGTTGACTATGCCTTCACTGCGGCCAACGAGACTGCGGAATAACTTGGTCTGGTTGCCACTGGTAGGCACATCCGGGCGCTTCTGCTGGCCAAAAACCTGACAGAAATGCAGTAACTCGGTGAGTTGGGGATAATTGAACGGTTCTTCAATGCCGCCGATAAGGTTTGCACCCAGGCCATCACTTGCACCCAGCACTAAAATCGGCTGCCAAGGCATTTTGGTGGCAAACACCTTGACCTGATCCAGGGGCAGGGATCCAAGGTCAACAATCAGTGCCCGAAAACGGGTTTCTTTGACGGCTTGTTCCAGGCCACTTGGGTCCAGTGTCTCTAGTTGTTCACCTAAAAACTCAAGAATGCAGGAAAGACGGCCGATACGTTCGGTCTGGTTTCCTACAAGCAAAATTCTCTGGTCTGTCTGCATCATTCAGTTGGCCGTAACGCTCGAATATCTAACGAATCGCATTAATTATTGGTGTTCGTTGCTCACAGGGCGTCAATGCTGTTACTCCGGGAAAACTGCCGGTCATTCACACCATGTCGAATATTGTATTATCGGCAGTCGAGAAGCAAGTCTCTGCTTTACAATAAACTCTTTTGCTTCTGATTCTAGACCAATTTTCCCGCGCTTCCGACCCTTTTGGTCAATTCTCTGGCTAATGTCAAAAAAGGCGCATTCACTGCGCCTTTTTATTCGGGAAATTTATGTGCAAAAATCAAACAGCTTCGTCATGAGAAGTGATGTTATGTTGCTCTGTTGGGATGGCATCCCACCCCTCTTTCAAGGTTCTCAGCAATCCCATCACATCATCGATAGCCTGGGGATCGTTGTTAAGATTTGCCTCGCTGATCTTACGCAGCATAAAGTCATAGAGGTCACCCAGGTTTTTGGCAATTTCTCCACCAGCCTCCATATTCAGGCTGTTAGACAAACCAGTAATAATACCTATAGCCTTATTGATGAAAATGCCTTTATTGGTTAAGTCATTTTGCTCAATTGCGTAACGACTCTGCGCCAAGCGCTCAAGAGCGCCTGCAAACATCATCTGAATGATACGGTGGGGGGACGCGACGGCAATTTCACTTTCCAGTGATACCTTGCGATAAGATTGCAGTGACCCTCTCATATGTACCTACCTATTTGCATCGATTGTTCTGTAAACATTGATTTGGCGTTTACTTTTACTGCCGGCATGCAATAACTGCTGCCTGTGCTCCCGAAGAGTCATGGCCTTGGCTAAAAACTCCTGACTCAGTCGCAATTCCTTATTCAGAAAGTAACGATCTTCGTCTTCTTGGCCTGCTTCCATCTTCTGCAATAAAAATTGACGCTTGAGAATCATCTCTTGCAATTGTGATACCAAGTCATCAGCACTTTCATCTTCAGCTGTCGTTTTCTCCAGCTTTTCAAACAATAAAATTAAACTTTTATTGAGTACTTCCAGTTCGTGCATGTCGTTCTCCGGTTGGCGCTCAAATTCAGTTTAGTCTTTTATCACGCCAGGGAGCGAGTTCAGTCTGTCAATCAGACCATTGGTTTGCTGGTTGAGGCTCGCAACCACCAAATCCATCGCATTAAACTGTTTAAACAACCGTGCTTCCAATGCATCCATCTTACGGGTGAAGGCTTCCCGCTGATCATCAAGCCGCTGCTTTTCACTGTTGTATGTATCGTTACGGGTACTGATAACACCACCAGCCTTGGTGTAGGTGCTGGCGAGATCCGAAAAACGATTTGCAAGGCCAGTATCTTCCGTTGAAAACAAACCTTCCAGTGAGCTCATGTCTTCGGCGATGGCCTTATCCAGCTTGGCACTGTCAATTTCCAGCTTGCCATAGCGGTCGGTTTTAATCCCCATGTCATAGAGAGCAACCGTTTTCCCATCCACATCGACCCGCTCACTGACCATCTTACGCAGCTGCGACTCCAGAGAACGAATCATGGAGTCACCCTGCAATGCAGCAGCCTTTTTCTTGTCCGCATCGTAGGAGGAAAGCTTATTGATAGAATCAATCAAAGAGTTATAGGAATCTACGAAGCTGGACACATTCGCCTTCACCGCTTCGTCATCCTGAGAGATAGTCAGAGTCCCGACCTCTCCAATATCGGCCTTGGTCAATTCCAAAGTCACACCCGTGATGGCGCCTTTCACCTCATTACTGGCGGATGTGATTTTTTGATTATCAACGTACAAAATAGCGTCTTGTGCCACTTGCAGCTCAGACAGATTGACGCCATTGAACATGTCGTTAAGACCTGTGCCCGAAGTATCAGTGGCTGTCACGCTAACCTGATTGGCTGTACCTGTTTCTTCTGAAGAAAATACCAGGCGACTGCCCGCATCACTGGTAATGACGGTCGCAATTACGCCTTTATTGTCGCTGGCATCATTAATTTTTTTGGCAATGGCATTTAAATCGTCGGCAGCGTCAACATCAACGCCAAAGCTTTCTCCATTCACAGTGAAGTCAAGACGCCCTTCTCCCACGGTATCGGTTGCCGCAGCGGTATTGGTACCCGCAACCTTGTGTGAAAACGCCAACTGTTCAACTTTGATGGAATAAGTGCCACTTTGGGCAAATTTGTCAGCAGTCGCTTTAAAATAGAGACTGTCTCCAGTGGAGACTTTACGAATACTGAGTTCACTGCCCTTTTGCAGCTTTTTCAGGGCATCCTGAAATTTGGCCAGTTCACTCTTTAAGGTACCTATGGCAGAAACCTTGGCATTGATGGTGTCCTCTGTTCGGTTGAACAGAGCTTCCTTGGGCGCTTTCTCTGCGTTGACAATGGCCGAAACCATGTCGTTTATGGGCAGATTAGAGCCAATTCCGGTTGCAGTTAATGCCATATCGACCTCGTATTACGGGTGCACCTCAAGCCTCTGTTTTCATTAGAAGCCCGGTGACCTCTGATAATTTTTGGGCAATTTTAAGTGCTTCTTCACTTGGGATCTGCCTGATGACGTCTCCCGATGCTATATCCAGCACACTGACTACAGGTTGCCCGGATGACTCATCCACCCGAAACTCCAACCCCTTTCGCATCATAGACATCATACTGGACATCTCTTCTGCGACAGCAGCCAGTTGTTCTTTTTCAGCTTCAGCCTGTTGTTTCTCTTCCTGTGCTTTGGCATTTGCCTGGCCGGCGTCTACCGGTTGGGCAATATCAGCGCGATTAAGCTCCGCATCCTTCGGTGCCAAAGGTTTGACAGGTGTCGCTGCGAGCTCAGCCCGCTGATGCTGCTGTGGCAATGTGGCGCCAGCTAATGCAATATCCATACCTCACCTCATACCTTTCCGGCCAGATATCGCGAACAAGTCGGGATATCATGACTGATTTCCAGATATGGCAAAGGGAGATCCGTTGCCGAACCTCCCCCTGCCGTGCTTCAATCCCTGAGAAATTACAGCAGAGACAGGGCGATTTGAGGCAACTGGTTGGCCTGGGCCAGCATGGCAGAACCGGTTTGTTGCAGAACCTGATTCTTGGTCATGGTAGAGGTTTCTTTGGCGAAATCCACATCCACGATACGTGCCTTGGCGTCAGCTACGTTGGCCTGAGTGTTGGCACTGTTGCTGATGTTGTGGGCCAGACGGTTTTGGATAGCACCGAGAGAAGCGCGCTGTGTATCGATGTTCTTGATTGCATCGTCGATTTTGCCAATCGCGGAATTTCGACCTGCAGAAGTCAGTACAGTCAGCGAGTTAACAGACAAGGTGCCAGCGTTGTTTTCGTTAACCTTAATGGTAACGTCTTCGCCATCCTGGTGACCTACCTGGAACAGCTTACCGGCGGAGAAAGTACCGGTCATCAGCTTGGTGTTACCGAAAGCTGTGGTGTTACCGATAGCGGTGATTTCAGTCGCCAGCTCATCCATTTCGGCCTTCAGTGCAGACAGGTCATCTGAGCTGTTGGCACCGTTTTCAGCCTGGATGGCCAGGTCACGCATACGCTGCAGCATGTTGGTCTGCTCCTGCATCGCACCTTCAGCAATCTGAGCGATGGAGATAGCGTCGTTGGCGTTACGCATACCCACTTCCAGACCGCGAACCTGGCTGTTCAGACGGTTGGAGATGGCAAGACCTGCGGCGTCATCTTTGGCGCTGTTGATGCGCAGACCTGAAGACAGACGCTCCATGGAGGTTGCCAGATCACGGTTAGACAAGGTCAGGTTCTTTTGCGCCTTCATTGAAGTGACGTTGGTGTTTACTGTAATGGCCATGATCGATTCCTCTTGGTTACCTGGCTCAGGACTAGCCTGTCTTGTTCAGCCAGGCGGTCATACTCGTTACAGTATATTTAGCGGCAGCGTCTTTTTATCCTTTAGGGCTTTTTTGAAAAATTCTGACTTTTTTTAAATTTTTTTTATAACTCAAATATTTGCTCTATAAAAAACAGCGCGGCCAGCCTGACCAGTGGCAAAAAATTGCCGCCTGGCAGGCATCGCCGCGTACTGATGCCTGTTAAATATCAGCCGAGCAGAGACAGGGCAACCTGTGGCAACTGGTTGGCCTGGGCCAACATCGCCGAACCAGTCTGCTGCAGTACCTGGTTTTTGGTCATGGCAGAGGTTTCTTTGGCGAAATCCACATCCACAATACGGCTCTTGGCGTCGGCAACGTTAGCCTGGGTATTGGCGCTGTTACTGATGTTGTGAGCCAGACGGTTTTGCACCGCACCAAGCGCCGCACGCTGAGTGTCGATGTTTTTGATTGCCTCATCAATGCGATTCAAAGACGAGTTACGGCCCGCAGAGGAAGTGATATCAACGGCATTAACTGACAGGGAACCGGCGTTATTTTCACTTACCTTGATGATCACATCCTCGCCTTCCTGGTGACCAACCTGGAACAACTTACCGGCAGAGAAGTCACCGGTCATCAGCTTGGTGTTACCAAAGGCAGTGGAGTCACCGATAGCGGTGATTTCGGTGATCAGCTGATCAATTTCATCCTGAATCGCCTGCAGATCATCGGTGCTGTTGGCACCGTTTTCGGCCTGGATGGACAGGTCACGCATACGCTGGAGCATGTTGGTTTGCTCTTGCATCGCACCTTCAGCAATCTGGGCGATGGAGATACCATCGTTGGCATTGCGCATGCCCACTTCCAAACCGCGCACCTGGCTGTTCAGACGGTTAGAAATTGCCAAGCCGGCGGCGTCGTCTTTCGCGCTGTTGATGCGCAAACCGGATGACAGACGCTCCATGGAAGTCGCCAACTGACCACTGGACATGTTCAGGTTCTTTTGGGCCTTCATGGAGGTCACATTGGTATTAACAGTAATAGCCATGTTGAGTTCCTCTTCCTAGTGTTACCGCCAAGGCTTGGAGCTTGGCTAAATTAGTTAACAAAATTGCTTCCAGTGAGTGGCTGTGCCTGCCGCTACAAGTAGTCGAACAGGGACACAGAACCAACTCTGCTAAACACGTTGGAGACTGCGTTCAATGCAAGCTGTTGCTTCTCAAATTCCGAAATCGCCGTTGCGTAATCCAGATCTTCCAGCAATGACAGCGCCGAGGTATTGACGACCTGCTCTTCGGCGTGTCGTCCGGCGTAACTCTCAAGGCTCTTGAGGTTATTACCTGCCACGCTTCTGGCGGTGCTGAGCTGATTCAATCCGCTGTCAGTATTATTCAAGAGTTGTGCCAACTCAGCCTTTCCAGCGGGAGAATTCATGCGGCTATCGTCCTCTATCAGGGCGATTGCCTTATTAATGGTGTCGAAAATGCTGACTTCGGCCTGAGGGGCCAGGGAAATGCTGTCGCCTGCAGCGGGCGTACCTTCAAGCTTGACGTCTATCCCGTTGAAACTCACAGGATTGGTGGCATCAAAGTTGTTCACTGTGGTGACCAGTCCATTTGCACTGTCACGGACTTCCAGGTTCACGCCGCCAGCACCATTATCAATAAAATTAAAGGTATAAGTGTCTTCCACATGGGCTGCCGGATTGGTTATTGCAGCGCTTTGAACCTTAAAATCACCCGCCTGGGTCGACAAATAATTGACGGCATAATCGCCAAGGGCGTTAGGTGACGTCATAAACGCCATATCGCCGGGCACATTGGTTCCCATGGCAATACCTCGGGAAATCATGGCGTCACGCACGCCGGTATCACCGCTGTAAACCATGTTACCGGCACCATCGAAGGCAAAGGGCTCAGTGTCTGTTTTAAAACCGGAAAACATAAAGTTGCCCGATTCATCCCGGGTATTTGCCACATTCAGCAGTTCCTGAAGGCTGCCACGCATCTCATCGGCAATCATTTGCCGCTCGGAGGGCGATAGACCACCATTCACACCCCGCAGAATTTGCTCACGCACACCGGTCACAAGTTCTTCTGCGCTGCCAAGTTTACTTTCGGCTATACCCAAATGATTTTTGGCGTAGTCAATGTTCTTTAGAAATTGATCCACCAGCGCCTGCTGCTGGTTCAGGTTGTCAATGCCCAGGGCCGCCACTGGGTCGTCACCCGAGGTATTCACCTTCTTGCCACTGGACAACTGCTCTAGCAGCTTCGCGGTCTCTGTCTGCTTTTGCAGTATGTTATTGGTGTTCTGGGTAAACATTTGCGAGGTAGAAATACGCATCACTCAATCCTCTTAACGCACCGACGCAAACAGGGTGTCAAAGATTTGTTGGGCCGTGGTCATAATGCGTGCCGACGCCTGATACGACTGTTGGAATCGCAGCAAATTGGCCGCCTCTTCATCCAGGTTGACGCCGGATACCTCCTGAACCCGCCCATAGGCCTGCTGGTAAATGGCTTCGGCAGACTCCAAGCGTACTTCGGCAGCCTTGGTGCCTGAGCCAATCTGCTGCTTGGTTTTTTCGAACACATCAATGAGGGTGGACTTACCGCCGTTCATCAGTTTGGTATCAGCCAATTGCGCCATGGCCAGGGCGTTGGTGTTGTCACCTTCGCCGTAGCTGAGATCAAAGGTAAAACTGTCAGTGGCAGCCCCTGCGGACTCTATCTCAAAGGTAAAGCCAAAGGCGCTGATGGAAGGCGGCGTGTATGCCACACCGGCCGCAAGCACTGTGCCGTCGGCAGCGGTGACATCATAGGTATTGGCACCGGTATTGAGAGTAAAGGTCAGCTCACTGCCGGTCACCGGGAAGTTGGCCGCCAGCCGATTATCGATGCTGGTAACAGCAACCTTGGTGTTACCCGAATTCGTTGTATCGGCGGTAATCTTGGGTGCCGCCGCGGCAATGCCTTTGGGATCTGTCATCACTACCGACATCTGCGCAGCTGCCCCTGAGGTGGGCCGAATAAGGAACCTGTCACCGTCGGCAAAAGCGCCTGCATCGATGTTGATGTTAAAACCAGCGCCACCTGTGAGGGTGGAACCACTTAAGGTCAGTGGCGTCACATCGCCTGTAAGGGTATCGGTTAACTCATAGGTACCCGGGGCTGTGTATTTAAGCTCGTAGGCACTGCCAGAGAGTGCTCCCACATCTTCCACCGACACACTGAGAGAAGCAGTCCCCGTATTGCTGCCATACTGGCCTACACGGCTTTGGGCGATGAGCGGGTCGTTGATATCAAGGAATATATTGCTGCCGACCTGACCATTCATGTCAAATCCGGCCTTCTGCGCCTCGTTAAAGGCATTGGCAATACCAAGCGATAACTGGCCAAGTTCATTTTCAGCGGGAATAAGGGTTTTATCCCTGAATTCATACAACGCCGAAAGCTGTCCGCCCAGTTTTGAAGGGTCGACAACCAACGTTGAGGTGCCGGTGGTCGCAGTGAGCCTGAGTTCGTCTGAATATGGATCGCCCTGCGCCGTCCCTAAGCTCATGGCCACTTCTGAAGACACCAACATCACAGCGCCACCCAGCATGATGCTTTTGGCACCATTTTCCAGAGGTATCACATTCACCTGGGCATATTCGCTCAACTCCATGATCAGCGCATCCTGCTTATCCAGCAGCTGCATGTCTTCGCCCATGGTTTTCATCAACTCACGATTGATATTGGCAAGCTCAGTGCTGATTTCGTTGACGCGGGTCGTGATGGCATCAATCTGCTCATGGGTTTGCTTCATCTGCCCTTCAAGCTGACGTTGCATCTCATTGATGGCGCTGGCCATCTGCTGGGCAGAACCCAGTACACCGCCACGGATGCCCAGATCCGATGGCAAATCTGCCAGGCTGTTGATGTTTTTGAACATATCGTTAAGCGACTGGGGGATAGCCTTGCCAATCTGGGAAAACAGCTGATCGAGTTCACTCATTTTGGTGTGGCTGACTTCGGCGGCACCTTTTGCCGTTTGGCCGATGCGCAACTCGCGGGCGGCATATTCGTTGTACACCCGTTTGACACTGGAGACATAGGTGCCCGTGCCATAAAAACTGTTACCGGAGCGCTGCGACAGGTGAGTGGCCTGGGTCGCAACCTGGCGGTTATAGCCTTCGGTATTGACGTTGGCAATGTTGTTACTGGTGACTCCGAGCTGTGCCTGAGATGCCAGTACCCCGGTCCGGGCGATGTTCAATAAATCTATGCTCATTTCTTTCTCCGCCTGTCAGGGTCAGTTGCCAAGGGCCATGGCCTTGATTTCAGACGTTACCGCCTGCATTACCCGCATCACCTTGTCGGCATATTGAGGGTCCGTGGCATACCCGGCATTTTGTAAACCCTGCACGAAGGATGCAGGTCTTGCCGCTTGTTTGAGGGCATCACCGTAGCGATCGCCGCTTTTCAGGAAGTCGACAAAATCGTTGAAGCTTTGCTCCAGGGTGTCGTAAACCCGGAAGTCGGCTCGTTGACGTACCGCGACGCCCTGCTCAAATTCCAGGGTATTGATGGCCGCTTTTTCCCCTTCCCAGCGCCTGTCGGCTTTGATGTTGAACAGGTTATTGCTCATGCTGCCGTCGGGTCTTCTTACGAGCTTCTGGCCCCAACCGGTTTCCAGTGCCGATTGGGCAATCAGCACCTCAGGCTTGGTACCAAGACGCTTGGCAGCTTCATTCGCCAGCGGCATCAGGGCACGAATAAAATCCTGACGGCTTTCAAAACTCGGATTGTCCCGCTCACTTTCCAGCTGCTTGCTGGGGGTTTGCTTCCCGGCGAGCAATTGGTCGAATATGGGCGCAGCTGCGCTGGAAGCAGAAGCCGATACGGCTGTTGGTGCATCCAGAGCCGGGGCTTCATGGAAACCCATGCTTGTGGCCATATCAGCGTTCATCGCAGCGAGTTGAGGTTCAGCCATCTGACGCGCACTAACCCCTTCGAGTGGCGCCTTTGCCTGATTGGCCTCACTGGCCTCAGCAGCCTTGTCACGGCGCAGCATCATGGGGGCCCCCCCCATATCAAAACGCTTATCGCCACCCAGCACAGATGACGGTGTGATGGGGCTATCCTGAGGAGATAGCTGCTGCACCATCAAATCCACCAGTCCCAGCATGCCCTTTTGGGACATGTCGACAGCCATCTGCTGATCGCGCATTTCCTCATAAAACTTGGTGTACTGGCTGTTGAACGGGCTGTCGGATTCAAACACGGCATTGGCATCACGCATGCTTTTCATCAGCATCTGCACAAAAATCCCCTCGAACTGCTTGGCAACTTCCCGCAGGGCTGCCTTGTCATCGGCCTTGGCCTGGGCTCTTAATTTGTCCAGGCCACCGATGTCGAGGAAATGTGAAGCGTTTGAAAGCTTTTCCATGGTGAGTTGCCAATTTTCCGACAAGAATCAAATGACGATAAGCTCACCATGCAAGGCGCCTGCCATCTTTAACGCTTCAAGAATAGCCAGTACGTCCGAAGGCGCAGCGCCAACCAGATTCACGGCCCTGACCAATTCATCCAAGCTGGTGCCCGGATTAAACAGGAACATACGGCTATTGGCCTGAGACGCATCTATGGTGCTTTGGTTGGTTACCACGGTGTCGCCACCGGCCAGGGCATTGGGTTGTGACACCTGCTGATTTTCGGCAATGGTCACGGTCAGACCGCCATGGGTCACCGCCGCGGGCAATAACTTCACATTCTGGCCAACGACTATGGTGCCGGTGCGCGAATTCACAATCACCTTGGCAGACTCATCGGCAGGCTCTACTTCGACGTTCTCCAGTGTCGCGAGAAATGACACCCGCTGTGAGGCATCCCTTGGGGCATACACCTGAACCGAGGCTGCATCGAGTGCACGAGCCATTTCCGGCCCAAGCAAGTCGTTGATGGCATCGGCCATCCGCTTGGCGGTGGAGAAGTCGGCGCGGTGCAGGTTAAAGGTAAGGAAATCTCCATGGGCAAAGGCAGACGGTACTGCCCGCTCCACCAGGGCGCCGTTGGGGATACGCCCCACTGTTGGGGTATTCTGGATAACCTTTGAGCCGTCCAGCCCTTCGGCGCTGAAACCGGACACCACCATGCTGCCCTGGGCAATGGCGTAAATATTGCCATCCACCCCTTTAAGGAAGGTTTGCAACAGGGTTCCACCACGCAGGCTCTTGGCTTCGCCTATGCTGGACACTGTGACATCCAGGGTCTGGCCGGGTTTGATGAAAGGTGGCATATCGGCATGCACTGCCACTACGGCCACGTTTTTAATCTTGGGTTTTACGTTGGTCGGCAAATTAATGCCGAAGTTTTTCAGCATGGTGGTAAAGGTTTGCTCGGTGTAGTTCGCCTTTTCACCGGTGCCCGGCAAACCCACCACCAATCCATAACCAATCAACTGATTACTTCGCACGCCCTGAACGGCGGCGATATCTTTAATGCGCTCGGCTTTGACCGGCACCGTCATGGCCAGCAGGGCCACGGCAAGCAGAACCTTGATGTTCATGTCCAAGCTCCTTTAAAAGGGCCACCAATCGCTGAGGAAGAACTGACTGAGCCAGCCCACCTGCTGCGAATTGGCAAAGGTGCCAGTGCCGCTGTATTGAATACGGGCATTGGCCACCCGGGTGGATTCCACTTTGTTGTCTGTGGTGATGTCCTGGGGCCGGATAACCCCGGTGACCCGAATAAACTCGTCGCCGTTGTTGATGCTTATCCACTTTTCACCGCGAATAACCAGGTTGCCATTGGACAGCACCTGAAGCACATGGGCAGAGATATTGCCTCTGAGACTGTTGCTTTGATCCGCGTCAGCCTCACGCTTAGTGTTCATGCTGTCGGAATACCCCAGACTCAGCGGATTACCACTGATGGTGACCGGGCCGCCAAGAGCCTGGATGGCATCCATATTGAGATCCGAGCCTTTTTTGATTTCATTGTTGGCGCTCTTGGTTGCCTGGGTAGACTCGGTGAGCACCACGGTAATGATGTCCCCTACCCTGTGGGCTCGGATATCCGTGTACAGGCTTGCCGCCTGTGAGTCGAGGAAAATAGAGCCCGTAGGTTCCAATGCGACCGGCGGCTCTTCAGGCACCACAGGGGCATAGTAAGGATCGTCCGGAATGGGTTTGTGTTCTGTACTGGCGCATCCTGCGAGCACCAGCAGCGAACCAACCATAAGGTATCTGAGCATAACCATCGCCTCTTACAGATTCTGGTTAACGTAAGCCAGCATCTGATCCACCGCTGAAATCACCTTGGAGTTCATTTCATAGATGCGTTGACTTTCGATGAGATTGACCAGCTCCTCGGTCACATTCACGTTGGAGGTTTCAAGTGCTCCCTGACGAATCGCCCCCATGCCATCCAATGAGGCGGTACCCTGAATAGGTGTGCCGCTGGCACCGGTTTCCAGGTATAGGTTCTGACCTATGGGGTCAAGGCCAGAGGGATTGATAAAGTCAGACAGGGTCAGCTGCCCCACAATCTGGCTTTCGGCGGCCCCTGGAGTTTTTACTGACACTTCCCCTTCGGCAGACACGGTGATACTGGTGGCGTTATCGGGAATGGTGATGGCTGGCTGAAGCACATAACCGGAGCCGGGCGTAACTATCTGGCCGGTATCGTCCAGTGAGAATTGACCGTTACGGGTGTAGGCTGTGGTGCCATCCGGCAACTGAATTTCAAAAAAGCCAGGGCCTTCAATCATCATGTCCAGCGCGTTATCCGTGGTGAGCATGTTGCCCTGAGTAAACATCTTTTGGGTCGCCACCACCTTGGTGCCGGCGCCTATGTTCAGGCCATTGGGTAACTTGGTATTGGACGCGCTGATCCCGCCTGCCTGATTTACAGTTTGATAGAGCAGGTCTTCAAACACGGCGCGGCTTTTCTTGTAGCCGACGGTACTGGCGTTGGCGACGTTGTTGGATATCACGGCGATATCCGTTTGCTGAGCATCTAAGCCAGTTTTACTTATCCATAATGCGGGATGCATAATCCTGTCTCCTTAGCCAATACGTACGAGTTGTGCAGAAGCTTTATCGTTTTCTTCTGCGGTTTTCATCATTTTTACCTGCAGCTCAAACTGCCGCTGGATATCAATCAGGGCCACCATCTCTTCGACGGGGTTGACGTTACTGCCTTCCACTGCGCGGCTCTCCAGAGCCACGGTTTCATCCTGTGGTGCAGTCGTTCCATTCATCATCCGAAACAGACCATCGTCACCGCGCATCAGGTTTTGATTACCGGGGTTTACCAGTTTGATCCGGGCCACCTCTTCCACCACTTCGGCAGTCGCCCCCTGAGGCCGAACCGTGATGGTGCCATCCTGGGCAATTTCCACCTTATCGATGGGCAGTGGCAGAACGATTGGGCCCGCATCGCCCATCACAGGGCGCCCCTGTGAATTGGTCAGCAAACCGGTTTCGTCAAATTTCAGGCTACCGGCACGTGAATAGGCCTCGTTGCCATCGGCATCTTCCACTGCTATCCAGCCATCGCCTTTTACGGCAATGTCCAGATCCCGGGCGGTACTGTTAATGGGGCCGTGACGGAAGCTGGCCTGGGGATTTTCGGTCATGGCGAATACCCGGGTGGGCAATCCCTCTCCAAAGGCTTGCATGGAGCGGGATTGCTCCAAATCGGCCTTAAAGCCATCTGTGTTGGCGTTGGCCAGGTTGTTGGCCCGAATGGAAAGCGAATTAAGATTCTGCTTGGCACCACTCATGGCGATATAGAGAAATTTGTCCACGCTGGGCTCCGTCAAAGATCTAGCATGCACTCAGCAAAGCAAACTGCATGCCAATTAACCAAGAACGAGTCCTGCAAGGGCTGGGAAGGCGAGGATAAGGACGATAAGGGGGACGTAAACAGGCAAAAAATTGCCGCCCGAAGGCGGCAACCAAGGAGAGAAAACCTTAACGGATCTGCAGAATGGTCTGCTGCAGCGTGTTGTTCACTTCCAATGTTCGGCTGTTGGCCTGGAAGTTACGCTGCGCCGAAATCAGATCAACCAACTCTGTGGTTAAATCCACGTTGGACTGTTCAAGCGCCGCCGAACGAATAGCGCCAAAAGTACCACTGTTAGCTTCTCCCGCAAGAGCTGTGCCCGATGCCAGGCTTTCTTTCCAGGAGGTGTTACCCACCTGAGTCAGCCCCTGCTCGTTGGCGAAACGCACCAAAGCAACGCGGCCAAGGGGCACTGTACTTCCATTGCTGTAGGCGGCTTTAATCAGGCCATCTTCACCCACTTCCACGTTGGTCAGGCGACCGACAGTAGTACCATCCTGAGTCAGTTCGGTCACCTCAAAGGCAGAGGCGTACTGAGTCGGGTTGGCAAAATTAATGGTAATGGTTTGGTTGCCATCGGCGCCGGGCCCCAGAATGCCGGCACCACCAATCCCCAGGGGTTCTGTAGTGATGGTCGCTGGATTGGTTCCAGTGTAAGTACCAGTGCTGTTAAAGGTCAGTACGGCACCAGTCCAGCCCCCCGTGGTTTGAGCGGTTGCTGGTGTGTCCGGGACGCCGTCACCGTCAGTATCCGTTTGGTATGTGCCCGCACCACTGCCAAGATTCACAGGTTGACCATCGAGCGCATAGTAAGCCACCCAGTTGTTTTCCCCTGTGTAGGCACCATCGTTGGGCCGTACAAAGTAAGTGGTCAAAATATGTGGCTCACCCAGGGAGTCATAAATGGTGGACGAGGTTGAGTTGTTGAATGTGGTTGGATCATCTGGATCAAATGCCGCAGGGTCCTTGGTTTTTTCTCCGGCGTTCAGGTTCATCTGAATCCCCACGTTCTCGGTCATCAGTGGGCTGCCGGCAGTGTCGGGAATTTGTACCGGACGGGTAGTGGTCAAACTCACGGAGGTGGAGTTACCGAATTTATCCACCGGGAAGGTTTGCAGGAAGTTACCTGCGGAATCCACCAGGTAGTTGTTGCTATCGACCTTAAATGCACCAGCGCGGGTGAAACTGTAATCACGGGCCGAAGGGTCGGCCGACGTCACAAAAAAACCGCCGCCACTGATGGCCAAATCCAGCGCATTACTCGTGAACTGCAAACTGCCCTGATGGAACTGCTGCGCCACCTGAGTGGTGGTCACGCCACCACCCACCTGAGTTTTGCTGTTGGAGAAAATCGACGCCGCATACACATCGGCAAACTCAGCACGAGACTCTTTAAAGCCCGTGGTGTTGACGTTGGCGATGTTGTTGGCAGTGGTGTTCAAATCTTTCTGGGCGGCAGCAATGCCACTGAGTGCGATATTGAAAGACATAAGTCAGTTACCTCTTTAGTCTGGTTTTCTGGATCAGCTCTCAGCCACAGCCAGAACATCCGATAGTTTAATGCCGCCAATGCCACGCAAGTTAAGAATGGCGCCTGTTGCTGCAGTCCCAAGCGACACGCTGGTCACGTGGGCATAAGTTGAAACCGGTAATTCCTCGGCCTTACCATCGACCCGACCACTGGCCTTGATGGTGTAAGTACCGTCGGCAACGGGTTTACCTTCGGCGTCGAGGCCATCCCAATTCACATCAATGTTGCCGCCATCACTGCCATCGACACTGAAGGTTTTCACCAACTGCCCCTTGGCATCTTCAATGCGCACCATGATTGTCTCAATGGGCTTGGAGGTACTGATAACGCCCTTGAGGTTGGGCTCTTCAGCGGATACATGACCAGATGCCGATGGGATCAGCACCTTCTGTCCCACCAAACCCGATGCCTGCAGGGCCTGACTGGAGGTCATCACGGTATTCAGATTCACAATGTGCTCGTTCAAATTGGCGATACCGTCCACGGTAGAGAAAGACGCCATCTGGGCAATCATCTGGTCGTTTTCAACCGGCTTGAACGGATCCTGCATCGACAACTGCTGCGACAAGAGGGCGAAAAAGTCCTCTTGGGTCAATTCCTGTTTTTTGGCCTCTGGCACTGCTTCTTTGGTCTGCAACCTGACACTGTCCAGAAAGGGATTTCCCGTGCTCTGGGTTGACTGGGCCGCCGATGCCTGACTGATAGAGTTAAGAAAACTCACGGCTTACCTCCTTAGCGCCACATCCGTTATTTGCCCATTCTCAAAGTCTGCATCAGCATACTCTTGGCGGTATCGGCCACCTGGACATTCATTTGGTACGAACGCGAAGCGGATATCATGTCGGCCATTTCTTCCATCACGTTCACATTGGGTTTGTAAATAAAGCCATCGGCATCCGCCATGGAATGGTCCGGATTGTATTCTTTTTGCAGCGGCTTATCGCTTTCGACTATGCCTTTGACATTCACACCTCGTGCAGATTGCTGCTGGCTGGCTTTGGCAAGTTCAGCCTCAAACACGGGATGACGCGCCCGGTAGGTTTTATCGACGCTGCTGGACACTGAGTCGGCGTTGGCAATGTTGCTGGCGGTGGTGTTGAGGCGAACCGATTGCGCGCTCATGCCGGAGCCAGACACATTGAAGATATTAAACAAGCTCATTGTCAGTCTCCTTTAATGGCCTTTTTCATACCGTTGAACTTGCCTTCCAGAAAGCCCAGCGACATCTGATATTCCAGCGCATTTTGCATAAAGGCAGATTGTTCCTGCTGAATATCCACCGTGTTGCCATCGCCTGTGTCGGGCTGATTGGGGACACGGAACTGCACGTGCTGTCGGCTCAGAGCTTGCAAGTCAAAATGCCCTTCGCTGGTTTGAGCCATTTGCATGCCACGCTGGTGGCTGCGTGCCGCCTGCAACGCATCGGCAAAGTTCACATCCCGTGCTTTGTAATGGGGGGTATCGGCGTTGGCGATATTGCTTGAGAGGACTTCCGCCCGCTCTGCTCTGATGCCAAGGGTAAACTGATGCACCCCAAGCGCCTTATCGAAACTGATCGCCATAAAATTGCCTCCACGCCATGATGGCAGATGAAAAGCAATTCGTGTGCCAAATCTGGGGCGTTCCGCCATGCAGATGACAGACAACAAAAAAGCCGACTTGGCAAAGTCGGCTTTTTTGTTTTTATTCATTAGGTTATTCGGCTATGTCTTCTTCTGGTAGTAAATACCCGGGTTGCAGCGCACCATGTCAAATTCATCGGTCAAACCAGCAATGGACTCGGAAGCGCCAAGAAACAGGATGCCCTTGGGATTGAGAGCGGCAGCAAATTGCCGCAGTATTTTTGCCTTTGCCTCAGGGGCAAAGTAAATGAGCACATTACGGCAAAAGATGATGTCAAACTTACCCAGCAAGGCATAGCTTTCCAGCAGGTTATGTGCCCGGAAACTCACCATACGCCGCACATTGTCTTTAACCCGCATATTGCCGCTTGGCAGGGTGTCGAAAAATGCTCTTTTTCGTTCATCCGATAAGCCCCGTCCCAGCGCCAGGCTATCGTATTCGGCCTGTTTACAACGCTCCAGCATTGAGGGAGATAAATCCGTTGCCTGAATCGATGCGCCTGCGGGCAAGCCGCCCGGACGTTTTTGCTGATATTCGAGGATAGTCATCGCCAGCGAATAAGGCTCTTGCCCT
This sequence comes from Shewanella sp. FJAT-52076, assembly GCF_019457455.1. Taxonomy (NCBI): domain Bacteria; kingdom Pseudomonadati; phylum Pseudomonadota; class Gammaproteobacteria; order Alteromonadales; family Shewanellaceae; genus Shewanella; species Shewanella sp. FJAT-52076. Next base: position 2,763,139 of record NZ_CP080415.1, read on the forward strand.
GAAGAACAAGCGGCAGACCAAATTTTAAGCGGCCTGCCAAGCTTGGCATAGTCAGGCAGCAGCGCATTGGCGAGCAATTCGAAGGGGTATTTATCACGAAACCACAGTGTTTCGTTGGTAGTCATGGCATCAATGACCTCGGCGCGCAGTTGCCGCTCTGTGGGTTTCATTGAATGTTTGACCACTTCTGATAACGAAGGCAGGTTGTATTTGCCCATCAGAGGCGCAAGGCGGCTGCGGACCAGATACTGCTTGTTTTCGCCAAGCACTATGCCGCTGTGTTGTTCAAGGAACAACCTGAATTGATTATATTCCGCTTCAGCCAGTGATTTGTCTGACACCGTTTCTCATCCTGCACCTGATAGAGAAAATTAACTCAATAACTGGTTAACCTTCTGATTTTATTCCCCAAAAATAAGCGCTGCTTTATACATTATCCAGTGCCTGAATACAAGCGCCCTTGGAGGAGTATAACCCCGCCCAAGGGGAATGCCATCCTGCTCAGATACTCAGGTGCTTGTTAACCGCAGCGGCCAGTTCGTCGGGATTGAACTTGGCAATAAAGTCGTTGGCACCCACTTTCTGAACCATCGCCTGATTAAACACACCGCTCAGCGACGTGTGCAAAATCACCTTGATATCTTTGAGTTTGGGGTCATCACGGATTTCGGCGGTCAGGGTATAACCGTCCATTTCCGGCATCTCGATATCGGAGATAATCAGTGGGATCTCGTGAGCCACGTTGGTCATTTCCGCCGAAATGGCTTTCAGCTTTTCCAGTGCTTCACGGCCATCTTTTGCCGTGTCAATCTGTAGCTCGAGGGAGGTGAGCGCACGAATGATTTGCTTACGCGCCACCGCAGAGTCATCAATCACCATGATGTGGAAGTGCTGCCCACGATCAATCGTTAACTGTGCATCTGTGTCTTCACTGATGGCGGTACGGACCGGACTGATTTCATCAAGAATTTTTTCAACGTCCAGGATTTCTACCAGCTCTCCATCAATCTCGGTGACCGCTGTTAAATAGGAGTAGCGACCAGCGCCCTGAGGCGGCGGCATTATGGCTTCCCAGTTCATGTTGATGATGCGCTCGACTGAATTCACCAAAAAGCCCTGAACACTACGGTTATATTCAGAGATAATAATAAAGCAGTTCTGAATATTCTCGATGGGTTTGCCACCGGTGGCCGCGCTGAGATCAATCACAGAAATGGTGGTACCACGAATATGGGCCACACCGCGCACGAATGGATTGAGCTTGGGTAATCCTGTCAGGGGTGGGCACTGCAAAACTTCTTTTACTTTAAAGACGTTGATACCGAAGCGCTGACGGCCGTTCAGCTTGAACAGCAGCAGCTCCAATCGGTTTTGCCCCACCAGTTGGGTACGCTTGTTGACTGACTCAAGAATGCTCGACATAAGTTCGCCTTAGTGGTCTTGATGGAATGACGCCCCGATCACCTCGGAGCATAGGCATGTAAATTGCTTTTGTTATTGTCACCGACAACCCTTGCCCCAACTTCGTCAAACTTCTGACGGCCCGTCTAAGCGCTTGGACGAGGTACTTTGGTGCTGAATGAAAGTATAGGTGTAATCTGGCGCCACACGCTAGTCTGTTCATTATGAAAGTAAAGTTAGCACAAGTTTTGGTGATCCTGACGATGCTACCCAAGGTATCAATCGCAGAAGAACCTCACATCCCGAGTATATCGGCCATCGCTTCGGCGGCTGAAGCCGTGGTTATTGAAAAAATTGATGCACCGGCGAACGCCAAAATAAACGTACAGGCCCAAAGCCTGGAGAGCCGGGGGAATCTGCCCCGATGTGAAGGACCTGTATCAGCAAGACTCGCCACCGACAGACCCATTTCCCGTAACAATACAGTGCGTATAAGCTGTGTCAGCCCGGATCTGGACTATCCTTGGCAGATGTACCTTTCAGTCCGCGCAGAAGTGCTTTTCCCTGTGGTGGTGGCCAAACGCCCGCTGGGTAACGGCGATTTGCTGGACGCAGAGAGCATCGAAGTCAGATATGTCGACAAAACTCTCCTGCGTGGCCAACAATTTTCGCACTTACAGCCCCTTTATGGATCGCGGGTTAAGCGCCGTATCCCCCAGGATGCCCCCATCTTTGCCGACAACCTGTGTTTTGTATGCAAGGGAGATGCGGTAGCTATTTACGCAAAATCAGCAAGCTTTGAGATAAAAACCCAGGGCGAGGCCTTGGCCGACGGTAACGAAGGCGATAGGGTTAGGATTAGAAATATCAACTCAAACAGGGTATTAGAGGCAACTGTCATCGGCGTTGGCGAAGTGGAAGTCAAAATGTAAAATACCCTAAAGCTTTGCTGGCTGCGGCCGATATAAACCTCAAGAAACCCAAATCCGTGACACTGGAGCCCGAAATGGCCATCGAATTACCCAAAAACAATGCCGCGTCCAACCGCGTCGGCAACACCAGCAGTCCACTGACCAGTGCCCGCACTGCCCAGGCATCGGCAGCACAAACCGCTCAGCCACAGGTACCCCAAAAGGCCGACTCGGTGATGATCACCAGTCAGGCTCAGCAATTGCAAAGCGTGCAGTCAAAGCTGTCTTCTCTGCCTGAAGTTGACCAAAAGAAAGTGGCCGAAATCAAGCAAGCCATTGCTGAAGGCCGTTATAAAATTGACCCTGAAAAGCTCGCGGCCAATATCGCCAGCTTTGAAGCAGAATTACAGGAATTAGGCCGAGACGCCTGATTTCCAGCACGGATTGGGAACTATCCAAAGCCGGCCATTTGATTATGGCCGGCTTTTTGCATTCTTTAATCACTAACCCTGATGTCAATAAAACCGGGATGCAACACCATGGATCACGTTAATGAACTCAATCAATTGCTCGATGCACAACAGAGCCTGTTGGAGCAACTTCTGGCTGCTATGGCAGCTGAACGTGCAGCCCTGATTGCCCAAAATGCATCTGAGCTGATGACCATCGCAGAGCACAAGTCCTCTGCCCTGTTACGACTGAAGCAAAATGATGATGTCATGGCGGCTCATCCCGGTCACAGCCTGCTGACAAACGATAACGCCCTGGCGGCCAAGGTAGAATCGGTTCAACACACCCTTGCACGCTGTAAGCAGGAAAACGAAGCCAACGCGCAGCTTATTGAACACAGCCAGGCAAGCATTAACCGGCTGGCACAGGCGCTGCAGGTAAGTCGCAACGCTAGTTCCCTTACCTACACGGATAAGGGTAAAACATCGACCATCTCTACTCTGGGTAGCAGCATAGAAGTCTGACACGCCCGGGGTATAAGCGCTTTATTGCCACCTGCGCCTATGTCGACATAGCCTACAAAACGCCCAATAAAAAAGCCCCATTCTCAGGGGCTTTTTTACTGCGGCTGCGATTAAGGGGAGTGCCAACCTTAAAAGTAAGTCACTTCCTTTACCTTGGAGGGGCGATTCTGCTGCTGATAGATATCCCACACGCGCGCAAAATCCAGTTCCAGCTCTGTCACATAATGCTCACCAACAGGATAGGCCTTAACGACTCTGGCGCCGCGGATGACACCAGATACCGATGCTTTAATGCTGTCACTGCCCATGCCCCAGTCGTTCACGCTGGCGCCGGCACTGATTTTTTGACCGTAAACCTGCTCTGCCAGCTCTCTGTATGCCGCAAGCTTTGAGGCCTGCATGGCCATCAGCACCTTTTCGGCCTGGGTCTTCGCAGGTTGGGTTGCCAAAGGCGCATAGCCAATGGCGGTCAGCTTGGGAAAACTCGCTGGCGCCTCAGTCTCCCACTGCACATAACGGTCATCACTGCTGGCGCACCCGGCTAAAAACACCAGGGTCAAACAGGTGCTAATCCACTTTTTCATTTGTCTTCTCCAAGCAGAGTGACCCTGTCCAGCCCCGGCGCTTCATGGCGATATAACAGCCCGTCTTTGGAAACGACTTGCTGGGAGTAACCCAGGTAATCCCGGAGATCCCCCGGACGACTGAACGACTGAGATGTCGCTACCACACGGTTATTGGCTATGTCGACCAGACGGCTGTTTACTGTCATCCCATCCCGCCCCAGGCTGTAAGTAGCCACCAGCACATGCTGGGTCTGGGCAGTTTCACGCAGCTTTTGCCAGTCACGGCTCAGCAGCAAGTCCCCTTTGTCTGTGACTCTCAGGGTTTGGCTGATAGCCGTATCCACCACATTGAAGTACCGGGCATGCAGCGCGGCCATCATGCCCTGCTGCAACTGGCGGGCAAAACTGCCACTTTGGGTCATGTCATCCACGTTTACCGGGGTTGTCACCACGATGGGATCGGTGGATGAAAGCACGTCGTTGGTCAGCAGCAGCTCATTGACTATCTGCTGTGCCAGAACATTGACTTGCTCCCGTTGTGGGTAGCCGTCTTCCCCATAGGATACACTCTGGGGAACCTTGGGCTGCCCCATCGCAGGCAACCATACAAAAGCGAGTGCCAGAGCAGTGACCATTCGCGCCTTCATAGAGACAACTCCATGATTTTATATAAATTAATAAGAAAACCCATCTTCAGGCTTTCCACTCCATTACACAACTATCGGCACCTGTGGCAATTACTTTACTTTAAAACACCATAATCACAGCGGATGCCAGGCCTGGGGCGGCACGTAACTTGCTTAGTCCGTATCATGACAGAACCATCCGGTATCCAGCATGCACCGCGGCGGCACTAAAATGGCTTGCAGGCCCTGTGCCAAAGACACCAATGGATGGAACCCTCAACCCTTTGAGATGTGGCAGGACAGGCATATGGGATTGATAAAATCCGCCCTCGTTTTCAGCGCGCTCCTTATGAGCATTCAGGCACAAGCCGACTGGGTGACCGCCCAGGGCGAGGCCGTTATCGTCAATGGTAACGTCACCAAAGCTCGCGCAGAAGCCATTGAGCAGGCCGTCAGCTATGCCAGCCTGCAAGCCGGTGTCAGCATTGAATCCTCACAGCAGATGGTCGATGGTCATCTTACCGATACCAGCACCCGTCTGATGCAACAGCTGATGACAGGGCCCGTACAACTCATCAGTGAGCAGATTGAAAACAACCGCTTACGAGTGCAACTGCGCGTCGAATTGATGGAAGCGCCTCAAAATCAATGTCAGAGCACCCACCTGAAAGCAGCGATACTATTGCCCGAAGCCGCCGTGAGTCACCGTAGCCAATTGGCGCAGGGTCAGATAAATAACCTTGGAGAAGCCGTATCCCGGCAGCTCGCCCGACGACTGGACAGTACCTCAGGTGCGGCCTTTGCCAACCTGCGGCCCGGCGCGCGTCTTGATGTGGACGCAAGGCAACTTGCCGCCCCCGGCTATCGTTTGCCGGGGTACCTTGCCATGGCAAGCGATAGCCAATACGTTTTGGTCCCCCAAATTACCGATGTCTCCACCGAGCCCGTGCAAAGTAGCTACTTCGGCCTGGTCACAGACGCCCCCGAGCGCCAGTTTGCTCTTACCCTCACCCTGTTCCAGGGGATCAGCGGCGAAATTATCTGGCGTGACGAATTCACAACCTCTGCTCCCTGGGAGTTCGAACTCACGGAGCAGGTGTCCCCAACCCATGACAGGTTCTGGCGCTCAGCCTACGGCATGGCGGTAGATAAACTGCTGGTGCAGGCGGTAAAGGAACTCGACAAGGCACTGCTTTGCCGCCCTGTACTGGGGCAAATTGTTGCCAGGCAGGGGCAAACTTTGATCCTGAATCTGGGACGTCGCCATGGCATTAAGGTAGGGGATGAACTCGCCGTGGTGCTGGCAAAACACATTCCAGACAGGCTGAACGACACCCGCGCCACCGGGAACAACACCAAAACAAACATCAGCATAACCCAGGTAACTGAAGACAGTGCCCGCGCCGAGCTCTCTGGTCTGGGCAGCGTGGATAATATTCAGGTCAGCGATATTGCGATAAAAAACGGGCAGAACAAGAATTAACCAGTTAAATATCAAGACTTTTAATCAAAGACAAAATAGGTATAATCAGCGGGTCTCCCTATAGCTCAACAGGATAGAGCAGTCGCCTCCTAAGCGACCGATCGGGGTTCGAGTCCCTGTGGGGAGACCATTCACTTCTGCTTGTGAATGCTTGCACAAGTTTCAAGCTTTTCGTTCAGTTCCTCTTTTTCTGCCAATTTTTGTGTTTCTGTTGCCGCTACAGTATCGGTATTGATCGGCTGTGCCGCTTATGTGCCGCCGCCACCGTAGCAATCTCTTGTTTCAACTGCAACTTCCGGCATCTGATGCCATTAATCCCCGCGTGGCGGCCAGAGGCCTTCGGGGAACGCTTGCGAGATGAAACTGTTCATCTCGCAGTCTGACGACACGCTTATCCCCCTGCCGTGGGTGCCGTGGGTGCCGTGCATGGATGCACCAATGTCGCGATCGCATGGCCTGTTTTGTTCCTGACAAAACAGGCATTTCCTCCATCCGTGGAAGTCAGATGCGAAGGAGCGACCTTTCGCACTGCTACCCCAGTAACACGCCGGCTCTTGGTTTAAAAATCAGCATCCATGGACGCTCAGCGGCGACGTCCTGTCGCCGATGGTCACTGGTGCAGCAGTGCAAGCTTAATGGTGTTCCTCTCCGGCATTCGACTTATCTCTCAAGTACCGAAATGAAAAGCAATGGTCCGACTGTTACACCGTTTCCCCGTTCCGACGCTGCCGAGGACGTTGCCGAAAATGGCGTGGCGAGGCATGGATGCCGAAGCAGCGTCAGTCGAAAAAGGGATGTGCGTCTGACGCGCTAGCCGATTTTCGGCATAAGGCCGAGGGGCTTTCAGCGTCGTTGGGGTGTCCTTGGGGTTGCAAGGGGTATTGGACAAGCAATACCCCTTGCCCGGAGGCGGGCTGGAAGGCCGCTATTTTCTGCCGCTGGCACAGCGGCTATCTTGTGCGTTAGTGCAACTTCCAACATCCGATGCCATTAATCCCCGCGTGGCGGCAAGAGGCCTTCGGGGGACGCTTGCGAGATGAAAATGTTCATCTCGCAGTCTGACGACACGCTTATCCCCCTGCCGTGGGTGCCATGCATGGATGCACCAAGGTTGCAATCGCATGGATACGAATGAGCGCCCCTTGGCACATCCACTTAGGTGACACGCAGCGAGTACATCCATGTAAGCTCGACGACAGCATCCATGCTGTAGAAGTTCACTTCAGGGGATATGCTTCGGAATAGCCTTGCGGCTCAGTCAGGCATGTGAATAATCGCCAAAATGCAGTGACTAACGTTCAGCTTGGTTGGCCGCTACACTGGCTAAGCAATCAACCTATACCTTGAATACCGCAATCAACTGCTCCATCTGCCGGGAGTCTTCGGCAATCCTGTCGCTGGTGTGGCCGACGGTTTCGCTCTTGGACTGATTGTCCAGGGAGATGTCGTTGATCCGGGTGATGTTCTGATTCAATTCGGCAATCACGGCACTCTGTTCGTCGGTCGCCGTTGCTATTTGCAGATTCATATCGTTTATCTGACCTATGGCCTGTTTAATCAGTCCCAGGGCATCCATCACCTGAGCCGTTTCATCCACCGTGTTATCCGATTGCTGGCGCGCTCTTGCAACCGACGCATTAACTTTGTCGACGGCGCCACGGATGGCCTCAATGATGGCATTAATTTCCTGCGTGGACTGCTGGGTACGGCTCGCCAGGGTTCTAACTTCATCCGCTACCACGGCAAAGCCCCGCCCAGCCTCACCGGCGCGGGCAGCTTCAATGGCGGCATTGAGAGCCAATAAATTCGTCTGCTCGGCGATGCCCACAATCACATCGAGAATTTGACCGATTTCACCCGAGCTGACCTTGAGGGCCTTGGCAATATCAGAGGTCTCTTCCAGCTCGCTCGAAAGCTGCCGGACATTACCCATGGCATGGGTGACCACCAAATTGGTACTGTCGGCCTGGGCGTCGGCATCTTTTGCCGATTGCGCCGCAAGCTGAGCATTCGCCGCTACCTCACTGGCAGTGGCCGACATTTGATTGATGGCGGCTGCCACACTCTGGGTTTCCTGTTGCATGCTGTTTGTGGCATGGGCCGCTTCGTGGGCGACATTCGACAGCGAGGCCGACAGCTGACGGCTGTGGTCGACCGAGTCGCGCACCGAGCTGACCAATGACTGGATGCGGCCAACAAAGGCATTAAAGTATACCGACACCTGTGATAACTCATCACGGCCGCGCTCTTCCAGCCGCAGGGTCAGGTTGGCTTCGCCTTCGGCAATGTTTTTAAAAGCCATAAGGGTTCGCTGCAGGGGCTCAGTCACACTGCGGCTTATCATCAGCAGCAGTGCCAGCACCGGTCCCCACACCAACAAAAATACCAGCAAGTATTGCCAGGCAAACTCCTGTTTCTGGGCCGCAATGTCATCCACATAAATACCTGTTCCCACAATCCAGCCCCACTCATTAAAGCGCTTTACCACACTCATCTTTGGACTGGGGGCATCGGCGTCGGGCTTGTTCCACATGTAATTGACCAATGCAGAATCACTGTTTTGAGTGAGGCGGATCATTTCGGCAAACAGCTTTACCCCGTTTGGGTCGGCCATTCCCAGCACACTGGTATCCACCAGTTTTTTAGCGAAGGGGTGCTGGATCATCATTCCTTGCCGGTCGATGGTGAAGTAGTACTCTTTTCCTGAGTATCTGAGGCTATCGAGGGCAGCCAATGCCTTTGTCTTGGCCTCAGCTTCACTGAGCTCTCCGGACTGAGCCTTATCCTGATAATCCTTGATGATGCTAATGGCGATATCTGTCAGCGCATTCAGCCGCGCTTCTTTTTCCTGTACCAACACCGAATCCATGTTGCGCAGCGCAAACACAAACATCAGCAGGGTCGCGACCAATGACAACAGCAGCATCGCCCAAATTCGGCGTGAAATATTGTAATTTCTCAGATAGTTGCCAAGCATAAGCACCTCGGTATTTGACAACATTGTTGGGTGTTTTTAACGGAGAAAAGAGCCGCGTTGTGTCGATATGCTCTCTTTAGTACGAACACCCTCAAACGCCCTCAAACGCTAAGTCAAGACGCGGATAACCGACAAACAGTCAAAACCGGCCACTGTTCCACGGTCATGCAGACGCCCTGTTAATTCAAACTATAGTATGGGCTGAGCAATCGACTAAAAACTGCACTTTAGTCGATGGTAAGCCCACTTAAATAATGGAATTCAAAGAAAAGTATTAGCGAAAATATGCCTGGAGCGCCAGTGAGGACACTGGGCGATTGCGATAAAGAATAGGACTTAGCCTGCTGACAGAGGCTTAAGAATTAAGTGTCGCAGCACTGTTAAAATCCATTGTTTTACACACTGCCAATGGGCCTATTGTGACGGCAGCACTTCCCCATGACCAACCAACGCCAAATCCGGATAGCAGCATCTTCAGCGGCCCCCTGGCAAGCCTGTCATGCAATGCATCGGTAATCGCCAATGGAATTGACGCAGAGCTGGTATTGCCACGGTTTTTCATGGCGATAATCATTTGCTCAGTGGTAAAACCCAATTTATCGGCCAACCGCCGCAGCATCATTTCATTGGCCTGATGCAAGACTATGGCATCGGGTGAATTTACGTCCCAGGAGGCGGCATCCAGCACCGCATTGATTGAGGTGGGCACCTCACGCAACGTAAACACAAACACCTGGGTGCCGTCCATACTGAGCGCGGGCGGCTCTCCTGGATGAAGGGCAGCATTGTTGGGCTGAATAAGATAAGGGGCTCCGGCGCCATCACTGCCAAGTGAAAAATGCATGGGTGCAGCATCAGGATTTTTTTCAAGGGCAATAACGCTGATGGCATCCCCAAACAAGGGGCTTACGGCTCTGCTTTGTTCGCCCTGGCCACACATTTGCGATGTGGTATCTCCTACCACCAGCAGCGCGCGTCTGCATGGCAACGATGATAACAAGGTCGCTGCTTGCCACAGTCCATAGACAAAACCTGAGCATCCCAAATTGACATCAAAGGCGAGCGTGTCTTTTCCAAGCCCCAACCGATGCTGAAGCTGAACAGCATTACCGGGCAGCATGAAATCGGGGGTTTGCGTGACACAAATAACAAGTCCGGGACTCGCATCCCATCCCAACTCATTAAGAAGATAGGTTCCACCCTGAGTGGCCATGGATAAAACGGTTTGTCCGGCCCCGGCAACTCTGCGATGTTCGATGCCGGTGGATTCAATGACCCGCTTTAATTCATCGGGGTTAAAAAGGTGCGTCAGGCTGTAATTGTCCACTGTGTCAGTCGGGACGACAGAAACCATCCCCCGAACTTCAACCCCTGTCACCTGGGTTTGTGCCATTACGCTTCTCCCTGAACCATCAGCTCCCCGAGGAACTGAGCCTGCCGTCAACTTTCAAGCTATATTATTCAATGTTATAGTTGAAACCAATCAAAATAGCTGAATTTCAATGGGGTAGCTAAATGGAAGCCGTCATAAAATCAGTCAGGATCGCAGGGATGCATGCCGTCGTCCCTCCCCACAGACATTCCTATGTCGAAACCCCGGACCTGTTCACCCAAGAAGAAGCCGACAAGGTGTATGCCAGCACAGGCATACACTCGAGGCGCATATTGCCAAAACATTTGTGTGCCTCTGATATGTGTGTGGCGGCAGCAGAAAGGCTGCTCAGCAGCCTGGGTTGGACTCCCGAGAGCATAGATGTACTGATTTTTGTTTCGCAGGACCCCGATTACTCTCTTCCGGCCACCGCCTGCTTGATGCAAACGCGGCTGGGATTAGCCCAAACTGCGGCCTGTCTCGATGTCAGTCTGGGGTGTTCAGGCTTTATTTATGGCACCTGGATTGCGAGCCAACTGCTCAACAGCTCAAGCGGAAAACGCGCCCTGGTGCTGTGCGCAGACACCTCAAGCCGCCACCTGATGCCCGATGACAGAGGAACACTTCCCTTGTTTGGTGATGCCGGCGTGGCAACCGCACTTGAATTCGACCCTAATTGGCCAGACTCCTACGCCGTTTTCGGGACCGACGGTACCGGAGGCCAGCACATCGCGGTGAAGGCCGGTGGCAGGCGTAACCCCTGCATGCCCGAGTCAGAGCCTTTTGATGAAGAAACCCAGGCACGGCTATACCGCGATACACGCCTTTATCTGAATGGCGCTGCAGTGTTTTCCTTCACATTGAAAGTGGTGCCCAAGTTGGTAAAGGACGTACTGTCCCTCGCCGGGCAGGAAGCAGACTCTCTGGATATGGTAGTGATGCATCAGGCGAATCAATTTATTCTTGAGCACCTGAGGAAAAAAGCCGGTGTCGCCGCAGAGAAATACCTCATTGATATGAAAGATTTTGGCAACACATCATCGGCGTCAGTACCACTGGCCATCTGTCATCGTCTGGGCGATTTTTTCACAGAGCGCCGCAAGATGTTGCTGGGTGGATTCGGTGTCGGTTGGTCGTGGGGCGCCCTTGTTACTGACATCAAAATGGATGCGGCCCCCATGCTCACCGAAATCGAGGACGACTTCCCACCACTGGCCCTGGAGCAATAATCTTTGCAACTGAAAGATAAACACATTCTGGTTACCGGCGCCTCAGTAGACTCAGATATCGGGCTGGCCATCTGTGTTGCCTTGGCAAGCCAGGGGGCGCGGCTTGGATTAATAGGCAGACGGGCTGAAGCACTTGAGGCAACCCTCACCCACATACATGCGATGACGCCGACTCAAGAGGCGGACGTGGTTCCTGCTCACTATATTCATGCAATTGACTTGGCTGAGCTCGACACCATAGTGCCGACTATCAAGCAACTGGTCACGCTGCATGGGCCGTTCGACGGTTTGGTTCACAGTGCCAGCTTTCAGGGCTACAGCCCGTTAAAAACCCTTAAGCCAAGTCAGATAGGCCAGTATTTCGATATCAACTTTGCCGCAGCCGCCATGTTGCTCTCGGCCTTTGCCAAACAGCAGCAAGCCAATGCCGGGGCGAGTCTGATATTGATTGGTTCGGCTGCCGGTCAAAAGGGCCTTAAGGGCCGCTGCCTTTACGCGGCGTCCAAAGCAGCTCTGACATCACTGGTAAAGAGCGCCGCGCTGGAGCTTGCCGACAAACACATCAGGGTGAACTGTGTTGCGCCGGCACTGGTCAGTGGCAGCAAGGCGGATAAACAGTTTGCGATGCTCGGTGAACAGCAGGCTGAGGCGCTAAAAGCTGCTCATCCCCTTGGAATTGCAACGCCAACCGATGTGGCAGATGCCGTATCTTTTCTGCTGGGCCCGCACAGTCAAAAAATTACCGGGGCCACACTGAATGTCGATGGAGGCTTTCTTGCCGGCTGAGTTTTCAACGCTGGTGTTTTACGCCAATGCCTCGGCAACTATTGGTTCTGGCCACCTGATGCGTTTGATGGCCCTGGCAGACGCATTTAACGTGGCGGCAATAACGGCCAAGGTAACACCACGCATCGTTTTTTGGAGTAAAACCTGCCCCGACTCGCTGAAACAGAAACTCTACGGGCGAGGTTTCGATTGGCAAGCCGCGCCGCCAACACTCACCAGCTCAGCAGTCGATGCGCTGGATGCAGATATTCTGGTGGTCGATGACTACCACCTCGACGCCAATGAATGGCAAGCCCTTTCCGGCTGTCGCGCCTTTTGCCTGGCGTTGGACGATGCCATCGCATCCCATCAGCTGGCCGTAGATGCCGTATTAAATCCAGCGCCGGATCTGAGTGAAACAAGTTACCGCTTAAGGGCAAAGCGGGCCTCACTGTTTTTGGGGCCAAGATACACCCTGCTTCGGCAGGAGTTTCGCGATACACCCATCCCGAATTTTGAAGCCAGACATACCCTGCTCATCACCCTGGGCGGCTCGGATGTGAAACACCTGTCACTCCCCCTAGTCTATGCACTCAGCACGGCCTTACCCGAAACACCCATTACCATAGTCGTTGGCGCCATGACCCCGCTCAACGATGCCGTTTTGATGGCGGCCAACCGCGGCAATCAACCTCTTCGTGTACTGCGGAACGTGGAAAACATGGCCGAAGTCATGGCAGATTGCGGTCTGGCTGTGTCAGCAGCCGGTGGTACCCTCGGGGAACTGGCAGCGATGGGCGTACCGACCTTTGCCTTGGTTTGTGTTGATAATCAGTCACCTGCCCTGACATCGTCTTTGGTTGACTCCTGGTATCGGGTGATCGATATGCGCACCTGGCAGCCCGAAACCACTCAAGCCAGCGCATCCGAATCACAGAAACTGCTGGATGAAGTAACAGAAAGAGTAAAACAGCTGTGGCACAATCCATGCAAGCGTGAAATGATGAGTCAAAAAGCGCGTCAAATTGTTGATAGCAGCGGAATAATTGAGCTGGCGTCCTTGCTGCTCCGTGATTGTCAAAAGACAAAGTAACCCGCATTCACAGTCTGCTCTATCAACTCAATTTGCCCAGAAACAGCGGAATTTAAGTGCATGATAGCTTCGATTGCCATCGCTCCCGAACACTATGTCAGTGAAGACACCTTCAAGCAGGAGCTGGAACATGTCTTTAAAAAGCAGTGGCTTTTTATTGGCTTCAGGGATGAACTTGCCAATCACAACGACTTCCTGACCCTGGATATCGCCGGCTTTCCCATTGTGGTGCAGAACTTCGATGGTGAATTATCCGCACTGTTGAACATCTGCAGTCACCGCAAAGCGCGGTTACAAACAGCGCCCAAGGGCAACCGCCCACTCAGATGCCCTTACCACTGCTGGAGCTATAAGGCCGGCGGTCGACTTGCGGGTATTCCCGCAAATAATCAGGAATTTCAGCTTGATGAGTCGCAAAAGGCGGCGCTGGGGCTAAAGCAGTTTGCTGTCGATACGTGCGGCAATTTCGTCTTTGTTCGCGTCAGTCAGGACGGCCCCTCCCTGAGAGCCTTTCTTGGCGATTGCTTTGGCATGCTTGAAGATTTTTCTGCGCATTTTAACGACCCGGTACACAGCGGCAGGTATGTCTGGAAGAGTAACTGGAAATTGGCCGTGGAAACTGTGCTCGAGGTTTACCATGTGCCTGGCACGCACCCAGACAGCTTTTCCAACCTCGCCAGGGCAGAATGTGACATCATCAGCATTGCGCCCCACAATCTGGGGAATACTCCCTTGCTGGAAGCCCCCAAGAAATGGTGGGCGGGAGTAAGAAAACAGCTCAAGCTAAACCAACACCCCACACTTGATGAATATAATCATGTGTTTATTTACCCCAATCTCGCCATCGGTCTGACCAACGGTTCACTGATGTCGGTACAAACCTACGACCCGCTCAATCGAGAAGAAACCGTACTTCATTACCGACTCAGGATGGTCTCTACCCCGGATGGTCCGGCGCGCGAAGGCGCTCTCAAGCGTGCCGTTGTCGCCAACTTCACTGAGTTTAATCACACCATTTTGGAAGAAGACCGCATTATGGCGGAGTCATGCCAATTGAATTATGCCCACACGGCAACCCCGGCGTTACTTGGCAAGTGCGAAGACAGAATTCGCTTATTTCACGACGCCTGGCGAACCGATAACGACAGAGCAAATTCGGAGGGTGCGAAATGAGCATGCCATTCGCCAAACGTTTTTCCATCGCGGGTCGCGTTATTGGTGATGGCGCCCCACCCCTTGTCATTGCTGAACTATCGGGCAACCACAAGGGTTCCCTCGAGCAGGCACTGGCACTGGTGGATGCCGCAGCCAAGGCTGGTGCCGATGCCATTAAAATTCAAACCTACACCGCTGATACCATCACACTCAATCACAATGGTCCTGAGTTTTGCATCACCGGCGGTCTGTGGGCGGGCAAAACCTTATACGAGCTCTATCAAGAGGCCTACACCCCCTGGGAGTGGCACAAGGCGCTGTTTGAGAGAGCAGCCGCGCATGGCGTCCCCTTGTTCTCATCCCCCTTCGATGGCTCGGCAGTATCGCTGCTCGAGTCGTTGAATGCGCCTGCATATAAAATTGCTTCTTTTGAAATCAATGATATCGGCCTGATTGAGCGCGTCGCCAAGACCGGCAAGCCTGTCATCATCTCCACAGGTCTGGCAACACTCAGCGAAATCGAAGAAGCGGTCCACACGGTTAAATCGGTTGGCGGCAATCAACTGGCCCTGCTGCACTGCATCAGCGGCTACCCCACGCCCATTGAAGACTGCAATCTGGCAACTATTCAGGATTTGGCCCGCCGCTTTGATGTCATCGTCGGGCTTAGTGACCACACCAAGGACAGCATCGCCAGCGTCACCGCCATTGCGCTGGGCGCACAGATAATCGAAAAACACTTCACACTGGACAGAAATGACGGTTCGGTCGACGCAGCGTTCTCACTGGAGCCCGATGAGTTTGCAGCCATGGTGAGGGATATCCGCCGTGCCCACGCCGCATTGGGACGGGTCAATTACGATCTGAAACCCAGCGAGCAGGGAGGCCGCGAATTTCGCCGCTCCCTCTATGTTTGCGCCGATATCAAGCAAGGAGAATTGTTCGGCGAGCACAATGTTCGCTCGGTACGTCCCGGTCTTGGTTTGCACACCCGCTACTTGCCTCAGGTACTGGGGCAAGTAGCTGCATGTGACATCGCTTTTGGCACCCCCCTGTCGGGCAACCACTTGACGACACCGCTGAAGGAGAAGTGCTGATGGCGGTTATTTGTGTGACTCAGGCACGCATTGGCTCTACCCGGCTGCCCGCAAAGGTGCTGATGGACATCGGGGGCATCCCCTTGATAGCAGCCCATTGCAACCGAGTCGCCAGAAGCCGGCTCATTGACAGGCACATTCTGGCTATCGCAGATACACCGGACAACGCCCCTTTACAGCGATGGGCTGAGTCGGCGACGATGCTGTACGCCCAGGGCAGTGAACTGGATGTGCTCTCAAGATTTTTCCTGGCCGCCCAAAAAGCCGGTGCCAGGGAGGGCGATACCATAGTGCGTTTGACCGGAGACTGTCCGCTGGTTGCACCAGAACTGATTGATGGGGTTATTCAGGCACATCTGGCAAATAATCCCGACGGGTACACTTACCTCGACCTGGGCGAGTTTCCCCGTGGATTCGACACTGAAGTATTCCCCTATAAATTGCTGGCGCAAACCGCGTTAACGGCAACCAGCCCAGCGGCCAGAGAGCATGTGACCTACAGCATGTACTCCGACGGCGCTGTACCTCTACTGGGCGTCAAACTGGGTAAGGCCGAATGGCGAGAGTTTCGCTTATGTGTTGATGAAGCTGATGATTTGGCTTTGGTTCGCTTCATTGCAAGTACGCTCGGCCCAAACTGGCTTGAAGCAGATGGCAAGCAAATTTGCACCCTTCTGATGGCTCAGCCAGATAAGGCCACCATCAACAGCCATGTAAAACAAAAAACGCCCCACTGAATACATTAAAAAACCTGCCGATAACCAGATTGATGGCAGGATCAAACTCACATGAGGATACGACTATGAACAAACAAGAATTTCTGAATGCACTGGAAGAAATCCTGGAACTGGATACCAACACCCTGAGTGGTACTGAAACACTCGCGGATATCGACACTTGGGATTCACTGGCATTCCTCAGCGTTATTGCCATGGCCGACGAGCATTTCGATATTGTTATTCAGGGTGATAAGCTCGAGCAAATTCAGTCAGTTGACGACTTAGTCTCTCTGGTTCAGGAACACCTGAGCGCCTGAAGATGATGCCCTCTCACCCCATGGATCTGAGCGGCAAACTGGTGCTGCTCTCCGGCGCTTCTGCCGGTATAGGTCGCGAAACGGCAATTCAGCTCTCCAGACTTGGGGCTCGTGTCATTATCAGCGGCCGTAATGAGCAAGCACTGGAACAAACGCTGACCATGATGAGCGGAAGCGGCCATATAGTCTCGCCTTTTGACATGGCCAATATCGACGGGATTGCCGATTGGGTGGTGTCGCTCAACAAGGCACATGGCCCAGCCGATGGCTATGTTCATTGCGCCGGAGTGCAGGTTAATCGTTCCATACGTCTGTTCGATGCCGCCTTTTTTGATGAAACCATGCGCATCAACCTCGCCAGCGCGCTGGCCGTGGCCAAAGGCTTTCGCCAACGGCGTAACAGAGAGCGCCAGGGAGCCATCGTGCTGGTGTCATCAATCGCCGGGCTCATAGGTCAAAGTGCGAATGTGGTTTATGGCGCCAGTAAGGCCGGGCTCATGTCAGCTACCCGTGGGCTGGCGATGGAACTGCTGCGAGACAACATCAGGGTGAACTGTGTTGCTCCGGCGCTGGTGAATACCGAGATGGCACAAAAGACCAGAGACAGCATGACAGAAGCGCAGTTTCAGGCCATTTTAGACCAGCACCCCATGGGAATTGGCGAGCCAGTTGATGTCGCCAATGCGATTGCCTTTTTACTCAGTGATGCCGCACGCTGGATTAATGCCGTGACCCTCCCTGTTGAGGGTGGCTATCTGGCCAATTAAGAGGTTTATCATGGGGTTAAGATTCACCCGCGTTACCGAAAATGACGCCGAATTACTGCTTAAGTGGCGCACGGATCCAGAGATAACCAAGAACATGTTTACCGACCTGGTCAATCCCAGTGTCGAATCGCAGCGCCGCTGGATTACCAGCCTTGCTGAACGTGAAGATTATCGCGCTTATATGATCCGCGATGACCAAACGCCCATTGGCTTTTTATGTTTTACCGATATCGATTGGCACAATAAAAAATGTTCTACCGGCAGTTATATCTACGATCGCCCTGCCCGACTGAAATACGGTGTCACCATGCACACCTACATTTGCAACTATGTGTTCCATCGTCTCGGCATGAATAAGATTGTCAATCTGGTCATGAATGCGAATGAAAAAGTCGTCAAGCTGCAACTGCTGCACAAGACCAGATTGGTGGGCGTGTTCAAACAACATATTTTTAAGGATGGCGAGTTCCACGATGTACATGTGTTCGAGCAACTCAAAGAAGACTGGGTACATCAAAAACAACACTATAGTCTCGAGCACATTGCCGCGGCTTTTAACGACTGGAAAACGCTTTAAACCGGATTAGCTTATGACAGATGTCACCGCACTTATCATTCAGGAAACGCAATCGCTGATTAATGCAAAAGGCGTGGATTGCCCTGAAATAACCACCGACAGCCGTTTTTTGCAGGATTTGCCGATGGATTCATTGGACCTGGCAACCTTACTGGTCTCTCTTGAGCTGACGCTTGGGAAAGATCCCTTTCGCGACGGGTTTAAAACCTTCCACTCTGTTGCAGAGCTGAGCGCCCTGTATCAGGCCATGGATAGCTGAGTCACTCACTGTGCACTGGATAAACGAGACTTTTCGCTGCATCGAATCCGGAAGGGAGTGGCAATGGCCTCCTTTCATCGAGCAGCAGCCAAAGCCGCAAGGCCTGGTTGTGCTGGACTTCAGCATAACCGGCGACATGCCGGTAAAGCACATTGTCTCTGCAATTACCTTGGCCCATGCGGCCAACTGCCCAGTCATACTGAGGCGGGATACCCATGTTCCTTTGCCAAAGAACTTGCCGTCTCATTTTTGCATTGGGTTGCAAACATCCGGTACCACGGGTAAACCCAAGCTGGTTTTCCACAGTCTGGATAAGTTGCTTCCAGTAAAAGCACTCGCAGCTGACACCCGCTGGCTGCTTTGCTATCACCCGATGAGCTTCGCCGGTTTGCAGGTTATTTTGCAGGCACTTTTCAGCGGAGCCCTTCTGATAAGCGCAGCCAACAGCAGCGCGGCAGAAAAAGCCGCTCTTGCCGCAGATGCCCGCGTTAACGCGATGGGAATAACCCCGTCGCTTTTTCGGGCCATGACCCTCTCCTGGCAAGATAATCTACCGCCACTCACCCAGTTAACCTTTGGTGGTGAGATTTGCGATGACGCTACTTTGGCGTTGGCAAGCAAGATGTTTCCAGCCGCCCGTATAAGGCACATCTATGCCACCACAGAGGCGGGGGTGGTGTTCAGCGTCAGGGATGGCCAGGCGGGCTTTCCGGCTTCCTGGCTCGGTCACCCACTGGCAGGAGGCAAGATACTATCAATCGTCGATGACATACTCTGGGTTTCTCATGGCGGTATCACGCTCAATACCGGTGACAGAGTAAGCCTTCAGGGTGACAGAATCGTCTTTAATGGGCGAAACGATAACATTGCCAATGTCGGCGGCGTAAAAGTAGACCTGGAGGCACTGGAGCAGACCATAATAGCCCTTGCATCCGTAACGGATGCTAGAGTATTTGCCCGCAGCAATCCCATCACGGGTCACCTGATCTGTTTGGAGTATCTTGCACCAAACGAGTCGGATGCCTCCGCCGAGATTGCCGCGTTCTGCCAGGGCCTGGTGCCAGAGATGCGTCCCCGGATTATTCGCCGCGTAACCGAAATTACGCTGACCGACGCAGGTAAAAAACAAAGGATCGGCCAATGAATTCAGAATCCCAAAAGCACGTAGTGGTGACTGGTGTAAGCCGCGGTCTGGGCCTCGCGATAGCAGGCTCTCTGTTGGCCGCTGGATACAGGGTCAGTGGTTGTAGCCGAGAGCGCACCGATGCAGTGGCTTCATTGGAAACCAATGCTGATTTTCGCTGGTTCCAATGCGATATTGGCAACGCCGACGAGGTGCACACTTTTATTCAAGCGGCCTGTCAGTGGGCCCAGGTACCGCTGTGGGGCCTTATCAACAATGCCGGTGTTGCCCGCGAAGGCATTCTTGCCACCTTCCCGAATGTCGACAGCGACGCCTTGTTGCAGATTAATCTGCACGGTGCGCTTTACCTTGCGCGGGAAGCCTTGCGCGTGATGCTGCCGCAAAACCGTGGTGGCCGGATAATCAACATCAGCTCCATCATAGGCAGTCGTGGCTACACAGGCCTTGCGGCGTATTCGGCCTCGAAAGCTGGCCTCGATGGATTGACCCGCGCTTTGGCGCGTGAAAATGGTCGCAGAGGGATCACTGTCAATTCTGTGGCCCCCGGTTATCTGGAGACTGAAATGTCTTCGACGCTCTCTGCCAAACAGCGGGATCAGATAGTCAACCGAACCCCATTGGGCCGCCTTGGTCAGGCAGAGGACGTCACCCCCCTCGTTCAGTTTCTCCTGTCAGAAGAAGCTGGGTTTATCACGGGACAAACTCTGACCGTGGACGGTGGTATAACGAACTGAGCCATGGTGCAAAACGGGCTGGCCGTGCTGTAATACCGTAGCCATACCATCAGTAATCACCTGACGGTATGAATCACACAGAAGCAAAACATTGCCGAATGGGTTTCTTTGCCGGATTAATATTTGAAACCTGCTGAAAGCTCATCCACTGACGGGATACATCAATGCAAGAGTGCGCGATATGCCATGGAACTGAATGGGAACAATTTTCGACCATAAGCTTTGGTGTATGGCAGAGTAACAACGGCCGTCTGTGGCGCGACACAGAGGACTATCCGTTGGGCTGCTGCGCCCAGTGCGGACATGTGCAAAATCTTGCCCAGTACAATGAAGCCCTGTTACATCGATTGTACTTTCATTCTCCTCAGGAAGAGGTGTACTGGTCACCCAACCTCATCGGAAGCGACTTCCCCTATCATCAGATGGTATCGATGTTTGCCGATGAGCTCCCCGAAGCGGCCGTTATCGCTGATTTGGGCTGCGGCCCCGGTAAGCTTCTTAAAGCGTGCCGCGACAAGCTGCCAAAGGCCAGGCTCCACGGGGCGGATTTTAACGACCGTTGCGCACTGGAGGGCATTAGCTACCAGAGTGCCAATTTAAGTGATGTGGATGCCCTGAAGGCGCTGTTCCCACACCAAAGCCTGGATCTGATTTGCAGCTCCCACACTCTGGAGCATTTACCCAACCCACGCGCTTTTTTGCTCGCCATCAAACCCTTGCTGAAAAATACCGGCATGGTGTTTATCGAAGTGCCGGACTTCTCCTCGCCCCATCCCTGGGAGATATCGGGTCAATCGAGTTTGGTCAACCAACAGCACATTCATTACTTCAGCAAAGACTCCCTGGCTGTTTTGGCGGGACTCTGCGGCTACGAAATTTTAAAAACCAAGCAGTTCGTGACCGGGTTTATTCCAAGGATCCAACTCTTGCTGCGCCCCTTGAACAAGCGGGTTTTGGGCATAGTCAAGCAGGTACAGGCCGATATCCACAACAAACATCTGGCGCTGTTGGAGGCAATCAGCACTGAGCTTGAAGCAGGAGGAGATGTCCACCTCTGGGGCGTTGGCGCGGATCTCTATCAGCTTATGGGCGAGCCCCGGTTTGACGCCTTGCTGGCAAACCCCAAGCTGACATTGCACGATGCGCAGTGGGCCGGGCATGAATTGGCGGGGAAAACCATTGCGCCTTCTACAGCACTCGGCGAGGTAAGCGGCAAAATAGTTATCACCCCGTCACTGGCAGAAACACGCACAAAGATGAATGCGGTGTCCAAGGGGTTTCAAGCTGACGTGATTGACTCGTATGCGCAAAGTTCGGCAACGACCACTGAGCTGAGTCTCTGCGCCCTGTGTGCCAGCAACGATTGGCAGCCGTTGGAAACGCTGATCAGTGGCAATTGGGATAAGTCCGGACCACAACTGGTGCGGCAAACACTCTCACTGCCGATAGCACAATGTCGGCACTGTGGACACGTTCAGATAGCCAAACCTTATGGTCCCCGCGAGTTTGACTTGCTCTATTTCTCCTCTGAGGGTGCCCCGGATATGTGGCCTGCCACAGGACCACATTCCCCCTACGATGACATGGTGGACTTATTTAAAGACAGGCTCGCCGACTTCAATACCATTGCCGATTTTGGCTGCGGCGCCGGGGTATTGCTCGATACCATCAAACGACATAAGCCCGATGCGCATTTCACCGGATTCGACTTTAAAGCGGGTGTAACCCCCGAGGGTATTCCTATCACCGCGTGTGATTTAAATGCACCGGGTGACATTTTGCAGGTTGCCCGGGGCGCCCTGTTTGATTTGATTGTCAGCAGCCATGTGCTTGAGCACCTTATTCAACCTGTACTTTTCTTAAGCAGCCTTAAACAGCGATTGAAGCAGGGCGGCATACTCTTTATCGAGGTACCTGACAGTGGATATGAACCAGATAATTGCCTGCATGAAACCAACCTGATCCACGGCCAACATATTCATTATTACACTGAAGAATCTTTGCTGCGCATGGCGGCAGTGGCGGGATTTGAATGCCTGAAACTTCGCCGCTTTCACACCGGCAGCATTCCCAGGCTACAGCTATTGCTGAGCCCCTGCTCACCCAGTCCACTCTCTTCGCCGGTGCAAAACAGTGCCCGCGACAGCATTAAGCAGAGGTTCGATGGTTACCGTGCCATGCAAGCGCGGATGATGACGACTATTCGCAATCTGCTGTCTTCAGGCACAGAAGTGGCGCTGTGGGGTGTAGGCGGAGATTTATTCCTGCTATGCCATGCCTATCCTGAACTTGAGTCTTTGATTAACTTGGGTCATGTTAGATTATTTGATGCCGCGCTGGCGGATAAGACATATCTGGGGACCGTAATATCTGCCTCCGATAAGCTGGTAAACACTGGCGCGCCGATTTTACTGACACCAATTTATTGGCCAACCCGAAGTCGGATGCATCAACTCGCTGCTGCTTGGTCAATTGAAGTGATAGACCCCTACCAAGTGACAAAGGAAATGAGTCATACATAACAGAGGGTTCAGGGCATGTCCGAGCTATTCCAGGCAAATTTGGACATTATTCGCAGGCGTTGGCCCGATATCGCCGAGCAGCTTGCTGAAATCACACCCGAAATGATAGACAGGCTGGAGCCTGTGCTTATTCAAGGTCGTCAACAAACCATTGCTGTATGCGGTAAGCAGCTTTCCAGCCGCCATGACAGGGACCGTGAAGCGACCCACTTGCTGCAGCACATTCCGGGTGGCCTTGACCGGGTATTGATTTTCGGCATGGGATTGGGTGACGTTCCGGCATTGGCGCTGTCCCGCTGGACCGACCGCCCTATCGAACTGTGCTTAATGTCTATGCCCATTACCGCAATGGTGCTGAATTACACCAATCAGACCGAGTGGCTCAGTGCCCCAAACCTCACGTTACGTCGTCCACGTTGGACAGACTGCTATGCCGGCCCCTGGACGGCAATCATCCCCGAACTGCAGTTGGCAGACCCGGATTTGGCCCGGGTACGTGATCATCTGGTGATGACGCTGCAACGCCCCTTTGTTGATTTACAGCATCAACTGGCGGAGAAAAACAACGCTTCCCGCATTGAGCAGACCCTTACGCTGCTGCAAACTCTGCCCAATGTCGCCACACTCTTTACCCGCAAAAATCCACGGGCAATCGTCATAGGCGCGGGCCCCAGCCTGGAAAGAGCCTATGAGTGGCTCTATGCCGGGCAACAGGCCCCTGAGCGCCCCAGCCTGATTGCTGCAGATACAGCGCACAAGGCTCTGACAAGCCATGGGATTGTCCCGGATATCGTTGTCACCATGGATGCCAGGATAAATGCGGCGCATCTCAACACTGAGACATCAGCTGACAGTACCCTTGTCTGCTTCCCTTCAACGAATCCCGAGGTTATCCGCGCCTGGCAAGGTCCCCGGATGGCTGCGCTGACCAAATCACCCACTCAGGATAAGTATGTCGACCGCCTTCCCTGTAACAGGTTATTCAGTGGTGGCAGCGTGATTCACCCTGCGCTGGATATCGCTGTTCAATGCGGTGCAACCGAAATTATTCTTTGCGGCTGTGATTTTGGGTTTCCAGAGGGGAAAAGCCATGCCTACTGGCAAGACGGGGCGCTGGGTGTTACCCATGACAACGCTGGCCATACCGTTGAAAACTACCATGGCCAGAATATTGCCACGACCCTGAATATGCGGGGCTACCTGTTGGCAGTGGAGCTCTTTATCAAACGCCATCCCAATGTGCGCTTTTTCAATCATGCAGGCATGGGTGCAAGCATATCCGATTGTCCGGTCAGGGAGTGTTGAATGCAACCAATCAGCGAAGGCGAACGATTTGAAATAGCTAAACAGCTGCAAGAGGCAGGAGCGCTCTTCAGAACAGGGCAGGAAGCCCATGGCGCGCAGACACTCAGAAGCGCTATCAACATGATGCTTAAAGCTGGGCAGCAGCCAAGTTTCAATGATTTGATGAAGGTTTTGCCGGAGGCATTGGCAGCTCAGGAGCGACAGGATTGGGTCGGATTGGCTGACTACCTCGAGTTCGATATGCCAGAAACCCTGATTGGCACCACCGACACAACAGAATGAGTAACAGGGTGCCCGGTAAAACGGTGATACAAGGGGAATAAGCGATGATAAAAATACAAGAATTTATCAAACAGTTAGCCGAAAAGTCCTTACCTTTGTCAGAGGAAGATTTTTCCCGTCTTGAGCGAGTGTGTCATCGTATCGATGCCTGTCGAAGCCTGCATGTCTGCTATAACGATGAGTTCCGCCCCGTCGGGCAGGAACTCATTGATGAGGCGTCGGTGTGGCATCTTTGCACCTACCTTATGCTGAATTTCGAACTGTCTGGTGAGTGGAAATATCTGAATACCGCAGGAAAATTGCTGAACGGTCACCTGAGCAAACCCATAGTCACCCCACCGCCGTTACTTAAGCAAAAGTTCGCACAAATCCTGTCCCTGCGCACCGGAGGCTTTCAATGAAAACCTTGGAAATCAGCCTGCTGCATTACGGCAAATTATCCCATTTGGGGCTGGCATATCTGGCCTATTTCAAGCATCGCGGTCTCAGATTCAAGCGCATTATTCTCATTCGTGACACCCTGTCCCCGTCCCCGGTATTTCCCCTTTCCCCGGACACGCCAGAAGCGGAGGCGGCTGATCTTATCGATGACTTTATCGAATCGCGCCGTCTCGACGCAGGTTTTGCAGCCCTGTGCCGCCAGGTAAGCGACTATATGGGGGTTGATGTTAATCCCGCACTTTGTCCACCGCTCGAAGAGTACGCCGAATCGGTAACGGATATCTTGGTAAAAGGTATCAATGACCCACGGCTGGTAGAACTTCTGCAACAGGAAAGTTGCCGAACCTTCCTGTACGCAGGTGGCGGGCGAATAGGGCCTGAGTTTTTTGCCATTGAGGGGGCAAAATACATTCATGTTCATGCCGGTGGTGCTCCGGCATTTCGGGGAGCCGATACCCTGCTGTGGGAAACTCTCTACGGTGCGCCGCATCAGCTGACCTGTTTTTTCCAGACGCCCGGTTTGGATGATGGCGACATTATCGCAAAATTCCCTGTGATGATTGACAGAATTCCCCTCGATTGGCCGAAGTGGGACCCGGAGCTGTTATACAAGGTCTGGCTGTTTTGTTACGACCCCCATCTGAGAGCCAGATTCATCACGGACCTTATCGTAGAGCAAGGCATCGACATGAGTTGCCCCCCCGTCAAAGCCAATGACGACCAGCAAAGCCGGGTATTTTATCTGATGGCACCGCAAATCAGAGCCTTGGCACTTGAGCGAATATTCAGCACTGACAATTGTCCCGGCCACAGAGACTGAGAAAAACGGCACCGTGCAAACAAAAAGGACATGTAATAAAAAACGGCGCTGAAATGCGGCGCCGCTTTTCATGGCCAACTCAGACTATCTGCAAGCTTGAGCCAGGCTGGAGAACTCTTTTTCAGTCAGTTAAACGAGCAACGCTTCCAGCCCACCCTTTGCCTTAAGTTGCCGTTCGCATTCGATAAGATCTGTTTCACTGTCTACTTCAAACCAGAAGCCGTCAAAAGGCACGGCTTCGATTTGCTCGCCCGTCGCCAACAGACGTCGCAAGAGCGAAGTCATGTCCAATTTGTCGACTTCCGCCTGGGGCAGTGCCGCCAGTAACGATTGAATGACGCCGAATCCTCGAGGCGTAAACTTCAGCAGCCCCATATATTGCCCCTGTACTTCGTCCAGGTGCTCAGGGCGCCGGCCTATGTCCACCAGCCTGCGACCATCGGTTAGCCGAAAGGTTTCGGCATCAGACAACGGATTATCAAATCGCTGCTGCCATTGGGACAACCAATTGGGATCGTACAGGATGGCGATATCACTTGATGCCGTCATCAGTGATTCTATGGCACTGGTTGGGTAAACAATGTCGGAGTAGCTGATTATGGTTTCATCCTCACAGATAAAGGGGGCACATGCCAATAATGAGCTGACCATATTGGTTTCGGACCAGCGGGCATTGGTAAAACTGATACTGACCCACGCCTGTACCTGTTCAGCCAAATAACCGGTCGCCGCCGCCACCTTGTCGATGCCCGCGCGTTTCATGGCGTCCAGCTGCATGGAAAGCATGGGTTTACCCAATACCGGCGTCAGGCCTTTCGGCTGAGTGCTTGTCAGTTGGCCCAAGCGACTACCGCGTCCGGCGGCAAGAATCACACCTTGCATAAAAGCTCCGTTAACATCGTTTGTGGATTATCAAAAAACGCCCTGATAAGCCCAGCGCCAAGATCGGCATATAAGGCATTCAGTGTTGCAGGCTCGGCGCCATTGTCAGCGGCGGGATAACTGAGCTTCGTTGGCAACAGCTCCCGTTCGGGGTGCCACATCATTCCAAGCCAGCCGTGCCGTGGACAGCTGCAACTTTCCACCACACCATCCGATGCGGTGGCGAGTATATCAAACTGCTCAGGGAGCGAATAAAAACCGTAATTGTGATAGCTGTTTACATTCAGCTCCCGGCCATTTAACTGAAGAAGATGGTTACTTTTCACATGCCCCGTGACGGGCTTCAGTTCAGCATCGAAATGCTGACAGAGTGCCTGCATACCACGGCAAACACCCAGCAGAGGCTTGCGCTTTTCAAGCGACCATCGGATAAGCACCCGCTCAACTTCGCTGCGACAATCGGCCCCCGTTTTGAGATGCACCCCGCCACCTGTCAGCACTGCACCCACTGCATCAATTTGCTCAAGCATGGTGCTCACAAGCTTTGCGTCGTTGGGCAGACAAATGGCTATCAGCCCGGCTTTATCCAGCAGTTCAGGCCAACTGCGGTCGAGGCTTGCATGCCATTCACCATGGGGCATGGCACTGTGTTGCTGGGTTATGAAGACTGCCTTCACGATAATACCCTGACCAGTTTGTTCGCGCAGTTAAGTTCCAGCACACCGGCACGGCACCACTGGGCATACTTTTGTTCTCCGGCACCTATTACCGCGGGGATCCCAAGCTCTGCCGCACGGATCGCCATATGGGAATTGCAGCCACCAAAAGCCGTAATAAAACCCGCAACCTTATGGCTGAAGATCCAGTCAAAGCCCGGATCGGCGCTGCTGATAAGCACGATTTTACCTTCTATGGACTGCTCGGTCGGATACACAACAACGGGGGCCACCGCCACCTTGGCGGTAATAAAATTGGGTTCAGTGTCACCCAGTGAAAACTCAAAGACCTGTTCAGGACGGGTTATCAGAGGTGGAAGGCGCATCAGGCGAGAACGGGCAAATTGACGTTTCCCCTCCATAATATTCTGGGACACCAGGGTTTGGTGGTCTCCGCACCCTGTCACCAGCTGGTATACCTTGGCCACATCCAGATAAGCCATGTCTTCACGTTCCAATCCCAGACTGGCCCCCCACTGGGCCAGTGACTCGAGGGCATCACTGAGATTACGACTGAAAACAAATTTGGCGTACTCCCTGCCTTCGATGGCGGCTTTGATAAAGTGCAGCAGCGACTCAGCACTGTGATTCAACCCATGTTGACGCAACAACTGATTCAGTTTGTGCGTCTGCACTTCATTGAGCTTAAAGGCTGGCTCGGCATCCGCCATCCGGGCTTTTTCGCCGAATCGGAAATACCGCTCCGGCTCGGCGTCGTATCTGGGCGAGCAAATGTCGTAGGTACCGGGTCGCAAATGCCCATATTCCTTAAGGAAACTCTCTTTGTCGAGTTGCTGTAAATCCTGGCTCAAACTACTGCTCACAGTATTGAGCGATCCTAAAAACGCCTGATAATCCTCACTGCTGAAACAACCGGTCTTTTGCAGAGACTGCAGCAACTGCACCGCGATAAAGGCGGCTCTCGCCAGCCCGGCAAAGGGCAGCGTACCGTAACGCTTGCAGTCTTCGAGCAACCAGTAGACACGCTGCAATGGGTCTTTGATTTCTCTGGTGACTATGGCGTGGCGCTCTTTGAGGCGTTCAATCCGGTGCAAATCCTGGATCCACAGTCCGGTTCGCGGGTCGATGATGTGATTGGTTAAGCGGCGCAGCAAACTCGCGATTTCCGAACACTCCCATTCACTGAAACCGGCGCTCGATAACTCAGTAAGCTTTTCGTCAATCGCCGGGGTGTAACAGGAAAGGACAATATCAAACTCAACCCTATCGTGCTGTGTCGGGTTATCCCTCAGACAGGCGAGATAATAATCCACCAGCTTATGGCCCAACGCCGGGCTGATATCTCGTGGCAAAAAGGAGTTAAAACTTAACCTTACGTCTATGTAAGGCAAGCCAAAGAAGTCCTGCATCAAAGGAAAGCTGCGCAGGTTTCGGTAGCCGTAATTGTCTCTCTGGTAGGCCCAGGTACTGTTGGTAATAAGCTCTTTATAAAGACTCAACGCCAGTGGCTTGGGGTACAGACCAATAATTTCGGCCGGATTCCAATCAGGCATAACACCATAGATGGTACTGCTGCCAAAAAGATAGGGATGTGGCGCCATTCCCAACGTCAGCTTATCGCGAACCAGCTCCAGGGTAGGGTTGAGATCCAGTCGCCCACGGGTTTTGATGGTCATGGGTCTGACCTGTAAAAGCCAGAGTGCGCCGCTGTTGTCGACTGCATACTCTATGTCCAGGGCGTCATTGTCGAATAACTCACAGAGTTCATCGGCCAATGCTATCAGGGATGCCAGCAAGGGATTGCTGCTCTGTGCTCCCTTTACCAGAAAATGGGTTGTGACCTGCCCTTCCTGGCCCCCGGTGACATTGTCGGTGGCCCCGGAAACATCATCGGCAATCACATAATAATCCGCCCCCGTGTCAGGGTCGCGGGTAAACAGCACCCCGTTATGAGTGACATCTGTTAACTGCGGCTGCACCAGGGCCAGCTCATTGTCGCCCAGAAGACCACCATAACTGCGAAATACCGTTTCCAGCGCCTGAAACAAGCTCAGTTCACACTTCACATTGAGAACCGAATCAAACTTGCCTGCCAGAGACACATCTGCCGCATCTTCACTGCTATGGGAACTACGTACTATCAGGGGCGAAGCAATCGCGGACAGCAGGGCCTTCCATTCATCCTTTTGCTTAAAATCCTTATAACTGACCAAATGCACCGGCATGATGCCTGCGCTGGATATACGTCCCATCAAACGCCGCAGGGTATCGCCCTTACAGCTAAATGCCATGGGCTCGGGATTAAGCTGCCGTTCAATCATGCGCTGCTCCAAATACCGTCAAACAATGCCGGGTAACTGTTTCAACGCCGATCTTAAACTCGTCCAAATTCGTGTTATCGAGTTTAAGATCGGGTTCTTTTGGAAATTCAGGTGCCATGCCCAATGCCAATTCCAAATTGTGGGCATCAATCCCGTGGTACAACCCCTTCTGATTACGACGTTTCAGCTCTGCAAAGGGCGGATTGAGAAAAACCTCGAAATAGCCCGGCAAATTAAGGCGATTCCATTGATGGATTTGATGAAACATGGACACGGTGGAAATCACCACATGAGCGCCCTGCCCGGCCAACAACCCGGCGAGCTTTGCATACTGCATGGCCAATGCCAATCGACCGGTCTGAGAGTAATCCTGATTGGAAAACACCTGCCTGAGCGCATCACCGTCCAGATGAATGGTCTTCATCCCGGCCACAGAAAGCCGCTCTATCAGGGCGCAGGAAAAGGTTGTTTTGCCCGCGCCGGGTAATCCGGTAATCCAAATAACTTGTCCTGTCACTCGCTTTCTCTCCGGTGATCTTGCCAGTACCACCAATCTGGATGACGTTCCCCCGCCAAAATGTAGCGGATGGCTTCAAGCGCGTACTCTTCTGAACGGCCAAGGTTATACAGGGTACGTTGAAAAAACGCCTGTCCTGCGCTCGTGTTCATTTTGTTGTTGAGCGCTAGCTCCACTCGCTCATTGAGTTCGGCAGCACTTTCAACGCAATCACCAAAATAGGGGCGGTCAGTAATAAACTGATTATCGGGATAACGTTCACATAAAGTCTGATGATTACCCGAGAAGAAAACTGGCCTTCTCCCGGTAAGCAATGCAAAGGAAAATGCCACCGATGCGGTATCCGTAATCAGCAGTTTTGCCCGGGAAAAACTGGCCAGATAACTGCGTTTGTCATCATCGATTTCACAACGCGGATGGCCTGCAGCCCAATGCAATATTCGGCGCAATGCCTCGGCCCTTGGATGCGCCAATGAAAATTGCACCAGCGCCATATCTTCCGGGTGTGGCCGAATGATCAACTTAAGCTGGGGGTGTGTTGCCAAGAGTTCTTTTAAAAAGACTTCGGCCTCCAGTATCGAATAACTCTCATCACACTCATTTTTTGCCGGCAGTGAACTCAACGTGGGCGCATAGATGATGAGATCTTCCGGAACTGCGTTTTCATACAGCGCCTTGTACTGCCTGAGATTGGCATCATGCTTGGGATACCCCCCCGGAATAAGCACCACCTGCTCATTCAAATTCAGTTCGCGGCATATGTTTTGATGCATTTTCATGCTGGCCAGGGAAGGGACGAACACATAATGCAAATCCGAGGCCTGCAGGTGCTGATAGGTCTGATCGCTAAACAGCAGAAAATCGTAAACCATGTGCACAAAGCTGAGTTTGGGTGTCTGGCGTGGTGAGCAGTCAAACACATGGGCAGAGATGACCAGGTCGACATCTGAATACCGCTGCATGGCCGACTGACTCATCAGAAAAAATGCTTCATTGGATTTGTCAGTGAGGAGATCAGTAAACCAATTCAGCTGATAGTGGTTTTGCAGACTCTGTGGTAAGGCGCCCAGATGCTCTATGTATCCCCCACCTCTCCCCAGGGCATAGAGTCCAATCACTGCACTGCCATCTCGACGGGCATCGAGGCATTGGTATGCTTCGGCGAAAAAACGGCGCTCGAAGTCAACAAAGTCTGTCAGAGGCTCTGCCAACAGCTTTAGCGCCCGCATTTTATCTTCTGCCAACATCTGCTCAAGCACAATCGCAGCCGAATCTGAACCCAGGGGTAAACATCGGGTTTCAGGTACCCCTGCCGCCACCAAACGGGCTATCGCAGCCTGCGCATACTCGGGCATTGAAATCGCTATTAAAAACAGCCCGTGGGGCGAAGGCAGGGACGTTGATGAATAAACGACAGCCCCTTCAAACTGGCCCTTGGCCACCTCATCCACCACGGAAAAGCCCATTCCAAACTTTCTGAGAATAACGGCCAGCTTACGCGCAAAAGATCCGGCGCCAACCAGGTATATTCCAGGCTCTTCCACGTGGGGACTCGGGGCTGGGGTCATCGTTTTTGAGCCATCCAGATATTGGTTTGATAAGGGATTTCGATGGTCGGTTTGCCCAGATTAACCAGTTGACGCTCAATGGCATCTACCACGGCGCCGAACCTGTTACCCGCCTGTCGCTCCAAAGTCGCATGGGATCGCCAGGCTTCCACACACTCTTCAACACTCTGCTGATGTACGACCCGGGCATCCAGGTGCACCACAGGGCCGAACAGCTGACTGGCATCAATCACTGCTGTCTGGTCTTCCCGGCGGGTGCCATAGCCATAACTGGGCACCATGTCTTTGATAGTGTTTTCAATCAGGGTTTGAATTGGGTCCATCAAGTCCCTGTGATTCCACATGCAAGCGAACCAGCCTTGGGGTTCCAACATACGGCAGGTTTCTTTCAGCGCTGCCTGTCGGTCGCACACGTTGAAGGAGCTGCCAAAGGTGACCAGAGAAAAGGCGCCATCAGCCTGACCTGTATGCTCACCCGTACCCTCGTGCCAGGCCACATTACCAAAATGCGCCGTACGCTTTACGCCATTGGCGCGCATGGCATCGTTTGGTTCTACCGCAATAACGTCAAACTCTTTTGCGGCCAGCATCAGGGTCAGGTGCGCAACACCGGCCCCGACATCACATACCTTGTCACCTGCATTCACGCCGGCAATGGCAACCATTGCATCGATTGCCGCCTGAGCATAATCAGGACGCTTCAGATAGGCATCAGCCAGCGCGGTATAATCCCATTCGGTCTTCATGATTAACACTCCTTCTTAGGGTCAGAGTT
Organism: Shewanella sp. FJAT-52076; assembly: GCF_019457455.1. NCBI lineage: Bacteria > Pseudomonadati > Pseudomonadota > Gammaproteobacteria > Alteromonadales > Shewanellaceae > Shewanella > Shewanella sp. FJAT-52076. The sequence goes on from NZ_CP080415.1 coordinate 2,795,415, forward strand.
GACCTTTCTTGTTATTAACAGTTACAGGTGGTCCTGCAGGTACCACCAGCCCTCAACTTTTTGACCACTCAGCATATTGGGCAAATGTTGTTGCAAATATTCAAATGAGTGCCCGCGGTTGAACACCACGGATTCCCTAAAGGTTTTTCGTTCGGGCGTGTCCCAGTTATCGGTCAGACAGAGCTGCAAACTGGCGATAAGGTCGTCCACCTTATCAACGCAAAATCCAAACTTTTCACGATCCTTGATGTAGCTGATATCCGGGAAGGTTTGGCGCACCATGTCCTGGTTCACCGAATAGAAAATCACCGGCCGTCCAGTAGTCAACGCAAAGGAGTAGGCAATTGCGGAGGTATCTGAAATCATCACTGCGGCACGGGCAAAGGTACGGCTGTAATCACCTGCCACTGCGTCCAGTTCACACCTTGGGTGCTCTTCACACCACTGCAACAGGGTGCGAAAGGCACTTGCGCGGCGCCCCTGAATGCCCTGACGCAAAATTGAAAGATCGTCCGGATGCGGCCTGAATATCACTTTCTTGTCAGGAAAGGTGTCCAGAATCCGCTGGATAAACGCAGGCGCGTCAAAGATTGAATAGGTATATCGCGTTTCTTCCGCCTTCATCATGGCACTGAGGGTTGGCGCATACAGAATAGCGTCGGGCTCACCAACCAATGCACTGGCGGCTTCAAATTGGGTTAAATTGGTATCAAATCTGGGATAACCACCCGGAATAAATACAATATTGTTGGTCAGGCCATAGTCGAAACAGATTTTTTGGTGGAGTTTCATGCTCGGTACTGATGGCATAAACAGGTAGTGGGTATCGGCCTGCGCCATCACCCGGGCCACCAGGTCCCGATAGACCAAAAAATCGTACACCATGTGCATCATGGTCAACTTGGGGACTGCTGCCGGCGCACACTCAAAAAAGTGCGGATTGATGACAAACTCGGGCCAGCTGTTGTTCAACATGGCCCCTTCGCTCATCAACATGTATCCCTCTGACTTATCCGCGGGGGTTGCGGGCTGATCGCTGAAGGTTTTGACATCACAGGTGGCACTTAATCGATGCGGTAAATCAAGGACATGGCGCCTAAAGCCACTGCCTTTACCTATGTAGCAAAATCCAACCCGGGGTTTTGCGGTTTTTTCTTCAAGCAACCGCTCGTAGTCCCGGGCATAGAATGCTTTTTCCAAGTCCAGGAAATCAGTCACTCCCTGACTCAGCAGCTCGTTCAATAATGCCCGGTTTTCAAGACACATCTGCTCGAATACGTTGCCGGCAGATTCATAAATAAACAGCAGAATTTGGTCACTCGCTACTCCCGCTGCCATTAACCTGTTTCTGGCAGCTTCGGCATACTCGGGAAAAGAGATGGCAACAAGGCACAATCTGTCGGTATGGGGTATTTCGCTCGCACGATATACCGCTCTGTCGCGAAAGGGCGAGGGCAGCAGCTCATCGATAAACTCGTGCTTAATCCCAAGCAGTTCGAGCATGGTCGAAAGCTTCACAGCAAAAGAGCCACCGCCGACTATATACACGCCTTGTTGCAACATTAATGGCCCCCATCGGTATTAGCGGTCGAGTCCATCAGTGCTTTCAGCTGGCTCACAATAAACTGCACCGATGCATCGGTTAAATGACAGTGCAGTGGTAGGGTGAGTATCGACTGATAGAACTGCTCGGCCTGGGGGCAATACCCCTCTTGAAACTGATAGTTTGATTGATAATAGGGTTGCAGGTAGACAGGAAAATAATGCACTTGAACCTGAATGCCCGAACGGCGCATCGCGTCAAAAAGCTGCCTTCGCTGGGCGGATACATCCAGGCGCACCATCATCAGGTGCCATGCGCTGTGGCTGTCAGAAAGCGGTTCAACCACAGATGCAGATACCTGAGCGAGTGCATCCCGATAGGTGTCTGCAAGTTCGTTACGCGTCTGAACAAAGGTTTCCAGCCGGGCCATCTGTGACAGCCCCAATGCCGCCTGCAGATCTGTCATGCGATAGTTAAAGCCAAGCTGCTGCTGCTCGTAGTACCAGTCCCCCTCGGTGGGGCGGGTCATCAATGCAGCCGCTTTAGTAATGCCGTGGCTTCTCAGCAGCGCCATTTTTTCAGCCAGCTCGCTGCTATTGGTCAGTGCCATACCACCTTCGGCGCTGGTAACTATCTTTACCGGATGAAAGCTGAACACTGTGATATCACTGAATGCACAACTGCCAATACGTTTACCCTGATAGCTGCCACCAATACCATGGGAAGCATCTTCAATCAGCTTGAAACCAAATTCCCGAGCCAATCTTGAAATGGCCTCCATGTCGCAGCTGTGACCGCACAGGTGCACTGGAATCACCACTTTCGGCAACTTGCCCTGAGACTGGGCTATGTTAAGTTTGGCCTCCAAGGCGACCGCACACATGTTGCCTGTCACCGGATCTACATCGACAAAATCAACCTGTGCGCCGCAATAAAGTGCACAGTTTGCCGACGCTACAAAGGTAATTGGCGAGGTCCATACCACATCCCCCTCTCCAACTCCCAGAGCCAAACAGGCGATATGCAGCGCTGATGTAGCGCTGTTTACCGCCACGGCGTAATTCGCGCCGGACGCTTCACACACTGCTTTTTCGAAGGCAGGGACTTTTGGGCCTTGAGTTAACCAGTCCGACTGCAGCACCTCGACCACCGCATCAATGTCACTTTGGTTGATGTCCTGCTTACCGTAAGGGATCATGCCAAAGCGTCCAGCTTGATAATTTCTTCCACAGAGAGGAATTGGCTATTGGTCCCCGAGTTGTACTCGTAGCCCATAGGCACAGGCTGCCCCTTCTCACCTAACGAATTGGTGCAAAAGTCCGTTTCTCTTCCAAAAAACTTAATACTGGGTGTAATAACGAAGTGGTCGTCAAATTCCAGTGTGTGGTGAGAATCGTCGGCCGGACACATGATCTCATGCATTTTTTCTCCGGGACGAATACCAATGATCTCCTGCTTCAGATTTGGCGCGTAAGCCGCAGCCAGCTCTGTAATTCTTACTGAAGGGATTTTAGGAACAAAAATCTCGCCGCCTTGCATGCGCTCGAAATTTTTAAGCACAAAATCCACCCCTTCTTGCAAGGTTATCCAGAAACGGGTCATATCGGGATGAGTGATGGGTAAGGTCGGGGCTCCATCGGCAATCAATTTTTTGAACAAGGGAACAACAGAGCCCCGGGAGCCAACAACATTGCCGTATCTAACGGCGGCAAATCGGGTATTGCCAACGCCCACTATATTATTGGCGGCGATGAACAGCTTGTCAGAAGCCAACTTGGTGGCGCCGTAAAGATTGATGGGGTTAGCGGCCTTATCGGTGGACAATGCAATCACGCGACTGACTTTGTTAAAAATAGCCGCCTTGATAACATTTTCAGCCCCATGAATATTGGTCTTGATACATTCCATCGGGTTGTATTCGGCGGCCGGCACCTGCTTCATCGCGGCAGCGTGGATAACAAAATCCACATCTTTCAGGGCGTACATCAACCTGTCTGCATCCCTGACATCGCCGATAAAGTAACGCATACAGGGGTCGTGGAACTCCTGCTGCATTTCATACTGTTTCAGCTCATCGCGGGAATAGATGATAAGACGTTTCGGCTTAAATCTTTTCAGCAAGGTGCTGACATATTTGTGACCAAAAGAGCCAGTGCCCCCTGTAATCAGTATCGATTTATTGTCAAACATGTTGCCCCCACCGCTTACGAATTCCGGCCATCAAAAAAGGACCAAATTTATTCTAAATATTAATCAGATAGAATAAACAGATAGACACAAATGTCCATACGTGATTGCCGCCGCCAAAAAGCAAGTCACACTCTTGTCTCTTCGCAGCAAAGCAAGATTCGAACCATGATCTCATTTTGACATTTTATTGTGTTGTTTTTGGTATAACACTTGCTTAACCAATTCATCTTTAAGCAAATCCATCACAGTTCAAAGATACTATGTGTCAAACTTATGGCACTATCCCTATGGCATTATCGACGAACTCACAGCAGCGGAGATGGCGTACATGACTGGCCAAAGCCCAATTCAACCTATTTTCTCGGTATCGCAATACGGTGAAACCGTGCTGCCGGGAGTCAACCGCAAGCTCTTCGATAATCAGCCCTCCTCCCGTTTGTTCGAACAGGAATACCCAAACCTGTTTGATACAGAGAATCACCTGCAAGTCATTGTGGGGTTGGACTCCGGACTGCTGGCTAACTATGTGCTCGAACATCCGCTGCCTGCCGGAAGTCGTTATCTTTTTGTGGAGCTCGATGAGGTGCTGGCCCTACTGAACATCGACATCCCCACATCTTTGGCAAGCAAAGTGGAAGTCCTGTCTCTCACCGATTTAAAAATACGTGTCGAGCAAGACCCCTTACCTGTTTACTTCACCAAAAAGGCCACCAGAGTCATCAAATCCCAGGGGGCCAAATACGCACATCTCGCAGAATACGTCACACTGTGCAGCCAGGTTGAAAAGCTGGTAGAACAACAAACCTTCAAGCATTCGATAGGGCTTACACAAAAGCTCTTTATCAGGCGCCAGCTGGAAAACCTCCCTGACAACATTCTGCCGGCCAAACTGTTGAGCAATACCTTCGAGGGCAAAGACTGTGTCATTCTCGCCGGGGGCCCCTCTCTGGATGAACACCTTCCCTGGATAATGGCTAATCAACAAAAATTAGTCATCATCGCGGTATCGCGAATAAGCAGGCAGCTGCTCACCCATGGCCTGACGCCAGACATTCTGGTGTCGGTCGACCCTCAGGAAGTGAGCTTCGATGTCAGCAAGGAAATGCTCCGGCTGCCCAAGGACGTACTCTTCGTGAACTGCAACCATGTAGAGCCCCGCTTGCTGGCTAACTGGCATGGCAATTCGCTTTACATGGGTAATCGCTTTCCATGGGAGATTGCCGAAGAACACGGCAATATCGAAACCCAGGGGCCGACGGTGACCAACGCGGCTCTGCATCTGGCCGTTAAGATGGGCTTTTCCCGTATCTTGTTGTCAGGTACCGATCTCTGTTATGCCAGCAGTGGGGTCACCCACGCAAAAGGCAGCTACGAGGCGGCAGTAGGTGCCAATATGGTTGTCATCGGGGAATGGGTGGATACCTATCAAGGCACCAAGGCAGAGACCTCGGTACAAATGATCTATGCACTAGAGGCACTTGAAGAAGAAGCCCGTTCATTGCCAGACCATCAGCACATTTTCAATTTGGCTCCTCAGGCCGCCAAAGCCAGAGGCATAAGTCATTTGCCGACCAGTGAGATAGTGCTCACCGATACGCTCAACAATAAACGCGATTTGCTCAAGCTGCTGGCCTCTGGGATGGACGAAGAGCAGCGGCTGAAAGCCTGTGTGGACGCCATCAGTGCGCTGAAGCAATCCGAGCATCACCTCAGTGAAATGACACTCCTGTGTGATGAAGCACTCAAGTACAACGGCGCTCTCAAGAAGACGCTTAAATCTTCGGGCCACAGCGAAAGTTATCATCAGTCTCTTGTTGCCCGCATCGATGGCATCGAAAAGCGGCTGAATGAGAAATTTGGCCGCATGACCTACTTCATCAAGTTCTTTGGCTACGCTGAGTTCACGCAGTTTCTCACCACCACAGACAGCAGTGAATGGCGCCAAAAGGACATGTATGTCATGACAGACTCCTACTATCAGGCCTTCAAAACCAGCTGTATTGGACTGAAAACCTTGTTGGGTGAGGCCTTGGCCCACCTGGAACTGCGAAAAGCGGAATACACCAAAGGAACAGAGGTCTCGGTGCTAATGCGCGGCTGGGAAAAACATCGTGAATATGGCAGAGCCCGCCTCTGGCTCAACACCCATCCGGAAATGGAACATCTTCACCAGGAAGCATTGGAGACGATGGAAGCAGCGCTGAACAGCATGATCGATGCCAAACCCGAGCTGGCGAAACGCATCGATAAATTAAACGGCATGCTCGTCCATGTGGAACGCAAACTGCTGTTGTTGAAAAATGCCGGTAATCAGGTTGGTCTTGCCCAGATGGTCACGATTTTGCGAGGGAAAGCTCCTGCTGATAATGAGGCTGAACGTCTTTTTCGATTGGGCGAATGTTTTTTGTTTGAATTGAAAGGCAATGCCCAGAGCGCGTTGAATGCGCTGTTACAGCTTCAGGAGAGCCAACTTACAGAGCGGGAATACAAGGAAATGGCCTCCCTCGGACTCAAGGTAAAACAGCCTGACATCTCGAGATTGGCGCTGAGCAAGTTGATTGAGTACAGCGATGAGTATTATCCCCTCTACGCCAGTGTGCTGAAATTGACCGGCCAGTATCAAAACGCCGCCGAGACCTACCTTGAGTACCTGAATAAGTACCCGGGCGATGTGGTGACCTGGATTAAGTTTGGCCAGTTTATGGTGGAAGCCGGTGAGCGGGACATGGCTATCAGTGCCTTCCATCAGGCGGAACAGGCCGATCCGGGTAATGCTGTTGCCAAGCATTATTTAAGCGAACTCTATCACCAATAAGGGACGCACCTTTGCCTGTGGGCGGCATCTGGCTATAATGCCGCCCAGCCTTAGTGCTTTCCTACACAGCTTTTCCACTCAACCAGGAGCCTCTTTTGCAAACCAGTCACATCCCCCTCGAGCTGTACCGTCGCAAGTGGATTTTCAACAACAAAGACTTGCCGGTAAGCGATGATGACAAGGCCTGTATTTATCCTTTGGATGAAAAAAGTGCCATGGCGGTGTGGAAACAACTGGTGAGTGATAAGGCCAGCGCATCAGAGCATTTCTCCAAGGCCGATTGGGGCGGACGCCCTAAAAGCTGGGTGAAAAGCGATATCTGGCAAGACGCCTGGGACAGCGACGAAGCCGCCCTGCCCGCTATTGTGGCGGCACATTTTGAGTGGCCGGACGATACCCGGGTGTTCTTTTGCTACGACAAATATCAGGCCATCGAAACCCGCTGGGATGTGTTTGTACGTAACTGGAAATGCTTTCTGTTTTTTGATGATGGCCCACTGCTGATTTCAGGCAGCCAGCCTCAGGTTGCACTCTTTACCCAGGATGGCAACGTGCAACTGGGCGTTCGCAGCTAACATCTATGCAGGTCGGTTTACCCGCCCTGCCCCTCTTTTTTCCGGAGCCGTTATGAAGTCACTCCTTTCCTTACTGTTACTCTGCCTTTCTTTTCAAGTTGTTGCCAAAGAGGTTGCGGGTATAGCTCTGCCCAATAGCCTGTCGCAGGATAATCAAACCTATGTGCTCAATGGCGCAGGGGTTCGCAGCAAATTTTTTATGGACCTGTACGTGGGCAGCCTCTATCTGACCGCCACAGCTGACACTGCCGACAAGGTGTTGGCACAGGATAAGGCCATCATTCGGCTGGATATTCTGTCTGACCTTATCACCAGCGATAAAATGCGCGATGCCATCAGCGACGGCTTTGACGCCGCAACCGATGGCAAAATGGATGACGCCATGAAGGCCAGTATCGCCACCTTTATGACGCTGTTTGAAGCCGATATCAAACCCGGCGACAACTTCGTGCTGATTGCCAGTCGGGATGGCGTGGAAGCCATCAAAAATGATATCACCCAGCCCAGAGTAGGTGACGCAACCTTCGCCAAAGCCCTTCTCAACATTTGGCTCGGCGAGCATCCGGCCCAGAAAAGCCTCAAGCGCAATATGCTGGGTGATTGATGCATCACCCACGCAAAACAAAAAAGGACCCTGAGGGTCCTTTTTTGTTTCTCCCTTGCCAAGCCATTTTCTACTGCCCGGCCTTTTGCAACAACGCCTGTCCGGGCCGCTTAAAAAACCACTTGGGTGATGTGACAGGCTTAAAACTCGACTTTAAAGGCCAGAGCCAGAGCCCCTTCGTTGGAGAGTTTTTCCCGCTCACCGCTGCCCAATTCCATTTCGCCATTAAACATCATGCCGGCATAGGTATTGAGGCTTACCTTCTGGCCAATCTGCCAACCAAGGCGTAAAAATCCGACCCATTCGTCAAACTCCACGATTTGGCCATTATCATCCAGCAATACCCGCTGGCTGCGCCGGGAGCTGCCAACACCCAATTGCCACGCCGGCGACATTTCATAGATAAGCTCAAGCCCAGCAGGTCCGCTGAATCCGGCATCAAAAGGATTGGTCAATACGAAGGTGTCCGACAATCGCCAGTTAACAGCCACAAACGGGAAGACACGGTTTTTACCTATATCATCCAGGTAGATAGCACCAAGGCCGAGCAGGTTACCATTATCAAATCTGTGCATGGCTGTGGCGACGAGGCCCCAGCTCTGGGCATCGGATGATGAAGCCGTATCGGCCCAGGTATACTGCAGCATGGGACTCAGGCTATAAAACCAATTGTCATCACGATAACCGACCGACATCGACAGATTGTATCTGTTGATGGAACTCCAAGGCGCAACCCGTCCGGCAAAGAGTGCGTCATCACCGGATTGCCAACGGTAATCAAGCACGTCATAACCCAGTGACCATCCCACAGACCAATGCTGATTGAGGCCGTGGTTGCCTTTCAAATCGAACATATAGAGGTCACGCCCCAGGGTCGCCTGCCCCACTTCGGCATCCTGGGTACTGGCATAGGCTGCCTGAAAAGACAAAGATGGCGGACGCCCCTGCGCCGATGCATCGGGCACTATGCATCCCATCAACAAGGCAAAACCACAGAGCGTGGACATCAGGTTTGGATGTCTGGATTTACTGGGGCTGTTGTCAGCACTTGTCTGGCAGAGCGCATGCTGATTTGTACCGTCCACTTCAGTGACATCCTCTGATGCAGCTGATGTGGTTGACTTAATTGAGATTTGCAGCGACAAGTTCGGCATTTTCATGGGTATCATCCGTGGTAAAAAACTCTGGGAGCCAATACGCAGCCGCCGCGCCTGGGATCAGCTTTTTGCGGCCGCCAAAAACATTTTCACTGTGTCTGCAAGATAGCGGGCCCGTTCGCTGTCTGTTTCCTGCAGCGGTAATCCCAACTCCAACATCAGGCGCCTTTCCCCGTAAAGCATCAGGCATAAACGGATTGCCGCATGGCGCACATCGCCGAACCGAAAAGCCCCTGTCGCTTCCACCCTGGAAAAATAGTCGCTGAGCATGGCCAGGATCCGGCTTGGCCCGCCCGCAAAATACAAACGGGAAACTTCCGGATGGGTCTCTGACTGTGACACGCAGGCCCGGTAAACGGTCAAGGCCTCTTCGCTGACAATCATGTCGCCGAACCTGCTGGCAAACTGCAACAGCACCTGCTCGGGATGCGCCACATCCGCCAGCATCTCAGGTGCTATTTCATGCACATCGCATTTGCACTCAATAGAGGCAACAAACAAATCGTCCTTGTTACCAAAGTGGGCATACACGGTTTGCTTGGACACCCCGGCTTTTTTGGCCACCTCATCCATACTGGTATTGGGAAAGCCCTGGGCACAAAAAAGCGCGATAGCGGCCTCCAAAATGGCGCTGCGCTTTTGTTCACTGCGGCTGGGGCTGGAAGATTGTATGGATGTCATTCATAACACTCGGTCAGGTTAAGCGAAAAAATCAGTCTAAATTTAAGCATAAAATAGACTAGACAGTCCAGTTTCACCAAAATAGACTAGACAGTCCAGTTTAACCACTTTTTAACCGGCACCCTACCGGAGTGATACCGACAGGAAACAAACATGAACGTGATGAATTGCCACAGGTGGATAAGACACCTGCCTCTGCTGCTGGGGCTGGGAGTACTGTCCGCCTGTCAGGAAAAGGATGCCGGGCCATTCACTGACAACACCCCGCCCACCGTTATCACCCAGAGCCTGAGTCTGAGCGAGGGTTATCAAAGGCCACTGGAATTCAGTGGCACCATCCGCGCCGCCAACACCACAGGGGTGGGCTTTGAACTGGCGGGCAAGCTCAGTGGCCTTTATGCCGACAGTGGTGACAGGGTACAAAAAGGTCAGTTGCTTGCGGCCCTCGATACCAGTTTGCTCAAAGCCGAGCAGCAGGAGCTTCAGGCTGCACTGAGCCAGAACAGCGCCGATCTCAGCCTGGCGCAATCCACCCTCAAGCGCAGCCTGGAACTGAAAAAGCAAGGTTATGTGTCCAGCCAGCAACTGGATGAACTCCAAGGACGGCTCGGAAGCCTCGAAGGTGCCCGTGAGCGCCTGCAAGCCAGCCTGTATGCCAATACCCTTAAACTGGAAAAATCCCAGCTGCTGGCCCCATTCGATGGCAGTATCAGCAGCCGCAGTTTCAACCTGGGTGAAGTCACTCCCCTGGGGCAGCCGGTGTTCGTATTGGTTGAAGACAAAGCCGCCCAGGCCCACGTCGGCGTACCGACTGACATCGCCAAAAGCCTCACCCAGGGACAACTGATGGACTTACGTGTTGGCCGCGAGCACTACCGCGCTGTGCTTGCCGGGATAAACCCTTCCATCGACCCCGTGACACGTACCGTTGGGCTCAGGCTGTCGCTCCCGTCCGATGCCAACGTCCTTAACGGTGAAATTGCCTACCTTCATTATCAGCAGCAGGTGAATACCCCCGGTTACTGGGTGCCCGTGTCAGCACTCACCGATGGTCTTCGGGGCCTTTGGAACCTCTATGTAGTTGAGCCCAGCGGTGAAAGCCAATTTGTGGTCGAGCGCCGTGATGTGGAAATCCTCTTTACCGATAAAGACAGGGCGTATCTCGTTGGCGCCCTCAATGCAGGGGACCAAATCGTCACTCAGGGACTACATAAACTGGTGGTTGGCGAGCATGTGCAGCCCATGACCGCCCTTGCCACGAGGTAAACCATGATTAAAGCCTTTGTGGAAAACGGCAGGCTGGCGGCGCTTTTTATTGCGCTCTTGCTGGTTGCAGGGCTTGGTGCCATGAGTGCCCTGCCCCGACTGGAAGACCCCCATATCACCAACAGATATGCCTCGGTTATCACCCACTATCCGGGCGCCTCGGCAGAGCGGGTAGAAGCCCTTGTTACTGAGGTGCTGGAAAACCAGTTAAGGCGGCTGGAAGAATTAAAGCTTATCCAGTCCACTTCCAGACCCGGCATATCGGTTATCCAGCTGGAGCTGAAGGATGATATTACCGAAACCGATCCTGTCTGGTCCCGGGCCAGGGACTTAATGGCCGACAGCCGGGCCAAATTGCCGGAGGGTGCACTTAACCCTACGCTGGACGATCAGATTGGCTACGCCAACACGGTTATCCTGGGTCTTGCGTGGCGCGGCGGTGGCGAGCCCAGAGTCGATATTCTTGGGCGTTATGCCAAAGAGATGCAGAGTCGCCTGCGCCTGCTCCCGGGAACTGACTTTGCCCACCTCTATGGTGCCCCCAGTGAAGAAATCCTGGTGGAGCTCGATGGCAACAAGGTCAATCAACTGGCCTTGACCCCGGGCGCCATCGCGCAAATCCTGTCTGCGGCAGACAGTAAAATTGCTGCGGGAGAAATCCACAACAGCCATTTCCGTGCTCTGGTGGAGGTGTCCGGTGAGCTGGACTCCCAAACCCGCATCCGTCAGGTGCCCCTCAAGGTAGATTCCTCCGGCCAGATTATACGCCTGGGTGACGTCGCCCGCGTCAGTCGCCAATATAAGACACCGCCCGATACCCTGGCACTCCTGTCCGGCGAGCGCGGCATCATGGTCAGTGCCCGTATGCTCAATAACACCCGGGTAGATAAATGGCTGGCTCAGGTTCGCAGCACAGTGGCCGAGCTCGAAGCCGGTATGCCCGCCAATATCGAGGTGCAGTGGCTGTTTGAACAGGAGAGCTACACGGTAACCCGTCTTGGTGAACTGGCCATGAACCTGCTGCAGGGCTTTATCATCATACTGCTGGTGTTAATGCTCACCTTGGGGCTTCGCAATGCCTTTGTGGTGTCGCTGTCGTTACCCCTCACCGCACTCTTTACCCTCGCCTGCATGCGCGCAGTGGACTTACCCATTCATCAGATGTCAGTCACCGGATTGGTGGTGGCCCTGGGGATCATGGTTGATAACGCCATCGTGATAGTGGATGCCATTTCACAGCGGCGACAGGAAGGACAGGGAAGACTGGAAGCCGTCAGCAACACCTTGAAGCACCTGTGGCTGCCGCTCGCAGGCTCCACCATTACCACCATTCTCGCCTTTGCGCCCATAGTGTTGATGCCGGGTGCAGCAGGTGAATTTGTCGGTGGCATTGCCATTTCAGTGATGTTTGCCCTCGCCGGTTCCTACCTTATCTCCCATACCCTGATTGCCGGATTAGCCGGACGTTTCAGCCCCGCAAGTGAAGGCCACGACTGGCGTGCCCACGGTATTCGCATGCCCAAACTGGCTGCTGCCTACGAAAGGCTGCTTGGCAAGGTATTGAAACGCCCGCTGGCCAGCGCACTCCTGATAGGTTTGTTGCCGCTGCTTGGCTTTATGGCCGCAGGCCGTATGACGGAACAATTTTTCCCGCCTTCCGACCGGGATATGTTCCAGATTGAAGTGTACCTGGCTCCCCAGGTGAGTCTGGAGCGCAGCCACATCACGGTGGCTGCCATGGACAAGCTGCTGGAGCAAACCGATGGCATAGAACGCATCGATTGGGTCGTGGGTGGCAACATTCCCTCGTTTTACTACAACATCACCCAGCGCCAGCAGGGAGCGGCCAACTATGCCCAGGCCATGGTCAAGGTGCGGGACTTCGACACCGCCAATGCCCTGATCCCAACACTGCAGCGCACCCTCGACAAAGCGTTCCCCGAGGCACAGGTACTGGTGCGAAAACTCGAGCAGGGCCCCCCCTTCAATGCCCCTGTGGAGATGATGGTGTATGGGCCGTCCTTAGAAGAACTCAGACGCCTCGGAGATGAAATCCGCGCCATTCTTGCCTCACACGACAAGGTGATCCATACCCGTGCCACCCTGAGCCCGGGGGCTCCCAAGGTACAGCTGGCGGTAGACGAAGATGCCTCCCTGATGAGCGGTCTGACGCTCACAGATATCGCCAATCAGGTACAAATGGCCACCACAGGCAGAAGCGGCGGCAGTATTCTCGAGCAAACCGAGTCTTTGCCGGTACGGGTGCGCCTCGATGACAGCATGCGTGAGCAGCAAGGGCGGCTTGCTGCCATTGAGCTGGTATCCCGTGCAGGCAGTGGTATCCCGCTGTCGGCCCTGTCCCACACGCACATTACCGTCAGCCGCGGTGCCATTCCCCGGCGCAACGGTCAGCGGGTCAATACCCTTGAGGCGTATATTCAAACCGATGTGTTACCGGCCCGGGTCCTCGCCGACGTCCGTGAGCGTATTGATGCCCTGCCTCTGCCGCCGGGATACCACATCGAAGTGGGCGGCGAGAGCGCCAAACGCAATGAAGCAGTGGGCAATCTGCTGTCATCGGTGGCGCTGGTGATCACCTTGCTGCTTGCCACCGTGGTGCTCAGCTTCAATTCGTTCCGCCTGACCGCCATCATATTGCTCAGCGCAGCGCAGTCGGCAGGACTTGGGCTGCTTGCGGTATATCTCTTTGGTTACCCTTTTGGTTTTACGGTGATCATCGGCTTGCTGGGGTTAATGGGGCTTGCCATTAATGCCGCCATCGTGATTTTGGCAGAGCTTGAGGATGTGGCCGATGCCAGGCAGATGTCATTACAGACGCTGGTGAAAACCGTGGCCAGCTGCACCCGCCACATCACATCGACCACCATCACCACTGTGGGGGGATTTTTACCGCTGATTATTGCCGGAGGCGGGTTTTGGCCACCTTTTGCGGTGGCCATTGCCGGCGGAACCGTGCTGACGACCCTGTTGTCGTTGGTGTGGGTACCAGTGATGTATCGCCTGCTGATGCAACAACGGGGGCAGGCTCAATTCTCGGCTCAGCCTGTGTGAGCCTTGAGGGTGTGATAGATTTTGTCTTTCAGCTCGGCGCGCTCGAGTTTGAGGGCTGAGAAGTGTTCATCTGTGGTGGGCACTTTGTTGACCTCCAGACCACGGATCTTATGGTCCAGCTCGTGATAGCGTCTGGCTTTGGCACTGAAGTCGCTGTCACTGGACTTAAGACTCTGGATAAGCTCGCTGTAGTCGGGGAACTCGTTGGAAAGAAGGTGATTTTCTCCCAGCATGATGACCTCCATATGGGTGGGTGATAAATGTAACTCTGTATGCCGCCACCCTGATTTGGCCTTCTGGCCCGAAGAGGAAAGCAGCACAAAAAACGCACAACCTATTCACCATAAGCCGCACCTCTGACTAGTGCAAATTTGAACCGGTAAAAAGGCGCCCCTAGGGCGCCTTTGGCTTCTTTCAGATTCTGCCTGGAACGACTGGAGGAATGCCGCCCAGAGAGTACGACCATCAATACCCTGAAAATTGCCTTTGTAAGTGCACTCGCAGGCAAATTCCGGGTAGTCATACGTCAGGTTGGCCCCAAGGACACACTGCTGTGCCGCAACAAGCTGTCACTGAGAATCTGGGCCCGGCACTGTCGAATTGATAAAGGTCTCAGGCGCCTTTGATATAACCCAACGGCTGTAGATACCTAACCTTCTCCAGATACGCTCCGTCCTCAGAGGCAAGGTCGCTTTGCTCTCTTCACGCTTTTTTCCTTTTTTTGCTGTTTGTGGCGCTCCGGATACTGAGCACCACTACAGATTGCATACATGATTTCAAATTCATCACGCGTGATTAAATTAACAAAAGGTAAATTCAGAGTTGGAGCTTGGTCAATTTTTCGTACGCCGTGCCGATGTACATTAGTCACACCCTGCGAGTCTGTAAGGAATAACAATGAACTATAAAGAATGGCCACTGGCCAAACAGATAGGCATATTAGCAACACTGCTTACCCTGGTGGTGTTTGCCCTGATGGGATTGATAGCCTATAAATCGGCATCCAATGCGCTGCAGCAAAAAGGTACCCACGCCATGTCATCCAAGGCTGACGCCGTTACCGACATGCTGGCACTGCAGTACCAAAGCCTTGCAGCCCTCGCCCGCCGCAATGCCGATGTCCTCAGAGAAATGTATCCCGGCAGTTTTTATAAACCGGGGCATAAGGTGAAAGTGCTTGGCCAGGACACACCTGCGCTGATGCACGACAAAGAACAAATCAACTCGACCAAGAGCAAGGTCGACCGTTACGCCAACCTCACTGGCGGCACCGCCACCGTGTTTGTGAAAGACGGTGATGACTTTTTACGGATTTCTACGTCACTAAAAAAAGCCGACGGCAGCCGGGCACTGGGGACCTATCTCGGTAAAACCCACCCGGCATACAACGTTTTGCTTCAGGGCGGACAATATGAGGGCTACGCCAAACTCTTTGGTCACGACTATATGACAGTGTATCGGGCCGTTAAAAATCCGGCCGGAGAAGTGGTAGCCGTACTCTATATCGGCTTTGATATCGGCGACTCCCTGACCCAGCTAAAAGCCGCTGTCAGCCGCCTGAAGGTTGAAAAAACCGGCCACTTCATGTTGTTAAACCAAAAGGGTGAAGTGGTATACGCCCAGGAAAGTCAGGCCGGCGAGGCCCTGAATGCCACTATGCTGGAGGGCCTTTCTCCTGCTGATTTGCCATCGGGCAACGACGAGATGGAGTTTACCGACATCCAGGGGCAGGAAAGATACCTTATCACCCGCGATATTCCCGGTTGGCACTGGCGTTTGATAGCATCGGTCCCCATGGCGGAGCTCCATGAGGAGAGTGTGGCCCTGCTTAAGGTCAATACCCTGCTGTCGGTGGGCGCCATTCTGTTTATCACCCTGAGCCTGTCGTGGGTGTTGCTGCGGGCTCTTAAGCCTTTGACCGACTTGAAAACGCAGCTCGAAGGTCTGGGTCGGGGTGAGTTGGATCAGCATTGGCAAACCAGCCCAGCCGATACCCAAAACGAGGTGAACCATATCCGTAACAGTGTTGCCACCATGGCGGGCAATCTGAAAACCCTTATCGAATCGCTGAAATCATCTGTCACCACCCTGGGTACCATGGCCGAGGATGCAAGGCAAATCGCCGCACAAAATGGCGACGAAGCCACTGCCCTGATGGCCCAAACCGACCAAATCGCCACGGCCATCGAAGAAATGTCTACCTCCATCCGCGATGTTGCTGAACATTCCAGTGACGGGGCGCAGCAGAGCCAGAGTGTAGACTCTGCCGCCAAGGAGGGTCAGAAACGACTCGATGGCATGGTTGCGGACCTCGGCCGCCTCAGTGAGGTATTGGCGGCAAGCCACGATGCGGTTGAACAGGTTTCCAAAGAGAGCGAAGCCATCAGCCAGGTCACTGAAGTCATTAACAGCATTGCCGAACAGACCAATTTGCTGGCACTGAATGCCGCTATCGAAGCGGCCCGTGCCGGTGAGCAGGGACGCGGCTTTGCGGTGGTTGCCGATGAAGTCAGAACCCTTGCCAGCCGTACCCAAAGCTCCATTCAGGAAATCGGCAAAACCATAACCAACTTGCAGGACAAGGTGCGAAACACCTCTGCCCAGATGAAAAAAGCCCACGAACTGGGCCAAAGCTGCGCCGAGCAGGGCAGTATCACGGGCGAGGAACTGGACACCATTACCGGCCGTATCGGAGACTTGGCCACGGTTTCAGCCAGCATCGCCAGTGCCACTCAGCAGCAGAGCACTGTCGCCGAAGACATTACCCGCAATCTGCACCTGATTAGTGACCTCGCCAGGGAAGGAGAGTTTCGCGCCGGGGCGACGGTGGACAGCGCCAATCAACTGAGGGACTTGGCGAGGGATCTGACCGCGCGGATTGGGGTATTCAGAACCTGATCCTCACCCGCAATGAAAAAGCCGCCAAAAGGCGGCTTTTTTGTTTCTCTGAATGTCCGAGTAATTGCCGAGTGAGCGCTCTGCCAAAAGCTTCCTTTACTTTACTGACTGTCAGAGCTGAATCTCAGGGCTGACAGTCAGGGCGTGTGCCGGGTATCCAAGCTTAATGCAGCGTCCCACATCAGCACCAACTCCCCTTTTCTCTCCCGCTTGACGTCCTGCCAATGGCGCCCTTCCAACGCACCTTCGAGGGCATAGAGCAGATTGAGACTCACCGGAATTCCAGCATGTTTCAGGCGCAGCATCACTTCGATACTGCCAAGCTCCCTCAGATCTTCAAGGCTGGACAGGCCTATCTCACTGAGCCAAGCCGCAGACCTGGGGCCAAGATTGGCGGCATTTATAATGGGGGTCACGGAATTCTCCCAGACAGGCAATTTGCCCATCATAGCATCTGGAAATCAGCCGCCAGAAAGAACAAACCCCGCACTTGGCGGGGTTTGTGAAGTGACAGGCGCTTATTCGTCGTCTGACTTGCGGTCCATGTTCTCGGTGTTTTCAAGCCACAGGGCGTTGATTATTCCGAAGGAACAGGCCAAGAGTACGCCCAGAATCCAGGTGAAATACCACATAGCGACTCCTTATCAGTACAGTGAATGCTTGTTGTTGTCGATGAACTGACGGCTCAGACGACCATACATCTTGTAGTACGTCCAGATGGTGTACGAGAGCACAATCGGAACAAAGATGATAGCAGCCCAGGTCATCACGGTCAGGGTCATTTCACTGGCGGTGGCATCCCACATGGTCAGGCTCACGCCCGGCTCCAGAGAAGATGGCATCACGAACGGGAACATGGCCGCGCCGCAGGTCAGAATCACACCGGCTACCGCCAGCGAGCTGAACAGGAAGGCAAAACCACTGCGGTTCATGCGGCTGAACAGAATCACCAACACAGGCATCGCCAGACCCAGTGCAGGGAAGGCCATGGTGATGGGGTAAGTCTGATAGTTCGCCATCCAGGCACCGCTCACCAACTCAACGGTTTTACCCACTGGGTTTGATGCCGCATGGGTATCGATAGCAGAAGTTATCACATAACCATCGATGCCATTGGCAACCCAGAAACCGGCAGCGGCAAACAGCACTACCAACAGCAGCGCCAGCAGCTGAGCGGCATTGGTCGCACGCACCCGCAGCTCGCCTTCGGTTTTCATTTGCAGCCAGGTCGCACCCTGCATCATAAACATGCTTACGCTCACCAAACCGGCCAGCAAACCGAATGGATTGAGCAGGCCGAACAGACCACCGTGGTATTTGGCACGCAGGAACTCGTCAAAGTTGAATGGCACGCCCTGCAGCAGGTTACCAAAGGCCACACCGATGATCAGCGGCGGCACGAAGGAGCCTACAAACAGCGCCCAGTCCCAGGACTTACGCCATTGTGGCGCTTCAATCTTGGAGCGATAGTCAAAGCCCACCGGACGCAGGAACAGCGCCAGCAGCACAATCACCATGGCCACATAGAAGCCCGAGAAAGACACGGCATACACCATGGGCCAGGCAGCAAACAGCGCGCCACCGGCGGTAATAAGCCACACCTGGTTACCGTCCCAGTGGGGGGCAACTGTGTTGATCATTACCCGTCTGTCGGTGTCATCTTTGCCAATAATCGGCAGCAAGGCACCCACACCCATGTCAAAACCGTCGGTGACAGCGAAGCCGATAAAGAGTACCCCCACCAGCGCCCACCAGATAAAACGCAATACTTCGTAATCAAACATAGTCTTATCCTTCCCTTAGGCTTCCAGCTTCTCGAAATGGTAGCGGCCGGTCTTGAGGCTGCTTGGGCCAAGACGGGCATACTTGAACATCAGGAAGAGCTCAATCACCAACAGCACAGAGTAGAACAATGTGATAGAGGCGATACTGAACCAGAGATCGCTGGGGTTCAGGCTGGAGGCCGACATAAAGGTTGGCAGCACTTCAGAGATGGTCCATGGCTGGCGACCGTATTCGGCCACAAACCAACCACACTCGATGGCAATCCATGGCAGCGGCAGGCTATAGAGCGCGGCCTTGAGTACCCACTTCTTCTCTTCGATGCGGTGACGGGTGCTCTGCCAGAAGGCAGCGGCAAACACGAACAGCATGATAACGCCCAGACCCACCATCACACGGAACGACCAGAACAGCGGTGCCACGCTTGGGATAGAATCCTTGGCAGCGGCCTTGATTTGCTCTTCGGTGGCATCGACCACCTTGTCGGTGTAACGCTTGAGCAGCAGGCCATAACCCAGGTCTATCTTGGCTTCTTCAAAAGCCGCCTTAAGCTCAGGGTCCTTGTTACCGGCACGCAGCTCTTCGAGCATGGCGTAAGCCTTCATACCATTACGGATACGCACTTCGTGCTCATCAACCAGATCGCGCAGACCTGTCACTTCCTCATCCAATGACCGGGTAGCGATAATCCCCATCGCATAAGGAATTTTGATGGCACCATCGGTGTGCATGGTTTCCTGATTAGGGAAACCAACCACGGTAAAGGAAGCTGGAGCCGGCTCTGTGTGCCACTCGGCCTCAACGGCAGCCAGTTTCACACGCTGCACTTCACCGACCTTGTAGCCTGATTCGTCACCGAGCACGATAACCGACAGGATAGAGGCCATACCAAAGCTTGCAGCAATCGCAAAAGAGCGACGGGCAAATGGCAGGTCACGCTTCTTCAGGATGTAGTAAGCACTGATAGCGAGCACGAACATGGCACCGGCCACGTAGCCAGAAGCCACTGTGTGTACAAACTTCACCTGGGCAACCGGGTTAAAGACCACTTCGGCGAAGCTGGTCATTTCCATACGCATGGTTTCGTAGTTAAACACAGAGCCCACAGGGTTTTGCATCCAGCCGTTGGCCACCAAAATCCACAGTGCGGACATATTGGTACCGAGCGCCATCAGCCAGGTTACCGTGAGGTGCTGACGTTTGGAGAATCTGTCCCAACCGAAGAAGAACATACCCACGAAGGTAGATTCGAGGAAGAAGGCCATTAAGCCTTCAATGGCGAGCGGCGCACCGAAGATGTCGCCTACATAGTGAGAATAGTATGACCAGTTGGTTCCGAACTGGAACTCCATGGCCAGGCCCGTGGTAACACCCAGGGCAAAGTTGATCCCGAACAGCTTACCCCAGAACTTGGTCATGTCCTTGTAGATCTGCTTGTTGGTCATCACGTAAAGCGATTCCATGATAGCCAGCAGAAAGGCCATGCCCAGGGTCAGGGGTACAAACAGGAAGTGATACATGGCCGTCAGCGCAAACTGTAAGCGCGATAGCTCAACAACCTCTTCAACAATCATCAGCGACTCCTTACTTGGTGCGTCCTGCTACTCTTATCCGATCCCCATCGATAAGCGCAGCAACCTTTGTAGGATAGTAAAATTTGAGTTATTGATGCCCCGGCATTCTGAATTGGTCCAGGGGCAGACATTTTGACGTCCTGGTCCATCTTCCCTGCCTGCGTGTTTTTGCCCCGATAATCCAGACTCAACTCACACTTTTACAGCAGTTTGTGATGACCACCCGGCGTCACCGGGTGTGAAACACCCAAAAATTATTGCAATCAGGTAATTACACCTGGTTTTAAGGGATTTCAGCAGCAATTTTATACCACCCTGAATTGACGTAAATCAATCAATGCAGGGGCTTTAAGTGGAATTTGCAAGCGAGCACACATTTTGTGAGGCGGCGTGATTGACACCCCAGTTCCAATGGAATAGGCAAGCACCCTCGCCCGATAAAATATGCGTATTTTTGCACATAAAACGGATAAAACCGTACAGACCAGCACATCAACCAATAAGCCAAAGCAAAACATAAATATATCTACAAAAAATTTACGGCGACGATTTTCAAGCACCTATTTTATATATATTTTTTTACACACAGTACCAAACACAATATTTATTGGATAAGTTTTTTTAATGGATTATTTCAATTTTTCTCGTTTGAGACCAACGAGATGACTGGCTAATATACGCACAAGTCGAGGAGATGCCCCCAATTGACGTGTTCCGGGGCTCACTCCGCAACCCCTGAAACTGACTGTGGAGATGTGCCATGAAAAACTTCTTTGACCGTGTTATTAAGGCTTATAAGCGCGTTTTCGTTGAACTGTACAACGCTCGCCCGCTGTAAGCAGTACCCGATTTCCCTTGAAGTGAATTGATGTTTTGTTAGCGCAAAACGGCCCCGCCCTGAAAAGGTGCGGGGCATTTTTTTATGGGCGTGATTCGGGATATGGCGGCTTCGCTGGCAAATTGACCTTGACGTGGCAAAAGTCTCAGTTAACAAAAAGTCGCAAAAATGGTCGATAAATAATTCTTAAAATTCAATTCTCTATGAAAATAAAAAAGGAGCGATTCTCATCGCTCCTTTTTTGTCAGCGTTATTCACCGAATATCAGCGTCGCTTAACCCAGTTTCACCCGGGCGTTACGGAACATGCGCATCCATGGGCTGTCCTCGCCCCAGTTGTCTGGGTGCCAGGAGTTGGCCACTGTGCGGAATACCCGCTCTGGGTGCGGCATCATGATGGTGACGCGACCATCGAGCGTGGTGATACCGGTCAGGCCGTTTGGCGAGCCGTTGGGGTTCTGCGGGTACTGAGTGGCGATTTCGCCATGACCATTCACATAACGCAGCGCCACAGTACCTGTAGCTTCGGCGCGGGCCAGTGCCTCGGCGTTGGCGAACTCGGCAAAACCTTCACCGTGAGACACGGCGATTGGCATGCGTGAGCCTTCCATGCCAGAGAAGAACAGCGAGGGGCTCGACTGTACTTCAACCAGGCTGAAGCGGGCTTCAAAGCGCTCGGAGCGGTTACGCACGAAGCGTGGCCAGTGCTCGGCACCTGGGATGATGTCCTTGAGGTTAGACATCATCTGACAGCCGTTACACACACCGAGGGCAAAGCTGCTGTCGCGCTCGAAGAAGCGGCTGAACTCGTCGCGGGCACGCTGGTTAAAGAGGATGGACTTGGCCCAACCTTCACCGGCGCCCAGCACGTCACCGTAAGAGAAACCACCACAGGCCACCAGGCCCTGGAACTCTTCGAGGCTGATGCGGCCAGAGAGGATGTCGGACATGTGCACGTCGCGGCTCTCAAAACCGGCTCTATCAAACGCAGCTGCCATCTCCACGTGGGAGTTAACACCCTGCTCGCGCAGAATCGCCATCTTGGGCGCGGCGCCCTTAAGAATATAAGGCGCAGCCACATCTTCGCTTGGATCGAAGCCCAGCTTCACGGTCAGACCTGGCTCGTCGGCTTTCTGCTTAAGCTCAAACTCCTGACGGGCACATTCAGGGTTATCACGCAGGGCCTGCATACGGTAGGTGGTCTCGGACCACAGAGTGCGCAGGGCAACGCGGCTATCTTCAAACACCAGACGCTCGCCATCGTGGATACGCACCTGACCGTCGCCGTTCAGCTTGGCAACGGCGTGTACGGCAAGACCGGCAGCTTCAAAAGCACTGCGTACAGCAGCTTCATCGCCAGCACTTACCTGAATAACACCACCGAGCTCTTCGTTGAAGAGGCGCTCAAGGTCGGAGCCATTGATCCCGGCCAAGTTGATGTCCAGACCCGTGTTACCGGCAAAGGCCATTTCCACCAGGGTAGTGAACAGGCCACCGTCACTCTTGTCGTGGTATGCCATCACTTGCTTGGCAGCAACCAGCTTTTGCATAGTCTCGAAGAAACCGCGCAGACTGGTGGCGTTATCCAGATCCGGCGCCACATCACCCAGCTCACCAAACACCTGCGCCAGGCACGAACCACCGAGGCGGTTTTGACCATTGGCAAGGTCGATAAAGAGGATACTGGTGTCACCCTTGTCTGAGCGCAGCTCTGGGGTCACAGTGTTGCGCACATCGTTCACCGCGCCGAAGGCGGAGATGATAAGGCTCATAGGCGCGGTCACGGCTTTCTTCTCACCGTTCACTTCCCAGGCGGTCTTCATGGACATGGAGTCCTTGCCCACAGGGATGGTGAGTTCAAGCTCAGGACACAGCTCTTCGCCCACGGCTTTCACCGCTTCATAGAGACCGGCGTCTTCACCCGGGTGACCGGCAGCGGCCATCCAGTTGGCTGAGAGTTTAATACGCTTGAACGAGCCAATATCGGCACCGGCGATGTTCATAATGGACTCGGCCACCGCCATACGGGCAGAGGCGCCAAAGTCCAGCAGTGCCAGCGGGGTGCGCTCGCCCATGGACATGGCTTCACCGGCGTAGGTGTCGAAGGTGGCGGCGGTTACGGCGCAGTCGGCCACAGGCACCTGCCATGGGCCAACCAGCTGGTCGCGGGCCACAAGACCGGTCACAGTGCGGTCACCAATGGTGATAAGGAAGGTCTTGTCGGCCACGGTTGGCAGCGACAATACGCGCTTCACAGCTTCACCTACGGCAATCTTGC
This sequence comes from Shewanella sp. FJAT-52076, assembly GCF_019457455.1. NCBI lineage: Bacteria > Pseudomonadati > Pseudomonadota > Gammaproteobacteria > Alteromonadales > Shewanellaceae > Shewanella > Shewanella sp. FJAT-52076. Next base: position 2,818,687 of record NZ_CP080415.1, read on the forward strand.
TCTGATCCAGCGCAGGGCTTACCGCCTTTTTGGTTTCAACCTGGCGGCTCATCTTGGGCGGTTTGCCCAGCAGCACTTCCAGTGGCAGATCGATTGGGGTGTTGTCGAAATGCTCGTCGTTGAGGCTTAAGTGCGGCTCGGCAGTGGCTTCACCCACTACGGCAAATGGCGCACGCTCACGCTCACAGATGGCGGCAAAGGTGTCGATATCTTCGGCAGCCACAGACAGCACATAGCGCTCCTGAGACTCGTTACACCAGATTTCCAGCGGGCTCATGCCGCGCTCGTCACACAGCACCTTGCGCAGCTCGAAACGGCCACCGCGGTCGCCATCGTTTACCAGCTCAGGCAGGGCGTTGGACAAACCACCGGCTCCCACGTCGTGGATAAACTGGATGGGGTTCTTGTCGCCCATCTGCCAGCAGCGGTCAATCACTTCCTGACAGCGACGCTCCATCTCAGGGTTGTCGCGCTGCACCGAGGCAAAATCCAGATCTTCGCTGGACTGACCGGAGGCCATGGAAGAAGCCGCGCCGCCGCCCAGACCAATGTTCATCGCAGGACCACCCAGCACAACCAGCTTGGCGCCAACGGTGATTTCACCTTTCTGTACATGATCTTCGCGGATGTTACCGATACCACCGGCCAGCATAATCGGCTTGTGGTAACCACGGACTTCCACGCCGTTGTGGCTGGCAACTTCCTGCTCGTAAGTACGGAAGTAACCCAAAAGCGCAGGACGGCCAAACTCGTTGTTGAACGCAGCGCCGCCCAGAGGGCCTTCGGTCATGATGTCCAGTGCCGTCACGATGCGGTCTGGCTTGCCGTAGTTGCCTTCCCAAGGCTGTACAAAGCCTGGGATCTTCAGGTTAGATACGCTGAAACCGGTCAAACCCGCCTTTGGCTTGGCACCGCGGCCGGTGGCGCCTTCGTCACGGATTTCACCGCCGGAGCCGGTGGCAGCACCAGGGTACGGGCTGATAGCGGTTGGGTGGTTGTGGGTTTCCACCTTCATCAGGATATGCACCGGCTCCTGATGGTAGTTGTATACACCGTCGGCGTCCGGGAAGAAACGGCCAGCCTCGGTACCCACCATCACGGCGGCGTTATCCTTGTAGGCAGACAGCACATTGTCTGGAGTTGTTTCGAAGGTGTTTTTGATCATCTTGAACAGCGACTTGGGCTGCTCGACGCCGTCGATGGTCCAATCGGCGTTGAAAATCTTGTGACGACAGTGCTCAGAGTTTGCCTGGGCAAACATCATCAGCTCGATGTCGTTGGGGTTGCGGCCCAGACGGGTGAAGTTTTCTACCAGATAGTCGATTTCATCTTCCGCCAGTGCCAGACCCATGTTGCGGTTGGCGACTTCCAGCGCTGCGCGGCCTTCGCCGAGGATGTTCACGCTGGTAAAAGGCTTGGGCTCGGTGTGGGCAAAAAGCACCGCCGCATCATCAAAGCTCGCCAGTACCACTTCCACCATGCGGTCGTGGATCAGGGCTTTGAGCTCCTTGGTTTGAGCATCGCTCAGGGCATCCGACTCAACATAGTAGGCTACACCACGCTCCAGACGCTTGATCTTATCAAGGCCGCAGTTGTGGGCGATGTCGGTAGCTTTGGAGGACCAGGGAGAAATGGTGCCGGGGCGGGGAGTGACAAACAGGAGGGTTCCTGTGGGGGCATGGGGCTCAATGGCGGGACCGTAGGTCAGGATCTTGCCGAGTCTTTCTTGCTCGGTAGCATTGAGCGCCTCGTTCAAGTCCGCCAAATGGATATATTCGGCATAGATTTGGCGTACAGGAAGTGCTGCATTTTCACAGGCTTCCATCAGCTTTTGCACTCTAAACGCCGAGAGTGCAGGAGCTCCACGGATGATCTCCATCACGTCAATTCACCTTACTTTTTATAATTACAGGGTCAGAGGTGGCGCTATTATAGGGAAATGCGCCCCGTAAATCACCTGCCATGCTTACTCAAAACAGTGTTTCCTGTAATATTGGGTTCCGGTTCTGGCACGGATTGCCGGACTGTTCAGCGAGGGCTCAGGATGCATCGGGTAGAATTGCGCCGTTTTCGACCAGCCTTAACTGAATTTCCTGGGGTTAATTGATTGATAAGATTAAGAAGAGTCCTTTTTCTGCTGACCAGTGTACTGGTGCTGACAGCCTGTCAGCCACCAGGGGTTGTTGTGGACGAACCCCAACCCAAAGCGGAAGCCGAGACCCTTCGCGTGGGCACCCTGTACGGCGCCCAAATCTACATGAGTTCGGGCCAGGGCTTATCTGGCTTTGATTATGAGCTGGCGCAGAAGTTTGCCGACTATCTGGGTAAGCCGCTGGAAATGCAGCCTTACAGTAACAGAAGCGAACTTTATGATGCGCTGGCCAAAGGCGAAATCGACCTCATTGCTGCCGGCATCACCGAAAGCCCCAACCGCCGCAATCGTTTTCGTATGGGACCGCCCCTTTACCGGGTGGATCAGGTGGTGGTTTACCGTCAGGGTAACAGGGCGCCCGAATCTATAGAACAACTCAGCGGCAACCTGATGGTGGTGGCCGACTCGGCGTTTGTGGAAACCCTCACCCGACTGCAGCAAACTCACACCAATCTGAGCTGGGAGCAAACCAGCGAAAAAGACAACGACGAACTCATTGCCATGATTGCCAGTGGCGAGCTTAATTACACCCTGGCGCAGTCAACCAGTCTGGACATCAACCGCCGCTATATGCCGGAGCTGAGAAGCGGCCTGGTGCTGGAGGAAAAAGTCCCTGTGGTCTGGCTGTTGCCCGCCCAAAACAGCGATGCCCTTATGAGCAAGCTGCTGGCTTTCTGGCATCAGGAAAAACGCGCCGGCACCCTGGCCCACCTCAATGAAAAATACTTCGGCCACGTGAAGCGCTTCGATTATGTGGACACCCGCGCCTTTATCCGCGCCATCGACGCCAAGCTGCCCCGTTACCGGCCCTTGTTTGAGGAATATGCCGGGGATCTGGACTGGCGAAAGCTGGCCGCAGCCAGTTATCAGGAATCGCACTGGAACCCAAACGCCCGCTCCCCCACCGGGGTGCGAGGCATGATGATGCTGACCAACGCCACTGCCAGCCAGTTGGGTGTCACCAATCGCCTAGACCCGCGTCAAAGCATCCGCGGTGGCGCAGATTATCTGCGGGACTTGATAAATCGCCTGCCTGAGTCCATTCCCGAGAATCAGCGGATGTGGTTTGCGCTGGCGGCCTACAATATCGGACTGGGTCATTTGGAAGATGCGCGCAGACTGGCTGAAGCGCAGGGGCTGAATCCCAGCGCCTGGCGGGATGTGAAGCAGGTATTGCCATTGCTGCAAAAACGCAAATTTTACAGCCAGACCCGTTATGGCTATGCCAGGGGAGGTGAAGCTGTGCACTATGTGGACTCCATCCGCCGCTATTACGACACCCTGGTGTGGGTCGACAATCAAAAACCCAAAGATGAGCCCCTGCTTCCGGATGAGATTCAGGTAGAAGAAACCGCCGCCAGCAGTGCCGCAGAGCCACCAACAGCGGCTCCCCGCGAATAACCCCTTTACTGGTGAACAGAAATTCACCACAGCGACTGTGGCTGTGATCCCCTGCTCTTGCCAGTCTCACGGACCACTGCTAATGTGCGGTATAGAAAAAGAATTGGCCGTTAAGGACCAATGAGTTACAAGGGGCCTTACATGAAAAGAAAAACCATCAATAACCGTACTGCAGCAAGACGCCGCACTCTGGTCAAGTTCCGCCACAGTCGTTTACTGCGCAGACAAAAACTCTTCTTCAGTCTTATTCAAACCGAAGACTAATCCCACCGGGCCTGCGCCCACTTTCCAACGTATCCTTATTCCAAAGCAGACTGCGTATCACGGGCAGCCTGCTTAAGGGCTTTTTGCTCCTTACGGCGCCGACGGAAAAAATCGCTGAGCATGCCAGAGCATTCCTCAGCCAGCACACCTTCCTCCACCTGGATCTGATGGTTAAAGGCCGGGTGCCTCACCAGGTCAACTACACTGCCGGCAGCGCCGGTTTTCTCGTCTCTTGCGCCAAACACCAGACGCTCGATACGACTGTGCACCATAACACCCGCACACATGGCACAGGGCTCGAGGGTCACATAAAGGGTGGTATCGAGCAGCCGGTAATTGCCCAGCATGCGCCCAGCTTCCCGAAGACACTGCATTTCCGCGTGGGCACTGGGGTCGTTAAGACCGATGTTATGGTTATAGCCCGTCGCTATCACCTTGCCCTCTTTGACCAACACAGCCCCCACCGGGACTTCACCGCGCGCCTCAGCCTCTTTGGCCGCCTCAAGCGCGAGGGACATAAAATGCTTATCCAGCTCTGATTGTTGCAATGTCATTTCCAGCCAATTTTTGACGGGCACAGTATAACTGCCGCCTCCCGTGCCTGGCAAAATCTGCGGCTGTGGCTAGACTTCAGTCAGACAATTCAAAGGCCGCTGCTAATGCATTTTCATAAGCAATCCGGACACTTATACATTCAATATATCACTCTGTTCCTCGGGCTCCTTTATGCAGCCCTGTATCTTAAGTGGACAGAGCACCAACCTCAGCTAAAACACCTGGAACTGATCCTTGAGAGTGTGCCGGTACTCTTCTGGTTGGTGATTATGTTCAGCTGCCACTATATACGCCACCTAAACTACAGCTATCCCCTGCTCCTGAGCGGTGCAATCGTCTCCTTCTTTGCCAGTCTGATGGACTGGTTGGATGAAATTACCATTCCAACGGAATTTGGCTTTGTGGAAGACGTACTGCAGTCAATCGGGCTTCTCCTCTCCGCCACCGGCTTATTGCTGCTCTTTCATCATCAGTTGGTACAGCAAAGTCTGCTTAAAAAAATTGCCGCCACCGACCCCCTTACCGGAGCACTGAACCGCCGTGCCTTCAAAGCTCCCAAAACACACAGTGGCAGCACTGTGTTTGCACTGGTGGACGTTGATCACTTCAAGCGCATCAATGATACCTATGGCCACGATGCCGGTGATTTTGTGTTGGTTGAACTCGCCAAACTTATCAGCAGCCACATTCGTGAAGAGGATCAGTTTTTTAGGTGGGGTGGTGAGGAGTTTTTACTGGAATTCAGGCAAGCCGAGTTACCACAGGCAAGCAAGAGGATGGAATCCCTGCGCCAACTGGTTGAGTCCAGCCATTTCAATCTCAATGGTCAGGCCATCAAGATCACCGTCAGTGCTGGGCTCGCCGCCGTTTCACCGGGACATGGGGGGCTCGAAAAGGCGTTGAAGGCAGCCGACGAAGCGCTCTACCGCGCCAAGGACAACGGCCGTAACCGAATTGAAATGGCGGCATAAACACAGCGTAATTCTGTGCCTTTAAGGCATTGGTTCTGAAAAGTTTCCCCCTCAGGCATGGCTGCTTGGGTTGAAGCGGTATACCTATTTAAGTCAATCAACCACGGCCATCCCCGGTGGGTAATGGGTAACTTCAAAGCGCACCCCATCAGGGTCTTTCATAAACAAGGCGATGGCACCACCGAGGTTTTGCACCTCAGGTACCTCAAACCCCGCCTCCGCGATGGCGGCACGCACCCCATAAACCTGCTCAGGCGATGACGCGCCAAAGCCCAGGTGATTCATACCTGCACCGTAACGCTCGTAGGCAGAGGTACCGGCTTTTGCCTGCAAAAACTGAAAGAAAAAGCCTTCGCCATCCGTCCATACGTGGTTTTTCTTTTTTGAAAAGCCGAGCAAAGGCAGTAATTGCTCGTAGTAAGGCATGCTGAGTTCCAGCGATGACACCAGAAGGGTGATGTGGTCAATCTTCATAAGCGAACTCTTCCCTGTTTCAAAAATCCAGACTTGTTTCAAAATCCAGGCCTGTTCTAAGCCCAGAGCAGTTCCAAGCCAAGAGCTGAGCGTAAGTTATTCATTCAACTCTTGCGCCACTGGCTTTGCAAGCCCACCACGTCCGTTTAATTTGTTACCGGCGTTTTCCAAGAAACAAATACAAAAAAGGCGCCGAAGCGCCTTTTTATTGGGTTAGCCCTGTTAAGCCTCAGGCTTATTCCCACTCGATGGTGGCAGGTGGCTTACCGGAGATGTCGTACACCACGCGGGAAATACCGTCGACTTCGTTGATGATGCGGTTGGATACGCGGCCAAGGAAATCGTATGGCAGGTGCGCCCAGTGTGCAGTCATAAAGTCGATGGTTTCCACGGCGCGCAGCGACACAACCCAGTCGTACTTACGGCCATCACCCATCACGCCCACACTGCGAACCGGCAGGAACACGGTGAACGCCTGGCTGACCTTGTTGTACAGATCGGCGCGGTGCAGCTCTTCGATGAAGATGGCATCGGCGCGGCGCAAAAGGTCGCAGTACTCTTTCTTCACTTCGCCAAGTACACGCACGCCAAGGCCTGGGCCAGGGAATGGGTGACGATAGAGCATGTCGTAAGGCAGGCCGAGTTCCAGACCAATCTTGCGCACTTCGTCTTTGAAGAGTTCACGCAGCGGCTCTACCAAGCCCAGCTCCATATCATCCGGCAGACCGCCCACGTTATGGTGCGACTTGATTACATGGGCCTTGCCGGTGGCACTGCCTGCAGATTCAATCACGTCAGGGTAGATGGTGCCCTGGGCCAGCCACTTGGCGTTCACGCACTTGGAGGCTTCTTCGTCGAAGATTTCCACGAATACGCGGCCGATGATCTTACGCTTGGCTTCAGGGTCGTTTTCGCCCTTGAGGGCCTCGAGGAAGCGGTTCTCGGCATCAACGTGCACGATGTTGAGACCAAAGTGGTCACCGAACATTTCCAGTACCTGATTGGCTTCGTTGAGGCGCAACAGACCGTTGTCAACGAACACACAGGTCAGACGCTTGCCGATGGCGCGGTGCAGCAGCATGGCAGTCACGGATGAATCCACACCGCCTGAGAGGCCGAGGATCACTTCATCGTCACCTACCTGGGCCTTGATGCGCTCAACCGCATCTTCGATGATGGAGGCTGGCTGCCACTTGTTGTCACAACCACAGATGTCCATCACAAAGTGTTCCAGCATGCGCTTGCCCTGACGGGTATGGGTCACTTCGGGGTGGAACTGTACGCCGTAGAACTTCTTGTCTTCGTTGGCCATCACGGCAAACGGACAGGTCTCGGTCTTGGCGACGGCCACGAAGCCTTCAGGGATGGCAGACACCTTGTCACCGTGGCTCATCCACACGTCCAGCACCGGCTTGCCGGCATCGGAAATACCGTCTTCGATGTGACGCAAGAGCGCACTGTCGGTCAGCACTTCAACCTGGGCATAACCAAACTCACGCTCGCCAACACCCTGGATAACCTTGCCGCCCAGCTGCTCGCTCATGGTCTGCATGCCGTAGCAGATACCCAGCACGGGCACGCCTGCGTTAAACACATACTCGGGGGCGCGGGGAGAGTTTTCTTCGGTTACGGACTCGGGGCCACCGGCCAGAACGATACCGTTAGGGGCAAATTCGCGAATTTGCGCTTCGGTCACATCCCAGGCCCAGAGTTCGCAGTACACACCGATTTCACGAATACGGCGGGCGATCAGCTGAGTGTACTGAGAGCCGAAATCCAGAATAAGTATCTTGTGCTCATGAATGTTGCTCATGGAAAACCTTTATCTCATTTGGCATTTATCTTGTTCCGGCGCCCAAAGGCCCGGACATCAGGTACAGCAAGGGCGACACGCAGCCGCCCTTTTCAATCAGCCACCGGTACGATAGTTCGGGGCTTCTTTGGTGATGGTCACATCGTGCACGTGGGATTCGCCCATACCGGCGGAGGTCACCTTCACGAACTGAGCTTTTTCACCCAGCTCCTTGATAGTGGCACAGCCAGTAAGGCCCATACAGGAGCGCAGACCACCCATGTGCTGGTGAATGATTTCCTTGAGCTTGCCCTTGTAAGGCACGCGACCTTCGATACCCTCGGGTACCAGCTTGTCGGCGGCGTTGTCGCTCTGGAAGTAACGGTCAGATGACCCCTGGCTCATGGCGCCAAGAGAACCCATACCGCGGTAAGACTTGTAAGCGCGGCCCTGATAGAGCTCGGTTTCACCCGGGGCTTCGTCGGTACCGGCAAACATGGAGCCTGCCATGATGCAAGAAGCACCGGCAGCCAGTGCCTTGGCGAGATCGCCGGAGAAGCGGATACCGCCGTCGGCAATCACAGGTATATTCAGGTGCTTCACCGCAGCGGCGGCGTCAGACACGGCAGTGATTTGCGGTACGCCCACACCGGTTACGATACGGGTGGTACAGATAGAACCTGGGCCAATACCCACTTTCACGGCGTTCACACCGGCTTCAACCAACGCCAGAGCGCCTTCGGCTGTAGCCACATTGCCACCGATGATTTGCAGTTCAGGGTATTTGGCGCGGGTGTCGCGGATACGCTGCAGCACGCCTTCAGAGTGACCGTGGGAAGAGTCGATAAGCAGTACGTCCACACCGGCTTTCACCAGGGCGTCAACACGCTCTTCGTTGCCGGCACCGGCACCTACGGCAGCGCCGACACGCAGGCGACCCAGCTCGTCTTTGCAGGCGTTTGGCTTACGCTCGGCTTTTTCGAAGTCTTTAACTGTGATGAGGCCCTTGAGGCAGAAGTTGTCGTCTACCACCAGTACCTTTTCGATACGGTTGGTGTGCATCAACTTTTGCACGTCTTCCAGCTTGGTGCCTTCAGGCACGGTCACCAGACGATCTTTTGGCGTCATCACTTCCTGCACGGTTTTGGACCAATCGGTCACAAAGCGTACGTCACGGCCAGTAATGATACCTACCAGTTCGTTGGCGTCGTTCACCACAGGGTAACCGGCAAAGCCGTTACGCTCGGTGAGCTTACGCAGCTCAGCCAGGGTAGTGCCCGGAGTCACAGTCACAGGGTCCTGTACCACACCGGCTTCGTAGATTTTAACCTTGCGGACTTCTTCAGCCTGGGCCTCGATGCTCATGTTTTTATGAATAAAGCCCAAACCACCTTCCTGAGCCATGGCAATTGCCAAACGGGCTTCAGTCACGGTATCCATGGCGGCAGACACCAAAGGAATGTTGAGCTCGATTTTTTGAGTCAGTCGAGTCTTGAGGATTGCGGTATTAGGGAGGACGGTTGAGTGCGCTGGGACCAGTAACACATCGTCAAAAGTCAGCGCTTCTTTGATTAAACGTAGCATTGCAACATCTCCCCTTGGGTAGGATAAGTAGAGGTGAAATATTGCGGCGGCATTATACCTTGCAAGTGGGGGTCGGTAAATGCAAAATTGTGAAAAATTACCATTTGCCCGGAATTTTCAATGCAAGTCCCTAAAAACGATGTTTATACCGTGTCCCGTCTCAACGGCGAAGTACGGCAACTTCTGGAGGGACAATTGGGTCGGATTTGGCTGACCGGCGAAATCTCCAATTTATCATCCCCTTCATCCGGCCATTGGTACCTCACCCTCAAAGACAGCCACTCACAGCTGCGCTGCGCCATGTTCAAGGGCCGCAATACCACGGTGGCATTCAAGCCCATTAACGGCCAGCAGGTGTTGGTGCGGGGCAGTATCAGCGTGTATGAACCCAGGGGCGACTATCAGCTGCTGATTGAAGCCATGTTTCCCGCTGGCGACGGCCTGCTGGCAGCCCAGTTTGAAGCCCTGAAGATGAAACTCGCCGCCGAAGGCTTGTTTGCCCAAGATACCAAGCGGACATTGCCTGAGTCGATTCAGCGCATTGGGGTTATCACCTCCCCCACGGGCGCGGCCATCCGGGATGTACTCCATGTGCTCAAGCGGCGCGACCCAAGCATCGAGGTGGTGATTTACCCCACCGCAGTGCAGGGCACCGGGGCAGACAATGACATCATTCGCGCCATCGAGCTTGCCAATGAGCGCCTTGAAGTGGATGTGCTGCTGCTCACCCGGGGTGGCGGCAGCCTGGAAGACCTCTGGTGCTTTAACAGCGAAGCCCTGGCTCACGCCATCTACAACAGCGCTCTGACCATAGTGAGCGCTGTGGGCCACGAGGTGGATACCAGCATCGCCGACTTTGTCGCCGATGTCAGGGCCCCAACGCCTTCAGCGGGCGCAGAGCTGTTGTCTGGCGACCAGAGCCACAAGCTGCAAAAACTTGCCGGCGCCCTTGCCAGACTCACTCAGGGCTGGCGCCATTATGCGCTTAAGCGCCACTCCGGACTGATAGCCCTGCAATCACGGCTCGACCGGCAAGACCCTAAACGCCAGTTGCAGCAGCAATCACAACGCCTCGATGAGTTGGAACTGAGGCTGACATCCAGCATTCAGAGGCGCCTCTCGTCCCACATACTGACCACAGAGCGCTTAAAGGCCAGGCTCGAGCGCCACTCACCTGCCCAGCGCTTGATGCTGGAGCGGCAGCGGCTCAGCTATCTCGATGAAAGACTGAAAGGCGCCATGGACGATATGCTGGAGCATGCCCAAACACGCCTTGGGGGGCTCAGCCACTCACTCGCCAGCGTCTCCCCTCTGGCGACCTTAAGCCGCGGCTACTCCATCACCCGTGGGGTTGATGGCAAGGTGCTGACCCATGCTAGCAGCATGAAAGCCGGTGATATCCTGGAGACTCAGCTGGAACAGGGCTCACTTCTGGCCCGTGTCATTGAAGTTACAACGGACGGGCAGCATGGGCTTTCCAGCCCTCTTAAGGACATAAATTGAGGACATAAAAAAGCCAGGCATCTGCCCGGCTTTTTTATTGACGCTTTGGTCCTATTGGTTGCCAACCGGCAACATCAGGCCTTCTTGCTCTTGATATGGCTCATCATCCGCTTGCGGCGACGCTCCTGGCTCAGAGTCAGTTTTTCCTTGCGGCCTTCGAACGGGTTATCACCCTCGTGGAAACGCAGCTGGATTGGCGTACCCACCACTTTAAGCGCACGGCGATAGTAGTTCATCATGTAACGCTTGTATGAATCCGGCAGTCGGCTCACCTGGTTGCCGTGTACCACCACGATAGGCGGATTGTAGCCACCCACGTGGGCGTATTTGAGCTTCACACGGCGACCATTCACCATGGGCGGCTGGTGATCGTCCTGTGCCATCTGCATGATACGGGTCAGCATGGAAGTGCTCACACGGCGGGTCGCGCTGTCGTAGGCCTCTTCGATAGACTCAAATAAGTGACCCACTCCTGTGCCATGAAGCGCAGAAATAAAGTGAATGCGGGCGAAGTCGATAAAGCCCAGACGACGGTCAAGCTCGGTTTTCACCCGGTCTTTCACGTCCTGATCCAAACCATCCCACTTGTTGACTGCAAGTACCAGAGCGCGGCCTGAGTTGAGCACAAAGCCCAAGAGCCCCAGGTCCTGCTCGGCAATGCCTTCATGGGCATCAATGACCAGCAGCACCACGTTGGCGTCTTCCACGGCCTTGAGGGTTTTGATAACCGAGAACTTTTCAATGACTTCGTGTACACGGGCGCGGCGACGCACACCGGCGGTGTCGATAAGCACATAGTTACGTCCCTCACGCTCCATGGGGATGTACACGGAGTCTCGGGTCGTGCCGGGCTGGTCGTATACCACTACCCGCTCTTCACCCAGAATACGGTTGGTCAGGGTAGACTTGCCTACATTGGGCTTACCGATAATAGCCAGCTTAATGGGCAACTCTGCCAAACGCTGCTGCTCGGCCTCGGCTTCTTCTTCGGTGTATTGGCGCTCATCGGCAACCACTTCGCCGTCGTCGTCGCGGGTCAAACCCATGGCTTCAGCAAAGGGCGCCAGTGCATATTCCACCAGACCGGTCACACCACGGCCCTGGGCAGCAGCCATCTGGTACACTTCGCCCAGGCCCAGCTGCCAGAATTCGCCACAGGCAGAGTCGGCATCGATGCCATCAACCTTGTTGGCCACCACAAAAGTGATTTTATCGCGGCTGCGCAGGTGCTGAGCAATAGCCAAATCGGCGGCAGTGAGACCGGCGCGGGCGTCGGTCATAAACAGCACCACATCGGCCTCTTCGATGGCTGCCAATGACTGCTCGGCCATCTTGGTCTCGATACCTTCTTCGCTGCCGTCGATACCGCCGGTATCCACCACGATAAATTCATAGCCAGACAGATGAGCCCGGCCGTATTTGCGGTCACGGGTCAGCCCCGGATAATCCGCCACCAAGGCATCCCGGGTTCTCGTGAGTCGGTTAAACAGGGTCGATTTGCCCACGTTGGGGCGACCCACCAGGGCCACTACAGGGATCATGCTTTTGCCTCTATAACAATCTTTTCAATAAAAAGCCCCCGGAACACACTTCCAGGGGCTTGGCAAGGTCAAACCTTGACTTAAGGAAGTGCGATGCGGGCCAGTTTGCCGCTGCGGCCCTGCACGTATATCTTACCATCGACGACCAACGGCTGGCTGTAAAGGCCGTCGCTGTCGACTTCGATGCGGCCAACGATGCTGCCGTCGTTACGGTTGATAAAGTGCAAATAACCTTCAAAATCACCCACTACCAGGTAGTCATCAAACACTACGGGTGAAGTGAGTTCACGGTTGGCCAGCTCTGAATTGCTCCACAGCTCCAGACCGTTGCGACGGTCAAGTGCATAAATACGGCTGCTGTCTGCGACCAGATACAACTGCACACCGCTGGCGGCGAGCTCGTTGAAGCTGGAATACTTACGGGTCCAGAGAACACGACCAGAGCGCATTTCCATGGACACCAGATTACCGTTGTAGCTCACAGCATACAGGTTGTCACCCACAGGCAGTGGTGTCATATCCACGTCGGCCATGCGGCTGAACTCATTTCCACCCTTTGGGGTGTAAATGGGCTGTTCCCACGCGGGCTGACCATTATCTTTCACGACCACGGCAACCTTGCCATCGGCGGTACCCACAAAGAAACCACCAGCCTGAAAGGCTGCAGCACCTGTACCACGCAAGGTCAGGTTGGGCAATGCGTTTTCGTAGCTCCAGCGCTTCTCGCCGGTATCTACATCAAAAGCATCCAGTGAACCAGAGCTGGCGTTGACCACCACGGTGTTTTCACCCACGGTAGGTGCCGACAGCAATTCGCCCGATGCCTGAACACTCCACACCACGGCGCCGGTTTCGGCATCGAGCGCAGCCAACAGGCCACTCTCACCACCCACAAACACCTTGCCGCGCGCGGCGGTCATGCCGGCTGCGAGGCGGGCACCTTTGTTTTTGCCCAGCAATCTGTCCTTAAACAAATCGCTGAAGTCCACTTCCCACAGCTTTTCGCCGCTGGCTTCATCGAAGGCAACGACCAGCCCGTTACGCTCAGCGGAAAATATCTTGCCGTATTCCACTGCGGGACGCAGGCGCGAGTAATAGTCACCTACACCGCTTCCAACACTGGCGCTCCAGTTGATTTCAGGGAAAACGGTTGCGTTAAGCTCCTTGAGCTCACTGACGGGCTCTTCGTCCACGTCATTGGATGAGCAGGCAGACAACACGGCCAAGCTCAGGCCGGCTGCCAGCAAATTCTTGCACCAAGACTTCATCGGCGACTTCCTTATGCCTGATTCAGGTTATCCAACTTCATTTTAAGAAGTGGGCTGGCAGAGATACCGCCCTTGTCCAGCGCAGCCTGATAGGCAGCCTTGGCTTTGTCGGTTTCACCCTGACTGGTCAGGATGTCGCCCTTGATTTCGTCGCGCTGAGCTTCGAAGGCGGTGTCGGTGATAGAGTCAAGGGTAGTAAGCGCCACAGCGCCCTGACCTTGCTCAGCCTGAATACGGGCCAGGCGCAATGTAGCAACGCTACCCAGGCTACCCGCGTCTTTGGCGGCAATCACCTTCTTCAAAGACTCTTCTGCTTTGGCGTAGTCTTTGGCTTCGACGGCGCTCTTTGCCACCATCATCTCAACCAGCAGGCTGTAACCTTGCTGATCGTGCTCAGCCTTGAAACCTTCGGCGGCCTTCAGTATGGCGGCTTCGTCGCTTGTGTTGGCACTGAGCTGCTGATAAGCCACGGAGGCGGCTTCTGCCTTGGCCACTTTCATATCGGAATAGGTATTCCAGCCATAAAGGCCACCCAGACCAACAACCGCACCTACCAGGATAGAGGTACCATATTCTTTCCAGAAGCTCTTGATGGCCTCTACCTGTTGTTCTTCTGTGCTATAGATTTCCACGCGCACTTCCCCTTGTAATCAATTCCGATGTGGGAATTAAATCAATGCTTTAATTGTTTCTGCCAGCGCCTCGCGGGCCACCAGCTGTTGTTCGTTGTCATTGCGAAGCGGCTTGATGGCCACCTTGCCCTCGGCCAGCTCATTATCACCAATGATAAGGGCCAGGGCTGCACCGCTCTTGTCGGCGCGTTTGATTTGCTTCTTGAAGTTACCACCACCACAGTGGCTCATAATGCGCACTCCGGGCAACGCCTGACGCAGCTCATTGGCAATCGCAAAGGCTGCCGGTACACAGCTGTCGCCCATGGCGGTAACATACACATCCACTGCGGCCGGTACATCCTTGGCAAGCTCCAGGGTTTCCAGCAAGAGCACTATGCGCTCAAGCCCCATGGCAAAACCCACGGCGGGGGTATCTTTACCGCCCAGCTGGCCCACAAGACCATCGTAACGACCACCGGCGAGTACAGTGCCCTGGGCACCCAGGCTATCGGTGACCCATTCAAACACAGTCCGGTTGTAATAATCCAGCCCGCGAACCAAACGGGGATTAACCCGGTATTGGATGCCAACGGCGTCCAAGAGTTCACGCAGGGTAGAAAAATGTGACTTGGACTCCTCACCGAGGTAGTCCATCAGAGCCGGCGCGTCACCGAGAATCGCCTGAATTTCGGGGTTCTTGGTATCCAATACCCGCAGCGGATTGCTGTACATCCGACGCTGGCTGTCTTCGTCAAGCTTGTCTTTGTGGACTTCCAGGAAGGCTATCAGGGCGTCGCGGTACGCTGCACGCTCGGCACTGTCACCCAGGGTGTTGATTTCCAGCACCACATGCTCGGTCAGCCCCAGCTTTTGCCACAGCATGTTGGACAGCATCAGCACTTCGGCGTCGATATCGGCGCTGGCAATGCCATACACCTCAACACCAAACTGGTGGAACTGGCGATAACGTCCTTTCTGTGGACGCTCGTGACGGAACATGGGGCCTGTGTACCACAGACGTTGCTCCTGGTTGTAGAGCAAACCATGCTCGTTACCGGCACGCACGGTAGACGCAGTGCCTTCGGGGCGCAGAGTCAGGCTGTCGCCGTTTCTGTCCTCGAAGGTATACATTTCTTTCTCAACGATGTCAGTGACTTCGCCGATAGAGCGCTTGAAGAGATCGGTGCTTTCCACGATGGGAGTGCGGATTTCGCTGTAACCGAAGGCGGCGACGGCGTCGCGCAGCACTGCTTCGAGCTTTTGCCACACGGGAGACTGGGTTGGCAGAATGTCATTCATTCCGCGAATCGCTTGGATCTGTTTTGCCACTGTAATCGACTCGTTGGATAGCTAATATTTCAGAAATTCAAAATGTTGACCTAATGCCAACCGAGATGCCCTCCCCGTTTGAGCCGGGCAAAGCGGTTAGCATTATAGGGGGTTGGGGGCCAAAGGTAAAACCAGCGCCAGCCCTAGTCGGCATCACCCTCTTGTACGGGTATCCGGTTGGCCATCAGGCTGGCCTTGGCGCGAATTTTGGCTTCCAGTGCATCCACCAGGTTATCGTTATCAAAACGTTCCTTCTGGCGGATACCATCATCGTAGTAACCACTCTTCTTGTGACCGCCTGCCAACCCCAAATGGGACACCAAAGCTTCGCCCGGACCGTTAACCACACAGCCAATGATGGACACATCCATCGCTGTGGTCACGTCCTCAAGACGCCTTTCAAGCTCGTTAACGGTTGAGATCACATCAAATTCCTGACGGGAGCAGGAAGGACAGGCGATAAAGTTGATACCACGGGAGCGGATACGCAGTGACTTGAGGATATCAAAACCCACTTTCACTTCTTCAACCGGATCGGCCGCCAGGGAAATACGCAGGGTGTCGCCAATGCCTTCGGCGAGCAACATCCCCAGGCCAACGGCGGATTTCACCGCACCGGCACGGGCGCCACCGGCCTCGGTGATACCAAGATGCAGTGGCTGTTTGATTTGTTTGGCAAGCAGTCGGTAAGACTCCACTGCCAGGAAAACGTCTGACGCCTTTACGCTTACCTTGAACTGGTCGAAGTTGAGGCGGTCAAGAATGTCCACATGGCGCATGGCGGACTCGAGCAGCGCCTCAGGCGTTGGCTCCTTGTACTTGTCCATCAGGTCTTTTTCGAGACTGCCGCCATTCACTCCGATACGGATAGGAATGTTTTTGTCACGGGCACAATCAACCACGGCGCGAATCCGCTCTTCATTACCGATGTTACCGGGGTTGATACGCAGACAGTCCACACCGTACTCGGCCACTTTGAGGGCGATGCGGTAGTCAAAGTGGATATCGGCCACCAGCGGCACTTTTACCTGCTGCTTGATCTGCCTGAAGGCTTCGGCGGCATCCATGGTAGGCACAGAGACACGCACTATGTCGGCGCCAACATTTTCCAGGGCACGGATCTGCGCCACTGTAGCAGCCACATCCGTGGTACGGGTGTTGGTCATGGACTGGACAGCAATAGGCGCGCCGTCACCAATAGGCACGTTACCAACGTAAATGCGGGTGGAGGGGCGACGCTTGATGGGATTTTCGTTGAACATGGTCAAATACTTCTCACGCTGTTGCGCTTAACCGTTTTTGGGCAGACTGAATCTGGCCACCCTGCCCTTGGGGAACTCGTCGAGGCTCATGGCCTCACCATTGATGCTGAGCTGTACAGCCTGTGGGGCACCGAGAATAAAGCTGAAAGGCGTCTTTCCACTGAGATTGATGGTCTGTCCGGCCTTACGCAGGTCACTCACAAGTACCTTACCTGTGGCATCCTTTACCTGTACCCAGCAATCGGCGCTGAATGACATGACTAAAGCAGACTGTCCGGGCGCGGCCGGGGAGCTGGCTGTAACCTGTGGCGCAGCGTCAGTGTTGTTTGCTCTGATGTCAGGGGCGGTCGTCTCGGCTGCCGACGTGGTGCCCTGCTGCGCCGAAGGCAGCTCAGCGCTGCCCGCTGTGACCTCTTGCTCGGCCACCGGCATATCATCACCATTCACAGACGGCTCGTAAGCGGCCTCTGACTCTGGCTGCTGGGACATGTCTGTTTGCATCTGGGTATCGTTCCCCAGGCGCTGCATCAGGTCGTCCTGAATAGACGTTTGCCCGGCGGCTGCCACTTCTTCTGCTGTCGGCTTGGAGAAATCCACGGCCGCGGTATTAAAAAACTTACTGGTTTGCAGCCACCAGAACACCAATAAGGCAACGAGGATGAGGATCACCAGATAGGTGAGCATCAAGTAGCGCTTATCTCTGGCCTGACGGACGGTTTTTCTGGAAAAGCTTTGCATGGCCGGCTGGCTGACACCGGGCACCTGGCTGGCAAGACAGGCTTCCACCTTCTGTTTATCAGCTTCAACTATGCGGGCAAAGTTTTTGATATATCCACGGATATAAGTGGCAGATGAGATATTGCTGAAGTCGTCAGCTTCGAGATCTTTAACAACGGAGGGTCGCAAATGCAACGCAGTCGCCACATCGGCGACCGACATCCCCTTGGCTTCGCGGGCGGCCTTGAGGATTTGCCCCAGCGATTCTGTCGCTGGCGCTTCCTGCTCTTCGGAAGAAGGCGTTAATTCTTCATTCATTGATTCAAACTGGCCCGATATTCTTTGGCTTCTGGTGAAGCGGGAAATTTCGCCAGCAGCATAATGCCATATCGGCTGCTGGCATCTCGATTATTCAGTTGGCGTTCGATTTCTACACCCAGGGCGAGACTGGAAGCCGACTCAGGGATAACCGAATGCAAACGCTCCAGCATTCTTTTGGCTCCCTGGAAATCCTTGCTATCCATGGCAATTTCGGTCATTTCCAGCAGTGAGGTGGCTCGCCGAGGGTCATACTTTAGCGCCATATCAAAGTAGTGTCGCGCTTTTTCTATCTGTCCCGCATCGCGGCTGCACAGGCCAAGGTTTTCATAGCTGGATGCAGTGCGAGTGTACTTGGGTTGGTCAATGGCCTTTAAAAACATCTCTTCGGCTTCACCGTAGCGCTTTTGCTGGCACAGAAACACCCCAAAGTTATTCATAGAGTCACCACTGGCGTCATTGGAACGCACAGCATTGCGGTAGGCCTCTTCGGTGCGGGGAACGTCTCCTACTGTCTGATAGAAATAGGCCATGGCCACATGCACTTCTTCAAGTTGCGGTGCGTAGGCCATGGCTTTATCGAGGTTGAATTTGGCTTGTTCTGTATTGCCACGTTGTAAATAGGTCAGCCCCAACTGGGTACGTTCTTTTGCCGCCGCCACCTTATCGAAGGTGCGCTCGGACACAGGAATATCCGTGCCTGAGTAGGTTTGTTCGGTAACGCAGCCCGTCACCAGTCCCGACAGGATGGCGATCAGGGTTAAAGAAGGCAATCCTTGCTTCATGTTCAGACCTATTAATCTGTGCAAACAATGGGTTAATTCATTGTGACTGAAATCTGGCTTTCTTGCATGCGTTTTTTTGCCAGACGCTTGGTGCGATCACGGATATCCCCGGCGAGCTGACCACAGGCAGCATCGATATCGTCACCGCGGGTTTTGCGCACAATCACGGTCAGGTCGTATTCCATCAACACCTTGGCGAAACGGTCGATACGGGAGTTGGAAGAACGCCCGTATGGAGACCCCGGATAGGGGTTAAAGGGGATCAGGTTGATTTTACAGGGCGTATCCTTCATCAACTTGGCCAATTCATGGGCCTGATCTGTGCTGTCGTTGATATGGTCCAGCATTACGTATTCCAGGGTCACGCGGCCACGGTTGGCGTTGGACTTCTCAAGGTAGCGACGGATGGCGGCCAAAAATTCCTGCAGCGGATACTTTTTGTTGATGGGTACCAGTACATCCCGGAGCTCATCATTTGGTGCGTGAATACTCACGGCCAACGCCACATCAATTACATCGCCAAGTTTATCCAGCGCAGGCACCACACCCGAGGTAGACAGGGTCACACGGCGCTTGGACAAGCCAAAACCGTAATCATTCAGCATGATATTCATGGCGGGAACCACGTTGGCGAGGTTAAGCAAAGGCTCACCCATGCCCATCATCACCACGTTGGAAATGGGGCGCTCGCCGGTTTCTTTCTGAAAGCCCAAAAAGTGTGATACCCGCCAAATCTGACCAACGATTTCGGATACGGTGAGGTTACGGTTAAAACCCTGCTGCGCGGTGGAGCAAAAGGTACACTCGAGGGCACAGCCCACCTGAGATGACACACACAGGGTGGCGCGGTCGTCCTCGGGAATGTATACAGTCTCGACTTCCTGACCCTGACCTACGTTAATGGCAAACTTAATGGTGCCATCAGAGGATTTTTGGTAACTGGTGATTTCAGGCGCGACAATTTCACAACGTGCGGCGAGCTTGGCACGCATGGCCTTATTAATGTTGGTCATCTGTTCAAAGTCACTGACACCGAAATGATAGATCCATTGCATTATCTGCTGGGCACGAAAGGGTTTTTCGCCCATTTCAGTCAGCATCGCTTTCAGTCCCGGCAAATCCAGGTCCAGCAAATTGATCTTCTTTTCACTCATCAGACAAACCTCAAACCAGTTATTCCCACCACGGGGGGCCGCGAATTATACCGATCCATCACGAAATTCGCCAGCAGCCAAACCAAGTCTATGGTACCATGGCCGCCGGTCGATTTTGGCCTATGCTATGGAGCTATTTTAGCCTTTTATGGTTACCCTCATTATTATCATACTCGTTGCCGTGGGCGTTTCCTTTCTGTGCAGCGTGTTCGAAGCCGTGCTTCTGTCTGTGACTCCCAGTTATATCGCCTCACTGGACGAAAATAATCCCGCCGCAGCCAGCCGTCTGCGCGCCCAAAAAGACAATGTTGAAGCACCTCTGGTGGCCATTCTGACGCTAAACACCATTTCCCATACCGTGGGTGCGGCTGTGGCTGGTGCCCAGGCCGCCCATGTATTTGGTGACCACATGCTGGGTGTCTTTTCGGCAGTGCTTACCTTTATTATTCTGTTCTTCTCTGAAATCATCCCCAAAACCCTGGGTGCCAACTACTGGCGTACCCTGGCACCGTCAGTCAGCCTCGCGCTGCTGTGGATGGAGCGCGCTACCAAGCCGCTTATCTGGATGTCGCAGCAGGTCACCAAACTGTTGGGTAAAGGCGAAGAAGGCCAATACATTCGCCAGGAAATGAGTGCCATGGCGCGCATGGGGCACGAGTCCGGTGAATTGGATGCCCAAGAGTCCCGTATTCTGACGCAAATTCTGTCGGTAAAAGAAATGCCGGTCACCAGCATCATGACGCCCAGAACCGTGATGTTCTCCGTGCCCATGTCGATGACATTGGAAGACTTTGCCAGCAAGCACATGGCCAAGCCCTTTAGTCGCCTGCCGGTATTTGGCGAAGATAACGATGACATTCAGGGCTTTGTAAACCGCACCGACATTTTGCTCGGGGTTCGTGACAATCCCGAAAACACCATGGCCAGCCTCAAGCGTAATCTGCTGGCAGTTCCCGAAACGGCCAAAATTTTGCCATTGCTTGAGCTGATGATTAAGCGCAATACCCAAATAGCTGTGGTGGTGGATGAATATGGCTCGGCTCAGGGTCTGGTAACCCAGGAAGACATTATTGAGTCCATGCTCGGATTGGAGATTGTTGACCTGAACGACCCGGCCATCGATATGCAACGTCTTGCCAGACAATTGTGGAAGAGACGTATCAAGGAGAAAGGCATTCGACTGTCTGATGACCAGGACGGAGACCTTCACTCATTCTGATTTCTGCCCGGCACTTGTCGGGCATTATTAATAAGGCGTTTTGTGCAGACTCCAGCTTATTACCTGCAACTGGCACACATCAACGATTGCCACAGTAACTTCGATCCCGTTGCCCTGAGCCTGTCAGTACCTCATGAAAACACCATGGTGCGCGTCGGCTGCCACAGCGGCGGATATGGCCGCATCGCAACCTTACTCGAGCAAGCCCGCGATACGGCCCGGCGCGATAACCAGGCCTTTTTGTTTCTCCATGGTGGCGATACCTTCCAGGGCACCCTTTACTTTAACGAGTTTAAAGGCCGCGCAAACGCCAAACTGTTGAACATGCTCAGACCCGACGCAATAGTGCTGGGCAACCATGAAATCGACAGTGGCAATGCCCCACTCCACCGTTTTATTGAAGCCATTGATTTCCCCATGCTGGCCGGCAACATGGACCTGAGCGGCGAAGATCCCACCAAGGCATTCCCGTTGGCCCGCTTGCCCAATCTCTATTGCCTCGACCCGAGCACAGGATGTGCCAGAGTCATAAAACATCCCCTCGGTGACAGAGAGCTCGCCATTGTCGGCATCACGCTGGATCAGATGAGTGTTATCGCCAGACCCGATCCGGATACCCATTTCGCCAATGCGGTGGAAACCTGTGAGCGCACGGTGAAATCACTCAAGGCTGAAGGCATAGATCATATTCTGGTGCTCAGCCACCTTGGTCTGGATGGCGACCGCAAACTGGCTGCTGCCGTGGAAGGTATAAGTCTTATCGTTGGTGGCCACAGCCATACCCTGATGGGCGATTTTGCCGAATTGGGGTTATCTGCAGTGCCCTGGGGTGAACGTGTCAATGGCGTTCCCATTTTGCATGCGGGCAAGTATGCCGAAACACTCGGGCTTGCCGGCATCAGCTTTGACAAGAACGGACAGGTTACCACTCTTGATGGCGCCAATTACTTGATGCTGGATGAACATCTGGTAATCGATGGCGGCGATGAGATGACACGAAGTGCCATCATCGCCAAGCTGAAGGCCCATCCAAACGTTCTCTGGCCGGTGCAACATCCTCACGTTCAGCAGGTGATAGAGACTGAATTCCGGCCCGCTATCCGCGCTCTGGATCATCAGGTGCTGGCCATGGTGCCCAGAGAACTGGTACACACCCGCCTGCCCAGCAAGGCCCTGCCCCATGGCAGTGAAGTCGCCCCCTGGGTAAGCCGCGCCATGTACGAAGAGTCCCGCATTCTGGATGGTGCAGTGCAATTTGCACTGCATAACGCCGGCGGCGTCAGGCAGTCTCTCAGCCGTGGCCAAATTACCCTTGCCGATGTGCTTGGCCGCTTATTACCCTTTGAACTGCCACTGGTGAAATACGCCATCGAAGGTCAGTATCTGTTTGAGGCCCTTGAATCGGCTATCAACAGTGCCACCAATAACAGTGTGGTTGGCACAGGTGCGGGGAGTTTTCCCTATACCTTCGGTCTTAAGTATCACTATGACGGCCGTCGTCCCATGGGCGAGCGGGTGCTGTCGTTAACGGTCGCGCAAAATGGCCTTTGGGTACCAGTAAGGCGCCAACAGGTATACGTCGGAGTTTCATCGGCGTACACCGCATCGGGTAAAGAAGGATATGATGCCCTCGCCTGCTGCCATTGGCAGGAGTCAATCGATGGCCTCACACTGCCCGGCGCTTTTATCCGCTTTATCCAACGCCACGGCGAAATCGCTGATGAGTTGGCGCCGCAGTTATCTTACGTGAGTCATCTTGGCTGACAGCTGGGCTCATCCGCCTTCCGGGCGGCTGAGCCACTTTTCCATACTGAAATTCACCAGTATTTGCCCATGTCTTGGGTGTTCATTCCGGCAAAGCTCAGTGAATCCCCTGCTGAGAAAAAATGGCCTGGCAAAATAAGAGGCTTCGACGCTTAACCGCTGCACGCCGTCACGCCTGGCCTGCCGCTCAAGTACCCGATAGAGGCTGGTTGCCACGCCGCAGCGTGTCAACGCTGGGGAAGTAAATAAACAGTCAATTTCCGCTTCACCAATGTCTTTTGGCAGCAAATTGATAAAACCCACAATCCCAGAATCCCTCCGGGCAACCCAAACCTTTGAAGGCGCCAACCTCGCCTGCCAGGTTGCTTCATCCCGAAGCGCCGGTGACCAGGCTCGCCGTTCGGCTTCGCTGTAATACTCAGACGCTCCCTGCACCGCCTCGTGAAACAGCCGGGCTATTGGCGCCAGATCCGAGGGGCGCATTTCAGCGATGTAAAATGGCAGAGGCAATGTCATGGCAAATCCGGGCAATACTTCCCCGGACTTTTGCTGAAAATAGCGGCCCTCGTTAATAAAGCCTTTGGCGGCAAAAAGTGGCGCGGAGAGTAAGGAGGCATCTGTGGTGAGCGAGCCAATGCCCAGCGCGGGCGCCTGACAGACAAGTGCATCCAGAAGTTTACCGCCAACACCTCTGCCCTGATGTGCCGGTGCAACATAAAGATGACCTATATACCCCTTGTCAGGATATCCAAGCTCGCAATCAATAAATCCCACCACCTCGTCAACATCCTGAGCCACCAACACCAGACTGCGGCCAAGCCTTGAGCGCCAATAGCGTCTATCCCTGATGCCGCAGCTCCAGGCTTCGCATTGCGCCTGGGTATAACCTTGACCGGATGCTGCCCGCACCGCCTGATGAAATACTTTGGCAATGTGTGGGTAATGGCTTGAATGGAGGGAAACTATCTGCATCTGCGTTCTGGCTATCAAAGGGTGAGTGATTCGATATTGATTAGTGTTGTATTCATGGCACAAACGCTGCCGTCGGTATGATGAAAACGCCTTCAAACATCATCGAGCAACGGCCGCAGCATGGCCTCAAGCCCGTTGAGTTTGACTTCATAGATAAGGGCCAATTCTTCCCCCAAACGCCCCTCTGGAAATCCATTGGACTTGAACCACACCAGGTAAGGTTCTGGCAACTCCAGCAGCCGCCGTCCAGCATATTTACCAAAGGGCATTTTGCGATTTATCGCCACTTTCAAAGACTTGGTGTCCATTAACTTTCCATACTGACATCTGTTGGGGCAAAGGGTACTTCAGCTCCCCCAGTTTCTCCCGGCCCCATTAAGAACATTTGGGAATATAATTTTATATTTTAATAACCACAATCAATAACTATTTGAAAGACGTAAGCTAATCACACCGATATCAATCAAATGAATGAGTTAACTCTGCCTGAATTTCACAGTTAACAGTTTGTTTGTTAACAATATTATCCATATGTTACCGTTCAATGCGATGCACGACATATTTTTGACTTCTGACGTAAAAATGCCAAAGTCATGACGCGGCGCCAAAAATAAAAAAGCGTCAAAAATCAGGTGATTGACCATATACACCCCAGGCACTAGATTGAGCTTACCGTAGGTTGTGCGTAAGCAGGGACCTCACTGTAAATCACAGGCCCAAAAGCAAATACAGGGGTAAAAAGATGATTATTCTGGTCGGCGGTGAAAAAGGTGGCAGCGGCAAGAGCTGTCTTGCACAAAACATAGCCGTGTTTCTTACCAAGGAATGCGGAGGGTCTGTGATCATGGTTGACTGTGATCCTCAGCGTACCACCTCAGATTGGATCCAGGCCCGCAACAATAATCCCAAGCTTCCCGCAATCAATTGTGTGCAGCTGTATGGCAAAATTCGTAACGATTTGCTGAGCCTCGAACAGCACTACGATTATGTCATCGTGGATTGTGGTGGTCAGGACAACCTGGCGCTGCGTGCCACCATGTCCGTGGCCTCTCATATCCTGATGCCACTGCGTCCCAAGCGCCGCGATCTCAAGACCGTGAGCCACATGGACGACGTGGTTGCCACCTGTATGATGATAAACCCCAAGATGAAGGCATCTTTTGTCATTACTCAGTGCCCGACGCTGCCCAATCAGTCCAACCGGATTTTGGAAGCCAAGGAAGTCTGCCGTACTTACGACATCAATGTGCTCGACGCCATCACTTACTCACGCAATATCTATGACGACAGTGAAGAGTCTGGCCTGTCGGTGATAGAAATCGATCACGAAGGCAAAGCCGCCGATGAAATTCGCGCCATTGCCTGTGAAATGCTGGGTGCTGCCAATGCTCAGGAAGTGCGTAATCAGTTGCAGCAGACTCAAATCAGTAAAATGAGAGGTCAATATGGGACTGGCAGATCTCAAGAAAAACTCTACGCCGTCTGATAACCGGCTGACGTTGGCCACTTGCATTGAAGATTTTATCGAAGGGGCCAACCTGTATGCCATGGGGCTGCCACAACAGCGCGGTGCGGTGATATCACTGGAAAACCACCGGTTGCGTCAGGGGACGGTAAAACCCCAGGCGAAGAAGCGCAGGCCCAATTTCAGAAAAGCGACCTTTACCTTAAGCGAGCCCGCCATTGCCCATCTGGCCGAAATGGCCAGTGACTGTGATGTCGCAAAATCAAAGCTGGTGCGCTTTTTAATCGAACACCACTACCAGTTAACAACAGAGGAACGTCAGCACATAGAGCGCGCCCTCACTATAGATTGAAAGATTCAGCATCGACCTCCCGCCCCTTTTGCTGGCAGCATACAAGGTTTTTAACATTGAGCTGCCAGATTTTTTCATTTGTTCAACATACCATCTGGCAATTACCCTGAGTTACGTACATAATCCCTCCAAACGCTCTCCTTCGCCAAAATCAAAACAGAAGCTACTGTAAAAACGACAAAAAATGGCACTTTCACCCAAATTCAGTAGCGTGGGAATACTGCTTTTCCTGACATCTACCTCTTTATGGGCAGAGTTCTCCTTAAGCGAAATCCCACCTATCAGCAATAAAACGCCCATCACTCTGGTAGCCGAAACCGGCTTCTGGACTGACTATCTGCAGACACAAATGCTACCGGCCTTCACCATGCAAACCGGCATTGACGTCAAGGTAGTCAGTACGCCGCTTGACAACATGTTCAGCTTGCAACAAACCTCCCTCAGGATGGCCAAAGGAGAGTTCGATCTGCTGTCGATGGAGGCGGGTTGGGCAAAAGAATGGGCGGCCAATGGATATACAGTGCCGCTGGAAGAGCTGGCAGGGCTATACGATCCGGGCGGTGCCAAAGCCATGGCACATTACTTGGAACCCTATTACCCCGCGCTGCTGAGCATTCTGTCTTATCGGGGAGAAGTTCACGCCATCCCCTACAACAATTACGTAATGGGCAATCACTTTCGGCGCGATCTGTTTGAAAATGCTGATGAGAAAACGCATTTTGCCGAACGCTACGGCTATCCCCTTGAAGCGCCAACCACGCTTGCACAACTTAAAGATATTGCTGAGTTTTTTACCCGAAAACCAGGTGACCTGTTGGCAGGTAAGCTGCTGAAACAGCCTTTTTATGGGGTTGCGCTGATGTCTGGTAACAAGCCCCACATCAACGATGAATTTTCAGCCATTTTATGGAGCATGGGTGGCCGCTGGCTTACTCCTGTTTATGAAGATAACGGCCGGCTACATCACTTCGACGTCAGCCGTTCCCTGGAGAAAAAACTGCAAGTCGCAGATTACTATCAGTCCCTCAAGCGTTTTGCCATTCCCGCCGATGACGCCTTTGCCTTTAACGAAGCCGCCGATGCCCTCGCCAATGGTCGGGTCGCCATGTGGCCCTTTGCCTATAACAACTTATGGTATAAGTCCGCCGTCGTTGAGAAAAAAGTGGAAGGTGCACGTCTCGGCGTGGCTCAGGTAGCAGGAGGCAAACCCTACGTCGGTGCCTATGCCTTTGCAGTAAGTTACGACAGCCGCAACCCGGAGGCAGCGTACTGGCTTCTGAAATACATGGGATCGTTTCAGGCGCAATATGATTACGCCATGGGCGGCGGTAATCCCTGTCGTATGGATGTGGCTACCCACACCGATTTCCAAAATCCCGCCCTGAAAGCCATAGGTGGCGCTTTTTTGGCGAGCCACCAGGCGAACCTGGCCTGGGCCGGTGAGATACGCACCATGGGACACTTTACCAGTTCTGTCATGGGTCAGATTTACCCCGAGCTGGCAAAAACCTGCTTTGCCGTGAGCCGCCAACCCAACCATGCCAGTCAATATTTCGGCGAGCTCAACCACACCATCCTGGAACTGCAAAATAGCCAGGGAGAAACCGCGGCAATGGAAAAATAGCCCGAATGCGACAGTTACAGAGCCTGAAGCGCAAACTCACCATACTGTTTTACCTGATTGCTTTAATGACAGTCGGGATTGGGGTTATTGCTGTTTCTCTGTCGCAGTCATTGAAATTGCAGGTGGATGCCATGGTGGCCAACGATCTGGCAGAGGTTCGTCTGGCCATGTCCCAGGTGAGGCTGGCAGAGCAATTGCAGACGACCGTCGCCAAACTCGAAAACGTGGTCGATGACAAGGAGCGCAGCACCCTGCTAAGGGAGTTGTCGGCCCAGTGGCAGCAATTACTGACCGGCACTCAAAAACTTGGCAGCTTTCACCACAGTGACGACCAGACATCGGCGCTTGGTGAGCAGGCGATGATGCAGCAGCAGATGCTGAGTACACTGGCGCGACTGGACGAGTTAAGCAGCCAGGCGCTGCTATCCCGATTACAGGTCGCCAACCTTATTCAGAACCTCAACGACATGCAGGCCGGTTTTGTCAAGGAATACAGAGACTACCTCGGAACTCTGGATGAACAAGCCCGGGATGCCATGGCCAAGGGCAATATTCCGACTCTGAATACCCTGCTCGCAGACCATCGTATCAACTCAGAGTTTTTACATCTGGGTGAACGGTTGTTTGCCACCCTGCTGCGAACCACAGAGCATATGCCCTCGATGGAGATCAATACGCTGCAGCGCCAAAGCCTGAGACTCTTACGGGAAATGGAGCCCTTGGTAATACAGCTCAATGACAAGGAATCGGCGAACAATTGGCTGGCACAGCTGAAACATCAAATGGTCGGTACTGACAACCTGTTTGAGCTCAGCCGCAACCAACAAAAGCGCCGCGACGTAGCGGGGACGCATTTTGACGAGCATGCGAGTATGGCCCGCCTCAGTGCAGACTTCTTCCAGGAAGAGTTCCGTCACAGAGATGAAGACATCCGCAACGCTGGCCTGGACCTCAAGCGGGATGCCATGGCTTTTTTGGTGTTGATTGTCGTTGCCGGCATCGTATATTGCGGCCTGATTTGGCTCACCAACTGGCACTTTATTGCCAAAGGGATCATCAATCCCGTGATTGCCACCCGCAATGCCATGAACGACATAGTCAATGAGAAGCTGGATACCGTTCTGCCCAAGGCCGACAATTTAGAGCTTCAGCAGATGGTCACTTCACTCGAAACGCTCAAGAGCTACGCCGCTCAGGTAAAAGCCATCTCAGAAATTGACGGCCTGACCGGTATTCACAATCGGCGCTACTTTGACCTCAAGCTCGATGCCGCTCTTGCCCGTCACAGTCGGGAGCACGTCCATCTCGGGCTAATCATGTTTGACCTGGATTATTTCAAGCAATTCAACGACACCTACGGCCATCTGGCCGGGGACCAATGTCTTAAGGATGTTGTAAACCGGATAAAGCAGCTATTGCCCAATGGCAGTGAAACCTTTGCCCGCTATGGCGGTGAGGAATTTGTTCTGCTACTGCAGGACTACGACTGGCGGGCCTTACGACACATCGCCGAAGAGATCCGTGAGAGTGTTGCCAACCTGGCCATTCCCCATCGCGAAGCCCCCGAAGGTATAGTCACGCTGAGCATGGGCATAGCACACCTGCCACAAGATCAGCAGGTTACGGCGCAGGAACTGATTGCAACCGGGGATACTGCATTGTACCGGGCAAAACGCCGTGGCAAAAACTGTTGTGAATTCATGGTTGTCAGCTCAGGCTACGAGCCCAAACCCGGCGATCCCTTGATTTAATTGTCACCAAACCCCATTGAGGTTAAAAGGAAATCAATTGGGAGCAACATGGCGGCACTTATCATCGTCAGTTTTCTGGGGATACTCAGTATTTACTGGATAGCCTCGGGCCCTTCCCGTCGCCACAAACGACACCAGAGTCTTGCCAGGGGCGTATTTCCAGCCAGCTGGCGCGCCATACTCAAGAAACGGGTAGCCCACTACCCTTTGCTGCCGGATCACCTGCAACAGGAGCTCAGGCGAAAAATCCTGATTTTTCTCGGAGAAAAACAATTTATTGGCTGCAATGGCTTTGAAATCACCGACGAAGTCAGGGTGACCATTGCCGCTCAGGCGTGCCTGCTACTGCTTAACCGAGACAGCGATTTCTACCCGGGCCTCAGGCAAATTCTGGTGTACCCCAACGCCTTCTATGTAAATCGCAGTGAGCGGGATGCCGCCGGCGTGGTGTGGGAGCGCCATGCCCTGCTTTCCGGTGAGTCCTGGAGCCAGGGACAGGTGTTGCTCTCATGGCACGATGTCACTGAAGACTGCCGGCACCCCTTCGATGGGTTTAACGTCATCATCCATGAGTTTGCACACCAACTGGATCAGGAAGATGGCCAGGCCGACGGCGCGCCGCCGCTGCCCAGCAGTGAACGTTACCAAAGCTGGTCGAGCATCATGCAACGGGAATACGACCTCCTGTGCCAGGCTGCAGACGCCGCTCAGCCAAGCCTGTTCGACTATTACGGCGCCACCGCACCCGCCGAGTTCTTTGCCGTCGTCAGTGAAACCTTTTTCACCCGCCCCGAACCCTTCGCAGCCCACCACCCAGAGCTCTATGAAGAATTTGCGCGTTTTTACCGGTTGGATCCGGTCCAGTGGCGATGATATGGTGGCAAAAACACCATAAAACGAAATGAATCAATGATAAGAAAAGCATTGTTACTGGCAGCTGTGCTTGTGAGCAGCCAGAGTATGGCAGGAGAGCATGAACAACAGCAGGCCACCCAAGTGCTCGACGCCCTGCACCAGCATGCGGCGAGCGCCAATTGGGATGCGTATTTTTCGCTGTACACTCAGGATGCGGTGTTTCTCGGCACCGACGCCAGCGAGCGTTGGGGCATGGTGGAGTTTCGCCAATATGCCAGCCCCACCAAAGGCTGGCGCTATGAGCCTCGTCGCCGCGACTTTGTGGAACACGGCGACACCATCATGTTTGATGAGCTGTTGTATAACGAAAAATACGGCCTTACCCGAGGCAGCGGCGCCCTGGTTAAAACCGCTGATGGTTGGCGGATTTTGCAATATCACCTGAGCTTTGCGGTACCCAACGATGTATCCAAAGACATCGCCAGGCAAATCATGGCGTTTGAGGCCAAATCAAAGGCTCAGTGACGCACGGCCACCGAGAAACACACATTGGCGAGTTGGGTAAAGTGGGTAAAACTGCCAAACTCATCATCGCCAAAATTGCGGCCCGATACGCCCCTGTCAGCATAAAACAGCCCTATCACCTTGCCGTCCATTTCCAATGGCGCCAGTAAAAAGCCACTCTTGGCCAAACGCTTGCGTAAAGGCTCATCCAGATTGAGCCGCCAACGTGGCGAATCGGGGGAATCGATGTTTAAGGGTTGCTTTAAATCAATCACATGACGAAACAGATGATCGGGCTCAGTAATATCAATAACAAAGTCACGCTTGATGTTGTCAGCATTGTCGCCAAGCACAATACGGGGCTGGAGCATCTTGCGACTGGGCGACAACAGCAGCACGGCGCAGCTATCCACCCCCACACCGTTTAGTATTCCCTCCAGCGTGGTTTGCATCACCTGATTGATATCGGCCTTGGCCACCGCGAAACCAGTGAGCTCACGGAGCTTTTTCAGTTGTATATTCACATCCCCTTCGCGCCAGCGTCCTTCATTGAGGCTTTCCTGGTTTTCCATCAAGCGATTGGGGTTTGGTAAAAACTCCACCAATACCTTGGCGCCATAGGCATCGGCCAGCTTGTGGGTCGCATTGGCACATTGAATAGCTCTGGCCTTAAAATCATCGGGTTTCAACCCCATCATTTCGGCGCCCTGACGCACCCGCTTTTCAAGTTCGGCGTGGTCGGGATAGGTCTCTGCTAGCTCCTGCACCAGCTTGTTGGCCACAAAAATGGCGCGGATTTCCGGCATCCGCTCATCGGGATTGTTGAGTGACTTGATGAGTACTTCCCCAAGCCCCCAATTACGCGCCAATCCCTGAGTCAGTTGGCTGAAACTGGTCCCCAGATGTTCACGAACCTGAGAGAGTACTGCAGCTGGGTCTTCGACGCCGTCAAGGGCTCTGTCCAATTCATTGGCGAGTGGGCCCCCCATGCTCCAAAAGGCGCTTTCACCAAGGTGGTATAACAGTGCTGCAATAAAGGCTTCTTCCTGCATTTCCTCATCGTGGGCAGCAAGCATCATCCTGGCCAACATGGCGGCCTGAAATGAGCGTGCCATCAATTTCAGCAGCCTTTGATACACACCGGGAGTGAGATTTTTATTTTCCAGCAAGCTGGAGAGGAGTTTGGCGGTAATACAGATATTACGAATAGTATCAAAACCCAACACCACAGCAGCGCGGCTCACTGTCGTGACCTGGCTGATGCCCTTGTTATAGGTAGCACTGTTTGCCACACGCAGGATACGGGATGTGAGGGCATTGTCGTGCATCACGCTACGGCCCAGTATCGCCATAGAGGAGACATCATCCTTTGCCAACTTTTCCAGGGTTTTTACCGTTGAGCACAGGGCAGGCATTTCCTGCTCACTGATCCTCTTGGTCCAATAATCCACACCCTTGGGTTCGCCAACGTTGTTTTTCAATGGAGGTTCACATGTGAAGAGAATGTTTTCCGATTATAGACAGGGATTTGCCGGTAAGGCGACTGCCCGGCGTCAACTTTTAACTGGCAGGTCAAATTTACGGCACCAAAAGTGGATTATCAAAAAAAAGCGGCCCAAGGAAGGCCGCAAAACACAAGCAACGTGGTTGAAAACAACAGCATGGGAAGTCTCACCCAGAGGGAGAGAAAAGCCCCGCACGGCACGTAGGAAACCGTGCAGGGTAAAAGGGAGCAACGACTATCAGTGGAACTGTTCTTCCTCGGTGGAACCGGTCAGTGCGGTCACTGACGAGGCACCGCCCTGGATGATATTGGTCATCTTGTCGAAATAGCCGGTGCCCACTTCCTGCTGGTGTGCCACAAAGGTATATCCCTTGCTGGCGGCAGCAAACTCGGCTTCCTGAACCTTCTCCACATAGTGCTTCATGCCTTCGCCACGGGCGTAGTCGTACGCCAGGTCGAACATGTTGAACCACATAT
Organism: Shewanella sp. FJAT-52076; assembly: GCF_019457455.1. NCBI lineage: Bacteria > Pseudomonadati > Pseudomonadota > Gammaproteobacteria > Alteromonadales > Shewanellaceae > Shewanella > Shewanella sp. FJAT-52076. The sequence continues at coordinate 2,850,858 of NZ_CP080415.1, forward strand.
TGTGGATACCTGCCAGGGTGATGAACTGATACTTGTAACCCATGTCAGACAAGTCCTGCTGGAACTTGGCGATAGTCGCGTCGTCCAGGTTCTTCTTCCAGTTGAAAGAAGGTGAGCAGTTATAGGCCAGCAGCTGATCCGGGTACTTGGCATGGATGGCCTCGGCAAAGCGACGGGCTTCTTCCAAATCCGGCTTGGCAGTTTCACACCAGATGAGGTCGGCGTATGGCGCATAAGCCAGACCGCGGGCGATGGCCTGGTCCAGACCGGCACGGACACGGTAGAAACCTTCACTGGTGCGCTCACCTGTGATGAAGTCGCTGTCGTATGGGTCGCAATCCGAGGTCAGCAGATCGGCAGCATTGGCGTCGGTGCGGGCAATAACTAGGGTCTCTACCCCAGATACGTCAGCTGCCAAACGGGCCGCAACCAGCTTTTGTACCGCTTCCTGAGTGGGCACCAACACCTTGCCGCCCATGTGACCGCATTTCTTCACCGAAGCCAGCTGATCTTCAAAGTGCACACCGGCGGCACCGGCATCAATCATGGACTTCATCAATTCGTAAGCATTGAGTACACCACCAAAGCCGGCTTCGGCATCGGCCACGATTGGCAGGAAGTAATCAACGAATTTGTCATCTTCCGGGCCTACGCCGTTGCTCCATTGGATCTGGTCGGCGCGGCGGAATGAGTTATTGATACGGCCAACCACAGCTGGCACAGAGTTGGCGGGGTACAGCGATTGGTCCGGGTACATGGTTCCGGCCAGGTTGGCATCGGCGGCCACCTGCCAGCCAGACAAATAGATGGCTTCAATGCCAGCCTTGGCTTGCTGTACGGCCTGACCACCGGTCAGGGCACCGAGGGAGTTCACATAACCTTTCTTGGCACCACCGTTGACCAGGTCCCACAGTTTGGCTGCACCACGCTGGGCCACAGTGTTCTCGGGCACAAAAGAGCCGCGCAGTGAAACCACTTCTTCGGCAGTATAAGGACGGCGCACACCTTTCCAGCGTGGGTTTTCGGCCCAGTCCTTTTTCAGTGCGTCAATTTGTTCCTGGCGGCTGATGTACTTGCTCATGGTGACTCTCCTTTGGGGTGTTAGGGTCTGCCCGCCACGCATGTGGCGGGTAAGATGTTCTATGTTTTCAGGGATTAATCAGTGTTCTTGTTTGGTCAGCAGCTCGTAACCCGGCAGTGTCAGGAAGTCGACAAGCTCGTCGGCAGTCGTGATTTCCTCCAGCAGCACCGCCGCCTGGGTAAATCTGCCGTGGGTAAAGCGTTCGTTGCCTACTTCTTCTTTGACGTTGGCAAGCTCCTCCACCAGCATCTCCTTCAGCAGGGCCTTGGTCACAAGTTTGCCGTTGGACAGGTGCTTTTGATGGTGGATCCATTGCCAGATGGAGGCGCGGGAGATTTCCGCCGTGGCGGCATCTTCCATCAGGCCATAAATGGGTACACAACCATTGCCACTGATCCAAGCCTCGATGTATTGCAGCGCAATGCGAATATTGAGTCGCATACCGTGCTCGGTGCGCTCACCCTCGCAGGGTGCCAGCAGCTCGCTGGCCAAAATCGGGGCATCCACATCGCGGGTGATGTGCAGCTGATTGCAGTGGTCATCACCTATAAACTGGTTAAACACAGCCATCGCCGTTTGTGCCAGACCGGGATGGGCTACCCAGGTGCCGTCATGGCCGTTACGGGCCTCCAGCTCCTTGTCTTTGCATACCCGCTCAAGTACCAGGCGGTTAGCTTCGGCATCTTTGGCTGGAATGAAAGCCGCCATACCGCCCATCGCAAGGGCTCCCCGCTTGTGGCAGGTTTTAATCAGCAGGCGCGAATAGGCACTGAGGAACGGCTTATCCATGGTGACCTGCTGTCTGTCGGGCAACACGCGATCACTGTGGTGTTTTAAGGTTTTGATATAGCTGAAGATGTAATCCCATCGGCCACAGTTGAGCGCCACTATGTTGGAGCGCAGCTCATAAAGGATTTCGTCCATCTCAAACACGGCCGGCAGGGTTTCTATCAAACAGGTACACTTGATGGTGCCCGGCTCGAGGCAGAAGCGCTCTTCGGTAAAGGCAAATACCTTGGCCCACCAACGCGCCTCAAGATGGCTCTCCAGCTTGGGGATATAAAAGTACGGCCCACTGCCTTTGCTCAGCAACTGACGGTAGTTGTGGTAAAAGTAGAAGCAGAAATCAAACAGGGCTCCCGGGATAGATTGACCGTTAAACTCAACGTGTTTTTCTTTGAGGTGTAAACCGCGCACCCTGGCAATCAGTACCGCTGGGTTATCGTTCAAGCGATATTCTTTACCGGTGTCTGGCGCTGTGTACTCTATGGTGCCACGCACCGCGTCTCGCAGGTTGATTTGCCCCTGCACCACCTTTTCCCAGCTGGGTGCCAACGAATCCTCAAAGTCGGCCATAAAGACTTTCACGTCAGCATTCAGGGCGTTGATGATCATCTTGCGGTCCACGGGACCTGTGATTTCCACCCGGCGATCCTGCAAATCGGTGGGTATGCCGCGAATGGTCCACTTGCCATCCCGAATAGCGCGGGTTTCAGGCAGAAAATCCGGCAGCTCACCTTTATCAATGCGAACCTGACGTTCTTTACGCTTCGCCAATAAGACATCCACGTCGCCTGCAAATCTGGCACACAGGGACTCAAGCAGCGACATTGCTCCTTCAGTAAAGACTTCTTCCTGACCCTGGATGTGATGACCCGCCAGCTTGAGCCCGGTCAGTGTCTGTGGCTGCTCCATAATTTGCTCTGTCATGGTGTTATCCCCGATTGTCGGTTTCCCCGCGGCTTGCGGATTGTATATTGCGTATTTTCACGCCATTACAAGCCAGCAAAAACCGTCAAATGTTCGTTTCAGACCAAAAACTAGCGATAAACATTTGTAATTGCAACAGTCGAAAAGTCGTACAAACGAAGAAATTGCGAGCAAGATCTCACGAAAAAATTGGTCAGACCAAACAGGGGAATATAAAATAAACATTTGTTATTTATCTAGTTTCTATAGGTCAAATTCTAATCACTCAAAACTTGTGTGAAATTTGTCTTACCAACATACCAATATACAAACAAAGTAATTTATTAGGTAATTTACTTACACAATGTAAATTAATAAATACACCAAACTCCGCATTTGACTTTGGTCGTAACATCCAGAATCGTTTCGCGCTGCCCTCAGCGTAAGCTTGCATAACTCTTTATTTACAATGACTTAAGCAAAGTCGATAAAAAGGCGGAGTTAAACGCTTGTTTTAATTTCACCTTTACGTAAACGTAACCAAACAAACAAGGAGAGTGCCGGGGTTTAATACTTGCGTCGCCAGATCAACAAGCCAGTAACAATTGGTTTAATCATGAAAAAATTCAAAATTTTTAAATTTTTTTGCAAAAAATCATCTGATGAATACCACAAATGCCGTTTACCGCCCCGTTGAGGTTCAGAGCCAAGCCCAAGAGCGGGTTACAACTTGACCAGAAGATGACTCGATTGAACAGCTTGATGTGCATTAAGAGCGCCGAAACAGCAGCCCTTCCCCCCATCGCGGCCTCCGTCCCAGGCAAACGATATTGATTGTGCACTTCGATGGGAGTCAGGCGCAGCTAACCCAGCCCCGCCAGAGTCCTGGTTTTACACATCACAGCTGTCGTCCCCCTTGAAGCACTAAAAGCACAGCCACGGATAATCGAGAGCTGCACAGGTCTTTACCAGTGCGAGTTCTTCCGTATCCAGCCCATTGGAAGTCCTCACCGGATGAAAAAGGACAAACACGATGAGGCTTCAACAGGAATGGGGGGGAAGTGAGAGGCGCTTGAGCTTGATGCATGAGAGACTTGATGTAAGAGAGGATGAACGTCAGAAAGGCTTTGGCCAGCTGCATGTCATATCAGCACATCTGCCGGGAGATTAGTGGGATGCAGGGATGGGATGGCATCAGCGTGCAGGCCCAGCGTATTTGTCAGACGATTAGTGCAGAGGCTGCAGAGGCTGCAGAGGCGGCAAGCATCAATATCGATACATCAACTACCAGCGCGCTACTTTAAAGATAGGCCTCTCATTGAATGTTAAGCCGCGCCAGCAAATCAAAACCGCATAAGAGGTTTGCTGATGAGTGGATAGCCGCTTACGGCTATCTTAAGGAGTTGCAACCTTATCAGACGGCTCCACGCTGACCTGGGATTGCCCCGGCACTCCTGCATAAGTAGCGCTCTGGTTGGAAGACTCATTGCCGGTTTTACCATCTGACGCCATAGCTGATTGGGCAGCGCTGACTGATGATGGCGTTTGATTTCTGCTTTGCACAGACGAGTTTTCCTTGGTATCGCCGAAAGCCTGAGTATGGTCTCCCTCAAGCTCCGCAAAGCCGTAGCTGACGACACGGTTGCGTCCCAGATGTTTGGCCCGGTATAAGGCCAAATCGGCTCTCTTTATCATGGGATCCAAGCTTAAGTCACCCTTTTGCCACTCGGTCACCCCAAAACTGGCGGTAAGTTTAAAGCTGTGTCCCGAATAATGGGTGTTCACCCCGGCAATGGCCTCTCTGCAGCGCTCAGCCACTTCCACCGCCTGCGCCCCCGAAAGCCCAGGCAAGACCAGCATAAATTCCTCTCCGCCAAAGCGGCACAGAATATGGTTATCGGCCAATTGTGGCCGAATCACTTCCACCACTTTTTTCAGAGTCCAGTCGCCTGTGGCATGGCCGAACGCATCATTGATCCGCTTAAAATTATCCAAATCCAGCAAAACAGCAGCCGTCGGCTCACCTCGCGCCATACAGCCAATCAACGCGTTTTCCCCCTTCTCCTGCCCCGTGGCCCGGTTATAGGTTCCTGTGAGGCCGTCACGCTGCGCCAGGCGCATGTACTTGTTGCGCTGAGACAATCCGGTTGCCAGAAACACAGATAAAAATAAGGTAATACCCGTCAGCACGGTAGATATCATCAAAGAGCCGGAATGCTCCCGGGAGATGGTTTCCTGCCTCACCAGATAGCTATCCCTTTCACTGTTCAGCAAGGCGATTTCCCGCTGCTGCTCAACAAAATTAAACTTGGCCGCCTGGTACGCCATTTCCCGGGCCTTGGTTTCGTTCAACAGTTCATTGGCATAATGATTTTCATGTTTTTGGGCTTCATAGGCAGTAACAAAGTCGTTGCTTCTCGCCTTCAGTGTGGCCATCACATACCAGGCGTCTTTCAGTGCCTTATTGTCGGCACCTTTGCTGTCGATAGCTTCGACAGCGGCGGCCTCCGCCTTCTCCCAATCACCAATGTCGAGGTAGGCCTTTGCCAGCGCGCTTTGGGTACTGGCTATCTCAAGTTGGAAGCCAAGGGTGCGATACTCTGCCAGCGCCTGCTCCATCAGGGTGATGGCATCCTCAATCAGGTTTGACTCATGGCTGATAAGCCCACGAGACTTAATGGTCATCACAGTAATGAGCCGCCAGCCATGCTCCTGACAATAATCGCCGGTTCGCTGAAACGCCTCCGCAGCACGGGGCAATTCTCCCGACTCCTGTATATAAGCGGCAATATAGAGGTTGGCGTAACAGATATCCTTGGTATTGGCCTCATCAGCCAACTGAAGCGCCCTCTGGGCATAAAGCCCCACCTCTTCATAAAAACCGAGCTGGTAGAAGAGACTCGCCGCCCGAATGTAGGCATTGCGTTGTACGTCCTTGTCTGAAACTGTTTTTACCAGTTCAAGCCCGAGCTTTAGGTAACGAAGGGACGATTCGTAATCACCAAGCAGCTGATAACCTGTGGCAAGGTAGCCATAAACCAAGTGCAAATGTCGGGATGAAAACAGTTGTGACTCAGCCACTTTCAGATCATTCACACCGGCTTGATAGGCCCCTTCGTACAATTGCTCTCTGCCCAGGATCATCTTTAACTGACCGAGTTCTTCCGCATCGAGCTTCTTTTCGGCTGTTTTTAAAACATTAATGAGCTCTGTTTTTCTCTCAGAAGGACCGTGCTGCATGTTTATAAGCTCATTCAGCATTGCGCGATAGTCTCCATTCGCCACGGCAAGCCAGGGCAAAAAGAGCCAAAGCGCTAACACAAGTGCAGCACGGTAACAGGTCATTTACGCATCATTCCCGTTATAAATCACAACCAGGGACTGGTACTGCTCTTCACCGCCAAGGGCCTTGAGTTTGGCTTTATCGCCACTCATGATGGCTTGAATTTCATCCTCACTCAGGCCGTGCTGGCGCATCACGCCTTCGGGGTCCTTTTTATATGCCTCCAGCAGGGCAGCATCTTCCCCGAGCTGCTTTAAAAAATCTGTCAGTTTTGACACCTGGTTCTCCTTATTTTCCGCTGTCGTGGTTTTGTCGCAAAAGCACTTGCCCCGTCAGGCAAGATCCTCCGGGCTCAGCCCAAGCCGGGCCAATACCTCAAGATTGTATTCAAGCCGCCTGGCAGGCGGCACCAACAGGGTTGTCGCAGGGCCCATGGGGGCGCTTGGTAACTCGTTAAGTTTTACCCGGTGCACACTGGGTTCATGCACCGGCAAAAATGCAGCTTCATAAAGCACAACCTCATGCTCCGGCGGATACCACTGCATCAGATGTTCCACCAACACCTGTAATCTGTCTGAACTGGTATGGAACTTGGTCAGCGTGTGTTCGCCGGCAAGGGCTATTTGCCAAAGCAGCAAATGGCAACATGGGTTAGGCACATGTTGATAAAACAAAAACTGGCTGGCTTCCATACTTTGGTGACCACTTTGCCCGGGGTCGATACCCAGATCGGCCCAAAGGCAATCTTCGGCCGAAATGCCGGGTTCCATCCAGGCATCAAACCCCTCCCTGCGGGCACGGCTTATGGCCATGTGCGGCACACAGGCAAACACACCCGGATGCCCATAAAACGCCCCGACCACTTTTTTACCCGCTCGCACCGCTGCCAGCATAGCCTCTGTCATTTGCTCGTAGGTTAACCGCCGGCTCTTTACCTCATCCCCCTGAGCATAAAATTGCTGGAGATTGACCACATTGGGATTCAGTTCCTCGAGATAATGCTGGGCAAAACCATCAGGCAACAAACTGAATACCAGTTCGGCGTTGATGATGTGACTCTTGGCCCGGACGCTAATCTGTCCTGCCAACCCTATCCCTGTGCCCACACAGACCAAACTACCCAAGACCTACTCCGAGTTCCTGCTCAAAAGTCACATTTTTATAACTTTCCGGGCGTATTGCAATACACAGGGCGCTCTTTTTCACCCTAAACAATCGAGCTAACCCTATTGATAATCAATCATTTTTTAAGAATGCTCTTAATTAGACAGACTTATCAACCCTAAGTATGAGTGATAACAACATAGAAACCAGCGAACCTTCCGGCGCAACCATGGTCAAAATCCGGCAAATGAAGGGTTTTCGGCAACCGCCCTTGTCAGTTTGACCCAGCCTTGGGTATGATGGCCCGCAGTTTTTAAGGAATAAGCACTCACGATGTTGAACAAGAAGCAAAGTCTTACCCTGCTGGGGGCCGCAGCCCTCTCACTGTCTCTCTCTGGCTGCAGTGTTTTTGATTGGCTGGTGTATAAGCCTGATATTCCTCAGGGTAACTACATGGAGCCGCAGCAGGTTGAAAAGCTCAGAATCGAGATGACCAAGGAGCAGGCCGAATATGTACTGGGCCGTCCCGTGCTCAGAGACAGCTTCGCCGACGATACCTGGTACTACGTGTATCATTTCAAAAGCGGTCGTGACGCCAGTGTCATTCACAAGGAATTAGTGCTGTATTTTGAAAATAATCAACTGGTTAAAGTAACGGGTGATTATGAACTTTCCAGCGAGTTCAATACTCCACTGGAACAGAGTAAGCTGCCGAGTGTGAATGCCGCCGAAGCCGTGCCTCAGGTGCCTGAACAACGCGGCGATGAAAAGCCTTTGGTGGAAGAAGGCAAGGAAAACGATCCCAGGGCCATTCGCAAGTTCTGATATGAAGGTGTGATTCGCCCAATAAAAAAGCGCCCAGAGGCGCTTTTTTATTGGCTGTTGCTCAGTGATGAGCCTGCCATGGTCACTCAGACCTTCGCATTCGTTTTGTCCGTGATACGGGACTCACCACTTCAGGATTGGATTTTACCACCCGTTACCTTGCTGGCACGCCCCTCGTCCTTGGCTTTTTCCGCCCGCTGGCGTCTGACATCTTTAGGATCGGCAATCAAGGGGCGATAGATCTCAACCCGGTTTCCAGGTTGCAATTCATCATCATGTTTCACCAGGCGACTGAAACTGCCAAGTTTCACCGAGTCGAGCTCTATCTCCGGGAAAAAACTGCAGATATTGCTCTGACGGACAGCCTCAATAAAGGTGGTGCCCGGTGACACCATCACATGAATCACTTTTTGCTTGTGGGGCAAAGCATACACCACATCCACCCCAAATTTTTCAGTCTCACTGGCCATAAATCACCTTGGCCCTGTTGGTAAAGGCCGTCACCATAGAAGATGCCAATTCTTTGAATACCTTGCCAAATGCAAAGTCCGCAAGACCGCTGGAAAATTCGAAGTCCAGCTCAAAATCCACCTTGCATGCATCTTCTGTCAGCTCGGTGAACCGCCACTCGCCAATCAGATGTCGAAACGGACCGTTCTCCAGCTTCAGGGATATTTGCCTGGCCGGGATCACCTGGTTGCGGGTGGTAAAGGTTTTGGCGATACCCGCCTTGGCCACATCCACAGAGGCCACCATGGTTTGTCCGTCAAATGAAATTACCTTGCCGCCGACGCAGCCCGGTAAAAACTCCTTGTAAGACTCAACATCATTGACCAGATCGTACATCTGCCGGGCACTGAATCTGACCAGTGCGCTTCGGGTAACCTTAGGCATTCGTGTGTATTCAAACTCTTGAAATTGGATAGCCGCCGATTGTAACACGGGTTGCCTAAAACGCTGCAACCGCCAAAACGATTAAAAACTCATCAACAAAAACATTCGCTTGGCAAAACATGTAAATATTCGCAGGTGGTCAATTCCAAATTACATACCCCACGCTATAATAGCCCGCCTATGGTAAAGAAAAACGCAAAAAAGGCCGCCCAGCCGGCCACGATCGCCCGCAACAAGCGCGCGACCTTCGAATACAAATTCGATGAAAAATTCGAGGCAGGCCTGTCCCTGATGGGATGGGAGGTTAAGTCTATCCGCGCCGGAAAAATCAACATCTCAGACAGTTACGTGATGCTGAAAAACGGTGAAGCCTACTTGCACCACTGCCATATCACCCCTCTGCACGCCGCCTCTACCCACGTGGTCTGCGACCCTACCCGTCCGCGCAAGCTGCTGCTTAATCGCCGTGAGCTAGACCGTCTGGCCGGCTTGGTCGAACGCCAGGGCTATGCCATCGTGCCTATCTCCATGTACTGGCGCAAAGGCGCCTGGGTCAAGGTGGAGATTGGTCTGGGTAAAGGTAAAAAAGCCCACGACAAGCGTGATGACATCAAGCAGCGCGACTGGGCCATTGAAAAAGCCCGGGTGATGAAGAACAAATAAGCTGTCTGTTTTCGAACGTAAAACAGACAGTTGATTGTCACTGCCAAATAATGCCTTGGAATTCGGGGCAGCATGGGAGTACAATCAAACCATCTTGGGGGCGATTCTGGATTCGACGGGATTCGCGAAACTCCGGGAGCATGCCGAGGGGCGGTTGGCCTCGTAAAAAGCCGCAAAGTTATAGTTGCAAACGACGATAACTACGCTCTGGCTGCTTAATTAGCGCCAGCCATCTACCACAGGTCTCGCACATGGGCAGTGGATTTGATGGTCACCTTACATCGTGCTAGCGAGGGAACCTTGTCTGGGGGTGAACCGCGAAACAGTTCCAGGCTCACCGTTAGAAATCCTGTCTTTCGGAGTTCGAGCGGTTAAATAAAAGAGAGACTAAGCATGTAGCGCCTTGAGCGTAGGTTTTTCGGACGCGGGTTCAAGTCCCGCCGCCTCCACCAAACCTAAAATAAAAAAGACGTCTTCGGACGTCTTTTTTATTGCCTGATATTCTGCCCATAAAGACCGCGAACCGAGGGGTTAACGCAAATATGAGGGAGCGGCCAGCGCTCCCTCCGTCTGTGCACAGTCCGCCCCCCGTCACTCAAGCGCTCTCAAAGGTTCCCCGAACCAGTGGCTGGCCATTGGCCACCATGGCTTTGCCAAGGCACCAGACAAACTCAGGTTCATATTGGTCATTCAGCAGCACGAGATCAGCATCTTTCCCCTCAGCAATAACCCCTTTGGTGGCAAGCCCCAATATCCGGGCCGCATTGGCGGAGGTCATGGCAAGGGCATCTGCCACGGCAATACCTTCGCTGATAAGGCCACGAAATACCTTTGCCAGACTGCCGACCCGGCCGACTTCGAGGCCGGTTAAGCGACCAGCGGCATCGAATACCGGCAAACTGGCATTGCCGTCGGAGCTTAAGGTGATTTGTGATACCGCCACGCCAGCTGCCAGCGCATGCTTTACTGCATCTATCGCACTGATTTCGTCGCTGTTTAAGGTGGCGCTGTTTTCAGAGGCCGTAAAATCAATTACGCCACCCGCCAGAGCAAACTCAACGCCCTGCTCAAGCAATGCCTGGGAGCGGTTGATGTGGGTCGGATAGAATTGCGACAGCGGAATATCGGTGCTGCTGGCAACCTCAGACAGAATATCCAGCCCGCGTTTGCCATCCCCCACATGCACAAACACAATGCCGCCCTTCCCGCTTAACATGCCCCCCACCCTGGCCTTACTGGCGACCCGAGCCAGTTCGGCGGCAGAAAGCTGCGAACCACGGTGATCGGCAATGGCGATTTCGCCCACACCAATCACCTTGTCGATAAGCATCATATCCCGGGTAATATCCCCTGTGAGGGTCTTGACCGGATACTCGTAAGAGCCGGTGTAGATATAAGTCGTTAAGCCTTCATTGGCCAAGCCGTGAGCCTTGGCCAGCAAGTCTTCCAGGCTGCGACTGACAGCATCTGTACCCAGTGCCCCCACCAGGGTTGTGACTCCCGCCAGAGTGGCTTCCGTCAATTGCATCTCAGGGGTGCGGGTATGAAAGCCGCCTTCTCCGCCGCCGCCACTGATGTGAACCAGCGGGTCAACGAGGCCAGGCACCAGTGCACGCCCGTTGGCGTCGATTTCATGGCAGGGCAAAGAAGCGACATGCAGCGAGCCCGGCTCAGCGATGGCGATAACGCCACCTGTGTCAAAAAGCACATCCTGTAAACCAACCGCTGAAGGCGTAAAAAGGTTGGCATTTCTGATCAAAGTTAACATCAGCTATATCCTGTATAAACGGCAATACCCACAGCAGCACTCGCCAGGGTCATCAGCAACAGCTGTAATCGCCAAATCAATTTAAGCCACTGTCCAAAGGAGATTTTGACCACGCCCAAACAGCCCATCAGGGACGCAGAGGTTGGAATAATCAGGTTGGTCAGTCCGTCGCCCAGCTGAAAACACAGCACGGCCAGTTGCCTGCTGAGCCCGGCAAGCTCTGCCAGCGGTGACATCAACGGCATGGTCAGGGCAGCCTGGCCGGAGCCTGACGATACAAACACATTAAATACCGACTGAAACACCAGCATCATTTGCGCCGAGAGCCAGTCGGGCAAGTCTCCGATACTGCCACCCGCTGAGTACAGCAAGGTGTTGAGCACCGAAGGGGCCGACGGGTTATCGCCGCCAAGCAATATCACCAGCCCTTTGGCGAAACCCACTATCAGCGCGGCAGGAAGCAGCTCGGCAGCGCCACGCTGAAAGGAGCCGGACACCTGATTTAAGGTCATGGTGCCACTGAGCCACAGCAGCAAGCCAATCGCCATCGCCATGGCAAAGAACTGACTGGCAATCTGGGCAATATAATACCCCCCAGCCACCACGCCCCAAATCACCCACACCAGTGTCAGCAGTAAAATCAGCAAAATGCCAACATTCACCATACCGAGGCGCATCTGCTGTAGCTGAGGCTCTGTTATCAGGGGCTGAGTAAGCTTTGCATCCGCTGCCTCTGCCGGACCAGCAGCCTTGCGTCGCGTGTGCTTGGCAAACCGCAGTGTGTATACCAGGGCGCAGAGGGTAAAAATCCCCCAGCACAGTGCCCGAAGCCAGGCGCCCGACATCAAAGGCAGCCCGGCAATGCCCTGGGCAATGGCCACACTGAAAGGGTTCATCCAGGAGGTGGCAAAGCCGACCTGGGTGGCGACGTAGGTTACCAGCACCACCACCGCAGGATGGTAACCCAGGGCATTGAAAAGTGGCATCAGCAGCAGGCAAAAGGCAATCGCCTCCTCGCTCATGCCATACACGGCCCCGCTTAAGGAAAACACCACAAACAGCACCGGCAACAACAGGGCTTCCCGCGCTTTGAGACGTGCCATCAGCAGTGTCAGCGCCTGATGCACGGCGCCACTTGCCAGCAGCACACCAAAAGCACCGCCCACAATCAAAATAAAGGCCACCACACCAACGGCAGAGCTGTCGCGCCCTCCCGAGGTGAGCCCGTCAAATGCTGAGTTGAGCAGCCCAGGCGTTCCGTTTGCACTGAAAAGCGCACTGCCCAGCCCCTCGGAGGCCTGAAGGCTGAAATTTTCAAGCCGGATCCCCTGCTCTGCCACCCACATAAACTGGCCTGCGGGCAGGAGAAAGGTCAGGCCCCATGCCAGCAGCATCATCAACATCAGGATGACGAAGGCATCCGGCATTTCCCGTTTGGATAAAGACATATGTCCTCCCACGATGAAAAAAGGCCGGGCAAGCCCGGCCAGGGAGAGCATCAGAAGCGCAGGCTGTAACGCAGGTTCCAGCGCTGGCCGAGCCAGTCATGGGCTGAGCTGGCGTAACCATTGGTAGGCGACGAGGCATACGGTGGCTCCTCATCGGTAAGGTTACGAACCGATAACATCAGCGAGTGATTCTCCATCAGGGTCACACCCACGCTGGCGCTGAAGGTAAGCCAACTGTCCACTGTCTCGTTATCAAACTTGAAGTCACCATCGCCCATGCTCGAGACATAATGGGCGCTGAGGCTGGCACTCCAGTCACCCAGGCTCCAGTCCGTACCGGCATCCAGCACCCGCTCGGGTCGGGCAATTTCGTTGGCACCGGACAGGCGGCCTAGGAGGTCCTCTACGTCGGCATCCGGAGTTACCTGGCGCTCAAAACTGAAGGTTTCTGTGCCACTGACGTAGAAACTGAATTCGCCTGACGCGTCTGTTTCAAGACGATAGGTCATCCGATAATCGAGACCGTCTGTGGTCTGGCTGCCAACGTTAAAGTAGCCGGTACGCAGGAAGCTGATGTCGCCATTACCATCCAGGACGCAACCGAACTCGCCCTTAAGCTCGCTCACCGAACCCACCACAGGCGCAGTGCCTTGTACGCAGGCATTAAGGGTGGTGGAGGCATCGATATCCACTATGTCTGCGTGATCGTAGCGCCAGTAATCCACGGTAAGCTGCCAGTTGTCGGTCAGATTCCAAGACAGCCCGGCGTTGATGGCTTCAGAGGATTCTGCATCCAACCCCTTGTTACCTATGGTTTCCTGATCGAACTCCAGTTCACCATCGATGGCGCCGTTACTGCCACACAGGGCATTGAAAGGCTCACCTGCGCCGCAGTTGATGTATTGGCTGCCAAGGGAGGTGCCTGCCCCCAGCTGTGAAAGCGAAGGAGCCCGGAAACCCGTGCTCCAGGATGCTCTGAGTACCAGATCTTCGGTGGCCTTATAACGCAGCGATACCTTGGGATTGATGTCGCCACCAAAGTCACTGTAATGGTCGTAACGCAGCGCGGTTATCAGGTCCACATTCTCAAACAGCGGCAGATTGACCTCGCCATAAACGGCATACTGGGTTCTGTCGGCGGCGGCATCACTGGCGCCAAGGCCAATCACATCGTCGTTTACCGCTGATGCGGCCGGATTATCAACAATTTCTTCGCTGCGAAGCTCGGCGCCAAATACAGCGCTTACCAGGCCGGCATTCATCTCAAAGAGTTCACCACTGATGTTGGCATCCAGCGACATCACCTCAGACTCGCCGCGGCGAATGGCACTGTCACGCAGCGCCGCTATCGCCTCTTCACTGTTGTCCATCCCCAGGTTAAACGGATTAAAACTGCCGCTGGCAATGGCATCGGCCAACGCATTGCGATTCATATAGCCCGCCACATGGGTCACTTCGTTGCTGGACTTACCGTAGCTTGCTGCTGACTCCCAACCCCAGTCGCCCCACTCACCACGAAGTCCGGCAAGTACACGATAGCTTTCGGTATCGTATTCCTGAATTCTGCGCTCTGGCATGCGGGTACGTACCCGTATGCTGTTGCTGTCATCGCCATCTGCGGCATTGATGTCACGTACATAGTCAGGCACGTAAGCCGCATCACCGGGAACCGTTACCGTGTATCCAGCTGGCGCCTCATAGGCATGGCCGGTGTTTTGCTGATACATGGCCTCGGCAAAGAAGGTCATATCATTGCCAAGCTGCCACTGGTGATTAAGTGTGGCACCGATATTCTCGAAATCGGGTTGAATGGCGCGCTGGATAACATAGTCATAATTACAGGCTTCGCCGCCCCAGCGGGTGTCATCACCACACCAGTCTTCGGCATAGTAATTACCGTCAATCACCATCTCTGTATAAGAGGTGTAAGTCACATTGATGGGACGATCGCTGTTAAAAATTGCGTTGCGCTTGGCGTAATCCAGCACCACTGTGGTGTTGGTGTTGTCGGTGGCAAAGCCGCCCGCGTAGGTCAGTCCGGTGCGACTGGCATCGTGGTCACTGGTGTCATTGCCGTACTGGGCCGTGAGTTCATGCCCGACAAAATCCTTACGCAGAATGAAGTTAATCACCCCGGCGATGGCATCTGAGCCATAAATAGACGAAGCGCCATCGGTCAGTACATCGATGCGCTCAATGGCCGCCATGGGAATGGCATTAACGTTTACAAAGGAGTCTGAGCCATTGGAGAAAGAGTCCACCGCGACCCGGCGACCATTCACCAGTACCAGAGTCGAACTTGAACCCAGGCCACGCAAACTCACCCCGGCTGCCCCGGCCGGTGCGCCATCGGCGCCGCCAACGCCACCGGTTTCGGTGAAGGTGCCGGCACTTGCCGCCTGGGGCAGATCCTTGAGGAATTCGGCAATGGTGTCATAGCCACGTTTGATAAGTTCTTCCTTATCGAACGACTGCAGCGGATTGGCTCCTTCCATGTCCACCCCTTTCAGACGTGAACCGGTGATCTGGATTTTTTCGAGTTTGGATTCGGCTGAAATAGCCTTGTTGTCATCGGCCGCGTGGGCCATGGCGATGGTCAGGGCTGACAGGGCAAAACCGGAAATGGCGCAGGCAAATACTGAAACTTTCATGAGAAGCTCCCAAAAATAAACGAATAATTTTTCAGGCGCGCGCCTAAGCCACCGGACGTGGTCAATACGTGGCACAAAAAAGTTGTGCGTTCACGGTGCAGGCGTGCAGCTGAGCAAAAAATGAGGCGTGGGAGCCTTAGCGATGACGCAGGACAGCCCACTGAACCTTAAAGTTCAGTGGTTTATTCGTCCCACCATTCGGACAGATACCAGGTACGGTAATGGTATCTTTCAAGAGAAGTTGATACTGGAAACATATCCACCAAATGTGAAATCAATGTTATTGACCGGTAAACAAGCTAGCCGTTATAGTGGCGACCAGTCAATACGTGGCATGCAAAATTTTTTAGAGCAGAGCCATGACCTCAAAATTACGCTTGTTTATCGGTGCTGTTGCCCTGTCGATGTCAATAGCGCCCTTTGCTGCGTCCGCTGCGGCCAAACCCTATAACCCAGACAATACACCGGAAAAAGACAAGGACCCCATCCCAACACTGTCGCTGATGCTGGCGGGTGGAGCTTTATCCGTGTGCAGCTCCCTGAGCCCAAAGCACTGCACGGCTGACACAAGCTTCCCGGACAAGGCCAAAACCCGGCATTTGTATGAGTTGAGCGAGCAAAGTCTGGCCCGCTTTCAGGCCACCCCGGCCTGGGGACGACTCAACGTCGATACCCAAAGGGCATTGCTCAGCGCTCTGGGCTCTGCAGATAGCAACATTCTCGATGTCGAGGCTCTTCATGATCTGCTGGGCCCACTTGGCAATACACTCAATGACGCCAGCTATTTCGCCCTGCTCGACACCCTCGAGTGGGTACAGCTCACCCCGGAAGGGGAGCTAAAGACAGAGCAAGTACGTTTGGCGCAGGGCAAAAATGCCCAGGGCGCCTCACACTTCAGTGCCTTTGTTAGCCGCGCGGCCCAGCAAGCCGGTAATCAGCCGCCGAAAATCGGCATAGTCACCGCATCTGCGCGGGATCCGTTTGAAGCCGCCAGTTTTTATCAACAAGCCTTTACTCAGGCGGGCGCGATAGCCCAATGGCTACCGTTAGACAGCGCGTTGCAGCAAGCCTGGGAGTTTGACGATAAGGAGGCTGGATGCAGTGAGCTGGCAGCGCTTGGTGAGATTTATCAGGGATACCACGACAGGCAACGGGTATACCCGGCGCTGTGGGACAAATACCATCAGGCTTGTCTCAATCCAGAGCAATTGCTGCACACCCTGGCTTCTCTGGATGGCCTTTTTCTCTCCGGCGGCGATCAATCCCTCACTCTGGCGGCTTGGCTGGGCGTCGATGGTCAACCGAGCACAGCACTTGAACTGGTAAAACAACGATTTGCAAACGGTGAATTGATAATCGGCGGCACCAGCGCCGGTGCTGCCGTGATGGCATCGGGTGCCATGATCACCGGCGGCACCAGTCAGGGGGCATTGGATTTTGGCGTGGTAGCCGCAGCCCCTGTCAGCGAGCGATGCGAAGAGCTTAGCTGCGAGGCGCTGAATCCTGCCAACGCCCTCACCTACCGACCCGGTGGCGGATTGGGACTCTACCCGTTCGGCGTGACAGATACCCATTTCAGTGAACGCGACAGACAAATCAGACTGGTACTGCTGCAGGATAAAAGCCAAACCGGCCTTGCGGTGGGCGTCGATGAAAACACTGCGCTCTGGCTATCCAAAGATGGCCAATACGGTGTTATCGAAGGTGAAGGCGGCGTCTGGTTCAGTGAGCCTGCATCTGAAACACAGGGGGTAATTAAAATAACTGCGGCGAAAAGCCATGGCCCGAACTCCGATAAAGCGCAAACACACCAGAGCCCGGCTCACAGCCACATCATCCACTACCTGCCCCATAGCACCCGACTGAGGTTAAGTCGCGATAAGATCAGGGTTGAAGAACCACAGGGAGAATTACACGAGGTCAGTTGCGCTGGGTTTATACCCGCTTGGCTGCCAAGGGATGGATTTACCCTTATCCACCAGCCATATAGCCAATGTCATTCACTGGGTTATTACCAGTCTCTGGGTTATTACCAGTCATTGGGGCTTGAACACAGCACAGGGGTATCGTCAGATAAGCTGACTCAATAACCAATAACAAATAGCAAACTGGGCCTTATTCCGTCAGTCTTGGGCCGGCACTGTCTCCAACACGGCAGCGGCCTCTGGACACATTGGGTTGACGAACACCCCGACAGGCACCTCCATCAGGTGAGTGGAAGAAAACTGCAAGTCTTCCCGCATCGCTTTTGGCAAGGTGAGCACACTTAATGCGTCACTGTCGCCGAACGCGTAGTCCACCCGTCCTTTACTGAGCATCCTTAATCCGGTTGAGATATCACTGACAAACTCGATAGTGAGTCCGGCATCAATGAATTGCTGAATAAAGCTGCCGTCTACTTTTGAACGAAGCAAGGCAATGGTTCCCCCGCCCAACTCGGATAAGTCCCGCCATACAAAAGGGTCATGCCCACGACGACGAAATATGCCCAATACCACTTTGGCATCGGATAAAAGCACAAAGCGGGATTGATCCCTGACGATATCTGGAGGGGGATAAAATGAAGCACACCAACTACCTGCAACAATTTCACTCTGTGCACGCGCAGAGGGCAGGAACAGGGGTTGCAGCTCAAATTCGAGTTGGTTTGAGAGCAGATACTTCTGCAACGCTCTGAAACTGCTACCTTTATCTGCCTGTGTTTCCGTCGTGAATAGTGGATACTCCAGGGCGATAACCGCCAGTGTTCTCGCCCCACTTTTTAGTGCCACGTCAGATTGGGCCGCAAACGCCAGCCCAAGCAAGAATACCGACGACATGACGGACACACAGCCTCCAGCGGTCTTCACAAGAGTCGCTCCTTTGATAGCCAAGCCTCTATGAGTCTAGTGCTGTCTTTTACATCGCGCGATTCACTCGTCAAAAAGCACCGGCAAACTTGCCCTGCTTGTAAGGCCGGCACGCACTTTTATAGGAAAAGACGTGTCGATGAGCGCGGGAAAAGACGCTGCTTTCAGGTCAGACAATCTTTGAAAGACGCAAACTGTGTATGCCAAAAAGCCCATTCTTAAGCCTCAGTGAGCCACTAACACACATGCTTTGTGCAGTGCGGCTATACCCGGGCTTTCAGAACCTATACTTGCTCAGAGTGCCCAGACCACAGCCGGGGAGGCAACGCCTGGCCAGACCATGCTGACCGGGCCATGCTGACGAGAGCGGCGCCCTTCTTCTAAAAGGCAGTGATCCCTTAGCGGCCCATGGGCGTACTTGCTGGATTGAAGCAGTATTAGCAACAGTTCAAAGGATGTCATCCCCATGACCAAAAAGCGCATGAGCATGCTTATTCTGTCAAGCTGGCTGGTTTCGGTGCTGTTGGCATTTTGGTGGTTGGAGCTTCGCCATATCAGCAAAATAGAGCCATCGCTGCTCAACCAACAAAGCGTGGGGCGAGAGGTCGCTGACCTAATCAAAGCCTCTGCCAGCAGCACTGCTGATGGCAGCGCCCCCGTGGTGGTGCATTTTATCGACCCGGGCTGCGACTGCAGCGATGATACCTACGCGCACCTTGAGCAGCTGACAACATCCGCACTCAGCAAAGTGTCCGCGAAGCTGCCGCAGCACACCAATTTGCTTTACACCCAAAGCAATGCCGCGCTTCCGGATACGCTCAAACAAATGAAACGGATTACACTCAATGAGGTGCCGGAAGTTACGCCGGTCGTGGGGGTTTGGAAGGCCGATGGCACCCTGGTTTACCTTGGTGCCTATTCCACTGGCCCCAGCTGCGGCTCGGGAGCCGATTTACTGCGCGAAGCACTGTTGAATGCTGCCGGTGAACCTTTGCCAATGCCTGATTGGCCAATTCAGGTGTCCTGCCATTGCCGTTGGAGCACCTGAGAAGGGCCTCAATCACAGCTCATGTTTTCCGATAACGGCTTACTTGCCCACTCAAATGGAGAGTCTCAACAGAAAATGAATACCTTAAGCACTGAGATGATGCGGGATCATTACATTAAATCAGACACCATTATGTTTTCGGTGCTGGTCATGATGTTCCTCTATGCACTGGGCCTGGCGGGCGTTTTCGGCAACTGGACCGTGGCCATCATAGTTGGCCTGCTGACAACCATAGCGGCAGGCGCCATCCGGGCACTCAGCCCGGGTGAGCGCATAACCCGGGTGACCATGGGGCTGGCATTTATGGTGATGGTCACCCTGCATGTGCACCTGTCTCGCGGCATGATAGAGATGCATTTTGGCTACTTTGCCTGCCTCGCGATGCTGCTCTACTGCCGGGACTGGTTGCCTATCATCGCGTCTGCGGCTCTTGCCGCCGTGCTGCATGTGGGACTCTTTTGGTGGCAAACCACCGGTGGCAGTGTCTTTATGCTCGACAGCGCAGAACGCTCCTGGGGGATCATCTTTATCCACGCCGGCTATGTGGTGGTTGAGACACTGGTGTTAGTGGTTATGGCCAAAAACCTGCACCGCCAGGCGGAGGTTTCTTTTGACATCCAGGCAGTCGCCCACCATCTCACCGGCGAGCAAATCGACCTCACCCACAGAACCCAAGCCAGCAGCAACGATCAAAGCCGCGCATTCAATGGCTTTTTGGACCATCTTCAGGGCATGGTTGGCCGAATGGCCTCGGCGGGAGATAAACTGACTCAGCTCAGCACCAGGCTGCACGATTCCATGTCTGGGGTAAATGGCCGCATGAAACTGCAGCACAATCAAATCGATATCATCGCCACCGGCGTGGGCAACGTCAGCGAGGCGGTGAGACAGATTTCAGACAACGCCAACGATGCCTCGGCAGCCGTGAGCGATGCCGATGCGAAATCCCGGGATGGCTCTGCACTTAGCCGCAAAACCCTCGATGAAGTCCGTACACTGGCAAACACCATTGAGCTTGCCGCAGAAGCCAGCAGTCGCCTGGCCGAAGACAGCAAAAGCATTGGCAAAGTGCTGGATGTGATAAAAAGCATTGCCGAACAAACCAACCTGCTGGCCCTCAACGCCGCCATCGAAGCTGCCAGAGCCGGAGAACAGGGACGCGGTTTTGCCGTGGTGGCAGACGAGGTGCGAAGCCTCGCATCCAAGACACAGCAGTCCACCGAAGAAATTCACAACATGATCCAACGTCTGCAAGCCCGCAGTGATGATGCCGTGAACGCCATGTCAACCAGCCAAAAGAGTGTGATCCAATGTGTCGCCTTTACGCAGCAGACCGACGAAAGACTTGGCCAGGTACGACAATCCCTGCAGCAGATTGTGGAAATCAGCAGCCAAATAGCCAGCTCTACCGCGGAACAAATGCAGGTAATCGGAGAAATCAGTCAAAATGCGCTGAGCATCCGGCTGCTCAGCGATGACAACAATAATGAAATTGATAGGGTGGTGGAAGAAGTCGCCGAAGCCACCGGCCTTGCGGGCCTTATCCACTCAGATATGAAGCGTTTTCATACCGGCTGACATTCAATACTCAGAAAAAAAGACAGGGAGCCCTGTCTTTTTTTACATAATCCTGTATCTGAAATACGCAGACAGGTTGGCAATTACTTGTAGAACGCTTCCACTTCACCCTTGATGGTCATCAGCAGTGGCTGACCACGGCGGTCCAGGGCCTTGCGGGAGGCCACTTTAATCCAGCCTTCGCTGATGCAGTATTCTTCAACGTCAAAACGCTCTTTGCCGTTGATCTTGATGCCGATATCGTACTCAAACACGGCAGCGACATGGTGTGGGCTGCGGGGGTTGATGGAAAGGCGGTCCGGCAAGGCTGGCTGTGATTTAGTGTCGTTCATGCTCGTTATCTGCTCATCAATTGCAATATGAAAATCGTGCGCCATTGTAGGCAATCACCCGGCCGGGCTCAATAGGCGCTGTTGGTTACCTGTGACCTTAGTGAGCCGCTCCTCGGCCACTAGTGCGTTTTTTCCCGTAAGCCCAACAAGTATCAGGATTCCCTAACGCTAAGGACGCAGCTTCGACAGAACAAACGCCAGCTCGGCCACATTGCTCACGGCCATTTTTTCCAGCAGGTTACGACGATGGATCTCAACCGTTCTTTGGGTGATAAATAATTCTGCGGCAATGGTTTTATTGAGTTTGCCCTCAAGCACCCGATGCATTACATCGGTTTCTCTTGGGGACAAGCTATCGAGCCGCTGCTGGATGTCGGCCGACAGCTGCAGGCTGGCAGCGCGCTCTGTGGCAACCCTTGCCGCCCGGCGCAGCAAGGCCAGCAGTTTGTCACCATCCACCGGCTTTTCGATAAAATCCATGGCGCCCTGTTGTATTGCTTTCACGGCCATGGAGATATTGCCATGGCCGGTAAGCATTATGGGAACCAGAGGGCCTGGCCGGGAGAACAGCACCTCCAGCAGGCTCATCCCGTCCATATCGGGCATCTGCACATCCAGCACAGCAACTGCGGGGCGGGACAAGTCGACAGCCGCCAAAAAATCCTCTGCCGATGCAAAGCCCCGTGCTTTGATACCAAGGCCTTCGAGCATCCATTTCAGTGACGCCAACACATCGGGGTCGTCATCCACCAGATACACATCAATCATTTTCAGCTCCCAGGGGCATCTCTATGCATATCTCCAGCCCACTGGGGATGCACTCGATTTGGGGGGCGATTGCGGGGGCATCAAAACGATTATGGGCCGAGATTTTGCCGCCATGTTCTTCAACAATACGTTTGCAAATGACCATGCCCAGTCCCAATCCGTCGGCCTTGGCCGACTCAAATGGGAAAAACAGCCTGGACAGCTGCGCCTCAGTTAACCCACAACCATTGTCAGACACCCGGATAAGGTAACCCGAGTCAGTGGTTTCAAGGGAAATACCGAGCCATGGCATTGGCTGCCCGGCCATGGCGTCCAGGGCATTGAGCAGTACATTCACCAACACCTGGGTCATAAGCCCGGGGTCCAGCCTGGCCTCGACCTCAGCGAGGGTCAATGAAGGTTCAAGTTTCAACCGTTTAAGCTCCGGTGAGATCAGCGCCAGGGTCTCTTCAATCAGGGTATCCACCCGATAAGGCACACTGCGACTGGGCTGCTGGCAGAAACTTCGCAGGCGGCTGATGGTTTCCTGGGCCCTATCGACCTGTGTCAGTACCCCGCCAAGGGCCGATGCTATCTCGGGTTCATGGTCTTTAAGCCGATACAGACAGCCCTGGGCAAGATAGCGGATCCCCGCCAACGGCTGTTTCAACTCATGGGAGATCCCCGACGCCATCTCTCCGGTAAGCAAAACCCGCTGAGCTCGATAAAACTGGCGCTGCTGCTCGTTGAACGCCCGTTGGGTCTCCCGATGCTGTTCAATTTCCGTCTCCAGTGCCCGGGTACGTTTAACCACCAGCCGCTTTATCCGCAGGTGATGCAGATACCCCAAAAGCAAACACAGAACTATCGCCCCAAACCAGGGCATGGCGGCAGAGGCGACCCGCTGCCAGTTGGTTTGAAACGGCCATTCTCTTAACGTGTGTTTGAGCGCAAATACCCGATTATCGTTTACCGGCACAGACCAGCCGCGATAGCCGCCAGTGACGGCCGCCGCCGTGTTGGCATCCATCGACAACAACGCCCTGGCCACCTCAGTTGCCAGAGCACTTTTGGTGTGGCCAAGCTTGGAGAGTGCGGTATAGGGATAGAGTTCGCTCGATACACCACAGGCAAATCCGGGCGTCGCTTTCGCCAGGGCAATATCAAAAGCTCCCTCCGGGTACTCGCCACGGGCAATGGCCTGCTCCAATACGCAGGCGGGCAGAATGGCCATATCTGCCTCATGCAGCCACAGCTTTTGCAATAGTTTGGTCTGAGGAAACCCTTCAAAGGTGAGTCCGGGTAAATCTGCGACGGGGTCCAAGCCCCGCCTCACCATCTCGCCGGCAAAAATCAAAAATCCGCCAAAGGCCCGGGGGTCAGTGGACACAATGTTAAGCTCGGCAAGCTGCTGCCAACGGGTTACCGGGGCGCCCGCGCGCACCACCAATGCCGAGCCCATGGCACGGGCAGGATCCCGACCGTCGGCAGGGATCAGTGTCAGTAATTGACTGGCGCCCCAGTCTTTTTTGTAGCCCACGGCAACAAATTGATTGGAGATAATAAAGTCCAGCGCCCTGGCCTTAACCTGCCTGTCAAGCTCCGATGGTGTCAGCGGTTCGATGCGGATGCCATGCCCTGTCTGCCGGGCCAGATAATCGGCGGTGGCTTGCCAGGCACTCAGGGTGTCCGAGCGCTCGGCAAAGGTGAGAATACCAATGCGCACAGTCTGTCTGTTCTGCGCTTTTTCGCTGGCTGGCACCCCGGCAAAGGCCATCGCCACTGGCAGCAACGCCAACATTAATAAAAGCCGCCACGCCTTACTCATCATGTTCCCCGATTAGATTACACCGGGATTATCGGCCCTGGCCGAGCAGCCTGCATCTTTAACTTCCCGGGAGTTGATCCGCTTCACAGCCTGATACGGGCTTCGGAAAACCACTATATAGCCGCTGCCCGCTTTTTGATTCCATGGCCTTGTCATCATGAAGTGAGGCCACTATGAACGAGAAAATCAAACAAAGCCGCCGCACCTTCCTCAAGGGAGGTCTGGCACTGTCAGCCGTTGGGCTGGCCCCTGCTGTGCTGGCTCCTGCCGTACAGGCCAAGTCCGACAACAACAGCGCCATTGTGTGGGATGAAACCTTTGAGGTTGTTGTAGTAGGCAGCGGGCTGGCGGGCACCTGCGCCGCCATCCGGGCAAAGGAAAACGGTGCCAAAAACACCATTATTATTGAAAAAATGCCGGTACTCGGCGGGACGTCAGCCATCTCAGGTCTGAACTTTTCAGTGGTAAACAGCCACCTGCAAAAAGCACAGGGGATTGAAGATTCTGCCGCGCTTTTTGCCGAAGACATCTCCAAGGCGGGCGGCTATCAGAACCACAGAGACCTGACCCTGAAAATGGCCGATACCACGACCCGCGTATTGCCCTGGGCAATTGAGCGGGGTTGCCGCTTCCATGACAAGCTAAAGAGCCTCGGTGGCCATTCGGTGCCGCGGACCCTTTATCCGGTCAATGGCGGTGGCAAAGGCATACTGCGCCCACTGCGTCGCTTCTATACCCAGGACTTACAGGGCGAAATCCGTCGCAGAGTGAAGTTTGACAAGCTGCATCTGAATGCCCAAGGCGAGGTCATGGGGATTCAGGTACGCGAGCAGTACTTTTTCGACCCAAATCTGGGGAATGACGACCGGGAAAACACCACCGGCACCATCAAACACTATCGCGTGACCAAGGGTGTGGTCATGGCCGTGGGCGGCTACAGCCGCGATGTGGAGTTCCGTGCCATGGAGTTTCCCAATATTCGCGACTACATCCCAACCACCACGCACAGGGGCGCAACCGCAGGTGCACTCAAGTCTCTGGTTGCCGCCGGTGCCCAGACAGTCCACCTATCTTTAATGCGCTTTGCCTTTGATATTCCTACCGAAGATTTGCAGTGGGGAGCCTTGGTTGACCCGAAAACCGGTCAGCGCTTTATCAGCGAAAAGAACAACCGTCAGGTCGTGGCAGAAGCCATCTGCAACATCATGGACCGCAATGAGGGGCGCTTCCCGCTGAATATTTACGATCAGGATGGCATCGACAACTTCCACGACAAGCAGCGTCTGCACCTCGCTTTGGAGGAAGGCATGATGGTGAAGTACGACTCCATCGAGGCCCTGGCCAACGGGGAAGGCATCGACCTTACCGGGCTTAAAGCCACCCTCAAGCGCTATAACGAGGATGCCCTGGCAGGCAAAGACAGCCAGTTCGGTAAAGACATGACCGCGTTGAAGCAAGTCAGCGTCAAACGAGCGCCTTTCTATGCCATCAAGGCCCGTCCGAAATTCAACTACACCCAGGGCGGCGTATTAATCAATGAAAATGCCCAGGTCATCAACAGGGACACAGCCCAGCCCATCAAAGGCCTTTACGCCTGCGGCGAAGCCACGGGCGGTCTGTTTGGCCGTATTCGATTAACTGCCTGCTCCTGCCCCGATGCGTTCGCATTTGGGGTGATAGCCGGTGAACAGGTGGCCAAGGCCTGAGGAGACACACATGAAAACCCTGATTTTATCCCTGTTGGCACTGAGTTTTGTGGCATCTCCCTTACACGCAGGGGAGCTCTACAAGGTAATGGGCAAGCGTGAAGGTCGCAGCAACCACAGCTTTATGTACGATGAAAAAGACTGCAAAACCTGCCACCAGGGCAGCCCCAAGGGGCCTGCCACCGAAGCGGCCTGTATCGACTGCCATGGCAGCTACGATGAGATTGCCGCCGCCACCCAGAACCAAACACCCAATCCTCACGATGCTCCGCACTGGGGAGCAGATGTGCCCTGCACCGTGTGCCACAGCGAGCATCAGCCAGCCAAGGTGCTTTGCAACGACTGCCACCAGTTTGCCTTTCCAAACTTTTCAAAATAATCCGGAGTAACCTATGAGTGTTTTTCGTCTCTCCCTGTTAAGCGCCGCACTGTTGGCCGGATTCAGTCAGCAGGCACAGGCCACACCCGACTTTTACGGCAGGATAGATTATTCGGTCACCCATTCAGACACGGGCGCCGCCACCCACAAGGGACTTGATGGCACAGTGCTTGAGAACAACTTTACCCGTTTGGGTGTTCGCGGGACTGAGTCCCTGACGGCGGATCTGACCCTCTTCTATCAGATTGAAATGGGTGTCGACTCGGCCAGCGAATCCGGCAACAGCAAACCCTTTACCGCTCGTCCCACCTTTATCGGTATTCGTCATGCCCAATGGGGCTCGCTGGCCGCGGGGCGCATGGAGCCAGTATTCAAAATGACCAAGGGCTTTGTGGATGTGTTTGACAACTACAGCATGAAGCATGACCGCTTGATGGCCGGTGACAAACGCTGGGGCGATTCTTTCGAATACAAGACCCCTGTATGGCACGGCTGGCAACTGGGCGCCAGCCTGCTGATGGAAGATAACTATTATCAGGACAGCGACAAGCGCAAGGAGAATGGCAACTTCCAACTGGCGCTGACTTATGGCGATAAGAAGTTAAAAAACAGCGACCTGTATTTTGCAGCGGCCTACTCAGATGGTGTTGAAGATATCAAGGCCTGGCGTGCTGTGGGTCACTGGAAGTTGGCCGCCCTTGGGCTTGAAAACCTGAAACTCGGCACCCTTATTCAACAATCAGAACTGGCCAACCCCGCCAAACCTCATTGGCAGGACAGAGATGGCCTGGGTTTTATTATCAGTGGCTCTTACAAGTGGGACAAGTGGCTGTTTAAAGCCCAGTATGGCAAAGACGAGTCCGGCACCGGCCTTATCGCCAACCGCGTCTATTCGGCCATGGGTGAGGCCGCGACCCAGGTTCCACAGGTCAGCCAGTGGGGAGTAGGCGCGGAGTACTTCTTCTCCAAGTCTACCCGGGTACACCTGGAGGCGGGGCAGTTCGACACCGAACAATATGCTGAGTTTGATGACACGATAACCAGCATAGGCATTCGATACGACTTTTAAGCTTGCTGCGCTATCCAGGTTCAGGTCCGGTGGATGAGTATCTTCACCGAACCTGACAGCCTGACTGATTATCTGGCCAGGTCGCCGCTGAAAAGGGTGCCTCAGCGCTTCGCCAAAGCCCGCTTGCGGGCTTTTTGCTTTTGTGCCGCTTTACTGAGGCTGCGGGGACGCTCATGGCGGATGGACAAATCCGGTTCAAAGCCCGGATACCACTGCTGAGGCAAGCGTCGGTCGAGGTAGTGCTCAAGCGCCACCAGCAAAGGCTCGTCGGCGGCATCCAGTAAACTGATGGCAAGCCCGGCGCTGCCTGCCCGGCCGGTACGCCCGATGCGATGCACGTAATCTTCTTTTTTAAAGGGCAGTTCGACGTTGATGATGCAGGGCAGCGCCTGTATATCCAAGCCGCGAGCAGCCACATCGGTGGCCACCAACACCCGCGCATTGGCTGCCTTAAAGTCGGCAAGGTTTTGCTCCCGCTGACGCTGACTTAAGTCGGCATGCATAGCAACGGCACTGTGTCCGGCTGCTACCAGTTTGGCCGTAAGCTTATCGGCCCCTTCTTTGGTTCGGCTGAAAACAAGCACCTGAGACCAGCTGTTTTTACCCAGCAAGTGGCAGATAAAATCGAATTTGCGCTCGCTGTCGAGCTGATAAACCTGCTCTTCAATCAGTGGCTTGGTATCTTTGCCCGCGGCGATTTCCAGCAGCTTGGGCGAGTCCATCAGGCTCTTGGCCAACTGCCAGACATTGTCCCCCAGGGTGGCTGAGAACAGTGCAGTTTGCCTGGCTTTGGCAAGCTTTTTCACCAGCGCCCGGATCTCATCCTCAAAACCCATGTCCAACATACGGTCGGCCTCGTCAAACACCAACTGGCTGACGGTATCGATTCTGAGGGTGCGTTTTTTCAGGTGGTCGAGCAGGCGCCCGGGCGTGGCGACCATCAAGTCCACGCCATCCTTAATGGCATTGAGCTGGCTTTCCAGAGGCACACCGCCATAGACCTGGGCAATACGCACGGCACTGCCTTTTGCCAGCGCTTTGGCAGCATCATAAACCTGTTGGCAAAGTTCTCTGGTGGGCACCAGCACTAAGGCTCTGGGTGCAGGCAGATTGCGGCCTGGCACGTCCTCTGTAACCAGCCGGGCTAGCACTGGCAGCAAAAAGGCGGCGGTTTTACCCGTGCCTGTGGCGGCTTTCACCATCAGATCATCCCCGGCCAGCATCATGGGGATAGCGCCGGACTGCACCTCAGTGGGCTTGGCAAAGCCCAGTTTAGCGAGATTGTCAGCCAAGGGAGACGGCAGAGTAAAAGCAGCAAAAGACACGGGAAACTCCGGAGCACAAACTAAAGGGCGCTATAGTAACAAGGCTTAATCGCAGGATCACTCACCAAGCAGCAGCTGTTTCAACTCTGACGCCAATAACGGCCTGGCAAACAGATAACCTTGGGCCTCGGTGCAACCCAAACGCTGCAAAAACTCGGCCTGAGCTTCGTTTTCTACCCCTTCGGCAATTACGCCGAGTTTCAATGCCTCCCCCATGGCGATAATGGCCATGGCGATGGCGCCACTGTCCTGATCGGCGGGGAGTTCCCTGACGAATGACTGGTCAATTTTCAACTTGTTAAGGGGCAGCTTGCGCAAATAACTCAGCGAAGAATACCCGGTGCCAAAATCATCCAGTGCCAGGCTGACCCCCATGCCACGGAGCTTTTCCATAGTGTCGATGGCACCGGCAGGATTATCCAGCACCACGGATTCGGTGATTTCCAGCTCAAGCGCTTCAGGGGAGAGACCGGTTTGTTTGAGCACCTTGGCGACGCTGTCGGCAAAGTTATCGCCGGTAAGTTGAGAGCCCGACACATTCACCGCCATACGGCCTGGGTTAAGCCCCTGGTCGCGCCAAATTCGCGCCTGACGACAGGCCTCTTTCAAAACCCACAGGCCAATCTCAGGCATTAAGCCGATGGATTCGGCTACCGGAATAAATTCCGCCGGGGATACCACCCCAAGTTCACGATCGGTCCAGCGACACAAGGCCTCTACCCCAATCAATTTACGGGTACGCAAATTGATTTTGGGTTGATAAACCAACGACAGTGCAGCATTTTTCACCGCGCCTCTGAGGGCCGTTTGCAGCCGCAACTGCTGCATGGAACTTTGAGTCATTTGCTCTGTGTAAAAGGCATGGCGATTGCGGCCTTGCTGCTTGGCACGATACATGGCGGCATCGGCGTTTTTCAGCAAGGTGTCCGGGTTATCGCCATCGTCGGGATACACAGCAATACCGATACTGGCACTGAGACGAACCGACTCGCCCTCACTGGTATCGAAGCTGGTATCAAAGGCCCGCTGTATGGCTGACAAGATCATCGGAATATCTTCCCGGCTCCTTACCTGTGTCAGCAGTACAAACTCATCGCCCCCGATTCGGGCAAGGGTGTCTTCGGCGCCAAGCAGTGCGGCGAGGCGCTCGGATAACGACAGCAACACTTTGTCGCCGGCGAGATGCCCAAAACTGTCATTGATGTGTTTGAAGAGGTCCACGTCGATAAGCAGCAGCGCCAACCGGGTTTTGCGGTTGGCGGCGAGCTTGATTTGCTGCTGGCTGATGGTGGTGAGTTTAGAGCGATTGGGCAAACGGGTGAGTGGGTCGTGCCAGGCCAGCTGGGCGACTTCCGCCTCAGTTTGTTTGAGCAGGGAGATATCGGAAAACACTGCCACAAAACAGCGGACTTGCCCATCTTCACCATACACGGCGCTGATGCTGGTTTGCTCGGCAAACAGGGTACCGTTTTTGCGACGATTCCAAATCTCACCGTGCCAGTGCCCCTGGGTTTTCAATGCCCGCCAGAGGTTTTCAAAAAAGTCCCGCTCGTGGCGGCCTGAGTTAAGGAGTTTGGGGGTTTGGCCAATCACTTCGTCACGGCTGTAACCCGTGATGGTTTCAAAGGCGCCGTTTATCTCTGTGATAACCCCGTTGGAGTCGGTGATCATCACCCCTTCAATGGCATTTTCAAATACCTTGGAGGTCAGCAGTAATTGCTCTTCGGCGGCTTTATACCGTGCAATATCCCGGGTGGTTCCTATGACGCCAAGCAGTCTGCCATCGCTACCGTACATGGGAGCCTTGATGGTTTCCAGCCAGATGTTGCCTTTATCCAGGCTGCGGTCGATGCATTCGGCGACCACAATAGGATGCCCTTCCTTCACCGCCTTGAGATCGGTGTCTGCGTACTCGGAAAAACGCTCGGGAAAGACCTCGGCATCCTTTCGAGACAGTATCTGCGCCGGGCTTAAATCCCAGGACACCAGTGTGCTCTGGTTAATGAACCGGTAACGCCCCTCGGCATCCTTTATCCAGATATGTTCTTCGAAGGCGTCCATAAAGCTTTGCAGCAGTCCGGACTCTCCCCCACCAAGCACAGCAGCCACACCTTCGAGCAAGGCCCTGGCCAGTAGTTGATGGCTGTCACTGACTGCATCGCCGTGTAAACAGAGTTGAAGCTCGCCACCGATACCACTGACCGTCAGGATGTTAATGGGCTTACTATCGGCGTTCTTTTGCCACAGGCATACACCGCGACTGGTCCAAAGCCCAGCCCCCAATCGGGTATGGTCAACAAACCATTCAAGCATGGGAGATACGCTTTTTATGGCTGTTTGATGATTGCCTTGAGCCCGACTGTTCAATACCCACTCCACTTCCGTATAACTACCCAAATAGTGTAGCTGCAACTCTCGAGTCAGAGAACGGAAACTTACGTTTGCCAAGGACTTGTTGTCACGCCAGTCAACACAGTGCACATGCGGGCATTTAATTTACTGCTTGAAATTTAGACAGTCGTTTTGCTTGGGGTTTGCCTTAGCTTCCCGGCTATCTTATTGTCGGTAATAGAAATATTAAATTGGTACTCAAAGGGATCCTATGGCCATAACAACTCTCGCCACCGACAAGCTGTACCGGGTATCGACCCTGGCCGGACTGGCACCGGACTGCGTTTCCACGGCCACCCTGCCGCCACTGGATGACATTATTGGCCAGGAACGCGCCCAGAGTGCGGTCGAGTTCGCCATGTCTATCCACGAAAAGGGCTACAACATCTACGCCATTGGCCAAAACGGCCTGGGCAAGCGCACCATGATGCTGAGGTACCTCAAACGTCATCATTTTGATGCCAATCAGCGCTTTGACTGGTGTTATGTGGCCAACTTTGATGACAACCGGGTGCCGCGGGTGCTGCGTCTGCCCGCCGGCAAGGGCAATGGCTTTAAAAAAGACATTGAGAAGCTGTCACTCAGGCTCGTAAAGGCTTTACCGCTGGCCTTTGACAACGAGATGTATTATTCCCGCGCCGACAAACTGAAAACCGAGCTGTCACGGCAGCAGGAAGCCGCGCTGACGGCACTCACCGAAGAAGCCAAAAGCAAGAGCATCAGCCTGTCGCTGTCGGTGCAGGGTGATTACCAACTGATGGCCATGAACGGTGAAGAGCCCCACACCGAAGAAAGCTACAGTGCCCTGACGGATGAAGAACGTGAAGTCTTTGAAAACAGCATCAAAGGGCTGGAAAAGCGCCTGCGGGGTATCATACGTCAGCTCACCGAGTGGGAAGAAGAGTTCTCAGAAAAGCAACAGGAGCACGACGAGCAAGTCGCCAAGGAAGTGCTGGCTCACTTCTTTAAACCCCTGAAGGCCAAGTATCGCGATCAGGATGATATCAAAACCTTTTTGGGTGAAATGCAGAGAGACATTCTCGACAATCTGGATATTTTTCTGGAAGAAAGCGAAGAGCAGCTGGGGCTGGCCTACGCGGCGCTGGATAAGAAAATGCCCCGCCGCTACCAAATCAATGTGCTGGTATGCCAGGACGAGCATAAGTTTCCTGTGGTGGTGGAAGAAAGCCCCAACTACCACAGCCTCTTTGGTTACATCGAAAATGCCACCTTCAAGGGCACAGTATTTACCGACTTTTCACTGATACGCCCAGGCTCGCTGCACAAGGCAAACGGCGGTGTGCTGTTGATGGATGCCATCAAGGTGTTGGAACGGCCCTACGTGTGGGATGGCCTGAAAAAAGCGCTGCGCTCCCGCAGTCTGGATTTGAACAGCCTGGAGCGGGAAGTGACCCTCTCCGGCACCATCTCACTGGCGCCCGAACCTATCCCGCTGGATGTGAAGATCATTCTCTTTGGCGACTACCAGACCTATCAACTGCTTCAACAATACGACCCCGACTTCAACGAACTCTTTCGGGTGACGGCCGACTTTGAAGATGTGATGCCAAGGCACGATGAGTCTGAAGCCCTTTATGCACGCTTTATCTCGTCTATTGTGCACGATAACAATATGCTGCACTGCAATCGCTCGGCATTGGCCCGCATCCTCGAGTACTCCAGCCGTCAGGCAGACGATCAAACTCGTCTGTCGTTGCACTCAGCCAACATCGCCAACCTGCTTAGAGAAACCAACTACTGCGCCAAAAGTGTCGGCGCCGGCGAGATAGGCCGCGAGCATGTGGAGATGGCGCTTAAAAACCAGGAACTCCGGGTGTGCCGCCTCAAAGACATGGTGATGCAGCAGTTTCACAGCGGCCAAACCCTCTTCAGTGCACAAGGCGCCGTTACCGGGCAGGTGAATGCCCTGTCGGTGATTTCCACCACGGATCATGAGTTCGGCGCGCCAAACCGCATAACCGCCACCACGGCCTATGGCAAAGGGGAAGTGCTGGATATCGAGCACAAGGTGCGACTGGGTGGCCGCATCCACAGCAAGGGCGTGTGGATCCTCACCGCCTATCTGTCGTCTCTGCTGGGCAAGCAAAGGCCCATTCCACTCACCACCTATCTGACGTTCGAGCAATCCTACAGCGGCGTGGATGGCGACAGCGCCTCCATGGCGGAATGTTGCGCCATAGTGTCAGCCATCAGTGGTGTACCCATCCGTCAGGATTTGGCCATCACAGGGTCTATGAACCAGTTTGGTGAGTCTCAGCCCATCGGCGGCGTGAATGAAAAGATTGAAGGCTTTTATGATGTCTGTGGCATCAAGGGCCGCACCGGCACCCAGGGCGTGATTATTCCATCAAGCAATGTGAAAAACCTGATGCTGAGGAGTGACATAGTGGAGGCAGCCAGCCGCGGCGAGTTTCATATCTATGCCGTTGACCATGTCACCGACGCCATGGCGCTGCTGACCGGGCTAGACGTGGGCAATGTGGATGACGCCAGCTTCGATACTCTGCTCGGTCGGGCCGTGTCCAGGCTCAATGTGCTTGGTAAACACAAGCTGGAAAACGAATAACACCACTGACATAAAAAAGCCCCGCAACTGCGGGGCTTTTGTTTATGGTGCAATCTGAAACTCAGTAGAGCACTGGCAGCAGCTCATCGCTGTAGGGCTTGATTTCAGCGCCTTCACGCACCCGGGCCACATAATCGTGATTGGCAATAAAAGGTCTGCCGATGGCAATTACATCAAACTTATTGGTGGCAATGGCGGCAGCGGCTGTTTCGGCATCATAACCACCCACCCCCACCAGGGTATGGCGGCTATGGCTACGCAGGTACTCGCTGACGCGGCCATCGAGGTAGTCATAGTGAACGCTGTCATCGAATATGCCGCCATGCAAATAGGCAAGTTCACGGGTATCCAGTTCAGACAGCAAGAGATCAAACACAGCCCGGTCGCGGAGATCCGGCTGGATATTGAAGTAAGCCGCCGGTGAAATACGCAGTGCCGTGCGTGCAGCCCCGATGCGTGAAGTAACGGCATCCACTACCTGCAGCGGGAAACGCACCATGTTTTCAGGGCTTCCGCCAAACTCATCATCACGGCGGTTGCTGTCGTAATGCAGGAATTCATCAATCATATAACCGTTGGCACCGTGGATTTCGACGCCGTCAAACCCGGCTTCGATGGCATTTTCAGCCGCCTTGGCATAGTCCTCAACCAACTGGGCAATTTCCAGCGCGGTGGCTTCACGGGGAACCAAATAGGTGAGTTCACGCATTCTGGGCACTGTACCCTCTACGCCTACAGCCGATGGGGCTATCACTTCTGTGCCACCCCAAAAGTGAGGATGCGCCACCCGGCCTGTGTGCCACAGCTGGGCAAAAATCTTACCGCCATTTTCATGTACGGCATCGGTGACCTTACGCCATCCGGCAATTTGCGCCTGGGTGAAAATACCCGGGGTGTTGGGATAGCCCTGACCATCGGGGCGAATAATGGTGGCTTCACTGATAATCAGCCCTGCATCTGCACGGCGGGCATAGTAGTCAACCATGGCCTGGGTAGGCACCAGCGCATCGTCTGCCATACAACGGGTCAGAGGCGCCATCAGGATGCGGTTTTTCAGCTCGATGCGCTCATTCAGCGCCACTGGAGTAAAGAGTATGTCAGTCATGGATGGAGGTTCCTATTTTTGAACAGGCATTCAAAATAATCATTCTTGAACATACATTCAAGAACTTTTTTGAACATACATTCAAAAAAGTCTGTTACCCTATCCTCATCCCAACCACAGGAATCCAGAATGCGCAGCGCCGAATTTGATCGCGAGCAAGTGCTCCGCCAAGCCATGCAAGCCTTTATGCATAAGGGCTACAGCAAAACCAGCATGCAGGATTTAACCCGCGCCACCGGGTTACATCCGGGATCAATTTACTGCGCCTTCGAAAATAAAAGAGGCTTGTTGTTGGCAGCCATTGGCCAGTATCAGGCCGATCGCACCGCACAGTTTCAGGCGTTCTTCCCCGAGTCAGGCTCCGTTGTTGCCGGGCTCGATGCCTATCTGGATAACCTGGTGGCCGAATGCCAGTGCGGCGCCGACAAGGGCTGTTTGCTGACCAAGTCATTGAATGAACTCGCCGAGCAGGACAGTGAGATAAGTGCGCTCCTGTGCAAAAGTCTGGGAAGTTGCCAGCAAGGGTTGGCGGCCCAGTTTCAGCGCGCCATGGACAGCGGTGAAATTCCTGCGACCCAAACGGCAATGGAACGGGCTGAATACCTGGTGATGGGGATCTATGGCCTGCGCACGCTGGCGCAAACACACCCTTCGGCGCAAACCCTTAAACGCTTGGCGGTAAAGTTACGGATGGACAGCTGCGCCTGAACATAGAGGACGGTTCATTGGCACCCCCCACCAGTGACAAAAGGGGCTAACAGCATCACCGCTTGAAACTGCTGCATAACAGACACAAAAAATCCCGGACCTGCCGGGATTTTTTGTTGGAAGCGAACCCTCAGTCCACGTCGAGGCCGAGGCTCTTTTGGGCATACACCCGCTCGCCGAGGGAGTTGAGTATTTTGCACTCCCCTTCCAGCACAACGATGATGGATTTCCCGTTTCTGAAAGACTGAGGGATCATCACACGCCCCGTCTCACTCACAGGCAAACCCGTCAGCACAGCGTTGTGCATGATAAGGCCTGCTGGTGCATCGTAATAGAGCACGGTGACAGTGACGCCCTGAGAGGCTTCCAGGTCAAGCAAGTCGTTTGCCGGATCGGCAAGCTGTTGTTCTAATGTACCGCCTTGCATATAGAGTTACTTCCTTCATTCCTGAGTTACGCTTTCCAGCGCACTCAATAGGGCCGAGTATGGCATCAAAGCATCCCGTCTTTGATGGACGGCGGCCAAATTAGCCACCAGTTGAATTAACATATCACTACAATTTTTAACCAAGCGCAATACTTGTACAGCAGACTGATACATCAAATTCCGCATTCGTGATGCAACAAACGTTTAGCATCACCCACCTCGTTAGCTTAGCGGGTGCACAACTGTCAACAAAGCTGATAGAATCCGAAAAATTTTTTTGTGCGTTAACGAGAAAACAAGATGGGCAGAGCATATCAAAACCGCAAAGAATCCATGGCGAAAACCGCCACTCAGAAGACCAGGATCTATTCACGCTACGGGAAAGAAATCTACGTGTGCGCCAAGAGTGGCGGCGTTGACCCCGATGGCAACCTGTCACTGCGTCGTCTGATCGATCGCGCCAAGAAAGACCAGGTACCGGCTCACGTGATTGAGCGTGCCATCGACAAAGCCAGGGGTGGCGGTGGAGAAGACTATGATACTGCCCGCTATGAAGGTTTCGGTCCGGGTAACTGCATGGTGATTGTTGACTGCTTGACCGACAATGGTAAGCGCACCTTTACCGAAGTACGTCAGGCCTTTGTGAAAAACGATGCCAAGCTGGGCGGTCCGGGCACTGTGGCTCACATGTTCGACCACCAGGCCGTGTTTGTATTTGCCGGTGATAACGACGAAGAAATTCTCGAAATCCTGATGGCGGCTGATGTAGACGTTAGCGACGTGGAAAGCGAAGACGGCATGATCAGCGTCTATGCCCCACACACCGAATTCTTCAAGGCCAAAAACGCCCTCACTGATGCCATGCCCGACATCAACTTTGAAGTCGAAGAAATCAGCTTCGTACCTCAAACCCAAACCGATGTCAGCGGTGAAGATGTGGCGACATTCGACAAGTTTATCGCTGCCCTGGAAGATTGTGACGACGTGCAGAACGTTTACCACAACGCCAATATCATCGAGTAAGATCTCAAACATGAAAAACGCAGCCAGATGGCTGCGTTTTTTGTTTCCTACGTCCCGTCAGATGACGTGGCCTTCAATGACGTCAGTGTTTTCAATCACTGTGATATCACTTTTGGCGCTTGGCTTGTGAGCCTGTCGCTATGCCTGGCGAGCGAGTCAGGTTACAGGCGCTTTTCCTCATCGATTTGCCGAGGCTCAGACCGCTGAGACTTGTGCTGCCTCGCGGTAATGGTCCTGCATTCGATAATTTCTGGCGTACAGGGCGAACACGGCCGCGGCCACCAATGCAAAGCCCGCAAAAAAGAACATCTGAAACGCCGTTACCGACAGTCCTGTACCGGCAATCCAGTCGGTCATGCCCTGCCCCTTCACACTGGCATTGGCAAGCAGTACCCAGAGGTTACCCACGGTCACCGACAGGGTCCAGAAACTCATGATGGTGCCCTTCATGGGCTTTGGAGCCTGACTGTAGGCAAACTCAAGCCCGGTGGCCGACACCAGCACCTCACCAAAGGTGAGCAGTGCATAGGGCAATACCTGCCACACAATGGAAACGGCGCTGCCGCCATCCATCATCAATTGAATGCTGCCTATCACCACCCAGGACAGGCCGGAAAAGGCAATGCCAGACGCCATTTTGCCCAGCGCCGTTAACCTGAAACCCCAGCGCTCGAGTGTCGGGTACAGCACAAAGTTATTGAACGGGATGAGGATCATCACCAGCAGTGGATTCAATGCCTGCATCATGGCCGGTTCAAACCACTCGGGTTTGGTCATCTCATTGGCCTGCAAAATCCAGGTGGATGCCTTTTGGTCGAACAGCGACCAGAAAGGTGTAACCAGCGCAAAGAGCACCAGTATCCGCATCACTGCCCTGACGCCTTCCACGGCCTCATCGCCATGGCGAGCCCTGGCTCTGTCCAGCTGCATGGAAGCGCCGCTGCCCACAAACCCCATCAGCAGCACGAGCGCCAGACACAGTGAGGTCACCAGTCCAAGTGACGGCATAAACCCAAGGGCAATCACCGCGAGCACAGAGCCCATCAGTGCCAGCGCCAGACCAAAGCGATTTGCGCCCGGACTGAGTAACGCCGTTTTGATAACAGGCAAAAAACCGTTGGGATTTTTAGGCTCAGGGGGCATATGCACATAGCGGTGACGCCCCGCCCAGAAAAAGACGGTCGCGATAAACATCAGCACCCCGGGAATACCAAAGGCAACTGCGGCACCGAAATGTTTCAGCAGCAAGGGCATACTCAAAGAGGCGAAGAAGGAGCCAAAATTGATGGTGAAGTAAAACATGTCAAACGCTTTTTGGGCCAATGACTTATTACTCTGATCAAACTGGTCGCCCATAAAAGAGGACACCAGGGGTTTTATCCCACCCGAGCCCAGAGCAATCAAAAACAAGCCGGTATAAAAACCGGTTTTACTGTCCTCAAAAATGGCCAGAAACGCATGGCCAACGCAGTAAAGCAGTGACAGCCACAAGATGGTGTTGTACTTGCCAAAGAGCCTGTCCCCAATCCAGCCACCCAGCAGTGGAAAGAAGTACACACCAATCACAAAGGAGTGAAACACATCCTTGGCCTCACCGGCCCTGAGATGCTCAGGCACAGACAGCAGCAGTGCCGTCATCAAAAACGGCGTAAGAATGTTGCGCATGCCATAAAAGCTGAACCGCTCACAGGCTTCGGAGGCAATAATGTAGGGGATTTGTTTTGGCCATTGCCCTGTTGTAGTTGTCATCTCTTCCCTTAAAATTGGTTACCAATTGCCCAATCCTACAGGGTTTAAAGATGGAATGCACCGGGCTGCCGGTCAGTGTGTGATGCTTAAGAAAACCCGATTATTCAACCACAAACCAAGCCTAATTTGGGTGCTGCGGCGTCAAGGTAAACGCGAATAAAAACGCGTGGCTGCAGGGCCACGCGCAATGTGGAGAAGGTGGTGCAATGCTGCCGTTTCAGTACATCGGGCAGACTGATACAGCTATGTGGCTGTCAGTTACATTGCTTGTTTTTCCCCTTGCAACTGCCACCGGTTCCTGAGCCTCCGCCAGTCCCCTGGTTACCGGAGCACGGGTGGGCTATCAGGTAGTCATGTGCCGCCGAAGCGCGAACCAAGCCATAACCGTAAGCGTCATCCCGTCCTGTTGGCCCCAGGTCTTCAGCTGTAGCCCTTAATGCCGAGCGAATTTCGGTGTTACTGCAATTGATGTGCAGCCCCCAAACCAGCGCCGCCACACCGGCAACGTGTGGCGTTGCCATGGAAGTGCCACTGAACCTGGCGTAGTTCCCCTGAGCGACATTGAGGGTGGCAACCTCACCTATGGTCTGCTGCAAGGTGGCACCTGTGGTATCCGACACTCCAACAGAAGGAATTGTGGTGTTGACGCCTCCAAGGGTACCGTAGAGATCGCCCGGGACATTGTTATAAATGATGGCACCAAGTCCACCGCCTGCGGCGCAGTTCTGTACCTTGTCGGCAAAGCTGATATTGCCGCGACTTATCAGACAAAGCTGCCCGGACGCATTACAGATACTGTCGCCAATCCCACAGTCGGCAAGCATGGCAGTCTCGCTGCCATAGGGGCTGCCCTCCATGGCGATGGCCTCAAATTCAGTAGCACCTACAGTCACACTGGCCACTTCTGCCTGTTCCATGGGCAGGGTAGAAAGCACGCCTACGCCAGGCGCAGACAATTCCACCTGACTGGTACGCTGGGAAAAATCCGCGACCAGCTTGTTTTCATCGAGGGCCGCAACCGAAACCACGGCATTGTAGGAAGCCGGATAGGAATGCCGCGTGTTGCCGTCGTTTCCGGCGGCAGCCACGCTGAGTACTCCCAAGGTCTCGGCGTCTGCGAATGCCCTGTCTTCGGTGCGGCTTTTAAGGGGACCGCCCAAACTCATATTGATTACATGGGCACCGGCGTCGATACACTTGTCGAGTGCGGCCACCAAACTTGAAGAGTACGCCCAGCCATTGGCGTCAAAGACTTTAATGATGTGCAAATTCAGGGCACTGCCTGGATGCACACCTATCACCCCAAGGTCATTATTCACCGCTGCTATGGTGCCCGCCACATGGGTGCCGTGGTGATTTTCATCGCTGCCCCAATCGCCGGTGCCGACATCATAGGTGCCGGTGAGTCGATTATTGGGAAGATCTTCATGCCCCATGTCGATACCCGAGTCTATGATGCACACAGTGCGGTTGGCTGCGCTGTTCACCTGAGGCAACAACAGGTTGGCCTGCACCATGGCAATACCATAAGGCTCAGATTGTGACAGGGGATAACGCAGCACATCGGCTTCGAGATACTCGATAAGGGGGTTATGCGACAGTCCTTGTACAGCGCTGGCAGGCAGTAAAAAGGCGGCGGCATCGTGACGGCTGAGGTCCAACATCAAAGTTCCACCTGCCGCATGGATACCGGCTTTGGCTGCGGGTGCCATTCCCGGTTTAAATTTCACAATAACCCGGGACGCTTCATCCGGCGCCGCACCGACGGCGCCCAAACCCAAGCCAGACAATAGGCAAACCAGCAGTGAAGACAAAGACAAGTTGTATGAATGCATGCCCTGCTCCCTTTAATCTATTGATGCCCAGCCCGTTTCATTCCCTGATTGGTCCTCAGCGTCCACACTTTCACACAGGCTATAGCTTCACTTATAGGCAGAAGCCGCGAGAACGACAACTTTTGACTGACGAATAGAAATAATTCGTCTGAGCAGACCGAACTTGCTGCCAGAAATAATCCCGTCTGGAATAACAACCGGGGCAGTTATTACCACTAACGCCTGTGCATACCTTGCCAGGCTCCCATTGCGTACTTTGTCAAAGCAGCTGTATCCGGCGCCTTTACCCCATGGCACCGGGTCGCGTATCTTTAAGGATATGAGTGGCAAGGCACAGTGCCTCAGGCTGCGACAGCATCACCTGCCCATAGCCGCACATCCCAAGTCGAATAAGGAGATTACCTTGAGTTTTCGTTTGCAAACCCGCTGGCAGGCCAGCGATACCCCCGATGGCGAATTCAGCCGCGATCATCACATCACCTTTGGCAGCGGCCAGACAATCGAGGCTTCATCAGCACCGGAATACAAGGGGAATCCCGCCATGGTGAACCCGGAGGAAAGCCTGCTGGCGGCCTTGTCTTCCTGCCATATGCTCACCTTCCTGGCGATTGCACACCTTAAACGACTGCCGGTAAAAAGCTATGAAGACAGTGCCTCGGCAGAACTGGGGAAACGCGACAATGGCAAGCTGGCAGTGACCTATATGCAGCTCAATCCCACCGTGGAATTTATGGATGGGGTGGAGGTAAACCGCGAAACCCTGGAAAAAATGCACGAAAAAGCCCACGCCAACTGCTTTATCGCCAACAGTCTCGATTGTGAAGTGGAAATCCGCTTTTAAGGGGCCATAAAAAACGGGCCGTACCGACTGGGAACTACGTTGCCGGTACAGCCCTGAACCTGGGGGCGACATCTGTCGCCCTGTGTTTTATCCCTTGGCTGTTTATCCCTTACTTGATATCGTCGGCCTCGCCCCTTTGCGGCATGGGCTTGGCTTTGAACTCAGGCACCGGCTCGGCGGCAATCTTCGCCTTGAGCAGACTTATCCCCTTGGCGAGCTGCGCATCTTCACCCTTGAAGGTGGCAACCGGCAGGTTATCGACTTCGATATCCGGGCTCACCCCACGGCCTTCCAACACCCAGCGGCCATCGATGGCATACTGAGGATATTCGGCAACTCTCGCCATACCCTTGTCGGTCAGGGCATTACGGCCAGAGAGCCACACACCGGCACCGGCAGTTTGCTTGCCCACCAGGGGCGCCAGTCCCAGCGCCTTGATACCGGCAGAAAAGGTTTCACCGTCGGAGTAAGTCAGCTGATCGGTCAGCACCACCAAATGGCCACGGAAAGCCTGCTGCATGTTGCTGTTGGCATCCCCATGGGTTGGCTGCCAGAATGCCCAGGCTTTGCGCAGTAGCTTTTCAATCACCCAGCTGTCGATATTGCCACCCCGGTTGCGGCGCACATCGATAATCAGACCTTCTTTATCGAAGTTGGCGTAAAATTCGCGGGCAAAGCTGGCGATGTCACCGGCGCCCATGGCATAGAGGTGCAGGTAGCCAATCTTGCCACTGCTGGCATTGGCCACTTCGGCGGCATTGTGATTCACCCAGTCCTGATACCTCAGACCAGCTTCATCCTGCGCGGAAACCGGCAAGACCACGGTCTGATGTGTCTTATTGCCGCGCTTGAGCGTCAGCAGCACCTGTTTGCCGCCCTGATTACGCAGCAGACTGGCCACATCGGCCACTGTGGCTACCTTGCGGCCATTGATTGCAGTGATAAAGTCCCCTTCGCGGGCGTCCACCCCGGGACGGGCCAATGGCGCCGCCTTTGATGGTAATTCAGGGTCGGTCTTCATGATGCTTTCAATCACCACACCGCTGTCGCGCTGGGCAAAACGGGCGCCGAGACCGGCTGGCTGAGGACGGTTTGGATCCTTTGGCATATCGCCGCCACGCACCTGGGAGTGCAGCGCATCCAGCTCGCCCATCATCTGCATAAAGATGTCATTCAGTTCGTGACGGTCGGTTACCCGGTCGACCAGGGGCAGGTAACGGGCACGCATGGCTTTCCAATCTACGCCGCGCATATTCTTGTCAAAGAAAGAATCCCTGTGCATCAGCCAGGCATCATCGAACATCTGCTGCCATTCGGCTTTGGGATTGAGCTCCAGCTGCCAGTCCTGGGTACGTACCCTGGCGTTGGCAAGGTCGCCCGGCAGCTTGTCACCGGCATCCACTATCAGGAGTTCGTTGGGATTACTCTTTTTCGACAGCAGCAGCTTTTTGCCATCCAACGACAAGACATAATTGCCGATATCGTCGCCGAAGGTATCCAGCTTGGGTGCCAGACTATCGAACTTGGCCACCTTCAACGCCGATTGATTACCGGCGATATCACCATCGAGCAGGTACAGGCGGTCGGCGCCCAGGGTCAGGTTACTGAAGTTGCCCGTGCCCACAGGCACTTGCCACAGACGCCCTGCCAGTCCCTGCCAGTCAACCTTGAGGGTCACTGGCTTGTCGCCGTCAGCGGCCTTGGGACTTGCCGTAAGTTCGGTGGGACGCTCAAAGGCAAAGCGGGCATCCTGTCTCAGCGCCAGGGCAAACACGCCGGTGCGCTTATCGAATACAGGCCCCATGTTGCGGTCACCCCATGGCGAGCCGGGGGTGGCATTGAATTCACGGTTGGACAGGAAATACAGCCATTCACCATCACGGCTGAAGGCCGGTGAGAAAGACTCGTATTTGTCGCTGGTCAGGCTTGCCTGACGTTTCTCTTCCAGGCTGTAGAGCACTATCTGGCTGCGGTTTTGCCCAATAACATTCATCCCCAGCGCCAAAAAGCGGCTATCGGGGGACCAAATAATGTCGCCGTAGGGGCCCAGGCCCTGATGGCCGGTCACAATGCGACTGTTGGTGCCCTTTTTAATGTCGTACAGGTACAGGTTGCCGTCGTAGTCATCATGGGCCAGATAACGGCCATCGGGGGACAATACCAGGCTCATACGCATGGCACTTGCGTCCTGAGTCAACTGCACACCGCCATCACTGCCATCGGCAGGGAACCGCCACAGCTCTTGCTCGCCACTTGCATCACTGATCCCAAATACCGACTGACCATCATGACTGAGCACTGCATTGCGGATACGGCTATCGGCAGGCACGCCAACCTGCAC
Organism: Shewanella sp. FJAT-52076; assembly: GCF_019457455.1. Taxonomy (NCBI): domain Bacteria; kingdom Pseudomonadati; phylum Pseudomonadota; class Gammaproteobacteria; order Alteromonadales; family Shewanellaceae; genus Shewanella; species Shewanella sp. FJAT-52076. Next base: position 2,894,132 of record NZ_CP080415.1, read on the forward strand.
CAGACGGCGCCCGTCGGTAGCGGCAATCGCTACCTTGCTGCGGGCGGTAATCACCGCCTTGTCGCCAGACGGTGCCAAGCGCACATCCGACACATAATCCATGGGGTTATTGACCCAGCGTGCGCGGCGGGCGGTGAAGTCAGATGTGAGTGACAGCGGCAGAACCTCATCTTTGCCGCTGGCAATATCCAGTACCCGAATATCGGCACCCATCTGGAATACCAGCTTGCCGTTGTTGATGCGGGCGGCGCGGATTTGGAAATCCTTGTACTGGCTGTGCTGACGCAGATCATCGCCCTTGGGCGTTACCGAATAGAGGTTATCGTTGCCATCGGCGTCGCTGATAAAGTAAAGACGCCCCTGCCATGGCATGGGCTGGCGCAGCGAACCAGGATGGCCTTCCAGCAAACGCTCGGCCTCTTTATTGCTGCCAAGTTCATAACGCCACAACTCGCCCCGTGCACCACCGCGATACACCTTGGCGTTATCCCCGGTGGCCTGCAGACCAAAACGGACGAAATACAGATACTGCCCCTTGTCGTCCATGGCGCCTTCAATGGCATCGGCCAGCGGCAAATCTTCGGTCTTGAGGGTCTTGGGGTCGACCAGGCGCAGTACCCAGTAGTTGGCCGGACCAAATGCGTTGTCGGTGGCATAGAGTACCCGTCCGTCCTGACTCCAGCCCTGTAACCTCACCCGACTGTTTTCAAAGCTTACCCGCTTGGCTTCTCCACCGCCGATGGGCATCAGATACACTTCGTCTGTACCATCGTAGTTGGCCACAAAGGCAACCTGGGTCCCGTCCGGGGAAATACGGGCCTGAGACTCCTCGGCGCTTTGGCTGGTCAGGCGGCTGGCCTGGGTCTGGCCGAGACGGTTTAGCCAAAGGTCTCCTTCGGCAGTAAACACCAGGGTATCGTCATGCAGTTCGGGGAAGCGGTAATAACCGTCGCTGCCGTGGGCTGGCAGGCCTAAGGTTCCCAGGGCCAGCAGGCAGCCGGCAACGGAGAGGCGAAGTTTCATTGGGTGGTTATCCTGTCGTTTTTATTGGTAATGTTGAAAGGAGTCTGTACCGGACACAAATGCAAGCCCAGACACTATCAAAGCGAAGTGGCCCCGTCAGCAGAATTAGGCCACAGAAGTTTTAGCAAATGTGTCTTGTGCAGCCCTCTCCTGTTTTACAAAGACCGGCGATGACCTCGGGGATAAAAAAGCCGGCTTGCGCCGGCCTTTCATCAACTCTTTTTAAACTCACCTTTCTTGTCGAACGGCCAGTCAACGCCAAGCCAGGCCTTGAAGAAGGCCTTTTGCTTGTCTGACACCTTCGCCAGCGGTTTGAGCGCGGCTTTACCTTCGGGTCTTTCGCCAAGCTCCAGAGTGGTTTGCCTGAGGCTGTCATCGGCAAAATAGGACACAGTGATACTGTCGCCTGCCTTGAAATCGGCCAGACGTTTCTCAAACCCCTCGGCGGTAACCTTGAGGCCATTGATGGCAACCAGCTCGTTACCGGCAACCAATCCAGCTTCCCATGCCTTGCCACCCCTATCGAGGGTTTGCAGCTTGAGGCTGCCGGATACCAGACTGAAGCCCGGATAGACTTTGGCTTTGCCGTCGCTGTCGTCTTTGCCATAAACCAGTCTCAAACCGGCACGGGACAGCAGCTCATCAAAATCCAGCGCCATGGGGGAGTCGATATGACTGTGCCACCAGGGGCCATAGTCCTTGCCGGTCAGTTGGGTCAGAATGCCTTTGACATCCTCGACGCGGTAGCTCTTTGGCACCGCGAAGTCGCGGTACAAGACCCGGTGCACATCACGATACGAGTGTTTAAGCTTGGTGTCAGAGAGGATAGCCATGTCCAGCGCCATCGACGCCATATAGCCCTCCGAGTAAATGTTTACGCTGTGGTTATGGGCATAATCACCGCCCTGGGCGACCCACTCGCCGAGACTGGCCTCGGCCACCGACTGGATTTCACGGCCCGGGGTTTGCTGATGGCGATCGATACGCCCGGCGATATCTTCAAGCAGCTCTTTGGCGGTGATAACACCGGCCCGCGCAAGCAGCTGATGCTGAAAATAACTGGTCGAGCCTTCGGCTATCCACAGTAAAGAAGTCAGTCCTTCGTGCTGATAGTCATAGGGCACCAGCCCGGCTGGACGATAGGCCTTCACGTTCCAGGTATGGATAAACTCGTGGGAGGCGGTGGAGATAAATCTCAGGTAATCCTTGCGCTCGCGGAACATAAAACGCGGCAGCTGGATAACGGTGGAATTGAGATGCTCGGTGGCACCGCGGGCACCACTGGTGGCGTGAACCATATAGACATAACGTTCGAAGGGAAAACCGTCCCAGATGGCGCTGGCCTGGGTGCCAAGCTTGGTCAAATCGGTGACCATTTTATCCAGGTCATAATTGCCCTCACCCCACACAACCAACTCATAGTCACGTTTGGCGGACGAAAAACTGCGATGATGGCTGATGCCGGTTTCAATGGGCGAGTCCACCAGCACATCGTAGTTGGGCGCCACAAAACTGTGGGCGCCATCGCCCTTACTCATGCCCGAATAGCTTTGCCAGCCTTCCGGAACCTTGAGACTGACACTGAGTTCCTGGTCCCGAAACTGCGGGCTGTACATAAATACGCTGCTGGCATCCAGATAAGCATGGGAAGCATCGATATGACGGGTTCTGAGCCCAAGCTCATCGGCATAGAGCTGATAGGATACAGTCACTTCCGATGCCTCGGGCAGGCTCAATACCCACTCGCCACTGGCGCTTCGCCGCCAGGGCACAGCATTGCCACTGGCATCCGTGGCCTGGAAGGCGCGCACGCCGTCGGCAAGCGGTAATATCTGATATTTACCGGTGCGCCACACGGGCAAATTCACCGGAAAGTCACCGGCCTCCACCTTGGGAAAACGTACTTCAACTTTGGCCAGATGATGGGTCGGAGAAGAAAGATCGATATGATAGTCCACACCGGCGAGCGCGGAAGCCGAAAGAAACAGTGACAAGGGTAAAAAGGCAGTTAACTTTTGTTCCACTCTGTTGTCCTTATAGGTATGATGGAATCCAATAAAAGGGCTTGAGTATAACAAGACATTCATCTCCCCTCATCCTGATGTCACAAATGCTGACAATTTCCTGATTTTTGCAGGGGCAGACTTGAGCGACGGATAATTTATGCGATTTATTTTATTGGCTTTTTCGCTGTTAATTCTGTGTTTATCCCATTTTGCATTCGCAAGAGACCTCAAGTCGGAAGAAGTTGAACTTAGAGAGTCACCGCAGCAGATTTTTAATCGTGTCAATGCGTCGCTTCCGCTGCCCCCATCAGTGCTTGAAACCCGTGCCGCATTCAGTGCTTACGCCAGAGAGCAAGGCTTATCGGTAGAAGAACTCGCCGAACTGCTGGCCCTGATTGCCCGTGCCAACTTGCAACCCAATGTTGAAAATGCCAACAAAGCCCAGGACCTTGAGCTGATTGTCAGCTCGCTGGAAAAATCGGCGGCTACACCCTACGAAAAAGCCATGGCCCTGATGCTCAGAGGTCGGATGCTGGGCAGGCTTGAACTCAAGTTCGAAGAAGCGGCCGGCTATTTCATTCAGGCGCTCACTCAGGATCAGGAGAGCCAGAGTCTGACCTCGCAGGTGCTGAGACTCAACCTGCATGAGCAGCTCGGTAGTATGTATCTGATGATCAATCAGGACGTGACCGCTCTGGTACATCTGCAGAAGTTCCGGGACCAGGCCTATCAACTTCGCGATGACTATCTGATAGCCAATGCCGAAGCCGAGCTTGGCAAGTACTACAACAAAAAACAGGAACTGACCAAGGCGTTGCAGCATTACAGCGAGGCTTTGCGGCTGTCGGATCAGGAACACCATCCTTTCCAGCGCGCGTTTCTTCAGATGCAGCTGGCCAAGGTATATCGTGATTTAGGGCAACGCAGCGAAGCCCTGAGCCATGCCCACGATGCTGCCGAAACCTTTGGCCAGATAGGCAGTGAAAACTACCTGTCGGCCACCCTGACCGTCATCGCCATGACCCATGCAGGTAATAACGAGTGGAACAAGGCAATCGACTATTACCTCAATGCCCTTCAGGTCGACAGACGCAGTGGCAATTATTCCGCCCTTGCCCGTAACTTCCACAACCTGGGTGAAGCCTATGGGGAGCTGGGTGAACTCGAACTGGCGCTGAATTATCTGCAGCAGGCCAATCAGATGTTTGCCGAGCGGAAAATGAAGCACTTTTTGGTGTATAACGAAGTCTTGATTGCCGAAACCTTCTGTAAGTTATCCCAATGGCAGCCCTGCCGTGAGCATGCAGACATTGCATACAACCTCGCCCGTCAGCAGTCCCTCAATGATGTACTTATCGAGTCGCTCAGCCAAAAAGTAATTGCTGCCAAAGCCTTGGCCGACTTGCAGGGTGCGCTGGATTTCCAGCAGCAAATCATCAGCCTCCAACAAGAAGAAGCCGCCCCTCAGATTGCTGCCAACCCGAGCACATCGGCACTGACCGAACAAAAACTGAGGCTGGATTTACACCAAAAGAATGAGCAGCTGCAAGAGAGCCATGCCCATCTCAGGGAGCGCACTATACTGCTGGCCGGCAGCCTGATGCTGGTGCTCACGCTGGCAACCATGGTTTGGCACTATCGTCGCTCACGCCGGGAGCTTAAGGCCAAAATCGCCTCGTTAAAGCATAAGCTGCCTCTGGACGGAGCCACGGCACACCCGGGTTTTCCGGCCCTTCGCAGTGCGATTAAAAGCCCAAAGACCAAGGCAGTGGCACTGCTGCGAATAGACAGCTTATGTGAATCTGATATCAAACTTGGCCATAAGCGCATGGTGGAAGCAGCAAAAGAAACAGCAAACGCCATTGAAAAACTGCCTGGTATCAAAACCTATGTCATACGCCCGGGTCTTGTCGGCTTAAGTTTTGATGAACCCATCCAGGCGGCGGACGCGCTGCTCTTTAACCTCAGAAACCAACTCCCCCATATCGAAGGCCGGCTGCGGCTTAGCTTTATTAACCTGCCGTTGCTGCCGAATCCGGAACTTTTTATACCGGATAACAATCATATAGAAGTGCTTGAATTGGCAATGGCCGGGGCCTTGTCACTGGATGAAGACAAAGATCTATACGTCACCTTATGGGCGCTGGACTTTACGCCCTCAGCGGTTTTCAGCCATCCGCTGTATTTGCATCTGGAAAAAAGCATCGGCCGCGGCCTGATTAGGGTGGAAACCAACGGCGACAAAGATAAAATAGCCTGGCCCCAATGGCAGACACCTGCGACAGCGGATGATCCATTAATTAATTGATGATTTCAGTCAAATATTCTGCAACGGGATGTGGCTTACGTTTGCACTCTGGGTTGATTGCGATACCATTAATCCAGTGGTCAAAATACCGGTTCAGTATGAGAAAACACAGTCAGTTTATTCAGCCAGGAAAGCATTCTGCATGAAGGACGCCAACGAAGCGATTTCGCAAATCACGCTACTCAAACAGAAACTCCATTCTGCAAAGGTGGCGTTGGATGAGCTCAATGAAGATCGCAACGCCAAGTTGCAAACCTTGCTGCAGTTCATTTCCAATCTGAGCCTGGCCTGCAAAGGGCAAAATCTCGAGTTGGATAACCGACTTGCCAAATTACGCCACCAACTGACCACCTATGAAAAGCTCGACGATGCGCTGCCGGATATTGTCGAAGTTGAGCGCTTGCTCAAGGGACAATATCACCATGTAATGGCACAGCTCGAAGACAGCCGCGCGGGCCTTGGTCGGGTCGTACGCCAAATTCAGCGTGTCGAGTCCGCACCCGACAAACTCAAAAAAGAAGTCGCCTACTTTAAACAGGATCTCTCCAAGCCTCTGCACACCGTGTGGGAATATATCCCCAAGGTCGAAAAGTTGATGGCGTTTTACGAAGAGATACTGTCGGCACAGTTTAAGTCCGGTGAACCTTTGGCAGTGCTGCCGAAACACCGTCAACTGGCCCATGAGCTGGCCCAGACCATCTCCGAAATCGAATTTCGCAAAGACCAGCGCGATCAGGTGCTGGTGATCAAAGAAATGTTGGCCGGCGAGATAGATGTTGAGGGGCTGATGGATGCCTATCAAACCATACTGTCGCTGCTGGTTGATAATATCGCCCGTGAGAAAAGTGCCTCTCAGGAATTCCTCTATGCCCTGAATGATGCCTTGTCTGCGGTGCGCGAAGTCGTATCAGACTCTTATAACCATACCCAGCGCAGTCATCAGCTCAAGCATCAACTCAATCGCGAGATTAACTCCCGGGTCGATAACGTGGGCGAAGCTATAGTGGATATTGAAGATATCACTACGCTCAAGTTTCAAATTACCGAGCAGCTCTCCAGCCTGCGATCGGCGCTGTCCCGCAAAGAAGCCCTGGAACAAAGAGAACAGGCGTTGCTGCGCAAGTCGATGGAGACCATGCGCAAAGAACTCAATGAACTTGCCGAAGAAGCCAGCAACTATAAAGAGCGTTTGTTTGAACAGCAAAAGCTGAATCTGCTGGATACCCTCACCCAATTGCCCAATCGGGCTGCGCTGGAAGAGCGTATGGAGCAGGAATTCAGGAGCTTCCAGCGCCATAAGCATCCCCTGTGGGTAGCGGTGGCCGACATAGACCACTTCAAGTCCATCAACGATAACTTTGGCCACAGCACCGGCGATAAGACTCTGCAGGTGATAGCCATGGCGCTGAAGAATTCGCTGCGGGATACTGAGTTCGTGGCCCGCTACGGTGGTGAAGAATTTGTACTGCTCATCCCAGAAGTATCAGATACTGACATAGTGCAACTGCTGAACCGGGTGCGTGAGAAAGTAAAAAATATTCCATTTAAATTTAAAAATCAGAGAATTACAGTTACAGTATCCATAGGGGCCGCACGGGTAATGGATAATGAGCTCATTCACGAAACCTTCGAGCGAGCTGACGCGGCCCTCTACAAAGCCAAACATGAGAGCAGAGACAGGGTGATTATCGACTGCTAGCCCCGGTGGGGAGTAAGCAACTCCTGTCGACGCACAAGGAGTTGCTATGATAGTGAAAGTCAGTCCCCGTGGTAGCATGGATCAGCTTTCCCAGCTGGAAGTCGATCGTCTCAAGCAAAGTGCCAAAAGTCCCCTCTATCAACTCTATCGCAACTGTTCACTGGCCGTATTGGCCTCAGGCCTGAAAAGCGACAGTTCGTCTGAGCTGTTCGATAAATACAAAGATTTTGAAATCAATATCCTGCAGCGCGAGCGCGGGGTAAAACTCGAACTTATCAACCCGCCTGAACAAGCCTTTGTCGATGGTCAGATCATCGCCGGTATTCAGGAGCATTTGTTCTCAGTGCTCAGAGACATTCTCTACATCGCCGACAAGTACGATAACCTCAAACACATCAACCTCACCAATGCCAGTCACATCACCAACGTGGTGTTTGATATCCTCAGAAACGCCCGGGCCTTGCCCACCAAGAACGATCCCAATGTGGTAGTGTGCTGGGGCGGCCACAGTATCAATGCCATCGAGTACCAGTACACCCGTGAAGTGGGTTATCAGTTGGGCTTGAGGAAGCTGGATATCTGCACCGGCTGTGGCCCCGGCGCCATGGAAGGCCCCATGAAGGGGGCGGCCATAGGTCACGCCAAACAGCGTATTTGCAACGCCCGATATATTGGCCTCACCGAGCCCAGTATTATCGCCGCCGAGCCCCCCAATCAAATCGTCAACGAATTGGTGATATTGCCGGATATCGAAAAACGGCTGGAAGCCTTTGTGCGCCTGGGGCATGGCATAGTGATTTTCCCCGGCGGGGCGGGCACCGCCGAGGAGCTCTTGTATCTGCTGGGTATCCTGCTGAACAAGGCAAACGAGCACATACCCTTTCCATTGGTATTAACCGGCCCCAGAGAAAGCGCCGACTACTTCATTAAAATTGATGAATTTGTTGCTGCGACTCTGGGGGAGGAAGCCCGCAGTAAATACCACATCATTATCGATAACCCCGATGAAGTGGCGCGGGTGATGCGTGAAGGGATGGAGCAGGTTAAGGTGTTTCGCAAGACCAATGGCGACGCCTACCCCTACCAGTGGTCACTGCGTATCGAACCTGAGTTTCAGCTGCCCTTTGTCCCCACACACGAAGTGATGGCCAACCTGCATCTGTATTTTCAACACAATAAGGCAGAACTCGCCGCTAACCTGCGCCGGGCGTTTTCAGGCATTGTTGCCGGCAACGTGAAAGGTGAAACCATTCGTCTCATCAAACGCCATGGTCCCTTTGAATTACGGGGCGATCCCAGGTTGATGTCGTTAATGGACGATTTGCTGCAGGCATTTGTCCATCAGCAGCGCATGAAGCTGCCGGGCAGCGCCTATGAACCCTGCTACAAGATAGTCAAATGAATCGCCTGCTCATCATAGATGGATTGAATCTGATCCGCCGTATTCATGCCGCCCTGCCCGATGAGGGCGACATGGATACCCTGTATGAAAGGGTTGCCCAGGCCTGCCGTAAATTACTGCGGGGCCACCAGCCCACCCACTGCGCCATCGTCTGGGATGGCGATGCCATCTCATGGCGCAAGCATCTGTACGAAGATTATAAAAAAGGCCGCAAACCCATGCCCGAAGCTCTCGCCAAGGGGTTGCCGGCATTAAAAACCAAACTTGAGGCATTGAATGTGCACTCGGTTAACGCCGAATCCGAGGCAGACGATGTTATAGCCACTCTTGCCTGCAAGCTGGCGGCCAATGGCGGTGAAGCTATTATCGTGTCGACCGACAAGGGGCTGTTGCAACTGATGTCCCCCCATATCAGGCAGTGGGATCATTTCGCCGGCCAGTATTTTGATATCGAGGCTTTTGAATCCAAATTGGGTATCGAGCGCCATCAACTGCTCGATTACATTGCCCTGTGCGGCGACAGCGGCAATAAAATTCCCGGTATCCCCGGTATAGGTCCCAAGTCGGCCAGCGAATTGCTGCGCACCTATCGCAGCCTCGCCAATCTCTACCATTCCCTCGGCACCCTCGGCAGCAGGCAGGCCAATAAGTTACGCGAAGGCCGTGATATGGCACGCCTCAGCTACAAGTTGGCAAAACTGCAAACCGAACTGCCGCTGCACCTCAAACTGAGCGATCTCAGGGTCAATCCATCCTGATGGCACCATTCGATTTGGCTGGCCTTGTCCCACCAGTCATCTCTGCGTTACAGGCAATTTTGTAACAAATAACACAACTTATTTACCGCCTTCACGCCTTGCAGTATCTTTATCCGCATCTTCGGCGCAAGCCGAAAGCAGTAATGAGGAAAAGGGATATGAAAAGCAAGGCTCCCGTGGTGATAGGCTCCGTATTTGCGGCCTACCTGGCGTTTGTGGCTGTGGTGGCAATAGGGTACGAGCCAACACCTGAGAATATGGATTGGGAAGACAGGCAGGTATACAACAACAAGGCACTGGCCGAACTGGTGATAGGACAGGACATTGGCTCTGTGCGCCAACTGCTTGGTGCGCCGGACTTCAGCGAAGCCAAATCAATCAAAGACAGTGCTCTGCAGGTGCTCTTTTATCGCACCCACCATGAAAAATCAGATGGCGTGACCACCAAGGATGAGTGTACACCACTGTTATTCAAAGATAATCTCCTGGTTGCCTGGGGCTCAGATACTTACAAGCAATATCTTGATGAGGCCCCATCGGGCATCTGACACAGTAATAGCGTTAATAAAAAAGCCGCCTCTGGGCGGCTTTTTTATTGCTGGACGTGTTTATGCAATCACGCCTTTCAGTCTTCTTTTGCGTACTCGCGATAGGGTTCGCCCTGCTCCAACCACGCTGGCGCCCTGGCACCTTTCAGGTAGTGGTCGAAGTATTCCTTCATCCGAATACTGTAGTCGAGCTTGTTGCCGTATTGCTTAAGATGGTGAGGCTCACCCTCGTATTGCAGCAACACCACATCCTTACCGGCACGGCGCATGGCCAGATACAACTCAACTCCCTGCTCCCATGGCACCGCATCATCCTTGTCACCGAACATGATCATCATGGGCGTCTTGATACGGTCAGCATAAAACACCGGCGAGTTTTCCACGTATTTCAGCGGCGCCTGCATCAGACTTTCGCCGATACGGCTCTGGCCGGTTTCATACTGGAACTGACGGGCAAGGCCGGTGCCATGACGAATGCCACTATAGGCGCTGGTCATGTTGCCAACGGGAGCCCCTGTTACGGCAGCGGCAAAGATGTGGGTCTGGGTCACGGCAAAGGCCGTTTGATAACCGCCCCAGGAGTGGCCCTGAATACCCACGGCTTTGGGATCGGCAATCCCCATTTCAATCAGCTTTTGCACGCCAGAGGTCAACGCCTGAACCGAGCTGTTACCCGGATAGCCCACCTCAAAACGAATGTCCGGCAGGAAGATGGCATAGCCCTGGTTGGCGTACCAGGCAAAGTTAGGTCTGTGGTTGATGTTCATCGCCGGGAAGGCATGCAAACGGTCGCTCATAAAGCGATAGAAATACACCAGCACAGGGTAACGCTTACCGGCCTCGTAACCCGCGGGTTTGATAAGAACACCATCGAGCGGCTTACCGTCGGTATTGGTCCAGTGCACCAATTCGGCCTTACCCCAGCCAAACTGGCTGCGCTGCGCGTCAAGCTCAGTTAAACGGCGGGCATCATCCACCTCCAGCACGTTGGCGCTGTAAAGGTCCGGGAAACGGTCGTAACGTTCACGGCTGAATACCAGGGTATCGGCGTGCCTGGCGCGTGCCAGTACGCTGAGTTTTTCCTCTTTGGCATGCAGGGTTTTAAGGCCTTCTTTGCCCAGGGTGATCCGGTAGAAACCATCGGCCTTGGTGCGTTCGTTGTAGCCTTTCACGAGCAGACTGTGACTGGCACTCGCGGTAGCAGGTGCCTGGTCTTTGTCCTGATACAGACCTTCAACCCGGTAGCTGATGCCTTTGTCTCTTCCCGAGGTTAGCTTAAGCGCCTTGGCATCTGCCGCAGCAAATTGCCAGATATCGTATTTGTCGTATACCAACAGGCCACTTTCATCAGCCAGCCAGGGGCCGAAACCATAACCCGGCGCATCGGAGGGATAGTCATGGTCTTCATCGGCAAATGGCACGTCAAGATTGGCATTCAACACCCTAAGCTGCTTTGAAGCCACATCCAGGAGCTGTACCTGCCCCTCACGGAAATAGGCGGCGTAGCGACCATGGGGCGAAATGCTGGGCTCGCTGTTTGACGGCTGACGCAGCGCCACCGCCGTGCGCTCCCCACTCAGGGTATCGATAAGGTAAAAATCGCTGTAAAACCCGGCCCAGGTGATTTCTTTCAGGTAAGGTTCACTGGAGCTGCCCAGCACAAAGCGGCCGTACTCTATGGATTTGGCTTCCGGCACTTCAGGGGTGGCAAGTTGCACAACCTGATTGCGCGCCAGGTGCCATACGGCCAGCAGTGTCTGCTTCTTCAGCTTGTCATAGGTCTTGATTTCATGGGGTTTAATCCGCGGGTCATCACCATGCCATAGCTTAAGACCGCGGCTGTCACGGATAGTCGCAGTGTCATACAGACTCGCCTCATCGCTGAACTTTTGCAGGCTAAGCACCTTACTGACTTCAGGCACAGTGCCAAAATACAGCCGCTCGCCGTCATCGGAAAACGACAGCCGCGAATATTGGTTCAGAACCCAGGCATCGGGATGCAGGGCAAAGCTGACGTCCCCCTTGCCATTCACAAGTCCGAGACGGTACTGACGCTCATCCACCTTGTCGGCGGCCACGCCGGCGCTGAAGGCAATCTGGCTGCCATCGTGGTTTATTGCGAGCGCCCCCAGTTGCTCGGTTTCGGCGCTGTACTTTTGCTGCTGGCTCAGGTCAATCAGGGTAACCGACAGCAGTTGATGCTTACCCTGCGCAGCATCATTTACCAACACCGCTGCAGTTTTGCCTTTTTTGTCAAATACATAGGCAGTGACATCTTGTAATTCGAGCTGTTTGCCGCTCTCGAGGGCTATCAGCGTCAGTGGCGAGCCCTTGTCGGCCTTATCCACCTTGGGCTTTTTGGCGCTCTCTTCACCAGCTTGAGCTTTGGTCTCGGTCACGGAAGAGGCATCTACCGCCTTATCGTCGGTCTTGTCCTTTTTGTCTTCCTCGGCATCAAACCAGACCGCGAGCACAGTACCGGCATCGTTGAAGGCAAACTCCTTCACCCGGGCAAAACGCTGCTCTTTACCGGTGGCGACTTCCACCAATACCATGCCGTCCTTCAATTTTTTACGGGCTTTGGCATCACTGGTTTCTTTTTCAAGCAGCGAAGGCTCCAGCACCATGGCCACATACCGGCCATCGGCACTGACGGCAGGCTTTGAAGCACCGGCAATGCTCAATTGGCGTTTACCTGTGGTTGAACGCAGCAAGGTATGGCTATCCCCTCTGTCGGGTGCAACTTCCACCGCCACCAGTGAGCCATTATCAGCAATCACAGGTTTTTTGAGAGATTCGAATTTCATGATGTCCTGAACTTGCATGTTGCCCGAAGGCGCTGCCAGGGCAGGCAAGCTCAGACTGGCGGCACTTGCCAGAGCGCAAAATAGAGCGGAAGGCTTCAAAGGTCGTCCTCTTTATAAGTTGTTATTCGACTAAAGTAGACTTTTTAAGGCTTAGGCTTTGAATCATCTTTCTTAGCCTTGATTTATGCATGTTAGCCTACAGAAAAAACCGAGTGTTTGCTCACCTTTTCCTGTGAAAAGTGTATAAAAGTGTTTAAACTAACCGAGACATAAATCACATAATTCCAGTCTTGTTTCCGCTCGCGGAAGCCGACAATTGCAGTAACCACCAACCGTGGAAGGAATATCCATGTCTAAAAGAACGATTACCGTAATCCCAGGTGATGGGATCGGCCCAAGCATCATCGACTCCGCTCTGAAGATCCTCGACAAGGCGGGTTGCGACTTCGAATATGAATTTGCCGATGCAGGCCTGACGGCTCTGGAAAAGCATGGTGAACTGCTGCCTCAGCGTACGCTGGATCTTATCGAAAAGAACCGTATTACCCTGAAAGGCCCACTGACCACTCCCGTTGGTGAAGGCTTTACCTCCATCAACGTTACCCTGCGTAAAAAGTTCAGCCTGTATGCCAACGTGCGCCCAGTGAACTCTTTCAAGGGAACCCAGGCCAGATACGAAAATATCGACATCATCACTGTCCGTGAAAATACCGAAGGTATGTACTCCGGTTACGGCCAGAAAGTATCAGATGACGGCAGTACTGCCGAAGCCACCAGCATTATCACCCGTCAGGGTGCTGAGCAGATCACCACTTTTGCCTACGAGCTGGCCCGCAAGGAAGGCCGTAAGAAAGTGACCATAGTGCACAAGGCCAACATCATGAAGTCCACCTCAGGCCTGTTCCTGAAAGTGGCCCGTGAAGTAAGCCAGCGCTATCCCGACATCACCACCGAAGAAATGATCGTGGACGCCACCTGCATGAAGCTGGTGATGAACCCAGAAAACTTCGACGTGATTGTAACCACCAACCTGTTTGGTGACATCCTGTCAGATCTGTGTGCCGGTCTTGTGGGTGGTCTGGGTATGGCGCCCGGAGCCAACATCGGTGCCAGTGCAGCCATTTTTGAAGCCGTACACGGCAGCGCTCCGGACATTGCCGGTAAAAACCTGGCTAACCCCACTTCCGTGATCCTGGCTTCTGTACAGATGCTGGAATATCTCGGCATGGCTGACAAAGCTGCGGCTATCCGCAATGCCGTTGCGGCTGTGATTGAAGAAGGCGACCGTACTACCCGCGATCTCGGCGGTACGCACGGTACCACCGACTTCACTCAAGCGGTCCTCGACAGACTCGCCTGAGTGCCCGGCGTCATCTGACGCGGCAAACAGCATAAAAAAGGATGAGCCCAGGCTCATCCTTTTTTATTCCCCGCTGGAGCCAATACCCAAGGCTCACCCAAATTTCAGCATAAGCTCAGTTGCCATCTCCCTCCATGGCCTGACGTCATCTCACCGGCAATATCGAGGCTGCATGCTGAGCATGGTGTCATCACCAGTTAAAACCCACTAAAGTAACAACCACTTAACCCACCATCCCCATCAAAGCCTTGCAGCAACAAACCAAAAACCACTGTATCTCTTTGTATCAATTCATTATTTATCCACCAATCGCAATTGCCCACGCATCAATTTGTGGTCACAATGCCTGCCTGCCACGTGCCCGGCAGACAGATAAAAGCAGTCGCACCCTGAGGTGCTGTAAGGGATATAAGATGAAAAAAATCATAGGATTGTTAATCGGCATGAACCTGGTCGCCTGTGGCGGTGGCAGTGATGACCCGGCGCCGGAAGTACCGGATACCCCGGTCGTATTTAAAGCCGATGCCTGTTATCTGATGAGCACCAATCTTGGTGACATAACACTTGCCATCGACACGACCAATACCCCCATCACCGGCAATAACTTCAAACAATATGTCGATAAAGGCTTTTACGATGGCACCCTGTTCCACCGCGCGGTAAACAACTTCGTCATCCAAGGCGGTGGATATACCAGCGGTCTCGTGCCAAAAGACACGGATGCGGCCATTAAAAACGAAGCCAGCGTGGGCTTCAGTAACGATCGCGGCACCCTGGCCATGGCTCGCACTGCTGCACCGGATACGGCCACCTCGCAGTTTTTCATCAACGTACTGGATAATCCCCAGCTGGATTATTCTGCCAGCAGCTATGGCTATGCGGTATTTGGCAAGGTACTGTCCGGAATGGAAGTGGTTGACCAAATCAGTATCGCCCCTGTCCACAACGTAAATGGCTTCAGCGATGTGCCTGTGGATGAAGTCGTGATTGAATCGGTAACCGAGATGAATTGCCCTGCCAGCTGATAAGATCAGTTGGCAGCCAATTCCGAGCCACCCTTCAGGGTGGCTTTTTTATTCAGTCTTGAGCACACTCAACCTGAGTTCCGGGCAAGTTTCCCGGTTAACCATCCTTGCCCCGATATGAAAAAGCACTGCCACTCCTTGCGCGAACTCATCTGACTGAGCACACAGGGGGATCTGATATTCACAAAGGACAACGCCTTGATTAAGTTAGCCAAATCAAATGTAACCGAGGTAGACTTATTCGTAGCAATGGAAAGCACCCCGGACACGGCAATGTACGTGCTACCCTACACCCGCGAGAAGCACCTGGCCGAAATGGTAAAAGACGAGGTTTGCTACCTGACTATCTATCACCGGGAGCAGGTTGCCGGCTTTATTATCCTGGCCATTGAGGGCTCCAGTGTGGAATTCAGGCGAATTGTGGTGCATCGCAAGGGGCTGGGCACAGGTCAGCAAGCCATGCAGGCAATGGAGGAGTACTGCCTACGACATCTTGGGGCTGACAGGATATGGCTGGATGTATTCGCTGAGAACGAACCTGGTATACACATCTACAAAAAGCAGGGTTACCAGCAATTTGATGTTGTTGAGCACAATGGCAGAGCCTTGCTGCTATTTGAAAAGAAGTTATAAAAGGTCTGTTTGACTGGCCAGTGTTTCATCTCAAAATTAACAAAGGCGCCTCAGGGCGCCTTTGTTAGACATGCAAGCCTTGTGGTGACTATCAAATCCAGGGAGAGCTGGGTCTTAGCCACAGATGTACAGTCACTTCATCACGATCGTGGTAGAGGTGCTTACAGGCCAGATGAAACTCGTGAATGCCGTTTTCCTTAAGGATGGCATGCATATTGGCGAGGATCTGCGATACCTCTTTGTAGCGACTCTTCATTGGCAGCTTGAGGTTAAAAATCGCCTCTTTAAACCAGCCCTGAATCGCCCAGTATTCCATTAACTCAGCCACACGGGCGGGCTTTTCCACCATGTCACATACCAGCCAATAGATATTGCGGCGAGCCGGCTCAAACTTGAATCCGTCGGCGCGGTGGTGCGTCACCTGCCCTGTCTCCATCAGATCATGGTTCATGGGGCCGTTATCGATGGCATGTACCATCATGCCACGGCGTACCAGTTGATAGGTCCAGCCACCGGGACAAGCGCCCAAATCCACCGCATTGAGGCCACTGCGAAGACGGGTTTCATGCTCCTCGCGGGGAATAAAGTGGATAAAGGCTTCATCCAGCTTGAGGGTCGAACGGCTCGGGGCATCGGACGGGAATTTGAGCCGCGGGATCCCCATAAAGTGGGGAGAGCTGTTGTTTGACAACGAATAACCGGTAAAGGCCTTGTTGGGCGCCACAAAGCACACATGCACTATGGGACGACGGCTGCTTTCTTTCTCCAGCAGCACGCCACGCTTTTTCAGCGCCTGACGCAGGGGCACGGTGAATTTACGGCAGAAGGCCGACAGCTCTTTGGCTTCGTTGGTGTCGGGGGTTTCTACCCGCAGTTCCCCTGCACGTTCAATTTCCGCCAGACTCTCAGTGATAGGAGTCACCCTGTCTTCCGGTGAAAAGTCATCGAGCAAATCGCCGCAGGCGAACATCTGCCGGGCAAAAATCAGCGAGTCCAGCGGCAGATCTTTGGCGAGACGGTCACCATCATCGGGGCTGAAGCCCTGAAATACCACATAGGCATCGTCGCGATTGGCTTTGACGAAACCACCAATACCAAGCTCGGCGGCCCGCTGCTGAATTTCGGCCGCGCAGTCTTTTTCGTAACCGGCACGGCAATATAAGAACAGGTTTTTCATTGCGATTCTTCGTTGGCGCTAACATAAAGCGGCCCACAGGCCGCAAAATCAGAAATTGGCGCCGAGTATATCACAGCGCGAACGTCTCTTGGCTATTTGCCGTCAACGACCCGGCTGCGCCATACTGCCGCGCCGAGCAGCAACCATCCCAGCAGCAAACAGGTTCCGCCCAGCGGGGTAACAGGCCCCCACCATTTGGCTCCCGTCATGACCAGAGCGTACAAAGAGCCAGAAAAGAGCGCCATACCGGCGATAAAAAAACCGGCCGCCCAGCTCAGTAATCGGGAGGCAATATGGGGCCAGGCGAGTGCGACGGCGAGCAAGGCAAAGGTATGGTAAAACTGGTATTCAACCGCCAATTCAAACACTGAAACCATCTCGGCACTCACCAGATTTTTAAGGCCATGGGCACCAAAAGCACCGAGGGCGACGGCGAGAAAACCGGTCACAGATGCGAATAAAAACAAACCCCTATTCATTCATTTCTCCATAAATTCAAGGCAGGCTGATGCAGCAGCCTTCAGGTTATCCGCTTCGGTAAGCCCTGACGACTTGCGTGGTGTCAGGCTGTGATCGCCATCGGCAATCCAGCAGAATTTCACGGCTGTTGGCACATCCCAGGCCGCAACCTGCGCCCTGGTGCCAAAGCTGTCACGCTCACCCTGCACTATCAAAAGTGGCAGCTGGCAATTCGCCAAGGGCTCAAGGCGAACTTCTTTCCCCTTGGGCGGCAAAAAGGGGTAACCCAAACAAAGAATGCCTGCAATCTGCGCGACATCAAACTCAGCGCCCAGGATGGCAGCCATGCGCCCGCCCATGGATTTACCCATCAGAAACAATCGTTTTGGCCCGTAGGTCGTCTGAACCATGGCAATGGCTTCGCGAAAGCACTCGAGCAGCGCAGGGGCACGGTTGGGAGGACGGCGCTTGCCGTCAAGCTTGCGCTGCTCCATATAGGGAAAGTTAAAACGCACCACAGCCACCCCCTGGCTGGCAAGCCTTGAAGCCATAGCCGCCATAAAGTCCGAGTCCATGTCGGCACCGGCGCCGTGGGCAAAGAGCACCATCACATCCCCGGGCTCGCCATCGAGCTTAAGCCAGGATGGCAGCGCTGTGTTTATCTGGTTAAGGGCTTCAGGCGGGCAAGAGTTCACTGCGTGACTCCTCAGCAAACATGTCCAGCATCCATTCACGGAACGCCACTATTTTGCCAAGCTCGGCATGGTTTTGCTGGCATACCAGATAGTAGGCATCTTTACTCACCAACACTTCCTGAAAGGGCACCACCAAGCGACCGGCTTTGATGTCCGGGCGGGCCAGTACGCTGTACCCCAGCGCCACACCCTGACCATGGGCAGCGGCCTGCAATACCAATGACGAATGACTGAAAATCGGTCCCTGGTTCACGTTCACGTCGGTGACGCCACATTGGCGAAACCAGGCCTGCCAGTCGTGACGGCTCATGTCGTGCAGCAGGGTGTGATGCTTAAGATCTGCGGGCTTCTCAAGGGGCTTGGGGCCATTGAGCAGCATGGGGGAACACACGGGGATGAGTACTTCGTTACGCAGTTTATCGGCCCTGAGCCCTGGCCAACTGCCCTGCCCATAATAGATGGCCACATCCACGTCATCAGTGAGAGACCCCTCTTCACTGTCCACCGCCTTGATGCGCACGTCGATGTCGGGATTCTTCTCGCTGAATTTGGCAAGTCTTGGCACCAACCACTGAATCGCGAAACTGGGCGACATACTCACGGTCAACGAGCCAATGGCACTGCGGGCCAGCAAACGGTCGGTGGCGTCGGACAGTTGGGTAAAAATATCCTTGATGTCGAGAAAGTAGCTCTGCCCCTCTTCGGTGAGCAGCAAAGAACGGTTCTTTCGCCGAAATAATTTTAATCCCAGAAAGTCTTCCAGCGCCTTAATTTGATGGCTCACCGCCGCCTGGGTAACAAAGAGTTCTTCGGCGGCGCGGGTAAAACTCAGGTGCCGTGCAGCGGCCTCAAAGGCCTTTACGGCATTCAGTGGAGGAAGTCGTCTTGACATGGTGATCCCACTCTCATTTTTTAATTAGTTTTTCTAATCCGCATTGTTACATTTTATCGTTTGTTAATGAAAGGCTTTTTGCGTAAATTTTGCGCCAACAAACGAGATGGTCGGGCGGCTTTTAATCGGAGTAAGCATGCCTGACGAGCGACCCCGGATACGCTGACAGATGAAGCGAAGGGGTGACCCAACTGATACGCCCGGAGGCGCTTACCATGATGAACCTGAAATCCGCTTTTGCCCTGATGCTGCTTGCTGCTTTTTGTGCAACCGCCAGTGCCAACCAAGAAACCACCACCCTGAGCGCTGATGCCATTGTCTTTGATACTGAAGCCCTGCATGAATCCATCACCTCTGAGCTGACCCTGAGCATGGCCAAAATCCAGGACGAGCTGCGCGCCGATAACCAGGGCGCGACCCTGCTGCTGGCCAATCAGGAAGACGCCAAAAGCGACGCCACTGCGACCAAGGCCGAGTAACAAATCGAATTGATTGCCGGTTAATACGAACACACTGGTAAATAGAAAAAGCCGCAATGATGCGGCTTTTTTGTTGTATGAATTTAATCCCTGAACTGTGAAAGCCTGTCTTGCGGCTAACTGTCGGCTTGAGACCAGCAATCGGCTTGAGACCAGCAATCAGCTTGAGGCTGGCGGCATGTCGTTCGGGACACTGCTATTTTTATCGGTGCCCTTTGCGTAATGCCGCCTGAAGGTTCAGCGCCTGCTCAGGGACGATATACCTTCACATTGCTGTAGCCCTGCTCCTGCAAATACAGGGCTTGCAGCTTACTCATCACGCCTCGCTCGCAGTAAAGCAGGTAAGTTTTGTCTTTATCGAGCTCGGCAAACGCGGTGGCCAGCCTGAAGAAGGGGATCACCTTCACTTCAACGCCGTCCACGTCCAGGGGTCTGGACTCTTCTTCTTCCGGCGCTCGGATGTCGATAATAACTTCATTTCCGGCCGCGCTGGATACTGTTTCGGTTTCGGTCACTCGCTCACTGGTTGCAACGGCAATATCACGGATATCAATGACTTCGGCTTTCGCCAGCACACGATCGAGCAAGTCTTCCGAGAACTTCTGCTCTTCGGCTTCCACCTTGGAGAGTACCGCTTTTACCGTAGGGCGCTGGGAAATCACACCACAATACTCGGGCATGGACGCCGCAAAATCTTCGGTACCGATGCGGCGGGCTTCGCGGATAATGTCCGGTTTATCCATGCTGATGAGCGGACGCAGGATCAAGAGATCGGTGCAGCGGTCAATCACATTCAGGTTGGTCAGGGTCTGACTCGACACCTGGCCCAGGCTCTCACCGGTAACGAGAGCCTGAATGCCCATGCGATCGGCCACACGGGTGGCGGCGCGCATCATCATACGCTTAAGAACCACACCCATCTGACCGTTTTCAATGCGCTCGAGGATTTCTGTTACCACTTCTTCGAAGGGCACAGAGACAAACTTCACCTTGTGCGACTCGCCGTAGGTCTTCCACAGGTGGTAGGCCACTTGTTTCACGCCAATTTCGTGCTGGGCACCACCGAGGTTGAAGAAGCAATAATGGGTACGGGAACCCTTTTTAATAAACTGGAAGCTGGCCACGCCCGAGTCAAAGCCGCCGGAAATCAAAGACAGCACGTCTTCCTGAGCGGCAATGGGGAAGCCCCCCAAACCCTCGATGCGCTGGCTGACCATGTAAAGCTTGTCGCGGTCGATTTCAAGCTGAATGGTCACGTCCGGGTTCTTCAGCTGCACGCCCTTGGCTTCGGTAAACTGGTTCAAACCACCGCCAACATAGCGCTCAACCTCGATGGAGTTGAAGTCGTGTTGACCTGAACGCTTTACCCGCACACAAAAGGTTTTGTCTTTGAGCATGTCGCGATACACAGGCAGCGCGAGCTGATAGATATCATCCACGGTCTCAAAGTCGTACTCGGCCACCTGCAGTACATGATGAATACCCGGGATATGGGCCAGACGCTCGGCAAAAAGCGCTGTGAGTTCCGGCTTGTCCTTGGGTACCTTGACCATGATCTTGTCCCATTGGCGCTGTACCTTGGCATCCTCATCGATTTTTTTCAGCACGTTGCGGATGTTGGACTCGAGCATCTTGGTAAAACGCATTCTTACCGGTTTGCTCTTAATCATGATTTCGGGATACAGCTTAACGATAAACTTCATGGGACTTCCAAAAAACAGGCTTGCGCCGAGGGTTAAAGTTCAAACTAAAAGATAATCGCGGGAGTATATCAAAAAGCGGCCCCGAGGGGCAGAGGCAGCTATCACTGTCAGCTCAGTTGCACGCCTGGATAGAGTGAAAATGACGCCCGGCACCAACTCCCGCCATCAAATAAACACCTCAACGCCGGACACAAACACAAATAAAAAGCCCGGCGCAGTGGCCGGGCCTTAAGGGCGAAGGTTAATTACCGCTATCGGTGCCAACCTGTATTTCATCGGACTCTTTGGGTTTGCCCTGCTCAATGGCAATCTCCACCCGGCGGTTGCGGGCCCGATTTTCGGCGGATTCATTGGGCACCAAGGGGTTGTTGGACCCCATGCCCACCACCTTCATCCGGGATGGGTCAAAGCCTTTTACCTTTACCAGCTCGTGGGCAACCGACACAGCGCGCTTACTGGAGAGGTCCCAGTTTGAGCTGTAAAGCTCGTTGCTGATTTGCATGTCATCGGTGTAACCCGAGACGGTAATGATGCCGGGGACATCCTTTAACAATTCACCCACGGAGCGAATAACGGGTCTGAACCTGGGTTGCAGGAATCCCGAACCAGAGCCGAATGCGCCTTTCTCGCGGATACGAATAATGATTTGTTGGCCAAGAGATTCAATTTCAATGGCACCATCAACAATTTCTTCATTGAGCTGCTCAGCCATTTTCTTCACCTGCTGGTTGATAAGCTCCTGGGATGAAGAGGAATCGCTCTGGGTACTTTCAGCCGTTTCCTGTGCTGTCGATGAAGCTTCACCGCCGCGCTGCGAACCCTGTTGCTGCTGCACACCGCCGGCACTCTCACTCTCCCCTTCCTGGAAATCGAGGATGGGTTCGGTCATCTCATTGGTTTGCTGATTGATGATTTCAATGGGGGTGGGCTCGGGTTTGCCGGGACGAAATTCCAGGGCAATCACCGAGGTACCCTTGGGAATATCTTTTACCTCAACCTTATTCTGCACCCCGAATGCATACTTCATGGAACCGGCTATCTGCTTGAATTTCATCACATCCATTTCGGAAAATGCCAGCAGCAGCACGAAAAAACACATCAAGAGCGACATCAGGTCGGCAAAGGTGGCAAGCCACAGAGGCGCTCCCGGTGGAGGACAGTTGCACTTGGCCTTGGCCATAGCGCTATTCTCCGTCCGTGGTATCTATCTTGCGGGATTTTTCCGCCAGATAGTTTTTCAGGAAACCTTCAATCACCCTGGGGTTTTGACCGTCCTGAATCGCCAGCACCGCATCCATAATAAGGTTGCGGTTAAGCATTTCTTCACTCATGCGCAGTGACAGCTTGTCGGCAATGGGAATAGCCACCATGTTGGCAATAACGGCTCCGTAAAGAGTGGTCAGCAAGGCCACCGCCATTGAAGGACCAATGGATTTGGGGTCGTCCATGTTGGAGAGCATAGCCACCAGACCAATCAGGGTACCAATCATGCCCATCGCCGGGGCCACATCACCAAAGGCTTTGAAGATGCCAATACCGGTTCTGTGGCGCTCTTCGGTGAGGGCAATGTCCTTTTCCAGGGCTTCACGCACCACATCGCCATCGTGACCATCCACCAGCATATCGACTGCCTTTTGCATAAAACTGTTAGAAATTTGTGCCTCTTCCAACGCCAGAAAGCCCCCTTTACGGGCCGCATCGGCCATGGCAACTGACTGCTCAATCAGCTCTTCGGGCTTGTCGATTTTGAACATAAACGCCTTGGCGGCAATCTTTACTGCCCCGAAAAATTGTTTGAGGTTGAATTTCATCATCACCACAAACAGAGAGCCACCAAAGACGATAAATACGGAAGGAACATCCACGAAGATGGCCAGACCGCCGCCGGTCACCATCGCCATCAGCACAAAGGCAAAAGCGCCCAACAGACCAATGAGGGTTGCTAAATCCACAGATGCTCCTTAATTACGCAGTCATGAGAACCGAAGGCAAAGGAAACCAACGGCAAGCCAAAAATCCAGGGTCACTCTCAGGTATTATGTCAAAACCTATAACAAAGGACGGAGGTTCAAGACCCTGTCGCTATTCTCATTTATCGGACAGCGCTTCGGCAAGTTTAGCGCCAATTTATTTTTTCTAACAAAAATTCAGCAACAAAGCGTGCTCCAAGGCAAATATTCCCCCGCATAATTTGACCCTGTCAGCCTCGTGAGATACCTTGTGCACGCCGACACAGCAGGAAAAAATACCGTGGCCAAAAAACCGGAAAATTTGAGTTTTGAAGCATCTTTGGCAGAGCTGGAACGCATAGTCACTGAGTTGGAGCAGGGCGACGTCTCATTGGACGATGCGTTGAAACAATTCGAGCGGGGGATCGGGCTGGTGCGAGCCAGTCAGGCAAAGCTGGAACAAGCCCAACAAAAAGTGGCCATCCTGCTGAGCCAGGCCCCGGATGCACCACTCGACGACTTTTTACCAGAGGGAGAATAATGCTCAAACTTGCCCTCGCCGACTGCCAGACCCGGGTCGACGCTGTCCTTGCCGCACATATAGATGCATTGCCTCAAACCGCACCCGCGTTGAAGGCCGCCATGCGCCATGGTGCCCTGATTGGCGGTAAACGTATACGCCCCTTCCTTGTGTATGCCGTGGGTGAATTGCTCGGGGTGGATAAAGCCAAGCTGGACCGACTGGCCGCCGCCGTTGAATGTGTTCATGCCTATTCCCTTATCCATGATGATTTGCCCGCCATGGATGACGACAACCTGCGCCGTGGCAAACCTACGGTACACATTGCCTTCGATGAAGCCACGGCAATACTCGCCGGTGATGCATTGCAAACCCTGGCCTTTGAAATCATCAGCGAAGCCGATGCAGGCCTCGCCCCAAAAGCGCAGGTCGCCATGATTGCGGCCCTGGCAAAGGCGTCGGGATATCTGGGCATGTGTGGCGGACAGGCATTGGATCTTGCCGGTGAAGGTAAGAGCATCAGCCTCGACGAGCTGACCCGGCTGCACAACCTGAAAACCGGCGCCCTGATTCGTGCCGCCGTGGAGCTGGCACTGATTGCCGCCGATGCCTCCGACACCGACACGGCTGCACTTCGAGCCTATGCCGATGCCATTGGCCTGGCGTTTCAGGTACAGGACGACATCCTGGATATCACGGCAACCACCGAAGAAATCGGTAAGCCGCAGGGATCTGATCTGGATGCCAACAAGAGCACGTATCCTAAATTGCTGGGGCTCGATGGCGCCCGGCAAACTGCCGATGCACTGGTAGCCGACGCACTATCAGCGCTGGCTAAAATGCCATACAATAGTCAGCTACTTGCAGACTTTGCCCGTTATATCGTCGCGCGACGAGTATAAGAAAGAAAAGAATCTCGCTATGAGTTTGGACATTTCGAATTATCCATTGCTTGCCTTGGCGAGCACCCCGGAAGAGCTGCGCCAGCTGCCTCAGTCGGCATTGAAACAGCTTTCAGATGAACTCAGGCAGTTTTTGCTGACCTCAGTGGGCATCTCCAGCGGCCATTTCGCCTCTGGCCTCGGCACGGTCGAACTGACCGTTGCGCTGCATTATGTGTACAACACTCCCTTCGACCGCCTGATTTGGGACGTGGGCCATCAGGCCTATCCCCATAAAATCCTCACCGGCCGCCGCGACAAGATGCACACCATTCGCCAGAAGAATGGCCTGCACCCTTTCCCCTGGCGCGAAGAGAGTCAATACGACACCTTCAGTGTTGGCCATTCCAGCACCTCGATTTCTGCCGCCCTTGGCATGGCAGTCACCGCCGAGAAAGAAGCCCAGGGCCGTAAAGTGGTTGCCGTGATTGGTGATGGCGCCATTACCGGCGGTATGGCTTTTGAGGCCCTGAACCACGCGGGTGACCTGCACAAAGACATGTTAGTGGTGCTCAATGACAATGAGATGTCTATCTCTGAAAATGTCGGCGCACTGAATAACCATCTGGCCAAACTCATGTCCGGACGCCTCTACACCACCATTCGCGAAGGTGGCAAGAAGGTACTCAAGGGCATGCCTGTGATTAAGGAAATGGCCAAGCGTACCGAAGAACACCTAAAGGGTATGGTAGTACCTGGTACCCTGTTCGAAGAGCTTGGCTTTAACTACATAGGCCCCATCGACGGCCATGATGTTAATGGGCTGGTGGAAACCCTGAATAACATGCGTGACCTCAAGGGCCCGCAGTTCCTGCACATCATGACCAAAAAGGGCAAGGGGTACGAACCCGCCGAGAAAGATCCTATCGGCTGGCACGCTGTGCCCAAGTTCGACCCCACCCAGTTCCGTAAGCCGGCGACCAAGCCCGGTTTACCCACCTTCTCCCAGGTGTTCGGCAAGTGGCTGTGTGATATCGCCGCCAAGGACGAGAAAGTGCTCGCCATTACCCCGGCCATGCGCGAAGGCTCTGGCATGGTGGAATTCTCTCAGCGCTTCCCGCAGCAATATTTCGATGCGGCCATCGCAGAGCAGCATGCCGTGACATTGGGCGCCGGATTCGCCTGTGAAGGTTACAAGGCCGTGGTGGCGATTTACTCCAGCTTCCTGCAGCGCGGCTACGACCAGCTCATCCACGATGTGGCGTTGCAACGACTGCCGGTGCTTTTTGCCATCGACCGTGGTGGTATTGTCGGGGCCGACGGGGCAACCCATCAGGGCGCCTTCGATTTAAGCTACATGCGTTGCATCCCCAATATGGTGATCATGGCGCCAAGCGATGAAAACGAATGCCGCCAGATGTTCTACACCGGTTACAGCTACAACGAAGGCCCAAGCGCAGTGCGTTACCCAAGGGGCAGCGCCACAGGTGCCGAGCAGATTGAAGAGATGACAGCCCTGCCCATCGGCAAAGGGGTGATGCGTCGTCAGGGTGAGAAGATTGCCATCCTCAACTTTGGCACCACCCTGGCCGCCGCCTTGATGGCAGCAGAGTCCCTCAATGCCACAGTGGCCGATATGCGCTTCGTGAAACCACTGGATGAAACCTTGCTGCTGGAGCTTGCCGCCAGCCACGATGTGCTGGTGACAGTGGAAGAGAACGCCGTCATGGGCGGCGCCGGCTCAGGTGTGCTTGAGTTCCTTGCAAGCAAGAACCGCCTGAAGCCCCTGCTGCAAATCGGTATCCCCGATGAATTTATCAAGCACGGTGGCCCGGAAGAAATCCTGAGCGAGCTGGGTCTGGATGCGGCCGGTATCGAGGGGCAAATCCGCGCCTTTGTCGAGAGCTGATATTAAGCCGCGACCAAAAAAAGGACTGCCTCGGCAGTCCTTTTTGTTAGCTGACGGTTCATCAGGCCTGAGTGTCTACACCGCCGCCCTGAGATACCATCACCATGGCTGGACGCAGCAAACGGCCATTGAGCTCATAGCCTTTTTGCAGAACCACCATCACATGATTGGCTGGCACCTCGGGGTTTGGCTGCATGCCAATGGCCTGATGCTGTTCTGGATTAAAGGGCTGGCCCATGGGGTCCACCACTTTCACGCCAAACTTTTCCACGGCATTGACCAGAGTCTTCATGGTCAGAGACACGCCTTCGTACATGGCCTTGGTGGCTTCGTCTTCGGCGTTGGTGCCTGCCAGTGCGCGCTCCATGTTATCCAGGACCGGCAACAGCTCGTTGGCAAATTTTTCGAGGGCAAACTTGTTGGCCTTTTCCACATCCATGGCGGCACGGCGACGGATGTTATCCACTTCGGCGGCGGCTCGGACAACAGAGTCCTTTTGCTCTTCCACCTTGGCTTCGGCAGCGGCCAGAGCCTGCTCCAACTCCTCGATACGGAAGTTTGCCTGGGTCAGCTCATCTACCAGCGCCGCCTCATCAGTGACGACTTCGGTGTCCTGTACCTGTTCCAGGGGCTCTTGTTGGGGGTTGGTCGATTCGTTGCTCATCTCTACTCCAAGCTAAAAATGCTTTGTTTCTGCATACACAGGGCATATTATGGGGATCAATTCTGGCGTTTCAAGGCCTTGAAGGCGCAGTTTCCGCGATATGACATCCCAATTCCACACCATCGGCCTGATCGGCAAACCCCACCACAACGGTACCAACCTGACGCTCAAGCGTTTACATCACTGGCTCGGCAGTCAGGGCTATGAAGTACTTGTGGAAGAAAGAGTCGCCGGGGAGCTGGGCGCCAAGGTGGAAGCGGTCGATTTATTGGCCATCGGCAATCGCTGTGATTTGGCGATTGTGGTGGGTGGCGATGGCAATATGTTGGGCGCCGCCCGGGTGCTGGCCCGTTTCGATGTGGGCGTGATTGGGGTTAACCGCGGCAATCTGGGATTTCTAACCGACCTGCCACCCGACGGTTTCGAAGAAAGCCTGGCGGCCGTGCTCGACGGCGAGTTCATCACTGAGCACAGATTTTTGCTTGAAGCCGAAGTGCACCGCCATGGCACCATGAAAGCCAGCAACACCGCCGTCAACGAGGCCGTACTGCACCCGGGCAAAATTGCCCATATGATTGAGTACGAAGTCTATATCGACAATCAGTTTATGTACTCCCAGCGTGCCGACGGCATGATAGTCTCCACTCCCACAGGCTCAACGGCCTACTCGCTTTCAGCGGGCGGTGCCATTTTGACACCCAACCTTCAGGCGCTGATTTTGGTGCCCATGTTCCCCCATACCCTCTCCTGCCGCCCGATAGTGGTGGATGCCAATTCCACCATCAAACTGGTGGTCTCACCGGAAAACGGTGAGAACCTCGAAGTGAGCTGCGATGGTCACGTCACCCTGGCGGTCTTGCCCGGGGATGAGATTTTTATTCGCCAAAGCAGTGAACGCCTGCGCCTCATCCATCCCAAAAACTACAATTACTTCCACGTGCTGAGAAACAAACTGGGCTGGGGCAGCAAACTTTTCTGATTATCCCCTGAAATATAACCAGTCGCAGTTTCAAAACCGAAACTCAACAAGATTTTGGCCGGTGTAGCCCTACCCTGCAGCAGTGGCAGCGCTCAACCACGCGCCGAATTTTAAACGCAAAAACAACACTAAATATCAGACAATTAACATCAATGAATGGCTTTCAATAAATTGGTCTTACCAAATTTTGTGACGAAACGCTCATTAGCAGCAGCTGATTAATGACGAGTTAAACTACAGAGCTGAAATAATAAGATCAGATTTTTCCGTTTATGCCATCATAGCGGGCTTTTTTGCACATAAATAAATAGAACCACCGGTTCTTATTACCTAATGCGATAAAGGATAGCAAAACAAAGCCGACGGAGATCACATTCCAGCCAAAAGACGACTGGAGAGAACTCCCAATGCCTGATATTGCTCGGGGGTTTGTTGTTACCAATGATCTGTATCAAGTTTTTGATCGGCCAAACAACGTTTAGTTAGCCATGCAAATCGCCGCGCAAAACAATAATCAGGGCGATGGGTCGACAGCGATGTCGGCAACAACACGCAACCAAAGAAGAGGCAATCATGACATTCGTTCAACTTCTCGCCAGCTTGTCACCTGTGATCAGCGTTATGCTGTTCCTAGTACTGCTCAGGCTCCCTGCATCCAAGGCCATGCCCATTTCGGCGGTGGTCACGGCGCTCGCCGCTATTCTTGTCTGGCAAATGGATACCCAAATGCTGGCCGCATCCGTGGTGGAGGGCCTGCTGTCAGCCCTGACGCCACTGTCCATCATCTTCGGGGCGGTGTTCCTGCTGAACACCCTCAAGTATTCCGGTGCCATGGATACCATCCGCGCCGGTTTTACCAATATCAGTGCCGATGCACGGGTGCAGGTCATCATCATCTGCTGGCTGTTCGGCGCCTTTATTGAAGGTTCTGCTGGCTTTGGTACTCCCGCCGCCATTGGCGCGCCCTTGTTGGTGCTGCTGGGCATTCCACCTGTGGCCGCAGCCGTGGTGGCACTGATTGCCGACTCGGCCTGTGTGTCTTTCGGTGCCATCGGTTTGCCAGTGCTCTTTGGTATGGAGCAAGGCCTGATTGAAGGCGGTACCAGCATGGCGGCAGCCCAGATTGCCGAACATGGTGGCCACTTCAGCGACTATGCCCGCTATATCGCCATGCACATGATAACCATCGACCTCATTACCGGTACCCTGGTCCCTCTGGTCATGGTCAGTGTCCTGACCGGTTTCTTTGGCCGTAAGAAGTCCTTTGCCGAAGGCCTCGCCATCTGGAAATTTGCCATCTTTGCGGGCCTTGCCTTTACTGTGCCTGCGTGGATCATCAACTTTGTCGCCGGTCCCGAGTTTCCTTCGGTAATCGGTGCCCTGATTGGTATGGCGATGGTCATCCCTGTTGCCCGCAAAGGCTGGCTGCTGCCCAAAACCTCCTGGCACGATTTTGAAGAAACCACCGAGAACGGTAACGATGTCCCCCATACCGAGGTACGTTTCAGTCAGCTGGCTGCCTGGACGCCTTACCTCGTGATGGCCGCCCTGCTGGTTGCCAGCCGCACCATAGCGCCCCTCAAAGCCTGGCTTGGCGGCTTTAACATCAGCTGGACTCACTTGTTGGGCACTGATCTGAAAGCCAGCTTTGCGACCCTCTATGCACCTGGTGCCTTCTTTGTGCTGGTGTGTCTGCTGGGTTTTGTGCTGTTCAAAATGCGCTCTGATGCCATGCGCAACTCTGTGACCGTGTCACTCAAGTCCATGATCCCAACTGTGATTTCTCTTGGTGCCTCGGTGCCCATGGTGAAAATCTTCCTGAACTCAGGCGCCAATGAGGCGGGACTCGCCTCCATGCCTGTGGCACTGGCCGATATGCTCGCGGGCTCCATGGGCGCTGTATGGAACTGGATGGCGCCAGTGGTCGGTATCTTCGGTGCCTTCCTGTCCGGTAGCGCTACCTTCTCCAATATGATGTTCTCTGGCCTGCAGTACAGCGTGGCCGACAACATCGGCGCCAACCACGCGCTGACCCTGGCGCTGCAGGGCATAGGGGCCAACGCCGGTAACATGATGTGCGTAATGAACGTGGTCGCCGCCGCCACTGTAGTTGGCATGGCCGGACGTGAGTCAGAAATTATTCGTAAAACCATGCCGGTTGCGCTTGGGTATGCCCTGCTTGCCGGCACCATAGCAACCCTTTGGGGCGGATTCTAATCCCGCTGAAGTCATAAGGGGCCAGCCTGGTTTGGCTGGCCCAATGGATTGACGACTCCAATTTGAGTCACCTGTGTAGAGAGCAAACTATGTCTGTCGATTACAAAGCGGTTATCGAGGCGCTCAAAAGCCGTTTGGGCCCCCAAGCAGTCAGTGACGATCCCGTCAGGCGTTTCGCCTGGTCAACGGACGCCAGCTATTTTCGTATCGTTCCCGAAGTAGTCGTGCATGCCGACTCCCTCGACGAAGTACAGCAGACTCTGGCTATCGCCAGAGATCATGGCGCTCCTGTCACCTTCCGCGCCGCCGGTACCAGTCTGTCTGGTCAGGCCATCGGCCCTGGCATACTGTTGATGCTCGGCCATGATGGCTTTCGTCAGCTTAACGTCAGCAGCGATGGCACCAAGGTGAGCCTGGGCGCGGCCGTGATTGGCGCCGACGCCAACGCCGCACTGAAGGCACTGGACAAAAAAATCGGACCGGACCCGGCAACCCTGGCTTCGGCCATGATTGGTGGCATCGTCAATAACAATGCCTCCGGCATGTGCTGCGGCACCGCACAAAACAGTTATCAGACTATAGACTCTCTGCGCATGGTGTTGGCAGATGGCACTGTGCTGGACACGGGCTCTGACGCCTCCAGACAGGCCTTTGAGCAAAGCCACGGCGCCCTGCTGAACGACCTGAGCAATCTGGCCGCCATGGTCAAAGCCAACCATGGCCTGGCCGCGCGGATCCGTAAAAAGTACGCCATCAAAAACACCACAGGTTACAGCCTTAATGCCCTGGTGGATTTCAGCAGCCCCTTCGACATCATCAATCACCTGATGGTGGGCAGCGAGGGTACGCTGGGCTTTGTCGAGCAGGTCACTTATCACACTGTGGATGAGGCCCGCTTTAAAGCATCGGCCATGGCGGTGTTTTTCTCTATGGAAGAGGCGGCCAGTGCCATTCCCTTCCTGATTGGCAAGAGCGTGGCGGCTGCCGAGCTGCTTGACTGGGCATCCATTCGTGCCGTCACCGGGAAAAAAGGCATGCCGGACTGGCTCTCAAGCCTGCCCGAAGGTGCAGCCATTTTGCTGATTGAATCCCGCGCTGCGGATGCAGATACGCTTCAGGCCTATACCGAAGAAGTGATTGGCAAGATTGCCCATATACCCACCGAACGCCCCATAGTGTTCAGTACCGATCCGGCCGTCTACAGCAAGTACTGGGCGATGCGCTCAGGGCTCTTTCCCATCATCGGTGGCGAGCGTCCAAAGGGCAGCTCCGTCATCATTGAAGATGTGGCCTTTGAGGTGCAGCATCTGGCGGCAGCCGCCAAAGACCTTACTGCGCTGTTCCATGAGCACGGCTATCCGGAAGGCGTGATCTACGGCCACGCTCTGGCAGGTAACTTCCACTTTATCATCACCCCCACCTTTGCAAGCCAGGGCGATATCGACCGCTTCCACGGCTTTATGCAGGCGGTGGCGGAAATGGTGATCAACAAGTACGACGGCTCCATGAAGGCCGAGCACGGTACAGGCCGCGCGGTAGCCCCCTTTGTGGAAATGGAATGGGGCAGCGAAGCCTACACCCTGATGAAGAGCATCAAGTCGCTGTTTGACCCAAGCGGCCTGTTAAACCCCGGCGTGATCCTTAACGACGATGCCACTGTTCACGTGAAAAACATCAAGCCCTGCCCCGTGGTAGACGACCTGGTGGACAAGTGTATCGAGTGTGGATTCTGCGAAAAGACCTGCCCAACCTCAGCACTGAACCTGACCCCAAGACAGCGTATTGCGACCCTGCGGGAAATCAGTCGCCTCGAGGCCAGCGGTGATGAGGAAGCCGCCAGCCGCATGCGGGATGCCGCCAAGTACGACGTGGTGGACACCTGCGCCGCCTGTCAGCTATGTACTATCGCCTGCCCGGTGGACAACAGCATGGGCCAACTGGTGCGTAAGCTCAGAACCCCCTATATCAGCACCACAGAGCAAAAGGTGCTGGACTTCCAGGCCAAGCACTTTGGCGCCGTTAACCAGGTAATAAGCACAGGCTTTGATACCCTGGGCGTTATTCACAAACTCACCGGCGATACAGTCACCTCGGCACTGATGAAAGTGGGCCGCATGGTGTCCAAGGAAGTGCCTTACTGGGATCCGAGTTTCCCCAAAGGTGGGGCTTTGCCCAAACTGCCACCCCACAAGGTTGGCCAGGAAACCCTGGTGTACTTCCCGGCTTGTGGTGGTCGCACCTTTGGCCCCACGCCACTGGACAAGGACAAGCGTCCGCTGCCGGAGGTTGTGGTGCAGGTGCTCGAGCGCGCCGGCTACAACGTGGTGATCCCCGAACATACCCGCAGCCTCTGCTGTGGCCAGATGTGGGAATCCAAGGGCGATTTCAAGAATGCCGATGGCAAACGCCGGGAGCTCATTGAGGCGCTCAAGGCCAAGTCGGAAAACGGTAAGCTCAAGGTGGTGGTGGATGCCCTGTCCTGTACCAAGCGTACTCTGGGTGGCGATCCGGACGTGGAAATCCTCGATCTGGTGGAGTTCCTGCACGATGACGTCCTGTCACGGCTGAGCATCCGCCAAAAGCCGCTGGTCACCCTGCACCTGGGTTGCAGTGCCCGCCATCTCAAGGTAGAGGCCAAGATGCAGGCCATTGCCGATACCTGCGCCAAAGAGGTGCATAAACCAGCAGGTATTGAGTGTTGCGGCTATGCCGGTGAAAAGGGCCTGTACAAGCCTGAAATCAATGCATCGGCGCTGAGAAACATCAAAAAGCTGCTGCCCGCTGCAGCCACCGAAGGCTACTATGCCAATCGTATGTGCGAAGTGGGCCTGTCGAAACACAGTGGTATTTCTTACCGCCACCTGGTGTATTTGCTGGAAGAATGCAGCCGCGGATAAACAGCGGTAAATCCGAATATCTCCAATACAAAAAGCCGTCAACACGACGGCTTTTTTATTTAAATAACAGGATGTTGCAATATTTGCATTTTTGCAAAAAAGCGCCATCGCATTTACTTAATTACCACTATTTTATTGGGGGCATTAGGCCTATAGTGAAATGCCATAACAGGTATGCCTTAAAGGCATACTATTCTTTGCATGTCGGCACACATGGGACAATCAACGATGAAAATAGCCCTCTTCACGCCTTGCCTGGTAAACCAGATGATGCCCGAGGTGGCCATTGCCACGCTCTCGCTGCTGGAAAAACTCGGCCATCAGGTCATCTTCCCCCAGGGGCAAACCTGCTGCGGTCAGCCAATGACCAACTCGGGTTGCTTTAACGAAGCCAAAAACACCACCCTGAAACTGCTCAATGCCTTCAAGGGCGTGGAGTGTGATGCCATCGTCTGCCCGGCAGCCTCCTGCCTGGTGGCGGCCAAGGAAAACTTTCACGAGTTCGACAAGAGCCCCGAAGCCCAGGCCGTTATCGACAAGCTCTACGAGCTGACCGAGTTTTTACACGACGTGGCCCCCGTGACGCAGTTTAACCGTCCGGTTCCCAAAAAACTCAGCCTGCAACTGTCCTGCCACGGCATCCGAATGCTGGATCTGGCGGCGCCGAGTGAATACATGGGCCCACGTTACAACAAGATGGAAGCCTTGCTGTCGCGCATCGACGGCGTAAAGATTTGCTACCCCGAGCGTCTGGATGAATGCTGTGGCTTTGGCGGTACTTTCAGTGTCGATGAAGGCGCTGTATCGGCCAAAATGGGCAAAGACAAGGCCCAGGCCCACGCCAACACCGGAGCTGACTATGTGGTGGGTTTTGACCCCAGTTGCCTGATGCACCTGGACGGTACCATTCGCCGCAGACAATTGCCCATCGAGACCCGCCATCTGGCGCAAATTCTCAACGACGCTCTGTAACAGGGGAAACCGCATGCAAAAAGTCATTCAGACCCATGCCAAAGCCGCCGACATTTTTTGCCGCGACGAAAGCCGCGTAGATTGGCACTCCAAAGCCCTGTGGGTACTCAGGGAAAAACGCGACAGAGCCGCCTCCAGCCTGCCGGAATGGGAATCCTTGCGCGCACTCGGCTCCCAGATAAAACTCCATACCTTGAGGGAGCTGCCAAGCTATCTCGAGGCCTTTGAAGCCAAGTGCCTCTCCCAGGGCGTACAGGTGCACTGGGCCAAAGATGGCGCCGAGCACAATCGCATAGTGCACGACATTCTCTCCCGCCATGGCGTGAAAAAGCTGGTGAAGTCCAAGTCCATGCTCACCGAAGAGTGCCACCTCAATCCATTCCTTGAGGGAAAAGGCATTGAGGTGATAGATACGGACTTGGGTGAGCGTATTATTCAGCTCAATCACCAGCCGCCTTCCCACATTGTTGTGCCCGCCATTCACATGAAAAAAGAAGAAGTGGGTGACCTCTTTCACGAAAAGCTCGGCACACCAAAGGGTGAGAGCGACCCAACCCGGTTGACCCGCGCCGCCCGTGCGCACCTGCGGGAGCAATTCCTCAGCGCAGATGCTGCCATGACAGGGGTTAACATGGCCGTTGCCAGTGAAGGGGCCGTGATTGTTTGTACCAACGAGGGCAACGCCGACATGGGCGCCAACCTGCCCAAGCTGCAGTTGCATTCCATGGGCATAGATAAAATCGTGCCGGATCTCGACAGTGCCGCCGTGCTCCTGCGAATGCTGGCCCGCAATGCCACCGGTCAGCCCATCACCACTTATTCCAGCCTGTACCGTACTCCCAAGCCCGGTGGCGAAATGCACGTCATCATTGTGGATAACGGCCGCAGCGACATGATGCGTGACAAGCTGCTGGGTGAAGCCCTCAAGTGCATCCGCTGTGGTGGTTGCCTCAATACCTGCCCCGTGTACCGTCGCAGTGGCGGCTACAGCTATGGCCATACCATCCCCGGTCCCATCGGCATTGCCGTGGGCGCCGACGAAGATAGCACCCATTCCAGCCCCTGGGCCTGTACCCTGTGTGGCTCCTGCAGCTTTGTCTGCCCCACCAAGGTGCCGCTGGATAAAATCATCTTCCACCGCCGAAGACTTTACGCCGAGCGCAAGAGCTTACCCTATGGCAAATCAGGCTATATGCCACTGGTGGGCCGTTTTATGGCCAGTCCCTTGCTGCTGGATAGCGGCATGGCAGCAGCCCGTGTTGCACTGAAAATTCTGCCACACAGCCTGCTTAAACCCATGAGCGGTGCCTGGGGTAAATACCGCGAACTGCCTGCTGCGCCCGGCTCCAGCTTCGAAGGCTGGGTGAAAAAGAACAGACCCGAGCTGTTGGTGAAGTCAAAGGGGGAGAAATAAGATGTCCAAACAAGCAATTCTCGAGGCCCTCAAATCCTCCGCCATGGAAAAAGTGGCCATGCCAACCATAGACATAGCGCCGGTAACAACCGACCTTAAGGCCTACCTGGCCCAGAGTCTGGCTACCGTAGCCGGACGTCTGGAAGACGGTGGTATTACCGCGCTGAATGCCCGGGTTGAAGAGCTGATGTCCGGCGGTAACAAGGTGCTGTCTACCCTGGCAGACGTACCGGGTAACCATAAGGGCGCCGACGACCCACACGGCCTCGCCGATGTCGACTTTGCCGTGATAAAAGGTGAGTTCGCCGTGGCCGAAAATGGCGCCGTCTGGGTAGCGGAAACGGCACTGAGTCAGCGTATCGCGCCCTTTATCTGCGAAAACCTGCTGCTGGTGGTGGAAAAGGACGCCATAGTCGCCAATATGCATGAGGCCATGACCCGTCTTGGCAAATTGGATGCGTCCCTGGGTTTTGGGGTATTTATTGCCGGCCCCTCCAAAACGGCCGACATTGAGCAGGCCCTGGTAGTGGGTGCTCACGGCGCTTGCAGCCTGAGCCTTTACCTGGTGTAGTGGCCACTTCCTATGCCAATAAAAAACGCCGCTTTTATGCGGCGTTTTTATTGATGTTATCGCTCTACCCGAAAGTCCAGCCTGACTGAGCTTTCGGCTTTCACCGGCTTGCCATCTTCAAACTTGGGGGCATAACGCCAGGCGCTGAGAGCCTCCATTGAGGCCTTCTCAAAACCCTTGCCACCTTCTGAGTCGAGCACCTTGGGGTCGCGAACCATACCCATTTCATCTACCGTAAAGCTGATTTCAGCCCAGCCACTCTTGCCTCGTCTGACAAGCTCCATTGGATACTCAGGATTCTTACGGAACAGCGGCGTCTGCTCTTGATTATCATCCCAGGGCTTCATGCTGCCGATGGCAATGCAATGCTCAGTGGAAAGATCTGATTTGCCCATGCGCTCATACAGCTCAACCAGGCGACTGTGGGCACCCAGGGCATAGGGATGGGTATAGTCAAATATTTTATATTGCTCAATCACTTCGAGAAACAGAGGCTCGGCTTTTTGGTATTTACCATTGCCCATATGAGCACCGGCCAGCCTATATGTCGCTTCAAGGCGCTCGGCACTGTTGGCGGGGTGGTTTTCAGCAAAATATTCATGAGCATCACGGATATAACCATAAACTGCTGACGTGTAATACTCAGTTCTCGACAGCCGCTTGTAAGCGTTCATGCGGGTATGAGCCAATACATCCGCCTTTCCGGACGCTTTGGCAAGCTTCAGTGCACGCTGATAGGCGTTTTTTGCGGTTTTACTGTCTTCAGTCACATCACCAAGCACCATAAGAGGCTCAATCAGATCTGCGGCATTCTCGCCAAATCGCGCTTCATAGCTCGTCAGGCTGAGTGTCGCAATCTCAGTGGCACGCTGACGATTGACCGCAAAATCACCCGAGTTATCGCTTCTGAGGGCCTTGGCCAGATTGAGGCCCAGATTGGCGTAATCCACACTGTCTTTACCAAATTTCGCCTCCCCAAGAACATAGGCCTTGTCGGCAAAACTGCGTGCATCGATGTGGTTTCCACTTTCCCAAGCCTGTTGGTAACTGCGGTAGACATCAGAAAACTCGTCGGCTAAAACCTGGGGCGAAACAGCATGGAGGGCAAGTAGAAGCGGGGCAATTTTCCCTATTGCTTTCATTGTTATAATTTCCTTTTATCGGTTACATCACCAAAGCGTTTTCGAAATTATCACAACCACTGCCATCGGCCAAGGCTTCACACTGGCTTACTGTCAATCCTTACCAGGCTGTAAACCATCCACAGGGTGAGAACGCTGCTGACACAGGCCAGTGACACCCAGACGCCGGGGACACCAAACAGCCAGGCAAAGCTATAAATCACTGCCGCTATCAGCAGTAATTTGGTGCCGGTCAGAATGGAGGCTTCTCTTGGCCGGTTGATGGCCTGGAAAAAGCTCGCCCCCACCAAAATCAGGCCCTCAAAGGGCAGCCCCCAGAAATAGAGCCGCATCCCCTCAATGGCCACAGGGCTTAACACCGGATTGTCTCCGGCAAAAATGTACAAGGCCCACTCGGGTTTGCCGTAGATGAACAGCAGCCCCAGTCCTGCTGTCAGCAAGGTCACCATCATCGCCAGATTGCGGGTCTTGCGAACCCTGTCCATACGGCCGGCACCGGCGTTAAAACTGAGTACCGGTTGAGAGCCAAGGGCTATACCTTCAAAAATCAGATAGAAAAACGCTTCTGTGTAACTCACGACCCCATAAGCCGCCACATGCAGCGGCGTTCCCACCCACAAAAGCGCAGTGTTGTGCAGCGTGAGTACGATGGACAGGTACAGGTTCATCAACAGGCTTGGCAGCCCCACCCGGGCAATATTCAGGCAGTTGTCCAACTTAAGCCGCATCTGCTGTAAGTCGATTCGCAGCGCTGTCTTGCCCCGGAAGAAATGCTGCAGACAAAGAAGACCCGTCACAGCCTGAGACAACATGGTGGCGATGGAAGCCCCCGCCAGGCCAAAGTCCCACACCACAATAAAGAGGTAATCCAGCAGGGTATTTATCACACCACCGGCTATCAGCACCCAGGTGACAAAGGCCGGCTTGCCGTCGTTTCGCAAAAGCGTTGAAAACGCCATTGAGATCAGCGGGAAAATACACAGGGCAAAGTACCAGAACAGGTAGTCATGGGCACTTTCCAGCACCTCCCCTTCGGCGCCGAGCCAAATAAGAATATGTCTGGCGCTGATTGAGCCCACCAGGGTAAAAAACAGCGCCGACAGCAGTACCAGACTGAAGGCGTTACCGAGGAGCTCCCTCGCCTTGGCCGTTTTGCCTTCACCCAGCTTGATGGACACCAGCGCCCCTGCTCCCATGCCAATCAAGGCGCCGACGGCATACAGCAAGGCGCCCACCGGATAGGCCAACATAATGCCCGCAAGCCCTGTTTCGCCGAGAAAATGTCCGACGAACATGCCATCGATGGTGACATAAATCCCGGTAACCAGCATGGACGCTATGGTTGGCAGGGTGTAGCGCCAAAAGAGCCTTGAGACCGGCGCTTCCAGCATAGCTTGGGTATGGTTCATGTTTTTTATTCTGAACTTTTGATTGTTATTTTAAACAGAAGAAGGCCGATTGTAGCCAGTTATCCCCCGCCCGGCCAGTGCCCGTGTTCCAGATTTGTGAGCCCGTGCCCCGTGAGCCTGCCTCTGCTGAACCAGTGTCCCGTAACAAAGTGGCGATAGTCCGTGTAAAGGACGCTAAGGTTTCCGTGAATCCCGGGTGTGGCTCACTGCGCCCAGTTATCAAACTACAATGCTGCCACCTACAGTGCTGCCACTGGCCAGCAGCGCGCCTTCAATGGCATCCCAGTCGAGGGGCTCTGTGGCAATAAATTCGATGCGGGAGTCCATGGCATCATCCAGCTCCGCCAGACTCAATTCAGTTTCAAGCCGGTTAATGGCCAGGATGCCATCCGGGGTTATCATCACCGCCTTGAGTCTCAAACTCGGGTTGGCCTCGACTACCGCCATCAGGGCGTCGAAGTCAAATGTCCACCCGGCACTGAAACACCAGCCACAGGCAAAGATGCCATCGGCCTGATGGGGTTTACGAATAAAGCCTTGGTCGTTGAATGCCAAAGCCTCCAGGGCTTCACCCTCATCAAAGAGGCCCAGGGCGGCCGCAGGCTTGGTGGCAAAGAAGCCCCGGGGAGTGGATATCAGCCGCGGCGCCCGGGTCGATACTTGCATCATGGCCGTAAGCAGGGGCCCAGAGACGGGGGCGTTTGCAGAAAAGGGCAGCACTGGGGCGCCGGGATTGATGTCTGTGACATAGGCGCCAAGGGTCGCGAGAAAGTCAGGTGCCTGAATATCGGCCTTGCAGGCCAGCACCAGATCGGCCACCGCCAGCTGCTGATTGAAGATGTCATTTTGGGTATAACGGGTATCGTTAAGGTTTCGCGGGTCCACCAAACACAGGGTGCGCTGGATGGATAATACCCCCTGATACTCCGGTGCCATCAGGGTTTTGAGAATATTGGCAGGATGGCCGAGGCCTGTTGGCTCAATCAGGAGACGGCTGGGCCTGGCTTGTCTGAGCAGCTGGGCTACCGCCACCCTGGTGGGCACCCCGGCGGCGCAGCAAATACAGCCCCCGGGCACTTCACGGATAGCCAAACCCTCGTGGCTGCCCAGCAAAGCGGCATCCAGGCCGACTTCGCCAAACTCATTAACCAGAACGGCCCAGGTTTCTCCTTCAGGCTTTTGCGCCAGTAATTGTTTGATAAAACTGGTTTTACCTGCTCCTAAAAAACCTGTGATGACATTGACGGGGATATTCCCAAGCAGCATGGCAAGACTCCTTCGGCCCAACTGGCCCTTTGCCTTTTCGGTGAGTAGCCTCTCGCGGTGGAATCACACGATAAAAGACCGCACGCTAAAATCCGGCCAGTGTACCTAAAAGCCCCGCCGCT
This sequence comes from Shewanella sp. FJAT-52076, assembly GCF_019457455.1. Classification (NCBI taxonomy): domain Bacteria; kingdom Pseudomonadati; phylum Pseudomonadota; class Gammaproteobacteria; order Alteromonadales; family Shewanellaceae; genus Shewanella; species Shewanella sp. FJAT-52076. The sequence continues at coordinate 2,934,018 of NZ_CP080415.1, forward strand.
GACACCCTCAGCCCCGTGCTTGCCGCTTTGGACCGCTCCCCTGACGGGCAGGCTTTCCTGATTGCCGCTGTGAGCCGTTGCTGCTGCCAGTCCGTCCACCGGCTGTTCGGCTTCCCGTGCGACTGCCACTGCGATTGCCGTCACGGCTGCCGGGGCGATGCCCTGCATGTCGGCCAGACTTATTGGCAGGCTTGCTTCCCGACGTTGATAAAGCGCTGTCGCGATACCTCTGGGGCAAGGGGTCTTTCGCACTGTATCCCTCGGGAGTTATCACCTCAGGCAATGCCGGGCAAAGTGCCTTCAGCAAGGGCAAATCGGGGCGCATCTCGGGTGACAGCACTATCACCGCCAGGCCTTCCCGTCCCGCCCTGGCACTGCGGCCAAGACGATGTATCAGGTCTTCTTCACCGTGGGGCAGTCCCAGACTTATCACCACGGGCAAGTCTTCGATGTCCAGTCCCCTGGCCGCCACGTCGGTTGCCACCAGCAATCTCTGTTTGCCGGATTTGAACTCATCCAGGCCACGCCGTCTGGCGCCCTGGGTTTTCTCACCATGAAATGCGGCCGCCTGCAGCCCATCGAGGGCAAGCTCAGCCACCAGGGTGTTGGATTCTTCCCGGGATGAGACAAACACCAGTGCCTGACGCCAGTTGCGCTTTCCCACCAGCTCGGCGACAAATTCGGCCCATCGGGGCTTATCCAGCATAAAGACTTCGAGGGCGAGCTGCTGTGGGATACGGCCAGTGTCTTTGGCGGTCAGGCTTACCGCGTTGGTGAGCCAGCGCCCTGCCAGCACACGCTCCCGCTCAGCAAAACTTGCCGAAAACATGGCGCTTTGGTGCTGCCCGAGCTGGCGGCGTATTTTTTCGATGTCGGGGGCAAACCCCATGTCCAGCATGCGGTCTGCTTCATCCAGCACCAAGGTGCTGACACTCGCAAGGGACAGACCAAATTGACCGGTCAAATCCAAAAGCCGCCCGGGGGTCGCCACCAGAATGTCCACCCCGGCGGCCAGCGCCTGACGTTGGGGACGAATATTCACCCCACCGTAAACCGCGAGTGCTGTCAGCCCCAATCCGGCGCTGTAACGCGTAAAGGCATCGGCTACCTGCACGGCCAGTTCCCGGGTTGGCACCAATACCAGCGCCTGTATTCCGCCACGCTGCCCCTTGTTCGAGATCTGCTGCAATATCGGCAAAGCAAAGGCCGCCGTTTTTCCGCTGCCGGTTTGGGCTACCGCAATCAAATCCCGGCCACTGAGGAGCACAGGGATACTCTGGGCCTGAATTTCTGTTGGTGCAGGATAGCCGCACTGTTTCAGCGTTTGCAGCAGAGGTGCTGCCAATCCCAGTGAATCGAAGGACATAAGTCTCCTGTGGTGGCGAGTTTTTCAGCACTGCCAGTGAACAAAAAAGAGCGCAGTATAACGGCGCACCACTCAAGGTCAAACGGGTTTAATCAGCAAGGCATGGAAATGGGCGACTCAGGCATCCTGCGCCTTTTTGGTTGCCTTGGCTTTGGACCTGGCCTTGCTGGTTTCAGGCTTATCGGGCGGCGGCGCATGATTGGGATCCTCAGCCAGAAAACGCGCCTCGAATTCCGCCCGGGAGACAGGCGCCGAATACAGGTAGCCCTGGGCATAATCACAGCCCATGGCCGTCAGGATCTCTTGCTGTTTCAGGGTTTCAACCCCTTCGGCAATCACCTTCATCCCGAGTTTTTGTGCCATCACAATAATGGCCTCACACAGGGTTCTGTCGCTGGCGTCCTCTTCCAGATTGCGGGTAAAGGATTGGTCGATTTTAAGGTAGTCGATATCAAATTTTTTCAGATACGCCAGCGAAGAATAACCTGTGCCGAAATCGTCCAAAGACACCTGAATGCCGGCGTCGCGGTAGGTCAGCAGTTTTTCGGCCACCCCGGAGGAGGCATCCAGTAACAAGCCTTCGGTAATTTCGATGCAGATCCCGCCGTTAGTCAGTTCCAGCTCCTCAAGCAGGGCGACCCAGCGCTCAAAGTTTTCCCCTTCATCGCGAAACTGCACCGGCGACTTGTTCACCGACAATTGTATATTGGTGCCATACACACTATGCCAGTCGCGGCATTGCCGCGCGGCATGCTCAAATACCCAGGAGCCAATTTCCATAATCAGCCCTGTGTCTTCGGCAACCGGAATAAACTCGGTCGGAGAGATGTATCCCCGCTCGGGATGATGCCAGCGCAGCAGGGCTTCTGCCTTGTGCACCTTGCCGCTTTGCAGATGCACTATGGGCTGATACACCAGACTGAACTGCTGATGCTCAATCGCAAAGCGCAAGTCCTGAATAAGCCGCATCCGGTACCTGGCCTGCTCCTGCATTGAAGGCGTGAAGTAATTGAAGCGGTTACGCCCCTGCTCCTTGGCCGCATACATGGCCTGATCGGCATTTTTCAGCAGCGCCTCCCGGGTACTGGCATCCTCGGGAAACAGGGTAATGCCGATACTGACACTGATGTAGGCCGAATCCGGCCCCAGCTGGAATGGCTCGGCAATGGCCTTGAGAATTTTGCTGGCCGCCCGCTCTACCCCACCCACATCGTGGATATCGCGGATCATTACGGTAAATTCGTCACCACCAAGGCGAGCCACCACATCCGAGTCACGCACACAGGCTTTGATTCTGTCAGCGCACTCGATGAGGAGCTTGTCCCCCATGTCATGGCCCAGGGTGTCGTTAACCTCTTTGAAAAAATCCAAATCCAAAAACAGCAGTGCAAAGCGCACTTTTTGCCGGGATGCCAGGGAAATCTCCCGGTCGAGGTAATCCAGCAACATGCGTCTGTTGGGCAACTTGGTGAGGGGGTCATAGTTGGCCTGCTGCCAAATAATCTGCTCCTGGGCCTTTTTCTCTGTGATATCAGAGAACAGTGCTACCCGGCGATGGGGCCTGTGGTAAGCATCGTAAATGGTGTTCACGGTAAGCCAAATAAGGTATTCCTTACCATTTTTGTGCTGTTGCCACATTTCCCCCTGCCACCGGCCGGTTTCTTTAATGGCCTGATTAACCTCATCATAAAAGGCTGGCTTGTTTCGTGAGCAATAAAACTGGCTGATGTGGGTGCCCTGCACCTCCTTCGCCGAATAACCAGTGATATCGGCAAAGGCGGCGTTGACCGTGATAATGTTACCCTTGTGGTCCATTACGCTCATGGCTTCACTGGAGTTGTTATAAACAGAGGCTGCCAGCTCCATCTGCTCCTGGTTGTGGCGAACCTGGGTGATATCCAGATGCACACCGCACATCCTGAGCGCTTTACCACGGCTGTCTTTTTGCATCACCCGGCCGGTGTCCCTAATCCAGAGTATCTCACCGCTTTTACGAATAATGCGATATTCCATATTGTGACTGTCGCTGTGGCCCTGCAAATGTCGGTCGATGGACTTGAGCACTGCCATGCGATCATCCGGATGAATGGAGTCCATCCAAATCCTGTGGTTCTGATGCATTTCATCCACCGAGCATCCCAGCATTTCGGCGCAGCGCTCGTTGCGGTCAATCAGGTCACTTTTCAAATCCCAATCCCAAAACCCCAGCTCGGCGGAGGCGAGTACCAGGGACAACTGCTCGCGACTGGCGCGCACTGACATCTCTGATTGGGTCTGTGCCGAAATATCCATAAAACCGGCAATCACCAACTGTACCCTGCCGGCACTGCGCTTACAGGCCACCGTCATATGGGTGTGGACTATGCTGCCATCTTTGGCATAAAAGCGTTTATTGAGTTCGTACTGTTCTATCGTGCCCGCCAACATCTTATTGAATTGGGCAAGATCCGTGGAAATATCGTCTTCGTGGGACATCTGCTCCCAGTTCATCGACAGCAGCTCTTTTTCAGAATACTTGAGCATCTGGCACAACCTGGGGTTAACCTTAATCCAGTGCTTGTCGACCGAGGTGATGGCAATGCCGATGTTGCCGACATTGAATTGCGAGCGAAACAGGAAATCATCCTGCAGCTTTATTTTTTCGTCCCGTTCAATCTCCAGCCGCCGGGCCAACAGCCTGGCAAGTAACAAGGTCGCCAGGGGACATACCAGCATTACGGTAGTGCCTATGGTAGACACCAGCTCCCAGGCCAGATCAAAGGGCATCATAAAGAAGCACAGCAAGCTGCCAATGTGAACCAGCACGCCAAGCAGCAATAACGGTCCCGTGCTTATCTCAATCAGATTTTTCTGCCAGGGGATGCGCCACAGGATCCCCATGACAGCGGCGAAGGCAATGCCGGCAATACCGGCCACCATGGCCGGACCGCCCATACCGTAGCGATAGATGGCCATCATGGCTGAGGCAATCAGGGTGGGAACTGCGCCGAAATAGAGACCGCTGACACTGAGCAGCACACCTCGGGTATCAAAGTAGATCCCCTCGGCAAATTCGTAGCGGGCAGACATGATAGTCATGCCGATGGCGCCAATCACCAATCCCAGCATGATGTGCCAAACCCACCGGATCCGCTGCTGTTTCAGCCAGGGGATGGCGTCATAAAGGTACACCAGCGCCAATAGCAGCGCGGCATTTTGGACCAGCGGAAAGAAAATACCCTGGGTCATTTTCTGCCTGTACTCTCCCGGGTTTGAATACCTGAGACTTTCTCCATCATGCCCTTGTTACACAAAGGATAAAAGCCCCAGTAATGAGAGAATTGTAGCAGAGGGTATCAGTATGTCCCGAGCAATGGCCGGTAGAGTTTATCCAGATAGGAAGCTGCGGCCTCTTCCCAGGTAAAACGCGTCTCCAATGCCGCTTTTGCAACCCGCTGCCAGTCTGGAGAGCCTGTGGTGTGCAGCAGGTAATCCAGCTTATTCAGCAAGGCCCTGGCCTGGGAGTCTGTGTCATCCCCATCGAAGCGCCAGCCATTTTCGCCGTCCTTCACCGTGTCCACCAATCCCCCAACGCTGGAGACCAGACAGGGCTGGCCACTGCGCATGGCCAGCATCTGGCTGATGCCGCAGGGCTCAAAGCTGCTTGGCATCAAAAACAGATCCCCGCGCCGATAAACCAGCTCCGACAGTTTCACATCAAAATGATTGATAAAAATGAAATTATCGTACCTTGCCACCAGTTGCTGGAACTCCCTGGCTATCCTGTCATCGCCATTGCCGAGCATAAAAAAGCGCGCCTGAGGGCTGAAGAGCCCGAGTCGCTGCAGTATCTGCTCCAGCGTGCTCTTTCCATCCAGGCTGTGCCTGAGCAGCTCCACTTTTTGCGAGGTGAGCCGACCGACAAAGGTCAGTAAAAAAGCGTGTTCGTGCACGGGTTGCCACAATCGCTGCGCGGCGATAAAGTCCAGCGCCCTGACCGTATCGCGGTTGGCCTGGGCTGCCGTCAGGGTGCGGTGACACCCCAGTACCAGTTGCTGTACCGAGGGTCTCATCTCCTGCGGCTCATCGGGATAATCACAACCATTGAGGATCCCCACCAACTGCTGTTTTCCATCACAGTGCTGAAGGTCTTCTTCCAGCCCCTCCCCTCCCACAAACCCAGTGGCGGGGTCGGATGGCCTGAGCACCTCACGGCAATAGTTGGGAGATACCAGATGCACCCTGTCACTCAGGCAAATGGCCGCCCGCAGAGGGTTAACGCAATTGGGATAGCGGCGGTCCAGTATCGGTGCTGGATACTGCCCAAGCCAGGGGTACCAGGCGGCCAAGGACGATGCCTCCTGAGCCAGGGGGCGGGTACCCTGCAGCGCCAGATTATGGATACTGAGCACCGAGGGGATGGCCTTAAGCTCCCCGTAGCGAGGGTCGATACCGCGCAGCAGCGCAAAAAAGCCCTGATGCCAGTCATGCAGATGCAGGACGTGCGGCTTTGGAATTATCCCCTGCAGGAGCGCCTCGGCCACCGCCACACCAAAAAGCGCGAAGCGGTCGGCATCGTCGGCAAAGGGACGGCCATCACCACTGGCCACATAGAGCTGACCCGGCGCCGTGTGCCACGCCGGATTGTCGAGCAGATAAATGCTTAAGCCCTCATCCCTTGGGTCGGGGAGCTGCTGCAGACTTATCTGCACCATACCGTGGCGAAAAGGCACGCTGAAAAAGCGGCACGGCGCCTCATCGGTGCCATGGCCCTGACATCCAAGAAAACCATAACCCGGCATAACCACACTGGCCTGCACGCCTTTGGCCTTAAGCGCTGGCGGCAAGCCCGCCAGCACATCGGCCATGCCGCCCACCTTGGCCCCCGCCAGCGCGCCGTGTTCAGCGCACAGCATCAGTACCTGCACTGGGTGTGCTGACGCTTCTGTGTTGATTGCATTTGAAATTTGCAACGCAGTTCCACCTTATTCAAAGCCCACGGGCAAGCCGAGCATCTCACGGGTGATCAGCACCACGCCCTTGTCTGTCACCCGAAAACCCCTGGCCCTGTCGTGGTCGTGATTGTGGCCTATCACCATGCCTTCCGGGATAACGCAGCCGCGGTCGATAATCACGTTCTTGAGGCGGCAATTACGCAACACCACCACATCGGGCAAAATCACCGCCCCTTCCACCTCGGAATAGGAGCAGATCCGCACCTCATTGAAGAGTACGCTGCGTTTCACTTTGGCACCCGAGATGATACAGCCACCGGAGACAATGGAGTCGGTTGCCATGCCGCGTCTGTCTTCATCGTCAAACACAAACTTGGCCGGAGGCAACTGCTCCTGATAGGTCCAGATGGGCCACTTGGCGTCATAGAGGTTCAGGTGCGGCTCAGGGGACAACAGCTCCATATTGGCCTGCCAGAAGGTATCCAGGGTCCCCACATCACGCCAGTAATCCTGCCCCGCGCCCAGACCGCTCTTGAAGGCATAGGCAAACACCTTGTGCTCGCGGATGATGGACGGAATGATGTCCTTGCCAAAGTCGCGTTCTGAGGACACGTTTTCCGCGTCTTTTCTCAGTTGGTCGAACAAAAACTCGGTGTTGAACACATAGTTGCCCATGGACGCCAGGCAACGTTCCGGGTCGTGTGGCAGACAGGAAGGATTGGCCGGTTTTTCTTCAAACCCCACCACACGCATATCCTCGGCCACTTCCATCACCCCAAAACTCCCGGCCGCTTCGGCAACAGGCACTTCCTGACAGCACACCGTCATATCGGCACCTGACTGGGCATGGGCCGCGAGCATGCCCGCATAATCCATGCGGTACACATGGTCACCGGAGAGGATCATCACATACCTTGGCAGCTCGTGGCGGATGATATCAATGTTCTGAAACACGGCATCTGCGGTGCCCTGGTACCAACTTTCCGAATAGCGCTGTGAGGCAGGCAGAATTTCCACCGACTCACCAAGCTCACGCTTGAAGTGACCCCAGCCGCGCATGACATGGCGAATAAGCGAGTGGGACTGATACTGGGTCACCACCCCTATCCGGCGTATGCCCGAGTTCACGCAATTGGACAGGGGAAAGTCGATGACCCTGAACTTACCGCCGAAATAAAGCGCCGGTTTGGCACGCCAGTCGGTCAGTTCAAACAGGCGCGAGCCACGACCTCCTGCGAGGATCAGGGCGTAGGTTTCACGGGTCAGATTACTGATGAAGCGAGGGCTGTGATTGGGCATTAAAGGCTCCTTGGCTGCGTCAAATTCAGGCACCGGTCCAGATCTCATCCCGGTAGCGGGCTATGGTGGCGTCGGATGAAAAACGGCCACTGGCCGCGGTGTTACGAATACTGCAAAGGGTCCAGGCGTCCTTATTGGCATAAAGCGCCGCCGCCTGATGCTGGGCACTGAGGTAAGACTCAAAGTCGGCCGCGGTCATCCACTGGTCCCATGGGCTTTCGATGGCACTGACAATGGGGTCAAAGATGCCCGGCTCCTGCAAGCTGAAATGACCGCTGCGGATAAGTTCGAGTACGCCTTCCAGTGCAACCGAATGGCGAATGTACTCATCGGGGCGATAGTGGGGTTTCAAGGCCGCCACCTCGTCGGCATTGAGGCCAAAGAGGAAGAAGTTATCCGGCCCAACGGCTTCAAGAATTTCAATATTGGCCCCATCCAGGGTGCCTATGGTTAGGGCGCCGTTCATCATGAACTTCATATTGCCTGTGCCCGAAGCCTCCTTGCCTGCGGTGGAAATTTGCTCGGACAGGTCGGTGCCCGGCGCTATCACTTCCATGGCGCTGACGTTGTAGTTGGGCAAAAAGGCAAACCTCAGCCAGGGCGTCACATGGGGGTCACTGTTGACCATGTGGGCCACATTGCCCGCCAGCTTGATAATGAGTTTGGCCATGGCGTATCCTGGCGCCGCCTTGCCACCAATGAGCACGCAGCGGGGCACCATGCCGTGGGTGTCGCCGCTTAAAATGCGCTGGTAGAGATGAATCACATGCAGAATGTTCAGCAGCTGGCGCTTGTATTCATGGATGCGCTTCACCTGCACATCGAACATCATGGCGGTGTCAAACTGCACATGACACTCACGCTCAACCAGGGCCGCCAGTGCCTCTTTGTTGACCGACTTCACCTCCCGCCAGGCATGGATAAAGTCAGAATCTGAGGTAAAGGCATTCAGGCTTTCCAGGCGACTTAAGTCTTCGCGCCAGGCGTTGCCAAGACGCCGGTCAATGAGGGCCGACAAACGTGGGTTGGCATTCATCAGCCAACGCCTCGGGGTGACGCCATTGGTCTTATTGTTGAACTTGTGTGGCCACAGCGCATGGAAGTCTTTAAAGAGTCCACGGCGCAAAAGCTCGGTGTGCAGCGCCGCTACCCCGTTTACCGAAAAGCTCGCCACTATGGCCAGATAGGCCATGCGTACCCTGGGCTCGGCGCCTTCCTCAATGATGGACATACGCGCCAGCATCTCGCCGTCTCCGGGCCAGTGGTGGGCCGCTTCATCCAGGTAACGGGCGTTGATTTCATAAATAATTTCCAGCACCCGCGGCAGCATGTGCCCCAGCATGCGCACGCTCCAGCACTCCAGGGCTTCCGGCAGCAGGGTGTGGTTGGTGTACGCCATGGTATGGCTGGTGATATGCCAGGCCTCGTCCCACTCCAGACAATACACATCGAGCAGGAGGCGCATCAGTTCGGGCACGGCAATGGCGGGATGGGTGTCATTCAGCTGAATCACATTGTGGCGATGGAAATCGGCAAAGTTGTCGCCGAAGCGGGCACAGTGGCGGCGCAGCAAGTCCTGCAGGCTGGCGGATGACAAAAAGTACTGCTGACGCAGCCTCAGCTCCTTACCGTTTTCGCTGGCGTCGTTGGGATAGAGCACCATGGTGATCTGTTCGGCCAGATTTTTCCGGGCCACCGCCTCGGCATAGTCACCCTGATTGAATTCTTCCAAATCAAAATCATCGGTGGCCTCGGCTTTCCAAAGCCTCAGGGTATTGATGCGGCCATTGCGATAACCAGGCACCGGCATATCGTGGGGCACGGCCACCACGTCCTGGGTACCGACCCACTGCATATGACGACGGCCGTCCCTGTCCACATAGGACTGGGTATGGCCAAAGAAAGGCACCATCACCGCCTGTCCGTGCAAACGCACCTCCCAGGGGTTGCCTTCTTTGAGCCAGCGATCCGGTCTTTCTATTTGATAGCCATCGACAATTTTTTGGGCAAACATGCCGTACTCATAGCGGATGCCATATCCGGTGGCGGCAATGTCCATGCTGGCGCAGGAATCGAGAAAGCAGGCCGCAAGACGCCCAAGACCACCGTTACCCAGCCCGGCATCATGCTCTTCGGACTCGAGATCCTCCAGGGTCACGCTGTAGGGCAGCAACGCCTTGCGGGCATCATCGCTTATCCCCAGACTCAAAAGCGCATTCCCCAGTGTTCGACCCATCAGGAACTCCAGCGACAAATAAGCCACCTGACGTTGCTGACCAGCGGCATCCCGTTTGCGGGTTTCACGCCAGCTGTCCAGCAGCTGTTCCTTAACGCCATGGGCCAGTGCATGAAACAAATCCTGATGGCGGGACTCTTCCCGGCACAGGTTGTATCTCAGCTGCCGCTCGAGACAGGCCGGCAGTGCATCGCAGGGTTCACAGGGCTGGGGTCTGCCGGTATCCGGTTCGGGTCCGGCCGCTTTCAGTCGTTTGGTCGCCATGGTGTGGTCTCCGTTATTGAGTGCCGGGGTCGGCATCCCTGTGTCCGTGAAAAATCCAGATACTGACGCCGGGTAGCGTCAGGGTGTCGCCCGCCTCTATCCGCGCCGGCATATCGCTGTTACCGCACAGGCTGTGCAATTGCTCCCACACGGCAAACAGGGGCAGACTGATGTCCACCGCCGACTGACTGGGGTTTATCAAAATCAGTAACAGCTCCGAGCCCCGCAGAGGATGATGCTCACCCAGCGCAGCGATAAGCGGGCCGCAGCGATGCCAGTCGGTGCCCGCCATGGGCAGGCCGGACTCGTTGAACCAGGCCAGAAACGGACCCTTGCGGCCATCGTCCGGGTTATTGCCATGGATATAACGGGTGGCCGCGAGCAGCGGCAGCTTCCGCCGGATATGGATAAGGCCGGCCACAAAGTCGATGAGCTCAGTGTCGGCGCTTTCCCAATCAATCCAGGTGAGTGCATTGTCCTGACAGTAGGCATTGTTGTTGCCCTGCTGGGTTTGCCACAGCTCATCTCCGGCCCGCAGCATGGGTATCCCAAAGGAGAAAAACAGGGTAACGAGCATCGCCCTGGCCTTGTGTTTTCGGGCCGCCACCAGCTCGGTGGCCTCTCCTTCCACGCCGAAGTTGTGGCTCAGGTTTTCCTGATGGCCATCGCGATTGTCTTCACCGTTGGCAAGGTTGTGGCGCTGCTCGTAACTCAGCAGATCCCTCAGGGTGAAACCATCGTGACTGGCAATAAAATTCAGACTGGCCCAGGGGCCACGGTGGGAGGGCTCAAACAGATCCGCCGAGCCATGAAAACGGCGGGCAAATTCACCGAGAATTTGCTCATCGCCACGCCAGAGCCTGCGCATGGCATCGCGGTACTTGTCATTCCACTCGGCAAAGGCGGCGGGGAATTCACCGAGACGATAACCACCGGGGCCCACATCCCAGGGCTCGGCGATAAGCTTGAGCGCTTTAAGCACAGGGTCTTGCCCGAGCGCGGCAAAAAAGCCACTGTGGGTATCAAAGCCGTGTGGCATACGGCCAAGGCAGGCGGCCAAATCAAAGCGAAAACCATCGACTCCGCCCACCTGGGCCCAGTACCTCAAAGAGTCCATCACCAGCTCAAGCACCCTGGGTTGCCCCAGATCCAGGGTGTTGCCGCAACCGGTATCATTGATGTAATGGCCGCTGTCGGTGAGGCGGTAATAGCAGGCGTTGTCCAGTCCCTTGAAGCTGTAGACTGGCCCCATGGCATTGCCTTCGGCGCTGTGGTTATAGACCACATCCAGAATAACCTCGATACCGGCGCCATGCAGGGCATCCACCATGGCCCTGAATTCACGGATGTCACCATAGGCATTGTGGGGCGCAAAAAAGCCGATGCTGTTGTAACCCCAATAATTGGACAGGCCTTTGGCATGCAAAAAGGGCTCATCGAAAAACTGCTGGCAGGGCATCAGCTCCACCGCCGTTACCCCCAGCCGCTTCAGATATTGGATAACGTCAGGCGCGGCCAGCGCGGCAAAGCGGCCCCTGTGCGCAGGCGCCACCCCGGGAAAGCCCATGGAAAAGCCCTTTACATGGAGCTCGTAAATCACACTCTCTTCCATGGTGTAGCCAGGCTTTGAATGCACAAAGGGCGGCAGGGCTGCCACATCCACCACCCGGCACCTTGGCATCAGGGCGGCATTGTCTTCCCCATCGGGGGTGGGGGCAAAATGCGGGTCCTGTGGACCAGCCGAGCCCTGCGCCGCCTGTGCCACAGCAAGCTTTGGCAAACCATCAATGGCCAGAGCGTAAGGGTCCAGGAGCAATTTGGCCGGGTCAAACCTGTGACCCGCCGCCGGGGCCCAGGGGCCATCGGCGCGGTAGCCATAGGCCTGCCCCTCAGCTATGCCGTCAAGGGTCAGTGACCAAAAGTCACCACGGCGTTTCATGGGATAGGAAAACTCCCGCCCCTCTTCATCGAAAAGGCACAGGAACACAGCGCTGGCATGGCGACTGAACACCCCGAAGTGCGCCTTGCTGACGCCATCTTCGCTAAAGAGCCAAACCCCGCATTGCCGGTGCAAATCGCTCATAGGCCCGGATCCTCAGCTTTGGTTTTTGCCGCCACTTTGGACGGTGCTTTGGCCACCGACTTGGCACTGGCCCTGGTGCTGGGCTTGGTGCCGGACTTAGGTTTGGCGGGCGTTTTGTCAGTGGAAGACGCCTTTGCCTTGGCAGTGGACTTGGTCGCGGGCTTGGCCTTGGTGGCTGACTTGGCCCTGGTTGAGGCGGGGGCTTTTTTTACGGGCAGCGCGGTGTCGGCTGAAGACTCAGACAAAATCGCGGGTGATTTATCCCGGCAGAGCCCCAGCACCAAACAGCCCAGCGGCGGAATGGTGATCAGCGCACTTTGAGCCTTGCCGCTGGCGGGCTCGGGGGTGCACACAATCACGCCGCCATTGCCCTGGTTACAGCCGCCGTAGCAGCCGGCATCGCTGTTAAGCAGCTCGCGCCAGTCACCCTCGCCAGGCAATCCCAGGCGATACCCCTGCTGCAGCTGGGGCGTCATGTTCACCACAAATACCAGAGCATCGTCACCCTCGCCCCGGACAAAGGCATAAATCCCCTGCTCGGCGTTGTCGCAATCAAGCCAGCAGAAGCGCGACAGGTCGTGATCCGTCTGCCCAAGTACTGTGTGGCTCTGATAGAGACGATTGAGATCCGACAGCCACAGGCTCAGCCCCTGATGGGGAGCGTACTGCAACAGGTGCCAGTCGAGGCTCTTGTCGTGGTTCCACTCATCCCGCTGGCCAAATTCGCCCCCCATAAACAGCAGCTTCTTACCGGGGAAGCCCCACATGTACCCGTAATAGGCACGCAGGGTGGCGAACTTCTGCCAGTCATCACCGGGGATTTTCGACAGCAGCGATGCCTTGCCGTGGACCACCTCGTCGTGGCTTAACGACAGGATAAACTGCTCGCTGTGGGCATACATGATGCCGAAGGTGAGTTGATGGTGGTGCCAGCGACGATGTATTGGGTCTTTACCCAGGTAGGCCAGGGTGTCGTTCATCCAGCCCATGTTCCACTTAAAGCCAAATCCCAGTCCGCCTTCACTGACAGGACGGCACACGCCGTCCCAGGCGGTGGACTCCTCGGCAATCATAACGATACCGGGAAACTCGCCGTACAGCCGGCTGTTTATCAGCTTGAGGCACTCAATGGCCTCATGGTTTTCCCGGCCGCCATCGGCGTTGGGCAGCCACTCGCCTTCGTTGCGGCTGTAGTCGAGATACAACATGGAGGAGACTGCATCCAGACGCAGTCCATCAATATGAAAATCCCGCAGCCAGACGGTGGCGGCGGATAACAGAAAACTCTGCACCTCGGCGCGGCCATAGTTGAAAATCAGGGTATCCCAGTCGGGGTGACGGCCACGGCGGGGGTCCTGGTGCTCAAAGAGGCAGGTGCCGTCGAAACGTGCCAGGCCATGGGCGTCCGCCGGAAAGTGGGCGATAACCCAATCCATCAGAACACCGATACCGGCACGGTGGCAGGCATCAATCAGGTATTTCAGGTCGTCACTGCTGCCAAATCTCTGTGTCGGGGCGAAAAGCCCCACCGGCTGATAGCCCCAGGAGCCATCGAAGGGAAACTCCGACAAGGGCATCAACTCTATGTGAGTAAAGCCCAGTGACTTCACATAGGGCACCAATTCATCGGCAAGCTCGCGGTAAGTGAGCCAAGTATCACCCGCCTCACCTTTACGGCGCCATGAGCCCAGATGCAGCTCGTAAATGGACATGGCCTGGCGATGCCAGTCTTTGTCCCGTGCCTGCATCCAGTCCTCATCCTGCCAGACAAAGGAGGACTGGGGAGCAACTCTGGATGCGTTATTGGGGGCCGCTTCCATGGTTTTGGCGAAGGGGTCTGACTTAATCTGCAGCTCGCCATCGGCGGTCAATATTTCGAATTTATAGTGGGCATGGGCATGAACACCTGGGATAAAGATGTCCCACACACCGCTGGCAGGATGAAAGCGCATCACATGGACACGGCCATCCCAATGGTTAAAATCCCCCACCACTGACACCCGGCTGGCATTGGGCGCCCATACGCCAAAGAGCACCCCGGCCACACCCTCAACCTCTTTCGGATTGGCGCCCAAAAAGTCCTGGGCATACAGCTGACGCCCCTCACCGAACAGGTAGAGGTCGTGGTCGCTCAGCAGGCTATCAAAGCCATAGGGGTCGTACACATCTTCCACATGGCTTGGGTAGGCAACCCGCAGCAGATACGGAAAAGGCTTTACCCTGCGCCCCATCACCCCGGCAAACATGCCTTCCCGGGCTTCGGCACTGAGACTGGCGACTTTTTTACCGTCTTTGGCACTGAGCACCTCCACCGCCAGTGCCCCCGGCAGAAAACAGCGCACCACCAGCTGGTTATTGTCGGCGTGCATGCCCAGCAAGGAGAAGACATCCACATACTGGCCACGGGCCAATGCGCGGGCGGCATCTTCACTGATGAGGGTTGAGTCTTGGCTCTGGACGCTGGTCATGGGGTTCTCCAAGTCTGGTTGAATATCAAATCCGGTTATCTGGCTTCAGTTTTGGCGCTCATTGTCATCGGCCGATGCCATGGCTTCGCCGCGAACAGGCTGGCCGGTGCGCCCCCCTTGAGGCTGACTGCGCCCGGTACGAATCGCTTCCAGCCGGGCTCTGAACTCGCGGCTTTGCCACAGGGTCTCCAGTGACTGACTCATGCGCGCACGCCAATTGGGGTACTCAAAACTGGTGCCGGGAATATTGATGGGCTGTGACTCGAGGGCCAGATCCCAAAGGCTGACGGAAAACAATCTGGCACGACTGCCGGGCAGCCAGTTGAGTAAGGCATCGAAAACGGCCGTACCCTGACGAATGCTGTCGGCGGCGTTCGTTGTTGATGTATTGCCTGCTTGCGCTGACACAGGCAGCAGTGCATCACAGGGCTGCCAGGTGAGGGCCTCCTGGCGCAGCCATCCGGCCTCCACCAGCTTATGCAGCAAACCGTGGCACTGTGCGACTCTGCTCGCCCGCGCCTCTTCCAGTGAGGGTAAAAACCCAAGCTGATTCAGTAAGCCGAGATCAATGCCGCGCCACCAGGACATGAAAGGCGGCACATCCTGATTGCCAAGCTGCAACATGGCGCCGGCTCTGTGCTCCCGGGGCGCGGAAAATCCGCCGCCATCCCGGCAGAAGTAAAATACGTCGTTGCCGAGAATGCCCCGCTCCCGCAGCAAGCCCTTAAGCAGCGGCGGCACTGTGCCGAGGTCCTCCCCAATCAGGAGACAGCGGTTTTTGTGGCTCTCCAGGCACAAGACCGCCAGCATCAGCTCCTGGGGGTAGTAAAGGTAACAGCCGTTGTCATCGCCTTTTGGCCAGCACCACAACCGGGTCAGGGCCATCACATGGTCGATTCTGAGGGCGCCACAGCTTTGCATGTTGCTTCGATAAAGGGATTTGAGATGACTGAGCCCGGAGTCTTTCAGGGCAACAGGGTCCATCGGTGGCATCCCCCAGTTTTGCCCCTGGCGGGCGAAGGGATCTGGCGGCGCGCCGATATCGGCATTAAGGCAAAATACGCCACTGCGGCTGACTTCACTGCCGATGGCAAGAGCCCCTACCGCCAAATCCCGCACCAAACCCAGGGACATGCCCACCTGACGGCAGCGAAGCTGACACAGCGACAACTGCTCATCGGCGACAAACTGCAGCCAGGCATGGAATTCGGCGCATTGCAGCGAATCTGCCAGCACTGGCTCCCGGTGCCATTCACGCTCAAGGCTCGATGCCCTTTGGCTTAAATCGAGGCAAAAATCCATCAGCGCCGTACCGCCCTCGGCCACAAAGCGCTCAAAGCGCACACGCCGCCCGCTGAGTTCATCCAGCTTCCCAAAGGCTGCGAACAACTTTGCCAGTGCCCGATACTTCAGCAGTGCCAGTTTGGGGTAATCAATCTGGCTTGCCTGATTGAGAATAAGGCGTTCACGGCGCCAGTCGCCGCCATTGAATTCCTGCGCCAATTGGCTGTATTCGGTCACCAAATCGATGGCGATATAGAGTGGATTGAGGAAGCGTCTGTCCCAGGGGCTGTAAGGACTTGCGAGTCCGGGGTTGGCAATGTCAGGGGCATGCAGAGGCGTCAGGGTGATGAAATCGCAGCCAGCCTCTGCGGCAAGCTCTATCAGGGTCTGCAAATCGGCCAGGTCGCCCATGCCCCACTGCCGCTGGCTTCTCAGGGTAAAGAGGCTGATGCCCAGGCCCCAAGGGCGCTTGCCAAGGCTCGGAGGGCCTGCGTAGGCCAGCTCTGGGATAATCAGCAAGGCCCCCTTCCCCAGCCCAAGGACAGGATGGGACAGCTGCAGCTGATACTCCCCCATGGCCAGATTCGGCAGCGGATAGCGACAGCGAAGGTATCTGCCATCGGCCCTTTGATAATCACCAATCGTCTCGGCATCCTTTGCCAAAAGCGTCAGCTCTCGCCGTTCACCCTGCTCTGAAATCAGGGTTAACACCATGTCTTGTTTGAGGTTTTCAGGCAGCTGACATTCAACTGACGGACGGGTTTCAAAACACCATTGCAGCGGCAGCAGCAGCTCAGTCCAGGGGATGCTGTCGAGGGTTTCCACTCTTAAGGCGATGTCGGCCCCATCGGGGGCCTGTTCGATGCCCATCAGGGCTTTGAGCATTGCCAGCCGCGCAGATTCGGGTATGGCTTGCTCCCGGCCATCGCAGTCGATGAACCTGTCTCCCACACCTTGCAGATAAAAGAGCTTTTCCAATCCCATCTGCCACACTCCGTCCAGACCATAGAGGTCACTGAGCAGACAGCATGCCAGTCGATTGCTTCACTTTGGTTTCAGCAAAATGAACTTAAAAATTATTCACTTGGCGCAAATTTGAAACACAGAGCGATAGATTGCAGCCCATTGATGTGCAACAAAAAGCACCAACAAGGTGCAGCTTGCACAAAAGTTGTTCAGTCAGCCTGCAGGTAAAAGCGACCCGGCAACGACATTTTCGTAGCAGACTGTTATCTGGTTACAACTTTTGAACTCATTTACCACTATTGGGGCACGAAGGTGGGCTGAGATCACACTTCGGCCCCATTCTGACTGATATCGTTAATGGCAGAAGAAATTTAATTTCAGCTCAACGAGGTAGATATTATGGCTGCGAAATTTTTTATCCCTTCTGTAAACGTGCTCGGCCAGGGCGCCGTAGACGAGGCAATCGGGGACATAGTCACCCTGGGTTTTAAAAAGGCCCTGATAGTTACAGATAAGCCTTTGGTACAAATAGGCATTGCCGGGGAACTGGTGGAAAAGCTGGGTGAGCGGGGCATCACCGCCGTCGTGTTTGATGGTGTGCAACCCAACCCCACCACAGCCAATGTGGAGGCAGGCCTTGCACTGCTCAACGCCCATGGCTGTGACTTTGTGATTTCCCTCGGCGGCGGCTCCCCACACGACTGCGCCAAGGGTATCGCCCTGGTCGCCACCAATGGCGGTAGCATCAAAGACTACGAAGGAGTCGACAAATCGGCCAAGCCACAGTTGCCCCTGGTTGCCATCAATACCACTGCGGGCACCGCCAGCGAAATGACCCGCTTTTGCATCATCACCGACGAAGCCCGCCATATCAAAATGGCCATTGTCGACAAGCACACCACCCCCATTCTGTCGGTGAACGATCCTGAGCTGATGGTGAAAAAACCAGCGGCCTTGACCGCTGCCACCGGGATGGATGCCCTGACCCACGCCGTTGAGGCCTATGTATCTGTTGCCGCCAATCCCATCACAGATGCCTGCGCCATCAAGGCCATTGAGCTTATTCAGCAATACCTTGAGCGGGCGGTAAAACAGGGACAGGACATTCAGGCCCGTGAGCAGATGGCCTATGCCCAGTTCCTCGCCGGTATGGCCTTTAACAACGCCAGCCTGGGTTATGTGCATGCCATGGCTCACCAGCTCGGTGGTTTCTACGACCTGCCCCACGGTGTCTGTAATGCCCTGCTGCTGCCATACGTGCAGGAATACAACGCGGCAGTGGCGGCGGCCCGTTTGAAAGACGTCGCCAAAGCCATGGGTGTTGCCATAGACGCGCTTGATGACCAGGAAGGGGCCAAGGCTGCCATCGACGCCATCAAGGCGCTGTCCAAGGCGGTAAATATCCCGGAAAACCTCACTGTGTTGGGGGTGAAAGAAGCAGATATTCCCCTGCTGGCCGACAACGCCCTGAAAGATGCCTGCGGTTTTACCAACCCCAAACAGGCCACCCATGAGGAAATCTGTCAGATTTTCCGTAACGCACTGTAATCTTCCCTGACGCGAGTCAACACCTGGCCCCCGGTTCGTCCCCGGGGGCTATTTTGTTGCTGTTTCAGAATTCACGCCCTGGCAGCGCGCTCTGGCATAGCCTTGCTCAATGACGGCGTCCTGCCTTTTACCAAGCCGTTGAAGCCATCATCCGGGCATTGACGGGCCCTTTAGCGCATGCATGCACCTAAGCTTGGGATCTTGCTCGCAAAGCCAGATAAATCCTCTTATCGAAGACCCTTAGAGTACAATTTTTTAACAGTTTTCAGGTTACAGCCTGATACAAATGTCTTACAATTCGCTTGTTCGCTTATTCCCTGCAAAGAACAGGCAAACACAGGCCCGGCACTATGTCGGGCCATTTTTTTTGTCTTGTTTTTGCATGCTGGTCGGCGATAAAAGCAGCAAGCGGCCACAAACTGAGATCCCGCACCCTTTCTTCGCTGCTAATGCCGTGCTACAAAAAAGGAAAGTTACATTGTCGCTGCAGCTTCAAATGCACCGACAGAAGTAACCCTTCTCCCAGCGCAAATAAGGCAGGAAAGCTATGACAGCCATTACTCACGTATACAACTACACGGTCCGCTGCCCCCACTATCAGGATCCCCAGCATGAAGTGAGCTGGAAGAATCATATCGAGCTGAACCATTCCAGCGAAATAGCCTTGAAACGTATCACCAAATGGCACAGTGAGTCCGGCGAACTGGCATTTGAAGACCAAGGTTTCGTGGTGCGTAAAGCCAGCGACGAAATGGCGTATTTTTCAGTACAAAGCTCCAGACTGAAAAACGATGGCCATGCGCTGGTAACCTTTAAGCTGTTTTTGGATGAATGCTGCGATGGGGCCGATCCGAAAGACATAGTCGAGCATTTGATAGGCGACTATCAGCAACGTCTGGACAAACTCTGACTTCGATGGGCGCCGAACCGCTATCGGCGCCCACCGCCTTCCTCCTCCCTCACGCAGTTAACTCCAGCCCATAACCACCCAATTCCCGCATCCGCTATCAGGCCCCACCGCGATTTTGGCCCAGTAAGACAGACTTTTTTACCGACTCGGCGACTGAAAAACACCGGTAAAAAGGTAATGGATTTGTTATCGACTTTTGTCATTGAAGTGTGTCAGGATTGGCTTCGGCCAGCTTTCTCCCCTGTGACTCACGGGATTAAACCGGCCAAGCACAAGCAAAAACCAAGCAAAAATAAAGCCCATAACGGGCATCCGGCTCCCCGCCGGAAATAAAAATTATAAAGTTCAGGATGTAAAAATATGGCCTCTCAGAAACAGCCCAGCCTGGTGGATGCACTCATCCCCGTGGCGGCCCTGGTCACTATGCTCGCCGCCGCCGTCTATTTGTTCTCCTCCGACAGCTCCTCAGGGGCCAACCAAATCGCACTCATACTCGCCGCCTGTATCGGCATGGTGGTGGGCATTAAAAACGGCCATTGCTGGAAAGATATCGAAGAGGGCATGGTTCGCAGTATCGGTGTTGCCACACCGGCATTGCTTATCCTGTTCAGCGTCGGCTCACTCATCGGCGCCTGGATCCTCTCAGGCACCGTGCCCGCCATGATTTACTACGGCATGCAGGTGCTGAGCCCGGATTATTTTTATGCCGCCAGCTGCCTGCTGTGCGCTCTGGTGGCCCTGTCCATCGGCAGCTCCTGGACGGTGGCCGGAACCCTGGGTATTGCCCTTATCGGTATTGCCCAGGCCGTGGGCCTCAGTGTTGAAATTACCGCCGGCGCCATCATCAGCGGCGCCTATTTCGGTGACAAGATGTCCCCCATGTCGGATACCACCAATCTGGCGCCCGCGGTGGCAGGTACGGATATTTTCAGCCATATCCGACACATGACCTGGACCACTGTGCCCAGCATACTCATTGCGCTGCTGATTTTTCTGTTTATCGGGTTATCGGCAGACAGCAGCGGCATAGACACCAATCTGGATGCCACCCTGACACTGCTGTCAGATGAATTTCATGTTGGCCCGCACCTGCTGCTGCCGCTGGTGGTGGTGATTTACCTTGCTTACCGCAAGATGCCCGCCTTCCCCACAGTGATTTTGGGAACCCTGGCCGGGGTGCTCAGCGCCGCGCTGTTTCAGTTTGATGGTGTGGTGAAGCTTGCGGATGACCCAAACCTCGGCGCCGCCATGGCACTGGTTAAGGGCTTATGGATTGCCATGTTCAACGGTTACAGCGCCAGCACCGGCAATGAAATGCTTGATGGCCTCTTAAGTCGCGGGGGCATGTCGGGCATGGTCAACACGGTTTGGCTAATCCTGTCGGCCATGGCCTTTGGCGGCGTGATGGAGGCAACCGGCCTGCTCAACCGTCTGCTGCAAAGCATGTTGTCCATGGTGAAAACCTCCTCCAGTCTGGTCATCACCACCCTGGGCTGCGCCATAGGTGCCAACGTCATTACCGCCGATCAGTTTATTGCCATTATCCTGCCCGGTCGTATGCTGAAACTGGAATACACCCGCCACAAGCTGGCGCCGGTTAACCTGTCGCGTGCACTGGAAGACTCAGCCACGGTCACCAGTCCTCTGGTTCCCTGGAACACCTGCGGCGCCTTTATGGCGAGCACCCTGGGTGTGGCCACCATCGCCTATCTGCCCTTTGCCTTCTTCAATCTTATCTGCCCCGTGGTCAGCGCAGGTTATGCCTACTTCCAGATAAAGCTGCTGCCACTGGAAGAATCTGACCTGCTGGACAGCGCCGACGAGCCGAGAAGCGCCGAAGCCTGATTATCGTAAGGCCTTTAATCCGGCAGCATCAAAAAACGCCCTCTCAAGGGCGTTTTTATTTGGTGGCTTAAAGGTCAGCTCAGCGAGTCCATAAGACGGCCGTAATGATAAAAGGCCCACTGCCCCATACGCCTGAGTGGTGCCAGGGGAAAACCCGGCAAGGGCGTGCCATAAAGCGGCAATGACGGCGCAGCCTTACCACTTAACATGCCAGCAATTCGCCACGCCGCCTGGCTGCTGAAAGACACACCTGCGCCGCAATATCCCAGACTGTAGCCTTCGCCACTTCGGGTATAGACATGGGGCATATCATCGAGGGATGCCGCCAGCCAGCCGTGCCAGGTGTGGCTTAAACCCACACCTGTCAGAGCCGGAAATGCCTTATCCATGGCTTCTTTCAAACGTGCCGGGTACACAGGATTGTCAGCATCACGGCCCCACACGGCGCCGCGACCGCCAAAGAGCAAGCGGTTTTCCGGCAACAAGCGGTAATAGTATTTGAGGATGCGGGTGTCCATGGCCACCTGGCGGCTGTATAGCCCAGCCTCTGCCAGCACGGCTTCAGACAAGGGCTCTGTCACTATCACATTGCTGAGAATGGGCAAAAAGCGCCCCTTGAGGGTTTCGGTCAAACCGGGCTGGGTATAGGCATTGCCGGCAAACACCAGGGCATTGGCATCGATGCGCCCCGCTTGGGTTTCCAGACTGAAGCCTTTGGCGGTGCGCACACTGGTAAGCACGGTACTTTGCTCAAAGACTTGCACGCCAGCTTCGCGGGCCAGACGGGCATAGCCCAGCAGCAATTTCAGCGGATTCAGGCCAAATCCGTCGGCAAGACGCAGCGCCCCATAGGACTGATGATGATTGAGATAATCGCTTCTGAGCCTCGATGGACTGATAAACTCGGCGCCCTGCCCCATATGGCGGGCAATAAAATCGGCACCGGCCTGCAGGGTTTGCATGGCCTTGGGACTGTGGGCAATCTTAAGATAACCCTTTTCCTGGGGGTTGCAGTCAATCTTGCCATCCTGGATAAGCCCTTCCACCCGGGCAACCGCCTCCGAGAACTCCTGATAAATCCCCTTTGCCGTATCCAAATCCCACCGCTTGGCCATTTGACCATAGCCCAAACGACCCGAACCCTTGAGCACAAAGCCACCATTACGGGCGCTGGCCCCAAATCCAATCCGGTTGGCTTCGAGTAGGGTCACCTGCCTGCCATATTCGGTGGCGAGATAATAGGCGGTGAGAAGTCCGGTAAAACCGCCGCCAATCACCACCACATCGGTTTGAAGATGTCCCTGTAGCCTCGGCGACTCGGGTAACAGCTCAGTGGTACCCGACCAAAAGGTGGACGGCAACGCTTGCTGCGCCGCATTGGCGCTGATTAATGGGTCGTACAATTAAGACTCCTGAAACACCAATAACATCTCGCACGCCGTGCAGTGGCAATCATTGCCACACAGGGTGCACAGGTAATCCGGATTATCGTGGGACTGATTCCAACGGTCGGGGTGGGCCTTGATGAGTTTGCCACCGGCCTTCGAGAAGTAACGCACCGCCGCATTATGGGGGCTTTCCTGCCATAGATGAGCTATACCGCCAAGCGCCCCCTGGGCCTTCACGGCATCGACGGCATGTTGCAGCAAGATGCCGCCAAGCCCTCTCCCTCTGGCCACAGGGGCCAGAGTATTGGATTTGAAATAGCACACCCTGTCAGGGGCGATTCCCCACAACGAGGGCGAACACCAGCGGTCGGGGTGCCACTGTCCCGCCGCCAGGGTAAGGCGAAAACCGAGCAGGCCGTTTTGGTCAAGCGCTACAAAACTCGCGTTGATGCCGGCCTTGATACCTGCTTGCCAGAGGGATTGCAAATGAGCTAAATCGAGATAGCCGTCTCCGTGAACGGCTTCGCCAAGGGCCAATACGGCGTCAAAGTCCTCTGGCTGCATCTGGCGGATAATCAATTGGGAATGGGGCTTGGTCATGATTGGATATCGTTGCCTGAAGGCATCTTGTTATTGTTTTGTGAACAATAACACAGGAGCTCCCCATTGGGCACCGGTGACTTTTCAAGGAAAGCCGCCTGCTGCTATAGTGGGCACCTTAAACCAAGGAGCAACCATGAAAGCCTTACTCGTATTGACGGCCATTGCCCTGCTGGGCGGCTGCGCAGAGCTGAAAGACGCTGGCCGGACCGTTGGCCACACCACCAAAGAAGTGACCCGCGACATAGGTCACGCCACCCGTGATGCAACCAAGGCCGTTGGCCATGCCTCCCGCGATGCAGTCAACTCAGTTAAAGAAGAGTTGAGCGAAGAAAAGAACTGATCAGGCAGCTGCCGCCCGCATCCCATGGGGTGCGGGCAGCCCCTTCTCATTCACGTGCACAAATACCAGCTTTTCCACCGTCACCACAGGCAACTGGGAAACCTTGTTGCGCACCATGGCCCTTACCGCGATGGAGCTGTGGCCGACACTGATCAGCTCAAAGCCAAACTCCAACACATCACCGGCTCTGGCCGGGGTGATGAAATTGATTTCAGCGATGATTTTGGTCACATGCCTGTCGCTCTTCATCTGACAGGCAGCAAAGATGGCCGCTTCTTCATCGAGCCAGCTGAGCAGCTGGCCGCCAAAGAGGGTGTTGGCAGGATTCAGGTGATCGGGTTTAACCAAACGACGGCTTAGGAATTTCATGGGGCGTCCTCCGTGATAGTGGGCCCCATGACTAAAGCAACCTCTAAGCCAATATTTTAAATCTTATATTTCAATAAATTAAAAATACCACCTGTTATAAATCACTGATTTCTGCACCAGGATTGCGCGTCATGCACATTAACAGCGCAATCAGAGCGCGTTTTTCAGCGCCGCCACGAAGGCCAGAACTGCGTCGCGACTGATGTCATTGTGGGTAACCAGACGCAAATTTTGGGAAGGGCTGATAATAAAGCCCTGGCTCGCCAACTCGGCGGCAATGCGCTTGATGTCGATATGCTCGGCAACCCTGGCAAACACCATATTGGTCTGGATTGAAGCAGTGTTGACATCAAAACCATCAATCATCGACAACTCACGGCCAAGGAGCGCGGCATTGTCGTGATCTTCGGCCAGTCTTTGCCACTGAGACTCCAGCGCTATGATGCCCGCAGCGGCCAGAATCCCCGCCTGGCGCATGCCACCGCCCAGCATTTTACGCCAGCGACGTGCCTTTTTAATCAGTCTGTCATCCCCCAGCAGCAAAGAGCCCACTGGCGCACACAGTCCCTTGGAAAGACACAGGGAAACAGAATCAAAGTGCCCGGCAATCTCGGCCATTGGCTTGTTAACCGCCACCGCCGCATTGGCAAGGCGGGCGCCATCGAGGTGAATTTTAAGGCCCCGGTTAAAGGCCAGCGCCTGTGCATCGGCCAGATACTCCATAGGCAGTACCTTGCCACCTATGGTGTTTTCCAGGCTCAACAAGCGGGTGCGGGCATAGTGCACATCATCGGGTTTAATGGCGGCTTCGATGTCGCCAAGGGCGATGGTGCCATCGGCCTGATTGAGCAGCGGCTGGGGCTGAATGCTGCCAAGCACGGCGGCGCCGCCACCCTCAAACCGGTAGTTGTGGGCATCCTGGCCACAGATATACTCATCTCCACGCTCACAATGGCTCATCAGTGCCAGCAGATTGGCCTGGGTACCGGAGCTGGTAAAGAGTGCAGCATCAAACCCCAGCATCTCGGCCGCCATGGCCTCCAGACGATTAACCGTAGGATCGTCACCATACACATCGTCCCCCACCTGGGCCTGTGACATGACCTCGCGCATCGCTGCGGTTGGCTGAGTGACTGTATCGCTTCTGAAATCTGCCTTCATGCTAATCCCCCCGGGGTAGTAATACAACTGACTGGCCGATTATCCAGACCTTACCACCTGAAGGCCAGCATCTTTGTGACGTCCCCTGCTGACACCCGCTGAAACAACTCATTCACACATAACAAAAACTAATACTTCCAGAAAGTTAATCTTGATTGAAAAGCCCTGCAGTTAGGGCAGAATGCGGCTTTTACCCAAGAGACGTCTTCCTTTGGAACAAACAGAATTTATTATGCTGCTGTGGCTCATCGGTATACTGGCCGAAGCCATGACAGGCGCCCTTGCCGCCGGACGCAAACAGATGGATCTCTTTGGGGTGGTGATCATAGGTCTGGTGACCGCCATCGGTGGCGGCACCCTGAGGGATATGCTCCTTGGCAACTATCCGCTGATTTGGATTGCCAACTGGCACTACCTGATTGCCATTGCTGCAGCCTCGCTGCTGACGGTGCTTATCGCCCCGCTGATGCGCTATCTTGGCCGTCTATTCCTGGCCATCGATGCCCTTGGCCTGGCGGTGTTTTCCATTACCGGCGCCCAAAAAACCCTGATGTTGGGCTATAGCCCCGTGGTCGCTGTGGCCATGGGGGTGGTCACCGGCGTCTTTGGCGGTGTGCTCAGAGACATTTTGTGCAATGAGATCCCACTGATTTTCAGACGGGAGTTTTATGCGCTGGCGTCCCTGCTTACCGCCAGCCTTTACGTGCTGCTGGCGCTCAGTGGTTTTGGCGGCTGGCCAAGCCTGCTGGGCTGTTTGGTGCTGGGATTCGGGCTGCGTATGTGTGCCATCCGTTACCACTGGTCAATGCCCACCTTTAACTATCAGAGCGATGCTCACCACTGAGTCCCACATAAAAAACGCCGGCATTGCCGGCGTTTTCGTTATTGCTGACTGATGTCTTTCAAGGCAGCGAGGGCCGCATCGTAATCCGGATGATGACTGACTTCACCAACCAACTCTTTGTATCTTAAGGTGCCCTCGGCATCCACGATAAAGATGCTGCGGGCGAGCAAACCTCTATCTTCTATCAACAGGCCGTACTCTTCGGCAAAGTTACGCCAAACTGAGTCTGACAATACCTGAATATTCTCAACCCCTTCAGTCTTGCAAAAACGCTTTTGCGCGAAAGGCAGGTCGGTGCTCAGGGTCAGCATCACCACGGACTTGCCATCAAACTTACCCACTTCGTCATTGAAGCGCTTGGTTTGCAACGCACACACACCGGTATCCAGGCTGGGAACGGCGCTGATAAGAACCGTTTTGCCTTTAAAATCGCTAAGAGCAACCGGCTTAAATGAAGCATCGACTACCCTAAACCCCGGTGCGGTTTCACCCACCTGCGGCAGGGTTCCCGACAACATCACCTGCTTACCCCCCATGGTGACACTGTCTCTGTCCTGGGCCATACCCTGGGCAGCAACCAGGACCAAGCCTATGCATAACGCCTTTTTAAACATTGTTTTTCTCCCTGTCATCAACCGATAGCTGAGTGTTGCAAAGTGTGGCCAATACCGCCAGCCCTGGCATAAAAAAAGCCGGCGATTGCCGGCTTTTTACATTGCTGCAGCTTACTTGGCCGCAGGCAATTCCTTCACATGGATATCCATCTGCGGATATGGGATACCAATGTTATTGGCATCGAGGGCATTTTTGATTTGCTCGGTCAGCTCAAACTTGGCTGCCCAGAAGTCAGCACCCTTAACCCAGGGGCGCACCACAAAGTTAATGGAAGAGGCACCCAGTTCACTCAGGGCAACGGTATAAGCCGGGTCTTTCAGCACGTACTGGTTGTTGTCCAGAATGTCGGTCAGGACTTTCTTGGTCAGCTTGATATCGGCGTCGTAGGCAACACCAATCACCATGTCCACACGGCGCTTGTCCATGGCAGAGTAGTTGGTGATGGTGCCATTCATGATGGCTGAGTTGGGCGCAACGATAACCTTGTTGTCAGGCGTACGCAGCTTGGTGGAGAAAATAGTGATTTCATCCACGGTACCGGCGATGCCGGCCGCTTCGATGTAGTCACCCACGCGGCATGGACGGAACAGCACCATCAGCACACCGGCAGCGAAGTTGGACAAAGAGCCCTGCAGCGCCAAGCCAACAGCCAGACCGGCGGCACCGATAACGGCAACCAGAGAGGCAGTCTGTACGCCGATTTGCCCCAGGGTGGCGATAACGGTGAAGACAAACACCACAGCCCACGCCAGGTTGGCAACAAAAGAGGTGACAGTGGGGTCAACCTTGCGGTTGTTCAGCATCTTGGTGGTTAACTTCTTCACTAAATTGGAGAAGTACTTACCGACCAGGAAAATGATAATGGCAAAAATGACTTTCAGACCGTAGGTCATGATCAGCTCTGGAGCCTGATCGATTAATCCTTGGATATTATCCATGAAATTACTCCCTTAACTTAAAAACACTGTGCTATTCAACGAGTATCAAAATATCGACACGGCGGTTTTGTTGTCGGCCAATCTCGGAGTTATTGGGGGCAACGGGCATTGACTCCCCAAAGGATGCTGTCGTTATTCTCGCTTTAGGGAAAGCAAAATCCATGGCGAGGGTGGCAGCAACATTGTCAGCCCGCTCGGCTGACAAGCGATAATTGGCCGCATCAGTTCCTATGTCGTCTGTGTGTCCCTGAAGCAGCAACGAGACAGGGTCTGCCTCGATACTCTTTGCCAACCACGCCAGCTTGGCGGCAGCTTCAAAAGGCACGAACGCCGATCCAAAATCAAAATAGATCGACAGGATTTCACCCTGGTGACAAGTGGATGGGTATGGATTCATCTGTGACGTCATCAGACACACAGGAGCAGGCGCGCTGACCGGAATAATACACCCGTTGGCCCCCACTCTGCTGCCCACCGGCGTACCGGGACAGGCATCCTTGAAATCAGGTACTCCATCTCCATCTTTGTCGCTTATCGCATGCAGCGGCAAACTTATCAGTCCAACCAGCACCCCAACGCAAAGCCAAGGGTTCATAGTGAAATCCCGGGATGTGTTAATCATCGCCGGAGATTCCGGCAGTCGGGGTTATGAACCCCAATCAACAACGAGAGATATTTTACTGCTTAATTTGCAAAGAAAAAGGATTTTGTTCGACGTCAACGAAAAGCCTAGCAGCGCCATCCAGGATTTCAATCAATTGACTGAGAATCTGTGGCAGCCAAAATCGGCATGGCCTGTGTATGCCACTGCTGCCAGAGTGCCAGACGGCAACGGGCAGGATCCTCATCGGCAGCGAGGGCCCTCATACCGGCAAGCAGACGCGCCAGCAGCGCCTTGTCCTCATCGAGCCAGGAGTGATAAAGCGGGGTATAAAAACCGTGGCGGCCGCCAAGGTCGAGTTGGGTATCAAAGCCACGACGAATGCCGTTAAGACACAGGGCTCTGGCCTTGAAGTGACGACGCTCCTGATAGGGTAACCCGAGCTTTGCAGGTACCGCCGAGTACAGGAGAATAAGAGCCAGAGTGCCGGGAGGCGTTGCCTGCCAGTGTTCCAACTCGCCCTGATTTGCCTGCTCAAGCAACATGGCCCAGTAGGCATGATGGCTCGCCATAGGCTCAGCAAATTCAAATGCACCCGCCCCGTGAGCTTCGAGCGCCTGCTGTTCGGCAGTAAACCAAGAGGTCAGAAATGACTGCATATTCTTCTTATTCCCTATCGAAAAGCCACAGGCCAAGTAAAAGTTTGGCAGAGCCAAAGCTTATCAGCCGCGCGCCTTGCGGGCTTCTCTACTTTGG
This sequence comes from Shewanella sp. FJAT-52076, assembly GCF_019457455.1. Taxonomy (NCBI): domain Bacteria; kingdom Pseudomonadati; phylum Pseudomonadota; class Gammaproteobacteria; order Alteromonadales; family Shewanellaceae; genus Shewanella; species Shewanella sp. FJAT-52076. Next base: position 2,962,836 of record NZ_CP080415.1, read on the forward strand.
TCGTACGGCCATCTCATGCTCAAACCAGCGTTGTCTTATTTCATCGTACAGCCAGTAGAATACGAGCCCATAGAGAAGAAAAAACATCAAAAAGCCCGCCTCCAGCAGCAACGCCTGCCACAGGCTGATATCAAGAAACCAGGCTACCGGGGGTAAGGTCGCCAGCATCAGCCCGAGCTCGAACCCCAGAATATGGCCAACCCTGAGTACTGCGGTTTTGCGCAGCCTAAAGTGTTGGCAAAAGCGCTCGAATCCCTGATTGTAAAAATAGCTCCAGCAAACGGCATAAAGGCTAAGCGAGGCCGCGACAATGATCATTTCCCCGGGATGATGTCCTCCAATCAAGGTTGACAGCGGCACCAACAGCAGCAGTGCTACGCCCTCAAACAGTAACGCCTGCAAAAGCCTTTCACGGCGACTTTTAATGACTGTACTTCCCATGGAAAACCTCGTGATGAATAGGGCACTCACAGGATTATCCATCTGCTATTATGTGCAATAAAGTTAGCTGCCATCTGGATATTCGATATGTTATCGAGCGATCAACTCTTGTGTTTTGTCACCACAGTGGATGAAGGGTCCTTTTCAGCGGCAGCCCGAAAACTGAGTAAAGTGCAATCCGCCGTGAGCCAACAGGTGATTAATATGGAGATTGACTGCGGCCACAGTCTGTTTGAGCGCAGCGGACGTTATCCCACACTGACTGAGGCAGGCCAGCGACTGCTACCCTATGCCCGTGCCGTGCTCGGTCAGCAGCAGCGGCTTGAACGGCAACTGACGCTGCTCGACATGGCCCTCCCAAATCGATTGACGCTGGCACACGACGAAGGAATTGAGATAGATAAGACGCTGATGATATTAAGGTTACTGGCCGAACAGCAGCCTGGGCTCAGCATCGAACTGCTTTCGGCTTCCAGCAGCGACATTATTAAAATGGTCCAGCAGGGGCGCGCCAGTGCCGGACTGGTATTCAGTGAAACCCTCTACCCCGAGGGAGTGGATTTCGAATCCGTTGGTGGCGTGCATTTTGAGCCCGTTGTGGCAAGTCACCACCCGCTTGCCGCTATGCGCCTTACCCACGTGGATGAACTTAAGTTGCACCGGCAGTTGGTGATTGGCTCAAGAGCCATGGGGCATTCAGTCTTCAGCGCTCCCCACTCACCTGACGTCTGGTATGCCGATAATTACCACGTACTTTTGACCATGGTGCAGGAAGGGTTTGGCTGGGCACTGCTTCCGAGTCATCTGGTAAGAGACGGTTTAGCGTCAGCCACCCTTGTGCCTCTGCCGGTGGACTTTGAGGCCCTCGGCTGGCACGCCAACGTGGATATTATTCAGCATCAGAGTCTGTCGATGCAGCCTCTCGGGAAAGAGCTCCGAGCTCTGGTAAGGGATGAGGGTGTTCGATGATTGCGATAAAAAGCGCTGAAAAAGCGGTAATAAAAAAGCGACCCATGGTCGCTTTTTTATTGCACCGAGCCTTACTTGGCGTCGGGTTTTGGCGGGTAATTCAGCATCACACCGGCCACGGCTTCACGCACCTTGGCTTCACGTTCCTGTGGCGTGTTGCTGTCGCGAATGGTATCGGCCACTGAGCCGCGCCACACCAATTTACCGGATTTATTATCAATTAAATCAATAATTAGTGTACCAACCTCATACTCGCGCACCGTGGTTTGAGTCTGCACATTACCACCCCAGCCCCAACCCGGGCCCCAGTATGGGTTATAGCCATAGCTGGTGTTGAAGGTGTCGACATTGATTTTCTTATCGACCTTGGTGAGGTAGTTCACCAGCAGATCGGCACCGGCTGCCTCTGACTTACTGAATCCCTTTTGACCGAGTTCAGTCTCGATGGCATCACGCACCCTTTGATCCATCAGGCCATCGAGGTGATAACCGGCTTCATCGTCTTTCTTTTCTACCCAGGCATAGGTTTTGTATTGGTTGAAAGTCACTCCGGGATCGAAGTCCCAGCTGGTTTTCATACTGGAACAGGCACTGAGGGCCAGCAAGGCCGCCGCAACTACAATCTTTTTCATAAAGGGTCTCTCCGAAGCAAAGTCTTCTGCCCTTTCAGACAGATAAGAGGCAATTAGGTTCAGCTTAACTGTGCTTTTTGTGACTAACAACTGAAATTACCACAAATGCAAAATCGAATCTTGACCCATTGCCGCCACTTGTTGATAATAATTATCAATTAGATTTAATTTCATTCAGGCAGGGAGTCTTATGTATTGGTTTATTGCAGCCGCCGTCATTGCATCCGTTATCGTGCTATTTGGTCCCCGCACCGTCCCCGCAACAGGCCCGGTAAAGGCAGATTCCACACAGGCCGGTATTTCAGGCAGCCACTACAGCCTGTTACTCCTGGCTGTACTGGTTTCGCTGTGGCTGCTCTTTACCCAGTCTTCAGCGGATAAAATGCTGCCTGTTGCCCTGACGCTGGGACTGACCGCTACCTGCGCGACCTTACTGGTGACCAAATTGCAGTCGTTGCTGCTTCCCTGCGCCCTTGTTACCACCATTCTGCTTATCCTTAATTTTCTGAATATGTTTTAACCTCTTATCCAGACAAAACACCACCTTAAGGGTGGTGTTTTGTTTTTTATCGCCACAACATATATTTGCCGACTCTGGTAAACTGACTAAAAGAGACTGTGGCAGAGTGAACTATGAGAATCGATCCGAACGTATTACTGGTGTACAGCACAGATAAGGGCAGAATCGATGAGCCCACACCTGAAGTTGAAGTGCCCAAAGGCGACGGCGTGGTACGCATCCACAGAGACAGCAAAGGCCGCAAAGGCAAGGGTGTCAGCGTGATAAGCGGCCTGGGACTCGACCAGGCAGCACTCAAGGAGCTGGCTCAAAAACTGAAGAAGCAGTGTGGCTGCGGCGGAACTGTGAAGGACTTCGACATTGAAGTCCAAACCGACAACCGTGAATTGCTAAAGGGTCTGCTGGAAAAACAAGGATTTACCGTAAAGCTTGCGGGAGGATAACCATGTCGATGGAAAGCCTTAAAAATCATTTCCTGATTGCCATGCCAAGCCTTAATGACGGCTTCTTTGACAAGACGGTTGTTTACCTCTGTGAGCACGATGCCAAAGGCGCCATGGGCCTGATTATTAACCGCCCCGTGGGCATGAGCGTGCGTGATCTCCTGTCACAACTGGATTTAATGCCCGACGAAGGCATATTGCTTGGCGAGAGTGCCGATCAGGTGCTGGTGGGCGGCCCTGTCAATCCGGAGCGTGGTTTTGTGCTGCATACCACTCAGGAAGGCTGGGTAAACTCCAGCAGGCTGACGGATGAGCTGATGCTCACCACCTCCCGAGACATCCTCTCTGCCATAGGCACCAGCAAAGCCCCCAGCCACTTTATGGTGGCTCTGGGCTATGCCGGCTGGAGCGCCGGGCAGCTGGAGGAAGAGCTGGCACAAAACAGCTGGCTGACCATTCCTGCCAGCGATGAAATCCTGTTTGCCATTCCCCACGAAGACCGCTGGAATCAGGCCAGTAAAGCCCTTGGTTTTGAGCTGTGGCAAGTATCCAATCAGGCAGGGCACGCCTGATGAGCACAGTGATGGGATTCGATTTTGGCACCAAGAGTATAGGTATTGCCGTTGGCCAGTCGATAACCGGCAGCGCCAACCCACTCACCTCCGTCAAGGCGGTGGACGGCATTCCCAACTGGGAAGACATAGGTAAGTTAATCAACGAGTGGAAACCCGATCTGCTTGTGATAGGCCTGCCGCTAAATATGGACGGCACTGAGCAGGAGATGACCCAGAGGGCACGCAAGTTTGCCAACCGTCTGAATGGCCGTTTCGGGGTAAAGATAGCCACCCAGGATGAGAGGCTGACCACTGCCGATGCCAAAGCCAGATTATTTGAATTTGGCGGTTTTAAAGCACTCACCAAGGGCCAGGTGGATGCGGTATCGGCAGTATTGATTGTCGAAAGCTACTTTGAAAATCAATATGGCGCCTGATGGTGCCATGATAAAAAACGCCGCAAGATGCGGCGTTTTTATTTCTTACCCCTTTTGCCTGAACCACTCAGAGTACTTTTGGCAGAGCGGCCTCGATGGCAGCCTTGAGCTCAAGGCTGTCGGGCTTCACCCGTGAGTTAAAAGCCTTCACTTCATTACCATCAGCAGACACCAGATACTTGTAGAAATTCCACTTGGGTGAACCTGCTTTTTCGCCCAAATACTCAAAGACCGGATTGGCGTCGCCGCCACGCACCGCCGAGGTCGCCAGCATGGTAAAGGTCACGCCGTAGTTGAGGTAACATACCTTGGCAGTATCCTTTTCATCGTTTTCTTCCTGAAAGAAGTCATCCGATGGAAAACCCACCAGCACCAACCCCTTGGGGCCATATTCCTTGTTGAGCTGCTCAAGTGCCTTGAACTGTGGCGTAAAGCCGCAGTTACTGGCGGTATTGATAAAGAGCACCGGTTTGCCGGCGGCAATGTCGCAAAGGTTCACCGACTCACTTGAGTGCAGCTTGCGAAACTCATGGTTGAGATACGAAGGACAAACAGCTTGAGTGCCCGCAGTGTGCTCTGCGGCGTTTTGTACCTCAACAGTTTCTGCCATTGCCGGATGAACACCGGCAACCAGCAGTAATGAAAACAATAAGCTACGCATCCTGACTCCTGAATATCTCTGTCTTCAATGACTTTCCCTGTCCGCAATTGGCCAAATTGAGAAAGCATTCTTACTCATCAAATTACGCCACAAGTTGCCGATACGATCAAAAAACCAGGCATATGCCTGGTTTTTCTTTATGACTGAGTGTCAATCCATGTCCAGAGTCACGCCTTCCAGGAAGCCGGAACCCGTGCTTTCGGAGCCTGCGAGCTTGATCATCAAACGCAGATCGTTTGGCGAGTCGGCATGGTGCAAGGCATCGGCGTAGGTGATTTCACCTTCCTGATAGAGCTTGAACAGCGCCTGGTCAAAGGTCTGCATTCCCTGCTCATTGGACTTGGCCATGGTGTCTTTAAGCAAATGCAGCTCATTTTTCTGAATAATGCTCGACACACGGGGCGTGTTAATCAGAATTTCAATGGCCGCACGGCGCCCAGTGCCATCGGCCTTGGGCACCAGTTGCTGCGCCACAATGCCACGCAGGTTGAGTGACAGGTCAAACAACAGCTGCTGGTGCTTGCTCTCCGGCACCAGGTGCATGATGCGGTCCAGCGCCTGGTTGGCGTTGTTGGCGTGCAGGGTAGCCATACAGAGGTGACCGGTTTCGGCGAATGACAGGGCAAACTCCATGGTCTCCTGGCTTCGAATTTCACCGATAAGGATCACGTCCGGGGCCTGACGCAGCGAGCTTTTCAGCGCCGCGTCGAAGGAGTCGGTATCGATACCCACTTCCCGCTGAGTGATGATGCTCTTGCGGTGGTCGTGCACAAATTCCACCGGGTCTTCGATGGTCAGGATATGACCTCGCTCATGGGCATTACGATACCCCACCATGGCCGCCAGCGACGTCGACTTACCGGTACCTGTACCACCCACCATGATGATAAGACCACGCTTACTCATCACCAGATCTTTAAGCACAGGAGGCAGTTTAAGATCTTCCATCTCAGGGATTTTGGTCTCGATACGGCGCATTACGCAGCCGGGAGACTCCCGTTGCCAGAAGGCACTGACCCGGAAACGTCCCAGGTCTTTGGCGGCAAAGGCGAAGTTACACTCACGGCTCTCGTGAAACTCTTTCTTTTGCGCATCCGACATCAGGGACTCAACAAAGTCCAGTGACTGGGCGGGGCTGAAGGCATTTTCCGCCAGAGGCCGTAACTCACCATCGATTTTGGCGCTGGGAGGAAAACCTGCGGTGATGAACAAATCCGAGGCTTTACGCTCGACCATCACCTTCAGAAAGGGACGTACATCCATCATCAATCCTTAAAAGTTTGCCTGTTTGTTGGAACTCTTGGCCATGGCGTCTTCACGGGTGATGAGGCCACGGTTCACCAGATTCTGCAGACACTGCTCGAGGGTTTGCATGCCATGGGCCATACCGGTTTGAATGGCCGAATACATCTGCGCCACCTTGTCCTCACGGATAAGGTTACGAATCGCAGGGGTACCCATCATAATTTCGTGGGCTGCTACCCGACCGCCGCCAATCTTCTTGATCAGCGTCTGGGAAATTACCGCCTGCAAGGATTCTGACAACATGGTACGCACCATGTCTTTTTCACCGGCCGGGAATACGTCGACCACACGGTCGATGGTCTTGGCCGCCGAGGTGGTGTGCAGGGTGCCGAAAACCAGGTGACCGGTTTCTGCCGCTGTCATCGCCAGACGTATGGTTTCAAGGTCACGCATCTCACCCACCAGAATCACGTCGGGGTCTTCACGCAGCGCGCTGCGAAGGGCCGCGTTAAAGCTGTGGGTATGGCGATGCACTTCCCGCTGGTTGATAAGACACTGCTTATTTTGGTGCACGAATTCGATAGGGTCTTCGATGGTCAGAATGTGGTCGTGACGGTTTTCGTTCACGTAGTCAATCATGCCTGCCAGGGTGGTACTCTTACCGGAGCCGGTTGGGCCGGTCACCAGCACCAGACCACGGGGGAAACTGGCGATTTTTTTGAAGATGTCCGGGGCGCCCAGTTGCTCCAGCGACAGAATTTCGCTGGGAATGGTACGAAACACCGCAGCCGCGCCGCGGGATTGGTTAAAGGCGTTTACACGGAAACGGGCAAGATTGGGCACTTCAAAGGAAAAGTCGATTTCCAGGTGCTCTTCATAGTCTTTGCGCTGCTTGTCATTCATAATGTCGTACACCAAGGAGTGTACGCCGGCATGATCGAGTGCAGGCAGATTGATTTTACGCACTTCACCGTCCACCCGGATCATGGGGGGAACACCGGCAGAGAGGTGTAGATCCGAGGCCTTGTGCTTTACACTAAACGCCAGTAACTCTGTGATTTCCATGGTATGGGATATCCATTCAACCGATTGATTACATGATGACAACAATAGCAGACAGACTCTCGCTCGCCCAGCAGCGAATCGTCCAAGCGGCGCAAATTTCTTCAAGAAACCCATCTGAAATCAAATTACTTGCGGTCAGCAAAACCAAGCCTGCCAGCGACATTCAGGCAGCCTACGACGCGGGTCAGCGTTTGTTCGGTGAAAACTATGTTCAGGAGGGGGTGCAAAAAATCACTGACCTCACCTCCCCTTGCCCGGACATCGAGTGGCATTTTATAGGCCCCTTACAGTCCAACAAGAGCCGTCCCGTTGCCGAACATTTTGACTGGCTGCACACCTTGGACCGGGAAAAACTCGCCTTAAGACTCAACGAGCAGCGCCCTGCCCGACTGGCGCCTCTCAATGTGCTGATACAGGTCAACATCAGTGACGAAGAGAGTAAATCCGGTGTGCAACCCGGGGATATTGCAGCCCTTGCCGATGCCGTTTGCGGCCTGCCCCACCTGCGTCTTCGGGGGCTGATGGCCATTCCCGCGCCAACCGATGACCAGGAAAGAGCCAGAAGCGAGCTGGCCAGCATGCAACGCCTTTTTAAAAGCCTGCAACAGAGTCACGGTACACTCGGACAAATAGATACGCTGTCTATGGGCATGAGCGGTGACTTGGAGCTTGCCATCGACAATGGCAGCACTCTGGTGCGGGTCGGCAGCGCTATTTTTGGCGAGCGGGATTACAGTCGCTAAGGCCAATGCGCTGCGGCAATCATTGTATTTACATGGCTTCGCCCCCATATTCTCGGTATCGCCAAGCCTTTAAATTCAAACAGGAATAAAGATGCAAACTAAAAAAATCTGTTTTATCGGCGCCGGAAACATGAGCCGCGCCATCATTGGCGGCCTAATCAAAAGCGGCTACAGCGCCAGCCTTATCACTGCAACCAACCCAAGCATGCCAAAACTCGATGCCCTGGCCGCCGACTACGGCATCAACACGTCACAGGACAATGCGCAAAGCGCCGCGGCTGCCGATGTGATAGTGCTTTCAGTTAAGCCTCAGCTTATGCAGGCAGTATGTGAGTCACTCGCCGGTGTGGTTGATGGCAAGTTGCTGATTACCATAGCTGCCGGTATCCCCGAAAGCCGCTACCATGATTACTTCGCCAAGCAGGTCAAACTTATCCGTACCATGCCCAACACCCCCATGCAGTTGGGGCTCGGCATGACAGGTCTTTATGCCCCTGCCGGCATGCCAGAGGAAGACAAGGCCTTTGCCGGGTCGCTGATGCGCGCCTGTGGTGATATCGTCTGGGTGGATGATGAATCGGGTATTGATAAAGTAATTGCACTGGCAGGCAGTTCACCGGCCTACTTTTTCCTCTTTATAGAGGCCATGATTGAAGCGGGAGTCGAAATGGGGCTGCCAGAGGCCGATGCCCGCACCCTGGCGCAGCAAGCTGCCGTGGGCGCCGCCGCCATGGTAAAACAAAACCCAGGCCTAACCCCGGCCGAGCTAAGGGCCAATGTTACATCCAAAGGAGGCACCACGGCCGAAGCCATCGCCACCTTTGAAGCAGGCGGACTCCGCTCTCTGGTAAAAGAGGCCATGGGCAACTGCATTAAGCGGGCCGAAGAGATGGCCCGGAATTTTTAAGCCACACAGTGGCAGTACTTCGTTGACAATTTAAGGGCAAACCTCATGAATGCGATGGTTTTTTTAGTAAACACCCTGTTTGATCTCTATCTGATGGTGGTGATTTTACGGATCTGGCTGCAACTGGTCAGAGCCGATTTTTATAATCCTTTCAGCCAGTTTATCGTTAAAGCGACCCACCCTATTGTTGCGCCACTGCGCCGTATTTTGCCTCCCATAGGCAAGCTGGACAGCGCCTCGCTGGTACTGGCGTTTGCGGTGGTGGTAGTGAAAATGTTGGTACTGACACTGATAGCCGGGGCCGCCGTTGACCTGCTCACCATATCTGCATACTCAGTGGTGGCCGTAATTAAAAATGCCGGTGTGCTCTTCTTCTGGATGCTGCTTATCCGCGCCATCCTCAGCTGGTTCAATCAGGGTTATAACCCCTTTATTATGGTGATTGCCCAACTGACAGAGCCTGTGCTGGCGCCGGTTCGCCGCGTTATTCCACCCATTGGCGGCCTGGACCTGTCTGTACTGGTGGTCTTTATCGGTCTTAACTTCATTAACATGCTGCTCGCCCAATACGTGCCTTTCTGGGCGTTTATTTGATGAGCGCCATCACTCGCCAGGACCAGGATTTACTGCTGGCGTTGTATGTGCAGCCCAAGGCCAGCCGGGATGAACTGGTTGGTCTTCACGGCGAAGAGCTTAAACTTGTCATCACGGCACCGCCTGTCGATGGCAAGGCCAACGCCCATATCTGCAAGCTGCTGGCAAAAGCCTTCAAGGTGCCCAAAGGCAAGGTGTCTATCGAGCGGGGCGAGCTTGGACGGCATAAATTGGTGCGTATTCAGGCGCCGGAAATAATCCCTGACGATTTTGCACAGTTTCTCTAGCCCCAGGGCAATCTTGATAAAATGCCTAATACGGCCATGGGGTTTATACTTATAACCGAGTTCCCTTGAGGAGGATAAGGACATGTTTCGTCAACTCTTTGCTGCGCTGCTGCTGACAGCAAGCCTGTGCGGCATCGCCAGCGCTGAGCAAAAAGAACAGGTAGGTCAGTTCGACATCCACTATATGGCACTGCCAAGTACCTTTCTGACACCCGCGATAGCCAAAAGCTATGGCATAGAGCGCTCCAACTACACAGGCATAGTCAATATTGCCGTGCTGGACACTTCTGAAGAAGGCAATCCGGCTGTGGCAGTCGAAATTTCAGGTATCGCCAATAACCTGCTCGATGCCAAAGTGGAGCTGAAGTTCCGTGAAATCCGTGAAGGCGCCGCCATCTACTACATCGCCGAGGTGCCCTACCGCAGCGATGAGGAGATAAACTTCCAAATTGCCTTAAGAAGTGGCAACAAGCTAAACACCACATTGAAATTCAAGCAAAAATTCTACATCGATTAATTTGCAAACCTTCTTCAAAGCCTGCATCTGCGGGCTTTGTTTTTTCTGTCTTTCCAAGGCTTCCTTGGGTATCATGACGCCGATTTTGAAAGGGCGCAGTGCGCCAACAGCACAGTGGTCAGGGGGTAATGATGAAGAAAGTGGTTCTAGCCAGTGGCAACAAGGGCAAACTGAAAGAATTCAATGAGATGTTTTCCGAATATTCACTCTCGGTAGTGGCCCAGAGCGAGTTTCAGGTGCCGGACGTGGAAGAAACAGGCACCACCTTCGTCGAAAATGCCATCATCAAAGCCCGCCATGCCGCGGCCATTACCGGCTTACCCGCCATTGCCGATGACTCGGGGCTGGAAGTAGACGCCCTCGAAGGCGCTCCCGGTATTTACTCTGCCCGCTACGCAGGTAGCGGCGCCAAAGATACAGACAATTGGCAAAAGCTGCTCTGTGCCCTCGAAGGCAAAACCGAGCGCAGTGCCCGCTTCCAGTGTGTACTCGTGTATATGCGCCACGCCAAAGACCCAACCCCAATCATTTGCCAGGCTGCCTGGCAAGGACGTATCGGCCTCGAAGCCCGGGGCGATAACGGCCATGGATACGACCCTGTGTTCATTGCCGAAGGCGGCGAGCTGACCGCTGCTGAAATGTCATCGGATGCGAAAAATGCCGTGAGCCACCGCGGCAAGGCGCTTAACGCGCTGCTGGCTGAGTTCAGAAACAAAGGCATTATCTGAGGAAAGACCGTGAAGCTTGAACTGCCTCCTCTGAGCCTTTATGTCCACATCCCCTGGTGTGTACAAAAATGCCCCTATTGCGACTTTAACTCCCATGGAAAACAGGGCGATTTACCCCAGGAAGCCTACGTCGATGCGCTGCTGGCCGATCTCGATGCCGATTTGCGTTATGTTCAGGGGCGCGCGCTTTACAGCATCTTTATTGGTGGTGGTACCCCGTCGCTGTTTGATGCCAGTGCCATTGGCCGTCTCCTCGAAGGCGTAAAGGCCCGCATCCCCTTTTGTGATGACATAGAAATCACCATGGAGGCCAATCCGGGCACCCTGGAGCATGATGACTTCAACGCTTATCGCGAGGCTGGTGTTACCCGCCTGTCGGTGGGCGTGCAAAGCTTCAGCAGGGACAAGCTTAACCTCCTTGGCCGCATTCACGGCCGCGATGAGGCAACCCGTGCCGCAGAGCTTGCCACGGCCGCCGGCTATCAGAGCTTTAACCTGGATTTGATGCATGGTCTGCCCAACCAGTCGTTTGATGAGGCCATGGCCGACATAGACACGGCGGCGAGTCTCAACCCACCCCATCTGTCCTGGTATCAGCTCACCATCGAGCCAAATACCCTGTTCCACTCCCGTCCGCCGCAACTGCCGGACGACGAAGCGCTCTGGCATATCTATGAACAGGGCCAGAAGAAGCTCGCGGCCCTGGGTTATGAGCAGTATGAGATTTCGGCCTACGCCAAACCGGGCTTTCAATGCCGCCACAATCTCAATTACTGGCAGTTTGGTGACTACCTCGGCATTGGCTGCGGAGCACACGGCAAGGTCACGGTTCCTGCTGAAAACCGCATACTGAGAACGGTTAAAATAAAGCACCCCAAGGGCTACCTGGCGGCCAGCGATTATCTGTTTGAACTGTCGGAAGTGCAGGAAGAGGACCGCCCACTCGAATTTTTGATGAACCGTTTGAGGCTGATGACTCCCATCGCCAAAGGCGAATTTGAGTCCCGCACCGGCCTTGATGCCAGCTTGCTCGACGAAGGTATGGCGCAGGCCAGCGAAAAAGGCCTTATCCGGCATAGTGAAGATAGCTGGACCCTGACCCTCAAGGGCCATATGTTCGTTAACGACTTACTGTCCCATTTCCTCTAATCCGCACAATCACCTGGATTGTTCCACAGACAGGCCTATAAATGCCTGCCTGTGGAAGCCGGGAAACATTTACTAACACTAAACTCTGAAATTTAGTCATGGCTTCTTTAGGATGTTTCCATCAACACGAGGAAGCCAAGTCATGCCACATCCGAATAACAAAAAAAATAAAACCTCTCTCATCGCGGCCAGCCTGTTGCTTGCGCTGGGCGTAGCCCCCGGTTTTACCGTACAGGCGCAGCCTCTGGGCGCAGCCCAGCAAGACACTGCGCAGCAAGCGATGAGCGAATCCGCCAAAGCCAATGCCCTGTTCGAGACCCAGTTTATGGAAAACGTCATGGCAAGCCCTATCAGCCAAACCATGATGGGTATTAAGGGCGAAGACTATGGCAAATGGGATGAAATCAGTGAGGCGGCCGATGCCGAGGATCTGGCCCGTGCCAAACGCCACCTGGTGGAGCTCAAGGCCATTGATGCCAGTGCCCTGGATTCGCAAACGGCGCTCAGCCTGACACTGGCAGTGCAACGCCTCGAAAATAAGATTGCCGACCACAAGTGGCGCCTGCACAGCTACCCGGTCAATCAGATGTATGGCGTCCACTCGATGACAGCCTCCATCCTTATCAACCAGCACACCGTTGATAATCTGGATGATGCCAAGGCCTATATCAGCCGCCTCAATGCAGTGCCCAAGCGTTTCAGGGAGCTGAAAGACGCACTGGAACTCAGAGCCGCCAAGGGTATTATTGCGCCCAAGTTTGTATTTCCCCACGTGATTAACGACAGCCGCAATATCATCAAGGGCGCGCCCTTTGAAGCCGGTGAAGACAGCACCCTGTGGGCAGATTTCAAGCGCAAGGTCGAAGCCCTGAATTTGGACTCAGCCACCAAAGAGGGGCTGTACAGCGAAGCTAAAACCGCTCTGAACACTGCAGTCAAACCCGCCTACGACGACCTGATTGCATACCTCAATACCCTGGAGCAAAAGGCCGACACCCGTGATGGCGTGTGGAAACTGCCCGACGGCAACGACTACTACAACAATGCCCTCAAGCGCACCACCACCACCAACATGGATGCCATTGCCATCCATGAACTGGGCTTGAAGGAAGTGGCACGCATTCATAACGAAATGCGCGACATCATGAAAGAAGTGGGCTTCAAAGGCAGCCTGAACGACTTCTTTATCTTTATGCGCAACGATGAGCAGTTTTACTACCCCGACACCGACGATGGTAAAGCTGCCTATATCAACGATGCCAAGGCATTGATTGACAATATGTCTGCCCGTCTGGATGAGGTCTTCGCCATCAAGCCCAAGGCAGGGTTAATCGTTAAACCTGTTGAGTCTTTCCGCGAGAAAAGCGCTGGCAAGGCCTTCTACAATCAGCCTTCTCCGGATGGCAGTCGCCCTGGCACTTACTACGCCAACCTGTACAGCATGAAGGCCATGCCCAAATACCAGATGGAAGCACTGGCATACCATGAAGGCTTACCCGGCCATCATATGCAGATTGCTATAGCCCAGGAGCTGGAAGGGATCCCCAAATTCCGCCGCTTCGGTGGTTACACCGCCTACATTGAGGGCTGGGGTCTCTATACCGAATATTTCCCAAGGGAAATGGGCCTGTACCGCGACCCATACTCCAACTTTGGCCGCCTGGCCATGGAGCTGTGGCGTGCCTGCCGTCTGGTAGTGGACACGGGTATCCACGCCAAGAAGTGGACCCGCGAACAGGGCATTGCCTACTACAAGGACAACACCCCCAACGCCGAATCAGATGCGGTGAAAATGGTTGAGCGTCATATCGTGATGCCATCGCAGGCGACCGCCTATAAGGTAGGTATGAACCGAATTCTGGATCTGCGAGCCTATGCCCAGAAGTCCTTGGGAGACGCCTTTGATATTCGCGAATTCCACACCCTGCTGCTGAAAAACGGCCCACTGCCATTGGACGTGCTTGAGTCCAAGGTGCAGGAATGGGTGAAAGACAGCAAACAGCAGTCTGCAAGGCTGTAACTCGCTTAAGACGAAAAAAAGCCACAACCTCAGGGTTGTGGCTTTTTTTCTTGGGGCTTTCCCCAAATTGGCTGCCTGTAGACCGCACTTGTTAATTTAATGGCGGTTTATGTAGGGTACAGGGCATCCGAAATTTTGTTTCATCCAAAAAAATCACCCCGGTACTATGTCCGGGGTAAACCAAAAAACTAGGATGATGGTTTCAAGGCCGGACCGGTTTTAATAATAAACTCTGCCGGCATTGTCTTGAGACTTGCTCTTCGCAGACCTGCGCATCAACAGCGGAAGGGGTCATTTCCCCTGTCAACACGGACTCAGATCATCTCAATCCAATTGCTGACCATTGTATGAATTTACGAACAGACTTCAAGCAGGCTTAGAAAAAGTGCTTAAGCAAGCACTAAAAAACCGGCTGTTCCAGCCGGTTTTTTATTATTGCTAAAGCACTGAATTTAAAAAATAAATATCAAATTTTAATACAGAGATCACACAATTATCCATTATCACAAACAATGAATTTTAAAATCATCGCCGCTCGTCATAGAGAGACTGATAAGGCGCATCCCAGTAAGGCGGCGTACCTATGTGATTTTTAATGAAGTCGATGAAGGAGCTTACCTTGGGTGCCAGATGTTTACGGCGCGGGTAAACCGCCTGCAGTGGCAGATGGTGAGTCAGCTGCCAATCACGCAACAGAGGCACCAGAGTGCCCTTATTGATTTCATCTTCCATCAGATAACTGGCGAGATACACAACGCCGAGCCCGCTGACCGCTGCCGACTTGAGCGCCGGCGCATTGTCTACCCGGAAATTACCCGAGACGCCGATTTCACAGTAATCGTCACCACGCTTGAATTGCCACACGCTGTGTTCATGCCACTCACCGTGATACACAAGACAGTTATGGTCAACCAGCTGCTCGGGGCGGCTTGGCTCGCCATGGCGGGCAATATACTCGGGAGAAGCCACCAGCAGGAACTGACACTTCATCAGGGGTCTGGCGACCATACCAAGGGGCAGTTGCTCAGACATGGTCAGCAGCAAGTCCAGGCCTTCACTGACCACATCCACTTTGTGGTCCAGCAGGCTCACCTGCAGCTCAAGCTCCGGGTGTCTTGCCATAAACTCGGGCAAGGCCGGAATAATGTGCATGGTGCCGAAGGATTGGGAGATACCGACTTTCAACACCCCACGTGTGGCATCATTGAGGTTGTGAACGCTGGCAACAGCCTGATCGGCATCGCGCAGCAACTCTTCACCCTGTACATACAGCAGGTGTCCGGCCTCGGTCAGGCTCAAACTGCGGGTAGTACGCTGAATAAGCTGAACCCCCAGTTTATGTTCCAAATCGGCCACCTGGGTACTCACCTTGGATTTGGAAATCCCGAGTTTTCTTGCCGCGGCGCTGAAGCTGCCGGCTCTGGCTACATGGGTAAAAATAGCAATGGGTTCTAACAGTTCTAACATGAAGGTGGCCTTAAGCTATGTTCAGCCTGTCCTCGCCAAGGGAGGAAAACGGGACAAACCAATGATAATCAATCAGATATACCAAAAAAGCACGTTAGGGTAGAGTCAGGAAGCCAGTTTGAGTCTGGTTTTTTTGTTATTTTTTAGCAGTATAACAAAAATCGCCGCCGAGTCTCCAGTTTCGCCTTAATGTGGCAGCTCATTAAACTACAAATAAAAAAAGGGCCCCGGGGATGGGGCCAAACGTTCAAGGAAGAACCAAAGGGATGTAGGTTGGGTGTTGCATGGGTGCGGCCTGATTTACCTTGAGCGAGTCAAAGGCAGGCCCGGGTGTAACTTACTCGCGAAGCTGAGCTTCTTTACGGTCAGAAATCTCAAGCTCTGACAACGCAGGTACCTTGGTGCGAAGTTCAGACTCCAGTGCCAGCAAGGTTTCAAACTGGTCACATACTTTGGTGGCGCGCGCTTCCAGGGTCTTTGACTGACTTTCCATTTCGCGCTCAATCTGTTCGCCCATGGCTTCCATTTTCTTGCCAAAGGCTTCCATTTTGGCTTCAAAGCTATCGCCTTCTGACGACAGGATTTCGGTACCGAGTTTAATCATCAGAGTGCCCACGGAGTCCTGCACCAGATTTTCAATTTCACGCTCGAATTCCTTGTCGAACACCTCATCGATGGAGCCGTCGGTTACGCCAACGTAATAGCTGTCGCCATCCTTATGCATAACTTCGCCGAGGCGCTCGTTCACATTGTCCATCAGCTCTGCCACACGGGCGCTGGTCTCATCGCCCAGCAGCGGTGTAAGAGCTGTATTTACCGCGGTGCTGGCAAGGGTGATGGCATCCGTCACCAGGGCAACAAATTCGGGCACCTGATTGGCCAGAGAGTCGGCATAGCTGTCTACCAGGGCACGCTGCTCGGCATTGAGCTTGACTTCCTTGCCATCCACAAAGAGTTTGCCCGGCTCGAAGCGATAAAACTCATCACCTTTCTGGCTCAGCACCAGTTTTTTTGGCTCGACAGCAATGTCGTAGTTGAGGTTAACGTCACAGCTGTCGGTACTGATCCCCTGCGCTTTTGCAGGAACAGCTACTGTCACGCCAATCAGAGTGGCCAGGGCTACACCGGTGATAAGGTTTTTGGTTTTCATCGCATCTATCCTTGCATCTTGATTTATATGTCTTGATATTGCGAAGGATGTGCCAACTTTGCTAAGTGATTAATTTAAAATAAAATAAATACCATCACCGGATAAAGACGTAGTTTTACCTGGAGAGCATCAGGCTTGAAAGTGTGAGATATCACCAAAAAGTGAAGCTTTTCACCAATTGATGTTGGGAAGGATTGGAAATGCGGGAGATAAGTTGCCGAAATAAGGAAATGGCCTTCCTCATATCAGAAAGGCCACGGGGATAGAGCAAATCAAAAAGGCTTCAAGATCAAAATATTGAACGGCCAAGTTCCTGCGCCAACAACTCAAGCAAACGGGTACCCACCAAGCTGTTGCCACTGGCATCGAGAGCTGGCGACCACACACATACCGACATATCGCCGGGGATCACCGCAATAATGCCGCCACCCACACCACTTTTACCCGGCATACCCACGCGGTAGGCAAACTCCCCTGCCCCATCATAGAGCCCTGAGGTGGCCAGCAGCGCATTCAGACGCCGGGTTTGGGTGGGCGATACCACCTCAGTGCCATCCAGGCTTATTCCCTGATTGGCCAGATACACCATGGCACGGGAAAGATCGGCACAGCTCATGGAGAGCGAGCAGTAATGGAAGTAGCTTCGCAGCACCTTGTCCACATCGTTATGGAAATTGCCGAAGGACTTCATCAAAAAGGCGATGGCCGCATTACGGGCGCTGTGCTGGTATTCAGAGTCTGCCACCACCTTGTCGTAACAGACCTTGTGGTTCTGGCTCAGCATACGCACTATTTCCAGCATCCGCTGTTTGGGCGCACCCAGGCGGCTTTGCAACAAATCGGCTATCACCAGCGCGCCGGCGTTGATAAAGGGATTACGTGGAATGCCCCGCTCAAGCTCAACCTGAACCAGCGAGTTAAAAGAGTGGCCTGACGGCTCTTTGCCAACCCGGGACCAGATCTCGCTCTCTTCATAGAGCATCATGGCGCCGGTGAGGCTGAATACTTTGGAAATACTTTGAATGGAAAAGGCTTCTTGCCAGTCGCCCGCCCCCAGGGTGGTACCATCGATGGTGGTTACCGCAATACCCAACTTATGGGGGGAGACCCGGGCAAGGGCCGGAATGTAATCCGCCACCTTGCCCTGTCCAAGCAAGGGTCTAACTTTGGCGACCAGGTCGTCAAGCAGAGCCTGCTCAAGCATGGATTAATCCCACCACAGATCGTACAGGTCGGATACTTCCACTTTGGCCACTTTCTGGCCTTCAAGGAATGCCTTCACAGCGGCGCGGTCTTCATCGGTGCACTTGCCCAGTGACTGGGTGGCAATGATACCTTCCCAGTCCTTATGACCGCCGCCGTGGAAGCCCAGTTTACGGGGCTCAATCACTTCGTCGATAAACTTATCCACCAGGGCATCAATTTCAGCCTCAGCAACACTGTCATCAAACACCCAGCGTACATCGAAACCCAGTTCCTGAAACTCGTCCACACGCAGCTTTTTACGAAGACGACGGCTACGGTTTTTGGCCATGGTTATTTCCTCTTTCATGGATGGATAAAATTATTCAACACGCTCAAACATCAGATCCCACACACCGTGACCGAGGCGCTGACCACGGTTCTCAAACTTGGTCAGAGGACGATGGTCTGGGCGTGGCACATAGGTTTGGGTATCAGATTGATTCTTATAACCTGGGGCAGCGCTCATCACCTCAAGCATATGCTCGGCGTAGTTTTCCCAGTCGGTGGCCATATGGAACACACCACCAATCTTGAGCTTGTGGCGCAAAAGCTCAACAAACTCGGGCTGTACTATACGGCGCTTGTGGTGACGCTTTTTATGCCATGGGTCGGGGAAAAACAGCTGCACCCGCGCCAAAGAGCCATCGGGAATGGCGTTTTCCAGCACTTCAACCGCATCGTGGTGGTAAACCCGCAGGTTGGAGATCCCGGCGTTTCCGGCCTCGCCCAAACAGGCACCCACACCCGGCTTGTGTACCTCAACCCCAATAAAGTTGAGCTCAGGGGCATTGGCGGCCATTTCTACCAGAGAGGCACCCATGCCAAAGCCGATTTCAAGCACTGTACCAGCTTCGCGGCCAAATACTTCAGTAAAATTAATCGCCTGTGGGCTGTAGTCGAGACCCATGGTTGGCCAGAAGCTTTCCAGCGCCTTGGCTTGCCCGGTAGTAAGACGTCCTTCACGCAGAACAAAGCTGCGTACCTTGCGAAGATAAACGCCATCCTCGTTAAATTCTGCGGTGGTTACTTCACTCATTCTCGCCTCGCATGGCCCGCCACTGTGCTGCGCGCAGGCGCAAAAAGCAGGCTTCTAAAAACAGACAAATCAAAAAGAAGGGGCATTATCCAAAGTTATTCTTTGAGCGCAAGCCCCGAAGCTGAAAAAGTATACCAGTCGCAGCCCAAGCTGCCAGCGTCATGGCGCAACTTGGCGCCAACCCTTGTGACTGCCATCACTCACGGCTACACTGCCGAGCCATCAGTTTCAGATTGGTTCACTCTCTCCATGCCCGAGCAAACAGCCCGCATTCCTTTTGGTCAGCGCATCGTCCAGTGGTACGACAAACACGGCCGCAAGACCCTGCCGTGGCAGCAACACAAGACGCCATATAAGGTATGGGTGTCGGAAATCATGCTGCAGCAAACCCAGGTAGCCACAGTTATCCCCTACTTCGAGCGCTTTATGGCAAGCTTCCCCACGGTGAACGACCTTGCCAACGCCCATGAAGATGAAGTGCTGCACCACTGGACCGGCCTTGGCTACTATGCCCGTGCACGTAACCTGCACAAGGCAGCACAGCTCATCCGCGACGAGCACGGCGGCGAGTTCCCGACCGACTTCAACGCCGTGCTGGCACTGCCGGGCATTGGTCGCTCCACCGCGGGCGCTGTACTGTCATTGTCTCTGGGGCAGCATCATCCCATTCTCGATGGCAATGTAAAAAGGGTGCTGGCGCGCCACGGTGCCATTGAAGGCTGGCCCGGTGAGAAACGGGTCGATACCGCCCTGTGGCAGCTCACCGAAGCGCTCACGCCCAGGGAAGACATACAAAAGTACAATCAGGCCATGATGGATATGGGGGCCAATATCTGCACCCGCAGTCGCCCCAAGTGTGGCGAGTGCCCAGTTGCCATCGACTGTAAGGCTCAGCTTGCCGGGCGTCAGAGCGAATTCCCCGGTAAAAAGCCCAAAAAGACCATTCCTGCCCGGGAAGGCTGGATGCTTATTTTGCAGCAAGCTGACAAAGTCAAGCTTATCAAGCGCCCCCCCAGCGGCATCTGGGGCGGGCTCTGGTGCTTCCCCCAGTTTGACAGCCGGCAGGCGCTTCATGCCTTTGTCGAAGCCAATGGTTTAGATACAGAACATCTCACCCTGCTGGATGGCTTCCGTCACACCTTCAGCCACTTCCATCTGGATATTCAGCCGGTCAAACTGCGCCTTGGCAGCACACAGACAGAGGCGCTTATCATGGAAGATAACCTGAGTCTCTGGTATAACCTCCTCCAAGGCGAAAATCTTGGGCTTGCCGCCGCCACCGAGCGCATTCTGGCAAGCCTTGTAAGCGAACTTAAGCAAGAATCCGGCGGCAGCACTGCCGCTCACAAGGAGTAAAACATGGCCCGTACAGTTCAGTGTGTGTATCTGGGTAAAGAAGCCGAAGGTCTGGATTTCCAGCTTTACCCCGGCGAACTCGGCAAGCGCATTTTCGACACCATCAGCAAAGAAGCCTGGGGCGAGTGGCAGAAAAAGCAGACCATGCTTATCAATGAGAAAAAATTGAACATGATGAACATGGACCATCGCAAGCTGCTCGAAGAGCAAATGCAGCTGTTCCTGTTCGAAGGCAAGGATGTGCAGATTGAAGGTTACGTTCCACCGAAACCTGAATGATTCAGGGATGAATCGGTAACAGCCTTCCTGATGCCATCCCCACTATGGTGTCACTCGAATAAGGGCCCTCACGGGCCTTTTTGCTATCTGCGAACTTGGATGCAGGTGAAATCCTGCGGAATTTTTCAGTGTAAACCCTGCGGGTTTTATTGAGAGTGTCGCTTTGCCAGCGACTATCCAAACCAACGCCCTCGCGGGCAAACCAAACCCGGTTCAAGGCAACGCCTTGGATAAACTCTGCAGAGGAAGAAAGGATGGGAGAAAAGCCCGCAATCCCTTGCTGCCGCGCATCAAATCCACTGACGCCACAGTGGAAAAAGCATTATACAAGCAACACCTTAGCCATTGTTTTAATTTGCAATATAAAGCTAAAGACACACTACAGCATGGCGAAATAACCGGCAAGCTCTGGCAGCAATGCGATTGAAAAGGTAGGGCATACACAGAACACAAGAGAGAACGGAAAACAGATGAAATGAAACGTGAATGAATGCAGGTAAGTGCAGAGAAGAAACCGCAAACAAAGCCGCCCTGCCGTCGGCGATACGGCCCCATACGTCGGGGCACGCCTGTTTGATTGTTACTCCGTATAGCCTTTACGCACCAAAGAGAAACCAACAACACACTTGGTGAATTCCCCCTGGCCAGGCTGATACCTGAATGCCACCTTCACATTCGGGTTATCCAAGGCTCTTTGCAGCACAGCAACCTGATCATCATTCAATACCCGACTGCCGCAAGACGCACCACCCCAGCGGTATTCCTCATAAACACCCGAGGATATCTTGGTGAGGGCCTTACCGTGGTACTGCAGGTACTTATCTGCACTGGTGGTGTTTATCTCCAGAAATACCAGAGGAAAGTCCTCGGTATCAAAATCTTCAGCCAGCGCTGCGGTGGCGGACAATCCGTAAATCATCGCCGCCGACAAGCCCATCAGTTTTGCCATTTTCATCTTTGACCTCCATTTATATCAGCTCCTGTTAAATCAGATTAAAGGTAGGTCTGAAGTAGTAGATTCGCCAGTTTGCAAACGACTCTTCGCCGTCTGCAAAACCGGGAATTGGGTAGGCTCAGGATCAGTAAGACTCTGCACTAAAGGCGGCTTGAAGATACAGCCGCCATAACAGATTACTCCTTTTCAACCTTGTAGCCTGTGACCATGGCCCCGACCAGATCTTCCCTGTGCACACGGGAGGATACAATTACACCGGCTATGTGCAGCAGCACCAGAAAGACGGTGAAGTTGGCAAAAAACTCATGAATTTCTTCCCAAAACTCTTCATCTGGGTTTTCTTTTTCATGCTTGTTGCCATGCTCTTTTTCATGAGAGCTTTCTTTGTCGTAGCCATCCTCCAAAGCCGGGGCAGGCAAAGACTCGGCCTGGGTCTGGCTAACCACGGCAAGCGGCCCCTTGCCTTCAAAACCATAGGTCTTAAGCCCGGAAAACCCAGTCATGGCAATGCTTAACAACAGCGCTATCACCATGAGTCCACCAGCGGGATTATGGCCACGGTAATGGGTTGCCTTTCCACCTGCCAATCCCTTGAGGTAAGCGATGGCGGTTGCAGGAGAGCGCACAAAGTCGCTGAATCTGGCATGCTTGCTGCCGATAAAGCCCCACAGAATACGCACCAGCAGCAACGTCACTATCAGGTAGCCGCTGTATACATGCAGGCTTTCCCATTCGTCCCCGCTGAGGTAGCTGGTAAGAAAGGCTGCAACCAAGAGCCAGTGAAAACACCGAACCACCCCGTCCCATACATATACTTTGCCATTCATCTCTTTCATCCCCATCGATTGGCCTTACGCCGGTTTAGGCCTATTATTGGGCGTGCAAGGCTATGAAGAAGTGGGCAAACGCCTGAAACACATGGTGTTAGGACATATGCCCAATAGCCGTTTTTCTGATTAAATCCGGAGGCCCCTTGAACCGGGACACTATGACCTTAGTCGTGCTGTTGCTCGTGATTATTGCCAGCGGCAGCGATATTTATATGGACCTGAGCCAGGGAGCATCCATGATGCACCTGATTGAGGAAGCCATAGTATTAGGCCTGGCAACCCTGCTGCTGAGCTGGTTTTCACTGAGCTACAAACGCCAGAAGCGCCAGATACAGGAGTTGTCTCAGGAGTTGCTGGAAGCCCGCAATCAGGCTCAGCCTACGGATGCGGCACTGCTGGAAGCCCGTCATCGCCTCGCTGATGTGATGGCTATTCAGTTTGAAACCTGGGAGCTTTCACCCAGCGAAAAAGAAGTGGGCATGCTGCTGCTGAAAGGATTGTCGTTAAAAGAGATTGCTCTGCTCAGGGGCACCGCCGAAAAGACCATTCGCCAACAGGCCTCTGCCATCTATAAAAAAGCCGGCGTAGTCGGCAGGCACGGATTTGCCGCCTGGTTTATTGAAGACTTTCTCTGACCTTGAAGCCTGCGCACAGCGCCGTTCATCAGGGCAGCGCCTTACCCAGGGCAGCGTTTTACCAGGAAGTTTTACCAGGAAATAGTAGCGCCGTCATAAGCAAGGAAGCTGCCACTGTCACCTACCTCTGCCCTGGCAATAATACCCATTAAATCAGCGGCTACCCGCTCGGGTAAAAACAGCTTATCTTCGGGCACATTGGCCTGAAACGGCGCAGATAAGCGGGTCTTGGTGGTGCCGGGATGCAGGGCCAGCACCACGCCCCGTTTCAGGCTGCGTTGCCAGTCCACCGCTAGGGTTTTAATCAGCATATTGAGGGCTGCCTTGGAGGCACGGTAGCTGTACCAGCCGCCCAGGCGGTTATCACTGATACTGCCAACCCGGGCAGAAAGCACCGCCAGTCGCGGCGAAGCGCTGGACTTTAATTTGGCGCTGAAGTGTTTGGCGAGCAGCAAAGTGGGCAAGGTATTCAACCTCATATTGTGCAGGAAAAACTCCCCATCAAACTGCGAAAGGGATTTTTCCGGCCCCTTGCTGGCTGTGTGCAACATGCCCACGCAGTTAATAAGCCAGTCCAGACTCTCGAAGCTTTCGCTTAATGCCTTTATCGCGGCCTCATCGGTCACATCGAGCCTGTGCCAGCTGACGCCGGGAATATGTGCACTGCTGGCCATGATGTTTCTTGTGTAGAAGGTTGCGTGCACTTCGGCATCGGGAAAACTAGCCAACGCCTCTTTGACCATGGCGCTACCGATACCGCCGCTGCCACCCACTATCAGAATCTTCATCATAGCCGCTCCAAATCGGCAATATACTGCTCGGCGGTAGCCAGAATCGCGCTGCGCTGCGACTCAGCCATCTTGTACCAGCTGGCGAAAATCATCCCCAGCCGATGGTTGGCACCAAGGCGCTCTTTATGTTTATGCATAAAGCGCCAATACAGGCTGTTAAAGGGGCACGAACCCGCACCGCTTTTGGCCTTGACGTTGTAATAGCAGCCCTGACAGTAGTCACTCATTTTGTTGATATAGGCGCCACTGGCGGCATAGGGTTTGGTGCCCACAATACCGCCATCGGCAAACAGCGCCATGCCGCGGGTGTTGGGCATTTCTACCCACTCGATGGCATCCACATAGATGCCAAGGTACCACTCGTCTACCTGTGCGGGGTCGATGTCGGTGAGCAGGCAAAAGTTGCCGGTGATCATAAGCCTTTGGATATGATGGGCATAGGCGTAATCCAGCGACTGCCCTATGGCATGGCTCATACACTTCATGCGGGTATCACCGCTCCAGAAATAGTGCGGCAGCCGCTTTTGAGCGCCAAGGGCGTTAAGGCCGGCGTAATCCGGCATATTGGCCCAATAGACGCCGCGCACATATTCCCGCCAGCCAAGGATTTGCCGCACAAATCCTTCTACCTGCGCCATATCGATTGCGCTGCTTATTCCATCTTTGCCGCTGGCCTCACAGGCGCTGATGGCGGCCTCAATCACCTCGGCTGGATGCAGTATTTTGCTGTTTATCGAAAAGGATAAGCGGCTGTGGTAAAGGCTCCAGGCGGATGGGTGGTTTGCCGTCATCGCATCCTGAAAGCGGCCGAACAGCGGCAGGCAATGACGACAAAAATGGGCCAGCAGCGCCAGGCTCTGCTCACGATTGATGGGCCACAGAAGTGTGCTTTTTGTGGTCTGGGATGCACTGTCGATATCATGCTCAAGTTCAGGTTGAGTTAACGGGGCAAAGAGGCCACCGCTGGCATAGAACTCACTTCCTTTTACGAAGGTTTGCTTCGCTCCGGTCTCAAGATGACCGATGGTAACAATGCCGTGGCGCTGCAGGCGCGCGACTATCTCGCTGATATCATTTGTAAACAGCAAAGGCTGCGGCAAGTTTGCAATATCCGCCGCTTTTAATTTATTGCGGTTACTGGCATCGAAATTCCACTGGCCACCCATTGGCCTGGCGCCATCCATCAGTATGTGAAATCGCTTTCGCATCCGCCGATAAAAGCTTTCCATAAGAATATGTTTGCCTTTTGGAAAGAGCGTACTTATCTCATCGAAGGGCAGTAAAAAGTGCTCGCTCTCCACCATCTCGACTTGCACCCCAGTCGGCTGAAAGCTGCCTAACTGTGAAAGCAGCCGATATTCATCCGGGCGCTGATATTCAAAGCGGCCGGCGCCTGTTATTTGCAGCACATGACTTAAGAGCGCTGGCAGGTCGGCAAAATCGGCGGTGTCGTCCAGGGTAAGGTGCAGCACCTCATGCCCCCCGGCCTTAAGGCTTGTGGCAAAGTCCGCCATGGCCGCGAAAAAGGCGCACACCTTCTGGATATGATGGGTGACGTATCTGTTTTCCTGCTTCAGCTCAGCGATGAGATAGAGCACGCCATCATCGCGCTCACTGAACCAGGAATGCTGGCTGTTAAGCTGGTCGCCAAGGAGTAATCGCAGTGTATGGAACTGAAAATCGCCCTTGGGGCTTTGGAGTAACATCAGGTTATGGCTCATTCCGGCTGGCTGGGAAAGGCCACGGCTACATTCGCTTGAATGCGTTGCTGCGAATGATGGTTACAAGCCGCAGTTGCCGTGGCAGTCAGCTCTGATTACGAAACAGCGGCGCAAAGCGATCATCAAAGCTCAATTAGATTGAGAAAGCTCCAAAGGTGCCAGCGTAAATCTGAAGGAGTAAGCCAGCGACATTTCGGCTATTGCAAATCGTCAATTGGCCAACCGGGATGCTGTTAAAGCGGCTCCAGGCAACTAAATTGCTGGCTCAAGCGCACACAAATGAACGCCGGGCAGAGCCCGGCGTTAAGAGGCAAAGCTAATCAGCGCCTGGGCTGGCTGGCATTTTCAGCCAAAAGCTCACTATCGGGCGTTTTGCGGTAGTGCGCAGGGCTCAACCCCAAAAGCTCAGGCAATACAGTCCCCACGGATACAGAGGAGAAGGTGCCGGTGACTATGCCAACAAACATGGCCACCGCAAAGCCTTCCAGCGGCGCGCCGCCAAGCAGCCACAAAGCGCCAACTGTGATAAGCGTGGTGCCCGATGTCACCATGGTGCGGGAGAAAGTCTGCACTATGGCCGCATCGTTAACCTCGGTGAGCCTGGATTTGGGCCTGGCTATCAAAAGCTCCCTTATCCGGTCGGCGATAATGATGGAGTCATTGAGGGAGTAACCCAGCACCGCCAGCACGGCCGCCAGCACAGTGAGATTGAATTCCATCCCCGTCAGGGCAAATACCCCCAACACCAGAACCACATCATGTACCAGTGCAAAGAGCGCTCCGGCCGCGAGGCGCCACTCAAAGCGCAGCGACAGATAGCCAAGGATACAGAGCATGGCGATGAGGAGCGCAAGTCCACCCTGCTCAAACAGTTCCTGCCCTACCTGGGGTGACACTGAGTCCCGGTCAAGCACCTGCATTGTGGGGTCGAGCTGCAACAAAGATTGATTGAAGTCGGCAAGGGTCTGGGTATCCAAGGTGGCCCCCATGCGAATCAAAAAGCGCCCCGGCTCAGTGGCGACTACGGAGATACTGCCATCACCAAGATGTGCCAGGGCAATTTCGACCTGGTCAATGCGGGTGTCGGTTGCCATAGCGACTTCTGCAAAGGCGCCGCCGGTAAAATCCAGCCCGAGGTTAAATCCCCGGGTGGATATCGCCAGCACCGACAGCAGCAAGGCCACGATGGAAATCAGGCTCATCAGGTGTCTGAGCCGGGTCAAATTCAATGTTTTCATGGTTATATCCTCACTGCCTTACGCTCGTCGCGGCCATAAACCCAATTGATGATGAGCCGTGACATAAAAATACCTGTGATCATCGAGGTGATAAGCCCCAGCCCCAACGTCAGGGCAAACCCCTGAATGGGCCCGTTACCGATGGCGTACAGCACCAGTGCTGTGATCATGGTAGTGAGGTTGGCATCCATTATGGTGCCAAAGGCACTGGCAAACCCCTTGTCTATGGCCAGAGCCAGGCTTCTGCCCTCCTTCATCTTGTCGCGGATACGCTCAAAAATCAGGACGTTGGTATCCACTGCCATACCAACGGTGAGCACCAAACCCGCAATACCCGGCAGGGTGAGCACAGCGCCGGGAATAAGCGCCAGCAGCCCAAGCAGCATCACCAGATTGGCCAGCAGCGCTACATTGGCCACCCAGCCGAGACGGCGATACCAAAGCGCCATAAACAGCAGGGTTGCCCCCATACCCAGCGCCAGCGCAGCAAAGCCATTGTGAATATTCTCGGCGCCGAGACTTGGGCCTATGGTGCGCTCCTTCTGAATGGTTACGGGCGCCGTCATCGACCCTGCCCGCAGCAGCATGGCAAGTTCCTGCGCCTCTTCATGGCTGCCAAGCCCAGTGATGGAGAAACGGTTACCCAGTTGGCTGTTGATGGTGGCGACTGAAATCACCCGGCTGTCTTTTACCGTGCCTTCGGCGCTTGCGCGGTACTCACTGTAACGGGTGGCCATTGGCTCACCGATATGGCCGCGGGAAAAGTCAGAGATGCGTTTGCCACCCTCGGTATCCAGCACAATATTCACCGAAGGGCGCCCCATTTCATCACTGCCGGAGCGGGCATCGACTATGTGTTCACCGCCGAGAACCGGCGCAGGGTTAAGCCCGATACGACCTTCTCCAAAGGCTGTTTGCAGCGCATTGCCGCTCTCACTGAGCTCATGGAAGGATAAGCTCGCCGTAGCGCCTATGACCCGTTTGGCTGCAACCGGATCCTGCACGCCGGGCAACTCCACCAGAATGCGATTTTCCCCATGGCGCTGCACAACAGCCTCGGTGATCCCAAGCTGCTGAATACGTCCGCGCATGATGCTGATATTTTCTTTAAGGGTTTGCGACACCATAGCGGCCCGTTCAGTGTCTTTCAGGCGCAAAAATAGCGCGTCGCCCACAGACTCGGTCTGCCACTGGGGATAACTCCGCACCAGGTAGCTTTTAAGCTCAGCAATACTCTTTTCGGCGCCGGATAACTTAATGGCCTCGGGATTTACAGCAAGTTTGCTTTCGTCTTTCAGTACCGCAACCGATCTCAGTCCCTTTTCTCTGATTGCCTGGCGAATAGCCCCGCTCAGGGCATCGCCCTGCGCCTTGAAGACTGGCGCCGTATCGACCTGCATCAAAAATTGCACCCCACCACGCAAGTCCAGTCCCAGCTTGATGGGGGATAAACCCAGCCTGCCGAGCCACTGGGGCGCCGCAGGTACCATAGAAAGCGTAATGGCGGCGGGGTCGTGGGCTTCTTCTGCCAATAACTGCTGTGCCGCCATCTGCTGATTTTCATCGCTGAGGGTGATTTGAAAGCCCTTGTCACCTGGCTTAATGGAAACCACGCCTATGTGGGCCTCTGTGAGGATTTGCCCGGCTTGCTCTGGCGCTATCCAGGCGTCTTTACCCAGAGTCAGGGCCGCCTTTTCACCAAAAAAGCTCGGCAGTGCAGAAAGCGCCAGGAGTATCAGCGCCACCAAAAAGGTCAGCGCCAGCCAGGGGGAAGTACGATTCAGGTTTTTGCGGGCGTTGCTACGCCGCCCGCTGTGAAGCAGTTGATCTGTCAGCATAATATTCTCTTCCGGAAAAGCTCAGTTACAGTCCGCCTTTGCAGGTCAGACGGCTATGGCACTCAGGCCATGACAGGAAGAGAAAGATCGCGGCTTTGGAGAAAACGAAAACGCAGGTTGGACTCTTTCCAGCCACCGGGACGCAGTCTTGCGCCGCGTTGGTAGGTCAAAGGCCAATCCAGTTGAGGCGGGAAATCTATATCGGTTCTGGGTAAGAGAGCGGGCACCTCGGGCTGGGGAAGCACCAGCGCCAACACATATTCGGGGGTAAAGTCCCTGAGCCACTGGGCCGAGAGTAGCTGCCATCTGTATCCCCGGGGGATATTGAAAACATGATTATCGAGCGGTGATGGCTGTATACCCGATGATAAAGCCGTTGAAATCGACGCCTTGCTATCGGCCCCAGCCTGTGACCAGGAGTGCAAAGGGTTTGGCTCGCCCGGGCTCATGAACTGACTCATAGGCTGGCTGATGGGCTGGCTCGTGGAAGCCTGTAGCCGGGATTGATTGTCGGCAGGACAGTCGCACTCTGATGCACTGTTTGATGCGCTGATTGACGCACTGTTTAGCGCTCGATTAAACGCGTTGCTGGTCGACACCTGCTCAGCCATGATGGGCGGGTTCGCCTCAATCACGCCTTCCGCTCTCTCAAACATCTCAGATACCGCAGACGCGTGCGTAAACGATGCCCAGCTTAGCGACAAAAGCAGGCATAAAAACATCCATTTAAACACGGCGTGAACGGCACTCATGGCTCAGATATGGGGGCGAAGTGGGATTAATCAAGCCCACAAATGAATACATTCAGATGCAGGCCAAGACATCTCAGCTGCTAGAGCAGCCCCTGCTCCAGCGCGGTAAAAAAGAGGTCTTCATCATCGGCAAGACAAGCCTTCAGTGGCTCACGCAGTTCCCGCACAGCAGCGGTTTCATCATCGGCGCCCTGGCAAAGCACCTGAAAACGTTTCAAGTTGCCCAGGGTCATGGGCTGCTCAAGCAGATGCCTGGCTTCGGCAAGTTTACTGAGACTCATGGCGATTCCTCTTCTTGGGTATCCCTGTCAGTGGGACCCGTTAATAGGGGCCGACGCTCCTCCAGAAACTTCTTTGGTCCAAGCAAAACCTGCGGCCAGTGAATAATCAATAATGTTTGTGATTAACAGAGCTTTGATAGCACGCCAAATGCAGTGCGCCAATAACAAAAGCCCCGATATCCCAAAGGACAGACCAGCCATACAATGTCGGAGCTTGGATAATCAGAGCTTGAATCGACCGACTATACCACTGAGTTTACTGGATATTCCGCTGATGCCATTGGCCGAATTTTGCACCTGTTCACTACCTTGGGCATTCATCCGGGCCAGTCCACTTATCTCTTCCACACTTACATTGATGGTGCTCACCACGGTTGCCTGCTCTTCAGCTGCCACAGCAATCTGATGGTTCATATCACGAATGGCCATGACTGAATCTGCAATCGCCCCAAGGGCGGCAATGGCCTTATTGGCCTTATCTGACGTTTGAGTGGCCTCGGTGACACTCAATTTCATGGACTCAACCGAACGGCGAGATTCCCCCTGCAAGCGCCCAATGAGTGCCTGGATTTCTTCGGTGCTGTTTTGGGTACGACTGGCGAGATTACGGACTTCATCGGCAACCACCGCAAAGCCACGTCCCTGCTCACCGGCCCGGGCCGCTTCGATAGCCGCATTGAGCGCCAGCAGGTTGGTTTGCTCAGCAATGCCCCGGATAACGTCCAGGATAGAGCCTACGTTTTCGGTTTCTTTCTCGAGATTCTCAATAATACCGCTCACATCCCTGATGTTATCCACCAACACCATGATGCTGCGACGGGTATCTTCCACCACGCCCATGCCTTCCTGGGCGTGGTGATCAGCCTCAGATGCCATTTCAGACGCGCGCTGGGCGTTTCGGGCAATGTCATCTACGGTGTGGGTCATCTCCTGCATAGCCGATGCAGTGTGCGCCAACTGATCGGCTTGGGATTCTGAGTTCCTCCGGCTCTCTTGGGTTACCCCGAGCATGCCACTGGAGGAATCACCCAGAGTACGGGATGCATCGTTGAGCTCGCTAACGATACGACGCAGATTGTCATTCATCTCCGCCATGGCCGCATAAATACCTGTACTGCCCTTACGTCGAAAATTCTGCCCCAGGTTTCCAGCGGCAATCTCACGGGCGATTGATGCCATTTCTCTGGGCTCCCCCCCTACTGGTCGACGAATAGCGCGCACTACGGTAATGGCCAGCCAAATAGCCAGCAGCAACGCCGCTATGGCGACCACGACAACCGTATCGATGGCGTTTTCACTTTTCTGCTGGGCGTATAGCCCAAGTTCATCCTGCTGCTGCTCAATCGCTTTATTGTATTCCTGGAGTACAGCTGCCACTTTGGGGCCAATAACATTCAGCCCCTCATTGATGCGCCCGTTCTGGTTTTGAATAATGCCGTAAACCGCTTTTAGCGCATCACGATATTGAGTCCGTCCTGTATCAATACCTTTCACCTTGTCAGCAATGACAGCCGCACTATCAACACTTTTCAGGCCA
Source organism: Shewanella sp. FJAT-52076 (assembly GCF_019457455.1). Lineage (NCBI taxonomy): Bacteria > Pseudomonadati > Pseudomonadota > Gammaproteobacteria > Alteromonadales > Shewanellaceae > Shewanella > Shewanella sp. FJAT-52076. The sequence continues at coordinate 2,993,859 of NZ_CP080415.1, forward strand.
TTAATGGTGCCGTCGAGGGCCGAGAGTTCCTGCAACGCCCGCTTATAGTCTTCTTCTTTGTTGGAAATCAGAAAGTTGGAGGCAAAAAGCCGGGCGAGCATCAGTTTTTCCTGGCTTCTTGCTGCAACAAACAAGCCGTCAGGGTCCCCTTCCTGATACATGGCAGTAATCACATCGGTTACGTTTTCGCGCATGCTCAGCCCGGCAGGGTCCAGCAAATCCCGCACCACCTGGTCGCGAGCGGCAAAATCGCCGGTTACGGCCTCAAAGGTGGATGCATAGTTTTTTACCAGCCCATCGGCCTGCGCCAGAAGACTATCTCGGCCTGCATCGAGCTCCAGCTCCTTGGCATGGGTAATATCTTGATTAAGCTCAGCTATATTTTTCTGAAATGACTGGTAAGTCGTGTTATCGGGTGTATTAAGGTATCTGAATACGTCGACTTGAGCTCGGAGTAAGGTGGTTTCAGCTTCACTGGCTGCATTTGAGCTACTGGCCAGTAACCGATATTCGGTAAAGTTTTTAAAACCCTCAGTCAATCCCCGATATCCGGCCACAGTGACAACCAATAAGAGAACAATCACGACACCGAAAGAATAATAGAGTTGCTGAGAAAGCCTGAGGCTGGAAAACATATGGGATCTCCGTTTTTTGAGTTATAAGAATCCGCACATTCTTCCCTGACAGCCGGACTGGTTAAGCACTGCACAACAAAGAGAATTTACCATCCAAGCCCGCCGCAGCACCGCAACAACCCGTCAATCCTCGTTTCAATATAGTTGACCAGATGTAAAATAAAATCAACACCCTAACATAGGCGAACACATACACCAGATAATACGTGCTCAGTTGTTCCTCAACATTAACGCCACTTAGCTGCCTGACCTCACTCTGCCAAGTGACAAAACCCGTGGGAAGATATGCGGCCTGCAGGCACTTTAGGTGTGATATAGAAACTCTGACCTTGCTTGAGAAGTCTGGCATCAAGAGCCTAAATAAAGCTCAAGAAACTGAATAGAAAAAAGCCACCCTGAGGTGGCTTTTTTAATGGTTTATCACCGCTTGGCTATCAGCCCTGAGACTGCTTCACGCGTTCGTGCAGCTCTTGCACAGACGCAACCTTGTTGCGGTCATCGGCGTTGTGAGCCATACAGTTGGCGAAGGCGGCGTTCAGGGTGGTGGTGTAGTTCACCTTGTAACGCAGCGCGGCGCGGCGCAGCTGACGTGAATCCTCGATGGCCTGACGGCCTTCGGTGGTGTTCACGATATAGGCGTACTCACCATTCTTGATGCGGTCAAGAATGTGTGGACGGCCTTCGTGCACCTTGTTCACCAGGCGTGGGTTGATACCGGCTTCACCGAGGATAACCGCAGTGCCGTGGGTAGCATCCAGCTCGTAGCCCAGCTCCAGCAGCTTGGCTGCAAGGTCGGCAACCTTGTTCTTGTCGCTGTTACGCACAGACAAGAGGGCGCGGCCAGAGCGTGGTACGTCCTTGATAGAGCCCAATTCAGACTTGGCATAGGCTTCGGCGAAGGTATCGCCCACACCCATTACCTCACCGGTAGAGCGCATTTCAGGGCCGAGCAGCGGGTCAACGCCCGGGAACTTGTTGAAAGGCAGTACCACTTCTTTCACTGAGTAGAAAGGTGGGATCACTTCCTTGGTAAAGTTCTGCTCTTTCAGGCTTTGACCTGCCATCACACGGGCAGCGATCTTGGCCAGGGGCACACCGGTGGCCTTGGACACGAATGGTACGGTACGGGCGGCACGTGGGTTAACTTCAATCATGTAGATTTCGTTATCCTTCACGGCAAACTGCACGTTCATCAGGCCCACGACACCCAGCTCGAAGGCGAGCTTGCTGACCTGCTCACGCATCTGGTCCTGAATCGCCTTGGACAAGGTGTATGGCGGCAGCGAACAGGCAGAGTCACCAGAGTGAACACCGGCTTGCTCGATGTGCTCCATGATGGCACCGATAACCACGGTTTCACCATCACACACGGCATCGATATCCACCTCAGTGGCATCATCCAGGAAGCGGTCCAGCAGTACTGGCGAGGCGTTGGATACGCTCACGGCTTCGTTGAAGTAACGACGCAGGTCCTGCTCGTCATAAACGATTTCCATGGCGCGGCCACCCAGTACGTAGGATGGACGAACCACCAGTGGGTAACCGATACGCTCGGCGGCGATAACGGCGCCTTCCACTGTGGTCACGGTATCGTTTTCCGGCTGCTTCATGGCCAGGCGCTTGATGGCCTGCTGGAAACGCTCACGGTCTTCGGCGCGGTCGATGGCATCCGGGCTGGTACCGATAATAGGTACGCCAGCGGCTTCCAGGGCACGGGCCAGTTTCAGTGGCGTCTGGCCACCGTAGTGCACGATAACGCCCTTTGGCTTCTCGATACGGACGATTTCCAGCACGTCTTCCAGAGTCACAGGTTCGAAGTACAGACGGTCTGAAGTGTCATAGTCGGTAGACACAGTCTCAGGGTTACAGTTAACCATGATGGTTTCATAGCCGTCTTCACGCAGCGCCAGGGCGGCGTGTACACAGCAGTAGTCGAACTCGATGCCCTGACCGATACGGTTTGGACCACCGCCCAGTACCATGATCTTGTCTTTGTCAGACGGATTGGCTTCGCACTCTTCCTCATAGGTTGAGTACATGTAGGCAGTGTCGGTGGCAAATTCGGCGGCGCAGGTATCCACGCGTTTGTACACTGGGAACACGTTGAAGCGCTCACGCAGCTTGCGGATTTCGCCTTCACTGATCCCCAGCAGTGCGCTCATGCGGGCATCGGAGAAGCCTTTACGCTTGAGCTTGCGCAGGAAATCTTCATCGATACCTGTTACGCCCAGCTCTTTGACTTTGGCTTCCAGCTGGATGATTTCTTCAATTTGCACCAGGAACCAGCGGTCGATGTTGGTCAGAGCGAAGATATCCTCCACAGACAGGCCGGCACGGAAGGCATCACCTATGTACCAGATACGGTCTGCGCCCGGCTCTTTGAGCTCGTGGCGGATTTTCTGCAGTGCGTCGGCATCGCTCAGGTCAACGATAGGATCGAATCCGTTGCGGCTTACTTCGAGACCACGCAGGGCCTTTTGTACCGACTCCTGGAAGGTACGGCCGATGGCCATCACTTCGCCCACTGACTTCATCTGAGTGGTCAGACGGTCGTTGGCACCGGCAAATTTTTCGAAGTTAAAACGTGGCACCTTGGTCACCACGTAGTCGATGGACGGCTCGAAAGACGCAGGAGTGCGACCACCGGTGATATCGTTCATCAGCTCATCGAGGGTGAAGCCCACGGCCAGCTTGGCGGCAACCTTGGCAATCGGGAAGCCGGTTGCTTTGGAGGCCAGCGCCGAGGAGCGGGATACTCGAGGGTTCATCTCGATAACCACCATACGGCCGGTTGTCGGGCTGATACCAAACTGTACGTTGGAGCCGCCGGTTTCCACACCGATTTCACGCAGTACCGCCATGGAGGCGTTACGCATGATTTGGTATTCCTTGTCGGTGAGGGTCTGGGCAGGAGCCACAGTGATGGAGTCACCTGTGTGCACGCCCATGGCGTCGAAGTTTTCGATGGCGCAGACGATGATGCAGTTGTCGTTGCGGTCACGGACCACTTCCATCTCGTACTCTTTCCAGCCGATGAGCGATTCGTCAATCAAAAGCTCATTGGTAGGCGACAGTTCGAGGCCCTGAGAACAGATTTCTTCGAACTCTTCCTTGTTGTAAGCGATACCGCCGCCGGAGCCACCCATGGTGAAGGATGGACGGATAATACAGGGGAAGCCCACCTGGTCGAGTACTGCGTAGGCCTCTTCCATGCTGTGAGCAATACCGGCGCGTGGACACTCCAGGCCAATCTTCTTCATGGCCTTGTCGAAACGGGCGCGGTCTTCAGCCTTGTCGATGGCATCGGCGGTGGCGCCAATCATCTCAACGTTGAATTCTTTTAGAACACCTTTGGCTTCCAGCTCCAGGGCACAGTTCAGTGCAGTCTGGCCACCCATGGTGGGCAGAATCGCATCAGGACGCTCTTTAGCGATGATGTTGCGCACCACTTCCCAGTGGATAGGCTCGATGTAGGTGGCATCGGCCATCTCAGGGTCGGTCATGATGGTGGCCGGGTTGGAGTTCACCAGGATGACACGGTAGCCTTCTTCGCGCAGGGCTTTACAGGCCTGGGCGCCAGAGTAGTCGAATTCACAGGCCTGGCCGATAACGATGGGGCCAGCACCCAGGATCAGAATACTTTTTATGTCGGTACGTTTTGGCATTGTTTCTATCTTCTCCAGCTCGGCTTACTTGGCGTTCTTGCGATACTCTTCAATCAGTTCGATGAAATGGTCGAACAGCGGGGCACAGTCGTGTGGACCTGGGCTGGCTTCAGGGTGACCCTGGAAGCTGAACGCAGGCTTGTCGGTGCGATGAATGCCCTGCAAAGAACCATCGAACAGTGACTTGTGGGTCACCTTAAGGTTGGCAGGCAGAGTCGCCTCATCAACCGCAAAGCCATGGTTCTGGCTGGTGATCATCACAGTGCCCTTTTCCACATCACCCACAGGGTGGTTGGCACCGTGGTGGCCAAACTTCATTTTCAGGGTCTTGGCACCGCTGGCGAGGCCAAGCAGCTGATGACCCAGACAGATACCGAATACCGGGATGTCTGTCTTGAGGATTTCCTGAATGGCGGCAATGGCATAGTCACATGGCTCTGGGTCACCAGGGCCGTTTGACAGGAATACACCGTCCGGATTCATGGCCAGCACTTCGCTGGCTGGTGTCTTGGCAGGCACGACAGTCACGTCACAACCACGGTCTACCAACATGCGCAGGATGTTGGTTTTCACGCCGTAATCGTAGGCAACCACTTTGAACTTGAGTTCAGATTCTGGGGTATCTGAAGGCAGACCGCCTTCCAGACGCCAGCTGCCACTGCGCCATTGGTAGCGCTCGGCGGTGGTCACTTCTTTCGCCAGATCCATGCCTTTCAAACCAGGGAAGGCTTTGGCCGCAGCCAGTGCCTTGTCGCTGTCCAGGTCACCCACCAGAATACAACCGGCCTGAGCACCCTTTTCACGCAGAATACGGGTCAACTTGCGGGTGTCGATGTCGGCGATACCCACCACGTTGTTGGCTTTCAGGTAATCGCTTAAGGATTGGGTGGAACGGAAACTGCTGGCGATTAAAGGAAGATCGCGAATGATGAGACCACAGGCATGAACAGCACTGGATTCAGTGTCTTCATCGTTGGTACCTGTATTACCGATGTGCGGATAAGTCAGTGTGACTATCTGGCGGGAATAAGAGGGATCCGTCAATATCTCTTGATAGCCTGTCATGGAAGTGTTAAAAACGACTTCTCCGACAGCAATTCCATCAGCACCGATTGCAGTGCCTGAGAACAGGGTTCCATCTTCGAGTACGAGTAAGGCAGACTTTGTCAACGCGACCTCCGAAAGAGCCAAGTTATTGTTATGTGTGGATTTTTTTCGATTAAATTACCAAGTTTCCGCTAAAACACGAAATTTTGACAAATTCCGATGATTTTATAGGAAAACCTGCATTTCGTCTATACATTCGGGGCAACCAACCTAAAAAAAACCGCCTAACGGCGGTTTTTTCGATCAATTGAGTCCCAACACCTGTTGCATGTCGTAAAGACCAGGTTTTTGTTCAGCAAGCCATTTGGCGGCACGCATGGCGCCATTGGCAAAGGTCATACGGCTGGATGCTTTATGGGTAATTTCCAGTCGCTCACCGATATCGGCAAACATGGCGGTGTGCTCACCCACCAGATCGCCGGCGCGGATGGTAGCAAAACCAATAGTGTCGCGTTCGCGCTCACCGGTAATGCCTTCACGGCCATAGACGGCCACTTTTTCCAGATCGCGCCCCAGAGCCTGGGCAATCACTTCACCCATCTTGAGTGCGGTACCGGAGGGCGCGTCTTTCTTGTGTCTGTGGTGCCCTTCGATGATTTCGATATCGGTGTAATCACCCATGACTTTGGCCGCCAGTTCCAGCAGCTTCCACATCAGGTTTACACCCACAGACATGTTGGGCGCCATGACCACAGGCGTTTCTTCGGCAAAAGCCACTACCTGCTCTTTTTGCGCATGGTTAAAGCCGGTGGTACCAATCACTATCGCCTTTCCTTGCCGGGCACACCATTCGAGATTGGCCAAGGTGCCTTCCGGTGAAGTGAAGTCGATAAGTACATCAAACTTCTCGGCAACCACATCAAGATTATCGACCAGTGCCAAACCAAGGTGGCCAATGCCAGCCATTTCACCGGCGTCGACGCCAACCAGGGTCGAACCGGCACGCTCAATGGCGGCACCAAGGACGATGCCGTCATGATTGTCACAAGCTTCAAGCAGTGCACGGCCCATACGACCGCTGGCACCAATTACGGCTACCCTTACTTGTCCTGTCATTTCTTGCTCCCTGATTGCAAAAAAACGCCCGAGCATTGCTCAGGCGTTTCACATCAAACGATATCCAGCAGTTCAACCTCAAAGATCAGGGTTGAGTATGGAGGAATAGAGGCACCGGCACCACGCTCGCCATAGGCCAGGTGGAAAGGCACGTACAGCTTGTACTTGGCACCAACATTCATCAGTTGCAGTGCTTCGGTCCAACCGGCGATAACGCCGGAAACCGGGAACTCAGCAGGCTGACCGCGCAGAACAGAACTGTCGAACACATCACCGCTGATGAAAGAGCCATGGTAGTGAGTACGTACAGTTGACTCGTAGGTTGGCTTGTCGCCATTACCTTCGGTCAGAATTTCGTACTGCAGACCGGATTCGGTCACAAACACGCCATCACGCTTGGCGTTGTCAGCCAGAAACTGCTCGCCTTCGGCGATAGAAGCTTCGGCGGCCTCTTCCTGCGCTTTTTGCAGGCGGCGGCTGATTTCGGTGAAAGCGATTTGCAGTTCCTGCATGGAAACGGCGCTTTCTTTACCATCGAATGCATCGGCCAAACCGGCCTGTACGGCTGGAATATCCAGACCTTCAAAGGAGTTGGCAGCCAGCTGCTCGCCCAGCTGACGGCCTACGCCGTAGCTCGCCTGCAGCTCAACAGTGCTGAATTTATCAGACATAATTCGGTTTCTCTTGAACGTACGTGAAATTATCGGCGTGCATTCTATCACAAAATGCGCCCACGCGACGAAAAAGGTCTGGCTTATTTAGTAATTTGACAGTTCTTCACACCGGAGGCCCTGGCTGCCTCGTAAAGTGGCATTACTTTTTGTTCCAGCCGGGCCAATTCCGCAATTCGGGTCCCGTGGGATGGGTGGGTAGACAAGAGCTCTGGCCCCTGTTCACCTCCGGCTTTGGCCATGTTTTGCCACAGCAGAGTACCGGCTCGGGGATCGAATCCGGCGCGAGCCATCAGCTCAAGCCCCATGACATCGGCTTCAGATTCCTGAGCCCTGCCGTAGGGCAGTATGTAGCCCACCTGAGTGCCAAGGCCGAGTGCGGCCATATAGAGATTACGATTGGACACGCCGCCGGCGCCCAGTGCCACATCGGCCAGTTGCAAGCCGGTGTTGGTCAGCTGAGTGCGGGACACCTGCTCGTTGCTGTGCTGCGCCAGCACGTGGGCCACTTCATGACCCAGCACCACCGCCAGTTGGTCCTGGTTTTCGGCGACTTTCAACAGGCCGGAATACACTCCAATGTGGCCACCCGGCAACGCAAAGGCATTCACCTGCGGCGAATCAAACACCACCACTTCCCATCCCTGAGTCTGATCCGGCAGGGCCGCTGTCACCCGCATGGCAACGCAGGAAACATAGGCGTTGAGTTTGGTGTCTTTGCTGATTTTTTGCTGTTTCTTCATTTCCTCAAAGGAAGCTGCGCCCAGCTGGTTCATTTCTGCGGCCGAAAACAATAAGGTTTGGCTGCGCCCCGTGGGAGATTGGGTAGTGACACAGCCACTCACCAGGCCGATCAACACCAGGGGAGCAAGTAGTTTTTTCATGTTTATTAATCCTTTAAAGCCGTGAAGAACGCTGTTTATTCCACATTTTACCCCCGGCACCTCACCAAGCCAACCGCACCGGTTCATCCACTGGCACTGGCAGGGCCAAAGCGGCGCCGGTATTGCTCCATGGTTACACCGGTTTGGCGCTTGAACAATCGCCTGAAGGAACTGGCATCCTCATAACCCACCGACCAGATCACCTCTGTACTGGCGCGGCTGGACTGCTCCAGCTGGCGCTTGGCAGCGTCCACACGCAATCGTTGCAGGTATTCGATGGGGGTAACGCCTGTGGCCGCTTTGAAGCGCCGTTTGAAATTGCGGGTGCCCATGGAAATGGCGTTGGCTGCCGAATCGACGCTGATCTGTTTATCAAAATGGTGCTTGAGCCACTGCTCGGCTTTGCGAATCGCCTCATCCTCATGGTTTCTACCACTTGGCTGCATAAAGGGTTGTTGCAGCTCGCGATTGGGCTCAAGCAGCATCAAGCGGGCACACATAAGCGCCAGCTCCCGCCCGCCATATCGCTCCAGCAACTTGAGCAGTATGTCGGTAAAGGCAAAGAAGGCGCCGCCGCAAATCACATTGCCGTACTCGAGCAGCATCCGCTCGCCATGATAGCGAACACGGGGGTAACGACGGCGGAACACGGCTTCGAGTAACCAATGGGTGGTCGCCTCACGGCCATCCATTATCCCGGCTTCAGCCAGCAGAAAGGTACCGCTGCAGGCACTGGCCACCAGGGCGCCCGCATCAGACTGGGCTTTAAGCCAGGCAGCGGCCTCTTGCTGCGCCGCGAGGTAATTGTCGACCTCAGAGTGGGAGGCTGATGCGGCAAACAAACTGGTGACCAGAACGATATCAGCTGCCTTCGCCTCAGCCATGGCCAGCTCCGGCTGTATTAATTGGCCGGATGCTGACTGGACAGCCCTGCCATCGGGAGAAACGACCTGAGCGATGAAATGCTCATTATCCATAAGCGCACTGCCAACGCGTTTTTCGAGGCAGCGGTTCGCCACATAAAACATATCCAGTGCAACCTGTACCGACGACGCCATACAGCCTGGCATGGCAAGCAGCAATATTTTGGGCATTTGTCACTTCTCGCATTTATTTGGGCAAATATGACCATTAATCGCTGCACGCGCAAGCACTACACTGGGCGAAACCATCAACAAGGAGTTTGTATGATTACCCTCTATGGCACCCCCAATACCCGCTCAGTGCGCGTACTCTGGGCATTGGAAGAGACAGGCATCGCCTATGAATACCGCAAGATGGATCTTAAAGGGGGCGAATGCCGGCAAGCGGAGTATCTTGCCATCAACCCCAACGGCAAGGTGCCCGCGTTGGTGGATGGGGATCTGACTCTGCTGGAAACCAACGCCATCTGTCATTACATCGCCGAGCTGGGAACCGGTTTACTGCCGGAGGATGTAAAGGCCAGGGCCAAGGTACGTCAGTGGAATGATTTTGCCCTGTCAGAGCTGGAAGTTGCCCCCTGGATGCTGCTGAAAAATCAGCTGATTTATCCATCAGAACAACGACTGGACCCAGAGGCGCTTCGAAGCACCATGGTATGGGAGAGCCAGCGCGCCCAGGGAATTCTGGCCTTGGCGCTGGAACATCAGGACTATCTGCTGCCAACGGGTTTCAGCCTCGCCGATATCCATATTTGTGTTGGGCTGCTCATGCATTTTAAAACCGATTTACCGCTGAAGCCTGAGCTTCTGCCTTATCTCAAGCGCTGTGTGTCACGTCCGGCGATAGCCAGATTGCAGGCCATGGGCGAACTGCCCCCCTTGCCTCTGTAAGCTGCCGTTTAAAAGTGCGATGCACACAGGTAATAAAAAGCCCGGCATTTGCCGGGCTTTTCAGTGTCAGGGATGGGATCAGTTATTCAGATCCTGAAAGAACTTTTTCACGCCATCGAAAAAGCCTTCAGCCTTTGGGCTGTGTTTTTTCGACTCGCCAGTGAGGCTGGCTTCAAACTCGCGCAGCAGTTCCTTTTGACGCTCGGACAGATTAACCGGCGTTTCCATCACCACCTTACACAGGAGGTCACCAACGGCGTGACTGCGAACCGATTTCACACCCTTGCCACGCAGACGGAACATGCGACCAGTCTGGGTTTCGGCCGGGATCTTCAGGCTGACTTTGCCATCCAGAGTTGGCACTTCGATTTCTCCGCCCAGGGCTGCCTTGGCGAAGGAAATAGGCACTTCACAGTAAAGGTTGTTACCGTCGCGCACAAAAATCGGGTGCTCACGCACAGTAACCTGAACGTACAAATCCCCTGGTGGTGCACCGAATTCGCCCGCTTCACCTTCACCGGCCAGACGTATGCGGTCACCGGTATCAACACCGGCCGGAATTTTCACCGACAGCGTCTTGGTCTTCTCGACACGGCCATTGCCATGACACTTGCTGCAAGGATCTTTAATAATCTTGCCGCGGCCATGACAGGTTGGACAGGTCTGCTGCACGGCAAAGAAGCCCTGACGCATCTGTACCTGGCCCATACCGTGACAGGTACCACAGGTAGTGGCAGACGAGCCTTTTTTGGCACCTGAGCCATCACAGCTGTCGCAGCCAACCAGGGTTGGCACTTTCAGCTCTTTGGTCAGGCCGCGTACAGCCTCTTCCAAAGACAGCTCCAGGTTATAACGCAGGTCGGAGCCACGGGCTGCCTGACGCTGGCCACCACGGCGGCCGCCGCCGAAGATATCGCCGAACACATCGCCGAAGATGTCGCCGAAATCACCGCCACCACCGAAACCACCGCCACCGCGGTTGGGATCAACACCGGCATGGCCAAACTGATCGTAAGCGGCCTTTTTGTCGGTATCGGTGAGGATTTCGTAGGCTTCCTTCACCTCTTTAAAGCTGGCTTCGGCCTCTTTGTCACCGGGGTTACGGTCGGGGTGATACTTCATCGCCAGGCGCTTGTAGGCCTTCTTGATTTCCCGCTCGCTGGCGTCACGGCCAACGCCGAGCACCTCGTAATAATCTCGCTTTGACATAGGTTCACGCTATCTGGGATTCGTTAGGACAAACGGGCGTTAGGGTTTCCCCTTAACGCCCGCCACTTAAGTTAATAGGCCGGGCCTATTACTTCTTGTCGTCTTTCACTTCTTCAAACTCGGCGTCAACCACATCGTCTGCGGTCTTCTCAGCAGAGCTACCCTGAGCGCTGCCCTGGGCGCCCTGCGCCTTGGCCTGAGCAATTTCTACCAACTTGGCAGAAGCTTCAATCAGTGACTGAGTGGCAGTGTCGATGGCTTCTTTATCGTTGCCCTTCACTGCTTTTTCAACTTCGGCAATGGCCGCTTCAATCTTGGCCTTGTCGTCGCTGCCCAGGGCTTCACCGGCTTCTTCTACCTGCTTCTTGGTCGCGTGTACCAGACCGTCGGCCTGGTTACGGGCCTGAGCCAGCTCTTCGAATTTCTTGTCTTCGTCGGCGTGGGCTTCGGCGTCGCGTACCATTTGGGCGACTTCGTCATCAGACAGACCAGAAGACGCCTTGATGGTGATCTTCTGCTCTTTGCCGGTCTTCTTGTCTTTGGCAGACACATGCAGAATACCGTCGGCATCGATGTCGAAGGTCACTTCAATCTGTGGCATGCCGCGTGGAGCAGGCTCGATACCTTCCAGGTTGAACTGACCCAGTGATTTGTTGGCGCTGGCCTGCTTACGCTCACCCTGCAGCACGTGAATGGTCACGGCGCTCTGGTTGTCGTCGGCAGTAGAGAACACCTGGCTTGCCTTGGTTGGAATGGTGGTGTTCTTTTCAATCAGCTTGGTCATTACCTGACCCATGGTCTCGATACCCAGAGACAGTGGGGTTACGTCCAGCAGCAGTACGTCTTTCACGTCACCGGCCAGAACGCCCGCCTGCACGGCAGCACCAACAGCCACGGCTTCGTCAGGGTTTACGTCCTTACGAGGCTCTTTGCCGAAGAAGTTGGTTACCGCTTCCTGCACTTTTGGCATACGGGTTTGACCGCCCACCAGAATCACTTCGTTGATGTCAGACACTGACAGGTCCGCATCGGCCAGAGCCACTTTCAACGGCTCCAGAGAGCGCTGAATGAGGTCTTCAACCAAAGATTCCAACTTGGCACGGGTCACTTTCACCACCAGGTGTTTTGGACCTGTAGCATCGGCAGTGATGTACGGCAGGTTCACTTCGGTCTGGTTGGTGCTGGACAGCTCAATCTTGGCTTTTTCAGCGGCTTCTTTCAGACGCTGCATGGCCAGAGGGTCGTTACGCAGATCCAGGCCCTGCTCTTTCTTGAACTCGTCAGCCAGATAGTTGATCAGACGGTTGTCGAAGTCTTCACCACCCAGGTGGGTATCACCGTTGGTAGCCAGTACTTCGAAGGTCTGGTCGCCATCGTTGTTGTCGATTTCAATGATGGAGATATCGAAAGTACCACCACCGAGGTCATACACGGCCACAATGTTGTCGCCCTGCTTTTTGTCGATACCATAGGCCAGCGCCGCAGCAGTTGGCTCGTTGATGATACGTTTTACTTCCAGACCCGCGATACGGCCGGCATCTTTGGTAGCCTGGCGCTGCGCATCGTTGAAGTAAGCAGGTACTGTGATAACCGCTTCAGTCACTTCTTCACCGAGGAAGTCTTCAGCAGTTTTCTTCATCTTTTTCAGCACTTCGGCAGACACCTGAGGAGGTGCCATCTTCTTGCCGCGGCTTTCTACCCAGGCATCACCGTTGTCAGCCTGAATGATTTTGAATGGCATGATGTTCACATCACGCTGTACTTCGTCATCTTTGAAACGGCGACCAATCAAACGCTTGATAGCGAAGAAGGTGTTGGTCGGGTTGGTCACGGCCTGGCGTTTTGCAGGCTGGCCCACCAGCGTTTCGTCTTCAGTAAAGGCAATGATGGAGGGCGTAGTGCGATCGCCTTCAGCGTTTTCAATCACTCGCGCCTTGCCGCCATCGAGCACAGCTACACAAGAGTTGGTTGTGCCGAGGTCGATACCGATAATCTTACCCATGGAGTCCTCCAAAAAATTCTGTCACGCAATAATTCGTTACCTGATGTCGATATGGGGATGGGATTTTGGGTTTTCAAGTCCCCAGTTCATCACTCGCCATATCATCCTTAACGCCTATATTGGGTCAGTCATTTCGATTACAAGGGCTGGATAAAAATTTTTGATCCTTTTTACAGAATCAAAGCCACAAACACGTATAATGCATGCAATCGAAGCGTTGACCCACTCGGGTTGACCGGTTTGTCTCGAGTCACAGGAATCTGTTCGTTGAAAACCTCAAATCTGGCCTACCTCTACGGAATGGCCGCGGTGCTTTTGTGGTCTACCGTTGCGACCGCCTTTAAACTGGCGCTGGCAGAGTATTCGCCGCTGCAACTGCTGTTTATCGCCGTCATTACCTCTATTCTGGCCCTGGGGGTCATTCTCGGGTTTCAGGGCAAGCTCAGACATATCACACGCCAGTGGCAGGAACGCCCCCTGTTTTATCTGCAAACAGGGCTGCTTAATCCCTTCCTCTATTATCTGGTACTCTTCAAGGCGTACGACCTCTTACCGGCGCAGCAAGCGTTATCACTTAACTACACCTGGGCGATTCTGTTGCCGCTGCTGGCCGTGCCTCTCCTTGGTCAACAGCTGCGTAAAACCGATCTGCTGGCGGCCCTGATAGCCTATGGCGGCGTATTTGTGATTGCCACTGGCGGCAGTTTGGCCGGGTTTTCCCTGTCTGCGCCAACCGGTATTGTGTTGGCACTGACCAGCACCCTGCTGTGGTGTCTTTACTGGATAGTGAACACCAAAGATAAGGGCGACCCAGTGGTGAGCCTGCTGCTCAGCTTTTTGGTTGGCTTACCCTTTGTGACAGTGGCGATGTTAATGACTCAGGGCCTGCCGACCTTTTCGGGTCAAGGTCTTGCCGCCGCCGTGTATGTGGGTCTGTTTGAGATGGGGGTAACCTTCGTGCTCTGGCTGATGGCCCTCAAAAGCAGCGAGCGCACCGCCAGCATCAGCACCCTGGTATTTCTCTCCCCCGTGCTGTCGATTGGCTTTATCGCGCTGGTGCTCGGTGAAGAAATCAGGCTTTCCACCTTTATTGGCCTTGGTCTTATCCTCAGTGCATTGGCCCTGCAACAATGGCTGCCGCGTTGGTTTGGTAATCAGACCGAAACCGTGAATTCATAAAAAAGGCCCTGAACAGGGCCTTTTTTATGCCTAAGCCTTGAAAGCATATCAAAGCTGCTCGATACCGACTTCACCAACGCCCACGTCAACCTTCAGTTTGCCGCTTCCGCCACTATGAGATTGAAAACTCTGGCTCACCAGCGTCTGGCTGACCTGTTGCTGCTGACCATTGCGAATAAAGTTAACCTCACCGACCCCGGAGTGCAGTGAAATGCTGCCATAGTCATGGCTGTGGTTTACCTGCACCTCGCCCACACCCAAATCAATTTCCAGGCTATTGTCCAAGCCGGAAGTGGCGATACGCCCAACCCCCATGTCCACAGAGACGGCGGCGTTGGCGGGCAACTTGATACGCCATTGCTCTTTCAGATCATCGTTATCATTGAGTGACAACACCATACGTTTGCCCTCGGTGATCCTGGGACTGATTTCAACATCACTTAAACCCGTATTGCCGCCAAAGAGCCAACCGGCATTGGATGGGGTCAGCACCACTTCCACGGCCACTTCATCACCATCAACGGCTTCTATCTCTACCTCACCCACTCCCACGTCCAGATAAAGCGTCTCTCCCTGATAGGCGAAGGTTTGTGAAAGGGTTCTTTCCTCGGCAAGGGCAGGCACAGCCATCAGTAGGGTCGCGAGGGTCACAGCAGTCAGGACAGGTTTCATGTGCATTCTCCATTCAGTACACAAGTGCAGATTGATGTATGCACTCAGCAAAGAGGATGCCAACTATTTATAGCCATATTTTTCATAGCCTTAGAATGAAACATCTCTCAGTCATCAATCAAGCACACAACCAATTGGTGAATTTCACCACTCAGGCATCAAATTCAACATCACAAGGTTGAAAACCTTGGTTAACAGGTTTATAACTTTAAACCTCAAGTGCAAAGGAGCGCGCAAGAGCATGAGCCTGGTTATCAACGGCACCCCAATACTCAATTTCTCACCCAAAGCTGAAAAACGCCTTCGTTTCAGTGCATTGGCTGTATGTATTTCCATGATTGTTGTCGACCATTACTACGGCAACATTTTTACCACCACAGCGTTATTGCTGTACGCCATGTTTGTGTTTCCGGCGATTTATTTAAATCGCAATGTACAACTCAAATACTTTTCCCACGCCCAGGACCCCATCATCGCTTTTCGCATTATGAGTCTGCTTATCTGTGCCGCTCTGGTTGTGGTGTGGACTGTGGCTATTATCGACCATGTGTTAAATCCCCCCGTTTTTCCCAAGGAAGAGCGGCTAAAAGAGTTAATGGGGGAACATTATGAGTCTTCGCAGACCATGACTCAGGCGGGGCTGTTTATGGATGATTCAGCGTAATCGTCAGTGGGTTAATCTCTGGTCGAAACAGCAGATTTCCACCTGCCTGACCAAACCCAATAAAAAAGCCGCATAACGCGGCTTTTTTATGTCTTGCTTCAACTGGGTTCGGCTGCTTATCGGCAGCTGTAATCCCCAACACCCAACCATTTATAGGTGGTCAGGGCCTCGAGCCCCATTGGGCCTCTGGCATGGAGTTTTTGCGTGCTGACCGCCACCTCTGCGCCAAGGCCAAACTGGCCGCCATCGGTGAAGCGGGTTGAAGCATTGAGGTACACGGCCGCCGAGTTAACTTCATTCATAAAGTGGGTCGCCGCTGCAAGATTGTCGGTAAGAATCGCCTCAGAGTGCCCGGATGAGTAGTGGCGAATATGGGCGATGGCCTCGTCGATATCCGAAACTACCTTCACCCCCAGAGTGAGTGACAACCACTCGGTTGCAAAACTCTCATCGCTGGCCACCTCTGCCTTGATTCCCGCAGCGGCGAGCAGGCTCTGGCTTTGCTCGCAGGCCACCAGCTTCACGTCTTTTTCCTGCAGCGCTCTGGCGAGTTCAGGCAACCAGTCGAGTCTATCCCTGTGAATAAGCAGGGTGTCCAGCGCATTACATACTGTGGGGCGCTGCACCTTGGCATTGATAATCACATCGGCAGCGCGATTGATATCGGCGTCCTTATCAAGATACAGATGACAGATACCAATGCCCCCCAGGATCACTGGAATGGTGGCCTGCTCAGCACAAAGCCGCTGCAAACCCTGGCCACCTCTTGGCACTATCATGTCGACGAATTTATCCAGCTTCAAAAGGCCAGTGACCAAGGCTCTATCTGGATTATCAATAAGCTGCACGCAATCTTCGGGCAGGCCTTCACCGGCCAGGGCGCGGCGAATAGCAGCGGCAAGTGCGATATTCGACTCACGGGTTTCTTTTCCACCGCGAAGGATGACCGCGTTACCGGTTTTCAGTGCCAGCACGGCAATTTCCACTGTGACATTGGGGCGGGCCTCGTAAATCACGCCAATCACACCAAGGGGAACACGGCGACGGCACAGGCGCATGCCGTTATCCAGCTGCCGACTGTCAAACTCTTCACCTATAGGGTCGGCAAGGGAGATCACATTATCGATATCGGCAATGATGCCACTCAGCCTGTCTTCATTAAGGAGCAGCCTGTCTATCATGGCATCCCCCAAACCCGACGCACGCGCTGCCGATACATCTTTGGCGTTGGCGGCTAATATCTCATCGAATGCCGAATTAAGCTCGGCGGCAACCCGGCCCAACAAACGGTTTTTGGCCATCACGCCAAGGTTTGCCAGCGAAAAACCTGAGCTTTTGGCGGCCTGACCCAGTTGCTGCAAATATGCCTGAGTGTCCATCACTTGGCCTCCCCAATCATTTCCAATACCACCATATCATTGCGGTGCACCACAGCATCGCCATAGTCGTAGCCAAGCAGGGGTTCAATCTCGTCTGAGTGCTTACCGGCTATCTGGTGCAGCGCCTGAGACTGATAACGGGCAATCCCCCTGGCCACCACCCGGCCATCGGGACTCACCAGCTCCAGTGTGTCTCCACGCTCGAACTGGCCTTCAACCCCTGTGATTCCTTTGGAGAGCAGACTGCGACCCCGGCAGGTCACCGCGGCAACGGCACCAAGGTCCAGCAGCAGGCGGCCTTTCGCCTTGGGACCGGCCAGGATCCACTGTTTGCGACTTTCCAGCGGACTCTCAATGGCCAGAAAACGGGTACCCACGGCCTCGCGGCGGGCCGCCTTTTGAATTACTTCCGGGTGATGACCCGAGGCAATGATCACTTCCACGCCGGCGCGGCGGGCAATATCAGCGGCCTGCAACTTGGTGGCCATACCGCCGGTGCCAAGGCCTGACACAGAGCCACCGGCCAGTAGACGCAGGCTGTCGTCGATGTGCTCAACCTCGGGGATCAAGCGTGCATTGGGCTCTTTGCGGGGATCGGCATCGAACAAACCTTTTTGGTCGGTGAGCAGCATCAAGAGGTCGGCATCGCACAGGAGCGCCGCCCGGGCAGACAAATTATCGTTATCCCCCACCTTGATTTCGGTGGTCGCCACCGCATCGTTTTCATTGATGATGGGGACAATCCCCTGCGCCAGCAGCGCATTGAGGGTATCGCGGGCATTGAGATAACGCTCACGGTCGTGCAGATCAGCCCGGGTCAGCAGCAACTGGCCCACATGCAGGCCGTAAATACTGAAGAGTTGTGACCAGGCGAGAATGAGCTGACTTTGCCCGACAGCGGCCAGGAGTTGCTTGTTGGCCATGGTGTCGGGCAATACCGGGTAACCCAGATGTTCACGTCCAGCGGCAATGGCACCCGAGGTCACCAACACCACTTCCACACCTGACTTCATCAGTCCTGCCATTTGCCTGGCAAGCTCCACCATATGCGCCTTATCCAACGACTTGCTGCCGGATGTCAGTACACTGGTCCCCAGTTTTACCACTACCCGTCGGTAGCCCTGCACACTCGAGTTCATCTTGATCCATGTAAAAAAGCCGAACTCACCTTATACCCAAAGCAACCGCCCTTGCACAACGGCGCCGATGGATATTTGCCACAAAAAGCGCTCAAGTTAAAAAAATACACAAAAAAAGGGCCATACATTGTATGACCCTTAATCTGTTAACCAGCCCGGGAGCTATCAGGCAAAGGCAAACTTCGCCACAAACAGCAGTGCCAGCACCACAATACCCACGTTGAGGTCGCGGAAGCGACCACTGAGGGCCTTGATGGCGGCATAAGAAATAAAGCCAAAGGCGATACCCGAGGCAATGGAGAAGGTCAGCGGCATCAAGAGACACACCACCACTACAGGGGCGGCTTCAGTGATGTCTTCCCACTCAACATGCACCAGGCCTGACATCATCAGAATGGCCACGTAGAACAGCGTACCTGCGGTAGCGTAAGCAGGCACCATGCCCGCCAGCGGCGAAATAAAGAGTGACGCCAGGAACAGAAGTCCTACCACTACGGCAGTCAGACCGGTACGGCCACCGGCACTCACACCGGCTGTACTCTCGATATAACTGGTTGTGGTTGAGGTACCCAGGCCGGCA
Source organism: Shewanella sp. FJAT-52076 (assembly GCF_019457455.1). NCBI lineage: Bacteria > Pseudomonadati > Pseudomonadota > Gammaproteobacteria > Alteromonadales > Shewanellaceae > Shewanella > Shewanella sp. FJAT-52076. The sequence goes on from NZ_CP080415.1 coordinate 3,012,515, forward strand.
CCGGCAATGGTGGCCACACTGTCGGCTGTCAGAGCGCGGTTCAGGCGAGGCAAACGGCCCTTGTCATCGAGGAAACCACCGCGCTGGGCTACAGCAACCAGGGTGCCAGAGGTATCGAAGAGGTCCACGAACAGGAAGGCGAATACCACCGACAGCATGCTTACTTCGAGCACGGCCGAGAGATCCATCTTCATAAAAGTGGGGGCGATTGACGGTGGCGCCGATACCAAACCATGGTACTGCACATCACCAAACAGCAGTCCCAGGCCGGTAATGGCGAGAATGCTTAAGATAACCGCTGACTTCATGCCGCGGTTTACCATGGCAATAATCAGGAAGAAGCCCAGAACCGCCATCACTGCCGGGAAGGCCTTGATATCGCCCATGGTCACCAGGGTCGCAGGGCTCGCCACCACAATACCCGCGCTCTTAAGGCCAATCAGCGCCAGGAACAGACCGATACCGGCAGCAATGCCAAGACGCAGTGACATGGGGATGGAGTTAACAATCCACTCACGAATGCGGACCAGCGACAAAATCAGGAAGCAGACACCGGACATAAACACGGCGCCCAGCGCCGTTTCCCAGCTGTAACCCATTTCACCGACCACTGTGTAGGTAAAGAAGGCGTTAAGCCCCATACCGGGTGCCAGCGCAATGGGATAGTTGGCCATCAGGCCCATGATCAAACAACCTACGGCAGCCGCAAGACAGGTCGCCACAAACACGGCGCCATGGTCCATACCGGCATCGGCGAGCATCATGGGATTGACGAAAATAATGTACGCCATGGTCAGGAAGGTTGTTAACCCCGCAACCACTTCCTGCTTTAAGGTCGTTTGGTTTTCTTTGAGTTTAAAGAGTTTTTCTAACATGGAACTGGGTTCCTTGATCTTGTTTTAGTATTGGGTACGAGAGGGTGAATGTAAAAATGCCTTAACATTCTCGATTCGGCGCAGATTATAGGGGCTTTCCCCTGGTCAGGCCAGAACAAATGCCCAAGGCGAGCGCTGGCGCAGAATGCAATCGATTGCGATGGTTAGAAAGGAAGCTTTCGATGGATAAAAAAAAGCCTGCTCAATGAGCAGGCAAAGACATGTTTCAAGCGTCCCGGATGGGAAAAGAATTACCGCGCTAGCGGAAACACCTTGGTATGTTGATGATGCGAATCAACATACTACTTGAGTCCAAAAAGTACCCAAAGGGGTAACACAAAGGTTGATGGATGATGGAAACTACTTCAAGAAGGGGTAGTTAAGCCCTTGAATCGCCATAGAGGGGACGATTAGCCCTTGAAAGTCATGGTGTACAGACCACCGCGCAGCAGAGTTGCGTTAAACCAGGTGTTCTGCCAAACGAAAGCGTTTTTACCAGTGTAAGACATAGTCATAAGCTCCAAATTAACAAGTCAGTTAGTACTCTAGCGAAGCTTGGCTCGGTTCCCTGGAGCTAGAGATTCTCATTTCCGTGGAGACAACTTGTCACTCGGTTCCCTGGAGAGGTATCCATCCTGGATTGACTAGAGGTGACAGGCATCTTGCCCCGTCAACGAGAGCAAGTATAGCTATCTGTAGTTTTATTACAAGCATTATTTGATAAATTTTTATTTTGGCGAATTTCTGTAATTTTATTACACATTAAAACTGGGGTTATTTGTGATAAATATCAGATAAAAAAGCGGAACACCAATGGCATTCCGCAATTTTTCAACAAGTTATAAATTGTGTAATTATTTTGTAATGTAATGACACATTACTGCCAAAGGCGATGCGGTTGGCTTACCATACAAAGGGTCACCTTCGGTGGCGCTGCCCGCGATGTCCAGATGCACATAAGGCAAGGGTTTATCGCTGCCAAGTCCATGTGCCTCAAGGCCCGAGGCGCGGATAAGAAATGCCGCCGGGAACTGATGGCCGCGGGCGGTCACAGACGAAGGTGCATTGTTGGATGACAATATGTCTGACGCACCAGATACATCTTTAATCTTGTCAAAGTCTTCCCGGCGCAGTCTGGAGACTTCAAAGGGCTCACCAACGCTGTCACCGAGTGCGGCAATGGTCCCGGCCACATCGCCACTATGGGCCACCGAGTTGGCCACCGCCGCAGGATAACCGCCGTAGGCACGCACGACGTGGCCGGTAAGCGTTGCTACCGAAAATATTTCCGGGTTGACGGCGCCCACTGCCTTCTGCCGCAGGTGGCTTAAGATATCGGCCAGCACCAGGCGCCCCTCGGCATCGGTGTTGCCAATGCGCACCCGCACCCCGGCGTGACTTGGAATGATTTCATCGGTGACAAAAGCCTCTGAGCCAATGCTGTTACGCACCAGTCCAAGCTCAGCAATTACACGAATACCTTTGGGTTTCAGCAACGACAGGGTTTTCATGAGCCCTGCAACGGCAGCCGCGCCGCCCTTGTCACGGCTCATGCCTGCCATGGCCCCGCCAATTTTCAGATCGGCGCCGCCGGTGTCGTATACCACGCCTTTACCGGCAAAGAGGAAAGTGCGCTCTATCTCGCCCTCGCCCACGTATTCGAGTTTCACGACTCTAGGCTGATGACGTCCCACCGCAAAAGAGGCGCGGCCTACGGCGCTCAAAAGTGGATAGTCTCGCTCCAGTTCATCACGGCCTTCAATCACCCGGGTGTGAATATCAGTGCCAGCAAAGGCCTTCACGCAGTAATCGGCAAACGCGGGCGCCGACATACGCTCAGGTTCGGTGCCGCACAGGTCTCGGGCAAGATTGCGACCGGTTTCGAGGGCGCTGGCCAGTGTGGCGAGCGACTCATCGGCGCCATAAAGGCCAATGGCTTCAATGCTGCAAGGGGCAGCGCCCTGCTCTCGGGCCTCAAGGCTGGTCCATAATTCCTGACCACAGCCAAGGGCGGCGGCCAGCATGGCTTCAACCTTATCGTCACGGCCAAACACCGCCAGCAGTGGTCGGGAGGCACCGGCATCTCTTGCCATGGCAATGGCGCTACGGGCAGCCAGGGTGACAGAACGCACGTCATCATAATCGCCATAGCTGCTGCCGATGGGGGCGTAAATCAAGCGGCCACCGGCGAGGCCCGGTGCCAGCAGTAAGGTGGTGGTCTTTCCCACCCGGTTGTCGATACTGGCGGCGTGACCTGCCAGCAGACGTACTTCATCGAGGGAAACTGCATCCAATGAGGGGCTCAGCACCAACAGGGCATCAAAGCCCTCACCGGCGAAGATGCCATTTTCATCCTGTTCAACAACAAATTGTGCCTGAAACATGACCCGTCCTATTGTTTTGATTGTGTATTGCAAGGCTCGGCTGATTATTCCTGCAATCAGCATCATTTGCCACCCGCTGCACGGCCTTTCGCTGGAAACTTTGGCTTCCACAAGAGGGATGTTTGCCCATCCACCCGGGGCCCACACTGTGGTAAACTCGGCGCAATCAAGGGCGCACCGCCCAGTCATGACAAAAAAGCCGGGAGTATTCCGTGACTGCTATTAATCAGCTCTACCCTCAGCCTCTGTGGCAGTGGTTCGAACAAATCTGTGCCATTCCCCATCCTTCCAAACACGAAGCGGCCCTGAGCCAGCACATTCAGGCATGGGCCCGCGATAAAGGCCTGCCTGTGGTGGAAGATAAAGTCGGCAACCTGATTATCCGTAAAGCCGCCACTCCCGGCATGGAAAACCGCAAGACTGTGGTGATTCAGGCACACATCGACATGGTGCCGCAGAAGAACAACGACAAGGTACACGACTTTACCAAAGACCCCATTGAAGCCTATGTGGATGGCGAGTGGGTTAAGGCCCGTGGCACTACCCTGGGCTCAGACAACGGCATAGGCATGGCATCAGCCCTGGCCATTCTTGGCAGCGATGACATTCCCCACGGCCCACTGGAAGTGCTGCTGACCATAGACGAAGAAGCCGGTATGACCGGCGCCTTCGGTCTGGAAGCCGGATATCTGGATGCCGAAATCCTGATCAACACAGATTCTGAGCAGGAAGGCGAAATTTACATGGGCTGCGCCGGTGGCGTAGACGCCGAAATCACCCTGCCCATGGTATGGGAAGCCCCTGCCGAAGGTTACAAGAGCTTCGCGCTGAACCTGTCTGGTCTCAAGGGTGGTCACTCAGGGGTGAACATTCACCTTGGCCGTGGCAATGCCAACAAGCTGCTGGCCCGTTTCCTGTTTGAAAACGTTGAAGCCCTGCAACTGGAGCTGGCTGATTTCAACGGCGGCTCACTGCGTAACGCCATTCCCCGCGAAGCTGGCCTGACCCTGATGGTACCGGCGGAGCACGAGCAAGGCTTGAAAGACGCCGTCAGCGCCTTCGAAGCCCTGGTGCGTGAAGAGCTGGCCATTGCCGATCCTGGTGCCGTTCTGACCCTGACTGAAGTGGCCGAGCCCAAGCGGGTGATGAGCGAGCACAGCCAGAACACCTTTATCGACCTGCTGAACGCCTGCCCCAACGGCGTAATGCGCATGAGCGATGAAGTAGCCGGTGTCACCGAAACTTCGCTGAACGTGGGCGTTATCACCACCAGCGAGCAGGATGTGAAAATCCTCTGCCTGATCCGCTCCCTGATTGACTCTGGCCGCACCCAGGTCGAAGGCATGCTGATTGCGCTCTCTAACCTCGCCGGCGCTGAAATCGAGCTCTCCGGTGCTTACCCGGGTTGGAAGCCGGACAACAGCTCGCCTGTGATGGCCATCGTGCGTGAAACCTATCAGGACATCTACAACAAGGAGCCGGTGATCATGGTTATCCACGCCGGTCTCGAGTGTGGCCTGTTCAAGAAGCCCTACCCCGAGATGGACATGGTTTCCATTGGCCCCACCATCCGCTTCCCACACAGCCCGGATGAGATGGTGAACATCGAAACCGTGGGCCAATACTGGCAGTTGCTGCTGGCAGTGCTTGAGCGTATTCCTGAAAAGGCCTGAGCCTTAAATTAATCCAGTAAAAAGGGCGACTCTTGAGTCGCCCTTTTCTGATTCTTTTGAAAATAGAAAACCTAATTGCTCACCAACGACTTCATCAGGCTGCGAAGCCAAATCAGCGCCGGATGTCCGCCAAGCGCAGGGTGCCAGACGCAGTTAAGATGATACCCGGGCACATCTTCGGGCAGCTGAAGCCGCTTCAGCGGCCAGTGTTCGGCCAGCAAATCTGCCACCTTTTGGGGAAGCACCAATACATAGTCGCTTCGACACACAATCGCCGCCGCCGACATGTAGCTTTGGCTGTTCACCGAAATACGCCGCGACAAGCCCTGGCTCCCGAGCCAGCTATCTAGCCTGGCTTCTGAGGTACCAAGTGGCGAGTGAAACACATGGGCCATGCCGATAAGCTCGCTAAGCGCCATCTGCTCGCCAACCCCGGGTAAGTCTTTTCGCACCAAACCTGCCAGCGGTTCGGTAAGCCAGGTTTCTTTGCCAAGATAGGCCGGCACCTGCATATATTCATCAAAGCCCAGCACCAAATCTATTTCACCGGACGCAAGCTCCGCCTCCGGCAGCCTGTCCCGCAGAATGCGGATTTCAATGCTGACCCCGGGGGCAAGCTCATTCAGCCGCTGCATCAAAGGCGGCATCAGTACACACTCCACATAGTCGGTGGTGCACAGCACAAAGCGGCGCCGTGAGCTTTGGGGGTCGAAGGCTTCTTCCTCGCTGAGCTGCTGCTCCAAAAGCCTGAGTGCCTGACGCACGCCGCTGTGCAGATGCTGGGCGCGGGGGGTGGGCACCATCCCCTGAGGAGTGCGCACCAGCAGCTGATCGCCAAAAGCGGTACGCAGCCTGCCCAGGGCATGACTCATGGCCGGCTGACTGATAAACAGCGACTCGGCCGCGCGGGTCACACTGCCCTGGGTCATCAGAGCGTCAAAGGCAAGCAGCAGATTCAGGTCGAGTTGATGCAGTTTCATGACCACTATTCATATTAATTATGGGCACATACATCTTATTCATTTGTTGTATGATGGTGCAACTTCTTACACTGTGAAAGCTTTGACTTTGACCCTGTGATGTAAGGCTTTTTCGATAAGGCTCAGTGATAAGATTTATCAGAGTTCGAAAAGTCTCCAGGCTTGCCGGTGTAGCATTACCCACGCTGGGATTCTGGCAGTTCGAAGCTAAGATTAATTTCACCGCGCTGCCGCCTTACCTGGCGGCGACGCAAGACATAACGGCATGTGCCATTTTCCCATTACCGCCCCTGCGTGGCTTGGTGCCGACACAGGGGCGCAAGGACATAGCAATGAGCATCAACACTCTCAACTCAACTCCGGCCGCCGATGGCTTCACCATGCCAGCCGAATGGGCACACCAGCAGGCCGTGTGGATGATCTGGCCATTTCGTCCTGACAACTGGCGCGAAGCCGGTCGCTTTGCCCAGGCGACCTTCGCCAAGGTGGCCGATGCCATTGGCGGTGCCACACCTGTGTTTATGGGGGTGCCAGCCGAGTTTATGGATAAGGCCCGCGCCATTATGCCGGCCCACGTGACTTTGGTTGAGATGAACAGCGATGACTGCTGGGCCCGCGACACAGGCCCGACCGTGGTTACCAACGCCGCCGGCGAGTGCCGCGGCATCGATTGGGGCTTCAATGCCTGGGGCGGCCACAAGGGCGGCCTCTACTATCCATGGGATCAGGATGAGAAAGTGGCGGCTCAAATGCTCGCCCAGCATGGCATGGACAGATACCAGGCGCCGCTTATCCTCGAAGGCGGCTCCATCCACGTGGACGGTGAAGGCACCTGCCTCACAACCGCCGAGTGCCTTTTGAATGAAAACCGCAACCCACACCTCACCAAAGAGCAAATCGAAGCGCACCTGCGCGACTATCTGGGTGTAACCAGCTTTATCTGGCTGGGTGACGGCGTTTACATGGACGAGACCGATGGCCACATCGACAACATCTGCTGTTTTGTCCGCCCGGGTGAAGTAGCACTGCACTGGACCGATGATGAAAGCGACCCACAGTACGAACGCTCTGTTGCCGCGCTCAAGGTGCTGGAAGCCGCCGAGGATGCCAAGGGCCGTAAATTGAAGGTATGGAAGCTGCCTCAACCAGGCCCGCTGTACTGCACCGAAGAAGAATCCGCTGGCGTCGAGAGCGGCACCGGCGTGCCACGCGAAGCCGAAGGCCGTCTGGCCGGCTCTTACGTGAACTTCCTTATCACCAACGACCGTATCGTCTACCCGCTTTTGGACGAAGCCACCGACGGTGAAGCTCAGCGTATTCTGGAAGACATCTTCCCTGAGCATAAGGTTATCGGTGTGCCTGCCCGTGAGATCCTGCTTGGCGGTGGTAACATCCACTGCATTACCCAGCAGATCCCATCCGGCAAATAATCGGCCTGTTCATTCACCTTTTCGGAGTTACCCGTATGTTCGAAGTAACCGAAGTTTCCATTGCAACGCTTCGCGCCGCGCTCGAGTCCGGCCGCACCACATCGGTCGAACTGGTTAAGGCCTATCTCGCCCGCATCGAGGCCTTTGATGGCCCGGACACTGCCACCAAATTAAACGCCGTTGTGGTGCACAACCCAGATGCGCTTAAAGAAGCCGAAGCATCCGACGCGCGCCGTGCCCGCGGCGAGACCCTGGGTCCCCTCGATGGCATCCCCTACACCGCCAAAGACAGCTATCTGGTGAAGGGCCTCACTGCCGCCTCCGGCAGCCCGGCCTTTAAAGATTTGGTTGCCCAGCGCGATGCCTTCACCGTAGAGCGTCTGCGCGCCGCAGGCGCCATCTGCCTTGGCAAAACCAATATGCCGCCCATGGCCAATGGCGGCATGCAGCGCGGTGTGTATGGCCGCGCCGAAAGCCCCTATAACGGCGACTACCTGACCGCGCCCTTCGCCTCCGGCTCATCCAATGGCGCCGGTACCGCCACTGCGGCAAGCTTTTGCGCCTTTGGCCTTGCCGAAGAAACCTGGTCCAGCGGCCGCGGCCCTGCTTCCAACAACGGTCTGTGCGCCTACACCCCGTCCCGCGGCGTGATTTCGGTGCGCGGCAACTGGCCACTGACCCCCACCATGGACGTGGTCGTGCCCTACGCCCGCACCATGGCCGATTTGCTGGAAGTGCTGGATGTTGTGGTTGCCGACGATGCTGATACCCGCGGCGATCTGTGGCGTATGCAGCCCTGGGTGAGCATCCCCAAGGCCTCGGAAGTGCGCCCCGAGTCGTATCTCGCCCTCGCCGCTGGCGTCGACAGCCTTAAAGGCAAGCGCTTTGGTGTGCCTAAGATGTTTATCAATAAGGATGAACTCGCTGGCACCAGCGAAAACCCGGGTATTGGCGGCCCGACCGGTCAGCGCATTCATACCCGCGACTCTGTGATTGCCCTGTGGGAGCAGGCCCGGGCGGCGCTGGAAGCTGCCAGCGCCGAAGTGATTGAAGTGGACTTCCCGCTGGTGTCCAACTGCGAAGGCGATCGCCCCGGCGCGCCAACCGTGTTCAATCGCGGCATAGTCACCCCTGAGTTTTTGCACGACGAGCTGTGGGAGCTCTCCGGCTGGGCCTTCGATGACTTTTTGCGTGCCAATGGTGACCCCAAGCTCAATAAGCTTGAGGACGTGGATGGGCCGAAGATTTTCCCCCATGACCCGGGCACACTGCCAAATCGCGAGGGCGACCTTGCCGCCGGTATGGATGAGTACGTCAACATGGCCAAGCGCGGCATCAAGCCGTGGAATGAAATTGCCACTGTGCCCGACGGTCTGCGCGGCCTTGAAAAGACCCGCAAGCTTGACCTCGAAGACTGGATGGATGCGCTTAAGCTCGATGCCGTGCTCTTCCCTACCGTGGCCGATGTGGGCCCTGCCGATGCCGATGTGAACCCGGCTTCTGCCGATATCGCCTGGAGCAACGGCGTTTGGGTAGCCAATGGCAACCTCGCCATCCGTCACCTGGGCGTACCCACAGTGACTGTCCCCATGGGTGTGATGGCGGATATCGGTATGCCTGTGGGTCTGACCTTTGCTGGCCGAGCCTACGATGACAACGCGCTGCTGAGCCTGGCCTCGGCGTTTGAATCCACCGGTAACAAACGCCAAATACCACCACGCACCCCTAAGCTATCCTGATTAGGTAAAGTAACTCGCTGTTAGTGAATCAAAAGCCACCCAATGGGTGGCTTTTTGCTATTTTAGGCTCAATTTCCGACGTCAAGGAACATGACCGGCCGGGGCTTCTTTGCTATAACCATGGAACCATCAGTGACGGACTCAGTCATAAACCTATCTACATAAGATTCAAGGAAGACTCATGCGCTTACTCCCTGTGACACTTGCCACAGCTCTTACCCTGCTGCTGACCGCCTGCAGTGCCAATCAGGTAAGCCAATCCGGCTGCGCCTTTGTGACTGGCGTTTATGAAAACGACAACCAAAATCGCAGCAACCCGGATCACAGAGAAACTACGGCCAAAGAAAATGCCGCGGTCGGCGTGATAAATGCCCTTTTTGCCGGAATAGCTGGCCTTTTCAAAGATGAGGATAAAGAGGAAAACTGCCTCTAACACTCGGCATCACTGACATGGAGAGCAACAGATGAATTCCATTCTTCTCGGTGGCAATGGCAACACCCAGGTTGTTCTCAACGCGGCCATGGCAAACCGCCATGGCCTTATCACCGGGGCAACCGGGACCGGCAAGACCATCAGCCTGCAGCTGCTGGCGGAATCCTTTTCCGAGCTTGGCGTGCCTTGCTTTGTGGCAGACGTAAAAGGCGATCTCAGTGGCCTGGCTGCAGCAGGTAAAGACAACCCCAAAATTTCAGAACGCTGCAATCACATTGACATGGCCGTACCCAACTTTTCTGCCAAGCCAACGCTTTTTTGGGACATCTACGGCCAGCGAGGCCTTCAGGCCCGTACCACCATCAGTGAAATGGGGCCGCTGCTGCTTTCGAGCCTGCTGGAGCTGAACGATACCCAAACCGGTGTGCTCTATAGCTGCTTTGCCTTTGCCGACGATGAAGGCATGTTGCTGCTCGATCTCAAAGATTTGCGGGCGCTGCTTGGGTTTATGGCCAACAAAGGCAATAGTCTGTCGGGCAATTACGGCAATATCAGCACTGCCAGCATAGGCGCCATTCAAAGAAAACTGCTGGTACTGGACGAACAGGGAGCCGATGCCTTTTTTACCGAACCGGCGCTGGAGCTTGGCGACCTGATGCAAAACGATTTTTCCGGCAAGGGGGTTATCAGTCTGCTGGATGTGACACGGCTTATCCATCAGGCTCCCAAACTCTATGCCACCTTCCTGTTTTGGCTGCTCTCTGAGCTGTTTGAAAACCTGCCCGAGGTTGGCGATGCCGACAAACCCAAACTGGTGCTCTTTTTCGATGAGGCGCACCTGCTGTTTAATGATGCGCCCAAGGTACTGGTCGATAAAATTGAACAGGTGGTCCGGCTAATTCGCTCAAAGGGTGTGGGGGTGTTTTTTATCAGCCAAAGCCCCATGGATATTCCGCCGAATATTCTTGGCCAATTGGGCTGTCGAATTCAGCACGCTCTGAGGGCCTTTACCCCCAAAGATCAAAAAAGCATTCGGGCGGTCGCCGAGAACTTCAGACCCAACCCGAATTTTTCCACCGCCGAAGTGATAACGACCCTGGGCGTTGGTGAAGCCCTGGTATCTGTGCTGGATAACAAAGGTGCACCAACACAGGTAGAGCGGGTACTTATCTGCCCTCCTGCCTCCCGCATCGGCCCCATATCCGATGAAGAGCGTCTGGCACTGCTTGTACGCTCGCCGCTGAAAAACAAATATCAGGAAACCGTGGACAGGGAATCCGCCTTCGAAATCCTGTCACAGCGCGTTAATGCAGCCCAAACGTCATCCAAACCGAACGTGGCGAAAAAGCCATCCTCTCGGCAAAGCGATAACGCAGCCGAAGCCTTTTTCAAGAGTCTCGCCCGGGCCGTGGGCTCGAAGCTTGGGCAGAGTCTGGTGCGGGGAATATTGGGCTCACTCAAACGCTGAGGCTTAAGCCGCTTTTAAGCGAGGCACCCTAAGCTGCTGCGCTGTGGCATATGGCTTTACATTTTTGAGTATTTCCGATGTTTATTGGCTATCTGGTGGTCGCTGCCATCATGGTAAAAACCTCTTTGATGGGGCTTGGGGGAATGTCACTGGCCATTGCCTCCGTGGCGTATCTGCTAAACCGCCTCTGGATGCGCTCCCGCGCGCGGCCTTTCACGGGCAAACAGGTAAGCGGCCAGTCACAGACAAATCATCTGGGCAGCAAATTCGCCCAGCTATGTGTAACCGCAGTGCTGCTGCATCTGGCTGTGTATTTCGCCTTGGTGATAAAGCTGCTGATGATGGATGGACTGGAAGATATACCGGCATTTCTGCTCAGCCATCTGGTGCTGCATCATGTGCTGTGTGCCCTGATTGGCGGCATCATAGCCCTGATGACTATCAGGCTGTATCTCACCCGGCACGAATTGCCATCCTTGTCCCGAATCGATTGAGATAAAAGAATAAAAGCGCCCAGAGGCGCTTTTATCATAAGAGGTGAGTTGTGCGGGTAGCACGTGAGTTATGACTGACTCAGCCCTGCTGGCGATACCATTCACCCAATATCAGGCTGGCCGCCACACTCACGTTCAGCGACTCAACCAAACCGGTACCCGGAATTTGCACGCCAATATCGGCGCGGCTCGCCACCGCCTTGGACACACCGTCCATTTCCTCACCGAATACCACCACCACCTTGGCCGGCAGCTTACTGTGATATAGAGACTCACCACCGTGGCTGGAGGTTGTGATGATGCTGTAACCGGCATCACGGCACAACTGCAGCGCATCGGTCAGCCTGTCACAGCGAATGCCCTCCACATGCTCCATGCCCCCTTCCGCCGTGCGGGCGGCAGCACCGGACTGAAGTAATCCGGCTTCGGTCATCACTATGCCTGCCACGCCGAAATGGGCACAGCTGCGCATAATGGCGCCCAGATTGTGGGGATTACCCACGCCATCGAGGGCAAGTAAACAATCCCGCGATTTAGCGGTGTTGGCAGCCAAATAGGCCGCCATGTCCTGTACCGGTTTACGACGCACTACCATCACCACACCGCCGTGATGCTGACTGCCGGCAATTTTCTCCAGCTCATCGGCGTCAACTACATGGTATGCCTTGCGGTTTCTGGCGAGGTATTTCATCACATCGGCAAACTTGGGCGCAGTCTCCTCATCCAGATACAGCTTAATCACCTCATCGCTGCGCAGCTTGAAGGTTTCTCGGCAGGCATTAATGCCGTAAAGTCGGGTCTCGTTAAGGCGCTGATCCTTGCCATCGAAACCTGCATGGGCGCCGGACGTTCTGCCCACAGGCTCTCTGCGAGGAGCTTCTCGGCGCGTAGCTTCTCCGCGCATAGCTTCTCTGTGTTGATAAGAGTCGCGTCGTTCGGTCCGACCTGAACCTGGGTTGCGGTCAAAACGTCCCTTACCCGAGCTTCGGTCAGCGCCTTTTCTCTCGCGCGTTTCCTTGCCCTGAGCTTGCTCCACTGCGCTCCCCTTGTCGCCTTGAGTGCGCTCCTGTTGATTGCGGCCTTGATAGCGCTCGGCTCTGGCGGGTCGCATATCATCCTGCGCGTCGCTGCGCTTGCGCTCTGATGACGGCTTGCCGTGGGATTGCTTCTGCCAGGGAGAAGATGCGTTGGCCGATGGGGATTGACGCCTGGAAACGCGCTGTTGGGATTTGGGATTGTTCACGCTGTGCTCACTGTTAAACTCGCGGCCCACTGGCCACGAAACAGCGCTATTTTAGATGCCCAGGCGCTGACTCACAACCACAGGCACATCAAGAAAGTATTATTCATCGCTAAAGGCTTAACGCCAACTGGGCGCTGCTCTCCTGTTCTGACTCACTCTGGCACACGAGGCCCGCTGCAATTCCCACCAGGCGAATGCCCCTGCCCTCGGCACGCACAAAGGCCTGACTGAGCAGCGATTCGAATAATCTCACCGAGGGTTCTTCGGCGCGGCTTTCTATGGTCGTCTGACGAAAATCATCAAACTTGAGCTTTACCACCAGCTTGTGAATACGCCGCCCCGAAGCACTGCGGCCAAGACGACGATTAAGCTCCGGAATGAGTGATGAAAGCACATCCAGGCATGCCTCACGGGTGTGCAAGTCTTTGGGCAGTGTGGTCTCTACCCCCACGGACTTCCGCTCGCGATGGGAAACGATGGCCCGCTCATCCCGGCCATGTGCCCTTTCATACAAAACGGCACCGAATTTACCAAAGTGCTCTGTCAGCAGCGTCAGCGGCACCTGCTGTACATCGGCGCAGGTTTTAAGTCCCAGCACATTGAGCTTTTCTTCGGTGACTTTGCCGACACCGGGGATTTCACCCAAGGGTAAGGCTCTGACGAATTGCATCAGGGTATCGGGCGACACCACATACTGGCCATTGGGCTTATTGAGATCCGAAGCAACCTTAGCAACAAACTTGATAGGACTCACGCCCGCCGAGGCCGTCAGGCCGGTTTCTTTGAATATGTCACTGCGAATCACCTCGGCAATACGGGTGGCCGAGCCCTGATACAAGCTGCAGTCACTCACATCCAGATAAGCTTCATCCAGCGACAGAGGTTCAATCAGGGACGTATAACGACTGAAGATTTCGCGTATTTGTTGCGAAACAGCCTTGTATACCTCCATCCGGCCGGGAACCAGGAGCAGGTTGGGGCACAGTTTAAGGGCATAGGCCGAAGCCATGGCAGAGCGTACACCAAAGGCGCGGGCTTCATAGTTACAGGTGCTGATGACGCCTCGCCGGTCGCTGCTGCCGCCTACCGCCAGTGGTTTGCCGCGGTACTGTGGAAAATCGCGCATCTCGACGGCTGCAAAGTAGCAGTCCATATCGATATGAATGATTTTTCGCATAGGTAAGCCCCGACATCACTGTATATAAAAACAGTATCAGAATTACAGGCAATAAAAAAGCGCCCTGAGGCGCTTTTTACCCGGTTTACACCCGGAACTGCGAGATATTGCCGGACAGTGCGTGGGTGAGCTGCTCAAATGCCTTGAGGCTGCCCGCCAATTCCTGACTGGCAGAATGGGAGTCATCGGACAGTCCGCGCACATTTTCCACGTTCTGCGCCACCTCATCGGCCACCACCGCCTGCTGGCCGATGGCCACGGTAATTTCGGTGGTTTGCTGCAATATGGCGCCAATGGCATCGGTGATCTTGCCAAGTGAATCCTGCACCTGACTGGTAAGCAATTGCCCGCGCTTGGCGTCATTCACGCCTGCCTCCATCACGGACTCAGCCTCCATGGCACTCTGTTGCAAGCGCTGGATGATGCCCTGAATGTTGGCGGTAGAATCCTGAGTACGGGACGCCAGGGTGCGCACCTCATCGGCCACCACGGCAAAACCCCGTCCCTGCTCTCCGGCCCTGGCGGCTTCAATGGCGGCGTTGAGCGCCAGCAGGTTGGTTTGCTCGGCAATGTTACGGATAACGCTGAGTACTTCACCAATTTTTTCTGAGCTGCCCCTGAGCTCTTTTATCACTGCCGCAGCTTCTATCACCCTGGATGAGAGGGTTTCTATGCCAGTGGTAGCCTCAGCGACTATTTGTTTGCCGTCATCGGCCTGTGTCTGGGCAGTTTCGGCAAAGTCAGCCGTCCGCTGCGCACTGGCAGCCATTTCCTGACTGGTGTGAGCCATTTCGATAGCGGCGGCCGCTACCGAGTCGATTTGTGCCTTTTGCCTGGAAACGGCGCCAACGGCCACATCACAAATTTTACGGGCTTCAACAATGCCGTCATCCACGTCACGGGTCAGGTCGCGGGTCTGGCGCAGCATTTGTTGCACCTTGGCTGCAAACCGGTTGAAGGCATCCGCCATCAGTCCCAGCTCGTCTTCCCGCTGAATGTCGATACGGCGGGACAAATCACCCTCACCGCTGGCCATGTTGTCCATGGCACCGAGCAGCGACTTGAGCTGCCTGCGAAGCGGGAGTAGCAACAGCCAAACGGTCACGCCCACCAGGAGGATGATACCCAGGGACATCAGGCAGGCATTCCAGAATGCATCGCGCACCGGCGCCTCAATCACCTCATGGGGAAGCATAAAGGCCAGGTGCCATTTTTGTTTGGGGTAGTCCCCCGCCACTTCAACGAAGGCCACGCGCTGGGGATTCCCCTGATAGACCACATCGGTAAATCCACTGGATTGGCGCTGCATCAGCTGGCCAAGGGCAGTGAAACCTTCGCTGCCATTATTGTCGACCTTTTGAATGGCTGAGCCAGGTGGAAAGCTCTCGTTAAATCCGGGGAAGTACACCAGCTTGCCATCGCCAGTCATCAGAAACGCCTGGCCAGAACCCTGATATTTAATGGGTGCCAGCAGCGACTTGCCAATGGTATCGATAAGAATGTCCATGCCGCCAATACCCAACAACTGGCCGTTGGCACCATAAACCGGCGTTTTTACCGTTGCCGAGATAGAGCCATCATTGGCATCGACAGCCGGGTCGCCCACAAACAGACCGCCCTTGTCCAGAGCTTCCTGCCACCAGGGACGCTTGTTGGTGTAGTAATTGGGGTCGCCATCGTAACGGCCATTGAGGTCGAAATATTCAAAGGTATTGGCAGAGCCAAAGAATACCGACTTGATATCGGCATCCTTGTCGGAAAAATATCTGAAGTACTGCACTATGCGCTGATATTGGGCATCGCTGGCAAGATTGCTGCCCCTGGCCTTGTAATGGGTAAACCAATCCACCAGGCCGGGCTCGGCAAACACCGCATGGATGATCTGGCCCTTGGCAACGAAGTAGCCACGAATGTCGCGGCTTTTTTGCTCCATCAGCGCATTGATGTCGCCATCAATGGTGGCGCGGGTGGATTGACTGGCATCACGCACCAAAAAGGTTGCGACCAGCGCCAGCAATATCGCCAGCGCGCCAACCAGCGTCAGTACAAGCTGTAGGCTCAAAGAACGTTTGATATGTCCCATCGGATTACCCTTTCGCAGTTATTGTTGTTGGGCGAAATAAGCCCACCAATCTAGCAACAATAGCCGCAGGATAACAGTGAAATTAGAGTAAATTTAGGCAAATAGCTCCGTACAGCGGGGCGTCTTTAACATAAAAACGCCGGCGTACTTGCCGGCGTTTTTCATGGAGGTGAAGCAGAAAGTAAACAAATAGCTTCAGGACATTTTGGACTGGAGGTAATTGGGCAAACCGACGCGGTCTATCAAACCCAGTTGTTTTTCCAGCCAGTACAGGTGGTCGTCTTCGGTCTCTTCCAACAGCTGCTGCAACAGCTCACGGGTGACATAATCCCCTTTGGTTTCACACAGGGCAATAACCCGTCGCAGGTTGTCGGCCACCTTGTATTCATACGCCAGATCGCTCTTTAACATGGCTTCCACATCTTTGCCTATGTTGAGCTTTTCCCTGCTGGCGACATCCGGCGTGCCCTCCAGAAACAGGATACGGGACACCAATTTGGCCGCATGCTCGCGCTCGTCGTCTGATTCATGGGCGATGCGCTCGTAAAGCTCATTCAGTCCCCAATCCTCATACATTCTGGCATGCACAAAATACTGATCCATGGCCGATAATTCACCGGTTAGCAAACCATTCAGCGCATCTATAACTTCCTGATGACCTTTCATTTTGCTCTCCTTCAATCGTCCATTTGCGACTGCAAGTAATTTTGAATGCCGGTGAGGCGAATAAGCTCAAACTGGGACTCGAGCCAGTCGAGATGCTCTTCCTCGTCTTCAAGGATGTCCTCGAGGATGTCGCGGCTTACATAGTCCTGCAGTTTTTCGCATTCGGCGATGGCAGCACGCAGCAGAGGCAACTGCTCTTCCAGCATGCTCTTGTCGCAGCCGAGCATTTCTTCTGAATGTTCACCGATCCGCAGCTTGCCCAATGCCTGAAGGTTGGGCAATCCCTCGAGGAAAAGCACCCGCTCAATCAGTTTGTCGGCATGCTTCATGTCTTCGATGGATTTTTTGTAATCCTTGCTGTTGAGCTTTTCCAGCCCCCAGTTTTTGAACATCCGGGCATGGAGAAAATACTGATTGATTGCAGTAAGCTCGGCAGTCAATACCTTGTTGAGGTGGCTTACCACACTGGCATGGCCTTTCATAAGCAAACGTCCTTGGTTGGATGAAAATTGATCTACATCAATTTCACCCTAGTACAGCCGGGATAAATAATCAACTTTTCCTTTAATATCAACAACATTTAAAGGTTAATTATTCTTATTGCGTTTATGCTTATCAACGAGCGGGGATTAAAACAACTCTATATCGTCATCGATTTGTGTCGGCAGTAAATCGCCATGATTAAAGAGGTCATGATAAAACGCCCATCTGTTGCGGCCATTGTCTTTGGCAAAATAGAGAGCTTTGTCGGCTTTCATCATAACGGACATGGGGTTATCTTCGAGAGTCAGTGACGTTATCCCGATAGAAAGCGTGACCGGGCCGGTTTTTTCGTGCTGGATTTTACCGACGTCCGCCATCAGCTTACGGCAGATGTACTCGACTTCATGCTGAGATTTGTTGTCCAGCAGCACCACAAACTCATCACCCCCGAAGCGAAATAAGGCATCTTCGTCACTAAAGCAGTCATTCATCGCCCGGCTAATCCGAAGCAGGACTTCGTCCCCGTATAGGTGGCCAAGGGTATCGTTTATCTTCTTGAAGAAGTCGATGTCAAAGGTCAGCATCCAAAAATAGGGTGCCCTGCGGGTCTCTGTCCGAATGTGGCTGAAAAGATGAAACAGGCGTGCGTCGTAGGCCTTTCGGTTAAGCAGGCCTGTTAAGCCATCGGTCTGGCTGTCGAGTACGACCCGGGCAAAGTTTTCGTAAATACGGGCGAATGCCTGCAGCATCATCAGGTTGGCATTATTCAAGTCGAGGTCGTAAACCAGAAGCACCTTAACCACGGCATCATTCATTTTTACCGGCAGCGCCACCTTACAACGCTCATCCTGATCGCAAATTGCGTTTTTACCGGTTTCTATGCATCGTTGCACACAGGGTGGTGGATTATCCAGTGCCAGCACGAAATCGGTTGAGGTGAGGAATTTTGGAAAATGAGGCAAATCGCCCACATTGATAACCGCAACCTGCTTTACCCCCAGTGTTTGCTCAATGGTTTCAATCAAACAGGTGGCAAGTGACTGCAACTGACGCTGCTCGGTAATAGAAGCAACAGAATTCAGTATATGTTCGGGTGCAGAACTCATAATACTTTCCCCCGTTTGGTGCTGAATGACCGAACCATGCCAGTATAGCCAGCATAGGTGTTTATTCGGGGAAATAAAACCGAGGCGGAAAACAATAAAGGCTCCCATGGGAGCCTTTATTTGATGCTGTCCTGCGTTAAAGGATCCTGTCCTTGGTCAGCTTTTCCTTGCGAGCCTCTTCGGCAGCCATTTTAGCTTTGCGCTTGTCGCAGGGATCATCACAGTCACAGGCTTTATCGATACCCAAGGCACCGAGGCCCCCGCAACTACCGGCAACGGCCTTTTTCTTGATGATATAACCAATTGACATCAAAAGGAAAAACACCATAAGCACCGCAAAAGCTGCGATAAAGGTACTCATACATCACTCCTGAGTGGACTTAACGAAGGGCAAAAATGCGTCGCTGTAGTGTACCACAAACTCTTCGCCCTGTTTTTCAATCAGCATTATCGCCAGTCCCTGCTGTTTGGCAAGTTCCAATGACGCTTCAGTGCCCAGCACCATCATGGCCGTCGCAAGGCCGTCGGCAGTCATACAGCTTGGGTGCAGCACGGTGACAGATGCCAAGGTGTGCTCGATGGGATAACCGGTTCTTGGGTCTATCAAATGCGAGAAGCGTTTGCCATTTTCTTCGAAGTAGTTGCGATAATCGCCCGAGGTAGCCATACCCATATTGCCGGGCTCTATTACCTGAGACACTGCGCGGCCTTCAGCCTGGGGCTTTTCAACAGCTATACGCCAGCTGCTGCCATCCCCCTTGGTGCCCTTGATGCGCAGTTCGCCACCAATTTCTACCAGATAGCCGCTGGTGTGATACTTATCCAGCAAATCGGCAATTACATCCACGCCATACCCCTTGGCGATGGATGACAAATCTACATAGAGGTGAGCATTGCGCTTATAGAGGCGGTTACCGTCAATGCTGATATTCTGAATACCGGTGCGTGCTTTGGCAGCTTCAATCTCTTCTTCGGTTGGAGACTTGATAGGACGCTTATCCGGTCCAAATCCCCAAATATTAACCAGAGGCCCAAGGGTAATATCCAGCGCACCATCGGTGACGTCATACAGACGCATACCTTCGCGAACCACCTTAATAGTGTCGTCCGACACTTCCACACCCTGCTCCAATGGCAACTGATTGAAGCGACTGAGTTCAGAGGTGGGTCGGTACGTGGACATCTGGTCGTTCACCCGCTCCAATGCCAGGTCAATTTCGGCCTGCAGCAGTTGGCTTTGGGGTAAGGCGTCACTGGGGACTACCTTGATGTGATACGTGGTGCCCATGGTGCCGCCAGACAGGCTCACCACCTCGGGTGCTTTAGAACAAGCTGAAATAAAAAAGGCCAGTCCGACAAGGACCAGCCAGTTTGATAAGGTCTTTTTCATTGGGACCTGCAATTCTCGATTCTTTACAGACACTGTTAAAAAACTTGGCCCCCGGAGCACCGGGGGCCAACACCATTATCCGCCGAAGTCATCCAACAGGATGTTTTCGTCTTCAACACCGAGGTCTTTGAGCATGGCAATTACTGCCGCGTTCATCATTGGAGGTCCACACATGTAGAACTCACAATCCTCTGGGGCTTCATGGTCTTTCAGATAGTTTTCGTACAGTACGTTGTGAATGAAACCTGTGTAGCCATTCCAGTTATCCTCTGGCTGAGGATCAGACAGAGCAACGTGCCACACAAAGTTATCATTCTCGGCCGCCAGACCGTCGAAATCTTCTACATAGAACATTTCGCGCTTGGAACGGGCACCGTACCAGAAGCTCATCTTACGCTTGCTCTTCAGACGCTTGAGTTGGTCGAAGATGTGCGAGCGCATTGGAGCCATACCGGCACCGCCACCGATAAAGACCATCTCAGCGTTAGTGTCCTTGGCAAAGAATTCACCAAATGGACCGGAAATGGTCACCTTGTCACCGGCCTTCAGGCTCCAGATGTAAGAAGACATCTTACCGCATGGCAGACTCAGGTTACGTGGAGGAGGCGTCGCAATACGCACGTTCAGCATGATGATGCCAAACTCTTCAGGGTAGTTGGCCATGGAGTAAGCACGAATAGTCGGCTCATCAACCTTGGACTCCAGCTTGAAGAAACCGAAGTGTTCCCAGTCGCCACGATATTTCTCAGGTACGTCGAAATCGGCGTACTTAACGTGGTGAGCAGGGGCTTCAATCTGGATGTAACCACCGGCACGGAAAGGTACAGACTCACCATCAGGGATGGCCAGCTTGAGTTCCTTGATGAAGGTTGCCTTGTTATCGTTGGAGATAACAGTACAGTCCCACTTCTTGATACCGAAGATTTCTTCTTCCAGCTCAATTTCCATGTCGGTTTTTACGTTAACCTGACACGCCAGACGACAACCTTTTTTGGCTTCGCCCTTGGAGATGTGGTCCAGTTCAGTTGGCAGAATGTCGCCACCACCAGACCTCACATGCACACGGCACTGACCACAAGAGCCACCACCACCACAGGCTGATGATACGAAGATACCGCTGTTTGCCAATGCACCGAGCAGCTTGCCGCCAGCTGCAGTTTTGATGGCTTTTTCGGGATCGTGGTTGATACCAATAGTGATGTCACCGCTGGAAACCAGCTTGGATTTGGCGAACAAAATCACCAGCACCAACACCAGTACGATGGCGGTAAACATACTCACACCGAGGTAAACCTCGAGTGGAGTAGATTTAAAAATACCAAGAATATCCATTAATTTATCCTTAGAAGACCTTTACTTAACAGCCTTCTTGAGGTGCCCCTTACAGGGACACACCAGAGAACGACATGAATCCCAGCGCCATCAGGCCAGCGGTAATAAAGGTGATACCAAGACCACGCAGACCGTCAGGCACATCGGCGTACTTCATCTTCTCACGGATACCCGCCAGCAATACGATGGCCAGTGCCCAACCAATGCCCGAGCCTACACCATAAACCAGCGACTCAGGCAGGTTATAGTCACGCTCAACCATAAAGGACACAGCACCGAAGATTGCACAGTTAACGGTGATCAGTGGCAGGAAGATACCCAGCGCGTTGTACAACGGTGGGAAGTACTTATCCAACGCCATCTCGAGGATCTGAACCAGAGCAGCAATAACACCGATGAAGGTGATGAACTTCAGGAAGCTGAGATCTGCCTCTGGAACACCGGCCCATGCCAGTGCGCCAGGCGCCAGAATGCCCTGATAGATGATTTGGTTAGCGGGTACAGAAATCGCCAGTACCACGATAACGGCAACGCCCAGGCCCATGGCAGTTTTTACCTTCTTGGACACGGCCAGGAAGGTACACATGCCGAGGAAGAAGGACAGGGCCATGTTTTCAATGAAAACAGAGCGGATTAACAGACTGATATAATGTTCCATTGACCTTATCCTTTTGCTTCAACTTGCTCAGGCTTGTAGGTGCGGATGATCCAAATCAGAACACCGATCAGGAAGAACGCACTTGGCGGCAGCAGGAGCAGACCGTTGGGCTGATACCAGCCACCGTCAGAGATCTTGGACAGGATCTCTACGCCGAACAGCGAACCGTTACCGAACAGTTCACGAACGAAGCCTACAGACAGCAGGATGGCGCCATAACCCAGACCGTTACCGATACCATCCATAAAGCTCATCATTGGAGGCGTCTTCATGGCGTAGGCTTCGGCGCGGCCCATCACGATACAGTTGGTGATGATAAGGCCCACGAATACTGACAGCTGCTTGGCCACGTCATAGGCGTAAGCTTGCAGGATTTGATCAACCACGATTACCAGCGAGGCGATAATCGCCATTTGCACGATAATACGTACACTGCTTGGAATGTGATTACGGATCATGGAGATGAACAGGTTCGAGAACGCAGTCACTGCGGTCAACGCCAGGGTCATCACCAGTGCAGTCTCCAGCTTGCTGGTTACTGCCAGCGCACTACAAACACCGAGGATCTGCAGCGCAATCGGGTTGTTATTGATAATAGGTCCGGTCAGAACCTTTTTCAGTTCGTTGGCCATTAGCTCAGCCCTCCGTTGCGTGCTTTTTCAATGAAACTCGCAAAGCCTTCTTTACCCAGCCAGAATGTCAGCGAGTGCTGAACACCGTTACTGGTCAGAGTCGCACCGGACAGGGCGTCAACGCCATGTACAGACGCAGCTACTGCTGGGTTTTTGGTTACGCTGATTGCCAGCTTACCCTGCTCGTCGAACAGTTTTTTGCCGTGCCACAGCGCTTTCCACTTTGGATTCTGTACTTCGCCACCCAGACCAGGAGTTTCACCTGAACCGGTAAAGTCGTAGTAAACCAGACCCTGAATGGTGTTCAGATCCGGCTCCAGAGCCAGGAAGGCGAACATGGTAGACCACAGACCATAACCTTTCACAGGCAGGATCACAGTCTTGAGCGCACCGGCATCATCGCGCACCAGGTACACGACAGCCTGATCAGGCACACGCTTGATAGAAGCAATATCGTGCTCTGGCTTGGAAGAGGTTTTTGGATCGCGGGCAGCTTTTTCCTGGTCAAAGGTATTGCCATCCACGCCATCAACAAACTCACCGGTCTTCAGGTTCACCACGCGGGCTTCAACATACTTGTTATAGGTTGCCAGAATGTCAGCCTTGGTCACGTTAGCGGCCTTGGTATCCATCAGACTGGCGGCTTCCAGAATGTACTTTTGCTTATCCAGCAGCTTGTTTTCCTGCTGGGTTGGGCGCAGCAACACGGCCGCAGTCGATACGAAGATCGAGCACACCAGACACAGGCCAACAACGATAAACAGCGTTCTTCCGAACGAATCTTTATTCTTAGCCACGGGCAATCCTCCGCTTGATATTTGCCTGTACCACGAAATGGTCGAACAGTGGCGCAAACAGGTTGGCAAACAGGATGGCCAACATCATACCTTCAGGGAACGCAGGGTTGATCACACGAATGAACACCGCCATGGCACCGATCAGGATACCGTAGGCCCACTTGGCCTGGTTGGTGAAAGAGGCAGACACAGGGTCGGTTGCCATGAACATCATACCGAAGGCAAAGCCACCCAGTACCAGGTGCCAGTACCAAGGCATGGCGAACATGTGGTTGGTGTCAGAGCCAATCAGGTTCAGCAGCATGGAAACGGCAATCATACCCACCAGTACACCACCCACGATGCGCCAGGAAGCGATGCGGGTATAGATGATGACCAAACCACCCAGCAAAATTGCCAGAGTCGATACTTCACCTACAGAACCTGGAATAAAGCCGAAGAAGGCATTCCACCAGTCCTGGTTCAGGCTGTAATCCAGGGCACCGGTAGCAGCCTGGCTCAGGTGCGTTGCACCGGAGAAACCATCAGCCACAACCCAGCTGGTGTCACCGGACATGTTCAGCGGATAGGCAAAGAACAGGAAGGCACGACCGGCCAGCGCAGGGTTTAAGAAGTTACGTCCGGTACCACCGAACACTTCTTTGGCAACCACCACACCGAAGGTGATACCCAGGGCAACCATCCACAATGGGATAGTAGCGGGCAGGGTCAGAGCGAACAGGATAGAAGTGACGAAGAAGCCTTCGTTAACTTCGTGGCCGCGCACCATGGCGAACAGCACTTCCCAGATACCACCCACCGCGAAAGTCACGGCATAGATAGGCAGGAAGAAACAGGCACCGTACCACATCAGGGTGGCCCAACCGGCATCGGCTGTCATTTCAGTACCGAGAATACCGAACAGACTAACCTGCCATACATCTGGAGTCGCGAAGCCAGCAGCCAGCGCCAGCTGAGCCTGCAGACCTACGTTGTACATACCAACAAACATCGCCGGGAAGGCACAGGCCCACACGGTGATCATCATACGCTTGAGGTCGAGGTTATCGCGAACGTGGGTCTTGCCCTTGTTCACCAGACCTGGCGTATAGAAAATAGTGGCGGCCGCTTCATACAGGGCATACCACTTCTCGTATTTACCGCCTTTTTCAAATTGCGGTTCAATACGCTCAAGAAAATCTTTCAAGCTCATCAGCCTTCCCTCTCAACCGTATCCAGGCAGCCGCGCAGATAGGAACCGTAGTCATACTTGCCAGGGCATACAAAGGTACACAGTGCCAAATCTTCTTCATCCAGCTCCAGTGCACCTAGGGCAACAGAGCCATCAACATCACCGGATACCAGGTCGCGCAACAGCATGGTTGGCAGAATATCCAGTGGCATCACACGCTCGTAGTTGCCGATTGGCACCATGGCACGGTCAGAGCCGCCAGTACTGGTGGTCATGTTGAACAAACGACTTGGGGACAGGTGACCCAGGAAGGCACGGGTGATGGAGAATTTGTTCGAGCCTGGCAAAATCCAGCCAATAAACTCTTTCTCTGTATCTTCTTCCAGCAGGCTAACCTGCAGGTGGTAGCGACCCAGATAGGCATGAGGACCAGTAGCGGTGCGGCCGTTCAGAACAGAACCAGACACCTTGCGCACTTTGCCTTCAGCCACTTCACCGGCTGTGAGGGTTTCAATGCTGGCACCCAGCAGAGTACGCACCAGACGAGGCTTAACGGCTTTTGGACCGGCAACCGCGATCACGCGATTGTTGTTCAGCTCACCGGTGGTAAACAGTTGGCCGATGGCAATCACATCCTGATAGCCAACATGCCACACGGTACGCTTGGCAGACGCAGGCAGAATGAAGTGGATATGGGTTCCTGGCAGGCCAGCAGGGTGTACACCACCAAACTCATGCACTTCGGCATTAGCGGCTGGGATATCGGCACCTGGCGCCTTACACAGATAAACCTTGCCCTCAGTCAGTTTTGCCAGCACCTTAAGGCCATTGGCAAAATCGTCTTTATGCTCGGCAATCACCAGAGCGGGATTGGCGGCATGGGGGTTGGTATCGATGGCGGTAACGAAAATACCGGCAGGAGACGCATCCACTGCAGGCACCTTGCTGAAAGGACGGGTACGCAGGGCGGTCCACATACCTGATTCAATCAGGTTGTTTCTTACTTGCTCGGCACTCAAGCTGTCCAGTTGGGCGGCATCGAACTTATCAAAAGCAACGGCATCGTTACCTTCGATTTCGATCACCACAGACTGAAGCACACGCTTGGCACCCCGGTTGATTTCAGTAACAGTACCACTGGCCAAAGCCGTATATTTAACGCCAGGATTCTTTTTGTCTTCAAAAATCACCTGACCCTTGGCTACCTTGTCGCCTACCTTGATTCTCATGGTAGGACGCATGCCAATATACTCTTCACCCAATGTAGCTACGTGTTTAATGGCTGGGCCATCATGGATAACTTGCTCTGGACCACCCGCAATGGGCAAATCCAATCCTTTCTTAATTGTAATCATATCCACATGCACTACGTTTGAAGGAAAGACAAAGCGCCGCGTTCCTGCGGGGCACCCGGTTTTAAACAACACCGTTCGCGTTGAGCTGGCGCAGATTTATCACAGAAATGCGATCGCAATCACGCTGGTCGCGCGCATTTTACCCCAAACGCCCTGCCATCGCCACGAAAATTATAAGTGATTTCAAACTTCCCGAGCGCCTGATTGCAGTGAATTTCAAGGTTTTCCTGCCAGCTTTTTCATCGCCGTGACAGATTTAAAAAAATGTCGCAACCATAAAATTATCTAATTGATAAATATCAATTTAAAACCATAAAAACCAAATGAGCCTGCTTAGTTTACCAGCAGGCTCATAAACAATTTGAGAGACAATAAGGTCTACAGTTCAACCGTGCCAGCGATATCCTAGACTGACTAAAACTTCACCGGATATTGGACCAAAGTCGGTGGGTGTTGACAGCGGCTCGGCGGACACATTATCCCCTCTGAGATACACCTGATGGGCCCCACTTTGCCAACTGAGACTGACATCGATTCGGCGCTGGTTTTCATCAACAAATTCACTGTCACGGCCAATCACTGAGAGTGACCACTCACCTGCTGCTAACCCCATCGCCAGGGTCACTTGCCGCTGTGGCTGCCAGGGAACCCGGTCACCATCCTGCCAACACAGCGAGTACTGTTCAAGGCAGGCGCTTGACGCAAAACTGGCACGATTCTCCTCCAGTTGGATAGACAGGGGCATCTTTACCATGCCGAATTGCCCTGACCACTGCAGCCCCAGACTCAGCCCCTCAGCATCCACCTCGCCGGCATTGAGTTGAGACACGCCGCGAACCGTTTCGCAATCAGAAAGCTCTGTGCAATCAAAATGTAAGTTATCAAATGCCTGATACCAAAGCTCACCCTGGAGCATCAAGTCGCCCAAAGGCCAACGCGCCGTTAAACGCAGGTGATCTGCGCTTTGGGATAAGGCCTGAAGATTACCGGGTGATGGCGGGGCAAAGCGATGCTCTCCCCTCAGCACAACGCTGTCGTTGGCAAACCACAGGCCAACACCGTACTGCCAGTCGTCAACCCTGAAGTCAGTGCCCGCTTCGCCGCTATCCCTTGTCAAATCGGCGCGGCGCCACAATCCATCCACTTCGATATCGACCCAATCAAAGCCCAGGCGGCCACGAACACCGAGATCCAGCACACTGGCGCTGTCTTCTATGTGCTTGTCTGCCAGCAAATACTCTGCCCCTTCCCTTTGATAAGCGAGACGGTAGCCTATTGAATGGGCGCCAAATCTGTCCAGACTCTCACTGACAATGCCATAGGTATGATAGTCACTGTCACCAAGTTTACCGCTGTACTCATCGTTCGGGATAATCGGCGGCGTTGGCGTCATCGTCATATCGGCCAGAAAGCTGTGAAACCCGGTTTCCTGATAAAACAGCCGGGTGTCGGTACGACGGCTTTCGCCGGTTTGAACGCTGTGACTGAGCTGCAAACGCTGTCTGTCACTCTGCTGTATCCAGTTGCTTCCGGGCAGGGTTGAAGTCGCATCTTTATAAAGCCAGGAGAGCTCGGTACGCTGTTTTTTTCTGGCGCCGGGTAAACTGGAGGCCCCAAGGCCAACAAAGACTTCGGTATCCTTGGTCTGAACCCACCAGTCATCGCCTTCTTCACGTCTCAGGTGGCTGCCGGCAAAGCTCATATCGAGGGCATCATTGCGGGAGGCAAACGCCGCCCTGAGGCCGCCGGTTTTATCATCCCGCGCTTCAAGGCCTATGGAATTTCCACTGGTGCCTATCGACGGAACCAAGTAATCACCGCCGCTTTGATTGCCGCAGTCAAGTAAAGCCCACTCAGAGTACGAGGCACAATTTTCCATGGCCTCAATACCAAAACGGCCGGCATCCAGCCACACACCCGGAGCAACATAGGGGGCTGCCGCAAGAGAAGTGCCCATCAGGTCTGGGATGGCACCGTGACTGTCGGCATGGAGAAAGCGACTTTCGCCAAACATATCGCCCCGGCCAACCATCAGGCCGGACGGATAGAGAGGCAGTGCTGACGGGGTATTTAACCCGAGTCGCTCAATAAAGAAAGGACTGGTATCAGACGTTGTAACTTCACTCGCCCAACCTAGAGAACTTGTAACGCCCATCAATAGGCAGCCTACAAGCACAGGGGTTTGTTTCATCCATTCATCCCGGAATTACCACCTTGGGTGGTCTATTTGTAATTTTTTTGTGACATGGATGATTTTAGACGAAAAAAAAGCGGCTGGCGCCGCTTTTTTGACGTTCTGTCAGAGAAATTAGAGTTTGTGCAAAATTTCGTCTGACAGTTTAAGTTCGTCGTTGCGGTTCACACTGACCCCGGCTGCGATCACGGCTTTGGCAATGTCTTGCGCCTGGGACAGTGAGTGCATCTCATAGGTGCCGCACTGATACTCGTTGAGCTCGGGTATGGCCTTTTGATCAACCACATTCAGCACATCTTCCATCGCGGCCAGCCAGGCGTCCGCCACACGCTTTTCTGCCGGTTCGCCAATCAGGCTCATGTAGAAGCCGGTACGGCAGCCCATGGGAGAGATATCGATAATTTCGACACCATCACCATTGAGATGATCACGCATAAATCCAGCAAACAGGTGCTCGAGAGTGTGGATGCCACGCTCACTGAGAATGTCTTTGTTGGGGGCACAAAAACGCAGGTCAAACACGGTAATGGTGTCACCTTTTGGGGTGCTCATGGTCTTGGCCACGCGCACGGCCGGGGCGTTCATGCGGGTATGATCAACGGTAAAACTGTCCAATAATGGCATGGTGCTCTCCAGCCCCTTCTGTTGGGGCACAATTGGGTGGTGCAAAGTGACGCAAGCATAGCATCAAAGCAGGGCCTGCCAAAACTCATTCCCGTAAACGGGTGTAGGCGTCTTCCGAAATCAGGTGGTATTTCCTGACGCCGGCCTCGTACTCACGGTAGGCATCGTTCACTTTTTTCATCATAGGGTCCTGGCTCGACTGCTCAGAGATTACCTCCGCCGATACGCTTCTGAGCTGCGCCATCACCTCCTCGGGAAATTGTTTGAGCACCACACCATGTTCTTTCACCAGCGAATCCAGTGCCCCCACGTTGCGGGCGGTGTATTCATCCAGCATATCCTGATTGGTCGCCTTGGCGGCAATCTTCACTATGGCCTGTAAGTCCTTGGGCAATTTCTCGAAAGCGGCTTTGTTAATCATAAATTCGAGCGTGGTACCCGGTTCATGCCAGCCAGGATAGTAGTAATACTTGGCCACCTTATGCAGCCCAAAGGCCAAATCGTTGTATGGTCCCACCCATTCGGTGGCATCAATGGCGCCGGTCTGCATGGCGGTATAGAGCTCACGCCCCGGGAGAGTAACAGGCACCCCTTCCAGGCGTTTCAGCACTTCGCCGCCCAGGCCAGGCAGGCGCATTTTAAGCCCTTTAAGGTCATCAATGGTGTTGATTTCCTTATTAAACCATCCGCCCATCTGTACGCCGCTGTTGCCCCCCGGCAAAGGCAGAATACCGAAAGGAGCATACACCTCTTCCCACAGCTCCAGTCCGCCGCCATAGGTCAGCCAACCGTTCATCTCCTGGGCATTGAGCCCAAAGGGTATGGAGGTGAAAAACTGCGCCGCCGGCGCCTTGCCTTTCCAGTAATAAGACGCGCTGTGGGCCATCTGTACGGAGCCCTGACTGACCGCATCAAACACTTCCAGTGCCGGCATCAACTCCCCTGCCCCATACACCTTGATTTTAAGACGTCCGGCCGACATTTCATCCACCATCACCGCAAAGTGTTCCGGCGCTGTACCAAGGCCGGGGAAATTCTTGGGCCAGGAGGTGGCGAGCTTCCATTCTATCGGCTTGGCGCTGGCAACCGGCGCGGCCTCAGCGGCTTGCTTGTCGCCATTGCAGCCGGACAGCAGACTCGCGGCCATCAAAAGGCAAATTGCTATTCTTGTTTGCATTTTCCTTACTCCTTTAAACAGGCCTGAACATCATCAGCCATACAAAACCGACGGCAGCCAAGTGGCAAGTGCCGGCCAAATCCCAAGTAGTATCAACATCAGTAACTGCAGGATGACGAAAGGGATCACACCACGATAAATTTGTCCGCTCGAAACACTGTCACCACTCACGCCCCGTAAATAGAAGAGGGCAAAACCAAAGGGCGGGGTTAAGAAGGACGTTTGCAGGTTGAGGGCAATCATGATCCCAAGCCACACTGGGTCCAGCCCCATGGCTAGCAAAATGGGCGCAACCAGAGGCACCACCACAAAGGTGATTTCGATAAAGTCGAGGATAAAACCGAGGACGAAGATAACCGTCATTACCAGCAACATGGCACCCACCACACCACCTGGCATATTGGCAAACAGGTTATGTATCAGCTCTTCCCCGCCAAGCCCCCTGAAGACCAGCGAAAACACAGAGGCACCAATCAATATCAAAAACACCATGGAGGTGATTTTGACCGTGCTTTGCATCACTTCCTTCAACGCCAGCATGCTCATTTGCCGCTTGAGCAGCGCAATCACCAGCGCACCTGCTGCCCCCACAGATGCCGCCTCAGTTGGGGTGGCAATACCGGCCAGAATGGAGCCGAGAACCAGAAAAATCAGCAGCAGCGGCGGCAGTAAGGCTGAAATCACCCTGGCAAGCGACGTAGGCTCAGCTTCCTGCACAAGAGCAGTGCCAAAATCCGCCGGAGAGCGCCATAAGCGAAACAGGGTGTAGAGCATATACAGGCTGACCAACATCAAGCCGGGAATAAGAGCTCCGGCGAAGAGATCGCCCACGGACACAGACTTGGGATTGAAAATACCCATCTTCAGCTGAGCCTGCTGATAGGCATTGGACAAGACGTCACCCAGCAGCACCAAGGCGATGGAAGGGGGTATGATTTGCCCAAGGGTGCCGGTGGCACAGATGGCACCGGCGCTGAATTCGGGGCTGTAACCGCGCTTAAGCAAGGTTGGCAGCGACATCAGCCCCATGGTGACCACAGTGGCGCCGACAATGCCGGTGCTGGCCGCAAGCAGCACGCCCACAAAAAATACGCTGAAAATCAGGCCGCCTCGAAAACGCCCCAAGAGTTCGCCCATGGTGGTGAGCAACTGTTCGGCAATCCGGGATTTTTCCAGTACAACGCCCATAAACACAAACAGCGGCACCGCCATCAAAATTTGATTATTCAGAATGCCGAAGATGCGATTGGGCAGCAGGCCAAAAAGCCCCATATCGAAGGCGCCGAAAAAGCTGGCGGCCAGGGCAAACAAAAAGGCCACGCCGCCCAGGGTGAGTGCCACCGGGTAGCCCAGCATCAATACCAGACAAATGATAAGAAACAGCAGCAGCGCCATCAGCAGGACTCCCTGCCAAAGAGCGCCTTGCCATGACGGTAAAGCTCACACAGTCCCTGCAATATCAAACTGGCACATAGCCCCAGCAGCAGTGATTTTTGCAGGTAAACCCAGGGCAGACCGCCAGCCTCTGCAGAGCTTTCATGAATACGCCAGGCATTCATCACATAATCAAAGCTGTACAGGCCTATGGCGAGAGACAGGGGAAACAGAAACAGCAGGCAACCAACGAAATCCATCCAATGACGGGTACGCTCACTGCACTGGCGATAAAACACGTCTACCCGCACATGGGCATCGCGTTTCAGGGTAAATCCCGCCGCCAGGGTAAACACGGCGCCATGAAGATAAAGCGCCGTTTCCTGCAGCGCCGTGGCACCGGTTGAAAAAGCATAGCGGAGCACCACCACGGCGAGGGTCATCAGCACCATGGCAAGGGTAAACCAACCCACCAGCCTACCGACGGCCTCGGTTGTCCCCTCAAAAAATCCAATCAGTTTTCCCATAATTTAGCTGTAGTTATGTCGTTATTGTTATCGATGCAACCTATTGATAACAGAAAACCCACAGCGAGGAAACCGCCAAGGTCCATGGCAGAGGGTGAAAACCAAAACACCCGCCGGGGGCGGGTGTTTTAATGGTGCACAATAACCAGGTCAGCCACGGCACTTGGGCGATGCAGGTACCGCATCCATACCCTGCCACTCGTCGGGCGTATAGGTAAACATCGACAGGGCGTGAACCCCGTTGGCCAGCTCCTGCGCAAGCGCCGCATTCACGGCGCGGTGGCGGCCAATCAGACGCTGCCCCTCAAAGCTGTCACTGGCGATGACGACCTTGAAATGAGTTTCAGAGCCCTTGGGCACATTGTGCATGTAACTTTCGTTAATCACTTCAAGATGGGTGGGGGCAAAAGCTTCATTCAGCTTTGCGGAAATAATATCGGCAACAGACATAACAGTGTTCCGGTAATGGCAATTGGCGGCAGATTAGCGCCGCCCCGGTCAAAGATCAAACTCTGTGTGCCGCAAAGGCCGATTCCCGAAAATGGACCCTGGCGTTGGGCTCCACCGCTTCCAGCGCCGAGGTCAGTGTCCCAATGTCCATCTCAGGCGGCAATGCCACTGATAAGCAGGCGTTAAACAGAGTGCGCCCAAGGCTTGTGACCTGCACCCTGTGGCTTTCCATATGGGAGACAGACACACCAAGATTGGCCAGAACGTCATTCACATCCCGGGTCAATCCGGGTCTGTCATTGCAGTCGAGTTCCACCTGTATCTGCTGCACAGGCCCGTCCACCGCAGCCACTGGTGCATAAACAAATCCCAGGGCAGGGAATTCCCGCGCCAGATTGTCTCTCAACGCGGCCTCTTTATCGTCGTCGATGCTGACTTTCATCATGGCGGCAAACTGACCATCCAGCATGATGAGCTTGCTGGAAAGCCATTCAGCCCCCAGCTCGCGACTGACCTTGGCCAGAGACTGGAGCACATCCGGACCGAGTGGCCCAACGACGGTGGCAATAAACTGAATTTTCATGGACTCGACTCCCTAAACACGACTGGGTGATGTCTCACTCTACTTGGGGCTGACGCCCGGGTCTGTGGTTAAGTGCACAGTTCAAACCAGGCCCCGCATAATCAGCAACTGTGAAAATCAGCGACCGTGAAAATAGGGCTTGAGGTTTCTGAAGGTGAAGCTTATCCGCGGTGGCAGCGACTTTTGGCTGCGTGGGATGCCGTGCTCCCAGGTGGACTGCATAGGGGGATGCATCAGCAGCAGATCGCCACTTTGTAAGACCACCCGGTAACGAAGACCATCCACACGACGGCGCATCACCAGGGGGCGTGAAGCACCCAGGCTGACAATGGCGATAACAGATTCCTCCACCAGCTCGGGTTCATCGTCTGCATGAAATCCCATGGCGTCTTGGCCGCCGCGATAATGATTAACGAGGCAACCATTGAAGGCGGCCCCACTATGCGCTTCCAGCGCCTGCTTGAGCCGCAATAAATAATGTGGCCAGGGCGTTGGAGAGATGAGTAAGGAAGAGTAGCGGTAGCTGCAGCCTTCATCGGCAAACCACACCTGCTGCCGGGGTATGGGGTGCCACTTGCCATAAACTTTAATCATGGGCGACTCGAAGGGGTAATCGGCGGCCTCGGCCATCAACAGTGCCTGTTGCCGGTGGCTCAGAAAGGCAGGTACATGGCTGACAGGCGGCTCTGACTTTGCCCCCTTGGCACCCGCCAATGCGAATTCAAGCTGATTGGTCACATCTGCCCCTATGCTTGAGGTAACAGGAAGAGTCGCACGCGGCGCGACAATTTGCGATAATCGCGCCCCCACTGATGAGATACTCTGACATATGACGACCCGATTTTCAGCATTCCTTTCCGGTAACCCGTGTGAGCTGGGCCTGCACAGGTATCCCGCCACCAGCGATCCCAATCTGCAAGCCTGGGACGCCGCCGACGAACACCTGCTGAAATACCTGGAAGAGTCCAACACCGGCTTGGCAGCCAAGTTTCTGGTGATCAATGACAGCTTTGGTGCCCTGACCTGCGCCCTTGCCGCCGCCAGGCCCGATGCCGATATCGTCTTTGCTGCCGATGGCCGTACCACGCATTTGGGCTGCCAGGCTAATCTGGCTGCCAACGGGCTCGCAAACGCCAATGTCACTTACCAAGACTGCATCGATCTGGGCCGCTTCGCCCAAGGCAGGCAGATACTGATGAAACTGCCCAAGAATCTCAACTTCCTGACCGATACCTTAAACCAGCTGAGCCACACCCTGAAAGCCGGGGATGTGATCCTGATGGGGGCAAAAGCCAAGCACATTAATCAATCGCTGCTGGCCCTGATTGCCAAGGCAGTGGGCCCGGCAACCGCCAGCCTCACCTGGAAGAAGACCCGCGTCATCACCATCATCGCCGATGGCAATCCGCGGCCAGCCAGCAAGCCCAGTATATGGGACGTGCCAGAGCACGGCTTAAAGGTGAGCAATCTCAGTAACGTGTTCGCGGCCAGCAAACTGGACATTGGTGCCCGCTTGATGATGGCGAATCTGCCAGCGGGAGATTTCAACTCGATTATCGACCTTGGCTGCGGCAATGGCGTGCTGGGCCTCAAGGCCGCCCAGCTTTATCCGGATGCCAGGCTCTACCTGGTGGATGAATCGGCCATGGCGGTGGAAAGTGCCCGCCAGAACTGGGCTTTAAATAATCTGGATGCCGGCCGGGCTGAATTTATCTGGGATGATTGTTTAAGCCACCTGCCCCATGAGGTGCAGGCGGATTTGGTACTCTGCAACCCGCCGTTCCATCAGGGGGAAGCCATTACCGACCATATCGCCTGGCAGATGTTCAACGATGCCAAACGAGCGTTGAAGCCGGGGGGATTGCTGCATATTGTTGGCAACCGCCACCTTGGTTATCACATCAAACTCAAGCGCTTATTTGGCAACTGTAAAACCGTGGCCAGCAACGGCAAATTTGTGATTTTGCAGGCGGTAAAATAACGCCGGCCTGTGCTGATAACGATTTGTGGTGACATCGCAAAAACGCCCCTGTTATGGGGCGTTTTCGTTATCGGATGACTGTGGTGAACAGGCAAGGAGAGTGTTGGCGCTAAATCGCCATAGCATCAAACAGCGCAACCTTGGTGAGCGCTGCCACTTCATCTATATAGCGGCGAACTCGCTTTCCAAAGTTAAGCCCTTTCACCGCGGTGAGGTTTCTCAGCACAGGGAACAGCAACACATCGTCATAACCCAACTGATTGTTTCGCTCACTCGGCAGCGGCATAAATTCCAGTTCGGTAAAAAGTGGCTCCAGCGCAGCAATATACTCGGCCGACGCGGCAAAGGCCTCATCGAAGCTCATACCGATGACCGCTGTTTTCTTCTCTGTGTACCAGCGGACGGCAGCTTCGGAGCCATACTCAGGCAGGTTCATTCGCACGTTGCGGGGATGCAATAGCCGGCTGGTGTAATAACCAGTCTTATCCAGCCAGGCTGCGATTTGCTGCTCATGGTCGGCGGGCTTAAGCTGTGCCTCACCGCCCAGCGCGTCGAGAAAAGCAACAATATCCAGGCTCTCGGCCATATAGCTGCCGTCATCTTTTTGCAGAATGGGCACCATATTGGCACCGACCATGCGGATACGGCTATCCACATCATCGTTTTGCAGTATCACTTTTTCCAGCGCAATGCCCTTATAGCCCACTGTCATCATGGCGCGAACACAATAGGGACAATGTTCGAATACAAAGAGTTTCATAGGGTTCTCTTTCAGAATTGGACGCCCCAGCTTACTCCAAGCCGGAGGACTTGCGAAGGCTCAATCCTTATCAGTGGCGCTGGAAGGTGGCGCAAAAAGCTGACGCAGGCGCTCGCCGAGACTCAGCCCCGGCGCCATGGCATCCCTGAACATATCGCGCCATTCGCTGAAAGTGACAGTGAGCGGGTTCATGCTGTTTAGCGGCTTGGTGATGCCGTAGCGCACGGTTTCTTCTTCTTTGACGAAGGTGCCAAACAGCCGGTCCCAAACGATGAGCACACCGGCGTAGTTTTTATCTATGTATTGAGGGTTTGAGCCGTGATGCACCCTGTGGTGGCTGGGAGTATTGAACACCCACTCCAGTGGCCCAAGCTTGTCCACCAGCTGGGTGTGGACGAAAAACTGAAACCCAAGACTGGCCAGCACCGCAAACACGACCCAGGCGGGGTCGAAACCAATCACAACCAGAGGCAGCCAGAATATCCACATTCCCGCCAGCGGATACATCAGGCTTTGTCTGAATGCGGTGGAAAAGTTCATGTTTTCTGAACTGTGATGGGCCACATGTGCTGCCCACATCCAGCGACAGCGGTGGCTGCAACGGTGGAACCAGTAATAGCAAAAATCCTGCGCCAGCAGCAGCAACACAAAATTCAGCCCATTCATTTCAATATCAAACAGCCGCCAGCCAAAGAAATACAGGTACAGTTTGGCTATCAGAAATCCGCTGAGCAGATCGGCAGCCTGATGCATTCCCGCCAGGCTGAGGTTACACAGAAGCTCTGCCTTGTTGTACCTGGCATTTTCCGGCAGTCGCTTACGCACATTGGCGACCACGAACTCCAGCGCCATGCACAGAAAAAAAATCGGCGCCAACACTATCAGCAGCAGTTCCGGGTGAGCGATTAGCTTGTCGAGGTTCATGGTCTTCCCTGTTGTCTGTATCCAAAAGCGTTGCAGCTTGCGGGCAACTTATTGTTGTTATGATTTCAATACTGATGCTGTGGGCACTTACCACTTGGCAAAATGATCTTCGGTAAGACCGAACACCTCGTCCAGGATCACTTTGCGCCCTGCCACATCACGAACCCATCCCGAAAAACGCCCCTGATATTGGCGAAAGTTGCTTTTCAGCAGTATCAGGTTAAGCCGCTCTGAGCGGCTGGCCAGTGGCGTAAATTCAAGCTCAAGCTCGTCCCTATCAGACCACAAGCGCCAGCGGCCATACTCTGCCTGGCTGCGGTCAAACTCGAAATGCACAGGCCCGAGGTGCTTACGGACCCCGTCTAACCAAAGCACGTTTTCACTGCTGCCGGTTTCATTTACCCCTGCAGCAATGTTGAGTCCAAACCGGCGATTACCAACATGGGCGTTGATGGAGGCCCAGCGCCAACTGGTTTCCCGTCGCATGTAGCCTGCAGAAAAATCGTACCCCGCCAAAGCCCGCCCAAGGGGCTGGGGCTCATGGTTGATGTAAAGGCTGCCTTTTACACTCATGGCATTGTGCTTTTGGGTGTACGTCCAGCCGCTGTAACCGGTGGGACTGCAAAGTGCCATGGGCAGCGAAAGGGGCAACGGCTCCAGCTGCAACTCGGCTTTCAGCGCCAGTGTGTCCAGCACCAAATCCAGCGCCACCGACCAGAGTCCATCCCGGCGGTGAATGCTGACCCCGGCCATGGCACTGGAAGCCGACAACGGCGAAGGGCCAAGGCTAAAGCTGCCCGGGGGCCTTATCCAGTGCTGCTCATACACCCGGTTTTTACTTTTCTCGTAGACGTAGCAAAAGCCGCTGCCGAGATAGCGAATATCAGCCAGGGCGATGCCTATCAGGTAATTGGGGGTATTGACGGCAATAAACTCGAACTGTTTATAGCCAAAATGGCGTTGTAAGCGGGAGGCAGGCTTATCCATGTCGTTCATCAGGATAAAGTTATCCAGCCCCAAAGACGCAACCGGGCCATCGAAATGCCCAAAACAGGGGCGTCCGCCAGCCATCAGGCTATCCTGGATCCCCAAGGTTTTGAATGTGGCTGAATTGGTCATCCCTGCTGTGCTTGTTGAATGTTCCATCGTGCAATTTATTATTATTTTGGTTTTTTACTCTAACGCCGATTGTCGGCAGATTAAAGCCCGGCGTTACCGATTTGTAAAAACACCGCGCAGGTTACAGGTACAAAAACGCCCTCGACTGAGGGCGTAGTGAAGTTGCAGGGCAAGCTGCAAGCGCCGAAGTATCAGAATTGCCAGGAGAAGGCGATATTAATGCTCTGGACTTCGAGCTGCTTCAGATCGGTGTACTGGTACTCAACCCCCAATCCAAAACCAGAGTGGAATCTGTGTTGCCAGCCGACTGCCCCAAAGAAGCCTTCGGCATCCTCTTTGATGCGGGAATCATCCAGATCATATGTGATATCGGAAAAGGCCATCCCTGCTTTTGCATAGACGCTGTTGCCACGGGAGAAATTGTATTGGCCGTAGAGCGCTGCGCGGTAGTTGGAGTACTCAAGCTCTCTCACGTCCGAGAGTATATCGATCATGGCACTGTACGCACCGCCAGTGCCCTGGCCATAGCTGAGTTCAACGCCCCAGTTGCTGGTAAGCATGTACCTGTACCAGATATCGTACTTGAAGCCGTCTCCGGCATCCCAATGCTCGCCATCACGGCTTTCGTATTCCTGAGTACCATAACCCAGGTTGACCCCAGCGATATGGGGACCGGCTTCTGCCCGCACTTCGGCACTGGCAATTCCCATCGCTATCAGTGTACTCATTACACTTAAACTGAATAGTTTCATTGATTTCCCTATGGTTGAATGCGATTAGCCATAGGAGCATGCCAGACACAAACTGAATGCTTACTGAACTGGATTTCATTGACTGGCGATGGCGGACAAATCTGGTATTCTGATGCGACTTTTGTCTCGTTTTGGATCCCAGATGAAGAAATCCTTAGCCGTATTGACTGCCATTCTGACCCTCAGCGGCTGCGCGGGCAGTCCATCCAATTACCTTGCTCTGAGTCCCGATGTGCCCGCCATCAGCAGCAGCGCCAGTGGACGCATCGCCCTGAGTACTCAGGATGCCAGAAGCACCAACACCGCCGTACGTATTACCAAAGGGGATGACCCGGCCAAACTGATGGGGACTGGCGAGTCGCCTGCCATTCAGCTGGGCAATCTGTTCCGCCAGTCTTTCAGTAATAAGGGCTTTCAACTAGACCCTGCCGCCACCAACGTCCTTGAACTGAAAGTGGAACGTTTACAGTCAGATATCAACGAAACCATGCTGGGTTACGAGGCCGCCAATGAAATCATTATCAGCGCCTACGCCCGCAACGAGCAGCAACTGTTCAGTAAGCGCTACACCGCCAGAGGCACCATGAAAGGACCTCTGAGCCTGGATTTGGCCACTCTGGAGCTGGAAATGAATAA
Source organism: Shewanella sp. FJAT-52076 (assembly GCF_019457455.1). Classification (NCBI taxonomy): domain Bacteria; kingdom Pseudomonadati; phylum Pseudomonadota; class Gammaproteobacteria; order Alteromonadales; family Shewanellaceae; genus Shewanella; species Shewanella sp. FJAT-52076. Next base: position 3,051,185 of record NZ_CP080415.1, read on the forward strand.
GCTCATTACCCAGCTTGCCGGCGACATAGTCAACGACCCCGAACTGACCCAATTTCTGATGCAATAACAACGAAAAAGGAAATCACAAATGAAATGGATCATCGCAGCCCTGATGCTGGGCCTGTCGAACATGGCACTGGCGGCCAAAGTGGATATTCAGCCAGATAACCTCTATCCCCAGGTGGAAATGCAAACCACCATGGGCAAGATTGTGGTGGAGCTTGACCGCACCCGCGCCCCCATAACCGTCGATAACTTCCTGACTTATGTAGTGAAGGGCGACTACGACAACACCATCTTCCACCGCATTATTCCGGAATTTGTGGTGCAGGGTGGTGGCCTGAATCCCAAGCTGGAAGAGCTGCCCGAGTCGGCCCCCATCGTTAACGAGTCAGGCAATGGCTTGTCCAATGCCTTTGGCACCATCGCCATGGCAAGGGAAAACAATCCCCACTCGGCCACCCGCCAGTTTTACTTCAACGTGGCAGATAACACCAAGCTCGACCCCTCCAAGCGCCGCTGGGGCTATGCCGTTTTCGGTGAAGTGGTGGAAGGTCGCGAAATTCTGGAAGCCATGGCGGTCGTGCCCACTGAGCACAATAGCAAACTGAACTGGCCCGATGTTCCCGTTACCCAGATTGTGCTCAAGTCAGCCAAATTGTTGCCCAGAAAATAAACTGTGTTTTGAGTCAGCACTCTAAAGCTGACTATACTCAGGGAGCAAAACAAGGAGGCGATACGATGACACCAACGGATTTCATCGATAGCAAAGCGCCCCAACTGGCTCAGTATGGAAGAGCGTTCTTGAGTGACCAGCTCGATTACCGCGAAATCCAGCTGTATTTATGGGATACCCTCGAGGAGTGGCAACAGTTGTCACCCCAGGGTGAAGCGCAGTCTGACACTGAAAGGGTGTTTTGGCATTTGATGCACTGCTTTGACCGCTGGCCCGTTTGGGTACTTCGCGGCAACCTGTTCCTGCGAAAGCAGCTGCAGGACTGCTGTGATTACCTGAGCATCGGTGGTCAGATCCCGGGCGGCTGCATCGGAGTGCGTCCCGCATCCTGACTCTGTCCCCAAGACCCGCCATTGGCGGGTCTTTTTTATGCAGACGACAGATTAACTTTTGCCAATCCGCTTGACCCGCACTTGGCTAAGTAAGTTATTCTAAAGGCCCTTTTCGCTTGTCCGGCCATCATGTATTTACCTACCGCTGCCTTAATCAGACTCTGGGAACTCCTGGCGGTCTACCGCCATCGCCGGGTACTGGTGATGCTGTTCCTCGGCTTCTCCGCCGGTTTACCCCTGATGCTGGTGTTCTCGACCCTGTCATTCTGGCTGCGTGAAGCCGGTGTCGATCGTACCGCCATAGGTTATTTCAGCTGGATTGCCATCCTCTATGCCTTCAAATGGCTATGGTCCCCTCTGGTGGACCGCATGCCACTGCCGGTGTTCTCTAAACTCTTTGGTCGGCGCCGGGGCTGGATGCTGTTTGCCCAGTTAATGCTGATTGGCGCCATTGTGGGTATGGCCAGCAGCGACCCTAAAGACAGCCTCACCTATATGGCCGTCTGCGCCCTGATGGTGGCCTTTGCCTCGGCCACCCAGGACATAGTGATAGATGCCTTTCGCATTGAATCGGCGCCCCAGGAGATGCAGGCGGCCCTGGCGGCGGCTTATCAAATTGGCTATCGTTCGGCCATGATTATCGCGACCGCCGGCGCCCTGACCATCGCCGCCTGGGTCGCGCCGGAAGCCGATGGATATCGGCTCGCGTCATGGCAAACCGCCTACATGGTCATGGCCGCCCTGATGCTGATTGGGGTGATAACCACCCTGTGTGCCAAAGAGCCCGCCGTCGACCAGGGCCAGGCAAATGCACTGGAAGCCGAGATGCGCGAGCGCCTCAGCGAAAAATACCCCCCCCGCACGGCTGCAGCCCTATCCTGGACCTATAACGCTGTCGCCGCGCCCTTCATCGATTTTTTCAAGCGTTACGGCAAGAGTGCAATCCTGATATTGGCGCTGATTTCCTGCTACCGGATTTCGGACATAGTCATGGGGATTATGGCGAATGTGTTCTATGTGGACATGGGCTTTTCCAAAGAGGAAATCGCCTTTCTGAGCAAGGTGTACGGCCTTATCATGACCCTGGTAGGTGCCGCCTTTGGGGGCGTCTTGCTCGCGAAATACGGCACCATGCGCATTCTGTTTTTGGGCGCCCTGCTGGTAGCCACCACTAATCTGCTGTTTGCCTGGCAGGCGGTGGTTGGGTACAACATGGAGCTGCTGACGCTGGCGATATCCATCGATAACTTCAGTGGCGGTATCGCCACCGCGGCCTTTATCGCCTATTTATCGAGCCTGACCAGCAGCGGCTACAGCGCCACCCAATATGCGCTGCTGTCGTCTATCATGCTGCTGTTTCCCAAGTTTATTGCCGGTTTCTCCGGCGCCTGGGTCGATGCCTTTGGCTATGTGAACTTTTTCATCACCGCCAGCCTGATTGGTCTGCCGGTATTGCTGCTGGTGTGGCTGGTAGAAAAGGTGTCGCCCCCTGCCCACGCCGAAGCACGGAGCGAGCAGGTGGACAGACTGAGATAAGGCTTGAGTCAGTCGCGGAAGTTATTGAACTGAAATGGCTGGCCCAGCTCGGAAGTGCGGGCCAGCTGCATAATGGCCTGTAAATCATCGCGCTTCTTGCCGGTGACCCGAATCGAATCCCCCTGGATTTGCGCCTGCACCTTCACCTTGCTGTCTTTGATGAGCTTAATGAGTTTTTTCGCCACATCCTGCTCGATGCCCTGCTTGAATTTCACGTTCTGTGCAAAGGTTTTGCCGGTGTGGACTATCTTGTCGTCCACTTCCATGGCCTTGGCATCTACGTTGCGTTTGGCTAGCTGGCCTCTGAGGATATCCACCATCTGACGACACTGGAAATCCGACTCGGAACGCAGTATGACTACCATGTCCTTGAAATCCACACTGTACTCAACACCGCGAAAATCGAAGCGGCCATCCATTTCACGGCGGGTGTTTTCCACGGCGTTTTTCAGCTCGACGGCATCCACTTCCGAAACAATATCAAATGACGGCATTTTTTAACCCCTTGAAAAGCAAAACAGGCCTCTGACGAAACGGGCCTCAATCCGAATAGAGCATAGTGTAACGATCCGGCCAGCACAGGTGAAGCCCCAAGTCCGCCGGTGAAGACACAGAGTTTTACAGGCCGGTGAGTGACTTTGGCTGTACATTTCCCTATCATGGGCGCCTATGTCTACCAGCGAAAGTTCCGTGTGAAGAATCGGCAGTTTCTGTTTAAAATCATTTTGGTGATTGCCCTGTGTATCACCAGTTATCTGGTCTTTTCCAAACCCAGCTATCCCCAGTCCATTCCTCATCTGGACAAGGTGGGGCATTTCGGCACTTTCTTTGGTTTGGCCTGGCTCACCCAACTGGCATTCAGGCCACGCTGGTACATCATGTTGCTGGCACTGGCCGCCTACGCAGGTTTGATTGAAGTCATCCAGTCGCGCCTGCCCTACCGCTCAGCCTCCTGGGGCGATATCGCCGCCGATCTTGCGGGCGTGGCCGCCTTCTTCCTCACCGCCTGGCTGTACAGTAAGTACCGCCGCGCATCCAGGCTTCAGGGCGCATGAGCCGAATTGGCATTCTGGGTGCCGGCGCCGTTGGCCAGTTAATTGCCCATCAGTTGGCGGCGAAGGGTACCTTGCCCTTTCTGCTCGACCGGCAACTGAACGCCATTACTGAGCCTTACAGCCTCACCGACCTGAGTGGCAATCGCAGCACCCTGAGCTTCGCCAAACCCGGGGACAATCAAGCCCTGCTGGGCGAGCTTAAGCTTCTTATCGTCACAGTAAAGGCCTATCAGGTCGTTGAAGCCGTGACCCGGGTGCTCCCCGAATTATCACCGCACTGCCACCTGTTATTGCTGCATAATGGCCTTGGCCCTCACGAGCAGGTCGCTGCCATGTTAAATGGACGGGGACTGACCCTTGGCACCACCAGCCAGGGTGCGCTGCGCCTTGGCAAACACGACCTTAAGCAAACCGGCAGTGGTCTTACGCAATTTGGTCACTGCATGGGGCCAGCCATGGCGCCAGAGCTTAAAGCCATGCTGCTCAGCGCCATTCCCGGCAGTGAGTGGGTGGAGGGCATACTGCCAGCCCTGTGGCAAAAGCTCGCGGTGAATGCCTGTATCAATCCCCTCACCGCCATTCACGGTGTCTGTAACGGCGAGCTGGCAGATAATGCCTATCAAGCGACTATTGCCGCTGTGCTGAGGGAACTGGTTCAGGTAGCCGGGACTCAGGGCATAGAATTGCAGGAAGAGCACTTATCAGCCCGGGTCTATGAGGTCATTCGCCTTACCGCCGCCAATCGCTCCTCAATGCGCCAGGATGTGGACCATAGGCGTAAAACCGAGATTGATGCCATCAATGGCTATCTGGTGAGCCTTGGCAATCGCCATGGCATAGCTACGCCCACCAACAAAGCCTTGGTCGAAGCAATTCACGCCCTGGAGCGACGTTTTTAAGCCACGCCCCTCTTATTGCGGCCACATCACCATGATGGCGGCAATAGCAATCAGCACCAGCGCTGCCATGTCCTTCACCTGTACCTTCTGTTTCAGGTATAGACTCGACACCAGCATCATAAAGAAGATTTCCACCTGCCCCAGGGTTTTCACATAGGGCACGGCGGTAAGCGACATGGCCGAGAACCAGCCAATGGACCCCAGACAACTGCTGACACTGATAGCCAGCGTCAGCCGGTTTCTGGCCATCATGGCCCTAAGCTCGTCAGGCTTTCTTATCAGCAGCCACAGCAGCAAAATCACCGTTTGAATAACAATAACCAGCAAGAGCACCCAGGCGGCACGATGGGGAAAAGGCACGTCGAGACAGAGGCTGGCCTCCCGCACCCAAAGGGACGTCAGCGCAAAGGCACTGCCGCTGGCAAGGCCCAGCAGCAAGGTTTTGGGCGACAGAGTGCTGAGCCCGCCCTTGCTTGAGAGCATAAACACCGCCACAGTGCCCACAATCACCCCAAGCCAGCCAAAGAGCGACAGGCTGGTGCCAAAAAAGGCCACCCCGAGGATAGCGGCTACCAGCGCCTCGCTCTTGGCAAGCCCGGCGCCAATGGCGAAGTTTTTAAGCTGAAATAGCTTTACCATTAAGGCGGTGGCCAGAATTTGCATCAGCGCCGCCCCGAGAATAAACCCCAGGGCATCCACGCCGAAGGTGGGAATGGCCGCATCCTGCCACAGGTAGAGCCCGGCCAGATAAAATGCAGCCAGCGGGCCCGCATAGAGAAAGCGTGCCAGGGTGACGCCAAACACGCCCACATCGCGACTGAGCTCACTTTGAAAGGCGTTGCGCCAGGCCTGCATAAAGGCCGCCATCAGGGTGAACATCACCCACATACTTTCTCCCCCAGATCTCAATTCCCCAGAACAAAAAACGCCCGGCAAAGCCGGGCGTTTGAGCATATCACAGCCAATTAACGCTGTGGTTTACTTGCTGGTGTCCAGAGCAGGAAAAGATTTCACCAGGTCATCTACTGCTTTCATCTGACTGAGGTAGCCTTCCAGCTGATGCAGTGGCAGAGCGCAGGGGCCATCGCACTTGGCGTTGTCGGGATCCGGATGCGCTTCGATAAAGAGACCGGCCAGACCCAGTGCCATACCGCTGCGGGCAAGCTCGGTGGCCTGGGCACGGCGACCACCGGCAGAATCTTCACGGCCACCAGGGCGCTGCAGCGCGTGGGTGGCATCGAAAATTACCGGATAACCGCTCTGCTTCATCTCATCCATGCCCAGCATGTCCACCACCAGGTTGTTGTAACCAAAGCAGCTGCCACGCTCACACAGGATAATCTCGTCGTTACCGGCCTCGTTGAATTTTTTCACTATGTGGCGCATCTCGTGGGGTGCCAGAAACTGAGGCTTCTTCACGTTGATGATGGCGCCGGTCCTTGCCATGGCAATCACCAGGTCGGTCTGGCGTGCCAGAAACGCCGGCAGCTGAATGATGTCGACCACTTCGGCCACAGGGGCGCACTGGTGCGGCTCGTGCACGTCGGTAATGAGCGGCACATTGAAGGTGTCTTTGATTTCCTGGAAAATCTTCAGGCCTTCTTCCATCCCGGGACCACGGTAGGAGTTGATGGACGAGCGGTTGGCCTTGTCAAAAGAGGCCTTGAATACATAGGGGATCCCCAGCTTCTGGGTCACTTCCACGTACTGCTCGGCAATACTCATGGCCAGATCCCGCGATTCAAGCACGTTCATACCGCCAAAGAGCACAAAGGGCTTGTCGTTGGCAATGGCGATGTCGCCAAGTTGGATAGTCTTGATACTCATCTATGCCTCTCAAAGAATAAACCGGCGCAGGCGCCGGTGGAAAAATCAGCCCACTAGCTGCAACAGCTGGCCACAGAGCCACGCCATATAAGTGCCCAAAGCATAACCGAACACCGCCAAAAGCACACCTACAGGCGCCAATGAGGGATGGAAAGCTGCAGCGACCACGGGCGCTGAAGCCGCGCCGCCTACGTTGGCCTGGCTGCCCACCGCCATATAAAACAGTGGCGCCTTGATAAGCTTGGCCACCAGCAACATAAAGCCCGCGTGAACCAACATCCAGGTGATACCCAGCAGGAAGTAAATCGGCGTCTTGAGGATTTCACTCACGTCCATGTGCAGACCGATGGTGGCCACCAGCACATAAAGGAAGGATGACGCCACCTTGGAGGCACCTGCCGCTTCCAGATGACGCAGCGGCGTGAACGACAACGCCAAACCGGCAGTCGTCACCAGAACCACCAGCCAGAAGAAGCCCGAGGTCAGGCTGTACTGCTTGGTCCAGGGGAAGTGCTCGGAAAAGAAGGGAGCCAGGAAATCCGCCGCAATATGGGCAAAACCTGTAACACCAAAGCCCACCGCCAGGATCAGCATCAAATCGGTCAGGCTGGGGTTGCGTTCATTTTCAGCCTTGTACTTTTCAACCTTCTCTTTAAGCGCTTCGATGGCACTGGTATCGGCGCCGGTTTTGGCATCGATTTCTTTGGCGCGGGACGCCATAAACAGCAGCACCGCCATCCACACGTTGGCCACAATCACATCGACGGTGATCATCACCGAAAACACGCTGCCGCCCACTTCATAGATTTCTTTCATGGCCGCCTGGTTGGCACCACCGCCAATCCAGCTGCCGGCAAGCGTGGTCATACCACGCCACACAGAGTCAGGGCCCATATCGTTGGTCAGCGAAGGGTCAATGGCAGACACCAGCAGCAGCGCCACCGGGCCGCCAATCACAATCCCCAACGTGCCGCAGAGGAACATGATCACAGCCTTTGGCCCCAGACCCATGATGGCCTTGAGGTCCACCGACAAAATCAGCAATACCAAACACGCAGGCAGCAAATAGCGGGTCGCAACAAAATACAGCTGCGAACTGTGGCCATCGACTATGCCGAAGGTATTGAGCAGCGAAGGCAGGAAGTAGCACAGCAGCAACGCCGGGACGAATTTATAGAATTTTTGCCAGCTGGGGTGGCTGTGGGTGTAAAACACAAATCCCAGAATAATGGCCAAAAATCCCAGTACGGTTGCGTCGTTGGTAACCAATGGCGCCGTTGTCATCCTTTCTTCCCCCTGAAAGTGTTATTAATTTTGTAAGGTATGTAATTGTTAATGCAGAACTTCGTGATGTTCACCCAGCTCACGCAGCTGCATTTTCACCAGCTCCACCACAGGGTCGAGGGGACTGAGGTCGATAAACTGCCTGAGGTCGGCTTCGGCTACCCGAATGGCGCCAAGCTGCTGAGCGATAAAGGCCCTTTCACGAATGAGCATGGTGTCATCGGGATGCCAGTCCAGCAGCATATTGCTGCAGGCAAGCGCCACATCAAAGCGCTGCTGCACTATGGCGCCCGCCTTGATCTCTCCCAGCATACGGCTGATAAGCGCTTTCACACCGGACGTTTTCACATAGGCCGGCTTCATTGGTGCCCAGTTACCCAGCTCACCACGCACCAGCGCATGCACCCGCTTACGGTCGATAAGCTCGCCACTGAGTGGGTCCAGCAAGAGTTTTTTCTTGCCATCCTTCAGGCAAAGCAAGGTATGGCCGGGCAATAAAATGGGTTCGAGTGGCAAATCCAGTTGCTTGGCGAGCAACATCAATACTGTGGCCAGCGTAGTGCTGTTCCCCTGACGAAACATCAGGGTGTGTGCCAGGCTCGCCGCCTCAAGACTGAAATAGTCATCCTTGGCCCGAAAGCCCAGATCCCGGTAAAACCAGCTAAGCAATGCCTTGAGTCTGGCGTCTCTGTCCACCAGATAATGGCTGAGCACGCCACCGGCGATTTCAAGCCAGGCCCACTCAGCTTTTTGCCTGTCGGCGAGCCCCAAATGCGCAAGTATATCCAGCGGCGTTTCCGGCAGGGAAACACCGTCTGCTAACGAAAATTCACTCATGATGCCAGCATTATGGCCTGTTTAAACACGGCGATTTTGGCCGCATACACCACCCAGGCGATGGCGCCGAGGAAGGCAAAAAAGCGGAAAAACTTATTGCGGTTGGACTTCATCGCCATGATGGCCAGCAAAATATAGGCAACCACAGCCAGGATTTTCTCGGTCAACCAGGGGTCAACGAAGGGGTACTGTTTGATAAGGAAACACATCAGCAGACCCGAGAGCAAAAGACAGGTGTCTATGATGTGGGGCGCAATGCGCATGACCTTTTTCTGCAGCAGGGCAGATTCTTTTAATTTAAGCACGAAACGCACCACAAAGAAGAGCACACTGGTTGCCACCAGTGTCAGGTGCAGATGCTTGAAAACGGGATAGAGGTTGTTGATGGATTCCATAGCCTGGCTGCCTTTTATAAAAGAGTCCTGAAACTAAATGCCCGAAAAACAAAGGCGCTAGTGTACCCGAATCCTTGAGCCCTTACCAATGCTGCCCGAACCTGGGCAGCCCTTGGCGATGTTACGCTAAATAAGGGTGCCCCAAATGCCCTCAGGCATCGTCACCATGCCACTGTCCAAGTGTGCAGCGATCGTTGGAGCCAAAGTCCCGCACAGTGGCGACCTTGTCATACCCAAGAGCCACCAGAGTCTCCCTTAGCTTCAACGCCTGGGCAAAGCCGTGCTCGAGCAGCAAATAGCCGCCCACCTTGAGGTGTTCCCGGGCATGTATGGCGATATGGTTCAGGTCCGCATAGCCTTCGTCGGCAGCGGTGAGCGCGCTTAAGGGCTCAAAACGCACATCCCCCATCGACAAGTGCTCATCGTGCTCATCGATATAGGGCGGGTTGGAGACAATCAGATCGAAATCACCATCCTTCACCGCACTGAACCAATCGCTTTGGAGGATTTCCACCTGGGTTAAGCCCAGTTGCTCTCGATTGGCCCTGGCCAGAGCCACGGCATCATCCACCTTATCCAGCGCCGTAATGCGCCAGTTTGGACGCTCACTGGCGAGAGCCAGGGCAATGGCGCCGGTCCCCGTGCCCATGTCCAGCACCCTGGCGTTTTCAGGCAGTGGCAGATTGAGCGCCGTCTCCACCAGCATCTCGGTGTCAGGCCGTGGGATAAGGGTGGTTTCATTCACCAAAAACTTCAGTGACCAAAACTCCCGCTCGCCTAGGATGTGCGCCACAGGCACACCCTTGGCACGGCGGGTGACCAGCTGCTCGAAGTGTTTCCACTGCTCGCTGGTCAGTGGCCGATCAGGCCAGGTGAAAAGAAAGGTACGATTTTTACCGAGGCAATGCTGCAGCAGCACCTCGGCATCCAGATTGGCAGAATCACTGCTGGATGCCAGGGTGGTGAAACCCCATTGCAAGGCTTCCCCTATGGTGGAATGAGCTGCCAAGGTTTACCCCTGCTCGTCCGCCAGTGCCGCCAACAGATCGGCCTGGTGTTCCTGTACTATGGGTTCGATAAGGGCGCTCAAATCCCCTTCCATCACCTCGTTCAGGCGATACAGGGTCAGGTTGATACGATGGTCGCTCACCCGCCCCTGGGGGAAGTTGTAAGTGCGAATACGTTCAGAACGGTCGCCACTGCCCACCAGGTTACGGCGGGTGGTAGCTTCGGCGCTGCGGCGCTTCTCGTCTTCGGCCGCCTGCAAACGGGCCACCAGCACAGACATGGCTCGTGCCTTGTTTTTGTGCTGCGAGCGCTCGTCCTGACACTCCACCACAGTGCCCGTGGGCAAGTGAGTGATACGGATGGCCGAGTCGGTTTTGTTCACGTGCTGACCACCGGCGCCCGAGGCGCGGAAGGTGTCGATACGCAGCTCGGATGGGTTGATTTCCACCGCTTCGGCTTCGGGCACTTCGTGCAGTATCGCTACCGTACAGGCTGAGGTGTGTACCCGCCCCTGGGATTCGGTTTCAGGTACCCTTTGTACCCTGTGGCCACCGGACTCAAATTTGAGTTTGCCATATACGCCATCACCGCTGAAACGGGCAATCACTTCTTTATAGCCACCATGTTCGCCTTCGTTGGCGCTCATGATTTCCACCTGCCAGCGCTGGGTTTCGGCATAACGGCTGTACATACGGAACAAGTCACCGGCAAAAATCGCGGCTTCATCGCCACCGGCGCCGGCGCGGATTTCCACAAAGGCGTTGGCTTCGTCGTTGGGGTCTTTGGGCAGCAGCAGGATTTGCAGCTCGGCTTCGAGCAGCTCCAGACTGGCTTTGGCGGATTTGATTTCTTCCTGGGCCATTTCTTTAAGCTCAGGGTCATCCTCTTCCAGCATTTCTTTGGCGGTTTCCAGGTCGGCCACCGCCTGCTGATAAGCCTTGAAGCCTTTTACCACGTCTTCAAGCTGGGCGTATTCTTTGGACAGGGCGCGAAAACGGTCCTGATCGGAAATGATGCTGGCGTCGCTGAGCAGCGCCAATACTTCTTCATTGCGCTCGAGCAAGCCTTCCAGCTTGCGGATGACGGATTCCTTCATTTAACTCTCAAAAGTCTCAGTGTTTATCCAGGCCGAGCGCGGTCCGAAGTTGCCCCAGAGTATTGAGGTCCCCCTGACGACTGGCGGTCGTCAGGGCCTGAGTCGGTGCATGGATCAAGCGATTGGTCAGCTTGTTGGCAAGCTCCAGAATAACCTGCTCGCCATCGGCCCCCTGCGCCAGCTTGTTGAGGGCCCGTTCTACCAATTCATCTTTGATTGCCATACTGGCAGTGCGATATTCGCGAATACTGTCTACCGACTCCAGTGAGCGGATCCAATCCATAAACAGGAAAGATTGCTCCAGGGCGATTACTTCGGCTTGCTCGGCCGCCTCCTTTCGGGAGGCCATATTCTGTTCGATGATGCTCTGCAGATCGTCGACCGTGTACAGGAAGGCATCGTCGAGTTCACCGACTTCTGCCTCAATATCACGAGGAACTGCTATATCAACCAACAACATAGGTTGATGTCGACGCTGCTTGAGTGCCTTTTCTACCATGCCTTTGCCAAGTATGGGCAGCGGGCTGGCGGTAGAGGATATCACGATATCGGCCTTTGGGAGAAAATCCGGAATTTGCGAGAGCGTAATGGCGGTGGCACCAAACTCTTCGCACATGGCTTGGGCGCGCTCCACGGTACGGTTGGCCACCACCATGGATGACACCCCATTTTCTTTGAGATGTCTGGCTACCAGCTCTATGGTTTCACCGGCACCTATCAGCAATACCTTGGTGGAGGCCAGTGAGGAGAAGATGTGTTTGGCCATGCTGACGGCGGCAAAGGCCACAGACACGGCAGCGGTACCGATTTCAGTTTCGGTACGGACCTTTTTGGCAACCGAGAAGGTGCTTTGGAAAAGGCGGTCCAGGGTGACTGCCACAGTGCCGGCCTCTTTTGCCTTGGCAAAAGACTGCTTCACCTGACCGAGAATTTGCGGCTCGCCCAGCACCAGAGAGTCCAGTCCCGAGGCTACCCGCATCAAGTGCCGTACCGCTTCCTGTCCCTCATGATGATAGACACAGGGCATCAGCTCATCGTGGCCCAGATTGTGGTAGCTCTCCAGCCAATGGATCACTTCCTCTGCACGGGCATTGTTGCAATAGAGTTCGGTACGGTTACAGGTAGAGACAATCACCGCCTCATTGGATGAGGTGGTACAGGCGAGGCTTCGCATCGCATCATGGATTTTGTCCGGGGAGAAGGCGACCTTTTCGCGAAGATCGACGGTGGCCGTTTTATGGTTTATCCCGATTGCTACAAGGCTCATCTGACTCTTTCTGGATCCTGTGCGGCGCTTGTGTGAATTACGCCATTCTACTGAATTGGGGCCATTAAAAACAGAATAGGCTTAACAAAACCGAATAAAGATCTCTGTTGTTATCCACTTTTTCCATTAATGCGGGGGTGAAACCCGTCCGCAGCCAAAAAGCGGGTAAGGCCATTGGTATAATTTTTAAAGCCCTCGTATCATAAGGACTTATTTAATTCAGTCATAGATGATTAACTTGCGCCGATTCACAAAATTCACTCTTGCTGGCCTGACCGCCCTTTCTCTGCTCGGTGGTTGCAGCCTCACGCCACAGGTCTCGCTGCAGCCGGTTAGTGTGCAAAACGCCAGTGATGCCAAGGCCTGGGAGCTTAAAGGCAAGCTGCTTATTCGCACCAATGGCGACAAGGTTTCGGCTAACCTCTTCTGGCTCAATACCCCCGACAATACCGAACTCAGACTCACCAGCATGCTGGGCACCACTGTGCTGCTGCTGACTCAAAACCGGGATGGCGCCACTCTGGAAGTGGATGGCAAGCGCTACTCAGACCTGAGCCCACAGCGGCTGCTGGACGGTTTAAGCGGTTTTACCCTGCCCATCGATGCCCTGCCCTATTGGATAACCGGACAGCCGATGGCGGGTGACCAAGTCGAGTACGATAGCCTCAATCGCCCCAAGACCATCATTAGTGCCGATGGCCTGTGGACCATCAGTATTGCCGGTTGGCAAACCCAGAGTGGTGCATCTGTGCCGCGCACGCTGGACCTCAAACACGCCAGCGCCGCGATTAAGCTGCAAACCAACGAATGGCAGGCACTGGCCAGTGCCCAAGGTTCGAAAGGAGCCCAATAATGCCTGTATCCCTTGCTTGGCCCGCTCCGGCAAAGCTCAATCTGTTTTTGCACATCAATGGCCGCTTGCCCAGCGGCTACCATGAGCTGCAAACCCTGTTTCAGTTTATCGACCACGGCGACTGGCTGGATTTTAAAGTGCTGAGCACGCCAGAGTTGAAACTGCACTCCAACCTCGGCCAAGTTGTCCCCGACAGCGATAACTTAATTCTGAAAGCCGCAAAATCTTTGCAGAATGTCACAGGTTGCACCAAAGGCGCCGAGATCTGGCTCGACAAGCGCCTGCCCATGGGCGGCGGGCTTGGCGGCGGTTCATCGGATGCCGCTACCACACTGGTGGCGCTCAATGCCCTGTGGCAGCTGGGTTTGGATAAAAAAGCCCTGATGGAAATCGGCTTAACGCTGGGCGCTGATGTGCCTGTTTTTATTAACGGAATCGCGGCTTTCGCCGAAGGTGTCGGCGAAAAATTGCAACCTGTTACCGTGGCCGAACCATGGTATCTGGTCTTGGTACCCGATGCCCATGTATCCACCGCCGACGTATTTCAGCACCCTGATTTACCTAGGAATACCCCCAAACTGGACATGGCCTCACTCAGCCCTGAACGCTGGTCAAATGACTGTCAGGCGTTGGTCTGTGCCAAATACCCCCAAGTTGCCAATGCCTTAAGCTGGCTGGTAGAATATGCGCCGTCCAGAATGACCGGAACCGGTGCATGCGTGTTCGGGGAATTCGACTCGCAGCAGGCCGCGCTGGAGGCGTTGGCTAAAAAGCCATCTGATATGCAGGGCTTTGTTGCGAAAGGACTGAATCGTTCGCCGTTGGAGTTGAGACTCGCTCAGCTTTAAACTACTTCTGCGCTGCACGCCAGGGAACGCGCGGCAGCAGCTACACTAAAATATCAAGCAAACGCCTGAGGTTCATACAGTGCCCGACATCAAGCTCTTTGCTGGGAATGCTACCCCCAGTCTCGCGAAAAAGATTGCCGACCGTTTATTTTGCAAACTTGGAGAGGCTGAGGTAGGCCGTTTCAGTGACGGTGAAATCAGTGTCCAGATCAACGAAAATGTACGTGGTGCTGATGTTTTCATCATTCAATCCACTTGCGCCCCCACCAATGACAACCTGATGGAACTCATTGTGATGGTAGACGCCCTGCGCCGCGCCTCAGCAGGTCGTATCACTGCCGTAATCCCTTACTTCGGTTATGCCCGTCAGGACCGCCGCGTGCGCTCTGCCCGTGTGCCTATCACCGCTAAAGTAGTTGCTGACTTCCTGTCCAGCGTAGGTGTTGACCGCGTGCTGACCTGTGACCTGCACGCCGAGCAGATCCAGGGCTTCTTCGACGTACCGGTAGACAACGTATTCGGTAGCCCAGTGCTGCTGGAAGACATGGTCGCCAAGAAGCTGGACAACCCTGTGGTTGTGTCTCCGGACATTGGTGGTGTTGTACGCGCCCGCGCCGTAGCCAAGCTGCTGAATGATTCCGACCTGGCTATCATCGACAAGCGCCGCCCACAGGCCAACGTGGCTCAGGTAATGCACATCATCGGTGACGTAGAAGGCCGTGACTGCATCATCGTTGACGACATGATTGATACCGGTGGCACCCTGTGTAAAGCCGCCGAAGCCCTGAAAGAACACGGTGCCAACCGCGTATTTGCTTACGCCACTCACCCAGTGTTCTCTGGTAAGGCCGCAGAAAACATCAAGAACTCTGTGATTGATGAAGTGATTGTGACCGACACTGTGCCTCTGAGCGAAGAGATGATGAAAGTAGGTAAAGTCAGCCAGCTGACCATGTCTGCCCTGCTTGCCGAAGCCATCCGCCGCGTGAGCAACGAAGAGTCTATCTCTGCCATGTTTCAGCACTGATAGCCCCGGCGCCGGTTAATGAGCCGGCACCCGCTGTCTGCCCATGGCAAAAAACGCATCCTCAGGGGTGCGTTTTTTTATGCCTCATCATTCTCGCCCAACCCCGTATGTGCTTTTCCTTTGAACTCTGCTTTTCCTTTGCAATAGGACGTGCCAGGGTCTTTTACAGCGCCCGCACCATCTCCTAATGATAAGACACTAAATGAAAAAACACTGAGCCAGCTTCTGTGCGTACCTTAAGAGCGTCTCAATGAGGCAACCATGAGTGGGCCACCACTGCAGCCGGAAACGGCCATAGCACGCCGCAGGCTTCTTCGCAGGAGCGTTCACAGCAGCAAAACTGTTTACACGGGAGAATTGACGTAAAAGTCGAGAAATGGCCAAGTAAATAATCCACCTTCTGAAGAAGGTGGCTTTGCCTAAGCCCCCTAGGAGGGGGCCAAAAGCGACTATTTCTTACGTCGTTGTTTAGCCCACTTATGGGGCTGTGTGAGAGGTCACACAACCCAATTCGATAAGTAACAATGCCTGAGCCTCAATGTTCATTACGGGCAAAGCCCATATTGATGATAACCACCTACTTCAGTAGGTGGTTGAGGGCTAAAAACAAAAAGCCCGTCCAAAGGACGGGCTTCATGTATGGCTGGGGTGCTAGGATTCGAACCTAGGTATGCCGGGATCAAAACCCGGTGCCTTACCGCTTGGCGACACCCCAATCTGGGTTCAAAAAATCCTGAATAATCGGACTCTTCGAGAATATGGTAGCTACGGCGGGACTTGAACCTGCGACCCCAGCATTATGAGTGCTGTGCTCTAACCAGCTGAGCTACGTAGCCATGGCTGGGGTGCTAGGATTCGAACCTAGGTATGCCGGGATCAAAACCCGGTGCCTTACCGCTTGGCGACACCCCAATTTTTTTGGAAGATGGAGAGATGGCTGGGGTGCTAGGATTCGAACCTAGGTATGCCGGGATCAAAACCCGGTGCCTTACCGCTTGGCGACACCCCAACAGCACTTACTTCTCCAACTAAGCGAAAGCTTAGTTCATGGTACGGGAGGAGAGACTTGAACTCTCACACCTTGCGGCACCAGAACCTAAATCTGGCGTGTCTACCAATTTCACCACTCCCGCTCCGGTCTCAATTTTACATCCTGAGAAGATGGTAGCTATGGCGGGACTTGAACCTGCGACCCCAGCATTATGAGTGCTGTGCTCTAACCAGCTGAGCTACATAGCCACTACGATTTCTCGCATCCCTCTTGGCGAGGAACGGGGCGTATTATGCTGATTCACCGAAGACAGGTCAACAGCTTTTTTAGCACATTTCGCCCCAAAGATACCGTTCGCCTAATCCTTCATCAAAGCGGGTAACAGATAAGCAAAAAAGCTGGTTTCCCGCCCGACCAATGACTTAGACGTTGAACAGGAAGTGCATCACATCGCCGTCTTTAACGATGTAGGTTTTACCTTCCACGCGCATCTTGCCAGCTTCTTTGGCGCCTTGCTCGCCCTTGAAGTTAATAAAATCTTCGTAGGAGATCACCTGGGCACGAATGAAACCGCGCTCGAAGTCGGTATGAATCTTACCGGCAGCCTGGGGCGCGCTGGCGCCAACAGACACAGTCCAGGCACGCACTTCTTTCACACCGGCGGTGAAATAGGTTTGCAGGTTCAAAAGCTCATAACCGGCACGGATAACGCGATCAAGACCAGGTTCAGTCAGACCGAGATCCGCCATAAACTCGTCGCGCTCTTCGATATCCATCTCGGCCAGCTCAGATTCGATGGCGGCACACACAGGCACTACCACGGCATTTTCTTTGGCGGCGATGGCGCGTACTGCATCCAGATGCGGGTTGTTCTCAAAGCCGTCTTCAGACACGTTGGCGATGTACATGGTTGGCTTCAGGGTCAGCAGGTTCAGATAAGCCACTGCAGCCAGCTCTTCCTTGGACAGTTCCATAGAGCGCAGCATCTTGCCTTCATCCAGTACAGGGCGCAGCTTTTCAAGCACATCCACTTCGAACTTGGCTTCTTTGTCGCCGCCCTTGGCACGCTTTTGCTGACGCACAATGGCACGCTCAACGCTGTCGAGGTCTGCCAGTGCCAGCTCGGTGTTGATGACTTCGATGTCGCCGGCTGGATCAACGCGGTTGGCGACGTGCACAATGTTTTCGTTCTCAAAGCAGCGCACCACATGGCCGATAGCTTCGGTTTCACGGATGTTGGCCAAAAACTTGTTGCCCAGGCCCTCGCCCTTGGAGGCACCGGCTACCAGACCGGCGATGTCCACAAACTCCATGGAGGTCGGGATAACACGCTCAGGCTTCACAATGGCGGCCAGTTCGTCCAAACGTGGGTCTGGCATTGGCACTACGCCGGTGTTTGGCTCGATGGTACAAAACGGAAAGTTTGCCGCTTCAATACCGGCCTTGGTCAGCGCGTTGAAGAGCGTTGATTTACCAACGTTGGGCAGACCAACGATGCCACATTTAAAACCCATAGCTATAACCCTTTATTTGACTTACTTGCTTAACTGATTATTCGGCCTTGAAGGAATGCAATCTGTGCATTGCCTTGGTCATGTCTAGCTTGAACAGGACTTCGGTGCTGCGCACGGCTTCATCGATAGCCGCATTCATCTTTTCCTGTTCGGTCGCGGGCGCCTTACCCAGCACATACCCACTGACCTTGTTTTTGTCGCCCGGATGGCCAATGCCTATCCGCAAGCGGTAGAAATTTTTGTTGTTGCCCATCTTGGCAATGATGTCTTTAAGACCATTGTGGCCGCCGTGCCCACCACCCAACTTGAACTTGGCCACACCGGGCTCCATGTCCAGCTCGTCATGGGCAACCAGAATTTGCTCTGGCTCGATGCGGAAAAAATTCGCCAATGCCGCCACCGACTTGCCACTTAAGTTCATAAAGGTTGAGGGGATCAGCAAACGCACATCCTTACCACAGAGGATTGCCCTTGCCGTTAAACCGAAATACTTGGGATCCGGCGCCAGACTCACATTGGCAATGCGGGCCAACTCCTGGACATACCAGGCACCCGCATTATGGCGGGTTTGAGCGTATTCCGCCCCGGGGTTAGCCAGGCCCACAATCAGTTTAATATCGCACATGGAAAACAGAACTCTTGTCCCGAACCCGTTTCAGGCTAGGCCAAAACCCGGGCACTGGTGTTGAAAACGGCGCATTTTAGCACCCAATTGCACGTCCCAACAAATAAAAGGCGCAACAAAGGGAAAGAGACAATGAAGCAAAGGAGCTTGGGGATTGTGAGTGGCATTTACACCAAGGCGCCCTAGAGCGCCTTGGTTGAAACCAGGAACCTATTTCAGCCCCATGGCATATTTGAGCACCTGACGTTTGACAGGCCCATCCACATTGGCCAGTCGCAGCGCCGCATTACGCAGCAACTTTACGGGCAATAGGTCGTTACTGAATGAGGCGTAGAAGGCATCCATGGTGGACATCATCAGCTGATTGTCGCGCCAGCGGCGGTGCTGATAACGCTCCAGAACCGGTTGGGCATGCCAGCTTTCGCCCTGTTTAAGTGCACTGACAATTTCATCCAGCAGCACATCAACGTCTTTAAAGCCCAGGTTAACGCCTTGGCCAGCCAGGGGGTTGATGGTGTGGGCAGCATCGCCAATCAGTACCAGGTTGGCATCGAAATAGCGCTGGGCGTGGCGGCGGGTCAGCTTAAAGTGCCCCTTGTCCA
The DNA here is from genome assembly GCF_019457455.1 of Shewanella sp. FJAT-52076. Lineage (NCBI taxonomy): Bacteria > Pseudomonadati > Pseudomonadota > Gammaproteobacteria > Alteromonadales > Shewanellaceae > Shewanella > Shewanella sp. FJAT-52076. Next base: position 3,069,917 of record NZ_CP080415.1, read on the forward strand.
ACACACTAAAGTCAGGGTCAAGACGGGCGGGGAAATGGGCCCGGATGGCGTCTGCCAGCTCGCTGTGGTTCAGTTTTGCGAGCCGGGCGATAGTTGAAGCATCGTCATACCACACCAGAGACGCATTGTTGCCAGGTAGTGGCAGCAGCGAGCGGGGCCCCTGAGGCGTAAACTGCTGCCAGGTTACATCCTGCTGCTCACAGGCGGTGGCGATATTGATAAGCATGGCCGACTGGGCATAGTCCCAACCCGTCACCCCAATATGAGCAAAGGCACGCACCTGGGAATTGGCGCCATCTGCGCCCACCAGCAACTTTGCTTTAATACGCTCACCCGAGTCGATGGCGACACAAATGGCATCGCCATCCACCAGGCGCTCGAAGCCCATGACTTTAACGGGTGCTTTTACGGTGACTGAATCCAGCGTTGACAGAAGATCCCAGAGCGCCAACTGCACCACACGGTTTTCAACTATGTGTCCCAAATGGTCGGCACCGACCTGGCTGGCATGGAAACGGGTGATGCAGGACTCGATTTCCCAGGTTTCAAGACCAAGATAAGGCACGGCGCGCCTGGAGAGTATCCCTTCCCAGGCATCGAGTCGCTCAAGGAGCGCTTCGCTGGCCACACTCAGGGCCGATACTCTGACATCCAGAGGCTGGCTCGCCTCAAACGCCAGTGGCATGTGGTTTTCAAGCACAGTTACGGACAATCCGGCGCGGCCAAGACCAGCAGCAAGGGCTGCCCCGACCATACCACCACCCACCACCACTACATCCTGTTCAATCATCTCAGTCAAAGAAGCTAAACCTCCGCCGTTTGTAAATACCTGTGCCCATTGGTGTGGAATTGTTTCTAACGCTGGGTTTGGCCACACCTGGTTACAAAGACCAGACAAGCCATCAAGAAGTCCCACCTACACTGAAGCAGCCACAGTTGAGTTCCCGCCGGAAACGGCATTTTGTGAAAGCATCGAGAGGTAGACTATGAAAGCGTTACTCATGACCAGCGGCCTGCTGGGCTTAACCTTACTGGGCAATACGGCCCTGGCCAGCCCCATGGAAACCATGACAGTAATCTATCGAAGCCCAGTGGATTATGCCCTATATCAACAAAAGGCGGAAATGCTGGGCTATTTTCAGCTGGAATTGCATGAAGGGATACGTCTCGAAGCGAAAACTCAGCTAAGACAAATGGCGACACGATTCGCGCAAGCCGATAATAGGCTTGTTCGTCATTCTCCAACGCTTAGCGTGCCGGAGCGAGTGCTCAGTGCCCCAAGATGATTTTGACCTTAGCCTTTAAAAGGGTATTGCCTTGGGACGGCACCACTGATGCTGCCGCCTAGGGCCGTGACTAAAAAATGCCCCGATAATTGCAGGCCAACCCTAGCCACAACCGGTTTCAATGGGTAAAATGTCGCGCTATTTTTTATATGTGGTTCCAAGAGCGACGCAAACTGATGAGTAAAAAACTCCATATCAAAACCTGGGGCTGTCAGATGAATGAGTATGACTCATCCAAGATGGCTGACTTGCTGGGCGAATATCAGGGCTACACCTTGACCGAAGAGGCCGAGGAAGCAGACATTCTGCTGCTGAACACCTGCTCGATTCGTGAGAAGGCGCAGGAGAAGGTGTTTCATCAGCTGGGTCGCTGGAAAACCCTGAAAGACAAGAATCCCGACCTGATCATCGGTGTGGGCGGCTGTGTGGCTTCTCAGGAAGGCAAGGCCATCAAAGACCGCGCCCAGTGCGTGGACATCATCTTTGGCCCTCAGACCCTGCACCGTCTGCCGGAAATGATTGACCAGGTTCGCGCCGGCGAAAAGGCCGTGATTGACGTGTCCTTCCCGGAAATCGAGAAGTTCGACCGCCTGCCGGAACCCCGCGCCGAAGGCCCAACCGCCTTTGTATCCATCATGGAAGGTTGCAGCAAGTACTGCTCTTTCTGCGTGGTGCCTTACACCCGCGGTGAAGAAGTGAGCCGTCCGATGGATGACATCATCCTCGAAATCGCCCAGCTCGCCGAGCAAGGCGTGCGCGAAGTGAACCTGCTGGGTCAGAACGTAAACGCCTACCGCGGCGCCAAACATGACGGTGAAATCTGCACTTTCGCCGAGCTGCTGCGTTATGTTGCGGCCATCGACGGTATCGACCGTCTGCGCTTTACCACCAGCCACCCGATTGAATTTACTCAGGATATCATCGACGTTTACGAAGATACCCCTGAGCTGGTGAGCTTCCTGCACCTGCCGGTACAATCGGGCTCCGACCGTATTCTTACCGCCATGAAGCGCGGCCACATGGCCATCGAGTACAAGTCGATTATCCGCCGCCTGCGCAAGGCCCGTCCGGATATTCAAATCAGCTCTGACTTTATCGTGGGCTTCCCCGGCGAAACCGCCCAGGACTTCCAGGACACCATGAAGCTGATTGAAGACGTGAACTTCGACATGAGCTTCAGCTTTATCTACAGTGCCCGCCCCGGCACTCCGGCGGCCGATCTGCCGGACGATGTGGATATGGAAGAGAAAAAGCAGCGCCTTGCTGACTTGCAGGAGCTTATCAACCAACAGGCCATGCGCTACAGCCGTCAGATGATGGGCACAGTGCAGCGCATTCTGGTGGAAGGCCCCTCCGTGAAAAACCCGATGGAGCTGCGTGGCCGCACCGAAACCAACCGGGTGGTGAACTTCGAAGGCCTGCACAAGCACATAGGCACTTTCGTGGATGTGGAAATTGTCGACGTGTTCCCCAACTCCCTGCGAGGCAAGTTTATCCGCGGCGAAGACGAGATGGACCTGCGCAAGAGCCTGCGCCCGGAGGACATCCTCGCCAAGCACCAGAAGGCTGACGACTTGGGTGTAACCCACTTCAAGCCCTGATGGCACTCACTAACAAGGGCGACTCTGGTCGCCCTTGTTGTTTTCAGGCAACGCACTGCTTTGCATCGCAGCCGCGAAACGCAGTATATTTCAGCTATAGGCGTTGGGGATTTGCCCAACAGTATGGATATTGACGCCGGAGTATTGATTGGCCAGTAAACTTACCACCATGAACCTCTATCTGGAGCCCGCAGACAGCCGCCGTTTGGCCTCCCTCTGTGGTCCCTTTGATGACAACATCAAACAGCTCGAGCGCCGTATAGGTGTTGAAATCAGTTACCGCAACAACCATTTTCAGATTGTGGGTCAGCCACGCAACTGCCTGACTGCCAATAACCTGCTCAAATCATTGTATGTGGAAACCGCGCCGGTGAAGGGCAGTACGCCTGATCTGGAGCCGGAGCAGGTGCATATCGCCATTCAGGAAGCCATTGCCCTCGAAGCCGAAGACGAGCATGAGGATCTGAAAGAGCATTACATCAAGACCCGCCGTGGCGTGATCAAGCCGCGCAATCCCAACCAGAGCCAGTATGTGGTCAACATAGTGCACCACGACATTACCTTTGGTATTGGCCCCGCGGGTACCGGTAAAACCTACCTTGCCGTAGCTGCCGCAGTGGATGCGCTTGAGCGCCAGGAAATCCGTCGGATCCTGCTGACCCGCCCTGCCGTGGAAGCCGGTGAGAAGCTGGGCTTCTTGCCCGGTGATTTGAGCCAGAAAGTCGACCCTTATCTGCGCCCACTGTACGACGCTCTGTTCGAAATGCTCGGCTTTGAAAAGGTAGAACGTCTGATTGAGCGCAGCGTGATTGAAATCGCACCGCTGGCCTACATGCGTGGCCGCACCCTGAACGATGCCTTTATTATTCTGGACGAGAGCCAAAACACCACGGTGGAGCAGATGAAGATGTTTCTCACCCGTATCGGCTTTAACTCCAAGGCGGTGATCACCGGCGACATCACCCAGATTGACCTGCCCAAACATCAAAAGTCCGGTCTGCGCCATGCCATCGAAGTGCTGGGCGATGTGAATGAAATCAGCTTTAACTTCTTCCAGTCCAAAGACGTGGTGCGCCACCCTGTGGTCGCCCGTATTGTCGAGGCATACGAAGAGTTCGAAGCCAAACAGCAGGCCAGCAAGGGCCGTCACGACAGCCAGTATCGTCTGGCAGATAGCCCACAGGCGGACAACGCCGAAGGAGAGCCCCATGGCGCTTGAGCTGGCGTTGGATCTGCAATTTGCCGTGAATCCCGGAAATTTGCCCTCAGAAGCAGAGTTTGAGACCTGGGTACGTGTTGCCCTTGGCGATACCCTCGATGAAGCTGAGCTGACCATTCGCATTGTGGATGCCGACGAGAGTCAGCAGCTTAATCGCGACTACCGCGGCAAGGACAAACCCACCAATGTATTGTCGTTCCCCTTTGAGGCGCCTCCCGGAATGGAGCTGCCTCTGCTTGGGGATCTTGTCATTTGTGCCTCTGTCGTTGAAAATGAGGCCCTTGAGCAACATAAGGCCCTCGAGGCCCACTGGGCTCAGATGGTTGTACATGGTTGCCTGCATCTGCTAGGTTATGACCATATTGAAGACGCCGAAGCTGAAGAAATGGAAGCGCTGGAAACCACGCTTCTGACCGGCCTCGGTTACCCCGATCCCTATAAGGAGCAATAATCGGCCCTTTATTGAGCCGTGAAAATCACTATGAGTGACGACATACCCCCGAGTAGCAACGCCCAAAAGAAAGGCTGGTTTGAACGCGTTAGTCAGTTATTCCAGGGCGAACCTCAAAATCGTGACGATCTGGTGGAAGTGATCCACGATGCCGAGCAACGCGACCTCATCACCGAAGACACCCGTGAAATGATCCAGGGTGTACTGGAAGTCTCAGACCTGCGTGTCAGGGACATCATGATCCCCCGCGCCCAGATTGTGGCCATTAAAATCGACAGCACAGTGGAAGAACTGCTGGCCACCGTCATAGGGTCGGCCCATTCACGCTTCCCCGTAGTAAACGACGATAAAGACCACATCGAAGGCATACTGCTGGCAAAGGATCTGATCAAGTACGGATTTAATAACAGTGATGAACCCTTCGCGCTGGAGAAGGTGATCCGCCCTGCCGTGGTGGTGCCCGAAAGCAAGCGCGTAGATGTGCTACTCAAGGAGTTTCGCTCCCAACGTTACCATATGGCCATTGTCGTGGATGAATACGGCGGTGTTTCCGGTCTGGTAACCATCGAGGATATTCTCGAAGAAATCGTGGGTGAAATCGAAGATGAATTCGACCACGACAGTGTAGAAGAGACCGAAATCCGCAAGGTCAACAACACAGTATTTATGGTCAAGGCGCTGACGGCGATTGAAGACTTCAACGAAGAATTCGGTACCGACTTCTCCGACGAAGAATTTGATACTGTTGGCGGTATGGTGGCCCATGCCTTTGGTCACTTGCCCGAACGTAATGAACAAATCAGTATCGGCGGCATCGAGTTCAAAGTGATCAGTGCCGACACACGGCGTCTTATTCAGCTGAGGGTCAAGTTTCCCGACCCGGAGCAGGCTGAGATAGCCGAGATCTGAGTTTCCCCGGAACGGGCCTTCAAGGCCCGTTTTTTCCTGTCTATGGATGATTGACTGCAATTGGACTTGAATGCAATCGCCGGCCGCAGCTGGCCCCGACTCCTGCTGGCGTTTCTCGCCGGTGCCTCCACCTCACTCGCTTTTGCTCCTTATTCGCTGTGGCCCGTTTATCCGGTTGCAGTAGCTCTGTCGCTGTGGCTGGCACAGGGGCTGTCTCCCAAGGCTGCATTTGGCCATTGGTTCAGTTTTGGCTTTGGCAGCTTTGCCTTTGGGATCAGTTGGGTACACGTCAGCATTGACAGATTTGGCGGTCTGCCGCTGGTCGTTTCGCTGTCATTGATGGCACTGCTGGCGCTCTATCTTGCACTCTACCCTGCGCTGGCGGGCATGCTTTACGCCCGATTAAAGACTGCCCATGCCTTGCCCAACCTGCTACTGCTGTTCCCTGCATTGTGGATATTGACTGAGTGGGCACGGGGATGGGTGCTGACGGGCTTCCCCTGGCTCTGGGCGGGATACAGTCAGACCGATGGCCCTCTGTTGCCACTGGCGGCTTTTATCGGTGTACAGGGAATAGGCGCGCTCATTCTGGTCTGTGCCGGCGCTATGGCACTGCTGGCTCAAAAACGCTGGGTACCGTTAACACTGCTGTTGCCACTGCTGGCCCTACTGGTGTACACGGCCAATCAGTTTCCTCAGGTACAGCGCAGTGGCGACACCGTTAAGGTGTTGCTGGTGCAGGGCAATATCCCACAGAGCATGAAATGGGAACCCGAGCAGCTTTGGCCTACCATGCTCAAGTATATGGATTTGAGTCGCCCACACGCAGATGCCGATATCATTCTGTGGCCCGAGGCCGCTATTCCAGCTCCCGAAGCCATGGTGGCGGATTTTCTGGATAACGCCAACCGGGTTGCCAACCTCAACAACAATGCCATTATTACCGGGATCATCAGCCATCAGGATAATCATTGGTATAACTCGCTCATCGTGCTGGGTAATCATCACGAAAAAGTGCAGCAGGAGCCTGACTATGAGGCCAATGGCACCAACAGGTTCCGCAAGCACCATTTGCTGCCCATCGGTGAGTTTGTGCCTTTTGAGTCCCTGTTGAGGCCCCTGGCGCCTTTCTTCAACCTGCCCATGTCGTCTTTCAGCCGTGGTGATTATCAGCAGCCGAATCTGACTGCGGCCGGTTTTCAGCTGGCACCTGCCATTTGCTATGAAATTGCCTTTCCTGAGCAATTGCGTGAAAACGTGACAGCACAAACCGATCTGCTGCTCACGGTATCCAACGACGCCTGGTTTGGTGAGTCCAACGGCCCGCTGCAACACATGGAGATAGCCCGCATGCGCTCAGCAGAGCTGGGCCGCCCCTTACTTCGCGCCACCAATAATGGCGTTACGGCCGTGGTGGATGAATTTGGCCACATCGCTGCTGCCGTGCCGCAGTTTGAAACCCAGGTGCTGAAAACCGATGTTGCCCTGACCCGGGGCGTCACCCTGTTCGCCCGCACCGGGCACCTGCCTCTTTATCTGCTCTGTCTCTTCATCGTACTGGCTGCATGGGGTTACAGACGCAAACAAGCGTGCTGATACGTCGAACGCACGCCTTCCCGCCCTGAACAGTGGGCTCCAATTAATTGGGGCCCACTGTTTCTCCCTAAAATCATTCTGTTTTGTGAAAACAACCAGGTTTTTTGCTTGCCTGAAACCACATCGGGACTAGGCTTATTTAAAGGTAAGTCTCCAGGGGGCAAAGGGACATGCTCGGGCAACAACAGATCCTGATAATCGACGATTCTGAAGCCATTTTGATGGTGGTAAAAACCATGCTTTCGCGCATGGGGTTTGAAAAAATCACCACCATGACATCGGCCACCAAGGCACTTGCCGTTGTGGGGCTGGAGCCTGCGCGTTTCCAAATCATACTCACTGACCTTCGAATGCCGGAAACCGACGGCTTGGACGTACTGAGAAAACTTGGCGAAATGGGCTTCAAAGGCGCCGTGGCCATCATTTCTGAAATGGACAGGCGCATCATCAACCTCGCAGCCGACATAGCCCGGCGCCATCGACTTCACATGATTGGCTGCATTTGCAAACCGGTGCAACTGGACGACCTATCGGCGCTGGTTGAGAAAGCCACTGAGCTGCGTGTCACCCTTGAACCCCCTGCGCAGCTTCTGACCCATGAGCAAGTTCAGGCCGCCTTTAACCAAATTCAGGTAATCCCTTATTATCAACCCAAGGTGGATTTGAACAGGTGTCAGGTTGTAGGTGTGGAAGCGCTGGCGCGCATTCGCTTACCGGGCGAAGTCAATGCCTTGAGACCCTGTCGCTTTATGCCGGTCATACAGGAATATGGCATGTTGCCGCAGCTGTCCCAACGCATGTTGCAGCAGGCATGCAAAGACTTACCCACCATAAAATCCATCCTCGGCAACGACATCAAAGTCAGTTTGAACATCAGTCCGGAAGAGCTTGAGAATACTTATCTGGCAGACAGTCTGGAGCATATCTGGCGCAAGAGTGGTGCCAGCAATGATTCGCTGGTGCTTGAAATCACAGAAGAGCATTACATACACAACAGTGCACAGCTCGAGTCCCTGAATCGGTTGCGTCTGAGAGGCTTTGGATTATCGCTGGACGACTTTGGCACCGGCTTTACCAATATCAATCAACTGCGAGATTTGCCCTACACCGAAGTTAAAATCGATCGTTCACTGATTATCAATATTCACAGAGACAGCTTTTGTCAGGCCATTTTGAACGGCCTGGTTGAAATTGCACGCCAGTTGGGAATTACTCTGGTGGCCGAAGGTATAGAGCACATGGATGAACTCAAATACCTGATGCAGACCTACCCTGCACTGGTACTGCAGGGATACCTCATCAGCCTGCCCCGCTCACTCGACACCCTGAATACCTGGCACAAGGGCTGGCAGCATCAATTTGGCAAGCGGGCCCATATCCATCGGCATCAGCCCCCCGCCAACGAAGACTGAAGACCCGCTGAAAACTAAGGCGCCAGCGCCTCGCGAATAAACTCATCGTTATCACACTCAGGGCAATCAGGCACGACCGACGGGAACTCGATGTCCATTCCATGGCCGCAACTGGTGCACACCATACGTCCCTGACTGATAATTTCCCCGCTCTGGTAATAACCGTGATGTTTAAAATCCTGAGCCAGTTCATGCCATTGCACCTGACTTCTGTCAGTGATCTCAGAGAGCCAATGCCAGAGGGTGTTTTCGATGGCAATAAATGACGGACTGTGAGTCAGAGAGCTTTCGTTTTTTTCCTGTAAAAAGGCGGCTATATCGCGCCTCAAAAATTCCAGTGCCAGCGCCAGTTCTTCTTCATCGGCCTGGGCCTTAAGACGCCCAAACGCCTCGCCGGAGGTCATTAGCCGGAACAGATTCTTGGCGTTCAACTCGGGGTTTGCCTCAAAGTGGGTGGCCAAATCCTTAATAAGATCCTGATACAGGGCCAGTAATTGCGTGCTTCTGCTGGTCATCGTCAATACTCCTTCAAGGGAACCTTTTTAATGAACCGCTTCTGGTTTATTCTATGCAGATCCCGCAGCGCAGACCAAGCGCGTGATCAAACAAACAGGCGGCAATGCCGGAAAAATTGATGCAAGAGCAATACATCCATTCGGAAATCGAGGCTGAGGTACAAAAGTACTGGGCCGATAACAAAACCTTTGAAGTCACTGAAGATCCTGCGAAAGAGAAGTTCTATTGCCTCTCTATGTTCCCCTATCCTTCCGGCCGACTTCACATGGGTCATGTGCGTAACTACACCATAGGTGATGTAGTTGCCCGTTTCCAGCGTCTGCAGGGCAAGAACGTACTTCAGCCCATCGGTTGGGATGCCTTCGGCCTGCCAGCCGAAAACGCGGCCATCAAAAATGCCACCGCGCCGGCCCCCTGGACCTACGAAAACATCGATTACATGAAAAACCAGCTGAAAATGCTGGGTTTTGGCTACGACTGGAGCCGTGAAATCGCCACCTGTACCCCGGAATACTACCGTTGGGAGCAGTGGTTCTTCACCAAGCTGTATGAAAAAGGTCTGGTTTATAAGAAGACCTCAGCGGTGAACTGGTGTCCGAACGACCAGACTGTACTGGCCAACGAGCAGGTGCAGGACGGTTGCTGCTGGCGCTGTGACACTCCGGTTGAGCAAAAAGAAATTCCGCAGTGGTTTATCAAAATCACCGCCTATGCCGAAGAGCTTTTGAACGACATCGACACCCTCGAAGGTTGGCCTGAGCAGGTCAAGACCATGCAGCGCAACTGGATTGGTCGCTCCGAAGGCGTGGAAATGACCTTCAAGGTCAAAGATTCTGACGACAGCTTCGACATCTACACCACCCGCCCGGACACTGTGATGGGCGTGACCTATGTGGCCATTGCTGCCGGTCACCCACTGGCCGAGAAAGCCGCGCTAAACAATCCAGAGCTGGCTGCCTTCGTTGAAGAGTGCAAGCAAAGCGGCACCTCTGAGGCCGAGCTTGCCACCATGGAGAAGAAAGGCGTGGCCACTGGCCTGTACGCCATTCACCCCCTGACCGGCGAAGAAGTGCCGGTATGGGCCGCCAACTTCGTGCTGATGAACTATGGCACCGGCGCCGTGATGTCGGTTCCTGCCCACGACCAGCGTGACTACGAATTTGCCAAGAAATACGGTCTGGCACTCAAGGCCGTAATCAAGCCTGCCGACGGCGAAGTGGATATCTCTGAAGCCGCCTACACCGAAAAAGGCGTTCTGTTTAACTCAGGTGAGTTCGACAGTTTGGACTTTGACGGTGCTTTCAATGCCATCGCCGACAAGCTGGCTGCCGAAGGCAAGGGCAAGCGTCAGGTGAACTTCCGTCTGCGTGACTGGGGTGTAAGCCGTCAGCGTTACTGGGGCGCCCCTATCCCTATGGTCACTCTGGAAGATGGCACTGTGATGCCAACCCCAGAAGACCAGCTGCCGGTTATTCTGCCGGAAGATGTGGTAATGGACGGCGTGCAAAGTCCCATCAAGGCCGACAAAGAGTGGGCCAAGACCCAGGTGAACGGTCAGGACGCGCTGCGCGAAACCGATACCTTCGACACCTTTATGGAGTCTTCCTGGTACTACGCGCGCTACTGTTCGCCAAAAGCCAACGAAATGCTGGACCCAGCCAAAGCCAACTACTGGCTGCCGGTGGATCAGTACATCGGTGGTATCGAGCACGCCTGTATGCACCTGCTGTACTTCCGCTTCTTCCACAAGCTGTTGCGTGATGCAGGCCTGGTGAACTCAAGCGAGCCTGCCAAGCGTCTGCTGACCCAGGGCATGGTGCTGGCCGATGCCTTCTACTACAACAATGAGAAAGGCGCCCGAGTATGGGTATCGCCCCTCGATGTGACCGTGGTGGAGAAAGACGACAAGGGCCGCATTATCAAGGCCGTGGACAACGAAGGCCATGAGCTGGTGTACACCGGCATGAGCAAGATGTCCAAGTCCAAGAACAACGGTATCGACCCTCAGGTGATGGTGGAAAAATACGGCGCCGACACAGTGCGTCTGTTTATGATGTTCGCCTCACCACCGGAGCTGACCCTGGAATGGCAGGAATCCGGCGTGGAAGGTGCGCACCGCTTTATCAAGCGTCTGTGGAAACTGGCCTCTGAGTACAGTGCAGCCCCGGCCACCGAAGCCCTGAATGTAGCAGCGCTCAATGCGGATCAGAAAACACTGCGCCGTGAGCTGCACAAAACCATCGCCAAGGTGACTGATGATCTGGGTCGCCGTCAGATGTTCAACACCGCCGTTGCCGCCGTGATGGAGCTGATGAACCACCTGCAAAAGGCACCGCTGGAGTCTGCCCAGGACAAGGCGCTGATGAACGAAGCCCTGTCTGCGGTGGTACGTCTGCTCTACCCCATCGCACCGCACGTGTGTTTCAACCTGTGGCGCGAATTGGGTAACAGTGGCGCCATCGAAGACGCCGGTTGGCCGGCCACCGACGAGTCGGCACTGGTTGAAGACAGCAAGCTCATCGTGGTACAGGTGAACGGTAAGGTACGTGCCAAGCTCACAGTCGCGGCCGATGCCACCAAAGAGCAGGTGGAGGCCCTGGGCCTTGCCGAAGACGCCGTGCGTAAATACACAGATGGCGTCACCGTGCGCAAGGTTATTTACGTGCCGGGTAAACTGCTCAACATCGTTGCCAACTGACCTGTAGCCTGCGACACTGTCGCCGGTTCAGGGGATTAAAGAAAAACCCGCTGCGGCGGGTTTTTCTGCTTAACAAAAGGAAGAAGCATTTCGCCATGGTTAGAACATTGCTTACCGCCATTTTGGGTTTGGCGCTGCTCACTGGCGTCACCGGCTGCGGCTTTCGTCTTCAGGGCAGTTATCAAATTCCGGCCTCCCTCAAGCAATTGAGTGTCGACAGCGCCGATGAATACAGCGAGCTGACCCGCTTGGTGAAAGATCGCCTGCGCCTGTCAGGTGTGAATGTGGTCGCGTCAGATGCCAAGGTACCCTCGGTGCGGTTGCTGCGTGACACCCTCGAGCGCACCACACTCTCGCTCTACCCCACCGGCCATGTCGCCGAGTACGAGCTGATATACCATGTCGACTTTGCCGTGGTTTTTCCCGGTGAAGAGGCCAAGCCATTCAGCGTGGAAATCCGCCGCGACTATCTCGATGACCCCCGCACCGCACTGGCCAAGAGCCGCGAAATGGAGCTGCTGCTCAAAGAAATGCGCCAGCAAGCCACCGACAACCTTATCCAAACTCTCTCGTCCCTCGGGGAGCGCTGATGCGGGTTTATCCTGAGCAGCTGGGCCGCCACCTGACACCGCTGGCCCAATGTTACTGTTTGTTCGGTGACGATGCCTGGTTGATAGAAAACGCCCGCTCTCAGTTATTGATGGCCGCGAGGCAGCAAGGATTTGAAGAGCGTATCAGCCTTGAGCAGGATAACGGCTTCAACTGGAACGACTTGCAAAACGAGTGGCAGGCCTTAAGCCTCTTTGCCAGCCGCCGCATTATCGAACTCACCCTGCCCCAGGCCAAGCCCGGCGCCGATGGCAGCGCCATGCTGACGAGCCTGATGACGCAGCCCAACCCAGACCTGCTGCTTATCCTGCGCGGTCCCAAACTCGCCGCCGAGCAAACCAACAGCAAATGGTTTAAAACCCTCGACAACGCCGGTGTCTATGTTCCCTGCAACACGCCTGAAGGGCAGCAATTTTTCCGCTGGTTAGATGGCCGCATTGCCGCCAACCGATTGATGCTGGACGGCGACGCCCGCCAATTACTGGCAACCCTGTACGAAGGTAACCTGCTGGCCGCTGAACAGGCGGTACAATTACTGGCGCTGCTTGCCGCCAATCGACGGATCAGCGCCGAAGAACTGAGCCAGTATTTCGACGACCAATCCCGCTTCAACGTGTTTCAGCTCAGTGATGCCCTGCTCGGAAACCAACAGCAGCGCGTGGCCCATATATTGGCCCAGCTCAAGGCTGAAGGCACAGCCCTGCCCATTGTGCTCTGGGCCGTGTTTCGCGAACTTGCGAGTCTGCTGCAATTGAAAACAGCCATGGTACAAAGGGAATCCTTGGCACCAATGTGGTCAAAGCTGCGGATTTGGGACAAGCGCAAGCCGCTCTATGAGGCCGCACTGTCGCGGCTGTCACTGCCGCAGATTGAAGCCATGCTCGCCCTCTCATCCACGCTGGAGCTTAAGCTTAAACAGGGCGGAGAAGAGGACTGGACACTGCTGACTCACCTTTGCCTGCTGTTTGATGCCGGTGCCCACAGTGCTCTGGTGGATACCCGAGGCTGATATGAGCAAGCAACATAATCCAAAGCGGCACACGGCACTACTTGGCGGCACCTTTGATCCGCCTCACTTTGGCCATATCAGGCCACTGCTGGATGTGCTTGAACACTGGCCAATGCAGGATTGTTGGCTGTTGCCAAATCATATTCCGCCCCACAAACCCGGCACCCATGCCAGCCCGGGGGCAAGACTTGAGATGATTGACGCACTGTGCCGGGAGTTCCCGGCATTCAGCCTGTGCGACATCGAGCTTCGCCGCGACGAGCCCAGTTACACGGTCAACACTCTCAGGCAGTTGAAGGAACTTTATCCCGACAGGGTGTTCTACTTTGTCATGGGGATGGATTCTTTTCTGTCGCTGGATAAGTGGTTTGAGTGGCAGCAACTGTTTAATCTCTGCCACCTGGTGGTGTGTGCCCGGCCCGGTTATCAATTGGCAGTCGACCACGCCATGGCAAAAGTGCTCGCGGACAGGCAACACACGGGAGCCGAGTTACCGGTTGAGAACAGCGGTAAGGTGTTAATCACTGACGTCTGGGAGCAGGACATTTCCTCCACCGACATCCGCGCTTCGTTGGCCGAGCGGCGGAATATTCGCCATTTAGTGCCAGAGTCAGTGGCCCGGGTGATTGAGACCCAAGGCCTGTACCGCTAGGCGATGTATTCTGCCACTGGCTGCTGCTATACTGTCGCGCTCTTTTTTAGGAAACACATGGGGTAATTTCGCGTGCAAAGCGAAGAACTGAAGCAATTTGTTGTCGATAAGATTGAAGATCTTAAAGCACGGGATCTGGTAGTACTGGATGTCAGCAAACACTCCAACATCACCGATTACATGGTGATCTGCTCGGGTACGTCAAAAACCCACGTCCGCGCCATCGCCGAGAACCTGCTCTCCAAGGCCAGAGAGGCCAACATCACCATTCTCGGCAGCGAAGGCCGCGACACCAGCGAATGGGTTCTGGTGGATTTGGGTGAAGTCATTCTGCACGTGATGCAGGAACAAACCCGCGACTTTTATCAGCTTGAAAAGCTCTGGCAAGAACCCGCCTGATGAAACTGCAACTCATCGCCGTGGGCACCAAGATGCCCGATTGGGTTACCCGCGGATTTGAAGAATATCAGCGCCGTTTCCCCCGAGACATGGCGCTGGAGCTTGTCGAAATCCCCGCTGGCAAGCGCGGTAAAAACGCCGATATCGCCCGCATCCTGCAAAAGGAGGGCGAACAAATGCTTGCAGCAATTCCCAAGGGTAATCATATTGTTACCCTGGATCTTCCCGGCAAGAACTGGACGACTCCCGAACTGGCGAGCGCTCTGTCCAAATGGCAGCTCGATGGCCGTGATGTCAGCCTCTTGATTGGTGGCCCCGAAGGCTTAGCTCCGGCGTGCAAACAGGCCGCAGCCCAGAGCTGGTGTTTATCGGCGCTGACTCTGCCCCACCCCCTGGTGAGGGTAGTCGTGGCGGAAAGCCTCTACCGGGCCTGGAGCATTAACAACAACCATCCTTATCACAGGGAATAGCGTGCCCTTGTCAGGCCGCTGATTGCACCGGAGACGTTGAGTGACACCAAGAAAACGGGTAGCCATGCATGACCACGCCGCTGAGGCAGCATTGTTCAAGCGGCGGGCGATATTTACCTTTCTCTGCGTGGTCGCACTTTTTGGTGTACTCCTGACCAACCTGTATCACCTGCAGGTCACCGCCTACACGGACTACACCACGCGCTCCAATGACAACCGTATCCGGGTAACACCGGTTGCCCCAAGCCGCGGCCTGATTTATGACCGCAATGGCGTGCTGCTCGCCGAAAATCAACCGGTGTATTCCCTTGAGCTCATTCCCGAAAAGGTTAAAAACATCCCCGAGACGCTGACGCAACTCTCAACTGTGATACCGCTGACTGAAGAAGCCCAGGCGGAGTTCCTCGAAGCCCTCAAATACCACCGCCGCTTTAAGCCCCTTACGCTCAGGGATAACCTGACCGAGGAAGAAGTGGCCGCATTCAGCGTAAATCAGCATCAGTTTCCCGGCGTACGGGTGGAAGCCGGTCTGAAACGCTTCTATCCCCACGGCGAGCTCCTGACGCACGTGCTGGGCTTTGTGGGCAAAATCAACGCCAAAGACAGGACCGCGCTGGAAAAAGCTGACCGCTGGCCAGACTATGCAGCCAGCAAGGACATAGGTAAGCAGGGTATTGAAAAGTATTACGAAAATCTGCTTCACGGCAAACCAGGGCACCTGGAAGAAGAGGTCAACAACCGTGGCCGAACCATTCGTACCCTGAAAACCGTACCGCCGGAGCCGGGTCAGGATCTCTACTTGACATTGGACATCAATTTGCAGAAAAAGGCCATGGAACTGCTGTCCGGGCGTCGTGGCACCATAGTGGCTATCGATCCCCGTGACGGTGGCATCATGGCGATGGTGTCGAGCCCGTCCTACGATCCCAACCTCTTTGTGCAGGGGATCAGCTCCAGGGATTACAGCGCCCTGCTAAACGACAAGGCAAGGCCGCTGATTAACCGCGCCACCCAGGGGCTGTACGCCCCCGCCTCAACCATCAAACCCCATATGGCACTGATGGGGCTGGAGGAACAGGTCGTCACAGAGCGCACCCGCATCTGGGATCCAGGCTATTGGCAAATGCCCGGTGTCGAACGAAAGTGGCGTGACTGGAAAAAATGGGGCCATGGCTACGTGGATGTTTATCATGCCATTGTCGAGTCATGCGATATCTTCTTTTACGACATGGTGCACAAGATGGGCATAGATAAGATTGCCGCCTTTATGCACCAATTTGGCTTTGGTGAAAGTACCGGCGTGGATATCTTCGAAGAGTCCGCCGGCATCATGCCCTCTTCCGACTGGAAGCGTATCCGCCACAACCAGCCCTGGTATCCCGGTGACACCATCTCGGTGGGGATTGGCCAGGGCTATTGGACGGCAACACCAATTCAGCTCGCCAATGCCACGGCAATCCTGGCCAATCGCGGTAAGCGCTTTGTGCCCCATCTGCTCAAGGCAATGAAAGACAACAGCGCCAAAATCGAGCGGCCGCCCGAAGAGATGCCCCCGGTGGCGCTGAAGAATCCCCGCAACTGGGAAATCATCAACGAAGCCATGCGTCAGACGGCCCATAAGTCGCGCTTTACCGATGCCACTTATACCGCCGCCATGAAAACAGGTACCGCGCAGGTGTTTTCGGTGGCACAGGATGCCAAATACGACCACGAAAAGGTGGCTGAGCACCTGAGAGACAACGCCCTGATTGTGGCTTACGCCCCCTTTGAGTCCCCCAAGATAGTGTTGGCTGTGGTATTGGAGAACGCCGGTTGGGGCGGTGCCAATGCCGGTCCTGTGGCCCGCGCCATGCTGGATGAATTTATGCTCCATGAGCAGTGGAAGGTGCAACCATGACAAGGGATCATGCCCGTAAGAATATCTGGCAACGGATGCACATCGACTTACCGCTTTTGCTTGGACTGCTGGCCATTATGGGGTTTGGCCTGTTTGTTATCTGGTCTGCCTCGGGTGAAGATCCCGCCATGTTGGAGCGGCAGCTGGTGCGCATGGGTCTCTCTCTCGGCATCATGCTGTTTATGGCACAGATAAATCCGGAAATTCTGCGCCGCTGGGCCCTGCCGATTTATGTCGCCGGGATTATCCTGCTGCTTGGGGTGCACTTTTTCGGGGAAATCAATAAAGGTGCCCAGCGCTGGCTGAATCTGGGCTTTATGGAGTTTCAGCCCTCTGAACTTATCAAGCTCGCCTTCCCCATCACCATGGCCTGGTTTATCAGCAAGTTTACCCTGCCACCGAAGAAGCGGTATCTGGCGGCTGCGGCAGTTATCATGCTTATTCCAACCCTGCTGATTGCCAAGCAACCCGACCTGGGGACTTCCATCCTGGTGGCGGCCTCGGGCATCTTTGTACTCTTCCTGTCCGGGATGAGCTGGTACATAGTACTTGGGCTACTGGCTTCTGTGCTGTCGTTTCTGCCGATACTCTGGTATTTCCTGATGCACGACTACCAGCGCCGCCGGGTACTGACACTGCTGGATCCGGAAAAAGATCCGCTCGGCGCCGGTTACCACATTATTCAGTCGAAAATCGCCATCGGCTCCGGTGGCGTGGACGGCAAGGGCTGGCTCCACGGCACCCAGTCGCAGTTGGAGTTTCTGCCCGAACGTCACACCGACTTCATCTTTGCAGTCATAGGCGAAGAGTTCGGTCTTATCGGCGCCATTCTGTTACTCGCCATGTACCTGTATGTGATTGGCCGGGGATTGGTCATCGCCTCGCGGGCACAAACCAACTTTGCCCGTTTGTTGGCAGGCTCTATCACCCTGACTTTCTTCGTGTACATCTTCGTGAATATCGGCATGGTCAGCGGCATTTTGCCCGTGGTGGGCGTGCCCTTACCCCTGATAAGCTACGGCGGCACCTCGATGCTGACATTGATGACAGGTTTTGGCATTCTAATGAGCATTCAAACCCACAGGCGCTTTGTCGACCGCTAAGGAATGCCGATGAGTTTTGCCCCGGGCCTTGCCTTGTTGCCAGGCCTTCTTGCCGCCAATCTTGTGCTCGCTGCCGAGACACAAATCGACACCGCCAGGGACAGCTTTATTTCCCGCCAGAGTGCGCTTGGTTTTTCCCAATCCCAAATCGATGCATTTCTGGCCGATGCCCAATATAACCCCAAGGTGATTGAAGCCATCAGCCGCCCTTGGGAGGCCAAGCCCTGGCATCTCTACCGGCCGCGTTTTCTCACCGAAGCCAGACTGAACGCAGGGCTTGAGTTCTGGCGTGCCCACGAAAGCACCATAAACAAGGCATCGGCCCAGTTTGGCGTTGAACCTCAGATGATTGTGGCCATCATTGGCATCGAAACCCATTACGGCCAAACCATGGGCAACTTCAGCGTGCGCGACGCCCTCTATACCCTTGGCTTTTACTACCTGCCCAGGGCCAGTTTTTTTCTGAAGGAGCTGGGCGAATTGCAAAAACTTGAGCAGGAAGAAAAACTCGATGTGAGCGCGTTGAAGGGCTCCTACGCCGGTGCCATGGGATTTGGCCAGTTTATGCCCTCCAGCTACCGTTACTACGGGGTAGATTTTGATGGCGATGGCCGCAAAGACTTGCTCGGCAGCCCCGCCGACGCCATCGGCAGTGTGGCCAATTATTTTCATCAGCATGGCTGGCAAGCGGGCGACCCTGTCGCGTTTCGATTGGAAAGCTACGGTGAAACGCCGCCAACGGTCTCACTCTGGCAGAGAGACCCGTTAACCCTCAAGGCCTCCGATATACTCGGAGGCGGCTTCGGCCTTGCGGACAAACGGGATCTGGATGTTGCCCGGCCTGCAATGCTGTTTAAACTGGAGCAGGAAACGCACAACGAATACTGGATGGGTTTTAAGAATTTTTTCGTAATCACCCGTTATAATCGCAGCCCTCTTTACGCCATGGCGGCCTATGAATTCAGTGAGCAGCTTAAACATGCCCATGCCAAGTAGTAAATCCTGTTGGCCTTTATTGGCTCTGACACTCGTTCTGGGCGGTTGCTCTTCCTCGCCAGAGCCAGGGAGCAGCAGTAAACCCAGCTCCAAGGGGGACAGGTATCATCAAAAACACGATGCCTACCCAGACTCGGCGCCGGATGTCAGCCAGGTTCCCGATGCCATCCCCCGTTACGAACCCTACAGCCGCGGCGGCAATAAGCCCTACACTGTTATGGGCAAGTCCTATAACGTGTTGGCGTCTGCCGCCAACTTCCGTGAATCTGGTCTCGCCTCCTGGTATGGCACCAAGTTCCATGGATATCACACCTCCAATGGCGAGGTGTATGACATGTACAGCATGACCGCTGCTCACAAGACTCTGCCGCTGCCAAGCTTTGTCCGCGTACGTAATCTGGATAACAAAAAAGAAGTGATAGTCAGGGTGAATGACAGGGGGCCATTTCACGAGGGCCGCATCATTGATTTATCCTACGCCGCCGCCTATCGCCTCGGCATGCTGAACACGGGTACCGCCCGCGTCGAGATTGAAACCATTTACATTCCTTCGCCGGAAGATGAGGCGTACACAAGCAGTAAGGATCCCAACCATTACTTTATTCAGGTTGTCGCATCCAAGGACAGAGACAGGCTGAACCGCCTGGGTAAAGAACTTGCCGCTAAATACCAGCTCGGATATCGGTTACAGGAAAAAGATACCCTCTATCGCCTGCAACTGGGCCCCCTTGGCCACGAAGGTATTGCCAGTAAAATGCTGCAGCAAATGCGCCAACAGGGTTACCCAAGTGGCTATCTGGTTACTGAGCCCAAATCCTGAACATGAAGGAACCTTCACTGCAATCCCTTGTCAATTAATGTTAAACTCGACGGGTTTCATACCGTTTACTAAAACCTCCTGAGAAAACGTGTAGTTAATGATGAAAGTAATCAAACCTAGCGCCCCAAAATCGATGTTGCTCCTGGCCATTATGTCTGCCAGCGCCTTTGCAGCACCACCGACCGTCGTTCCAGATGCCCCTTCCGTAGCCGCCAAAGCTTATGTGTTGATGGACTATCACACCGGCCAAATCATTGCCGAAGAACATGCTTATGAGCAGCTGAATCCGGCCAGCCTTACCAAGATGATGACCAGCTATGTGATTGGTCATGAAATGAAAGTGGGAAACATCTCACCTGAAGATGACGTCACCATCACCAAAAATGCCTGGTCAAAGAACTTTCCCGATTCCTCAAAGATGTTTATCGAGGTGGGCAAAACCGTAAAAGCTGCCGATTTGAACCGTGGCATCATCATCCAGTCCGGTAACGATGCCTGTGTGGCCATGGCCGAGCACATTGCCGGTACCGAAGATGCTTTCGTCGATATGATGAATTCCTGGGCCAAGCAGCTCGGCATGACCGACAGCTACTTTGAAAACAGCCACGGTCTGGACTCTGACAACCACAAAACCACCGCCTATGACATGGCAATTCTGGGTGCTGCCCTTATCCGTGATGTGCCGGAAGAGTACCGCATCTATTCCGAAAAAGAATTCACCTTTAACGGCATCAAGCAATACAACCGTAACGGCCTCTTGTGGGACAAGAGCATGAACGTGGACGGTATTAAGACTGGCCACACCTCTGGCGCGGGTTATAACCTGGTGGCCTCTGCCACACAGGACGACATGCGTTTGATTTCTGTGGTCATGGGCGCCAGCAGCGAGGCTTCCCGTAAGGCCGAAAGCAAAAAGCTTCTGTCCTATGGTTTCCGCTTCTTCGAAACCGTTACCCCCTACAAGGCCGGTGACAGCTTCGTAAACCAACAAATTTGGTACGGCGATCGTGAAAGCGTTGATTTGGGTGTCGCCACAGATACGCCTCTGACCATTCGTCGCGGCAAAGGCAAAGAGCTTCAGGCCAACTTTGAACTGACCAAACCATTGGAAGCACCACTAGCCAAAGGCGAAGTCGTAGGCCGCGTGTATTTCCAGTTGGATGGCAAAGACATAGCACAATTCCCGCTGGTAACACTGCAGGAAGTGAACGAAGGCAGCTGGTTCTCCAAACTGATGGATTACTTCAAGCAGCTCTTCGCCAGCTGGCTGAGCTAAGCCAACTCGGATGAAAATGCCACCTACGGGTGGCATTTTTTTCGCCCCCAGACCTTGATTGGGCTATAATCGCCGCCATATTTGAGGCCCAAGCCCACGACAGAGATAATCGACTATGCTAAACACCACTTTTGACCAATATCTGGAGTTTCCCTGTTCATTCCCCTTCAAGGTTGTGGGAGATGCCAGCGAGACTTTGGCCGATCGCGTGGTCGCCGTGGTTCAGCAACATGCTCCAGGTGATTACAGCCCAACCAGTAAGGTGTCCAGTAAGGGCACGTATCTGTCTGTAACCATTCGCGTTACCGTCACCAGCAAGGACCACATTGAAACCCTGTACACGTCCCTTGCCGCCATCGAAGGCGTAAAACGGGTACTTTAATTATTCTGGCGCGCCCTGTAAGCGCTTCTGTGTTACATTTCGGCATCCGCGGCGTATAATGCCGCCACGCTGAACCAGAGGGGAGAGGTAGCCCTTGCAAGCCAAGACTCTGCACATCAGACACCTGGGAAATCAGGATTATGAAACTGTCTGGCACGCCATGCAGCACTACACCGATAACCGCGATGAAAGCAGCCCGGATGAACTCTGGTTGGTTGAACATCCTCCGGTATTTACCCAGGGGCAAGCCGGTAAAGCCGAGCATATCCTCAATCCCGGCGACATTCCTGTTATTCAGGTAGACCGCGGTGGTCAGGTGACTTATCACGGCCCGGGTCAGTTGGTTGCTTACCCCCTGCTGGACATCAAACGCCTTAAAATCGGCGTTCGTCAGCTGGTCACCCACATAGAGCAAAGCATAGTGGATATGCTGAAAGCCTACGGTATCGACGCCTATGCAAAAGCCGATGCACCCGGGGTGTACGTTGATGAGCGCAAGGTTGCATCACTTGGCCTGCGCATTCGCCGTGGTTGCTCTTTCCACGGGCTGGCGCTTAATGTCGACATGGATATCTCCCCTTTCCAACGCATCAATCCCTGCGGTTATGCCGGCTTGGAAATGGTTCAGTGTAAAGCACTGGGCGGCCCCAATACCGTAAACGAAGCAGGTGAAAAACTAACCCTCACCTTTAGCCAACTTCTTGGCTATGAGCACCTGGTCCATCACCAAGGATTAGCAGAATAAAATGAACAGACCCGAAAGATTGCAGCCGGGCGTCAAACTGCGTGACGCAGACAAAGTCGCCCGAATTCCGGTAAAAATTATGCCATCCGAGCGTGAAACCATGCTCAGAAAGCCAGATTGGCTGCGGGTTAAGCTGCCTGCTTCCAATCAGCGCATTACCGAAATCAAACAGGCGCTGCGCAGCAACGGCCTCCACTCTGTATGTGAAGAAGCCTCCTGCCCCAACCTGGCGGAATGCTTTAACCACGGTACCGCCACCTTTATGATTTTGGGTGCCATTTGTACCCGCCGCTGCCCCTTCTGCGACGTGGCCCACGGCCGCCCACTGAAACCTGACGCCGATGAGCCAGTTAAACTGGCCAAGACCATCCGCGATATGAAGCTCAAGTACGTGGTGATCACCTCCGTTGACCGTGACGATCTGCGTGACGGTGGTGCCCAGCACTTTGCCGACTGTATCCGTGAAATCCGCGCATTGAATCCGCACATCCAGATTGAAACCCTGGTGCCCGATTTCCGCGGCCGTATCGATGTTGCGCTGGATATCCTGAGCACCAATCCACCGGATGTGTTCAACCACAACCTGGAAACTGCGCCGGCGCACTATCGCAAGGCTCGCCCGGGCGCCAACTATCAGTGGTCGCTGGATCTGCTCAAGCGCTTTAAAGAGCGTCACCCCAATATTCCAACCAAGTCCGGTTTGATGATGGGTCTGGGTGAAACCAACGAAGAGATCATTCAGGTGCTCAAAGATCTGCGTGCCCACGATGTAAACATGCTGACCCTGGGCCAGTACCTGCAGCCGTCCAAGTTCCACCTGCCGGTAGAGCGCTACGTGAGCCCACAGGAATTTGATGAGCTGAAAGCCATTGCCGAAGATCTGGGTTTCAGCCACGCCGCCTGTGGCCCGCTGGTACGCTCAAGCTACCATGCCGACCTGCAGGCACAGGGCAAGGAAGTCAAATAAGCAGGTTTGCCATTAAGCCTGCTTTAAAACTGAAAACGGCGCATTGGCGCCGTTTTTTATTGGGTTATCCGTGCAGAACAGGCTCAGCCGTGCTCCAGCCTTAAATCCATCAATACCGCATCCTCGCGGCCTTCGGCCGTTGGGTAATAACCCTTGCGCCTGCCAATCTCAGTGAATCCCAGGCGCTGATACAGGCCAATGGCGGCCATATTGGAGGCACGAACCTCCAACATCAGCACCTGTGCACCATGGCTACGTGCATCGGCAATCACCTGTTGGAGCAGTAACTTACCCAGCCCTTCCCCCTGTGCCGAGGGAAGCACGCAAATATCAAACAGGGTTGCCTCATCCATAATCTGCTGCACTATGGTAAATCCCAGCAGCACATCGTCCCGGTAGAGTCCGCAGCAGCGATACAGAGGACCGAAACAATCGAGCAGCGCCCCCTCCGACATCGGACGGGAATGTGCCTCAGACTCAATGAGTGCCATTTTGGGTGCATCTTGCTGACGTAATGTCTCAATCTTCATTACAAGGCTCCGCAGGCCCTGAGCGCACGCCAGAGCGCTCGCTTACCTTCCGGCGTATCCAGTTGCCCCATTAACACAGAGTGGCTTTCACCGGAACATGGTGTGAGCGCAATGAAGGACTCTTCAATCTGGCATTCAAGCTCAGCGAACAGAGGATGATTAAACATGCTGTTAATCGCCCGCTTGAGCTCAGGCGATAGAGGCGCAGGCTTGCCAACCTCACGCCAACGGGCGATTCCCATAGCATCCAGATATGCCGTTTTTTCCATTGCCCTTCCTATTTATCGAATCGAACGTTCCAATCTGTTATTTCAATTTCAAACAGCAGGAACGATTCATTATTCTGATTAAATCAAAAACAGGAGGAGACTATTATGATCAACAACGGTATCGACCAACAAAATCGCCTCGCCATCGCCAAAGGTCTCTATAAGCTATTGGCTGACAGCTATGGCCTGTATCTCAAGACCCACAGCTTTCACTGGAACGTAACCGGCCCTATGTTCACCAGTCTGCACCTCATGTTTGAGCAGCAGTATACCGAACTTGCCCTTGCCGTGGACAGCATTGCAGAGCGTGTTCGAGCCTTGGGTGTAAAAGCCATAGGTTCTTACAGCGCCTTTGCCGCAATAACCGACATCCAGGAAGACACAGGTGGCCTCAATGCCAGAGATATGATTGCCAGCCTGATAGAAGGCCAGGAAATCATTATCCGCAGTGCCAGAGCGCTCATTCCGCTTGCGGCAGAAAGTGGTGACGAAGCCTCTGTGGATTTGCTCACCCAAAGGGTCAGTATTCATGAAAAGAACGCCTGGATGCTGCGAAGCCTGTTGGAGGACTAAATCGCAGCGCGGCCGCAGCTTAAAGCGGGGAACCCAAATTAACCAAACGTCAAAAAGACGAAAGGCCGTTCATTTCTGAACGGCCTTTCTGGTATATGGCAGGGGTGGCAGGACTCGAACCCGCAACCGTCGGTTTTGGAGACCGCTGTTCTACCAATTGGAACTACACCCCTGTTGACGGAGGGCATTATGCAAAAAGCCCCCTTAAAGGTAAAGCACTTTTTAATGAAAACCGCTTGGTTGCGGCTTTTTCAGCCACAAAAGTCTGTTTATCAATACATGCAGCTTACTGCGCCCAGCGGATGCCCGATTGACGACATAAGTTGTCTCTAACATTTGTAGATTAGCCCCGAGCAAAACGGCCTAAAACGCTGTTTAATGGCCGATTAGTCTATCAAGCACCATCGGAACGTAAATGGCATAACGCCGCCTGGTACTGCGCTGAAGATGCTTAATGCTTACCTTGGTGCAAAGAGTCCAGGTTAAGCAGTGTTCCGCTCTGAAAAACCTTCAGCAACCAGTTAGAACATCGCAATGATATTTGCTTAGTTAAACGACCAAAGGGACAAACTGCATGCTCAGTTTAGATACCACACCTTTCAGTATCCACTTCACCCAATGCGCGTTAAAACGGTCACTCTGAAAGGCACCATCAAGGTTTCAACGCCAGAAAATGAGACGATACCCAGACTCATGGTTCAAAGAGCATCCGAGGAATTTCGTCTTTAAGTTAGCAGAGCGTGTGGCAAAGCAATGTGTTTGTGAATGAGAGGCAAAGCCTTTTCGGCACATGCTGTCCTTCAAGGCTTTCAGACGCCAATCTACCACTATCAGATGCCAGCCTGGGCTGCCAAAGAAGAATACGGCTGCACAAGACACGCCACGCGATCCGGTGAGGCAGCCATTCGAAGCTCTCGAAAGTGCTGCGTACTTTCGGGCGCGATAAATACAAAAAAGCCCCACTATTTCGGCGGGCACGCCCAGAGGAGGCTCTGTGTAAGTTGGCTGACGAGTATGGCGGGCCACAAGCTTACGGTAGAAAACCGTTCCAGACGTTTTCTACCTTCTCTACATCCGTGTAGATTAGCGCAAAGCTTTAGCGTAGCTGGGGCGGATTTATCCACGACGCCACAACACCAACACCAACACCAAGACCAAGTGCAAATGTTGTAAAACGAAAAAAGCCTCTGCGCTCTTGTTTACAAGAGTGCAGAGGCTTTCGTCTTTAGTTGGCGGGCAAGTATCGCGAAGCGATGTGCTTACGAGCGAGAGGCATGGATGCCGAACTGGGCTTTTAAGCAGGGACGCTGTTGGACGGGGCCGCCCGCGACAAAGTACGCAGCACTTTCAGGAGCGTTAAATACAAAAAGCCCCGCTATTTCTAGCGAGGCTTCATGTAAGTTGGCGGAGCGGACGGGACTCAACGCGCACGGCCAGTGTCGCGACCTGGAGGCCGCAGGGCTCCGTCGCGGGAAACAAAACGCAAAAAGCCCCATCCGAAGATGAGGCTTTTCACTTAAGTTTGTGGGCGAGTGTGGCACAGCCACAAGGCAACGAGCGCGAAGCTTTAGCGTAGCTGGGGCGGATTTATCCGCGACGCGACAACACCAAGTGCAAATGTTGTAAAATGAAAAAAGCCTCTGCATTGCTGCAGAGGCTTTCGTCTTTATGTTGGCGGAGCGGACGGGACTCGAACCCGCGACCCCCGGCGTGACAGGCCGGTATTCTAACCAACTGAACTACCGCTCCTTTGGGCTAGGCCCAAATTAGGCGTCTGGCAATGACCTACTCTCACATGGGGAGACCCCACACTACCATCGGCGCTGCTCCGTTTCACTACTGAGTTCGGAATGGGATCAGGTGGGACCAGAGCGCTATTGTCACCAGACAAATTTGTTAATTCGGAAAGCTGCATTACGCAGAAAATGATGGTGGTCGCTACTGGGATCGAACCAGTGACCCCCTCCTTGTAAGGGAGGTGCTCTCCCGGCTGAGCTAAGCGACCGGTATTCTGTGCTATTGAGTTATCACTTCAATCAAGTCTGGTCTCTTCAAGACTATCTACACCATCTGAAACCCATCTGGGTTGTATGGTTAAGCCGCACGAGTCATTAGTACAGGTTAGCTCAACGCCTCACAACGCTTACACACCCTGCCTATCAACGTCCTGGTCTCGGACGGCTCTTCAGTGGACTCAAGGTCCAAGGGAAGACTCATCTTGGGGCTCGCTTCCCGCTTAGATGCTTTCAGCGGTTATCGATTCCGAACGTAGCTACCGGGCAATGCCATTGGCATGACAACCCGAACACCAGCGGTTCGTTCACTCCGGTCCTCTCGTACTAGGAGCAACCCCCCTCAATCTTCCAACGCCCACGGCAGATAGGGACCGAACTGTCTCACGACGTTCTGAACCCAGCTCGCGTACCACTTTAAATGGCGAACAGCCATACCCTTGGGACCGACTTCAGCCCCAGGATGTGATGAGCCGACATCGAGGTGCCAAACACCGCCGTCGATATGAACTCTTGGGCGGTATCAGCCTGTTATCCCCGGAGTACCTTTTATCCGTTGAGCGATGGCCCTTCCATGCAGAACCACCGGATCACTATGACCTACTTTCGTACCTGCTCGACGTGTCTGTCTCGCAGTTAAGCTGGCTTGTGCCATTACACTAACCACACGATGTCCGACCGTGTTTAGCCAACCTTCGTGCTCCTCCGTTACTCTTTGGGAGGAGACCGCCCCAGTCAAACTACCCACCAGGCACTGTCCCTAGTCCAGATTCATGGACCGAGGTTAGAACACCAACACTACAAGGGTGGTATTTCAAGGTTGACTCCACGAGAACTGGCGTTCCCGCTTCAAAGTCTCCCACCTATCCTACACATGTAGGGTCAATGTTCAGTGCCAAGCTATAGTAAAGGTTCACGGGGTCTTTCCGTCTAGCCGCGGGTATACGGCATCTTCACCGCAATTTCAACTTCACTGAGTCTCGGCTGGAGACAGCGTGGCCATCATTACGCCATTCGTGCAGGTCGGAACTTACCCGACAAGGAATTTCGCTACCTTAGGACCGTTATAGTTACGGCCGCCGTTTACCGGGGCTTCGATCATGAGCTTCTCTTGCGATAACCCAATCAATTAACCTTCCGGCACCGGGCAGGCGTCACACCGTATACTTCCTCTTGCGAGTTTGCAC